>NZ_NEQV01000007.1 GCF_002799245.1 Stenotrophomonas maltophilia | reverse complement strand
CTGGCCAGAAAGCTGGCCAGGATTGCCTGGGGCGTCTTCAAGAGCGGCCGGGAGTTCGATCCGACCATGCTGAAAGTGGGTCAAGCCTGCTTCCAGCAGGCTTGATCTCGAACATAGGATCTCGGCTCTACACGGGCAGTGGCGGCGGAGCAGGGCCACGCTCGCTGTCGTACCTGTAGAGCCGAGCCCATGCTCGGCTGCTCTCCGGTCGGTCCACCATGAACCCCGCGCGGCGCGCAGCAAGCCGAGCATGGGCTCGGCTCTACACGGGCAGTGGCGGCGGAGTAGGGCCATGCTCGCTGCCGCACCTGTAGAGCCGAGCCCATGCTCGGCTGCTCTCCGGTCGGTCCACCATGAACCCTGCGCTGCGCGCAGCAAGCCGAGCATGGGCTCGGCTCTACACGGGCAGTGGCGGCGGAGTAGGGCCATGCTCGCTGCCGCACCTGTAGAGCCGAGCCATGCTCGGCTGCTCTCCGTTCAGTCCACCATGAACCCGCGCTGCGCGCAGCAAGCCGAGCATGGGCTCGGCTCTACACGGGCAGCCTCAGGATGCCGGCCGCGGATGCGTGCGCACGCGTGCGCGTTCGCGGTACAGCCGGCTGTCGGCACGCTGGAGGGTGTCGGCCACCGACTCGCCCGGCGCATGGTGGGTCGCACCCAGCGAGAACGGCGTGGGTGACCGCCCGGCCTGCTGGACATACCACTGCTCCAGCGTGGCCAACCGGCCCGGCGCCGGCGCGGTCAGCACCACCATGAACTCGTCGCCGCCCATCCGCACCACATGTTCCGCGGTACCCAGCGGAGCGCGCAGGAATGCGGCGAACTCTGCCAGCACGGTGTCGCCACGCGCATGACCCTGGGTGTCGTTGATCTGCTTGAAATGATCGAGATCGAACATCAGGCAGGCCCATGCCTGGTCGCCCAGTTCGTCCAGGCGGGGCAGGAAGCGGCGGTTGTAGCTCTGGGTGAGGGGGTCCTTGAACGACATCTCGCGAAGTTGCTGTTCCTGCATGCGCAGCGCCGTTACGTCCTGCGCATGGCCCAGCACATAGGGAGGATTGGCCTCGCCGTCGAGCACGTTGTGATACGCCCAGAAGTGGCGGGTGCCATCGGCGGCGATGAGTTCGATCACGCCGGCATCGGTGTGGTTGACCGTGATGCGTGCGAGATATGCCTTGAAGGCGGCATGCTTCTCCGGTGGCATCAGGTCACACAGGCTGCGCCCGATCATCTGGCCCTCATCGAAACCCAGCGACTGCACGGCCGCCGGGTTCACCGATGTCAGCACGCCTTCCAGCGTATGCGTGCAGATCAGGCCCAGGCTGTAATGGAACAGCCGCCGGTAGCGTGTCTCGCTCGCCTCCAGCGCATCCAGTGCGGCGCGCTCTTCGGTGATGTCCTGGATCGCACCCACCAGGCGCGGATGGCCATCCACCTGCTGGCGGCCGCCGACGACGCGGGTCCAGATGCTGCGCCCGTCGGCCGTGGTCATCGGCAGCTGCACCTCCCAGGAGGCGCCCTCGTCGATGCAGCGCTGCACGGCCGTGCGGATGATGCTCCGGCTGTCCTCGCGATAGAACGACAGGGCCGTTTCCAGCGTGGGCTGGTAATTGGCACGCACGCCGTGGATCAGCTTGGTCTCGCGTGTCCAGCGCACCTCGTTGCTGACCAGGTCCAGCTCCCAGCCGCCGACGCGTGCGGCGCGATTGGTGCGCTCCAGGAAATCCTCGCTGCGCTTCAGCTCACGATGCAGTGCCTTGGCCTGGCCGACCTGTGCCAGCAGCGTGCTGCGCTGTTCCAGCACCTGGGTAGTGACCCGGGCCAGGTGCACCATCAGCTCGCGCTGCGATGGCGACAGCACGCCCGGCATGGCATCGAGCAGGCACAGCGTTCCGATGCGCGCGCCATGCGCCGAGCCCAGCGAGATGCCGGCGTAGTGGCGGATGCGCGGGCCGCCGGTCACCAGCGGATTGGTGGAAAAACGAGGGTCCTGGCGTGCATCGGGAATCTCGAAAAGTTCGTCCTGGCGGATCGCATGGGTGCAGAACGAGATCTCGCGGGCCGTCTCGCTGACGCCCTCCAGACCGATGTTGGCCTTGAACCACTGGCGCTCGTCGGCCACGACCGAGATCAGCGCCATGGTCATGCCGGTCGCTGCGCGGGCCGCGGCGACGATCGCATCGAACACCGGCTCGGGCGGTGTATCGAGCAGGCTGAGTCTGTCGATTTCAAGCAGTCGGTCGGCTTCGTCCATGGCGCGTGGCGTGGCTGGGGGCGAGGGCAGTAACGGCTGGCGTCGGCGTCACGCTACACCAGCAGGTGTTATCTATCGCCACGGAAGGGTGATGCGGGTGTGAGTCCTGGCCGGCCCTGTGATCGGACTCACACATTGCCGATCGCGGGCGTTGCCGGATCGGGGTCGCGCACCGCCCACGCAGCTGTGTGCGGCGGTTTTCAGAAACCGATCACAACATCGTTGAGTGGCAGTTCTTGCTGGCGAAGCTGTGCGGGCGGGGCCGTCCAAGACTCTCCCTGGCCGAACAGCTGCGCCTCGGTTTCGGGGCCGAAATACTGGAACTGATCGAAGACGTAGGGGATGCCCTCCGAGCCTTCGAAGCGGACGCCGTTGGACAGCTGGAAATGCAGATGCGGCGCTGCGGAGTTGCCCGACTGGCCGAGCGCTCCCAGCACCTGGCCGCGCTGCACGCGCTGGCCGGGCTTCACCTTGATGCTGCCCTTGCGCAGATGGGCGTAGCTGGCGAATACCCCCGGCGAAATCTCCAGCACCACATAATTGCCGAACAGGCCGTGGCTGGTCAGCGAGGCTGGCTCGGGCTGTGGGGTCAGGGGGCGATGCTCCGGCTCGCCGTCGCGGACATCGCGGACCACACCGTCGGCCACGGCCAGTACCGGTGCGGCATAGCCCACCCAATCCTGGTGGCGCGTGTCCTGCAGGTGCGCGGGAGCGGCATGCACCGCACGGCCCTGTGCATCCACGCCGACCAGATCGAGCGCGAACCGCTGCGGGATGGTCAGCGCACCGTTCACCGCCACCAGGCTTCCCCAATGGTGCGACTGCGCGGCGCCCGGGCCCTCATGGGCCAGCCAGCGGCCGCCGCGCAGCGGTGGCCCGAGCACCGGCAGCGGCTGGGTGCCGACGTTGACCGGGGTGCCATCAAGCGTGGTGATTCCGGCTTTTTCCGTGGCGAAATCGATGTGGTGGCGGAGCACAAGGGGGATCGGTGCATCAGCGGGCAGCGTCAGCCAGAGGAACAGGACCAGGCGCTTGCCGGCAGCGATGGACGGCGGCGCGCCCTCGGCAGCGGCGGGGCGAGCCCACGCGGACAGCGCCGCGCCATCCAGGTTCAACAGCGGTGCGTCTGAGGTGTCGGCGAGCACCTGCAGCCGCTGCGGAACCAGCGTGCCGGTGTCGCCATAGAAATTGCTGATGTGCAGTTCGTAGGCAAGATGGCGTGCGCCGTCACTGCCGGTGAACGGTGCAGGTGCGAACGGTATGCGCGCTTCGACAGGTGCCAACGGCGGCGTTGCAACGGTGGCGGCGCTGACCAGCGCGCCGGGCAGCAGTGCAGCCAGCAGCAGCCAGGGGCCGATGCCAAGCGGGTTGCGTGGAGAGGGCACTTCAACGCTCCTTGGGATTGAGATACAGGCGTGCCCCATCCGATTCACGGTAGCCGGTCCAACGCCCGCCTCCGGATGCGCGGAAGCGCCCGAATACGGTGTTGCTGGTATCGGTCAGCAGCAGCTGGTTGCCCGACAGCACCCAGCGGTTGGCGGAGAAGAAGCCATCCGGGCAACCGGCAGGCACATAGGCACTATAGCCGCCGAACCACGCCGTGTTCTTCAGCTCGATGGTGCAGTTGCTGCCATTCTCCTGGCCCAGTGTCCAGCTGCCGACCAGATCGCTGTCGCGCACATCGCGGCCGCCGTGCCGACGGTCATGGCCCCAGTCGTCGTTGTCGTGAAAACCGAAGCCCACGTCGATGCCTTTGCTTTCGCTGCGAGACTCGGACTGCGAGGTTCCGCTGGTGGTGGTCTGCGTGGTCATCGAGCCACTGTTCCGGGTCTGGGTGCTGCTCGATTGTGTGGCCTGGTCGGTGCGGGTGGCCTGTTGGCCGAAGCCGAGCGAGGCGTCCTGGGCCAGGGCAGGCAGGGCCAGGCAGCACAGCGCGGCCAGGCAGGTACGGGCAAGCGCGGCAGCCATCGCAGGATCCTCGGCAGGTGGGACCGCGCGAGTATCGAACCGGCAGGGCGGGAGACGGCGTGATGGCGCGCCTCAATCGGCCATCACCCGCCCAATGGCATCGGCCAGCAGGGTACGTACCCGGGCCGGCGGAAGATCCGGGTCGCGCACCGCGCGCATGGCCAGGCCCTCCACCAGCAGCCGCAGCAGCAGGGTGCGCGCGGCGATGCGCTCCTCGTCGACCGGCCTGCCCAGGCCCATGTCGCGCTGGCGCAGCCAGGCATGGATCGCGTTGCTGGTCTGTTGGTCGTGCGTGCGCAGCACCTGCGCCAGCACCGGGTCGCGGTGTGCTTCGGCGTTGATTTCCGCGTACAGCGCCACGCTGGCGATGGCATTGCCGTGGATCGGCAGCACTTCGCCGCGCGCCCATTGCTGGTAGCACTCCAACAGCCCGTCGACCAGATCGGATGCCGCCGGCATCGCGCTGATCGAAGCCTGGTCGTGGCGCAGCTGGCGCTCGATCAGGGCCAGGATCAAGGCGCGCTTGTTGGCGAAATAGCGGTACATCAGCCCCTGGCTGATCTCGGCCTCGGCGGCGATTTCGCCGATGGAACCGGCATGGAAGCCGCGGGTGATGAAGCACTTCTGGGCGGCATCGAGGATGCGCCGGCGCTGGGCCTCGGCATGGGCGGCAGCGGGATCTTCGGTGGTCGGGGCGAGGGCGGATTTCGGCGTCATTGCGTGCGGTCAGGGCGTCCAGAGGCGGGATAGTACGTCACAAAAGCTGTGAATGAACGGTCATTCATTTGTAATTCCCGCCTCCCAGACTGCGTCGGCCTTCTCCTTCCGCGAATGAGTCCGATGCGCCACGCCACGCTGCACCGCCCGTTGCTCGCCCTCGCCATCGCCGCCGCTCTGCCGGCGCTGGCCCATGCCGAAGACAGTTCTGGTGCCGACGCCAGCGCGTCCGCCGATGCAGCACGCACCGTGGTCGCCCTCGACCAGGTGATGGTGACCGCACAGAAGCGCGCCACCAACCTGCAGGAGACGCCGATCTCGGTGTCGGTGGTCGATGCCGAAGCGCTGAAGGACCGCAGCGCGATTTCGCTCGGCAGCCTGTCCGATGGCTCCATCCCCTCGCTGCGGGTCACGCCGTTCGCCACCCGTAGTTCTGCACTGAATATCGGCATCCGTGGCATCGGTGCCTCCGGCGACGCCAACCAGCCGGCGCGCGATGCCGGCGTCGGCATCTACGTCGACGGCGTGTTCATGGGCCGCGCGCAGGGCCTGGGCAGCATGCTCTACGACGTGGAGCGCATCGAAGTGCTGAAGGGCCCGCAGGGCACGCTGTTCGGCCGCAATACCGAGGGCGGCGCGGTGAGCATCGTGACCAGGGCGCCGACCGGCGAGTTTGGTGGCAGCGTCAGCGCAGGGGTGTCCAACTTCAGTGGCTACAACAGCGCGCTGCACCTGGACCTGCCCAAGGTGGGCGATGTCAGCTTCAAGATCGATGCCGTGCAGGCCCGGCGCGGTGGCACCACCGACAACCCGATGCGCGGTGAGCGTGACTTCAACAGCTACGACAAGCGCGGCGCACGCCTGAGCGCGCTGTGGCAGCCGAGCGATGACTTCTCCCTGTTGTACGCCTTCGACCGCTCCTACGACGCCACCACGCCGTACCACACCCAGGTGCTGGTGCCCGGCGCCTACCTCAGCCCGCTGCAGAAGGCCGGTGCCAGCCTGGACCGCCGCGACAGCGCGATCCTGGGCGGACCGCAGGAAGACAACATCGGCCGCACCAGTGGCCATCTGCTGAACCTGTCGTGGGTGTTGAACGAGAACCTGGAACTGAAGTCGATCAGTTCCTACCGCGAACTGACCCAGGGCCAGTTCGACATGGGCCTGGTCGATGCGATATCGGCCTATGGTGGTGCCGGCACGCCGTTCGGGCGCTACAGCCTGGCGCAGGTCTACCAACACCAGTACAGCCAGGAATTCCAGCTGATCGGAAACACCTCGCAGGTGCAGTTCCTCGGCGGTGCCTTCTACTATCACGAGACTGCCGGCGACAATGCGCAGACCCCGAACATGCTGGTCTGGGGGCCGGGTGGCAACAGCTACACGGTGAACCCGGCGACCAATCCACTGGATCTCTCGCGGGTGCGCATCGATCGCGCCAGCAAGGCGTGGACCGACAGCCTGGGCGTGTTCGGACAGGCCACATGGACGCCGGAGGCACTGCAGCGCCTGCACCTGACCGCCGGCGGGCGCTACACCCGTGATGACAAGAAGGGCAGCCTGTACATCGTCAATGGCGCGGCAACGAGCCTTGCATTCAAGGACCGCTGGAGCCGCTTCGACCCGATGGTCAACATCGCCTACGACCTTGGCGAGCACGCGATGGTGTATGCCAAGTACAGCACCGGCTTCAAGGCCGGGGGTGCCAATTCGCGTTCCACCAACTACAGCGCGTTTGGTCCGGAAGAGGTGACGGCCTATGAGCTGGGCTTCAAATCGCAGTTCTGGGACAACCGTGCCCGCCTGAACCTGGCGGTATTCGATTCGACCATCGCGCACAAGCAGATGGACTTCTCGCTGCCGTTCGACCCGAACAGCGGTGAAACCCGCACCACCATGGTCACTACCAATGCACTGGGCGATGGAAAGTCGCGCGGCGCGGAGCTGGAGTTCAACGTGATGCCGGTGGACAACCTCACCCTCGGCCTCAACTACGCCTACACGAAGATCGATGCGCAGACCGCGACCGACCCCTTCGGCGCGGGCGTGCAGGTGACTGTGCAGCCGCTGCTGGCGCCGAAGAACGCGGGCAGCCTGTCGGTGGACTACCTGGTGCCGTTTGCCAACTTCTCGGCACTGAAATTCCATGTGGATGGCAACTGGTCCGATGGTTACTACACCAGCGAGTACGACCAGATGCTCACCGACAGCTCGTTCGTGGTGAATGCACGCGTGGCACTGGTGGATGTGCCGGTGAACAGCACCGGCACCACCCTGTCGTTCTCGCTGTGGGCGCGCAACCTGCTGGATGAGCAGCACCTGTTCTACAAGATCAACAGCCCGGCGCTGGGCCAGAGCGGCATCTTCAACGACCCGCGCACCTTCGGCCTGGATGTGGCCGTCAACTTCTGATTCGACTGGAGAACCCCATGAAGACCCACCACGCCAACCTTGCCCTGGCCCTGATGCTGGGCCTGTCGTCGTCCGCAACCGCGGTTGCCGCCGACGCACCGCAGGCCGTTGCCACCAAGGCGGCCGCCGCCGCCAATGTGAAGCCCGTCGCTGCCGATGCGCAGCGGGTGATCCCGCTGCAGGGCGCCTGGAATGTGCGCAGCTTCGCCGGCCTGCAGGGCCGCCACGGCCCGATTCCGGCCGATGCGTTCGTACGTACCGCCGACCTCGGCCGCCTGACCGATGCCGACCGTGACGCCCTGGCCGCCGCGGGCGTGAAGCTGGACATCGACCTGCGCACCGCCGATGAGGAAGCGCAGTCGCCGGACCTGCTGGCCAGGGACGACCGCTTCGACTACCAGCGCATTTCGCTGATGGGCACCGAGAAGATGGACCTGCAGAAGCTGATGACCAGCTTCCCGGATTCGCTGGGCGAAGCCTATGTGCAGTGGTTGGGCCACAGCCAGCCGCAGTTCAAGCAGGTGTTCCAGCGCATTGCCGCGCAGCAGGACGGCACGGTGCTGTTCCATTGCACGGCCGGCAAGGACCGCACCGGCATCATCGCCGGCCTGCTGCTGGACCTGGCCGGCGTGCCGAAGGCCGAGATCGTGCACAACTACGCGATCTCCGCGCACTACCTGGAAGGCCAGCCGAAGGACAGCGCGATGAACGCGCAGATCATGGCGCTGGTCAGGCAGAACCCGGAGATCGGCCGCAAGATGGCGGGCATGGCCGGTACCGCGCCGGACAACATGGAGCAGTTCCTGGCGGCCTTGCACAGCCAGTACGGTGGCGCGGAGGGGTACCTGAAGTCGATCGGGGTCAGCGAACAGGAGATCCAGCAGTTGAAGGTGCGGCTGGGGCAGGCCGGCTGACAGGTAGTGCCGGCCGCTGGCCGGCTCCCCTTTGACGTCCAGAGACCGAGGGAATGCCGGCCAGCGGCCGGCATTACCCTCAGCCAGGCTTGGCCTGGCTCTACTGGTCGGGCTTCACCCTGACCACCCGTTTCCGGTACTCGTACACGTTGTCACCGCGGATGCGCTTGTCCTCGGTGCCGGTAACCCTGCCCACCTGCTGGTCCGAGCCGGTGACCGGCTTGGCCTCGATGTCGGTCTCGTGCTCGAAGGAGTGCGATTTGTCGGTGTTGCGGTAATAGCGGTACAGCGCCCAGTACAGCGCGGTTGCGCCGGCCGGACCTGCCGCCAACAGCCAGAGGCCACTGTCGTCGCTCATGTCGATGCCACCAGGAAGGCTATTGCGAGGGCTTCAATGACGGTGCCGGTAGCCAGTGCCGCCAGCAGCATCTTCCATTGCTGCACGGGCACGCTGCCCATGGTTTCGCCGGTACGGCCGTTCACCGCGATGTAGTGCAGCATGCCGCCGTTCTTTCCGGGCTGGTGGTATGAGTACAGCCACACCGGCAGGTACATCGACACCCAGCGCGTGCCATGCACCTCAAGCTGCTCCTGTTCCCAGCGTACGCCTCGGTTGTAACGCTTCACCGAACCTTCCACCTGCGCGCGGGCGATCGACAGCAGCTGGTCCTCCAGCCGTGGCCGCAGCTTCTCCACATCGAGGTTGCGCTTTTCAGAGGTGAAGCCGGCCAGGTACGAGGCGTTCCATTTCACCGCGTTCTTGGTATCGAACGGCAGGATGGTGTTGATGATGTTGTTGGTGTTGGCGCGGGTATCGAGATTCCCGCGTTCGGCCGAGGATTCCAGTGGCAGGTCATCGACGGTGAAGTCGACCTGGCGCTCGATCTGGTAGACATCGGCGTCGTACAGGGTGCGCTTGTTCTTCTCGCTGCCCACCGTGTACTGCCGGGTCTGGATCTCGCCCTTGCCGGCCACGGCGGCGCTGACATTGCTGTCGACAATCATGTAGGGCAGGAACACGCCCACCACGTTCTCCGGGGTGAACTGGTCCTTGAACGCCTTCAGCGCGAACATGCGGCGCTTGTCGACGAACTGGCGGATGCGCGCGACCGCGTCGTCCTTCCTGATATGGAAGGGCAGCACCGCATCGGGCACCGCGCCGTTGGCGATCTGCTCGTTGACGCCGAACACATGGCGGCACCAATGGCAGCGTGCCGTCATCGTACTCTCGGTGTTGACCGTGACTTCAGCGCCGCAACCGGTGCATTTGAACGTCATCAGCGCCGAGGTGTCGGCATCGATGTCACGCGCGCCCGAGGCGATGACCGTACCGTGCAGCTGGTCGATGGCCTCGCCCAGCCCGAATTCCTCCTCCACCCGTGCACCGTGCCATTCGTGACGGCAGTACAGGCAGACGAGGATATCGGTGCCGGCCTTGGGCCGGATGTCGGTGGCACCGCACTTCGGGCAGCGGTTGAGGCCGTCCTTCAGCTCGCTGGCCGAGGTATCGATGGCCACAGGATCGGGCGCCTCCACTTCATCGCGGATGGCCTGTGGCAGTTTCGAAGTGTCCAGCGGGAAGCTGCCGGGCAGGGGAGGGACATCCTGCGGCGAACCGGGCCCATCCAACGACGCCGCCGGCAGGGGCGGCGGCGTCGCGGGCGCGGATCCGGGCAGCGGCGGTGGGCCGTTTCGTGGATCGGACATGTTCGTTGTGCGTCCTGCTGTTACAGGCCCAGTGCCTTGGCTTTCAGGGCGTCATAGTCGCCCTGCGTGATCAGGCCCAGGTCCAGCATTTCCTTGGCCTTCTTCAGCTTGGCCACCGGATCGTCGGCAGCCGGGGCGACCGGCTGCTGCATGCCACCGACACCGAACATGCCCGAGGCCATGCCGACACCGACCAGGCCGGCCGCACCGCCGTTCTCGCCGGCCGACTGGATGCCCTGGGCCACGCTCGCCTGCAGGTTGGAATTGCCGCGCGAACCCGACAGGGCATCGGCACGCTGCACGGTCTTCAGCAGCTCGCGGGTATTCGCGTCGTACTCGATGGAGACGATCGCGGTCTTGACGATGGCCAGGCCGCGATCGGATTTCCACTGGTAACCCTGTTCGACCGCAGCCGACAAGCTCTGCGCGAAGCCCAGCGAGTCCTGCTGCAGCTTGGTGATGCGGTTGCCCTTGCCCGGGTCGTTGGTATACAGGCTGAAGGCCGGGGCCAGCGAACCGACCACTTCATTGAACAGCTGGCTGGCGGCGGCGTTGTCCAGGTCGGTGAAGTCGAACACCTGGCCCGGCTGCAGGTAGCTGGCCGGCACGAAGTTCTTCACGAACAGGATCGGGTCGACGATCTTCAGCGTGTACGAGCCGCGCGTGACCGCACCCACCTGGGTGTTGAGGAAACCATCGTCCCAGTAGATTTCCGACTGGGTACCGAAGCGGTTGTCCGGCAGCTCCTTCAGCGATACGAAATAGGCCGCCTGCTGCGAGCCCGGCTGGCCACCGAACTTGAAGCGTTCCCAGCTCTGCTTGATGAAGGTGCTGACCAGGCCGTCACCGGCGAAGATCGACTGCGAGTTCAGATCGTCCGAACGCCACTCGTAGCCACCCGGTTCGGCGACGAACGCGGTGATCGCGCCGTCCTGGAACAGCAGCAGGCCGTAGCCTTCCGGCACGATGATCTTCGAGCCATTGGTGATGATGTTGGACGAGCCGCTGGTGTTGGAACCGCGGCCGGCGTTGGTGCCGCGCGGCACCGCTGCGAACAGGGCCGCCGTCGAGGGCAGGCCTGTCGGCACGGTGTAGAAGTCCTTCCACTGGTCGGCCAGCACACCACCGACCGCACCCTTCACCGCCTGTACCAGACCCATGTCCAACTCCCTGTGATTCGTGGGCAGGCACCATGCCTGCCGAGCTGGACTGAATATAGCAGCGGGCAGGGACCGCTGTAGTGCCGGAAGATGAATCCGGATCAGGCCCCGCCCGTGGCCGCTGGGCCGCCCCGGATCGCCTGCAGCACGGCCGCCATGTCCAGCCCGCCCAGCCCCATCTGCTGCGCCTGTGCGAACAGGGCATCGCTGGCGTCGATCAGGGGCGCCTGCATGCCCGCTTCGCGCGCGGCTGCGGCCACCAGGCCGCTGTTCTTCAGGACATCGGTGATCGAGGCCTGCACCGCGAAGTCCTGCTGGATCATCTTGTCCAGCTTGATCCGCGATACCTCGCTGGCCATCGGCCCGGCGTTGAGCACTTCGGCGAAGCGCTCCAGGGTGATGCCGTGGACCTCGGCGAAGTGCACGGCCTCGCCCAGTGCGGTGACCAGCGTGATCAGGTACAGGTTCACCGCCAGTTTCATGCGCAGCGCCGCTGGCACCTGGCCGCACGCGACGCACCGCCGGCCAAGGGGCGCAAGCAGCTGCGAGGCTTCTGCAACGTCAGCAGCGTCGCCGGCCAGCATGATGATCAGCTGCGCCGATTCCGCCTGCACCCGCGAGCCGGACACCGGTGCCTCCACATAACGCCCGCCTGCCGCGCGGATCTGTTCGCCCAGTGCCTGTGAGTAGGCCGCCGAGCTGGTGCCCATGTTGATCACCAGACGGTCTTGAACGCGCGCAGGGAAGGCCGGCGTGTTCCGGTCCAGCACGCTGTCGATGGCCTCATCGTTGGCCAGCATGAGCAGGATCGTTCTGCAGGCATCGAACACGTCCTGCCGCTGCGCGATGGGCTGCACGCCGGCGAGGGAGGCCGCTTCGTGGTTGCGACCGGAGCGGGACCAGCCCAGCACGGAGTGCCCGGCCCGCGCGAGGTGCCCCGCCATCGGCGTGCCCATCACGCCCAGGCCGATGAATCCCAATGGCATGGCAGGTTCCCGATCGTGGCAAGGCGTCCATCATGCCGCAGATCGGCAACGGGCATGTTCCGGGCAGCGCACGCGGGTCAGGATTTCCGTGCTGCATCGCAGGGGGAAGATAATCTCCGATATTCACGTGATTATCATCACGATTTTCCTGAAACTCGCTCTCGATAATCCCGGTGTCGAATGCGCCTGCCTGCGCTCGAGGAACCGGGATCCGTCCGACGTCCGCATCGTCGACCTACCGGCGGCAACCCCCTGGGGGCATGGGGGCGGACAGTGTGCACGTTCACCTGCGTGTGCTGTGGCTGGCGCGAGGCGCGGCGGGGGCGTCGCAGCATCACGCAGTGAAGCCGCACGGTACCCATTGCGCGATCACCCGCTGCAACGGCAGCGGGTTGCCATTCGAAAGGGGAGTTTCAATGCACAGGCAAGTCAGTGAGATGTTGCAGCGCGCCTATCGACCCCACCGGTCCTTGCCCGACCTGTTGGGCGCGTTCGTGAAGGAGTTCTCGCAACACCACGCGTTGCGTGGCGGCAGTGTCCATCTGCGCGGTTCCAGTGCTGGCCATCCGGACCCGGCGCCGCTGGCGGTAATGGACGACAGCACGGGCGCCAGCCAGCGCCTGCCGATCCGCTACGGTGGCGAGCTGCTGGGTGAACTGCACCTGGAAGGCGAAGAGGGCCGCCTGGATGGCAGTGCGCTGGCGTTGGGGGAACAGTTTGCGCAACGTTGCGCGCACCTGATCAAACGCTACGAAGCCAAGGCCTGGGCCGAACAGGTGCTGAGCCGGCCGCTGTTGCTGGTCGGCGCCGGTGAGGCGTTGAAGCAGATGGACGAATTCGTCGAACGCGCGGCGGCAAGCCCGCTGCCGGTACTGCTGCGCGGCGAGTTCGGTACCGAGAAAATGGAACTGGCCGCCGCCCTGCACAGTGGCGGCCCATACCGGCAGGGCCCGTTTGTCGAGGTGAACTGCGTCCATCCGCAGGGCGAAGCCTGCGACTGGTTCGCGCGCGCGCAGGGCGGAACGCTGTACTTCCATGAAGTCGACGAACTGCCGGCGCCGCTGCAGGGCCAGCTGTCACACCGCATGCGTGGGCTGCCTGCGGCCCATGCCGAAGCGCAGGCGGCCGGCCCGGCACGGGTGATCGCTTCGACCAGCGCGGACCTGGAACAACGGGTGAGGGAGAAGCAGTTCTCGCGCGCCCTGCTGGCCGGGCTGGAGTTCCTTACCGTGGATATTCCACCGCTGCGCGAACGGGTGGAGGACATCGGTGCGCTGGCGGCGCGTTCGCTGGAGCTGCATGGATTCAATCCCCACGTGCTGGGCGACGACGTGATGGAAGCACTGTGCGCGCATGATTGGCCTGGCAACCTGCTGGAGATGGAGCGGGTGGTGGTGCGGCTGGCGGTGATGACCGGTGGCCGCTGCATCCGTCGCGACGACCTGGCACGCCACGCGCCGGACCTGGCAGCCGGCCACGTCGCCAGTGTTGCCGGGCGCGCGCAGCGGGTACCGCCGCGGGTCGAGGAGGCCGCCGCTGCCGAGCCCGCGCAGCAGGACGTGCCGCGGGCTGCGCATGAAGGCCTGCACGACGGCCTGAAACGTGCGCTGGCCTATCTGAAGGACCATGCCGCCGAGCCGCTGACACTGGGCGACCTGGCTCGCCAGGCCCATGTCAGCCAGTCACACCTGGGGTTCCTGTTCCGCAGCGAGCTGGGCACGACGTTCAAGCTGCTGCTGCAGCAACTGCGCATCGAGCATGCCAAGCAGCTGCTGCGCGATGGGCAACGCCTGCGCATTACCGATGTCGCATTGCAGGTCGGCTTCGGTGACCTCAGCCACTTCGAGAAGAGCTTCCGGCGCGCGGTGGGGGTCAGCCCGCGCAGCTACCGGCGGACGCCGGACCAGTAAACGATACGCCCCGGTGCAGGCGCGGGCCTGCCCGGGGCGCAGGGTTGAAACAGCAGGCGTTACCGCGCGTTCGCTTCGGCAGCGCGCTGCACGGCCTGCTCGGCAGCTTCGTCCGCGCGGCGGGCTGCCTCGTTGGCGGCCTCGACCGCGCGTTGCGAAGCCTCCATCGCGGCGCGGATGCCCTCTTCACTGGCGGCCATTGCGGCGTCCGCGAGTTCCTGGGCGATCTCCATCGGGGTCTTGCCCGCCGGATAGGCGGGGGTGGGCTTGCCGGGAAGCGGGGTCGGGAAGGTCATCGTCGGTGCTCCTGCTGGGGATGAGGGGGGAACACCGTCGCCGCGTTCCCCCAGGATATGGCGCAATGCCGACTGCGCATCGGCAAGGATCTTCTGGGCCTGTTGCCGGGCCGCCATGCGCCCGGCGGCAACGGCCGCGCCGGCTGCCGAGGCGAGGGCCCCGGTCGCTGCCTGCACGCCATCGCCACCCGGCGCCGGAGGCGGGTTCACACCGCATCCGCCTGGTAGCCCACCTGCGCTTCATCGCCCAGGTAGCGACGGCTGCGGCGGTAGTCCTGCAGGGTGATCACATTGTCCTCCACCTGGATCAGCGCCTGCGCCCTGGAGCCATCGATCGCGAACTGCACGCTGGCACCGTCCTGGCCGAGCTGGCCACGGGAGACCGGGTGTTCGTTGAGGAAATCCTGCGCGTCGCGCAGCTGCCGCTGCACGGCCTCGCGCAAGCTGTGGTCATCCAGCAGCAGGTCCGGTTCGTTGTCGAAGCCCAACGCCATCTGCTGCGCGGCCAGGGAGATGCGCGCATAACCGATCTGCCGGTTCGCGGCCAGGCTGGCGGCGATCGCCTCGCGCACCTGCTCCGGCGACGGCAGCTGTGGCAGCTGTGGCCCGTCCAGGAAGCCGAACAGCATCGGCAGCAGCTGCTGTAGCGCGCGGGTGGCACGATTCAACCGTTGCTCGCTGCTTCCGCCACCTGCGCGCACGCGCTGGTAGAAGCGGAAGTAATCGGCAAACTCGATGGGCCGGCGCGCGTGCAGCAGGGCGAAGCGCGCGGCGTCGGCCAGATCGTCACCCGCCGCGGTGGACATTCCCACCTCACCGGCGAGCTGGTGGAGCGCCAGCGATTCACGGAAGTCCAGTTGCTGCAGCAGCGGAGCATCGGCTGCGCCGATCGAGGCCAGGAAGGGGCGGCAGGCGCCGAGTTCGCTGTTGGTGAGCAGCCGGTGCCGTGCCAGCACCCCCTGCGCCTCGCTGTGCGACAGGCGTGTCTCATCGCCAAATTCGAGGTGGCGCAGCACATCGAGATCGTTGGTGCCGAGGCTGAGCAGCTTGACTGGGCCGATCTGCAGGCCGGTGCGCGGCAACCATGCCATGCGCGAACCGTGCAGGCCCTGCTGCACTCCATCCAGCATCGTGCCCTCGTCGGAGAAGGTGTAACGGTGCTCATGGGACTCAATGGCCCACCTCAACCAGTGCTCGCCACCGTCGATGAACTGAAGGACCCGCCGGCACGATTGACTCAGCAGGTTGGCCTGGGGAATGGAACGACCGGCAATGAAAACGCTCATGCGTGGCTCTCCTGGCGGCCTCACTGGGCCGGAAAATCCTTGAGGACGTTCGCAGCGGCATTGCCGACGCGGCTGAAGTCGTCGGTGGCCCCCTGCATCATGGTCTGCGCCTGCGTGAGCACCCTCGCATACTTTTCGTCTCCCGTCGCCAGGTACTGGGCCATGGCCACGCCGGCCGCGGTGGTCGCGATGGTTGAGACATTGCGCAGGGCGTCGGCAGCATCCTGCACGGCGATCGCTGCGGACTGGGCCACCGACTGGTAGGCCTTGCCGGCCCCACTGGTCTTCACCACGGTCGCGGACATGGTGGCCGTCTGCACCTGGTTGATCACATCGATGACCTGGGCGTTGACGTTGCTCGGGTCCATACGGGCTCCTTGATGGGCGGGTGGGGCTGCTGGCGGCCTGCGCGGTGTCAGGCCCCGGCGTCAGCGTCGCCTGTGGCCGGGGAGGAGGGGGAGGAAGGGGAGTCTGGCGCGGGATCCTGGGCGGGACCTGTGGCCGGATCCGGACCGGACGAGAGGTCGGGCGCAGAACCGGGCGCGGGCGCTGCCGCCGTGCCTGCAAGCTGTTCGAGTGCATGCAGGCTGGTGGTAGCGGCCGCAGCGTCGGCAGTGGCACCGTGGGTCTGTGCCTGCAGGACGCTGATGGCGGTCTTTCCTTCTGCGGTGGCCGCGGCGATCACTGCCGCAGGCGAAGGGGGCGCCGGCACCGGCCCGGGCAGGGGGATGACCTGCGGCGGTGGCGGCGGAGGGGGCTCCGGAGCGGGCGGCGGCACCGGCCAGGGGGCATTGATCATCTTCGCGCAGGTCGCGGTGACCGCTGCGTTGCTGACCATGCCCGCTCCCTGCTGGCGCGCGACGGCGTTGTGCATGGCGGTGCCCAGTGTCTCCAGCATCACCATGTCCAGCATGCTGAAGGACTGCGCCGGCCCCTGGGCCACCAGCAGGGTCGAGGCAGCGCTGACGCTGTCGACGATCTGGCTGTTGACGGTGTTCTCACTGCTCATGACGGAACGGCTCCCTTCTGGATGATCAGGGCCAGGACCTGGGCCAGGCTTGCGCCGGCGGTCACCTGGCCGCGTTGCTGGTTGGCCACCGCGTTCTGCATTGCCAGGCCGAGGCTGTCGGCCATCGCCAGGTAAGTGGCGGACATCGCGAACGAGGGGGCCAGGGCGATCGCCATTCCGGAGCCGGTGCTGGTTGCAGCCAGCAGGTAGCCGGTGGCAGGCGATGCGGCCATCGATCAGGGGCCCGGCGTGACGCCGCCCTGAGCGGGGGCGCGGTGGTTGGCGTCACGCCGGGCCGACACGTCAGCGCAGACCCAGGATTTCGCGGGTGGCCACGCCGTTGGAGGCGGTGTCGATCGCATACAGCGTGGACACCCCCTGGGTGGTCGACGCCTGCATGGTCACGTAGGACTGCTGCTGGTTGTTGGTGGCGTTGTGCGCGGCGTTGGACAACGCCTGGCTGGTGGCCACGAACAGGTTGCCCATTGCGATGGCCGGCGCATCACCAAGCACCTTGGTGTTGACCTGCGAGACCGAATCGGTGATCTGGCTGTTGACGGCGGTGGGAAATGCCATGGTGGAAGCTCCTAGGGTGGACAGCACTACAGGAACGGAGATTGCCGGCACTCAATGGATTCAGCCGAGAATCTTCCGGGTGGCGGCGCCGGTGGCGCCGGTATCGACGGCGTAGAGCAGCGCGACGCCCATCGTGGTCGCGGCCTGCGCCGTGACATACATCTGCTGCTGGGCGAGCGTCGCGTTGTGGGCGGCATTGGCCAGCGCCTGCGCGGTGGCCTGGTACAGCGTGCCCATTGCCGTGGCAGGCGCCACGCCCAGCACCTGCAGGTTGGCCTGGCTGACCGAGTCGGTGATCTGGTCGTTGACGGCCGTGGGAAATGCCATGGCTCAGCTCCTTGCCAGCCGGCGCATCACGCGCCGAGGATCTGCTTGGTGGCCACGCCGGTGGTGGCGGTGTCGATCGAGTACAGCGTGGCCACACCCATGGTGGTGGCCGCCTGCGCCGTCACATAGGACTGCTGCTGCGCATTGGTGGCGTTGTGGGCGGCGTTGGCCAGTGCCTGTGCGGTGGCCTGGTACAGATTGCCCATGGCCACGGCGGGGGCGTCGCCCAGCACCTTGGTGTTGGCCTGGGTGACCGAATCGGTGATCTGGTCGTTTACAGCGGTCGGGAATGCCATGTCGATCTCCTTGGGGTTGGCGGGTCAGCTACGGAACGACGGATCAGGAACCCAGGCCGCGAACGCGGGTGCTGAGGATTTCCCTGCTTGCCACGGCGGTGGTCGCGGTATCGACCGAGTACAGCGTAGCCACGCCCATGGTGGTGGCCGACTGCGCGGTCACGTAGGACTGCTGCTGCGCGTTGGTGGCGTTGTGGGCGGCATTGGCCAGCGCCTGCGCGGTGGCCTGGTACAGGTTGCCCACCGCCACGGCGGGCGCGTCGCCCAGCACCTTGGTGTTGGCCTGGGTGACCGAATCGGTGATCTGGTCGTTTACCGCGGTTGGAAATGCCATGTCCTGCTCCTGCGAAAAGGTGGAAGTGCGTGGTATCCAGTGTCACGGTGCGTTGCCTGCAGCGGCCTGGGCTTCACCGTGGGGCCAGAGTAGGAAATGGCGCCGCCGCCGGATTGGCGGAATCGACGGAGAATGCGGGCGGATCACCGTGAAGGTGCGGCGTGAATACGGCGGAACTGATGATCAACGCCGTCGTCGCCAGAGGAGATGCGTTGCCCGGCAGGGCGCTCAGGGCCTGCGTGCGGGTGCCACGACGCGGCGGCGACGTGCCGCGAGCACGTCGTCGCCGCATCGGGCAGGTCAGAGCATGTAAGGGATCTTGAACGCCAGCGTGAAGTCCGGTGCATCCGGGGTCAGCCCGATGCCCAGCAGCGTCACCAGCGTCGTGTGCTGGTTGAGCGCATAGGTCACGCCCAGATTCAGTGACGCCGCATTGGCGTCGCTGCCGATCACCTTCATCCACTTGCCGCCCTGGAAGCGGGTGGACGCGCGGGCGCTGATGCGGTCGCTGAAGGACAGGCTGAGGCTGGTGCGTTCGTTGAACGCAAAGGCCACGCCGGCGCCGAAGTAGACCGAGCCGCCCAGCTTCACGTCACCCGGGTTGACCGTATCGGGATTGCTGTCGATGTCACTGAAGCCACGCGGGAACGAGTGCACATAGCCAATGTTGGCGAACAGGATGGCCGGATCGGCGGTCTTGACCATCGACAGGCCCACATTGGCCTGCCACACGCCATTGCCGGTGGGCTGTTCCTTGGGCACGGCGAAGCGGATGTAGTCATCGTCGTCGCGCTCGATCACCTTCCAGTCCAGGCCGTAAGGTGCGCGCCCGGTGGGGGCGGTAACCCCGGCGGTGAGCACCGTCTCCGGGCGCCAGCCGCGTTCGCCGAACAAGCGGTAGTTCGCGCTCAGGCCGATGTCGCCCAGGCCGTTGCCATTGGTTTGTTCCTGCGCGATCGCGGCCGCCGCGCCGCCGGCGCCACCCTTCTGGTAGACCGTGCGACGCGCAAGGTAAGGCACATCCAGGTTGAGGGTCAGGTTCGGGCTGACACCCCAGCGGGCAGCCAGGTTGTAGGTGAGTGAATCGGATTCGACGTTCTCGATGGCGATGTTGCCCAGGAAGATCGCATCCAGCGCCAGGAAGCCATTGAGGGTGAGCTGCTTGCGGTCGTAACGGGCGTAGGTAAGGCTGCTCTCCATGGTGAAGCGGCGCGAGAACAGGGCCGATTGCTGCTGTTTCACGTCATCCACGCTGCGCCGCGCCTCCTGCTTTGCCTGCTGCGCCTCGGCGACGCTGCTGGCATAACCCTCGCCGCCCGGTGCTGCCGGAAGTGCCGGGCCATGGTCGACGGCCGCAGCTGGGGCCGCAGCCATCGGGCCCACCCGTCCGCTCAGGCGTGCCTGCATCGCCTGCACCTGCATGTCCAGTTCGCGCAGCCGCCGCACCTCCTGTGCGTAACTGGATTTCAGCTGCTCCAGCTGGTTCGCCAGCGCCTGCACGTCGGCGCCATCGTCCGCCGCCGCTGGCGGTGCGGCGAAGGCGGCGCCCGCCAGCGCCGCCAGCGCCAACGGGGTGATCCTCATCAAGGTGTGCATGTTCGTGTCCTGCGTTGTGGAACGCTTCCCCCAACGCCGTGCCGTGGTGCTACCGGCCCGGCCCCATGCCGCGGTTCATCGCAATCGCCTGGGCCACGTTCTGGCTCAACGGCAGGTTGCCGCCCGTGGTGTCGCGCACCAGCTCCAGCCGCAGCTGGTTGCTGGCGATCTGGCCGTCACCGGCCAGGGCGATACCCTGGCCGACGCTGCCGTTGCGTATCCATTGCTGGACCACGCCCTGGCCATCCACCTGCAGCTGCAGGCGTGCCTGGTTGCCGTCCAGCACTGCCGAGGCCGACATGCCTGCCCCCTGCGTACTGAGCGAATGCGTACCGTCACCCGGCAGCGGCGGTACCGCGCCATCGCGTACCACCAGCGTGGTCGCATTGCGGGCGGTGTTGCCATCGCCGGCAACCTGCACGCTCTGCACCAGACCACTGGCATTGGCCAGGCCGCTGCTGTCGATCTGGCGCCCCGGTGTCTGCGGCAGCGGCGCGTCGGCGGCAGTCACGTGCACGCTGGGCTGAAAGCTCAGTTTCGGGCTGCCGCCGCCACGGAAATCCATGCCCAGGCTCAGCGCTCCCTGCAGCACGGTCCCGTTGCCGGCCTGCCACTGCGAGACCATCGTCACCCCGAACCAGGCCACGGTATTGCCGCCCACGGTGTAGCGGCCCCGCATCAGGTTCAGTTCGGGATCCGGAATTTCCGTCAGGCCGCGGCCGGGGGCGGCGTTCGCCACCTGCAGGGGCAGGGCGGGGCTCACCAGCAACAGGACCATCAGCAGGGAAGGGCGGAACATGGCGGAACCTCCTTCAGAACAGGTCGGCGTGGCTGAAGCCGAAGTCGACCAGCTCGGCATCGGTGATCGGCCCCTGCCGCGCGTAGAGCGCGCGGGCACTGGGCCGTTCGCTGGGTTGCAGCAGGACCGTGTTGCGATCGAAATCACTGCCGATCACCACGAATACCGCGCGTGATGGCCACGCTGCCAGGAACTCGGGCATCGCCAGGCTGCGGTTGCCCAGGATCGGATCGGCCACTTCAACGACACCCTGGCGGACCTGCTTGAGCACCACGAAGTGGCGGAAGCCACGCACGTCCATCAGCACCAGGCCGGGAACGCGAAGCGTGCGCAGGCGTGTTTCATCGATGCGATAGCCGCGCCCGCGCATGCCCAGCGACTCCACGTAGCGCTTGATGTCGAGCAGCGAGAAACCGCGCTCGGCCACCAATGCCGGATCGGAGACCCCCATCATTCCTTCGATCACCGTCGCCTCGTCGGTATCCAGGTGGTAGGCATGGCGCAGGATCGTCGCAAGTGCTGCGGCCCCGCAGCTGTAGTCGGTGTGCTGCCGCACCACGTTGCGGTAGCGCCGTTCCTGCATGCTTTCCACCTTCTGCTGCAGCAGTGCGCCATTGGGCAGCACGCCGGCGAAGCCGACGTCACCCGCCCGCGCCGGCGTGGCGCCCAGCAACAGCAGGCAGGGCAGCAGGCATATCGTGAGGTGGCGGCGGATCATCATGTGCTCCAGCAGCAGGAGGGAGCCCCTGTCCCAAGGGGGAGGAGGAACAGGGGCTCCCGGGAACCCGGCCGTTGGCGGACGACCGGGGTGGTGCGCTTACTCGCCGCTGCCACCGCCGCGGCCGGTGCTGGGCTGGGCCACGGCCAGTGCCAGGCTGTTGGCCTGCAGGTTGCCGGTGCCGGCCGCCACGTTCACGCCAATGTTGCCGGAGGCGCCGGAGAAGGCACTGCCGGACAACGCCGAGGTATTGGTGGCATCGACGTTCACCCAGCGCGTGGTGCTGACCGTGCCGCTCAGGCTGGCGTACAGATCGGCCACGCCCAGTTCGACGAACTGGCTGGTGCCGCTTTCACGCGTATCGAAGCCCAGGCCACCCACCCCCGGCCGGTTGGGGTTCATCGTGGCGTTCTGGATCTCGTTGTCCAGGTCGATGTGGCCGGTGCTGTTGCCACCCGGGTGCGGCAGTTCGCCGTTCCACGTATCCAGGTAGTAATTGGCCATCTGGTAGGCGTTGCCGGTGCCGCGATAGGTGCCCGCACCATAGCCCCAGGTCAGGCCGCTGACGCCGCCATGCAGGCCGACCTGCACGGTGTCGGTGTAGGACTGCACGAAGCCGGCATTGCTGACCGTGTTGCCGGTGGAGACCTGGTTGGAGCTGATGCTCGACTGCGCCATCGCGGTGGTCGCGACCGAGGCGGCGAGTGCGTTCTTCTGCTCGTTGTTGTTGCCCGAAGCGATGTTGACGCCGATGTTGCCGGACGCGCCGCCGAAGGCATTGCCACCCAGGCCTGCGGCATTGGTGACGCCGGAGTTCATGGTGGCGTTGCCGAAGCCGGCCTGGTTGACGAATACCTCGGCGTCGGCCATGCCGAAGCTGAAGGAGGCGTCGGCGGCGGACAGCGACGCGGCATTGTCCTGCGCATTGTTGTCACCGGATACCACGTTGAAGCCGAGGTTGCCCGATGCACCGGCGCCCACGCTGTCGCCGATGGAGGCGCGGTTGGTGACCAGGCTGTTGCTGGTGGCGTTGTTGCTGATCGACTGGCGGTTGTCGATCACGGCAATGGCAGCGGAGTCGAGGTCGATGTCGCCGGTGATGGTCGGGTCACCGGAGAAACGGATGTCGGTTCCCAGCCGCAGGTCCTTCTCCAGGTTCACGTCGACGCCGTGGTTGTTCTTTTCCTTGCGCTCGTCGGCCTGGATGGTGCTGTGCTTCTGCACATTGACGTTGACGGTACGGTTGCGCACGTCGTTGTCAGTGTGGTTGTGGGTATCGTTGCGGGTTTCGCTGACGGTATGGGTGTGGTTGATGTTCGCGTTGGCGTTCTGGTTGTCCCAGCCATTGGCCGCAGCGGCGGTCGAGGCAGTGGCAATCGCCATGGCGAGCATGGTCCGTTTGACGGTCGCTTTCATGGTGCCCTCTCTCTCATCAGGTGGTGCATCGGTTGGGTGGTTGTCACGGGCGATCCTGCACGACAAGGCCCAGCACATTGGCCGTATCGTTGCCGCTGCCCGCGATCTGATTGAGTTGCAGGACCCCGTCGAATCCCCGCAGCGCGGTGCTGGTGACACCGGCGCTGCGGGTGCCCGTCGCGTCGCCGCGACCGGTGTCGTCCCGCCCCCCTGCCAACGCGGAACCTTCGGCGGCCAGCGCCGTATCGTCGGTTTCGCGTATGCCCTGTCGGGCCAGCGTCGCGCTGACGACGTTGAGCGTCGTGTTGGCAATGCCGCTGGCCTGGTTGATGGATGCGATGCCACTGGCACCGGCCAGCGCCGCGCCGTCGATGATGGCGGTGGCGTGCAGCGGTGCGCCCAGCACGCGGTTGCCGCCCTGTAGTTGTTGCTGGCCGATCGATACGCCGGCATGTTCGCCCGTGGCGATGCCGCGCAGGTTGGCCTGCAGGTTGAGGTCGCCGGCCGCCTGGTTCACCGCGATGGCGCCGTTGGCGCCGGCCAGTGCATGGCCGTCGATGCGGGCAACGTCGAGGTAGGCGAGCATGCCGCTGTAGTCATCGGCCTGCACGATCAGCGGCGAGGCAGACAGGATCAACAGCAGCCATCGCGCCCGCCTCATTTGCCACCTGCCGGGGCAGTGCCCTGCAACGGGAACTGGGCGAGGGCGCCGCGCACGGTATCGCCGATGCCGCGTGTACTGCTGCCGACCGCACCGAGCGGACCACTCATGGCGCCGCCGAGACTGTTGCCGACCACGCCGTCACCACTGCGCCCGAGTGTGCCGCCCAGGGCCTGCTGGGTGACCCGTTCGACGGTGGTGCCCGTGGGTGTGGCGGCCGCGGCTGTATGACCCGCGCCCATGCCCGCGTAGTCCTCATCGCTCAGCTCGTCCATCCCGTCTGCCGGAGTACCCGTACCGAGCGCTGCTGCGATTTCGCGCTGGGGTTTCGGGTCGGCGATCAGCGCCATGCCGGGCGGCGCCATGCGGTAGGCCGGGCGCGTGGAGACATCCCGCAACAGGACGATTTCGCCCGGTTGTGCCTTTACGCCCTGGCGGGCACCGGACGCGGAGGCGCTCGCGCCAACCGACAGCAGGGCCACGGCCAGCGTTGCCGACAGGCTGCGAATGAAGGGGGTGCCGTCCATGCCGATCTCCGGTGATGGCTGCGGCGGAACCACGCATCAACCGTGCCAACCCTGAAAGGCCTGGCCGCCATGAGGGCAGGCGGTTGCGGGAGTGCGCTGCTGCTGCCGCGTTGTTACAGCGGCGTGGGAACAATGTCGGGATTCCGCAGCGCCAGGCGCCGCAGGGCAAGGCGGGTGCCCGACTGTCGCAGGGCTGTTACAGGGGCCGCCGCGGACTGTAACGATGCCGCTTCAGCCGGCGCGGTCTTGACGCGGCGCTCATTGCGCCGCCGTTTAGCGCAGCGCTAGGATCGCCCATCAAAGGCCGCCGCGGTGGCCGTAGAGGTCCCGGCGGGGGGCGGCACGCCGGTGATTGCCTGAGAGTCCGCCGACGGTGTCCGGATGCTGGGGGAAGCATGGCGGCGGTCCCGGAGGCTTCTACATCACGTTGCGTACTCTGGTTCGGCGAGCCGTTGCCGAACGAACGCAGCGCGCTGGCGGCTGCAGGCTGGTACGTGCGCCGCATCCATCCCGACCCGGCGATGGCGATCGGGCTGCGCGGGCGTGACCGCCTGCTCGCCGTGCTGGATCTTCGCCATCTGGATGCCCCCGCGCTGCAGTTGCTGGCGCCATGGATCGAACAGCACGCGCATCTGCCGTGGCTTGCGGTGCTGCCGCCCGGCGCGGGGCCCGCGCCTGTGGCGTGGCTGCCCTTGCTGCAGCACTGCCTCTCGCGGTTCACGCTGCCTTTCGGCCTGCAGGATCTGGTGGCTGCCATGCGCCAGCAGTTCGACGCGGATGATCCGCCTCCCCATGAGGGGTGCAGCGGGAAGGGGCCGAACACCTTGATCGGCGAGAGTCCCGCGCTGCACGCGGTGCGCACGGTGCTGCACAAATTCGCGCCGGTCGAACTGCCGGTGCTGGTCACCGGCGAAACCGGCACCGGCAAGGAGCTGGCGGCACACGCGCTGCATGCGCTGTCCAGCCGCGCTGGCAAGCCGTTCATCGCCATCAACTGCGGTGCCATCCCCGCGAACCTGGTGCAGTCGGAGCTGTTCGGCCACGAGCGCGGCTCGTTCACCGGCGCCGACAAGCGCCAGATCGGCGTGTTTGAAACCGCACACGGCGGCACTGTGTTCCTCGATGAAGTCGGCGACCTGCCGGCCGAGGCGCAGACCAGCCTGCTGCGCGTGCTGCAGGAAGGCACCTTCGAACGGGTAGGCAGCAGCCAGCCGCTGCGCGCCGATGTGCGTGTACTGGCGGCTACCCACGTGGAACTGGAACACGCGGTGGCGCAGGGACGGTTCCGCAGTGATCTCTACTATCGCCTCAACGTCCTGCGCCTGCTGATGCCGCCACTGCGCGAGCGCGGCGCCGATGTGCAGCTGCTGGCCGAACATTTCCTGCGCTGCTTCCGCCTGCGCCACAGCGTGCGCGCACGTGGCTTCGCACCTGCTGCGTTGCAGGCGATGCGACGCTTCGGCTGGCCCGGCAACGTCCGTGAACTGCTCAACCGGGTGCAGCGGGCAGCGATCATGGCCGAAGGCGAGCTGATCAGCGAGCGTGACCTCGAACTGGGTGGGCCCGTGCATGCGCCGCCCGGAGCGATGCTGCATGATGCGCGCGGCCAGGCCGAACGCGATGTACTGCTGCAGACCCTGCGCCAGACCGGCTACAACGTCTCCGAATGCGCGCGGCAGATGCAGATCTCGCGGGTGACCGTGTATCGGTTGTGCCGCAAGCATCGGCTGGAGCTGCCGGCGCAGCGCTGAACCGGGTTGACGCGGGGCGGCGTGCCGCCCACGCTTCGCTCATCGCCCCTTGAGCTGCCGTGCGCGAGAGATGAGCCAGAGCCCCGAACTGCTGCGACGCCTGCTGCGTGCCAAGGACCGGATGGACCACGCCAGTCACGAAGACTGGCCGGTGACCCGCCTGGCCGAGGTCAGCGCGGTGTCGCCGGCGCATTTCGCGCGCTCGTTCAAGCAGGCCTTCGGGCTGCCGCCACACCGCTACCTGCTCAGCCGCCGCATTGAACGGGCCGTGGCGATGTTGCGTGATACCGACCTGCCGGTCACCGAGATCGCCGCGCAGACCGGCTGGAGCAGCCTGGGCACCTTTGGGCGCATCTTTCGTGACATCACCGGCGACAGCCCTGGCAATGTGCGCGAGCGCGAGCGTGAGCGCGCCGGCCAGGCGACGCCGGCCAGCGTGCCGGAATGCCACGCACGCGCCGCGCAGCGACCGGACCTGAACATCGCAGTTTTGGAGAAGCGCCGTCGCCAGGCGGTTGCTAACGTGGACCCCACCTGAGGGAGGTCCCATGACGAACACTGTGAACACGGTCGGCCTGTATGTGCGCGACCAGGATGAAGCGCTCGCGTTCTACGTCGGCAAGCTCGGCTTCGAAGTGCACACCGACGTGCGCAACGGCAGCTACCGCTGGCTGACGGTGCGCAGCCCCGGCCAGGACGGTTTCCAGCTGGGCCTGTTCGTGCCCGGTCCGCCCACCCACGACACGGCCACCGCACAGGCGCTGCAGCAGCTGGTGGCCAAGGGCGCGATGCCGCCCCTGGTGCTGGCCGTGGATGACTGCCAGGCCCGGTACGCGCAATGGCTGGCGCAGGGCGTGGAGTTCACCCAGGAGCCGATCGAACGCTACGGCGCCATCGATGCCGGATTCCGTGACCCTTCGGGCAACGGCTGGAAGATGATCGAAGCCCGCTCCGAAGCCAGGCGCCGTCAATGAGCCGGGGCGGCTGGGCGCGGCCCGTGCATCGCTGGACCTCGATCGTCTTCACCCTGGCCGTGATCGCCAACTTCGCCGCGCGCGGGCTGGGGCAGGGCGAGCCTGCAGCGTGGATCACCTATTCGCCGTTGCCGCCATTGTTCCTGCAGCTGTTCACCGGCCTGTACCTGTTCGTGCTGCACTACGCCGGGAAACGCCGCAACGCCGCACTGGGCGCTGCGGGCTGAGGCAGCGTCAGGCGACCGCGCTGGCGGCGTAGCTGGCGAGCAGGTCCGGCAGATCTTCCATGCGCTGGAAGATCACCTTCGCACCCGCCGCACGCAGGGCTTCCGGCGTGCTGTGGTGCGGGCCACCCTCGCTGAAACCAAACACGGTCGCACCCGCTGCGACGCCGGCGGTCGCGCCGGTTACCGTGTCTTCGATCACCGCGCAGCGCGTCGGGTCCACACCCAGCGCAGCGGCAGCGGCCAGATATACATCCGGGTGGGGTTTGGTGCGCGCCATGTCCTGGCCACTGAAGACGTGGCCGCCGAAGGCATCGAGGATGCCGACCTTGCCCAGCTGCAGCTTCACCTTGAACAGGTCGGCACCGGAGGCGCAGGCAATGCGGCCGCCGGTGGCCGCGGCGATCGCACGCACCGCCTCGGGTGCCCCCCGGATCGCCTCAAGGTCCTGCTCCAGCGCACGGTTGCGCTGCTGCCGGAATTCCTCCAGCCATTCCTCGGTGAACGGCTTGCCGGTGCGCTCTGCGATCAGTCCGGCCAGATGGGCCACGGATTGTCCCAGGAAGACCTCGCCAGCCTGCGCCGGGGTCAGCGCCCAGCCGCGCTCGGTCAGCATTTCCGAGAGCACGCGGGCCACCAGCGGCTCGGAATCGACCAGGACGCCGTCGCAGTCGAACAGCACGGCAGCAAAGGGGAAACGGGACATCTACAACTCCGGGAACAGCCAAAGGGGCGACGTGCCCGCCATTTTCCCACAGCAGGGCGGGCAGGGCACGCTGGCCACAGCAACGCTAGACTGCCGGGGCCACCCCGCCCAGCGCCTGCACGGGAATATGCCTTGAACCGATTGCGATCATTCTTCGGTGCTTACCCCATCCAGTTCGCGATGGCCGCCAAGCTCTACGTGCTCTGCCTGTACCTGCCCGTAGCCATCCGCCTGATCGCATTCGGGTATCGTCTGGGGCCGCCCGAGGCCTCACGTGAAATCGGCAACGCGGTGGCTGAGCTCGGTTTTCGCCTGAGCCTGTTTGCCGGGGCAGCGGTACTGGTGTCGATGCTGCTGTTCGGGCGCCGCGGTGCGCTGCGGATCCGCCACCCGGTGATCGCTTCGATCGCCTTTTTCGGGCTGCTCGTCGTGCTGGATCGCGCCATGCGCATTCCGATGGCACAGTTGCCGTTCCCAGTCTACAGCGTCGCAGCCATCAGTCTGGCTGCGCTTGCGCATGCCCTGGTCCTTACGCTGCTGGCCTTGGTGCCGGCGTTGCTGATGCAGCGGCGCATCCGTGCCGAGGGCGTGCACCATCACCTCATCAGTGCCAGCATCGCCGGTGCGTCGACGCTGGCGGCCGGCAGCTGCCTGCTCCCGATCCTGGCGTTGCACTTGCCTGCGGCCATCTCGCCTGGCGAGTTCGTCATGCCGGTTTTCGATGGGCCCGCGCAGCTGCAGATTGCCAGCCTGATCCTGCTGGTGGCCTGCGCACTGGCCACGTTTGCGGGCGTATGGGCCAGCGCGCCGTCGCCGCGACCCGCATCGATGGTGCGCACGATGGTGGTGTCGCTGGTCCTGCTTGCTACGTCCCTGCTGATCAGCCTGTCCAGCGTGGCGTACCTGCTGCGAATGCTGTCCGCTGGGGCACCGACGATAGGGCGCGGGCTGGCCTTTGCCGTGCTCATCGGCGCCGTACTGCAGTTCCTGTCTGCCAGGGTGCTGGCGTCGCGATGCCTGCGTGTACAGGCATCGTGACGTTCTTCTGCCAGTCGCTCAGCCCAGGTCACACCCGGCCGGCTGCGGCCAGGTGGTGGCCGGCAGCATGTTCTTCAGCGAGGCCGGTGCGTTGATCGCCACGTAGCTGGCGCCCAGCAGCTCCTCCAGGTCGGCAATCGTCACCAGGTAGTTGTCCAGGCTTCCCAGGTTCGCTTCATTCGGGATGATCCAGCTGATCGCCTTGGCGGTTCCGGTGTTCGGGTCGCGGGTGATGATCGTCTTCCAGAAGAACTCCGGCGTCGGGATGCCGTGGCTGGCCAGGAAGTAATCATTGGCGGCATCGCCGTAGACCACGCCGCCGTAGACATCCACCGGCGCGATGTCGCGGTAGCACTCGGCCACGTTCTCGGCCTTCACCCAGATGCCCTGGTTGAAGCTGGACACCTGCGGAACGATGTTGGTCATGTAGTTGGCGCGGCGGATGTAGGTCGCGTCGTAATCCATGTGGTTGGAGGTGACCAGGTGGCCACGGTCATAACCGGACTTGATGCTGGCATAGGACGCAGTGCTGGTCTGGCCCAGGCAGCCGGCCGGCAGGTCCGGGTCCTTGTAGAAGCTGGACGGCCGTGCGGCCGAACCGGTATCGGCGGTGAGCGTGTACTCGTAGCGGGTGGCGCTGTGGATGCTGCAGTCGTAGGTCAGCACGAAGCCGCCCTTGTTGAGGGTGACCACCTGGGCCTGGGCAGCACCGGCAAAAGCGCTGAGGACGAAGGCAAAGACGAAGCTTGCAAGGCGCATTGCGATTCTCCAGCAAAGGGTTCAGGACGCAGCACCCCGCCACGACCAGGCCGGGCCTGTGTCATGTGGAGGCGTTGCGGATACGGGTGATGCGACGTGCGGTGGAACCGGACCGCGATGACGGGCCACGCAGGCCGTGCGGTGTCGCAAGCGTCACAAGCTGTCGCCGTTGGGTCAATAACGACAGGGCGAAGCTGTGACCAGGCGCAAGCACTGGCGAAGTGTCAGCTCATTCGGCCGGTGGCTGACATGCAGACGTGCTAAGCGCGCGATAGGCGTCAAGCGAATACCCGAGCGCCCATCCTGCGCGGCCTGGAACCGCGGCGGCGGGCGCTACGAAGAAGCCTCTTGCCCAACGTCCGGCGCCAGGCAGGCGGCCCTGCTTTGCGCGCTCGAGTCCGCAATGACCGCCTCGCTGAAACCGCTGCGGCTCAGGTACAGGCGATTCCACCGGTCCAGGGCCTCGCCGTCGCGCGCCCAGCAGGCAAAGCGGGTGATCGACTCAAGGTTGTCGACGGTCGGGTAACGCTGCGCGATTTCGTCCAGGCCCTGGCGCATCAACGGCCAATCCGGCGTCGCCTCTCGGAAGTGATCGGCCGAGTACACAGTGGCCGACCAGTACAGGCGTGCGTAGCGCATGGCCCGCTTGTTCTTCGGGGCACTGGCCATCGAGTGCCGCGCGAAGGCTTCCATTTTCTGCGCGCTGCCGCCCCAGGCCGGCGTGAAGTGCTGCATCGCAATGAGGTGCAGAGGCTCGTACTCGGGGAAGGCCTTCGCTGCGCGATCAACGATCGCCAGCATGTCGTCGTCCTCCGCGCTTTCGCGCAGCGCGATCAGGACGTTCATCTCGTGCCAGAACGGGTCGCCTCCGGCAATGCCCTCATGCGATTGCAGGTAGGCCTGCGACACCGCGTTGTACTCGTGGAACTGGGCCCAGTCTTCGGCGTTGACGGTATTGGCGTAACCACCGCCACGGTAGCTCCAGGCCAGGTTGAGCGGAATCCGCGCAGCCATCAGATGGGCGGCCGGCGACTTCGGGGCGTGCTGGACCCAACGCGCCGCCCAGGCCGACCAGTGGTTCCAGGCATCCACCTCCTGCCGTGCCGTGCCGATTGCACGCGACATGCAGATGTAGAAGCGTCCCAGCCGGGATTCGCCGGCGGCGTTGAGCTCGCCCTTGCGCAGGCGCGCGGCCATCGCGTCGAGTGCCGCAAAGTCGTCGTTGGACATCAACTGCGCAATGTCGCTGCAGTCGTTCGTTGATTCGGGGTCATCCGCCGCCATTGCTGAAGGGGCGAACAGACTGGTCACGCTCAGGAGCGTGCCGACGAAGAGCATCCTGCGCATCCGGGGGCATCCTTGCTTTGACGGGAGCCTGCGGCGGGCCGCAGTGCCGGGAAGCATAGCAAGGTGCGCTTTACGCCATGCTGCGACGCAAGGTGCCAGCCACCATTCGCACTGGTACGGTCCGACCCGTTGCACCACCACCGACGGGGAGAGACGACGATGCGCAAGGTTCTGCTGCTGTTGATCCTGCTGACCGGGCTGGCGCCCACCGCCTGGGCGGCCACGGTCAAGACCACCCATCGCACCATCCCAAGCTGGGATGGCACGCCCCTCGGGGCCTTCGTCATCGAACCCCAGGATGCCGGCAGTGGCCGCTATCCGCTGCTGGTGATGCCCAGCAGCTGGGCGGTGCCCAGCGTGGAATACGTGGGCGTGGCACAGTCGCTGGCGCAGCGAGGCTACGTGGTCATCAGCTACAGCTCGCGGGGCTTCTGGGAATCGGGCGGCAACATCGACATCGCCGGGCCTGCCACGGTCGAGGATGTCAGTGCCCTGATCGACTGGGCGCTGGACAACACCCGCGCCGATCCGGCAAGGATCGGCGTCTCGGGCATCTCCTACGGCGCCGGCACCAGCCTGCTGGCTGCGGCGCGCGACCCGCGCATCAAGGCCGTTGCCGCACTCAGCGGCTGGGCGGATCTGCAGGCTTCGTTGTACAGCCATGACACGCCCAGCGCCCAGGGTATCGCCCTGCTGGTGGCCGCGGGCCTGGCCACCGGCCGCCCCGGGGCGGAACTGGCCACCATCAACCGCAACGTGCTGGTCGGCAATTACCAGGGGGCGGTGGACTCGCTGCTGCCGGTGGCGGCACAGCGCAGCCCGGCCAGCAGCCTCGACGAGATCAATGCCAACCAGCCCGCAGTGTTCCTCGCCAACGCCTTCAACGACAGCCTGTTCCCTCCGGGCCAGCTGGTCGACTTCTTCAACCGCCTGAAAGGGCCCAAGCAGTTGCAGCTGCGCCATGGCGACCACGCCCTCAACGAAGCCTTCGGTGCGCTCGGCATTCCCAATGAGGTCTATGCCGCCGTGGGCGACTGGTTCGACCACTACCTGAAGGGCGTGGCCAATGGCATCGATCGCCAGCCGGCAGTGCAGCTGAAGTCGCAGAAGGGCAGCTGGAGCCGCTATCCGGACTGGCAGGCCACCAATGCCGGTGCGGTCAGCTACGGCCTGACCGCGCCGACCGGGCTGCTGCTGCCCACCGGCGGGCTGGCGGAGAACGGCGGTGGCACCGGCTGGAACTACCGGATCGGCAGCGGCCTGCTGACTGCCGCCAACTCCGGCGTGGCGATGGCGTCCGGCGCACTGCAGATGTTCAACCTGCCGCCCGGCGCCTATGTGCCGTTCGTCGGCCGCAATGCCGCAGGCGTCTGGCAGGGCCCGATCTACTGGAGCGCACGTCGCCTGGATGGTGCGCCGGAAGTGCGGGTAACGGTGACGCCCAGTCGTGCCAACACCACGCTGTATGCCTACCTGTATGCCGAGGATGTGCTGGGCAACGGCCAGCTGATCAGCCACAAGCCATACACCCTGCGCGGTGCCACGCCCGGCCAGGCGAAAACGGTTGATCTTCGCCTGGAGGCCAGCAGCTGGAACATTCCGGCCGGCAGCCGGCTGACCCTGGTGGTCGATACCGTGGACCTGCGCTATGCCGGCATCAGCCAGCTGGGCGGCGCGGTGACCTTCAGCTCACCGGCCAACGCACCTTCGGTGCTGAGGGTGCCGCTGCATTGATTCAGGGCCACACGGCCTTCGCTCGACGCCACGCCGAGCGAAGGCCTTTCCGATCGGATCAGTTGCGGCGCACCCGTGCCGCGGCGGAGTTTGCGCGATTGATGCGATCCAGTCGTTCCTGCTTTTCGTACGCATCCTTGGCGTCCATGGCACCGGCGGCGGCGTGCAACCACCCGCTGGTGGTGCACCCGGAAAGCAGAAGGGTGCAGGCGAGAGCCGTGGCGGCGAAATGGACGTTCATCGGGATTCCTTGAATTAGCGGATGCTCACGCGCATGCAGCGCCCGTCGCGCATCACGCGGGAGCATCATCAGGCTACTTCACAGCGACTTAACGTTGCGCGACCGGCCGGCCGGTTTTATTTGTATATTCAAATAGTTGGCACTCATTGCCCCGCCTGCGGCAACAGCCCCCCGATCATCTCGTGCTGCCTGGACAGATTCGCCCGTTGCACGAAACCCTGGATGATCGAGGCCGCCACCTTGCGCTGGTTGTCCATGTCCAGCAACGGTGCGATGGCCTGCCCGGAACCATCGGGGCTGTCACGGAACGGGCAACCGACCGGGCCAGCCGTGGTCAACGTCAGGATCGCCTTGGCCACGCGCGCCGGCTGCGAGCGCGGCACCTCGAAGATCACCAGCGTTCGCTCGTAACTGATTCCGGTCGCACGTACCGTCGAGTGCAGGGAGTCTTCGATGGTCATGTGCGCGCCGTGGTCGCGGGTAAGCGCCTCGATGCAGTTGGCCGCCGTCGCATTGCGCAACGTCGCATGGTCGGTGCGGATGATCATCGCGCAGTCGACGCCGGAGATCGGCACCTGGGTCACGTCCAGGTACGGGTTCTGTGCCAGCGTCCCGACCAGCGCAAGATCGTCGCTGTAACCACAGGATGCGACCGGTGCATTCAGGCACTGCAACAGCGTTGCGACCCGCTGTGCACCCCATTGACGCCCGTGCAGCAGGCGCTGCGTGTGGGCCACGGACAGTGCGCCATCATTGAATCCCGATGACGATGCCTGCATGCGCGCCTTGACCACCCGCATGCAGGCATCGACCTGCTGCATGCAGTCCGTGTCATCGGTGAACACCGGCGCCGCCGAGATGCCATCGATCACCCGGCGGAACGTCGACAGGTCGTTCTGCTGGTCCCGGTACCAGTCGTGGATGCGCTGCACGTTGCGGCGGCGTTTCTCCAGCTTGTCCGCACCTGGCCAGCCGGGATAGGCGGCGATCTCGCACAGCATGGTCAGGCCTTCCCACAGGTGGTACTCCATGCTGGGCAGCGGCAGCCGCCAGCGCTCTTCCGCACCGGCATCCTCGGCGATCACCAGATGGTTGCGGATGATGTCCGACCACACCGTCACCGCCTCCACGGTATCGCGGCGCGGCGTAGTCACATCGATCAGCTCCATCAGGATCGGCCGCGGTGTCACCGGGTCGTCGCCGGCAGGCGCCTTCGGATCCTTCACCCATCGCGCGTGCCAGGTGTAGCCCAGGCGGTACAGCACGAACGGCTTGATGCCGTCGTTGAGGATGATGCCCGGTGGCGGCGGAGGGGCAGGCGGCGGCTGCACGGGCAGCGGTGGCGGAGGGAGAGGAATGGGCGGGACGGGTACGGCCCCGGAGCTGCCGATGCCCTTCAAGGGTTCGCTGGTGAACAGATGCAGGCCCGCGCGGTTACGCTCGTACACCTTTCGGAACGCCTGCGGATTGTCACACGTCACCAGGCACTGCTGGCCAGGCGGCACATGGATATCCACCGGTGCGAGGTCCACCACCTGGCCAGCCAGAGGGCTCTGGGCGGGCGCGCACAGGCTGATCTCCAGCGCGATGTTGAGCCCGGCGCCGCGCATCACCTCGATCACGACGTCCTCCACGCCGCCGTGCAGGGCATCCTGTGCCGGAATCGGAATCCAGGGGTTGATCACCACCTGTGTATCCCAGTCGGACCTGCCGAAATCGAACAGCGTCGGCGGCGGATCGGCCGGTCGTTCCAGCAGTGCGTCCAGCGCGTTGCCGCCCTTGACGTAGAAGAACATCAACGGCTCATCGGGCTTCAGGCTGTAGTCGCGGCGCACCTTGCTGGACAGGCTGCGCAGCTGGTCCTTGATGTCCGACAGTGCCTTCACCACGACCGAGCGGACGTCGGGATACACCTGCGCGTTGTTGATCTGCGCGGTGAGCTGCTTGCTGATGTAGCGCCGTGCGTCGCGCTCGGGCGTGCTCTCTTTCATGGCGGGGCCTCGCGGGATTGCAGGGTCAGGCAGAGCGCAAAGGGCCGGCTCAGCTGGAAGACAGGACGCCGGCCATCGATGCATACCAGTCGATCGATTGGCTGTAGGGCCTGGACATCTGCTGCAGCATGGTGGCGAATTCCTGGGCGTTGGGCGGCGTGATCACCGCAGGTGCGCCCAGGTAGTTGCCAAGCTCGGCGACGGCCACGACCTGTGCATGGTCGATCTCCCAGTCGGTCACCCAGCTGGCGGCCGGGCGCGCCGCATCTTGCCTTGCCCGCACGTGGGTGCAGACCGCATCGGCGATGGCCTGCAGATCCTGGGCGGTCCGGAAGCGGACCAATGCGTAGGATCGATTCTGATCGATCAGGTCCCGCGGGAAACTGCCGGCATCGAGCGGGAAGCCGGTTTCCTCCATGAACTCCCGGCGGGCAGCATCTTCGTTGGTCTCGTTGGCATGCTTGCGACCGCCAGGGAGTGTCCATTGCCCAGCCTGGTTGACGACAACCATGGGAACCTCGGCCGCCCACGCCCGCGTGTCGCGCGCCAGGTTCTGTGCGGTCAACAGCGCGGCTCCCCATGAATCCGGCGAAAACACAGGCAAGGTGTTTGCCAGGTTCTTGATGGGTTCTGGCAGGGTCGAACGACGGAACAATCTCCGGGTGAAGTGGATGACAGTGGATCCAACCTGGTCCGGAATGGGCGGCGACGCCTGCATTGCCTGGATGGCATCGCTGAGTTTCACCAGGATGCCCTGGCCAGCGGGCGTATCCGCATAGCCGGCGGATGCAGCGGCCAGCTGGGCACTGCGCAGCAGGACGAGTGCCGGCTGCCAGTCCTTGGCCGGCGGCTCTTCCGGTGATTTCGCGATGGCCAGGGCGGCTTCCAGTGCTTCTGCAGCCAGCACCATCACCGAGTTGGAGGCCCACCAGTTGTTGATCACCCGCTTGCGGGTGATCAGGTAATGGGTTCCGTTCCAGAGCGCGGCATAGACCTGGGGCATGATTCAGTCCTCCATCCAGCGCGGGGTGGGCGCGGTGGACCCACTCTAGGAGCGGGCGGCGAGGGAGAATCGGCGGCAGTGATGATGTATGCGGTGGAACCAACGGAACAGCTGAGCGGGATGCGTTGATTTCCCCGCATTGGCGTGGAGCCCTTGGCCGCATGATCTCTTCCCCGGTCACTTCACTGCCGGGCTGCCTGACCACCAGCGGCAAAGGACGACCAGCGCTGAAGGCAACAGCGGCTGCAGCGTCGAGCCTGATCGACGGTTGAAACCCCATGCTAGCCTTCCCCCTGGCGGGACTGCCTGACAGGGGGAGGGCATGGACATCCGACGCGCTTTTTCAATCGCATGGCCCGCATTCGGCCTGCTCGCAGTGCTGTTGTCCGCAGAAGTCCTCGGCCATCCCGGCGGGCTCGACAAGAACGGTTGCCACACCAACCGCAAGACCGGTGACTACCACTGCCATCGAGGCGCTCCAGCCGCGCCTCGATACGTCGACACCCCGCGCAGCAGTTTCGCCCCTGGTCCTGCGCGCAGGTCCGGGGTGTTTGCCAACTGCACGGAGGCCCGCGCCGCCGGGGCAGCGCCGGTACGGCGGGGTGATCCGGGGTATGGGCCACATCTGGATCGTGACAATGATGGCGTGGGCTGCGAGCCCTATCGGGGCCGCAGGTAGGGCAAGGCTGGCCCGGCTTCAGTCGCCGTTTTCCCGCGTTCGTCGGTCATCACCAGGGCTGGTCGCACGACCTCCCTGCGTGGGAGGCGATGCCCTAGGCTGTTGTGACTTGACTGCAGGGACCAAGGCTTCCATGAACCGCTGGCTTTTCCTCGCGCTTGCCGCGCTCCCGTTCGCCGCCGATGCCGTGGTCATTCGCGATGATGTTGACGATGCCAGGTACCAGATCGACGCCACGGAATTCCCGGCACTGGCAGACATGCCGGGCGAGGGGCACGGCGTCCTGATCGCACCACGCTGGGTGCTGACCGCAGCTCATGCCGCGCCGATGGAGGGCATGGGGGCGAAGATCATCGTCAATGGCAACGCGTACGGCGTTGAGCGTGTCTTCCTGCACCCCGGCTACAGGAGGATGCCCGAGGCCCTGGGCAAGGAAGCCATGGCAACCGGGAGTCCGTCGAAAATCCACGCGTTTCTGGCAGCGTCGGATGACATCGCGTTGATCAAGCTTGCCGCACCCGTGAACGATGTCAGGCCGGTGGTGCTCTACCGTGGCACGGCCGAGGTCACGCAGGTCGCGGCCCTGATAGGGAAGGGTGCCACCGGCAATGGCGCGGTTGGGCTGGTACCCGGCGGGTCACATCGTACGGTCTTGCGGCGGGCGTACAACGCGATCACCGGCGGCAACGAGCGCTATCTCTGGTACCGGTTCGATCCACCACCGCAGGGGTTGCCGCTGGAGGGCGTGCTCGGCAACGGCGACAGCGGCGGTCCACTTGTGATCGACGATCACGGTACCTGGCAGCTGGTGGGCCTGGGTTCCTGGATCACCGCCGTTCCCGAACATGCGCTGGAGGCGGGCTTCTATGGGCAGGTGGTCTACAACGTGCGCGTGTCCCGCTATATCGGCTGGATCGAAAGCGTGGCCGGGCGTGACGCGTTTCGGTAACAGCCCATCTGATGGGTGATCGCGCACGGCACTGAATCCCGCGGGAGGTGTCCGATGGCACCTCCAGCGACCCATGGCAATCGGCTATCGTGAGCCCCCGTTCCCACGCCTCCTCAAGCGCCGACGCATGGACGCCAATTCGATGACTGTTCGCTACAGGTGCTGGCTGCATGCCTTGGCCCTGTCCGCCGCGCTGCTGGCTGTGGGTTGCTCCGGTGCCAAGGCGTCTCCGGCGAAGGATCTTGGCCCGGACATCGATGAGGTGGCCCAGACCCTGATCGAGCAGCCGTTGCTGCACTCGACCTCGATTGGCGTGGTCTACCGGGGCCAGACCTTCGTCCGTCATCGCGGCGACATGGAGACCGGCAAGCCCGGGCCACCAACCGACGCGACCCTCTACGAAATTGGTTCGTTGAGCAAGACGCTGGCCGGCACCCTGGTCGCCAACGCGGTACTGGAAGGCAGGCTGCGGCTGGACGACGATATTCGCCTGTACCTGCAGGGCGACTATCCAAACCTGCAGTACAAGGCCGAGCCCATCCGCATCCACCACCTGCTGTCGCATACCAGTGGCCTGCCGAACATGCTGCCGGAGCGCGCCAACACGGTGCTGGCAGACTTCACCGCTCACCGCACGCCCGCCGACCTCAATGCCATCTACACAGGCTACGGCAAGGCCGATTTCCTGAAGGATCTGCGTGCTGTGCAGCTACCCCGCATGCCGGGGAAGGAGTACGCGTACTCCAGCGCCGGCACGCAGCTGACCGCGCACATTCTGGAGCAGGTCTACCAGCGTGACTACGAGGCGTTGCTACGCGGGTACTTCAGCGACTCGGCCGGGATGGCGGGCATCAGGATCAGCCTGGGCGATGCCGAGGCGTCATCAATGGCGGTCGGCTACCACAGTGACAACCCGGTGCCGACCTCGCCGATGCCTCTGTTGCCCTGGGGCGCCTCCGGCAATGTGAGAGCGACGGTTCCGGACATGGTGAGGTACCTTCAGTTCCAGCTGGCCGATGGTCCGGTGGTGAAGGAATCTCACCGCGCCCTGGCCAGGTTCGACGATGCGCTCAGTATCGGCTACTTCTGGAACATCGTTTCCGGCGATCGCCTGAAGGGCACCTACTACGCTCACCACGGCGGCGTGCCCCGTTCGCAGTGCTACATCTACATCATGCCCAAGTACGATCTCGGCATTTTCGTCATCACCAACCAGAGTGGCGACCAGACCGCCCGCGCCATGGAGGCGGCGGTTGATACGCTGGTCGAAAGAATCGCGGCGCGTGAAACGCGTGCGGATGCGGGTACGTCCCGATAGGCGCGGATGCCCTCAGTCCATTGCGCCGCAGGGTGCAGGGGGGCGCCCGCAGGTGGGCACCGGCGCTCCGCTGGAGAGCAATGAGCTTCACTGGCTCGTCGAATCGGTCGCGCTTCCAGTAACTTCACGTCTTACCCGTCTCCCGCAGACCTGTGATGCCCTTGCGGTACCCGTAGGCTGCGCCACTGGATATCCAGTGGCGCTTGATTGGATCAGATGAGACTAGGTAGAAGTCGATCCTCCTGGGCTTGATCCTACGCTGGCAGTTTCAACCTTTGCAGGATTGTCATATTCAGGATGGCATGGTCGGAGGTGCCCGCCTGTGAGCAGACGAAGCTGAAAACGTCTCCATCATCCGTGGTTATTGTAAACAGGCCGAATCTCGGATTTTCATTGTTGTCATTCAGATGCGAGCTTACGACTGTAGAGGTTGCATGCCCTTTGTCATCATTCAATGTCAGATGCGACATCTGAATCAATTTGGATGTGTCTTTGGTGGTTTGATCGGAAATGCCGCATGAAAATCTGAGGCTCTCGGCTTCTGAAATCAGGGCCATATAAATGATCGATCCATCAGAGGATGAGCTGCTATAAGGGCCGATCCGCTCAGTAAATGTCACGGCTCCCTGCTGCCCTGGGAAAATGAAATTATCGGAACATTCGCCCAGGTGCTTATCGATCTCGCCTACGCCAAGAAGATAGTTTGTCTTGTTGGTAATGGTTACTTCGACGTGATAACTTGTTTCGCTCGTCTGTTTCAGATTGCGGATGCCTTGCGTAAGTGAGACGCCAGCGCCTACAAGTGCTGCTGCGGCGCTTACTCCTGCGATAATCGGCCCCGAAACAGATTGCGCATGAGGAGAGGCATTGTCGTCTGCCAGCTGATTTAAGTAATACACCCCCTCATCTACCGAGTAGTTAATGATCGCCTGTTCGCTATCGTAAAATTTGATCAACATGGTGCCTCCCGCTTACTTAGAGAATGGGATCAAAGACAAGGAAAAGTCCGTTGTGAGGTTCTTCTGCACATAGGTTGCGAATGAATATGAGGGGTATGCGTCGCCGCCATCAAACGCAAATCCCGCAATGGTTGTGTCATAGCCGCCATGCACAATGGCGCCGGGGGAAATTCCCTGGACTGTAATTTCCTGCAGTCCAAATTTCCCATTGTCGTCCGCGTTATAGTTGGAATTGCTGTAGAATCTTAGTTTTGTTTTTAGGCTTTTTTTTGTTTCCGGGTCTGTAATGTAAAGATTCAGGTCAAATCCAACATTTCCCAGATGTTTATCGTGATTAATGGTGAACCTGAAAACACCACTGGATTCCGGCAGTACGGAGTTGAATGACTCAGTGAGATAGCAATCATCAAACCCTGCGTTCCCTTCATTAAAGCAGGAGAGCACATACGGAGAGTAGTTTTTTACATTCATCATGAATACTTGCTGGCCGGCGTCATTCCTTGAAATGAGGGACATGACACTTCCGGCAGCTGAGGCCGCCTTGCCAAAAGCCTTTATTCCCTTGAATAGCGCCTCCAGGTCCTTCGCTTCTGCTGAGCCTGGATCTTCTTTGGGGGGAGTATTGTTCTTTAGGGATTTTATCAATCCTTGGCCTAGCAGTACCGACGTATCAACTGCACCATCAGACGTATAAATGGTTCCGTACCCAGGCACTTCTTTACTATGGGTTCCCATGTTGACCTCTATATTGTTTCTCGATGGAATGAGGGATGAAGCCGATCGGAATTGAGGCAATGATCGGGGTGGGTTGCTGGTTATTATTCCTTGCACATGGCACTCTTCGACTGGTGTCGATAACGGCAGTGCCAGCCAATGAAAACCCATGAGCCCATTACACGATATGCGCAAAACGGACATAATCCCCCGAGAATCGGTCACGCACTCGATCGAGCGGTTTCACCATGGTCCACTTGGACGCGTACTGGAGCGCCACCTGAAGAGATGCCATCTGCAGGCCGGTTCCAGCTACAGCATGGTTGCCCTGAAGAAACTTTGGTCTCTAGCAGCCAGCAATGATCCGGCGATAGGTTTGCACCTGTTCTCGCACTTCAGCCGTCAGGACTGGAGCGTACTGCTGCACGCGGCCTTGTATAGCGCGGACCTTGCCGGGGCTGTTCGCTTCTGGGCGAGTTATGCACAACTGGCATCCGATATGGATGAGGTCGTGCTGGTCGAAGAAGGCGATTTCCTGGGGGTTGAAATTCGTATTGATGCGCCTGCCTGCTTGGCGCGCCATATGGTTGAGCACTACTGTGTGATGTCGCTCAGTGTGTTGCGTGAGGCGACAGGCACTTCACTTCTGCCGCAAAGGGCATGTTTTGCCCATCGACGGCCAACCTATCATTCCGAATATAACGAATGGTTCGGTGATGATGTTCGGTTTGACTGTGGTTGCAACTGCATGTGCTTTGATCGCGCGAGCCTGAGCTTGCCGCTGAAGACGCGCCACCAAGGAATGTGGGACGTGTCTTGTCAGGAACTGGATCGCAGATTGACGCGCCAGCATCAGCTGAGCGGCTGGTCTGGCAGGGTGGCCAAAGGTGTTCGCCGAGGTCTCGACGCTGGTCAATTGATCACTCTGGATCAGCTGGCTCAGGAGCTGCATCAGAGTCCACGCACCCTGCGTCGGCGCCTGGAACAAGAAGGCATGACCTTTCGCTGCATTCTGGATCGGGCTCGCGCCGAACTTGAGCAGTATCTGCAGATGCAAGGTATTGGCCGGGCTCAGATTGCCGCAGAGCTTGGTTACAACGACCTCTCGGCTTACGTCAATGCGCGCAAGCGCTGGTGCAAAGACTGTACCGGAGGTCAGTGATGCAATTCGATCCTGGTTCTTCGGCGGAATTGTCAGCGCACCTCGATAGCGTAACGGCAAGGACCGACCCGACCTGCCAGCGATCCGCTACAACGAAATCACCTTCACCGACTCACCGATCAGCGGCCTTGCAAGCACGCTGTAGCCATCACGATCAAACCCGACCGCCGGGGTATCAAGGCGGCGCGCCGCCGCGATCGTCGGCGCCGATCCCAGGTATGTCCAGTTGCGCACCACATGGATCTGCTTCAGATCCTCCGAGCGCTCCTCGATGCCGATCGCCCCGGCGTAGGGCCAGGCCCGCTGGTGGTAACCGGCCAGGCCGGTGCGCAGGCGCTCGTCATGCGCTGACGTCGATTCCATTCCGTTGCAGACGCCCGAACAACGCTTGAGCAGATGACGGAAGCAGGGCACGCCCGCACGGACGGATTCGATGCCCAGCCGGCCCAGGCAGAGCCGGTGCTCCTCCGCCAGGCGCTCAAGCGCGGCGACGGCCGCATGGCGGCTGGGGAACAGGCCATAGGCCCGCAAAGGATCGGCTGCGTGGACATCCTCGATACGAACGGCATCATCGGCCAGCACAATCGTGCACAGGCGCTTGTTGCGCCGCAGCCGTTGGTTGAACAGCGGCATGGCCTGCTTGATCAGCCGCGCTTCCAGCAACTGTGCGCCGATGTCGCCTGCGGTGCGGATGCAGGAAAAATGCGTGGTCCGGTCGACAAGGCGCCGCTCGTCCGGCGCCCGCAGGTGATCCAGTACCCGCCGCCGGATGTCCACGCTCTTGCCGATGTACAGCGCGGCGCCCGCCGCATCATGGAAGGTATACACACCCGGCAGCCGGGGCAGCGCCCCGGCATTGGCCAGCAGGTCGCTACGGGGAAGGTTGAGCGCGGAAGACATGATGAACAGGGTAACGCCCCGCAAAGGCCGGCACCGGATGCCTTCTTGAACGATTCATGCTCGCCGGCCGCCGCGCCATCGCAATCTCATTCCGTGCGACGGCCGATCGTATTCTTCCGGCCATGCATTCTCCCTTCGATCTTCCAGAGTTCATGACAGTCACCCGGCCCTCGGGCTGGGTGCAGAGCGGCGAGCGCTGGGACCTGTGGTGGAACGGGCGCTCCGTGGCCAACATCGTGCCGCATGCCGAGCTTGGCTTCCGGGTGTACCTGGACGCACGCAAGATGTCCCAGACCAAGGTGGTGGCGGCTGCGAACGTGCGTCAGGCCCGGCGCTATGCCGAGCGCTGGTGTGCCGCACGGCTCTGCCCGCAGCTGCGGCTGCGCGATGCCGTGGCACGCCTGGTGGACGCAGCGCCGGAAGCCGGCGCTGCGCCGCCCGTACTTACACGGGAGCAGCGGCAGCAGGCCCGTCGCCTGGCCGAGGCCGGGGCGGGGGAGATGGGGCGGATCAAGCAGGCGCTGGCCCTGCGCAACCCGCGTGCAACGCCGCCATGAGCGGCGATTCCTCCGGGGCTCGCGCAACGACTGCCGCGACGTGTGCGCAGGCATTGGTTATGCGCGCACTCCGCCTTCCCACGGGGGCGTAGGCAGCTACTGGGTCCGGCTGCAGCCTGTTTCGTCGGCCCCGGCAGCCCTTCGTCACCCTCCGCGTGCGGCCGGCCTGGAAGGCGTACGAAAGTGAGCGGGCAAGGAGGGCAATGCCGCCTCTCCGCGTGGGTCCTGCACATTCCAGGGGGAAGCCGTGCATCTGGCAAATATCGTGATTCACGTAGCTGCGGGCTCCGCCGCGCTGGCAGCAGGGTTCCTCGTGCTGTTCCGGCAGAAGGGGACGGTGGCGCACAAGCGGCTCGGGACCACCTTTTTCTGCCTCGCCCTGGTGGTGTGTGCAACGGCCGCCATCGGCACGATCTTCTTCCGGTTCCTGCCCGCGTTCGCGGTCCTGAGCCTGCTGGTCCCGTATCAGCTGATGGGGGGCCTGCGCGCGGCCCGCATGCAGGGAAGGGGGCCGGCGCTGATCGATGGCGTGGTGCTGTTGGCCGCCTTTGTGATCGCGCTGCCTCTTTCGATGGAGGTCCTGCTTCGCGCAGGCAGGCTCACGGCGGTGGACTACTCCGCCGTCGCCGCGCTGTGGCTGGTCCTGCTTTACGACGCCGCCAAGTGGGCGTTCCCCAGGCGCTGGCACGGCTCGATCTGGCGGTTCGAGCACACCTACAAGATGACCGCCTCGGTGTTCGCCATGCTCTCTGCATTGGTCGGCAACGTCGTCCGCGTGGGGCAGCCCTGGTCACAGCTGCTGCCTTCGGCAATGGGCCTGGTCGTGATCGCGTACTTCTTCCTGCGGCTGGCACGGGCGAAACACCAGGCGCCAGCCCTGCCAGGCAGAATGGACGCATGAATCCGAAGGGTGGGCTGAGGGCTCGTTTGCGCGGGCCCTCGTCCTGGGTTATGCCGAAAGCTCCTCGCGCACGATCTTCGCGCCGGCACTGAGTGCCCGCAGCTTGCCCCGCGCGACGTCGCGTGCCAGTGGCGCCATGCCACAGTTGGTGCTCGGGTAGAGCTTGTCGGCGTCGACGAACTGCAGCGCCCTGCGCAGGGTGTTGGCCACGTCCTCCGGTGTTTCCACCGTGTTGGAGGCCACATCGATGGCGCCCACCATCACCTTCTTGCCGCGCACCAGCTCGATCAGGTCGATCGGCACGTGCGAGTTCTGGCATTCCAGCGAGATGATGTCGATGCTGGAGGCCTGCAGCTTCGGGAACGATTCTTCGTACTGGCGCCATTCCGACCCCAGCGTCTGCTTCCAGTCGGTATTGGCCTTGATGCCGTAGCCGTAGCAGATATGCACGGCGGTCTCGCACTTCAAGCCCTCGACGGCCCGTTCCAGGGCGGCCACGCCCCAGTCGTTCACTTCGTCGAAGAACACATTGAAGGCCGGCTCGTCGAACTGGATGATGTCCACGCCGGCCGCCTCCAGCTCGCGTGCTTCCTCGTTGAGGATCTTCGCGAACTCCCAGGCCAGCTTTTCACGGCTCTTGTAGTGCGCGTCGTACAGCGTGTCGATCATCGTCATCGGGCCGGGCAGCGCCCATTTGATCGGCTGCGTGGTCTGGCGGCGCAGGAACTTCGCATCCTCGACGAACACCGGCCTGGGGCGGCTCACGGCGCCCACCACGGTCGGCACGCTGGCATCGTAGCGGTTGCGGATGCGCACGGTTTCGCGCTTCTCGAAGTCAACACCGCTGAGATGCTCGATGAAGGTGGTGACGAAATGCTGGCGGGTCTGCTCGCCGTCACTGACGATGTCGATGCCGGCATGCTGCTGTTCCTGCAGGGACAGGCGCAGGGCGTCCTGCTTGCCTTCAATCAGGCCCTCGTCCTGCAGCTTCCAGGGGGACCAGAGCTTTTCGGGCTCGGCCAGCCAGGAGGGCTTGGGCAGGCTGCCTGCGGTGGAGGTGGGGAGCAGCGTCTTCGTCGGCATTGTTTCTGGTGTCCTGGGGGCGAATGGAAAATCGATGGATCAGCGGGCGGCCCACTGCTCAAGCACGGCGCGGTACGGCTTGATGAAGTGTTCTTCGGTGAACCGGCCTTGCCTGACCGCCAGCTGGCTGCGCTCTTCGCGGTCGTAGACGATGCGGGTGGAGGAATAGTCCTGGTGCTTCAGGCTGGGCTGGTAGACCTTGCCGGCCACGGAATTGGCGTTGTAGATCTCCGGGCGATAGATCTTCTGGAAAGCTTCCATCGTGCTGATGGTGCCGATCAGTTCCAGGTTCGAGTAATCGCCCAGCAGGTCGCCCTGGAAGTAGAACGCCAGCGGCGCGACGCTGCCCGGCGGCATGAAGTAGCGCACCTGCAGGCCCATCTTGTCGAAGTACTGGTCGGTGGGGGAGAACTCATCCTGGCGGTACTCCACGCCCAGGATGGGGTGATGGTTCTCGGTGCGGTGGTAGGTCTTGCTGCTGGAAACACTGATGCAGATGACCGGGCCCTTGCTGAAATTGGCGCGGTAGGCGTCCGAGTCCAGGAAGTGCTTGAACAGCTTGCCGTGCAGGTCACCGAAGCCGTCCGGAATGCCGAAGGTGGCCTTGCCCTCGTTGCTGGCCGGCAGCACCACGCTGAAATCGTAGTCACGCACGTACGACGAGAAATTGTTGCCGACGATGCCTTCGCTGCGCGCGCCGGTGCGGGTGTCGACGATGGTCGGCCGCAGCACCTCGATCAACGGGAACGGATCACTGCCATCGCCGCCATCGATGTGCATCTCCACCGAGATGATGTCCAGCTCGACCGCATAGCGGTCCGCGTTCGGGTTGTCCCAATGGGCCAGGTCGTTGAAGCGGTTGTTGATCATGCTGATCGTGTTGCGCAGGTTTTCCTGCCGGGACGCGCCGCGGGCCAGGTTGGCGAAGTTGGTGGTGATGCGCGTGCCCTCGGCCGGCTGGTAATCCTCGTTGAAGGGGATGCGCGTGATGCTGAAGGTGAAGGTGTCGGTCGTCATGGGCGGCGTTCCGGTTTGCGGGGTCACATCCAAATGCAGGTCGGTGGCATTTGGCATTCAAAGGGCTGCGGTGGCCTCGGCGACGGCGGGCGCGGCACGCTGGGGCAGCGCCAGCAACGGCATTGCCCGCTGCACCGCCAGCCGCGCGCGTTGGATCAGTGCTTCGTTGTGCACGCGTCCCTCGGCGAAATCGCGGTCGGTGGCGTACACGCCCAGGGGCAGGGTGCGGGCCTGGAAGAAGCTGAAGAGCGGCCGCAGCTGGTGGTCGATCACCAGTGCGTGGCGCTCACTGCCGCCGGTAGCGGCCAGCAGGATCGGGGTATCGACCAGTGCATCCTGGTCGATGAAGTCGAAGAAGTGCTTGAACAGGCCGGTGTAGGAGCCGCGGTAGACCGGCGTGGCCACCACCAGCACGTCGGCCTGTTCAACGGCGACCAGCTGCCGCTCGACCGCTTCGGGCAGCTGCGAGCGCCACAGCGCGCCAGCCAGCTGTGGTGCCAGCTGGCCCAGCTCGATCAGGTGCGGTTCGCTGGGCGTGCATTCGCCGATCAGGTCGAGCAGGTGCTCGCACAGGGTGGCGGCGCGTGAGGGGCGCTGCAGTCCGCCGGAAACGGCGACGATACGAAGGGAGCGGGTGGGTGAAAGCATGACCCGATGCTAGTCATGCCTTTCCATGACGTAAAATGGTATTACTTCACCAATCCATGAGCAGGATTCATCGTCATGCTGGAACGCATCCACCTCAGCATCGTGCAGCAGGTCGAGCAGCAGGGGTCGCTCACCGCCGCCGCCGGCGTGCTCAACCTGACCCAGTCGGCCCTGAGTCACAGCATGAAGAAGCTCGAGCAGCAGCTCGGCACCGATGTCTGGCTGCGCGAAGGCCGCAGTCTGCGGCTGACCCAGGCCGGGCAGTACCTGCTGGCCGTCGCCAACCGGGTGCTGCCGCAGCTGGACCTGGCCGAGGAACGGCTGGGCCAGTTCGCCCAGGGCGAGCGTGGTGCGCTGCGCATCGGCATGGAATGCCATCCCTGCTACCAGTGGCTGCTGAAGATCGTCTCGCCCTACCTGGCCGCCTGGCCGGATGTGGATGTGGACGTCAAGCAGAAGTTCCAGTTCGGCGGCATCGGCGCGCTGTTCGGCTACGAGATCGACCTGCTGGTCACGCCCGACCCACTGCTGAAGCCGGGCCTGAAGTTCATCCCCGTGTTCGACTACGAGCAGGTGCTGGTGGTGGCCAAGGGCCACGCCCTGGCCAAGGTAGACCACGTAAAGCCGCGCCAGCTCAGCCAGGAAGTGCTGATCAGCTACCCGGTGCCCTTCGAGCGCCTGGACATCTACAACCAGTTCCTGCTGCCGGCCGGCATCACGCCGCGGCGCCACAAGGCCATTGAAACCACCGACATCATGATGCAGATGGTGGCCAGCGGGCGGGGAGTCGCCGCCATGCCGCGCTGGCTGGTGGAAGAGTACGCCGCGCGCATGGACGTGGTGCCGGTGCGGCTGGGCGCGAAGGGCATCCCCAAGCAGATCTACCTGGGCGCGCGCGAGGCGGATACCGGCATCGACTACCTGCAGGCCTTCATCGAACTGGCCCGCAACAGCTCGCCGCTGGCCGGCACTGTGGGCGGAGCGCGTTGATGTCGGCAGGCACCTCACTTCGGGCGCAAGCCTTCATCAACGCCTTCTCGCTGGAAGTCAGCGCGAAAGCCATGCCGGCACTGCGCGCCGAGGCGGCCCGCATACCACCTGGCACGATCATCTCCATTCCCTACCTGGCCAGCGAGGACGACGACGCGCGACTGGTCGCCGCGCGCACGGTGCGCGGGCTTGGCTTCGAGCCGATGCCGCATCTCTCTGCCCGCCGCATCGCATCGCGCACTGCGCTTGAGCGTTTCATGGGCCGCGCCGCCAGCGAAGCCGGGGTGGAGCGCTGCCTGCTGATCGCTGGCGATCTGGCCACGCCTGCCGGACCGTTTGCCGACAGCGCTTCGATCATCGACACCGGCCTTCTGGAGCAGTCCGGCATCAAGGCCGTCGCCATCGGCGGGCACCCGGAAGGTCACCCGGTGATGGGCAGCGACGAACGCTGGCAGGCACTCCAGCGCAAGTGCCAGGGCATCGAAGCACGCGGCATGGCGCCCTCGATCGTCACCCAGTTCGCGTTCGATGCCGATCTCGTGCTGGCCTGGCTGGAGGCACTGCGCGCGCGTGGCATCACGGTTCCCGTGCTGGTCGGCGTGCCGGGGCCGGCCAGCATCCCCCGGCTGCTGCGTTACGCCGCGATGTGCGGCGTGGGCGCCAGTGCATCGATGCTGGCCCGCTATGGCGTCTCGATCGGCCGGCTGCTCGGCACGGCAGGGCCGGAGGTGTTCGTGGATCGCCTGGTGCAGGGGCTGACAGATGCCCATGGCGAGGTCAGCCCGCACCTGTTCCCGTTCGGCGGCATTGCGCCGTCGCTGGAGTGGGTGGAGCGGTATCGGGCAGGTGTGCGGGCTGCCCGGGTCTGAGTGCCCGCTCATGGCCACGAAAGCCGGGATGTTTACCGCTGCCATGCAGCGCGAATCGACATGAAGCTCCGTGGTGTACGATCGCCATGGCGCAAGGATCGGCAAGATCATAACCACGGAGATTCAGCATGGAAGATCAGGTAGAAGGCTACTTGAACGCGTACATCGAAGGTCATGTCGACCCGGGCACGGCCGTACTTATCACTGGGCCCTGGGGCTGCGGGAAGACTCGATTCATCAAGAACTATTTCGGTCTGACAGCTGCCAAGCAGCCTGAGCGCCCCAAAGCACTGATCGCAAGCTTCTTTGGTGCAGATTCCCATCAGGATCTGATCAATCAGTTTGCCGCTCAGCGGCACCCCAAACTGACGTCTCCAGAAATGCAGGCCATGGGCGCGCTGATGATGCGCGGCCTGCGCTTTGCGGACGGCAAGTTTACCGGGGGCTCCCTCCTGAGCGGCAATGAGGGCAGCGGGCTTCTCAAGTGGCTGGGGGAGCCGGGAAGTCACGTGCTCGTGTTCGACGATTTCGAAAGATCAAGCATGCCCCTGGCCGAAAGATTGGCCGTCGTCAATCGCTATGTCGAGGGCGTGGGACTGAAGGTGATCGTGATCGCCAACGAAAGTGAGCTTGGCGAGGACCCCGTCTACCAGCGCTGGAAGGAAAAAGTAATCGGCAAGACGTTGCGGGTTGGCGCCGAAGCTGAGCAGGTCTTGCGTGAGGTGGCTTCTGAACTTTCAGTCCAATCGCTTCGAGACTGCGTCCTGGGCAATCTGAAATTGCTTGCCGGCGTGCTGAAAGCGCTTGATAGCGTGAACTATCGAAGTGTGCGCGCGCTCATCTTTGATGTGCAACGATTGGTCGTCGCCGCGCCCAGGCTTGAGCGATCGAGCAAAGTCATGCTCTCACTGCTTTCCTTCTCGGTGGCGGTGGGGTCGCTATTGCGTAGTGACACCATTGGCAGGGCGCAGGTGGACCTGGCTGAGACAGTAAAAGCGTTGGGGTCGAATGCCAAGCGCAGCGAGAAAGATCGCAGATTGATCGAAGTGCATGGTCGACTTTCGACGATGGGGGCACTGGACCCCATCATTTCACCTGCAATGATGGCAAGGTTGTGGTGCGATGGTGAAATAGATGATCAGTACCTTGAGCAGGTTCTTTCCACCCACCGCCTGATCGTTGGAGATCAGGCGCAACCCGCATGGCAATGGCTGCGCGAACCAGGGAAGATAGGTGTAGCGCGCTTCCGGGAGCAGAAGAGCAGGCTGCTGGACGAAATCCACAACGGGCGGATCTACGACGCCGGCATTCTGCTGCATGTCGTGGATATTCACCTCCAGTTGTTTGAGCTCGGAGACGGCCTGCTGCCAAGGGAAACCCAGGTGAAAGCCTGGCTGGAAGCCTATCTGAAGACGTACCAGGTGCGTTTGACGGACGAGGACTTGGGAGGCGGGCGGGAGCTGTCCACCATGCAGTACGCTGGCTACATCTATCACTCATCAGGCAAGACGTTCAATGCAGCGGCAGATGTGATCCGCGAGCACATTGCCCGTAAACGCACGGATGAACTCCAGGGCGAGACGCGCAAGTGGATGCAGGATATTTCCGAGGGGCGGCTGGATGCCCTGCAATTCAATGAAAACGAGCAGCCAGGAGAGCAACCATGGCTGCATCTGGTGGATGCCCAGGAATTTGCCGCGCTTCTTCTTGACGACGGCTGTGTACGCTCAAGGCTTCTGGATGCCCTGACGCATCGATATGCGCGTGACGGAAGAGGAGTGCTGGAGAGCGAATGGCCCTGGCTCAAGCGGCTGAAGGAGGTCCTGATGAGTATGGCTGGAGAATTGGCTCCTCCGCACCAGAAGCTGGCCAGCAACGCTTTCACGGGAGCCTTCAACTATATCGAGAGTGAACTGGGGGTCGCCCGGAGGCACCTGGATGAACGCCTTGAGTTTGATAGAAAGATGCTCGCACCGGAAGGAACATGAGTTTCAGGCCGGATGACCGCTGAGGTTGCCTGGAGCTTGGGGGCGCAGGCCCGGCCGATGCCGTGGGTATCCGCACGATCTCCGCATCGGCGGCTACCCCGTAATATCCGACACCTGACAGCTGTCACTGGCTGCAACCCGGGCGGAAGCGAATAGTGAGCGCCAAGGCGAGGGCACCTCGCCACCACTCACCAAGGGGACCGCTCATGAACATGCTCCAGCAACTCGCCTCGCAGACCCCGGTCTGGGTCTGGCTGCTCCTGGCCTTCCTGATCACCCGGGGCATCGCCGCCATGAAGCCGGGTGAGACCTCGCTGCAGAAGCTGGCGATCGTGCCGGCCCTGTTCGCCGTGTGGGGGGCGTGGTCGATCAGTCATCGCTTCGGCGCGTCGCTGGCCGCCTGGAGCGAATGGCTGGCCGGTATCGGCACCGGGGCCGCGCTGGCCTGGCTGCTGCTGAACCGGTTGAAGCTGACGCTGGACCGCAGCACCGGCAAGCTCTGGCGCAGCGCGGACTTCAGCCTGCTGCCGCTGCTGCTGATCACCTTCGTGGTGAAGTACGGCTTCGAAGTCGCATTTGCGGTGTCGCCGTCGCTGGTTGCCCATGCCGGCTTCAGTGCCGCCTACCTGCTGCTGGCGGGCGGGTTCACCGGCATTTTCGTGGGCAAGTACTGCCGGTACCTGGCCTCGCTGCGGATGGATGCGGCAGGCAAGGGGCTGGAAGCCGCAGGCTGATCGCCCGGGTCGTGCCAGCCGCTGGCCGGCTCCGCCAGTCACCGGCAGCCCAGCCCGGCGCTATCATCGGGGCGGCTGCAGAGGGCGGCAGTGCGGCCAACGCAATCCGCAACGATAGTCAGCTGGTCACAGCCAACATGAAGGAGGGGCGCCATTGAAAAGGACTTCACGCCGGATGGCCGCGATCGCCGGGTGGACGCTCGGCGCAGTGGCGATCACGGGGGCGGTCGCCTCCTACTTCATCAGCACCTGGCAGCTGCAGCACGCACCCCTGGTCCCGAACGCGGGCACGGGTGAAGTCCACCCGTACTTCATCCGCGGCACGACAATCTTCCTGGGCAGCGTCGATCTTGCCATCGAAACCTGGCTGCTCCCATCGATGGTGGTACTGGGCCTGCTTGCCAGCGCGCTATTGGCCTACGCTCAGCGCAACCGCACAACTCCCTAGCGCAACGCTCCGCTGGATCGCGGGCCCGCCCGTATATCGTCCAGGCATTCGCCTGGATCGCGCAATCGCGATGTGGGGAACCGTACTTTCAGCTCCTGGCCCTTCTTCTCGAACTCCCACGCGAAAATTCCGCCGTGGGTCGGCAGGCGGATGGTGATGCAGTTGTGCCGGGTCAGGTCGTGCGGTGATTTCGGCTTTGGATGGCGCTGGAAGTAGCCAGGCGAACCGACCACGGCCATGCGCAGGTCAGGCCCAACACGCACGGCAATCATGTCCCTGGCCACCTGCTCGCCCATGCGGATGCCGGCGTCGAAGCCCTCGGCCACGATGTCGGTCAGCCCGTAGTCGACGATCACTTCGATGTTCAGGTCGGGGTTGGCTGGCAGCAACTTGCCCAGCACGGGCTGCATCACGGTCAGTGCAGCGTGTTCTCCTGCGGTGATGCGAAGGCGCCCGGCGGGTTTGTCGCGATACGCATTGAGCTGGGCAAGCTCCGAATCGATCTCCTCGAAACGCGGGGCAATCACCCGCAGCAGTTGTTCTCCGGCCTCGGTGGGCGAAACGCTGCGGGTGGTCCGGGCAAGCAGGCGCACGCCCAGGCGCTCCTCCAGCTGACGCATCGATCGGCTGAGGGCAGGCTGGGACATGCCCAACTGGGCAGCGGCCCGGGTGAAGCTGCGCTCCCGCGCCACCAGGGCGAACAGGGCCAACTGATCGTAGTTCTCGACGCTCATTGATGCGCCCCGGATATAAGCGATACCCGATTATGCCCCTGCAGGAATGTGTTTTGGGGGGCGTAGATTGGCGCCTTGGCACGTCCGCCTGGTTGACCGCTGCACACACTGCCCGATGAGGATTCGGCCAGGCATTCCGCCAGCCCCCCTGTAGCCGAGCCATGCTCGGCTGCTGCATGCCACATCGCGCTTCATCAGGCCCCATGATCCGGGGGGCGGCGCAGTGCTCCAACTCACCGTTCTCGCGGGCACGGCCGATGCGGCCGGCCGAGTCGCTCTGGGCTGCAGGTACTTTTGAGCCCTGTCCTATGGGGAGGGTTGGCATCCCTGTCTAGGATGGCCCCCAGTTCCACGTCTCCGCCCTGCCGGATGTGGCTTCACGATGGAGGATGGTCAATGAAGATGCGCGCAATGCTGGCTACGGCCTTGCTGGCGATGATGCCTGCCGCTTGGGCGCAGGAAGCCCAGGTGACATTCAGTGGCGAAATGATTGGAAGCAGCTGCGCCATCACCGTGAACCGCGGCTCCAGCACGGACGGCACGGTACAGCTGGTCTCGGTGCCCAGTTCGGACCTCCATGCGGCGGGCGAGCGCAGCCGGGCATCAACCTTCTACATCACCGTGGGTTCGGTAGCGAAACCCTGCCTGCAGGAAAAGGTGCAGGTGGAATTTTCCGGCCCGAACATCAATCCGGAAGGGCGCCTTGCCAATACAGGAACCGCCCGCAATGTCGACGTTGTGGTGATGTACAACGAGGGCGGCGGCACCTTCTCGGACATCAATCTGCTGACCAATGCCGGCTCCCCTGTCATCGATGTTCCGGACAGTACCGGGTGGGCGCGAATCAGCCTGGCGGCGGCCATGCATGCCACCGCCGCCGCGCGGGGCGGCAGCGTCAGCACTACCGTGGGTTACACCATCATCTATCCCTGAGTTTCACTTCGGACAGTGTGTCCGGGCGCCGAAAGGCGCCTTTTTTATTTGGCTGTTCGCGCCATGGCCTGCTGATTTCAGCCATGTCCTATGTTTCGCCATTGGCAGCAACCGCACCATTTGCGCAAGGAAGGGCGATGTCCTTCTGGATGCGGCGCGAAGAGCCGATGCAGCAGTAACTCCCTCAACCTCACTAAAGAATCCAACACCATGAAGAAGATCACATTCGCACTGTCGGCCGCCCTGGCAGCCATTGCTGCCTCCGCGTCGGCCCAGGCCCAGGACGGCACCATCACCTTCACCGGCTCGGTGCTGGCGGAAAGCTGTGCCATCAACGTGAACGGCGGTGGTGCCGCAAACGGCACCGTCATCCTGCCGAGTGTATCGACCGGCGGCCTGAATGTTGCCGGCCTGACCTTGGGCGCCACGCCTTTCAGCATCGTCATCGGCACGTCCGACGAGGACGGACAGTGCGATCACGACAACGTGCAGCTCGAGTTCCGCAACAGCGGCCGCGTCAACGCTGCCGGCCGCCTGACCAACGGCACCGGTGAAGACGATGCGACCAACGTGGAAGTGGCCGTGCTGAACGGTGATCGCGAAGTGATCGACCTGAGCAACAACACCAACTCCAAGACGGTCGCCATTACCGACGGTGTGGCCACCATTCCCATGTACGCCCAGTACCACTCCACCGGTGCGGCTACTGCAGGTGATGTCAGCACCAGCGTCCAGTACGCGGTTACCTACCCGTAATCATCGTTTTACCTGTACCGGAATGACCGGAGCCTTGGCCCCGGTCATTCCCGCCCTTTCTCGGAGATAGCCCCCATGTCGCTTCTGATTCGCGCCGCCGCAACTGGCCTGGCACTGCTTTCGGCAGCGCTGTACATCCCTGCTGCCGCCGCACAGGTGACCGTGGAAGGCACCCGGGTGATCTTCCCAGGCAGTCAGAGTGAAGTCAGCCTGCGCCTGCAGAACGGCCCCAAGGGCCCGGTTCTGGTGCAGGTCTGGCTGGACGACGGCGATAGTGATTCGACGCCAGAAACGGCCAGTGCCCCGTTCGTGGTCCGCCCACCGTTGTTCCGCCTGGAAGGCGGCAAAAGCCAGGTGATACGTATTCACTTCACCGGCGCGCCGCTGCCGCAGGACCGTGAATCGCTGTACTGGATCAATGTCCTGGAGATCCCGCCAAAACCGTCGGCGGGCGCCGCGAGCAGCAACTACCTGCAATTGAGCGGAAGGACGCGGCTGAAGGTGCTGTACCGGCCCAAGGGGCTGGACGCGCGTGGTGCGGCCGACGCGCCACGGCAGCTGGAGTGGTCATTGGTGTCGCAGACCGGCAACGGCTACGCGCTGCAGGCATACAACCCAACGCCCTACTACGTGAACTTCAGTTCGGTGGGGCTGCGCAGCGGAGGCACGACCTATTCCCATGGGGGTATCGGTCTGGTGGCGCCTGGAGATACGGCGCAGTTCCCGCTGCAGGGCCTGAGTACCCGGCCTTCCGGTAGCGCCAACGTGCAGTTCCGCTACGTCAACGACCAAAGCGGCGTGCGTGCCATGTCGATGCCGCTGCACACCCCCTGATCTGAACGCGGCCGGCCAACCCGGCACTCGCATGTCCACCTCTTCATGCCACGCCCGAGAGCGGGCGTGCCGGTAAAGCTCGTCCTGGAGTTCCTGTCATGAATCGCCGTGAACGTCATTCCACGCCCATGCATCATCGCTGCCGTCTCAGTGCGGCGGTGGTGGGCGCGTTGCTGTCGACCACGGTATTGGCGGCCCCGAAGGTCGAGTTCAACACGGAATTCATTATCGGCGGCAGTGAGGGCATGGACCTCAGCCGCTTCGAGACAGATGGCGTGCTGCCGGGCACCTACAGCGCCGACGTACGCATCAACAGTACCCTGGTCGGGCGACGTGACGTTGAAATGCGGGTCACCGAAGGAGAGCAGGTTCGCCTGTGCCTGCCGCAGGCTGTGATCGAGCTGATTCCGCTGGACCGTGAAAAGCTCGGCCGCCTGCTGGTGCAGGGTGCCACTGGCGGCGATGGCCAGCGCCTGCGTTCGCTGGATGAGACTCCGCTGTGCTACGACCTGGGCGAGTACGTGCCCGATGCCCGTGCGGAGTTCGATCCCGGCGAGCAGGTGCTGGACATCAGCATTCCCCATGCCTTGCTGAAGAGCGATCCGCGCGGCTGGGTCAGCCGTGACCAGTGGGATGACGGCATCAATGCTCTCATCCTGGGGTACTCGGCTACCCATCAACGCGTGCAGTCACGAGGCAGGTCCAGTGATGGCACCGGCGTGCTCCTCAACGCCGGTGTGAACCTGGGCGCCTGGCGCTTTCGTCACGATGGCTATGCCACCCACGGCAATGACGGCATGCACTACAGCAGCGGGCGCAGTTTCGCCCAGCGCAACCTGCCCGGCTGGAACGCGCAGCTGACCCTGGGCGATGCCAATACCAATGGCGATCTGTTCGACTCGGTGGCCTACCGTGGTGCCAGCGTACAGACCGATCCACGCATGCTGCCGGACTCGGTGCGCGAGTTCGCGCCGGTGGTGCGTGGCGTGGCCCGCACCAATGCACGCGTGACGATTCGCCAGAATGGTCGCGTGCTGCAGGACATCAACGTCGCGCCCGGCCCCTACGAGATCGATGACCTGCTCGGTACCGCCTATGCCGGTGACCTTGACGTGGAAGTGACCGAGGCCGATGGCCAGGTGGAGCGTTTCTCGGTGCCATTCTCGGCGGTGCCGCAGTTGCTGCGGCCGGGCCAGCATCGTTTCACCGCAACTGCGGGCGAGCTGCGCGACGCGCGCCTGCACGACGCCCCGCGGTTTCTGGAGGGCACGCTGCGCAAGGGCATCAACAGCCGCCTGACGGTCTACGGGGGCGTGACCGCAGCCGATGGCTACACTGCGGCCCTGGCTGGCGCGGCTGTCAACACCTCAATGGGCGCCATCTCCGGCGACATCACCCATTCACGCACCCGCCTGCACGGTGAGGTTGCCGGTTTTGGCGACCGCATGAGCGGACAGTCGCTGCGCCTGACCTACAGCAAGAACCTGCTGTCCACCAAGACCAACATCGCGGTGGCGGCCTATCGCTACTCCACTGATGGCTACCTGTCGCTGCGTGATGCGGCACAGCTGCGCGACGATACCTGGCGCGGCCTTGATGGCCAGCGCCTGGCGCGCCAGCGCAGCCGCGCCGATGCCACCTTGAGCCAGCGCCTGGGCAGCACCGGCGGCTCGCTGTTTGTCAGCGCCAGCACCATCGACTACTGGAACCGCGAACAGCGTTCCACCAGCTTCTCTGCCGGTTACAGTGGCAGCTTTGGCGCGGCAAGCTACAGCGTATCGGCCCAGCGCCGTTCGGAGCGCTCGCTGTTCGGCGGCCCATCCCGGCAAAGCAACAGCATCAATCTCAACATCAGCGTGCCGCTGGGGCGGTCGGATGGGCCGCGCATGAACACCAACGTGGACCGTGCCGGCGACGGCCGCAGCACAGCGCGTGCCGGCATCAACGGCGTGTTCGGCGACCGCCGCCAGGGCGACTACAACATCGGTGCCAGCCGCAGCGCGGCAGGCCACACCCAGGTCGGTGCCGGCGCCAGCTACGCGCTGCCAGGTGCCAATGTCAATGCCTCGGTCAGCAGCGGACAGGGGGTGCACCAGCAATCGCTGGGGGCCTCCGGTGGCGTAGTACTGCATGCCGGTGGCGTGGTCTTGTCGCAGCAGCTCAACGATACCATCGGCATCCTGGAAGTACCTGGCGCCGCAGGCGCGCGGGTGCACAACGCGCCGGGCCTGAAAACCAACGCCCGGGGCATGGCCGTGGTGCCGTACCTCACTCCGTACCGTCGCAATGAGATCGGCGTGGACCCGACCGGGCTGCATCGCGATGTGGAGCTGGACGCCGCCTCGGTCAGTACGGTCCCCACCGCTGGCGCGGTGGTGAAGGTGGTGCTCGCAACCACCCATGGCCGCAGTGCGCTGATCGAGGCACCAATGATCAATGGCCGCCCCTTGCCGTTTGGCGTGGACGTTACCAATTCGGCCGGCGAAGCGGTGGGCGTGGTGGGCCAGGCCAGTCGCCTGTGGGTGCGCGGCATCGAAGAGCAGGGCCAGTTGTTCGTGCGCTGGGGCGAAGGCGACGCCCAGCGCTGTGTGATCAACTACGATCTGGCCGATGCCGACCACGAAGGCAGGCTGGCCAGTGAATGTCATTTCGACCCGGCCCCGGCGCTGCTCAGCCGCCGTGCCGCGCGATGAACCTGGAGCACACGATAATGAATGGCATCCTTCACCGGTCCCGCCCATGGCTGGCGCGCTGCGCGCTGCTGGCGCCGCTGGCACTGGCAGCGCAGGTCGCGCAGGCCTGCGGCAACGGGGGGCAGCAATGGCACACGTTTGCGGCCGTCTCCCTGGGCGGCAGCGCCGCTGCGCGAACGGGTGAACTGTTGGGTAGCTGGCATACCACCACCGGGCAGGAAAGCGTGGCGGTGGCCTCGGCTGACGCCTGTGCAGCCGACGCCCCGCCGGTTGTGGCCATCAATGGCGGCCAGTTGGGCACGTTGCCCGCCGTCGACGGCGCCGTCGGCGGAGAACAGGGCATCTACAGCACCGGTGTACCCGGCCTGGGCATGATCGTGCAGGTGCGGGGGGGCGATGGGCGGTGGACGGCCGTGCGTGATGGCCAGAAGATCGTCATGGCAAGCGCCGAAACCAGCCCGGCAGCATCCATGCGCGTGCGCCTGGTGCGTACCGGGGCGGTTGCCCCAGGCCAGTACACGACCACGCGCCGTCCCTTGGGGCAGCGTGAAACCACCGGTGGCAACGAAATCCTGGGGGTGGCGGGCATGCCGGTGGCAGTGATGGCTACGCCCTGCACGATCGACCTGGGCAGCGACGCAACGGTCAATCTGGGCCAGGTGACCGCCGAGGAGTTCGAGAGCATCGGCAGCACCAGTACCGCCAAGGCGTTCAGCTGGACCACCCAGTGCGATCCCTCCACGCCGCAGACGGTGGATGTCACCTACACCTCGTTGACGGCGGTGACCGATGCCCAGCTGGGCCGTGCGGCGGTCAGTGGCGGCGCCCGTGGCATCGAGTTCGAAGTGCGGCGCGGCGTTACCTTGGGCACCCCCGACGGCACGCCGGTGGCCTTTGGCAGCGCATACGATCTCGGCAGCAGCACCGCCAACCCGGGTGAGACCCTGAGCGTGCGCTATGTGCGCACCGGTGCGCTGTCGTCCGGGCGCGCCGATGGCGGCATTACCATCAAGCTTGATTACCGTTGAGGCGGGGCGCGGGTTACTGCGCCGCCCTGGAGAGATCCCATGCGCCTGTTGCTCTGCTGTCTGCTGGCCCTGTTGCTGCCACCGCCCCTGGCACATGCCGGCCTGGACCTGGGCGCCACCCGCCTGATCTACACGGCGGGGCAGGGCAGTGTCGCCCTGCGCGTCAGCAACCCGGATGCGCACCCGGTACTGGTGCAGGCCTGGGTGGACGCGGGCGATGCCGGGGCCCTGCCTGAGACCATCCAGACCCCCTTCGTCGTGACCCCGCCGCTGCAGCGCATTGATGCCGGTCGCGACCGCAACCTGCTGGTACGGGTGGCCGACCCAGCCGCGCTGCCGGACGACCGCGAGGTGATCTACCGGCTGAACATCGTGGAGATTCCGGCGCTGCCGGACACGCAGGGCGCGCGCTTCCAGGTGAACACCCATTCGCGCATCAAGCTGCTGTACCGCCCAGCGGGGCTGCGCGGTCAGCCGGGCGCAGCCCCGGGTCAACTGCGCTGGTCGCTGCAACCCACCGCAGCCGGCGACTGGCAGCTGAAGGTGCACAACCCCGGCCCGTATGGGGTCAACATCGCGTCACTGTCTCTGGAAGACGGTGCACGGCGACTGGATCTGGCCCACGACTATCTGTCGCCCTTGGCCGATACGTTGATTGCCCTGCCGGCAGGCACCGGCATACCTTCGCGTGCCCTGAAGATCGATCTGCAATGGATCGACGATGTCGGCGCCGTGCACCCGCTGACGGCCACTGCCGGCGGCTGAAGCGCCTGCCGGCAGCAATGGATGGGGCCTGCCCTGTTTGCCGCTAATGGCCTGCGCGATGCTTTTTGCCTCGGCCCGAGGCGTGCGTCGCGCGCAAAGACAATCGCATTTTAGGACCTGACCTATGGGGAGGCGATGGCGCGGTTGCGACCATTCCGCCACGGCTGCCATTGCGTGCCGCCGACTCCATCACCCCGCGCGACCGCGTTGTCGCGATCAATCAGGACCGACACCATGAATGCTGTCTACAAACTCATCTGGAATGTTTCCACAGGTACATGGGCGGTAGCCCACGAACTTGCCACGGCGCGGGGCAAGAAAACCTCCGGCCGCAGCCGCCTGGCCGGCGCGCTGGCGGTCGCCCTGAGCCTGCCTGCCGGCAGTGCGCTGGCGGAGAACGAGCCGCTGCTCTGCGGTTTCGGCGAGCAGCTGGCGGCCGACGGCCTGCGCTGCGAGCGCCCGCAGATGGGGGCCATGTCGTCGGGAATCGGGACCATGGCGACGACCGACGAGCTCGCCAGGCTTGTAAAGTTTGGCGGGGTCTACGGTGGCGTCGGTGCCGATGCCAGTGTAAGTGGGGCAGGAGCGGTCGCAGTTGGTCGTGCCGCGACCGCCGCAGCTCAAGGCGCTGCTTTCGGGAGTGGCGCGGCTGCAGGCTGGTACGCCACAGCATTGGGTGATCAAGCTCATGCAACGGCTGACGACTCGGTAGCGATAGGTTTTCAATCGAGGTCGTTGAATGTAGCCTCGATTGCCGTGGGTCGTTCTGCCACCGCAGCAGGTGTCGACGCCATCGCGATGGGTCGTACTGCCACCGCAGCAGGTGCCGACGCCATCGCGATGGGGCGGTCGGCCTCGGCGTCCGTCGCCAACAGCACCGCGCTGGGCTACGGCGCCAGCGCCTCCGGCAGGGACAGCGTTGCTCTGGGCTCTGGCTCCATCGCCACCGTAGCCGGGACCGTTTCGGTCGGCAATGCCACCACCAAGCGCCGCATCATGAACGTCGGCAACGCCGTCGACGACAATGATGCGGTGACTTACAGCCAGCTGAAGGCACATGCCTACGATGCCACCTTCGTGAAGGTCAATGGAACTACCGGTGGCGATTCGTCTGCCGCAGGGGGCCGCGCCATTGCCATTGGCAACGCGGCGTCGGCGGCGGGCCTCAGGGCCATCGCGCTGGGTAACCAGACCGTGGCGCTTGCGGAAAATGCGGTCGCGATGGGCAGCATTGCCAAGGCCTATGGAGACTCGTCGCTTGCCATTGGCCGTGGCGCAGAAACCGGCGTTCTGGGAACGGACGGGACAACGGTTACCGGCGGGGGCAGTGCCATTGCCATGGGCCATAGAGCGAAGGCGCTGGCGGAAAACAGCATTGCGCTGGGCTCGGGGGCGAATACCACTGCAACGGCATTGAACAGCGTGGCCATCGGTTCCGGCTCGACCGCCAGCGCTGCCAACACGGTTTCGGTGGGTGGTACCACCGCCGCATCCCGGCGCCGTATCGTCAACGTCGCTGACGGCACTGCCGCGAATGACGTTGCCACTTATGGCCAGTTGACCACCACGGTGAGCGGCAAGGTTGATACGACGTTTGTGAAGGTCAATGGAACTACCGGTGGCGATTCGTCTGCCGCAGGGGTCCGCGCCATTGCCATTGGCAACGCGGCGTCGGCGGCGGGCCTCAGGGCCATCGCGCTGGGCAATCAGACCGTCGCACTTTCGGAAACCGCAGTGGCGATGGGCAGCCTTGCCAAGGCCTACGGAAATTCGTCGCTCGCCCTTGGCCGTGGCGCAGAAACCGGTGTTCTGGGCACGGACGGAACAACGGTTACGGGCGGTGGCAATGCCATTGCCATGGGCAATGGCGCCAAGGCCCTGGCCGACAACAGTACCGCACTGGGCACCGGCGCCAACACCACGGCCACTGCGCTGAACAGCGTCGCATTGGGCGCAGGCTCGACGGCCACGGCCGCCAACACCGTTTCGGTCGGTGGCACCACTGCCGCAACCCGGCGCCGTATCGTCAACGTCGCAGATGGCACTGCCGCGAGTGACGTTGCCACCGTGGGTCAGCTGAACACTGGGCTGGGTACCAAAGTGGACACTATGTTGGTCAAGGTCAACGGTATTGTTGCATCGACGGCGGCGGGTGCGCGAGCCCTGGCCGTTGGTCATCAGGCCTCCGCTGCAGGGAACAGCGCTGTGGCAATCGGCCAGCAATCCAGTGCTGCGAATGAAGGGTCGGTGGCCTATGGCAGTCTGGCCACATCAACAGCCGACTCGGCGATTGCGCTGGGCCGTAGTGCCGAGGCGTCCGCTGCGAACGCCATTGCCCTGGGCTATGGCGCAGCCGCGAGTGGTGCTGGCAGCATCGCGCTGGGCAGGGGGGCGATTGCAACAGAAGCGAACACCGTTTCGGTCGGTGGCACCACTGCCGCAACCCGGCGCCGTATCGTCAACGTCGCAGATGGCACTGCCGCGAGTGACGTTGCCACCGTGGGTCAGCTGAACACTGGGCTGGGTACCAAAGTGGACACTATGTTGGTCAAGGTCAACGGTATTGTTGCATCGACGGCGGCGGGTGCGCGAGCCCTGGCCGTTGGTCATCAGGCCTCCGCTGCAGGGAACAGCGCTGTGGCAATCGGCCAGCAATCCAGTGCTGCGAATGAAGGGTCGGTGGCCTATGGCAGTCTGGCCACATCAACAGCCGACTCGGCGATTGCGCTGGGCCGTAGTGCCGAGGCGTCCGCTGCGAACGCCATTGCCCTGGGCTATGGCGCAGCCGCGAGTGGTGCTGGCAGCATCGCGCTGGGCAGGGGGGCGATTGCAACAGAAGCGAACACCGTTTCGGTCGGCAACGAAAACACCCGGCGTCGCATCGTCAACGTTGCCGACGGCACCGCCGCCAACGACGTTGCCACCTTTGGCCAGCTGAGCAGCACCAACACCGCACTGGCAACGCTGACCACCAACGTCAATGGCTTGGCGGCGGGCACGGCCGGCCTGCTGCTGCGCGATGCAGACACCGGCAAGCTGACCGTGGCCAAGGACAGTGACGGCGACGAGTTGGACATCAGCGGCTCCGACGGCAGGCGCCGCCTGACCGGCCTGGCCAACGGCAAGGCCAATGACGAGGCAGTGACGGTGGGGCAGCTGAAGGCCGCTGGCGCGCTGGACCCGACCACCGGCGAAATGCTGGCGGTACTGACCTACACGGACCACACCCTGAACCGCGTCAACCTGGGCGGTACCCAGGGCACGGTGATCGGAAACCTGGCCAATGGCCTGATCGGCTCTGGCAGCCGCGAGGCCGTCAACGGCGGGCAGCTGCATGACGTTCGTCAAGCGTTGCAGAGCAGCGTGGATGCATTGGGCAACCGCGTGGACGCCCTGGACGGAGCTGCCGCCAGCACCGCAGGTGTGGTGGCAACATCCAGCACCTCCATCGCGGATGCCGCGGCCGACGTTGGCATGATGGGCGCCCTGTCCACTGAGGGCGATGACGCCATCGCCGCCGTCGCCCAGGTATCCGACAGTGATGTGGCACATGACGCGCAGCCCTCGGCCAGTGATGAATCGGCGGCATCGCCGTCGTTGGCGCAGGCCCCGGCTCCGGCTCCGGCTCCGGCTGCCCCGGTTGCTCCCGCTGCTGCGGACGCACAGGCACAGACCCCAGCCCCGAGCTTGACCGGCACCGGCGAGGCCTCGGTGGCCATTGGCGGTGGTGATGCCAGCGGCAGCGGTGCCGTCGCCATTGGTGAGGGCGCCGTCGCCTCGGGCAGCAACTCGGTGGCCATCGGCAAGGGCTCGAATGCAGATCGTGCGAACGAGTTCTCGGTGGGCGCCGAGGGCAGCGAGCGTGTGGTCAGCAATGTCTCTGCCGGCACCCGCGACACCGACGCGGTGAACGTGAAGCAGTTGAACGACCGCTTTGAGGATGCCCGTGACTACACCGACAGCCGCGTCAATGTGCTGGACCGCCGCATCGACCGGATGGCGGCAATCAGTGCGGCCTATGCCGGCATGGCGCAGAACACCGCCGGCCTGTCCGGTGACAACCGCCTGGGTGCGGGTGTGGGTGCGCAGAATGGCCGTGCGGCACTGGCGGTCGGTTATCAGCGCATCCTCGGCGAGAAGAAGAATGTCTCGGTCTCGCTGGGCGGCGCCTTCAGTGGCAACGAGAAGAGCGTCTCTGCCGGTGCTGGCATGAGCTGGTAAAAGGCGCTGCGCCGGCAACGGGGGTTGCCGGCCGATCGCATCGCATGCAGCCCGCGGTCAGCAATGGCCGCGGGCTTCGTGCATCTGTCCGTCGCGTGGCGAAACATGGATGACGCGTTTTGGGCCCTGTCCTAGGGAACTGCACGCTGGGCCACCGCATGCTGCTGCTCTGGTCCTCCATCGCACCGGGCTCCTCCCGGCTTCCTACTGAATGATGCGCCGCGCTTCCACTTCCGACTCCGTTCATCGCTCGGCACAGCCTGCCGGTGCAGATGCCGAGTGGCCGCTGGTTCAGACGCTGCGCCGCTGCCACCGCCGCCTGCTGTTCACCAGCGCGCTGATCATCAGCATTGCAGGCCTGGCCACGCTGCTGGCCATCGTTGCGCTGCAGGTGGACCATTACCGCAACGTCACCCTGGAAGCCTTCCAGAACACCCGCCAGACCCTGGGCGAAGAGCTTCGGCAGCAGCAGGACAACCACGACCGTTGGGTGAAGATGGCTGACTACTCCTGGAGCCAGCGGACGCTGCGCGCGGATGGCGATGCGTTGCGCACCCGATATCTCGCCGGTGGCGAGCGCCTGGTGCTGGCGGCCGACGAACGCAGCGCCCCGCAGATGATGCTGGGGCTGGGTACACGGAACTGGGATGCCGCACAGCTCGAGCGTTACCTGCAGTTGAGCCTTTCGGTGTCGTTGATCAATCGCCTGACGGCCGTGGACGATGCGGGTGACGAAGCCGCCATCCTGTACTTCTTCGACCCGAGTGGCCATTACCTTTCGCTGGGGCAGGGCATCACCGAGCAGGCGCTGAAACAGGCACTGCGCGTGCAGTCCCGCGACGCCGTGTTTGCCGAGTTGCGCGAGCGGGCGCAGCTGGTACGGCCAGCATCGGAAGAGGATCGCGTGCCGATGTTGCAGGGCATGGGCACGCGTGACCAGACGCGGGTACGTATTGGCCGCCACCCGGTGAACCAGCGCCCGGGCCTGTATTCCACGTTCTACGTGCACGATGGAGAACAACCCATCGCGGCGTTCGTGGCCTTCTCGTCCAGCGAGCACATTCTTGGGCTGCTGCGCGGTGCCGGTGATGCGCAGCGGGTGCTGCTGGGGCCCGACGGCGATCGCCTGCTGGCCACCGGCAACGCAAAGGACGGTGCAGTGGCGCTGGACCTGGCCGGGCTGGACCCGGTGGACCCGGCCAGCGCCCTCCCTGCATCCCGGTTCGTGGACGGCACGTTGCGCCTGGTGGGCGGGGTGCCTGGAACGCCCTGGTTGCTGGTCGAGTCGCACGGTTGGCGTGCGATCGCGGCAGGCGCACTGCCGTGGTTGATGGTCGCAGCGTTGGCCTATGCCATCCTGGCCGCGGGGCTGTGGATGCTGGCGCACCGGCTCGGCAAGCGTTGGCTGGAACCGCTGTACCGGAACATCGCACAGGTGTTCGACAGCGAACGTCGCCTGGCGAACGCAGTCTCGGGGGGTACCACCGGCCTGTATGTGCTTGACGCCGCCACCGGCAGCGTGGTGTTCCAGAACAATGCACTGGCACGCTGCACGGGCGCTACGGCACAGGGGCTTGAAGCGTTGCCCACCCGGCTGTGGCAGGCGTTCCAGCAGCAGGGTGCACGCAACGCCTGCTGCCTGGATACCGAATTCGAACTGGACCTGGTGGGCGGCGAGGGTGGGGCGCAGGGACAGTTGCTGGTCCACGCCCGCATGGGCGCCTTCGACGGCCAGCAGCGGTTGCACCTGGCGCTGACCGACATCACGGCGCGGGGCGCTCGGGAGCGGCAGCAAGCGCAGGCGCTGCGTGATGCCGACGCGCAGAGCCTGGCCAAGTCCAATTTCCTGGCGGCAATGGTGCACGAGATCCGCACGCCGCTGTACGGCATGCTGGGGCACCTGGAGCTGCTGGATCGATCGCGACTGGATTCGGCGCAGCAGAACCGTGCGCACCGGATCCGGGAGTCGGCCGATTCACTGCTGGGCATTGTCAACGATGTACTGGACTTGAGCCGGCTGGAAGCGGGCCAGATGAACCTGTCCACCAGCGGCTTCGACCCGGGCGAACTGGTTGAGCGGGTGGCCATGCTGTACGCCCCGCTTGCGTTGGCCAAAGGCCTGGACCTGGACTATCGCATCCAGGCGGACATGCCAACGCAGTGCCAGGGTGCGGTGGATGCCCTGGAACGCATCCTGCGCAACCTGACCAGCAATGCGGTGAAGTTCACCGCATCGGGTCGCGTGGAGCTGCGTGCGGAGTGGCTTGCAACCCCTGAGGGCAGCCGCCTGAAACTGGAAGTAGCCGATTCGGGCATGGGCCTGGACGCCTGGCAGCAGGCCCGGTTGTTCCAGCCCTTCGTGCAGGCGGATGATTCGATCGGCGAGCGCTTCGGCGGCTCAGGCCTGGGGCTGTCCCTGTGCCGGCAATTGTGTGATGCACTGCGCGGATCAATCGCAGTGGACAGCACCCATGGAGTGGGAAGTGTCTTCACGGTCGAGTTTCCGATGGCGGCGGCGGCAGGCGAGCCCTCCGCCAGCCCGCTGCAGGGCCGGGTGATCGGCATTCTGTCGCCGTCGCGCACATGGCGGGGCGAACTGGAGCGCCGGCTGCTGCGCTGGGGCGCGACCGTCCGCAATCTAAGCGTTGGGGAAGACGTGTCCACGTTGGATCTGGCCGATGTGGATGCCCTGCTGCTGTTCAAGCTGCCGATGATTCAAGATCGCTGGTCAAGGCAACGCTTCAGGCGATCCATGTTGAAGTCCGAACTGTGCACAGGCTCTATGAGCTAACTATGACGGTTCGCATTGAACAACTACCCGAGGGTCAACCGCTCCAGATTCACTATCCGATCGCCGAGGACTACTTCACCGTATTTCGGGAGAACGCCGACCATATTGGGCACGTTCCTGATGTTGAACTACGCACCGCGATCATAGAGTGCTACGCGCTTACCAAATCACTGATTGACACGTATCGCTTCAACAACGAATTGGTGGGACTGCATGAAGCGGCTCATCTGGAATTTATGCGAAATCCCTTGGAGGCCAATCGTGTAGAGCTTCAACAGCGCGTCGAAGCCATGGTCTTGTATACAGACTCAATTCGGGCTTCACATAGGCGTGCGGTTGATAGTTTCCGAAGGCTGGACGTGATGCTCATAGCGGCGCTTGCGAAGCCGGTCGCCTAATGGGGTGTAGGGGCAGAGCCCCTACGGTTGTCTGCCGCACCGAAAACGCCCGGCCTCTAACGCATTGATTTTAGAAGATATGGATGGGGTGAGCTTAGCCTCTTCCTGGCAGCTTCCGTCCACCAAAGATGCCCGATATTTCCGGAAGTCCACCAAAGATGCCCGATATTCCCGGAAGTTCACCAAAGACGCCCGGCATTTCCAGAAGTACATAAATAACGCCCAACAGTTCCGGAAGCCCATAAAACACGCCCACGACTGCCGGGGGTTCATTAGAATTGCCAATTAGCCCACGCGGCGGCAAAGCCTCCCCTTGTGTTGCGTACTCGCATGAAGGCTACTGCCGTTCGCAGTCCGGCACGAGACAGTGCCGTTGCCCCAATGATGGCAAAAATTGCTAAGAACTGCCTGCCTTAGGATTTCTGCTGGATTCTAGCTGTTTTTCGAGGTGTCACCCAGGCGACCCGGACTTCTCTCAAGGAACGGGCGGAACCCTGAAGCTCGATGACCGGATACCCACCTGAAGGCAGTACATCCTTCGGATTCAGCTTGAACACCCTTGCAAGCGTCAACGCCAAGCCTTCCTCATAAGCGGTTGCCAGAACCCACACAAGCGCGTCGACCAAGGCGGATCTTCCCTTAATGCTGTCCAATACCGAAGCGACGATTACGGAAGGGGACCTATCCGGCTTGTCGTTCGCGATACCAAAGGCCGCAGCGGCCAGCTCCAGCGCTGTGCCGCACGCTAACGTTACCATCGGGTCGACAACCGAGAGATTGAGCCAAGTCGCGCCGCTGGCAGAAACACCATAGGGAGCTAGGAACGACTCGTGCCGCTCTACCTCAGTGGGTCCTTGGGTGTCGTAGTGCGTTGAGCGGAAGCTCAGGACAGATAGGCCTTCAAGTCCGACCCTGGCGCATGCCGCTGCAGTGGCCCGCGTCAAAGCATCGTAGGCCATCAATGGGAGCGGAGCGCACATGAGGCCCGAGTTGCCGCCAATCATTGCCCAGCCCCAGAACGCCCCTGGCTCCGGATCGTCAGCGGATGGCTGGAAAGCCTCATACCTTACGTGAGCATTGCCATCGTCCTGGTGGACGGGCGGCATAGGAGTCGTTCTATCAATCAGGCGCGCCAGAGCTGAAGGCCAGCTTTGCGCATCACTGGGGAAGTGAATCACTCGGCCTGCCCGCTGGCGTGATGCCCAATGAAGGTAGTCATCCACCCACTGCGACACTTCACGAGCGGGAAATTGCCTGACGTCCAGTAGCGCTGTGTGGGCGTCGATTGGCTGAAATCCACAAGTACAAGTCCCGAGACCACCGGAGTGGTCAAAACTGGTGCCCAGCGTCCTTCCGCATGCCTCGCAGTGGCTGATGAGCTTCTCGCCATGCCAAGGGCACGCAGAGATGGAAGGAAGGAGAAATAGTGAACAATGGTAGCCGTGAAGTGCGCATGCGGGGCACCGCATATATGGAAGCTCACTACCCGCGAGAAGTCGAAGTGATTGAACTGGAAGCCACGCGGCCGGATTCCATAGATTCTTCGTTGTGACGTCACGGACTTCGATGGCTGACGCAAAAGTATCCTGCACCCGGCCCGGCAGAAGCAAAGGGCGGAGCATGGAGCGCCCAGTCTTACGCCTCACCCCCATGATCATGAGTTGCTCACTTGTTGGCATGCCCAGTGCAACGATCCGCTGCAGCACGCCGTAGCCCGATATGTATGGATAGAACTCATGCTCTGCGCCGACAATCCGAGGCGTAGAAGGATTTACGGCGCGAGAGCTATTCATTGCTTCCCCCTACCTGGTTTGCCGTATTCTGTATCTTCTCAATGATGGCGATTGCCTTGTCGGACATCTTCTCGCGCATGCGAATGAACTCGGTTCGCAGGTACCCGACATGCACAAGCGCAGCACGGACGTCAGATGGAGTGAAGCGTTCGAAACTCTGCTGAAACCAAGCGTTCGTTAGCAGATTCCGCACGGTCGATGTGAAGGAGCACATCGGCCAGCCACTATGTTCGGGAAGTCCCACCTCCCTCCGGAGGGCGGACACAGCATCGCAAATCATCTCCGTTTCAGATTCCAGCCGCCATCCGCGATCAAATGCGTCGGTGGCGAAGTATCTAGAAAATGGCATGTCCTCTGTCGGCCACCATGCTGCGCCGTCGTAGCGCGACAGGGCATGCCTGACCTCATCTCGCGCCGCAAGAGGAAGAAATGGGGCTGAGTCCAGAAACCACCGGCGAACAACATGTGACGGATGGTGCTGCCACATGTCGCCAAGCTCGATGCCCTGCTGGTCACTTTGGTACACAAAGACCAAAAAGAGAGTAAGCCTGTCCTTGCTCATCAAGTTATCAAGATCTTCTAAGCACTGAAACTCAAGATTGGTGAGCCGTTGAGCACTGTCGATGAACAATACGTACCTGCGTACGTCGGCGTGCCCACACGCGGCGCGCATGTGATTGTGTATTCGTGCCCTCAGCTCGTGAGGCCTGGCCGATGACCAGCGCGGCATTCCCAGTTGATGTGAAAGCGCGTGCCAGAAGCTCAGCGGGCTCCTGCATGCATCTGAGGTTGCGACGATTGCCCTGGCCACACCTGCGCGGCGTCCGTCCTCCACGAGCCAGCGCCAGTCGGTTTCGACTAGATAGTCTTGCGCCGTGGATTTGCCAACCCCGCTCTCTGAATAAAGAGAGCACCCATGATGACCCTGCTGAATGTTGTACAGAACGAAATCCGCCATGCGTTCGACAGGCTTCGTGTTGATACGGTAGCCAGACTCAATGAAAAGTGGATGGTCGGGGTCAAGGCGACGGACGGCCATGATGGCCTCCGCAAGGTCCGATCTAGTCATCAAGATTCACCTTGCCTCCCCGGGGGACTCTTACCGGGATGTGAGCTGGCTGGGACCGAATGTCGGGCAGACGGCCGAAGTGCAACTGCTGCAAGCGCGCAAGTTGGTCGACTGCGGGTTGGGACGTGTCTGCAGTAGATCGAAGATGCGCTATGAAGGCTTCAATTGCACACTCCACGCCAGCGATTGAGAAATCACTGCGCTGTTTGGACCAACGACAGATGATCCTTCGCGTCCTCTCGTCATGCGGCGCGCGCGACCAAGGCGCTCGCGCGGTAGCCACTCCGAATGGCACGGTGGCACTTTGAAGTAGCACGATTGAACGAAGATCGCGCCTATTCACGCGCGCAAGAATCCTGGTGCCAATCAGTCCCCATTTATCGTTAAGGGAAGGGGATCGGTAGTCCGCATACAAGTAGGTGACATGGGGCAACTCCCCATTATCCTTGTTGCCTTTTACGGGCAGGCTTACGATTGTCGAAGCCATATCTGCAGCATCCAGGCCACAGGTTTCCGGCGCAAACGCAAACGCTGACTCTTTGCGATTCGTGAGATACGCTAGCGGCGTCATCTGTCCGAGTGCGGAGTGAGGCGTCGCGTTGTAGTTGGCTATGATGACGTCCAGGAGCTCCTCGAGAAGGTGCATCTGGATGGGATGGGCATCCGGAGAGAAGTTGCTGATCCTGATCTTGTTTTCCCCCAGCCGTTTGGCGGGCTCAAAACCGCCGGGGATCTTACGCAGCGCACCACGTTCCAAGCGCGAGAAGAATTGCTCTACAATGGGTCGTGAGCGCGGTGTGTGCGACTTTCCGAAGATCATCACACCTCCCCGAGCCCTGCAGAATGCTGCTTCGAGTGCATGGGCCGAGTGCGCAAGGAAGTTGTCCAGTGCGACAGCGGCCGAGCGCGTGACTATCGGCGTTGCTGCCTGATAGACGGGCATTCCAGCGCCAGGTGCGTAGAAGAGGTCCGGGATCGTCAGGTCCCTGGGAGCCCAGGGTTCCATTGACTTGGACAAGCAGAGCGCTACATCAAGATTGTCATAGCTCTGGCCGACACAGAGAAGCCATCCCGTTACCGCCCTGGATTCAGTCTCTATTTCGATGAGAAGCCATAGCCGTGACACTTTGCGCGTAACACGCGCGCCATTGGGCATATCGATGGAGATCTTGCATTCAACATCGATTTGGTGCGCGTCAAACTCCGTTCTGGCGAACAGGCCCATCCGTACTGCTTGCTCCAAAGCGACAGGAGCGTTCGATGCCGATTGAGGTTCATAAAGGTCCACGTCGGCTACTGCCGACTGCCGCCGCTTGAGCAAAGCAAGCAGCGAGCGCTTCCCCTTGCCAGGATCGTTCAGGGGGAATTTGTCCTCCAGGTTGTGCTGCTTCAGCTCCGCAAGGACTCGTTGGTGCAATTTTACGAACGCGCTTGGAGGGCGGCCCGGCGGCAGATGGGTTGCAAAGCCATCGATCAAGGCTTTAACACTCGGCACAGCTTCGGAGACTTTGTGCCACGCAAATCTTCCTGGAACCAGCGGCAATTCCGCGGGTTCGAAGGAAAGCTCAGTCGAGTAACTGCCCCATGGAATGCATACGCGAAATCCGTGCGGCATGCCATCGTGGGCTATCGTGGGCGCTTTCATTGCCATGCGCTTCAGGCGTTTGTGGCAGATTCCATATCTCCGGGATATAGCGGTGATGGTGGAACGGCCCAGAAGCAAGGCGGTGAGTGCTTCCTTAGCCACGCGGAACTTGGAGAGATGATCTGGTGCAATATCAACCGGATGTGGGGAGTACCACTCGTCGAGTGTCGCCTGATCATAGATTTCGTACCTAGCCATGACGCACCTCCACGAGGGCATCCGGATCCCCTGGGCGATAGTCCACGAGTTGTACGCGGCCGGTGTAGACGAGGCTTGCCACTGCGCAAGCCACTGCGAACCGGGCCTGGCCCGTCTGCAGTTGTAATGCGCTCATGGTGAGGCGCTCAACGTTCTGGAGCATGTCCTCAATCCTCACTTCCAACTGCCTGGCCCCCGCGATCTTTGCATTGGCCCAGACAAGCGGAAGTAGTTCGTAGGCAACAGCGACCTCGCTGGCGCGAGATGCCAGAGAGTTTTCGTGGACAAGTCGCAATACGAGCCCTTGATTCAAGGCCATGTGGATGAGCTCGTCATCTGCGGGAAGCTTGACTAAGCCAACGCTCAGTGAAGCCACCCGTTTTGTAGGGATTACAAACTGGTAGTGCTGGGTGCCATCCCTCCGCCCGACCCAGAAGCTCAACTCAAGGTCGCGCTTCTCGCCTACCGTGATTCGACGCGGCCTCTCAACATACATCTCCACCTGGGGGTCAAATTCGAGCATCAGCGCCTGGCAAAAGTTGACCAGGTCGGCCACCGTTACGGTCCGCCCATTCTTCGGGGACTGAAATACAAAGATTTCGCGGCGGTCGCGCTTGCCGCGTGCTAGCTCGAGAGGGGAATGGGGCAGATGCCCCTCACGGCGGTCTTCGTCCGTCGGTTTGGCGGTCGCGCTTTTTCCTGCGGTCATCATCCTGCTCCTCAGCCGTCGGCTTGCGAACGTCTGCCCGGTCTCGAGATTGGAACAAGGTGCCCATTCAGGTTCGCCTCCGCCATATGAGATGGGGAGGAAATGGGCGCACCCCTCCGCGCGAACGGGAAGTCGCTTGACTTTGTCAAGGAAAAGGGTGAGCCTCAGGGTACAGGCTGAGTTTCACCACCATCTGCTCCAACAGATGTCACTTGCCCCCGCGCCAACGGGGGCAAGTCATTTCCAGGGTTCGGAGATGTTAGTTTCCGGCTCTTGGTACTCTCCTCGGCGCTCGGCGAGCGCATCTTCGGGGACGTCTTGAGTCTGTTCTTGAAACGCTACAAGCCCGGCCCCTTGAGTTTGGGTTGTGGGGCGTCATTCCTGGTTGGGCTTCAGAGCAGCCGCTTCATCTTGCGGGGTGCCAGATACTGCCGGCGGACTGATTGCGGCCCTCAGCCCAACCATCCAGTCGGCGATGTCCATCGCAAAGGCAAATTTGCCGCGGCGGCCGGGCACTTTGAATATCTTCACGGGCAAGGTTCCGCGTGCCTCTGCTTGGCGGAGCGCGTGGCTGGAGCGATAGCCAAGAGCTCGCGGCAAGTTTTCATAGCCGATGAGAGGCCCGAAATGAAAGGTCAATTCTCTTTCGATCTCACGGCGTTCCGGGGCCAGGATTGATTCGTTGGTCCGCTCCGTCATGGCGTGGTCACACCCCGTCGCTTGTGTCCTCCTGATTCTGCCCCTCTAATACGGATGGTGGAAGGAGTAACAAACTCGCGTTTCGTTACCCATCAAAGGTGAATGGGGAGGGGCACGGCCATGGCGCTCAAAGAGATACCCTTTTACGGCGAGGCGCGACTTGCCCGCATGCGTGCAAGCACGAGCATACTTCCCGCCAACCGAGCCGTGCCGTACTGCCTGCGATCACTCAGTGTCGGATTGTGGTTTGAATGCTTGCGAAGCCGAATGGGCCTATCCAGCGCATACGCGCTCGGACAGTCGATATCCCCGGAGCGTCCCGGCTGCCACTCCAATGTGTGGGTGAAATATGCCCATGCGGAACACGTCCCGTCCCAGGCGACGCAGGCAGCAGCCGAGGCGCGCTATCCCGGCTCCCGCATGGTTCTATGTTCACCGGTCTGGGCCGCTCTGAATGTCCACGAGGCACTTGGCGGTTGTGGAGAATCAATACTCATGTCGCTCAGTGCACCTGTGCAACTGGAAGTGTTCAGCGGAGCGAGCTTGCGAGCCGGCATGTTTGTCCGCCGAGACCGTCGGTTACGAGAGATCACCGAGGGCTTGTGCGGGCTGGGCACTCTGGATAGCCTGGCGGCACTAGTGGTGATGTTGAGGGTCGCCCATGAGCAGGGCAGACGGCATGACTGCTTTGCCTTGGGGCGTGCACTGCACGATTGCCTGCTACTGGTGGGGCAGGATAGTCCCATCCAGCTTATTGCCGAAGAGCTGTTCTGGTACTTCAGCCATTTCGTGCTTCCTTTCACAGGGTGCCGGGGTGTTCGGATTGCATCGTCGCGACGCCGCTTGCTCCTGCAGCATGAGGTTCTCTCCCGCCTCGTACTTGAGCTTGAAGACAGCGGGTTCGACTATCTCCCAGGCATGCGTCACCCGCTCTTGCGGGTAGTCCGCAATCAGCAGCATGCTCCGTCTTCGCGCTTCTTCTCGCCCGGCGTCGGACCCTGCAGCGCAACATCGCGGCAGATGGCGCGGTAGCGCTATCAATACAGAGTCTTGTTGAGACGAGGAGGCATCCAGGATGGTGAGCGCAGAGACTAAAGGCTCGACCGATTACGAAATGAGCCGCTTGTGGTGGGCGGCACGGCTGTCGCAGTCGAGTAGAGGCTCAAGATGATTGCCTATCTTGGTTGGGGGTCGCTGGTATGGCAACCCGACGGTCTACCGGTTCGTGGACAGTGGCTGGCAGACGGGCCAACGGTTTGCGTAGAGTTTTTAAGGCAATCCGGCAATGGACGGCTTACGTTGGTCATGCATGCGGCCGCGTCTGCTGTCACCTCCTTCTGGGTTGAGGCTGGTACCGACGACGAGGGCGACGCCAAGCGAGCCTTGCGTGAGCGGGAAGCCATTCCCTCAAAGAACATGGAGCGACACTTGGGGGTCTGGACACATGGCTGTCCAGCACCGGCGAGTATTCCTGGGCTCGCTGACTGGGCCGCTGCTCGCGGGATTACCACTGTGCTATGGACGGCGCTGCCACCGAAGTTCAACGGGGAAGATCAACGCGTCCCATCAGTGGAAGAAGCAGTTGCCTACCTCGCAAGCCTCTCAGGGCAAACTGCGACGCTCGCAGAAGAGTACGTCCGGCGAGCCCCGCCCCAGATTGACACCGTCTATCGTCGTGAGTTTGCTGCACGTCTAGGCTGGCATCCCCTTCCGAAAGGGAGCTAACTGCGACGTGCGTGTGATAGCCGATGGCCAAACTCCGGCAATGGCCAGCACCGTTTCTCACCTTGGGCCGACTTGGGCCGGAAGGCCCGGCCCTGTCAGCGCTGCCCGGGGCTCCGGCTCAACAACTGGATGAGCAGAAGCCACTTGTGTGTCACTTTGCCGGCGGAGGCAGCACAACGATGAGTGCCATCCATGGGGCGATTGCCAGAACAGTGGCAATGTACGCGTACTTCAAACAGCTGAATTTTGACGAGAGAATCTTGGAATTGCGCCAACATTGACCCAGGAGGTCTTCCTCGAACTCCATCAGCGTACGCTCCGCGCACTTCTGCAAGAACTCGTGCTCGGCCATGCTCGACACCCGTTCAAAGAAGATGAGCGAATTTGACCCGCCTCGCAGTTCCGGAAAATATCCGTACCACAGGTGCCAGAAGCTAACAGTAAGCGGTGTAAGGAACAAAACGCCCGCAACCGAGATCAGGGCCGTTAGTTCATCAAGTTTCGGCAGCCGCGTCGCGATCATGGCAAGCATGCCCAGGTTGATACCCAGGCCGACCGAGAGTTTTGTGTCTACACGGGAGAAGAAGCCCAAGACCAAATTCAGCTGCTGCCAAGCGGCACTAACGCGGTCGCTTTGATTTGGCGGGTGGCCGCCAGAATTTTGAGGTTCTTGCACGGGGTGAGTTCTCTGTCTTGAGGGATACGGTTTGTGTTCGTTTGATGGCAGATCGAAGACCGCAGATGTCCAGCGTTCCGCAGCAGCGCGCTCCTGCAGCCGCACAATCCTCAAGGAAAGCTGTGTCGGCCAGCGCACATCGGTGCTGTTCCAAGATGAAAGTGACCAGGGCCGCAGCGTGGTCGCCACATGCAGTGATCGCACCGTCAGGATCGCGGCCACATGGGCAGACTGGGGGTCTCCCGACCAAGGTTTCAGTGCGCGTCGACACCCGAGCAAGGAGTAGTTTGCCGTGCCAGAGCTCGAGCCTCCGCTTCTGAGGGCGCGAATCCTTGCGGACCATGAACTGCCCCGCGAGCACATCTGCCTTGAATGCCGGACCCAGTCGTTCGGCTGCCTGCTCAGCATTGGCCTGATGCTGCGCAGCACGACCGTGCGCGCGGCCGTTCTCCGCTCCAGGAAAGACCCGGCGGGCGTTCGCGCCGATCTGGTAGGTCAGGTACTGGTAGACCGTGGCCCACCAATGCCTCGCTGCTGCTTCGTCTTGGATCCGGCTCGGATTGTCTTCTCCCCAGCCGAGGCAGAAGCTACGGTCACCGTTGATATGCCGATCGGGACAGAACCCCGGCAGCATGCCGGGGTCGGCGATCTCGCGCACTGAGACGTGCTCGCCTGCAACGGAGACGAGCAATCTAAATGCGTACTCGGCTCCGCCGGCCCGAACCACTGTGATCCCAACCAGCCCCCCGACAGGGTCTACGATCAACGTGGCACCGTAGTCCGGTGCCACGCGCTGCAGCAGCTCCAAAGGCCTTGGCGTCACGTCGCGGCCACATGAGGACGGATCGGCTGCGCGAGCGCAGGAGCCACTGCGGGTGCCACTTCAGCGTAGTGTGCCTCCAGTGTTGCCTTCGCCACGCGGTCCCCGGATGCGGCGAGTTCCTCCACCGCTGCGGCATAGTCTAGGTTCGCCGCCTTTCGCTTGTCGGTAAAGACGGTCCGTATCGCGGCGCTGGCGGCCTTGTAGGCATTTTCACCAATGGCCGTCTCCACACCGTCGCAGAGTCGTTGTTGGGCTTCAGATTCCAACACCGCTCGCCCCGTGGCACACCGCAGAAGGCTCCCCTTCATGCCCAGGCGGGAAATGGCAAGGGGGCCAAGTTCGAAGCCAATGGCCAATCCCAGCTCTGCCACTTCCGCGCCTTCGGCGCTCAGTTGCTCCAGGGCAGTGGAGAAACTGCTGCGCAATGCACCCGCGCACTGGGCAGCGGTGCTGACCGTGTCCTGCGCATCTGTCGTCTGTGACGTGCCCTCCAGCAGCACCCCATGAAGGCAGTCGCCAATAAAACGGACACGACGCCCTCCAAAATCCTCGTGTACGACCGCATCCAGCTCAGAGCGCAATACGTGCAGTGTTCGAACCAGATGTTCGGGATCCTCCTCTAAGTGCTTGTCCACGAAGTCGGTGAATCCGTCAATGTCGGCATAGATCGAAACGCCATCAAATCGCCTTGAGTTCGCCGCGCTGAGCAGGGAGAAGTCCAGATCAGAAAGCGGAGGCGTCGGTCGACTGAACTTGAATTCGCCGATAGGGAGCTCGGCCTGTTCATCTTTCCAGAGTTCGATGATGCGCGACTTGGAAATGCCGAGTGCAGCGGCCTCGACGCATGCGGAAATCTGAGCATCGGTCAGCGAAGTGGTGCGGTCCTTGTTGCCGGTCAAGGTAGGCAGTTCAAGCACGGCACGTGCGCCGTGCGTCAGGTAGATGCCTTCAGCCCCTCCATGCCCGGCACACTTGGCCGCCTGATTGGCTGGGGAGCCTAAGAAAAGAGGTTCTCGGCTGGCGCGACGACCATTGTTGACGGCCAACGCCATCCCGCTGTCAATGCCGACACGAACCTGGGCATTGGGGATGTGCGCGTCCGAGTCGCCCGTTTCAGCCAGCACATCGATGGCGAGCTGGGCGATCGCAACCGCGCGCTCGATCCGGGCGCGTTCGTTGGCATCGCCGTACGGCTTGGTCACAACCGCATGCAGCCGCTGGTTGTGAAAGTCCACACGGATGGCATCACTTTCAACGAGGATGCGATGGACGGCGCGGTAGTGCTGATTCAGGAATCGAAGGGCCCGCTTGTGGCAGGTTTCGCCTTCGATGTCAGTGCAGCTAAGCATGTCCGCCAGATTGACGATGTCGATGTAGACATGCGCCCCTTGGACGCGATAGGCGCGATTGACTGGAATATCCACCAGCGAGGTTTCCCGCTTGTAATCGCGGATGTCCACGTCGCGGACTTCGGCGTAACGGGTGGCAATGCGCTTCTTGGTGCGATCTTTTTTCCAGCTGTGTCCCATCGTGCTACTCCCTGCGCCCAAGAGGAGGCCAGGCCGGGCGGGTCGCGTCGCCTACGGCGTGGCTGGCAGCCGGATTCATTCCAGCTCCTTTGGGCGTATATTGGGACCCAGTTCACACTTTCAAGGGGGCAGTATGGGGACTGGGATCGTCGAGCGCCTCGCGGCGGATGATGGCAGGCGACTGATCGCCGCCTTGGCTGAGTTCCGCCTGCTGGCCGGCTTGGACGCGGCCGCAGCCCAGCTGGCACAGGCCGGGGAATTGCTCGACGTGGGGACAGGGCAGGCCTTTATCACTCAGGGCGCCCCAGAGACCGACGTTTTCTTCATTGTCTCCGGCTCCGTGGACGTGCTGGTCAACGGCAAAGTGGTTAATACCCGAAGGGCTGGGGACCACGTCGGCGAAATGGCAGCCATCGAACCGGCGCAACTGCGGGCGGCAACTGTTACTGCACGCGAGCCGACCGTAGTGCTAAAGGTGCCGGAAATCGATTTCAGCAGGATTGCGGATTCACACCCCGTCATCTGGCGGCGGCTGGCCGCGACCCTTTCGCGCCGTCTAAAAGAGCGCAATCACATGATTACCCAACCTCGCGGACAGGTCCGGGTCTTTGTGATGTCGTCGGTGGAGGCGCTCCCTGTCACGCGGTTGCTGGTACAGCACTTCGAGCACGACCCGTTCCTGACGGTGGTATGGGACCACGGGGTGTTCCGCGCCGCCAACTACACACTTGACGAGCTCGAGCGCCAGCTGGAACAGGCAGACTTTGCCATTGCCGTGGCCCACGCGGATGACATGGTCATCAGCCGCGGTGACGAGTGGCCTGTCATGCGCGACAACGTCGTCTTTGAACTGGGTATGTTCATTGGATTCCTGGGGCGTCGGCGCGCCTTCTTGATGGAGCCGCGCGAAGACAAGCTGAAGCTTCCCAGTGATCTCACGGGGCTCACGACCGTCCCCTACCGATACACCCCTGGCCCGGACGCCCGGGCTTTGATTGCACCGGCATGCGAACAAATTCGCTCCCGCATTCTCGAAGCTGGGCCGAGGGACTGACGGTGGCACTGCTGGAAGAGATGACGGCCGCCGTGCAGGCGATAGCACAAACCCGATGGTCTACACGGAGAGGTCAAGTTGTACCCGATCCAGAAGATCTGCGATTGGGCAATGACGCAGTGGAGTTTGATCGTGCCACTGTTTTGTACGCGGACCTGAACGGCTCAACGAATATGGTCGACACCGAAGCCTGGCAGTTGAGTGCAGAGATCTACAAAGCGTTCCTGCACTGTGCAGCGACGATCATCAGGAAAGAGGGCGGCAAGATCACCTCCTACGACGGAGATCGTGTCATGGGCATCTGGGTGGGTGACCGGCAAGCCACGCCGGCGGCTAAGGCCGGGTTGAAAATCAACTATGCGGTCAAGATGATCGTCATGCCAGCGTTGAAACAGCAGTACCCCGACTGGACAGGTACCGTGAGGCATGTCGTCGGAATCGACAGCAGCCCAATCCGAGCTGCTCGCACGGGTATTCGAGGCGGCAACGACATCGTCTGGGTTGGACGCGCGGCCAATCATGCGGCCAAGCTCACGGACCTGGACCTTGCCCCGTCAACCTGGATTACCGATGAGGTGTTCATCCGGTTGGCTGATGAGTTGAAGTACGGTGGAACGCCGCCGACTCTGATGTGGGAGGCGTTCCGCTGGAACCGGCAGGGTGGTCGCCGCATTCACGGATCAGACTGGGCTTGGCGCGTCTAAAGCGCCCTCTGCGGACCCGGCATTCGCAGGGCCAGCATGGCAGGGAAAGGGCGCACTGTTAGAGGCCGATTTCATGGCGCGGGAGTCAGGCAGCCGAGTCCTGCCCTCCGATGAGTGCGCGCCGGGAGAGGAACCCGCTGCCATTGCGGAGCTCTGGCAGAGGTTCATCTACGCACCGGCCCCTAGCGCCGCATTGATCTCAGCGAAGGCCTTCTCAAAGCGCTCCAGCGTTTCATTGATGGCCGTAGTTTCCGCGGCCAGCACGTGCTGATTCTGGATGAGCCAGTTGGCGGGAGTGAAATGATCCAGGGGCGGAACGGAAGCCCCCATGACATTAAACAGTGCTTCGGCCTGTTTGACCTGGCGCGTCAGGGCACCGTCTTGGCTGAACTGCCGGGCGGAAATTTGCCCTTTTCCCTTCAGACCGTAGGCACCGTTGAGGATGTCGGCGAAGACGGCGGGTGCGAAGAAGTCCTCAATGTCGCTCTCCGCCTTTCCGGTGAAATCCGTGGCTACCAAGACGCCGGAAGTCTTCATGATCTGAGACTCCCTCAGCCGCTGCACCTTGCCTTTATCGCCATTGCCGTAGTCACACAAGGCGACCATGTGGATGCCCTTGCCAGAGAAGAGCGAGGCGAACGATTGCACTTTGTCTATGCCGCCTGTGGGGCAGATCACCCACCGGCTGTCCAAGCCTTGGCGCTTGCGTTGCTTGAGCGCGTGCGATGCCGCCTGAAGATAGAGCACATCCGAAGGTCCTTCGACCAACAGGGTATGCGCTCCCACAAACAGGCTTTGGGTAACCTCGTAACCGAGATGGGCCTGAAGGGGGAACAGCGTGTCCTGATCGACGCTCAGGACGTCCGCGGAGACCTGTGTGCCCTTAACGGTGGGGCGGCGACGCTGGTCGTAGGTGACAACGTCCTCGACGACGCGAACGTCCGCAAGACGATCGGCCGGCACCATAAAGGGCGAGTGGGTGCTGTAGATGACCTGGGGGTCGGGGAGTAGACGCTCAATGATGTAGCGGAGCAGATCAGCTTGCGCCTTTCCATGTAGCGTCAATCCAGGCTCATCCAGAAGGATGATCGCACCGGGGTTCCTCTTTCGCATCTGCTTGAACTGCGACAGGAAGGAGAAGAACCAGACGAATCCGGCGCTGCGCTCAGACAGGGGCACCGAAACCTTGTGGTTGTCATTCCGAATGCGGATTTTGGCAACAGTCCCGCTATTGAAGGGGGCGGGATCCTCGGAGAGGCCTTGGGCAAGCGCTATCTCTACACTGAGCGCGTCGTTCTGACTCCAAAACTCGAAGATCTCATCGGTAATTTCATTGGAGGCGGCTTGGCAACGTGCGTTGAGCTCTTCCAGGCGTGTGCTGGACTGCAATTCGCTGACCGACGTCCCGGCGTACTCGAGGAAGTCGAGGAAAATCTGGTCACCCGGGGAGATCGTCGCGCCGCTTTGGGTGTCACGAGACAGCTTGTCCAGCGATATCTCCCCGGACATGCGATCAAAGTGAGAGGTATAGAAGAACGCCGGCATCCTTTTCTGCAGGATATCGATGGCCGCCAGCACTGGTTTCCCCTTGCGGAAGCCGCTGATGGACCGCTTGACCGCCTGCAATTGGTCAGACGGCTCGGGGTGCGCATCTATCTCGACCACGAGTCGATCCAGCAATATCTTGGAAAACTTCTCCCGCTCCTCGCCTGCCACACCGTGCTGGTCGAGCAGAAACGCGCGCACCACGTTGGGATCGACGTGAATGCTCCAAGTGCTGTGGCCACTGTAATCTGTCGTTACGTCAACGGTCGTACTACTTAACGCGCCGGCACCCAGGACGTCGGCGACCGCCTTTTGGTCTTCGTGGCTGAGCTCCCAGGTCAGGGTGGCAACCGGTGCGGGTTCGTCGTCGTGGCGTTCCTCATACCGCGTGAGGAAGCGGCGGGGGTAATCGTGCACCGTGTCGTAAGCAAACTGGTCGGCGATGGGACGGGTACCAAACAACGCCGTCAGAATTGCAGTCTTGCCCGCCTCGTTCTTACCGACCAAGCAGGTCAGCTCTCCGACATCGAACGTTCCGGAATCCTCTGCAGAACGGAAGTTTCGGATCCGTGCCTTGACTAGCTTCATGCTGCCCCCTGATTCCTGCCGTGGATGGTGCGCGTCTTGTGCAGGATAGGGCCCGAGCGGGGCACATTCAACGCGCACTGCTGGCCGCTCGGGCCGGAGGCTCAGTCCTCATCCATCAGGCGCGCGGCGGGGTTGCTGCCGACGCCGCCCTGCTGGAAATATCCGATCACGCTGGCCACGGAGCGGTGATCGGTCATCGCCATCAGCGCCGGCAGGGCCACCCCACGCCGCGCACCTTCGGTAACAAAGCCCGAGCGCAGGCTGTGGCCGGCAAAGTCCCCGTCCAGACCGGCCAACCGCGCCCGGTCCTTAACGATGGCGGCGACCGCCTTGCCGCTGAGCGCGCCGCCCAATGACCGTGGCCAGACGCGCCGGAACAGGGGGCCGTCGGTAATCTCGGCCATGTCCAGCCAGTCCTGCAGTGCGGTGGCTGCCTCTCCCAGGATGGGCTTGTCGGGGCTGCTGCCAACCACTGGCCCGGACTGCAAGGTTTTTCCGTGATCCAAGCGATAGGTGTAGCCGCCTTCGGGCAGTCGGGTGAGGTGATTCACCGTCGCCTCGGCGACTTCGCTGCGGCGGCGCCCGCCGCTAGCAAAGGCAAAGTAGAGCAGGGCGCGATCGCGCTTCCCCTTGAGCGAGGTGTCGCAGGTGGCCGCCATTGCGCGCAGATCTGCGGCTGACAGCGCGGTCTTCTTGGCCGGGCGCTCGCCTCGTTTGTGAGAAGCCCTGCGCCCCTTGGACAGTAGGGTCCTCACGGCGCGATCCTCGCAAGGGTTGTCTTGGCGGGCCTGCTTGTGGGCCGCCGACAAGACCGCCACCCGGTGGACCAGGCTGGAGAACGCCAGCGGCCCAGGCTTCTTCTTCAGGCCCGCATGCACCAAGGCACTATCCAAGTCTGCAGGCAGATCCCAACGAAGCCCCAAATCGCCTGAGCGCCCCATGTGATCCACGATGAACTGAACCACTGCCGCCGGGGGGACGGGTAGGGCGATGGGCCTGCCATAGCGCCCTTCGAACCAGCCCGCCCAATAGCGCAGGGCGCCGGCGTAGCTGCGAATGGTGTTAGGCGCTTCGGCCTCCTGCAGGATGTCTCGCACCGCTTCTGCGGCGGAAGTGGCCAGCCGCTCCGGAACCAGCCCCGAAACGAGTTCCCCTGACGCAGCAGTGATATTATTCATATGTACTATGTATTGTGCACTATGATTAGGTTGAGCTACATCTGATAAATATGCCTTATCAGACATGGCCTGCCAATTCTCACCGTTCCGCAGAAGGACACCCAATGGCCAAGGGCATCAGCGAACTGGATGTGCACCAGGCAGCGGACGACATCATCGCCGCCGGCGAACGTCCCACCGTCGAGCGAATCCGAGCCCACTTGGGCACCGGCTCGCCCAACACCGTCACGCGTTGGCTGGAGACCTGGTGGCAGACCGTAGGCTTTCGCCTGCGCCAGCGCGCCATTGAGGCGGCGGTTCCAGGCATCCCAGAGCGGGTAGCTCACCTGAGCCAGCGTTTGTGGCAGGCCGCGCTGCAGGATGCCGGCGAGCTCGCTCAGACCCAGCTGGAGTCGACAAGGCACGCACTGGAGGAACGCGAGCGCCTGCTGGAGGAGGACCGGGTGGCCCTGACGCTGGCGATTGAGGCCAGCCAGAAGCGCGAAAGGGAGGCTCAGGTCCAGACTCAGGCCGCCGCCACCACCGCGGAGCAGTTGGCGGCACAGGTCTCCCAGATGACGGCACAAGTACAAGACCTGCTGCGCCAACGCGATGGAGCCTATGGACGGGCGGAGCGACTCGAGCAGGAACTGGATGCCGTACGCCGCAGTCTGGGCGAGGCCGCGGCCGCTCACGAAGAAGAGAGGAGGGCGCTCCAGGCGCACGTCAGGGCAGTGGAGGATCGTGCCCATACGGAGGTTGACCGGCATCGCCAGGCGTTGCGGTCAGCCGAGCAGGAGTGGGGGCGGGAGCGCATGGCCTTGGCCACCTCATTGCGAGAGAGCGAGCAACAAGCCATTGCTGCTGCCAACCGCGAGCAACAGGCATTGCGCCGACTGGAAGGCGTGAACGCGCGGGCTGATGGCTTGGAGGCGCAGCTGACGTCACTGAAGGAAACCACTCGGCAAGTTACCGAGGCACTCCGACAAGGGAGAGCGAACACGGCAACGCCAAGCAGGCAAAGCAAGCCACGCCGCACCGCGCCCAGAAGAGTGGGCGAGCCGACACAAGAACCCAATAGCAGGAAATCTAAGACTTGAGGCCATCCATTCGATCAAGGCTTCTTTCCCCGAAAGACTTGGAGGACGTACACGCCCCCCCCAAAGTTCATCCTCGACCGCGCCCGAGAGCACGGCGCGACAGGCCCCGTACGAACGGTAGAAACCAGCACGCCGGAGGAGGAACGCCATGAAGCAGGGAAGAACTGACAGAGATTGGGCGGTGGTCGCTGTGATGACCTTTGCCGCAGGAGCCGTCTTGACTTGGGCACTCATGAGCAAGCCGAGTCCCAAATCCGCCACGTTAGCGCTTGACTGGCCGGCGTGGGTGCAAGCGATCGGCAGCATCGCAGCCATCATCGCCGCGGGACTGATCCCCCTTTGGCACGCCAGAGTCAGGAGACGGGAGGTCACACAGTCCCTCATAGAGCTGATTTCCTATGCGCGATTTCCAGCGACACTGATGCTGGCGCAGTTCGAGGGAGGATTCGGCGGCCCCCGGCTGATCTTGGCGCATCTGATCCAGCTTCATAAGGCTTTCGATTCAGTCAACTATGTTGACGTGCCGAACCGATCCTTGGCGATTGCGCTGCAGCAATCAGCAACGGCTGTGAGTGCACTTAAGGAGATCCAGGAACTCTTTCTGAGAAAAGAAGAGATGAAAAAGGGGCGGGGGAGCGAGATCGTTAAAAAGTACCTGCTCATGCTCGATAGAGCCGTCGAAGAAGCAATCAAGGCAACCGGTCAGCGGCCTCGAGACTTCAACTACGACACAATCGTGCTGCCTAATGAATAGCCCATGCAAATGCTGTTCGTTACAACTACGCGGTAATAGTCACAAACCTCTCTCTAGTAATCCACTGCCGAGGGCTATCCGGCAAATCGTGCGGAGTCGGAGGGAGTAGCTGGCGTCTGAACGGGGGAACTCGCCTGGCGATGTAGCAGGGGCCTGGTGCACTGGACTGTAACAGAGCAGTTTCACTGTCACCGCGCCTTGTTACGGTAAAGAACCTCCGTTACATTCGCTGCTATGAACGACCTCGACGCCGCAGCCCGCTATCTTCAGGGTCTACTACCCGACATGGTCGGTGAGCTCGAGCCCTGGCCCAGCTCCAAGACGCGCGGCTTACCCCACTTCCTCGCCACCCTATTCGGCCTGGCCGAGCTTGACCTGCTCGGCCACAGGGTGCTGCTGGCCACCGTCCCGGCGCAGACGGAACCGTTGCCACCTTTGCGGCTGATCGCGCAGGTGCATCGATTGGCGGAAAAGGCCGGCTTGAGGGTCATTCTCGTGCTCTCCGGCGTTTCGCCCTACATTCGCTCCAAGCTCATCGAGTCTCGGGTGGATTTCGTTGTGCCTGGTAGCCAACTGTTCGCTCCGAGCTTCCTGATGAGCTTACGCGAGCGCGATTCGTCTCCAAGGGTGCTCACATCCGCTGGGGAGCGGTTGAGCCATCCGGCACAAGCGGTTCTGATCGCGGCCCTGTTGCGGCCCGACTTGGAGGAGCGCGGCATCCCTGGCAGCGTCCCGTGGGTGCCGCTCGACCTGGCGCGCGAGGCAGGCTACTCACGCATGACTGCCTCGCGGGTCGCCCGTGAACTGGTGGCGGCTAACCTCGTCAGCGCCCAGCGCGAGGGGCGGGAGACGAAGCTACGGTTCTTGAAAGCGCGCCGCTCCTTGTGGGCGGTCGCGCTGCCGCGGCTGCGCTCGCCGGTGCTGCGCACCACTTGCATCGGCAAAAGTGGCTTGGACATGCTGCTGGCCGATCATTGTCGTGCTGCGGGAGAAACCGGCCTGTCCGTTCTCACCGAACTGGCGGCGCCATCGCGTCCGATCGCTGCGATCGGACGAGACTGCTTCCGTCGGCATCCGGAGCCGGAATGGTTTCCCGTGGCCGGCGAGGGCTATGCAGACGTGCAGCATTGGGCGTACTCCACCCGCCTGGGTGGCGCGGGCACCGTCGTGGACCCGTTGTCGCTGTACCTGTCCTTGCAGGGACAGGGCGACCCGAGGCTGAACGGCGCGCTGCGGGACCTGCTCGATGAGGTCTTCGTCTGATCGCAGGCGCGCGGGAGCTCGGCGAGTGGTGCCTGAACTCCGGTACCAGTCCGCGGTCATCGGGGCCGTTGCGCTGGCCGTCGTAACGCAGGAAGCGAAGCGGCAAGTGGGGCCACGAAGGATCTGGAACGTGGTGCTGAGCGTGGAGGCGCTGACGCTTGCGTTCGGCCAGCGGTTCTCGGGGGGATATCGAGGCAGCGGCTACGAGGTGCGCCAGCCCTCGGACCGACACTCAACGTTCTATCGCTTCCGGCGGCCTGCGCCCAGAAACTGCAGGAGTGGCCGACGGGTCGTTTCGACCTGATCGTCTGCAGCGGGATGGACGACTAACCCGGGCCGGATGCCCTGCTCGAACTGCGTGACGGTGCGCATGGGGCGACGAAGGACGGTAGCCTGCTGGTGGCTTGCCAATGGCTGCCCATCCTTCAAGTAGCAATGCCTTGGGCGCATGCGCTGGCTAGGATTGTGCCGCGCTGAATCTGCTTCTGGCCGGCAGACGATCACCCTCGAAGTCGCAGGGCTAGGACAACTGATCTCAATCATGGAGGGATAGATGTGGCCTAACCCTTAACAACTCCGTGAGGGCGGCTTACATCGCATCCACAGTGATGCCATGAAGGATCATTGAAGCATGCTGGGACGCAAGTTTGTCCAGCGCAGGTGCATGCGGACTCGAGGTCCCGAACAGCTCGTGGAACAGCACACCCATTACGATCGGAGCCATGATTGAAAAGGCCATGAGATTTGAGTCGCCGGCGCGGACGGTCCCCTTGGCCTGCGCCCGCTCGACAGCGCTTGCCACCAGCCGGATCATGCGAGATGCAACTTCGTCATGCCAGATCCTCGCAAGCTCAGGAAACATTCGGCTCTCCGATAGCACCATTCGCAATGCTGCAGACAAGCGGGCATCGCCACCTGATGAGACCGCTCGCTGGAGGAGCGTCGGGATTAGCTCCTCAATCGACCCGTCGAAGGTCGCCTGTGCCGTCTCAAGGCCTTCCAGATTTGTGGAGATCAACTGGCGCGCTGCGGCTCGAAACAGCTCTTCCTTGGTTTCAAAGTAGAGGTAGATCGTGCCCTTCGCGACTCGTGCGCGCTTCGCGATATCAGAGAGCTTTGCGGCAGCAAAGCCGTTCTCAAGGAAAACATCTACCGCAGCGTCTACAATCTCGAGCGGCCGCGCCTCCTTGCGACGACTCCACTTAGGTTGCATCTCGCTCACGTGCTCAATCTCTTGCCCATGCGGGAATCCCAATAGCGCTGCAGCTCGTCTAGGGACTGCGTTGGCTGTGCCAATCCCACCCAAGTGTCAGGCCGCAGAACGTAGACAGCGTCCTGCTGACGTCCAGCGCGGCCATGTTCTTCGTGCCAGGTAAACTCGCGAAGAGCCATGCCGCGGCTGTCGCACCAGCCCTTTAGTTCAGTACTGGCTCGTCCATAGACATGGACCTGCCAGCCGATTTGCTCTGAGATCGCGTAGTTGTCCTCACCACGCGTCTTCACCCAGGGCAGGCGATCGCCGCCTTCAATCTTTCCAGCCTTGCCCTGGCTCAAGGGGCTATGCGATCTACAGCATCATCATGATCAACGTTGTCTTCCACGTGATCCCGCTGATTCTCGGGGTCGGCTACGGCGCGGGAACGCTAACTGCGATCATCATCTTCATCCCCCTCTGCGCTTGGATGATCTACACATCCTTTGGCGCGGGTCGTATGAGCTATCGAGCACTAGCCCTTTTGGTTGGTGCGGGAGTGTTGTTCCATGCCCTACTCACTATTCCGATGATTCTCCTGCTGCAAGGTGCAATCTCAGAGACGTCCGTAGTCATGATTCAGGTAGCCAACCCCTTTGTGCTGATGGTCATCTTGTCGGCGGCGGAGCGCTCGCGCTTGAGCATGCCGGCAAGGCAGCGTCGGCCAAGTGCCTCTCGCTAGCTCGAGTCTTCTTCGGCGCCTAGTCAGACCTCCCATCCCGTCTCGCTCACGCAGCCGCTTCGGTGACCCCTGGCGGACAAGGCGGAGCAACTTTAATGGTGCCTGTCCCCGCCTGTGTTGAGGCGGGGTAGCAGCTTGCAATGGCGTTAGGGATTCTCGATGGGAGCCAGATCATTTGCCCCTATTGCTCGATGGAGGAGGGGGCTGGCTCGCTCCTATTGAGCCGACGCCTTGCCCGGGCCTTTGTATCTGCTCAGCCAATAGCTGTAAGGCGTGGGTAGCACGCTGGCTGGGAGCTCCTGGCCAAGCGCAATGGCCATTTGGTACGGATAGTGCGGATTGGATAGGTGGGCCCGCCCGATCATCACTAGGTCAACCTGACAGTCCGCTACAACGCGCTCGGCAGTCTGTGGATCATCGATGCACCAACCTGTGGCCACCGGAAGCCCAGTTTCATTAGCAAATCGCTCAGCAAGGGGTGCCAGGAACGCCTGTGTACCCCATGGGACGCGGCCACCAAGAGCACTGAAGCCAATGCTCACGTTGAGCAGATCAAGCCCCAACTCTCGCATTTCTTTGCCAATCTCAATGGAGTCGACCAGTGCTTGGCCATCGCGCGAGTTGTACTCCACAACTCCAAAGCGCGCGGTCAGCGGCAGATGCTCGGGCCAAACCTTACGGACGGCCGCCAATGTCTCCAGCAGGAAGCGTGCTCTGTTCTCCGCACTGCCACCGTAGCGATCCTCCCGCTTGTTGCTGTCGGGGCTGAAGAAGCTCTGCGCCAGATAGCCATGAGCGAAGTGAAGCTCCAGCCATTCAAATCCTGCAGCAAGCGCACGCTTGGCTGCAGCGACGAAATCCGCTTGAACGCGATGAATGTCCTCAACCGTCATCTCGTTGGGAACTCTATCGAGCGAGCCGCCAAAGGCGATCGGCGAGGGACCAAGGATCGCCCATCCTGCGGGATCATCGGCTGCGATGTGGTCATCGCCTTGCCATGGCCGATTTGCACTAGCCTTGCGCCCTGCGTGGCCGATCTGGATGCCAGCTACGGCACCGCCTTGCTTGATGGCAGAAGCGATGGCTGCCATTCCTGGAATTTGCTCATCACCCCACAGGCCAGCACATCCCGGGGTGATGCGTCCTTCCGGAGACACGGCGGTAGCCTCGACAATCACGAGCCCAGCGCCTCCGCGCGCAAGCGCGGCATAGTGGCTGAGATGCCAATCGTTGATACGGCCGTCCTCCGCACTGTACTGGCACATGGGCGGCACCGCGATACGATTCTTAAGAGTGACACCTTTGAGCTCGAATGGGCTAAACAGGGCAGACATAAACGGGGCTTTGGGGAGAGCAAGAGGAGCAAGCACGGGGATTTACTCCGGCTTAGGACGTTGACTTGGCGGCTCGAGCTGCTTCCACCAGGCCGTCCAGCCAATCCTGGTGACCATTGATCATTGGATTCGGCTTGGCCAGACGCAGGGCTTCTGCAGGCTGTCCCTTCTGCGTCTCCTGCGTGAGGATCCGCACTCGGCCACCATCAAGGTCTTCGACAATCCACGCATGATGAACGTCAAGTCGATCGGCAGACCCGGGCTCACCGGCCCAGCCATGCCAAGCGATCCGGCCCGGACCCTCGGAGGTAGGAGCCTCATGCTCGACGCATTGAGCCTCCACGGGGAAGCCAAAGGTTTCAAAGTAGAATCGATCCCCGTTTCGCAACAGAGGGCCGGCGCCATCGTGGAAGCGCACATTGGCTGAATTTCCGTAGTAGGTCGGCCACAGACGTGGCTCTTCAAGCAACGGCCAAACATCAGCTGCGGCAAGGCCGAGGACGATCAGCTCATTCGAGACAAAGTTTTCGGTGTAACCAGGAAGGTAGCCTTCCGGCCAACGAATGCCGTTCATTTTCATCATATGCTCCTTAGGGCTAGCGGCGCGGCTCGCCGATGAATCGTTAAAATTACGTTCGCCAGCTTCTAACTTGCAGACCTCTGACTTCTACAGCCGAGACACTTGCTCCGTACCGTCGTGTCTCAGTTTGGCGAGGACTGCCTGGCAGTCGAAAGCTGGCTGAGGGTGTGCGTGGAGCTAGACGTACGCGCCAGCTGAATACGTAAGCTCGTAGCTGTGGCTGTAGATCTCCAGGATGTTGCCCAGCGGATCCTCCATGTAAACCATCCGATAGGGCTTCTCCCCTGGGAAGTACTCTCGAACCGGCATTCGCTGCTTTCCACCAGCTGCCACAATCCGAGCGGCCAGGCCTTCAACGTCCGGATCCTGAATACAGAAGTGGAAGACGCCCGACTTCCAGTACTCGAAGTTGTTCGCGGGACGCTCGGCGTTATTGAACTGGAAGATTTCGACTCCAACCCGGTCACCAGTGGATAGATGTGCAATGCGGAAGCTGCCCCATCCAGGCCCAAACACATCCGTGCACATCACGCCAATTGCGCTTTCGTCTTCAGCAATCCTGGTCGGCGGCATGACGAGGTACCAGCCCAAGACTTCTGTATAGAAGGAAACCGCGGCATCGAGATCGGTAACAGACAGGCCGATGTGGGAGAAGGCGCGAGGGTAGGGAGGGGGTAGGGCAGGCACGGCACACCACTGAAGAGAGGGGTAGCCGCAAGATTAGACCCTGCAACTCAACCATGATCTGATCCATTTTTATCAGATTGATAAAATATTCTTATGCTGAATGAGCATTGGCTCCGATCCTTTCGGGCTATCGCAGAGGTCGGGAGCTTTACCAGGGCCGCAGGCCAGCTGCAGCTCACCCAGGCTGCGGTCAGTCAGCATGTACGTCATCTTGAGCAACAGCTGGGTGCCCTGTTTCTGCGCAGACCACGATTTATTGAGCTGACGCCGGCGGGAATGGCTCTATTGCAGTACTGCCAAGAGATGGATTCGGCCGATCGCCGGCTTCAAGCCAAGCTCGCGAGCGCGGACAGCGATCAGGGGGAGTTTGCGCTGATAACCCCCGGGAGTGTTGGCCTTGCTCTTTACCCGGTGTTGCTGGACTTCCAGCGCACCCATCCCGGCTTGATCATTCGTCATCGCTTCTCGCCGGACCCAGAAATCCTATCGGCGGTACTGGAGAAGAAGTACGAGGTGGGTCTACTTGCACTTCGGCCGGATGACCCTCGGCTGCGGGCTGAGCCCTTCACCGAGGAGGCGCTTGAGCTGGTAGTTCCGAGAGGTGCCTGCGCGGACAGCTGGGCGGATCTTCAAAAGTTGGGTTTCGTTGATCATCCAGATGGCCAGGCTATGGCCACCCGCCTTCTCGCCCGCAAGTTCCCAGGAAATCCAGGCGTACGCGCGCTTCCTATACACGGCTTCACCAATCAGGTTGCGCTCATCCTTGAGCCGGTATCGCTCGGGCTGGGATTCACTGTCATTCCGCGACACGCCCGTGAATCCTTCGCTCGGCAAGACGCAATTGAGGTGGTTGACTGTGGATCTCCGGTGGTTGACACCCTCTGGATGATCCATCGATCCGAATGGCCACTGTCTGGGCCAGCTAAATGGTTGACCCAACAGCTTCGAGGCCTGCCTCGATTCAGCGGGAGGAGGGCTCCACCTCTCGCTGGAGCGGACTGAGGCCCCTTCTATACTGGTCTGGGGTCCGGCCAGAGTGTCGCTTGAACATCTCACTGAAAGACGTTGAGTTTGCATAGCCCAGATCGTCTGCAATCTGCGTAATTGATCGGTCTGAACCCAAGGCATCAATTGCCCTCAGAAAACGAAGCCGACTGCGCCACTCTCCGAACCCCATCCCTAGCTCGCGCTTTGCCAAGCGCTCAAGTGATCGAACACTAATGTGGTGGCGCTCTGCGACCTCAAGTGCCGACGGAGAGTCCTGAAGGGAGGTCTCGGCATAGCTCAGAATCCGCTTTAGCACGTCACCGCTGGCCAGCGGCAGGAAGCTCGACATCACCGGCGCGGCCAGAATCAGGTCAAGGGCGACCGCGGAGAGTCGCCGGTCTTCTGGCTTAACGGCCTCGCCGATGTCACGACGGGCCAGTTCGTCCAAGATCTCCCTAAGCAACGAGCTAACCGCTAACGCAGTCGGAATGCTGGGCATCTGCGCCGACGCGCCGACCGAAAGGTATGCGGATCGATAAGCAACCGCACCACGGTTTCGGGATGAGTGGTGAACACCAGGCGGAATCCATATCGCATAGTGGGTAGGGGACACCATCCAGTCCTCGCCTACCTGTAACTCCATGACACCCTGCGCAACATAGTTGAACTGCCCCCACGGATGCACACGAGCATCCCAGTCGGAGGGAGGCAAAGTCCCTTGCCGAACGTAGATGTCTCCAGGGATGGAGCTGAACGAGGGGACGGGGTCCATTGCCATGTCGCATTCAAGATGAAGATTGGCGCAAATTATGGATGTAACGAAATTCCGCCAAGTCTACGCTACTGGCTGTTGATATCCAGTATCTGAGGATGCCATGTACTACCTGCTCCCCCTCCTGGCCTGCCTTCTCTGGGGCGCCAACACCATCGTTACAAAGCTCGCTGCAGGGACCGTCGGCCCGGTCGATATTAGCTTCTGGCGATGGCTTGCTGCGGCCATCATCTTGCTCCCATTCGCCCTGCCGCGCCTGAAGTCGAACCTAGCGGTCCTGAAAGCCAATTGGGCACGCTTCCTCGTGCTCGGTGCTTTGGGCGGTGTCATGTTCCAATGCCTGGCGTACTACGCCGCACATTTCACTTCTGCGACCAACATGGGCGTTATCCAGGCACTCATCCCGTTGATCGCTCTTGCCTTGTCGCGCATCTTCATGGGTCACGCAGTCCGCGGTGGCGCAGTGATTGGTTCGATCATCTCCTTGGTTGGGGTGATAGCGGTAGTGTCCCATGGTGACTTTGAAGCCTTGGTTTCCCATGGAATCAACAAAGGTGACGCCCTGATGCTGCTGGGCGCTTTGGCTTTTGCCACCTACAATTTGCTGATGCACAAGTGGCGCATTCCCGTAACGCTGATCGAATCCCTGTTTCTTCAAGCCATGTCTGCAACGATCCTGCTGCTACCTCTTTTCCTTGTCGCAGGCACTGGCGTCCAGGGTGGCGCAGCCATCGGCTGCATTGCATTCGCAGCAATCGGCGCTTCGATCATGGCACCGTTGGCATGGATGACCGGCCTGCATCGGCTGGGCTCTGCTCGCGTGGCCGGGTTCTTCAATCTCGTCCCGATCGTCACTGCATTGCTTGCGGTGGTGGTCCTCAAAGAGTCTCTGAGCACCTGGGTCGTGGGTGGCGGTTTGATGGCAGTATTTGGTGTGGTACTGGCGGAGTACGCAGCTCGCAAGAAGCCTGACGAGGTCATGGTCGTGGATGACACCTCGACCAAGCGCTGAAAGACAATTGCATAGCTGCAGTTCAAATGAAAACGGGCCGCTTGAGGCCCGTTCTCCTTGTTCGGGGAACGCTTCTTCGGCTAGCCAGGTTCAAAGGGCCCTCTCCTCAAGGTGAAGTTGCATCTAGACAGCGCTCTTCAGCTGAGTTGGGCACATGCCGGTTAGTCGGCGAAACATTGCAATAAAAGGGGAGGGGCCGCTATAGCCCAGCCGCTTGGCAACATCACCAACTTTGCAGTCGCTCTGGAGGAGAGGGAGGGACGCAGCAAGCTTCAGCCTCTGGCGCCACTCACAACATCCCAGGCCAGTAGCGGCAACCCAGCGTCTTGCAGGAGTCCGAGAGGATACGCCAGCAACTTCTGCCCATTGAACTAGTGACTGGCCACTTCCTGGATCGGCTTGTAGCGCATCGATGATGGGGGCTAACAAGCGCGAAAACGCCAAGAATGCGCGGCCAAAGCTTCTGTTCCGGTAACTCAGCGAATGACCGGGGATCACCCCAAAGCGGAAAGGCTAACAGTAGGAACCGGGGATGCTTCGCGGCCCAGCTGCGCATCTTGCGCTGCCGCCGCCAAGCGATAGCCTTTGCGTCTCGAAGCTTGTGTAGGGCGCAATCCTCCACGTCAGACAGTCGCGCCGAAAGGGTATAGGCCCCGCGACAAGCCCATCGGAGGCATTTAGGGGTTCGCTTTAGCGACCTGTGGAGCTGCTGTGGAGTGGGCCGGAGAAATGTCTTCACATCAACAACTGTAAAGACGTCGCTTCACCCGGATCTACACGAGGGTTCAGACCCCACGGTTCCACAAAACAGCCTAAAGTTTCGACCCGGCACGCCGAGGCCGATCTACGTCACGGATTTCCGGCAGGGCGTGCCCCTTCCATCCGGTTGGCCGTCTGTCACTGGCGTGTGCGCCTGGTCCCGACCGGCCGGCAAGAAGCGCGAACCTACCGCTACACCCTAAGGGGCTTTAGTCTTTGATTCGCTTCTCAAAGTTTGTGATCAACTTGCCCAGCGAAAGGCCTGTCAGGCGGGCGATATCTCTCAGCTCCACCACATCAACCCTTCTCTTGCCTGTTTCGACGTCGCTGATGAATGACTGGCTGCGGCCCAGCATGCTGGACACCTGGGCCTGGGTCAGACCGGCAGCTAGCCGCGCCTCGCGAACAGCCTCAATGAGGGCAGCGTACTCTTTTCGATGGATGGACTTCGACACGACCGCGCCTTGGCTGAGCGGCCTAGAAAGCTATATCCAGTTCTCCGATATCTAAAAACCAGATATTCTGTCTTCTTCATTGACAGGGGGACGCATGAGCGAACAGCCATACCGCTTCATCACCGCGGCCAGAAGCAGAGCAACACTGATCCTGGCAGCATCAGCACTGCTAGCTGCCTGCAGCGGTCCGACAGACAAGAAGATGGTTACGAATGGAACCCAGCAGCAATACCGGCAGTCAATTGACGCTATCGACGCGGAACTCAATGCCCACGAAAGAGCGGCCTTCAACTGGGCAGTCGCTGGGATGAACCTTGAAGAGGGTCGGCAGGGAATCATTACGTACAGGGCCAAAAGCTGCCTAAGCGACTGAATTTCAAAGTTGATTGCTCGTCTCTCGATCAGGTTCTCCCCATCTATGGGGTCTGTTCAAGCACCTTGGCTGTGTAGCTCAGCGGCGCCACTTCCCTTTCAAGATCCAGGTGGTAGTCGCCGAAGCGATTGATGTGGCTGGTCCGATAAGGCGACAGGCCGGCCAGGATCTCGGGCGTCAGTTCAATCCCCTCCTTCCTCATCTCGGCCAAGGTCCGGCTCATGCCTTCCACGTTGTGGAGGATGATCATGTTGGCCACCAGCTGGCTGTACTTGATGATCTTGCGCTGCTCGTGTTGGACGTTCTCAGCAATGATCCCCTGGCTGCCAAAGAACACCCATTTCACGAAGCCGTTGTATTCCTCGCTCTTGTTGGTGGCAGCATGGATCGTTTTGCGGATCTCATTGTCATCAATGTAGCGCAGCAAGAACAGCGTTCGAACGGCCTTGCCAAGTTCCCGGAAGGCGAAGTACAGCTTGTTCTTCCGGCTGTAGGTGCCCAGCCGGCGCAGGATCGAGGACGCGGTGATCTTGCCCAATCGGATTGAGATCACCACCCGCAGCATGTCGTGGAGATGGGTGGCGATCAGTTGCCAGTCGATGCTGTCCCCGAACAGTGCCTGGATGTTCTTATAAGCCCTACCCGGTTCGGGCCGAAAGAATGTCAGGTCCTTGATGTTCCGGATCCGGGGCATCAGCTGGATGCCCAGCATGTGGGCCAGGCCGAAGACCGGATAGCTTTGGGCCTGCGTGTCGCCATGGACGATCTCAGGCTGGATGTCGGAAGTGTTGGCCAACAGACCGTCGAGGATGTAGATGCCCTCGTGCACGCCACAGGGAATGAAGTGGCTGAACGGCGCTACGTATTTGTCGGACACGTGGCAGTAGCCGATGCCACCGTAGCCGCCGTAGCGGATGTGATACTCCGACAGCAGGTTGTCCTCGTAGACGCTCCACTTCGTGCCATCAGCTGATGCGCTCTTGCCGCTGCCCCAATAGCCAGGCAGGTCGAATCTGTTGTAGGTATTGATGACCTCCACGATGGCCTTCTCAAGCACATCCTCGGTCACGTATTTCAGGTTGAGCCAAGCGACTTGGCGCCGGCTGAAGCCCTTGATCGACCGCGCCGTCTGCGTCGGCCCCAGGTTGCAGCCATAGCAGAATAGCGTGGTGATCACACGTCGGGGCAGATCTTCGACCTGGCTCTCGGTGCCGGCGATCGGGCGGAAGAAACGGTGCAGATCCAGCCATTGGCTGGCATCGATCAGGACATCGACGATGCTGGATTCTGGAAGCCGTTCGGCGATGAGGCGATCCACCGTGGTAATCGCGCTGGAGACTTCGGCGCGTTGCCCCTTCCGCAGCACCAGGCGCCCATCCAGGATGTCCGCATGTACGTTCTCCGGGAAACGCGCGTCGACCTCATCGGCCAGGGAGGTCAGTTGTGCACGTAATCCCGCCACGAAAGACTCGGCGTCGGTGGGCAGGCCTGACACCTGGCCGTAGGCTTCCAGTTCCTGGGCCAAGGTGGCTTCATCGACCAGCTGCTCACGGTAGTCATCAAACCGTTCGCTGCTGGGAATGAAGAGATCTCCGGACTTCAGTTCGTCCTTGACCTGCACCAGCACGGCCAGCTCGAAGTACTTACGGTGCATCCAGCCGGCGCCGGCTGCACTGGCCCGCTTGCCGAACACGTGCTGACACCAGAGCTTGGACATCCAGTCAAAGTCCTTTTCCGGGTCCAAACCGAGGGAGGCGACCTCGATCAGCTCACGGCGCTGGTTGCGCAGCGAGAGCACCGCTGCGATCAGCGGCTCCATGCCGGCGTCGTGGCTGGTCGCCCGAAGTTTCATCAGCTCCAGCCCATTGAACAGCAGCGGCCTGACCGCGCCATAGGGCTGCAGCATGAAAGGCAGGTAGTTCTTCCCGGCGTAGGCCATATGTTCTTCGCATTCGGCCAGCAAGGTCGACACTTCCGCTTCCAGGCTGTTGTCGATGGCATCCACGCGCTGACTATCGCTGCCGTCTAGCTGATAGGCCTGCAGGATTTCCTTGAGCTGGCCGATGAGGAAGTCGGCCCGTTTGGCATGTTCGAGCTGGTAGGCCAGCAATTTCTGCTGGGCCGTGTTCTCCAGCCCGCGCACCTGCTTGATGAACAACTCGGCTGCATCATCCAGTGTCTTGGCATGCTGGGCGCGAATGAAGATGGTGGCCAGCGCATAGCGCTTGTCCGGAGCCAGTTCGGCCAGCTCGCTGGCGTCATAGGCCCGAGCCATTGCACGGAACTGCTTGAGCTTGGGCACCGGCACATCGATGGGAGGCAGCTGGTCGGCCAACTGCTGCAGCATGCGGATGTGCTGCAGGTAGAACCGAACTTCCTTGTTGGTGGGCCGGCCGGGCTCGCGCTTGAGTGATTGCCAGCCGGTGAACCTGGACCCTTCCGGTGCGCGCAGCAGTTCGTCGATGAGCGTGCGCGTGGCAGGCGTCAGCGCGTGGCTGATGCTGCGGTAGTAGCCCAGATTGACCCGCTCACGGGCGCCGATGGCGGCCAGCTCCAGAGTGCGGAAACCGGGCAGTTCGTAGCGATGGTGCACCAGCTCTTCGAGCAGGACGTTCACGATGTCCGGGATGGTGTGCTTGGTCTGGGCTGCTCCGGTGGCCACTGTGTCCAGCCAAGCCAAGCCCGATTTATCCAGGGGACGTACCCCGATGAATTGCCGAAGCTGCGGCATATGCCGGCGCTGGCTGCCGGAAGCGTCGTAGCGTTCGAGCTGGTCGGTGTCCAATACGCGCCCGAGTCGGGCGGCCTTGGCGATGTGCTTCCGGATCCGCTCGGGTACGTCGGCCAACAGCGTGAAGTAGCCCAAGCGTTGGAAGAGCTTGAGATGAATCAGTACCGCCAGCTGCGGACCCGGCTGGGTGGTCAGCTGCTTGGCGAATGCAATCTCAGCGGCGGTCGGGGTATAGATCTCCTCCAGTTCCTTGGCGGTGGGATCAGGCTTCAGTCGCGGGTAGGCGGTCTCGTGAAGGGTAGCCATTGGATCCGGAGGGTGTGAGGGGGATCAGTCCCAGTGCCGGCCGTCGTCTGTACTGAGCGACGCTTCCAGGAAGCACTGGTGCGTATCGGCCATGCGGTGCATGTCATCGAGCAACGTGGCCAGGATTTCATCCAGATCCCTTTCGGGATCGGTGGGAGCAGTCAACTGGTACTCGCTGCTGGCGGTGTTCAGGCGCACAGCCTGGAACGGGGCCAAGCAGATCTCTTCAATTCGGCCTCGGGCCTTGGCCGCGCCGCGGCCCGTGCGGGCAAACGGGGTCAGCACCATGCGCAGGCGCAGCTGCAGGGCCGATTTGCCCTCCGGCGCCGGCAGTGCCATCGCCGGTACCGGCACGGTTGGACTGGGCAGGCTTGCTTCAATGCGGTCCCGGGCAAACGGGTCACGCCCGTCCAGGTAACGCATGGCCGACTGCACATCGCGCCAGCCCACGTACTCCATCAAGGCCTTCATGTCCCAGCCTTGGTCGTTGGCCCAGCTGGCAAAGCCGCGGCGCAACGAATGGCTGCTGTGGAGCCCCGCATCGGCAAAGCCTGCACTGGTCAGCAACTCGCGCAGCAGGCGCACCAAGCTGTTGGGATGCAGGCCTTCGGCGCTCACCTGGCCCCATTGGTTGACTGCCCGAAACACCGGCCCTTCTTGCAGGTCGGCCGCCTGCAGCCACGCCTGGGTCGCCTCCACCGGACATAACCGCGACAGCGCCGGCACCTTGTAGGTGACGCCGGCTGCTTGGCGATCACCCTTGCTGCGTGGCAAGAAGCAGGTCATCCCCTGTCCCGGCACCAGCGTGAGATGGGCCACGTCCAGACGCAGCAGTTCATCGCCACGGAATCCCCGCCAGAACCCGAGCAGCACCAGCGCTCGGTCTCGTTGATGGCGCAGCGCCGCCGGCCCATCGCCCCGGGCATGTGCCGCAGCGATCGCCGCGGCCAGCCAGTCATCGAGCTCGACCAGCCGCCGAATCTGGAGCGGCGCGGCTTGCTTGACCTGGCCCGGGTGCAGGGTCTGGATGCCTTTGAGCACCTTGCGCACCAGCGGCGATCGGGTCGGGTCGACAAAGCCGTGGTCGCGGTGCCAAGAGGCGATGGCCGCCAGACGTTGGCGGAGGGTGCTGGTCGCCAAGGTCTGCGCATAAGCGGCCAGGTACCGGGCCACGCTGTCAGGTGTCGCTGGGAGGTGGCCTTGCCATTCAACCTCGAAGTGCCGCAGCGCCGACGCATAGCTGCGCACCGTGTTCTGGCGCGTGGCCGCATCGAGGTAGCGGTCCAGTTCGGTCACTGGCGCGTGGCCTCCACCGAGGTCGTCTGGCGCAGCGTCGACAGGATGGTGCATTCCGCCCGCTGCCCGCCATGGCAACTGGCAATCACCCGTTCCAGCTCGCTGGCCATGCGCTGCAGGTCGGCCATGCGGGCGCGCACGTCGGCCAGATGGCTGCGGGCCAACCGGTCCACGTCCCCGCACGAAAGCTCCTCATCGCCGGCCAGCTGCAGCAGGCTGCGGACCTCCTCCAGGCTGAAGCCCAGGTCCCGGCCACGCGCAATGAAGCGCAGCCGCTCGATGTCGGCCGGGCCATAGACCCGGTAGCCGTTGCCCGTGCGCCCCGGGCGCGGCAGCAACCCGATCCGCTCGTAATAGCGAATCGTCTCCAAGTGGCATCCGCTGGCGTCGGCAGCCTCACTGATTTTCATTCGTAGTACGCTTGACTCCGTAGTAGCTACGGACTTTACGCTGAACCCGTATCCGCCGCCACTCCGGCCGCGGCGCTGCATGTGACGACCATGCCACTGCCCATCGCCTTGATTCGCTACTGCCTGATTGCCTTGCTGATCGGCTGGGTTCTGCCCGCTTCTGCTCAGGCGGAGCCTGCCGCAGCAGACCTGCGCCAAACCTGGCAGATGCTCGATTACATCGCGGTCGACTACCCCGGCGCGGTCCAGGCCGGTCGCGTAATTGCCCCCAACGAATACGCCGAAATGAGCGAGTTTGCCGGCGCCGTGCGCAGTCAGCTGGCAGCATTGCCCAGTGGCCAGAACCAGCAGGAGCTGACGGCCCAGGCCGACCGCCTGGTCCAGGCGGTGGCAGAGAAGGCCGACCCGGCGCAAGTGGCAACGTTGGCGCGCGGGCTCGGCACGACGCTGTTGGCCCGCTACCCGATCGGCGCTGTTCCGGCGAGCGCGCCGAAGACCTCCCAGGCCGCGTCCATCTACAGCCAGCAGTGCGCGGCCTGTCACGGCCCCACAGGTCACGGTGATGGCCCCGCCGCGCAAGCGTTAAGTCCGCCGCCGATCGCGTTCACCGATGCCACTCGCGCCGCGCAGCGAACGCCGCTGTCGTTGTACGAGGTCATTTCCCAGGGTGTGCCGGGTACCGGCATGGTCAGCTTCTCTGGGCTGTCAGAAAGTGATCGCTGGGCGTTGGCATTCTATGTGGGCAGCTTGGGGTACTCCTCGCAAGCCAAGGCTCAAGGTGAGGCGTTATGGCGCACCAGTGCCGAGGCCCATACGCACATTCCCTCGCTCGAAGCGCTGACACGCACGCGAGAGGCCGATCTTGCCACCACGATGCCCGCCGATCAGGCAAACGCGATCATCGCCTACCTGCGTTCGCAGCCACAGGTAGTAAACGAAGCGGTACCAGGAGCCGATCGCTTTGCGGTGGCGCGGCAGCGACTGGCCGCCAGCCAGCGCGCTTACGCTGATGAGGACCTGGCTCAAGCCAAAAAGCTTGCGCTCTCGTCCTATCTGGATGGTGTAGAGCCGCTTGAACCCACGCTGGCCACGCGCAATCCGTCATTGCTGCGAGAGATCGAGACGGCCATGGCAGGCTACCGCGCGCAGCTGGATCAGCATGCGCCCGCGGCTGACGTTGCCGGGCAGGCAGCGCAAATTGCCCAGCTGTTTGATCGCGCGGACGTGGCGCTGCAGGACACCCGAATAGGCGCCAGCACCGCGTTTCTAGGCAGCTTTACCATCTTGGTACGCGAAGGACTGGAAGCGCTGCTGATCGTGATTGGTATCGTGGCGTTCTTGCGTAAAGCCGAGCGGTCTGATGTGTTGCCGTATGTGCATGCGGCTTGGATCTGCGCGTTGTTGGCAGGCGCAGCTACCTGGGCGGTGGCCACTTACTTTGTTGATATCAGCGGTGCGAACCGGGAAGTCACTGAGGGCGTCTCGGCCTTGTTCGCTGCCGCTGTCCTGCTCAGCGTAGGCATCTGGATGCACCAAAAGAGCCTTGCAGGGCGGTGGCAGGAGTACCTGCACGCCAAGCTGACGACTGCGCTGACACGGCGCTCGGCTGTTTTCCTGTTCATGCTGGCCTTTGTCGCGGTGTACCGCGAGGTGTTTGAGACGATCTTGTTCTACATCGCGATGTGGAGCGATCAGGCGTCCACCGCCATCCTCGCAGGCCTGGCGGCGGGAATCGCGGTGTTGGCTGCGGTGGCGTACTGGATGCTGCGCATGAGCAGGCGGCTGCCGATTGGCCGGTTCTTTTCGATCAGCTCGATTCTCATCGCGGTGATGGCGGTCATCCTGATCGGTAAAGGCGTGGCCGCGTTGCAGGAAGCGGGCTGGATCTCTCAAACACCGCTCGCGTTGCCGCGCATCGAGTGGATCGGCCTGTATCCCACCTGGCAGTCGCTGCTGGCGCAGGTATTGGTAGGCACCGCCGCCATCGTGGGGTTCCTCGCCAATGCCCGTTCCGGTGTGCGTAGACAGCCAGGCGCAAACAAGCAATGAAACAACACAGCAGAGGACCAAGACATGAGTGATTGCGGGTGCCACCACGAAGCCAAGAACAAGGAGGAGCGACGCATCCTCTGGATCGCCTTGGTCCTGAATGCAGCGATGGCCGTGATCGGCGGCATTGCCGGCTGGATTGCCCATTCCACCGGGCTGCTGGCTGACGCGCTGGACATGCTGTCTGACGCCACCGCCTATGCCATTGGCCTGGTCGCTATCGGGCGCACGGCGCGCTTCAAGGCCAACGCCGCGTGGGTCAGTGGCAGCGTGCTGCTGGTGCTGGGCGTAGGCGTGCTGGTCGAAGTCGGCCGCCGGGTGATGTACGGCGCCGAGCCGGTCAGCGGTTGGATGATCGGTACCGCTCTGGTCTCGCTGGCCGTGAACCTGAAGGTGCTCCGTATGCTCGCCCCCTTGAAGTCTGGCGAAGTGCATCTGCGAGCGACCTGGCTGTTTACCCGCGCCGATGTGGTGGCCAACGTTGGGGTGATTCTGGCCGGCCTGTTGGTGTGGTGGCTGGCCAGCCCCTACCCGGATTTCGTGATCGGCGCCCTGATCGGCCTGTATGTGATCAAGGAGGCTTTCGAGATCTTGGGTGATGCTCGCCGGGCGCGTGCCGACGCGCGCAAAACGCCTGCATGACAGCGCTTGGCCGGCTGAGCTGTGGCCTGCGCTGGCTGCTGCTGGCGCACTTGGCCGTGGGCCTTGTGACGCAGCCGGTGCTGGCAGTGGTTGGCGAGCTCCATGCTCAAACCCATCTGGCCGCGGCCGACCATGACCCGGCAGTGGCATCACCAGCTTCCGAGCGTGGCGTAGACGCCGCGCTGCACCGGCTACAGCAGCTGGTGCTGTGCTGTAGCCAGGCCGCGCCGGCTCCAGAAATAGTGTTGGCCATTGCTCATATCGGCCGGCATTGGCCGTCGGCGACAGCCCATGCGGACAGATATCGGCATGAGCACCTGCTCGCGCCGTTCCGGCCGCCGATCGCAGGGTGATGCGCGCCGGCGTGCGCCGGATCCCTGTTGGCTATCGAAAATTCTGGAGTACTTCATGCATGTGCGATTGGCGGCCCTGGCCGCGTGGCTACTGTTGAGCGCGGCGGCAACGCCGGCGACAGCAGAAGAGCTGATGACCTTGGACGACGCGTTTGCACGCGTGGCCCAAACCCACCCCGAGCTGCGCCTGGTCGATGCGCGAGCCACGGTGCTCGCTGCCGAGCGCGACCAGGCCGTGCAGCGGCCACCGTGGACGTTGGGGGCGGAGGTTGAAAATGCGCTGGGCACGGGCGCGGCCCGTGGCCTGGACAGCGCGGAGTTGACCTTGAGCCTGAGCTCGGTCCTGGAGCGCGGCGGCAAGCTCGACGCCCGCCGCACCTTGGCCCAAAGCCGGATTGATGCACTGGCCGTGCAGCGCGAGACCAGGCGGCTGGACCTGCTCGCCGAGACGGCGCAGCGCTATTTGGCCGTTGTCGGTGCCGACCGGCAACGCAGCCTGACGAACATGGATGTCGGCCAGCGCCAGCGGACCGTCGCCGCTGCCCGGCAGCGCCTGCAGGCTGGCGCGTCTCCCGAATCGGTGATGCTCACCGCACAAGCAGCACTGGCGAGAGCAGAGTTGACCCGTGATCGGGCCGAGCAGCAGCGCATTGCCGCCCGGCAGCACCTTGCTGCCCTCTGGGGCGAACGTGCTCCGAGCTTCGAGGTGGCCGCGGCGGATCCCATGACCCTGCCGGCGATCGCGTCCATGCAGTCGCTGGCCGAGGAATTGGAGCGCACTCCCGAGTTGGCGCAGTTTGCCGATGCCCGCCGGATCGCGCAGGCACGACTGCAGCTGGCGCGTTCGGCGGCCTCGCCGGACTTGTCGTGGCAGCTGGGCGTGCGCCGCCTGCAGGAGACTGACGACACCGCGCTGGTGGCCAGCCTGTCCATGCCACTGGGCAGCCGCAGCCGCGCGCAGCCGGAGATCCGCGCCGGCGAAGCCGAGCTGGAGGTTCTGACGATCGAGCGCGAGGCCAAGGGCCTGTCGCTGTATTCCACGCTGGTCGAAGCCCATGGTCGCTACACCGTGGCGCAGGCCGAGGTGGCACGGCTGCAAGGCGAGGTGCTGCCGAAGTTGGCCCGGGCTGAGAAGGCCGCCGAGCGCGCCTATCGCGCCGGCGCGATCAGCTACCTGGAATGGGCACAGCTGCAGTCCGAACGCACGGCCATGGCCCAGCAGCAGCTGGACGTGGCGCTCGATGCGCAGCGCGCCCTGATCGAAATTCAACGCCTGACCGGCCAAGCGCTTGTCGCGCCGCCGGCGGCTGCTTCCACCGGAGAGACCCCATGAATCGCTTTTCTTGGACCGCACTGGGCATGGCCCTGATGATGCTGGCCGCCTGCAACGCGTCGGCCCCCAACGAAGCGTCCGAAGGCGGCGCCGCCGCTGAGGGCGAAGAGCACGGCGAGCACGAGGAAGCGCCGCTGGAAACCAAGATTGCCGCCAAAGCTGCGCAGGCAGCGGGTATCCAGGTCGCACCGGCAGGCCCCGGTGAGATTGCTGACGAGCATGAGGTGCAAGGGCTGTTGACCCCGATTGACGGTCGCATCGCGCAGGTCACGGCACGCTTCCCCGGACCGGTCCGCTCCGTGCGTGCGGGCGTGGGTGATCAGGTACGGGCCGGCCAGGCACTGGCCACGGTAGAGAGCAACCTGAGCCTGACCACCTATACCGTCACCGCGCCGATCAGTGGCGTGGTCATGGCGCGCACGGCCGCCGTAGGCATGGCCGCCGCTGAGGGCGCGCCGCTGTTTGAGGTCGCCGACCTGTCCACGCTGTGGGTGGACCTGCACATCTTCGGCGCCGACGCCCAGCACATCGGTGCTGGCGTGCCGGTGACGGTTACCCGCTTGAGCGATGGCGTCACCGCACAGACCACCTTGGAGCGCGTCCTGCCCGGCACCGCCACCGCCAGCCAAAGCACCATTGCGCGCGGCACGGTGGCCAACACCGATGGCCTGTGGCGGCCGGGGTCGGCGGTCAAGGCGCGGGTCACCGTGGATCGCCAATCGGCAGCGTTGGTGGTGCCGATCACGGCGCTGCAGACCGCAGAAGACCAGGACGTGGTCTACGTGCAGCAGGGCGAAACCTACCACACCCGGCCGGTGAAGCTGGGGCGCCGCGACGCCGAACGCGCCGAAGTGCTGGAAGGCCTCAAGGCCGGTGAACAGGTGGTGGTGGCCCAAAGCTTCCTGATCAAGGCCGACATCGAAAAGTCCACCGTGGAAGAAGAATGAGGCCCGCCATGCTCGAACGCCTCATTGGGCTGTCCATCCGCCATCGCTGGCTGACGCTAGTGCTCACCGCTGCGCTGGTTGCGCTGGGCGTGTGGAGCTACCGTCACCTTTCCATTGACGCCACACCCGACATCACCAACGTCCAGGTCCAGATCAACACCCAGGCCCCGGGTTACTCGCCGCTGGAGGCCGAACAACGGGTCACCTTTGCCATCGAAACGGCCATGGCCGGTCTGCCCAAGCTGGACTACAGCCGCTCGCTGTCGCGCTACGGGCTTTCGCAGGTCACCGTCGTCTTCAAGGACGGCACCGACCTGTACTTTGCCCGCCAGCAGGTCGCCGAGCGCCTGCAGCAGATCGCCTCCCAGCTTCCCGAAGGGTTGGACCCGGAAATGGGGCCGATCTCCACCGGGTTGGGCGAGATCTTCATGTACACCGTGGAGGCCGAGCCCAACGCTCGCAAGCCCGACGGCACCCCGTACACGGCCACGGACCTGCGCACCCTGCAGGACTGGGTGATCCGGCCGCAGCTGCGCACCACGCCCGGCGTCACCGAGGTCAACACCATCGGCGGCTTCGAGCGGCAGATCCACATCACTCCCGATCCAGCTCAGTTGGTGGCGCTGGGCTTCACGTTGAACGACGTGGTCGCCGCGGTCATGCGCAACAACCAGAACATCGGCGCCGGCTACATCGAGCGCAACGGACAGCAGTTCCTGGTGCGCGTGCCGGGCCAGCTAGCCAATCTGGAGGCAATCGGCAACATCGTGCTGGACCGGCGCGATGGCGTGCCCATTCGGGTGCGCGACGTCGCTAGCGTGGGCGAAGGCAAGGAGCTGCGCACGGGCGCGGCCACCCAGAATGGCCACGAGGTCGTGGTCGGTACCGCCTTCATGTTGTTCGGCGCCAACAGCCGGGAAGTCTCCCAGGCGGCCGCGGCCAAGCTGGATGCCGCCAACGCCAGCCTGCCTGCCGGCGTCCATGCCAAGGCCGTCTATGACCGCACCGCGCTGGTGGATCGCACCATCGGCACGGTGTCCAAGAACCTGATCGAGGGCGCGCTGCTGGTGGTGGTGGTGCTGTTCCTGCTGCTGGGCAATGTGCGCGCCTCGTTGATCACCGCGGCGGTGATCCCGTTGGCGATGCTGTTCACCATCATCGGCATGGTGCGTGGCGGCGTGTCGGGCAACCTGATGAGCCTGGGCGCGCTGGACTTCGGCCTGATCGTGGACGGGGCGGTGATCATCATCGAGAACTGTCTGCGCCGGTTCGGCGAGGCGCAGCACGCGCTAGGCCGCCAGCTCAACGATGAAGAGCGCTATGACCTGACCGCCTCGGCCACCGCCGAGGTGATCCGTCCCAGCCTGTTTGGCCTGGGCATCATCGCCGCGGTCTACCTGCCGATCTTCTCGCTGTCCGGGGTAGAAGGAAAAATGTTCCACCCGATGGCGATCACGGTGGTGCTGGCCCTGACCGGCGCCATGGTGTTGTCGCTGACCTTCGTGCCGGCGGCGATCGCCAGCTTCCTGCGCGGCCGTGTGGCTGAGCACGACAACCGCCTGATGCGCTGGTCGCGTGCCCGTTATACGCCGCTGCTGGATTGGGCCCTGCGTCGGCGCGTGGTGGTGCTGGCCGGCGCGGCCGTGCTGGTGGTGGGCTGTGGCGTGCTGGCCACCCGCTTGGGTTCGGAGTTCGTGCCGAGCCTGGATGAGGGCGACATCACCTTGCAGCCCATGCGTATTCCCGGCACCAGCTTGGAGCAGTCGGTGGCCATGCAGGAAACGCTGGAGAAGCGCCTGGCCCAGTTCCCGGAGGTGGCCAACATCTTCTCAAAGATCGGCACCGCCGAGGTGGCCACCGATCCTATGCCGCCGTCGATGGCCGACACCTTCCTGATGCTCAAGCCCCGCGACCAGTGGCCCGACCCGCGCAAGCCCAAGGCCGAGCTGGTGGAAGAGCTGGAGGCGGCGGCCAAGGAAATCCCGGGCAGCAACTACGAGTTCACCCAGCCCATCCAGATGCGCACCAACGAGTTGATCTCCGGCGTCCGTTCGGACGTGGCGGTCAAGGTCTACGGCGACAACCTTGACCAGTTGACGCGCCTGGCCAGCCGGGTCGAGCGGGTCATGCGTAGCGTCCCCGGCGCCGAAGACGTCAAGGCCGAGCAGGTCTCCGGCCTGCCGCTGCTGACCATCACGCCAGATCCGGCGGCATTGGCACGGTATGGCCTGAACCCGGGCGATGTGCAGGAAACGGTGGCCACCGCCATTGGGGGCAGTGTTGCCGGCCAGTTGATCGAGGGCGACCGCCGCTTCGACCTGGTCGTGCGCCTGCCCGAAGCGCAGCGCCAAGACCCCGCTGTGCTGGCAGATCTGCCCATTCCGCTGCCGGCAAGCACCAGTGTCGATGAGTCCAGCCGTCTGGCCGCCGGCGCCAATGGGGGGCCTCGCACGGTGCCGCTGCGGGAAGTGGCGAAGATCCAGGTAGAGCGCGGGCCCAATCAGATCAACCGCGAGAACGGCAAGCGCCGCGTGGTGATCACCGCCAACGTGCGCGAGCGCGATCTGGGCGGGTTCGTCGGCGAGTTGCGCACACGCATCGGCCAGGATGTCGCGCTTCCAGAGGGCTACTGGATCGATTACGGCGGCACCTTCGAGCAGCTGATCTCGGCCACCCAACGCCTGGGCGTGGTCGTTCCGGTGACACTGGCGTTGATCTTCGCTCTGCTATTCATGGCCTTCGGCTCGGCCAAGGATGCGGCCATTGTGTTCAGTGGCGTGCCGCTGGCGCTGACCGGCGGTGTGCTGGCACTGGCTCTGCGCGGGATTCCGTTGTCGATCTCTGCCGGCGTGGGCTTCATCGCGCTGTCGGGCGTGGCCGTACTCAACGGGCTGGTCATGATCGCCTTCATCCGCCGTCTGCGCGAACAGGGCGATCCGCTAGACGACGCTGTGCGCGACGGCGCCCTTGGACGCCTGCGACCGGTGTTGATGACCGCCCTGGTAGCCTCGCTGGGCTTCCTACCCATGGCCTTGAATGTCGGTGCTGGCTCGGAAGTGCAGCGGCCGCTGGCCACTGTCGTCATCGGCGGCATCGTCTCATCCACCGCATTGACCTTGTTGGTGCTGCCGGTGCTCTATCGTTGGCTGCATCGCGACCGAGCTCCCCGCGCCGGTAGCACTGCTTTGGAGTCCCCATGAACGAGCTCAACCTGGAACAGGTCCGTGCGGCGATGTTTACCGACCCGGGCGTGAAAGCGGTGGACGACCTGCGCCTGGTCGCCGGTGAGCATGGCCGTGCGATCGCGGCCACCATCACGGTCGCGGCGCCCTCGGTCGACCTGGACCTGGTGCATGCTGTGATTGCCCAGGTCCTGGCCGATCAATTCGGCATCGATCAGATCATGCTGTGTTTCAACGACCCGGGCCCGGTACCGCCGCCGCCCACCGCGGCGCCGTTAAAGAAGATGTGATCGCAGCCCCTGGCTCTATGCGTCTGCGCTGGCAGGCGCATAGAGCTGATGACCCGGCAACGCGCACGCGCCGGCATACACAAAGGCCACGCTTTGCCGCGCCCGGGTGAAGGCCACGTAGTATTTCGGCGGCGCGGTGATACGCGCTGCATCGGCCGTGCGCAGGTACTGCGTCAACGGCCCGTTCGGAAAGATGAGGACCCGACTGTAGGTGCGGCCCTTGCACTGCCCAAAGTTCACCGCCGGCAGTCCGTCGCACGCCTGCCGCCGGTCATGCCGGAGCACGGTGGGGGCGAACTCCTGCATGTACGCGGCCACATCCCCTGGAGCGACGAGGTAGATGCCATCGTGTCCGGTGACCTCGCCATTGCCTGATTGGGTCCGCGGCATCTGCGGATAGAGCGTGTCAGCCATATCGCACAGGGCCTGGACGCAGCGCAGACTGGTGAGGCGGTGATCCAGCCGGCATAAGCCGTCGGCCTCCCAAATCTGAAACAGCGCTGCCAGATTCGGACCACGGTATTGGCTGTACCTTTGCGCATAGTTGGTCGCATACGTGGCTTGGCGCGTATCGCCTACCAACGTGATGGCAATCTCGCTCTTCAACAGCCGTTCGACCAGATCCAGATCAAAGCCGGCCAGATCCTGGACTTCGTCGATGTAGAGCTCGTCGTACATCGCCGCCAATCGCGCCACGACCTGGCCTTGGGTCAGCTCATCGCAGCGCACAGCGAAATCGGCCGCTCGGTCCGAATACATCCGGTTGCCCGCCAGGTAGTGGCGCGCCACCTGGGTGCGTGGGGCGCGGTTGTTGGTGACACCTTCTACGAACAGGATGGTCTCGATGCGAGGCTCAGGGCAAAGCGCAGCCTGGTACGGGCGAATGCACTGGCGCAGCAGAAAGCCATACCAGCTGTGCAAGGTGACATGCGCGGGGACCGCGCCTGCGTGGGCCTCAAACGAGCGCCGGATCTCTTCCAGGTTTTCCAGCGTGTAGGTGACAATCGCGATGCGGCGCTCAGGTCGCTCCAAGGCCTGCCGGACCAGCAACGTGGTCTTGCCCGAGCCGGCTGCCGAGAGCAGGACCCGGTTAGGTGATGGCACGCTGGACATAGTCCGGGAACCTGATCGAGTGCGGGCTATTGAAAATCGCCAAGGCCGTATCGGTCTTATGGCCCTTCATGTACTTGAGCAGCGCCACCTCATCGGCAAAGGCCTTGCCCAGCACGGTATTGAGTTCGGCCAGCGAGTTGGCTTTGATCAGCTGCTCTTCCAGCGAAGGGGCGCTCTCGTCGGAATCGTAATAGATCGCGTTGATGTGCTCGGCATAGCGCTCTTGCACAACTGCGATATCACCGTCGTTGTCGGTGATCACCTTGGCCTGAATCCTCAGTCGATCGGCAATCTGCAAGAAGCGTTTGAATGCCAACGACTTGACCGAAATGATGTCTACGCCGTGAGCCATCGGCGCCACGCCGTGATGGTCACTGTAGGCACGCTGCACGATCAGTTCGTCGGAAGGGCCTTCCACCAGGATCGCCTGCTTGGCCAGGATCAACCGCAGCGTGTCGTGGCCCGGCAGCTTCATGAAATAGTCGTGGGTATCGCTGGGCAGCTGGTCCAGCTTCATCTGGCCTTGCGCGCTGAACAGGATCACGTTGTCCACGCCCAGCTTGTTCAACACGAAGCTGCTGTGGGTGGCGATGATCACCTGCTGGGCGGTGGAGAGGGCCGCAATCTTGTCGATCAGCTGGGTCATGCTGGAATAGGACAGATGGTTCTCCGGCTCCTCGATCAGCAGCACGTGAGCCGCGCCGGCCGCGTGCATCGCCAGCTTCATCTTCACCGCGCTTTGCTCGCCCTTGCCGGCCTGGGTGAACGGGAGCTCATCCAGGTAGGGTGACAGGCTGGTTTCCCACGTTGAGCGCGGCGATGTGTCCACGCCTACCGTCAATGCCCTGTGGCTGATGTCCCCGGTGTGCTCGGTCAAGTAGGCATTGATCGCTGCCACATCCGCTTCTTCGGAAAAGCTCTGCCGCATGCGGCGGAAGCTCAGCGACAGCGAGACGCGCTGCGCAGGCGTCAGTGCCTGCTCGATGATGCCGGCGATATAGCGATCGGCACCGGACAAGGTCTTGATGCCGTGCGTGTCGATGATGGTCGAGTCGAACGGAATACTACGGGCGGTGACGCCATTGTTGGCGAAGGAGTACCAGCGCACCGTGTAGTACTCCACCGGCAGGCTGACCGCGCCCTGGTGCTGCTGCAGGTAGGCGTTGAACTCCTCGCGGTAGTCGTCGTTGAGCTCGACCAGCAGCCGGATGCCGGCGGTATCCAGACGCAGGGAGTTGTTGGTGCCGCGTAACGACGCCAGCGCGGCGTCGGCGCCCAGATAGGCTTCGATGGAGATCCGTGGCGGCGAGGCCGGCGTGCCCGTGGCAAGCGCTCCCAAGTACTCCTGCACCGTGGGCTGGTGGAACAGGTAGGGCGTGAGCTCGTAGGCAAGATTGCGCCCATGCAGCTGGCCGGTGACCACCGCGTGGATGGCCTCCAGCAGGGTGGATTTACCGACCTCGTTGTCGCCCACCACCAGGTTCATGTGGGCATTGAGGGGCAGGTCCAGATGGCGAAACGACTTGAAGTTGTCGATGACGATACGTTCGATCGGCATGCACAGTCCTATGATGGCCAACGGGCTCGGTGGCGGAGCCTGCCTGCACCCTGGCTGGCCTCCTTTCCGCTCTGGGCCATACTACCCAGCGATCGCCGGCCCTGGGCGGTTTCGTACTGCTTGGGACGCCGGGAAGGGTCAGAATCCGCCTTACGCGGGATAATTCAATATTATCCCGTATAACTATTTTCGCCGACGAGCGGTCGTCTACCTGCTTTAATAGTATGTAATTACATGGTATGTAATACATTACGAAATAAAGTGAGGTGGCACGATGGCGCGCGCAGGACTCTATAAGAGTGACGTCCAGAAGGCGCGCGACGCGCTGCTGGCCCAACGCAAGAAGCCGTCAGTCGACGCGGTGCGAGTGGCCTTGGGCAACACGGGCTCCAAGACCACGATCCACCGCTACTTGCGTGAACTGGAAGGAGAGGAAGGCGGCGGTCCGGCGAGGACGGTAGCCGTTAGTGATGCTTTGCAGGACTTGGTTGCGCGCTTGGCCTCGCGGCTCCAGGAGGAAGCAGAGGCCATCCTCACCCAGGAGCGTGAGCGCCATCAGGCTGAGCTCCACAGTCGGCAACAGGCGCTTTCCGGTGCCCAAGAGGAGGCTGCCGCCTTGAGCAGTCGGCTGCAGCGCACCGAAGCAAGCCTGCACCAAGAGCAAGCTGCTCACGCCCTCCTTCAACAGAATCTAGGTGACAGGATCGCGGAAATCGCCCAGTTGAACGAGCGCATCGCTGGCATGACGGTGCGGCTGGCTGATCATGAGGCGCATACGCGTTCTCTGGAGGACAAGCATGCCCATGCCCGGGAAGCGCTTGAGCACTACCGCACTTCAACCAAAGAGCAGCGTGAGCAAGAGCTTCGCCGTCACGAGCATCAGGTCCAAGAGCTGCAAGTAGCCTTACGTCAGGCCAATGAAGCCTTGGGCGCGAAGAATCAGGAGCTGTTGGTGCTGAACCGCGACAATGGTCAATGGCTGGAGCGCCACGGGCGGATTGAGCGTGAGCTTGCCCAGCTACGACAGGCCCACGAAGGCCAACACAGCGAGGTCGTGGCGTTGCGCCAGACCGCGACGGACTATTTGGCACTGCAGGAGCGCTGGAAGACTGACGCCAAGACCTTGGATACCATGCGCAACGAGCTAGCTCAAGTTCAAGACACCCTTGCGCGGGAGCGTGAGCGCCGCGAGAGCGCTGAAGCCGATGCGTTGCGTGCCAATGCACGTCTTGAAGCGCTAGAGCCTCTACTGAATCAACTGACGCCAGCACAAAATGCGGTGAAGAAAACTCGGCGCGGCCATGCGCAAGATGGGGGAGCCGACTGACGAGGCTGCTCGTTTGTCTGCTAGCGGCTGGGGTGGCGCTCACCTGTCCAGTACGCCCATTCCATAGGGACGACCCAATCTACAAACAGTTTGGCTACTGAGGACTCCGGTGCCAAATGATAGGGCTTGAACATGCCTTGCTCGGGCGAACTGGTCATCAGGTAGCGCAGGCGCTTCTGGACCTCCTGAAAGATGGCTTCCCGCACATGGGCGCTGTCGTGCACGCCAAGACGCATCGCCACCGAGGCACCTTGGCGTACCGCCGCCCAGCAGCAGTAACGCCACCGCGCGATCGGCAAGCCCCGCGGTCCGGATTGAAAGACGAACCCCACATCACGTGCCCAGCCTGGGTCGAAGTGATGTTTGAGCAATTGCTGCTCCAGAAACTGCTCGGTCTCCCAGAGTGCAAGTTCATCCCACAGCTCCAGTTTCGCGTCCGCCAAGTCTACATCGTGTGCCATATCGCCGAGTTGGTCTTCCAGCACCGGGAGCAGGTGCCTGCGCTCGTGGGTAGACCAGGCGAAAGCCCATTGCAGATCTTCGATGGGCGTGACCTCGGCATCGGGGCGGATCTGCCATCGATCCGCTGGCCAGGGAACTCGGATCAAGGCCAAGTCTCGCAGCGTGTCCAGCACCAGCAAGGTGGAGCGGCGTGTGGGCGCCACCGGTAGGCGTCGTAGCTGCGCGGCTAACAGTGCGGCTAGGAAAAGGGTGCCACGAAGGCCCAACTCCTCGATGCTGGCGACCCCAGATGGCGTCATTGACGAGGTTCCGGGCATGCGGTTTCCGGGGATGAGGGAGCGGCGTGGCTCCTGGGGGGGGGCGGCGCTACCGGTGTCGCCGGTTGCCTCAAAGCTAAGAATATCTTAGTATGCAAGGCTGGGTACATCCGCCATCCTTATGGGGTCTCCATGGGGTGCGCGCGTGACTTTGTCCGTCGACTCAACACCGACCTTCGCTCGACGCCTCAAACAAGCCCGCCTGCACACGGGTTTGTCGCAGAAGGAGTTGGGCATCCGGGCCGGTCTGGATCCTCACGTGGCCAGCCCCCGAATCAACCAGTACGAGCGTGGCAAGCACGAGCCCATGCTGGAGATTGCTGAGCGGTTGGCCCAAGCGTTGGGGATCCCCGCCGCCTTCCTTTACACCGACGATGATCTGCTGGCCAAGTTGCTCCTGCGCTGGGGCTCGCTAAGCAAGCAGCAGAAGCGCGAGTTGGTGAAGCTGATCGAGGCCACGCCCGAGAAGTAAACCGAACAAGCGCTCGCCCTATGGGCAACTCTTCGCCTCAACCCGCCCTTTGGGCGCTTCTGGAGGGAGCTGCAGTGTCCGCGGCTAGTGCGACTGACAAGTCGCGACATCTCAGGCTTACTTGAGATTTTGTTCACGACCGATACACACGCGCCTTGTCTAAAGTGATATACCATGTCGCCCGTGTCAGCCTCCTCACTTCTACTGCGACTGTTCCTGATCGCCATGCTCGTGCTTAACGGCGCGTGGTCGGCGTTTGCGTCCGTCAGTATGAACCCGGTCATGGAAGAGCAGGCCAGCGAAGTGGCTGCCGCGGTGCAAGTCGACGAAGACTGCTTCGCCCATCACAGTGCTGAGCATCATCCCGATGCCACATCGATTGAAAAGGCTGGCACTGGGCATGGCGACCATGCCGGTCCCGACTGTTGCAAGTCTTCTGCGTGCCGGTGCGCCTGCGTACACGCTTGCGCGAGCGCACTTCCTGCGCGCCTGCATGTTTCGGTGCAACTGGCCTTGGGCCTGGATGTCATGCCGCTGCCCCTAGGGCATGCGGCACCTGCCTTGCCTCATCTGATCCGACCACCGATCGGCTAAGCGTCCCTAGGCGCCGCAATGGCGCCGTTGGTGTGGCTTGCATGCCTGTTTAGGCCAGCCGCCCGCTCTGTACCACCGCCCGCCGGTGGCAACACGACGCTTGGAGCATTTTCATGTCGCATGATGATTTTCGTGGTCCACGCGGTGGACCGCTGCTGCCTTCGCGGCGGCGATTTGTCCAAGGCTTGGCCTTGGGAGGCGCAGTCGCAGGATTAGGTTTCTGGCCCAAAGCCAGTTGGGCGCTCAAGGGGCCGGGACAACCCAACGTACTATCGGGCACTGAGTTTGACCTGACCATTGGCGAGACGCCGATGAACTTCACCGGCAAGACCCGCACCGCGATCACGGTCAACGGGTCCGTTCCGGCGCCGTTGCTGCGGTGGCGGGAAGGCACCACGGTCAACTTGCGCGTCTCTAATGCATTGCCCGCTAACTCCATCCATGGCGCGGACACCTCCATCCATTGGCACGGCATCATTTTGCCGGCCAACATGGACGGCGTGCCGGGTCTGAGCTTTGACGGTATCGGACGTGGTGAGACCTACCACTACCGGTTCACCCTGCATCAGGGCGGAACCTACTGGTACCACAGCCACTCAGGGTTCCAGGAACAAGCCGGGCTCTATGGCCCGATCGTCATCGACCCATTGGAGCCGGAGCCCTTCAGTTTCGATCGCGACTACGTCGTGATGCTGAGCGATTGGACAGACCTGGACCCGACGGCCCTGTTCGATCGTTTGAAGAAGATGCCGGGCCATGACAATTACTACAAGCGCACGGTCGGCGATTTTGCGCGCGATGTGAAGCGCAACGGCCTGTCGGCCACGTTGGAAGATCGCAAGATGTGGGGCGTGATGCGGATGACGCCCACGGACCTGTCCGACGTCAACGCCAACACCTACACCTACCTGATGAACGGCACGACCTCACTGGGCAACTGGACCGGTTTGTTCCGCAGTGGCGAGAAGGTGCGCCTGCGTTTCATCAATGGCTCTGCCATGACGTACTTCGATGTGCGTATTCCGGGGCTGAAGATGACCGTGGTGGCGGCAGATGGCTTGTATGTCCATCCGGTTTCCGTCGACGAGTTCCGCATCGCGGTAGCAGAAACCTTCGATGTGATCGTGGAGCCCTCCGGGCAGGACGCATTCACCATCTTTGCCCAAGACTCCGGTCGCACCGGCTACATCAGCGGCACGCTCGCTGTGCGCGAAGGATTACGCGCGCCCGTTCCGTCTGTGGATCCCCGGCCGCTGCTGACGATGGCAGACATGGGCATGGATCATGGGTCGATGGATATGTCTGGCGGCAGCAAGGGCATGGAAGGCGGCTGTGGTGCGGCCATGGGCATGCCTGGCATGACCCCACCTGTCAGCGGTAACGCGACCTCGGCCCATGCAGGCCATGCGATGCCCGCCGCCGGCGATGGTGCCATGGCAGGCATGCAGCACGGGGGCATGCAATCACACCCTGCTAGCGAGACCAACAATCCCCTGTTGGACAACCAAGCCATGAGCGTGAGTTCGCGCTTGGATGATCCGGGCAATGGCCTGCGCGATAACGGCCGTCATGTGCTGACGTATTCCATGCTCAAGAGCACCTTTGAAGACCCTGACGGACGCGACCCCGGTCGCGAGATCGAGCTGCATCTGACCGGACACATGGAGAAATTCTCCTGGGGCTTCAACGGTCAGAAGTTTTCCGATGTCGAGCCGCTGCGGCTGAACTACGGCGAGCGTATGCGCATCGTATTGGTTAACGACACGATGATGACCCATCCCATCCATTTGCACGGCATGTGGAGTGACGTGGAGGACGACAACGGCAACTTCATGGTGCGCAAGCACACGGTGGATATGCCGCCAGGTAGCCGACGCACGTATCGCGTGCGTGCCGATGCGTTGGGCAGCTGGGCGTTCCATTGCCACCTGCTTTATCACATGGAAGCCGGAATGATGCGCACGGTGAGGGTCGACGAATGAACATCAATAGACGCGATACCACCCTGACTGCGCTGACGGCTATCTCGCTGGCCCTGGCCAATGCGGCCAGCGCCCAATCTATGCAGCACGGCTCCATGCAGATGGAGCAGGGCGCGCAGACCCAGACTCAGGATCACTCTGCACATCAGGCACCGACATCAAAACCTGCGCCAGCCCAAAAGCCTGCAACACCGGCCAAGACGAGCGAAGCGACGATCGATCATGCGGCGATGGGCCACGCCGAGCCGCAGGCTAACGCAGCCGAGCCTGCCATGCAGGGCATGGACCATTCGCAGATGGGGCACGGCTCGCCCGCGAGCACACCTGCGGCGCCCACAGCGCAGGCGCAGTCGATGCAGGGCATGGATCACAGTCAGATGGCACAGCCCGCTGCAGCCGACACCTCCGGCACGGCCACGCCTGCGATGCAGGGGATGGACCATTCGCAGATGGGCCATGATTCGCCCGCGCCCGCTACACCAGAAGCGGGAATGCAATCGATGGAGGGCATGGACCACAGTCAGATGGGACACGGGCCTGCAGCGCCAACGCAGCCGCGCACCCCGATTCCCGCGGTGACGGACGCGGATCGCAAGGCGGCCATCGCGCCGGAACACGCGCATCCGGTGCATGACAACTCGATCAAGAGCTACGTGCTGCTCAATCGCCTGGAAACCTGGGATGCCGATCCGGGCACCGGGCTGGGCTGGGAGGGCCAGGGCTGGATCGGTACGGACCTCAATCGCGTCTGGCTCCGCAGTGAAGGCGAACGCACGGATGGTCAGACCGAGTCGGCTGATCTGGAAGTGCTTTACGGCCGCAGTATCTCCACGTGGTGGGATGTGGTGGCCGGTGTGCGTCATGACTTCAAGCCTGGGGCATCGCAGAACTTCGCCGCTATCGGTGTACAGGGCTTGGCGCCGATGAAGTTCGAAGTGTCCGCCACAGCCTATCTCGGCGAAGGGGGCCAGACTGCCGCCAATGTCGAGGCCGAGTACGAATTGCTGCTAACCAACCGGCTGATCTTGCAGCCGCTGGTGGAAGTCACCGCCTATGGCAAGAACGATCCATTGCGCGGGATAGGTTCGGGTCTGAGTGCCGCTGAGGCGGGGCTACGACTTCGCTATGAGTTCACCCGAAAGTTCGCTCCCTACATCGGCGTGGTGTACGAGCGCGCGTTTGGCAATACCGCAGACATGCGACGCGAGCATGGCGAGTCCTTTGAAGACACGCGCTTGGTCATCGGCCTTCGTACCTGGTTCTAAGGGGAACTGACAATGAAATCCAACAAAAAGATGTGGGTATGGCTCGGTGCCGGCGTGGCATTGGTTGCGGTGGTCGCAACCGCCACGCTCTCTCTGGGCGTGTACAACGTGGCCGCCGACGATCCGCATAGTCGCCCGGTGTATGCGCTACTTGAAACGGCGCGCGAGCGTTCCATTGAGGTGCGCGCCGCCAAGCTTCAGCTACCCACGAACCTTGATGATCCTGAGCGTATCCGCCAGGGTGCGGGCAACTACAACGCCATGTGCGTGACCTGCCATCTTTCACCAGACGCGGCGGCCACCGAGATGAGCAAGGGCCTGTACCCCGCGCCACCGAACCTAAGCAAACAGCCGGTCGCTCCAGCTGAGGCGTTCTGGGTGATCAAGCACGGCATCAAGGCCAGCGGCATGCCCGCTTGGGGCGGCAAGCATGGACGATGAGTTCATATGGAACATGTCGGCCTTCCTGCAGAAGTTGCCCACGCTGGACGCGACTGCGTACAAGGAACTTGTCGACAGCAGCGAGGGCCATTCGCATGGCGGCGGCGAGACGCAAGGCCACCATGACGACGAAAAGGCCGAGGATCACCCTGCCTTATTCGAGCCGGGCAACAACTCCATGCCGCATGCGCACCCGCCGGGCGTGGACGACGATCACCACGGCCCGACACCCAGCGACACGGAAGTCGGGTTGGTGAGCCACGGCCATCCCGACGGCAAGGTGGAGTCGCACCCTGCACCACACACGCCCGTGGCCGATGACGGCCATGCGCACCCCCATTGATCTTCTTGGAGCCCACGCAATGAACGCAACAGCAATCTCGTTCACCCTCGCACTGGCACTGGCCGTCGTGTCCCCCGCAATGGCGCAGGCGACACAGCCGCACGCACATCACCCCGCTGCCGCGGCATCTGCGGACGTCGACGTCCCAGTCACTGCAGAGGCCGCGGTCGCCGTAGCGGAGCGTTTCAACAGGGCCCTGTCTAGCGGCGATCTGGCCACGGTCGAAGCCCTGCTCGCTGCCGACGTTCTCATCCTCGAGTCCGGGGGCGCCGAACGCAGCCGCGAGGAATACATGGGCCATCACGCAGTCAGCGATGCGGCGTTCCTCAAGGGCGCCCATCGCCAGCTGCTCCGTCAGCGCGCACGAGCCGCTGGCGAGTTCGCGTGGGTCGGAACCGAAAGCGAGTTGCATGCCCAGAAGGACGGCCAGCCACTGACCGTCCAGAGCGACGAGACGATGGTGCTGAAGGAGACCGCGGACGGCTGGCGGATCGTCCACATCCACTGGTCCTCGCGGACCAAGCGCTGAGTCGAGAGATTGAAATGACTACGCTCACATTGCACCGTCTGACTTTTGTGGTCCTTGCCGTGGCTGGTCTGGGTGCTTGCACCCAGGATGCTTCATCCGCGCAACCCACAACCTCGCCCTCCGCACAGGTTGTCGTCCAATCAGCCGACGCGACTCCAGCAGCCCTGCCACGCATGACCGTCCACAAGACCCCGACCTGCGGGTGCTGCGGTGTCTGGATCGACCACGTGCAGAAGGCGGGATTCACCGTGGATGTGCACGACATGGATGACCTGGGTCTGGTCAAGGAGCGGTTGGGTGTCCCCTATGCAAAGGGCTCCTGCCACACGGCCGAGATCGGCGGATACGTCATCGAAGGCCACGTTCCGGCCGCGGACATCAAGCGTCTCCTCGAAGAAAAGCCGAACGCACGCGGCCTGGTCCTCCCAGGGATGCCGCTTGGTTCTCCGGGCATGGAGGTCCCGGAGGGACGCCAGCAGCCGTTCACGGTCGAGCTGATACATCGCGACGGAACCACTGAACCGTTCGCACAGCACTGATCCGTCGCAGCAACAGGGGACGGTGTTGCGGGCGCGCCGATTCTCGCCCGCGAGGAAGAAGGAGAACTACATGACTCACCATTCCGCAGCACACCGGCCCCAGGCCATGAACGAGTGCATCGACAACTGCACGCAATGCCATGCGATCTGCCTGGAGACCATCAACTACTGCCTGACCAAAGGAGGTGTTCACGCGGCCCCGGAGCACATCGCCCTGTTGGCGACGTGTGCCGATACCTGCGCAACCAGTGCCGACGCGATGCTGCGCGGTGCCAGCGTTCACGACGTGGTTTGCGGTGCCTGCGCGGAGATCTGCCGCCAGTGCGCCGATGCATGCGACGCCATGAACGACCCTGAGATGACGCGCTGCGCCGAAGTTTGTCGCCGCTGCGCGGAAAGCTGCAGCGCCATGGCAGCGTAATGCGTCGAGGATCCCGCCTGAGCCGGTGGGATCCTCGTCTCGCGAAAGCGGAAGTATCAAGAAAATCCGACAAATCGTGGTTTCAGTGACAGTCCGACATCTAACGCTTGTCGCATCGAACACAGCGCGGCCCCTCCCGAACGGGCTTTGCATCACATTCCAATGAGGATTTATCCATATGAAGTCGTCCAACGTCATTCGCTCCTTCGCGCTCGTCCTCGCAATCGCGGCCGGGCAGTTTTCGCTGCAGGTCGCGCACGCCCACGCCGCGCTGCAGCAGTCCACACCGGCGGCAAATGCGGTGGTGGCCTCGCCAGGCCAGATCGATCTCGTGTTCAACGAGACATTGATTCCGCGGGCGTCGCGTCTCAAGTTGCTCATGAAGCACGGCAGTTCCACCATGCCGATCGAGAATTTCACGACCGAGATCGTCAACAACGGCAAGACCCTGCGTGCCAAGTTGCCTGGACCGCTGGCTCCGGGCGTCTATACCGTGGAATACCGCGCCGTCGGTGGTGACAACCACCCCATGCCGGGCAGCTTCAGCTTCACGGTGCGCTGAGGAGTCGCGAATGTTCGACCTGTCGGCTTATGCACTGAGATTCTTGGAATACCTTGTCATCATGGTTCTTTTCGGGGTTCCACTCTTCGGTTGGTACGGGTCGCGTCGATCGGCACTCGCCGACGCCTTGGCCGGGTGGTCACTCATGGGCGTTCTATTGGCGGGTGCCGTAGCCGGTCTCGTGCTCACCGGGCTCGATGTCGTCTTCAAGACCGCGGGCATCATGGGAATGCCGCTTGCCGAGGTTGATCGCGCATCGCTTGGCTGGTATCTGCTCGAGACGTCCGCGGGCCGGGCAGCCATGGCGAGAGGCGCGCTGCTGGTCGCCCTGATGTTCGTGCTCGGATGGCATCGTCGCCGCGGGAAGGTGGAGACCGCCTTCCCGCTGGGGGCGATGCTGGCGGGCGGCGCACTCGCTTCGCTGGCATGGAACGGCCACGCCGCCGCTGGCGAGGGCTTGGCAGGCGCGGTCCGGCTTGCTGCAGGCATCGTCCATCTTCTCGCGGCAGGCGGCTGGATCGCAGCGGTCCTGATGTTCCTTGCCATGCTGCTGCGCGGCAAAGAGACGAACGGCAGCGGGCGTCTGCGATCAACGCATGACTTTCTGCATGGTTTTTCGACGCTGGGAACGATCTTCGTTGGTGCGCTCATCGTGTCCGGCATCGCGCACTACGGGGATCTCACCGCGTGGTCGTTTTCGGCCCTGTTCCAGAGCACCTACGGGAAGTTGCTGCTTTTCAAACTGGCCCTGTTCGCTGGAATGCTGGGTTTGGGAGCGCTGCACCGATGGACGCTGGTGCCGCGCTTGGAACGAGCGCTGACCAGCGGAGATCCCGCGCAGGAGGTGCGGGCTTTGCGGCAGAGTGTTACGGCTGAGGCCGCGCTGGCCATCTTGATCCTGATTGTTGTTTCAGTGCTCGGGACGCTCAGCCCCGAATAGCTGTGTAACCCGCAATGGCACACTGCCTTGGCAGTCCATCCCCACTAAAGCGAGCATCGGCATGAACTCACCGTCGTCCCATGACCATCACCATTCTGCAGGCGCAGCCCCTGTCGAGGCTGCGGATGGACGGGTCATCACCAATCCCGTCCGCTATACGGACGATGCTCCCCAGCAAGTTGAAGTGACCGCCCCAGCAGCGGTGGCCCAACCCAGCGGTACCCACGCCACGGTCTACACCTGCCCGATGCATCCGCAGATTCGTCAGCCAGGTCCCGGCACCTGTCCGATCTGCGGCATGGCGCTGGAGCCGGAGATGCCCTCGCTGGAGGAGGACGACAATCCAGAGTTACGCGATTTCACCCGAAGGTTCTGGTGGACGTTGCCTTTGACGTTGATCGTCCTGGTCTTGGCCATGCTGGGACACCGTCTGCCCGGCTTGTCCACGCAGGCGCGCACCTGGATTGAGCTCGTGCTGAGCGCCCCGGTGGTGCTCTGGGCGGGGTGGCCTTTCTTTGAGCGCTGCCTACAGTCCATCGGCAATCGCAGCCCCAACATGTGGACGCTGATCGGCATCGGCGTGGCCGCCGCGTTTGGCTACAGCGTGGTGGCCACCGTGGCACCGGACCTGTTTCCGGACTCTTTCCGCGAGCATGGACGGGTAGGGGTCTACTTCGAGGCGGCAGCGGTCATCGTCTCGCTCACCCTGCTCGGACAGCTGCTGGAACTGCGGGCGCGTTCCAAAACCTCGGCGGCCATCAAGTCCCTGCTGGGATTGGCGCCCAAGACGGCTCGCCGCGTCAAACCCGATGGGGGCGAAGAGGACGTTGCGCTGGATCACGTGCACGTGGGTGATCTGCTTCGCGTACGACCGGGCGAGAAGGTGCCGGTCGATGGGGAAGTCATCGAAGGCCGCGCCAGTGTCGATGAGTCGATGCTGACCGGTGAACCCATTCCGGTGGAGAAGGCTGTCGGTGATCACGTTATAGGCGCCACGCTCAACGGGACGGGCGCCTTAGTCATCCGGGCGGACAAAGTCGGATCCGGGACGGTACTGGCGCAGATTGTGCAGTTGGTAGCCCAAGCCCAGCGCTCCCGCGCGCCGATGCAGCGTATGGCGGACAAGGTGGCGTACTGGTTTGTCCTGGCCGTGCTGGCCACGGCGGTGCTCACGTTCTTCGGATGGGGTCTGTTTGGACCCGAACCGTCCTGGACCTTTGCCGTCCTCAATGCCGTATCGGTTCTGATCATTGCTTGCCCGTGTGCCTTGGGTTTGGCTACCCCCATGTCGATCATGGTCGCCACTGGCCGCGCTGCGCAGGTCGGGGTCCTGTTCCGCGATGCTCAGGCGATCGAGCAGCTACGTCTGATCGACACGTTGATCGTGGACAAGACCGGTACGTTGACCGAGGGGCGTCCAGCCTTTCGCGACACGCTCTCCAACGCCGGCTTCGACGCCGATCAGATCCTTTGTTTGGCCGGCAGCTTGGAGCAGGGCAGTGAGCACCCCTTGGCCGAGGCCATCGTGGCTGAAGCCCAGCGACGTGGCTTGAACCTGGTGGCCGCCCAAGATTTTGATTCGCTCACCGGCCAAGGCGTCCGCGGGCGCGTGTCCGATCAGGATGTCGTGCTCGGCAACCAAAGCCTGATGGCGTCGGTTGGCGCCGATGTAGCACCTTTGCAAAGCAGCGCCGAGCGTCTTCGGAAAGAAGGCGCTAGCGTGATGTTCCTGGCGGTCAATGGTCGGTTGGCCGGCGCCATTGCGGTGGCTGATCCCATCAAAGCCACGACCTTGCCTGCCTTGAACCTGCTACGTGCCGATGGCCTGCACGTGGTGATGGCCTCCGGTGACGCACAGGCGACGGCCGAGGCCGTGGGGCGCACGCTGGGCATCGAGGATGTGCGTGGTGGCGTCAAGCCGCAGGACAAGGCCGACCTGGTCCAGCAACTCAAAGCCCAGGGTCGTCGCGTGGCCATGGCTGGCGATGGCATCAACGATGCGCCGGCCCTGGCGGCAGCCGATGTGGGCATCGCGATGGGGACGGGCACGGATGTGGCCATGTCCAGCGCCCAGCTCACCCTGGTCAAGGGTGATTTGAGGCGCATCGTGCAAGCCCGTGCCATCTCGTCTTTGACGGTGGCCAATATGAAGCAGAACCTGGGCTTCGCCTTCGTCTACAACGCCATCGGCGTGCCTATCGCCGCCGGCTTGCTGTATCCCAGCTTCGGCCTTTTGCTCAGTCCGATGATGGCGGCCCTGGCCATGAGCCTGAGCTCGGTTTCGGTGGTCACCAATGCCCTGCGTTTGTCCGGCTCCACCGTTGTTGCCACCCCCCACCCTGACCGCGCCGATGAGCCTGCGCGCGGCCATTCCTGTCACTGATGGCTCATATCCCACAAGGAGTACTGCAATGAAGCGTTATGCCTCCCTCTCGATGATGGCCTTGTTCCTGATGGCGGGCGCGGCCTTCGCCGGCGGCCAGACCACCACGCCCACCACCGACCACGGTCAGCACAAGCCGGCGGCGGCCGATGCCGATTTCACCAAGCTCGATGCCAACAAGGACGGCTCGCTGTCCAAGGAAGAACTGGCCAAGCACAAGCTGGCGCCGCACTTTGGCATGCTCGATAGCAACAAAGATGGCAAGCTGAGCCCGCAGGAATTCGCTGCCGGCAAGGGTATGTAAGTGTTCTCAGCCCGGGAGCTGTTCCAACAGTTCGCGGGTTCTTCCGCCGTTCTGCCATTCCCACGGAGATTGTTATGTCCTCTTCGCACGGTACGCACGAAAACGCGCAAGACCCGCAGTCCCAGCACGCAAAACCGCACGCCTCACACCAACCTGCCCACCAGGCACAACAAGGGCATCAAGGCCATTACGGCCGCCTGTTGTTGATGATGGGCCTGTCTTTCGTGGCCATGTACGCATTGATGTACGCAATGGTCGATCAGTGGGCTAACGTCTATAACAACGTGAACCAGTTCTACATGGCGGGCCTGATGGCCGCTCCCATGCTGCTGATCGAGCTGTGGCTAATGTCCAGCATGTACCCCGATCGCCGACGCAATCTGATTCTGGCTGGTCTGACGGTGGCGTTCATGCTGTTCTGCTGGTGGGGCATTCGCACTCAAGCAGCGGTCACTGACAAACAGTTCATCCGTTCGATGATTCCCCACCACGCTGGCGCCATCCTGATGTGTGAGGAGAATCGTCTGAAGGATCCTGAGTTGGTGAAGCTCTGCCAGGACATTATTACCTCGCAGACACAGGAGATCGCGCAAATGAAGCAGTTGCTGGCTGAGCGTTCCCATTAGCTCACTGCCTTTTGCCAGCCGATATCACTTCACTGAGCCTGCGCACTGACCATTCGGTGGATCAAACGCGCGGCCACACGTGCGGTGGCTTGATCCGGATCCAGGGGCGGACACAGTTCCGCCACGTCGACCACACGTACCTTGCCCGAGGCCATGACCAGATCCAGCAGGGCTTCCAGGACCTCCAGACTCACCCCGCGTGGGTTGGGGGCGCTCACGCCCGGGGCCACCACCATTGAGTACGCCGGCAAGATCACCAGCGGCTTGGGTAGCTACACCCAGTGGCGTGGCTTGGGCTCACTGCGTATGGGCAAGAACCGTTGGACCGGCGTCTATTCGGCGCAGTACATCGGCAGCGCGGACGACATCATCGCCGTGCCCGACACGATCGGCTCGCATGTGTCCAGCGTGGTGTACCACAGCCTGCAACTGAGCTACGGCATCAAGAAGAAGTGGGATATCTCCGCCGGCGTTGAAAAAGTGCTCGATAAGAAGGCGCCGTTCGTGAAGAACAACCCCAACACCGACACCGACACCATGACGTACGACTTGCTGGGTCGTCGCTGGAATGTCCGCTTTGGTTACCACTGGTAAGCCACGATCACGAGGAGCTACACATCATGAGAAACACGCAACTATCCGCCACACTACTGCTGTTCGCTGTGGCCGGCAGTGCCGGTGCGCACGACCTGTTTGTCGCTTTCTCCAAGCCTGGCACCGCAGCGGGCGAGGCGAACACAGCGTTGGTGAACAATGGCACCTTCGATGAAAGTGCAGGTGCAGTCACCCGAGCGCGTCTACAGGACGTTTCGCTGAGTCAGGGCGGCGCTAAGGCTGCACCGGACTTGGCCAGTTGGAAAGAGGTCGGCAAGCAGAGCCAGCTCACCGTGCATCCGGCGGGCGAGGGCACCTATCTGCTGGGGGTCTCGACGATGGCCTCCACCAGCACGCGTACGGCCAGCGAGTTCGGCAAGTACCTGGAGTTGGAAGACTTGCCCGATACCCTGGCCACCTATGATGCGAGCAAGTTTCCCAAAGGGGTCACCTATAGCTATACCAAGCATGCTCGTACCATTGGACAGGTGGGCACAAAACTGACCGACGATTTCGCTGCCTCGCTGGGCTATCCGCTGGAGATCCGCTTGGCCCGCAATCCTGGAAGCGTGAAGGTCGGCGAACAGCTGTCGTTCCAGGTGCTGCAGCAGGGCACGCCAGTGCCCAACCTACGCGTGTACGTCGGTCATCGTGCTGACGCACCGGTCAAGGGTGGGCACGGTAGCGCTACGCTCCTGCGCACCGATGCCCAAGGCCAAGCCAGTTTCCAGGTGACCACCGCCAAGACCTGGTACATCCACACCAATCACATTGTGCCCTCTACACAAAAGGGTTTGGATTTTGTGTCGGATCGGGCGTCGCTGAGCTTTGAGATTTCCCCGCACGCCGGGCACTGATAAGTAAGCATGTAGGCGGTACTCTCCCCTTTGACGCCAGTCATGACTTCTTCCATGACTGGCGTCTTTTTGTGGGGACTTACCTCAAGTGCTCAGTCTGTCTCTCATTGGTCGCCCCGCGCCGCGCGCAATCCACGTCGCCGCACTAGATAGAACGCTGCGGGAATCACCACCATAGAGAGCACCGGTGCGGTGAGCATGCCACCCAGCATCGGCGCGGCGATACGTTGCATGACCTCCGAGCCGGCACCGGCACCGACGAAAAGCGGAAACAACCCGGCCAGGATGACGGCTACCGTCATCGCCTTCGGGCGCACCCGTTGCACGGCGCCTTCGTAGATAGCCTCTTGCAGGGTAGACACATCTTCCGGCGCACCGCTGGCCAAGCGCTGCTCCCAGGCATGACGCAGGTACAGCAGCATGATGACGCCGAACTCAGCCGCAACGCCGCCCAGGGCGATGAATCCGATCATGCTGGCCACCGAAATCGCATGGCCCAGCCCCCAGATCAACCAGAAACCGCCCACCAACGCCAAGGGCAAGCTGAGCAGGATGATGGATACATCGCTAAGCCGGCGAAACACCATCCAGATGACCAGGAAGATGATCGCCAACGCCGCGGGCACCACCCATTGCAGGCGTGCCAAAGCCCGTTGCAGATACTCGTACTGCCCCGACCACGCCAGACCATAGCCGGCAGGCAAACTCACCTGGGTCTGCACCGCGGCTTGCAGGTCCTGGACCACCGATCCCAAGTCGCGATCGGCCACATCCACGTAGATGTAGCCCACCAACCGGCCGTTATCGCTCTTGAGCATCGGCGGGCCTGGGCTGATTGACAGCTCCGCCACCTGGCTCAAGGTCAGTTGCACACCGCCTGGCGCGATCAGCGGCAGATCCTGCAAGGCCTGCAACGAGTCACGCTGGCCACGGGGGTAGCGCAAGACGATGGGATAGCGTTCGCGCCCCTCGATCGTTTCCCCGATTGGATCACCGCCAACGACCGTGGCAATCAGTTGCTGGAGTTGGCCTTGAGTGAATCCGTAACGTGCAGCGATTTCCGGGCGCACCTGTACATCGACATAGCGCCCACCCGTGACGCGTTCGGCCAGTGCCGAACTCACGCCGGGCACAGTCTTGGCCACCTGCTCGATCTGCTGGCTCAGGCGCTCGATCTGCTCCACATCGGGTCCGGAGACCTTGATCCCAATCGGGCTCTTGATGCCGGTGGCCAACATATCGATGCGATTGCGAATGGGCGGGACCCATAGGTTGGTCAGACCGGGAATCTTGACCGCTGCGTCCAACTCCTGGCGTAGCTTCTGGGGGGTCATGCCCGGGCGCCATTGATCCCGCGGCTTGAAGGTCACGGTGGTCTCAAACATTTCGATCGGTGCCGGATCGGTCGCACTTTCGGCACGGCCCGCCTTGCCGAACACGTGCTCAACCTCCGGTACGGTCTTGATCATCCGGCCCGAGAGCTGGAGCAACTGACGGGCCTTGTCGGCGGACAGGCCGGGCAGGGCCGTGGGCATGTACAACAGGCTGCCTTCTTCCAAGGGCGGCATGAACTCACTGCCCAACCGGCTAAAGGGGATCAAGGTGAGCACTAGCAGCAGGCCGCTGAGCAGCAAGGTGACACCGGGATGTTTGAGGACCCACAGCAGGATGGGCCGATAGCCAGCGATCAGGATGCGATTGATGGGGTTCTGCTGTTCCGGGCGGATGCGGCCGCGGATCAGGTAGCCCATCAAGACGGGGATCAAGGTCACCGACAACCCTGCTGCGGCGGCCATCGCGTAGGTCTTGGTGTAGGCCAGAGGCGAGAACAATCGCCCTTCCTGCGCCTGCAGGGCAAAAACCGGCACGAAAGACAGGGTGATGACCAGCAAGCTGGCGAACAGGGCCGGTCCGACCTCGGCCGCCGAGCGGGCCATCAGCTGCCAGCGCTCCTCACCCTGAGGTTCCCGGCCGTGCGCCTCCCGCCAGTGCTCCAGATGCTTGTGTGCATTTTCGATCATCACCACCGCTGCATCGACCATCGCACCAATGGCGATGGCGATGCCGCCTAATGACAGCAAGTTGGCGGAGATCCCCTGGGCGTGCATCACGATGAAGGCCGCCAGGATACCCAAAGGCAGGGTGATGACGGCCACCAACGCCGAGCGTAGGTGCCACAGGAACAGCAGGCATACCAGCGCTACGACCAGAAACTCTTCGCCAAGCTTGTGGGTGAGGTTGCGTACCGCATCCTGGATCAGCTCGGAGCGGTCGTACACCGGCACCACTTCCACGCCCTCGGGCAAGCTGGATTGCAACGCCTGCAGTCGCGCTTTGACGTTCCGAATGGCCCCCAAGGCATCCTTGCCGGTCCGCAGGACGATCACGCCGCCGGCCACCTCACCTTGACCATCCAACTCTGCGATACCACGACGGAAGACCGGCCCGCGACTGATCGTGGCCACCTCGCCGAGCAGGACGGGGATGCCGTCGTTGCCGGTTACCGGCACCTGTTCGAACGCCTCCTGTGTGCGCAGGTAGCCTTCGCTGCGCACCATCAGTTCGGCTTCGCCTTGTTCGATCACCGAGCCCCCGGTAGCGCCGTTGGCCGCATCCACCGCCTCGATGAGCTCGGCCACCGTCAGTCCACGGGCCGCCAACGCCTGCGGATCGGGCTGGATCTGCCAGGCGCGCACCGCACCGCCCACACTGGCTACTTCAGCCACGTCCGGCACGGTTTTTAGCTCATAACGAAGAAACCAGTCCTGCAACGCACGCAGCTGCCCCACATCACGTTGACCTGTCCGATCCACCAAGGCGTACTGGTAGATCCAGCCCAGTCCTGTCGCATCAGGACCCAGCGCCGGATTCACATTCGGCGGAAGTCGATCGCGTACCTGGCTCAAGTACTCGAGCACTCGAGAGCGCGCCCAGTAAAGATCAGTGGCATCGTCAAACAGGATGTAGACGAATGAATCACCGAAGAAGGAGAAGCCGCGTACCGCCTTCACGCCCGGCACGGACAACATCGTGGTGGCCAACGGGTAGGTGACCTGGTCTTCGATGATGCGCGGGGTTTGCCCCGCCCATTGCGTGCGGATGATGACCTGGGTATCGGACAGGTCCGGCAGCGCATCCAGCGGCGTGTTCTTTACCGACCAGATACCGACCACCGCCAGCAGCGCGGCGGCAACCAGCACCAGCACGCGATTGGCGATGCAAGCATGGATCAGGCGCGCGATCATGGTGTGCCCTCCATCGCTTCGGACATGACCTCGCTTGCCTGGCAATCAGCGGCTGCGGCGGGGCCGAACTTGGGTACCAACTGCATATCCATGAACGGTGACTTGCCCGGCTTGTCGAAATGCTTCTCCGGCACCATCGGGTCATACCAGTACTGCACCGGGCAGCGCGGCGGCGTAGAGGTGGAGGTGTCTGGCGCGACAGGCGCCGGCTGTCTGGACGGTGACGGCACGACAGTGCGTGGTTCGTGCCCGGCGTCATGGCGCTCGTGCACACCTGATGCGCTGGCAGGGCGTGTCGGTTGTGCAGCACCCAGGCGCTCCAACGCACCGGAGAGACTGGCTTCGGAGTCGAGCAAGAACTGACCCGAGACGACCACGCGTTCACCACCGGCCAAGCCTGCCACGATCTGCGTGCGCCCTTGCACGCTACGTCCCACACTCACCCGCACTGGCCGGAAGCTCCCGTCCGGATCCTGCACGATGACCCGGCTGTCCCGCCCGGTGGCGATCAGCGCCTCCGTGGGAACGACTGGCAGGGCCTGCTCGGCGTCGGGCTGCACCAGAACCTCGGCGAACATGCCCGGCACCAGCCGACGCTGCGGGTTGCGCAGCACAATTCGCGCCCGCTGCGTGCGACTAGCCATGTCGACCTGGGGAAGCAACGCCTGGATCTGTCCGGCAAAGCGCTCTGCCGGCCAGGCACTGACCGTGGCCTGCACTGAGGTCCCCGGCCGCAAGGTGCCCAGCGCTGCCTGGGGTACCGAGGCCTCCAGCCACAACGTGTCCAGCCCATTGATCTTGAACAGTGGCGTACCGGGCATCACCGTCTGTCCCTCGCGTGCCAGGATCTCGGTCACGACACCACTGTGGTCTGCGCTAAGCACGACGCCACTTCTGGCCGAGGCGCCAGAAGGAACACCCAACGAACGCAACCGTTGTTGCGCCGCACCCTGCAGCTCACGCGCGCCCGCGGACTGAGCTTGGCTCAGGGCATGTGCTTCGGCGATGGCCGCGTTCCATGCCGGGGCCTGCACGGTGGCCAGCGTTTGACCACGACGAACCTCGGTAAACGGCGCCTTTACCTGCACGTGGGTGATCAAGCCTTCCATGCGCGCACTGATCACGCTTTCCTGGGTCAGATCCCACGTCAGTGTGCCCGGCACGCGTACGGCAGTCCCTAGTAACTCTACCGTCACTTCCTGAGTGCGTATGCCCACGTTCTGCTGCAGGCGCGGATCGATCTGCGTTCCGCCCCCTATGGCCTCATCTGCGTATTTGGGCAGCAACTCCATATCCATGAACGGAGATTTGCCCGGCTTGTCGAATCGCTGCTCCGGCGCCATGGGGTCGTACCAGTACAGCACCTTGCGTGCTTGATCTGCGACGCTCGTGCCGGGGGGCGGGGTGGTATCAGAGGTTCGAGTCATCCAGGCGTAGCCGCCGGCAAAGCCGAGCGCCAGCAACCCGAGGGCCACGGCGAGCTGTGTGAGACGCGTCTTGGTCGGGCTCATGGCGTGTTCTCCTCATGGGGTAGCAGATAGGCCAGTGCCGCCCAGGCACGGCCCTGTTCGCCCAGCAGACGGGCGTTCTCCAGGTGCAATTCGATCTCATCGCGCCGCGCTTCCAGCCACGGCTGCAGGTCGGCACCGGCGCCGTAGGCGGCCAACGCCGTGCGTGCACGATCGCGCGCCAAAGGCAGGCTCTGCGTGTTCTGGCGCTCCAACTGGCCGGTTAACCCGCGCCATCGCGCTATCGCGCGTTGCACCGACTCGGCTTGGATGCGCCGGGCCTCATCGCGCTCTGCGGACACCGCCTCCAGCTCGGCCCGCCGTGCCGCGATGCCTCGTGCTTGGCGGTTCTTCTGGAACAGCGGCAGGCCCACACCCACTTCCACCATGAGCATGTCGCTGCGCGCCATGCCGTCGGGTGCGCGCTCGCGACGTCCGTAGGTGAGCTCCACACTCCAATCCGGGCGGGTTTCGGCCACGGCCGCATCCACCTGGGCCTGGGCTAAGCTCTCGCGTGCCTCCCAGCCCAGTAGTGGCGTGTGTTGGTCCAGTTTGGCCAGCAGTTGGGTGGGCTCCAATGGCAACTGCGAAAAATCCGGTGCCGCACCACTGGCCAAGATCGCCTCTGGTGCAATACCCAACCACCGCGCCAGGCCGGCCTGCGCGGCGGCGTGCTCCGCATGTACCTGCTCCAGGCGATTGTCCAACTGCAGTAGGGCGGCCTGGGCGGCAAGCACATCACTGGCCCCGGCCGTGCCGCCTGCCAAGCGAGCACGCGCCGCACGCTCGGCTATACGGGCCGGCTCGCGCAGACCTTCCAACGCATCTACGGCTTGCTGCGTACTCCACAGCTCGATCCAGGCCAGCGCGGCCGCTTGGGCCACCATCTGCTGTTCGGCCATCGACAGTGAGCGCGCTTGCGCCAGCGTCGCTTGCGCCAACGCGTGCTCGGCACGTCGTTTCGCACGCGCAGGAAACTCCTGCATCAGACCGATTTGCTGGGTGGTCATCTCATCGGCCCGCAAGCTGAAGGCATCGGGTCCGCTGACGGGCCAGTTCGCCAGCCCCACGATCAAACGTGGGTCGGGAAGCGCGCCAGCACGCGCGGCTTCTTCGGTACTGGCATCGATCTGCGATCGGCGCACCTGCAGGGTTGGGGCGTTAGCAAGCGCCCGTTGTAGGGCTTCTGTGTAGCTGATCGGGATAGCGGGCGATGCCGCCAGCACAGGACCACTGAGCGCCAGGGCAAACACGAACCCACACGCCATCTTGCGCCTTGCACGCAAGAAGAAAGACATCTCCATAAGACCTCCGGGAAACGACAACGAGCGCGCTGCAACGCATGCAGCACGAGCACGGGTCAATCCAGGAGGGGGCTTAAATCAGCAGGCTACAGAAGCGCTGCAGGGGAGGCGGATCGGACACGCACACCGGAACATCCCGATACAACTGCGCGTGTACCGGTGGCAACAGAGCCTGCACCAGCGCGAAGGCGGCCAGCGCGGGCTGGTAAGGCACTTGAGGGGCCTTCGCATCGGCCGTGGCGATGTGATCGCGCTGGCAATGCTGGTCGCACAACGCCGGAGCATCGGGATCCGGCGTGGACATCTCTTCGCAACCGACCATCAGGGTCGCTTGTCCAGCTTCCACCGATTCCAGCGGACAGGCGTAAGCCACCAGCGCGAGTTGCTGCAGCAGCAGCGCCCACAGTCCCAGCCATGCCAGTCGGGCACGAGAACGGGGTCGCCGCCATCGCCTCAGCAGCCTCACCATGACAGCTCCCGCACGCCCGAAGCAGCGCCTGCGGACGCTGGGCAGATCAGGGCAGGGGACGTGCGAGCTCTCATGATGGCCAGTCTAGCCCTCTTGGGGCCGACTGTCATTGATCAGGATCAAGCCCTCGCGCGGACTCAGCGGTGGCATCCGCCGCAGCAGGAGGATGCGACGGCCGGGGCGGCCGGCGTACCAGCCTCAGAAGGGAGCACCGCAGCGATCACATAGCCTTGCCGCTGGATAGCCTCAACCGCCTGTTCTACGGCAAGCAGGCCCTCGATCTTGACCACGCCACTGCCCAGATCGACGTCCACCTGGGCGTGGGGGTCAAGGGCCTGAATGGCTTGGGTGACCGTTCGGACACAGTGACCACAGGTCATACCTTCAACAACGAGATTCATGGACAACCCTCCAAAAGCATCGGCGGTTTGCCGACGGCGTGACGATGAGCCTTCCCACGGTGGGAAGGTCAAACGACAGGCAAGTTGAGTGGTAATCCGTCCCGCGTTGTTGACCTTCCCATCATGGGAAGGCTCAGGCTACCTGCTCGTTCCTATTGGCCCTCACTCCATGGACATAACGCTCACTTATGCGAATTAAGTTATTGATTATATTACATTAATACAGGAATCGCAAGGTCTGTAGTTGCACCGTGCCCTGGCCGGCCACAAACGCGATAAGCTAAGCATTCCTTAGTGCTAGTCATTCTTGATGTCATGACGATGCCATCTGAGCGCACCCGCAATGTGCTGCAGGCGGGCGCGTTCCTCAGGCAGCTAGCGGCCAGCCAAGCCGTGCCTAAAGAGGTGCGGCAAGAGGCATATCGACTGCTGCGGCACTATCCAACCGTCAGCGACATCGAGGCGATTGCTGAGCACGAAGAGCGGCTGCGAGCGCTGACCCAGTCGGCCTTCGTACGACCCTACCTGAGCAGCGAGATCGAGGCGGATTGGTTCTCCGGGTACCCGCTCGGCCCTCATCGCATCTGACCATGAAGCAACCGAGCAGGCCGCGTGGAAGAGGGACTACGTCTGCGGAGACAGCGCTGGAGGCTTCCTTTGAACGGGCCCGCGACAGTGCGGCCGAGGAACGCGCATTCTTCAAGCGACTGATGGATGCGATCGTGTACGTGCATGCGCCCATCTCGGACGACGCGCAGACACTGCGGCTGGTCCAGTTCCGCCATCCTGACGGTTTCGATGCGATCCCTTTCTTTACCTCGCTCGACAAGGCGCAGGCGGCCAGCTCGTCTGCTGTCAGAATTCTGGGAGTTTCAGGCCGTGAGCTGCTAACCGGTACTCGCGGCGCGACGTTGATGCTCAATCCCAACTACGGCGGCGTTGTCCTGTACCCGGAAGAGGTTGCGACATTGTTGGATACGGGCTTTCTGGCCAGGGTGGAACGTCTGGCGCCGGCGGAGTTCGCGGTGAGACCTGCCCAGGCCGCGCCGGCTTGGCTCGCTCCGGCCATCAGCGGCAGCCTTGAGCACGCCGACTTCGTCTCGTCGGCCTATCTCCTGGAAACTCACTCGTCAGGGGGCGTCGAACAGCCTCCCGGTCTGTTGATCTGGCTGGTGGTGGACCTGGCTTTCGCCGAGCGGGCGGCTCGTCTGGTGACCACCGCCATACAGCCCTTATGCTCAGATTTGGACGTCATCATCGACTTGGCGGTCCACGACGTATCGCTGCCTTTGCCGGCGGGCTTGGATGATCCCCAGATCCTGCCCATATTTTTTCACGAGAATCAAGCCAACTTGAGCACAGCTCATCGGCCTATGAGCCCTGAAGATAAGCTACTAGCACTCCTTCCGGGATTGACCGAGGAAGAGAAGGAACGGCGGACCCGCGAGGGTATGGCCGACGTCGACGCTGGACGTACGATCCCGCACGAGGAACTACTGCAATGGATCAGGCGACGGTCAGAGCCTTCTTGAAGGTTTCCGTTGGGTCAGGAGCGTGGAAACTCTTGAATCCAATATTCAAGAAGGGCACGCGTGCCTGAGCAGTACTCCAGGAATGCCTGTGTCACGCGGCTTCTGGTTCAATCAAGCCTAGGTCTGTAATCCACGAACTGCCTGACGTCGAGGGGTGTTTCCTCGTTGAATCATGGTGTTAGAGACGATTCGGCTGTTTTTCTCACGAATCCCTGCCGACCTTCTTGAAAAACTGAACCAGACCTACCCAAACGCTTCCGTAAGGCAGGTGGTGAGAGGGCAGGTTAAGCACATCAGGGATAGCAATCCCAAGGAGATAGAAGCGCTACGACAGGAGGCCAACGATCAACTTCCTACTATCGCCGAGCTAAAGAGGGTCAGTGCGGTTGATCCAGAGTTCCGGATGGAAAACAGCTTCTTTGGGCCCAAGCCAGTCATCACCGCCCGCATCATCAACCGCTCAACACTGCCATTGAGCGAAGCGAGCTGGAATGCGGCGCTGTACATCAATGGCGATGTACAGCCTGTAGCCACGTCGAAGGTGCGCAGCGATTTCCGTTCCATCGAAGGCCTCAAGCCCGAACACCATGTTACGGCTCGATTCACTGTCGGATTCGTCAAGGGCGATAAGGCCTGGACCACCTTGGCGATTCGTCAAGCTACATCCACACGCGTCGAGCTGGAGATGATCCCTGAGACAGCAATGGACTTTACGGACAAAGCCTATCTAAGTGCCGATCTTCAGAAGCGCATTGATTTCCTTGAGAACCAACTCAAGCAAGCGAGCGAGTTCGAAGATGTCTGATGCTACCAAGCCCCGCCGGCGGATCACCCTCCGGCGGGGCTTGGTAGCGGTACCGACGTTCACCCCCGCCAAAGAGGACCATTACACAATGCGCCCGTCCATCCTCGCCTTGGACTTAGAAGGAACGCTGATTTCCAACGCTGTAAGCCAGATCCCGCGCCCGGGCCTCTACGAATTTCTGGAGTCGGCAAAGTCGCTCTTTGAGGGTCTAGTCATCTTCACCACAGTTCCGGAGCCTAGATTTCGCGAGATTGCCGACCTATTGGCTTGCGAAGGAGCGGCCCCGGGTTGGTTTGCCCGCTTGCCATACATAGACTGGACTGGGCCGACGAAGGATCTTGCCAACGTTTCCCAGCCCATCGGCTCTGCATGGCTACTAGATGATTACGCCCCCTATGTACAACCGGGACAGGAACATTGCTGGGTCCCGGTTCAACTGTTTTGTTCTCCTTACCCCGAGGACGACGCGGGACTGGACGATGCCATCGAGGCAATCCGTAAGCGACTGAACGAGTACTAGAGGGCCATCTCTTGGCCAGCGTCCAATGGGCCACAGGCTCGCCGGTCAACCAAGGTCCAGCGCTTCGTTGGAGAACCGTCGATATAGACCTGGGGGGGCGTTTACCGCGATAGAGTCCTGAGCCCCCTCAAACCATCTCATGGACCCGTGGCAGCTGGTCGGTCTACTCAGACTAGAAGCTAAAGCTGCCAACTGCCGCTAGGTTCCAGCCAGTACGCCATGCCCAGCGGCAGGAAAGTCTCCATTGCAACGTCCAGGATCAACGGCTGACGCCAACCCTGACCAGGCTAGAAGCAAAAATCCTTCCGGGCGAGGGTTCCAGCTTGCTCGCGTCCAGCTAACCAGATGCATCTGCGTTTTATCTCGCGATCAAGTGCTCGCCTCGCGGCATGCTCATCCAAACCGCTTTGTATGAACTCCGAGGCAGAATTTCGCATGCTCGCCCACAGCACGTAGCGCTTACGCCCCAAGCTGAGCGCATTCCATTCAGGCGATCCAATCGACTGAAGCCCGTCGCCTAGCTTCGGGTCCAACCGATGCTTCCGCAGAAGGTTTGCCAAGTACGCTCGAGCTTCGGTGGATGCCAGTGAAATTCCGAGATTCCGCCTCGCACTGGGCGTGCACTCAGCCGCCCACTGGGTGAGCGACCGGGTCAATGCCGACTCAAGGTTCAAGTCACTGCGAGACCACGGAGATTTGTAGGACCAAGCCAGGGGCTCATACAGAGATCTTGCGGCAAGCCGAGAACATTCGACTGGTTCGCGATGGAGGACGCGCAGCGTCGCAAGCGTGTCAAGTGCCTGCGAGGCCAACCCCTCAGCAGCTACCGGCGAACTAGCCGTTCTTGAGCGCTCTAGCGCGCACCACGCGCACGCAAGAAAGGGACCTATTGAACGAACGAAATTGTCCAGTTCTGGCCAGGGCGCGATGAGGGTCGGTTGGCTAACGACATAGGCCACACAGCCCTCAAATCGCGATACCAGTTGTCAGGATATCAACCTGCCCACAGACTGTCTATCTGACTTTCCGATATTGACCCTTAGGTGTTCTCTCCAGTTCAACGATATCTGAACATCCGATATCCTAGCCGTGCAGCGAATGAGCGGGGAGCGCCCCGGCGCACGACGCAGAACGTTACCGCATGTTGGGAGAGCCGAAATGATGCGCACCAGCGCTAGCCACCCGTTACTGATTGCAGAGTTGCCTGTTGGAGCCCATGGAGGCGGCATAGGGGTGACATTTGCGCCAGGCAAGTACCAGGAAGTCGCCATGACTGGAGCATGGGCGAGAGACCTAGATGTGGACGTCTCGGCTATTCAGGACTGGGGTGCCACTCACCTAGTCACCTTGCTTGAGCCTTGGGAGCTCAAGGACCTTCGAATCGAGAGCTTACCGGCGATAGTGGCGGGGAAGGGCATCTCTTGGCATGGACTGCCAATCACTGATGGAGCCGCACCAGACGACAGACTCCTCAAAGATTGGCTACAGCTAAGTGCTGAGCTCGTCGCTGACATGCTGAGCGGTCAAAGGATCGTGGTCCACTGCAAGGGGGGGTTGGGACGCGCGGGAACGGTCGCTGCCATGCTTTTGCTGCAGTCTGGCGAGGCCAAGCGGGCATCGGATGCCATCCACATGGTGCGGCATGCCAGGCCAGGCGCAATCGAAACGATTGCTCAAGAGGAGTTCCTAGAGTACTGGGCGCAGAGCCTTCACCCGGGCGGAGCTTGACCACTCAGGTGCGCAGTCAGGAACTCAAGGACGAGTTGCCTGTGGATCCAGAACTCGAGGGCTTCTTAGGTCTGGATCCAGAAATCGACGGCGTCTCCATAGTGGATCTTCGCGAGGGTTCAGGGCACATCAAAAATTCGCTGCCTCGAAAGCTAAGAACCTTGCTGTCGCACGAATCAGGGTCTTGTGCTGGGGCCGGACCAGCGCTATCGCTGACTAAGGCAGGGCAACCTCCAGGGACTGTACTGCGACGGCGCGATCAATAGACATCTGTCAGATGTATCGCCACCACTATCGATCTAATGAATGCTGACTCAGCCGATGCGTGCTGCCTTAGGAGTTACGATCTGACTGCACTCGTGGCCGAGGCGAAACGCCACGACGTACAGGACCGTGGCATCCATCGGCATACCTGAGCCCATCCGAATGACGACCTTACGCTGACCGTGCGACAGTGATACTCCCAGTTCCCGCAGGACCTCAATGCGCTGCTGCAGCCCGTCGTAGATGTCTAGCTTGTCGACTTCTGAATACAGGTCTTGGCAGTCGCGATACTCACGGTAGTAGTCGACCAGTGCAGCAAACTCGCTCGCCGCCTCGCGCGACAGCTCGAAAGCCGGTTCGGACAGATCCATGTCGCACGAAACGATCAGGCTGGCCAGCTCGCGCCCAGCAGCAAGCGGGGACACCGCCAGGGTGATGTAGTCGCGCTCAAACTGCGCTTGCGCCGCCTGCAGTTCCTCGTCTGTCGGCAGCGAGAAAGGCTTGTTGAGTGCATCGATGTCATTGAAATCGAAGGCGCGCGCCAGTGCGCGACGGGTGTCGAAACTGGCCGAGTCACCCTGCTCAACCCGCTGAACTGTTCGCACGTTCAGGCCCGAGATCTCGGCCAATTGTTCTTGCGACCAATGACGCAACTGGCGGAACTGGCGAATGCAGGCGCCAACCTCAGCAGCGGTAAGCAGGCGAGGCGGGGTCTTGGTGGTCATAGAAGATAACTCCGGAGGGGTAGGGAGCCCAGATTAGGAGGGTGCCGAACTTGGAAACATGACAGTCGCCCGACAGGCCCCCGACACAGATCAACTGCCAGGACTTGCCCCAACGAGAAATCCGGGGCAACTGCTTATGCGCCCGTGATGTTCTCCCCGTGCCCCCAGAGGGGGGCGAGGCCCAACTGCCTAGTCACTCACCACAGACCCCACCCTAGACGCGCAGGCGATCCGGGACAGCTCTATGGCGAGGGCTGATGGGGGGTCAATGGCTCCAACTCTGGCAAAACACCCCCAAATTGATGATGCAGTGCATTCATCCATGCCAGAACTGGTTCGCCTGGCCACAGGTGCGCCAGATTCAGAAGGGTTAGCATGGCAAGCGCATTGCTGTTCATGGCCACCCCCGCCAGAAGCGCGCCCGGGTAGCCATTTAACTGCCTTGCCAAGGGGTGAATCCCGGCATGGAGATAGGAGTTCAAGCCGACATAAAGGCATTGTCTGGCTCTGCCCAACAACTGTGATGCTCCTCGGGGCCCAGAGGACTCAAGCTTTACGAGCATGTCCTGAACGCCAGGGAGCCTCTTTGCCGCTTGCTGACTCTCCAGAGTCAGGGGCGCAAGAAGCTTCTCGATGTCGGTGTCGGTAGCTGCATAACATGCCCAGGTTGCACGCACGAGGGCCTCATACTGGGGCCGGACCAGCGAGATTGCTGACTGGGGCAGAGTAGCGATCAGGGACTGTACTGCCACGGCGTGATCAAGGGACATCTGGCAAAGTGCCGCCACCGCCGTCGATCTTCGGTCACGTCCATGCTCTATCTCCATCCAAGCGGCTCGAATTTCACCCAAGAGCTCTAAGGAGCCCTCCAGCACAGACGCCCGATCCTGGTCAGCCGATTGAGGCACAAGTCATCCTAGAATCGTGATCTGCAGGCAAGAGTAACGGCTCGTCCATCGGGCAAAGCCCTCAGTTGGCTGGCTGGGCTGCAGCATCTGTTAGCCGGTAATCTCTGCATTGCATCATCCGTGCATCAGCAATTTCTGCGTTGCGTCAGTCGCAAGTCAAATTTTTCTGCAATGGACCGTCTTGCACTGAAATTTTATTCCTCAAAAGCTGAAATCTCTGCAATGGCACCCTAAGAATGTCTGCGATGAACAGCGTTCTGGTCCGCGCGCGATTGCTTCCTATATTGCAACCATACGCTCAGCCAGCCAACCGCCGGGATCCATGATCGCGCGAGCGGACGATCCCGGTCGCAAATGGCTGGCTGCCGTCACTCTCGTGGCTTTGAGCGATCAAGGGGAGCAGTCTGGCCCACGTGTCGAACAGAAGCCTTGGATCTTGGTGGATCAGAAGCGAAACCCGCAGCGCATCTTCCATCGCCTTGAGGTAGCCGCGGCGTATCTCAAGTGCGTTCTCGCAAGCATTGGGGCGACCAAGAATTTGTGTGATCGCGGAGGCCATAGCAGTCTGGACAGGAGGGGAGGGGAAGGCGATAGTCTGCAAACGTCTAGACGATCCCGCAATGAGCATCCTCAACGTTCTCCTCACTCGTGACCACCTCGTCGTCGCAGCGGATACCCTGGCAGAGGATGCTCTCACAGGGGCGTATTCCGCGGGGGCAAAGCTGCTGCTGATCCCTCAGCACAACGTAGTGCTTGCTGCGCGCGGGTCTACGCAATTCTTCCTGGGGGGCTCGCAGAATTCGGAAAAAATCGTACGCTAAGGTTTTCCGGGCATCCGTAGGGGCCGAAACTTCCCGTCTTCCAGTCTGCGGCTCTGCCGCCAGACGTAATCGCCGGTGAGGTTGATGTGCTCCCAGCCCAGCGGCGACAGGAATTGCAGCAGCTCGCCGTCCACCGGCTTGCCGGCCTCGACCAACCCCTGGGTGGCGCGCTCCAGGTACACCGTGTTCCACAGCACGATAGCCGCCGTCACCAGGTTGAGGCCGCTGGCCCGGTAGCGCTGCTGCTCGAAGCTCCGATCCCTGATTTCCCCAAGGCGGTTGAAGAACACCGCCCTGGCCAGCGAGTTGCGCGCCTCACCTTTGTTCAGGCCGGCATGCACGCGGCGGCGCAGCTCAACACTTTGCAGCCAGTCTAGGATGAACAGCGTGCGTTCGATCCGGCCCAGCTCGCGCAGGGCCACGGCCAGGCCGTTCTGGCGCGGATAGCTGCCGAGCTTGCGCAGCATCAGCGAGGCAGTGACGGTGCCCTGTTTGATCGAGCTGGCCAGGCGCAGGATGTCGTCCCAATGGGCGCGGACGTGCTTGATGTTCAGGGTGCCGCCGATCAGCGGCCGCAGCGTCGGGTAGGTCTGCACGCCCTGCGGCACGTACAGCTTGGTTTCGCCGAGGTCGCGGATGCGCGGCGCGAAACGGAAGCCCAGCAGGTGCATCAGGGCGAAGACGTGATCGGTGAAGCCGGCCGTGTCGGTGTAGTGCTCCTCGATCCGCAGGTCGGACTCGTGGTACAGCAGGCCGTCGAGCACATAGGTGGAATCGCGCACGCCGACATTCACCACGCGGGTGCTGAACGGCGCGTACTGGTCGGAGATATGGGTGTAGAACAGCCGTCCCGGCTCACTGCCGTACTTCGGGTTGACGTGTCTGGTGCTCTCGCCCCGGCCGCCAGCCCGGAAACGCTGGCCATCGGAGGATGAGGTGGTGCCGTCGCCCCAGTGGGCGGCGAAGGCATGCTGGTACTGGTGGTTGACCAGCTCGGCCAGGGCCGCCGAATAGGTCTCGTCGCGGATGTGCCAGGCTTGCAGCCAGGACAGCTTGGCGTAGGTCAGACCGGGGCTCGACTCGGCCATCTTGGTCAGCCCGAGGTTGATCGCATCACCGAGGATCGCGGACAGCAGCAACGTCCGGTCTTTGGCCTCGGCCCCGTCCTTCAGGTGGGTGAAGTGGCGGCTGAAGCCCGTCCAGTCGTCCACGTCCATCAGCAGTTCGGTGATCTTGATGCGCGGCAGTAACTGACTGGTCTGGTCGATCAGCGCCTGCGCCCGATCCGGCACCGCCGCATCCAGCGGGGTGATCTTCAACCCGGACTCGGTGAGGATGGCATCGGGCAGCTCGTTGTCCTTGGCCAGGCGGGCGACAGTGGCCAACTGCTCGTCCAGCAGCTGCAAGCGCTCTTCCAGATACTGGTCGCTGTTCGGGTTGATCGCCAGCGGCAGGGCCTGTTCCCGCTTGAGCGCGGCGAACTTCTCGGCCGGCAGCAGGTAGTCGTCGAAGTCGCGGAACTGCCGCGAGCCCTTGACCCAGATGTCGCCGGAGCGCAGGGCGTTCTTCAGCTCGGACAGGGCGCAGATTTCGTAGAAGCGCCGGTCGAGGCCTTCCGGGGTGATCACCAGTGGCTTCCAGCGCGGCTTGATGAAGGCGGTGGGAGCATCGGCCGGCACCTTGCGCAGGTTGTCGGCGTTCATCTCGCGCAGCGTCTGCACGGCTGCCAGCACGCCCTGCGCGGCCGGGGCGGCGCGCAGCTCCAATACCTCCAGCAGAGCCGGCGTGTAGCGGCGCAGGGTGGCGAAGTTCTCGCCGACCAGGTGCAGGTGGTCGAAGCCCTCCGGCCGGGCCAGCAGCTCGGCTTCGCTGACGCTCTCGGTGAACTCGTCCCAGGGGATCACCGCCTCGATGGCGGCATAGGGGTCGCTGCCGGCTTCCTTGGCCTCCAGCAGCGCCTGGCCGATCTTGGAGTACAGGCGCACCTTGTCGTTGATCGCCTTGCCCTGCTTCTGGAACTGCTGCTGATGCTTGTGCTTCGCGCCGCTGAACAGCTTGACTAGGATGCGGTCGTGCAGATCCACCAGCTCATCAATCACGGTTGCAGTGCTCTCCAGCACCACGGCGGCCAGGGTCGCATAGCGCCGCTGCGGCTCGAACTTGCCGAGGTCTTTGGGCGTCATCTGCCCACCCTCGCGGGCCAGCTTGAGCAGGCGGTTCTGGTGGATGTGCCGGCCCAGGACTTCGGGCAAGTCCACCAGCTGAAATGTCTTCAGCCGCTCGATGTGCTCAAGCATGTGCCGAGAGTTGGGTTTCAGCGGTGCCTGGCGCAGCCAGGTCAACCAGGTGATGCTGCTGCCGGCCTTGAGCTTCAACAGCTCGTCCAGCTTGGCCCGATGCGAGTCCGTGAGCGGTTCAACCAGGGCGCGGTAGACCCGCCGATTGGCCCGTGCAATGGCCTCCGAGCAAGCCCGGTCGATCACGCTCAACGCCGGCAGGATGCGTCGCTTCTGCCGCAGGCTCTCCAGCGCCTGGCCGGCCAGCAGCAAGCCCTTGTCGGTCTGCTGGGCCAGTTCGGTCAGCTCGCGCACCAGGGCGCGGAAGTCGGACAGGCCGAACGGGGCCAGTTGAAGGTAGGTGCGCAGTTCCTGGGCGTGCTCGCGACGGGTCACATCGCGCTCGCCGTACTTCGTCCAACTCGCCGGATCGGTCTGGACTTGCTTGGCCACCCACAGGATGACCGGTTCGGGCAGCTCGCTGTCAGTGCCCAACGCATAGCCGGGGTAGCGCAGCAGGCAGAGTTGCACGGCGAAGCCGAGGCGGTTGGCGTCGCCGCGCCGCTGACGGATCAGCGACAGGTCGGAGTCGTTGAAGGTGTAGTAGCGGATCAGGTCATCCTGGCTTTCTGGCAACGCGAGCAGGGTGCCCCGCTCCGTGGCCGAGAGGATCAAGCGACGCGGCATGTGTCAGTCGTCCGTGCGGAGGTACTGGTAGAGGGTTTCCCGGCTGATGTTGAACTCGCGGGCAAGCTGCGCCTTGGGCTCGCCGGCCGTCGCTCGCTGCCGCAGGGTAGCAGCCTGCTCATCGGACAGGGCTTTCTTGCGGCCCCGGTACGCGCCACGCTGCTTGGCCAAGGTGATGCCCTCACGCTGCCGCTCGCGGATCAGGGCGCGCTCGAACTCAGCGAAGGCCCCCATCACCGACAGCATCAGGTTGGCCATCGGCGAGTCCTCGCCAGTGAACACCAGGCCCTCCTTCAGGAACTCGATGCGCACGCCGCGTTGAGTCAGCTTCTGTACCAAGCGACGCAGGTCATCGAGGTTGCGGGCCAGCCGGTCCATGCTGTGCACCACCACTGTATCGCCTTCGCGGACGAAGCTCAGCAGCGCTTCGAGCTGGGGGCGCTGGGTGTCCTTGCCCGATGCCTTGTCGGTGAACACCTTGCTCACCTGTGTCTGTTCCAGCTGGCGTTCCGGGTTCTGGTCGAAGCTGCTGACCCGGACGTAGCCGATGCGGTGCCCCTGCACGATGTCTCCTTGGTTGAAGGCGGCTTAAGTGCTCCTTCTGTTCCGTTGTGCCTCAAACCCCGTTTCTGTCAGGCTGAAATCTATGACCTTCGCAGGCATGTGTCAAAAAATGCGAAAGATGACTCTATTCTGACTAAGCGGCGCGGCCCTGCCTGACATCCAGTTAGGGTATGCCTCAATCTGACGGTAGCGAGTCGCAGGCGTTCGGATCGGCATCGGTTTCGTTCCCTGTCTTGGCACGCGCTTCGAAGCGTTGATAACACTCCAACCCGCAGAAGTGCTCGACGTATTCCGCGCCTTCCGGGGTGAAGGCGGCATCGAGCGGGATTTCCTTGCAGCACACGCAGCAACTGGTGGTGGTCGAGTCACTTGCATTCATGGTGGCACCCCTCCATTGACTGACGAAGACGGCGAATGCCGCCGCCGGCATTGGCTTCGCGAACAGGAAGCCTTGTCCTGTGTCGCAGTCCGCTTGTCGCAATAGATCAAGACTCGCCGATGTTTCCACGCCTTCAGCCACCACATCCATGCCCAGCCCGTGCGCAAGCTGAATCACGGTGTGCACGATGGTTTGGTCGCGGCGGTCGTTGGCGAGCCCGGCGACAAACGATTGGTCGATCTTGAGCGTGCTGATTGGGCAGCACTTCAGATGTTGCAGACAGGAATACCCCGTCCCGAAGTCATCGGCGGCGAAGCGCACACCGATCTGCCGCAAGGCGTCCAGGGCGGGGAAGATCGCCGGATCACCAAACGCGACCGATTCGGTCAGCTCGATTTCGAGATACTCGGCGGGCAACTCGGCATCAGCCAGCACGCCCTTTACCCACCCGTCGAAGTCCGGTCCCACTTGGCTCGCCGAAACATTGACGGCCAGCCGGAACGGTCGCCATGCCAGCATTCGCCAGTCACGCATCTGGCGGCAGGCTTCGCCCAGCACCCAAGCGCCGATTTCAGGCATCAGGCCGGACGATTCGACCACGGGCAGGAACTGGCCCGGTGGCAATAGTCCAAGCGTCGGATGACGCCAGCGCAACAGGGCTTCCGCGCCGACAATCCCACCACTGCGCAGATCGACGACGGGCTGGTAGTGCAGTTCAAGCTGCCCGCGCTCGACCGCTTGGGCCAGTTCCGGCGTCGTCCATCCATCCGGCCGGAAAGCGCTCATTCTCTTTCCCTGAATGCCCGCAACGCCCGCGACAGGGACAGAAGGAACAGGCCGGTCAAACCGAGCGCCGCGATGACCCAATGCTCGCCGAGGAAAGCACCGGCGGTTGTGCCGGCCAGCACGACAGCGAGGATGGGCAGGTGGCAGGGGCAAGTCAGCACAGCCAGTCCGCCCCACAGGTAGCCGGTGATCGGTTTGTGCGTCTCGGACGGCAAGCGCTCGGGGTTGTTCATGGCAGACTCTCCGCGTGCTGTGCCGGCTCGGTCGGCAGGGTGGCCAACTGCACTTCCAGATCGGCCAACGCTTCGCGCCGACGCTCGACGAACTGACGCAGCAGGGCAAGCTGCGCGGCCGCTTCGTCGCCGTCCGCCGCATCCAGCGCCCGGCACAGCCGCGCCAGCGCGTCGAGGCCGATGCCCGCCTCGAAGGCCGCCCGCACGAAGCACAGCCGTTGCAAGGCGGCGTCATCGAACAAGCCGTAGCCGCCTGGTGTGCACGCCACCGGGCGCAGCAATCCGCGCAGCAGGTAGTCGCGCACGATATGCACGCTCACCCCGGCATCAAGAGCCAGCCGGGACACCGTGTAGGCGTTCATTGAACACCTCCTTTTTCTCACCCGGCGCAGCAGGAAAGCTGCTTCACATCCTTGTTGAAGGTCTGCGCCGCGAGCTTCAACCCCTCGACCATCGTCAGGTAGGGGAACAACTGGTCGGCCAGTTCCTGCACCGTCATGCGGTTGCGAATGGCCAGAGCCGCCGTCTGGATCAGTTCACCCGCTTCCGGCGCGACCGCCTGTACGCCGATCAGCCGATGGCTGCCTTCCTCGATAACCAACTTGATGAAGCCGCGTGTGTCGAAGTTGGCGAGCGCACGCGGCACGTTGTCCAAGGTCAAGGTGCGGCTGTCGGTCTCGATCCCGTCGTGGTGGGCTTCCGCCTCGCTGTAGCCCACGGTCGCCACTTGCGGATCGGTGAACACCACGGCCGGCATTGCGGTCAGGTCGAGCGCCGCATCGCCGCCGGTCATGTTGATCGCGGCACGGGTGCCGGCCGCTGCCGCCACATAGACGAACTGCGGCTGGTCGGTGCAGTCGCCGGCCGCGTAGATGTTCGGGTTGCTCGTGCGCATGCCTTGGTCGATGACGATGGCACCTTGCGCATTGACAGTGACCCCCGCTGCGTCCAGCGCGAGGCTGCGCGTGTTCGGTGTCCGACCGGTGGCAACCAGCAGTTTGTCGGCGCGCAATTCACCGTGCGTGGTGGTCAGCACGAATTCACCGTCCATATGGGCGACCTGGCTGGCTTGCGTGTGCTCCAGCACCTCGATGCCCTCGGCACGGAAAGCGGCTGTCACCGCCTCGCCGATGGCCGGGTCTTCACGGAAGAACAAGGTATTGCGCGCCAGGACCGTGACCTTGCTGCCCAGCCGGGCAAAGGCTTGCGCCAGCTCCAGCGCCACCACCGACGAGCCGATTACGGCAAGGCGTTCGGGAATGGTGTCGCTCGCCAGGGCCTCGGTGGAAGTCCAGTAGGGTGACTCTTTCAAGCCCGGAATCGGCGGGACCGCCGGGCTGGCACCCGTGGCGACCAGGCAGCGGTCGAACATCACGACGCGCTCGCCACCCTCGTTCAAACGGACGGTAAGGCTCTGGTCGTCCTTGAAGCGCGCCTCACCGTGCACAACGGTGATGGCCGGATTACCGCCCAGGATGCCTTCGTACTTGGCGTGCCGCAGTTCGTCGACGCGGGCCTGCTGCTGGGCCAGCAGCTTACTGCGGTCAATCGTAGGCACAGTTGCCGCAATACCGCCATCGAACGGGCTTTCCCGGCGCAGATGGGCGATGTGGGCGGCGCGGATCATGATCTTGGACGGCACACAGCCGACATTGACGCAGGTGCCGCCGATGGTGCCGCGCTCGATCAGCGTGACCTGCGCGCCTTGCTCGACGGCCTTCAGCGCCGCCGCCATCGCGGCTCCACCGCTGCCAATGACCGCTACCTGCACCGGGGGCTCGTTGCCACTGTGCTTTTCGGCGGCGGCCATCCATCCCCGCACCTTGTCGAGCAGTCCGACGCGGTTGTCCGCCAGTGGCGCATCGGCTAGCGTTGCCTTGTAGCCCAGTCCGGCCACGGCGGCAGTCAGCGCGTCCGGCGATGTGCCCGGCACGATGGCGAGTTGCGCTGTGCCCTTCGGATAGGACACCAGCGCCGACTGCACGCCTGGCACTTTTTCCAGCGCTTCCTTGACGTGCGCCGCGCACGAGTCGCAAGTCATGCCGGTGATTTTTAGATGGGTCATGCAACAGATCCTTTATCGTTTGTGGCGCCAGACAATGACGTCCGTTGTGCTGCGGTGCCGTTTTCAGTGACTCACTGCTTGACGCTGGACGGATAGCCCGCGTCTGCGGTTGCCTTGGTCAGCTTCTGCACGCTGGTCTTGGCATCGTCGAAGGTGACGACCGCTTGGCGTGTCTCGAAAGTCACGTCAACTTTGCTGACGCCTTCGACCTTGGAAATCGCCTTCTTGACAGTGATCGGGCAGGCGGAGCAGGTCATGCCCGGTACGGACAGCGTGACGGTCTGGGTGGCGGCCCAGACGGGGGCAACAACGGCGGCGAGGGCGAGGGAGGCAAACAGTTTCTTCATGGTGAACTCCGATCAGTAGAAAAATGGCATGACGTAGGGAAATCCGAGCGCGACCAGAACCAGCGCGGCCACGATCCAGAAAATGAGCTTGTAAGTAGCTCGCACTTGGGGAATCGCGCAGACCTCACCCGGTTTGCAGGCCGCTGCCTGCCGGTAGATGCGCCGCCAGGCGAAGAACAACGCCACCAGCGCCACGCCGATAAAGATGGGGCGATAGGGTTCCAACACCGCCAAGTTGCCGATCCAAGCGCCGCTGAACCCCAAGGCGATCAGAACCAACGGCCCGAGGCAGCAAGCCGAGGCGAGGATGGCGGCAAGCCCTCCAGTGAAGAGCGCGCCGCGCCCGGTTTTTGGTTCAGACATGCGCTTGTCCTTTCGAATTGAAATTGGATAGCGTAACCTTACTTCCGTACTCATGTACGGAGTCAAGCGATATGGAAAACAATTTGGAGAACCTGACCATTGGCGTTTTCGCCAAGGCGGCCGGGGTCAATGTGGAGACCATCCGTTTCTATCAGCGCAAGGGCTTGTTGCTGGAGCCTGACAAGCCCTATGGCAGCATCCGCCGCTATGGCGAGGCGAATGTAACGCGGGTGCGCTTCGTGAAATCAGCCCAGCGGCTGGGCTTCAGCCTGGATGAGATCGCCGAGCTGCTGCGGCTGGAGGATGGCACCCATTGCGAGGAAGCCAGCAGTCTGGCCGAGCACAAGCTCAAGGACGTGCGCGAGAAAATGGCTGACCTGGCGCGCATGGAGGCCGTGCTGTCTGAGTTGGTGCGCGCCTGCCATGCGCGAAGGGGGAACGTTTCCTGCCCGCTGATCGCGTCACTACAGGGTGGAGCAAGCTTGGCAGGTTCGGCTATGCCTTAGCGTGCTTTATTTTCCGTTTTCTGAGACGACCCCTTAGAAAGCCTAGTCAAAGAGCTGTCACGAGAACACCGTTAGCTTAGCGTACGATTTTTTCCGAATTCTGCGGTTCCCCCTTCCTCCGCATCTACGAGCTTGCACTGCAGGCCAGCTTCCGCGCAGATTTCACAATAGAACAGCTATCTGCCGAGCTAGGGCTGGTGGTGGACCAACTCTGGCCGAACTTTGAGAAAGCGGTTAGCGAAGCGGGATTGCCGATCGAGCAACTCGGGACCGAGTTGGTGCTTGGTGGATGGTCGTTGAAGAACGGCCGGATGATGGCCACGGCGTATGCGAAGAGTGACAGCCGGCGCCCTTGCGTTGTCCAGCCGATCGGGGGGCAGATGGCGTCGCCGGGCGAACCGCTCCAGGCCGCGACCCCTAGCATGGCCCAGGTGGATCTGCTGGCCCATGCGCGTCTCCAGGTCAGCTACCTCAATGGGCAATTGGGCCGGAAAGTAGCAGGAGGTCGACTGCTAGTTGGGTTTCTGCAGAAGGGGCAAGCCCTGCTCAAGGATCTAGGAGAGATCTAGGTCGCGGGAGTCAAATACGCTAGGGGCTGAAATCGAAGTTCAGGTCTGGCCCTAAGGCAGAAGGCCAAAGCAGACCAAGGTCGTCCGTGGATTTGGGATGTTTATCGAGGGCAGGGTGGATGTCCGCTTCTGGCCGGAAGCGGACATTGGGCGGCGACCGGCCCGGTGATGGCATCCGCCTTCGACCCAAAGCGGGCATCGTTCTCGACACACCTGAGTTGATCCGTACTCCAAAGCCTGTTTCCGCTACCCCTTGTAGTGCTCGACGTAGAGCCCCAAAGCTGCCAACGACGCATACACGGCGGACCCAGCGTTGGTCGCGTACAAGGCAAAGGGAACCGGAGGATCGCAGGGAACTGTTGCGATGAACCACGGAGCTGAGCTCGTCAAGCTCGTCCTAGGTGATGTGAGGAATCCTAGCTCCCTACGCATACCTAGCGCCTCGCGGACGTACGCCTTGTTCCAGCCGCCAGTCTTGCACGAGACCCCAAGAAGTAACTCCGTAAATGCGGGATAGCGACGGGTCTTAATCGGACGATATACACCGACGTCAATCTCGTGACGGTCAGCCGCTTTGACCACCGTCGTGCCTTTCCAGCTATGGCTTAGTGTGGTGACCTGCACTGAAATCCTAATCTCGAGCTTCTCAGTAGACGTAGATCCACTGATGTAATCGTGATCCGGATGGTTTGCTTTGCATGGAGATCCTCCAAACGTCAGGACGCCTGCCATCTTGGGGGTACACGTGAGCTTGTAGCCCGCACTATCGATGATTCGCAGAAGCCTAAGCAGCACCCGAAGTTCGTAAGCCTTTCCTTGCGCGTAGGGAGACCCGCTCGCCTTAGCACGCGAAATGGCTGCTTTCACAGCGTTGAGGATTGCTAACTTACTGATCGTCACAGTCGCGGTCCTCGTGGCGCGTGTTCCTCGCGAGGGTCGTCCGGTGGCAGATATCGAGCGATATAGGCCTCAAGATCTGCCTGCTCGTGATCCGTCAAACGCTGGGGTGATACAGTTGGTAGATGTGACCGGATTGAGCGAACTCGGCGACCTTCTGGTGTCTCAACAGTGTAATGAACGTCCTCCAGTCCGGTGAGACCTTGGACCAGCTTCCCGATCTCACCCAAGGTTTGCGAGAGGGCGTCTTGGGTCGTCACAGGTCTAAAATCGAGAACCGCCGCAAGTGCGGCTGCAGCTTGTGCATTCGTGTCGTCCTCGTAATCAGACATCGCCTGAACAATCGCGGAGCGAAGCGATCTAACAATTTGTGGATCAAGCTCAGACGCAAGGGCTAGCGCCTTCCCTATCTCCCTAATTACCTCTTCACCACCTTGATCTTCTGCCATTCACAACTCCACAGCTGTAGACATTAACGGGCCGCGCGGGATGAACCGCCCGGATTCTCTAAATTCAATTGCCGAAGGTTGCCGTTGGCAATGTTCCTTAAGAGTAAGGCACAGTGCGGTTTGGTTCCATAAGCGGATCGCGCTGGCTGTATCCCGAAGTGTGCGATGACGCCGAAGCTGGATAGTGTCGCTGAATTGGACCATCAGGCACTTAGGTCTGAGCCCTGATACAGATTGATGATATGACTCCAAGTCGCGTACGGGCTGCGAAGAGCACCGGCTACTTTGGTCCGCTTCTGACCGAAAGCGGACATTCGTTTAACCAAGGGTGAAGGAAACTTTTAGGGCCAGGATGGACTTCAACTCTCTCGTTCGCTCGCTTCTATCCGATGCGAAGATGCGCCGTAACAAGCCTCTGCGAGACTAGTGCGCGAGCCAGGTCGCTGACATTGCTCCATGGCCTATGACGTGCCCCGCACCCGCTGGTCAAATGGAACCGCCCTCGGCACCATGGGCACGACCATCTAAGGAGTTCTTCATGCTCTACCAAGATAAGTACGTCGCCTTCATCGACATGCTCGGGTTCTCCGCACTTGTCCAAGAGTCGGCAGCCGACATGAGCAAGCTTGATGAAATAGCAGAGGCCATCGACAGACTAAAGAACACAGCGTGCTGCAACCCAGCAACAGGACTTTTGTTCACTTACTTCAGCGACTGCATCGTCATATCAAGCAGCCGCTCTCCTGCTGGCCTTGCCGACATCCTGAGCTGCATCAGAATGTTGGCCGAGAACCTGCTAGTGGTTGATATATTGATACGTGGAGGGCTCACAGTTGGAAGCATTCATCATGATTCTCAGATGATCTTCGGACCGGCGATGCTGGACGCCTATCGCATGGAATGTAAGGAAGCACGCAATCCCATGGTGCTCGTGAGCGAAGAGGTGCGATCGGATGCTCGCGCTGCGGGGTTAAGCAACCTGTTGACGTGGGATGACGAAGAGCCAGACCGCCACTATGTCCACTATCTGATCTCGTACAGCGCTTATGACTCTAATCCAAGGGCGGGCGTCGTGATTCTCGATAGCCAGGCCGCTCTCATCCGGCATTTCATCGCCAAGAGGCTGCTAGGCGCTCCGGGTAAGATCCTGGATAAAGCCGAGTGGATGGAACGATATTGGAACGAGAAGGTGGCGACAGGTGGAATTCTCGGACGTGTTGACAGGGTCGCAGACCTTGTTAGGCCCAATGCGCGACCATTTCGCAGCAGACTCGCCGTTCTAGCACCGCAACCGGGCGCCACTAGTGTGGACTAGCGAATCAGGCAAGCAGCTGCCGATTCCTTGCAAAGATTCAATTCAATTGGCCATACGGAAGCACGTGCAATCCCTGATGGCAGTCGGGACCACCATCTCCCCATTGCCAGCCGCGTCTGAACCAGCGCCCGGAACGCTTCAGCGGAAGGGGCTGGTCCCTTCCGCTGGTGCCTGCCCTGGTTGCACCGGCTATGCGCGGCCACCACGTTCCCGGACACGTCTCTGCCCCCGTCCTGTTGGGCCACCAGGTGCTCGGCGGTGCATTGAAAGGCTCGGGCCTTACTGGCCTTCAGCCCGAGCTCTGAGGGTGCGGTGAGCCACATCGGCAGGCCGCAATAGAAGCAACGGCCCGATTGGGCGTAGAAGGCAGAAGTGCGAAGGGATCTGCGGCGTTTGGCGGTCATGGATGGCTCCGGAATCGAAGGATTCCCGTGCCCCCATTGGGTGGACCTCGGGCACCCGGAGCCTATTGGCTATGCGGGCACAACACCGGCGCTTTATAGCGACTGGCTAAGGCGTTATAGCTCAGCGCTTGAGCCGCTACAAGGCCCAGATGCCGACCAGAACGGGAGGGAGTCACCGACGCCCAGTTAAGGTCAAAGCTTGGTCAGGGGGCGAGCGACGCGCTTGAGCAGGTGGAGCGGGGCGTGGCGCGTCACCCAGGGAAGTCGCGGTGTTGTAGTCCTGCTCAACCCGCTGAACTGTTCGCACGTTCAGGCCCGAGATCTCGTCTAATTGTTCTTGCGACCAATGTCGCGACTGGCGGAACTGGGAAGTGCAGGCGACAAGCTCTGACCGATCAGGTGCGCAGTTGGGAACTCAAGGGCGAGCTGGATGTGGAGCCAGAAATCGAGGGCGTCTTAGGTGCGGATCCAGGAATCAAGGGCATCTTTGGGGGAGATCTGGAAATCGCGGGCGTCCTTGTGGGGAAATACGGGCGGACAGCTGTGGGATCTGGGGCGTTTCCGTTGTGGCAGTCAGTACCTCTGACAGACGAGCGTCGTCCATTGAGCCAAGAGCGTCATCCAACGAGCCGTGGCCGAACAGAGCGTCAGCATGGGCATAGAGGCTCTCAATGTGCCGGAGCTTCTTGATCAAGCTGGATCGAGCGAGTGATGAGCCATCCATGAGGGCCCAGACGGTCGCCCAGTACCGAGGAAGTCCGTGAGCGTCATCCACGAGTAGTGGGCCGTGGAGCACGCTGGGCACTTGAGCACCGCTAAGCTGCTGGAGCAAGACGTAGTCCTCGCTGCACTGGCTAGGGAATTTGTACCATTGATCAGGTTTGCGTTGCGGTACCTAAGCCCTGAACAGGGGCTTCAACGCAACAGAAGTAAAAGTACCAGCTTTTCGCATAATGTATATTATGTTCAGCGCATCTTGGCACGCTTGGCACGCCGCTTGCTGTCGGTGTCCCTAATTGATGGCATTTGTGCCTAGATCGCGCCCCTTCTTGATTTCTAAGGGATTCTTGAGGTCCCCAGTCCATCCAGTGACAACAATTAGGGCCAAATTCGCTTCAAATTTGACCCTAGTTCGTGTCAAACGGGCCGGCCAAACAGCCAGATTTGGCCCTTATTCGTGTCACTAGCCGGGATCGCAGCCAGGCGGTCATTGCTTCGACCGCTTGCGTTTCGGCCTGGCATCCGTAGCGACGCGAACTTCTTTGGACCGCTTGAGCGCCACTTCCAGCTGAGCTGGCAAATCTCGAAGCCCTGAAAGTTGCCCCTCGAGCGCGTCACATCTGCCGCGCAGGATATCGGCAGACTGACTGGCCGTGGCGGCCGCTGATTGGGCGGCCTGGATTTCCTGACGCAGCTGCTTCTCAAGGGCCCTGTGTTGTTCGGATGCCTTGCTTTGCTGCGCCTGGAGTTCCTTCACCTCCTGGCGGGCTCGATCAACATCGCTGAGCGCTCGATTCTCGACAGATCTGACGTACTCGGTCCAGTCCTCCCCCTCAGATTTCGCCGTCTCTAGGGCATCGTGAAGCCGGGCATCGAGTTGCTGTCTCGCTGTCTCGGTTCGGTCGGCTCTTCGACGCTCGAGATCGCGCTGCTCTGCAAGGGTCGCGGCGATGGCAGCTATGCATATCGGGTCGCCGCATGCAATCAGGGGGGATGCAGCGGCTACAGCGGCTCAGTTGTGGTGGCAGTGAATGTTCCGCCCGTAACGCCAACTGGACTGACCGCGCGCTTCGTAGTCACCAATGCATTCCCACCGTGGCAAGTGCGCTACTTCGTCAGCTGGAACGCAGTGGCCGGTGCTGCCTGGTACGAAGTCACAGGAAGGGGAACCTATTCGGGACCTGCCACGTCGGTGCAGATCGACTACACGGGCGTTCCTGCAGGTGCCACGTTCCAAGTGAGAGCATGCAAGCCCATAGGGTGCTCGGCTTGGACCCCCGCTGTTTCTGCAACTGGAGGGTAGTGCAAATGAAACGAGCCAGCGTAGCTACCCGTCACTTGATCTCGCTGATGCTGATCTGTGGGGCGCTCAGCCCTGATGTGCATGCACAGACGATAGTCACGTACGTGCACACCGATGCTTTGGGAACCCCAGTGGCAGAGACGGACGCATCTGGAAATCTGATAGCTGAATCATTCTATGACCCATACGGGGCCATTCTCGTTGCAGGTAGCGATGATCAGCCAGGCTTTACCGGCCAAGTGTCAGATGCGCAGACGGGACTCAACTACATGCAGCAGCGCTACTATGATCCGACAATCGGGCGCTTTCTGTCGGTCGATCCCGTGGCTGCTCGACCACGCGGGGACAATTTCAATCGCTATTGGTACGCCAACAGCAATCCCTACACAAACCGTGATCCCGACGGTCGCGAGTGTAGCGGCAAGGGCTGCTGGGTCACTGCTGAGGAAAGAGCGGCCGCCGTATCGGGCGATTGGAAGGCGTATTATCAGTTGGCGGGATCGGGTGGCGATAGATATGCGGTACGCGCGGGCGAAGTGGCTAGCAACAGTGGTGCTACCCCTCTGAATGGTCGGCTTTCAGAGCTTACTAACAAATTTCTCGCAGATTCCATTGCTAGAAACATGGGCGCCGACCCCAGGACTATGACAAGCACGCAGGCAATTGCAGTCGCGTTTAGAATGGAGGCGATAAGAGTTGGTCTTGCAAAGGCGCATGTGCAGGCGCTGGATCAGGCGGGCGCCACCGAGAAGAACCCGGTGATGTTAGACAGGAGTGTCATCGGAGAATTCCACGAGCGAGTCTTCGAGAGAAATGGAGCTGATCCCAAGGCGTTTGGCGGATACAAGACGGGTGCCTTGGAGGCCGTAATCAATGTTCTTGGCTCAACGACGCGAGACGTATATGACTATTGCCCTCAACCGAGTTGCAGCAACTAGATTCTTGGTGTGTGTCGCGGCAGTTCTTGGATCCGGGTGTGTAGATTCGCCAACTTCATATCGCGTGGAAGGTGCGAAGACCGATTTTTGTGTCCCTAGCGATCTGGATGCGACGCCGTCCCGGCGGGGTCACGAGGATCCTGTGGTCGGCGGCTTTACGCTGCATGGCTGCTACTCTGCCCATAGCGAAGCTTGTATCGGCCCCGATAATTTGGTCTCGATAGCGGTGGTGGCCAAATCGTACTTTCCTGGGAGAAGGTTTGGCGACCTCCCCGAGGGATCCCATCTGCGTACGAGCGCTATTGAAGGCTGGCAAGAAGCGAAGATGCTGGAGAAGGGACTGCTTGCCGTTCCCGACGATGGCGACAAGAGCCACTTTTTCGTATGGCGTCCGAGTGCTCGTGCAGCCACAGAACCGTTGGATGACGACGAACTAATGGCATCCTGTGACACGTTGGGCAATGTGTCCTGCAGTCGCGTACTTCACGGGGACGACTTTGCTGTCACCTATTCCTTCGTCACAGAGAAGGAATTTCCGAACGACTTCGGTTCATTAGACAAGCAAGTCATGAATGAGGTCGAGCGGATGAGATGTAGAAGATAGAAATCTCACTCGATCACCTCGCCAGTATTGAGTTTCCTGACCTTGGCAGTATTTTATGCGACTGGCGGCTGCACGCCGAGATGTTGCAGCGGCAGTCCTTTCGTGTCGTTCGTCTCGATCCACATCCAGGCTCGGGCAATGGCGTGGGAGAGTGAGAGGGAACTGCTAAGGGCAGGAGCGAAACCTTCCAACCAGAAGCGGGCACCTGCCCTACCCCTGATAAATCTTCCTAATCCTAAAACTGAATGGCAGCCCCCCCCTGCGCTACCTTCAGGAGACATCAGGCAGGGAACGTCTCCCCAACCAGTTCCTCGCTCCTCTCCCAAAGCCTACGCGCATTGTCCGCATCAAGCGCATAAGCAAAAGCGCCATATCGAACACTGGCACCTTCAGTAATGGGCGCAACACCGCAATCTTCACAGTACTGTCCACCGATCTCCTCAGGCGGGGCCGTGACGGCAGCCCATACAGTGGTGGCCGCACCCTGTGGGATCGTCTTGTAGACCAGGTCGGGAGCGCCCACCTGCTTCATGTCATCCAGCAAGGCCTGGAACACGCCCTCTTCGGCATACCGCCCAAGTTCCGTGGCGATGGAGCCTGGCATCAACGCACAGGCACGGACACCGCGATGCTTATGGCGCCGGTCAAATTCCACCGCGAACAGCACGTTGGCAGTCTTGGCCCGGCCGTAGGCAACCCAGGGGTCATAGGCAGTCCGTTCGAAGTTCGGATCATCGATATCAACGTCACTCAAGCGGTGACCTGCGGACGACAGACTCACCAGTCGTCCGCCATCAACGATCAGGGAGGCGATGCGATTGACCAGAACGAAGTGACCCAGATGATTGGTGCCGAACTGAGTCTCGAAGCCATCGACGGTGTACCCAAGGGGCGTCACCATCACCCCGGCGTTGGCGATGACCGCATCGAACATCTGACCGTCGGCAAGGAGCTTGTCGGCACACGCCCTGACCGAAGCCAGTGATGCCAGATCAACTTCGATCAGGCTGAAGCGCCTCCCAGCTGCATCAGCGGCTGCGCGAACGACGGCGGTAGCCGCCTCCGCCTTCGCAAGATTGCGAACGGCGCCGACTACGTCCGCGCCGCGGGCGACCAGCGCACGCGCGGTTTCGACCCCCAGGCCCGCGGATGTACCCGTGATGAGGTAGCGCTTTCCACGCAGGTCCTTTCCATCGAGCGCCTCGTCGGCAGTCGTCTGTGCATCAAACCTTCCGGTCATTGTCCTGTTCCTGCTGCATTGCCCATAGGGCGAATCTGTGGCCATGGGCGGCGAGGATCCTCACGGCGTGCCTGAGGCATGTGGTCACAGTGGCCACCCAAAGAGAGCGACCAGCCTAGGCCGGACGGCATACCGGATAAATGCGCTTCCAGGTACATGAGTCGTTAGGCCAGATAAACAAACGCCGAGACCCTGCATGAGCAGGGTCGGCAATGCCCGGAGCCATCGCAACTCCGCGCGGACGTTGAATCCCAGCTACCCGGTGGGCAATGCCTTGGGTCGGCTGCCGTGCCTTCTCTTTGCGCGACGATCTTCGGCCACCACGCGTCTGCGCTGCGGTGAGGCCAGCTGCTCACGTCGTTCGACCAGGAAGTCCATCAATGCCCGGACCTTCGCCGGCATCTGGGCGCGCGATGGGACGTACAGGAAGAAGCCGGGAAATGGACGGCACCACGGCGCCAGCACGCGCACCAGTGCACCGCTGGCCAGGTGCTCGCTGACGCACAGATCGATGTGGCGAATCAGTCCCACACCCTGCAGCGCTGCCCGGAGCATGCTGTCGTCGTCGTTGAACACCGCGTTGCCCTGCGGTTCGAAGACCAGCTTTCGGCCTTGGCCATCTGGTGCAGTGAACGTCCAGTGGTCGATCGTCCCACTGGACGTGAACCGGTAGGCCAGGCAGTTGTGCCGGATCAGATCAGCGGGAGTCTCGGGTATACCGTGCTGCTCGAAGTAGGCCGGGGATCCGACGATCGCCATCTCCAAGGGGGGCGTGATCGGCACGGCCACCATGTGCTCGTCCAGGCTCTCGCCCAGGCGGATGCCGGCGTCCAGACCGTTGGCCACCAGATTGGAAAAGCCGTCATCCATGATCAGTTCAAGCCGTAGCTTGGGATAACGTGCCAGGAACTCGCCCATGTGCGGCTCCAGCAGAAGTCGTGACGCGATGCGCGAAGAGTTCATGCGGATCACACCCGAAGGCTCTGCATGGACCTCCCCCAGTTCCTCCACGGCTTTCTCGATCGCCGTCAGTGCCGGCTGCAGCACGTCCAGCAGCTGCTGTCCTTCTTCGGTCAGCGACATGTTCCGGGTGGTGCGGTGCAGCAGCCTGACATCCAGCCGCTCCTCCAGTGCTTTGAGGTGCTGGGAGAGCGCTGCCCGTGTGATCTCCATCTCGGTGGCCGCCTTGGTGAAGCTGCGATGCCGGGCGATATGGGCGAACCAGGTCAGGGACGTTACGAGCGAGGGTTCGATGGGCATTGTTTAGTTCTTCTTACGGCTCATGTATCCGGAAGACTATTTATTGGACCCAATCCGGTCAATAGGATGGGCTCTGTCGGCAGCAGAGCCGGCCACCTCACACCCACACCGGAGCACGTACATGCGCAACGTCACGTTCAAGAATCTCAATGGCCAGGGCGTCACCACGGCGGCCACCCTGTACTTCCCGGAAGGCTTTGACGAAGCCCGAAAGTACCCGGCAGTCGTCGTGTCCCATCCCGGTGGTGGCGTGAAGGAGCAGACCGCCGGACTGTACGCCAGGAAGCTGGCCGAAGCAGGCCTGGTCACGATTGCCTTCGACCGTTCGTACCAGGGCGCGAGCACCGGCGAACCGCGGCAGCTGGAGAACCCCTATGTCAGCACCGAGGATGTGAGTGCGGTCATCGACTACCTGACCACCCTCCCCTACGTGGACCAGGACAAGATCGGTGCGATGGGTATATGCGCCGGCGCTGGTTACAGCGCCAACGCCGCCATCAACGATCGTCGCATCAAGGCACTGGGCATGGTCAGTGCGGTCAACATCGGCCAGATGTTCCGCAATGGCTGGGAGAACACGGTCAAGGACGCCGATGCCGTGGGCTACCTGGACTTCGGCTCCAATGCGCGCACCACCGACATCGCTTCGGGCGAGTTCGCGACCATTCCTCTGGCACCGCTGCGCGAAGAAGACGCGCCCAATGCCGAGCTGCGCGAAGCATGGGAGTACTACCACACCCCGCGCGCCGAACATCCCAATGCCCCGGGCTTCGCGCTGACCCGCAACCTCAACCAGATCATCACCTACGACGCCTACAACAAGGCCGAGGCATTCCTGACCCAGCCGATCCTGGCGGTGGCCGGCAGCGTTGCGGGGAGCAAGTGGATGAGCGATGACCTGCTGGCCCGGGCCGCAAGCAAGGACAAGTCCCTGCATGTGGTTGAGGGTGCAAATCACATGTCGCTGTATGACGTACCGAAGTTCGTCGATGAGGCGGTTTCGGTCCTGGCCCCGTTCTTCCAGACCCGTCTGAAGTAATCCAGATGCCCGGTGAGGCGGCTACGGCAATGCCGGGCCGCCTGGGCATCCCATCGAATACGTGAGCAGAACATGACTACATCCACATCATCGAAGGACAAGGCACCTTCGGCGGCCCAGGCGGCCTGGGGCGATATCGCCCCCGCGCTGGCGGACTACACAGTCCGCGTTCTCTTCGGCGACCTGTGGGAGCGGCCAGGCCTGTCCCCCCGCGATCGCAGCCTGATCACCGTGTCTTCGCTGGTCACGCTCTATCGCATCAACGAACTGCCCTTTCACCTCGGAAAGGCTCTGGACAACGGCGTGACACGGGAAGAACTGGTCGAGCTGATCACCCATCTCGCCTTCTACTCCGGCTGGCCGACCGCATCTACCGCTCTCGGCATCGCCCGTCGCGTCTTTGAAGAACGCGGCATCTGACCAGGAGAACGCCATGAGCTCCATTTCCATCAAGACTGTCAGCTATCAGAACCTGGGCTGGCAGACGGCTGCCGACATCTACCTCCCGGCGGATTTCGACGAGAGCAGAAAGTACCCCGCCATCGTCAGTACCCATCCCATCGGCAGCTGCAAGGAACAGACGGCGGGCAATGTCTATGCCAAGGGCTTGGCCGAACAGGGCTTCGTGGTGCTGGTGCACGATGCCAGCTTCCAGGGCGCCAGCGGCGGGGAGCCCCGCTTCATCGAAGATCCGTCGATCCGCGTTTCGGATATCCGCTTCGCCGTCGACTACCTGCAATCGCTGCCGTACGTCGATGCAGGCCGCATCGGTGCCATCGGTGTCTGCGGTGGCGGTGCGTACACCATCCACGCTGGCATCACCGACCACCGCATCCAGGCGCTGGTGTCCATCACCGGCGTGAACTACGGCCGCCTGATCCGCGAGGGCTTCGCGCAGTTCAAGCCGCGCGAGCTGGCGGCAAATATCGCCGGCATGCGCACGGCCCAGGCGCAGGGTGCCGAGCGTGATGTGGCCAACCTGCTGCCGGATTCCGTTGAAGCGGGCAAGGCTGCGGGCATCACGGATATCGACGTATTGGAAGCCACCGAGTACTACAAGACGGCTCGCGGCCAGCAACCCAATGGTGCCACCAGCCAACTGATGTCCTTCAGCGGTGCGGCGATGGGTTGGGATGCGTTCCTCAACGCCGAGGTGCTGCTGACCCAGCCACTGATGGTGGTCATCGGTGACAAGCCCGGTGGCTTCGGCGCCTATCGTGATGGCTGGGAGATCTACAGCCGCGCGGCCTCAGAGAACAAGCAGATCGTCGTCGCTGAAGGCTGGTCGCACTACGACCTGTACGACAAGCCGGAGTCGGTCGCAATCGCGATGGCCCAGGTGGTTCCGTTCTTCAAGGCCAACCTGTGACGGAGCGGCGGCCGCCCGATCCCAAGCGGCCCCGAAGCTGAAAGCCGCGAATCTCATACGGCATCCGGTCGACCGGCGCATGCACGCCGGTCGACCCACACGCAATGGAAGTGAACATGAAACCTCTACTGACTGGAAAGACCGCCATCATCACCGGTGCCAGCAAGGGCATCGGCCTGGCCACGGCCAAGCTGTTCGTCGAGCAAGGCGCGAATGTCGTTCTTACCGCGCTCAAACAGGCCGACCTTGATGCCGTGGTGAAGGAGATCCAGGACGCCGGTGGCAATGCGCTGGGCATCGTCGCGGACTCGGCCGATCCGGCAGCGCCCCGGCTGGTATTCGCCAAGGCAATCGACGCGTTCGGGCAGGTCGACATCCTGGTGAACAACGCCGGGTATGGCGACATGATGTCCATCGAGGAGTACACGGACGAGCACTTCGACGAAGTAGTGCAGGTGAACTACGCCGGCGTCTTCCGCTTCTGTCGCGAGGCCGTCGGGCACTTCATGCCGCGAGGCACCGGCGCCATCGTCAACGTTACCTCGGTGAACGGATCACTGCCGCTGGGCGGCCTGGCGTACGTCTCCACCAAGGCTGCCGTGAACGCGATGACCACCAACATCGCAGTCCGCTTCTCGGGCACCGGCATCCGCTGCAACGCGGTGGCCCCGGGTAACACCGATACGCCGATGGCCCGTGACTGGGCGGCCGGCAAGCTCACCGGCGGATCGACGATGGTTCCCTACATCACCAAGCACACCGACCAGTCCCTGCCATTCACGCAGCCCGAGGATCAGGCGAACGCGATCCTCTATCTGGCAAGCGACATGGCACGCGCCGTCACCGGGCGGGTTCTGGTGGTAGACAACGGCGCCTACATCGGTGCCTGACAACAAGGAGTCGTGATCATGAAGAACGTTCTCATTCTGGGCGCAAGCGGCCAGATCGCCCAATGGGTCATCAGATCGCTCGCCACAGAGAAAAACATCCAGCAGACCCTGCTTCTTCGTGACCCGAAGAAACTGACGGGCAAAGAACCTGCCAACGCGAAGGTGGTCATCGGCAACGTCTTGGACAAGAAGCTGCTGAAGGATGCGGTCGCAGGACAGGACATCGTCTACGCCAACCTGACCGGCGAAGACCTGGACAAGCAAGCACAGGCGGTGATCGCCGCGATGAACGCCGCAGGCGTCAAGCGCTTGATCTTCGTCCTCTCGCTGGGCATCTACGACGAGGTCCCGGGCAAGTTCGGCGAGTGGAACAACGACATCATCGGCGAGGACCTCAAGCCGTTCAGGCGTGCAGCGGACGCGATCGAGGCCTCGGGCCTGGACTACACGATCCTGCGCCCGGCTTGGCTGACTGACAAGGACGAGGTGGACTACGAGACCACGGAAAAGGGCCAGCCGTTCAAAGGCACCGTGGTTTCCCGCAGAAGCGTGGGTGACCTGATCAGCCAGATCATCGTCGATCCGGCTCGCCACACCGGTGGGAATCTAGGGTTGAACAAGCCAGGAAGCGACGGCGACAAGCCGTACTTCATGTAACCGCGATGGATCCCGGGCGCCCAGTGAGAATCCTGCACCTTGATGCCAGTGGTCGCCCGGGCCTGCGAGCCATGTGTCCTCACGGCCAGCATGGCTCCTACTCGCGTCGGCTCAGCAGGCATTTCGTCGACTGCTGGTTGGATGCGTGGCCAGAAAGCGAAGTGGAGTACAGGGATCTGGGAGCGGCACCACCAAAACAGGTGGGTCCGCGCTGGATTCAAGCGGTGTGTGATGGCGGTCCGCTGTCACCCGCACAGCTCGACGCCGTGGCCGAGAGTGATCTGATGGTGGATGAGCTGTTCTGGGCAGACATGGTCGTCATTGGAACGCCGTTGTACGACCTGACCATGCCATCGTGCCTTAAAGCATGGCTTGCCAACGTTGTACACCAAAGCCGGACGGTGCCGGATGACGCAGAAAACGCCGACCCTCGACGAGCCTTCTGCGAGCGGTTCTTTCCCGTGGTCGTGCTGAGTGCGCGCGGTGGCCACGGCATGGATGAAGGCGGCGAGTTCGCGCACCTCAACAATCTGGAGTCCAGCCTGCGCGCTGCGCTGGGCCGCATTGGAATCACCGAGATACATGCCATCGCGGTCGAGCATACAGCCGAGGGAGGCCAGGCACTGCTGCAATCCCTGGCCAGCGCAATTTCGCGGATGGAGAGCCTGGCAGCCGCACTGCTTGAGCGCTGCCAGCGCGATCAACAGCGAAAGACGACTGTCCACCCCTAGTGAACGAATGAGGTCCATCCATGGAACGTCCCCACATCATCTGCCACATGGAAACATCCATCACTGGCAAGGCCTACGGTCCATTCATGGAGGTTCCATTGCGTGCTGCGTTGGCGCGCGCCTATGACGAGACGCATCTGAGCTTTGGCAGCCAGGCCTGGCTCTGCGGCCGGGTAACGATGGCGTACTTCGCCGGTACTGGGTCCCCCCGCTTTGATCCCAAGGCCCCCCGCGTGGCTCGACAGGACTACATCGGTGACGCTGGCGCGCGTGATTTCGTCGTCTCCATCGATGCTTCCGGAAAGCTCCCCTGGAACAAGAACACCGTCCAGTATGGGGTGCGGCCAGAGGCGCATCTGATTGAAGTGCTGACGGACCGCGCCTCTGATGATTACATCTCGTATCTCCACCAGCGAAAGATCTCGTACATCTTCGCCGGTGGCGATGAGCTCGATCTGGCCTTGGCGGTGCAGAAGCTGAAGGTCTTGTTTGGCATCCAGACACTAGTCGTATCTGGAGGCCCCATCGTCAATGGAAGCTTCCTCCATGCGGGACTGATCGACGAGATCAGCCTGGTGACCGTTCCTGCCCTGGATGATGCCAACGACACCCCGACCTCGTTCCAACGCCCGGCGAGCCTGAGTTCGCAGCCACCACGCACCTACACGCTGAAGTCAGCGCAGGTTCTTTCGGATGACGTGCTGTGGGTGCGCTACGTCACCCCCTTGAAACGGTCGAATCAATCCGGTTCGGCCCCTGAAGAGATACTCTCGTGAAACTAAGTAGCATTGAAGGAAAGATCGCCGTGATCACCGGTGCCTCGAGTGGCATTGGCGAAGCCGCGGCGAGAGCACTCGTTGCAGAGGGCATGTCGGTGGTGCTGTCCGCGCGCCGGAAGGACCGCATTGAGGCCTTGGCGGCCGAACTCGGACCGCAGGCACTTGCCATTGCAACCGACGTAGCGGATCCAGACCAGGTGGCGGCCCTCTTCAGCGAAGTCCGCCAGCGATTTGGCGGCCTGGATCTGCTGTTCAACAACGCCGGCATGGGCATTGCGGGCTCATTCGAGGGCAGCACGCCTGAGGACTGGCGCCGCCAGATAGATGCAAATCTCTATGGCGTGCTCCACTGCACACACGCCGCCCTGCCACTGATGAAGGGCCGGCCCGGGGCAATGATTTCCACGGTCTCAAGTGTCGGCGGGAAGACGAGCGCCCCCAACTGGGCGGTGTACTGCGCGACGAAGTTCGCTGTCAGTGGGTTCTCCGACGGGTTGCGCCAGGAGCTTGCAGGGCAAGGCATCCGGGTCTCGCTTATTCATCCGGGTGCGGTGCACACCGAGTGGGGCCACAACGTGCCTTCGGACGTGATGCGGGAGCGTCGTGAAGCGATTGACGCACTGCTTCCGGAAGACGTCGCCAACGCACTGGTCTACACCTTCGCTCAGCCGCCAGGCGTGCTGCTGGACGACATCGTTATCCGCCCTACCCTGCAGCTGACCCTCTGAGGTTGGCGCTTCAGGAGAATTGATATGAACAGAATCTGGTTTATCACAGGTGCATCGCGCGGCATGGGCCTCGAGATCGCCAAGGCTGCGCTCGCAGACGGCGATAGTGTCGTGGCCACGGGGCGCAACATGGAACAGCTACGAGCTGCCTATGCAGACGCGCCGCTGGATCGTATCGAGCTTCAGGTCCTTGATGTGAGCAGACAGGCGCACGCACAACCCGCAGTCGACGCAGCCATTGCTCGCTTCGGGAGGATTGACGTACTGATCAACAACGCCGGCTTCTGCCTGCTCGGGCGCTTCGAGGAGGCAACCGCCGCGCAGATCGAGCAGCAGTTCGCCACGAATGTCTTTGGCATGGCGAATGTGCTCAGGGCGGTGCTGCCGGTGATGCGTCGTCAAGGCCGTGGGCGCGTGATCAACACCTCGTCCATTGCAGGCGTGAAGGCTGTTGCCAATGCAACGTTCTATTCGGCGTCGAAGTTCGCCGTTGAAGGAATGACGCTGGCGCTGGCAGACGAGGTGGCGCCCCTTGGGATCCAGGTCACCGCGATCGAGCCGGGCTTCTTCCGTACCGAATTCCTGAATGACCGATCCGCCAGGTACGGTGACGTGTCGATTGCCGACTATGCACCGTTTGGAAACGCCCGAAGCCTGCTGGCATCGGCAGATGGCCAGCAGCAGGGAGACCCGGCCAAGCTTGCACAGGTCGTCCTTCAGGTCGCCGGCATGGCGCATCCGCCGCGGCAGCTGCTCATCGGCAACGATGCAGTGGACTTCGTCATGCCGACGCTGGAAGGCCGAATTGCCGAGACGGGCAGGTTCGAGGAACTGACCCGCTCCACTGACTTCTGAGGAACAGGAGGTGAGGCGCATTTCCTGGATCCAGATCATCGGCGCCTCGATCGTAGTGGCGTCTCTCGCGGCATTTGCCGTCCTGCTTGCAGTGAGTGTCATCGAGCGACGGCAGGCCGGCGAGACTGCGGGGATCGAGCCCTACATGCCGAGCGCAGACGCGCGCGTATCCGGTGTTGCGGTGGTGTATTACTCGCGCTCCGGGAACACGGGCCTTGCAGCCCGGCATGTCGCCAGGCATCTACAAGCGCGGCTCTACGCACTGAATGTGCCCAACCATGAAATTGGTGTCGGCAGTCTGGTGGGGGCGTTGAAAGCCGCAGTGGCGTTGAAACGGGACGCAGGGGCGCTGCCGAGGACGTGGCCGAAGACCATTGACCTGGCGTCCTTCGACGCGGTCTGGCTGGGCTCCCCGGTCTGGCTCTACAGCCCCGCTTCGCCCATCTGGTCATTCGTCGAGAACAACCGCTTTGATGGCAAGCACGTGGTGCTGTTCAACACGTACAACAGCCACATTGGCGATGAATACATCTCGGCGTTCCGGGACAAGGTGATGAGCCGCGGAGCGCGCTCGTTCGAGCATCGGCAGCTACTCCGTGGCCGTATGACACGGCAGCTGTCACCTGAAGAGATGCTTGAGGCGATTGACCGGGAATGGTTCGGAATCAACCCGGACTCGCCTCTTTAATACGAGTGGAAATTGAAACCATTGTGCGCCCCATCAGTGGGGTGCACCAACCATGTGAACGCAATGATGAATGATCTACTGCTTGAACCCTACGTGTTCAGCAACGGCACGGTGCTGCGCAACCGAATCGTGATGGCACCGATGACGACCTGGTCCTCGAACCCAGACCAGACAGTTTCCGACGAGGAGCTGTCCTATTACCGCGAACGCGTGCAGGGCGTCGGCCTTGTGCTGACGGGCTGTACCCAGGTGCAAGCCAACGGCGTCGGCTTCTCCGACGAGTTCGCGTCCCATGATGATCAATTCATCCCAAGCTTGCGGAAGCTTGCACAGGCCGCAAAGAGCGGCGGCGCTCCTGCAGTCCTCCAGATCTTCCACGCGGGTAACAAAGCGGTGCCGTCGCTGATCCCGGAGGGCGAGCTGGTAAGCGCAAGTGCCATGGCCGCGCCGAAAGGGCCCTTCAACAATGGAGAAGTGGCCAGCCGCGCACTTGACCCTGATGAGATCCTGGCAGTCATCCATGACTTTGGCGAGGCCACCCGTCGCGCGATCGAGGCCGGATTCGATGGCGTGGAGCTCCATGGGGCACATGGCTTCCTGATCCAGAACTTCCTGTCGCCGCTGTTCAATCATCGCTCCGACGAGTGGGGAGGTTCACTGGAGGCGCGGATGCGCTTCCCCCTTGAGGTCGTACGCGAAGTGCGTCGCGTGATCTCGCTTCGCGCCCAGCGCCCCTTCCTGCTGGGGTATCGGATTTCGCCGGAGGAACCGGGTGACGGTGCGTTGCGTGTCGGGGATGCACTGGCATTGGTGGACACGCTGATTGAAGAGGGCAACCTCGACTACCTGCATGTATCGCTTTACAACGTCCTGGCAGGCAAGCCTCTGGATGCGGATGATGAGCAAACCACCGCCGAGCTGTTCATTGAGCGCGTTGGCGGACGCCTGCCATTGATGGCCGCAGGCGAGCTACGACTGCCCCGGGATGCTCGCACCGCTCTGGACGGAGGGTTGTCTCTTGCTGTGGTTGGACGTGGCCTGGTGCTGGATTCGCAGTGGGTGGAGAAAGCGGTGGCGGCGCGCGAGGGTGACATCGTGACGGCGCTGGATCCTGACGCGGAGGCTGTTGGTTTGAAGATTCCGGCCAAGCTGTTCGGGGTGATCCGTTCGAATCCAGGGTGGTTCCCTGCGAGATCGGTTGCAACGCCGGAGGCGGCGTGCAGCTAAACGCGGCTCCGCACCCTCGTCGCGTAGATAGCTTGGCATCGCAGCGACCGATATTGCCCACTCATATCATATGAGCCGTACCAGCCTAGCCTGCTCTGATGGGTTGGATACTACAGAGGTAGATGCCTCACGGGGCGATGCAGGCATGTGGATGGGGTCTTAAGCGGCTATCCGATTGGTGCATCACGACCATGGGTGCTCCGGCACCCTATCCGCGCCGCCGACCCGCATCAACGCAGGTCAATCGCCTCCCCCCGCGATGTCCGCTTTCGACCAGAAGTGGACACTCGCCCTACCCCCGATAAACATCCCAAATCGACCCCTTCGCAAGCACCCCGATGAGCTCGCTCCTGTTGGACTATCGCGAGGCCGTCGATCCCCTCACCACGCATCGGCCCGTCATCACCAGTCTGCGCACCGGCAGTTCCGGCGTGCGCAGGCGCTCGAGCAACAGCGACATGGCTGCACGCCCCATTTCTTCGACCGGTTGTTCGACCACCGTGATGCCCGGTTCGACCAGCTCGGTCCAACGCTCGTTGTCGAAACCCGCCAGCGCCAGCGCCCCTGGAATCGACAGCCCCGCGCTGCGGGCCGCCTTCAATGCTCCCATGAGCAGCAGGCTGTTGCTGGTGACCAGCGCCTCGGGCCTCGATGGGCCAGCCAGCCACTGTCCGGCCGTTGCGATGGCGGCTTCGGCCGTGGGCTCAACCTCCCGGTATTCCGGCTCCAGGCCGTGCGTGCGCATCGCGGCCAGATAGCCGTCGCGGCGTTCGGACGCGGTGGTGCTGGTACTGCCGAACAAGCCGCCGATGCGGCGATAGCCACGCTCGACCAGATGTTCGACCAAACCGCCCATCGCCGCAGGGTTGTCGAGGACGACGCTGTCGATCGCCCCGCCGGGCACGGCACGGTCCACCAGCACCGTCGGATAGTCCAGCGCAAGCCGCTCCAGCCGGCCCACCGTGGTGCGGGTTGGCGCGAAGATCAGTCCACTGATGCGCTCCTCGTGCATCAATTGCAGGTACAGCGCCTCGCGCTCGGGGTCCTCGTCGGTGTTGCAGAGGGTGACGCGCAGACCTTCGCGATAGGCGACCTCCTCCACCGCGCGGATCAGCGCAGTGAAGAACGGGTTGCGGATGTCTGCCACGATCAATCCGATGATGCCGGTGTGCCGGGAGCGCAGGCGTCTTGCCTGCAGGTTGGGCCGATAGCCGGTCTGGCGGATCGCCACCTCGACCCGGCCGCGTACCTCCTCGCTGACCGGGCCGCCCCCGAGCACCCGTGACACTGTGGATTTGGATACCCCTGCCACGCGTGCGACGTCGTTGATGCTGATGCTCATTGGAAACGTTCCCGGAAACTGGCGCTGTTCATGGCCGAATGGCCGTTCAGGGCAATGCTAACGCCAAAGGACTATTGGCTTTTTGTGCAGTGCACATTGAAATGACGAGTGGGAACGTTCCCAATACATCACAGCCCCCCCCCCTCCCGGAGCCCGCCTTGCCTCCCCTGACCTCCCCCGCCCCCGTCAGCCGGGAATTGATCCGCCTGAACGCTCGGGCACACGACAAGACCGATGCCATCGCCCAGGTGGCCCAGATGCTGGTGGCCGCCGGCTGCGTGGCGCCGGGGTACGAAGCCAGCATGGGGCGCCGCGAAGCGCTGGCCAATACCTTCCTCGGCCATGGCGTGGCCATCCCGCACGGGCTGGGCGAGGACCGCCATCTGGTACGCCACGATGGCATTGCGGTGCTGCAGTTTCCGGGAGGCGTGGAATGGAATCCGGGCCAGATCACCCGCCTGGTGGTCGGCATCGCCGCCCAGTCCGATACCCACATCACCCTGCTGCGGCGGCTGACCCGGCTGATCCAGGATGACGCCACGCTGCAACGCTTGTTCACCACCACCGATGCGAGCGAGATCGTCAACGCGCTGACCGGCGATGTTGTGATCACGGCTGCCAACGTGCCGGTGGCTGATCTGGCCGAGCGTTTCGACTGGACCATCGCCTACCCCAGCGGGCTGCACGCGCGTCCGGCCACACGCTGGGCCGAGACGGCGCGCGGCTTCACCGCCCGCGCCCAGGTGCGTGCCGGCGATCAGGCGGCCGATGCCAAGAGCCTGGTCACGCTGCTGCAACTCGGGCTGCGCCATGGCGATGCGGTCAGCGTGTCTGCCGAGGGGGCCGATGCCCCCGCCCTGTTGACCGCACTGCGCAAGGTCATGGACGGGCTGGTCGCGCAGGAAAAGGCTGATGCCGAGCGCGCAGCACAGCGCAAGGCCGCGCCCGTTGCGGGCTGGAATCCGCCTGAAGCACAGGCGGCGATCGTCGGTATCGGCGCCAGCCCCGGGCTGGCGATCGGCCCGGTGCACGTGCTGGCCAGCATGCATACCGAAGTGGCCGACCGCCCCACCCCGCTGGGCGAAGGCGGCGCGCGCCTGCAGGACGCGCTCAGCCGCACCCGCCAGCAACTGGCTGCCCTGCAGGACGACACCCAGCGCAGGCTCGGCGCCTCGGATGCGGCGATCTTCAAGGCTCAGGCCACGCTGCTCGACGACACGGACCTGATCACCCGCACCTGCCAGCTGATGGTTGAAGGCCATGGCGTCGCGTGGTCGTGGCATCAGGCCATCGAGCAGATCGCCTCCGGGCTGGCGGCGCTGGGCAACCCGGTGCTGGCGGGCCGCGCCGCCGACCTGCGCGACGTCGGCCGGCGCGTACTGGCGCAGCTCGATCCGTCCGCCGCCGGCGGCGGCCTCGCCGATCTGCCAGCGCAACCGTGCATCCTGCTGGCCGCCGATCTGTCGCCGTCGGACACCGCCAACCTCGACACCGGCCGCGTGCTGGGCCTCGCCACCGCGCAGGGCGGCCCGACCTCGCACACCGCGATCCTCTCGCGCACGCTCGGCCTGCCGGCACTGGTTGCCGGCGGCGCGGAACTGCTCGCGATCCGCGCGGGCAGCGAGGCGATCATCGACGGCAGCAGCGGGCGGCTCTATCTGTCCCCCTCCGAAGGCGATCTGGCCTCGGCACGCACCTGGATCGCCGAACAGCAGCAGATCCGCGAACGCGAAGCCGCGCAACGCGCGCAGCCCGCGCAGACCACCGACGGCCACCGCATCGACATCGGTGCCAACGTCAACCTGCCCGAGCAGGTGCCGTTGGCGCTGGAACAAGGCGCGGAGGGCGTTGGCCTGATGCGTACCGAATTCCTGTTCCTCGAACGTGGCAGCACGCCCAGCGAGGATGAGCAGTACGCAACCTACATGGCGATGGCAAAAGCGCTGGACGGCCGCCCGCTGATCGTGCGCGCACTCGACATCGGTGGCGACAAGCAGGTTGCGCATCTGGAGTTGCCACACGAGGAAAACCCGTTCCTCGGCGTGCGCGGCGCGCGCCTGCTGCTGCGTCGCCCCGACCTGCTGGAGCCGCAGCTGCGTGCGCTGTATCGCGCAGCGAAGGATGGCGCACGCCTGTCCATCATGTTCCCGATGATCACCTCGGTGCCGGAGCTGGTCGCACTGCGCGCCATCTGCGAGCGGCTGCGCACCGAACTCGAGGCCCCCGAAGTGCCGATCGGCATCATGATCGAAGTGCCGGCAGCCGCGGCACAGAGTGATGTACTGGCCCGCCACGCCGACTTCTTCTCGATCGGTACCAACGACCTGACCCAGTACGTGCTGGCGATCGACCGCCAGAACCCTGAACTGGCTGCAGAGGCCGACAGCCTGCATCCTGCCGTGCTGCGCGCGATCCGCGCCACTGTGGAAGGTGCACGCACGCAGGGGCGCTGGGTTGGCGTCTGCGGCGGCCTGGCCGGTGATCCCTTTGGCGCGATGCTGCTGGCCGGCCTGGGCGTGGACGAACTGTCGATGACCCCGAACGACATCCCGGCCGTGAAAGCACGCCTGCGCGGCAACACACTGGCTGATCTGCAGGCGCTGGCCGGCAGCGCGCTGGACTGCGAAACCGCGCAGCAGGTGCGCGCCCTGGATGGAGCGCACGCATGAGTGCACATGCCGTCACCATCACCCTGAACCCGGCGATCGACCAGACCGTGCGGTTGGCGCGCCTGCAGCCCGGCCACGTGCACCGCGCCCGCAGCACCCGCGATGACGCCGGCGGCAAGGGCATCAACGTCGCCGCCTGCCTGGCCGACTGGGGCGTGCAGACCACCGCGCTGGGCGTGCTCGGCGACGGCAACGACGGCGTGTTCAACGCACTGTTCTCGGCGCGGCGCATCGCAGACGGCTGCCTGCGCATTCCGGGCCGGACCCGCACCAACATCAAGCTGGTCGAAGAGGCCAACGGCGAGACCACCGACATCAATCTGCCCGGTCTGACGCTGGGCGATGCCGATCTGGACGCAGTGTCCCGCCGACTCGCCGCCCTGCTGCAGCCGGACCTGCCGGTGGTGCTGTCCGGCAGCCTTCCTTCGGGGCTGCCGGCCGATGCATGGGCGCGATTGCTGGCGCAGGCCAGTGCCGGCGGCGCGCGCGTGCTGCTGGACACCAGCGGCGACGCACTTGCCGCCGCCTTGAGCGGCGCACAGCGCCCACTGCCCCACGCGATCAAGCCCAACCGCCACGAACTGGAGGCCTGGACCGGCACGCCGCTGCCGGATTGCGGCGCCCTGCGGGCGGCTGGCCAGGCACTGGTTGAACGTGGGGTTGCACTGGTGGCGATCTCGATGGGCACCGACGGCGCGCTGTTCGTTGATCGCCACGGCGCCCTGGTAGCGCGACCGACTCGACTGGCACAGGGCAGCACGGTCGGCGCGGGCGACGCCATGGTCGCCGGTATCGCCGCCGCATTGCTGGACCCCGCCCTCGACCTGGCCGGTTGCGCACGATTGGCGACGGCGTTCTCGATGGTCCGGCTGGAAAGCGGCGACGCACGAAGGCTGGACCCGGCCCAGGTGCGTGAGTGGACCGGCGATGTACTGATCGAGCGGTTGGATTGAAATCACTTCAGGAGAGCTGCGGCGGGCCTCGGGCCGTCTGTAGTGCCTCCTGCAAGGACGAACCCGAAGAATTCCAGGAGTTCCCATGCAAGCTTCCACCGTAGTCATCGCCGCTGGTGAACGCAGCATCGAAGCGGTTCTAGCCGCTGAAGCACTGCGCCGCGCTGCCCGCCAGCAAGGGTTCGAACTAGCGATCGAAGTCCGCAGCGAGCAGGGCGTGACCGGCGCACTGCCCACCCCGCACGCTGCCGCCGCAACGCAGTTGCTGCTGGTGGGCGATGGCGAGGCGGACACCGCGCGCTTCGGCAATGCCCGGATCGTGCGTGCCAGCCTCGGCGAGGTTCTGGACGACCCGGTTGCCGCGCTCGCACCGCTCGTGGCCGCACCGACCAGTGACGCCGATGCGAACGTGGTCAAGCGTATCGTCGCCGTTACCTCCTGCCCGACCGGCATCGCCCACACCTTCATGGCGGCGGAGGGCCTGCAGCAGGCCGCAACGGCGTTGGGCCTCGCGATTCGGGTCGAGACCCAGGGTTCGGTCGGCGCGCAGGACGCATTGAGTGATGAGGAAATCGCCGCCGCCGACCTGGTGCTGATTGCCGCCGACCGCGAGGTCGAGCTTTCGCGCTTCGCCGGCAAGCGAGTGTTCAAGAGCGGCACCAAACCGGCGATCAACGATGGCCAGAACCTGATCCGCAAGGCGCTGGCCGAGGCCAGCGTGCAGTCCGGCACGGCGGCTGCCGGCCGCACGACCGAAAAGAGCAAGGCCACCGGCCCCTACAGGCACCTGATGACCGGCGTGTCGTTCATGCTGCCGTTTGTAACCGCCGGCGGTCTGCTGATCGCCCTGGCGTTCGCACTTGGCGGCATCTACGCCTTCGACGATGCACACAAGGGCACGCTGGCCTGGTCGCTGTTCCAGATCGGCGCCAAGTCCGGCTTCATGTTGATGGTGCCGGCACTGGCCGGTTACATCGCCTACTCCATCGCCGACCGCCCCGGCATCGCGCCCGGCATGATCGGCGGGCTGGTTGCGGTGAACATGGATGCTGGCTTCATCGGCGGCATCCTTGCCGGCTTCATCGCCGGTTATGGCGTGCACTGGATCAACCGTGCGCTGCGCCTGCCGCGCAGCCTGGAAGGCCTCAAGCCGGTGCTGATCCTGCCCGTGCTGGGCACGCTGCTGGTCGGCCTGCTGATGATGTACGTGATCGGCACGCCGGTCGCCGGACTGCTGGCCTGGCTGACCGACTGGCTGCGTGGCATGCAGGGCAGCAGCGCGATCCTGCTCGGCCTGCTGCTGGGTGGAATGATGGCCGTGGACATGGGCGGGCCGGTCAACAAGGCCTCCTACGCGTTTTCCACCGCGTTGATTTCCAGCCAGGTCTACACGCCGATGGCGGCGACAATGATCGGCGGCATGACGCCGCCGCTGGGCATTGCGTTGGCAACGTGGTTGTTCAGCAACCGCTTCACCGCCGAGGAACGCGGCACGGCCGGTGCTGCGGGCGTGCTCGGCCTCAGTTTCGTGACCGAGGGCGCGATTCCCTACGCCGCGCGCGACCCCCTGCGCACTATTCCGGCGCTGATCCTGGGCTCTGCCGTGGCGGGTGCGATCTCGATGGCCGCGGGCGTCGAGCTGAAGGTGCCGCACGGCGGTGTGTTCGTGCTGCCAATCCCGAACGCAGTCACCCACCTCGGTGTCTACCTGCTGGCGCTGCTGGCCGGTGTGGGCGTCACGGCGGTCGCGCTGCGCGTCCTCAAGAAGCCGGTCACCACACCGGCCTGACCCTTCCCATCCCCACGATCATTGCGCGCCCCTGCACGTGCAGGGGCCCAGCGACATACGCCCTGCACAAGGAGCCCCGCCCATGACCTGCTCTTCCCGCCGCCCGTTGCTGGCAGCGATCCTGCTGGCCCTGCCGTCACTGGCCGCCGCTGCCGATGCAAGCGAAGTGTTCATCCCCAAGCTCGCCTACACGGGCGAAGCTGCCGCCACGCTCGACGGCGGCAAGCGCAGCGGCACGGCCTATGCCGGCCAGTTGATGTTCGGCGCCGATGTGAACCTGGACGCTGCGTTCGGCTGGCGGGGCGCGACGATCAAGGCCTACGGCATCAACCGCCATGGCACCAACCTCGCCAACAGCAGCACGGGCAACAGCACCTCGGTGCAGGAAATCTACGGTGGCCAGGGCACGCGCCTGGCCAATCTGACCCTTGAGCAGAAGCTGCTGGACGATCGCCTGGTGCTGGAAGCCGGGCGCAGCGTTGCCAACATCCACCACCTCGGTTCGGAACTGTGCCAGTACTTCCAGGGCAACTCGGCCTGTGGCAACCCGACCTACGTATTCCGCACCAGCAATTTCACCTGGTGGCCGGTATCGAGCTGGATGGCCGATGCCACGGCCTGGGTGACACCCGATGTCTACGTGCGCGTTGGCGCCTACCAGGTCGATCCCAGCCAGGCCGAAGACGGTCAGCATGGCCTGAAATGGAACACGAACCAGGCCACCGGCTGGATCGTGCCCTACACGATCGGCTGGCGCAGCCCCGCTTCGGCGCGCTTGAAAGCCAGGTATGAACTCGGTGGCTGGCAGGACAACTCGACCTATCGCGATCCGCTGCGCGATGCCAACGGCATCCCTGCGCTGCTCAGCGGCCAGGAGTACGCCACACGCCACGGTCGCTCCGGTGCGTTCGCCCGCTTCGAGCAGCAGCTCACCAGTGATGGCAGCGGCCGTGGCCTGACCCTCTTCGGCGCCGCGCTCAAGGGCACCTCCGGCCAGCTGATTGAAGATCACTTCCTGCAGGCCGGCCTGGTGCAGAAAGGGACGTTCGCCAGCCGACCGCAGGACAGCATCGCCTTCGTCGTGACGCAGCAGAAGTACAGCAACACTGCGCTGGAGAACCTGCGCCTTGCCCGTGCCGCGGCGGGCGGCAGCGGCACGCCACAGGGGAGCCAGGTGATGATGGAGCTGAGCTACGGCATCCAGCTGACCCCGCAGCTCCGGGTCGCACCGAACCTGCACTACATCGTGCATCCGGACCAGTTCAACGAACCCGCTCGCCAACGTGACCTGCCGAATGCGTTGATCGCAGGCGTGCGGATTGATTGGAGCATGTAGGAAAGTTCGTTTCTGAGCTGGTGACCAGGCCGGACACCAGCAGAAACAAGCCCGGGCCCCGTAGCTGCTTCACGTGCCACCGCCACCCGCTCCGTGATAGTTGAGGAAATTCCACCCTCCAGAGCAGTAGATGCCTCCTGTTTCAGCGCACACCCCGCAGCGGCGTCGACGATGGCGTATTCCGGCCTACGTCCTGCTGGGCATCTACCTGCTGTACCTGCTGGCCGGCAACCTCTTCCTCAACACGCCGCTGTTCGACCAGGTCACCAATCGCAAGCCTCACAAGTTCGTGATGACAACCGGCCCGGCCATTACCTTGTTGCCCGGCCACGTCATCGCCTGGAACGTGCATATGCGCGGCCACGTGAACCGCACTGTCTATGTGTTGCATGCCGATCGGGCAAGCGCCAGGCTGGCAGTGTTTCCCTTGTTCAGGCGCGAGGTACGGGTGCCTCGGCTGCAGGCCACCGGGGTGTCGGCCGAAATCAGCCGCGTGGAAGAAGCCATTCCGCCGCCGCCGCGCAGCGACCAGGGCTGGACCCTGCGTTTCGACGCCATCCACAGCGACAGCATCCGCAGCGCACGGCTCGGCAAGCTGCTGATCATCGGCAAGGGCCAGGGTACGGTCGGCTTCGTCAAGCAGCTGCGCGGCGGTCCTTCGGAACTGCTGGATTCAAACATCACGTTCAAGCGTGCGGACACCAGCTTCGACGGTGTGCAGCTGCTGGGCGACATGAACCTGGCTGCGCGCTTCAGCTACCCGCGCCACTACCGCGATCAGGCGCCTGGGCTGGCCAAGCTGAAGATCCTGCATGCCCAGCTGGACGTTGATGCACGCAGCCAGGGCCTGCGCATGGACACCGACGCCACCACCCCGAAGATCTCCAGCGCTCCGGTGCCGGGCCGCCTGCAGCTCTCCGCACACCTGATCGACGGCCAGCTGCAGCCCGGTGACCACGCGCTCTGGCAGGTGCCGCTCTTCCTCGGCGGCGGCGCCCCTGATCGCGGCGTACTGGCGGTGCAGCTGAACGTGGCCAACGACCTGCGCCTGCAGGCTCGCCTGCCCCCACGCCCCGGTTCGGGCAGCGAAGTAGACGCGGACCTGCACATCACCGGCCGCGATATCCCCTTCCAGGACCTGGCCACGCTGCTGGAGCGCAGTTCCGGCACCATCCGCGGCGAATGGACGTTCACCTCGCTCAACTGGATCCCTGCCCTGTTCGTGCGCAAACCGTGGCTGCAACTGGACGGCGGCGGCACGCTGAAGGCCGACCTGCGGCTGCGCAACGGCGAGCTGATCGAAGGCAGCACGGTGGATATCCCGGCTGCCGAAGCCGTGGCCGACGTTGCCGGTGTTCGCCTGGCAGGCACGGCCAGCGCCCATGGCGAATTGAAGGCCGGCACCCCCAACCAGGCACAGTTGGCGATCCGCCTGCCCCGCTTCACCGCACGCCCCGCCGATGCCAAGGAGGTACGGCTGTTCGACGGCCGCGATCTGGCGTTGGACCTGACCGGCGACGGCCGCCTGCAGGAATTGCGCAAGGGGGTGCGCGCGCACCTGAGCTTCAGCGAGGCCACGATTCCGGACCTGACCGCCTACAACCGATACCTCGGCTCGCCCCAGGTACGGCTGCTCAGCGGCACCGGCAGCCTGACCGGCGATGCCACCCTCGATACCGATGGCCGCGTCGGTCATGGCACGGCGCGGCTGCTGGGACGCAATGCCAAGGCGAAGGTGGCAGGGCTGGACATGGGTGGCGATGTCGATGTGAACGCAACGCTGCGCCGTGGCGACTTCCGCCAGCGTCACTTCGATCTGTCCGGCACCACGGTCGAGCTGCGCAACGTGCAGGTGGCCGGTACCGAACGCTCGACTGCATGGAAAGGGCGCGCGGCCTTCAAGCGCGGCCGCATCGACGCGCAGTCCCCCTTCCAGGTGGACGCCACTACCGATCTGGACCTGAGCGATGCCCGGCCTTTGCTGGCGCTGTTCGCCGAACGCACCGACTACCCGCGCTGGGCGCTCTCCCTGCTGGATGCCGGCCAGGTGGATGCACAGGCCAGGCTGCGCTGGCGACCGGGCCACCTGGTGATCGATGGCCTGCAGGCCGAGAATGACCGCCTGTCGGTTCGCGCACGGCTGGACCTGCTGGAACAGCGCAAGCGCGGTGATCTCTATCTGCGCTGGGGGCTGCTGGGAGCGGGCATCGAACTGGATGGCGACCGCCGCCAGTGGCATCTGGCCAAGGCACGCGAGTGGTTCGACGAGCGCCCTTCCCTGCTGCCGGCCAGTGAAGGATCCGGCGCCATTGGAACGTCGGATTGAGCGGAACCCGCTAGAGCTTCACAAGCCGCTGGATCTTCCGTGCCAGCCAGCCACTGAACACCAGCGGTGCATCCAGCGCCGACACGCAGATGCACGGCACCCCCGGTGCGGTTACCGGTTGATGCTCCACGTCCTCATCCAGATCCGCCACATCACCCGGTGCGAACAGCCCCAGCGCGTCGTTGTATGACCCCCGCAGGATCTGGGTCAGTTCGCTGCGCCCATGGCTGTGCATGGGAAGGCACTTGCCCGGTGCAATCTTCAGCATGATCAGCGAGGGCATCTGCGCGGCACGGATGCAGTGCACCCCCGGCGCCATCCAGCGCCAGCGCAGCGCGCTGAGCGAAGCGCCGAAGTAGGGGTGCAGCGAGGCGGGCAGATGATCCGGATCGGCCTCGGGCCGCTCCTTCGGCACAGGGCGCGCGGCTGCCGTCCTGGCAATCGGCGTTTCCGTGGCCAGCTGCATCAGCATGGCCTCGCGCAGCTGCTCGCGCCGCAGATCCGCACTGGCCGGCTGGGTCTGCTCCAGCAGTGCGGAGCCGATCGCCTCGGCCTCGCGCAGGCGCTGGCGGCAATGCGGGCACTGCTCCAGGTGCGCACCGGCCACGATGCTCAACGGCGCCGGCAGCGCGCCTGCGGCATAGCTCATCAGGGTGGATTCGTGCAGATGGTGGTGCGGATTCACAGCGCACCTCCCACTTTCGACTGCAGCTGCAGGAACGCACGCCGCAGGTGTGATTTGACCGTACCCAACGGCATGCCGAGCGCCTCGGCTATCTCGCTGTGGCTCTTGGCCTCGAAATAGGACATCCGCACCAGGCGCGCCTGCACTGCGGGCAGCTCGTTGATGCGCTGGCGCAGGCGTGCCTGGTCGGCGAACTGTTCGGCGCTGCTGCGATCGATCATATCCACCGTCGCAGCATCCTCCACCGCCGCCTGCACCTGCATCCAGCTGCGTTCGCGCCGTATGCGATCGATATGCAGGTTGCGGGCAATACGATACAGCCACGTACTCAAGGCACCCTGTGCGGGGTTGAAGTCGGCGGCCCGCAGCCATAGCCGCAGCAGGCTCTCCTGCGCCAACTCCTCGGCCACCGCATCGGGCACGCCCAGGCCACGCAGGTACACGCACAGCCGCGGCATGAAGTAGTCGTAGATCCGCATGAAGCAGTCACGGTCACGAAGCCGCGCCACGCCGTCCATGTCACCGGCCCAGTTCGTCGGCTCGCTGCTCGGCTGCTGGGCGCTGGACACGATGCGTACGCTATCGAAGGTGAGGAGATGGCTGGCGGCGTCAGGGTACATCGGCGTTCGCGGCGGGCGGGTGAAGGTCTGTCCTCTGTACGTGCGGAGGCCGCAATTGGATGCAGGCGGCACAACGCATCCAACCGGCCATCCCCGCCGTATGACCTGGGCCCTCCCCTTCCGGATGAACGCCATGCGCATTGCCTGGCTGCTGCTGTGCCTGCCCCATGCCGCGCTGGCGGCGCCCTGGCTGCGAAGCGAGGGCGTTGCCACCTCTGCCCAGGGCGACCTGCTCTACCGTGAAGTGCACTGGCGGCGCGAGGCCACGGAGGGTGCCGAGCGCTGGGTGCTGTACCAGTGCCCGGACGGCCAGCCCTTCGCGCGCAAGCATCTGCCGGCCAGCACCCGCCCGCAGGCGCGGGGCTACTCGCTGGAGGACCGCCGCAGCGGCCAGCAGGCCACGGTCGAGGCCGCCGGCGATTCCGTGTCGATCAGCTGGAAGGAGGACTCCACCAGCCCACTGCGCCAGCGCCGGCTTGAACTGCCGCCGGCTGCAGTGATCGATGCGGGATTCGACGCAGCCGTGCGCCTGCACTGGCCGGCACTGCTGCGCGGCGAACGCATCACGCTGCCCTTCCTGGTGCCAGGCCGCCAGCGCTACTTCCCGGTGCAGGTGCGGCGCACCGGCCCCCTGCGCTGGCAGGACATCGACGCCCAGTCGATCGAGGTCAGTCTGGATACCTGGTACGGCGGCATCGCGCCGCGCCTGGCCCTGGTCTATGCCAACGCCGACCGCCGCCTGCTGGAGTTCCATGGCACCAGCAACCTGCGCGATGCACGCGGCACCTATCCACTGGTGACGGTGCGCTTCAGCCTGCCAGCTGCCGAGCGGACTGCAAGCGAGTGGCAGGCAGCGTGGGCGCACCCGCTGGTTGAGCGCTGCGTCGTGACGCCCAGGTGAAGTCGAAATTTACTGCGCCGTGGCGCATCCATTCCGCATCCTGCTGCGTAAAGGAAGACACGACACCCGCCGAGATCCGCCATGGCCTCTGTAGCGCCCCTCCCCCGTCGACGCTGGCGCCTGCTGCGCACGCTGCAGCGCTGGTTCGATGCCGGCAACGCCGCAGAAGCCAACGGCGAGCAGCCAGGGCGCATCGATTGGCTACGCGCCGTGCCGTTCGCGCTGATGCACCTGGCCTGCATCGCGGTGATCTGGGTGGGCATCTCGTGGACAGCGGTCATCGTCGCCGTAGTGCTCTATGCGCTGCGCATGTTCGCCATCACGGCGTTCTATCACCGCTACTTCTCGCACCGCACCTTCCAGGCATCGCGTCCGGTGCAGTTCGTGTTCGCGGTGATCGGCGCGTCCAGCGTGCAGCGCGGGCCGCTGTGGTGGGCCGCCCATCATCGCCACCACCATCGGCACGCCGACCAGCCGCTGGACCCGCATTCCCCGCGCGAGGGCGGCTTCTGGCGCAGCCACATGGGCTGGTTCCTGACCCGCGAGGCCTTTGCCACCGATCTGTCACGGGTGCCGGACCTGGCGCGCTTCCCGGAACTGCGCTGGCTGGACCGCTTCGATACGGCCGTGCCGGTGCTGCTGGCCGCGGCGCTGTACGCACTGGGCGCCGGGTTGCAGCGCTGGGCGCCGGGCCTGCACACCTCCGGCCCGCAGCTGCTGGTGTGGGGCTTCTTCATCTCCACCATCGTGCTGTTCCATGCCACCGTCACCATCAATTCACTGGCGCACCGCTTCGGACGCCGCCGCTTCGAGACCCGTGACGACAGCCGCAACAACCTGTGGCTGGCGCTGCTGACCTTCGGTGAGGGCTGGCACAACAACCATCACTTCTTCCCCGGCACTGTCCGTCAGGGCTTTCGCTGGTGGGAAGTGGACCTGACCTGGTACGGGTTGCGCGCGATGGCGGCACTGGGCCTGGTCAAAGGGCTCAAGCCCATCCCCGAGTGGGTGCTGGCCAAGGCGAGGTACTGAGATGCGCATCGCGGTCATCGGCTCGGGTATCGCGGGGCTGGCCAGTGCCTGGTGGCTGGATGGCCAGCACGACGTCACGCTGTTCGAAGCCAACAGCCATATGGGCGGGCACACCCACACCCACGACGTGCAGGTGGATGGCGTGCGCATGGCGGTGGATACCGGCTTCATCGTCTTCAATCCCCTGCACTACCCGTTGCTGACGGCGCTGTTCGATGCGCTGGGCGTGGCCTCGCAGCCGACCACGATGAGCTTCTCGATGCACAGCGAGCGCAGTGGCGTGGAGTACAACGCCACCTCGCTGGATGGTTTGTTCTGCCAGCGCCGCAACCTGGTGTCGTCGCGCTTCTGGGGCATGCTGGCCGATCTGCGCCGGTTCTATCGGGATACACCGTTGCTGCTGGCCGAGCAGGAAGGACCGACGCTGGGCGAGTACCTGCGCAGCCAGCGCTATGGCGAGGCGTTCATCGAAGAGCACCTGCTGCCGATGGCGTCGGCGTTGTGGTCGTCTCCCACGGCCACCGTGCAGTCGTTCCCGGCCCGGTATCTGGCGCAGTTCATGGCCAACCACCAGATGCTGCAGATGACAGGCCGCCCGGACTGGCGCGTGGTCACCGGCGGATCGGCACGCTATGTGGACGCGCTGCGCCGCCGCTGGCGGGTGCAGGAGCGGCTGCAATGCCCGGTGACGGCCATCGAACGCATGCCATGGGGGGTGCGCGTGCACAGCGCCGCCGGCGCGGAGGCCTTCGACGAGGTGATCCTGGCGTGCCACAGCGACCAGGCGCTGGCCCTGCTGGCCGATGCCGACGCCGCCGAGCGCGACGTCCTGGGTGCAATCCGCTATCAATCCAATGAGGTGGTGCTGCATACTGATGCATCGTTGCTGCCGCGCAACCGCAAGGCCTGGGCGGCGTGGAACGCACACGTGCCACGCGATCCCGCTGCGCCCTGCACGGTGAGCTATTGCATGAACCTGCTGCAGGGCCTGCCCGGTGACACGCCCCTGGTGGTAACGCTCAACCGCAGCGCGGCCATCGACCCCGGCAAGGTGCTGCGCACCCTGCACTACGCGCACCCGGTGCACGACCATGCGGCGGTACGCGCGCAACAGCGCTGGGCCGAGCTGCAGGGCCACCGCCACACCTGGTTCGCAGGCGCCTATTGGGGCTGGGGTTTCCACGAGGATGGCATCCGCAGCGCCCGTCGTGTGGTCGATGCGCTGCAGGCCTGCGCATCGCACCGCTTGGCGCCGCCGCTGGGCGAGGTGGCGGCATGAGTGCCAGCGCGCTCTACTTCGGGCAGGTGATGCACCGCCGGCATCATCCGCGTCCACACGCGTTCCGCTACCCCATCGCGCAGCTGCTGCTTGACCTGGACGAGCTGGACACGGTGTTCGACGGCCGCTGGCTATGGTCGGTCAATCGCCGCAACCTTGCCGAGTTCCGCCGCAGCGACTACTTCGGCGATCCGCAACGGCCACTGGCCGATGCGGTGCGCGACCACGCTGCAGCCACGCTCGGCTACCGGCCCAGCGGCCCGGTGCGCCTGCTCACCCATCTTCGCTTCGCCGGGCATGTGTTCAACCCGGTCAGCTTCTACTACTGCTACCAGGCCGATGGCAGCAGCCTGGACTGCATCATCGCCGAGATCACCAATACGCCCTGGAAGGAACGGCATGCCTACGTCCTTCCGGTCGCTACGGCCCTGCACGAAGGCGCCTCGCTGCGTTGGCGGTTCGACAAATGCTTCCATGTCTCGCCTTTCATGCCGATGGATTGCCATTACGACTGGCGGTTCAACCGCCCGGATGAGGACCTGCGCGTGCACATGCAGGTCTGGCGCGACGGCGTGCGCCAGTTCGATGCCACCCAGGCCATGCAGCGACACGCCCTGGATGGCCGCGGGCTGGCGCGGGTGCTGGCCTGCTATCCCCTGATGACCACCCAGGTGGTGGCCGCCATCCACTGGCAGGCGCTGCGGCTGTGGCTGAAGCGCAACCCCGTGCACGACCACCCCACCCTTGCAGGGAAACCGCGATGAACTCGATGACTCCTTCGGTCGCACTGCCGCGCCCCGGTGCACTGGATGCCTTCCTGCGCCGGCGCCTGCTGGCCCAGCTCGCCCCGCTGCGCGAGGGCCGGCTGTGCGTGCGCGACGCACTGGGCGAAGTCTGGTTGGGCGATGCCCGCGGCGAACTGCAGGCCACCGTCACCATCGATGACCCGGCGTTCTACCGCAAGGTCGCCGCGCAAGGCAGCGTGGGGGCCGGCGAAAGCTACATCCACGGCGAATGGCGCTGCGACGACCTGGTCGCCCTGATCCGCCTGCTGGTGCGCAATCGCGACCTGCTCGACGGCATGGAGCGTGGCCCGGCCCGCGTGGGCGGCTGGCTGCTGCGTGGCTGGAACCGCCTGCGCCGCAACAGCCGCGCAGGCAGCCGTCGCAACATCGCCGCGCACTACGATCTTGGCAACGACTTCTTCGCCCTGTTCCTGTCACCGGACCTGATGTATTCCTCTGCCCTGTTCGCCGAGGAAGGCGAGTCGCTGGAATCTGCCTCGCGGCGCAAGCTGGACCGCATCTGCCAGCAGCTGCAGCTCACGCCGGGTGACCGCGTGGTGGAGATCGGCACCGGCTGGGGTGGCTTTGCGCTGCACGCGGCGCAGCACTACGGCTGCCACGTCACCACCACCACCATCTCTGCCGAGCAGCATGCGTTGGCCACCGAGCGCGTCCGGAACGCCGGCCTGCAGGACCAGGTCACGCTGCTGATGCAGGACTATCGCGACCTGCAGGGCCAGTACGACAAGCTGGTGTCGATCGAGATGATCGAAGCCATCGGTGCGGAATACCTGGGTACCTACATGGCTACGCTGCAGCGCCTGCTGAAGCCTGATGGTGTTGCGCTGCTGCAGGCCATCACCATCGAGGACCATCGCTACGAGCAGGCCCGGCGCAGCGTCGACTACATCAAGCGCCATGTGTTCCCGGGCAGCTTCATTCCGTCGATCAATGCAGTCATGGCTGCCAAGACGCGCTGCAGTGACCTGCAGCTGATCGCCCAGCAGGACTTCGGCCACTCCTACGCGTTGACCCTGCGCGCGTGGCGCACGCGCTTCCTGGCCCAGTTGCCCGCCGTGCAGGCGCAGGGCTTCGATGCGCGCTTCTGCCGGCTGTGGGAGTTCTATCTCGCCTACTGCGAGGGCGGCTTCCTGGAGCGTTCGATCGGGGTCTCGCATCTGCTACTGGCGCGCCCGGGCCATCGTCCGGGCGCCTCACTGGGTCAAGGCAACTGAGATGCGCCGGTTCTGGGCCAATCTGCTTGGCAACCAGCTGGTCTGGCTGTGCGCCGTGGCCGGCGCCGGACGCGGCTGGCAATGGCCTGCGCTGCTGGCGGCGACGATCTACATCGGCAGCCAGCTGCTGACTTCGCCGCAACCTCGGCTGGATCTTCGGCTGATGATGCTGGCGCTGGCCTGCGCATGGCTGGTCGACGCCAGCGCCGCCGCCAGCGGCACCGTGCGCTACGCCGCCGCCCCGCTGGGCTGGGCGCCGCCGCCCTGGATCATGGCGCTGTGGGCCGCGTTCGCGATGACGCTGACCACCTCGATGCGCTTCCTGCTGCGCCACCCTGCCCTGCCGGCCCTGTTCGGCCTGCTGCTGGCACCGCTGGCCTATCTCTCCGCGGCGCGTGGTTTCGATGCGGTTCGACTCACTGCACCGCTGTGGCAGGGGCTGCTGGTGCTGGGCGTGGGCTGGAGCATCGCGCTTTCGCTGCTGTGCGTGGCCGCCCGGCGCGGTTCCCGCACTCCCCCGCCATCCCTGGCCGGAGCCTCGTCATGATCACTCTGTGGTGGGTGCTGCTGTATGCCGTGCTGGTGATGAGCTGGGGTTGGGCCTGGCAGCGCCGCCACCACAACATGGGCGTGGTTGACGTGCTCTGGGCCAAGGGCGTGGGCGCCGCTGCCCTGCTGCTGGCGCTGCTCGGCGATGGCGCGGTGATGCCGCGGATGGCACTTGGCGTGCTCGGCGGCCTGTGGGGCAGCCGACTGGCGCTGCACCTGTGGCATCGGGTCCGTCACGAAGAGGAGGACGGTCGCTACCGCTATCTGCGCGGGCATTGGCAGGGGCATCAAGGCCGGATCTTCGGTTTCTTCATGGCCCAGGCACTGTTGGTGGTGCTGTTCGCCCTGCCGTTCGTCGCGGTGGCTGCCAATCCCCGCGCCGGCCTGACACCGTGGGTCGTGGCTGCGGCGCTCGCCTGGCTGCTGAGCGTCGGCGGCGAGAGCTTGGCTGACCGCCAGCTGGCCCGGTTCCGCGCCGACCCGGCGAACAAGGGCCGCACCTGCCGCGATGGGCTCTGGCGCTACTCCCGCCACCCGAACTACTTCTTCGAGTGGCTGCATTGGTTCACCTATGTCCTGCTGGCAGTCGGTTCACCCCTGTGGTGGCTGGCCTGGATGGGCCCGCTGCTGATGTACGTGTTCCTGCGCTACCTCAGCGGCATCCCCTTCACCGAAAAGCAGGCGCTGCGCAGCCGTGGTGACGACTACCGCGCCTACCAGCGCAGCACACCGATGTTCTTCCCCTGGTTCCCTCGTTCTTCCAAGGAGCATTCCGCATGAACGCGATCCCGTCACAGAACCCTGCCGAAGCGGGTGAAAGCGGGCTGATCGCCTGGGCCGAACGCGGGCTGGTTCCCGACGCCGCCCTGCGTGCGGGCATCCGTCGCCTGTGCGCACAACGCCTGCACGAGGAAATGGCGGGAGGTATCGAGGCACAGTCCGCGCGCTTCAGCCGGCGCATCGCGGAACTGGCCGACAGTCCGCTCGCACTGCATACCGAAGCGGCCAACCGCCAGCACTACGAAGTTCCCGCGGCGTTCTTCCAGGCCTGCCTGGGCAAGCGGCTGAAGTACAGCAGCTGCTACTACCCCACCGGGCACGAAACGCTGGACCAGGCGGAGGACGCGATGCTGGAACTGTACGGCCAGCGCGCCGGTCTTGCCGACGGCCAGCACATTCTCGAACTGGGCTGCGGCTGGGGTTCGCTGACCCTGTGGATGGCCGAACGCTATCCGCAGGCCGCGATCACGGCGGTGTCCAATTCGCACAGCCAGCGCCAGCACATCATGGCGCAGTGCGCGTCGCGCGGGCTGCACAACGTCGAGGTGCTCACCCGCGATGTCAACCAGCTGGAGCTGCCGCACGCGCAGTTCGACCGCTGTGTTTCGGTGGAAATGTTCGAACATGTGCGCAACTACCAGCGCCTGCTCGCCCGCATCGCGCAGTGGCTGAAACCGGACGGTGCGTTGTTCGTGCACATCTTCGCGCACCGCACGCTGATGTATCCGTTCGAGACCGACGGCGGCGACAACTGGATGGGACGTCATTTCTTCACCGGCGGCCTGATGCCCGCCGCCGACACGCTGCTGCACTTCCAGCGTGACCTGCGGCTCGATCAACGCTGGCTGCTGGATGGCACCCACTACCAGCGCACCGCCGACCACTGGCTGGCCAACCAGGATGCGGCCCGCACGGAGGTGATGCCGGTACTGGTTGCCACCTATGGCCAGGCTGCGGCGAAGATCTGGTGGCAGCGCTGGCGCATGTTCTGGATGGCATGTGCCGAACTGTTCGGCTACGACAACGGCCAGCAGTGGCTGGTCGCCCACTACCTGTTCCGCCGCCGTTGAGGTGTGACATGCGCATGCGCTCGCTGCTTCCCCTGCTGGCATTGAGCCTGTTTGGTTCCGGCTGCAGTTCCAGCGATACCCGTCCCCTGCCGCGCGCGCCATCAGTGGACGTGCCGCGCTTCATGGGCGACTGGTATGTGATCGCCCATATCCCGTCATGGCCGGAGCGTGAGGCCTTCGACGCACTGGAGAGCTACGCGTTGAAGCCGGACGGGCGCATCCAGACCACCTTCACCTATCGCAAGGGTAGTTTCGACGCCCCGCAGAAGTCGATGCACCCCGTGGGACGGGTCGAGAAGGAAGGCAACGGCGCGATCTGGGGCATGCAGTTCATCTGGCCGATCCAGGCCGAGTATGTGATTGCCTGGCTGGATGACGACTATGCGCAGACCATCGTCGCCCGCAGCAAACGTGACTATGTCTGGTACATGGCACGCACCCCGCAGGTCTCCGAAACCGACTACCAGCAGGCCATGCAGCGCATCGCGGCCATGGGCTACGACACCGGAAAGCTGAGGCGCGTGCCGCAGTCCGTGCGCGCCACGCCGTGAACGCTCCCGATTGCATCCATCCGCGCCCTCGGTACGTATAGGAAGATGCCTGCATTCTGCAGGCCTCCCGTCGAGGAATGCACCATGAACACCCTTCAGCGCATTGCCGCCGCAATCAGTTTCGTCGTACTCGGGTCAACAAGCGTGACCGGTTTCGCCGCCAACACCGTGATGGTCGGTGGCGCGGAGATGTACCCCACCCGCACCATTGTCGAAAACGCGATGAATTCAAAGGATCACACCACGCTGGTGGCGGCCGTCAAAGCCGCGGGCCTGGTGGACACCCTCAATGGTGCCGGTCCGTTCACCGTGTTTGCGCCGACCAATGCGGCATTCAACAAGCTGCCGGCAGGAACCGTCGAGACGCTGGTCAAGCCCGAGAACAAGGCGCAGCTGACCAGGATACTGACCTACCACGTTGTGCCCGGCAATTACAGTTCTGCCTGGCTGATGTCCGATGCCAGGAAGCACGGCGGCAAGGCCACGCTCAAGACCGTCGAGGGTGAGCCGCTCACCGTGGTGCTGCGCGACGGCAAATTGTGGGTCGTTGATGCAAAGGGCGGCAAGGCCTCCATCAGCATTGCCGATGTCGGCCAGTCCAACGGCGTGATCCACGTCATCGATACCGTACTGATGCCGAAGTAACGGCGCGTCGCGCAACGGGCATTCCCAGGAGTGCCCGTTGCGGCATGTGCAGATCGCCCCTCCGGAAAATCGGGCAGGCCATCGCCCGATTGAGAGCAGCGGCTAGACCGTACGGATCGCCTGCATCGGTGCAATCGCAGATGCCTTCAACGCAGGCGCCAGCACCGCCGCCTGCCCCAGCAGCCACAACAGCAGCGCACTGAGCGGCAGGTACGCCAACGGCAGCCGCGGCAGCTCGTAGAATCGCATCAGCCCAAGGTTGAGCCCGTAGGCCAATACCATCCCGACCACGATACCCAGGCTGACGATCAGGAAATTCTCCAGCTGGAAATAGCGCAGGATATCGGTGCGGGTCGCACCCAGCGCGCGGCGGATGCCGATCTGCTTGCGTCGCTGCTCCACCCAGTAACCGGCCAGGCCGACAATGCCCAGCGCGGTGGCCCCGAGCAGGGCGACGATGACACCCGCCAGCAACATCATCATCAGTCTCACGCTCTGGAAGTAGTCCTTCCTCAGCTCGGGCAAGGTCCGGCTGGCTTCCTGATCGAACACCACATCCGGCGCGACCGCCGCTATTGCCTGCTGCACGCGGCTGATTACCCGCGGCAGGTCCTGCGGCGAAGCCCGCACCAGATAGCGGCCGGACAGCTGCGGTCCGGGCTGGGCCGGCATCAGCACCGACCAGTCGTTGCCCAGTGCCTCGCCTCCACCCGGTTGCGACACCACCAGGTGCTCGACCACACCGATAACCGTGAAGCGACTGTCCATCGACCACAGGCTGCGCCCAATCGCCGACTCGCCAGGCCAGTAGCGTTCGGCAAGCTGGCGCGTCACCAGGATCGGCGCATTGGCAGGCACGTACTGCCCGACGGGCGCGTACTCGCCGGCTTCGGGTAGTCGTCCGGCCAGCAGCTTCAGATCCAGCGCCTGGATCGCTGCCGCATCACCCAGGTAGAAATCCAGCACACCGCCGAATACGGTCTTTGCCTCGTCGATGTTGACGCCCGCCCGCACCCCGGGCTCCCCGAATGGAACAGCGCTGATGATGCCAACGGAGCTGACACCCGGAATCGACCGCAGCGCGTCGGTCACCCGTGCGTTGAGGTCGCTTGCCTTCTCCGGATCGAAGCCGGAAAGCTGCACCACGCCCAGTGACGATTCGGCAACACCACTGTCCAGGCTCAAGGCCCGGTTCTTTTCCATCAGCATGAAGACTGCGTTGCAGAGCACGGCGCAGGCCAGTGCGATCTCCATCGCGATCAACAGGGTGGCCAGCCGATGCTTGCGCAGGGCGGCGATGATCAGTCCAGTCTGCATGACACTCTCCCTTACAGCAGCTTCAGTTGTGCCACGGGCTGGATCGAACTGGCGCGATAGGCGGGAATCGCACCGGCCACCAGGCTCGCCAGCAGGGATAGGCCGAACGTAGCCATGAACATGGTGAAGTCCAGATGGATCAGGTCCGCGTAGGCAACCGGCTGTGAGCGGATCACCCACAGGCCCAGCAGTGTGAGCAGCAGCCCACCGAGGCCACCTGCCATGCCGATCACGCCTGCCTCCAGAAGGCATTGCATGAACACCGAGCGCCGGCTGGCACCGAGGGCCCGGCGCAGGCCGATCTCTCCGCCATGTCGCATGAAGCGGGCCAGCAGCAGCCCGACGACGTTGGCCAGGCACACCAGCAGGAAGGCAAATGACATCGCCGCCTGCACCTTCACATCGCTGGGCACCACCTGATTGAAGTCCAACCACTCCATCAACGAGCGCAGCCGGGTGTTGTCCGCGTGCCGGAACCGGCCCAGGCGCTGCTGCTCGGCTGCATAGTTGGCCAGGTAGTGGCGATACGAGGCCACCTTTTCCGGACTGCCAAGTTCGACCCATACGCCCACCGCCACGCAGGGCGAGTTCAGCAGCGCGCCCGGCTTGTCCGGCATCGCCCAGCAGGTGAAGGGCTGGAAATCACCTTCATTGATGTCCAGGCTGGTGGACATCGGCAGGAAGACGTCGTCGGCCGCCGCATAGAAGCTTGAGGTCTCCCCACCTGAGAACCGCCCTCCCCTCACCTTGTAGAACAGCGGCGAGGGCCGCCATTGGTCCAGCACGCCGATGATCTGTACGTGGGTGTCCTTGACCCGCAACGTCTGGCCGACACTGTCGCGGCCGCCAAACAGGCGCTCGTTCAAACGCGAGGAAATGACCGCCACACGCCCCCGGCGCTGGTCATCATCGGCTGTCCATGCCCGGCCGTACCGGAATGGCACGTCGAACATCGCAAAGAAATCGGCGGTGGTCGAAATCGAGGACCCCATCAGCGGGGTCGACCCCGCCCGATCCGAACCGAGCTTCACCGGATTGACCACCACCATGGTCTGCCGGTCAGCCTGCGCGGAAGACCAGAGGTCATGGGCTGTCCGGTAATCCATGACGTCGTGCGGCTCGCGGCCTTTCGAGCCCGGGTCGACATCAACCTGCGGATAGAAGATCTGGTGGCTCCTGCCTGGCAATGGATCGCCGGAAAGCAGGTGGGTCACGGTCAGCGTGGTCATGCTGGCACCGATCCCCACGGCGACCGCCAGAACCATCAAGGCGGTGATGACTCTGTTGCGGCCGGCGTTGTGCAGCGCCAGCTTCAGGTAATAGCCGATCATGAAGTTGCTCCCCCTTGCGTTCGTCCCGCTCCATGCAGATACGATGCCGGGGTTGCCGGAAAGGTTTAAACCAACGCCGGGGGCGATGAGCAACAACCCCGCGGGCCTGCCAGCCCGCACTCAATCCAGCGCGAATCCTGCAACCCTGCCCTCTTCATCGGGGCGGATCATGTACGGCATGAAGACGCCTGGGCCGAAGGTTGCGACATAGCGGTACATCGTGCCTTTCGCGCTGGCCTGCGTACCCTTGAAGATCAGGGTGGCCGGCTTCCCGTAGGGCCCGATCGCCTTCGACAGCCCAACGCCCAGCCCCGCCTCCAGCTTCCCGCGCAGGCTCGCGCTGAAATCCGCATAGTCACGTCCGGCCTGCAGTTGCTCGAACGTCGCACGCGCTCGCTGGGTCACTGCGGCATCTTCCCCGGGCGCAGGCCGGCTCCACGCGGCGACAATGGCTGGATGAAGCGCACTGAAGACCGCGTTGGTCAGCGTGATTCCGGCCTCCGGCGTCTTGTCCCCGAGATTGGTGAAGGCAATGATGCGCAGCCCAAGATCGGGGAAATACTCGTCGGCGGTGGTGAACCCTTGAGATCCGCCGGTGTGGCCGATCCGGGCCTGGCCGTAGACCGTGTTGACGAACAATCCCAGCCCATAATCGGCACTGCCGCCATCACGGGTCTGAACCGGGGTCGTCATTTCGATGTAGCCAGCATTGCTGACCACCCTGCCCCCGGCCAGGCCGCGATCCCAGCGCGCGAGGTCGTCCAGCGTACTGACCAGGAAGCCGGCGGCGCCACTCCAGTCCGGGTGGAAGTAAGGGGACCGGCGCAGGGCACCCGCTTCATGCCGATACCCCACGGCCATGCCCTCCAGCCGCCCAGTATCGGCCAGGGTAAAGGTATGCCGCATGCCCAGCGGCTCCAGCAGATGCCGGCGCACGTAGTCGACGTAGCGCTCCCCCGATACGACCTCGATGACACGACCGAGCAGCACATACCCGGTGTTGGAGTACGACCAGCGGCTGCCAGGTTCGAAATCGAGAGGGCGATCGCTGATGCGCCCGATCAGGCGATCAAGCGCAATCGGCTGCGTCACCCGTGCGTCGACCTCCTGTTCGGGCCCGTCGAAATAGTCGTGCAGGCCACTGGTATGGGACAGCAGTTGGCGCAGGGTCACCGCGTGCGCATGCGGTGCGTCTGGCAGATACCGGGCAAGCGGGTCATCCAGCGTGAGCTTTCCGGCTTCCTGCAGCTGCACCACCGCTGCGGCAGTGAACTGCTTGGTGATCGAGCCGATCTCGAAGGGCGTGTCGGCGCGCACCGCCAGCCCCAGGGCCACATCGCGCTGGCCATAGGCCTTCGCATGGATCTGCCGGCCGTCCTGGAGGACCATCACCGCGGCACCAGGAACGTTGAACCGACGCATGACCTGTTCGACGCCACTGTCGATCCGCCGGATCGCGGCCGCATCCAGTGCGGCGCCCTTGCCGCTGGACGGGGGAACGTGGACGACTTCCGCAGCAACAGCAGGTGTGGCGGCGGCAACCGTCGCCAGCAGCAGTCCGCCCAGGGCAATCCAAAAACGTGCCGTGCGCATCTCCGAACCCCACTTCATTCAAATTTGTACTATATTTTGAATTATGAAGTCGCCCACCGCAAGCCAGCCCTCTCCGGCACCCCTCCAGCTGACCCCCACCCAGCTTGCCGCCATGGCGTCCCCGGTGCGGATGGCGATACTGCAGCGCCTGGACGCGGAGGGTCCGGCGAGCACCCGCGAGCTCGCCGAGCGCCTGGGCCGCCCGGCGACAGCGCTCTACCATCACCTGGCGCACCTGGAGAAGAATGGGCTGGTGCGCATCAGCGAACACCGTGACACCGGCCGCCGGCCCGAGGCCGTCTACGCGACGGCGTCACCGCTGCTGTCCTCCCGCAGCGCGGTGCGCACAGCGTCCGGTCGCCGCAGCCTCGTCCGCGTGGCGGCAAGCGTCGTCGGCGCCACCCTGCGCGCCTTCGCGTCTGCGGCCACGCATGCCGCCACCCGCTTTGAAGGGCCGCGCCGCAACTGTGCGGTCAGGCACCTGTCTTTTCGCGCCGACGACCAGCGACTCGCCCGCATCAATGCACTGATCGAGGAACTTGAGGCAGCGGGCACCGATGCCGGCGCGCAAGGCGACAACATGCTGCTGACCGTGCTGATGGCGCCTGCCGCACGCAGGTCGCGCAAAACTCCGACCTGACCCTGGTGGTGGGCAGTGCCCATCGCCTGCTGGCATCCCGGCAGGAGGCGGCGACCCGGGAGGCTGCACGCCTATCCCATCCTGCAGGGCTGGATCGGGGCTGCCTGGCCGACATCGACAGCGAACCGCCCGACATCACACACGCCATGGATGCACCCGATGGAAATGCACTGCGCCATCACGCACGCCGCCTGCAGGGCGCGCTCCGGATCTGCGACGCAGCGGGCATGGCTTCCGCACTGCGGAAGCCATGCCTTGGGCCTGGTCAGGCGGCCAGGCGCTCGACCTGGCGGCGGGTCAGGTCATTGAAGCGGCCCAGCGACATCAGGTGCTGGTGGATCAGTGCCAGCCAGCCACTGCGGTGCCACTCGACCACAGTCGCTTCCGGCAGTGCAACGAACTTTTCGACGTCCACGACCAGGAAGCCGTTGAGGTTGAACTCGCGGCCATCCGGGGTGCGAATGGTCGCATTGCGCTCGACCAGCAGGCCGTTGTCGGTCAGGGCCTTGGAGAAGGCCAGGGTCTGTTCGTGCTCGCGGGTGTACTGGCCGCAGAACTCCAGCGCCTGCTGCACCATTTCGGTAGCCTTGCCATCAACGAACAGCGGCTGGCCTTCTTCGCCACCCTTGACCACGCGCGGGCTTTCCTCGTCGATGCCCAGCAGGAAATCATTCTCCGCGCCGGTGTCGATGAAGATGAAGGGGTGGCGGCGCAGGTAGGCCGGGATATAGGCCTCGTCTTCCCACAGGCCGTCCTTGATGAACAGGTTCTGGTCGGACACGCCAACGGCGGCCATCGGAACCGCGCCGGGGCCGGCGAACAGGATCGGGAAGTGGTGCAGGGCCAGCGAGAACTCGCCCAGCACCAGCGGAATGGCGTTGTTGCCGGCGGCGAAGTCGAGCTTGCCCGGCAGGATGCGCAGATCGGCATGCACATCGGCCTGCAGCGGCACCGGTCGGGTATAGAACAGGGGGGCGCCGCTCTGCGCCGCTTCGGTGGTGGTGTCGCTGGTGGTGGTCATCTTGGGAACCGTTCGATCATGCGCGCCTGCCATCCCGGGCACGCCAGCGGGAACAACCTGAATCCCGCATTATCAACAAGCTCGATGACAACGGCCACCCCAGCGGCGAACTATTTCAGCTGCAGGGGGTAGCGCTGCCAGAGCACATGGACCAGGAAACCGGCCAGCTCGGTGTCGCGGGCACTCACTGCTGCACGGATCTTGTCCAGCAGCACCATGTCACTGCAGGAACGCACGTCGGCGTGGTTGGCCTGCCCTGCCCGGCGCGCACGGTAGCGCGCAGCCCGCTGCGCATCGCTCATCGCGTACCCGAACTTGGGCGGACGACCGCGCTTGCGCGGCAGGGTCAGCTCCAGGGTTCCGGGGTCTTTGTCATCACGCATGGGCAGGGTGCGGGCGGCGGCGAGCAACGGGGGGTGCGCAATTTATCGTGAGGCATCACTTTAATCCAGCTTTTTCTGCAGTTTTGTTGCAACGCAGTGCAAAAAAAGCGCACCAACACGGATTCGCTCGTCCCTGCAGTGCGAGTGCGGATCCGAACACAAAAAGGGAGCCCGCGAACGGGCTCCCCCTTGCCTTCCTCATGCCGCGCGCACCGGCTCGTAGCCGTGCAGGTGCGCCTCACTGCTGGCCCGGCCCTGGCTGAGCGAACGCAGTGAGGTGGTATAGCCCACCAGCTGCGCCAGCGGCGCGAAGCCACTGACCTCGGCGCGCCCATCCTGATCGTCGATGCGGGCAATACGACCATGGCGACGGTTGAGGTCGCCGACCACATCACCCACCGACGCTGACGGCGAATGCACCGTCACCGCCATCACCGGCTCCAGCAGCTGCGTGCCACCTTCGGCCAGCGCCGCCTTGATCGCCTCGGCACCTGCGCGATGGAACGCCATCTCCGAAGAGTCCTTGGCATGGGTCTGGCCATCGACAAGGCTGACCTCGATGCCGACCACCGGATGACCCTGCGGGCCTTCCGACAGCGCAGCACGCACGCCCTTTTCCACCGCCGCAATGAAGCTGCGCGGCACCACGCCACCGACGATGCGGTCGTTGAACACCACCTGGTCGTCCTCGCGCGGCGATACATCCAGCACCACGTGCGCGAACTGGCCCTGGCCGCCGGTCTGCTTGACCAACCGCCCCACTACGCCGGCCATCGCACGCATCGGCGTCTCCTGGTAGGCCACGCGCGGCGCACCCACGCCGACCTCGACCTTCCATTCGCTGCGCAGGCGCTCGACCATCACCTCCAGGTGCAGTTCGCCCATGCCCCAGACCAGGGTCTCCGCCGTGTCGCGATCGGTTTCGACACGGAACGAGGGATCTTCCTGGGCCAGGCTCGCCAGGCCCTGCGCCATCCGGATCAGGTCGGCGGCGCGCGCCGGCTCCAGCCGCCAGGCCAGCACCGGTGCCTGTGCCTGGATGCTCTCCAGGCGCAGCGGCTGCGCACGACCGCTCAACGTTTCACCGCTGACTGCATCCTTCCAGCCCAGCACCGCCACGATGTCACCGGCCACAGCCTGTTCGATGTCGTGGGTCTGGTCGGCCTGCACCCGCACCAGGCGGCTGACGCGCCGCCCCTGCGGATGCTGCGAGCTGGCCACCGCATCGCCCACCCTCAAGGTGCCCGAGTACAGCCGCACGAAGCTCAGCGCGCCGTGCTGCTGGTGGGTGATCTTGAACAGCAGGCCGGCCAGCGGACCGTCCGGATCCGGCGGCAACACCACCTCGCCATCATCGCTTTCAGCGCTCACGGCAGGGCGATCCAGCGGCGACGGCAGGTAATCGACCACCGCATCCAGCAGCGTTTCGATGCCCTTGTCCTTGAACGCCGCACCGGCCAGCACAGGCACGCCCGCACCCGCCAGCGTCGCCCGGCGGATCGCCGCACGCAGCAGCCTGGCATCGATCACGCGACCTTCCAGCCAGGCATCGGCCAATGGCTCATCGTGATCGGCCACGGCTTCGACCAGTGCATCGCGCTGTGGTTGCCACTGCGCACGCGCAGTGTCGTCCCACGGCGTAATGGTCGTCGCTGCACCGTCCTGCCACTGCAGCACACGCTCGTCGACCAGATCGACCCAGCCGTTGAAGTCGCTTTCGCTGCCCAGCGGCACGCCCAGCGCCCATGGCCGCGCCTGCAGCTTGTCCTGCAGCTGCTCCAGCACGCGCCCGAAGGAGGCGCCAACGCGATCCATCTTGTTGACGAAGGCAATCAGCGGCACGCGATGGCGGCGCGCCTGGCGCCACACGGTTTCGGACTGCGGCTGCACACCATCCACGGCCGAGAACACGGCCACGGCACCGTCGAGCACGCGCAGCGAACGCTCGACTTCAATGGCGAAGTCGATGTGGCCGGGGGTGTCGATCAGGGTCAGCCGATGCGGCGGCAGGTCGCGCGGCGCCCACTGCGCCTGCACGGCGGCAGCGCCGATGGTGATGCCACGTTCGCGCTCGATCGCCGAGAAATCGGTGGTCGCGTTGCCATCGTGCACTTCACCGACGCGATGGATCTCGCCGCTTTTCCACAGCAGGCGTTCGGTCAGCGTGGTCTTGCCGGCGTCGATGTGGGCAATGATGCCGAGGTTGCGACGGCGGGAAAGGACTTGGGTGTTCATGAGAAAGGTTCCTGCAAAGCCAACTTCGGGGGCCGCGCACCCCGGTTGGCGACAGGGTGCGCGGCTAGCGTTCGGTCTCGGCGATCTGGTGCATGGCACGTTCTCCTTGCGGTACTGGGTGATGGGTAAAACGAAAAGAGCGCCCCGGAGGGCGCTCTGTCGAAGGTCCAGCGATGGCCGTTTCAACGGCCTCGTGGGGCTCCAGGCAGACACGCCCGTTCCGCGCTTGCGCGGGTCAGGGTGAAAAACTTCAGGAGCGGCATCCGGTTCATGGGGCGCATTCTAGACCTGCCAATCTGGCGCGCAAGTGAATATTGCGCGCATGAATGGAACGATGCGGCCGGTCGGCGTTGGGGTCAGATCCCTTTGCCACAGGCAAAGGGATCTGACCCCAACAGTGTCTTACTTGCAGTCGTGCAGCGTGCGCGCCTCGCCCACCGTAGCCGCCCGCTTCTCGACGGTGGGTACCCAGCCCTTCAGCGACATCGACGCATCGGCACCCGGCTGTCGCGGCCCGTCGTGGATCAGCAGCTCGGTCCAGCTACCCACCGGTGCCAGTTCGGACAATCGCGCAGCCTGGTCCTCGTCGGTACTGAAGGTATCGTCCGGCGTGGAAGGCCTGGCCTTGTTGACCGTCTCGGTCTTCAGCGCACGCACCCGCACCGCGCCATCCGGCAGGCGCTGGGTGATCACCTCGTAACGCTCCACGCCATACGCCCACGAGCGTTCGCCGGTGCTGTGCCGTTCGCTGCCGTCATCGGAAAAATCGAGCGTCTCGCCGGTCACGCCTGCCAGCCCGGCGATGCCACCGATGCCGGCCATCATCGCCTCGTAGGCGACCATCTGCCGTTGCTCGAGGGTCAGCTTGCCAACCTCCGGTTTCATGCCGGGCAGGCTCAGGTATGCGACCTTCCCGCACAGCAACAACACACGTTGATCGTCCCAACCCATCAGGGTTTCACCATTGGCGAAGTACTGGGTCGTGAACGACGTCACCGCAGCGCCCGGCCCCATCGAGTAGCGGGTCTCGATACTGGCGGCGTGCTCGGCCGCATGTTCAAGCGACAACGTGCCGGCATGTGCGGCACCGGCGAGGGCGATCAGCGAAACAGACAGCGCACAGCGGCGCACGATACGGTTCATCGGGGTCAATCCTTTGAAAAATGCGAACCGCCCATGATAGTGGGTTGTGCAGCGGCCGCTACGACCACGCCAGGGCGCCGGCAGATCCAGGCTAGGTCACCACCACCAGCGGCACACCACGCCGCGGATGCTCCAGCACCACCACGTCCTGCTGGTAGACCCGCTGCAGGTTGTCTTCGGTGAGCACCTGCAGCGGCGTACCATCGGCCGCCACCCTGCCCTGCTCCAGCAGCACGATGCGATCGGCATAGCCAGCGGCAAGATTCAGGTCGTGCAGCACCACGATCACGCACGCACCGGCTTCGGCACAGGCGCGCACGCTGCGCAGCGTGCGCTCCTGGTGGCGCAGATCCAGCGCAGCCGTGGGCTCATCGAGCAGCAGCAGCGGCGTGTCCTGCGCCAGCACGCGCGCGAAGGTGGTCCGGGCAGACTCGCCACCGGACAGCTGCTGCACCTCGCGCAGCCGCAACGCCTGCAGCTCGGCAGCAGTGATCGCCGCCTCCACCTGGGCGTCATCCCTCGCCGGATCAGGAGGATGCGGCAGCCGCCCCATCGCCACCACTTCCTCCACGCTGAAGGCAAAGCGCACGCCGTGCTCCTGCGGCATCACCGCGCGTTCGCGCGCCAGTGGCCCCGCCCTGTAGCCGGCCAGTGGCCTGCCCAGCAGGCTTACCTCGCCCGCGTCAGCACGCAGGTCGCCGGCGGCCACCGCCAACAGCGTGGATTTACCCGCGCCATTCGGGCCCACCAGGGCAGTCACCGTGCCCGGCTCGAACGCCAGCGAGATGCCATGCAGGATCTCGCGCTGCTGGCGGCGCACCACCACTTCGTGCAGCTTCAGCAGCACGCTCATGGGGCCGCCTTGCGGCGCTGCTGCAGCACCAGCCAGAGGAAGAACGGCGCGCCCAGCGCGGCCGAGAACAGGCCCAGCGGAATCTCCGCCGGCGGATCGAGCGTGCGCGCAGCGGTGTCTGCGACCACGATCAGCAGTGCACCGAGCAGGCCGGACAACGGCAGCAACCAGCGATGGCCCGGGCCGACCAGCAGGCGTGCCACGTGCGGCACCACCAGGCCGACGAAGCTGATCGAACCGGCAAAGGCCACCGCCGCGCCCACCAGCAGCGCACTGAACGCAACCAGACGGCGGCGGGTGCGGGTCACATCCAGCCCCAGATGCTGCGCCTGGCGTTCGCCCAGCGCCAGCATGTCCAGCGGCGTGGCCAGTCGCTGCAGCGCAAACACGCCCAATGCAAACAACGGCACCACCGCCGCCACGTCGGCCCAGTTGGCACGGGCCAGCGAACCCATCTGCCAGAACACCAGCGATTGCAGTTCACTTTCGCTGGCGATGTAGGTGAGGAAACCGATCAGTGCCGAGCAGAACGCTGCCATCGCGATACCGACCAGCAGCAGCGTCGCGTTGCCCGTACCCTTGCCGGGCCGGGCCAGCGCATAGGTCAGGCCGATCGCCAGCGCGCCGCCAGCGAATGCCGCCACCGGCACCAGCCAGCCGGCCGCACCGGCAGCCCCAAGCACGATGGCGGCCACCGCCCCCAGTGCCGCGCCCTGGCTGACACCGACGATGCCGGGGTCGGCCAGCGGATTGCCGAACAGCCCCTGCAGGCTGGCACCGGCCATCGCCAGCGACGCACCGACCATGGCGCCCAACAGGGCACGCGGAATGCGCAGCTGCCAGACCACCGCCAGATCGCGGCTGCTGACCGCCTGCGGATCGAGCAGGCCCAGCTTCACCGCCAACGCCTGCATCACCTCCAGCGGCGGCAACCGCAACGGACCCACGGCGAACGACGCCAGCACTGCCCCCAGCAGTGCCAGCAACGCCACCAGCAACATCGTCCGCCCGCGACGGCGGCGCCGATCCGCCGGACTCATGCCTTCGGCAACGCCGCCAGGGCCTTGGCCAGGGCCAGCGCACCGGCGCCGGAACCCACGCTGGTGTACTTCAGCTGCACATCCGGCATCACCCAGACCCGGTTGGCCTGCCCGGCCGGGGTCTGCTTCAGCGTCGGGTACGACTTCCACAGGCCTTCGGCGCCGCCGAACAGCTGCAGGTCATGCTCGGTCACCAGAATCACTTCCGGTGCCGCGGCGACCACGCCTTCATTGCTCAGCTGCGAGTAGTTCTTCACCCCTGCCTCGGTGCCGATGTTGACACCACCGGCCAGTGCGATCAGCTGCGCCGACGCACTGTCGGCACCGGCAACGGTCGGTGCGCCCCCGGCACCGGTTGCCGAGACGTGGATCACTCGTGGCGCATGGCCCAGGCCCTTGCCAATCGCTGCAGCCTCGTCGAGCTGACGCTGCAGCTGCGTGGCAAGCGTCTGCCCTGCCTCGGCCAGCCCTAGTGCGGCGGCCACCTTGCGCACCTTGTCCGGCGCCGGCTGCAGATCGTCGATGACCACGGCCGGCTCGCCCACTTCGCGCAGCTTTTTGGCCAGCTCGGTGTGGCGGCGCAGGCTGTTGCCGAGGAACAGCGAGCCCTGCAGGCTCAGCACGCCCTCCACGCCGGTGGTCCGGTTGAACAGGAACTGGTGCGGCGCGGCCAGGCCGGCCTGGGTGGTGGTGTTGGTCGGCGCGGCAAATACCTGCTTGCCCAGGCCCAGCGCCTCGATCACCGCAATGACGTCGTCACCGCCGGCGATGATGCGACCGGTGTCGGCCACCTCGACGTCGGCGCCATCGTCGGAGTGCACCTTGGCCGGCAACACGGCCTTCTGGTCGTGCACGGACGGCATCCCGGTGCCGGCCACGCGCTGCCAGCCTGCGGGCAATGCGGTTTCGGCAGCTGCCGTTGCGGCGGGCGGCTCGGCCGCCTTCTGGCCATCAGGCGGCGTCGACGAACCGCTGCAGGCGGACAGCGCCAGCGAAACAGCCAACGGAAGCGCACACAGGCGCAGACGGGACGCGATGTTCATGGACGTTCTCCTTGCTGGCAGGGCGACGCGCACGCCGCCCCGCCGTGTGACTTACTGCTTCGGGGTGATGCGGGTGATGCGGTCACCCTTCGGGTCTTCGGCACCGCGCGACTTGTTCACCGCGAACACGTTGCCCTTGCCATCGGCACGGACATGGTTCGGCAGCGTGCCGCCATCGAGGTTGGCGACCACCTTGCCGTCACCGTTGACCACGGTGACCGTGCCGGCGCCGCGGTTGCTGACGTAGGCCAGGCCGGATGCATCATCGAAGGCGACGTTCAGCGCGCCGGCACCGACCGGCACGTCGTGCAGTACCTTGCCGGCGGCCACATCGACGATGAGCAGGTTGTCGGTACCCTGCGAGGCGACGTACAGGCGATTGCGCGCCGCATCGAAGGCCACGCCCGAGGCGCTGATCGAATTGCCCAGGTCGATGACCTTGTCGACCTTGCCACTGGCCACATCGATCACTGCTGCTTCAGGGGTACCGATGCTGACGGTGAACAGCTTGCCGGCCTTTTCGTCCAGCACCAGGCTCATCGGGGTGAACTTGCCGTCATCCACGCCGGATTCCAGCGTCACTGCCGGCAGTTCCCTGAAGGTCTTCGCATCGAACACCGACAGGTGGTCCTCACCCGTGGCCGAGGCGAACACCTTGCCGTGGGCGCCATCGACCACCACGTCGCGCGCATGCGGCACGCTGTCGACCGGGAACTGGTGGACCAGCGACAGGTCCTTCTGGCGGTAGACGGCGATCGAGTTCTGGCGGGTGTTGGTCACCCAGACGTTGCCATTGGTGTCATCCACGCCGACGCCGTAGACCGCATAGACCGCGCCATTGGTGCTGCCCGGCACCTGTGCCGGGGTGATCGCCCTGGTCACCTTCAGCGACTTCGGGTCCAGCTTCAGCAGCTGCGACTGGGTCACCGGCGGGCGGCCGACCGCCGAGGTCACGAACACCGCATTGCTGGCGGCGCTGTAGGCGGACTGGTACAGGCCCGGCACCAGCTTGTTGGACTGGGTGGCGAACTGCGCCTGGCCGGACAACGGCAGCTGCGGCGACACGCGCAGCTTCAGCACGGTGGCTGCGGCCGGCTGGCTGGCGCGCACCACCACCGGGTGGGTACCCGGCACCGCGTCGCCCGGAATGCTCAGCTGGGTCTTGAAGTTGCCATCGGCGTCGACCACCACCGGCTGCGCGTTGAGCACGCTGTCGCCACGCAGCAGGCTGACCTTCTGGCCCGGCACGAAGCCACGGCCGACCACGTCGGCGGTACTGCCGGGAACCACGTTCTCACCGCGTGAGACAACCTCACCCTTGAAGGTGGCGTTGGCCGGCTGGTCGAACACCGGCTGCGCGGTGGCGGTGACCGCCAGCAGCAGGCCGGCAGCGAGAGAGGTAAGGCGGAGGGACGGACGGAACGACATGGCAGGCTCCTTGCACACGTAGGCCGCGCCACGTGGCGCGGGATTCATCGGTTGCCTGGGCCGCTGCTCGCCGGCAGCCTCGCCTGGGTAGTGGGGTCGCACGGCATCGCGTGCGGAGGGATTCATTCGGCGGCGTTGTCACCGCCATTGGACGCGCCATCGCCGGCACTGCGGTCGGTCACGCCGTACAGCTCGTGCAGCGCGGCGTGGAACGAAGCCGGCAACATCGGGCCGTGGCCGAGGCCGTCGAATTCGCGGTACTGCACGCTCAGGCCCGGCACCTTGCCCAGCCGTTCGGACAACTGCATCGCCGCATCCGGTGTGGCACCGCCGATGCGGCGCAGGTGCGCGACCACGCGCGGGTTGTTCATGTCGCGCTTGCCGCGATCACCAACCCGCTCGGCACCGCCCAGCATCAGCCAGAGCTTTGCCGGCTGGCCGTGCACGTTCTGCACGAACTGCTGTTCCGGATCACCCAGGGCCGCGCCCTGGCTCCACCACAGCGACGGGCTAGCGGCCAGATAGGACTGGAAGGCTGCGGGGCGGGTATACAGCGCATTGAGCACGAACAGCCCGCCCAGCGAGTGCCCCCACAGCGCTTGCTGCTGCGCATCGATGCGTGCGCGACGCTCGACTTCGGGCTTGATGCGGCGCTCGATCACATCGAGGAAGGCCGCAGCACCACCGCCGACCGCCTGGGTGCTGCCGCTCTCGTCGTCCGCGCGGTCGATCCACGCGGTGTAGTCGCGGGTGCGCGCCTTGGAGTCGATGCGCAGGTCGTTGTCGTAGCCGATCAGCACCAGCACCGGCGGCACCTTGCGTGCGGCCAGCTCGGCCAGCAGCGGCTGATCCAGCACCATGGCGACGGCGTTCCCGTCCAGCGCGTACAGCACCGGCAATGGCGCCTTGCCGGCCCGGGCCGGAATCGCCAGGTTCACCCGCCAACGGCGTTGCTGGTCCGGGCTGTCCACCACGAAATGTTCAAAGCGATAGCTCGCCGCCGGCTCGTCGAGCACGGTGTGGCCGATCTTCTGCAGCGGATTGCGCTGCTGCGCATGGGCGTACGGGGTGGCCAGGAGCAGACCCATCATCAAGGCGGCCAGTCCGCAGGCCAGCGGCCCACGGTACGAAGGCAGGACGAAATGCTTCATCGGCGGCGGCAGGAGCGGCCCATGGCCGCCGGTTCACAAGGGACCGCAGTCTACCTCAAACGCGAATGATTATCACATCGATCAAACGTCACGCTGTGTATCACGCGCGCGCATGCCCCGGTTGCGCAGAGGGCAGCAATTCACCTATTTTGCCGCCCACCGGGGCATTGGATCGCCCCGCTTCCAGCGCAGCCATGGATGGCGGGCACGTGCCGCCCACCGGGTTGCGTTCATCTGCGCACAACCGCCATGGGATTGGATCCCATGATTGTGAGACCCCTTGAAGCACACTGCACTGATCGCCCTTACCTTCGGCCTGCTCGCCCCGCTGGCCGCCCACGCCGCACAGGACCTGCCGACGCTCTACCAGGCCTATGAAGAAGCCGGCAATTCGACGCTGAGCATGGAAGAACTCAACCAGACGGTGACGTTCACCGCGGTGGCGCTGGGTGTTTCCAGCAACCTGCAGGGCGAGCCGCTGATCGAGGCAGGCGATGACCAGGGCAATGTCCTGGCCCGGCTGACCACCTCCGATGACCAGCAGGCCGCCAAGCTGGGTGCCCTGGAAGAAGGCGCCGTTTTCACCGCCAGCTGCACGCTGCAGTTCAGCTCCGGCACCGACTACCTGTCGTTCGGCGATTGCACCCTGAAGTAATCGTGCTTCTGAAGAGCCGGGCCATGCCCGGCTCCCACAGCGTCAGGGCCCGGTGGGCACCGGACCGTATGCATTGTCCTGCGGTGTGCCCGGCAGCAGCGCGAACACCAGGATCACCAGGCCACCGAACGGAATGAAGGCCAGCAGGTACATCCAGCCCGACTGGTTGCAGTCATGCAGGCGGCGCACGGTGACGGCGATGACCGGAAGCAGGGTGGCCATCCAGAACACGACAAACAGAATGACCGACGCGATGCCCAGGCCGTCGGACTGCATCATCAACGCGGCGATGAGCGGCACCATCAGGACGGCTGAGACTATCAGCATGAACAGTTGGAACATCCAGTATTCGCGACGGTTGGCACGACCCTCGAACTGGGCGTAACGCTTCAACGGCAGAATCATTTCCTGCACGGCATCCATCCTTGAAAAAAGTAGCCGCGCAGTGTGCCAAATGCGGGCACGCAGGACAATGCAGCGTCGAGCCATGCCCGACCCTGCACGAGCACCAGCCGGCTCAGCGGCCCTTTGCCGCCCGCGCCGCTTCGCGCTCGGCGCGCAGGCGGTCCAGCTTTTCCTTCAGCTTGATCTCCAGGCCGCGTGGCACCGGGTTGTAGTACACGCGTTCGCCCATCGCATCCGGAAAACCGGTCTGGTCCAGCGCGATACCACCTTCGGCATCGTGGTCGTACTGGTACTCGGCGCCGTAGCCCAGCTCCTTCATCAGCTTGGTCGGCGCGTTGCGCAGGTGCAGCGGCACTTCTTCGGTGCCGCTTTCGCGCACATCGGCCTTGGCCTGGTTGAAGGCCGCATAGCCAGCGTTCGACTTGGCGGTGCTGGCCAGATAGAGCACCAGCTGGGCGAACGCGAGCTCGCCCTCCGGACTGCCCAGCCGCTCGTAGATGTCCCAGGCTTCCAGCGCCATGCTCTGCGCGCGCGGATCAGCCAGCCCGATATCCTCGATCGCCATGCGGGTCAGCCGGCGCGCCAGATAGGATGGATCGCAGCCGCCATCGAGCATGCGGGTCAGCCAGTACAGCGCAGCATCGGGATTGGAACTGCGTACCGACTTGTGCAGTGCCGAGATCTGGTCGTAGAACTGCTCGCCGCCCTTGTCGAAGCGGCGGGTGCGATCGGCCAGCACCTGGGTCAGGGTCTGCGGGGTGATGCGACCGCCCTCCCCGCCCGCCAGTTCGGCGGCGATCTCCAACAGGGTCAGTGCACGGCGCACATCACCATCGGCAGCGGTGGCGATTTCCAGCAGCAGCTCGGGCGCCACTTCGATGTGCTCTTCGCCGAGCCCGCGCTCGCGATCACCCAGTGCACGCTGCAGCGCCTCGACGATGTCCGTGGGCGAAACACCTTCCAGCACATGCACGCGGCAACGCGACAACAGCGCCGAGTTCAGCTCGAACGACGGATTCTCGGTGGTGGCGCCGACGAACAGGATGGTGCCGCGCTCGATGTGCGGCAGGAAGGCGTCCTGCTGCGCCTTGTTGAAGCGATGCACCTCATCCACGAACAGCACCGTGCGCCGGCCTTCGGCGAAGCGCTGCGCAGCCTCGGCCAGCACCTGGCGCACCTCCGGCAGGCCGGACAGCACGGCGGAGATGGCGCGGAATTCGGCGTCGGAATACTCGGCCAGCAGCAGCGCCAGCGTGGTCTTGCCGCAGCCCGGCGGCCCCCACAGGATCATCGAATGCACGCGACCGGATTCGACCGCGCGGCGCAGCGCGCTGTCCGGCGCCAGCAGGCGCTTCTGCCCGACCATTTCGTCGAGGGCGCGCGGGCGCATGCGCTCGGCCAGCGGGCGCAGATGTTCCCGATCGACGCTCAGCAGATCGGGGCCAGGGAAGGAAGTGGAGCGATGTCTTGGCACCCGCACATTGTACCGCCATGACCGGTAGTGCCGGCCGCTGGCCGGTAGGTCAGAAGCGTGCCAATCAACGGTTGGCACCCACCCGGTTGGCACCCACCAGAGCCGGGCCATGCCCGGTAGTGCCGGCCGCTGGCCGGCAGGTCAGAAGTGTGCCAACCAACGGTTGGCACCCACCCGGTTGGCACCCACCTCAATTGCCGATACGGCTGGCAGCCACCTCAATTACCGATGACGTCGGTGCCCTTCGGCGGGGTGAAGCTGAAGGTGCCGGCGGCGAAGCCCGGGTTGCGCTTCCAGCCACTGAAGCTGATCACGGTGCGCTGGCCGACCGCGTCGGTGATTTCCATCTTCGCCAGGCCCTGGGCATTGAAGCCCAGCGCGGCGTACTGGAAGCTGGCTTCGGTATCGCGCTTCGGCGACAGCGACAGCCACTGCAGGCCGTCGCGCTGCGCGGCCTCTTCACTGACGTCGTACTGCTGCTCCAGCAGCGCCGGGTTGATCAGTGCGGTCAGCGGGCTGTTCTGCTCTTCCTTGCCCTGCTCGCGAACAGTGGCCTGCTCCAGGTCCGGCTCGTACATCCAGACCTTCTTGCCGTCAGCCACGATCAGCTGTTCGTGCGGGCGCACGTATTCCCAGCGGAACAGGCGCGGCGCCGACAGGGCCACGCGGCCGCTGGTCGATTCCTTCACCTTGCCACGGCTGTCGAACACCTGCTGGCTGAACTGGCCATCCAGGCCCTTCAGGCCGCCGGTGAAGGCCTTCAGGTCATCGCGAGCGCCAGCCCAGGCGCTGCCGGCAGCGGCGCAGGCCACGGCCAGGGTGGTGGTGGCAAGGAAACGGCGGAAGCGGAAGTTCATGCGGAAATCCTGTGGGCGCGGGCGCCAGGAAAGGTGGTGGCCAGTGTGCCCGGGCAAAGATGAATGGGCGATCAGGGCGACATTATGCCGCCCCGAACGTCCATCGGCGATTCAGCCGCCGGATGCCGGCAGCTTGCCGTACAGCACCTGGCCACGGAAGCCGCGCCGCACTTCGCGATACAGCGCGCGGAACGCGGAGTAGTCCTGTGGCTGGCACAGTGCCTCCGGGCCACGCACCGCATTCTGCTGCAGGCGATGGTGCACGATCACCTCCTGGCCCTCGCGACTCCAGTCCACCCGGTACTCGCCGGCGGCGTTGGCAAAACGCTGGCTGGCCGGGATGGCGATGATCGGTGCGTTGGCCGGGAACTGCAGGCGATAGGTTTCCTCGCGCAGGCTGGCATTGCAGTAGAACGGCGTCTCGTTGGCTGGCGCCGAGGCGGTGGCGTACAGCCCGCGCACCGACTCGCCACCCGGCGGGTCCGGTACGGCCATGCCGCCGGCCACGCTGAAGTCGGCGTAGTCCTCGGCCTGGAACGCCATGCGGTAACCGAACGGGCGGGTCAGGTCGACCGGCACGCCCTGGATCTGCAGCTGCCCTCGCCCGTCGAAGCCCGAAGACGCCATGATCTGCTCTTCAGCGCGCGCACGGTTCTGCGCATTGAGCTGGGAGAACTGGGCGCGCATGCCGATCTCGGCGTTCTCGCCCAGCTTCGGGATGGTCTCGCCGCGCAGGTTGCCGTTGGCGTCGAAGGTGAAACGCACCTCCATCGAGGTGGCATTGCGCTCGGGCGTGTTGGCCGGGGTGCGCGCCAGCGTCGCGTCGCGGGTACGCATCACCGGCGCACCCAGGTCACCTTCCGGCAACTGCCCGAAGCGCGCCCACGCAGTGGTCGAATCCAGGTACAGATCGAACTCGGGGATGTAGGTGATGGCGTGGTTGAAGCGGCCCAGCACCGGAATCTTCGGCAGCGTCGGGCCGCCGCCGGCACCGATCAGCACCGGCGAGCTGGCGATGCCCTTGGCCGCCAGCAGCGCCTCCAGGATCGTCACGTGGTCCTTGCAGTCACCGTAGTGGTTGTCGAGGACGCTCTGCGCGCTGTTCGGCTCCAGGCCACCATTGCCCAGGTACACCGCCACATAGCGGATGTTCTGCGCCACCCAGCGGTAGAGCGCATCGGCCTGTTCGCGGCGGTCGCTGATGCCGGCGGTGACCTGGTCGGCCAGCGCCTGCAGTTCCGGCGTGACCTGCGCGGCCGGGCCGGCCTTGAGCTGGTAGGCGCGCCCCATCTGCGACCAGTCACGATAGGTGCTGGCCATGATGTTCGGGCCGAACTCCCAGCCGGCTGCCGACCAGTTCTGCGCTGGCATGGCCTCGCGACGCTGGTAGCGCCAGCGCCACTGCGCCTGGCCGTTCTTCACCGTCGGGCGATCGCTGCCCTGCACGCCGCGGCTGTCGACGAACATCGGCAGGTTGGCCGGCGCGCTCAGGGTGACCTCGGCGTCCTCGTACTCGGTGAACACATTGAAGGTCTCCCACAGGCCGAAATAGCCCGGGAAGTACGGCGTGGCCTGGGTGCGGCGCACCTGGTAATACAGGCGCGTGCCCGGGGCCAGGTTCGGGAACACGATCACCCGCACCTTGCGGTCGGCATACATCGCCGCCGAAGCGCTGGAGTAGCTCTCCTGGGTGTAGATGCGGTCGGCCGGCACGTCGCGGCGCTGGCCGTCGGCGGTGATGGTGTAGGCGCCGAGCACTTCCAGCGTCTCCATCTTCTCGCTGTAGCTCAGCCGCACCTGGCTGAACTGCTCGACGGACGCCTTGGTCTTGAGCAGGACTTCGTAGGTTTCGGTCTGCACATTGCCCGCATCCGGCCGCACCTGGTAGTCGGCGCGGTAACGGACAATGCTGAAATTATTGCTGGCTTCGGTATCGCCGCTGGTGGAAGGCGGCGCCGTGGCGGGCGCGGAGGTGGCGGTTTCTGCCAGAGCCGGGCCGGCAGCCAGGAAGGCTGCCAGCGCCAGTGCCAGCGCGCTGGGTACGGGGTGAAGCATGCGTCGGTTCCTTGGACGTCGTGGGGGATACGTCGGGCCTTGGGCCTTACTTCGGCGGCGGCGGTGCCAGCACCGTGCGGTCGCCGTTGTGCTCGGGCGGGCTGACCACGCCGGCCGCTTCCATGGCCTCGATCAGTCGCGCTGCACGGTTGTAGCCGATCTTCAGCCGGCGCTGCACGCCGGAAATCGAGGCGCGGCGGGTCTCGGTGACCACCCGCAGCGCTTCGTCATACAACGGGTCGGACTCATCGCCGGCAGAGCTGTTCTCGGGCAGGCCGGTGGCACCGACCACCACGCCGTCGCCCATCGTCTGCACTTCGTCCAGCACGCCGTCGACATAGTCGGCCGGACCCATCGCCTTGAGGTGTTCAACCACGCGATGCACTTCCTCGTCGGAGACGAAGGCGCCGTGCACGCGCTCGGGCATGGCCGTACCCGGCGGCAGGTACAGCATGTCGCCGTGGCCGAGCAGGGTCTCCGCGCCGGACTGGTCGAGGATGGTGCGCGAGTCGATCTTGGAGCTGACCTGGAAGGCGATGCGGGTCGGGATGTTGGCCTTGATCAGGCCGGTGATCACATCCACCGACGGACGCTGCGTGGCCAGGATCAGGTGGATGCCGGCCGCACGCGCCTTCTGTGCCAGGCGTGCGATCAGCTCTTCCACCTTCTTGCCGACGATCATCATCATGTCGGCGAATTCGTCGATGAAGATGACGATGAACGGCAGCGTCTCCAGCGGTCGCGGCGCCTCGCCCAGTTCCGGGTTCGGCTTGAACAGCGGGTCCATCAGCGGCTGGCCGGCGTCCTGGGCTTCCTTCACCTTCTTGTTGAAGCCGGCCAGGTTGCGCACGCCCACTGCGCTCATCAGCTTGTAGCGGCGCTCCATCTCGGCCACGCACCAGCGCAGGCCGTTGGCGGCCTCCTTCATGTCGGTGACCACCGGCGCCAGCAGATGCGGAATGCCCTGGTAGACGCTCAGTTCGAGCATCTTCGGGTCGATCATCAGCATCCGCAGGTCTTTCGGCGAGGCCTTGAACAGCAGGCTCAGCACCATCGCGTTGACCGCCACCGACTTGCCCGAACCGGTGGTACCGGCCACCAGCAGGTGCGGCATGCGCGCCAGGTCGGCCACGGTCGAGCGCCCGGCGATGTCCTTGCCCAGCGCCAGGGTCAGCACGCTGGCCGACTTGTCGTATTCCTTCGAACGCAGCAGCTCGGACAGGTAGATCATCTCGCGGGTGACGTTCGGAATTTCCAGGCCGATCACCGACTTGCCCGGAATCACGTCGACCACGCGCACCGACTTCACCGACAGGCCGCGCGCGATGTCCTTGTCCAGCGAACTGATCTGGCTGACCTTGATGCCCGGTGCGGGCTCGATCTCGAAGCGGGTGATGACCGGGCCAGGGTTGGCACCGACCACCTGGGCTTCGATGCGGAAATCCTTCAGCTTGAACTCGATCTGCCGCGACAGCGCGTCCAGGGTTTCCTTGTCGTAGCCCACCGGCTGCGGCTTGGGGTCGTCCAGCAGGGCCAGCGGCGGCAGGTCCGAGCCATCGCCGTTGACGCCACGGAACATCGGGATCTGCGTGTCGCGCTTGGCCCGGTCACTCTTCTCGATCACCGGTTCCGGGCGCGGCTCGATCTTCACCGGCTCGCGCTTGGCGCGCACCTCGGCATCGGCCTTGCGCACTTCCTGGCGCTCCTCGCGCATCACCCGGGTCTGCTGCCACTCGGTGACTTCTTCCTTCTTGCGCGCCAGCAACGGCGCCAGCGACATCACGCCGCGGCCGATCTTCTCCATCACCGTGAACCAGGACAGCCCGGTGGCCAGGGTGATCGAGGCCAGCAGCAGCACCAGCACGAACAGGTTCGCACCCAGCGCACCGAAGCCCACCGTGAGCGAATTGCCGACCAGCTTGCCGAGGATGCCGCCGGCACTGGAGACATCGCCACTGAACAGGCGTACATGCAGGAAGCCGGTGCCGGCGATCAGGAAACCGACCAGGCCGACCAGGCGCAGCGCCGGGTCCAGATCGTTCTCGCCCTTGCTCTCGCGCTTGAGGCCGAACATGGCGATCCACGCCAGCGCGCCCAGCACCACCGGCAGCAGGAAGGCGATGTAGCCGAACAGCTGCAGCAGCACGTCGGCGATCCAGGCGCCGGCGCGGCCACCCAGGTTGTGTACCGGCGCGACCACGCTGCCGGTATGCGACCAGCCCGGATCGGTAGCTGAATACGTGAAAAGACTGGCCGCCAGGTACAGCAGGGCCGGCGCGATGGCGATCAGGCCCAGATCGCGCCAAAGGCGCTGGCGGCGTGGATTGTCGGTCGTCGCCGCCGCGGCCGTGCGACGTGACGCCTTGCTGTCGTCGGACTTGGAGCGTTCGGGGACCTGCTTCGCCACCTTAGACCATACCTTTGGAATGCGCTGTTAGTGATTGATAATAAATGAGACGGCGTCAGTTTTCAGTTATGCGACATCTGACAGAGTCTGTAGAGGGCCGGAACCACCGCTGGATGACGGCGTTCTGTTCATCGGCTTGAATCGCCCTGCCCCAGCCGCCACTCTATGACTTGCCACGGATGCTGCGCAAACATCGCCAGCGCCTTGTCCCATCTACCTTTTCGCGAGTTTACATGAGCACCAGCCTGCCCTCCCGCCACCAGCGCCTCGTCATCCTCGGTTCCGGCCCGGCCGGTTGGACCGCCGCCGTCTACGCCGCCCGCGCCAACCTGAAGCCGGTCGTCATCACCGGCCTGCAGCAGGGCGGCCAGCTGATGACCACCACCGAGGTGGACAACTGGCCGGGCGACGCCCATGGCCTGATGGGCCCGGACCTGATGGCGCGCATGCAGGCCCATGCCGAGCGCTTCGAGACCGAGGTCATCTTCGACCACATCCATACCGCCGACCTGTCGCAGCGCCCGTTCAAGCTGATCGGCGACAGCCACGAGTACACCTGCGATGCGCTGATCATCTCCACCGGCGCCACCGCCAAGTACCTGGGCATCCCGACCGAAGAGGAGTTCAAGGGCCGCGGCGTCTCCGCCTGCGCCACCTGTGACGGCTTCTTCTACCGCGACCAGGACGTGGTCGTGGTTGGTGGCGGCAACACCGCCGTGGAAGAGGCCCTGTACCTGTCCAACATCGCCCGCAAGGTCTACCTGGTCCACCGCCGCGACACCCTGAAGGCGGAGAAGATCATGCAGGACAAGCTGTTCAGGAAGGTGGCCGAAGGCAAGATCGAGACCGTCTGGCACCACCAGGTGGAGGAAGTGCTGGGCAACGATGCCGGCGTGACCGGCGTGCGCGTGAAGTCCACCCTGGACGGCAGCACCCGCGACATCGACGCCCATGGCTTCTTCGTGGCGATCGGCCACCACCCGAACACCACCCTGTTCGACGGCCAGCTGGCAATGAACAACGGCTACCTGGAAATCCGTTCGGGCCTGGGCGGCAACGCCACCCAGACCTCGGTGGAAGGCGTGTTCGCCGCCGGCGACGTGGCCGACCAGCACTACCGCCAGGCGATCACCTCGGCCGGCTTCGGCTGCATGGCCGCGCTGGATGCCGAGCGCTACCTGGACGCGCAGGGCAAGGCCAGCTGAGGCCTGCGTCGCACCCTGTCTGACCTGGAAGGCCGACGCGAAAGCGCCGGCCTTTTCTTTTCAGTAGTGCCAGGCCATGCCTGGCAATCAAGCTCACGCTCTCCGGGACCACCTCGCGTTACTCCACCTGCCCTATCCTTGCCAACCATGCCTTCCCCCCGCTTCCTCGATTCCCTGCAGTCCATTCCCGCCAGCGACTGGGATGCCCTGCACGACGGCCGCAACCCGTTCGTCAGCCACGCCTTCCTGTCCGGCCTGGAACAGCACGGCTGCCTGCGCGAGGACTGGGGCTGGCAGCCGCAACACTTCACGCTCTGGCAGGGCGACGCCCTGGTTGGCGCCATTCCGGGCTACCTGAAGACCAACTCGCACGGCGAGTTCGTGTTCGACCACGCCTGGGCCAACGCCTATGCCCGCCATGGCCGCGACTACTACCCGAAATGGCTGGGCGCGGTGCCGTACTCGCCGGTCACCGGCCCACGCCTGCTGGCCCGTCACGATTCAGAACGCGCCACACTGCTGTCGGCAGTGCGCGAGGCGCTGCCAGCGCTGGACGTGTCCTCGGCCCATATCAATTTCCACGCAGCGGGTGACGAGGCGCTGTTCGGCGACGACTGGCTGCTGCGCGAAGACGTGCAGTTCCAGTGGCAGAACCCGGGCGACTGGGCCACGTTCGATCAGTTCCTCGGCGCGATGGACCACAAGCACCGCAAGAACATCCGGCAGGAACGGGCCAAGGTCACCCGCCAGGGCATTACGTTCCGCGTGGTGCATGGCGACGAGGCCAGCCGCGCCGACCTGCAGGCGATGTATCGCTTCTACCTGCAGACCTTCCTCGAATACGGCAACGCCCCCGCGCTGACCGAGGCCTTCCTGCGCCATCTGGCCATTTCACTGGGCCGCGGGCTGGTGCTGTTCCTGGCCGAACAGGAGGGCCAGCCGATTGCCGGCGCACTCTGCCTGCGCGGCGGTGACACGCTGTACGGCCGCTACTGGGGCGGCGCCACCCTGCCCGGCCTGCACTTCGAGGCCTGCTACTACCAGGGTATCGAGTACTGCCTGCGCGAAGGGCTGGCCCGTTTCGAGCCCGGCGCGCAGGGCGAGCACAAGCTGGCGCGCGGTTTCCTGCCCACGCTGGTGCGCAGCCGGCACTGGGTGGCCGACGCGGAGTTCGCCGGGGCGCTGCAGGACTGGTGCCGGCAGGAGCGGCGCGATGTGCGGCGTTACCAGCAGGAGCTGCAGGGGCATGGGCCGTTCCGGGTAGAGCCGTAGCCGAACCGGCCCGATCAACGCGTGCCAACCAAGGTTGGCATCTACCAGGGCATTGGGCCAACCAGGGTTGGTGCCGACCAATGCATTCGGCCAACCAGGGTTGGCGCCGACCAATGCACTGGGCCAACCCAGGTTGGCACCTGCCAGGGCGATGGCAGGCGCGCTGCGCTCAGGTGCACTGCCAGAAGTGCCCGCTGACCCGGCAGGTCGCGCACCAGAACGTATAGAGCATGCCACCACTGCCCCACAGCAGCGTGCCCTCAGCGGTGGTCGGCAGCGTCGAATCCAGCTGCATCACGAAGGGCATCTCCTCGCCGCAATCGATGCACGCCGGATACCGCGCACTCTGCACCCAGCTGGGCGCGCCGCCCACGCGCGACAGGTTCTGCCGATGATTGGACTGCCCCCAGTCCTGCTGCTGCCAGCGCATGGCGTCCATGGCGGCCAGGCCCACCTCGGCCCGCATCAGGTCGCCGCTGTCGGTAGGCCTGGCGGGCACCTCCAGATGCTGGCTCGGGTGGCAGCTCGGCAGGCCGGCGGCGTCATGGCGATAGAAGCGTACGGGTGGATCTTCCCAGCCGCAGCAGTCCAGGCACAGGCCCAGCGTGACCTCGCCCGGCGCACCCGGCTGCAGCGCGGCGGCGTCGGTCTGCAGCAAGCGCTGCAGCGGCGCATGGCAGCTGCCACACAGCGCGTCCAGCGGCCCGCCCATGTGGCCGGCGTGATGCAGCTGTCCGCCATTCCAGGTCGGATGCAGGCGCCAGATGCGTTTGCGCCAGCTCGGCTCGTCGGCCAGCTGCGCACGATGCTGCACCCGGCCGAAGCGGATGTGCAGCGGCTTCTGATCGTGCAGGCGGCGCGGCCGCGCGCCGTCGGCAACGCCAGCCCAATGCGCCCAGGCCTCGGGATCCAGCCGCCCCCAGTCGGCGAGGTAGCCGCGGGCCGCCGGATAGCTCTCCGGCTGTATGGCGAGCAGCAGTGCCCTTGCCCGTGCCATCTCGCGATCGTCGTCGGCCTCAGCCAGGATCTGCGCCCAATGCGCGGCCACCCCAGGTGGCAGGGCTTGCCACACCTGCGAGGCCAGCTGCACCTCGTCTTCGGCGGCCATCACCAGCAGTGCGTCCCAGTCGCCCTGCAGCACCTGCGGCGCCTGGTAGCTGGCGAACTCGATCACGCTGGCCAGCAGTTCACCGCGCTCGCCCTCCCGATAGCGCCGCCAGGCCTCGGCACAGACCGGCGCCACGGACTCGTCCGGCAACAGGTCCAGCGCGGTATCGAGGAAGGTCGAGCTGGGCGAGCGCCGGGCGAGTGCCTGCAGCATCAGCTGGCCCAGCTGCAGCGGTGACTCACTGGCCAGCGCCAGCAGCATCCCCTGGCTGTCGTTGCGCGTGCGCGGGGCGTCGTGCACATCGAGGATGGCGCTGATCGGGTCACTCATGCGTAGGCTCCTTGCCGTTGAACGCTGATGGTGCCAGACATCAGCGATCACCACGGCGAATACAATGCCGGCATGACCCGCCAGCTGCCCTGGCGCCTGGCCGATGCGCCGGACGCGCCCTTCCCCCCGGCCGAGACTGCCCTGCGCCAGCCTGACGGCCTGCTGGCAGTGGGCGGTGACCTGCATCCGGCACGCCTGCTCAATGCCTACGCCGGCGGCATCTTTCCGTGGTTCAGCGAGGGCGAGCCGATCCTGTGGTGGTCGCCGGACCCGCGCATGGTGTTCCGCACCGACGGCGTGCATCTGTCCAGCCGCTTCCGCCGCCAGTTGCGCAGCAGCACATGGGAGGTCACCGCCGACACCGCTTTCAGCCGCGTGATGCGCGCCTGTGCGGCCGCACCCCGGCCCGGCCAGGACGGCACCTGGATCAGCCCGGCGATGGTCGAGGCCTACAGCCAGCTGCACGACCTCGGCTTTGCCCACTCCTTCGAGGTCTGGGACCGGCAGTCGCTGGTCGGCGGCATCTACGGGGTGGCGATCGGGTCGATGTTCTTCGGCGAGAGCATGTTCAGTGGCGCCAGCGGTGGCTCCAAGATCGCGCTGGCCGCGCTGGCCTCCACGCTTCGCGGCTGGGGCTGGGCGCTGATCGATGCCCAGGTGGAAAATCCGCACCTGCTGCGGATGGGCGCCGAACACCTGCCGCGCGCGGAATTCCTGCAGCACGTGCGCCAGGCCGTGCGCGGTGACGGCCGTGAAGGCCCTTGGACACAGGCGGTCGGACGCTTGCCGGCACAGCGTTTGGCCGGCGGTTAACACAAACTTTGCAAGCTGGGCCCGTCACGCGTAAAATACCGCGCCTTAGGCCCAGCGTGGCCGTTTTCTGAACCGCACAGGACTACATGTCGAAAGACGATTCCATCGAGTTCGAGGGCACCGTCAGCGAGACGCTGCCGAACACCACTTTCCGCGTTCGTCTGGAAAATGGGCACGAAATCATCGCCCACATCTCCGGCCGCATGCGCAAGAACTACATCCGCATCCTCACTGGTGACCGGGTCAAGGTTGAAATGACCCCGTACGACCTGACCAAGGGTCGTATCACCTACCGCATGAAGTAAGCGGTCGGCGCGCTGCGCCACTTCGACAAGGCCAGCCCTGGTTGCTGGCCTTTTGTCATGCCTGCAATCCGGCCCTGCCGGAGGTCATCGTGACCGAACTCACCGTGACGTCGGTCAGCCCTGCTTGCGGCAGATTCGCCTCTGCACGCGTGGCGGCATTGTGGGACCCGATCCAGTCCGGATCGCCATCCCCCAACCCCGCCATGAACATGCTCCCGCTGACCGCCCTGCTCGTCGCCGTTGTCGCGTCCGCCAGCGCATCGCCTGCGCGCGCCGCCGATACCCCTTCCGCCACCAGTGACTGCGTCCAGCTGGGCAGCGATCAGCAACTGGTGCGCGCCGGCGCCTCGCGCAACATCCTGCTGCGCAATGGCCAGGACCACTACGTCGTGCATTTCCAGGACGACTGTTCGGCTGCAGGCTACTCGCGGAAACTGAGCTTCTCCACGGAAGGGCAGCAGGGCCTGCTGTGCGCCGCCGGCCGCAGCCAGCTGCACACCGACTCCGGCCGCTGCACCGTGGCGCAGATCGAGCCTGTCGACGAGGCCACCTTCAAGAAGAAGGCCCGCCAGCGCAGCCGTTGACGGCGCAGGCGACAAGGGCGGCCGAAGCCGCCCTTGTCATTGCAGGTCCACCGGGCCGGGCCCGGCATCAGCTCACTCCACCGTGGCCGGCAGCAGGCGCTCCGGCTCGGCCTGGGTTTCCACCACCAGTTCGTCGTCGCGCACGTCGATGCTGACCTTGCCGCCGTTGACCAGCTTGCCGAACAGCAGCTCGTCGGCCAACGGACGCTTGATCCTGTCCTGGATCACGCGGGCCATCGGGCGGGCACCCATCAGCGGGTCGAAACCGTGGTGGGCCAGCCAGTCGCGCGCGGTCGGCGTGGCCGACAGGCTGACGTGCTTGTCCTGCAGCAGCATCTCCAGTTCGATCAGGAACTTGTCGACCACGCGCAGGATGTGCTCGAAGCCCAGCGCCTGGAACTGCACCACCGCGTCGAGGCGGTTGCGGAATTCCGGGGTGAAGCTGCGGCGGATGGTCTCCATCGCGTCGGTGGCATGGTCCTGCTTGGTGAAGCCGATCGAGCGCCGCGAGGCCTGCGCCGCACCGGCATTGGTGGTCATCACCAGCACTACGTTCTTGAAGTTGGCTTCACGTCCATTGGTATCGGTCAGCACGCCGCGGTCCATCACCTGCAGCAGGATGTTGAAGATGTCCGGGTGCGCCTTCTCGATTTCGTCCAGCAGCAGCACGCAGTGCGGCGTCTTGACGATCTTCTCGGTCAGCAGGCCGCCCTGGTCGAAGCCGACGTAGCCCGGAGGCGCACCGATCAGGCGGCTGATCGAATGCGGCTCCATGTACTCGGACATGTCGAAGCGGACCAGCTCGATGCCCAGCTGCAGCGCCAGCTGCTTGGTCACCTCGGTCTTGCCGACACCGGTCGGGCCGGCGAACAGGAAGTTGCCGATCGGCTTTTCCGGATTGCCCAGGCCCGAGCGGGCCAGCTTGATCGCGGAGGACAGCGTCTCGATGGCCGGGTCCTGGCCAAAGATCACCATCTTCAGGTTGCGCTCCAGGTGCTGCAGCACATCCTTGTCGGTGGCACTGACCTGCTTGGTGGGGATGCGCGCCATCTTGGCGACGATCGCCTCGACTTCCTCGACGTCGATCAGCTCCTTGCGCTGGCCTTCCGGCAGCAGGCGCTGGCGGGCGCCCGCCTCGTCGATCACGTCGATGGCCTTGTCCGGCAGCAGGCGGTCGCCGATGTGCTTCACCGACAGGTCCACCGCTGCCTGCAGTGCCTCGTCGGAATAGGTCACGCCATGGTGCAGTTCGTACTTGGACTTCAGGCCCTGCAGGATCTCGTAGGTCTCGCCCACGGTCGGCTCGACAATGTCGATCTTCTGGAAGCGGCGGGCCAGCGCCCGATCCTTCTCGAAGATGCCACGGTATTCCTGGAAGGTGGTCGAGCCGATGCAGCGCAGTTCGCCGGAAGCCAGCGCCGGCTTGATCAGGTTGGACGCATCCATGGTGCCGCCCGACGCCGAACCGGCACCGATGATGGTGTGGATCTCGTCGATGAACAGCACCGCGTTGGGCACCTTCTTCAGCGAGGTCAGCACGCTCTTCAGGCGCTTCTCGAAGTCGCCGCGGTACTTGGTGCCGGCCACCAGCGCGCCCAGGTCGAGCGAATAGATCACCGCGTCGGCCAGCACCTCGGGCACCGAACCCTCGACAATGCGGCGGGCCAGGCCCTCGGCGATGGCGGTCTTGCCCACGCCGGCCTCGCCCACGTACAGCGGGTTGTTCTTGCGGCGGCGGCACAGGACCTGGATGGTGCGTTCGATCTCGTCAGCGCGACCGACCAGCGGGTCGATGCGGCCGGCGCGGGCCTGTTCGTTGAGGTTGCTGGCGAATTCGGTCAGGGCATCGCCCTTCGGCTCGCCCTCCCCGCCTTCCATGCGGCTCTCACCCTCGGAGGAAGAGGACGGCTGCTCGCCTTCCTCGCCCAGCTTGGCGATGCCGTGGGACAGGTAATTGACCACATCCAGCCGGGTCACATCCTGCTGGTTGAGGTAATAAACGGCGTGGGAGTCCTTCTCACCGAAGATGGCCACCAGCACATTGGCGCCGGTGACCTCCTTCTTGCCCGAAGACTGCACGTGGTACACGGCCCGCTGCAGCACGCGCTGGAAGCCCAGGGTCGGCTGGGTATCGCGGCCGTCATCTTCGGCCAGGCGCGACACGGAGGCCTCGATGGCCTGCTCCAGCTCCTGGCGCAGGCGTTCGGCGTCGGCACCACAGGCCTTCAGTACGGCCTGGGCGGACGGGTTGTCGAGCAGTGCCAACAGCAGGTGTTCGACCGTCATGAATTCATGCCGGGCCTCACGGGCGCGCTTGTAGCACTGGCCGATGGTGTGTTCGAGGTCTTTGCTGAACATGGATTACTCCGGCGGCAGATAGGGACAATATGCGGCCTGACTACGCGATTTCCATCACCCTAGCGGATTGCTGCGTTCAGATGGCGTTAGCAGTGCAAATCGCTTGATCTTCATTCACTCCAGGACAGCCCGCCCAGCATGAGCGAACCCTACCTGAGCCGCTGGCGATTGCGGCGTGATGGCCCGGCCATCCAGACGCCCCATGCCCGGCTCTGGCCGGTACTGACCCCCACCGGCGCGCCGGCGATGCTGAAGGTCAGCAGCGAAACCGAGGAGCAGAACAGCCATCGCCTGCTGCGCTGGTGGGACGGCGATGGCGCCGCCCGCCTGCTGGCCCACGAGGGGCCAGCGATCCTGATCGAGCGTGCCGGCGGCGATTCACTGCGGCAACGTTCGATCGAGGGCGACGATGACGCCTGCACCACGATCCTGTGCCAGGTCCTGCAGCGGCTGCACCGGCCACGGAGCGCGCCGCCAGCGGAACTGGTCTGCCTGCGTACATGGTTCGCCGACCTGCTGCTGCCAAGGGCCGTGCTGCCACCACTGCTGGAACAGTGCAGATCGCTGGCGGAGGGCGTGTTGCAGGAGGAACGGGAGATCCGGCCACTGCACGGCGATCTGCACCACGACAACGTGCTGGATTTCGGCCCGCGCGGCTGGCTGGCGATCGACCCGAAGCGGCTACTGGGTGATCGTACGTTCGATTACACGACGATGTTCAGCAACCCGGATCTCTGCGGACCGGGCATCCACGTTGCGACACGGCCCGAGCGCTTTGCCGCGCGGCTGCAACAGGTCAGTGCCCTGGCCGGGCTGGAACGCACGCGCCTGTTGCGCTGGATCACGGCCAGCGCCGGGCTGTCAGCGGTGTGGTTCAGGGATGATGGCGACCCCGCCGATGTCGACGAGGCGGTGGCACGGATGGCGCTGGAGGCATTGGCGGAAGCGTGAACCCTCTGCCTGCCCTGGTGGCTGCCCACCACCGTGGTGGGCACGCTCTCACGGAGTCGATACGCCCCTGCCCTGGTAGGTGCCCACCTTGGTGGGCACGCTCCATCCGGGGTCGATATGCCTCGGCGAACAGCAGCCGAGCATGGGCTCGGCTCTACAGGGTGCGCTTCATTCGGGGTCGATACGCCCCTGCCCTGGTAGGTGCCCACCTTGGTGGGCACGCTCCGTCCGGGGTCGATACGCCCCTGCCCTGGTAGGTGCCCACCTTGGTGGGCACGCTCCATCCGCGGTCGATACGCCCCTGCCCTGGTAGGTGCCCACCTTGGTGGGCACGCTCCGTCCGGGATCGATATGCCTCGGCGAACAGCAGCCGAGCATGGGCTCGGCTCTACAGGGTGCGCTTCATTCGGGGTCGATACGCCCCTGCCCTGGCAGGTGCCCACCTTGGTGGGCACGCTCCGTCCGGGGTCGATATGCCTCGGCGAACAGCAGCCGAGCATGGGCTCGGCTCTACAGGGTGCGCTTCATCCGGGATCGATATGCCTCTGCCCTGGCAGGTGCCCACCTTGGTGGGCACGCTCCGTCCGGGGTCGATATGCCTCGGCGAACAGCAGCCGAGCATGGGCTCGGCTCTACAGGGTGCGCTTCATTCGGGATCGATACGCCCCTGCCCTGGTAGGTGCCCACCTTGGTGGGCACGCTCCGTCCGGGGTCGATATGCCTCGGCGAACAGCGGCCGAGCATGGGCTCGGCTCTACAGGGTGCGCTTCATCCGCAATCGGACGGTGGGCGGTCAGGCCTTTTCCATCGTGCACAGCAGCGGATGCTGGTTCATCCGCGAGTACTCGTTGACCTGGGCAACCTTGGTTTCGGCCACTTCGCGGGTGAAGACCCCGCAGACGCCGCGGCCGCGGGTGTGGACGTGCAGCATCACCTGCGTGGCCTTGTCCAGGTCCATGCTGAAGAACTGCTGCAGCACATCCACCACGAAATCCATCGGGGTGTAGTCGTCGTTGAGCAGCATCACCTGGTAGAACGGCGGCGGCGCCACTTCCGGGCGCGCGGGTTCCACGGCAACGCCGTGCTCGTGCTGGGAATCGGGGGAGGACTCATGGGGCATCCGTCCATTATAAGGGCTCGGGCAAGCCTGCGTCGGCCCGCCGCAGATTGGACGGCACGCACGCCCACCGTCACAATTGCACCCTCTCTCAACACTGTTTCACAGGATCTTCATGAAAAGGACCCTTCTCCCCGCCCTGCTGATCGCGCTGGCCGCTGCCGGTTCCGCCGCCGCCGCGACCAGCGCCGACAAGTCCGTGGCCCGCCACCTGGACAAGCTGGGCTACACCTACGAAGTCGACGAGGATGGCGACTACCGCATGGTCTTCGACGTCGAGGGTGACCGCACCCAGATGGTCTACGTGCGCTCGGCGGTGGAAGATTTCGGCACCCACAACATCCGCGAGATCTGGTCGCCGGCCTATAGCGCCAAGACCAAGCAGTTCCCGGTGGCCGTGGCCAACCGCCTGCTGGAAGATTCGCAGGATGCCAAGATGGGTGGCTGGGTGAAGCAGGACACCACCGCCATGTTCGTGGTGAAGATCGACGCCGACGCCACCGCCGACCAGCTCAGCGACGCCATCGATGCGGCCATCCGCACCGCCGACGCGATGGAGCTGGAACTGACCAAGAAGGACGAGTTCTGAGTTGAACACCACGCCGGACCCGCGCTGGGCACCGCACGCCACCGTCGCCACCGTGGTGATCGACGGCGGCCGCGTGCTGCTGGTCGAAGAAACCATCGACGGCCGCCAGGTGCTGAACCAGCCGGCCGGCCACCTCGAGCCGGGCGAGAGCCTGGCCGAGGCCGCGCTGCGCGAGACCCTGGAGGAAACCGGCTGGACGGTGCAGCTGACCCACTTCGTGGGCTGCTACCAGTGGACCGCCGGTGACGGCACGCCTTTCCTGCGCTTCTGCTATGCGGCGCGCCCGGTCTCGCACGACCCGGCACGGCCGCTGGACACCGGCATCGACCGCGCGCTGTGGCTGACCCCGGCCGAGCTGCAGGCCGCCGGTGAACGCCAGCGCAGCCCGCTGGTGTGGCAGGTGGTCGCCGATTACCTGGGCGGCCAACGCTACCCGCTTTCCTTGGTCCGGGAGGTCGCATGAGCAGCCCGCGCGTGATGGTTGGCGTTTCTGGTGGCGTCGATTCCTCGGTCGCCGCCTGGCGGCTGGTGCAGCAGGGCGAGGCCGTGGCCGGCCTGTTCATGCAGAACTGGGCCGACGACGGCAGCGGCGACTGCCGCGCCGAGGATGACCGCCGCGATGCGGTCGCCGTATGCGGCCTGCTCGGCATCCCGTTCCACTTCCGGGACTTCTCCAGCGAATACTGGCAGGGCGTGTTCGAGCACTTCCTGGCCGAGTACGCGGCCGGCCGCACACCGAACCCGGACGTGCTGTGCAACCGCGAAGTGAAGTTCAAGCATTTCCTGGATGCCGCCCGCGAGCTGGGCGCCGAGCGCATCGCCACCGGCCACTATGCGCGGGTGACCCAGCGCGGCCACCAGTGGCTGCTGCTGCGCGGCGCCGACCGCTCCAAGGACCAGAGCTACTTCCTGCACCAGCTGGGCCAGGAACAGCTGGCGGCCACCCTGTTCCCGATCGGCGACCTGGAAAAGAGCGACCTGCGCCGGATCGCGCGCGACGTCGGCCTGCCGACCCACGCCAAGAAGGACTCCACCGGCATCTGCTTCATCGGCGAGCGCGACTTCCGTGAATTCCTCGGCCGCTACCTGCCGGCCAAGCCCGGCCAGATCCTCGACCCGGCCGACGGCAGCGTGATCGCTGAACACCCCGGGGTGTTCTATTTCACCCTGGGCCAGCGCGAGGGCCTGAACATCGGCGGCGTGCGTGGCCGCCCGGCCGCGCCGTGGTACGTGGTCGGCAAGGATGTGACCAGCAACGTGCTGTACGTCGACCAGGACCGCGACAGCAAGTGGATGCTGTCCGGCCGCCTGCGTTCGGAAACCGCGCACTGGATCGCTGGCTCGCCACCCGCGCGGCGCTTCGAATGCACCGCCCAGACCCGCTACCGCCAGCCTGATGAGCCGTGTACGGTCGACGTGCTGGACGATGGCAGCGTGCTGGTCACCTTCGCGCGCCCGCAGCGCGCCGTTACCCCCGGTCAATCGCTGGTGCTGTATGACGGTGATGTGTGCCTGGGTGGCGCGGTGATCGCCGCCACCGATGCGCCGCTGGAACAGCGCCTGCGCACCACCCCTTCCCCTTTTGAGGTAATCGCTGCATGAGTTTCACTGTCGACGACCGCGTCCTGGCCTTGGCCGGCATTGCCCAGGCCCTGCAGCAGGTACGCCGCATCGCCGATACCGGCCATTCCGACGCCGCCGCCGTGCGCACCGCCGTGGACAGCGTGTTCCGCGTCGATGCGTCCTCGCCGCAGGAGGTGTTTGGAGACCGCCACGCACTGAAAGCCGGGCTGCGCCTGCTGCACAACTACTTCCGCAGCCAGGGCCAGGACCCGATCCTGCCCAAGCTGGCCCTGTCGGTGCTGCAGCTGGAGCGCCGCTTCGTGCAGGACGGGGCGACCGTGAACAAGGTCGCCTCGGGCATCGAGCGCGCCCAGCGCCAGGCCACCGAACTGGGCGACAGCGGCCACCCGGACGTGCTGGCCAACCTGGGCAGCCTGTATGCCGACACCATCAGCCACCTGAAGCCGCGGGTGATGGTGCAGGGCAACCCGCACTACCTGGGCCAGGCCGGTGTGGTCGCCGAGATCCGCGCCCTGCTGCTGGCGGCGGTGCGCTCGGCGGTGCTGTGGCGCCAGCTGGGCGGCAGCTACTGGGACTTCCTGCTCAGCCGCAAGGCGATGATCGAGGCTGTGGACCGCCAGCTGGCCTGAGGGTGTGGGGTCAGAGCCCTTTTCCCTGGGAAAAGGGATCCGACCCCGCCGCCGGCCCACCCGGGGCCGGACCCCTTTCCTGCCGGGAAAGGGCTCTGACCCCGCCGCCGGCCCACCCGGGGCCGGCCCCCTTTCCTGCAGGGAAAGGGCTCTGACCCCAGAGCACCCGCCAGCGCCGGAAAACCGGCGCATTCAGAATGCACTTCGAGGCACATCGACGTTAAAGAGAAAGGGGGTACGGCCGATACATCCTCCGTGCACCTCCCGAGAACGTCCATGTACTCACGCATTTTCATCCGTCTGGCCGCCCCCCTGGCTTTGACCCTGCTGCTCCCCTTCGCCATCGGTTTCGAATGGCCGGCCGCCCTGCGCTGGGCGATCCTGACCACGATGACGCTGAGCTGGCTCGGCTTTGCGTGGTGGACCACCCGCGCCCAGGCGCACCGTTCCCCGGAACATGCCCGTGTCCTGCGTGAGCAGGACCAGCTGCTGACCGAACTGCGCAGCTTCGTTGGCAACGAGATCGACGGTTCGCGTGGTGAAGTGGAACGCGCCCGCGACCTGATCCGCCAGGCAGTCTCCAGCCTCGGCGGCAGCTTCGATGCGATGAACCGCAAGTCGCGCCAGCAGAGCCAGGCCCTGTCGCGCATCGTCGACCGCGCCGGTGATGAAGGCAATGCCGGCCTCGACGTTGCCCGTTTTGCCCAGCACGCCAGCCATCGCATGGAGCAGCTGGTGGAAGCGCTGGAACAGGTGAGCGGCCAGAGCAGCACCACCGTGCAGCACATCGACCAGATGGCGCAGCACCTGGATGGCATCTTCGCGCTGCTGGAAGACGTCAAGTCGATCGCCGACCAGACCAACCTGCTGGCGCTGAATGCCGCCATCGAAGCGGCGCGCGCCGGTGAAGCCGGCCGTGGCTTCGCGGTGGTTGCCGACGAAGTGCGCAACCTGTCCGAGCGCTCGACCACCTTCAACGAGCAGATCCGCAAGCTGGCGCACAGCTCCAAGGACGCCATCGCCAAGGTGCGCGAGACGGTCTCGCACATGGCCTCGCGCGACATGGACCGCTCGCGTGAAGCGCGCCAGGAAGCGGCGGCCATGCTCGACAACGTCGCGCAGATCAACGCTTCGCTGGGTGACGGCATGCGCGAAGTCTCCGAGTGCGCCCGTTCGATCGATGGCAGCGTGGCCGAAGCCGTGCGCGCCCTGCAGTTCGAAGACATCGCCACCCAGGCGCTGGGCGGCGTGCACACCCACCTGGACCGCCTGACCGCGATCAACCGCGAAGCGGTGGCCCTGCAGGAACTGCTGCACCGCAATGGCGGCGTGTTCGACGAAGAGATCGCCACCGCGCTGCAGCGCACCGGCAGCCGCCTGCGCGAACTGCGCAGTGAGTGGGAGCGCCCGCCGCACAAGCCGGTTGCCCAGCAGACCATGGGCGCTGGCACCGTCGAGCTGTTCTGATCCTGATGTCTGCTGCCGCTGCCGGCAGCCCGCAAGGCCCCGGTTCGTCCGGGGCCTTTGCCTGTGACCCGCCGTTGGATGCATCCTGTACGCGCACCATGACCCTGATCCGCGCCCTGCCCTCCCTCACCGACACCGAGCGCCCGCGCAACGCGAGCGTGCGTGAGCAGCTGCAGCAGCTGGAAGAGGTCGCCCGCGAAGAGATCCGCGAACTGCAGCAGCTGGCGGATGCGCGCCCGGCGCCGTCCCGTGCGGACGAGGCACTGCTGGGGCTGGCGTGGGACCTGGGGCTGGATGGGGAGGCGCTGAAAGGCGACTGATATTAGGATGCCGGTCACTCCTCAACGTGCAGGTGCTCCCGAATGACGCATATCCAGGTGAAGCAGATGCTGGGGCGAGGCAGAAGCTTCGCCGGACGCGACTGGTGGTACGACTTCAGGGCACTTCCGCAGTTCACCAAGGACGCTGAAGTGAAAGCGCGTTCCGGCGATCTCATGAGGCAGTTCTCTACGCTGACGAAGAACTGGAACTCCGACCTCAATTCCGAATGGGTGGTGCGGCACTTCTTTGCGGTCAAGATGGTGCTGGGGTCTTCCGTCATGGCCCAGAGCCTGCGGTATGCCGAAGCCAACAACCTGCGCCCGGTGGTCTCCTACCTGAGCTACTACACGGTCATGCACGCATTGAGGGCCATCCTGTTCACCAGCCCGCAGGCCAGATGGAACGACGGGGAAATACTCCAGACCACCCATACCAAGACCATCAACGTCGCCTGTGATGCGATCGCGCATCTCAACAAGGATCTGGCCAACCAGGTCAAGGCATCGACGCTGCACCTGAAAGCCTTCAGAGAGCTCATCTCCTATCGCGCGCCCTCCAGTGGAGACAACTTCGAGAAGCCGGACTTCGACGTGTACGCGTACTGCAGGCTGTTCCTGGAGATCGCCCAGATGCAATCCGAGTTGCTTGAGGCCTCGATCCAGAAGAACGTGACTGAAGCCTTCGAGCTCGACCAGAACTTCACGCAGCACGTGTACGACGTGGAAATGGATGGCGTCAGCTTCTTTGATCGCGAGGACTGGCATCGGATCGGCTATCTGGCGCGCAAGCATCCGGCGCCCCTCAACATCCTGCACATGATGTCAGACGGTCACGTCGAGGACTTCTTCGGATCATGGTGCGGGGAAGACGACGACCCTGCCGCGTTCAATCCGGACAACGACTGGCGCATTCTTTTCGACGTCCCCTGACATGCGGCTGCCCCACGGCAGCCCGGCACCCAGGCCGGCAGCCGAATGCCGCCGACGGATCCACACCGCCCGCTCACGGAACATCCTGCATGGCATGATGCCGCGGACATGTTCAAGGAAGACCGATGGCCATTGCCCTGATCGCCTTGATGCTGCTGGAACTCCTGCTGCTGTTGTTCTGGGCGCCACTGTTCTTCCGCACCGGCATCGTCCTGTTCAACCAGCGCATCGCCGCCTCTCCGGCTGAACTGGCCCAGCTGTCGCTGATCGGGCTGGAATATGACCTTCCCACCGACAAGTGGCTGAGCTTCGTGTTCCATGCGCTGCCCGACGGCAGCACGGCGTTCCGCGAGAGCTTCGCGCCCGGCTATGGTGGCCGCTACTTCCCGCTGATGCACGGCCAGCTGGTGGTCGACAAACGACGCCGCGAGGTGCGTGTGATCGGGCGTTGCAGCTGGTTTGCGCTGGCCCTGGCCTTGCTGGTACTACCGCTCATCCTGGTGCGCCCGATGGCGTGGCCGATGCTGGGCTTGCTACTGGTGTTCTACATGGGCTATCGCATCCAGCTGCGGCGCTATGCCGAAGTCGTCGAAGCCGTGCGCATTCGTGCCGACCAACGGTCGGCACCCACCAGAGCAGGTACCTGCATCTGAAGTAGATCCACGCCATGCGTGGATGATCGCATCCATGCCGACCAACGGTCGGCATCCACCGATGGTCGCGGGTGCAGGCATCCATGCCGACCAACGGTCGGCATCCACCGATGGTCGCGGGTGCAGGCATCCATGCCGACCAACGGTCGGCACCCACCGATGGTCGCGGGTGCAGGCATCCATGCCGACCAACGGTCGGCACCCACCGATGGTCGCGGGTGCAGGCATCCGTGCCGACCAACGGTCGGCACCCACCGGCACCCACCGGCACCCACTGGCACCCACCGATGGTCGGCACCTGCCAGAGCGGGTCCAGATGGATTCAGCGCAGCAGCACCGCTTCGCCGCTGGCGTCGGTGCACATCGGCATTGGGCGCTGCTGGCGCAGCCATTGCGCCAGGTCGCGCGGGCTGAGCGGGCGCGAGTACAGGTAGCCCTGGATCTCATCGCAGCCCTGGCGGCGCAGCATGTCTTCTTCCTGGTGCGTTTCCACGCCCTCGGCCACCACCTTCATGCCCAGCGCATGGCCCAGGTGCACGATGGCCTGGGTCACTTCCGCCGTGCCCGAGTCGTGCAGCATGCCCTGCACGAAGCTGCGGTCGATCTTCAGGCGGCCCACCGGGAAACGGTTGAGGTAATTGAGGTTGGAGAAGCCGGTACCGAAGTCATCCACCGCCAGCGGCACGCCGTGCCGTTCCAGCACGTCGAAGCAGTGGCGCAGGATGTCGGTGTCACGGATCAACGCCGACTCGGTCAGCTCCAGCTCCAGCCGCTGTGGCGGCCAGCCGTGGGCGTGGCAGATCTCGATCACGCGCTCGGCAAAGCCGCGGTCACGCAACTGCACCGCAGAGACATTCACCGCGATGCGGTCGAAGCGCAGTCCGGTGCGGTCCCAGGCGCTTGCCTGGCGGCAGGCCTCGTTCAGCACCCAGTCGCCGATACGCACGATCTCGCCGCATTTCTCGGCAATGGGAATGAATTCGGCCGGGCTGCAGTAGCCAATGCCGGGCCGATGCCAGCGCAGCAGCGCTTCGATCGCCGGTGGCTCGCCCTGGTGGGCGTGCAGCAGCGGCTGGTAGGCCAGGCTGAACTCCTCGCGCTCGATCGCGCCGTGCAGCGCGTGCTCAAGCTCCAGCTTGCGCTGGATGCGGGCCAGCGCGTCCTGGCTGTAGTACTGGTAGGTGTTGCGCCCCGCTTCCTTGGCGGCATACATCGCAGCGTCGGCGGCGCGCAGCAGTGAATCGAAGTCGGTCTGGGCATCGCCCAGCATCGCGATGCCGACACTGGCGCCGACCTTCAGCGTGGTCTCGCCACGGCGCAACGGCTCGGCCAGCGAGGCAATCAGCTTGCGGGCCACGTGCCCTGCATCTTCCGGCTCGGCCAGGTCGCGCAGCACGACGATGAATTCGTCGCCACTGAAGCGGCCGAACAGGTCGTTGTTGCGCAGGTTCTGGTGCAGGCGGGTGGCGGCGGCCTTCAGCAGCGCATCGCCGGTGGCGTGGCCGAAGCTGTCGTTGATGGTCTTGAAGCCATCCAGGTCGATGAACAGCATCGCCAGCGAGGTGCCGCGGTCGCGCGCCTCCTCGATGGCTTCGGCGGTCTGTTCGCCGAGCAGCACCCGGTTGGGCAGGCCGGTGAGCAGGTCGTAGTGGGCCAGCAGTTCGATGCGCTCGTTGGCCTCGCGTTCGCGGGTGATGTCACGGAACAGCACCACGAAGCGCGGCGGCAGCCCATCGCGACGATCCAGCTCGATCAGCACCTGCACCCAGACACGCAGGCCGGACTGGCGGTAGAAGCACAGGTCCAGCTGCTCGGGCAGGCCACCACCGGCGATGCGGACCAGCGCCGCCTCGAAGGCGTCGCGCGAGTCTTCGGTGTACAGCGCCATCGCCTGGTCGAGGGTGATCGGTTCCTTGCGCAGGCCATGGATGCGATAGCACTCTTCGGTCCACTGCATGTGCCGGGTCTGCACCTCGATCTCGCAGCCGCCGATGCGGCCCAGCGCGGAAACGCGGTTGAGCAGCTCGGTGCGCCAGCGGATCAACGCGTCGGTCTGATGCTGCTCGGTGATGTTCTGCACCTGGCCCAGCAGGCGCTTGGGCTGCCCGTCCATGTCCAGCAGCGGCTGCATCCACAGGCGCAGGTGCTGCGAAGGTTCATGGCCGCGGGTCAGCTCCAGCTCGAGATTGGCGGCGCGGCCATCGCGCCACAGGCGCCGCCATGCCGCGCGCAGCGCGCCACGCGAGCGCGGATGCAGCTGCTTCAGCCAGCGCCGCTGGCCGGGCACCGCACCCTGCTCCAGCGCGAGCAGCGAACGCAGTTCCGGCGACCACCAGAAATGCCCGCTGTTGGGATCGAACGACCAGCTGCCCATGCTGGCGATGCGCTGGGCCTCGCTCAGGTGCAGCTGCTGTTCCTGCAGCAGCGATTCGAGCTGCTTCTGCTGCTCGATATCGGTATGTGTACCGACCATGCGCAATGGCTGGCCGTCGGCGGTGCGCGCGACCACGCGGCCGCGATCGAGCACCCAGCGCCACTGCCCATCGGCCTGGCGGAAGCGGAACTGTGCGCTGTACTGCTCGCTGCGCCCACGCAGGTGCTCGTCGAGCGCGGCACGCACCTGGGTGATGTCGTCGCTGTGCACGCGCGACAGCATTTCGGTGGCGGTCTCGTCGCCCAGCGCCGGCGTGCGTGCCACCCGGTCACTGGGAATGTCCCAGTCCCACAGGCTGTGGCCGGCGCTGTCCAGTGCCAGTTCCCAGCGCCCACCGCCGTCGACCGGCACCGGCTCGGGAATGCTCAGGGTGAACGCCAGCAGGTTGCCGGCACCGTCGTGCACGGCGCGCAGGTGACCGTCGTAGTGCCCGCGTGGGCCGCCCGGCAGCGTGCAGGCCACGATGCCGCCGTCGGCAGCCATCAGGCGCAGATCCTCCAGCATCGGCGCATAGGCAGCCACGGTGGCCGGCAGGCCATGCTCGCGCGCGGCCGGATTGGCCGCCAGCGGGCGCCCGGTACGGTCGACGATGACCAGCGCCGACGCAAGCGGGTGCTGCAGCAGGCTGGCGATGATCCCTTGGTCCACGCGATCTTGCTCCGGATGACACGCCCGTCAGCGGGGCACGCAGTGGTTAACGGCGCCTGCGGCGGATAATTGAGTGGTCACGGCGCGCTGCGGGGTAAGATGGCCGGCGCCCCTTTCACCCGCCCCGTCCATGCCCGCAGAACCGACCGGCAACGCCCCAGTTCCCGACCCGCGGATGGCGCAGGCGCTGAGCCGTGACCGGCGACGGGTGGTGCTGAGCTACCTGGTGATGGCGCTGGCGTGGATGATCTCCACCGACAGCGTGGTGCAGGCGCTGGTGCCCGATCCGCAGCAGGCGGCCCTGTGGCAGGGCCTGAAGGGTTCGTTCTTCGCCCTGGCCAGCGCGGGCCTGCTGTATCTGCTGCTGCGCCCACTGGCCGAGCACGTGCTGCATACCCATGCCCGGCAGCAGGCCTCGGAACTGCGCCTGCGCCAGATGTTCGAGGGCAACCCCGGCCCGATCCTGGTCTATGACCTGGACACGCTGGCGATCCTCGACGCCAACCCCGCCGCCTGCGCCGCCTTCGGCTGGGACCAGGACGAACTGCTGGAGCAGACCATCGACGCCTTGTGGCCGCCGGGCCAGGACCAGGCGCTGCAGACCAAGCTGGAGGCCATCCGCGAGGCGCCCGAGGAGCTGTGCATCCTGCGGGCCCAGCTGCAGCTGCGCGATGGCTCGCTGCGGCAGATGGAACTGCGCTCCAACGCCATCAGTTACGACGGCCACAATGCGCGCCTGCTGATCGCCATCGATCGCACCGCGGAGGATCTGGCCCAGCTGCGCCGCGACCAGGCGCTGGCACGGGTGGAGGAAGCCCACGAGCTGGCCCGCATCGGTGCCTGGGAGCTGGACCCGTCCACCGGGCTGGGCCGCTATTCCAACCAGGTCTATCGCCTGCTCGGCCGCCGCCCGCCCGAGGCCCGCCGCTGGCACCGCTTCGACGAGCTGCTGGTGCCGGCCGACACGGCCACCGCCACCCAGACCGAACAGCTGCTGGCCGAGCTGTGCGGCGGGGAGCCGGTACAGGTGGACGTGCTGCTGCCACTGCTGTCGATGGACGGGCGTGCGTTGATGGTGCACCTGCGCGCCGCCAGTGGCATCGATGAAGCCGGCCGCAACCGCGTGCTGGGCACGCTGCAGGACGTGACCGAGCGCGAGCAGTCGCGGCGCCTGCTGCGCGAGCGCGAGGAGCAGTTCCGCGAGCTGGTGCGGGTATTGCCGGACGGCGTGGTGATCCTCTCCGACGAACATGTGCTGTACGCCAACGCCTGGGCCGCCGGCCTGTTCGGCTACGGCAGCCACACCCTGCTGGGCGAGCCCTTGTCGGCACTGGTCGCTGCCGCAGACCTGCCGCGGGTGCGCAACCAGCTGCGCGCTGGCCAGCCGCACCTGGGGCCAGGCCACAGCAGCGTGGTGGCCATGCAGCGTGGCGACGGCCGCAGCTTCCATGCCGGCCTGGCGGTGGGCGAAGTGCGCTACGGCGGCCGCGACTGCAAGCTGCTGATCGTACGCGACCTGAGCGATTCAGAACGCACGCGCAGCGCGCTGGAAACCAGCAACCGCGAACTGCAGGCGATGGCCGGGCGGCTGTTCTCGCTGCAGGAGGACGAGCGCCGTGCGATCTCGCGCGACCTGCACGATGACATCGGCCAGGCCATCACCGCGATCAAGCTGTCTGCGCATGCGGCGCAGGATGAGGACGATCCGCAGCGCCGTGGCGAGGACCTGGCGCAGATTGTCAGCCTGGCCGACACCACCGTGGCCAAGCTGCGCGACATTTCCACCCTGCTGCGCCCACCGCAGCTGGATGCACTGGGCCTGGAAGCGGCGCTGAGCTGGCAGGCGCGGGTGTTGTTCCGCTCCTCGCCGGTGGAGCTGCTGGCCGAGATCGAGCCGCTGCCGCACCGCCCCGACAACAGCATCGAACAGGCCTGCTTCCGCATCGCCCAGGAAAGCCTGACCAACGCGCTGCGCCATGCGCGCGCCAGCCAGGTACTGCTGCAGCTGCGCGATGTCGGCCAGCGCGGGCTGCACCTGCAGATCCGCGATGATGGCGAGGGCTTCGATCCGGACGGCCCGCGCGGCCTCGGCCTGATCGTGATGCGCGAGCGCGCGCAGAGCGTCGGTGGCCACGTGCGGATCGAATCCGCGCATGGCGAAGGCACCCTGATCGACGTCCATCTCCCCTACCAGGCGGCCAGCATGGCTGCCGTCGATTCACCGGAATACTGAGCCTATGTGGAATCCCAACCTGCCCCCGGTCAGCATCGATGATGCCCCCGACCGCCTTGGCGCCGGCAACCCCGAGCTGCAGGCGATGGTTGCCGAGGCGGCCTCCGGCGGCATCACGCTGATGTTGATGCATGTGGACATCGACCACTTCGCATCGGTCAACGAGAACATGAGTGCCGAAGTGGGCGACCAGGCACTGGTGCTGGTGGCGCAGCGCCTGCAGTCCTACCTGCGCGGGCGCGGCAAGCTGTGGCGGCATGGCAGCGACGAGTTCCTGATCGCGGTACCACGCACCGCAGACCTGCCGCTGCCGGAAGATTTCGCCGAAGAGATCCGCCAGCAGATGGAGCTGCCGCTGTCGGTGCTGCCGTACACGCTGTTCATGACCGGCAAGCTGGGCGTGAGCCTGTGCCCGGAGCATGCCAGCAGCGCCTCGCGCCTGCTCGACCATGCCGAGGATGCGCTGTACCAGGCCGCGCGCGAAGGCGGCAATGCCGTGCGCATCCATGCGGTGGACACCCCGCCGAGCGCGCACAGCGAGAGCATCATCGCGCGCCAGATCGTCGATGCCATTCCCAATGGCGAGCTGAAGCTGCGGTACCAGCCGCTGGTCAGCGCCCGTGACGGCCACGTAGTGGGCATGGAAGCGCTGCTGCGCTGGCAGTCGCCCACCCTGGGCATGCTGGTGCCGGAGCGCTTCATGCGCACCGCCGAGCGCCTGGGCATCATCGTGCAGATCGGTACCTGGGTGCTGGAAGGCGCGTTGAAGCAGGCGCGGCTGTGGCGCGACCAGGGCTTCGATGACTTCACCATTGCAGTGAACGTGTCCACGCTGCAGCTGCTGCGGCCGAACTTCTTCGCCGAGGTGATGTCACTGCTGCAGGCGGCAGGCGTACCGGCGCAGATGCTGACCCTGGAGATCAACGAGAGCGCGCTGACCAACAACGTCAATTTCGTCCATGAGACGCTGGCCAACCTGCGCAACGAAGGCATCAGCCTGAGCCTGGACAACTTCGGCACCGGCGACTCCAGCCTCAGCGCGCTGGTGCGCTACCCGGTGGACAAGCTGAAGATCGACCGCAGCTTCATCAAGAGCGCGCCGGCCGGCAATCGCGAAGCGGCCATCGCCCGCGCGATCATCGCCATGGGCCACCAGCTGGGCATGACCGTGATCGCCAACGGCGTGGAATCGCAGGCCCAGCTGGGCTTCCTGCGCCGCAACGACTGCGATGTGTTCCAGGGCTACCTGTTCGGCGAGCCGATGTCGGCCGATGCCGCCGGCATGACCCTGCGCCGCCGCTACCTGCGCCCGGAAGCCTTCGCCGAGACACGGCCGGACCGTACGCTGCTGCTGCTGGACGATGAGGAAAACGTGCTGCGCTCGCTGGTGCGCCTGTTCCGCCGCGATGGCTACCGCATCCTGGCGGCCGGCAACGTGCGCGATGCGTTCGACCTGCTGGCGATCAACGACGTGCAGGTGATCCTGTCCGACCAGCGCATGAGCGACATGAGCGGCACCGAGTTCCTGGGCCGGGTGAAGATGCTGTACCCGGATACGATCCGCCTGGTGCTGTCGGGCTACACCGATCTGAACACGGTCACCGATGCGATCAACCGCGGCGCGATCTATCGCTTCCTGACCAAGCCGTGGAACGACGACGAGCTGCGCAAGCACATCCACCAGGCCTTCCGCACCTACGAGGAACAGCGCCGCAGCAATGCGGGGCCAGCGCCTGCCGAGCCGGCAGACGGCGGCGAGGACCGACCGCTGCGGTGATGCCTCGGCCCGGTAGAGCCGGCCGCTGGCCGGCTGCTCCGGGTATCGGGTTCAACGAGGTTGCCGGCCAGCGGCCGGCACTACCCGAAGCGGTCAGCGCGGCTGTTTCACCGGCAGCACCACGCGGAAGCGCGAGCCCACGCTAGGGGTGCTGTCCAGGTCGATGCGACCGTGGTGCTTGTTGATGATGCTGTAGGAGATCGACAGGCCCAGGCCGGTGCCACTACCCACCGGCTTGGTGGTGAAGAACGGATCGAAGATGCGCTGGCGCAGTTCCGGCGAGATGCCACCGCCGGTATCTTCGAATTCAACCCACACATGATCGCCATCAACACCGGTACGCACCGTGATCGTGCCGCGCTCGGCGATGGCATGGCCGGCGTTGAGCAGCAGGTTCATGTAGACCTGGTTCAGCTCCGACGGCAGGCACTCCACCAACGGCAACTGGCCGAACTCGCGCACCAGGGTGACCTTGTACTTGAGTTCGTTCCAGATGATGTTGATGGTCGATTCCAGGCCCGCGTGCAGGTCGACCAGCTTCCATGATTCGTCGCGGCCGGAATACGAGAAGTCCTTCAGGTCGCGCACGATGCGGGTGACGCGCTCGATGCCTTCGCGCGACTCAGCCATCAGCTGCGGCAGGTCGCGGCTGATGAAATCGATGTCCAGGCGGTCACGGATGTCATCGATTTCCGGAATCAGCGCCTTCGGGTCCGGCGCGCGCAGGGCGCGCTCGTAGGCCTCGATCACGGTGAACAGGCTGCGCAGGTATTCCTGCAGGCTGCCCAGGTTGGAGTGCACGTAACCGATGGGGTTGTTGATTTCGTGCGCGACGCCGGCGGCCAGCTGGCCGATCGAGGCCATCTTCTCGGACTGCAGCAGTTTTTCCTGGGTGCCATTGAGGCGCAGGTAAGCCTGGCGCAGCTCGGCGTGGCGCTGCTGCAGTTCGCGTTCGTAGTCTTCCTGCCCTTCGATGTGGCGGAACAGGGCCAGGAAATGCCCTTCGCCCACCGGGCCATGGTGGTACAGATGGGCGATGACCACGCCCTCGCCCAGCGGCAGGCTGCCATTCCAGTGGCCATGCTGGCGCGCCTGTTCCAGCGCATCGGGGGGCAGCAGTTCGCGCAGGCGCTGCGGCGGCGGAAGCCCGCCGTCCTCGCCACTGGCCAGCAGGTTCTGTGCGGCCGGATTGGCCAGGGCCACCTGCCCGTCATCGGTGAACAGCAGCAGGCCTTCGCGCAGGCGCTCAAGCAGGGCCTGCAGCACCGGCTGCGGCGGAAGGGGGGCGGTAACCAGGGCGTTGGCAGCGGACACGGCGACTCGGGGCGTTCGAACAGGCGCCCAATATACGCGGTCATGCAGCGGGCTTCAGCCCGCCGGGAGAGGTTGTGCGACCGCCGTCGCGTCAGGCGACGGCGAGTGGCCGGCCGATACTGACCGTGTGCGACTGGCCCTTGGCATCGTAGGCCGAGGCGTCTTCGGTGCGGCCAAGCTGGCGCAGCGCCCAGTTCACCTCGCGGCGGCGGCGCGACAGCAGCACGCCGTTGGCGCGGTTGCGCTCGGCCAGTTCCTGCAGCTGTTCGCCCTCGCCCACCGGCGGCGCGCCTTCCAGCGCACGCAGCGCCTCCAGCTTGGCGCCGGTGGCCCGGATCAGGGCGTGCACGTCGTGCTCGACCAGGGCCTGGCGCTCAACGTCCAGGGCCTGGGCGAGACGCTGCAGCGGCTCGCTCATCGCCGCAGTCATCCGTGCAGCTGCTGGTCCAGATCGAGCATGCGCGATGCGATCGCGTCCGGATTGATCTTGTAGGTGCCGTTCTGCAGCGACTCGCGCACGGCCGCCACGCGCTGGGCATCGATCGCCGGGGCGGTGGTCAGCTCACGCTCGATGGCCTGCAGATTGGTCGCCTCGCCGGTCAGGCGCAGGCTGTCGGCCGCTTCGACCGGGCGCGCCGCCGCATCGGTGCTGACGCCGGGCTTGTTGGCCGGGGTCGTCACGCTGCGCAGTGCCTGGGGGACCTGCAGGTTGCCGTCGATTTTCTGGCTCATGGGGTGTCCTGGAGTTGCCGTTCACAAGGGATAACGACCGCAGGGCCGTGATCTTTAGGGATATTTTGCAGTAATTCAACGCGCCACGATTACGTCACCCGCGGCATCGACCGTGCCCTGCACGATCCGCCGCGAGGACAGGTTCTCGACCGAGACCCGTTCGTTCTCACCGGCATCACCCATCGCGCGGCCGGCAATGCGGACCTCGACCGAGCCGCGACGCGACACCAGGGCCACATTGTCTCCTCGCTTGATGAGACGCTGGACCACCAGGTCGTTGTTCGACAGCAGGGCTCCGGCCTGCAACGGACGGCGGGCGATGCGGCCGATCGCTGCGTTGGGATCGGCCAGCACCGCACCGGCGATCCGGGCGGCGTCACGCTGGGCAGTGGTGATATCGGCGGCGGTGAGGGTTTCTCCAGTACCGATTCCACGGTTGAGCACCAGCACGGTCTGGTTGCGCCGAACCTTCACCGGCACGAACAGGCGCCAGCCCCCCGCATCGGGGCAGCTGACTTCCACCGTGGTGTTGGCGGTGGGCTGCACCTGCAATGCACCGCCACATTTCGGCAGGCGCAGTGCATCGGCCACCTGCGCCTCGCCTTCACTGCCGGCCGGCAGTGTCGACAGCGCCGCAGTGCGGATGCTGGCCACTGGCTGCCAGTCCGCAGCCGCCGCCCATGGCGCGGCCATGGCGAGCGCGATGGCGAATAGAGATGTGACCCGGCGCATGGCGCCTCCTTGATTCAGCAGGAACTGGCCCTGGTGCGTGCAAGGGGTGTGCCAGAGCCCTGGCTTCGTGCAGCCGAGCGTGGCTCGGCTCTACATAAGCGGTGAACAGCACATCGGCATCACGCCGCCCTCAAGTTCCGCCGCCGGGGCGCCGATACAGCAGCCATGTCCCATGACCTGCTCAACCGGATCGACCAGCGGACCCGACTGGCCGGCCACAACCGCCTGGCGCTGCTCCTGTTCCGCCTCGGCGGACGTCAGCTTTTTGGCGTCAATGTCTTCAAGGTGCAGGAAGTCCTGCGGCGCCCGGAGCTGTTCCAGGTGCCCGGCCTGCCCAGCCAGTTCTCCGGCGTGGCCGACGTGCGCGGCCGCTCGGTACCGGTGCTGGACCTGGGCCTGGCCATCGGCCATCCCGAACGCGAGCCCGATGCGGATACCTCACCGGGCTACCTGGTCGTCACCGAATTCAACCGCTCGATCCAGGGTTTCCTTGTCAGCGGCGTCGAACGCATCGTCAACATCGCGGTGGAAGACATCCACCCACCGCCGGAGCTGGGCGCCGAGTCGAGCTACCTGACCGCAGTGACCCGCTTCCAGGGTGAGCTGATCCAGGTGATCGACGTTGAAAGCGTGCTGGCCGATATCGCCCAGGTACGCGGTGAAGCGGTACTCGACCCGGCGATGGCAATGCCCGCCGACGGCCCGCAGCTGCAGGTGCTGGTGGTGGACGACTCGCGCGTGGCCCGCCAGCAGATCCGCAGCGTGCTGGACCAGCTGGGCGTGGGTGCCACCCTGCTTTCCGACGGCAAACAGGCGCTGGACCACCTGCTGCAGATCCACGCCTCGGGCGAGAACCCGGCCGAGCGCTACGCCATGGTCATCTCCGATATCGAGATGCCGGCCATGGATGGCTACACGCTGACGACGGAAATCCGGCGCCACCCGGGCCTGGCCGGCCTGTACGTGCTGCTGCACACCTCGCTGTCGGGCGTGTTCAACAACGCCATGGTCGAGCGCGTCGGCGCCAACGCCTTTGTCGCCAAGTACTCGCCGCACGAGCTGGCCGATTTCGTGCTGGACCGCCTGCGCAAGGTGGCTCTGGCGGCGTAAGGCCGCCGCCGGGGTCGGATCCCCGAAGGGGCTCCGACCCCTTGCATCGATGCGTGGCCCTTAGGGGTCAGAGCCCCTGCGGGGATCCGACCCCGAGCCTTTGGCACACCCCTTGCAGCTTCCCGGGCAACGTTCCCGTGGGAGTGCATCGTGCGCAACCTGATTACCGACTACCTGGGCGTCCACGCCCAGGCCATGCCGTTGCGCGAACAGCGGATGAAGCTGATCGCCAGCAACCTCGGCAATGCCGACACTCCCGGCTACAAGGCCCAGGACCTGGACTTCGATGCCGCCCTGCGCCATGCCCAGGGGCAGGATGCCAACGGCCTGATGGCCACCACCCATGAGCAGCACTACGAGATCAGTAGTGGCCTGAACCCGTTCCAGATCGCGCGCGAAGGCGTGCAACCCAGCCTGGACGGCAACACCGTCGATCCCGATGCCGAGCGTGCCGCCTATGGCCGCGCCGCGCTCGAATACCGCGCCTCGCTCAGCTTCGTCGAGAGCAAGGTGCGTTCCATGCTGACCGCGATCACGGGGCAATAAGCCATGAGCAACCTGCCGATCTTCGATATCGCCGGTTCCGCGCTGCAGGCGCAGTCGGTGCGCATGAGCACCATCGCCTCCAACCTCTCCAACGCCGACACCGTCGCCGGTTCCGCCGACGCCGTGTACAAGCCGCTGGAACCGATCTTCCAGGCCGTCACCAGCAAGAACGACCCGAACATCACCTCGGTGAAGGTGAAGGAGATCACCCAGAGCGAGGCAGCGCCGATCAAGCGCTACGAGCCGGGTCACCCGCTGGCCGACGCCGATGGCTACATCTACCAGCCCGATGTCGATCCGGTGGCGCAGATGGTCAACCTGATCTCGACCTCGCGCAATTACCAGGCCGGCGTGGAGATGTTGACCACCGCCAAGGAACTGGCCCTGGCCACCCTGACCATGGGCCGCTGAGGCCCGCAGCACCGGATACCGCCATGACCACCGCCGTCAACAACCAGACCAGCCAGGACGTCTATTCCGCGCTGGGCCTGAACGCCCCCAACAGCAACGCCACGAAAAAGAAGAACACGCTCGACCAGGCCGACTTCCTGCGCCTGATGACCGAGCAGCTGCAGCACCAGGACCCGCTGAAGCCGATGGACAACACGCAGATGGTCGCGCAGATGGCGCAGATGTCCACCGTGCAGGGCATCACCGATCTGAACAAGACGGTGAAGGGTTTCCAGGAATCGATGGCCAGCGACCAGGTGCTGCGTGGCGCGGCCCTGGTGGGCCACCAGGTGCTGGTGCCGTCGGAAAAGCTGGTGCTGGAAAAGGAAGGGAGTGTTGAAGGCACGGTGGCTGCGCCGTCGGCCGGCATCATCACCGTGGACATCACCGATGCCAACGGCGCCAAGGTCACCTCGCTGAGCGTGGAAGCCAAGGCCGCCGGCGAAACCGCCTTCCAGTGGGACGGCAAGGACGCCAACGGCAAGCGCATGGAACCGGGCAAGTACTCCATCGTCGCCAACCATGTCGACACCGCCGGCAAGAGCACCAAGCTGTCCACCTATGTGCAGGCACCGGTGGAGAGCGTGACCGTCGGTTCCGACGGCCTGTACCTGAACCTCAAGGGCCTGGGCACGGCCCCGATCGACTACGTGCTCCGCGTCAGCTGAGCCGCACACCCCGTACTTACCAGGAGCATCCCATGGGCTTCAATGTCTCGCTGTCCGGCATCAATGCCGCCAACACCGACCTGAGCGTCACCGCCAACAACGTCGCCAACGTCAACACCACCGGCTTCAAGCAGTCGCGTGCAGAATTCGCCGACCTGTTCGCTTCGACCAGCTACGGCCTGTCGAAGAACCAGACCGGCTCGGGCGTGCGCGTTTCCAACGTCGCCCAGCAGTTCATCCAGGGCGACAACGAACAGACCGGGCGCAGCCTGGACATGGCCATTTCCGGTGAAGGCTTCTTCACCATGAACATGAATGGCTCGCGCGTGTACTCGCGTGCCGGCAACTTCCAGACCGATTCGTCCGGTTACGTGGTCAACCCGCAGGGTGCACGCCTGCAGGTGTTCGCGCCGAATGCCGATGGCACCAACTTCGATTCCGGCCGCCTGGTCGACCTGCAGCTGCTGACCACCGACAGCCCGCCGAAGCAGACCAGCGAAGTGAAGGTTGGCTTTACCCTGCCGGCCAACGCCAAGCAGCCGACGGTGGCGACCTTCGACCCGGCCGATTCCAACAGCTACAACTTCTCCAGCGGTGGCATCACCGTGTACGACTCGCTGGGCGTGAGCCACATCCAGGTCTCGTACTTCGTGAAGGGCGCCAACCCCAACGAATGGACCGTGCGCAACTATGTCGATGGCCAGCCGGCCGGCACACCGACCCCGGTCACCTTCGACAACAGCGGCAAGCTGGTCGCACCCGCCAACGGCAAGGTCAGCCTCGGCACCTTCACCCCGACCACCGGTGCCGGCCAGCTGAACATGACGCTGGATATCAGCGGCTCGACCCAGTACGGCGAGAAGTTCGCGCTGCGCAACACCCAGCAGGACGGCTATGCCGCCGGCAAGCTCAACGAAGTGACGGTGTCCGAATCCGGCGTGGTCTACGCCCGCTATTCCAATGGCGACGACAAGCCGCTCGGCCAGGTCGCACTGACCACCTTCAACAACACCCAGGGCCTGGAATCGAAGGGCAACAACCTGTGGGTGGAGACCTTCGAATCGGGCACCCCGCGCACCGGCATGCCGGACACGTCCAACCTGGGCAAGATCCAGGCCGGCTCGCTGGAAGCCTCCACCGTCGATCTCACCGAGCAGCTGGTCAACATGATCACCGCGCAGCGCAACTTCCAGGCCAACGCGCAGATGATCACCACCCAGGACCAGATCACCCAGACCGTCATCAACATCCGTTGATGAGCTGCTGACCCTGCCACGGAACTCCCCGCATGGATAAAGCCCTTTACGTGGCGATGACCGGTGCCCGCGCCTCCCTGCAGGCGCAGGGAACGCTCAGCCACAACCTCGCCAACTCGGACACCCCCGGCTTCAAGGAAGCGCTGGCCAACACCGAAGCCTTCCCGATCCGTGGCCCGGGCTTTGCCTCGCGGGTGGATGCGCTGCACGTCGATGCCGGCTTCAACCGCCGGCCCGGCGCGCAGCACATCACCGGCAAGCCGCTGGACCTTGCGCTGCAGAGCGGCACCTGGCTGGCGGTGCAGGCCAGCGATGGCAGCGAAGCGTATACGCGCGGCGCCGCCCTGTCGGTAACCCCGAACGGCCAGCTGGTGACCTCCGGCGGCCGCACCGTGCTGGACGACAACAACAACCCGATCGCCATTCCTCCCTACCAGGCGATGGAGATCGGCGGCGACGGCACGATCTCGATCATCCCGCAGGGCGAAGGCCCGCAGACGATGGCGCAGATCGGCCGGATCAAGGTGGTACAGGCGCCGGACGAGCGCCTCGAGCGCGGCCTGGACGGCCTGTTCCGCAACACCGACCCGCGCCAGCCGTTCGCTCCTGCGCAGGGCACCGCCGTGCACAGCGGCCAGCTGGAAGGCAGCAACGTCGATGCCGCCGGTGCACTGGTGCAGATGATCCAGCTGCAGCGCCAGTACGAAATGCAGGTGCAGGTGATCAAGCACGGCGATGACAACGCGCGCAGTGCCAACAGCCTGCTGCGCCTGGGCAGCTGACGGATTTCCGGCGTCGCCCGAGCGCGGCGCTGGCACAGCGCTTGCACACCCGCTACCAAGGGCCGCATCGCGCGGCCGGCTTCACCCAGACAGGACACCGAAGATGAACCAGGCATTGTGGATCGCGAAAACCGGACTGGATGCGCAGCAGATGCGCATGTCGGTGGTTTCCAACAACCTCGCCAACACCAACACCACCGGCTTCAAGCAGGACCGTGCCAGCTTCGAGGACCTGCTGTACCAGCAGGTGCGCCAGCCTGGTGGCTCTTCGTCGGCACAGACCCAGTTGCCGACCGGCCTGCAGCTGGGCACCGGTGTGCGTGTCGTTGCCACTGCCAAGAATTTCGAGCAGGGTGGCCAGCAGCAGACCGGCCGCGCGCTGGACGTGATGGTCAACGGCCGCGGCTTCTTCGAAGTGCAGATGCCCGACGGCAGCTCCGCGTATACCCGTGATGGCTCGTTCAAGATCAACCAGGACAGCGAGCTGGTCACCAACAGCGGCTACCCGGTGCAGCCGGGCATCCAGATTCCCGAGGGCGCGCAGTCGGTGACCATCGGCAGCGACGGCACCATCAGCGTGAAGATGGCCGACAACGCTGCGTCGGTGGAAGTGGGTGCACTCACCCTGACCGACTTCGTCAATCCGGCGGGCCTGCAGGCACGCGGCGAGAACCTGTTCCTGGAGACCACCGCATCGGGCCCGGCGCAGAACGGCAACCCCGGCCTGAACGGCCTCGGCACCGTGGTGCAGGGTGCGCTGGAAGGCAGCAACGTCAATGTGGTCGAAGAGCTGGTGTCGATGATCGAAACCCAGCGCGCCTACGAAATGAATGCCAAGGCGATCTCCACCACCGACTCGATGCTCGGCTATCTCAACAACAAGATCTGACCGGCCCAACCGGGAAACCGCCATGTCGCCCATTTCCAACTTCATCCGCACTGCCCTCGCCTGCGCCGTGGTCGCCCTGCTCGGTGGCTGCGTGATCGCCGGCGACGTGCGCCCCTACGCGGCGATGGCGCCGATCCAGCCGATCATGCCGCCGCAGGCCGCGCCGACCGCCGGTGCGATCTACGCCGCCGGCCCGACCCTGCAGCTGTACTCGGACCGCCGCGCACGCGATGTCGGCGACCTGCTGACCATCACCCTGCTGGAAAACACCACCGCGCAGACCAGTGCCAACACCGCCACCAACAAGGAATCCAACCTGAGCCTGGGCACCCCGTCCATCCTCGGTGCGCCGGTGACCCTGGGCGGCAAGGACATCCTCAGTGCCACGGCGGCAGGCAAGCGTGACTTCACCGGCAAGGGCAACAGCGCGCAGAGCAACCGCCTGCAGGGCAGCGTAACGGTCACGGTGATCCAGCGCCTGCCCAACGGCAACCTGGTGGTGCAGGGGCAGAAGAACCTGCGCCTGAACCAGGGTGATGAACTGGTGCAGGTGCAGGGCATCGTGCGCCCGGGCGACATCAGCCAGGACAACACCATTCCTTCCAGCCGCGTGGCCGAAGCCCGCATCGTCTACGGCGGCCGCGGCCCGGTCGCGCAGTCCAACGCGATGGGCTGGCTGAGCCGCTTCTTCAATTCCGGCCTGACGCCGTTCTGAGTATGGCCATGAAATCTCTCTTCTCTTCAGTGTGGCAGCGGCGCATGGCGTCGCTCTACGGATCGTTCTTGCTGGTGATGGCGGTGGTCGCGCCAGCCAGTGCCGAGCGCATCAAGGACCTGGCCCAGGTCGGCGGCGTGCGTGGCAATGCACTGGTGGGCTACGGCCTGGTGGTCGGCCTGGACGGCAGCGGCGACCGCACCAGCCAGGCACCCTTCACCGTGCAGAGCCTGAAGAACCTGCTCGGCGAGCTGGGCGTGAACGTGCCGCCGAACGTCAACCCGCAGTTGAAGAACGTCGCGGCCGTTGCGATCCATGCCGAGCTGCCGCCGTTCGCCAAGCCGGGCCAGCCGATCGACATCACCGTGTCCTCGATCGGCAACGCGGTGTCACTGCGCGGCGGCTCGCTGCTGATGGCCCCGCTGCGCGGCGCCGACGGCCAGATCTATGCCATCGCCCAGGGCAACCTGATCGTGGGTGGCTTTGGTGCGCAGGGCAAGGATGGCTCGCGCGTGTCGGTGAACGTGCCCAGTGTCGGCCGCATTCCCAATGGCGCGACGGTCGAGCGTGCCCTGCCCGATCCGCTCGCCAATGGCGGCGACATCACCCTGAACCTGCACAACAACGATTTCACCACCGTCTCGCGCATGGTCGCCGCGCTCAACAACGCCTTCGGTGAGGGCGCGGCACGCGCCGTCGATGGCGTGACCGTGGCCGTCACCGCGCCGACCGACCCTGGCGCACGCATCGGCCTGCTGGCGCGCATCGAGAACCTGGAACTGACCCCGGGCAGTGCTCCGGCCAAGGTCGTGGTCAATTCACGCACCGGCACCGTGGTCATCGGCCAGCAGGTGCGGGTCGGCCCGGCCGCCATCTCGCATGGCTCGCTGACGGTGACGATCCAGGAAAACACCAATGTCAGCCAGCCCAATGCCCTGTCCGGCGGCCGTACCGTAGCCAGCCCGCAGTCGACCATCACCGCCACCAACGACGGCAGCCGCATGTTCAAGTTCAGCGGCGGCACCACCCTGGACGAGATCGTGCACGCGGTGAACGCCGTGGGCGCGGCACCGGGCGACCTGATCGCGATCCTGGAAGCCCTGAAGCAGGCCGGCGCACTCAGTGCCGAGCTCGAGGTGATCTGACATGCGCATCAATCCCGCATTCGACCTGCACCCGGCGCAGCAGAACGACCCGGCCAGGATCGACAAGGTCGCGCGCCAGCTGGAAGGCCAGTTCGCACAGATGCTGGTCAAGAGCATGCGCGATGCCAGCTTCGGCGACTCGCTGTTTCCCGGCGAGAACAAGATGTTCCGCGACATGTACGACCAGAAGATCGCCGAGGCGATGACCCGCGGCAAGGGGCTGGGCCTGTCCGGCATGATCTCCCGCCAGCTGTCCGGCCAGGCCGCCGAAGGTCCGGCGCTGGATACCCGCGTGGATCCGGCCAAGGCCAGCCGCGCCTATCAGCTCAATGCGCCGGCCGCGCCCGCACCGTCGCTGCCGCTGGAAGATGGCAGCCAGGCCGTGCGCATGCTGCAGCAGATGGCGGCCGGAGCACAGCACGGCGCACAGGCCGCGCTGGCACCGATGGAACAGGCACTGGACCTGATCGCCGGCCGCGAAAGCAGCAGCCTGCACCGCTCGCTGGGCACCGAGGACCCGTACATCGGCGGCCTGCAGGGCGAGGACTGGTCCGCCAGCAACGACCAGTGGTCGGCGACGGCCAGCAATCGCGGAACGGCGATGAGCCCGGCCGACGCGATGGCCACCCGAACCGCAGTCGCCCAGCTGGGCGCACACACGCCGGAGGGCTTCGTCGCCAGCATCTGGCAGCACGCACAGAGCGCGGCCAAAGAACTGGGCGTGGATGCCCGAGCGCTGGTCGCCCAGGCAGCGTTGGAAACCGGCTGGGGCAAGCGCCACATCCGCCAGTCCGACGGCAGCACCTCGCACAACCTGTTCGGCATCAAGGCCACCGGCTGGAGCGGCCAGCGCGTTGAAGCCGGCACCCACGAGTACGTGGATGGCGTGCGCCGCAACGAAACCGCCAGCTTCCGCGCCTACAGCTCGCCGGCCGAGAGCTTTGCCGACTACGTGCGCCTGCTGAAAACCAGCCCGCGCTACCAGCAGGCCCTGCAGGCCGGCACCGATGTGCAGGGCTTCGCCCGTGGCCTGCAGCGCGCCGGCTATGCCACCGACCCGCGCTACGCCGCCAAGATCGCCGCGATCGCCGGTGGCCCGACCATCGAGCGCGCCGTGGCCGCCGTGGCCGACGCCGGCTCGCGCCTTGGCCAGACCTTCGCCAGCACCGCAACCGCGGCGCTGGGTATCACTCGTCGTTGAGGAACACCATGTCCAGCGTACTTTCCACCGGTACCGGAGCCCTGCTCGCCTTCCAGCGTGCGTTGGCGACCACCAGCCACAACGTGGCCAACCTCAATACGCCCGGCTACAGCCGGCAGAAGGTCAACTTCGCCACCGCCGATCCACAGAACTACGGCTATGGCACGGTCGGCAACGGCACCCGCATCACCGACATCCGTCGCACCGCCGACCAGCTGGCGATCTCGCGCCTGCTCGACAGCAGCGGTGAACTGGCGCGCCTGAAGCAGCTTTCGGGCATGGCCGACCGGGTCAATGCCCTGTTCTCCGATGCGGCCACCAACGTCGCCGGCGTCTGGTCGAACTTCTTCGATTCGGTCAGTGGCCTGTCATCCAACGCGGCCGGCACCGCCGACCGCCAGAACATGCTCGACGGTGGCAAGGCCCTGGCCAACCGCTTCGTGCAGCTCAACACGCACCTGAACAACCTCAACGGCGAGGTCAACAACGGCCTGCTGGCCGGTGCCACCGAGGTGAACCGCCTTGCGCAGGAAATCGCGCAGATCAACGGCGCCATCGGCACCAACATTGCCTCTGCCGCACCGGACCTGCTCGACCGCCGCGACCAGCTGATCACCCAGCTGATCGGCTACACCGGTGGCACGGCGGTGATCCAGGACGGCGGCATCATGAATGTCTACACCGCCGGCGGCAACGCGCTGGTGGTTGGCACCACGGCGACCAAGGTCACCACCGTGGCCGATCCGTACCAGCCCGAGCGCCTGCAGCTGGCGCTGGAGACCCAGGGCAATACCATCCGCCTCGACCCGAAGGCGGTCGGCGGCCAGATCGGTGGCCTGCTGGAGTTCCGCGACACCGTGCTGACCCCGGCCCAGGCCGAACTGGGCAAGCTGGCGGTGGGCCTGGCGGAGAGCTTCAACCAGGCCCATCACCAGGGCGTCGATCTGTATGGCCAGATGGGCGGGGACTTCTTCAACATCGGCAACCCGCGCGTCACCGGCAACAACAGCAATACCGGCACCGCTACCCTCAGCGCGACCTATGGCGACCTGGGCAAGCTGGACGCACAGAATGTGGTACTGCAGTTCGATGGCACCAACTGGAAGGCCAGCCGTGCCGACACCGGTGCCAGCATTCCGCTGACCGGCACCGGCACCGCCGCTGACCCGCTGGTGATCAACGGTGTGCAGCTGGTCGTGGGCGGCACGCCGGCGGCCAACGACCGCTTCCTGCTGCAGCCGACCGCCGGCGTGGCCGGCAGCCTGGAAATGGCCATCACCGATCCGTCGCGCATCGCCGCCGCCGCTGCCGTGAAGGGCGCAGCTGCCACCGCCAATACCGGCACCGGCAAGCTGAGCGGCGTGACCGTCACCGATTCGACCAACGCCAACCTGCGCAATCCGTCGGCGATCGTGTTCACCTCGGCCACCACCTACACCATCGACGGTGGCCCGCCGCAGACCTATACGCCCGGCCAGACCATCAGTGCCAACGGCTGGAGCTTCGTGCTGGACGGTGCGCCGAAGGTGGGCGATACCTTCAACATCACCCCGACCCCGGCCGGCTCGTCGGACAACAGCAACGCCTCCAAGCTGGCCAAGGTGGAAAGCGCGAAGGCGTTCAACGCCGGAACGGTGACGCTGAACGGTGCACTGGGCGGCCTGACCACCCAGGTCGGCGCCGCCGCCCGCTCCGCCGAGTACTCGCTCGACGCGCAGCTGGTGATCAATGACAAGGCGCAGGAGGCCCGGGATGAAGTATCCGGGGTGAACCTGGACGAAGAAGCCGCCGACATGCTGCGCCTGCAGCAGGCCTACCAGGCCGCCTCGCAGCTGATCTCCACCGCCGACAGCATGTTCCAGACCATCCTGGGAGCCGTCCGCCGATGAGCAGCCGCATCTCCACCAGCATGATGTTCAACCAGTCCGTGTCGCTGATGATGGCCAAGCAGGCCAAGCTCAGTCACCTGGAACAGCAGATCGCGACCGGCAGCAAGATCGTCAGCGCCAAGGACGATCCGGTGGCCGCCGGCACTGCGGTCGGCCTTGACCGCAGCCTGGCCGCATTGGATCGCATGAAGCTCAACGCCGGCAACGTGCAGAACCGCCTGGGCGTGCAGGAAAACACCCTGGCCCAGGTCAACGACCTGATGGCGCGCGTCAACGATCTGACCATCCAGGCCAGCAATCCGGCGCTGAGCGCTGCGGACAAGAAGACGCTGATCACCGAGGTCAACCAGATCCGCGACGGCCTGCTGTCGCTGGCCAACGCCGACGATGGTACCGGCCGCTACGTGTTCGGTGGCACCAACGACGGTGACCCGCCGTTTGCCAAGATCAACGGCAAGGTGGTCTACCGCGGCGACCAGACCCAGCGCCAGGTTGAAGTCGGCCCCGATACCTATGTGCGCGATGCCCTTCCCGGCAGCGAGATCTTCATGCGCATTCCCACCGGCGATGGCTTTGTTGACGGCAGCGCCGCTGCCGGCAACACCGGCAACGGCGTGCTGACCAACGTCACCCGCGACGGCAGCGACAGCTGGAGCGGCCAGGGTTTCAGCGTCCGCTTCACCACCGGCACCCAGTACGAGGTGGTGGATGGTGCGGGCAACGTGACCGGCACCGGCACCTACAAGGCCGGCGACGACCTTGAGGTGAACGGTGTGCGCCTGCGCATCACCGGCGCTCCGGCGGCGGGTGACAGCTTCAACGTGCAGGCGGCCAGCAGCCGCGACATCTTCTCCACCATGGACAACCTGGTGGCGGCGCTGGGTGCCGACACGGGTACCACTGCACAGATGACCGCGCAGCAGAACCAGCTGCAGAGCGCACTGCGCGACGTGGCACGCGCCTCCGAGCGGATGATCGATTCGCGTGCTGCAGGGGGCGCGCAGTTGAAGGCGCTGGACAACGCGGCCGACATGCGCGAGGCCAATGGCGTGACCCTGAAGACCACGCTGTCGCAGATGCGTGACCTGGATTACGCCGACGCGCTGAGCCAGTACCAGCTGCAGAGCACCGCGTTGCAGGCGGCGCAGACGATCTTCTCGCAGATGCAGTCCATGTCACTGTTCAACAAGCTGCGCTGACGCCTCTCCCGCGTCACCCCTGAAAGGCCGCGATGCCCTGCATCGCGGCCTTTTTCGTTTGCGCGGCTGCCTGCCGCCGTACTCGCCGGGCATGGCAGCGCGATGCCGCCATCGGGCCCTTCGCGGGCGATTTTCCGTGATTCCCCTTCAAGCCCGGCCCCACCCCGCCGATACCTTCATCAGCGCTGGTCAGGCCCTGCCCGACCGCCCCTTCCGGGGCCGCTTCCACCCCGGCAACCGGGCGGAAAACCCCGGAAAAACAGCTTCAGGCAACGATTTCCGGCTCCAGCGGAATTCACGGCTAAAGGTTGTTGACAAAGCGCCGTTATTCATTTGGCAACGGCGGAGCACACAGCCACACAAAAAAACAGGCGGCGCTTCGTTTCATTCACCAACGGGTTCCACATAAGAGGAGACGACCCCATGGCACAGGTAATCAACACCAATACGATGTCGCTCAACGCTCAGCGCAACCTGAGCACCAGCGGCAGCTCGCTCGCTACCACCATCCAGCGCCTCTCGTCCGGCCTGCGCATCAACAGCGCGAAGGACGACGCGGCCGGCCTGGCCATCAGCGAGCGCTTCACCACCCAGATCCGTGGTCTGGACGTGGCCATCCGCAACGCCAACGACGGCATCTCGCTGGCCCAGGTCGCCGAAGGTTCGCTGAACGAAGTCGGCAACAACCTGCAGCGCATCCGCGAACTGGGCGTGCAGGCCTCCAACGCCACCAACTCGGCCAGCGACCGCAAGGCCCTGCAGGCCGAAGTGACCCAGCTGGTCAGCGAGATCGACCGCGTCGCCAAGCAGGCCGACTTCAACGGCACCAAGCTGCTGGACGGCAGCTTCACCAGCCAGCTGTTCCAGGTTGGCGCCAACGCCGGCCAGGCCATCGCCATCAACAGCGTGGTCAACGCCAAGGCCGATTCGCTGGGCGCCGCGACCTTCGCCAACGGCTACACCGGCACCAGCCTGGCAGCGGCCGACAAGGCAACCGCCGACACCACCTACTCCGGCCTGCAGGTCTCGGTGACCCCGCCGGGCGGCACCGCCACCACGGTCACCATCAGCGACTTCACCGTGAAGGCCGGCGAATCGATCACCTCGGCCACCGCTGCGGCGATCAACAACAAGCTGGGTGAAACCGGCGTGGTGGCCTCGGTCAATGCCGGCGTCATCAGCCTGGCCTCGGTCAAGGATGGCCAGACCTTCGCCCTGGGTGTCAGCGCGGCGACCCCGCCGGCCGGCGCCACCGCCGCGACCATCGCCGGCCTGGGCCTGACCGAGACCAGCACCAATGGCGGCACCCTGACCGGTGCAGCGGCCAGCTTCGTCAAGGACCTGAACGTCACCACCGCCGAAGGCGCACAGAAGGCGATGTCGATCGTCGACAAGGCCCTGGAATCGGTCAACAGCGTCCGCGCCGACCTCGGCGCGATCCAGAACCGCTTCACCTCGGTGGTGGCCAACCTGCAGACCTCCTCGGAGAACCTGTCCGCATCGCGCAGCCGCATCCGCGATACCGACTTCGCCAAGGAAACCGCCGAACTGACCCGCACCCAGATCCTGCAGCAGGCCGGCACGGCCATGCTGGCCCAGGCCAACCAGGTACCGCAGAACGTGCTCAGCCTGTTGCAGCGCTGACATGAGCCGCCCCCGGGGCACGTCGGGGGCGTCTAACCCAACTCACGTGCAACCGCTCAAGGACCTCTCCTCATGGCACAAGTCATCAACACCAATACGATGTCGTTGAATGCTCAGCGTAACCTGAGCACCAGCGGCAGCTCGCTGGCCACCACCATCCAGCGCCTGTCCTCCGGTTCGCGCATCAACAGCGCCAAGGACGACGCCGCCGGCCTGGCGATCTCCGAGCGCTTCGGCACGCAGATCCGCGGTACCGACGTCGCCATCCGCAACGCCAACGACGGCATCTCGCTGGCCCAGGTCGCCGAAGGTTCGCTGACCGAAATCGGCAACAACCTGCAGCGCGTCCGCGAGCTGTCGGTGCAGGCCTCCAACGCCACCAACTCGGCCAGCGACCGCAAGGCGCTGCAGGCCGAAGTGACCCAGCTGGTCTCGGAAATCGACCGCGTCGCCAAGCAGTCGGACTTCAACGGCACCAAGCTGCTGGACGGTTCGTTCTCCAGCCAGCTGTTCCAGGTTGGCGCCAACGCCGGCCAGGCCATCGCCATCGACAAGACCATCGATGCCAAGGCCAATGCCCTGGGTGGCGCCAAGTTCGACACCAACTCGCTGGCCCTGGCCGACCCGGGTACCAACGCTGATTTCAGCACCAGCGGCCTGCAGATCAACGGCGTTGCCATTGCCGATGTCTCGGTCAAGCAGGGCGCTGACGCCGCTGCCACCGGCAAGGCCTCGCGTGAGGCACTGGTGACCGCGATCAACGCCAAGATCGGCGAGACCGGCGTCTACGCCGAAGTGAACGGCACCGCTGGCGTGACCCTGACCTCGGTCAAGGACAGCGTCAACGCCGATGGCTCGTTCAAGGCCATCACCGCGACCCCGGGCACCTGGACCGGCGCCACCGCGCCGACCTTCACCGCCACCACCGCTGCTGCGGCGCCGGCCGCGAAGTACGCCAGCAACCTGGACGTGAGCACCGTGAAGGGCGCCCAGCAGGCGATGGAAATCGTCGACAAGGCCCTGGGTGCGATCAACAGCACCCGCGCCGACCTCGGTGCGATCCAGAACCGCTTCACCTCGGTCGTGGCCAACCTGCAGACCTCGTCGGAAAACCTGTCGGCATCGCGCAGCCGCATCAAGGACACCGACTTCGCCAAGGAAACCGCCGAACTGACCCGCACCCAGATCCTGCAGCAGGCCGGTACGGCCATGCTGGCCCAGGCCAACCAGGTGCCGCAGGGCGTGCTCAGCCTGCTGCGCTGATCCGCTCGCTGATCGACCTCCGGGCGCCGCATGAGGCGGCGCCCGGATCCTGAAACACGTTCCACCTTCGCCAAAGGAAAATCACCATGGCACAAGTCATCAACACCAACACCATGTCCCTGAATGCTCAGCGCAACCTGAGCACCAGCGGCAGCTCGCTGGCCACCACCATCCAGCGCCTGTCCTCCGGCTCGCGCATCAACAGCGCCAAGGACGACGCCGCCGGCCTGGCGATCTCCGAGCGCTTCGGCACGCAGATCCGCGGTACCGACGTCGCCATCCGCAATGCCAACGACGGCATCTCGCTGGCCCAGGTCGCCGAAGGTTCGCTGACCGAAATCGGCAACAACCTGCAGCGCGTCCGCGAGCTGTCGGTGCAGGCCTCCAACGCCACCAACTCGGCCAGCGACCGCAAGGCGCTGCAGGCCGAAGTGACCCAGCTGGTCTCGGAAATCGACCGCGTCGCCAAGCAGTCGGACTTCAACGGCACCAAGCTGCTGGACGGCACCTTCTCCAGCCAGCTGTTCCAGGTTGGCGCCAATGCCGGCCAGGCCATCGCCATCGACAAGACCATCGATGCCAAGTCCGGCTCGCTGGGCACCTCGACCTTCGCCACCGGTGCAACCGCTGCCCTGACCGCCAGCACCGACGGTGCCCGCTTCTCCGGCACGGTAATGGGCGTGGACATCGGCACGGTTGAAGTGAAGGCCGGCGCCACCACGGCCGATGCATCGAAGGCTGTCGCCACCGCCATCAATGCCAAGATCGGCGAGGCCGGCATCTACGCCGAAGCCAATTCCGATGGCACCCTGAAGCTGAGCTCGGTGAAGGAAGGCAAGGCCGTTGCCACTGCCGATATCGCCCTGATGCGCAGCGACTACGACGCGACCGCCAAGACCTGGGGCACCGCGGCGGCTGCGGGCGCCTACACCGCCGGCACCGATACCTCGGCCAACGTGCAGAAGCTGGACGTGAGCACCGTGCTCGGCGCCCAGCAGGCCCTGGAAGTGGTCGACAAGGCCCTGGGTGCGATCAACAGCACCCGCGCCGACCTCGGTGCGATCCAGAACCGCTTCACCTCGGTCGTGGCCAACCTGCAGACCTCGTCGGAGAACCTGTCGGCATCGCGCAGCCGCATCAAGGACACCGACTTCGCCAAGGAAACCGCCGAGCTGACCCGCACCCAGATCCTGCAGCAGGCCGGTACGGCCATGCTGGCCCAGGCCAACCAGGTGCCGCAGGGCGTGCTCAGCCTGCTGCGCTGATCCACGGCAAGAAGGCGCCGCTACCGTCGGATCGAACCGACGGTAGCGGCAACCGGGAAGCCACGATGCACGAAGGCGCGGGCCATGCCCGGCCCGGGATCACTCCCGAACCGGCTTGGTATCGCCCGCTCCTGCGGACCTCTCTTTCAGCGCTGTACCTTTGACTGTACGTACCGGGCGGCTTCGTCTCCCCCCGATTGTCAGTAGCCTGATCCCTCCCCTGCATTGGGGGAGGGCTTTTTGCAGACTCCCGGCAGCCCGCGGTGAACCTACCCGCACCCTGCCCCAACCCTCCTGCAACCTGCGTGCCAGAACCCGCGCCAGGCGATTGGCACGGCACATGCATCAACGAAGTCCTCAAGACCCAGCGGCGCAGGCCGCTATTTTCGTTGACGACGGGCTGCCGCACGACGGACAGGCCCGGATACCAGGAGAAACGACGTGGCAGACTTTGGATACGGTGGCATCGGCTCGGGGCTGGATATCTCCAGCATCGTCAACCAGCTGGTCGCAGCAGACCGCAAGCCCGCCGACAATGCGCTGAACCTGCAGCAGTCCAAGGCCAAGATGCAGCTGTCGTCGATCGGCACCGTCACTGCTGCCTTCGACAAGCTGAAGACGGCGCTGACCGCGCTGAAGGCCACCACGGCATTCGATACCCGCACGGTGACCGCCAGCGGCAAGGCACAGCCCGCCAACACCGAAGATGTACTCACCGCATCGGTAGCGCTGTACGACCTCGGCACGACCAAGGCGGCTGCGTCCAACGGCACCCACCAGGTGGAGGTCACCTCGCTGGCCACCGCGCACAAGCTGATTGCCGACACCTCGTTCCCGAAGACCGACACCTTCGGTGCCGGAACCTTGACGCTGACCGTTGGCGTCGGCGACAAGGCCAAGACCATGAACGTGGCGGTGGAGGACGGCGATACGCTGACCACCATCCGCAACAAGATCGACGCAGCCGGCCGCAAGGAAGGCGTGCAGGCCACGCTGATCACCTCCGGCGACAACCAGTACCTGTCGATCGCCCAGGAGAAGACCGGCGCCGCCAACGCGATCAAGCTGGAGTACGGCGGCAGCGACCCCAAGCTGGGCGCATTGGTCGGCAGCCTCAAGCAGAACACCGCTGCGGCCGATGCCGAACTGACCATCGATGGCGTGAAGGTGGTCAGTGCGAGCAACACCGTGGCTGACGCGGTGCCGGGCCTGACCCTGAACCTCAAGGTTCCCGGCAAGAGCACGGTGGTGATCAGTACCGACACTGCCGCCGCGACCAAGGTCATGCAGGAGTTCGTGACCGCCTACAACGCAGCGATCGCGGCGATCAACACGGAAACCAAGTACGACGCCAAGACCAAGGAAGCCGCCACGCTGACCGGCGACGCGCAGATGCGCGGCGCCTCCAGCCAGCTGCGTTCCATGATGTCGGGCGTGCTGAAGGAGCTTTCCGCCGATGGCCTGGACCCGAAGGTGCTGGGCCTGCAGACGCGCGGCTACCCGAACGCGGACGGCAGCCTGGTGCTGGACACCACCAAGTTTGCCGCAGCGCTGGCCAGCCAGCCTGAGAAGATCCGCTCGGCCATCACCGGCGACACCGGCGGCGCCGGCACGCTGTACACCATGGTCGACGGCTACGTCAGCACCACGGTCGGCAAGGAAGGTGCGTTCGTCGCCCGTACCAAGGGCCTGAACACCACGCTGGACAACATCGACAAGCGCCGCAAGGACCTGGACACGCGCATGAAGAGCGTGGAAGAGCGCTACAAGAAGCAGTTCATCGCGCTGGACAGCCTGATGGGCAAGCTGCAGCAGAGCAATACGTCGCTGCAGCAGCAGCTGGCACAGTTGAACCGCTGACGATGCGTGCGCGGCACTCAAGTTTGCCGCGCAACGCACCGATAACGGACGCAACAGCAATCATCGCCGCACCGTCGGTACCGATCCCCACGATCACCCGGCGGCACCCCGCGCAAGGAGAATCACGAATGTACGGTTCCAGCCGTCAATATGCCGAACAGTACCGCCAGGTGGGAGTGACCAGTGCGGTCGCCGATGCCGATCCGCACAAGCTGGTGGCGATGCTGCTGGCCGGTGCGCTGGAGCGCGTGCGTCGCGCCCTGGCCAGCCTCGAGCGCGGCGACCAGGCCGGCAAGGGCAAGGCGATCGGCGAAGTCTGCGCGATCGTCGGCCACCTCAACGGCTCGCTGGACCATGAGGCCGGCGGCGAGATCGCCGGCAACCTGTCGGCCCTGTACGACTACGTGCTGCAGCGCCTGACCGAAGCCAATCTGCACAACGACCGTGCCGCACTGGATGAATCGCTGCAGCTGCTGGGCGAGATCGACAGCGCCTGGAACGCGATCCCGCACGAACAGCGCCGCCCGGCCGCGGTGGCACCATGAGCCTGCCGGAACTGCACGCGCAGCTGGACGCCTTCGAGAAGGCGCTGGGCGATGATGCCCTCGACCAGGCCGACAGCCTGCTCGACGGCCACGACAGCACCCTGCATGCCCTGCTCAGCCAGCCGCTGAGCGCCGCCGACCACGCTCCGCTGAGCGCCCTGTTCGAGCGCCAGCAGAGCCTGCTGGGCCTGCTGCGCCAGCGCCGCGATGCCGTGGCCGCGCAGATGAACGATGGCCAGCGCTCCCTTCGCGCGGCGCATGCCTACCTGCAGGCAGAATCACTGGCATGACCTCGCTGCCGACCACCTCGCTGCACCATCCTGCCGAAAGCGAGCTGTTCGACGAGATGCTCAGCTGCGAACTGGCCCTGCCGGCCGAATTCCAGGCCGGCAGCGCGGCCGGGCGTACCAGCAGCGCCGAAGGCCTGCTGCGCAGCCTGGCACTGGTCGAGGACAGCCGCGTTGACGAGCACGACGAACGCAACGAGGCCAGCCTGCAGCTGCAACGCCTGGAAGCAAAACTGGACCTGGCGATGGTGCTGCTCGGCCGGCTGGTGCGCCAGCAGGGCCAGGAGCTGACCCTGCGCCCGGTGCGCTGGTCGCGCCGTGGCATCCGCCTGCAGCTGGGCCCGCGCAGTGGCGCCAGCCCCGGCCAGGCCGGCGTGGTGCGGCTGCAGCCCAGCGACTGGCTGCCCGACCATATCGACCTGCCGGTGGAAGTCATCGCCGAGGCGGCTGACGGCGGTGGTGGCCACTTCCTGTGGCTGCGCTTCCAGCGCCTGGGCGACGGCCTGGAGATGGCGATGGAGCGGCACTTGTTCCGCCTGCACCGCCGCCAGGTGGCCGAGGCGCGCCGCGCACGTTGAAACCCACCACCCTGGCACTGCACGGCCGACCCTTGGCGCGCCCGTTCAGCTAAGTTAAGGTGGACTCCCCTACACGGATCCGTTGCGTGCCTGTGCGAGTTCTCATCGTCGACGATCACACCCTCGTCCGCGCCGGCCTGGCGCGGCTGCTGCAGGGGTTTGCCGACGTGCAGCTCGTCGCCGAAGCCAGCAACGCCGAACAGGCACTGCAGCTGGCCCTGCAGCACGCGCCGGATGTGGTGCTGATGGATCTCTCGCTGCCGGGCCGTACCGGCCTGGAAGCACTCAGCGACATCCGCCTGCGCGCTCCCGGTACCCGGGTGGTGATGATGACCATGCACGACGACGCCGCCCACGTACGCGATGCACTGGATCGTGGCGCGGTCGGTTTCGTGGTGAAGGATGCAGCACCGCAGGAGCTGGAACTGGCGCTGCGCGCCGCGCACGCCGGCCAGGTGTTCCTGAGCCCGCAGATCTCGGCCAAGATGCTGGCACCCATGCTGGGCCGCGAGAAGCCGACCGGCATCGCCGCACTGTCGCCGCGCCAGCGCGAGATCCTGCGCCGCATCGGCAAGGGTGAAAGCAACAAGGAAATCGCCGCCGATCTCGGCATCAGCGTCAAGACGGTGGAGACCCACCGTGCACGCATGATGGAGTCGCTGGGCTGCCGCCGCGCCAATGATCTGTTGCTGCTGGCTGCGCGCCACCAGCACGAGCTGGAGTAAGCATCGCTGGGGTCAGATCCCTTTCCGGCGGAAAGGGATCTGACCCCGTCGTCCGCGCCGGACGCATCGGCGACGACATCCCGTCACCCCGACACTCCCCGACAGGAATCCGTACGCGACGATCCGTCGCTCCGCGCGGCCGGCAACGACGAATCAATGACTTGGCGGCGCCCCTCGTCAATATCCCGCGCCAATGTAGGGGAAATCCCTACATCCTGTCAGGACAACCACGAGGCGCCTCAGGAACCCCCCGATTCCGCCCCCGCCGGATGAAAAGCAAGATGCGTTCCACAAGGCGCCGGGGAGCGGCGCCGGGGAACCACGATGAAGGCTGCACTCTCGACCCAGCTGGGCCAACAACTTCACCTTACCCCGCAGCTTCTGCAGTCGATCCGGCTGCTGCAGCTCGATGGCCTGCACCTGGAGCAGGAGATCCAGCGCCTGCTGGACTCCAACCCGCTGCTGGAGATCGAAGAGGCCGAAGCACCCGTGGCCGATGCCACCGAAGCGAGTGCCACCACCATCGACACCGCCGCCTTCGACGAACTGCCCGAGTCGTCGATGTGGGACGTGGCCGGTGCCAACTGGCAGGACGGAGACGACGACCGCATGGCGCGCATCGCAGCCGCCGAGTCGACCGACCCGCAGCTGCGCGTATTGCAGCGCCTGTCGCTGGACATGGACGACCGCCAGCTGGCGGTGGCCGCGTTCTGGCTGGACCACTGCGATGAAGCCGGCTACCTGCAGGCGCCGTTGGCCCAGCTGCAGCTGCTGGCCAGCGCCCAGTTCGACATCGCCGCCGACGGCGTGGAGTCCATCCGCCAGCAGCTGCTGCACGGCGAGCCCGCCGGCATGGCCGCGCAGGACCTGCGCGAAGGCCTGCAGGCGCAGCTGCGCTGCCTGCAGGGCGTGGTGCCGGCCCGCCACCTGGCCGCGCGCATCCTGGGCGGCGCGCTCGACGCCCTGGCCGCACACGACTACCCCGCCCTCGCCCGCCAGCACGACGCCGAGATCGACGACGTGCGCGAGGCGGTGCGCCTGATCCTCTCGCTGCAGCCGCGCCCCGGCGACAGCCTGCTGCCCGAACGCAACGCCGTGGTGGTGCCCGACGTGGTCGCCTGGCACGCCGATGGGCAGTGGAAGGTCGCACTGAACCCGGCCACCAGCCGCCGCGTGTCGATCAACAGCCAGTACGAACAGGCCCTGGCCGAAACCAGCGAAGCCGCCCCGGCGCTGCGCGAGATGCTGCAGGAGGCGCGCTGGTTCAGCCGCGGCCTGTCGATGCGCTACGACACCCTGCTGCGCACCGCGCGGGTGATCGTCGAACGCCAGGCCGCCTTCCTGGTCCGTGGCGAAGAAGCCATGGCCCCGCTGACCCTGAAGGAAGTGGCCGAGGAAATCGGCATGCACGAATCCACCGTCTCGCGCATCACCACCGGCAAGTTCCTGCAGACCCCCCGCGGCACCTACGAACTGAAGCACTTCTTCGCCGTGCGCCTGGAAGGCGCCAGCGTCTCGGGCCAGGCGGTGAAGGCCATGGTCCGCCGCCTGATCGATGCCGAACCGGCCGGCCGGCCGCTGGCCGATGAGGCCATTGCCGGCCTGCTGTCACGCCAGGGGGTGAACATTGCCCGCCGAACCGTCGCAAAATACCGAGAACAACTGGATATCGCCCCGGCCCGCGAACGGCGCCGGCTCAGCGCCAGGCAACCCCAGCTGGCCCGGGTGGGCTGAAAAGGATGTTGGACATGAACAAGCTCACGGTCCTGCTGGTCGATGACCACGAGGGCTTCATCAACGCGGCGATGCGCCATTTCCGCAAGATCGACTGGCTGCAGATCGTCGGCAGCGCCGGCAACGGCCTGGAAGCGATCGAGCGCTCGGAAACGCTGCGCCCGCAGGTGGTGCTGATGGACCTGGCCATGCCGGAAATGGGCGGCCTGCAGGCCACCCGCCTGATCAAGTCGCAGGACGATGCACCGTACATCGTGATCGCCAGCCACTTCGACGACGCCGAGCACCGCGAACACGCGCTGCGCGCCGGCGCCGACAACTTTGTCAGCAAGCTGTCCTACATCCAGGAAGTCATGCCGATCCTGGAAGGCCTCAGGGAGGATCGATCGTGAGCGAATCGCGCATCCTGGTGCTGGACAACGACGCCGTGCGTGCAGAGCGCACCGTTGCCCTGCTGGAATTCATGGACTTCAACCCGCGCTGGGTTTCCGACGCAGCCGACTTCGACCTGGGCCGCCAGCGCCAGAACGACTGGATGGCCGTGATCGTCGGCAGCCTGGACGACAGCGCTGCCAGCACCGCGCTGTACCACTGGCTCGGCGGCAGCAGCCTGCCGCCGCCGGTGCTGCTGGCCGATGGTGACGCTGCAGCGTTTGCCCAGCAGCACGGGCTGCACGAGGCCAACATCTGGCCACTGGAAACGCCGCTGCGCCACGCGCAGATGGAAGCCCTGCTGCGCCGCGCCAGCCTCAAGCGCCTGGATGCCGAGCACCAGGCCGGCGCCGCCCAGGACCAGGGGCCGACCGGCAACGGCCCGGCCGTGACCGGGCTGCGCACCATGATCGAACAGGTGGCCGCGTTCGATACCACCGTGCTGGTGCTGGGCGAGTCCGGTACCGGCAAGGAAGTGGTGTCGCGCGCCATCCATCAGCGCTCGCCGCGCCGCGATGGCCCGTTCGTGGCGATCAACTGCGGCGCGATTCCGGCGGACCTGCTGGAAAGCGAACTGTTCGGTCACGAAAAGGGCGCCTTCACCGGTGCCCTGACCGCGCGCAAGGGTCGTTTCGAAATGGCCGAGGGCGGCACCCTGCTGCTCGACGAAATCGGCGACATGAGCCTGCCGATGCAGGTGAAGCTGCTGCGTGTGCTGCAGGAACGCAGCTTCGAGCGCGTCGGCGGCAACCAGACCATCCGCTGCAATGTCCGCGTCGTGGCCGCGACCCATCGCGACCTGGAAACCCGCATTGCCGAGGGCAAGTTCCGCGAGGATCTGTTCTATCGCCTCAACGTGTTCCCGATCGACGTGCCCGCCCTGCGCGAGCGCCGCGAGGATCTTCCGGCGCTGGTGGAAACCATCGCCGCGCAGCTGGCCCGTACCGGCCGCGGTGAAGTGCGCTTCACCCCGGAAGCCCTGCAGGCCCTGGCCGGCTACGAGTGGCCGGGCAACGTACGCGAGCTGACCAACCTGGTCGAGCGCCTGGCGGTGCTGCACCCGGGTGGCTCGGTGCGCGTGCAGGACCTGCCGGCCCGCTACCGTGGCGATGCCGCGCTGGCCGTCCCCGCGCCGGCACCTGCCGCGCCGGTCGCCAGCGAAGAACGCCTGGACCTGCGCAGCTTCTCGTTCCACACCCCGGGCAGTGGCAGCCAGCCGGCCCTGGAGCACGGCATCGCGGTCAATCGCGCAGCAGCCCCGGCGGCACTGCCCGACGACGGCCTGGACCTGCGCAATCACATGGCCAACATCGAACTGGGCCTGATCAACGAAGCGCTGGAGCGCACCCAGGGCGTGGTCGCCCACGCCGCCCAGCTGCTTGGCCTGCGCCGCACCACCCTGGTGGAAAAGCTGCGCAAGTACGGCATCGAGCGCGAACAGGCCGAACTGGCCAGCTGAACCGCGCTGACAGCATGAAGGGGGCACGAACGCCTGGGCTTGCCCAGGCGTTGGTGTTTGTGGCCCCCCCATCACCGCCGCCTGCACGGGGTCAGATCCCTTTCCAGCGGAAAGGGATCTGACCCCTCTGCATTTACCCCGCTGCATTTGCAGGTTTTCTCCAGGACACCGCCGCCGTGCTGCGGAAGATGGCAGGGACACCCCAAGGAAGACCCGCCATGCATCGTTTTGCCCTGCTCGCCGCCCTGTCCTGCCCGGCCCTGGCCACCGCCGCCGACTGCACCCTGCCCGCCACGCTGGAACAGCGCCGGTTCACCAACCTCAGCGATCCGCTCTACGCGCCCGACAACCCCAACGCCGGGCGCATGGTGCAGGTCAGCTTTGCCGGCACCCGCTACACGCTGGACATCCTCGGCACCGACCTGCGCATCAACGGCAGCTACAGCTACCAGCGTCTGGCGCGGCACATCGCGGAAGTCCAGATGGTTGAAGACCACCCGGCCGGCACCGCCCGCTACACCCTGCTGCTGGCCTGCCTGGGCGACCACCAGGGCCGCTTCATCTACACCCAGCACGACGGCCCCATCACACCGCGCCAGCGCCAGAATTCCGGCCGCTGGACCCTGCAACCCTAGGCCAGAAAACCGACGCCGGTTAAATGGCGCCTCCAATGGGGCCAGAGCCCGTTGCATCGCAACGGGATCCGACCCTGTGCCGTAAACGCACGCTCCACGCATGGCGTGGATCAAACCTGTCGACCAGGGTCGACACCTACCGGGGACGGTCCGTGCCGTCCCCTCAGATCGCGGGAAACTGACGAAGACAGGGCGCAGCCCTGCCAGCACACCTCCACCCTCACCTCACTGAATCGAAAACCGGTTTCGGCACGGCACTTGCAACTGCTCCAGCAGACAACCCCATCCCCTGTTTCTGGAACCGTTGCAGATGTCCCACTCCGTCACTTCGATCCTTTCGCAGATCCGCTCCTATCAGACCCAGATGGGACAGCCGGCGCTCAACCCGCTGGGCGAAACGCCGCGCAGCAATGCCCTGCCGGGCACGGTGCTGGACGCGCCGCAGGTGCAGCCGGCCAGCTTCACCGAGACCCTGCGTGGTGCGATTGCCGGCGTCAACGATGCGCAACAGAAGTCCGGCGCCCTCGCCAAGGCGTTCGAAATGGGCGACCCCAGTGCCGACCTGGCCAAGGTGATGGTCGCCTCGCAGCAGTCCCAGATCGCCTTCCGCGCCACCGTGGAAGTCCGCAACCGTCTCGTCCAGGCTTACCAGGACGTGATGAACATGCCGCTGTAAGGAACGTTGACGCATGGCACTGACGCTCTCCAAGGACAGCCTGAACGCCGAGAAGGCCGGGCAATGGTTCGATCGCCTGCAGAGTCTGCAGATCACCCGTCGGCTGGGCCTGATGGCGATGATCGCAGTGGCGGTGGCGGCAGGCCTGTCCGTGTTCTTCTGGTCGCAGAAGCCGGGCATGGTGCCGCTGTACACCGGCCTGGACCAGAAGGCGACCGCCGAGGCGACCGACCTGCTGCGCGCCGCGCAGATTCCGTTCGCGCTCGACCCGGCCACCGGTGGCATCACCGTGCCGGAAAAGAACCTGCACGACGCCCGCCTGAAGCTGGCCGGCTCCGGCCTGACCGACAGCGGCAAGCTTGGCTTCGAGCTGATGGAGCGCGATCCGGGCTTCGGCGTCAGCCAGTTCGTGGAGAGCGCACGCTACCAGCACGCGCTGGAAACCGAGCTGTCGCGCACCATCAACACGCTGCGCCCGGTGCGCGACTCACGCGTGCACCTGGCCATTCCCAAGCCCAGCGCCTTCACCCGCCAGCGTGACGTGGCCAGCGCCTCGGTCACCCTGGAGCTGCGTGGCGGCCAGCAGCTGGAACGCAGCCAGGTCGATGCGATCGTGCACATGGTCGCGGCCAGCATTCCGGACCTCGCTCCGGAACGGGTTACCGTGGTCGACCAGAGCGGGCGCATGCTCAGCATCACCGACCCGAACAGCGAGGCCGCGGTCAACGCTGCCCAGTTCGAGCAGGTGCGCCGCCAGGAAACCTCGTTCAACCAGCGCATCCGCGAGCTGCTGGAGCCGATGACCGGCCCCGGCCGCGTCAACCCGGAAGTGAGCGTGGACATGGACTTCTCGGTGACCGAGGAAGCCCGTGAGCTCTACAACGGTGAACCGCAGAAGCTGCGCAGCGAGCAGATGAGCGAGAACACCACCAGCACCCCGGGCCCGCAGGGCGTGCCGGGCGCGACCAGCAACAGCCCGCCGGGCCAGCAGGCCGCACCGGCCACCGCGCAGACCCCGACAGAAAGCAGCAAGAACGCCACCCGCAACTACGAGCTGGACCGCACCCTGCAGCACACCCGCCAGCCGGCTGGCCGCATCAAGCGCGTCTCGGTGGCGGTGCTGGTGGACAACGTGCCGCGTGCCGGCGCCAACGGCAAGCTCAGCCCGCAACCGCTGTCGGCCGCCGAGCTGACCCGCGTCGAGGCACTGGTCAAGCAGGCCGTCGGCTTCAACGCCGAGCGTGGCGACACCGTGTCGGTGATGAATGCCCCGTTCGTGCGCGAGACCACGCCCGAACAAGGCCCGGCCTGGTGGGAACTGCCGTGGGTGCACGATGCCGGCCGCATGCTGCTCGGCGCGGTGGTGGTGCTGGCGCTGCTGTTCGGCGTACTGCGCCCGGCGCTGCGCGCGATCACCGGGCAGAGCAGGAAGAACGACGAGCAGGCACTGGAACCGCATACCGCGGACGTGCAGCTGGTCGATGACGATGGCACCCCGCTGCCGGCGCTGGGCGCCGACCGGACGAGCCTGGGCGGGCCGGATGCGCTGGCCCTGCCGGTGGATTCATATGAGGAACGACTGCGGATGGCGCGTGAAGCCGTGAAGACCGACTCCAAGCGCGTGGCCCAGGTGGTCAAGGGTTGGGTGGCCAATGACTGAGGCCGCATTGACTGGCGTGCAGCGCGCCGCCGTGCTGCTGCTTTCGCTGGGTGAGCTGGACGCGGCCGAAGTGCTGCGCCACATGGAGCCCAAGGAGGTGCAGAAGATCGGCATCGCCATGGCCACCATGACCGACATCACCCGCGAGCAGGTGGAGCGGGTGATGGACCAGTTCGGCCAGGAGCTGGGTTCGAAGACCTCGCTGGGCGTGGGCTCGGACGACTACATCCGCAACATGCTGGTGCAGGCACTGGGCAGCGAGAAGGCCGGCAACCTGATCGACCGCATCCTGCTCGGCCGCAACACCACCGGCCTGGACGCGCTGAAGTGGATGGACCCGCGTGCGGTGGCCGACCTGGTGCGCAACGAGCACCCGCAGATCATCGCCATCGTGATGGCGCACCTGGAAACCGACCAGGCCGCCGACGCGCTGAAGCTGCTGCCCGACCGTACCCGCGTCGACGTGCTGCTGCGTATCGCCACCCTCGACGGCATTCCGCCGAACGCGCTCAATGAACTCAACGAGATCATGGAACGCCAGTTCGCCGGCAACCAGAACCTGAAGTCGTCCAACATCGGCGGCGTGCAGTGCGCGGCCAACATCCTGAACTTCATGGACAGTGGCCAGGACCAGGCGATCCTGGGCGAAATCGCCCGCATCGATGCGCCATTGAGCAACCGCATCCAGGACCTGATGTTCGTGTTCGACGACCTGGTCGACCTCGATGACCGCGAAATGCAGCTGGTGCTGCGCGAGGTGAGCGGCGAGCGCCTGGGCCTGGCCCTGCGCGGTGCCGACATCAAGGTGCGCGACAAGATCACCCGCAACATGTCGCAGCGTGCGGCCGAAATCCTGCTGGAAGACATGGAGGCCCGCGGACCGGTGCGCCTGTCCGACGTGGAAGGCGCGCAGCGCGAGATCCTGGCCATCGTCAAGCGCATGGCCGATGAAGGCACCGTCACCATCGGTGGCAGCGCGGAGGCCATGCTGTGAGCAACGTCGTGCGCTGGCTTGCCCCGGACCTGCTGGCCCAGCCCGAACCGGCGCTGGAGCGGGAGGACGCATTCGAACTCACCGAGCCGGACCCGGAACACGAACCGGAGCCGCCGCTGCAGCTGCCGACCCTGGAGGAAATCCAGGCGATCCAGGACAGCGCCGAGAAGGAAGGGTTCGATCAGGGCCATGCCGACGGCTACGGCCAGGGCCAGGCCGAGGTGCGTCGCCTCGCCGCGCAGATCGAAGGCATCCTGGACAACTTCAGCCGGCCGCTGGTGCGGCTGGAGAACGAAGTGGTCGGTGCACTGGGCGAACTGGCGGTGCGCATTGCCGGCGCGCTGGTCGGCCGCGCCTACGAAGCCGAGCCGGCGCTACTGGCACAACTGGTCGGCGAAGCGATCGACGCAGTGGGCGGCAGTACCCGCGAGGTGGAAGTGCGGCTCCACCCGGATGACATCGCCGCCCTCGCCCCACTGCTGAACCTGTCGCCGCAGCAGCGCCTGGTGCCCGACACCAGCCTCAGCCGTGGCGACCTGCGCGTGCACGCCGAAGCCGTGCGCATCGATGGCACCCTGGAAGCCCGCCTGCGCGGCGCGCTGGATGCGGTGATCCGCCAGACCGGAGCCATCGCATGAGCGCCGAAGCGCAACCGGCGGCGCCGCCGGCCGACTGGGCGGTGGCCCGCAACCTGCGCCTGGCCCGGCGCCTGGATGGCCTGCGCGTGGATACCGCGCATGGTCGCGGCCTGATCCGCGAGGGCGTGCTGCGCCGCGCGGTCGGGCTCACCCTGGAAGCGGTCGGCTGCGAGGCGCCGCTGGGTGCCAGCTGCAAGGTGGAAGTGGTCGATGGTGGCTGGGTCGATGCCGAAGTGGTCGGCTTCGCCGGCGAACGCACCTACCTGATGCCCAGCGCCGAACTGCATGGCCTGCTGCCCAACGCCCGGGTGGTGCCATCGGCGCGACGCGGCGGCGTGGAAGTGGGCGAAGGCCTGCTCGGCCGCGTCATCGACAGCGACGGCGTGCCGCTGGATGGCAAGGGCCCGATCCGCGCAGAAGGCCACGTCGGCATGGCCGGCGTGTCGATCAATCCGCTGGCGCGTGAACCGATCACCCAGCCGCTGGACGTGGGCGTGCGCGCGATCAACGCGTTGCTGCCGATCGGCCGCGGCCAGCGTGTGGGCCTGTTCGCCGGCTCCGGCGTCGGCAAGTCGACGCTGCTGGGCATGATGACCCGTTACACCGCCGCCGACGTCATCGTGGTCGGCCTGATCGGTGAACGTGGCCGCGAAGTGCGCGATTTCGTCGAGACCACGCTGGGCGAGGAAGGCCTGCGCCGCGCCGTGGTGGTTGCCAGCCCTGCCGACCGGCCGCCGCTGGCGCGCCTGCACGGCGCCTACCGCGCCACGGCCATTGCCGAGTGGTTCCGCGACCAGGGCCTGAACGTGCTGCTGCTGATGGACTCGCTGACCCGCTTCGCCCAGGCGCAACGCGAGATCGGCCTGTCGGTCGGCGAACCACCGACCACCCGCGGCTACCCGCCCTCGGTGTTCGCCAAGCTGCCGGCACTGGTCGAACGCGCCGGCAACGGCGCCAAGGGCCGTGGCTCGATCACCGCGTTCTATACCGTACTGACCGAAGGCGATGATCCGCAGGATCCGATCGCCGACGCCGCGCGCGCGATCCTCGACGGTCACATCCTGCTGTCGCGCCGCGTGGCCGACAGCGGCCTGTACCCGGCCATCGACGTCGAATCGTCGGTCAGCCGCGTGGTCACGGAAATCGCTGACGAACCGTGGCGCCTGCGCATCCGCAAGTTGAAGCGACTGGTCTCGGCCTACTCGGCCAACCGTGACCTGATCGCGATCGGTGCCTACCAGCGCGGCAACGACGCGGCCACCGACGAAGCCCTGGAACGCTGGCCGGAAATCATGGAGTTCCTCGGCCAGGACGTTGCCAAGGCCGCAGATCTCCCGCACAGCCAGGCGGCGCTGCAGCGCCTGGTGGAACAAGAGAGTTAAGCCATGAACCAGTCCAAGCGCATCGATCCCCTGCTCAAGCGGGCCCAGGAACACGAGGACGCAGTCGCCCGCGACCTGGCCGAACGCCAGCGCGTGCTCGACACCCATCTATCGCGATTGGACGAACTGCGCCGTTATGCCGAGGAGTACGCCAACGCCCAGATGGCGGCGACCAGCCCGGCGCAGCTGCTGAACCGCCGCGCCTTCCTCGATCGCCTGGACAGTGCGGTCGAGCAGCAGCAGGCCACGGTCAACGGCAACCGCGAAAAAGTGGAAGCCGAGCGCGCCCGCCTGATCCTGGCCAGCCGTGACAAGGCCGTGCTGGAGCAGCTGGCCGCCAGCTACCGCGCGCAGGAAAAGGTGGTGACCGACCGCCGCGACCAGCGCGAGATGGACGACATTGGTGCGCGGCGCGCACGCCTGGTGCAGGCCGAGGACCAGGACGGCGCCGAGCAGGGAGGCCGCTCGTGATGCCCGCCCCGCTCGCCGGCGGTGCCAACACGGCCACACCCGCCACCAGCAACAGTGCCGCGCGTGCCTCACGCAGCGAGGGCGGAAAGGACTTCAGCCAGCTGCTGCAGGGCGGCGCGCCCCCTGCGCCTGCCGCGGGCGGCAACGCAGCCACGCCGACCCCGCCTGCCACCACGCCGGGCCAGCCGTCGACCGCCGACAGCAATGGCCAGGCACCGGGCGAACGCAACGCGGACGCCGAAGCGACAACAGCGGAAACGCCGCCACTGCCGCCGGTTGCCGTGACCCCTGCGGGACCCGGCACCGACAAGGACAAGCCTGCCGCGCCCGAGGACGCCCCGTGGCCACCGCTCGGCCTGGCCGGCCTGGTGCTGGCGATGCCGACGCCCGCCGATCCGGCCGCCGCTCTGCCCACTGCCGCTGCGCCGTTGCTGGCCAGCGACGGCACGGCGCTGCCCGCTGGCGCCGCCGCGAACCCGGCACTGCCGGCAGCCGCGCCGGCCGCCGCTGCCGCTGCCGCACCGGCGGCCAACAGCAAACCGGCGGCGGCCGGCGCTGACGATGCCACCGCGCTGCCATTGCCGGAGACGATCCTGCCCGGCAAGCGCAGCGAGCGTGGCGAAGGCAGCGACGTGGCTGCCGTCGGCGACCGCGCCGGTGCACCGCTGCTGCACGCACCGGCCGCGGCCGCCGTACAGGACCTGAAAGCGGCGCTCGCCACCGGCAACGCGATCTTCAATGGCGAACCCACGCCGAAGCCGGTGCTGGGGGACGATGGCTTCGATCAGGCCATGGGCGCTCGCCTGGGCTGGCTGGCCGACCAGAAGATCGGCCACGCCCACATCCGCCTGAGCCCGGACGACATGGGCCCGGTCGATGTGCGCCTGCAGTTGAACGGCGACAAGGTGCACGCCAGCTTCAGCAGCCCGCACGTGGATGTTCGGCAGGCGCTGGAAAGCAGCCTGCCGCGCCTGCGCGAGCTGCTGGGCGAACAGGGATTCCAGCTGGCCCACGCCGATGTCGGCCACCAGGCGCCCGGCGGTGACGGCAATGCATCGGGATCGCCGGGTGGCGGCGGCATGGCCGGCGACGGAGAACCGACGCCGGGCGAGGCCAGCGTGTCGCCCGCACAGTTGATCCGCCAGCGCGGATTGCTGGACGCGTACGCCTGACAGCGCGTGCCGGCCAAGGCCGGCACCTGCCGAACCGGGCCTCCGACGGAATTCCGTCGCACCGCGCCGCGCCGCCTTCGGCACACCCCTTGCATATCCCGGTGAAGCAACCCTCAGGAGCTTCACCCCGTGGCCGCAGCCGCTGACAAAACCAAGAAGACCGCCGAGAAGGACAAGGCCGCCAAGCCGCGCAGTCCGATCCTGATCACCGCACTGGTGGCCGTACTGGCCGCCGCTGCCGCCGGTGGCGGCGTGTGGTTCTTCACCCAGCCCAAGCACGAAGACAAGGCCGCGCAGGCGCCGAAGAAGAGCGCTACCCCGGCCCCGGCACAGTACTTCGCGCTGGACCCGGCGTTCGTGGTCAACCTCAATGGCCCGCTCGACGGCCCGCGCTACCTGCAGCTGGAGGTTCAGCTGATGACCCGCGACCCGGCCGCGCTGGAAGCGATCAAGACCCACGCCCCGGCCATCCGCGCGCGCCTGCTGATGTTGTTCTCGCAGGTCAGCCCGGACCAGATCGCCGATGTCGCCGGCAAGCAGAAGCTGCAGGCCGATTCGCTGGCCGAGGTGCAGAAGGTGCTCAAGGCCGAGACCGGCAGCAACGGCGCCGACGATCTGCTGTTCACCAGCTTCGTGACCCAGTAAGGGCCCACCGATGAATGATCTGCTGTCCCAGGACGAGATCGATGCCCTGCTCCATGGCGTGGACAGTGGCGCGGTCGAGACCGATGCGGAACCCCCGTCAGGCGAAGCGCGTTCGTACGACTTCGCCAGCCAGGACCGCATCATCCGTGGTCGCATGCCGACCCTGGAAATGGTCCACGAGCGCTTTGCGCGCTTGTGGCGGATCGGCCTGTTCAACCTGATCCGCCGCTCGGCCGAGCTGTCGGTGCGCGGCATCGAACTGATCAAGTTCAACGATTACATGCACTCGCTGTATGTGCCGACCAACCTGAACCTGATCCGCTTCAAGCCGCTGCGCGGCACCGGCCTGATCGTGTTCGAGCCGACCCTGGTGTTCGCCATCGTCGACAACTTCTTCGGCGGCGACGGGCGCTACCCCACCCGCATCGAGGGGCGCGAGTTCACTGCCACCGAAATGCGGGTGATCCACCTGCTGCTGAAGCAGACCTTTGCCGACCTGCGCGAAGCGTGGGCGCCGGTGATGGATGTCGACTTCGAGTACATCAACTCGGAGATCAACCCGCATTTCGCCAACATCGTGACCCCGCGCGAATACGTGGTGGTGTGCCGCCTGCATGTCGAGCTCGACGGTGGCGGCGGTGACATCCACGTCACCCTGCCGTACTCGATGCTGGAGCCGATCCGCGAACTGCTCGACGCCGGCATCCAGAGCGACCGCAACGACCGCGACGAGAGCTGGGGCAAGACCCTGCGTGAGCAGCTCAACATCGCCGAAGTCACCCTGTCCAGCGTGCTGGCCAGCAAGCGCATGACCCTGCGCGACCTGACCCAGCTGAAGGTCGGCGACATCCTGCCGATCGACCTGAGCCCGCAGGTGCCGCTGTGCGTGGAGAACATCCCCGTGTTCACCGGCGAGTTCGGCATCGCCAACGGCATGAACGCCGTGAAGATCACCGCTACCCATCCGCCGGGTTCCCGCCCGCGCGTACCCGTCATCCAGGAAGACCCGCAATGAACGATATCGACGCCCTCGAACCGACCCCGGCCCAGTTCAGCAGCCTGCAGGCCGATGAGGCGAATGGTCCGGACCTGAACCTGGACGTGATCCTCGATGTGCCGGTGACCCTGTCGCTGGAAGTCGGTCGTGCCCGCCTGCCGATCCGCAACCTGCTGCAGCTCAACCAGGGTTCGGTGGTGGAACTGGAGCGCGGTGCCGGCGAATCGCTGGACGTGTTCGTCAACGGCACCCTGATCGCACACGGCGAAGTGGTGGTGATCAATGACCGCTTCGGCGTGCGCCTGACCGACGTGGTCAGCCCGAGCGAGCGGATCCGGAGACTGCGTTGAGCCTGCTGGCCTCCACCCTGCTGGCGGTCGGCAAGACCGCCGCGCCGATCGGCCCGCAGGTCGGCCAGCACGCGGCCGCTGCACCGAGCCTGTTCGGCGCGGTGCTGGCGCTGCTGGCGGTGCTGGCACTGGTGATCGGCCTGGGCTGGTTGCTCAAGCGCATGCCCGGCAGTGGCTTCCGCCCGGCCGAAGGCATGAAGCTGGTGGCCAGCCTCAGTGTCGGCGCCAAGGAGCGCGTGGTGGTGGTGGAGGTCAACGGCCAGCAACTGCTGCTGGGCGTCACCGCCGGCGGCATCAACACCCTGCATACCCTGCCCGAGCCGCTGCCGCCACCGGCTCCGGTACGCGTGCCGGACTTCAAGAACCTGCCGAATTTCGCCCAGCTGCTGCAGCAGCGGCTGCGCAAGGATCCCTGACATGCGTGTCACCCGTACCCGTCTTGCCACCCTGATGCCGTGGCTGCTGTTGCTTGCCCTGTGCCTGTTGCCGGCGCTGGCGTTCGCCGCGCCCGGCGCGCAGGCCACCCCGCTGCCGGACGTCAACGTCGGCAAGATCGGCGGCCAGCCGGTCAGCCTGCCGCTGCAGACCCTGCTGCTGATGACCGCGATCACCCTGATCCCGTCGATGCTGCTGGTGCTGACCTCGTTCACCCGCATCATCATCGTGCTGGGCCTGCTGCGCCAGGCACTGGGAACCGGCCAGACGCCGTCCAACCAGGTACTGCTGGGCCTGGCCCTGTTCCTCACCGCAATGGTGATGATGCCGACCTGGGACAAGGCGTGGAGCGCGGGCATGGCGCCCTACCTCAATGGCGACATCGACTTCCAGACCGCCTGGACGTTGACCACGCAGCCACTGCGCGGGTTCATGCTGGCGCAGATCCGCGAGACCGACCTGATGACCTTCGCCGGCATCGCCGGGCACGGCACCTACGCCAGCCCCGATGCGATCCCGTTCCCGGTGCTGGTCGCTTCGTTCGTCACCAGCGAACTGAAGACCGCGTTCGAGATCGGCTTCCTGATCTTCATCCCGTTCGTGATCATCGACCTGGTCGTCGCCAGCGTGCTGATGTCGATGGGCATGATGATGCTGTCGCCGATGCTGGTGTCGGCACCGTTCAAGATCCTGCTGTTCGTGCTGGTGGATGGCTGGGTGCTGACCGTGGGTACGTTGGCGGCGAGCTTCAACCCGGCGTGATTTAGAGGCAGTCGAGCAGGGCTCGACTCTACATAAGCAGATGGAACCCGAATGACTCCCGAACTTGCCTTGACCGAACTGCGTGGCGGCCTGATCACCGTGTTGTGGGTGGCCGGCCCGCTGCTGCTCACCGTGCTGGTGGTGGGTGTGGTGGTGGGTGTGGTGCAGGCGGCGACCCAGCTCAATGAACCGACCATTGCCTTCGTCGCCAAGGCGGCGGCGCTGACCGCGGTGCTGTTCGCGCTGGGCAGCCTGCTGATCGGCCACCTGGTTGAATTCACCACGCTGCTGTTCCAGCGCATTCCGCACCTGATCGGCTAGGACGCGCGCTTCGATGGACGCCGCCACCCAGATGGCTGCCGACGGCCTGCAGGCCTTCGGCATGATCGGCACCGTGCCGTGGACCATGCTGCGCATCGGCGCGGTGGCCATGGCCATGCCCATGGTCGGTACCCGTGCGGTACCGTCGCGGGTGCGCGTGGTGCTGGCCGGCACCCTGGCCATCGCGCTGGCCCCGCTGCTGCCACCAGTACCGGACTGGACCGGCTTCGACGCTGCCACCGTGCTGACCATCGCCCGCGAGCTGGCCATCGGCGTCTCCATCGGCTTCATGCTGCGGCTGGTATTTGAAGCCGGTGCGATGGCCGGCGAACTGATCGCGCAGGGCACCGGCCTGGCCTTCGCGCAGATGAGCGATCCGCTGCGTGGCGGCACCTCCGGCGTGATCGGGCAGTGGTTCTACCTGCTGTTCGGCCTGTTGTTCTTCACCGCCAATGGCCACCTGGCGTTGATCTCGCTGCTGGTGGACAGCTATCGCGCGCTGCCGATCGGCGCTCCGCTCCCGGACCCGCATGCCTTCTTCAGCATCGCCCCGACCTTCCTGCTCACCGTGCTGCGTGGCGCGTTGACGCTGGCCATTCCGCTCACCGTGGCGATGCTGGCCGTGAACCTGGCCTTCGGCGTACTGGCGCGTGCCGCCCCTGCACTGAATCCGATCCAGCTGGGCCTGCCGGTCTCGCTGTTGCTGGGCCTGTTCCTGCTGGCGCTGCTGGCCGGGGAAATGGGGCCGCCGGTACAGCGCCTGTTCGATGCTGCCTTCCAGGCTGCGGACGCGGTCACACGCTGACCCGTTCATCACCTTCGTGCACGCATTTCTGTAGAGCGGAGCCCACGCTCCGCTGCAGCTTCGGCCAAAGGCAGCCGAGCATGGGCTTGTATGTTCCTCCCGGCTCCTACGAGGTATGTAGGAGCCAGGGTGGAGGGACCGTCAACATGATATCTGCGGGTACCAGCCGACAGACGAGCCGAGCGATCCCCATCCCGCACCTTAACGTCG
>NZ_NEQV01000006.1 GCF_002799245.1 Stenotrophomonas maltophilia | reverse complement strand
CTCCCTGGTGAAATTAGCGCTGTGGAACCACCCGATCCCATCCCGAACTCGGAAGTGAAACGCAGCTGCGCCGATGGTAGTGTGGCTCAAGCCATGCGAGAGTAGGTCATCGCCAGGGTTTACACCCAAAACCCCGCTGCTCACGCAGCGGGGTTTTTCTTTGTGCGCAGGAAATGCGGGTTCGGTAGTCGCCAACCTTGGTTGGCGACTACCCAGGGCACGCGGACCAGCGCGGGTAGTGCCGGCCGCTGGCCGGCAACCCATGGCCCTGCATCACCCTGGCAGGTCCACGCCGTGCGTGGAAGCGCTCCGTAAGCAACCAGGGCGCCAACCAAGGTTGGCGACTACCGGGGACGGATGGATCAGCACGGGTAGGGCCGGCCGTTGGCGGGCAACCCATGGCCCTGCATCGTCCCGGCAGGTTCACGCCGTGCGTGGGAGCGCTCCGTAAGCGGTCAAGGCGCCAACCAAGGTTGGCGACTACCGAGGGCCGACGGACCAACAGTGGGTCCGCGCGATGCCAACCAAGGTTGGCAGCTACCGACAGCAAGCCTGCGCAACAAAAAACGGCGCCCTGTGGGCGCCGTCTTCATCAGTTCGCGCCGCAGGCTCCGATCAGGCGGCTCGCGAGACCGCGTGCGGGTCCTGCTGGCGGAACACCGACACCGCCTCGGTGAGCGTACCTGCCTGCGATTGCAGCTCGCGTGCTGCGGCGGTCGCTTCCTCCACCAACGCGGCATTCTGCTGCGTGGCCTGGTCCATCTGCACCACGGTCTGGTTGATCTGCTCGATGCCGATCGACTGCTCCTGCGAAGCCGCCGAGATCTCGTGCATCAGGTGGCTGACATTCTCAACGCCGACAACAATGCCCTGCATCCGCTGGCCTGCCTCGGCCACCCGCTGGGCGCCTTCGCCGACCTGGCGCCCGGCTTCGTCGATCAGTTTCTTGATCTCCTGCGCGGCGGAGGCCGAACGCTGTGCCAGCACGCGTACCTCGCTGGCCACCACGGCGAAACCACGGCCCTGCTCACCGGCCCGTGCGGCTTCCACCGCCGCATTGAGCGCGAGGATATTGGTCTGGAAAGCGATGCCGTCGATGACGCCGGTGATGTCGCCGATCCGCTTTGAGGCCCCTTCAATCGCCTGCATGGTGTCGACGACCCGCTGCATGACGATATTGCCGTCGCTGGCGGCGGTCTGCGTGGTGACCGCCAGCCGGCTAGCCTGGCGTGCATGGGCGGCGTTCTGGCGCACGGTGGCGGTCAGCTCTTCCATCGAGGCGGCCGTTTCCTGCAGGTGAGCCGCCTGGCGTTCGCTGCGCTCGGACAGCGCGCCATTGCCTGCAGCGATCTCGCTGGCCGCGGTACTGATCGAGGACGCACACTGCTGGATGCGGCCGACCATGCGCGCCAGTTGGCCGGCGGTGGCGTTGGCATCGCGCTGGATCGCGGCGAAGGCGCCGTGATACTCGCCGTGCATGCGCCGATCGAGATCGCCATTGGCCAGCGCCGAGAGCATCTGCCGCACTTCGTCGACGGTACTGCCCAGCGTATCCAGCAGCTGGTTGATGCCACCGGTCAGGCCATCGAGGAAGCTGGCGCCTTCGGTCGCCTGCAGGCGCTGCGCGAGGTCGCCGGCGGCGGCGGCGGCGACGATGCCGGCGACTGCGTTCTCCAGCGCCAGCTCATGGGTACGGTCATGCCATTCCACGGCGAAGCCCAGCCGCAGGCCCTCTGCGTCGAACACCGGAGTAACCACCTGCGCGAAGTGCACCGGGCCGATCTGCACCTTGCCGTTGTGGGTGACCTGCAGGCCATTGAGGATGGCGCGGATGCGGTCCGGATTGGCGTGGAAGCGATGGATGCTGCTGCCGACCAGACGCTCGGCGTCGAAATCGGGGAAGGCCTGGCGCAGCGTTGCCTGCTGGTTGCGCAGCAGGGCCACCACCGAGCGGTTCACGTAGCGGATCACGTGATCGTTGTCGGCGATCATCATTGCAGTGCGCGAGGCATCCAGTGCCTGGCGGATCTGCGCGTTCTCGGCATGTGCTTCCGCTTCGCGTCCCCGCTGGGCCTGCACATGGCGTGCGGTATCGGCCAGCGCATGGGCTAGCGAACCCGGTGCGTAGGCGGTGGTGTCGGCATGTGCGCCAAGATCGGCGCCGGTGGCGATGTCGCGCGCCAGCGCGGCCAACCGGCGGGGGCCGTGGCCGAGTGCCTCGGTCTGCTGGCGCAGCCGCAGTGCGACCTGGCCAAGCAACAGGGCCAGGCACGCGAGCATCCCGGCCTGCAGCAGCGTTGGCCACACGGCAGCGCCCACCTGCAGCGGTGCCAGCAGCACGAGCATGCCGACGCCACCCGCCAGCCACACCGGCAGGCGATCACGGTGACCCAGCAGCACGCCGAGCAGCACGGCAATCGGCAATGCCGGCGACAGGCCGCTGATTGCGCACAACACGGCCAACTGCAGCGACAACAGGATTGCCAGGCCGTTGCGGGCGACGCCGCGGCCGGCCAGCGGACCTGCCAGCCACATCGCAGGCAGCACCACGGCGGCAACCAGCCCAGCGGCCACCGCCTGAGGGCTGCGCAGGGCCAGCACCAGGCCTGCGATGGCCAGCGCCGCGCTGCCGATCAGCAGACGGCGGTCAGCGCCGCGGGCGATCTGCTGCAGGTGCGACGGGCGGGCGGAATCGGGGGGACGGGCGTATGCAATGGACATCGGAGACTCCTGGATCAGCAGACGACAACGGCCACGCCGCAGCGCACGCAGCAAGGCGTGACCTGGGCATGTGCCGGGAATTCGAGGGATGCGGCGCGATCAGCGACGCGGAGACGGGACACCGTGGCCACATCCTGTGGGTGACGGTGCAGCAGAGCAGGCATGCGGACTTCCTTGCAGAACCAGACACACGCCGCAGGCCCGACCGGGCCCGCGTGCAGCGGGCGCAGGGGCCCGCAACTGGTGTATCGGCCGCAGGCGCGCAGAGTGAAGCGCGCGGACGCCTGCGCTCAGCCGGCGTTGTCGTTGCTGAAGAAGCGCAGGATCACCTCGGCAATGCGTGCCGGGTCTTCCATATGCAGGTGGTGGTTGCCGGGAAACACTGCCAGCCGTCCATCACGCAGGTGCTGCAGGCGATCGCTGCGCATCGGCTCGGGATAGTAGGACTGCGCCGGCGTGGCATAGATCACCTGCGTCGGGCAGGCGATGGCCTGCAGCAGGTTGTCGATCTGGCCCTCGCTGAGGCGGATCGCGGTGGGCAGCATCAGGCGCGGATCACTGCACCAGCGATAGCCACCTTCGACCGGCTCCACGCCGCGCTCGACCAGCAGCCGTGCGCAGTGTTCGCTGAGCTGGTTGGTCATCATCCGCGCGCGGATCGGCGCGGCCAGGTCGGGGAATACGCGAAGCTGCTTGCGCGCCAACGCGCGTGTGGCGTTCACATGCTCGCGCAGGCGATGCGCGGTTTCTTCCTCGGGCCCACGCAGGCCGCCGAGTGCTTCGATCGCCACCAGCCGTTCGACGCGGTCGCTGACCGAGGCGGTGAGGCTGGCGATGCCGGCCCCCATCGAATGGCCGAGCAGGCTGAAGCGGTCCCAGCCCAGTGCGTCGGCGACGTCGAGTACGTGGCAGATCGCGGCCGCCGTGGTGTAGCTGGCACCGGCCGGCAGATGCGCACTGTGGCCATGGCCGGGCAGGTCGATCGCCACCAGCTGCAGCGACGACAGGTGTGGGGCCAGTGGCATGAAGCTGGCGGCGTTGTCGAGCCAGCCATGCAGGGCCAGCACGCGCGGGCCCTCGCCGTGGTTGCGCAGACCGGCCACGCGCGTGCCGCCGACCTCGAGTTCAAAGGGCTGCAGGCTCATGCCAGCGAGGCCACGGCCAGTCGCGCCAGGGCGCGTGCGTGCTCCGGTTCGGCGTTGAGACAGGGGATGTAACGCATCTTAGCGCCGCGTTCGGCCAGCGTTTCGGTGAAGCCCATCGCGACCTCCTCCAGCGTCTCCAGGCAATCGGTGGCGAAGCCGGGGCAGACCACATCGATCTGCTTCACGCCGGACTCGGCCAGCGCCCACAGGCTGGGTTCGGCATACGGCTGCAGCCAGCGCTCGCGGCCGAAGCGCGACTGGTAACCCATCTGCCAGTCGTCCTTGCCCAGGCCGAGCGCCTTGGCGATGGCCTGCGCACTGGCTTCGCAGCGCTGCGGGTACGGATCGCCGGCATCGGCCAGGCGCTGCGGGATGCCGTGGAAGGAGAACATCAGTGTCTGGCCGCGACCGTGCTGTTCCCAGTAGCGGCGGATCGAGCCGGCAACGGCGTCGACCCAGCCCGGGTCGATCGAGTAGTCGCGCACCAGGCTGACGGTCACGCCCGGGTTGCGGCGCTGCCAGGCGTCGACGCGGTCTTCGACCGAGGCGGTGGTGGTGGTCGAGTACTGCGGGTACAGCGGCAGCACCACGATGCGGCGTGCCCCTTCGGCGGCCAGGCGGTCGAGCTCGCGGGTCAGCGCGGGTTCGCCATAGCGCATCGCATGGCGAACCTTCAGGGTCGGCAGCAGGGTCTGCATCGCCTCTGCCAGCTGCCGGGTATGCACCATCAGCGGTGAGCCGTCTGGCAGCCACACCTGGGCGTACTTGGCTGCCGAACGGCTGCTGCGCAGCGGCAAGATCAGCCCGCGCAGCAGCGGCTGCCACAACAGCGCCGGGATCGAGACCACGCGGGGGTCGGACAGGAATTCGGCCAGATAACGGCGTACGGCGGGGGCCGTCGGCGTCTCGGGCGTGCCTAGGTTGACCGCCAGCACGGCGGTATCGGGTGCGTCGAGCATGGTGCGTATTGTCGCCGATCCGGTGCCGCGCCGGGATGCAGGGTTCGGATTGCAGGCATAGGGCGCATCAATGTGAGCAGGGAACGCTCATTGGCGATTCATGACAACACCACTAATTTCAGTCACTTGCTATATCTTCCTATGGACTGACTTCTGGAGCCTGCCATGCGTCGCCCGATCCAAGCCCTGCTGATCGCCGCCAGCCTGCTGTCCAGCCAGGCCATGGCCGGACCGCAGGAAGACCAGCGCGCCCGCAATGCCGTGCGCGTGCTGGCTGAAATCCAGGAAATTCCTGAACAGGGAATTCCGGACAAATTGCTCGACGAAGGCCGCGCGGTCATCGTCATTCCCGACACGATCAAGGCCGGCCTGGTCATTGGTGGTCGCCGCGGCCACGGCCTGATGTCGGTGCGCATGCCCAACGGCGCCTGGTCCAGCCCGGTATTCGTCAAGCTGACCGGTGGCAGCATCGGCTTCCAGGCCGGCGTTCAGTCTTCGGATGTGGTGCTGGTGTTCCGCAACGACCGCAGCCTGGACAACCTGGTCAACGGCAAGTTCACGCTCGGCGCCGATGCGGGCGTTGCCGCCGGTCCGGTCGGCCGCAATGCCGCCGCCGCCACCGACGGCCAGCTGAAGGCCGAGATCTGGTCGTGGTCGCGCGCCCGCGGCCTGTTCGCCGGCGTCGCCCTCGATGGCGCGGTGCTGCAGATCGACGATGCCGCCAACCTTGACGCCTACGGCAGCAACACCACGCCGCGCATGATCTTCGAAGGTCGCGCCGTGGGTACGCCGTCGATGGATGTGGTCGCCTTCCGTGATCGCCTGGAAGAGGCCACCTACGCCGCCCGCAACAACCGCAATGGCAACGGTGGCAGTGCACCGCGTCCGGCGGCGGCCCCGGCGGTTGCTCCGGCGCCTGTTCAGGCAGCACCGGCGGCCCCGGCCGAAGCCACCACCGCACCGCTGCAGAACGTGCCGCAGAACCCGCCGCCGCAGCAGCAGGGCTTCCAGCCGGTCAACGACGGCGAAATCCGCACGGAAACGCTGGGCGGGAACTGACTTTCGTCACGCGCGCCGGCTAACAGCCGGTGCGCTATGCTCGACAGCCTGATCACTAACGTAACGAGCGTCTTTATGGGCAGTTTCAGCATCTGGCATTGGTTGGTCGTGCTGGCAATCGTTCTGCTGGTGTTCGGCACCAAGCGCCTGACCAGTGGCGCCAAGGACCTCGGCTCGGCGGTCAAGGAATTCAAGAAGGGCATGCGCGACGACGACAAGCCGAACGCGCAGCTGGGCGACGAGTCGCGCAGCCAGGACGCCTCGCGCACCGCGCAGGACGAGCACGACCGCACCCCTCGCTGATCCGGAGCGGTCGCGGTGTTTGATATCGGCTTCAGCGAACTGCTGGTGATCGCGGTGGTCGCCTTGGTGGTGCTCGGTCCAGAGCGCCTGCCCAAGGCGGCCCGCTTCGCCGGCCTGTGGGTGCGTCGTGCCCGCAATCAGTGGGACTCGGTGAAACAGGAACTGGAACGCGAACTGCAGGCCGAGGAGATCAAGCGGCAGATGCAGGACGTGCGCCAGGGCATGCAGGACACCGAGAACCAGCTGCGCGCCAGCGGCGAAGCGATCCGTCGCGAAGCGCAGGAGGCGCAGCAGCAGGGCGATACGCTGGCGCAGGAGGTACGCGCACCGGCGCCTGCGGATCTTCCGCCGCATATGAGCGACCTGCCCCATGCCGATGCACCGGTACAGGAGAGCGTTGCTCCCCAGCCGACGCCGGCGACAACCCCTGAAGCCGGTGCGCCGCCGCCGCAGAGCACGGAGCGCCAGCCATGAGTGAACAGGATTTCGGCGAAAGCTCGCTGGTCGAGCATCTGGTGGAACTGCGCGGGCGACTGGTGCGCGCGTTGCTGGGCCTGGGTGTAGCGCTGCTGGCGCTGCTGCCGTTCACCCAGAAGCTGTACAACGCCCTGGCCGAACCGCTGGTCTCGCAGCTGCCCAACGGGCAGACGATGATCGCGACCAATCCTGCCGGTGCCTTCTTCGCGCCGTTGAAGCTGACCTTCTTCGTTGCCTTGTTCGTGGCGGTGCCGTGGCTGCTGTACCAGCTGTGGGCCTTCGTCGCGCCGGGCCTGTATGCGCGTGAGAAGCGCCTGGCGGTGCCGTTGCTGGTGTCGTCGGTGCTGCTGTTCTACACCGGCTGCGCCTTCGCCTACTTCCTGGTGCTGCCGGCGGTGTTTCATTTCCTGACCACCTTCAGCCCGGACGTGATTGCGATCACGCCGGATGCGAATGCCTACCTGGATTTCGTGCTGGCGATCTTCTTCGCCTTCGGCGGCAGTTTCGAACTGCCGGTGGCGATGGTGATCCTGGTGCTGCTGGGCTGGGTGACGCCGCAGCAGTTCAAGGAAGGCCGTGGTTACGCGATCGTCGGCATCTTCGTGCTGGCGGCGGTGCTGACCCCACCGGACGTGGTCTCGCAGCTGATGCTGGCGATCCCGATGTGCCTGCTGTACGAGCTGGGCATCCACGCCGCCCGCTGGCTGGTGCCGTCGTCAGTAGTAAAGAAGCCCGCCGCCTGAAAAAAGGGGACGGAGGGGATTAAGTCGTTTGTGCCACTGTGCCGCTAACGACTTAATCCCCTCCGTCCCCTTTTTCTGTCAGGCGTGGAAGATGTCGCTCGAGGTCGGGGTGGTCGGGATCGGCGGCACTGCGCGGCTGCCGCGATGCACGAACATCTGCTTCCAGGCGGCGTAGACGGCGCCGACATACAGCGGCATCAGCACCGTGGTCAGCACCAGCTGGGCGATGAAGGCCGCGGCCAGCGGGCCACCCATCAGCATCGCGATCTGGATCACGATCACGAACAGGATGTACATGCAGAACGCGGCGATCAGGCCCAGTGCGGCGAACACGATCATGGCGCCGATGTTCTCGATGCAGCCCTGCAGGCTCAGGCGCAGCGCGTGCATGCCGCTCTGCTTGTCGAACACCACCAGCGCCGGCTGGGTGAACATCGCCAGCGACAGCGCGACCGCACTGAGGAACACCAGCAGCATCCACAGCGCGATGCGCTTGGCCGGCAGGTTGGCGACCAGCGCCGCCGCGTCGTCCGGCTTGATCTGCTGGCCACTGCGGCTGATCTCTTCCATCTTGGTCATGACCTCGCTGAAGGCGGTGAAGCCCTCGCGGCCGATCATCAGGAACAGCAGCGCGCCCAGCAGCAGCACCGCGAGCACCTGGATCGCCAGCGGCACCAGCAGGTGGCTGACGCGGTGGTCGCGGATCGGCTGCAGCAGGTGCGAGGCCAGGCCCGGGCGGCCTTCGTCGATCTCGCCCACGGCATACAGCATGCCGCCGAACATGATCGGCGAGATGGCCAGGGTCATCAGCTGCACGGCCATGCCGGCGGCGCCGGGAATCAGCGTCGACAACAGCGTGACCACCCAGCTCACCAGCAGCCAGACCAGGCCGATCCGGGCCAGCTGCAGCGGCGCACGCCGGTACAGGGAGAACGTATCCAGCAACCACTGGGCGCCCGCCGAAGCCGGCAGCTTGCGAATCTCTTTCATGGACATCCGGGAAGGACAGGAGGGGCCGGGCGGCTGCCCGTGCCGCCGATTATCCCTGTTTTGCCGCCGGCTGGGCTGAAGACAACCGCGCCTGGCGGACGAAGCGCCGCAACAGCTGGCGGGCCAGCGGCGCGGCGCTGACCGCGCGCTCGATGCTGCGGGCGCAGCCGCCGTGGCGGCCGATGCAGTCGGCGCGGGCGCGGACGTAGCCACGCATGTGGTGGGTGGCGAACTCCGGATGGAACTGCACGCCCCAGGCCTGGCGGCCCCAGCGGAAGGCGTGGCAGCCGTCCAGCGGCGAACGGGCCAGTACCTCGGCCCCGTCGGGCGCGCGCAGCACGGTCTGCAGATGGGTGGCGTGGGCGGCGAAATGCTGCGGCAGGCCCTGGAACAGCGGGTCCTGCGCGGCCTGCGGCTGCAGCTCCAGTTCGATCGTGCCGGACTCGCGCCCGGCCGGGTTGTAGGCCACCTCACCGCCCAGCGCATGGGCCAGCAGCTGGTGGCCGTAGCAGATGCCGAACACCGGCACGCCATCGTGGGCGACCTGGCGCAGCCATGCCGCGCTGCGTTCGCTCCATTCGGCGTGGTCGGTGACGAAGGCGGCCGAGCCGGTCACCAGCACTCCGGCGTAGTCGCCCGCGTCGGGCAGGAGGCCGCCGTGCTCGACGTCCACCACCACCGTTTCGTGTTCTTCCAGCCCGGCGGCAACCCGGATCCAGTGCGGGAAGCGCCCGTAGCGGCGCAGTGATGGCACCGGGCGACCGGTTTCAAGGATCAGGAAGGGCGCTGGGTTCATCCGGGGGCGGCAGGACTGACAGGACTTCCTCGATTGTAGTCAGCCCCTGCGCCACCTTTTCAAGCCCGGCCTGGCGCAGGGTTCGCAATCCTTCAGCACGTGCGGCACGGGTGAAGCCGGCCAGATCCATGTCGGCGCGGATCTGCCCGCGCAGCCGCGAGCCCAATGGCAGCAACTCATACAGGCCGATGCGGCCGAAGAATCCGGTGCGCCGGCACTCCAGGCAACCGACCGGCCGACAGGGCGTGGCGGCATCTGGATATGCAGCCTGGCTATCAGCCAGCACCGCCCAATCGGCCGCGCCGAGGCTGTGCGGCTGCTTGCAGTGCGGGCACAGCGTGCGCACCAGGCGCTGGGCGAGGATGCCGTTGAGGGTGCTGGCCAGCAGGTAATGCGGTACGCCCAGGTCGAGCAGGCGGGTGACCGCCGACGGCGCGTCGTTGGTATGCAGGGTGGACAGCACCAGGTGCCCGGTCAGCGAGGCCTGCACCGCCATCTGCGCGGTTTCCAGATCGCGGATCTCACCGATCATGATGATGTCCGGGTCCTGCCGCAGCAGGGTGCGCACGCCGCTGGCGAAGTCCAGGTCGATATTGGTCTGCACCTGCATCTGGTTGAACTCGGGCGCGATCATCTCGATCGGGTCCTCCACCGTGCACACGTTCACGTCCGGCGTCGCCAGTCGCTTCAGCGTCGAATACAGGGTGGTGGTCTTGCCAGAGCCGGTCGGGCCGGTAACCAGCACGATGCCGTGCGGGCGTTCGACCAGCGCATTCCAGCCGGCGGCCTCCTGCGGGCTGAAACCGAGCTGGTCGATGCTCTTGAAGGCGGCATCGGGGTCGAAGATGCGCATCACGCACTTCTCGCCGAAGGCGGTGGGCATGGTCGACAGGCGCATCTCGACTTCGCGGCCGCCCGGCGAGCGGGTCTTGATGCGGCCGTCCTGCGGGCGCCGGCGTTCGGCCAGGTCCATGCGGCCAAGCACCTTGATGCGGCTGACCACGGCGGTCATCACCGCCGGTGGCACCTCGAACACCTTGTGCAGCACGCCGTCGATGCGGAAGCGCATGCGCCCCATCTCGCGGCGGGGTTCCAGGTGGATGTCCGAGGCGCGCTGTTCGTAGGCGTACTGCAGCAGCCAATCGACGATGTGCACGATGTGCTGATCATCGGCATTGACGTCGCCGGTGCGGCCCAGCTCGACCAGCTGTTCGAAGCTGGGCAGGGTGGTGCTGGCTTCGCCGCGGACGTCGCCGCGCGCGCCACGCACCGAGCGGGTCACCCCGTAGAACTCCATGGTGTAGCGGTGCAGGTCCAGCGGATTGACCACCGCCAGCTCGATGCTGCGGCGGGTCAGGTGTTGCAGGTCGCGGCGCCACTCCTGCACCAGCGGCTCGCTGGTGGCCACCAGCACCCGTTCGGCATCCACCGCCAGCGGCAGGAAGCGGTGGCGACGGGCATAGGCGTGGGAGACCAGCGCGGTGACGGCAGCGACGTCGACCCGGGTCGGATCGATGCGCAGGTAGCGGCTGCCGGTACGCCGCGCCAACCACTCGGTCAGGCGTTCCAGGGTCAGTTCGCCCCCGTCGCGGGCGGCCAGCTTGAGGTTGGACAGCAGCACCAGCGGGTGCACTTCACTGGCATTGCGCGCGCCCTGTGCGGAAAACCGCATGCGCTCGCCTTCATGCTCGGCGACCAGGCCGTCGGCCAGCAGCGCCGCACCCACCTGTTCGAAATGCAGGCGGCCCCACGGCAGCGGGACCCCGCCTGGCTCGCCGGGCGTGCCCACCGGCAGCCGATGTTCCATCTGCCTGCTCCTCGCGGGTACGGAATGCCCCGCAGGTCGGCCGTTATACTAGCGCACCCCCTTGCCGGCCAAGACTCGTACGCATGTCCGCGACCCCGACCGTTCCGATCACTTTCCAGGGCCTGATCCAGACCCTGAACCAGTTCTGGGCCCAGCAGGGCTGCGTGCTCATCCAGCCGCTCGACCTGGAGGTGGGCGCCGGTACCTTCCATCCGGCCACCTTCCTGCGTGCGATCGGTCCGGAAAGCTGGAACGCGGCCTACGTGCAGCCCTCGCGCCGCCCGACCGATGGCCGCTACGGCGAAAACCCGAACCGCCTGCAGCGCTACTACCAGTACCAGGTAGCGATGAAGCCGGCGCCGGACAACATCCAGCAGCTGTACCTGGACTCGCTGAAGGCACTGGGCATTGATCCGCTGGTGCACGACCTGCGCTTCGTCGAGGACAACTGGGAATCGCCGACGCTGGGCGCCTGGGGCCTGGGCTGGGAAGTCTGGCTCAACGGCATGGAAGTGACCCAGTTCACCTACTTCCAGCAGGCCGGTGGCCTGGAGTGCCGCCCGGTGCTGGGCGAGATCACCTATGGTCTCGAGCGCCTGTGCATGTACCTGCAGAACTGCGACAACGTCTATGACCTGGTCTGGACCTATGGCCCGGACGGCCAGCCGGTGACCTATGGCGACGTCTACCACCAGAACGAGGTGGAGCAGAGCACCTACAACTTCGAATACGCCGACGTGGAAGAAATGTTCCACCGCTTCGACGCCTGCGAGCGTGAAGCGCAGAAGCTGGTGGAAGTGAACCTGCCGCTGCCGGCCTACGAGCAGGTGATGAAGGCCAGCCACACCTTCAACCTGCTCGATGCGCGCCGCGCGATCAGCGTGACCGAGCGCCAGCGCTACATCCTGCGCGTGCGCGCGCTGGCCCAGGCAGTGGCCAAGGCGTACTACGAGCAGCGCGAGAAGCTGGGCTTCCCGGGTGCGAAGAAGGCCTGAGCGCCCTCCGCACCGACCCGCTTTTCATCAACTACCCGGGGCGCCGGACGCGTTGCGCGCTGCGCCCCCACCACAGGATCGAACCGATGAGCCAATTGTCCCCCCTGCTGATCGAACTGGGCACCGAGGAACTGCCGGTCAAGGCGCTGCCGGGCCTGGCCCAGGCGTTCTTCGACGGTGTTGTCGAAGGCCTGCGCAAGCGCGGCGTCGCCCTGGACCTGGGCGATGCGCGCCCGCTGTCGACCCCGCGCCGCCTGGCCGTGCTGCTGCCGGGCGTCGGCCTGGAGCAGCCCGAACAGCACAGCGAAGTGCTGGGCCCGTACCTGAACATCGCGCTGGACGCCGAAGGCCAGCCGACCAAGGCCCTGCAGGGCTTCGCCGCCAAGGCCGGGATCGACTGGACCACGCTGGAGAAGACCACCGACAACAAGGGTGAGCGTTTCGTGCACCGCGCGGTGACGCCGGGCGCGAGCATCGCCAGCCTGCTGCCGGAGATCCTGCGCGAGGCGATTGCGGCGATGCCGATTCCCAAGCCGATGCGCTGGGGTGACCACGCCTGGGGCTTTGCCCGCCCGGCGCACTGGCTGGTGCTGCTGCACGGCGCCAATGTGGTCGAGGCCGAGCTGTTCGGCCTGCAGGCCGGCCGTGTCAGCCGCGGCCATCGTTTCCACTACGACCAGGCTGTGTCGCTGGCACAGCCGCAGGACTACGTTGAAGCCCTGCGCGCCGCGTTCGTGCTGGTCGACCCGAGCGAGCGCCGCGCCCGCATCGTCACCGAGGTCGAGGCCGCTGCGGCCAAGGCTGCCGGCAGCGCCCGCATCACCGAGGACAACCTGGAGCAGGTGGTCAACCTGGTTGAGTGGCCGTCGGCGGTGCTGTGCAGCTTCGAGCGGGCGTTCCTGGCGGTACCGCAGGAAGCGCTGATCGAGACGATGGAAATCAACCAGAAGTTCTTCCCGGTGCTGGATGACAGCGGCAAGCTGACCGAGAAGTTCATCGGCATCGCCAACATCGAATCGAAGGACGTGGCCGAAGTGGCCAAGGGCTACGAGCGCGTGATCCGCCCGCGCTTCGCCGATGCCAAGTTCTTCTTCGACGAAGACCTGAAGCAGGGCCTGGCGTCGATGGGCGAGGGCCTGAAGACGGTGACCTACCAGGCCAAGCTGGGCAGCGTGGCCGACAAGGTGGCACGCGTGGTGGCACTGGCCGAGGTGATCGCGCCGCAGGTCGGTGCGGACCCGGCGCTGGCCAGGCGCGCCGCGCAGCTGGCCAAGAACGACCTGCAGTCGCGCATGGTCAACGAGTTCCCGGAACTGCAGGGCATCGCCGGCCGCCATTACGCCGTGACCGGTGGCGAACCGGAAGAGGTGGCGCTGGCCATCGACGAGGCCTACCAGCCGCGCTTCGGTGGTGACGACATCGCGCTGTCGCCGCTGGGCAAGGTGCTGGCGATCGCCGAGCGCGTGGACACGCTGGCCGGTGGTTTCGCCGCTGGCCTGAAGCCGACCGGCAACAAGGACCCGTTCGCCCTGCGCCGCAATGCGCTGGGCCTGGCCCGCACGATCATCGAAAGCGGCTTCGAGCTGGACCTGCGCGCGCTGCTGGCCAGCGCCAACGCCGGCCTGGCCACGCGCAATGTGCAGGCCGATGTGGCCGAGCTGTACGACTTCATCCTCGACCGCCTGAAGGGCTACTACAGCGACAAGGGCGTGCCGGCCACGCACTTCAACGCCGTGGCCGAGCTGAAACCGGCCTCGCTGCATGACTTCGACCGTCGCCTGGATGCGATCGGCACCTTCGCCGCGCTGCCGGAAGCCGAAGCACTGGCTGCGGCCAACAAGCGCATCCGCAACATCCTGCGCAAGGCCGAAGGCGACATTCCGGGCCAGATCGACCCGGCGCTGCTGCAGGAGGATGCCGAACGCGCGCTGGCCGAAGCGGTCACCGCGGCCATCGATGACACCGGCGCCAGCCTGCACCAGAAGGACTACGTGGCCGTGCTGGCACGCCTGGCGCGCCTGCGTCCGCAGGTCGATGCGTTCTTCGACGGGGTGATGGTCAATGCGGAGGATCCGGCGCTGCGTGGCAACCGCCTTGCGCTGCTGACGATGCTGGGCGAGCGCCTGGGCAAGGTGGCGGCGATCGAGCATCTGTCGAGCTGATGCCGGTATCGGTCGTGCCGGCCAGCGGCCGGCACCACCGGGTCAGCGCCGGCGGATGTCCATCGGGGTCATTGCCGGCATCGCGCACGATGCCGGCATCCTCGCCTGCGATCACGATGATCGCCACAAGGGCGCGTATTTTGACCGCAACTTAACAACCGATCCCCAATGACGTGATGCATTTCGCATCGTCACCTCCGGTCGGTATGCTGTGCCGCATGCAGCCAAAGAAATACGCCCTGCCGCTGATGGTCCTGTCGCTGGCCGCCACCACCGTGGCCCACGCGCGCGGCACCATCGACAAGGTGGACATCAAGGGATTGGACAAGGGCGACGACGCCGCAATCATCGAGAACATCCAGGAATCGCTGTCGCTGTACGACACGATCGGCAAGGAACAGGGCGAATCGCGCCTGGAATACCTGCTGTCACAGGCCGAGCGGCAGACCCGCCAGGCACTGGAACCGTTCGGGTACTACAACCCGGTGATCAAGGTCGAGGCGCCGCGCGAGGATGAACACGTGCGCGTCCTGATCCATGTCGACAAGGGCAGCCCGGTGACCGTGCGCCGCGAGCACATCGACATCACCGGCCCTGCGATGTACGACCAGTATCTTCAGGACGACCTGGCGGCCTTCAAGCCGCGCAAGGGCCAGCGCTTCGAGCACACCCAGTACGAAGCCAGCAAGATCACCATCACCCGGCGCCTGGCCGAGCGTGGCTACTTCGATGCCGACTACACCCAGCGCCAGGTGCAGATCACCCGCGCCGACAATGCCGCCGACATCGATCTGACCTGGGACAGCGGCCGCCGCTACAACATGGGCCCGGTGCGCTTCGAGCAGGACTATTTCGTCGACAAGCTGTTCGATCCGCTGGTGTACTGGGACCAGGGCAGCTACTACCACGAAGGCAAGCTGGACCGCCTGCGGCAGTCGTTGACCAAGCTGGACTACTTCAGCGTGATCGACATCCAGCCGCGCCCGGACGAGGCCGACGAGAACGGCGATGTGCCGGTGGACGTGAAGCTGACCCGAGCCAAGCGCACCATCTACACCGCCGGCCTGAGCTACGGCAGCGAGAGCGGCCCGGGTGTGCGCGGCGGCATCGAGCGGCGGTTCCTGAACAACCGCGGCCACAAGATGAACACGCAGCTGGACTATGCGCAGAAGCGCAAGAGCCTGGTCACCAGCTACCGCATCCCGGCCTTCAACTGGCTCGATGGCTGGTACACCTTCGCCGCCAGCGCGTACGACGAACAGACCGACTACATCGACCTGCGCAACTTCAAGCTGATTGCCAGCCGCAGCGGTGAGATCAACGAGCACTGGACCGCGATCGCCTCGGTCAACGCGCTGCGCGAGCGCTGGCGCTATGCCTCCGGCACTGAATTCACCGACGCCGTCTACAACACCTCGACGCTGGTGTACCCGCAGATGGTTGCCGACTACGTCAACGTCGACGACGAGTTGTTCCCGCGCAAGGGCATCAGCGGCACCGCAACGATGCGTGCCGGCGTCGAAGGCGCCGGCTCGGACACCAGCTTCGTGCAGGCCAATGCCGTGTTGCGCTGGTACATCCCGGTGGGTCAGAGCAATCGCCTGATCCTGCGCGGCGAAGGTGGTACCACCTGGACCAGCGACCTGGTGGCGATGCCACCGAGCCTGCGCTACTTCGCCGGCGGCGACCGCAGCATTCGTGGCTACGCCTATCGTGAGGTCGGCCCGCGGACGCCTGCGCCGGACAAGTACGCACTGGGCGCCAAGAACCTGGTGATCGGCTCAGCCGAGTACGAGCACTACTTCAATGGCGGCCCCTGGGGCGCGGCGGTGTTCGTCGATACCGGCAGTGCCTTCGACAACACCATCGACCTGCATACCGGCGTCGGCTTCGGCGTGCGCTGGAAATCGCCGGTGGGCCCGGTGCGCATCGACGTGGCGCACGGCCTGAACAACCCGGATTCGCAGTTCCAGCTGTACCTGAACATTGGAGCGGACCTGTGAGCACGCCCGCACCGACCCCCAACACGCCGCCGCCGCGCGTGCGCTTCTATCGCCGTCGCCGATTCTGGGCGTGGTCCGGCATCGGCGTGATCGGGCTGGTGCTGCTGGCCCTGCTGGCCCTGCTGGCGGTGTACTGGCTGCTGCAGACCGTGGCCGGCCGCGATGTGCTGCTGGCACAGGTGGTGGCGCGCCTGCCGGTGGGCGCCAGCTTCACCTGGGACAAAGTGGAAGGCCCGGTGGCCGGTCCGCTGACCCTGTACAACGTCGACTTCCGCTATGACGACATCCATTTCCACGCCGAGCGTGCGCACCTGGAGCCGGACCTGCGCCCGCTGCTGGGCCGCAAGCTGCTGCTGGACAAGCTTGAGCTGACCAACGCGACGTTGAACCTGGCCAAGAGTGACGAGCCGTTCAAGCTGCCGTCATGGCCGGATTCACTGCCGCAGATCGAGATGCCGCTGGCGATCCAGGCCGATGCCATCGCCATCGACGGCTTCCGCATCAGCCAGGCCAACGAACCGGTGATCGACATCAGCCGCGTGCGTGGCGGCATCGAGATCGCCAATGGCGAATTCCAGGCGCACAAGCTGGTCGTGGACAGCGACATGGGCAATTTCACTGCCCAGGGCCGCTATATTCCGGGCAAGGACTACGACACCGACGTGACGGTGACGGCGGTGCTGCCGGCACCGCGTGGGCGCACGGCCGCCACGCTGGGCCTGGTCGCCCGTGGTGACCTTTCGCACATGGAAGTGGCGGTGGCCGGGCGTGCACCGAAGCCGCTGCACGCCATGCTGGTGTTCGACGGCCGCACCGACCCCAGCTGGAGCGCCAGCGTGCGCAGCGACGAGCTGGATCTGGCGCTGCTGTCACCGGCACTGGCCAGCTCGGCAATCGCTCCGCTGGCGCTGGATTTCACCGCCGCTGGCAAGGGCGGCAACGCCAACCTGCGTGGCAAGGTGAAGCAGGGCGATCAGGAACTGGAACTGGCACCGTCGGTGGTGTCACTGCAGGACCAGGTACTGAAAGTCTCGCCGCTGCTGCTGAAGGGCCTCGGTGGCGAAGCCCGCCTGGAGGGCACCGCCGATTTCAGCCAGGAAGACCAGCAGAAGCTCAACTTCTCGGTGGTCGCGCGTGATCTGACCTATGTGCCGGCGCCCGATCCGAACACCGCCGGCAGCGCACCGGTGCCGGTGACTTTGAAGGAAGCACGCTTCGGCCTGGCCGGTACCCTGAAGGCCTGGGCGGCGATCGGCCGCGCCGAGGTCGAGCGCGACGCGCAGAAGGCGCAGCTGCACTTCGACGTGCGCGGCAACGACCAGGCGGCGTCGATCCACCAGCTGCAGGCGCAGACGCCGGGTGGCCAGCTGCAGGTGGAAGGCCAGGTGGCCTGGGCGCCGCAGCTGGACTGGGACGCCAAGGCCACACTGAAGGACTTCGACCCCGGCTATTTCGTGCCGGGCTGGAACGGCCGCCTGTCCGGCAACCTGGCGTCCAAGGGCCGTCAGGTGCCGCCGCCGGCCAATGCCGCACCGGGCACTGCCGGTACGCTGGAAGCCACGGTGGACCTGCCATCGCTGAAGGGCATGCTGCGCCAGCGCAATCTCGACGCACAGGGCAAGTTCGCGCTGCAGGGCGCGCAGGGCCAGGGTGACCTGAAGCTGTCGCTGGGCAGCAGCCGGGTGACCGCTTCGGGCAAGGTCGGTGATCGCCTCGACATCGATGCGCGCTTCGAGCCGCTGCAGTTGAGCGACCTGCTGCCGGGCGCCGACGGCGGCCTGCGCGGCCAGGTGCAGGTGAAGGGTCCGCGCGACGCGCCGGACATCACCGCCGACCTGGTCGGCAACAACCTCAACTGGGATGGCTACGGTGCCGAGAGCGTGAGCATCAAGGGCAACCTGCCCTGGCGCGGCGACAGCGGCACGCTGGCGGTGCAGGGCCAGCAGGTCAACGCCGGCATGCTGCTGGAACGCTTGAATGTGGATGCACAGGGCAGCGTGTCCAATCTGCGCCTGTCTGCGCAGACCCGCAACGAGATGGGCGCGGTCGAGCTGCAGGGCAGCGTGCGCCAGCAGGGCGCACAGTGGCGTGGCGAGCTGGCATCGCTGCGCATCGCGCCGGTGAAGGGCGATGCCTGGTCGCTGCGTGCACCGGCCGCGTTCGCGATCAACGGCAGCACCTACACCCTGTCCGAAGCCTGCCTGGCCGCCGCCAGCAGCGGCGCGCTGTGCGCACAGGCCAACTGGCCGCGCGAGGGCCTGGTGGTGCGCAGTGACGCGCTGCCGCTGGCGCTGGTGCAGCCGTGGCTGCCTCCGCAGTCCGGCCGCCGCATCTACCTGCGCGGCGATGTCAGCCTGGACGCGCAGATCCGCCCGCGTGGCAACGCCTGGGAAGGCCATGTGGAAGTGCGCTCGAAGGAAGGCGGCGTACGCCTGGGCGAAAGCCGCAACACGGTGGGCGATGCCACCCGCGGTGAGCTGGTGCGCTATGACCAGTTCTCGCTGAAGCTCGACATGACCCCGGCCAGCATCAAGGGCTACCTGGGCATGGGCTTCCAGGGCAACGGCTTCGTCGACGCGAAGATGCAGACCGGCTGGGAAGCCAGTGCGCCACTGAACGGCGAGCTCTACCTCAACATGTCGCGGCTGTACTGGCTGGAGCTTTTCTCGCCGGACATCGTGCGCCCGACCGGCCTGATCGAAGGCCACGTCAGCCTGCGCGGCACACGTGGCCAGCCGTCGCTGGGTGGCGACGCGCAGCTGAGCAACTTCAAGGGCGAATTCCCGGCGCTGGGCCTGACCTTCGACCAGGGCAAGGGCAGCTTCGTGGCCCAGCCCGATGGTTCGGCCAAGATCACCGCGCAGGCCAACTCCGGCCAGGGCACGCTGTACGTGGATGGTGGCCTGTCCTGGTTCGGCGACGCACAGCCGCTGCAGCTGAAGATCCACGGCGAGAACGTGCTGCTGTCCAACACCAGCGAGCTGCGCATCGTCGCCAATCCCAATCTCGACTTCACCCTGGCCAAGGCAGCGATGGAGCTGCGCGGCACCGTGCACGTGCCCGAGGCCGACATCGACCTCGAGCGCCTGGACCGCGGCACCTCGGTGTCCGAAGACGTGGTGGTGCTCGACCCTGCCGATCCGGAAGAGTCGCGCACCTCGCCGCTGGACATGGACCTGACGGTCAGCCTCGGTGACAAGGTGAAGATGACCGGTTTCGGCCTGAAGGGCGCACTGACCGGCAAGATGCAGGTCTGGGCCAAGCCCGGCCGCGAGATGACCGCCAATGGCGGGCTGGAAGTGAGCGGCCGCTACAAGGCGTACGGACAGGACCTCACCATCACCCGTGGCAACCTCACCTGGAACTACAACGCGGTGTCCGACCCGCGCATCAACATCCGTGCCGAGCGCCGGATCGGTGATGTCACCGCCGGCATCGACGTGACCGGGCGTGCGCAGCAGCCCCGTGCGGACGTGTGGTCCGATCCGGCGATGTCGCAGTCCGAAGCACTGGCCTACCTGGTGCTCGGCCGCAGCCTGACCGGTGCCAGCAGCGACCAGACCCAGCAGGTCAATGCAGCTTCGGCGGCACTGTCGGCCGGCAGCGGCCTGCTTGCCTCGCAGCTGGGTGCCAAGCTGGGCCTGGACGATGCCGGCGTGAGCCAGTCGCGCGCGCTGGGTGGCTCGGTGATCGGCGTCGGCAAGTACATCTCGCCCAAGCTGTACGTTGGTTACGGCGTATCGCTGGTCGGTGCCGGTTCGGTGATCACGCTGAAGTACCTGCTGCGCCGCGGCTTCGACGTGGAAGTGGAGTCGAGCACGGTGGAAAACCGTGGTTCGATCAACTGGAGAAGGGAGAAGTAGGCGGCGCCTCGTGCTCGCCGGGCATGGCGTGCAGGCGCCGAGGCGATGCATGGGGAGCCGCGGGGGGCTATGCCCTCCGTTGACCCTGCCTTGTCGCAATTAACGCCTGCGGCCGGTATGGGCCGGGTATGCCCGACAGGCGTTCGGCGATCGATCGCGGCGGCGATCCGCGATGTTCTGTGCATTCAGTCCTGAAAAAACCGTGGCGGACATCCGGAAAATTCGGGCATTCCGCGATGGATTGATCGTCAGTATCGAATTGATCGGATCAATCTATTTCTTTGATGGCGGCGGAGGTCACATGGTTGAGTCTCACTTGTGACGAAGGATGACGATGCGTACTGCATGGTGTTTGATCACGGCGGCGCTGCTGGCCGTGCATGCCCCCCCTGTTCCCGCCCAGTCAACATTGACCCAGGACAATGGCGCGCCGGTAGGCGACAACCAGAATTCGCAGACGGCCGGCGCGCAGGGGCCGACGCTGCTGCAGGATGTGCAGCTGGTGCAGAAACTGCAGCGTTTTGACCGTGAACGGATTCCCGAGCGCGTGGTGCACGCACGTGGCACCGGCGCCCGCGGCGAATTCACCGCGACCGCGGACATTTCCGGGCTCAGCCGTGCCCGTGTTTTCAGCATGGGGGAAACAACGCCTGTCTTCGTCCGCTTCTCCTCCGTGGTCCATGGCACCCATTCACCGGAAACACTTCGTGACCCGCGCGGGTTCGCGACCAAGTTCTATACGCAGGAAGGAAACTGGGATCTGGTGGGCAACAATTTCCCGACGTTCTTCATCCGCGATGCGATGAAGTTCCCGGACATGGTGCACGCCTTCAAGCCGGATCCGCGCAGCAATCTTGGCAACGACGCGCGCCATTTTGATTTCTTCTCGCATGTACCTGAGGCTACCCGTACGCTGACCCTGCTGTATTCCAATGAGGGCACGCCGGCCACCTATCGACACATGAACGGCAGTAGCGTGCATGCCTACAAACTGGTCAACGCCGCAGGCGACGTGCACTACGTCAAGTTCGCCTGGAAGAGCCGTCAGGGCACCAGGAATCTCGATGCCACACAGGCAATGGAGATCCAGCGCAGCGACTTCAGCCACATGACCCGTGACCTGGTGGCGGCGATCGAGCGCGGTGAATATCCGCGCTGGGATCTGTACATCCAGGTACTGGCGCCGGAGCAGCTGGCCAGCTTCGATTTTGATCCACTGGACGCCACCAAGATCTGGCCTGATGTCCCCGAGCGCAAGATCGGCGAGATGGTGCTGACGCAGAATGTGGGCAATTTCTTCCAGGAGACCGAGCAGGTTGCCATGGCGCCCTCCAACCTGGTGCCCGGCATCGAGCCGTCCGAGGACAGGTTGCTGCAGGGGCGGTTGTTCTCCTATGCCGATACCCAGCTGCACCGGATCGGCAGCAACGGCGCCAGCCTGCCGGTCAACCGCCCGCGTGTGGCGGTGAACAACGGCAATCAGGATGGGGCGATGAACCCCGGACAGAGCACCAGCATGGTCAATTACGAGCCCAGTCGTCTGGCGCCGCGCCAGTCGCCGCCGCATGCGCGCCGAAGCACGCTGGCGCTGTCGGGCAGCACCCAGCAGCTACCGATAGCGCGCCAGCAGAATTTCCGCCAGGCCGGTGAGCTGTACCGCTCTTACAGCCGCAAGGAACGTGCCGATCTGGCCCGCAACTTCGGCAGTGCATTGGCCAATGCGGACGATGTGAGCAAGCACCTCATCCTGTCCTATCTGTACAAAGCCGACCCGGAATACGGCGGCGCCGTGGCCCGCATTGCCGGCGGCAACCTGCAGCGGGTCAGTGCTCTGGCGCAGTCGTTGACGGACTGAGCGAGGTCGACAGGGCAGCAACGGCCGATGGACCCCCAACCATCGGCCGTTGCCCCATCCGGCCCCAGCGGCTATGGTCCCGGGCTGTTCTGTCGTACCGGATTGCCTCATGTCACCACGCAAAGCCCTTCCCACCGCCCTGGCCCTGGGCCTGACCCTTGCCGCCGGTGCCCACGCCGATGAAGGCATGTGGATGCCGACGCAGCTGCCGGAACTGGCCAAGCCGCTGCAGGCCGCAGGATTCAAGGGCAATCCGGCCGACCTGGCCAACGTCACCGCGCCGCCGCTGAGCGCCGTGGTGCGTGCCGGTGGCGGCACCGGCTCGTTCGTGTCCGCCGACGGCCTGCTGCTGACCAACCACCATGTGGCGATGGGCGTGATCCAGTACAACAGCTCGCCCGAGCACGACCTGATCAATGGCGGCTTCATCGCCAGGGACCGTGCCGACGAGCGTCCGGCCAACCCGGACTTCCGCGTGCTGGTCACCGTCGGCTTCGACAAGGTGACCGACCAGGTGCTGGCGCAGGCCCGTGGCAAGACCGGCCGTGCCTACTTCGATGCCGTGGATGCGGCCAGCAAGCAGATCGTGGCCGAGTGCGAGAAGGACGGCAGCGTGCGCTGCTCGGTGGCCAACATGTACTACGGCACCGACTTCTACCGCATCGCACAGCTGGAACTGAGCGACGTGCGCCTGGTGTACGCGCCGCCGCGCGCGATCGGCAATTACGGCGATGAGATCGACAACTTCATGTGGCCGCGCCACACCGGTGACTTCACTCTGCTGCGCGCCTATGTGGGCAAGGACGGCAAGCCGGCTGCCTACAGCAAGGACAACGTCCCCTACCAGGCACCGGCACACCTGCAGATGTCGGTGGAAGGCCCGAAGGAAGGCGACTACGCGATGCTGGCCGGCTACCCGGGCATCACCTACCGCCACCGCACCGCGGCCGAGTTCGCCGGCCAGATCGATAGCGTGCTGCCGCGCCGCGTGTCGGTGTTCCAGCAGATGATCGATACCATCGAGGCCGCCAGCGCCAAGGACGCGCAGGCGCGCACCCGCTACGCCTCGCAGCTGCAGTCGTTGAAGAACAACCGCAAGCGCGCCGCCGGCGAGCTGGAAGGCCTGCTGCGCAGCGATGCCAAGGCCCAGCGTGCCGCCGACGAGACGGCCATGCTGGCCGCCACCGACCGCAGGTACCAGGGCGACATCAAGGCGCTGCTGGCCAACCTGTCGCAGGGTGCGGCGGTGGGCGAGCGTGACCTGCTGCTGGAGCAGATGGCCGCACAGAGCCAGCTGCTGCGCTCGGCGCTGCTGCTGGAACGCCTGCGCATCGAATCGGCCAAGCCGGACGCGCAGCGCGAGAGCGGCTACCAGCAGCGCGACCAGGCGATGATCGAAGGCGTGCTCAAGCAGGTCCAGCGCCGCTACGCACCGGAGGTCGAGAAGGCCCTGCTGACCACCCTGCTGACGCGCTACCAGCAGCTGCCGGACGCGCAGCGCGTGGCCGAGTTCGATGCGGCCTTCGGCCGTACCCCGGAACAGCTGGCAAAGGCGCTGGATACCCTGTATGCCGGTACCCAGCTGGGTGACGAGGCGCAGCGCCTGTCGCGCTTTGCTGCTGCCCGCGAAGGCAAGGCCCTGGCCGCCGATCCGCTGATCGCCGTGGCCGGCCCGCTGGTGGCCGCGCAGCTGCGCATCGAGAACGAAAGCAAGACCCGCGAAGGCGAGCAGCTGCGCCTGCGCCCGGCGTACATGCAGGCGCTGTTCGCCTGGCGTGCCAAGCAGGGCCGCGCGGTATACCCGGATGCCAACCGCACCCTGCGCATCAGCTACGGCAAGGTAGAGGCGCTGCACCCGCGCGATGGCGTGACCTACTCGCCGGTGACCACCGTGGCCGGCATCGTCGAGAAGAACACCAACGCCTATCCGTTCGATGCCCCCAAGCCATTGCTGGCAGCGATCGCCAAGGGTGACTTCGGCAGCACCGCCGACCCGGCGCTGAAGACCCAGACGGTCAACTTCCTGACCAACCTGGATACCACCGGCGGCAACTCCGGCTCGCCGGTGCTCAACGCCAAGGGTGAACTGATCGGCCTGAACTTCGACAGCAACTGGGAGTCGGTCAGCGCCAGCTGGTGGTTCGACCCGCGCTACAAGCGCGCCGTGCACGTGGACATGCGCTACCTGCGCTGGCTGCTGGCCAAGGTCTACCCGGCGCCCGAGCTGCTGAAGGAAATGGGCGTGCCGGCAGAATAAGGCCGGTTCCTGGCAGGTACCCACCGCTTCCTGGTGGGTGCCGATTCCTCTGGTGGGTGCCCACCGTTGGTGGGCACGAACACGACCCAGGGTCATGACCTACCATCACGACCAACGGTCGTGATCTACTGGCCCCTGTCCTGACGGAAACGCACGCGTGGTCTCCAGCTGGATCCTGCTGCTGGTCTCGGTTGCCTATGCCGCGCTGCTGTTCGGCGTGGCGTGGTGGGGTGACCGCCGGCCGATGTATCCCGACCGGCCGTGGCTGCGGCCGGTGGTCTACAGCCTGGCGTTGGCGGTGTACTGCTCGTCGTGGACGTTCTACGGCGCGGTCGGCACCGCCGTGCGCAACGGCGTGGGCTACCTGCCGATCTACATCGGCCCGCTGCTGCTGCTGCTGTTCGGCTGGCGCATCATCGAGCGCCTGGCGCTGATCGCGCGCAGCCAGAACGTGGTTTCCATCGCCGATTTCATCTCCTCGCGCTTCGGCCGCTCGCGGCGGCTGGCGGCACTGGTGGCGATCATCGCGCTGATCGGCATCATTCCCTACCTCGCCCTGCAGTACAAAGCGGTGGCGATGAGCCTGCAGGTGCTGACCGGCAATACCGGCCCGACCGGTTTCTTCACCGACCCGGCACTGTACGTGGCGCTGCTGATGGCGCTGTTCGCGACCCTGTTCGGCACCCGCCAGGTCGATGCCACCGAGCACCACCACGGCATGATGCTGGCGATCGCCTTCGAATCGGTGATCAAGCTGCTGGCGATGGTGGCGGTGGGCGTGTTCGCCTACCTGTGGCTGAGCAACCGCACCGATGCGGTGGTTGAATCGGTGCATACGCTGTTCACCGGCCTGCCACCGGTAGGATTCATCTCGCAGACACTGCTCAGTTTCCTCGCCATCATCTGCCTGCCGCGCCAGTTCCATGTGGCCGTGGTCGAGTGCGGTGACGTGCGCGACGTGCGCCGGGCGCGCTGGATGTTCGGCGGCTACCTGGTGCTGATTTCGGGCATGGTGCTGCCGATCGCTACCGCCGGCGTGACCCTGTTCGGCACCGGCGGCAGCGTCGCCGACGACTCGATGGTGCTGGCCCTGCCACTGGCCGAAGGCCGCAATGCGCTGGCGCTGATCGCCTATGTGGGCGGTTTCTCGGCAGCCACCGGCATGGTCATCGTCTCGTCCATCGCGCTGGCCACCATGGTCAGCAACGACCTGGTGATGCCAGTGCTGCTGCGCCGCAGTGGCGACCATCAGGAAGCTGCAGACGTCGCCTCGCGCGTGCTGTGGATCCGCCGCCTGGCGATCCTGCTGCTGGCGTTGATGGCCTATAGCTACTACCGCACCAGCAGCAACGACAGCACGCTGGCCTCGTATGGCCTGATGGCATTCGCCGCGGTGGCGCAGTTCGCACCGGGCCTGATCGGCGGCCTGTACTGGCGTGGCGCCAGCCGCCGCGGTGTCGAGATGGGCATGCTGCTCGGCTTCGCCACCTGGCTTTACACGCTGCTGCTGCCGGCGATGACGATGGCCGGCTGGGTCGACGCCGCGTGGGTGCAGCATGGGCCTTTCGGCATCGAGTGGCTGCGTCCGCAACAGTTGTTCGGCATGACCGGCTGGGATCCGCTGACCCACGGCACGTTCTGGTCGCTGCTGGTCAATGCGGCGACGATGATGCTGGTGTCCGCACGCTGGCGCCCCGGTGTGGACGAGCGGCTGCGTGCGGCGCCGTTCCTCGACCCGTATGCGGAGCGCCCGTCGGTGGCCGGTGGCTGGCCTGGCCATGTGCACGTGGGTGATCTGCTGGCACTGGCCTCGCGCGTGGTCGGCGAGCGTCATGCGCGGCGTTCGTTCTTCGAGCAGGCACAGTCGCTGGGGCGCGAGCTGCAATCCTCCGCACCGGCCGACCGTCCGTGGGTGCAGTTCACCGAGCGCCTGCTGGCCGCCTCGATCGGCGCAGCGTCGGCACGCCTGCTGCTGACCAGCCTGCTGCGCGGGTCGGGCATGGACCTGGGCGAAGTGGTGGCCGTGCTGGACGAAGCCGGGCAGGAGCTGCGCTTCAACCGGGAGATCCTGTCGACCACGCTGGAGAACATCAGCGCCGGGGTCAGCGTGGTCGACCCGGACATGCGCCTGACTGCATGGAATCGTCGCTACCAGGACATGTTCGGCTACCCCGATGGCATGCTCTACGTGGGCCGCCCGGTGGCCGACCTGATCCGCTACAACGCCGAGCGCGGCGAGCTGGGCGAGGGCGACATCGAAGTGCAGATCAACCGCCGCATCGGCTACATGCGTGCCGGTTCACCGCACGTGTTCGAGCGCACCCGCAGCGACGGCAAGGTGATCGAGATGCGCGGCCAGGCGCTGCCCGGCGGCGGTTACGTGACCAGCTACAACGACATCACCGACTACAAGCACGCGGAAAAGGCACTGCTGGAAGCCAACGAGACGCTGGAACAGCGCGTGGCCGAGCGCTCGCACGAGGCCGAGGTTGCGCAGCAGTCGAAGACGCGTTTCCTGGCGGCGATCAGCCATGACGTGCTGCAGCCGCTGAACGCCGCGCGCCTGTTCGCCTCCGCGCTGCGTGACAGCGACCACGTGAGCGATGAGCAGAAGCACCTGGCCGAGCGTGTGGATGCGTCGCTGCGTGCGGCGGAAGAACTGCTCGATGGCCTGCTGGACGTATCGCGACTGGATGCCGGCGGCCTGCACCCGGTGATCGGCGAGTTCGACGTGAGCGCGCTGATGCGCGAACTGGCCGCGCAGTACACCCCGGTCGCCGCCGGCCGTGGCCTGCGCCTGGACCTGTTTGCACGCCCGGCATGGGTACGCAGTGACCGCCGCCTGCTGCGTCGCGTGCTGCAGAACTTCCTGGCCAATGCGCTGCGCTACACCCGCCAGGGTCGCATCGTGTTGGCCGTGCGCCAACGCGGTGACGAAGTGGAGCTGCAGGTGTGGGATACCGGTCCTGGCATTCCCGAGCACCACATGCGGCAGATCTTCGATGAGTTCCACCGCTACCAGCAGCCGTTCGACTGGGGTGAGCAGGGCTTGGGCCTGGGCCTGTCGATCTGCCAGCGCATCTCGCGCCTGCTTGATCATCGCCTCAATGCGCGCAGCCGGGTTGGCAAGGGGTCGATGTTCTCGATCATCCTGCCGCGGGTGGCACCGTTGCCGGGCTACACCGAGCTGGCCGCGCCGGTGCCGGCCATCGCCGCGCCGGTGCGCAGTGATTCGCTGGCGGGCCTGCGTGTGCTGTGCGTGGACAACGACGAAGAGATCCTCGACGGCATGCGCGCGCTGCTCGGCCGCTGGCAGGTGCAGGTGATCACCGCTGCCACTGTCGATCAGGCGCTGGAGAAGATCGCCGAGCGCCCGCAGGTGATGCTGGTGGACTACCACCTGCACGACCGCATGGATGGCCTGGATGCGCTGGTGGCGTTGCGCGAAGCAGCCGGCTACCCGCTGCCGGGCGCGCTGCTGACCGCTGATGGCCGTGATGAGCTGAAGCGGATGGCGCGCGAACGTGGCTACCGCGTGCTGACCAAGCCGATCAAGCCGGCCTCGCTGCGCGCATTCCTGGGCGCGCTGCGCGACGCCGGCAGCAACGATGCCTGATGGGCGACTGCCGTCTGGCAGGAAATCAGCCGAGCGTCGGCTCGGCTCTACAGAATCCGACTGCGCGAACCCCGTGTAGAGCCGAGCCCATGCTCGGCTCCCGCGCGCCGCGCGGCGCGGCGCTGTCTGGCTGGAAAGCGGCCGAGCGTCGGCTCGTCTCTACAGAATCCGACAGCGCGAACCCCGTGTAGAGCCGAGCCCATGCTCGGCTTCCGCGCGCCGCGCGGCGCGGCGCTGTCTGGCTGGAAAGCGGCCGAGCGTCGGCTCGGCTCTACAGAATCCGACTGCGCGAACCCCCGGTAGAGCCGAGCCCATGCTCGGCTCCCGCGCGCCGTGCGGCGCTGATATAGCCATCGCTATACAAACCAGCCCTGCCTGCGCGTTTCGCTGGAAATGCGCTACGCGCGAATCGCGGTGATAAGCTTCGCGTCCCCTTGGGGAGTAGCCGGATTCCTTCGCAGGAATCGTCCACGTCAACATACTCGGCCAGTGCGCCGTGGCGTGGACAACCATGATGGTTGGCGAGACCAGCGGCCCGCGCGCGCAACGTCAGGTTGGGCGCGAGCGCAGGCCGTGCGTCCGTCCTAGCCCGACCTCAGCAGCTGCCCATGTCCCCCATTTCGATCCTCCTGATCGGCTTTGCCATGTCCACCGATGCCTTCGCCGCTGCTATCGGCAAGGGTGCGGCCATGCGCAAGCCGGTGTTCCGCGATGCACTGCGTGCCGGCATCATCTTCGGCGTCATCGAAGCGATCACGCCCATCATCGGCTGGCTGCTTGGCCGCGCCGCCCTGCAGTATGTCGAAGCCTTCGACCACTGGATCGCCTTTGGCCTGCTCGGTGCGCTGGGCATCCACATGATCTACAACGGCCTGCGCCCGGACAGCGGCGAGGAAGAGGAAGACCCCTCACAGCACCACGGCTTCTGGAAGCTGGCGCTGACCGGCTTCGCCACCAGCATCGACGCGATGGCGGTGGGTATCGGCCTGGCCTTCATGGACGTGCATATCGGCGTGATGGCTGCGGTCATCGGCCTGTGCACGCTGACCATGGTCACCGCCGGCATCATGCTCGGCCGCGTGCTGGGCAGCATGGTCGGCAAGCGTGCCGAGATCATCGGCGGCGTGATCCTGGTGATCATCGGCGCGACGATCCTGTACGAGCACCTGCACGGCGTGGGGTAAGCAGGGGTACTTGTAGAGCCGAGCCCACGCTCGGCTCACGCGAGTAGCAGCCGAGCATGGGCTCGGCTCTACATTGGATGTTGGCTGACAAGCATTGCAGTGTTGCACTGATGGAGAGGCTGTCATGCATGCCATAGCCTCTTCGTATGGCCAGTCCCGCACTCCGTTTTGGTCGTTGGTCGCAGACCGGCAATGTCTATGCGATCACGGCTGTGACACATTCGCGTCGGCGCTGGTTCCACGATGACGCCAACGCCGATCTGCTGGTCGAGGCACTACGCACGGTAGAGCGTACAGGCCGGACATGCTCATTGGCCTGGGTGATCATGCCGGATCACCTGCACTGGTTGATCGAGTTGCGTACCGGCACGCTCGCCGGTTGCGTGCAGATCCTGAAGTCCAGGAGTGGAAGATCCATCGCCAGGTGCGTTGATGCGAATGCACCGATCTGGCAGCCGGGGTACTACGACCACGCGTTGCGCAGTGACGAGTGCCTGCGCACGCAGGCGATGTACATTGCGGCCAATCCGGCGCGTGCAGGGCTGGCCACGTGCATCGGGGAGTACCCCTATGCGTGGAGTCGATGGCCGCTTGAGGCGTGATCTGGTGCCGGGCCAAGAGCAGCCGAGCATGGGCTCGGCTCTACAAGGGCATCATGAGATGCCCATGCTGGGCTCCGCAGTTCGTCAAGATCAATCCTCTTCCGGTGGCAGCACGATGGCGTCGTCGTCGATCGCCAGCTTGCCGGCCATCAGCACGGCCTGGGTGCGGTTGGTCACGCCCAGCTTGCGCAGGATGGCGGTGACGTGGGCCTTGATCGTCGCTTCGGAGACGTTGAGGTCGTAGGCGATCTGCTTGTTCAAGCGGCCGGCGCCCAGCATCTGCAGGACACGGAACTGCTGCGGGGTCAGCTCGCGCAGGCGCTGTCCCACCTCGCGTTCCTCGCTGCCGGTGGGCGGCACGTTGTGCGCTTCCGGCGGTGCCCAGGTCTCGCCATCGAGGATGGTGCCCAGCGCATGGCCGATGGTGTCTGAATCCGCAGACTTCGGAATGAAGCCCAGCGCACCGTGGTCAAGTGCGCGCCGCATCACCGTGGCCTCTTCGCGGGCGGATACCACCACCACGGGCAGGTGCGGGTGCAGCGAGCGCATGTGCACCAGCGCGTTGAAACCCTGCGCACCGGGCATGTTGAGATCCATCAGGACCAGGTCGGCGTCGTTGTGCTGGTCGGCCAGTGCGTACAGCGCTTCCACGCTGTCGGCCTCGAACAGCTGCACGCCGGGGATGACCCGTTGCACCGCCCCACGCAGGGCTTCGCGGAACAGCGGGTGGTCATCGGCAATCAGGAGGGTGGTCATGGTCGGGGGGAACCGTGGGGGAAAACTGTCCGGGGTCAGATCCCTTTCCGTCAGGAAAGGGATCTGACCCCTTGGCGGCCGGAATCTCTGGGGGTCAGAGCCCTTTCCTTGCGGAAAGGGATCCGACCCCTGGATCCGACCCCGGGGTGATGCATCAGCGCACCTTGCGCTCGTCCACCAGCGACGCCACCACCGACGGGTCGGCCAGGGTCGAGGTGTCGCCGAGCTGGTCCGGCGCGTTCTCGGCGATCTTGCGCAGGATGCGGCGCATGATCTTGCCCGAACGTGTCTTCGGCAGGCCCGGCGCCCACTGCAGGTGGTCCGGTGTGGCGATCGGGCCGATCTCCTTGCGCACCCAGGCGATCAGCTCCTTGTGCAGCTCATCGCTCGGTGCCTCTTCGGCCACCAGGGTGACATAGGCGTAGATGCCCTGGCCCTTCACGTCGTGCGGGAAGCCGACCACGGCCGCTTCGGCCACCTTCGGGTGCGAGACCAGCGCGCTTTCCACTTCGGCAGTGCCGATGCGGTGGCCGGACACGTTGATCACATCGTCGACGCGGCCGGTGATCCAGTAGTAGCCGTCCTCGTCGCGGCGGCAACCGTCGCCGGTGAAGTAGCTGCCCGGGTAGGTGCGGAAATAGGTGTCGATGAAACGCTGGTGGTCGCCGTATACCGTGCGCATCTGGCCCGGCCAGGAATCGCGGATGATCAGGTTGCCCTCGGTCGGGCCGTCCTTGATCTCGCCATCGGCATTGACCAGCGCCGGCTGCACGCCGAAGAAGGGCAGGGTGGCCGAACCCGGCTTCAGGTCCATCGCACCGGCCAGCGGCGAGATCAGGATGCCGCCGGTCTCGGTCTGCCACCAGGTATCGACGATCGGGCAGCGGCTGTCGCCGACCACCTCGTAGTACCAGCGCCAGGCTTCGGGATTGATCGGCTCGCCGACGCTGCCGAGCAGGCGCAGCGACGCGCGCGAGGTCTTCTTCACCGGCTCCTCGCCCTCGCGCATCAGTGCACGGATGGCGGTCGGGGCGGTGTAGAAGATCGTCACCTTGTGCTTGTCGATCACGTTCCAGAAGCGCGAGGTGTCCGGATAGTTCGGCACGCCTTCGAACATCAGCGAGGTCGCGCCGTTGGCCAGCGGGCCATACACGATGTAGCTGTGGCCGGTGACCCAGCCGACATCGGCGGTGCACCAGTAGACATCGTCCTCGCGCAGGTCGAACACCGCTTCGTGGGTGTAGGCCGCGTACAGCAGGTAGCCGCCGGTGGTATGCAGCACGCCCTTCGGCTTGCCGGTGGAACCGGAGGTGTAGAGGATGAACAGCGGGTCTTCCGCGTTCATGCGCTCCGGCTCGCAGGTGGCCGGCTGGCTGTCCACCACGTCGTGGAACCAGCGGTCGCGCGGGGCCTGCATGTCCACCGCGCCGCCGGTGTGGCGCACCACCAGCACGGTTTCCACGGTGTTGGTACCCGGCAGCTTCAGCGCGGCATCGACGTTGGCCTTCAGCGGAATCCTGCGACCGCCGCGCAGGCCTTCGTCGGCGGTGATGATCAGCTTGCTCTGGCAGTCGCTGACGCGGTCGGCGATCGAGTTCGGCGCGAAACCACCGAACACCACCGAGTGGATCGCACCGATGCGCGCGCAGGCCAGCATGGCCACCGCGGCGTCGACGATCATCGGCAGATAGATGGTGACGCGATCGCCCTTCTTGACGCCAAGATTGCGCAGCGCGTTGCCGAGGCGGCAGGTACGCTCGTACAGCTCGCGATAGGTCACGTGCTGGGCCGGTGCATCCGGGCCGTCCGGCTCGAACAGCAGGGCGGTCTTGTCGCCGCGCGTTTCCAGCTGGCGGTCCAGGCAGTTCACGCTGGCATTGAGCTCGCCATCCTCGAACCACTTGATGTGGAAGTCGGACAGGTCGTAGTTGACGTTCTTGATCTTCGTCGGCTTGCGCATCCATTGCAGGCGCTCGGCGGCCTTGCCCCAGAAACCCTCCGGGTCGGTCACCGAAGCCTGGTACTGCTGTTGGTAGGACGTCTTGTCGATGCGTGCCTTGGCGGCGAACTGCGGATCGACGGGGTAGATATCAGCCATGGCACCCTCACTTGCACGTTGACTTTGTATGTGCGGTCGCAGCATCGCGGCGACCGATCCCCCTCAGTTTGCCCCATCCACCCCCGGCCGCGTCACCACCTTGGTTAGACCATGGTCGAAAGTGAGCGTCCAGCAGGCCCGGGTTCGACCAATGGCCAATAGCCGCTGTGCGCGAACGCCCCGCAGTCTCGGCTCGACCGTGCCCCACGCGCGGCATCACCTTGCCACTTGGGAGAGAGGGCAACATGAGCCACCGTACGTTGAAAGCCGTGCGCAAACCTTTGGCGGCCTGCCTGTTGGTCGCCCTGGTCGCACCGGGCATGGCGTTCGCAGAGACCGCCAAAGAGAAAGCGCTTGAAGCACGCGTTGCCGAACTGGAACGCCAGGTCCAGCTGCTGCTGTCTTCGCAGCAACAACAGCAGACCCAGATCAGCCAGACCCAGCAGGCCGTGACCGAAGTCCGCACGGTGCAGGCTGAGCAGAAGCCGGTTGCGGCGGTGCCGGCCGGCAAGCAGCCGATCCAGGTCACCACCATCACCCCCGGTGCTGCACCGGGTACCACGGTCAAGATCGGCGGCTTCATCAAGGCCGACTTCCTGGCCACCCAGACCAGCGATGGCCAGCTGGCCGACGATGCCACCGGCCGCGCGCTGTACCTGCCGGGCCAGACCCCGGTGGAAGGCGCCGGCGGCAGCGGCAAGCGTTCGGGCACCGACCTCAACGCCCACGCCAAGTTCTCGCGCTTCAACCTGGGCATCGACAACGTGAGCGAATCGGGCAACAAGGCCGGTGCGTTCTTCGAGATGGACTTCTTCGGCAACTCGCTGGGCAACCAGACCGCCACCAACACCTATGGCGTAACCCTGCGCCACGCCTACATGTACTGGAACAACTGGCTGGCCGGCCAGACCTGGTCCAACTTCATGGACGCGGCGTCGCTGCCGGAAGCGGTCGACTTCGTCGGCCCCACCGATGGCGTGATCTTCGTGCGCCAGGCCCAGGTGCGCTACACCCAGGGCGGCTTCAGCGTTGCGCTGGAGAACCCGGAAACCACCACCCTCACTGGCGTCCGCAATCCGGTCACCGGTGCCTGGACCAACACCAGTGGCAACTCTGACCGTGGCAGCCTGCCTGACCTGACGCTGCGCTATGGCTGGAAGGGTGACTGGGGCACCTTCGGTGTCGGCGGCATCGTCCGTCAGCTGAAGGTCGACAACCAGGCCACCGGTGCCAAGGCCGACAAGGTGGCCGGCGGCCTGACCCTCGGCGGCAAGTGGGTGATGGGTGACAGCGATTCGCTGCACTACCAGCTGACCGGCGGCGAAGGCATCGCCCGCTACATCGGCCTGGGCATCACGGCCGACAGCGCCTACGACATCGCCCGCGACGAGCTCAATCCGACCGGCGTGCTGGCCGGCTACGTGGGCTGGCGGCATGCGTTCTCGCCGAAGCTGCGCACCAACCTGATCTACGCGCGCAGTGACTACGACAACGACAGCGTGCTCGGCCCGCTGGTGACCAAGAGCGTGCAGAGCATCCGCGGCAACATCTTCTATTCGCCGCTGCCCAAGGTTGATATCGGCGCCGAGCTGATGTACGGCCGCCGCGAGATCGAGAACGGCAACAAGGGTGACATCACCCGGCTGCAGTTCACCACGAAATACAGCTTCTAGATGCGTGCCGACCAACGGTCGGCACCCACCAAGATCGGTGCCGGCCAACGGTTGGCACCTACCAAGATCGGGTACGACCAATGGTCGGCACCTACCGAGATCGGGTCCGGCCAACGGTCGGCACCCACCTAAGACGGCGTGCCGACCGGTGGTCGGCATCTACAGAGGGAAACACGTCCCATGTCCAGCACACCCAGCTCCGCACACAAAGCGGGCACCCTGACCCAGGGCCACAAGAAGGTCATCTTCGCGTCGAGCCTCGGCACGGTGTTCGAGTGGTATGACTTCTTCCTGTATGGCTCGCTTGCCGCCATCATCGCCAAGCAGTTCTTCAGTGGCGTCAATGAAACCACGGGCATGATCTTCGCCCTGCTGGCGTTCGCCGCCGGCTTCTTCGTGCGTCCGTTCGGCGCGGCCTTCTTCGGCAGCCTCGGCGACCGCATCGGCCGCAAGTACACCTTCCTGGTCACCATCCTGATCATGGGCATCTCGACCTTCCTGGTCGGCGTACTGCCCAACTACGCCTCGATCGGCTTTGCCGCCCCGGTGATCCTGATCATCCTGCGCCTGGCCCAGGGCCTGGCGATGGGCGGCGAGTACGGCGGTGCTGCCACCTACGTGGCCGAGCACGCGCCGGACGACAAGCGCGGCCTGTACACCAGCTTCATCCAGTGCACCGCCACGCTCGGCCTGTTCATGTCGCTGCTGATCATCCTGGCCTGCCGTTACTTCCTCGGCAACGAAGCTTTCGAAGCCTGGGGCTGGCGCATTCCGTTCCTGGTCTCGATCCTGCTGCTGGGCGTGTCCGTGTGGATCCGCCTGCAGCTGAGCGAGTCGCCGCTGTTCCAGCAGATGAAGTCCGAGGGCAAGGGCTCCAAGACGCCGTTCCGTGACAGCCTGAAGGGCGGCAACCTGAAGCTGATGTTGCTGGTCCTGCTCGGCGCTGCGGCCGGCCAGGCGGTGGTCTGGTACGGCGGCCAGTTCTACGCGTTGTTCTTCCTCAGCAGCATGCTGAAGGTCGATGCCACCACCTCCTACCTGTTGATCGCGGCCGCGCTGGCGCTGGGCGTGCCGTTCTTCATCTTCTTCGGCTGGCTGTCCGACCGTATCGGCCGCAAGAAGATCATCCTGGCCGGCTGCCTGCTGGCTGCCGTCACCTACATCCCGATCTTCAAGGGCCTGACCCACTTCGCCAACCCGGCCATCGAAGAGGCCCGCAGCAGCTCGCCGGCCCTGGTCGTGGCCGATCCGAACACCTGCTCGTTCCAGTTCGATCCGGTCGGCCTGCGCAAGTTCACCAGCTCCTGTGACGTGGCCACCGCCGCGCTGACCAAGGCGGGTGTGCCGTACGACGTGCAGCCCGCCGCCGCCGGTTCGCTGGCGATGGTGAACGTGGGCAGCGCCAGCGTCACCTCGTATGAGGCCGCCGGCCTGACCAAGGAAGACGGCAAGGCCAAGGCCGATGCGTTCGGTGCGGAACTGAAGGCCGCCCTGACCACCGCCGGCTACCCGGCCAAGGCCGATGGCGCACGCATCAACATTGCCGGCACCATCTTCATGCTGTGGCTGCTGGTGTTGTACGTGACCATGGTCTACGGACCGATCGCCGCCTACCTGGTCGAACTGTTCCCGACCCGCATCCGCTACACCTCGATGTCGCTGCCGTACCACATCGGCAACGGTTGGTTCGGTGGCTTCCTGCCGGCGATCTCGTTCGCGCTGGTGGCCGGTACCGGCAACCTGTACTACGGCCTGTGGTACCCCATCATCATCGCGCTGATGTCGGTGGTGATCGGCGGCCTGTTCCTGCGCGAGACCAAGGACGTGGATATCACCAAGTAACCGGTGTGCCGACCAATGGTCGGCACCCGCCGGGTTCCAGGGGCCGCGGTGCAGACCGCGGCCTTTTCGTTTCCCTGTCGCGCCGAGCCATGCCCGGTGACCGCGCACCGCGCGGCACAAACCTCCGCAGGCGTGAATAGACGGTGCTCACGCCCGGGGTCAGATCCCTTTCGCGCGCGAAAGGGATCTGACCCCATCCAAACGCGCAGCACGCCGTATAGTCGGCCCATGACCACCACCATGCCGGCCGGGCTCCCCGCCATCGTGCACACCCTGCGCAGCGCCTGGCAGTCGCAGCGCCCATCGCTGGACCAGCGCGAGAATGACCTGCGCCGACTGCGCGAGGCCCTGAAGCCGCGCCTGGATGAAATGGCCCGGGCCATCGCCGAGGACTTCGGCCATCGCGCCCACATCGAATCGAAACTCGCCGACGGCATGAGCGTGCTCTCGGCCATCGACCATCTGCGCCGGCACCTGCGGCGCTGGTCGAAGACGCAGCAGGTGGGCGCCGGCTGGCGGCTATGGCCGGCCCGCGCGCAGCTGCGGCCGACGCCGCTGGGCGTGGTCGGGGTGATCTCACCCTGGAACTACCCGGTCACGCTGGCACTGGTCCCGCTGGCCACGGCGATTGCCGCTGGCAACCATGTGCTGCTCAAGCCCTCCGAACACACGCCGCGCACCAGCGCGTTCCTGGCCGATCTGCTGGCCAACGTGTTCCCGCCCGATCGCGTGGCGGTGGTGCAGGGCGGGGCGGACGTGGCCGCGGCGGTGTCCTCGCTGCCGCTGGACCATCTGCTGTTCACCGGCTCCACGGCGGTGGGTCGTAAGGTGATGGCCGCCGCCGCCGAGCATCTGGTGCCGGTCACGCTGGAACTGGGTGGCAAGTCGCCGGCCATCGTCTGCCGCGATTTCCCGCTGGACAAGGCCGCCGCACGATTGGCCACCGGCAAGTGGTTCAACGCCGGGCAGACCTGCATCGCCCCGGATTACGTACTGATCGACACCGCGCGCCAGCGTGAGTTCGTGCAGGCACTGCAGCAGCAGGTACGCGATCGTTACGGCGATTTCGGCGATGCCGACGACTACACGCGCATCATCAACGAAGGCCAGTACCAGCGCCTGCTGGGGTATCTGGCGCAGGCGCGCGAGCGCGGCGTGCCGGTGATTCCGTTGGCGCAGGTGGATACCGCACGTGCCGACCGCGAGCGCCTGCTGGTGCCGACCGTGGTACTGGACCCGCCGGACGACCTGGACCTGATGCGCGAGGAGATCTTCGGCCCGATCCTGCCGGTGCGGGCCTACCCGGACCTGGAAGCGGCGCTGGCCGACGTGCTGTCGCGTGACCGGCCGCTGGCGCTGTACCCCTTCAGCCACGACAAGGCGACGGTGGAGCGCATCCTCGGCCAGGTGGTGGCCGGCGGGGTGACGGTCAACGACACCCTGCTGCATTTCGCCGCCGACGGCCTGCCGTTTGGCGGGGTGGGGGCCAGCGGCATGGGCGCGTACCACGGCCGGGCCGGGTTCGATGCGATGAGCAAGCGGCTGCCGGTGCTGTGGCAATCGCGGTGGGCGGCCAGCGACCGGCTGCGGCCGCCGTACTCGAGGATTGCCGGGTTGTTGCGATTCCTGCTGCGGTGAAGCCACGCATGGCGTGGCTCTACTGACCGTACCGGGTTCCGGTAGGCGCCAACCAAGGTTGGCGTCCACCGGGGTGCATGGGCGCCCAGCCCCGCCCACCCGGGTAGAATGCCCCCATGAAGATCGCCTCGTGGAACGTCAATTCGCTCAATGTCCGCCTGCCGCACCTGGAGCAGTGGCTCAAGGACTTCGGCCCGGACATCGTCGGCATCCAGGAAACCAAGCTGGAGGACCACAAGTTCCCCGACTCGGCGCTGATCGGTGCCGGTTACCGCAGCGTGTTCGCCGGCCAGAAGACCTACAACGGCGTGGCCCTGCTGTCGCGTGAGCCGGCGCAGGACGTGCAGATCGGTATCCCCGGCTTCGAGGATGAACAGAAGCGTGTCATCGCCGGCACCTTTGGCGACCTGCGGGTGATCAACCTGTACGTGGTCAACGGCCAGGACATCGGCACCGACAAGTACGAGTACAAGCTGCGCTGGCTGGAAGCGGTGCACGGCTGGATCGCGCAGGAGCTGCAGCGCCACCCGAAGCTGATCGTGATGGGCGACTTCAACATCGCCCCGGACGCGCGCGACGTGCACGACCCGGAAGTGTGGAACGAGAACCACATCCTGACCTCCACCGCCGAGCGCGGCGCGCTCGACAAGCTGCTGCAGCTGGGCCTGCACGATGGCTTCCGCCTGCACAACGACGAGGCCGGTGTGTTCAGCTGGTGGGATTACCGCGCTGCCGGCTTCCGCCGCAATCTGGGCCTGCGCATCGACCTGACCCTGGTCTCCGATGCGCTCAAGGGCAGTGCGGTGGCCTCGGGCATCGATCGCGAGCCGCGTACCTGGGAACGCCCGAGCGATCACGCGCCGGCGTGGGTGCAGCTCGGTTGAACGAACCGGGCCCGACGATTGCCGGGCCCGTTGCGATGCGTCTGCCGGCCAGCGGCCGGCACGACCGCCGCGTCAGCGTATGCTCTTGCGGGTGAACAGGTTGACGATCGCCAGCAGGATCACCGCACCGATCAGCGAGAACAGGAAGGTGCGGATGGTGATCGCTTCGTTGATGCCGCCGCCGAACAGCCAGCCGGAAATCAGCGCGCCGACGATGCCGACCACGATGTTGAGGATGATGCCCTGCTGCGCATCGCGCTTCATGATGATGCTGGCCAGCCAGCCCACGATGCCGCCGACGATCAGCCAGATGATGATGCCCATGATCGATACTCCGGTGGGGAACTGTGACCAGTTGACGCGCAGGGCTGTGAACCCGTCGTGGAATTGCGTGATGGGCGCGTGCGGATGAGCCTGCCAGTCACCCTCGACGGCCCTTGGCGCTTCGGTCCGGTGACGGTCTGGCGGCGCCCGCACGTGCCGGGCCAGCGTGGTGAACCGCAGGCGCGGCAGGTGCTGGCGCAGGCATTGGGCGCCGACCCGGAGACGCTGCCGCTGGTCCGCGATGACAAGGGCCGGCCGGAGCTGAGCGGCGCGCTGGCCCACTACGGCACCGGCTGGAGCCACAGCGGCGAGGTGCTGCTGGTGGCACTGGGCGAAGGCGTGCGGCTGGGCGTGGACCTGGAGCTGCTGCGGCCGCGGGCCCGTCTGCTGGAGATCGTGCAGCGCTTCTTCCACCCCGAGGAGGTGGCCTGGCTGGAAAGCCTGGACGAGACCGGTCGCGAGCACTGGTTCTTCCGTGTCTGGTGCATCAAGGAGGCCATTCTGAAGGCGCACGGGCAGGGCATCTCGTTCGGCCTGCACCGCCTGCAGCTGGCGCCGGGGGCCGATGGCGCCCTGCACCTGCGCTGGTGCGACCCGGAACTGGGCGAGGCCGCGCGCTGGCACCTGCACGAATGGCAGGCCACGGGCCAGTTCCGCGCCGCATTGGCCTGGTATCCACACTGAAGCGGCGAATCAGTGCGCAAAACCGGCGATAATGTCGGCATGAGCGAACACCCACTTCCCGCCAGCGTGGCTGCCACGCTGGAACAGGGCCTGGCCAGCATGGGCCTGGACGCCGCGCTGGCGCCGCCGCTGCTGCGCTATCTGGCCCTGCTGCACCGCTGGAACGGCACCTACAACCTCACCGCCATCCGCGACCCGCAGGAGATGGTCACCCGCCACCTGCTCGACTCGCTGGCGATGCAGCCGTTCGTGGCCGATGGCAGCCTGGCCGATCTTGGCACTGGCCCCGGGCTGCCCGGCATCCCGCTGGCGATCGCCTGCCCGGGCCTGCGGGTCACCCTGGTCGAGAGCAACGGCAAGAAGGCGCGCTTCATGCGCGAGGCCGTGCGCCAGCTCGGCCTGGACAATGCCCGCGTGGCCGAATCGCGCGCCGAGGCGCTGGACGAGGCCGGCCGCTACGACCAGCTGACCGCGCGCGCGATGGACACCCTGGCCGGCATCGTCCGCGTCGGTGGCCACCTGCTGCGCCCCGGTGGCGTGTTGCTGGCCATGAAGGGCGTCTACCCGCATGAAGAGATCGCGGACCTGCCGGCTGGCTGGCAGGTGCGTGAGGTGACCCCGCTGAGCGTGCCCGGCCTGGCCGGCGAACGCCATCTGGTCACTGTTACAGGTCCCTGATTCCCGCCGCCAGCCCTTTGTGGAACAACGGGTTGGCGATTCACGATTTCCGCAAGGGGCCGGTTGTACGCATAATGACCGGTCCCAGCACACGTCGACGAGGCACACCCGCATGGCCCGCATCATCGCCATCGCCAACCAGAAGGGTGGCGTCGGCAAGACCACGACCGCCGTCAACCTGGCCGCTTCCCTGGCCAACGCACCCAAGCGCGTGCTGTTGGTCGACCTGGATTCGCAGGGCAACGCGACCATGGGCAGTGGCGTGGACAAGCGTGAGCTGGTCTCCTCCACCTATGATCTGCTGCTGGGCGAGTCCAGCGCCGCCGATGTGCGCGTGCAGACCGCCGAAGGCTACGACCTGCTGCCCGGCAACATCGATCTGACCGCAGCCGAGATCCAGCTGATGGCGCAGAGCGAGCGCGAGCAGCGGCTGAAGCGTGCGCTGGCACCGATCCGCGACGAGTACGACTACATCCTGATCGACTGCCCGCCGGCGTTGTCGCTGCTGACGCTCAACGCGCTGGCCGCCGCCGATTCGGTGATCGTGCCGATGCAGTGCGAGTACTACGCGCTGGAAGGCCTGAGCGCGCTGGTGGAGACCATCGAAGCGCTGCGTGCCAACCTCAACCCGGCGCTGGAGATCGAAGGCGTGCTGCGCACCATGTTCGACGTGCGCAACAACCTGGCCAACGCGGTGTCGGCCGAGCTCACCGAGCACTTCGGCGACCGCGTGTTCCGCACCATCGTGCCGCGCAACGTGCGCCTGGCCGAGGCGCCGAGCCATGGCCAGAGCATCGTCGGCTACGACCGTGCCTCGCGCGGTGGCGTGGCCTACCTGGGCCTGGCGGGCGAGATCATCCGCCGCAACAACGAACGCAACAAGGCCGCCAAGGCCGTGGAGACCGTCTGATGACCAGCAGCAAGCCGGCAGCCAAGAAGCGGGGCCTCGGCCGTGGCCTGGATGCGCTGCTGGGCCCGAAGGGGGCGGCCAGCCAGGTGCAGGCCACCACCGCGGTGATCGAGCCGCTGCCGGGTGAAGTGCTGCGCAAGCTGGCCGTGGGCCAGCTGCAGCCGGGCAAGTACCAGCCGCGCCGCGAGATGGACGAGGGCAAGCTCTCCGAGCTGGCCGACTCGATCAGGTCGCAGGGCGTGATCCAGCCGATCCTGGTGCGCCAGCTGCCGGCGGGCAACTACGAAATCGTCGCCGGTGAGCGCCGCTGGCGCGCATCGCAGCTGGCCGGCCTGGACGAAGTGCCGGTGGTGGTGCGCGAGCTGGAAGACCGCACCGTCATCGCGATGGCGCTGATCGAGAACATCCAGCGCGAAGACCTCAACCCGCTGGAAGAGGCCGAGGCGCTGCAGCGCCTGATCAGCGAGTTCACCCTGACCCATGCCGAGGCTGCCGAGGCCGTCGGCCGCTCGCGCGCGGCGGTGTCCAACCTGCTGCGCCTGCTGGAGCTGCCGGTGGCGATCCGCCTGCTGCTGGAAACCCGCCGCCTGGAAATGGGCCACGCCCGCGCGCTGCTGACCCTGGCCCCTGAACTGGCCGGCAAGCTGGCGCAGGAAGCGGCCGATGAAGGCTGGTCGGTGCGCGAGGTCGAGCGCCGTGCGCAGGCCTTCGCTGCCGGCAAGGTGCCGAGCAACCGCCCGGTGGCCACGCCGAAGGTGCAGCAGGCCGACATCGCCTCGCTGGAAACCGAACTGTCCGAAGCGCTGGGTGCCAAGGTGGCGATCAGCCACGGCCGGGGCGGCAAGGGCAAGCTGATCATCCATTACACCGACCTGGATACCCTGGACGGCGTGCTGGAAAAACTGCGTACGCGCCAGGGCTGAGCCCGGCGCAGCGCCAGGGGGGTGTGGCCTGTTCCTGCCGCGTCCCTTCAATGCCAGGGAACGCACCGCCGCGCGCGCCGGGGGATGCACTGCTCTCCGGTCCGTGGCCTCATCCAGGGAGCAGGACATGAGCAACGAACACGACGACGTCAGCCCGGGCGGCAGCCCGATCCTGGTCCATCGCCGCGAAAAGGACTTTGTGCTCGCCATCGGCGAAGAGCAGCATATCGAGGCGATCAGCGCCCATATCACGCGTCATCTCGGGCCGGTCGAGACCGTCCTGCACGAGCTCATCTCCGACCTGGTGCACATCGACGTGCACGTGGTGCCGGCCAATGACGCGTTCCCGTATCTGCGGCTGGTGACCTCCGGCATGAGCGACCTGCCGATGACCCTGCCCGCCGAGGTGGATGCGGACGTGCCGCGCTACATGGAGCTGATGGTGACCCTGCCGGCCGACTGGCCGATCTCGCAGGATGCCTTCGAGGACGAGCGCAACTACTGGCCGGTGCGCCTGCTGAAGAGCATGGCGCGGTTGCCGCACGAATACGACACCTGGCTGGGCTTCGGCCACACCGTTCCCAACGGCCATCCCAGCGAGCCCTACGCGCCGGGCGTGGGCTTCGACGGCGCCATCGTGCTGCCGCCGGTGACCGCCCCGGAAGCGTTCGCCACGCTGGACCTGGACGACGGCAAGACCATCAGCTTCATGACCCTGGTTCCGCTGTACCCGGAAGAGATGGACCTGAAGCTGAAGAAGGGCGCCGAGGCACTGCTCGACCGCTTCGATGCGAAGAAGATCCAGGATGTGATCGAACCCGGCCGCACCAACGTGGCCAGGAAGCGTTTCGGGCTGTTCTGAGCCTCAGCGTATCCTCTGCACCTGTACTCATTGATCTCCAGGCAACTGCAATGACCATCCTGCTTACCGGCGCTGCCGGCTTCATCGGTGCCTACACCGCCCGCGCGCTGCTGGAGGCAGGCCAGCGCGTGGTCGGCCTGGACAACTTCAACGACTACTACGACCCGCAGATCAAGCGCGACCGCGTGGCCGCGCTGTGCCCGGCGCTGGACCTGCGCACGCTCGACCTGACCGACCGCGAAGGCCTGGCGGCACTGTTCGACGAAGTGAAGCCGAGCGCGGTGATCCATCTGGCCGCACAGGCCGGCGTGCGCTATTCGCTGGAAAACCCGCACGCCTACGTCGACAGCAACCTGGTCGGCTTCGTCAACATGCTCGAGCTGTGCCGCCACCGTGGCGTGCAGCACCTGGTGTATGCCTCCAGCAGTTCGGTCTACGGCGATTCGGCCACGCCGCCGTTCTCCGAGGACCAGCGCGTGGACCAGCCGCGCTCGCTGTACGCGGCGACCAAGGCGGCCAATGAGCTGATGGCCTACACCTACGCCCAGCTGTACGGCCTGCACGCCACCGGCCTGCGTTTCTTCACCGTGTACGGCCCGTGGGGCCGGCCGGATATGGCACCGCTGCTGTTTTCCCGCGCGGTGCTGGCCGGGCGGCCGATCGAGGTGTTCAACGAAGGCCGCATGCAGCGCGATTTCACACATGTCTCCGACATCGTGTCGGGTATCCTCGGCGCGCTCGCGCATCCGGCCGACGGCCCGGTGCCGCACCGGGTGTTCAACCTCGGCAACCATACGCCGGTCGAGCTGGAGCGCTTCATCGGCGTGATCGAGCAGGCCGCCGGCCGCCCCGCGCAGAAGGTCTACAAGCCCATGCAGCCCGGCGACATGGTGCGCACGATGGCCGACACCCGGCGCGCGCATGATGCCTTCGGCTTCGATGCGGTGACCCCGATCGAGGAGGGGCTGCCCCCCGTCGTGGAATGGTGCCGCGAGTATTTTGGTGACCGCGCTTGAGCAGTGATCCTCACGCGGCCGGGTTCATCTTCGGATAACCTCGGCTGCGGAGAATGCGCGGTCTTTGTCCCCCTTGGCCGAGTCCCCCATGAGCCAACCCGAGCTTTCCGTTGTCGTCCCCGTATTCAACGAGCGCGACAACGTCGCCCCGCTGGTCGCCGAAATCACCGCTGCGCTGCGCGGCCGGCTGCCGTTCGAAATCGTCTACATCGACGATCACTCGCGCGATGACACCCTGGCCGTGCTGCAGGGCCTGAAGGCCACCACGCCGGAACTGCGCGTGCTGCACCATGTAAACCAGAGCGGGCAGAGCACCGCCGTGCGCACCGGCGTCAAGCATGCGCGGGCGCCGTGGATCGCCACCCTGGATGGCGATGGCCAGAACGATCCGGCCGATATCCCCAAGCTGCTCGCCGCACGCGACGCGGCCGAGGCACAGGTGAAGCTGTTCGCCGGCTGGCGCGTCAACCGCCAGGACAGCGGCAGCAAGCGCTGGGCCAGCCGCTGGGCCAACCGCATCCGTGCGCGCATGCTGCGCGATGACACGCCCGACACCGGCTGCGGCATCAAGCTGTTCGAACGCAGCGCGTTCCTGGACCTGCCGTACTTCGACCACATGCACCGCTACCTGCCGGCGCTGATGCAGCGTGCCGGCTGGAAGACCACCAGCGTGCCGGTCAACCACCGCCACCGTACCGCCGGCGTGTCCAAGTACAACAACCTCGGCCGCGCGCTGGTCGGCATCCGCGATCTGCGCGGCGTGGCCTGGCTGATCACCCGCAGCAAGCGCACCACGGTGGAAGAGCGGTGATGGGCCTGGAACTGCACTGGCTCGATCAGCCACTGACCTGGCTGTACTGGACCGGCCTGCACGTGACCGGCTGGAAGCTGATCGGCTACACCGGCGCGCTGATGTTCGGTGGCCGCTGGCTGGTCCAGTTCATCGCCTCCAAGCGCGCCGGCAAGCCGGTCATCCCGCGCCTGTTCTGGTACATGAGCGTGGTCGGCAGCCTGATGACGCTGAGCTATTTCCTGTTCTCGGCCAAGCAGGACTCGGTGGGCGTGCTGCAGAACCTGTTCCCGGCGTTCACCGCGCTGTACAGCCTGCACCTGGACATCAAGCACCGCGGCTGGAATCGCGACAGGGCCAGCCACTGAGGCCCCCGGGGTCGGATCCCTTTCCGCAGGAAAGGGCTCCGACCTACGTCAGGATCCCCGACGCATCCACGCATGGCGTGGATCTACTGCATGTCCAGCGGCGGTGCCCTGGGCCCCCCGGGGTCGGATCCCTTTCCGCAGGAAAAGGCTCTGACCCCCGTCAGGATCCCCGGCGCATCCACGCATGGCGTGGATCCACTGCATGTCCGGCGGCGGCGCCCTGGGCCCCCGGGGTCGGATCCCTTTCCGCAGGAAAGGGCTCTGGCCCCCGTCAGGATCCCCGGCGCATCCACGCATGGCGTGGATCTACTGCATGTCCAGCGGCGGTGCCCTGGGCCCCCCGGGGTCGGATCCCTTTCCGCAGGAAAGGGCTCTGGCCCCCGTCAGGATCCCCGGCGCATCCACGCATGGCGTGGATCCACTGCATGTCCGGCGGCGGCGCCCTGGGCCCCCGGGGTCGGATCCCTTTCCGCAGGAAAGGGCTCTGACCCCCGTCAGGATCCCCGGCGCATCCACGCATGGCGTGGATCTACTGCATGTCCAGCGGCGGTGCCTTGGTAGATGCCGACCTTGGTCGGCGCTGGGTTTCCCCTGTGCCAACCAAGGTTGGCTGCTACCGGGGGCCCGGCCTGTGGCCGGTTCCCGGCCCAGACAGGCATGGCGGCGTCCTGGCATGTGGATAGGAAAAATCCGAATGCCTGTCGTTAACAGCAAAACAGCGGCGTCGTAATCACCATGGCTGGCGAATCTTTCGCCTACCTCATCGCATAGCGATTGCAAACGCTGTCACGCATCGAGGCAAGTCGAGGAAGGAAAGCACCCACGGACGTCAGTCTCGCACTTGAGTCATCGCACTCATGCCGAAGGCTCATTCAACTCCGTAGTCCATCCAAGACCTTGAGGGAGTATTGCCATGAACATCCGCACTTCGCGCCGTCTGCTTGCTTTCATGATTTCCGTTGGTTTCTGCATTGGCTCAGCCCCGGCATTTGCCAACACAGTCTGCGCCAACAACGTGACAATCAAGCAGATCCATGCGGGTTGGGTCGTTGCCAAAAAGGGACCCGACGGTGGAAATTCGGTAATGGTCAGCTATATCGACAGCAATCACCGTACGGGAGAGCTCATGCTCAACCACAGTTATAACTTGAACGATTCGCCCGGCCCTTCCCTGTTGTCGCTGTTGATGCTGGCGCAGACCACGGGGCAGAGAGTGACCCTGGTGGATCATTTTGGAACACCGTGCGACGACTTTGATGAAGTCCGGCTCATGGGCTACTGAGGTGCACCCATGAAACCAACGCATGCATTGCGGAAATCCCTGTTTCCATCACGGCTACGAGGGATCGCGCGCTACAGCGCCTTGATGTTGCTGTTTCCAGCAGCCGGTGGAATGGCGTCGGAGGGCACCTCGTTGAGGCAGGTCGTCTATCAGGGAAAGCAGATCGTCGCCGAAGTGAGCGATGGTGTGGTCTTTCTGCAGGATGATGTGCTCGCATTCCCAGGGGAGGTCACCAGCATTGGGGATGTTGTCACACACGCTCATTCAGATCATGCCATCGATGAGCCCCAGGTCGGCACCGCACGCCTGTGGAGAAAATCCAACCTGACCTATGCTTTCCAATCGGCGGTTCCGTCAAGTGTACGGAATCTCCTGCGGCAGGGTGCCGGAATCTGGAATGAGGCCACAAGCTGGCAGTTCACGGAAACAGCGAATGTCAATTCGGCCGATATTGTCGTCGCCAACTCCGCAAGCCGCTGCGCAGCATCGGTAGGCGCCCCGGCCGACGGGGACCAGGCAACAATGACGTTGAGCACCGATTGCACGCTTCGCTCGATGGTTCACGAGCTGGGGCACGTGGTCGGCATGATACATGAGCATCAACGGCCCGGTCGGGACAGGTGGGTAAGGGTAAGGCAGGATACGCTCGATTACATCAAGCAGAACTATCCGGCCAGTACCTATAACTTGGTCATCGCGGCACTCAGGCCTGAGCATTTTTCTCCCGGCCAACCGTATGCCATGGATACCGGCTCGATCATGATGTATGGCTCGTATCCGCAGCGAAGTCCGATGAAAGAGGACCTGATGGAAAGGAATCTGCCGTTCTTCACCGCGCCGGATGGGTCGCTCTACGAGGCCAGTCCCGCGCGCCTGAGCAATAAGGACATTGCCACAGCGGAGTATCTGGCCACGCTCATCACCCGTGTGAATTCGCTGTTGTTGCATTATTGACGGGGAAGTCTTCCCATCATTGACAAGGGGCCCGGCGGCAGGCCGGGCCCCATTCTGTCCGCCGTCGTCAGAGGTGACGGGGTAGGGTCGACGGCCAGTCGACTACCGCGTGCAGTGCGGGGGATTCATCCGTTCTGCGAAGAGCAGCCGACCAGCGGTCGGCTCTACCTCGCGCCTTGGGCGCTGGGGTCCCGGCCCTGCCTGCGGCGCAGGCAGGACCTTCGTCCCATGCCATGCGCTGTGGGCGGTGCCATCATCGGGGTCTGCCTTCCCGGGAACCTGTGCTCGTGAAAACCCGTCTTGCCGTTGCCCTGTTGATCGCCCTGTCCGCCCCCGCCGTGGCCCTGGCCGTGCCGCCCGCCGCCGCCGCGCCCGCCAGCGTGGCTACCGAATCGCCCGCCGATGCCGCCTTCCGCGCGCTGTACGAGAAGGAATGGAAGTGGCGCCAGCAGGGTGGCGGCGAGGCCAGCGAGGACGAAGACGCCCCGGCCAACGCCACCCGCATGCCCGACATCGGCCCGGCCGCGCAGCAGGCACGCCTGAAGGTGTGGGACGAGACCCTGGCCGCGCTGAAGAAGATCGACCCGAAGACCCTCTCGCCCGACAACCAGGTCAACTACGCGATCTACCACGACCAGGTGTTCAACCTGGCCGAAGAGACGCGCCTGCGCGGCTACGAGATGCCGTTCAACGCCGATTCCTCGTTCTGGTCCAACCTGTCCTTCATGGCCCGGCGCGAGATGAAGACCGCGCAGGACTACCAGAACTACATCGCACGCCTGAACGATGTGCCGCGCTACTTCGACCAGCAGACCGAAAACATGCGGGCCGGCCTGAAGCGTGGCTTCAGCGTGCCGCGCGCCGTGCTCGATGGTCGCGAAGTGTCCATCGCCACCGTTGCCGAACTGAAGGACCCGACCGAGTCGCCGCTGTACGCGCCGTTCAAGAAGCTGCCCAACAGCATCCCGGCCGCCGAACAGGCCAAGCTGCAGGCGCAGGCGCGCGCGGCGATCAGCGGCAAGGTGGTGCCGGCGTTCCAGCAGCTGCGCAGCTTCTTCGTCAACGAGTACGTGCCGCAGGCGCGCACCACCCTGGCCGCCGAAGCAATGCCGGACGGCAAGGCGTACTACAGGCAGCAGATCCACGAATACACCACGCTGGACCTGTCGCCGGACGAGATCCACCGCATCGGCCTGGGTGAGGTCGAGCGTATCCAGAAGGAAATGAACGACATCATCAAGCAGGTGAAGTTCAAGGGCAGCTTCGCCGAGTTCCTGACCTTCCTGCGCACCGACCCGCAGTTCTATGCCAAGACGCCGGAGGAACTGCTGTCGCGTGCCGCGTGGATCTCCAAGCGGGCGGACGGCCAGCTCGGCAAGTACATGACGTTGCCGCGCGCCCGCTTCACCATCGTGCCGGTGCCGCCGGACATCGCACCGTTCTGGACCGCCGGCCGTGGTGGCATGGGCACCTACTGGCTCAACACCTACAACCTGCCGTCGCGCCCGCTGTACAACCTGCCGGCGCTGACCCTGCATGAATCCGATCCGGGCCATTCGCTGCAGGGCGCCATCGCCGCCGAACAGAAGAACCTGCCCGAGTTCCGCCGCAACGCCTACATCTCTGCCTATGGCGAAGGCTGGGCGCTGTACTGCGAGAAGCTGGGCGTGGAGATGGGCATCTATGAAACCCCGTACGAGGATTTCGGCCGCCTGACCTACGAGATGTGGCGTGCCGCGCGCCTGGTGATCGACACCGGCGTGCACAGCAAGGGCTGGACCCGCGAGCAGGCGCTGGCCTACCTGCGTGACCACACCGCGCTGAGCGAGCATGAAGTGACCACTGAAGTGGACCGCTACATTTCCTGGCCGGGCCAGGCGCTGAGCTACAAGCTCGGCGAGATCGCCATCGTGCGCCTGCGTGCGCAGGCCGAGAAGGAACTGGGCGACAAGTTCGACATCAAGGGCTTCCATGACACCCTGCTGAAGCAGGGCTCGGTGCCGCTGCCGGTGCTGGAACAGCAGATCCAGGCCTACATCGCCGAGCGCAAGAAGGCCTGACCGTCGTGTGATCGGGTCAGAGCCCCGCCCGATGGGCGGGGATCCGACCCGGTCATGGGGTCGGATCCCTTTCCTGTGGAAAGGGCTCCGACCCCCAACCTCATCCCACCGCCCTCGGCTTGGCCACCCGTGCAGCGAAGGTCGGCAGCACCAGCAGGGTCAGTACGGTCGCGGTGATCAGGCCGCCGATCACCACCGTCGCCAGCGGCTTCTGCACCTCCGCGCCGGAACCGCTGGCGATGGCCATCGGAATGAAGCCGACAATCGCCACCAGCGCCGTGGTCAGCACCGCGCGGATGCGGCTGGACGCACCGTTGATCGCTGCCTGCAACGGCAGGTCACCGGCGTCCAGGCGTTCGCGGATCGCTTGCATCAGTACCAGGCCATTCAAGGTCGCCACGCCGGAGACAGCGATGAAGCCGACCGCCGCCGACACCGAGAACGGCATGCCACGCAGCAGCAGCGCGAGGATGCCGCCGACCAGTGCCAATGGCACGCAGCTGAACACCAGAATGGCTTCCTTGCCGCTGCGCAGGGCCATGAACAGCAGGCTGCCGATCAGCAGGAACACCACCGGTACCACCGTCGCCAGCCGCTTCTCGGCACGCTGCAGGTTCTCGAACTGGCCACCCCAGGTCAGGTAGGCACCCGGCGGTAGTGCCACGTCGGCCACCGCCGCCTGCGCCTCGCCGACGAAACCGCCCAGGTCACGACCACGCACGTTGGCCTGCACCACCACGCGACGGCTGCCGTTGTTGCGGCTGATCTGGTTCGGCCCCTCGCTGACCGTGATGCGCGCCACCGACGACAACGGGATCACCAACCCGGACGGTGTGGCGATCGGCAGCGAGGCCAGCTGGTCCGGATCGTTGCGCGAGGCATCGTCCAGGCGCACCACCACGTTGAAGCGGCGATCACCTTCGAAGATCTTGCCGGCAGCCGTGCCGCCGATGCCGGTGGACAGCGCATCACTCACATCCGCAGCGGTCAGCCCGTACTGCGCTGCCGCTACGTGGTCGATCGCCACGTTGAGCGTGGGCAGGCCGGAGATCTGTTCCACCCGCACGTCGGCCGCGCCGTTCACCGCACGCAGCTTCAGTGCCACCTGGTCGGCGACCTTCTGCAGCTGGCTGAAGTCATCGCCGAAGATCATCACTGCCAGGTCGGTACGCACGCCGGAAATCAGCTCGTTGAAGCGCAGCTCGATCGGCTGGCTGAACTCGAAGCTGTTGCCCAGCTGCTGCCCGGCCAGCTTCTCGAAGCGCGCAACCAGAGCGTCCTTGCCCAGCTTCGGATCGGGCCAGTCCTTGCGCGGCTTCAGCACGATCACGCTGTCGGAGATGTTGGTCGGCATCGGGTCGATCGCCGCCTCGGCGGTACCGGTACGCGAGAACACGGTTTCCACTTCCGGCTGTTTGGCGATCGCCTTCTCAAGTGCCAGCTGCATCGCCAGTGACTGCTCCAGCGAGGTCGACGGTACGCGCAGGGCCTGCATCGCCACGTTGCCTTCGTCCAGCGTCGGCATGAACTCGCGGCCCAGCAGCGAGAACGAGCCGATGCCCACCACCACCATCATCACCGCACCAGCCAGCACCGTGCGCGGATGCGCCACGGCCTTGCGGACCACCGGCTCGATGCGCGCACGCAGCACGCGGATCAGTTTCGTCTCGTGCTCGCCATCGTCCGCATGCGCCTCACCGTCCTTCACCTTGGGCTCGCGCACCAGCAGTGCAGCCATCGCCGGCACGAAGGTGAAGGAGAAGATGAAGGCACCGACCAGGGCCAGCATGAAGGTCGCTGCCATCGGGTGGAACGTCTTGCCCTCCACACCTTCCAGGGTGAGGATCGGCGCGAACACCAGCAGGATGATCAGCTGGCCGAACGCCGCCGGTCGCGCCATCTTGAGTGCCGAATCGGCGGCTACGCGCAGGCGTTCCATGGCGGTCAATGCACGGCCCAGCTCGGCGCGGCGCTGGCCCAGCATCAGCAGGGTCGATTCGACCACGATCACCGCACCGTCCACCAGGATGCCGAAGTCCAGCGCACCCAGGCTCATCAGGTTGCCGCTGATGCCGAAGCGGTTCATGCCGATCACTGCAAACAGGAACGACAGCGGAATCACCAGCGCGGTGATCGTCGCTGCACGCAGGTTGCCCAGCAGCAGGAACAGCACCACCACCACCAGCAGCGCGCCCTCGGTGAGGTTCTTGGCCACGGTCTTGATGGTGGAATTGACCAGCACGCTGCGGTCCAGCACCGGCGCGGCCACGATGTCGGCCGGCAGCGACTTGTTCACCTGTTCCAGGCGCGCAGCGGCGGCCTGGGCCACGGTGCGGCTGTTGCCACCGGCGATCATCAGCGCGGTACCCAGCACGGCTTCATGGCCATTGCGGCTGGCCGCACCCAGGCGCGGCGCGCGGCTGAGTTCGACCTCGGCCACATCGGCAACGCGCACCACCACGCCATTGCGGGTGGCCACCGGGGCCTGTGCCAGATCGTCGGTGGTCAGCGCCAGGCCATCGGCTCGCACCACCAGGCCTTCACCGGCACGCTGTACGAAACCGGCACCGGCCTGCACGTTGGAACGCTGCAGGGCGGTGACCAGGTCGGCCAGGCCGAGGCCGTGCGCGGCCAGCCGGGCGCTGTCCGGATGCACGCCGTACTCCTTCACGTAGCCGCCGACCGTATCGACGCCGGCCAGCCCCGGGCTGGAACGCATCTGCGGCGCGATGATCCAGTCCTGCACGGTGCGCAGGTAGGTCGCACGCTCTTCGGGTGTACGCAGCAGGTTGCCTTCCGGCGTGCGGTAGACCTCGCCGGCCTGCCAGCCCGCTTCACCGGGCTTGGCCAGCTTGGCCGGATCGAAGGTGGTGAAGTCCACCGTCCACATCAGCACCTCGCCGAGGCCGGTGGTGACCGGCGACAGCATCGGTGACGCACCATCGGGCAGGTCTTCGGAGGCTTCGCGCATGCGCTCGGCCACCTGCTGGCGCGCGAAGTAGATGTCGGTCGCATCGGTGAAGATCGCGGTGACCTGCGAGAAGCCATTGCGCGACAACGAACGCGTGGTGGTCAGGCCGGGAATGCCGGCCAGCGCGGTTTCCAGCGGATAGGTCACCTGCCGCTCGATCTGCTCCGGTGTCAGCGCCGGTGCCACCGTGTTGATCTGCACCTGGCGGTTGGTGATGTCCGGCACCGCGTCGATCGGCAGCTTGCCCAGCTGGAACAGGCCCACCGCGGCGATCAGCGCCGCCATGAACACCACCAGCCAGCGGTGGCGCACCGCTGTTTCAATGATCAGCTTGAACATGGTCGCCTCCTCAGTGGCCGTGCTCGGCTTCGCCCTTGGCCAGTTCGGCCTTGAGCAGGAAGGCATTGGCACCGACGATGCGCTCGCTGCCGGTCAGCCCACCGAGGATCTCGATGCGGTCACCGGCACGGCGCCCGGCCAGGACTGGCTGCGCCTTGAAGCCGCCTTCGACGGCGACGAACACCGCACTGCTGCCATCGACGTTCTGCACTGCATCGGCGGGCACACTGAGCGAGCCCTCCTGGCCTTCGGTGACCACCACGGCCGAGACCGGCGAACCGGCCGGCGGCAACGCGGCATTCACCGGCGTGGCACGGATCACCGCGACGCCGCCCTGCTGGCGCACATCGGCGGCCGAACCGGTGACGGTGGCGGTGAAGCTGCCGCCCGGTACGCTCACCTCCAGCTTCATGCCCGGCGTGACCTGCGCGGCCAGCGCCGGCGGCGCGGTGAACACCAGCTCGTTCATTGCCGGGTCGGCGACATCGGCTACTGCGCTGCCGGCGGCGACCACACCACCCGGAGTGACCTGCACGTTGCCGACGATGCCGGCCACCGGACTGGTGATGCGCACGCGGCCACTGGCATCGGGCGCACCGTTGGCGGCGGCCTGGGCCTGCGCGGCCGCGGCCTGGGCCTGTGCCGCCAGCGAACGTGCGCGCGAGGCTTCCATTTCCTGGCGGGCGACCACGCCCTGGTCGACCAGCGCCTTGTCACGGCCATAGGCCAGGCGTGCGGCCTCGGCCTCGGCCGATGCGGCCAGCGCATTGGCACGGAACACCGCAGCCTCACCACTGACCACGATGGCCAATGCCTGGTTCTGCTTCACCGCCGTGCCCGGCGCGACCAGCACGCGCTCGACGCGGCCGGTCACGGTCGAAGCCACCGAGGCGCGTGCACCGACCGACGGTTCGACCCGGCCGGACAGGCGCGTGGAGCCGCCGCCACCGCGACCGATCGCGACGACTTCAATTCCGGATGCCTTGATCTGCTCAGGCGTCAACTGCACGACACCCTCATCAGCGTCGGCGGGCGCTTTCGCGGATTCGGCCTTGGCCTCCTTGCTGTCGGTCGCATGGCCATGGCCGTCGTCCGTGCCGGCCTTGGCCGCAGCGGGGTCTTCATTTGCAGGCGTCTGCGCATTGCCAGCGCAGCCGGCCAGCAGGACGGTCAGCAGCACGCCGCCGATCAGCGGGAAAGTACGGGAGAGAGTCATTTGGCCTCCACAAAAGGTGCGCGCCCTTCAAGGCGGGCAAGATCGATTTCCGCGCCGACGCGCGACAGGCGCGCATCCACGGCGGTGCCGCGGGCGGCGATGAGGGCGCTGCGCGTGCTGCGCAGTTCCAGCTGCGAGATGCGTCCGGCGTCGAAGCCGACGCGGGCCAGGCGATACGCCTCTTCGGCGGCGACCACGCTTTCATCGGCGGCCCGGGTACGGCTGCCGGCCGCTTTCAGTCCGGCCACGGCGGAGAGGCGTGCGGCCTCGCTGTCGCGGCGCTGCTGGTCCAGGCGTGCCTCGGCCGCGCGCTGGTCGGCATTGGCGGCGCGGATGCCACCGCGGTTGCGGTCGAACAGCGGGATGCTGAGGCTGACCCCGAGGTTGTAGGCACGCTCGCCGCCTTCGCGGAAGCGGGTCTGCGCGGCGGTGACGCTGAGGTCGGGCAGGGCGCGCTTGCGCTCCACGTCGACCAGCTTGCCGGCCGCATCGGCTTCGGCCTCGGCGATGCGCACCGCCAGCGCCACATCGGTCGCACCACGAGGCAGCGGCGGGGCACGGTCGAGCAGGCTGTTGTCGATCGACTGCACCGGCGCATCCAGCAGCGCGGCACCGGCCAGGCGGGCCAGCGCGGCGTCGCGGAAGGCCTGCGCCTCATCCAGCGAGGCGCTGGCATTGGCCACCTCGCTCTGCGCCTGCACCGCGCGCAGCTGCGGTTCGCGCCCTTGCCTGACCATCGCGTTGACAGCGTCGGCGTCATCGCGGGTGAGGCTCAGTGCCTCTTCGGCCAGGGCGTAGCGGCGCAGTGCACTTTCCGCCTGTGCGTAGACCACCGCCAGCTGGCTGGCCACGTCGCTGCGGCTCTGGGTGCCACGCAGGTTGGCCGCCTGTGCCTCGGCGCGGGCGGCACGGACGCGCGCGCCGCGCTGCCCCCAGACCTCCAGCGGCTGGGACAGGGTAAGCACACTGTCGGCCTTGCCCATGCCGCCATAGGAGCCGGTGCCCCAGGCATTTTCGGCAGACCAGGACAGGGAAGGGTTGGGCAATGCGCGGGCCTGGTCGGCGCGCGCATCGGCGGCCTCGGCCAGCGCCGTGCCGACGCGGGTGCCGGGCAGCTGGTCCAGGCGTTCAAGCAGGGTGTCGTAGGAAGGAGCGGCTTGCGCCATCACCGATGCTGCCGGGGCCAGGCCCAGCAACACAGCGACGACCAGCCCGGCCGCACGCAGCGGCCGACGTGTCAGGGTCGACATGAAAAATTTCCGGAGGTGAGGGGAACCGAAGCCCGCGAATGCGGGACGCGCTCAACTCACGCCCGGGGAGGACGCGTCAATTCATCCTGGGCAACCGCATAGGTCGCCGCGTCGCCGGCATTCATCCAGCGCGCCGGCAGTGGCGCACCGAAGGCGGCGAGGGTACTGGCCGGCAGGCTCAGATTGGAGTGGTGGCAGTGGTTGTGGCCACAGGCGCCGACATGCTTGCCGTCGGTATCGCCATCGGAATCCGGTGTGGATTCCACATGCACCGTGCTGGCGTGCGGTTCCACCGTGCATGCCAGCGCGTCGGCCACCGGCACGACCACGAACGCCGCCATCAGCAGCATCAGCAGGGTCGAACGGAGGTGGCGGGTGATCCAGCGCATGAAGGGGAGGCTAGCAAGCGGTTTTCGCCGGATACAATATCAATGGCCGCTTCGGGAATCCGTCGGAATCTCCCGTTCAGGTGGGTGGCGTGGGGTCGGATCCCTTTCCTCGGGAAAGGGCTCTGACCCCAACCCGCCGTTCGGGTGCGCCGCGCACATGTGCTCTGGTAGGTGTCGACCTTGGTCGACACGCCTTCCGGCCAGTGGGGTCGGACACCGGGATGCCGTCTGTAGAGCCGAGCCCACGCTCGGCTGCTTTCGTACGACCAGCCGAGCATGGGCTCGGCTCTACAGTAATGGTCACGGCAGCTTCGCGATCACCTTGATCTCGAACTGGAACCCATACAGCCAGGTCACGCCGATGCCGGTCAGGGTCGGGTGCGGCGCCTCGCCCCAATACTCGGGCACGATTGCCCAGGCCTTCTCGAAGTTCTTCTCCGGATCGACCAGGAACACGGTCACGTCGACCACGTCATCGAACGTGCAGCCCGCAGCGGCCAGCACCGCATTGAGATTCCCGAAGGCGCGGCGCACCTGCGCTTCGAAGTCCGGCTCGGGCGAACCGTCCTCGCGGCTACCGACCTGGCCGGAAACGAACAGGAAGCCATTGGAACGGATCGCCGGCGAGTAACGGTTGCGTTCGTACAGGGCCTGGCGCCCGGCGGGGAAAACGACATCACGCTGTGACATGGGGAAGATCCCGTGGGAGAGAACGCCATCCTCTCCGCCATCGCTGTCTGGATAAACCGCGATGATCGGCCTAGATTGATTGCCAATCCCAAACAATCACGGCCAGCCATGGACCGTTTCGAGGCGATGCGGGCGTTTGCCCGGGTAGTGGAGACCGGCAGCTTCACCCGCGCCGCGCATACCCTGCAGGTCAGCCGCACCACGGTCACCCAGCTGGTGCAGCAGCTGGAGGCGCACTTGCGGCTGCGTCTGCTCAACCGCACCACCCGGCGGGTCAGCGTCACCGCCGATGGCGCGGCCTACTACCCGCGCATCGCCCGGCTGCTGGCCGAACTGGACGAGGTGGAAGCAGGCCTTGGCGACGCGGCCGCCCAACCACGCGGCCGCCTGCGCGTGGATGTGCCCGGGCCCTACGCACGGCTGCGGCTGGTGCCGGCGCTGGCGGATTTCCAGGCGCGCTATCCGGAGATCCAGCTGGATATCGGCGTGAGTGACCGCGAGGTCGATGTCATCGCTGACAACGTCGATTGCGTGATCCGCGGCGGCACCCCGGCCGACCCGTCGCTGGTGGCGCGGCCGCTGGCTGCACTGCCGATCGGCTTCCACGCCAGCCCAGGCTATGTGCAGCGTTTCGGCCTGCCGACCGACCCGCGCGCGCTGGAAGGGCCCGACCATCACATGGTCGGCTTCCTCAGCCCGCGCAGTGGTCGCGCCCGTGTGTTCACTGCACAGCGTGGCGATGAGCGCATCGAGGTGCAGGGCCGCTACACGGTCGGCTTCGACGACGGCAACGCCTATCTGGCGGCGGCGCTGGCGGGTCTGGGCGTGGTGGCGCTGCCCGGCTACATGGCCGCGCCGCACGTGGCGCGCGGCGAGCTGCTGCCGGTACTGGAGGACTGGCAGCTGCCGCCGATGCCGATGCACGTGATGTTCCCGCCGAACCGGCACATGAGCCAGCGGCTGCGGGTGTTCATTGATTGGGTGGTGGCAGCACTGTAGCGCCGAGCCCACGCTCGGCTGTTTCTGGCTCCAACGCTCAAGGGCCGCGCTTCGCGCGCGAGCCGAGCGTAGGCTTGGCTCTACAGGGAGTCTCCTGCCGGATCGGGCCAGTCTTCGTGCGACCATGCCAGGCAGCGCATCAAGGAACTGAACCTCACGCATGAGTCGCATCGTTGCACTGGATACCGAAACCACCGGCATCTCCCACCGCCTGGGGCACCGGGTGATCGAAATCGGTGCCGTCGAGCTGATCGATGGCCAGCTCACCGGCCGTCAGTTCCACACCTACCTGCAGCCGCAGCGCAAGGTCGACTGGGGCGCGCAGCGCGTGCATGGCATCAGCGATGCGATGCTGGTGGGCAAGCCGCTGTTCTCCAGCAAGGCCGCAGAACTGCTGGAGTTCCTGCGTGGCAGCGAGATGGTCGCGCACAACGCCACCTTTGATGTGGGTTTCCTGGACAACGAGCTGCGCCTGGCTGGCATCCCCGCCACGCTGGCCCAGCACTGCCACATCACCTGCAGCCTGAAGCTGGCGCGGGGGCGCTGGCCGGGCCAGGGCAACAAGCTGGACGATGTGCTGCAGCGCCTGCGCATTCCCGGCAACCGGGGCCTGCACGGCGCGCTGAAGGATGCCCATCTGCTGGCCCAGGTCATTCCGCACCTGCGCTGAGCCAGCTCTGTCGCTGTTGTAGAGCCGAGCCCGCGCTCGGCGGCCTTCCCGTCACACCGCGGGTGCGGCGTGACTGGGCCGAGCATTGGCTCGGCTCCACAGCAAGGCGGTCGCTGTTGTAGAGCCGAGCCCACGCTCGGCTGCTTTCCCGTCACACCGCAGGTCCGGCGTGACTGGGCCGAGCATCGGCTCGGCTCCACAGCAAGGCGGTCGCAGTTGTAGAGCCGAGCCCACGCTCGGCTGCTTTCCCATCACACCGCGGGTCTGGCGTGACTGGGCCGAGCATCGGCTCGGCTCCACAGCAAGGCGGTCGCTGTTGTAGAGCCGAGCCCACGCTCGGCTGCTTTCCCGTCACACCGCGGGTGCGGCGTGACTGGGCCGAGCATCGGCTCGGCTCCACAGCAAGGCGGTCGCTGTTGTAGAGCCGAGCCCACGCTCGGCGGCCTTCCCGTCACACCGCGGGTGCGGCGTGACTGGGCCGAGCATGGGCCCGGCTCTGCAGGACGGCGGTTGCCGTGTTCAGCCCCAGCCTGTGGGTAACTTGCGCAAGTGCTTGAACCCGTGCATAATGCGCGGCTCGCTGTGTCCGGTTTTCTATCGGGCGGCGCCCCCGGGAGCACGTCCCCGGCCGCCCAACGCCAGCGTAACCCTTTGATTCTCTTGACGTGTGGTGGGCAACCATCGAGGCCGCCGTCTCCCGGGCTACGGGCTGACAACTACTACTATCGAGGTGCGCAATGTCCCGCGTATGCCAGGTTTCCGGCAAGCGAGTGCAGACGGGTAACAACGTCTCGCACGCCAACAACAAGACCCGTCGTCGTTTCCTGCCGAATCTGCACGAGCGCCGTTTCTGGGTGGCCAGCGAGAACCGCTGGGTCAAGCTTCGTGTTTCCGCGCATGCACTGCGCACCATCGACAAGAACGGCATTGATTCCGTTCTGGCTGAGCTGCGTGCGCGCGGCGAAAAGGTCTGAGGAGTAAAGCATCATGGCAGGCAAGCGCGATAAGGTCCGTATGATTTCCTCGGCCGGTACCGGCCACTTCTACACGACCGACAAGAACAAGAAGAACACCCCGGGGAAGATGGAATTCCTGAAGTACGATCCGGTCGTGCGCAAGCACGTCCTGTACAAGGAAGGCAAGATCAAGTAATCCGCACGGATTGCTGATCCCCGCGAAGAAACCCGCCCTTGTGGCGGGTTTTTTCATGCCCGGCATTTCTGTGGTGGCTGCTGCCTGCTGCGGCATAGCCATGGTGGGTGCCGACCGTTGGTCGGCACTGCCGGACTCCCTGCGCACGCTGTCGCCAATGGCGCCCTGCCTGGTGTGAAGGGCCGGATGCGATAAGTGATTGTTCCTACCGGTTCCGGCGCCTCGTGCGCTCCAAATCGATTGGAACGACAGGGCTCGCCGTGCCCATGATGGCGAGCCGCTGCGGTTGCAGTGGCCGGGCTTGCAATCCCGTCGAATCGGTAGCCAGTAAACTCGCCCGCCGTTGCCGGAAAAACTCCGCCGACGGCGGGTGACCCATCTGCCTCTATGGCGGACGGTGCGTGGGGGCCTCGCGCCCGCCGGTTTGGTGGCTACCGTTCCCGGTATTGCAACCACGCATCGTCCGCCACCTTCACCGGTGGCCAGATCCGTTGAAGGAGGTTGCATGAACACCCCATCACACCGGCAGGACCTGGAACTGGGCTGGCTGCGCCTGCAGCGCATGCTGGAAGGCATCGAGGGCATGGCGCTGCTGCTGTGCGATCACCATCTGGCACTGGCCAACGGTGCACCGTCGCCGCTGCCGGAGGCGCAGCTGGAGCGGGCCGCGCAGGCCATTGCCTGCATGGCGCTCAACGGCCGCCGCCACGCCGATTCGGTGCGCCAGCTGTGCGAGGTGCCGGTGCGGCATTGAGCCATCCCGTAGCGTCGAGCCTGCTCGACGGCTCTTGTAGAGCCGAGCCCACGCTCGGCTGCGCTGCGGCAGTCGAGCAAGCTCGACTCTACACACCCTGCTGGGCAGAATGGCCCATCACCTCCCGACGGGCGACACGATGCTGTTCGAGTGGTTGCTGGGTTCGTACCTGCTGCTGATTGACTGGCTGATCCGGCTGGTCGCGCTGTGCTGGATCCCCACCCGCACCACGCCGGGGGCCGCGCGCAGCTGGCTGCTGCTGGTCGGCTTCGTGCCACTGCTGGGCCTGCCGCTGTACCTGCTGTTCGGCCACCCCTGGCTGTCGCGCGAGCGCATCCGCCGCCAGGCCGAGGCCTCGCAGGTGATCCGCGAGGAACAGGCGTTGCAGCATCGCCTGCGCTGGACCCCGCAGCCGGATACCGCCAGCGCCGAGATCGTGCCGCTGGTGCAGCGCCAGGGTGACTTCATGCCGGTGCACGGCAACGCAGTCGATCTGTTGACCGACTACGACGAATCGCTGCACACGCTGATCGCCGACATCGACCAGGCCGAAGACCGCGTGCACCTGCTGTACTACCTGATGTTCGACGACGCGGTGGGCGAGGCCATCGTCGAGGCGCTGCAGCGTGCAGCGGCGCGTGGCGTGCAGTGCCGTGTGCTGCTCGACGCGGTGGGCGCCAAGCGCGGCCTGCGCGCCTATCGCAAGCGCCTGGAAGCGCGCGACATCGAAGTACGGGCGATGCTGCCGGGTGGCCTGCGCTGGCGCCGCAGCGGGCGCATGGACCTGCGCAACCACCGCAAGATCGCGGTGATCGACAACGAAGTGGCCTATGTCGGTTCGCAGAACCTGGCGGGCCCGCAATTCGTGCCCGGCCACCCGAACCGCGAACTGGTGGCGCGCGTGCGTGGCCCGGCCGTGGCGCATCTGGAAGCGGTCTTCGCCAGCGACTGGTACATGGAAACCGGCCAGCGCCTGGACGTGATCGCCGATGTGCCCGAGTGCAGCGACGACATCGCCACCCAGCTGCTGCCCAGCGGCCCGGCATACCCGTACAGCAACGCGCGCGATGCGGTGGCGGCGCTGATCCATCTGGCGCGGCGCCGGCTGGTGATGGTCACCCCGTATTTCGTGCCCGACGAAGCCACGCTGAGCGCGCTGCGCATTGCCGCATTGTCCGGCGTGGACGTGCAGCTGATCCTCTCGGCCAGCAACAACCAGCGGCTGACCTCGTGGGCGCAGGAGGCGTACTACGACGAGCTGCTGCGCTGTGGCGTGCGCATCGCCCTGTACGAACCGCAGTTCCTGCACGCCAAGCACATGAGCGTGGACGAGGACATCGCCGTGCTCGGCTCGATCAACATGGATATCCGCTCGTTCGCGCTGAATGCCGAGATCGGCCTGATCTGCTATGACCGTGCGCTGGTACAGCAGTTGTGCGCGATCGAGGATGGCTACCTGCGCGAGGCGCGCCAGCTGGATCTGCAGCAGTGGCGCAGCCGTCCCACGTGGCGGCGCAGCCGCGAGGGCATCGCACGCCTGGCCGATGCGTTGATGTGAGGCGGCGGCAACCGCCCATTCCGGCACTCCGGCCTGTCATCGCCGATGGCCTACAATCAGTGCATGACTGATTCACCGCGTAATGGCGAACTGGACCTGGCGATCATCGGTGGTGGTGCGGCCGGGGTGCTGGTGGCGATCCAGGTACTGCGCCAGGCCCACGCGCCGCTGGCGCTGGCCATTTTCGAGCCGGCCTCGCAGCTGGCGCAGGGCATCGCCTATGCCACGCCGTGGCCGGAGCACCTGCTGAACGTGCCGGCGGCGAAGATGAGTGCGTTTGCCGACCAGCCTGGCGATTTCCTCGACTACCTGATGGCCGCCGATGCCTACCCGGGCGAGGCGCGCGAGGTGCTGGGCGAGCGTTACGTGTGCCGCCACTACTTTGCTGCCTACCTGCAGCAGCGCCTGCAGGAGGCCGCCGCGGTCAGCCCGGCGCAGCTGCAGGTGATCGCGCAGCCGGTGCTGGGCCTGCAGCCGGATGACCATGGTTACCGGCTGCAGCTGGGCGATGGCCAGGCGCTGCATGCCGCGCAGGCGGTGCTCGCCACCGGCAACAGCATGCGTCCGCTGCCGGTGGCCGGTGCTGACGCACTGCCCGCCGATGACGTGATCGAGGCCTGGGACTACGACGGCGTGCGTACCCTGGCCGGCGAGCAGGCCGTGGCCATTGTCGGGTCCGGCCTGAGCATGGCCGACACCGCGCTGGCATTGGTCGCCGCCGGCCACACTGGTCCGCTGCATGTGATCTCGCGCCATGGCCTGCTGCCGCTGCCGCATGCGCATGGTGGCCTGCCCACGTTCGACCCGGCCACGCTGCTGCCGATGAACCTGCGCCAGCGCCTGCGTGCGCTGCGCGGGTTCGCCCGCCAGGCGCAGGCCGACGGCCTGCCGTGGCAGGGCGTGATGGACCGCATCCGCCCGCACGGGCAGGCGCTGTGGTGCAGCCTTGGCGAAGCCGACCAGCGCCGCTTCCTGCGCCATGTGGTGCGCTACTGGGACGTGCATCGCCACCGCATCGCCGAAGAGGTCGACGCGCAGCTGCAGGCCCTGCAGGACAGCGGCCAACTGCGTATCCACCGGTCCCGCCTGCAACGCGTCTGCCGCGAAGGTGATGCGCTGCAGCTGTGTGGTCGCGATGGCTCAGGCAATGAACAGCACTGGACGATTGGCGGGGTGATCAATGCCACCGGCGTAGAGACCCGCGCCAGCGCACTGCGCAATCCGCTGCTGCAGCAGTTGCTGGCCGATGGGCTGGCCCGCCCCGGCCCACATGGGCTGGGCCTGGACAGCACGGTGCCGGGTGACCGCCTGCGTGCAGCGGGTGGCCAGCCGCAGGCCCGGCTGGGCGTGCTCGGCAGCCTGCGCATCGGCAGCCTGTGGGAAAGCCTCGCAGTGCCTGAACTGCGCCAGCAGGCGCAGGCACTGGCGACCCAGGTGGTCGCAGGAGCCGCGACGGCGATGCCGTAAAATGGAGGCATGGATGTCTCCCACCTGCTCGATGGCCTGAACCCGGCCCAGCGCGAAGCCGTCTCCGCTCCCCCCGGCCACCACCTGGTGCTGGCCGGTGCCGGTTCCGGCAAGACCCGCGTACTCACCCACCGCATCGCCTGGCTGCATGAAGTCGATGGCGTGCCGACCCACGGCATTTTCGCGGTGACCTTCACCAACAAGGCGGCCGGCGAAATGCGCCACCGCATCGATGCCCAGTTGCCCAACGGCAGCCGCGGCATGTGGATCGGCACCTTCCACGGCCTGGCCAACCGCCTGCTGCGCCTGCACTGGCAGGACGCCAGGCTGCCCGAAGGCTTCCAGGTGATGGACTCGGACGACCAGCTGCGGCTGGTCAAGCGCGTGGTGCAGGCGCTGGAACTGGACGACGGCAAATACCCGGCCAAGCAGATCGCGTGGTGGATCAACGCGCAGAAGGACGAAGGCCGCCGCCCGCAGCACATCCAGCCCGAACCGCACGACGCCTGGCTGGAAACCATGCGCCAGGCCTACATCGAGTACCAGGCGCGCTGCGACCGCGCCGGCCTGGTCGACTTCGCCGAGCTGCTGCTGCGCGCGCATGAACTGCTGCGCGACAACCCGGCCCTGCTGGCCCACTACCGCGCCCGCTTCCGCGAAATCCTGGTGGACGAGTTCCAGGACACCAATGCCATCCAGTACGCCTTCGTGCGCGTGCTGGCGGGTGATTCCGGCCATGTGTTCGTGGTCGGTGACGATGACCAGGCCATCTACGGCTGGCGCGGTGCCAAGGTCGAGAACGTGCAGGGCTTCCTGCGCGACTTCCCGGGCGCACAGACCATCCGCCTGGAACAGAACTACCGCTCCACCGCCAACATCCTCGGCGCCGCCAATGCGGTGATCGCGCACAACCCCGACCGCATCGGCAAGCAGCTGTGGACCGACAGCGGCGACGGCGAGCCGATCGACCTGTATGCCGCGTACAACGAGATGGACGAGGCCCGCTACATCGTCGAGCGCGCCCGCCAATGGGTGCGCGATGGTGGCAGCTACACCGAAGTGGCCGTGCTCTACCGCAGCAACGCACAGTCGCGTGCGCTGGAAGAAGCACTGCTGAGCGAGCAGGTGCCGTACCGCGTGTATGGCGGCATGCGCTTCTTCGAGCGTGCCGAAATCAAGGACGCGCTGGCCTACCTGCGCCTGCTGTCCAACCGCAACGATGACGCCGCCTTCGAGCGTGCGGTCAACACGCCGACGCGTGGCATCGGCGACCGCACGCTGGACGAAGTGCGCCGTGAGGCACGCGCGCAGGGTATTTCGCTGTGGGAGGCGACCATGCTGGTCACCCAGGGCAGCGCGCTGGCCGCACGCGCACGCAATGCGCTGGCCGGCTTCCTGGTGCTGGTCAACGAGCTGCAGGCACAGACCCTGCACATGACCCTGGCCGAGCGCGTGGACCATGTGCTGGCCCGCTCGCAGCTGCGCGAGCACTGGAGCAAGGAGAGCCGCAACGCGCTGGACTCCGAATCGCGTACCGACAACCTCGACGAACTGGTCTCGGTGGCCTCGCGCTTCGTGCGCCGGGCAGACGACATCGAGGAGGTGGGCGAGGACATGGACGAGCTGGTCGCGTTCCTGGCCTATGCCGCGCTGGAGGCCGGCGAGGGCCAGGCGCAGGCGGGCGAGGACGGCGTGCAGCTGATGACGCTGCACTCGGCCAAGGGCCTGGAATTCCCGCTGGTGTTCCTGGCCGGCCTGGAAGAGGGGCTGTTCCCCAGCGCACGCTCGCTGGAGGAAAGCGGGCGGCTGGAAGAAGAGCGCCGCCTGGCCTACGTCGGCATCACCCGCGCGCGCCAGAAGCTGGTGCTGAGCTATGCCGAGTCGCGCCGCATCCACGGGCAGGACAACTACAGCCTGCCGTCGCGCTTCCTGCGCGAGATTCCGCGCGAGCTGCTGCACGAAGTCCGCCCGAAGGTGCAGGTTTCGCGGCCGGCCTCGATGGGCGCCAGCCGGGTGATGGGTCATGCCTCGATCGAGGCACCGCCGATCAAGCTGGGTGCACTGGTCACCCATCCCAAATTCGGCGAAGGCATGGTGACCGACTACGAAGGCAACGGCGCCCACGCCCGCGTGCAGGTCGAGTTCGCCGATGCCGGCAGCAAGTGGCTGGTGATGGCGTATGCCAACCTGACGGTGATCTGATCACTGTCGGGGTCGGATCCCTCCCGCAGGGAGGGCTCTGAGCCCAACGCGGTACACGCATGGGGTCAGAGCCCTTTTCCGTTGGAAAAGGGACCCGACCCCGATACGCTGCAGCCATGACCCGCAATGTGCTCTTCCTCTGCAGCCAGAACCGCCTGCGCAGCCCTACGGCCGAGCAGGTGTTCGCCGACTGGCCGGGCATCGAGACCGCCTCGGCCGGGTTGCTGGCCGATGCCGAGGAAGTGCTCAGCCCCGAGCTGCTGCAGTGGGCCGACCAGGTGTTCGTGATGGAGAGGGCCCACCGCAACCGGCTGTCCAGCCGCTACAAGGCCTGGTTGAACGGCAAGCGGGTGATCTGCCTGGACATCCCCGACGACTACGACTACATGGACCCGGTGCTGGTGGAGCTGCTCAAGCGCAAGGTGGCGCCGTTCCTGCGTTGACCACGGTGCTGTAGAGCCGAGCCCACGCTCGGCTGCTTCTGCCGGGAGGGCAGGCGAGCATGGCACGGCTCTACAATGGGGCGACATCTTCCAGGAACGCCCCCATGACCGAACCGACGCTGCACGTCACCGTGAAGTTGAACGCCCGTCTGCAGCCCGAGCACCGCCACGAACTGTTCGAGGATCCGCTCGACGCGCTGCTGCAGGCGGCCCAGGTGGGCGAGCTGACCGGCGGCGGCACTGCGATCTCCGACCTGGGTGAGGTCGAATACGGCGATATCGAAGTGGCGCTGGTCGATGCGGCCGGCGTGCCGAAACTGATCGACCTGCTGGAACAACTGGGTGCGCCGAAGGGCTCGCAGATTCAGGGCGCGGGCGAGGCCGACCGCAGCTTCGGCGTGACCGAGGGGCTGGGCATCTACCTGGATGGCCTGAACCTGCCGGACGAAGTCTACGAACAGTGCGATTCCAACCACGTGTTCGAGCAGCTGTCCGAGAACATCGACGGCCTTGGCGAGATCTGCAGCTGGTGGCAGGGCCCGACCGAGACCGCGCTGTACATGTATGGCGAATCGTTTGAAGCGATGCGTGATGCGATTGCCGAATTCGTGGGCAGCTATCCGCTGTGCCAGAACGCGCGCGTGGTGCAGATCGCCTGAAGGCGGGCCTGATGTAGAGCCGAGCCCATGCTCGGCTCCTTCATCCGCAGCCGAGCATGGGCTCGGCTCTACAGAAGCAGGTTACTTGCCCGCTGTCTGAAGGGCGTTGTCTCGCAGCGCCATGTCCTTGCCGATCTGGTAGCCACCGAAAAGCACCGCCAACGCGACGATCAGCGCGACCATGATGGACTTCTGTGAGCTCCAGACCGGGGGCTTGTTGTCCTGCATGTGCGTTCTCCTTGGGGGCGGCGCGGTGCCGCTGGTCCAGCATGCGCCGCGGTCAGGGGGTGTGCAAGCGGGCGGTGCGCACACGCCGCTGCGCGGCGCCAGGATTGATCCTGCTCAAGGCGCGGCCTGCACATCCGGTGTGCAATGGTGACGTTCCCATCTGGCAGATCGTCACGGAGCCCCACCATGTACAAGCGCATCCTGATTGCCACCGACGGGTCCGAGCTGGCCGACAAGGGCCTGGCCAAGGGCCTGGAGCTGGCCAAGGACCTCAACGCCGAGGTCGACATCGTGACTGTTTCCGAGCCGTGGGCGGTCGGCATGTACGACGCCATGGGCTGGAGCGTGGGCTACATGAACAGCCCCGAGTACAAGGCCGACCGCGAGGAAGGTGCACAGAAGGTGCTGCAGCCGGCGTTGGCCAAGGCCGCCGAGCAGGGCATTACCGCCAATCCGGTGCATGTGCTGGACCGCTATGCGGCCGACGGCATCATCGAGACCGCCGGCGAGCGCAACAGCGACCTGATCGTGATGACCTCGCATGGCCGCCGTGGCGTGACCCGCGTGCTGCTGGGCAGCCAGACCGCCGAAGTGCTGGCACGCAGCACGCTGCCGGTGCTGGTCATCCGCTGATCCACACCCGCTGATCCAAGCGTTCCCGGGGAGGGGACCCGACGCCGGTCGCAGGATGCGCGCCGGCGTTGTTTTTTGTGGGGCCGGGGTGCGTATCCACGCATGGCGTGGATCCACTGGACCGGCGATGGGCGTTGCCGCCGACCCCGGTCACATCACCAGCTGTACAGCTTCCAGTACACCGGCGACACGCCGTCCTTGTCGTTGTCCATGCGGCCGTCGCCGTTCTTGTCATACATGTAGAACGGGGCACCGCGCGACGGGGTCACTTTGACCATGCGCAGCTGGCCGGAGACACGGTATTCCTCGATGGTGTCGCCGTTGTCCATGGTGCGCTTGGAGACATCGGCGCCCTTGACGTCCACCGGGGGAGCACCTGCGCCACCCATGCTGGCGCAGCCAGCGAGCAGGAGCAGGGAAGCCAGCATCAGGGTCTTCATCGGCGGGGGCCTTTGCCTGGATAGAGCCTTGATTATGCCCCATCGCCGGGTGCGTGCCGTGTCGTCGCGGTGCAGGCGTGGGCGCGTAGAATCGGCGCATGAGCAGATTAGTCCTGATCGACGGGTCCAGTTACCTGTACCGCGCGTTCCACGCGCTGCCGCCCCTGTCCAATGCACAGGGTGAACCCACCGGCGCGCTGTTCGGCGTGGTCAACATGCTGCGTTCGACCCTGAAGGAACGCCCGGCCTACGTGGCGTTCGTGGTCGATGCGCCCGGCAAGACCTTCCGCGACGACCTGTACGACCAGTACAAGGCCAACCGCCCGCCGATGCCCGATGAGCTGCGCAGCCAGGTTGAGCCGATGTGCCGCATCGTCGAAGCGCTGGGCATCAGCATCCTGCGTGTTCCCGGCGTGGAAGCCGACGATGTGATCGGCACGCTGGCCCTGCAGGGCCTGGCGCAGGACCTGAAGGTGACCATTTCCACCGGCGACAAGGATTTCGCCCAGCTGGTGCGCCCGGGCATTGAACTGGTCAACACCATGACCGGCAGCCGCATGGATTCGGACGCGGCGGTGATGGAGAAGTTCGGCGTGCGCGCCGACCAGATCATCGACCTGCTGGCACTGATGGGCGACACCGTCGACAACGTGCCGGGCGTGGAGAAGTGCGGGCCGAAGACCGCTGCCAAGTGGCTGGCCGAGTACCAGCACCTGGACGGTGTGATGGCGGCCGCGCCGACCATGAAGGGCAAGATCGGCGAGAACCTGCGCGCCGCGCTGGAGCGCCTGCCGCTCAACCGCGAGCTGGTGACCATCCGTACCGACGTGGAGCTGGACGCCAGCCCGACCACGCTGGCCCTGCGCGAGCAGGACGTGCCGGAGCTGACCGGGCTGTATACGCGCTATGGCTTCACCCAGGCGCTGAAGGAACTGGGTGCGCCGCTGCCGGCGCCGGCAGCCGCCAGCGAAGCCACCCCGAGCCTGCGTGGCACGGCGGCCGGCTTCGCCCGTGGCAGCGCCGAGGCACCGGCCGCCGGCACGCTGGATCCGGCGCTGTCCGCGCCGGGCGAGTACGAGACCGTGCTGACCACCGGGCAGCTGCAGGCGTGGGTCGAGCGCGTGCAGCAGGCCGACCTGGTCAGCTTCGATACCGAAACCGATGCGCTGGACGCGATGCGCGCGCGCCTGGTGGGTATCAGCCTGGCGGTCGAGCCGGGCAAGGCGGCCTACATTCCGGTCGGCCACGATTACCCGGGCGCGCCGGCCCAGTTGCCGCTGCAGCAGGTGCTGGATGCATTGCGCCCGGTGCTGCAGGACCCGGCGAAGAAGAAGCTGGGCCAGCATGGCAAGTACGACCTGCATGTGCTGCGCCGCCATGGCGTGGACGTGCAGGGCTACCACGACGACACCATGCTCGAAAGCTTCGTGCTCAACTCCACCGCCACCCGCCACGACATGGACTCGCTGGCCCTGCGTTACCTGGGCTACAGCACCATCAAGTTCGAGGACGTGGCCGGCAAGGGTGCCAAGCAGATTCCGTTCTCGCAGGTGGGCATCGACGAGGCCAGCCGCTATGCGGCGGAGGACGCCGACATCACCCTGCGCCTGCATCGCGCATTGCAGCCGCAGCTGCTGGCCGTGCCGGCGCTGGACAGCGTGTACCGCGACATCGAGATGCCGCTGGTGCCGGTGCTGACCACGATCGAAGCCAATGGCGTGCGGATCGATACCGATGAACTGCGCCGGCAGAGCCAGGACCTGTCCTCGCGCATGCTGGCGGCGCAGCAGAAGGCCACCGAGCTGGCCGGGCGCAGCTTCAACCTGGATTCGCCCAAGCAGCTGCAGGCGGTGCTGTTCGACGAGCTGAAGCTGCCGGCGGTGGTGAAGACACCGAAGGGCCAGCCCAGCACCAATGAAGAGGCGCTGGAGGCGATTGCCGACCAGCACGAGCTGCCGCGGGTGATCCTGGAGTATCGCGGCCTGGCCAAGCTGCGCAGCACCTACACCGACAAGCTGCCGGAGATGGTCAACCCGGATACCGGCCGCGTGCATACCAGCTACCACCAGTCCGGTGCCGCCACCGGCCGCCTGTCCTCGTCGGACCCGAACCTGCAGAACATCCCGATCCGCACCGAGGACGGCCGCCGCATCCGCCGCGCGTTCGTGGCGCCGGAAGGCTTCCAGCTGCTGGCGGCCGACTATTCGCAGATCGAGCTGCGGATCATGGCCCACCTGTCCGAGGACCCGGGCCTGGTGCGTGCCTTCGAGCAGGGTGCCGACGTGCACCGTGCCACCGCCGCCGAGGTGTTCGGGCGCACGCTGGAGGAGGTGACCCCGAACGAGCGCCGCGCCGCCAAGGCGATCAACTTCGGCCTGATGTACGGCATGAGCGCCTTCGGTCTGGCCCGCAACCTGGGCATCGACCGTGGCCAGGCGCAGGACTACGTGGCGCTGTACTTCAGCCGCTACCCGGGCGTGCGCGACTTCATGGAGCGGATGCGCCAGCAGGCCCGTGACCAGGGCTACGTGGAAACCCTGTTCGGCCGCCGCCTGTACCTGAACGATATCAACGCCCGCAACCAGGGCCTGCGTGCCGGTGCCGAACGCGCGGCGATCAACGCGCCGATGCAGGGCACCGCCGCCGACATCATCAAGCGCGCGATGGTGGATGTGGACCAGTGGCTGCGCGACAGCGGGGCACCGGCACGGATGATCCTGCAGGTGCACGATGAACTGGTATTCGAAACCGAAAGCAGTTTCGTTGAAGACTTGCGTTTGCAGGTGGTGGAGCGCATGTCGCAAGCGGCCAAACTGCGGGTGCCGCTGGTGGTCGATACCGGCATCGGCAATAACTGGGACGAAGCGCACTGACGGCATTTCAGGCCGAAAACGACGTGAATTTGTTCATGCGTCGGGGCTTTCTGACTCGACCATGAATGTTGCCCCGATTGAATTTCATTAAATGGGGCCCCTTCACGAACCGTTAGTGTTCGGAGTGCTTCTATAACTCCCGACAGGCGCAATGCCTGTTGTGGATCTCTCCCATCCCCTGGAGCAGATCTCGGAACGGGGACTCCTCCCCAAGTGCCCGTTCCCCGGCCCCGTTGACCTCCCCCTGGTCAGCGGGGCTTTTTATTTGTGCCGCCCGAACACCTCGGATGGGGTCAGATCCCTTTGCCCATCGGGCAAAGGGATCTGACCCCAGGTGCTAGGCTGGGCCAACGTCCAGCAGGGGAATCCGCAATGCCCGATCTGTTCGCACTGGCGATGCCGTGGTGGGAATTCATCCTGCGCGCGGTGGTGGTGTATGTCGTGGTGCTGGGCATGGTCCGGCTCAGCGGCAAGCGCCCGCTGGGGCAGATCACCCCGTTCGACGTGCTGCTGGTGGTGCTGCTGGGCAATGCGGTGCAGAACGCCCTGCTGGGCACCGACACCTCGCTGGGCGGCGGCCTGCTGCTGGCAGCCACCCTGATCCTGCTCAACTACGGGGTGGGTTGGGTGAGCACCCGCAGCCGGCGGATTGAACGCCTGGTCGAGGGCGAACCGGTGGTGATCGCGCGCGAAGGGCGCCTGTTCGACGCCGTTCTGCGCCGTGAACAGGTCACCCGCTCGGATTTCGAGGCCGCCATGCGCCAGCAGGGCTGCCTGGACGTGGGGGATGTCGAGCTGGCCCTGCTGGAGATCAACGGGCACATCACCATCATCCCCAGAAAGCCCGGCTGAGCTTGTGGAGCCGGGCACGGGCTCGGCTCTGCAGGTGCCGCGCGTCAGGGCGCGGCTTCGGCTTCGGCCTTCAGCGCCGGCCAGTTGCGGGTGGCGTCCACATCACAGGCCACATGCGTGCCCTTGCCATCCTTGGCGCAGATGGCGGCCATGGTCTGCGGCACCTTGGGGTCGCCGGTGTGGACGTACCCGGCGGCCAGTCCCAGGCAGCCATCGCGCACGCCAGCGCTGCACAGCTTGATGAAGTAAGGCTGCGCCTGCTGCCACTTGTCTGCGCGGTGCAGTTCCTCGCCCGCCACCTTGCAGCCCAGCAGCTTGCCGTCGTCGCAGCAGGCGGCAGCACCACCCTTGCGGGCCACGGTGGGGCAGTCCAGTGGCTGCGGGATCTCCACGAATACGGCGGGCGGCTGGCACTGTGATGCGGCCTTGTCCATGCGCTCGTAGTAACCAAAGCGGTTGTCATGGTCGATCCCGACGAGGTTGCCGTTGGCCAGCGGTTGCAGCACGAAATCGCTGCCGACGTCGCGCCGGAGCAGAATCCGCCCGTCCTGCACACGTGCGCGCAGCCGGCTGCCGAGGCCGGCCACCTCGACCAGGCCGCCATCCAGGAAGTGCAGGTTCGACAGCAGGCCGCGGCCGGCCTCGAAGCGTCCGCAGGGAAGCGTGGTGGCGGCCACTGCGGCCAGTGCCGACGCGGGCTGCCGGGAGACGATCGCCAGCGCCTTGGCGGCGTCGCAGGCTGCGGCGCCCGGACGCTGCGCGCAGGAGCGCTGCAGCGCTTCGGCGGCCTGCTGGAGGCGCCCGCCGTTCCACAGTGCTTCGGCCACATTGCTGCAGAACGCCTCGCCCTGCTGCCGTGCGCACAATGCCGCCAGTTCATCCAGCTGCGGTGCAGGCAGTGGTGCGTCCGGGGACCGCTGCAGGCCGAGCACCGACATGCCCATCAATTCGCTGGCCATGACCTTCATGACCGCCAGGCAGGCCTCGGCTTCATCGGGCGAAGCGTCATCCCGGCAGAAGGCCGGCATGCGCGGCTCGGCCTTGGCTGGCTGCGGATGCGCCTCCTTGGCCTGGCGCTGGTAGGTGTCCTGCAGCTGGGTGCAGGCCACCTCCACGCCCTCGCTGCACCAGGCATGCAGCTGCGCAGGTGCGGCATCCGGCAGGGCTTCCAGGCAGTCGCTGGTGTCGGCCATGCAGCTGCCTTCGACCATGTCCGGGACCGGCTTGCAGGCGGCCGCCGCCTGCCGCTGGAACGTGTGGTATCCGCCTGAGATCGTGCGATCGTCGTCGCTGAATTCCCAGTTTTCCAGGCGCCCGGTGGACAGGTTGCCTGTGCCCAGCAGGTTGTCCTGGCGTACCAGCCGAAGCCGTTCGGTGGCCTGGTAGGGACTGGACAGGAAGCCATGGGCTTCGCTCTCGATGGTCAGCGTGGCGCCGCCGTCGACGTCCTTGTAGGTACCGCAGGCCATCGATTGTGCGGCAGCCGGCAGGCTGGCCGAGGCCAGCGCGAGCACCAGCAGGGTGCGCCAGCCCGCGACGCGGGAGCGGAAGGGAACAGCAACAGGCATGGGGTCATCCTTGAAGGAGGCAAAGCAGGGCCTGTCAGGTGCAGGGCGCACCACAGGCGGGAGAAGGCCCCACGCGTCAGGCGTGGCGCCGGAAGATCAGAGCCAGTCGCGTGGCACCAGGTAGTCGGCCAGGCGCGCCTCGGCGCTGCCCGCTTCCGGGTTGAAGCCATACTCCCAACGCACCCGGGGCGGCAGGCTCATGAGGATGCTTTCGCTGCGGCCACCGCTCTGCAGCCCGAACAGGGTGCCGCGGTCGTAGACCAGGTTGAATTCCACGTAGCGGCCGCGGCGGTATAGCTGGAACTCGCGTTCGCGCTCGCCATATGCGGCGTCCTTGCGCTGCTGCACGATCGGCAGGTAGGCGTCGAGGAAGCCATCACCGACCGCACGCAGATAGTCGAAATCGCGCTCGAAGTCGCCGTGCAGGTCGTCGAAGAACAGGCCACCAACGCCACGCGTTTCGTTGCGGTGGCGCAGGAAGAAGTATTCGTCGCACCAGCGCTTGTGCGCGGCATAGCGTTCTTCGCCGAACGGCGCGCACAGGCCACGGGCTACCTGGTGCCAATGCTGCACGTCCTCGTCGAACGGATAGAACGGGGTCAGGTCGAAGCCGCCGCCGAACCAGCTGGCCACCACCTCGCCGTCGCGCTGCGCCTGGAAGAAGCGCACGTTGGCATGGGTGGTCGGTACATAGGGGTTGAGCGGGTGGAACACCAGCGACACGCCGGTGGCGCGCCAGGAGGCGCCAGCCAGTTCCGGGCGGTTGGCCGAAGCCGACGGCGGCAGGCGGCTGCCGGCCACGTCGGAAAAACCGATACCGGCCTGCTCGAACACCGCACCGTCGCGCAGCACGCGGGTGCGCCCGCCACCGCCCTCGGCACGCTGCCACAGGTCTTCCTGGAAGCGGGCCCGGCCATCGGCGGCCTCGATCGCCGCACAGATGCGGTCCTGCAGGTCGGTGAGGTAGGCGCGCACGCGCTCGAATTCGTTCATGGCGCGTACTTTACCGCAGGGGCCGCCCGAGGCTGTCGGCCGGACGGCTGCAGGAGGGCACGCCTTCCTGCGGGCGATACCGCTGGTAGGCGGTCTGGCTATCAATGCCAAGCAGGTCACCGTTGGCGAGCGGCCGCAGCACCAGGCTCTGACCGTCGTGCTGCAGGTGGATGGCACCCTTGTGCAGGCGTGCATGGGTGCCATTGCCGAAGTCGAGCATGTCGATCACGCCACCGTCGGCCTGGTAGCGGCCGCACGGCACCTGCTGGGCCGGGACCAGGCGCAGGTCGGCACCGAGTTCACGCAATGGTGCGGTACGTTCGCAGGCACTGACGCGTCCGGCATCGCAGACCACCTGCAGCGCCTGCACCGCCAACGCAGGTTCCAGCGCATCCAGCTGCTGGGCGGCCATCTCGACGCAGAAGCGGCCAACGCGGTGCTGCAGGCACAGCCGCTGCAGGCGATCACGGACAGCAGCGGGCAGCGGCAGATCCGGCGTGCTTCGTTCCTCCTGTTCAAGCTGCTGGCCCACCCGCTGCATGGCAATGGCCAGCGCATCGTCGGTCAGTGCTTCGCAGGCCTGCGGGTCATGCCCGGGCGTGTGCTCGCGGCAGGCGGGCGGGCGCTCGAAGCGTGCTGGGCCGACGTCATTGCTTTCCGCCACGGCCGTGCCCTCGCGCAGTTGTCGCAGCAGCGCCGAGCAGCCCGCGCCAACGCCTTCGCTGCAGGCGCGCTGGGCCTGGCCGGGTGAAGCGGTGGGCAGCTGCGCGATGCAGTGGCTGCCGGCGGCGCGGCAGCTGCCATCCATCGCGCGGGGTTCGACGGCGCAGGCCCGGGGCTGGCGGAGGGTGTAGACCACCACAACGTCATCCTCGATGCGCTGCCCATCGGCGCTGATCCGGATCGGCGCCGCGACGCCATCGTCGAGCATGACCAGGCGGGTCTGTGCCGCACTGCGATCGACCCACAGCGGCTCCGGCTCACCGATGTCGTTGTGGCGGTAGCCGCTGTTGGCGGTGGTGAACACCAGCGCCATGCCGCCATCGTCGCTGCGGTACTCGCCACACCGCAACGCGTCGGCGGAAGCAGGCGGCGCGGCGAACAGCAGCAGTACGGGGAGAAGGGGCAGCACGCGCATGCGACGGTCCTTGTCGAGCGGGAATCGGACAGGGTTCAGTGGAAGCGCGAGCGGATGTCCGGCCGCAACAGGCGCCAGGCCAGCCAGCCCTGCAGGCCCAGGAACAGGATCGAGGTAGCGACCACGATGAAGGTGACCATCCAGCGCCGCGGCTGCAGCTCCTGCTGCAGGGCCGGATCATCGGCCAGCAGCGCGATGAGATCGCGCATGCAGGCGTCCAGCCACCAGGCGATCGCGAAGTTGGCCAGCGCGCTCAGCAACAACAGCGCCACGAAGCCCCACAGGCCCCAGCGGCGCTCGCGCAGCAGGCCCCAGCTGGCGGTGGTCGAGGCCAGGCAGATCAACGCGGTGATCATCGAGGCGCCGACCGGGTGGGCCAGCAGCCAGGTGACGCTGTGCATCCGGTGCGCCTGCGCCATGCCGGCCAGCGACTGCCACAGCGGGGTGCCGTGCAGTGGCCACAACAGCAGCGCCTGCAGTACGAAGTAGAGCGTCAGCAGCAGGCACAGCCAGAACGACGCCTGCGCCATCGGGCGCACCCAGGCGTTGGCGGTCGGGGTGATGGGGGTGGGAAGCGGCGGGAGCGGCACTGACATCCGATGTCCTTGCAGTCGGCGCCCGCCTGCTCAGCGGGCCGTCACCCGGGTGGCGACCGCCGGCAGGATATGGTGTTCGCTCAAGGGTGCCAAGGGCAGGCCATGCGGTGGCTGCAGGGGCACCCAGGCCAGTTCGGCGATCTCGGCGCTCGCCTGGGGCGTGCCGTCCACCTGCACCCACCACGCCTGCGCCTGCACACGGTGGCCGGGCTCGTTCACCGCCCAGTCCTCGAACGTGCCCAGCGCGATGGCCGAAGCGGCGCACAGCTGCACGCCCAGTTCCTCGTGCAGTTCGCGGGCCAGCGCCTGCAACGGTGCTTCGCCGGGTTCGGGCTTGCCACCGGGCTGGATGAAGCGGCGGGCGCCGTGCTTGCGCACCAGCAGCGCCCGGCCGCGGTCATCCAGGATGACCGCGGCCACGATCCGGATCGTGGCCGCGGCAGTACTCACTTCAGGTTCTGCTCGAACAGCTTGAGGATGCGCTTGTACTGGTCCAGCCAGGAGTCGGCACGCACGTAGCCGTGGCGCTCCAGCGGGTACGGTGCGATCGACCAGTTGTCCTTGTGCAGTTCGATCAGGCGCTGGGTCAGATGCACCGAGTCCTGGAAGAACACGTTGTCATCCATCATGCCGTGGGCGATCAGCAGGTTGTCCTGCAGGTTCTGCGCGTATTCGATCGGCGAGGACACGCGGTACGCCTCCGGATCGATGTCCGGGGTGTTGAGGATGTTGCTGGTGTAGCCGTGGTTGTAGTTGTGCCAGTCCACCACCGGGCGCAGCGCGGCGCCGGCCTTGAAGGTGCCCGGTGCACGGAACAGCGCCATGAAGGTCATGAAACCGCCGTAGGAACCGCCGTAGATGCCGGCGTGGTCACGGTCGCCCTGCTGGGTGTCGACCAGCCAGTCCAGGCCGTCCTTGTAGTCTTCCAGTTCCGGGTGGCCCATGTTGCGGTAGATGGCCGTGCGCCAGTCGCGGCCGTAGCCCTCGCTGCCGCGGTAGTCCATGTCCAGCACGATGTAACCCTTCTCCACCAGCAGGTTGTGGAACATCTGCTCGCGGAAATAGGCCGGGTAGCGCTGGTGCACGTTCTGCAGGTAGCCGGCGCCGTGCACGAACATCACGATCGGGTACTTCCTGCCCGGTTCCTTGTGCTCGGGCTCGTAGTACTTGGCCCAGACCACGCCGGCACCATGCTTGGACGGCACCGCCACCAGCTTGGGCTGGATCCACTCGCGTGCCTTGTAGTCGGCAGTGCGGGTGTCGGTCAGTACCCGCGCCTGGCCACCGGCACTGGGCAGCACGGCCAGCTGCGGCGGCAGGTAGGCTGCGGAGTAACGCACCAGCAGCTGCTGGCCATCCGGCGACAGCGAGAAGTCTTCCACGCCGTTGAGGCTGGTCAGCTCGCGTACCTGGCGGTTGCCGGTGTCGACCGCGCAGACTTCGTAGTCATGCGGCGCCTGCTGGTTGCACAGGAAATAGAAGCCCTTGCCATCGGCCGACGGCACCGGCGCCGAGGTTTCCCACTTGCCGCTGGTCAGCGCCTGCGGCTTGGCGGTGCCGGCCTGGGTGTACAGGTGCGAGAAGCCCGATTCTTCGGACAGCAGCCACAGCGTGCGGCCATCGGCCATCCAGCCGAAATCGTTGAAGCCCCAGTTGATCCAGGCGTTGTCGGTCAGGCGGTGGCGGTTCTGCACGCGGCCGTCGGCTGCGTTGACGCTGATGATCCAGCGGTCCTTGTTGTCGTTGGCACGCAGCATCACCGCTGCCTGCTGGCCGTCGGCGCTCCAGCGGATGCCGCCGCCCATGAAATCGCTCATCACCTGCACGCTGCGCTCGCCCTTCAGCGCATCCTTGCCGGCCTTGCGGCGCAGTTCGGCCAGCGGGTCGGTATTGATGCCCGGCAAGCTGCCCAGCGAGACCTTCTCGGCCTTGCCGGTGCGCACGTCCACGTACCACAGGGTGTGCGGTTCGAAACCGTTGCGGCCGACGCGGGTGCGGGTGTCCTCGGTTTCCTCGTAACCCGATTCGGTCACGTACAGCGGCATCTTGCTGGTGCGGCCGTCGTCGAAGTCCTTCGGCTTGGTCACCACGATCAGGTGGGTCAGGTCCGGTGACAGCACGCTGTCACCGATCTCGACATCGGCGCCCAGGTACACCGGGCCCGGCGCGCGGGTCGGATCGGCCTGGCGCCAGCGCTGGTCCTGGTCCTTCAGTGCTTCGCGCTGGTCGCGGTCGCGGCGCAGGGTTTCCAGCGTGCGCAGCTGCTGGTCGCGCAGCACGTCGGCCTTCGGCGCCGTACGCGGGTCCTTGTCGGCCTTCAGGCTGGCCACCTGCTGTACACCGCTGGCTGCGGTCCAGTGGAACCAGTTCTGGCCGACGCGCCAGATCACGCCGTTGTCGGCGGCGAAGTTCACGCCGCTGGCGCGTTCGTTGCTGCGGGTCAGCTGGGTCAGCGCGCCGCTGCGCAGGTCGCGCACGAACACATCGCCGTTGCGGACGAAGGCGCTGCGGCTGCGGCTGCGGTCGTAGACCGGCTCGGCGACGTCCAGGGTGCCGCGCTGGTCATCGGCCACCTGCGCGGCCACGCCGCCGGCGACCGGCTGGCGGAAGGTGTCGCGCACCGGGCTGCCGTTGCGCTTGAGCTGGTACTCCACCTGCTGGCTGTTCCACGACCACCAGGCCTTCTCGACCGGCGGACCGATCCAGTCCGGGTCGGCCATGGCCTGTTCGATGGTGATCGGCGTCGGCGCGGCATGCGCAGCCGGTGCGGCCAGCACGGCCGACAGCAGGAGGGACAGGGGCAGCACTCGGGACATGGGCGGACGGCACCAGAAGAGGAAACCGGGCAAGCGTAGCAGCCGCAAGGGCCCCGGGCAGGGGCCACAGGTCATGGCAGCGGAATCGGCAAAATGCTGCAACCGGTTGCCGTGGTCGCGCATCCATTCTCCTGAACCCGCATCATCCACCGAACAGGAGCCCGACCATGCAGGAACTGATCCCGATCACCCTCTTCATCTGCATCGCCTACGCGATCCATGCCATTGCCGATGCCCGCGCCCGCAGCAAGCTGGTGGCCCCGCACGTGCCGGAGGAAGTGATCCGCTCGCTGGCGGTGCTGGAAGAAGAGCGCCGCCGGCAGGGTGCGCTGCGCTGGGGCATCAGCCTGGTCAGCCTGGCCGTGGCGATGGGCCTGCTGGAGGCGATCGGTGCGCGCGAGCTGACCTTCGGCGCTGCCGCCGCAATGGTCGGCAGCGCCGGCCTCGGCCAGCTGCTGGCCTGGCATTTCACCCGTCCCGCCGCACGCCAGGGCTGAGGCAGGCATGCCACGGGCACAGGGGGCGCCCCGCGCATGAGCCTGCTGGGCGGAGCACTGGCTGCATTGCGGGGACGTCGCCGCAATGCAGCGGCGATGGCGGCACCCGCCGAGCCGCTGGACGCGGACCAGGCCCTGGTGCGGGCCATCATCGACGGTTCGCAAGCGGCCTTTGCACAACTGGTGGAGACGCACCAGCGCACCTGTGCGCATGTGATCGGGCGTATGGTCGGCGACCGCGACCAGGTTGCTGACCTGCTGCAGGAAACCTTCCTGGCGGTGTTCCGCCAGCTGCACCGGTTCCGCTTTGAATCCTCGCTGCGCACCTGGGTTTCCCGGGTCGCTTACACCACTGCGCTGCAGCATCTGCGGCGGCGGCGGTTGGAGAGGCAATGGATGGTGGCGGTGGAGGTGCCGGAGGAACTGGGGATCGGCGATGAAGGCCCCGGGCCCGCCGAGTTGAGTGAGGCCCTGCAGGCCGGGCGCCAGCTCGGCGCGGCACTGGAACGCTTGAGTGCACCGCAGCGCCTGATCGTCGGCCTGCATTACCTGGAGGATTTCGACCTGGCCGAGATCGAACAGGTGACCGGGCTGGCACGCGGTACCATCAAGAGCCACCTGCACCGCGCGCGCCAGGTCCTGAAGCAGGAACTGACGCGGCATGCCACCGCCGGAGAGCTGCTGTGAACCCACCGACCGACCCTCGCGATGCGGAAGCGCGCGCGCTGGCACAGGCGTTGCGTGAGCAGGCGCAGCAGGAAGAAACGCCGGACGTGAATGAGGCGCTGCAGAAGCGCATTAGCGCTGAGTCGCGCGACAGTGGTGTGTGGTATGTGGTGGTGCAGGTGCTGCTGGTTGCGGCGTTGCTGGCGGCAGGCGTCGTGTACTTCTGGCAGTGAGGCGCCCACCGGGCGATGGGCCGCTCCCATTGCTGTGGGTGGATGCCGGCCTTGGTCGGCGCTGGGGTGTGCGTGCCAACCAGGGTTGGCAGCTACTCATCCAATCGCTGTGGGTAGATGCCGACCTTGGTCGGCGCTTGAGTGTGTGCCAACCAAGGTTGGCGGCTACCAAAGCGGTCAATCGGTAGCCCCGGGCCATGCCCGGCGGCGGTCACGCCGCCCTGCGACAAAGTGAAGCAGCGCGTCACCCGGTCGCATCCCGGCTCAACGAAATCCTCCTAAAGTGGTCCGGTATCCCACCGGTCGCAGGCAGGAGGCGTCCCTTGGACGCGTTGTTGTTGTCCCGGATCCAGTTCGGATTCGTCATCAGTTTCCATGTGCTGTTCCCCGCCTTCACCATCGGTACGGCCAGCTGGCTGGCCTTCATCGAATGGCGCTGGCTGCGCACGAAGTTGCCCGTGTGGCGCGAGCTGTATTTCTTCTGGCAGAAGATCTTCGCAGTGTCGTTCGGCATGGGTGTGGTCAGCGGCATCGTCATGGCCTTCCAGTTCGGCACCAACTGGCCGCGGCTGAGCGAGGTGGCCGGCACGGTCATCGGCCCACTGCTGACCTATGAAGTGCTGACCGCCTTCTTCCTGGAGGCCAGCTTCCTCGGCGTGATGATGTTCGGCTGGGGCCGGGTCTCGCCACGCCTGCATTTTCTCTCCACCTGCATGGTGGCGCTGGGCACGCTGTTCTCCACGTTCTGGATCCTCTCGTCCAACAGCTGGCTGCATACGCCGGCCGGCTACGAGATGGTCAACGGCATCGTGCATCCGGTGGACTGGTGGCAGGTGGTGTTCAATCCCTCGTTCCCCTACCGCCTGGCGCACATGGCGCTGGGTTCGTTCATCACCACCTGTTTCGTGATTGGTGGCGTGGGCGCGTGGTACCTGCGCAGGGGCACGCACGTGGAAGCGGGCCGGCGCATGTTGATCGCCGCCGTGGCATTCGCTGCGCTGACCGTGCCGGTGCAGATCTTCGTTGGCGACATGCATGGCCTGAACACGCTCAAGCACCAGCCGATGAAGATCGCGGCGATGGAAGCGCACTGGCACGAAACCAGGGAGGGCGAGGGCGTGCCGCTGGTGGTGTTCGCGCTGCCCAATGAGAAGGAAGAGCGCAACGACTTCGAAGTGGCCATCCCGAAGCTGGGCAGCGTGATCCTCACCCATTCGCTGGACGGCACCTTCGATCCGCTCACCTCGGTACCGGCCAGCGAGCGGCCGCCGGTGACGCCGGTGTTCTTCGCCTTCCGCATCATGGTCGGGCTGGGCACGCTGATGCTGCTGCTGGCGTGGGTGTCGGCGTTCCAGCTGTGGCGCAACAGGCTGCTGGATTCGCCGTGGCTGCTGCGCGGCTGGAACTGGATGCTGCCCAGTGGCTTCATCGCGCTGATCTCCGGTTGGTTCGTCACCGAGATGGGGCGACAGCCGTGGGTGGTGTACGGCGTGCTGCGCACGGCTGATGCGGTGGGCCCGCAGAGGGCGTGGATGACCGCGCTGTCGCTGGGCGTCTATGTGGTCGGCTATGCCTTCGTGTTCGGCTGGGGCATCTGGTACCTGGTGAAGATCCTGCGCCATGGGCCGCAGCCGTACGCCGAAGGGCCGTCGCTGGACCACGGCAGCCACACCCCGGCGCGCCCGCTGTCGGCGGCCGACGAACCGCTGGAGGAGCGCTGACATGGACCTGATGACCTGGCTGCCGGTGGCATGGTTCGCGGTGATCGGCTTCGGCGTGCTGATGTATGTGGTGCTGGACGGCTTCGTGCTCGGTATCGGCATCCTTGCCCCGTTCGCCGAGGACGAGGAACAGCTGGACCTGATGATGAACACGGCCGCGCCGATCTGGGATGGCAACGAGACCTGGCTGGTGCTGGGCGGCGCTGGGCTGTTGGCGGCCTTCCCCAAGGCCTATGCGGTGCTGTTGTCGGCGCTGTACCTGCCGGTGTTGCTGCTGGTGGTGGCGCTGGTGTTCCGCGGCGTGGCCTTTGAATTCCGTTTCAAGGCGCATCGTTCGCGCCGGCTGTGGAGCGTGGCGTTCGGCCTCGGTTCGCTGCTGGCGACCTTCGCCCAGGGCGTGATCCTGGGCACCCTGGTGCAGGGCATCCCGCTGGTGGACGGTGTCTACCAGGGCGGTGCGTTTGCCTGGTTCAGCCCGTTTGCGATGCTGACCGGTGCTGCGCTGGTGGCCGGCTATGCGCTGCTGGGCAGCACCTGGCTGATCCTGAAGACAGAGGGACGCGTGCAGGCGCTTGCGCGGCAGATGACCCGGCCGCTGGTGGTGGCGGTGATCGCGGCGATGGGCCTGGTCAGCAGCTGGCTGCCGTTCCTCGATTCGCGGTTGATGGCACGCTGGTTCAGCGACGGCAACTTCTGGTGGCTGTCGCCGGTGCCGCTGCTGACCCTGGCGGTGGCTGCGGCGCTGTGGCGCAGCGCGACCCATCCGCGTCGCGATCTACCGCCGTTCCTGCTCAGCCTGGCCCTGTTCGTGCTTGGCTTCCTCGGCCTGGTGCTGGGCATGTGGCCCTACCTGCTGCCGCCGTCAATGACCCTGTGGCAGGCCGCCGCGCCGGCCTCCTCGCTGGGCTTCACCCTGGTCGGGCTGGTCATTCTGCTGCCGGTCATCCTCGGCTACACGGCCTGGTCGTACCGGGTGTTCCGCGGCAAGGTGCACGCCGACACCGGTTACCACTGATCGATTGAAGCGGGGCCGGCCGGTGCCGGGTCCCGCGTTGGGGAATGTGAAGGCCTGCACACCCCGTGCAGGACGTGCTAGCGTGCGCTCCTTTCCGGCGGCCAGGGGGGCAGCCGGCGACGTCCTGGACGGACGCACGGCTGCAGGAACGGGGGGCCGCCGCGCGTCGCCGTAATGGCTCGTGCCTATCGTTCTCCTGTTGAAGCACCTTCGCTAAATGATCGAATTCTCCATCGTCGACTGGGCTGCCTGGGCACCTGGCCTGAGCGAGCGCAGCCAGTGGCTGGGCTGGGCCGATGCGCCGTATCCGCCAGATGGCGAAGACACGCCGGCGCTGGCCGAGATACCGGCGATGCAGCGCCGCCGCATCGAGCGGCTGGGCCGGATGGCGATCCAGGCTGCGTGCTGGTGCGAGGACGGGCAGGGTGCCGACAGCCAGGTGCCGCTGGTGTTCGCCAGCCGCCATGGCGACGTGGCCCGTTCGATGGACCTGCTGAGGGCGCTGGTTGGCGAGCAGCCGCTGTCGCCGACCGGGTTCGGCCTGTCGGTCCACAACGCGATCGCGGCGCTGTACTCGATCGCCCGCGGCCACCGCGGCAACTACCTGGCGCTGGCTGCCGGCCAGGCCACGGTCGAGACCGCCTGCCTGGAGGCGGCCGGCCTGCTGGCCGATGGCGCCCGCGAAGTGCGGGTGGTGGTCTATGAATCGCCGCTTCCCGAGATTTACGCGACGTTCGCCGACGAACCCGACCCGTTCTTTGCCTGGTGTTGGCGATTGACGACGCCGACGCCGGGCCAGCCGACCCTCTCGCTGCAGTGGGAGGCGGCGCCGGACGCGACTGCCACCGCACCGGGCACGTTGCCGCACGCGCTGGACCTGCACCGCTTCCTGTTGTCCGGCGCGCCGGCACTGGAGCACGTGACCCAGGGCCAGCGCTGGCGCTGGGGGCGCCGTGGCTGAGGCGCTGCGCCGTCTCGATCATGCCTGGCGGGTGTTCGGCACCGGCCTGAGCTTTGCCGCATTTGGCATGGGCGGCCTGCTGCTGGGCGTGCTGGTGATGCCGGTGCTGCTGCTGATGCGCGACCCGGTGGTCCGCCGCCGCCGGGCCCGCCGCGTGGTCCAGGTCGCCTTTGCCAGCCACCTGCGCCTGATGCGTGCGCTGGGGGTGATGACCTACCAGATCGAGGGCGGTGAACGCCTGCAGCGCGACGGTTTGCTGGTGCTGGCCAATCACCCGACCCTGATCGATGTGGTCTGCCTGATCGCGCTGCTGCCCAACGCCGATTGCGTGGTGAAACGCGCCGTGGCCTGCAACCCGTTCATGCGCGGCCCGGTGCGGGCGGCCGGCTACATTGCCAACGATGACGGGGCTGGCCTGGTTGATGACTGCGTGGCGGCGGTGCATGCCGGCGGCACCCTGGTCATCTTCCCGGAGGGCACCCGCAGCGTGCCGGGCCAGCCGCCACGGCTGCAGCGCGGGGCCGCCAACATCGCCGTCCGCGGCCGGCTGGACATCACCCCGGTGCGGATCACCTGCACCCCGCCCACGTTGACCAAGGGACAGAAGTGGTATCGTGTCCCCTCACGTCGCTTTCACGTTCGGCTGCAGATCGGCGAAGATATCCCGATCGCGCCCTTCCTGGCCGATGACGACTCGCCAAGGGGGGATGCCTTGGCAGCACGCCGCGTCACCGAGCACCTTTCTCGTTACTTCGACCTGTCTGGAGATCCGCCCCGTGCAAGCACTTGAGCACGAGATCAAGGAATTGATCATTTCCTCCCTTTCGCTGGAGGACATCACGCCGGAGGACATCGATCCGACCGCGCCGTTGTTCGTCGAGGGCCTCGGCCTGGATTCGATCGATGCGCTGGAGCTGGGCCTGGCGCTGCAGAAGAAGTACGGTGTCAGCCTCTCGGCCGATTCGGAAGAAACCCGTCGCCATTTCTCCAGCGTGCGCGCGCTCGGCGAGTTCGTCGCCGCCCGCCAGTCGTAACGGCGCCAGGAATTGCCATGACCAAGAATGAACTGTTCGAACGCATCGTCAGCATCCTGACCGACAGCTTCGAGATTGAAACCGCCCGGATCACCCCCGAGGCCCGCCTGTACGACGACCTAGACATCGACAGCATCGATGCGGTCGACCTGATCGTGCAGCTCAAGCCGCTGCTTGGCCGCAATCTGCAGCCGGAAGCGTTCAAGGCCGTGCGCACCGTGCAGGACATCGTCGATGTCGTACATGGACTGCTGCCGGACCAGGCAGCCGCCTGACCGCAGCGCCGGCGGCTTCGCCATGGCTCGCGCACGTACCGTCGTGGTGGCAGCGATTTCGCTTGCCTACCCGCTGCTGGTGTACCTGGCGATGGGCCGTTTCGAGCCGCGCTGGCTGTCGCTGCTGCTGTTCACCCTGGCCCTGCTGCGTGCGCTGAGCACGCGCCAGCCGTTGTGGTGGGCTGCCGCGGCCGGCACCGGCCTGCTGGCGGTGCTGGCCACCGTGCTCAACCAGGCCCTGCCGTTGAAGCTGTACCCGGCGCTGGTCAACGCGGTGATGCTGGCGGTGTTCGGTACCAGCCTGCGCTTCGGGCCGCCGCTGGTGGAGCGCCTGGCGCGGCTGCAGGAGCCGGACCTGCCCCCGTTCGCGGTGGCCTATACCCGCCGCGTCACCCAGGTATGGTGTGGCTTCTTCGTTCTCAACGGCAGCCTGGCCCTGCTGACCGCGCTGTATGCGTCGGACCGGGTCTGGATGCTCTACAACGGATTGTTGGCGTACGTGATGATGGGCGTGTTGTTCGCAGGTGAGTGGCTGGTGCGGCGGCGGGTGAAGGCGGCGCACGCGCATGGCTGAGTGGATTGCCCTGGACCGGTTGCTGCTGGAGGCACGGCCGCAGCGCGTCGTCGGCCTCTGCGATGGCCACGTGGTCGACCACGCCAGCTTCCGGCAGCGCGTGCTGGACTGGCGCGCCGCCTTTGCGGCGGCCGAAGGCCGCGACTGGGCCCTGTACTTCGATGATGCCGTGGCCTTCGCCGCAGCGCTGTTCGGTGCCTGGCATGCCGGCAAGCGGGTGTTCCTGGCGGCTGACAACCTGCCGGCCACGCTGCAGGCACTGCAGCCGCAGGTGAGCGGTTTCGCGGGTGATGTCTGCGCCGATTACCACCCGCTGGCTGCACCGGACGCCGGGCGTGACGACGGACTGCAGACGCTGGACGAGCGCGCCTGCGAGCTGTGCGTGTTCACTTCCGGCAGTACCGGCCAGCCCAGTGCCATCGGCAAGCGCCTGGACCAGCTGGCGCGCGAGGTGGAAGCGCTGCAGGACGCATTCGGCGCACAGATGGAAGGGGTGCAGGTGCATGGCACGGTGTCCCACCAGCACATCTACGGGCTGCTGTTCCGCGTGCTGTGGCCGCTGGCCGCCGGTCGCCTGATCCATCCGCGCCGCTTCTTCCACGAAGACCTGGTGGGCGCGCTGGCCGGTACCGATACGGTGCTGGTGGCGACGCCGGCCCACCTCAAGCGCCTGCCCGAGCAGCTTGACTGGGCCAGCCTGCATGGCCGCCTGCGCGCGGTGTTCTCCTCCGGTGGCCCGCTGCCGGAAGACGCGGCGCGGCAGGTGCGGCAGTGGCTGGGCGTGGCCCCGACCGAGGTCTATGGCAGCAGCGAGACCGGCGGTATCGCCTGGCGTCGCTGGGACACCGACCTGCCGCCGTGGCAGCCGCTGCCGGGTGTGCAATGGCGGATCGACGACGGCTGCCTGGCGGTCGCCTCGGCACATCTGGAAACCCCCGGCTGGTGGCGCACCCAGGACCGCGTTGAAGCCCTGGCCGATGGCCGCTTCCGCCTGCTGGGACGCGCCGACCGTATCGTCAAGATCGAAGAGCGCCGCGTTTCGCTGGATGCGCTGGAACGCGCGCTGCGCGAAGACGCCGAAGTGGATGACGTGCGCGTGCTGGTGCTGGCGGGGCAGCGCGAGCAGCTGGCCGCCGTGGTGGTGCCGGCCGATCCGGCGCTGCTGGACGGCGGCGACGCCGCGCGCCGTGCGCTGGGCCAACGCCTCGGCGCGCGCCTGGCGCATGCGCACGACGCGGTGACCCGGCCGCGCCGCTGGCGCCTGGTGCAGGCCTTGCCGATCAACGCGCAGGGCAAGGTGACCCAGGCGGCATTGGCGGCGCTGTTCCAGCCACTGATGCCGGTGCCGGTCTGGGATCACCGCGATGCTGACAGCGCCACGCTGCGCATGACCCTCGACCCGGCGCTGCGGCCATTCCAGGGCCACTTCCCGCAGGCGGCGATCCTGCCCGGCGTGGCGCAGCTGGACTGGGCGGTGCGTTTCGGCCGCCAGGCGTTCGCGATGCCGGCCGGCTTCCTGCGCATGGACGCAGTGAAGTTCCAGCATGTGGCCCGCCCGGGCGATGAGCTGACCCTGCAGCTGGACTGGGATGCCGCACGCAACGTGCTGGCCTTCCGCTACACCTCCAGCCACGGCGTGCATGCCAGCGGCAAGGTGGTTTTCGCTGATGCGGACTGACCCGGCCGTCGCCGGTGCCGCGTTCGCGCCACTGGTGGTGATTCCCGTCTACGACCACGAGCAAGCCATCGTGGCGGTGGTCGATGGCGTGCAGGCCGCCGGCCTGCCCTGCCTGCTGGTCGACGATGGTTCGCGTGCGTCCTGTGCGACGGTGCTGCGTTCGCTGGCACAGCGCCAGGGCGTGGACCTGCTGCGCCTGGACGTGAACCAGGGCAAGGGCGGGGCAATGCTGGCCGGTTTTGCCGAAGCCGGTGCGCGTGGCTACAGCCACGTGCTGCAGATCGATGCAGACGGCCAGCACGATACCGCTGACCTGCCGCGCTTCATCGAGGCCGCATGCGCGCATCCCGATGCGGTGATCTGCGGCATTCCGGCCTACGACGCCAGCGTTCCCAAGGCGCGCCTGTATGGCCGCTACGCGACCCACATCTGGGTCTGGATCAACACGCTGTCGCTGCACCTGCGCGACACCATGTGCGGCTTCCGCGTGTATCCACTGCCGCCGGTGCTGCGCCTGATCGGTGAAGAGACCATCGGCCGGCGCATGGATTTCGATACTGAAGTGATGGTGCGCCTGTACTGGCGCCAGCTGCCGGTCGAGCACCTGGCCACGCGCGTGACCTATCCTGCCGATGGCGTGTCGCACTTCGATGTGTGGCGCGACAACGTGCGCATCAGCCGCATGCACACCCGCCTGTTCTTCGGCATGCTCTGGCGCGCTCCGCGCCTGCTGTGGCGCCGCCTGCAGGGACAGCGCTGAGATGGCGACCACGCAGGACGCCCCGCACTGGGCCGACATCGGCGAATCCACGTCGGTGGCCGGCGTGCTGTTCCTGTGCTGGGTGCACCGCTGGTTCGGGCGCTGGCCGTTCCGCCTGTGCGTGTGGCCGGTGGTGGCCTGCCATTGGCTGGGCAACCGCGTCGGGCGCCAGGCCTCGATGCAGTACCTGCAGCGGCTGCAGGCGTACAGCGGCGTGCTGGGACGCACGCCGACCCGGCGCGACAGCCTGCGCCACTTCTTCGCCTTCGCCGATACGATGCTGGACAAGATCCTCGGCCTGGGCGGGCGCTATCCGGCCGAGCGCATCCACCTGCATCGCGACCTGGTGCTGCAGAAGATCGCGCGCCGCGAAGGCGGGCTGATCCTCACCGCGCACATCGGCTGCCTGGAACTGTGCCAGGTGCTTGCCGAACAGGTGCCGGGTTTCCGCATCACCGTGCTGGTGCACACCGCGCATGCGCAGCGCTTCAACCGCCTGCTGCAGCGGCTGGACCCGCTGGCCGCGGTGGAGCTGGTGCAGGTGACCGAAATGGGGCCGGCCACCGCGGTGATGCTTGCCGAGCGCGTGGCGGCAGGTGGCTTCGTCGCCATCGTCGGCGACCGTACACCGGTGCAGGGAGGGCGCAGCGTCACCGCCGATTTCCTTGGCCACCGCGCGCCGTTCCCGATCGGTGCCTATGTGCTCGCCGCTGCGTTGGGTTGTCCGGTCTACACCATGGCCTGCCTGCACCAGGGCGAGGGCTATCGCGTGGCATTTGAACAATTCGCCGAACGCATCGTGCTGCCACGTGGCTCGCGCGACGCAGCACTGGCCGAACAGGCACAGCGCTTCGCGCGCTGGCTGGAACTCCAGGTCATCCAGTCCCCGTTGGACTGGTTCAATTTCTTCCCCTTCTGGGATCAGGCTCCGCATGACGACTGACGCCGTACCCGTGTGCCGCTTTGGCGATGCACCGTTGACCATCGAAGACGTGGTTGCCCTGGCCCAGCGCCAGTGCGAGGCCGCGCTGAGCGACGCGCCGGCGTTCCGCGCGCACATCCAGCGTGGTGCCGACTTCCTCGACCGCCTGCTGCGCGAGGACGGCGTGATCTACGGCGTGACCACCGGCTATGGCGATTCGTGCACGGTGAACATCCCGCCGGCACTGGTGGCTGAACTGCCGCACCACCTGTACACCTACCATGGCTGCGGCCTGGGCCGTTACCTGGATCCGGTCGAGACCCGTGCGGTGCTGGCCGCGCGCCTGGCGTCGCTGGTGCGCGGCATGTCCGGCGTCAGTGTGCCGCTGCTGGAAGGCCTGGCCACGCTGCTGCAGCACGACGTGCTGCCGATGATTCCGGCCGAAGGCTCGGTCGGTGCCAGCGGCGATCTGACGCCGCTGTCCTACGTGGCGGCGGTGCTGTGCGGAGAGCGCGAGGTGCTGCACGAGGGTCGCGTGCAGCCGGCGGCCGGGGTGCTGGCGAAGATCGGCATGACCCCGCTGAAGCTGCGGCCGAAGGAAGGCCTGGCAATCATGAACGGTACCGCCGTGATGACCGGCCTGGCCTGCCTGGCCTGGCAGCGCGCCGACTACCTGGCACGCATGGCCACGCGCCTGACCGCGTTCAACGTGCTGGCCAGCGACGGCAACGCGCACCACTTCGACGAAACCCTGTTCGCGGCCAAGCCGCACCCGGGCCAGGGCCGCATCGCCGCGCGCCTGCGCAGCGACCTGCACAGTGAGCGTCCGCCACGCAATGAACAGCGCCTGCAGGACCGCTATTCGCTGCGCTGCGCGCCGCATGTGATCGGCGTGCTGGAGGACAGCCTGCCGTTCCTGCGCCAGCTGATCGAAACCGAACTGAACAGCGCCAACGACAATCCGCTGATCGATGCCGACGGTGAGCGCATCCTGCATGGCGGCCACTTCTACGGCGGCCACATCGCGCTGGCGATGGACACCCTGAAGAACACCGTGGCCAACGTGGCCGATCTGCTCGACCGCCAGCTGGCACTGGTGGTCGATGCCCGCTACAACCATGGCCTGCCGGCCAACCTGTCGGCGGCCACCGGCCCGCGCGCGGCCATCAACCATGGCCTGAAGGCGCTGCAGATCAGCGTTTCGGCCTGGACCGCCGAAGCACTGAAGCAGACCATGCCGGCCAGCGTGTTCTCGCGTTCCACCGAATGCCACAACCAGGACAAGGTCAGCATGGGCACGATCGCCGCGCGCGACTGCCTGCGCGTGATCGAGCTGACTGAACAGGTGGTGGCCGCCATGCTGATCGCTGCCCGCCAGGGCCTGGCGCTGCGCGAACGGGTTGGCCTGAACGCGCAGCTGCATGGCAGTCTGGCCGACATGTACGCCGACCTGGGGCAGCGCATCGCCCTGGTTGAAGAAGACCGCGCGCTGGATCGCGAACTGCGGGAACTGCTGGTGGAGATCCGCGCGCAACGTTGGGAGCTGTATGCCGGTGAATGAGGCCATCGAACGGGTTGGCGAGATTGCGTTGACCCCCGCCTTCCATGACTGCGATCCGATGAACGTGGTCTGGCATGGCAACTACTTCAAGTACTTCGAGATCGCGCGCTGCGCGCTGCTCGGGCGCTACGACTACGACTACCCGCAGATGCTCGAATCGGGCTACCTGTGGCCGGTGGTCGATGCACGGGTGAAGTATGTGCGCCCGCTGCTGTTCAACCAGGCGCTGCGCGTGATCGCGCGCATCGTGGAATGGGAGAACCGGCTGAAGATCGAGTACGAAATCGTCGACGCGCAGAGCGGCCAGGTGCTGACCCGCGCGATGACCATCCAGGTTGCGGTGGACGCGGCCAGCAAGGAAATGCTGTACCAGTGCCCGCCGGTGCTGTGGGAGCGCCTGGGAGTGCCTGCGCCATGAACCTTGCCAACCGTTTCGCGCGTGCACTGCTGTGCGCCTTGCTGCTGCTGGTTGCGCCGCTGGTGCAGGCGGCCGCCCCGGCCATCGATGCGATCACCCAGGCGGTGGCGCGGCCGGATGTGCTGCGTGGCCAGTTCAGCCAGGAAAAGCAGGTCAGTGGCTTCAAGAACCCGCTGCGCTCGCAGGGCCAGTTCGTGGTCGCGCGCCAGCACGGCGTGATCTGGACCACGCTCAAGCCGTTCCCCTCCGAGGTGGTGGTCACCGCCGACCGCATCCTCAGCCGCCAGCGCGATGGCAGCACCCGCGTCGAGCTCGATGCACGGCAGCAGCCGGCGATGCGTTCGGTGAACGCGATCATGTTCGCGCTGATGAGTGGTGACGTGCAGGCGCTGTCCAGCCAGTTCAACGTGGCGGCCAGCCGGGAAGGACAGGGCTGGCAGCTGCGCCTGACACCGAAGTCGGCGATGCTGGCCAAGGCCTTCCAGTCGCTGACCCTGCAGGGTGACCGCTACGTGCGCCAGGTCGAGATCGTCGAGGCCAACAAGGACCGCACCCAGATCCGGTTCAGCGCATTGAGCGAAGCGCCGGCCACGCTCACCGCCGACGAGGCCCGCCGCTTTGAGTGAGGCCGTGGCATCGAACGCACCGGACCGCTTGCGGCGCTGGTGGCACTGGCTGGGTATCGCCTGGCTGGTACTGCTGCTGGTGATGGGCGCGCAGCAGTGGCGCCTGTGGAGCCAGCAATCGCGGATCGACACCGATATCCTCGCCCTGCTTCCGCAGGATGCGCACGACCGCCTGTTGAGCGACGTCACCCGGCGCATCGCCGACGGCAGCTCGCGGCAGGTGGTGGTGCTGCTGGGCAGCAAGGACGGCGGCGCCGCCAAGCGCGCGCAGGCGGCCTTCGCTGCGGCCATGGCCAAGGACACCGACCATGCACTGCTGGTGCCCAGTGGTTCGATCGAAGGCTGGTTCGATGAGGCGCGCGCGTTCTACGCGCCGTACCGCGACCGCCTGCTGACGCCGGCCCAGCGCGAGCAGCTGCAGGGCAGCGAACCGGGCGCGTTGGCCGAGCAGGCGCTGGCCGCGCTGTACGGCCCGATGGGCGCGCCGCGCCTGACCGATTGGCGCCAGGATCCGCTGTCGCTGTGGCCGCAATGGTGGCAGCAGCAGGCCCAGGGTTCGGGGTTGCGGCTGGGTGATGACGGCCTGCTCGAAGCCGAGGGCAAGCATTGGGCCGCGCTGCAGTTCGATACGCCGGGTTCGGCGTTCCAGCTTGACGGTGAGCGCCATCTTGATGGCCTGCTGGAACGTGCCGGGCAGGCCGCCAGGGCGGCAGCGCCGGAGCTGGAAATCCTGCATGCCGGCGTGCCGCTGCACGCCGAGGCAGCCGCGGTGCAGGCCAACCAGGAGATCAACACGATCGGCTGGGGCTCGCTGGCCGCGGTGCTGCTGCTGGTGTGGCTGGCGTTCCGTTCGCTGCGGCCGATCCTGCTGGTCGCTGCGTCGTTGCTGATCGGCTGTGGCGTGGCGCTGGCGGTGACCGTGCTGGTGTTCGGCAAGGTGCACGTGCTCACCCTGGTGTTCGGTGCATCGCTGGTGGGCGTGGCCGAGGACTATGGCATCCACTGGTTCGCCTCGCGCCAGGCCGAACCGGCCGATCGCCGCTGGAAACTGCTGCGGCACCTGTTGCCGGGCTTGTGGCTGGCCCTGTTGACCAGCGCGCTGGCCTACCTGGCGCTGGGCCTGGCGCCGTTCCCGGGCCTGCGCCAGATGGCCTTGTTCTCGGTGGTCGGGCTGGCCGCCGCCTTCCTTACGGTGATCTTCTGGTTCCCGTGGCTGGATGGCGGCGAGATCCGCCAGACCCGTTTCTCGCAGTGGCTGGGCAACACGCTGGAGCGTTTCCCGCGGCTGCATGGCCGTCGCCCGGTGACGGTGTTCGTGCTGGTTGCGCTGGCGTTCTCTGCCATCGGCATTGCCCGCCTGCACAGCAACGACGACCTGCGCAGCCTGCAGTCTTCGCCGCCGGCGTTGATGGCCCAGCAGATCCGCCTGAGCCAGCTGCTGGGCATGCCCAGCCCCGCGCAGTTCTATCTCGTGCAGGGCGCCGATGCCGCGCAGCTGCTGCAGCGCGAGGAGGCACTGACCGAACGCCTGCGTTCGCTCGCCCACGACCAGCGCATCGGTGGCTACCGCGCGATCAGCGACTGGCTGCCGTCGCCGGCGCGCCAGCAGGCCGATGCCGCGCTGACCGCGAAGGTGGAACCGGGCGTGCTGGATGCGGTGTCCGATGCAGTCGGCGAACCGTTGCCGCGCCCGGACTTCGCCGCTGCACCGCTGACCGCGGAAGCGTTCCTGGCCTCGCCGGCCTCGCAGCCGTTCCGTCACCTGTGGGTGGGTGAGGTCGGCGGGCAGATGATCAGCGTGGTGATGGTCGATGACCTGTCGCGCGCCGATGCGCTGACCACCCTGCGTGGGGCGGCCGAGGGCCTGCCGGGTGTGCGCTGGGTGGACCGCACTGCCGATTTCTCGCAGCTGCTGGGCCACTACCGCAAGCTGATGGGTGGGCTGCTGCTGGTCGGCATCGTGCTGGTGTTCGGCGCGCTGTGGCTGCGCTACCGCCGCCAGGCCTGGCGCGTGTTCGCGCCGACCCTGGTTGCCGGTGCATTGACCCTGGGCCTGCTGGGCCTGTTCGGCCAGCCGCTGCAGCTGTTCAACGTGCTGGCACTGATGCTGCTGCTGGGCATGGGTATCGATTACGGCATCTTCCTGATCGAGCACCGCGGCGATGCCAGTGCCTGGCTGGCGGTGTGCGTGGGCGCGGCCAGCACCTGGCTGTCGTTCGGCCTGCTGGGCCTGTCGCAGACCCCGGCGTTGCGCGCGTTCGGCCTGACCCTGCTGTTCGGCATCGGCCTGGTCTGGCTGATCTCGCCGCTGTTCCGGCCGCCGCCGCACGATCTGCCGCCGGCCTGAGCCTGTTTTCCGACTTCCTTCTTTCTACTTGATCGAGCAACAAGGACGCACCGATGACTACTGCTGTGGATGCTGTCGAACGCACTGAAATCCTGATAATCGGCGCCGGCCCGGCCGGCTCCGTGGCTGCGGCGATGCTGCGCCAGCAGGGCCGCCAGGTGCTGATGCTGGAGCGCCAGCAGTTCCCGCGCTTCTCCATCGGCGAAAGCCTGCTGCCGCAGAGCATGGAGTACATCGAGGCCGCCGGCCTGCTGCAGGACGTGGTCGAAGCGGGTTTCCAGCACAAGAACGGCGCCGCCTTCGTGCATGGCGAGGCACGCACTGCGTTCGACTTCAGGAAGAAGTTCTCGCCGGGTTGGGGGACCACCTACCAGGTGCAGCGCGCCGACTTCGACAACGTGCTGGCGCGCGGTGCCGAGCGCATGGGCACCACGCTGCGCTTCGGTGATGAAGTGCTGTCGGTCGAAGCGGGGGAGCAGCCGGCGGTGACCGTGCGCCGCCCGGATGGCAGCGAGTACCGCATCGAGGCCGATTTCATCCTCGATGCGTCCGGTTTCGCGCGCCTGCTGCCGCGCCTGCTGCAGCTGGAATCGCCGTCCAACTTCCCGGTGCGCGGCGCGATCTTCTGCCACGTGCGCGACAACATTCCGGCCGAAGCGGACTTTGATCGCAACAAGATCCTGATCACCACCCACCCCGAACACATCGACGTCTGGTACTGGACGATCCCGTTCTCCAACGGCTGCTGCTCGCTGGGCGTGGTGGCCGAGCCGTCGTTCTTCGAACGCTACGAGGGCGACGACCTGCAGAAACTGCAGGCCATCGTCGGCGAGGATCCCAACCTGGCCCGGCTGCTGGCCAACGCCGAATGGGCGGTGCTGCCGGTGCGCCGCATCACCGGGTACTCGGCCAACGTCAGTTCGTTGTGGGGCCCGGGCTACGCCCTGCTGGGCAATGCCGGCGAGTTCCTCGACCCGGTGTTCTCCTCCGGCGTCACCATCGCCTTCAAGTCCGCGCAGCTGGCGAGCGAGTGCCTGGCGCGCCGCTATGCCGGTGAAACCGTCGACTGGGAAGCCGGGTTCTCGATCCCGCTGCGTGCTGGCGTGAAGACCTTCCGCCGCTTCGTCGAAAGCTGGTACGAAGGTGGCTTCCAGAAGATCATCTACCACCCGCAGCAGCAGCCTGAAGTACGCGACATGATCAGTTCCATCCTGGCCGGCTACGCCTGGGACACCAACAACCCGTACGTGGCCGACGAAAGCGGCCGCCGCATGCGCGTGCTGGAGCAGCTGTGCAGCGCGTGATCGCCCGTACTGCGGCATGGCTGCTGTGCCTGCTGCTGGCCGCCTGTGCCGGCCGCATGCCGAAGCCGCAGGTGGAACTGCCGCCGCTGCGCCTGTCGCCGGCCAGCCTGCCGGCGCCGTTGGCGCTGCAGCAGCAGCTGCATTTCCGGTTCGGCACGCATGAGCGCGACCTCGACGCTCTGCTGGAAGCCGATGCCCAGCAGGTGCAGCTGGCCGTGCAGGCGATGGGCCAGACCGGCGTGCGCCTGCAATGGGACGGCCAGCAGCTGACCCAGCAACGCGCGCCATGGCTGCCGCCGCAGGTGCGCGCCGAGCGCGTGCTGGATGACCTGCAGTTCGCGCTGTGGCCGACTGCGGCCATTGCCGCCGCGCTGCCGGCCGGCTGGCAGGTCAGTGACGATGGCCATCAGCGCAGCCTGTCGCGCGACGGCACGGTGTGGCTGCAGCTGCAGCGCATGGACGATGGCAGCGTGCAGCTGGACAACCGCGCCGAAGGCTATGCGCTGCGCATCGAATCGATCGACATGGCCGGGCCGGACCGATGAGTGCACCGATCTACCTGAACGACCTGGGGGTGGTCTGTGCGCTCGGCGATGGCCGGGCCGCGGTGACGTCGGCAATGTTCGCCGACGTGCCGGGCGGGCTCAGCGACAACGACAGCCTGTTGCCGGGACGCACCCTGGCACTGGGAGAAGTACGCACGCCGCTGCCGACGCTGGATGAGCTGCCAGTGGCCCTGCGCGGGCGCAACAACGCTCTGCTGGACGTGGCGCTGGCACAGATCGCACCGGCCGTGGCCGCCGCCATCGCCCGCCATGGCGCCGAGCGCGTGGCGGTGGTACTGGGCACCAGCACCTCGGGCATCGGTGAATCCGAGCAGGCATTGCGCAGCCACGCCGAACAGGGCCAGTGGCCGCAGGGTTTCGATTACGCCCAGCAGGAAATGGGTACTGCCGCGCAGTTCGTGCGCCAGCGCAGTGGCGCGCAGGGGCCGGCATGGACCCTGTCCACCGCCTGCTCGTCCAGCGCCAAGGCGCTGATGTCGGCCGCGCGCATGCTGCGCGCCGGCATCGTCGATGCGGTGATCGCCGGTGGCGCCGATTCGCTGTGCCGCTTCACCGTGGCCGGCTTCAGCGCGCTGGAATCAGTCTCGGCCCTGCGCTGCAATCCGTTCTCGCAGCATCGTGCCGGCATCAACATCGGTGAGGGTGCCGCGCTGTTCCTGCTCACCCGCGAACCGGGTCCGGTCTGCCTGGCCGGGTGGGGCGAGTCGGCCGACGCGCACCACATGTCCGCCCCCGACCCGCAGGGACTGGGGGCCATCGACGCCCTGCAGCAGGCGTTGTTGCGTGCCGGCTGGGCTGCCGACGAAGTGGACTACGTGAACCTGCATGGCACCGCGACCGGCCACAACGATGCGATGGAAAGCCTGGCGGTGTCGCAGGTGCTGGGCAACCACGTGCCGGCCAGTTCGACCAAGCCGTTGACCGGCCATACGCTGGGCGCCTCCGGTGCGATCGAGGCGGCGCTGTGCTGGATCCTGCTGGCCGAGAACCCGCAGCAGCAGCTGCCGCCGCACTGGTGGGACGGCGTGGCCGACCCCGCACTGCCGGTGCTGCCGCTGGTGGCACCGGCCACCCGCCTGGCGCAGCCGCCGCGGCGGGTGCTGAGCAATTCGTTCGCCTTCGGCGGCAGCAATGCCGTGCTGGCACTGGAGCGTCGATGAACACGCTGTACGCGATCGAGGACGTGGTGCCGCATCGTCAGGACATGTGCCTGCTGGAGTGCATCACGCAGTGGGACCAGGACGCCATCGAGGCCGAACTGGTGGTGCCCGCGGCAGGCCTGTTCGTCGAGGACGGCCAGGTGCCGGCCTGGGTCGGCATCGAATACATGGCACAGGCCATCGCGGCCTGGGCCGGTTGCCGTGCGCGCGCGGCCGGCAGGCCGCCGCAGCTGGGCTTCCTGCTCGGCAGCCGCCGCTACAGCAGCCTGCGCAGCAGTTTCCCCAGCGGTTCGCGGCTGCGCGTACAGGCGCGCTGCGAGCTGTTGGGCGACAATGGATTGGGGATGTTCGCCTGCCGCATCCTGGCAGGTGAGGAAGAATGGGCGACAGCCAACGTGTCGGTGTTCGAACCGGCCGACGCGATGGCCTATCTGGAGAGTGGACAGGCATGACAGGGAATCGAAGCGTGCTGGTGACCGGCGCCAGCCGGGGCATCGGCCGGGCCATCGCGCTGCGTATCGCGCGTGACGGCTTCGACGTGGTGGTGCATTGCCGCAGCCGCGTGGAAGAGGCACAGGCCGTGGTGGCCGAGATCCAGGCACTGGGCCAGCAGGCCCGCGTGCTGGTATTCGACGTGGCCGACCGCGATGCGGCACGGGCCGCGCTGGAGGCCGATGTCGAAGCGCACGGCGCGTACTACGGCGTGGTCTGCAATGCCGGCATCGCCCGTGATGGCGCCTTCCCGGCGCTGTCAGCGGACGATTGGGACCAGGTCATCCACACCAACCTGGATGGCTTCTACAACGTGCTGCATCCGCTGATCATGCCGATGGTGCGCCGGCGCAAGCCGGGCCGCATCGTCACCCTGTCGTCGGTGTCCGGGCTGGCCGGCAACCGTGGGCAGGTCAACTACAGCGCCGCCAAGGCCGGCATCATCGGGGCCACCAAGGCCCTGGCGCTGGAACTGGCCAGCCGCCAGATCACCGTCAACTGCGTGGCCCCGGGCCTGATCGAGACCGAAATGCTCAACGACGAAGTGGTTGAACACGCGCTCAAGCTGATTCCCGCAGGCCGCGTCGGCCGTCCCGACGAAGTGGCGGCCACGGTCGCGTTCCTGCTGTCCGAACCGGCCGGCTACATCACCCGCCAGGTGATCTCGGTGAACGGGGGCATGCTCTGATGGCCGCCGATCGTCGCGTGGTGGTCACCGGTGCCGCCGCCATCAGCCCGCTTGGCCACGACTGGCCGACCATCGAGGCGCACCTGCGCAGTTGCCGCAATGCGGTGCGCGCGATGCCCGAGTGGGATGTCTATGCAGGGCTGAACACCAAGCTGGCCGCGCCGGCGCAGGACTTCGAGCTGCCGCCGAACTACAACCGCAAGACCACCCGCTCGATGGGCAAGGTCGCGATCATGTCGGTGCGCGCCACCGAGGTGGCGCTGCGCGAAGCCGGCCTGCACGAGCATCCGGTGCTGCGCAGTGGCCGTACCGGCGTGGCCTACGGGTCCTCGTCCGGCAGCCACGAGGCTACCGGTGAATTCGGGCGCATGCTCAACGAGTTCACCACCGAAGGCATCAGTGCCACCACCTACCTGAAGATGATGAGCCACACCGCGCCGGTCAACATCGGCGTGTTCTTTGGCCTGTCCGGGCGCGTCTACACCACCTCCAGCGCCTGCACGTCGGGCAGCCAGGGCGTGGGCGCGGCCTATGAAGCGATCCGCAGCGGCAAGCAGACGGTGATGGTGGCCGGCGGTGCCGAGCAGCTCGATGCCACCGCCGCGGCGGTATTCGACACCCTGTTCGCCACCAGCGTGCGCAACGATGCGCCGCAGACCACCCCGCGCCCGTTCGATGCCGGCCGTGATGGCCTGGTGCTGGGCGAGGGCGCCTGCACGCTGATCCTGGAAGACCTGGAGCACGCGCAGGCGCGTGGTGCCACCATCCTGGCCGAGGTGGTCGGCTACGGCACCAACAGCGATGGCCAGCACGTCACCCAGCCCAGCGCCGACACCATGGCCCAGGCCATGCGCCTGGCGCTGGAGGATGCTGGCCTGGACGCAGCACGGATCGACTACGTCAATGCCCACGGCACCGCCACCGATCACGGTGACATCGCCGAGACCCAGGCCACCGCGCAGGTGTTCGGCAGCCGCGTGCCGATCAGCTCGCTGAAGAGCTATGTCGGCCACATGCTGGGTGCCTGCGGCGCCTTTGAAGCCTGGTTGAGCATCCAGATGATGCGCGCTGGTTGGTTCGCGCCGACCCTGAACCTGGCCGAGGTCGATCCGCGCTGTGGCCAGCTCGACTTCATCACCGGGCAAGGCCGCGAACTGCAGGCCGAGTACGTGATGAGCAACAACTTCGCCTTCGGCGGCATCAACACTTCGTTGGTTTTCCGCCGCTGGAGCGAGTGATCCACCGCCCCACCGCACTGTTCCCGTTACCCCTGCACCCTCGACAAGGAGATGTTTCGATGCGCCGCACTCTCATGATCGCCACTGCCACCGCGCTGCTGGCCCTGACTTCCACCGCTTCGGCCCGTGATACCCGCGTCGAGCAGCCGCTGCAGGAGCTGGTCAACTCACAGGCCGCGCGTGATGCCGGTATCGACGGCAGCGTGCGCTTCTACCTGGCCGGCCAGCCGGTCAGCGTGCAGCAGCGCCTGGGCGAAGATGTGACCAACAAGAAGACCAACGCCGCCAACAAGAGCGATGCCGAGGCCTGCCGCTGGGTCGCGCTGTCGGCACTGCGCGCGCTGCAGGACGGCGCCAAGTCGCGCGGCGCCAATGCCGTGGTCGACATCGTCAGCTACTACAAGAAGAACGAGTTCAAGAGCAGCACCAATTACGAGTGCTACGCCGGCACCATCCTCGCCGGTGTCGCGCTGAAGGGCACCTACGCCAAGGTCAAGTAAGCGCCCGCGTGGCGGCGGCGTTGGCTGAACGTCGCCGCCACATTGCTGAACCCCGCAGCGGAAACGCCGCCGATCGCGCCGCCATCGTCGGCTGACGGCTTTCCCCGGTGTCGGCTTTCCGACACAATCATGGCTCTTCCCGGGTTATCGTCCCGCGGACATGCACGCCTACGTCTATAAAAGCCAACTCAAGCCGGACACCTACGTCTACGTTCCCCGACGCGATGATTTCAGCGCGCTGCCCGCGCCGCTGCTCACCTCGTTGGGTACGCTTGCCTTCGTCCTGGAGGTTGCCCTGGATGCCCAGCGCCGCCTGGCCCAGGCCGACCCCGAAAAGGTCCGCAGCGAAATGATCGAACGCGGGTTCTACCTGCAGGTGCCGCCGTCGGTGGCCAGCCTGATGCCGCGCCACTATGACTGACACCTCCCGTCCACGCGCCCTGTCGATCGCCTTCGCCGTGGGGGCCGTGCTGGCGCTGGGCGCCGCGGTGGGCGGCATTCCTGGCGCGATCCTTGCCGCACTGGCGCAGCCGGCGTTCGCGCTGGCGGTATCGTGGTGGCGCCGCAGCCGCGCGCTGCTGCCGCTGAAGGTGGTCGCCCGCCAGGACCTGCCGGCACTGCTGGCATTGTGGGCGGCCGCGCCGCTGCTGCTGGCGCTGCTGCTGGCCTGGCCGCTCGCGGCGCTGCGTGACAGCGGCAGCCTGGCGGCGGTGCTCGGCCTGAGCGTGCTGGTCAGTGCCGGCCTGCTGGCGGCCTGGCGCACCTGGCCGTTGTGGAACGATGTCGAACGCCTCGATGGCAGCCTGGCCCAGCACTGGCAGGCCCTGGCCGGGCGCGACCTGACCGCCTGGCGTGGCCTCGGCGTGGCCGCGCTGGTCATCGGCGTGGCCGCACTGGTGGTGCTGCCGGCCTGGCCGGGCCTGTTGCCGGACAGCGCACGCTGGCCCGCCGCGCTGGCGGTCATGCTGCTGTCGCCGGTGCTGCACCTGCTGCTGCAGCGGGTCGCGCCCGCGCCGCTGGTGTCGTTGCGGTCCAGCCCGTTGGCAGCGTCCAGCGCTGAACACGAACCGATGTTCCCGGCGGCAGCCGAAACCGTGCCGCTGGAGGCCATGGCGCCGCAGGAACTGACACCGGCGCTGTATGAAGCCGCCCGCCAGGGCCGTATCGATCGAGCCCTGCAGCTGCTGCAGGCCGGTGCCGATCCCTATGCGCTGCCGGATCCGAACTGGCGTGACCAGCGCAGCCTGGCGGTGCTGGCCGCGGTGCTTCCGGACCTGCGCCTGCTGCGCGAACTGATTGCCCGTGGCGTCGATGTGAATGCGCCGCACCGGGGCATGACTCCGCTGCTGGCCGCGACCCGCGACAGCTGGCATGGCCGCCCCGAAGCGGTGATGACCCTGCTTGCCAACGGCGCCGATTCGCGCGCCACCGACGGTGATGGCAACACCCCGCTGCACCATGCCGCACGCAGTTCCGACCCGGGTGTGGCTGCGCTGCTGCGCGATGCTGCTGCCGAAGTCGATGCGCTGAACCGCGATGGCTGGTCGCCGCTGGCGGTGGCCTGCCAGGTCGGCAACTGGCGCCTGGCCCGTTTCCTGCTCGAACGCGGTGCACGCAGCGAACCGGCCGAAGGCACCCCGGTGCTGCTGGCCGCCGCCGCCACCGAGGACGATGATCCGGCCGGCGTGCAGCTGCTGCTCAAGCACAAGGCACGGGCCGATGCGCGTGATCGCCAGCGCCGCAGTGCGCTGCACGAGGCGGCCCTGGCCGGCCACGTCGAGATCATCGGCGTGCTGCTCGGCGCCGGCGCCAATCTGGAAGCGCGCGATGCACTGGGGCGCACGCCGTGGCTGGAAGCGGCCCGTGCCGGCCGCGCCGCCGTGGTCGAGCACCTGCTGCCGCACAAGCCGGACCTGGTCGCGGTGGACGGCGAAGGCCGCAATGCGGTGCAGCTGGCGGCGATGGCCGAGGATGTCTCGCCGCTGCTGATCAAGCGCCTGGTCGAACTGGGCATCGCTGCCGACGCCGCCGATCCGGTCGGCCGCCGCGCGGTGGACTACGCTGCTGAAGCCGGCCGCTGGGCGATCGTCGCCCTGCTGGACCCGTCCTATCCGTTGCCGGCCGCCGTCAGTGATGGCCTGGCCGAGCGCGGCGAAGCCGCCAGCGCCAGCGGCCTGCTGCCGGACCGTCCGCCGCTGACCCTGCTGCGCGAAGCGCTGGGCTTCGGCAACACCGAAGGCATGGCCGCGCTGGCCAGGCTGTGCCAGCCGGAAGAGCTGGGCGGCCTGTTGCTCGATCCGGAACTGGCACTGGAGCCGCGCGCAGTCGATTGGCTGCTGGCCCACGGTGCCGATCCCTATGTGCGCGATGCCTGCGCCGACACCCCGATGTTCGCGCTGCTGTCGCGCGGCATCGATGCGGTGCCTGCGTTGCAGGTGATGCTGCAGCGTGGCCTGTCGCCGGCTGGCCGGGGTGGCCTGGCGCGCTTCCTGGCTGCCTGCGCACAGCATGACCAGGCTGCCCGTGGCCTGGAACAGCTGGCGCTGGAACTGCTGGAACGTGGCGCCGATCCGTTCGCCGCCTCGCCGGCCGGTGACCCGCCGTTGTCGCTGGCGGTGCGCCTGGGCTGGCTGCGCCTGCAGCAGGCCCTGCTCAAGGCTGGCGTTGATCGTGAAGCGCGCGACAGCCATGGCATGACCGCATTGCATCTGGCCACCGCACTGGCCCGCGAAGGTGCACTGAAGCTGCTGGTACAGCATGGTGCCTCGCCGGAAGCACGTGCCGCCGACGGCCAGACGCCGCTGGGCGTGGCGCTGTCGATCGGTCGCCGCGATCTGGCCGACTGGCTGGACTGGCGGGTGTGGCCGTTGCCACGCCGCACCCTGCGTGAGGCCGATCTGCCGGCTGCCGCGATGGCCGGTGACGTGGACGCGGTGCGCCGCCTGATCGATCTGGGATTCGCCGTCGATGCGGTCGACGCACAGGGCTGCACCGCGCTGCTGCGTGCGGCCGGTGGTGGCCACCTGGCAGTGACCGACCTGCTGCTGGCGCGTGGTGCGGATCCGCAACATGCCGCAGCCAGTGGTGCGACGCCGCTGTCGGCGGCGGTCAGCATGCGCCAGGTGGACATCGTGTCGGCCCTGCTCGATGCAGGTGCCAAGCTGGAACACCGCCTGCCCGGTGGCGTGACGGTGCTGATGCTAGCCTCGGCGCTGGGCCTGCCGGACATCGTCGCGCGCCTGCTCACTGCGGGTGCCGACGTGCATGCCGGTGACGCGCAGCAGCTGGGGCCGCTGCACTGTGCCGCGCTGTACGGCTTCAGTGCCCGTGACCGCTCGCGCCTGCTGGCCCTGCTCGACACCCTGCTGCTGGCCGGGGCCGAACCGGACCAGGCCGCGGCCGGTTCGGTCACGCCGCTGCTGTTGCTGCTGGGCGCGCGCGCCGAGCCGGGCACCGCCTGCGATGAGCAGGTGGTGATGGCGGCAGTGGAGCGCCTGCTGGACGAGGATGTGAGCCTGGACGTGCGTGATCCGCGCGGTTTCGGCCCGCTGCACCTGGCTGCGCTGCATGGGCTGCCGTTGCTGGTGCAGCGCCTGCTGCGCGCAGGTGCCGATCCGGAAGTGCGCGACAGCCTCAACCGCAGCCCGCGCGAGATCGCGGTGATGCGCGGCTTCATCGACGTTGCCGGCGAGTTCGAACCGCGCGTGCCGGGCGTTTCGTCGATGGCGCGGTTCCTGCGCGACAACGGCTGATCCCGAGGCCAAAGGGTAGTGCCGGCCGCTGGCCGGCATCCTCCTGAAACCTCGGGGATCCCTGGCTTGCCGGCCAGCGGCCGGCACTACCGCAACCTGTGGTGGGTGCCGACCATGGGTCGGCACGCCTACTTGTCGTCGCTTTCCGCGTCGGCCTCGAACAGGTGCATCAGGTCGTTGCGTGCATCGCGCGAGGTCTGGATCACGGCGGCCTCGTCGTCGTACACCAGATACTGGTCGCGCAGCAGCTGTTCGTCGTGTTCGCGGAAGCGCTGCACATGACGTTCGGCCACCTCCGGTGCCAGGCCCAGCGCGGTCAGCACGCGGCCGCTCATCTCCAGGCTGGTGCCGAACACTTCGCGGAACGGCTCGGCCGACATGTCCATCAGGCGCCATGCATGCTGGCGGTTGCGTGCACGCGCCAGCACCTTCGCGTCCGGGTACAGCCGGCGCACCATGCGTACCGCACGCAGGTTGGTCTCCGGGTCGTCCACGGTGATCACGAACACATCAATGTGCTCGCCGCCCGCAGCGCGCAGCATCTCCGGCCGGGTCGGGTCGCCGTAGTACAACTGGTTGCCGAAACGGCGCAGGTCGGCCACCGTGTCCGGGTTCGCCTCCAGCGCCACGAACGGCACCTTCTGTGCCGTCAGCAGGCGCGCAATCACCTGGCCGAAGCGGCCCATGCCGGCAATCAGCACCTTGGGCCGGTTGTCCGGCGCCACCTTGTCAGCCTCGGCCGCCGTGCGTGGCGTGGCTTTTTCCTGGCCGAGCAGCTTGAGCAGCGCGATCATCAGCAGCGGGGTGATCGCCATCGACAGGCCGACAATCGCCACCAGGCGGTCGTGGTTGGCGTTGCCCAGCAGGTGCGCGCGCTGCGCTTCGTTGAACACCACGAAGGCGAACTCGCCGCCCAGCCACAGTACGCTGCCCAGCAGCAGCGACTGCCGTGAGCTGAGCCGGGCGATGCGGCCGATCACGTACAGCAGGCTGAATTTGACCACCAGCAGGATCGCGACGCCGGCAGCGATCAGCCATGGCTCGGCAGCGATGCGGTCGAGGTCGATGCCCATGCCCACGGCGATGAAGAACAGGCCCAGCAGCAGGCCCTTGAACGGCTCGATCTGCGCTTCCAGTTCGTGCCGGAACTCCGAATCGGACAGCAGCACGCCGGCCAGGAACGCGCCCAGGCTGGGGCTGAGGCCGGCTTCCTGCATGAACCAGGCGGTGCCGAGCACCACCAGCAGGGCGGTGGCGGTGAACACTTCCGGGCTGCGGGTGCGCGCGATGATGCTGAACACCCTGCGCAGCACCGGTCGCCCGCACAGGATCACCACCGCCAGCGCACCCAGCGCCACCATCGCATCCTCGATGCGCAGGGTCTCGTTCTTCACCCCGCCCAGCAGCGGGATGGCCGCCAGCAACGGGATCGCGATCAGGTCCTGGAACAGCAGGATGGCGAAACCCAGCCGGCCATGGTCGCTGTTGATCGCCTTGTGCTCGGACAGCAGCTGCAGGCCGACCGCAGTGGACGACAGGGCCAGTGCCACGCCCACCACCAGCGCGCTTTTCCACTGGAAATGGTCAAGCAGCAGCAGGCCGCCCAGCACCAGCCCGGACAGCGCCACCTGCGCCGCACCAGCGCCGAACACCGAGCGCCGCATGACCTTCAGGCGTGCCGGTGACAGCTCCAGGCCGATCACGAACAGCAGCATCACCACGCCGATTTCGGCTGCGCCAAGGATGCGGTCGGCATCCTGCACGAAGCCCAGCCCATCCGGGCCCAGCACCACGCCGGCCGCCAGGTAGCCCAGCACCGCGCCGAAGCCGAACTTCTTGAACACCGGCACGGCGATGACCGCCGCCAGCAGCAGCACCAGGGCCAGTTCCAGACCACCGCTATGCATGGGAATACCTGGTCATCGGGGAAGCCCGCAGTGCGTCCGTTCGGGTGGGGGAAAGCGTGGCGAGCGCCACCGCAGCATTATGCGCGCCGGCCTGTGTACGGACGAGAACAACCGGTGGGGCCGTGGCTCGCAGCAGGGCTTCCGGGTTGACCTGCATGGCCCAGGGGTCCAGACTGCCCGCCGCTGGCGGCGCGTCCGTCGGCACACGCATCCCGGAGTCCCCAACCCATGTCCAGCGACAGTAGAAGTCGACCTCGTTCGACGCCAGCGATGGCCACCGCCTGACATCGGGACGGTTTGCCTGCGTTGGCGTTGCGCGAGGTCGCACCCCCACAAGGCAAAACCGATGAACCAGAAGCAATTGCTGCGCCCGGTGGCCGATGCCGCCGCACTGGCCGCGCCGCTGGCGAACTACAACACCGCCGACGCGGTGGAATTCCTCAACACGCTGGAACTGGCCCGCGCCGCCGAAACGCTGGCCGCGCTGCCGTTGCCGCGTGCGGTGAAGATGCTCGAAGCGCCCGAACTGCAGCGCAGCGGTGAGCTGGTGGCAGTGCTGCCGCCGGCCCGCGCCGCCGCCCTGCTTGGGCTGATGGCCGATGACCGCGCCACCGACATCGTCCACGAGCTGGACGAGGACGAGCGCGCGCGGCTGATCCCGCTGCTGGGCACCGACGCCCGCCAGGCCATCCAGAAGCTGCTCAGCTACCCGCCCAACACCGCTGGCGCGCTGATGACCACCGAGTACGTGGGAGTGCCCGCCAGCTGGACCGTGGCGCAGACCCTGCAGCACATCCGCCAGGTCGAGCGCACCCGCGAAACGGTGTACGCGATCTACGTGCTGGATCCCGCCAGCCAACAGCTGCAGCAGGTGGTGACCATGCGCCGGCTGATTACCGGCCTTCCTGAGGAATCGATCCTGGACGTGGCCCAGGTCAACCCGCCGGTAACGGTGGACGCGCTGATGGACCAGGAAGAGGTGGCGCGGCTGATCCGCCGCCACGACCTGCTGGCGATCCCGGTGGTCGATGCGCAGCAGCAGATGCTGGGCATCGTCACCGTGGACGACGTGCTCGACGCGCTGATCGAGGAATCCACCGAGGACGCGCACAAGTTCGGCGGCATGGAGGCGCTGGACAAGCCGTACATGCAGATCGGCTTCCTCGAGATGCTGCGCAAGCGCGCCGGTTGGCTGAGCGTGCTGTTCCTGGGTGAAATGCTGACCGCCAGCGCGATGCAGCATTACGAAGACGAACTGGCACGTGCGGTGGTGCTGACCCTGTTCATCCCACTGATCATGAGTTCAGGCGGCAACTCCGGTTCGCAGGCTACCTCGCTGCTGATCCGCAGCCTGGCGCTGCGCGAACTGCGCCTGCGCGACTGGTGGAAGGTGGCCCTGCGCGAGATCCCGACCGGCATGGTACTGGGCGCCATCCTGGGCTGCCTGGCCATCGTGCGCATCGTGATCTGGCAGCTGGGCGGCCTGCACGACTATGGTGAGCACTGGATCCTGCTGGCGATCACTATCGGCGCGGCGCTGATCGGCATCGTCACCTTCGGTTCGCTGTCCGGCTCGATGCTGCCCTTCATCCTCAAGCGGCTTGGCTTCGACCCGGCCAGCGCCTCGGCCCCGTTCGTGGCCACCCTGGTGGACGTGACCGGCCTGGTGATCTACTTCAGCATCGCCGCGATGATCCTGCACGGCACGTTGCTGTAACAAAAAGGGGACGGAGGGGATTAAGTCGTTTGTGCCTCAGATGCCTTAAACGACTTAATCCCCTCCGTCCCCTTTTTTGCGCTGGATCATGCGCCCGATGCGCTGGTGCGTGTACCGTAGGCGCATGAGTACCTACCACCTGCAGTCCGTGTTCCGTCCGCAGTCGGTCGCGGTGATCGGCGGCAGTCCGCGTGAGCGTTCGGCCGGCCGCGCGGTGATGCGCAACCTGCGTGGCACCGGCTTCCCCGGCAAGGTGGCGTGGATCAACCCGCGGCATGCCGAGATCGATGGCATCCGCACGGTCAAGCGCTTGAAGGACCTGGACTGGGTGCCCGACCTGGTGGTGATCACCGCGCCGGCGGCGATCGTTCCCCAGGTGGTGCGCACTGCCGCCGAACGCGGCGTGCAGGCGGCGATCATCCTCACCGCGCATCTGGGTGAAGGCCCCGGCTCGCTGTCGGCGCAGGTGGAAGCAGTGGCCCGCAAGCACGGCCTGCGTATCCTCGGCCCGCACTGCCTGGGCGTGATTGCGCCGCATGCACGTCTCAACGCGAGCATCGCCGCGCACTTCCCGCAGGCCGGCGACCTTGCGTTGATCTCCGAATCCTCGGCCATTGCCGCCGCACTGGTGGAATGGGGCGTGGCGCGCTCGGTCGGCTTCTCCGCCGTGGTCTCGCTGGGCGACACCATGGATGTCGACTTCGGCGACCTGCTCGACTACTTCGCCACCGACTACCGCACCCGCGCCATCCTGCTCTATGTCGAGCAGATCAAGGACGCGCGCAAGTTCATGTCGGCCGCGCGTGCTGCCGCGCGCGCCAAGCCGGTGGTGGTGGTGAAGTCTGGCCGCGCCGAGCGCGTGCAGCCGGGCAGCCGCGATACCCATGTGCAGGCCCTGGCCCGCGCCGATGATGTGTACGGTGCGGCCTTCAACCGCGCCGGCCTGCTGCGCGTCAGCGCGCTCGACGAACTGTTCACCGCTGCCGAGTCGCTGGGCCGGCTGGGCACCTTCCCCGGCCGCCGCCTGGCCATCCTCAGCAATGGTGGCGGTGTCGGTCGCCTTGCGGTGGACCAGCTCATCGCCCTGCGTGGCACGCTGGCCAACCTGTCCGACAGCACGATCGAGAAGCTCGACGCGGTGTTGCCGCAGGGCTGGTCGCGCAGCAATCCGGTCGACATCGTGGTCGACGCCGATGGCGACCGCTATGCCTCGGCCATCGAAGCGTTGCTGGCCGACAACGAGAATGACGCGGTGATGGTGGTCAACGTGCCGACCGCATTCACCTCGTCCGCAGACGCCGCGCAGGCGCTCACCCGCACGCTTGGCCTACGCCCCCGCCATCATCGCGACAAGCCGGTGTTCGCGGTGTGGCTGGGCAACGACGACCAGGCCACCGCCACGCTCAACGCGGCGCGGGTGCCGACCTATCCGACCGAGGCTGAAGCAGTCCGTGGCTTCCAGCATCTGGTGCGCTACCGCGAAGCGCAGAGCGCGCTGATGGAAACCCCGCCCAGCCTGCCGCAGGACTTCAGTGTCGATGCGGCGGCCGCGCGGGCGCTGGTCGATGCGGCGCTGGCCAATGGCCAGCAGTGGCTGGACCCGCTGGCCACGCATGAACTGCTCAAGGCCTACGGCATTCCCTCCGCGCCGGTGATGCATGCGCGCGATGCGCACGAGGCGATGGACCTGGCGCAGCCGCTGCTGGAACGCGGCGCTACGGTCGCACTGAAGATCCTCTCGCCGGATATCCCGCACAAGTCCGAAGTGGATGGTGTGCGCCTCAACCTGTCCACCCTGCCGGCGGTGCAGAGCGCGGCCAACGCGATCCTGTCGCGTGCGCGCCAGCTGCGGCCGGACGCACGCATCGATGGCCTGCTGGTGCAGCCGACCATTGTTCGCCCGAAGGCGCGTGAGCTGATCGTCGGCATTGCCGATGACGCAACGTTCGGTCCGGTGATCGTGGTCGGTCGTGGCGGCACTGCCGTCGAAGTGATCAACGACAAGGCGCTGGCATTGCCGCCGCTGGACCTGCGCCTGGCCCACGAGCTGATCGGCCAGACCCGCGCCTCGCGCATCCTCAAGGCCTACGGCGATGTTCCCGCCGCCGACGAGCGCGCATTGGCGCTGGCGCTGGTCAAGCTGGCGCAGCTGGCCGCCGATATTCCCGAAGTGCGCACGCTGGACATCAATCCGCTGCTGGTCGACAGCAAGGGCATCCTCGCCCTTGACGCGCGCGTGGCAGTGGCGCCGTCGCGCATCCTGCACAAGGGCCGCGGCCATCCACGCTTCTCGGTGTTCCCGTACCCGAAGGAGTGGGAGCGCACCATCGAACTGTCCGACGGTGGCCGTGCCTTCGTGCGCCCGGTGCGGCCGGAGGACGATGCGCTGTTCCGCGCGTTCTTCGCCCGCGTCAGCGACGAAGATCTGCGCCTGCGCTTCTTCCAGTCGGTGAAGCACTTCAGCCACGAATTCATCGCGCGCCTGACCCAGCTCGACTACGCACGCTCGATCGCGTTGGTAGCGATCGAGCCACGCAGCGGTGAAATGCTCGGCGCGGTGCGCCTGCACGCCGATGCGGATTACCACCGTGGTGAGTACGGCATCCTGATCCGCTCGGACCTGAAGGGCCACGGCATCGGCTGGCGCCTGATGGCGATCATGATCGAGTACGCCAAGTGGCTGGGCCTGGACGTGGTTGAAGGCCAGGTGCTGCGCGAGAACAGCACCATGCTGGCGATGTGCCAGAGCCTGGGCTTCAAGACCAGGCTGGACCCGGACGACCCGACGGTGATGATGGTGACCCTGCCGGTGCAGCAGGTCGAGGTCCCCGACGTCCCGCCGGTGGCGTAATTCCTGGAGAGCCGAGCCTACGCTCGGCTGCTCCTGCGTGCGCTTGGCGCCGGCATCACCGCAACGGTTCCACCACCACCGCCGTGCCATAGCACAGCACTTCGGTTAGCCCGGTCATCACATCGGTGGCGTCGTAGCGCATGCCGATGATTGCGTTGGCGCCCAGCTGCCGCGCATGCTTGACCATGTCGCGGTAGGTTTCCTCGCGGGCCTGTTCGCACAGCTCGGTGTAGATGGTGATGTTGCCGCCGAAGATCGTCTGGATGCCGCCCAGGAAGTTGCCGACGATCGAGCGCGAGCGCACGGTGATGCCGCGCACCACACCGAGGTTGCGCACGACGCGATGGCCGGGCAGCTCGAAGGCGGTGGTGACCAGCGAATCGTCGAAGCGCAGCGCGGGTGGGGAGGGGGTGCCGCTGTTGTAGGGGTCTGCCATGGTCGCGTCCTTGGAACGGGGAGGATGATGCGTCGCATCCTAGCGTGCCACTGCGCTGCCGGCCCGGTTCTGCAACGCACAGGGCCAGCCACAGCATGTCCTTGTCACCGCACCGGCGCCACAATACCCCCATGACCGAGCGTATCCCCCTCTTGCTGCTGCCTGGCCTGCTCAATGATGCCGAGCTCTGGCGCGCGCAGCTGGCCGACCTGGCCGATATCGCCGACTGCACGGTGGGCGATCAGACCCGTGGTGAAACCCTGCAGGCGGTGGCCGAGGATGTACTGGCGCAGGCACCGGAGCGCTTTGCGCTGGCCGGTTTCTCGCTGGGTGGCTTCGTGGCCCAGCAGATCCTGCGCATCGCGCCAGAACGGGTAATGCAGCTGGCGCTGATCGATACCTCGATCCGCGCCGACTCCGCCGAGCGCGCCGAGCAGCGCCGCAGCCAGCGCGCCAGCGTGCGCCTGCCGGGCAGGTTCCATGGCTTCGGCGACGTGCTGATGCGCAGCTACATCGATGCTTCTCGGCTGGATGACTATGTGCTGGTGCAGCGCGTGCGCGACATGACCGCCCGGCTGGGCGCGGAGGTCTTCCTGCGGCAGAGCGCACTGGAACGGCGTGATGGCCATGATGTGCTGGCCGGTTATCGCGACCCGCTGCTGATCGTGTGCGGCGCGAACGATCGCATCACGCCGCTGGCGGTGAGCGAGGAAATGCACGCGATGGTGCCGCACTCGCAGCTGGTGGTGGTGCCCGACTGCGGGCACCTGGCACCGATGGAGAAGCCGGACGAAGTGAGTACGGCGATGCGCGGCTGGTTGTTGTCCGACCAGGGGTAATTCCTGCCTCTGGCAGGTGCCGACCTTGGTCGGCATCCAGCTGTAGAGCCGAGCCATGCTCGGCTGCAGGGTGGCAGCAGCCGAGCGTGGGCTCGGCTCTGCAACAACACTGTCTCAATCCCAGGCTGGCGCGATACCGTCCGGGTTGGCCAGGCGATGGCCACGATCGAGCCTGGCGATCTGTGCCATGTCTTCGTCGGTCAGGCGGATGGCTGCTGCTTCCAGGTTGCCCGACAGGTTTTCGCGCTTGGTCGACGAGGGAATGACCGAGAAGCCCTGCTGCAGCGCCCACGCCAGCGCGATCTGCGCCGGGGTGGCCTGGTGCCGGCCGGCAATGGCCTGGATCACCGGGTCCTTGGTCACCTCGCCATAGGCCAGGCTCATGTAGGCGGTGATGTGGATGCCGTTGTCCTGCAGGAACTTCACCAGCAGGCGGTTCTGCAGGTACGGGTGGATCTCGATCTGGTTGGTGGCGATGGCCGCGGCACCCAGGATGCCGATCGCCTTGCGGGTCTGCGCGATGGTGAAGTTCGAGATGCCGATCTCACGGGTCAGGCCCTGCGCCCTGGCTTCGGCCAGCGCAGCCAGGTACTCCTCCATCGGCACGTCGACCTTGTCGTTCGGCGAAGGCCAGTGGATCAGCGCCAGATCCACCCGGTCGGTGCGGAGCTTTTCCAGGCTGGTGCGCAGGCTGGCCAGCAGTGCATCGCGCTTGAAGGCGGTGATCCAGACCTTGGTGGTCAGGTAGATGTCATCGCGCGGCACGCCGGAGTCGGCGATGGCCTGGCCGACTTCGGCTTCGTTGCCGTAGATCTGCGCGGTATCGATGGCGCGGTAGCCGACTTCCAGCGCGTTGCGCACGGAGTCGATCACGGTCTGGTCTTTCAGGCGGAAGGTGCCGAGACCGAAGGCGGGAACAGTCATGGGGGCTCCAGCAGAGGGGGAGGGAGGCGGGACTATCCGGCAAAGGGTAGGCCAGTGACCGCGTGCATGCCGGCAACGGTGCATTGCATCACCGTGTACTACCGCGAGGCCGTTGCGGTTCCTGGTAGGTGCGGACCGTTGGTCCGCACTGTTCATGCCGCTACCCCTGTAGCGTTGGACGCTGCCGGCCAGCGGCCGGCACTATCCCAATCCGCGTTTCACGGTAGTGCCTGCCGCTGGCCGGCAACCGGATCAATCAGGCTGCGCGCGCCAACGCGTCTTTCGTGGTCGCCGTGGTCGCCAGGTCGAACACATCCACCGCGTCGATCAGGCGGTTGGCCTGCTGCTCCAGGCTGCGTGCCGCCGCGCTGGCTTCTTCCACCAGTGCGGCGTTCTGCTGGGTGGTGCCGTCCATCTGGATCACGGTCTGGCTGACCTGTTCGATGCCCGCGCTCTGCTCCTGCGAGGCAGCGGAGATCTCGGCCATGATGTCGGTCACGCGCTGCACCGATGCCACGATCTCGGCCATGGTGTTGCCCGCTTCGCGCACGCGCTGCGCGCCATGACCGACCTGTTCCACCGACGCTTCGATCAGCGACTTGATCTCCTTCGCCGCCGCCGCCGAGCGCTGCGCCAGCGTGCGCACTTCACTGGCGACCACAGCGAAGCCGCGGCCCTGCTCACCGGCGCGCGCCGCTTCCACCGCCGCGTTCAGGGCCAGGATGTTGGTCTGGAACGCGATGCCGTCGATCACGCTGATGATCTCGGCGATCTGCCGCGACGAGGTCTCGATCGCGCCCATCGTTGCCACCACCTGGCCGACCACGCTGCCACCGTGCGAGGCGACCGTATGAGCGCCGATCGCCAGCTGGTTGGCCTGGCGTGCATGTTCGGCGTTCTGGCGCACGGTGGAGGTCAGTTCCTCCATCGATGCGGCCGTTTCTTCCAGATTGGCGGCCTGCTGTTCGGTGCGGCGCGACAGATCATTGTTGCCGGCAGCGATTTCCGCCGCGGCGGTATGGATATTGCCGGACGCGTGCTTGATGTCGGTGACGATGGTTGCCAGCTGCGCGGCGGTGGTATTGGCGTCGCCAGCGATACGCGCGAACACCCCCTGGAAATCACCGTGCATGCGCGCGCCGAGACGTCCATCGGCGATTGCGCGCAGCATGCTGGAAACCTCGCCCAGGTTCAGTTCGGTGGTCTGCATCAGGCGGTTCAGGCCTTCGACCATCGCGCGGAAATCATGCTCGAAGCGCGCACTGTCGCCGCGCTGGCCGAAGTCACCGGCGGCCGCTGCTTCGGCCAGGCGGCGGATCTCGCCATTGATCGCGCCAAGGTTGTGCTTGACCGCATCGAGCGCTTCGGTGATCACCGCTTTCTCGCCGGGCAGGCGCTCCATGTCCTGGCTGAGGTCGCCGACAGCGTAGCGGCCCATGATCGAGATCGCGCGCATCTTCACCCGGATGTGCGCGTCAACCAGCGTGTTGCAGTCGGCCACCATGGTGCCGAACGCACCGGGGAAGGCACCGGCGTCCATGCGATGGCTGATGGTGCCGGCCTCGTGCGCCTGCGCCATTGCGGTCTGTGCATCCAGCACGCCGCGCAGCGTGGATTGCACCGCCTGCATGGCCTGCGCGAGGCGTCCGATCTCGTCGCGGCTGCGCACCTGTACCACATGCTGCAGGTCGCCGGCGGCCACCGCGCGCGCGGCGGCTTCGACCGCCAGCACCGGCTGCACCACCGCGCGCCGCAACCACCAGGCCAGGCCCATCAGCAGCAGCACGGCGGCCAGCACCGTCAACGCCGCGCACAGCAGCAGCGTCTGCCGGGCCTGGTGCGAGCGGGCCGCCAGCGCCGCTTCGGCTACCTGCGTAGCGTGCGTGCTCAGGGCATCCAGTGCCGCTGCCACCGGGCGATCCTTGCCGCGCACGAGGTTGTCGCCGGCGGCAGGATCGTAGCTGGCCTCGGCAAACGCCTGCAGCGCCGCGTGGTAATCCTGCTGCAGCTGCGCGTGCAGGCCGATGAACGCCTGCGCCAGTTCACGCGTGCGCACGTCCGGGCTGGTCACCAGCCCCCTGGCCAGTTGCTCGACCAGGCGGCCTTCGCTGTCGAAGGCATCCAGGTGGCGCTGGCGCAACGCGTCGTCGTGGCCGCGCAGCAGCACGTTCTTCCATTCCTGCACCTGGCCGCGGAACTCACGCTGCAGGCGTTCCGCATCGCGGCTGTGCGCGACTTCGGGCGGAACCTCGGTGGACAACTTCAACCAGGCGGAGGCCAGTCCCGCCAGAGCGCACAGCAGGACCACGGCCAGACCAACAGAAACCGCGCCGAGCAGCTTGGACTGCAGGCGCGGAGCACGGACAGACACATTCATGGGGAAGAACTCTCGGGAAGGGGCACTGCGGTATCGACCCGCTGCGCACGCTCTGAAGTGCGACGTGCATCACATTCGCGTTTCGTTTAGTGATGTGAAGAAATCATTTCACAGGACAAATGTGTCCATATGGAACGAATACGGACCCTCGACAGGCGGATTAAATGTAACTATCGTTGTTACATGAAATCCGCCAACCCACTTTCCGACGCCCTGCATGTGATGGCGCACCTGGTCGGCCAGGCCGCTCCGCGTACCTCCGAGCAGCTGGCGTCGTGCCTGCCCACCCATCCGGTGGTGATCCGCCGCCTGCTGGCGCAGCTGCACAAGGCCGGCCTGGTGCGCAGCACCCGCGGTCATGGAGGTGGCAGCCTGCTGGCCCGCGATGCCGCAGCGATCACCCTGCATGACATCTACCTGGCGGTGGGCGCACCACCGCTGGTGCAGGTCGGCACCCGCGATTCGGGCGGCGGCTGCCCGATCCAGCACCTGGTCAACAGCGCCCTGCTCGAGGGTGCGCGCGAGGCGCAGCGCCTGCTCGAAGCGCGGCTGCAGGCGGCCACGCTGGACCAGCTCGGCGCCGACTTCGCCCGCCATCTCGCCCATCACCGTTCCCTGGAAGGTCACCATGAATCCTGATGTGCTCATCGTCGGCGGCAGCTACGCCGGCATTGCCGCCGGCCTGATGCTGGCCCGTGCCCGTCGCCCGGTCACCGTCATCGACGCCGGTTTGCCGCGCAACCGTTTCGCCAGCCATTCGCACGGTGTGCTGGGGCTGGATGGCATCAGCGGCGCCGAGCTTCTGAAGACCGCACGCCAGCAACTGCTGGATTACCCCGGCGTGCGTTGGGTGAATGCCGAGGCGGTGCAGGCCACCGCCAGCGCAGAGGGCGTGGAAGTGCGCACCGCCGATGGCCAGGTGCTGGCTGCGCGCAAGCTGCTGCTGGCCAGCGGCATCGCCGACCAGCTGCCGGAGCTGCCCGGACTGGCCGAGCGCTGGGGCAGCACCGTGCTGCACTGCCCGTACTGCCACGGGTACGAGGTGGGTGGCGGCGCCATCGGCCTGCTTGGCGGCCATCCGATGTCCGCCAGCAAGGCGCCACTGTTCGCCGATTGGGGCAATGTCACCTTCTTCAGCCAGGGCCTGCCGATCAGCGATGAGGAACGGGCCGCCATGCAGCAGCGTGGCGTGCAGATCGAGACCTCGCCAGTGCTGGGCGTGCACGGCGACCAGCCGACCTGGCTGGAAGTGGAGCTGGCCGATGGCCGCCGCATCGCCCAGCGTGCCCTGTTCGTGCCGGCCACCCAGGCGATGGCCACGGCACTGGTGCAGCAGCTGGGCTGCGCGCTGGCCGACAGCCCGCTGGGCGTGCTGATCGAGGTCGATGCGATGAAGCAGACTTCGGTGCCGAACGTGTATGCCGCAGGCGATGCGACGACGGTCGGCAACATCACCCTGGCCACGGCCGAGGGCGTGCGCGCGGGCATCGGTGTGCATCATGCGCTGGTGGGCGAAGACAGCGTGCCGCGCTGAGTGCAGCGGCTCTGGTAGATGCCGACCTTGGTCGGCGCCGTTCCATCCACGCATGGCGTGGATCTACTGCGCCCTTGGGGTCAGATTCCTTTCGCAGAAAGGGCTCTGACCCCGGTCCGAGCGCTGACGCGGCATCCACCTGCAAACGCCGATAGTGGGCGCAACGCACCCACGCAGCCCGGGCCCGGCATGGACGAAGCAAACCGCCTCAGATCGCTGCTGGCCCCGTTGCAGGGCCTGCGCGGCTGGCGGCCGGTGCAGGCCACGCGCGATGCCATCGCCGGCATCACCCTGGCGGCGATCACCCTGCCCGAACAGATGGCGACGGCACGGCTGGGTGGCTTCGAGCCGCAGGTGGGCTTCTACGCCTTCGTCGGCGCCACGCTCGGCTTCGTGTTGCTGGGCCGCAACCGCCGGCTGACCGTTGGCGCCGATTCCACCATCACGCCGATCTTCGCGCTCACCCTGGCTGGGCTGGCTGCGCAACAGGCCAGCGCGCTGGCCGGAAGTGCCGTGCTGCTGGCGCTGCTGGTCGGCGTATTCCTGGCACTGGCGGCGCTGCTGCGGATCGGCGTGGTCGCCGCACTGCTGTCGGTGCCGGTGGTGACCGGCTTTCTGGGCGGCATCGCCGTGCATATCGCGGCCTCGCAGCTGCCGGCGGCACTGGGCGTCAGCCTGCCGTCGAGCGAGCTGCCCGAGCGCCTGTACGGGTTGCTGCGGGCATTGCCGCATGCACAGTTGCTGCCGACCCTGATCAGCTTCGGCGTGCTGCTGGCGATGGCGCTGTGCGACCGCATCAATCCACGCATTCCCGGCGCGCTGATCGCGGTGGCCATTGCCACGCTGCTGGTTGCGCTGCTGGGCGCCGAGCGATTGGATGTGGCGACCCTCGGCGCGGTGTCACCGTATCCGCCGCCATGGCAGCTGCCCGCGCTGGCGACGCTCACCACCCTGGTGCCGCTGGCGCTGCTGCTGACCCTGGTGATCATCATGCAGGTGGCCGCCGTCGACCGCGCGTTTCCCGGCGAGGAGGAGCCCGACGTCAACAAGGACTTCCTCGGTGTCGGCGCCGGCAACCTGCTGTCAGCCGCGTTCGGCGCCTTCCCGGTCAATGCCAGCCCACCGCGCACCGCGGTGGTGGTGGAAGCCGGTGCGACGTCGCAGCTGGGCGCACTGATCGCCGCGGCCCTGGTGATGCTGCTGGCGTTCTGCGGCGGCAGCGTGCTCGGTGCCATTCCCGAGGCAGCGTTGGCCGGCGTGCTGTTGTTCGTAGCGGTGCGCCTGTTCCGCCTGCGTGTGTTGATCGACATCGCCCGCCGTGCGCGCGGCGAAGCGCTGCTGGCGGTGCTGACCTTCCTGGCGGTGGTCTGCCTGCCCATCCAGTCGGGCATCGCGATGGGTGTGGGCCTGGCCCTGCTGCATGGCGTGTGGATGATCGCGCACAGCCCGATGCTGGCACTGACCCGCCTGCCGGGCAGCACGGTCTGGTGGCCGGGCAGCCGTGGCGAGACCGAGCCGGGTGTGACCGTGCTGGCGTTCCAGGCACCGCTGCTGTTCGCCAACGCCGACAGCTTCAAGCGGCAGCTGCTGGCCAGCATCGATACGACCCCGGCACCGGGGTTGATCGTGCTGGAAGGCAGCGCGATCGTCGAGATCGACTACAGCGCCGCGCAGACCCTGCGCGAGGTGGTGGGTCTCTGCCAGCAGCAGGGCATCGTGTTCGTCATCGCGCGGTTGGGCTCGGTACGCGCGATGCAGGCGCTGGAGCGCTTCGGCATCGCTGCTCTGCTGGGGCCGGACGGAACAACCCATAGCGTGCAGCAGGCCGTTGACCACTACCGCACACGAGGTACGCCATGACCCGCATTCCCGAACCACGGCTTTCGCCGGTTGCCATCCTCGAGCTGCGGCCGACGCAGATGAGCGTGGGCCTGCTGGAGGTAGAACGCAAGCGCGCACAGTGGAAGACCCTGCCCAGGGAAGGCGAAGAGCGCTACCTCGGGCGGCACATGGTGCCGGTGGTGGTGGGGCCGTCGAACCGGCTGTACCTGATCGACCATCATCACCTGGCGCTGGCCCTGCACGAGGAGGGCATCGAACATGTGCTGACCGTGGTGCAGGCCGATCTGTCACACCTGCCGAGGAAGCTGTTCTGGACGGTGATGGAGCGTTACTGCTGGGCGCATCCGTTCGATGCCGAGGGCGTGCGGCAGCCGCCGTCGGCGATGCCGAAATCGCTGCTGGAGCTGGCCGACGACCCGCATCGCTCGCTGGCCGGCGAGGTGCGCCGTCGCGGCGGCTATGCCAAATCGGTGCAGCCGTTCGCTGAGTTCCTGTGGGCCGACCATTTCCGCCAGCGGATGACCCGCAAGCTGATCCGCCGCGATTTCAAGCGGGCGGTGGCCACCGCCACCGAGCATGCACGGCACGCCGACGCCCGCTATCTGCCAGGCTGGTGTGGCGTCGAGCACGATTGAGGTGCGATGGGTGCCGGCCTTGGCCGGCACCGCTCCCTCATCCCTTCACGCACAGCACCTGGCGCAGGGTATGCACCACGTCGACCAGGTCGAGCTGCGCTGCCATCACGTCGTCGATCGACTTGTATGCAGCCGGTGACTCGTCCAGCACGCCGCTGTCCTTGCGGCATTCCACATGCGCGGTGGCCTCGCGGTGCTGGGCCAGCGTGATCTGCTGGCGCGCAGTACCGCGGCTCATCACCCGGCCGGCACCGTGGCTGCAGCTGTGGAAGCTGCCCGCGTTGCCCTTGCCGCGCACGATGTAGCTGCGCGTGCCCATGCTGCCGGGAATGATGCCCAGCTCGCCCTCGCGGGCACTCACCGCACCCTTGCGCGTTACCAGCAGCTCCTGGCCATGGTGCATCTCCTTCTGCACGTAGTTGTGGTGGCAGTTCACTGCCATCGCCGCCAGCTGGAACTTCGGCAGCCGGTGGCGCATCTCGGCCAGCACGCGCGACATCATCGCCTCGCGGTTCTGCCGGGCGTAGTCCTGCGCCCACGACACTGCTTCGACGTAGTCATCGAACAGCGGCTCGCCTTCCATGAAGAACGCCAGGTCCTTGTCCGGCAGGTGGAAGCCCAGCACGCGCCGGGCCAGCTCCTCGCGCGCCTTCTCGATGAAGTAGGTGCCGATCAGGTTGCCGGTGCCGCGCGATCCGCTGTGCAGCATCACCCACACCGTATCCGTCTCGTCCAGGCACAGTTCGATGAAGTGGTTTCCGCCGCCCAGCGTACCCAGCTGGCGGTCGAGCTTGTCGGTGCGGATCCTGCGGTGCTTGTCCTTGATCTTCTCCAGGCCGGCGGCCAGCCCGGACTGCACCAGCCGGGTGTGGATGCTGTCGGGCATGCGCTGATGCTCGCCGCCACGGCCGTTGCCGACCGGGATGCTGCGCTCGATGCTGTTGCGCAGCTGCCGCAGGTCATCAGGCAGGTCATTGGCGCGCAGCGTGGTACGCACCGCCGCCATGCCGCAGCCGATGTCGACGCCGACCGCGGCCGGGATGATCGCGCCGCGGGTCGGGATCACCGAGCCCACGGTCGCGCCCTTGCCCAGGTGCACGTCCGGCATCACGGCCACCCACGGCCCCACGAACGGGATCGCAGCGATGTTGCGCAGCTGCTCATGGGCCTGCGCTTCCAGCGGCACACCGTTGACCCAGCCCTTGATCGGCGTGGTGCCCTCTGCGTGCAGCCATTGATAGTTCTGTTGAGTATCCATGTCTTCGTGTATGTCCTTGATGGGCCGGCGGCGCGTCCCTGCGCCACCGCTACCCCCTACCTGATCGTCACCAGCTGCTTCAGCACGCCATCCAGGCCGCCGAATACGGTGAGCTTGTCGATCTTCTCGGTGACCTTCTCCAGCGCCTCCAGCTCCTTCAAGCGCATCAGCACCGGGTTGTCCTCGATCAGCTTTGCGGTGTTGAGCTGCGAACGCGTGGCGTTGGCCTCCTCGCGGCGACGGATCACGCTGGCCTGGGCCTGCTTCTCGGCCAGCACCACGCCGTTGAGGATCTCCTTCATCTCGCCCGGCAGGATCACGTCCTTGATACCGACGCCAAGCAGCCGCACGCCGTGGCCCTCGATCGCCGCCTGCACATGGGCGGCGATCTCGCCGTCCAGCGCCGCCTTGTCGCCCAGCAACTCGTCCAGGCTGCGCGCGGCAATCGCCTGGCGCAGGCCGAACTGCAGCTGCCGATAGACGAACTCATCGGCATTGCTGAGCGTGCGGTGCGCACGCACCGGGTCGACCACCTGCACGGTCGCGGCCAGGTTCACCCGCAGGGTCACCTTGTCGCGGCTGAGCAGCTCCTGGCCGGACACGTCCAGTGAACGTGCACGCAGCTCCACACGCTCCACCGACACGTTGCCGTTGAAGTTCCAGAACGCGTGCAGGCCGGCATCCAGCGTCTGCCGCAGCGTGCCATCGATGAACAGCAGGCCCACCGACTCGCTCGGCACGGTGCTGATCACCGCCACACGCGGCAGCACGCCCAGCTGGCCCAGGCGCTGCTGCACGTCCGCCGGAATGCGCGGCTCGTCACCCAGTGCCATCACGCGCACCTGGGTGTCGACAGAACCGCGCCAGTACAGGCGGCGGCTGCCCGGCGGCAGCACTTCATCGATGCGGCCGTTGCGCAGCAACAGGCCGACCTCGCCGGCGCCGACGTTGGCCAGCACGAAGTGCGTGTCCAACCGCGGGCCCAGTGCTTCGATCAGGCTGTCCTGGTCGCTGCCGGTGTAGGCGGCGCCCTTCGATGCAGTGTGGATGTCCACGTGCGGCCGGCCGCCGAACGGCGACAGGCGGTGCACGCCCGGCAGCAGGATCTGCTGGAAACGACGGTTGCGATACACCAGGCCGCGCTCGCCGTCGCCGATCACGACCTTGATGGTCCAGAACATGGGAGTCTCTCCTTGTATGGCTCTGGTGGTTCGACCCGGTGGGAAGCAATCGCCATGACCCGGGCCGATCAGGTCGTGGCGAGGCCGCCTGCACACCACGTGCAGGCAGCGGAAGAGGGCGGCCATCGGCGGACGGTCCGCGCGCGGAGCCTTCGGTGCACCGGCAGTGCTGCCATCGTCGTCGCCGGCAGGCAGCGCCGGTGCGGACCAGGGCGGGCAGTGGCGGCGGGCCGGGGCCCGGCGTGCGGTCCGTTGCCTTCCACGCCCCGCCCGAAGGCGATGACGGTGGACGGCGACGATGGCCGCTGGGGCGTGCGCCCCGGGTGTTGCTTCAAGTCATGACGTGACAGGTCATGTGGTTTGGAGTGGGAATCGAACCCACGACAGACGGAATCAGGATCCGTTGCTCTACCCTACTGAGCTATCCAGTGGTGAACCGCGCGGAATCGAACCGCGTGCCGGCGAACCGGCGCCTGCCTCCAGCAGGCGATCCAGGCGATGGCATGTCCGCGACCTCCGGCATACGCCACGGCAATGCCGCGCGCACCAGCCCGTGGTGGAAACGGGACCGTTGGTAGTCGAGGGTGCAGGCCACCGACATTATCGCGAGCGATAATGTTTGGGTGCGATGCAGATAATGTCCAGGCGTTGCCATGCACGCGGAGAAACTCCTCCGGTGCGGCGAAAAAACCTGGGTCAGTGAGCGGCGGGTTGCCGCGCGGGGTGCAGTTCTGGCATCGCGGGTCCTTGTGCCGACGCAAACGAAAACGCCCCCGGGACGTGCGTTCCGAGGGCGTCGTCAGGCCTCGGAGATCGGGGTGGCCGATCTCCGCAGGGCGGGTATCAGGCCGTTGTCAGCTGGACTTCCTTGCCGAACGCGCGCGCCAGCCCGTCCATGCGCAGGCATGGCAGCAGTTTGGCGATGGCGACGGAATGCGCGTTCAAGGGAAGTTTCCAGTGGCTGTTGAAACGAGGTGCGCACGATAAACCACGATTTAGTCGTGCGCAACCATTTTGTTCAATTATTTTCTTCGCTGCGCGTGTCATGCCGGCCAGCGGCCGGCACTACCGGGTCTCAGGCTTCCGTGCTGGCGGCGTCGAGTTGCGCGACATCCTGCACGCTCAACGACACGTTGGCCGCCGCCAGCAGGTCATGCAGCTGTTCGACGCTGGTGGCGCTGACGATCGGCGCGGTGATCGACGGCCGCGCGATCTGCCACGCCAGCGCGATCTGTGCAGCGCTGGCGGTGTGCTTGCTGGCCACGTCATCCAGTGCCTGCAGGATGCGCAGGCCGCGCGGGTTCAGATAGCGCTTCACCACTGTTTCGCCACGCGCCGGGCTCTTGGCCGCATCGGCCGGCGTGCGGTACTTGCCGCTGAGGAAGCCACTGGCCAGCGCGTAGTAGCCGATCACGCCGATCTGTTCGCGCTGCACCAGCGGTTCCAGTTCGGTTTCGTAGCCGGCGCGGTCATACAGGTTGTACTCCGGCTGCAGGGTTTCGTAACGCGGCAGCCTGTAGTCGGTGGACACCTTCAGCGCATCGGCCAGGCGCGTGGCGCTGTAGTTGGAGGCACCGATCGCACGTACCTTGCCGGCTTCGATCAGCCGACCGAACGCGGCCAGGGTCGCTTCCAGCGGCGTCGACTCGTCATCCTCGTGGGCCTGGTACAGATCGATCACGTCGGTCTGCAGGCGGCGCAGCGAATCCTCGACCGCGGCATTGATGTTGTCCGGGGTCAGGCCGGGGCGCTCGGCCCACTTGGCCACCTTGGTCGCCAGCACCACTTTGTCGCGCTTGCCGCTGCGGGCAAACCACTTGCCGATCAACGTCTCCGATTCGCCGCCGGCATTGCCCGGCACCCAGGCCGAATACACATCGGCGGTGTCGACCAGGTTGAAGCCGGCATCGACGAAGGCATCGAGCAGGGCGAAGCTGGCCTTCTCATCGGCGCTCCAGCCGAACACGTTGCCACCGAAGGCGAGCGGACGTACATGCAGGCCGGAACGGCCCAGTTCGCGGGTTGCCGTCATGGGCACGGACTCCTTGGGGGAAGTGCTCCAGAATAGAACGCGCTGTGTTACCGCGCTGCGGCGGTGACCACAAAACAGTGTTCCGCAACCTGCACCCGGCTAACGTTTTGTGAACACCTGGGACGCCGCGGCTGCTAGTCTCGCCGCATCTTCCGCTGGAGTCGTCCCGATGATGCCTGCTTCGTCCCTGCGTGGCTGCCGCCTGCTGCTTGCCTCGGCCCTGCTTGCCGCTGTTCCCGCGTTCGCCGCACCGGCCACGGTGGCGCCGGCGAAGATCCAGGTGTCGCCGGCCATCGACGCGGCGGTGAAGGCGTCCACCCGCGATGCCAACAACATCAAGCGCGATGGCTATCGTCATCCGGCGCAGACGCTGTCGTTCTTCAAGGTTGCACCGGAGAAGACCGTCATCGAGATCACCCCCGGCAACGGCTGGTACTCGGAAATCCTGGCACCGCTGCTGCATGACAAGGGCCATTACATTGCCGCTGTGGTCGATCCGATGGCCGTGCCCGAGGGCCGTGGCCGTGACTACCAGCAGCGCAGCCGCGACAGCCTGGAAAAGAAGTACGCCGGTGCGCCGGCGCAGTACGGCAAGACCGCCGTGGTCGCCTACGACCCGGCCAAGCCGGTGTTCGGCCCGGCCGGTTCAGCCGACGTGGTGCTGACCTTCCGCAACGTGCACAACTGGCGCAAGGCCGGCCAGGCGCAGGGCATGTTCCAGGGCTTCTTCAACGTGCTCAAGCCGGGCGGCGTGCTGGGCGTGGTCGAGCATCGCGCCAAGGCCGATGTGGCCGACGACGATGACACCGGCTATGTCGGCCAGCAGCAGGTGATCGCGATGGCCGAAGCCGCTGGCTTCAAGCTGGACGCACGCAGCGAGGTCAACGCCAACCCGCGTGACACCAAGGACCACCCGAACGGCGTGTGGACGCTGCCGCCGACCAACCAGCACGACAAGGCCGATGATGCGAAATACCAGGCGATCGGCGAAAGCGACCGCATGACCCTGCGCTTCATCAAGCCGTAAGGCGTACACGCGTCAAGCCTGTAGGGCCGAGCCCATGCTCGGCCCATCGCGCGCAGCGCGGCAGGGAACAGCAGCAGCCGAGCATGGGCTCGGCTCTACAGGGACGTGGGACGTGGCGCGTGACGCGGCGTGGGACAATGCCCCACCCACCGCTGCCGTGCCCGCAATGCTGATCGCCTTCAACAAGCCCTTCAACGTGCTCTGCCAGTTCACCGACCGCAGCGTGCCGCCGCGGCCGACCCTGGCCGGGTTCGGCCTGCCGCCGCGCGTGTATGCCGCCGGCCGGCTGGACCATGACAGCGAGGGCCTGCTGCTGCTGACCGACAACGGCACGCTGGCGCACAAGCTGACCGACCCGAAGCACAAGGCCGACAAAACCTACTGGGTGCAGGTGGAAGGCATGCCCAGTGACGAGCAGCTGCAACAGCTGCGCGAAGGCGTGGTGCTCAACGACGGGCCGACCCTGCCGGCGAAGATCGAGCGCCTCGATCCGGCGCCGTCGCTGTGGACGCGCGATCCGCCGGTACGGTTTCGCAAGACCGTGCCTGACAGCTGGCTGGCGATCACGATCCGCGAGGGCCGCAACCGGCAGGTACGGCGGATGACTGCGGCGGTGAACCTGCCGACGTTGCGGCTGGTGCGGGTGTCGATGGGACCGTACCGGTTGGACGATCTGCAGCCGGGGCAGTGGCGGCAGATCGGTTGAAACAGAAAGGGCCGGATACCTTGCGGCGTCCGGCCCTTACAGGCTGATGGGGTCAAAGCCCTTCCTGCGGAAGGGATCCGACCCTGGATCGGGGTCAGACCCCTTCCGCAGGAAGGGCTCTGACCCGGGCAGACTTACGCGTCGCTGCCGATATCGCTGTGCTCGTCCACCACGGTGTCGTTGCGGCGGTCACGCGCGCTGATGCGCTGCGCCTGGCCGTTCACCACGTGGCCATTGGCGGCCTTCTTCTTCTGCTGCTTGCGGTACAGCGCATAGCCGAGCAGGCCGACACCCACCGCTGCAGCGGCCACGGCCACTGCCGGATTGCGGCGCACGAACTTGGTCGCGGCCTTGCCGCCGGTCTTGACTGCGCCGATGGCGGCGCCGGTCTTGATCCAGTCCGCATTGCGCAGGCTGCCACCGGCGCTCTTCAGGCCGTCGCCGGCGCTGTGGGCCAGGTCCAGGGCGCGCTCCAGAGCGCGGTCGGTGATTACGGTCAGCTTGCTCATGCGGGGGGTCCTTTGCCTCGGGTCGAAGTCCAGTGTCGCGTGTTGCCCGTAAACGGTATGTCAGTCGGGGACGGGCATGGTGTGACTCTACTGCAGCCATTCAGGATCAGGCAGGGTGGGGTCGGATCCCTTTTCCTTGCGGAAAGGGCTCTGACCCCAACCACCGACCCCGGGGTCAGAGCCCATTGCGATGCAATGGGATCCGACCCCGCCCCTCAGGTTCCGCGTGGCTTGGCCCGATGCGTGGCCGTGGCCGTCCACGGATCATCCGGCCATGGATGGCGTGGGTAGCGGCCCTTCATTTCCTTTTTCACTTCGGCGTAAGTGTTTTCCCAGAAGTTGCGCAGGTCCTGGGTGACCTGCAGTGGGCGGCCACCGGGAGATAGCAGGTGCAGGGTCAGCGGCACGCGGCCATCGGCGATGCGCGGCGTGTCGGCCAGGCCGAACAGTTCCTGCAGCTTCACCGCCAGCACCGGTGGCAGCGGATCGCCGCTCTCGCTGTCCAGCGCATAGGTGATCGGCCGCTCCAGTCCGGATGGCACGGTGATGCGGGTCGGTGCGTGGCGTTCGACCAGCTGCCGTTGTGACCACTCCAAGGGTGACTTCAACGCCTCGCCGAAGCTGGATTCGTCCAGCGCATCCAGTCGCGTCCTGCCGGCAAACGCCGGCTGCAGCCATTGCGCACGCGTGGCCAGCAGGGCGTCGTCGCTGCAATCGGGCAGGCCGAGCTCGGGCATCCAGCGGCGCAGCGATTGCACCCGTGCCTGCCACTGGCGCAGGCCCTCGGTCCACGGCAGCGCCGACAGGCCGAGCTCGGCCACGGCATCGGTCAGCGCCTGCGCCGCGTGCTGCGGATCGACCCGTCCGGCCGAGCGGCTGTCCAGCACGATGCGATCGAAACGGGTCTCGCGCAATGCCACCAGGGCGCGTCGCTCGCTGTCCCAGCGCACCACGTCTTCGGTGACGAAGCGCTCCGGCCACGCCTTGCGCAGCCGATCCTCGTCCACTGGCGCGGCACGCAGCAGCAGGGCATCACGCGCCTCGAAGCGCAGTTCGCTGGCCACCAGCCAGGGCTCACCGCGCAGGTCGCTCAGTTCGTGCAGGCGCGCGCTGCGGCCATTGGCGAGCAGATAGCGCAGCGGATCGCCGGGATGCTGGAAACCGATCCGGTCGGGGAAGGCATGCGCGAGCAGGTCACCCAGCTCGTGGGCCTCGATGCTGACCGGCGGCATGGCCTCGCAGCGCAGGCGGCGACGCCACTGCCTGGCGGCAGCATCGATGGCGGCCAGCCCGCTGCGATTGGCGTCGCCCGGCGCGCGGCCATTGCGGAACGCGGCCAGTGCGCGCCAGCGGGCGGCCAGCGCGTCACCGCCCTGGCGCAGCGGATCGCGCGCTTCGAGCAGCGCGGCCAGGTCGGCGGCCAGCGCCTGTGCACGCGCATCCGGTGCGGCCAGCAGCATCGCCGCCATCCGTGGGTGCGTGCCCAGCGCCAGCACACGGCGGCCGAGTGCGGTGATCGCGCCGCTGCTGGACAGCGCGCCCAACCGCTGCAGCAGTTCGCGGGCGGCGCCCATCGGGCCGGCCGGTGGCGGATCGAGAAAGCGCAGGTCGCTGCTGCCCCAGGCTGCCAGCTCCAGTGCCAGCCCTGCCAGTTCCACCTGGTCGATCTCGGCGCGGCGCTGCGGCTCCAGCCGCTGCGACTGCGGCCACAGCCGCCACGCCACGCCCTCGGCCACGCGGCCGGCACGGCCCGCGCGCTGGTCGGCCGACGCCTGCGCGATGGCCACCACGTCCAGCCGGGTGAAACCACTGTTGGGGTCGTAGCGCGGTTCGCGTGCCTGCCCGCTGTCGATCACCACGCGCACGCCGGGCAGCGTCACCGACGACTCGGCGACGTTGGTGGCCAGCACCACGCGGCGGCGGCCATCACCAGCGGCCTGCAGTACGCGCGCCTGCTGTTCCACCGGCAGCTCACCGTGCAGGGCCAGCACCTCGACATTGCCGTCCAGTGATTCCTGCAGCCCGGCCTGCACCCGCGCGATCTCGCGCTGGCCGGGCAGGAACACCAGCAGGTCACCGGGGTGCTCGGCCAAGGCCTGCTGCACCGCGCGGCGTACCTGCAGCTCCAGCGCTTCGTCGCGGCGCGCCGGGAAGTGGCTGACCGCCACCGGGAAGCTGCGGCCCTCGCTGCTCAGGCGGGGTGCATCGAGGAAGCGCGCCAGCCGCTCGCCATCCAGTGTGGCCGACATCACCACCAGGCGCAGGTCGTCGCGCAGCTGCGCCTGCACGTCCAGCGCCAGCGCCAGGCCCAGATCGCCACTGAGATGGCGCTCATGGAACTCGTCGAACAGGATCGCGCCGACCTCTTCCAGCATCGGGTCGTCCTGCAGCATGCGGGTCAGGATGCCTTCGGTGACCACCTCGATCCGCGTACGTGACGAGACCTTGTTCTCGAAGCGGATGCGGTAGCCGACCGTGCCGCCCACCTCTTCACCCAGCTGCCGTGCCATGAACAGTGCCGCGCTGCGTGCGGCGACCCGGCGCGGTTCCAGCAGGATGATCTTCCTGCCCTGCAGCCATGGTGCATCGAGCAGCGCCAGTGGCACCTGGGTGGTCTTGCCGGCGCCGGGCGGGGCCTCCAGCACCAGGCGTGGCTGCGCGGCCAGGTGCTGCTGGATCTGCGGCAGCAGCGGGGAAATCGGGAAGAGCGGGGCGTTCATGTGCAAAGGATAAGGGGCCACGGCGGGCGCAGGTACAATGCGCGGGCACTTTTCCCCCGCGATGACCATGCATCTGATCGATATCGGCGCCAACCTGACCCACGACTCCTTCGACCGCGACCGCGATGCCGTGCTGGATCGTGCGCGCCAGGCCGGCGTGGTGCAGATGGTCATCACCGGTGCCAGCCGCGAGCACTCGCCCCTGGCCGTGCAGCTGGCGCAGCAGCACCCGGGCTTCCTGTACGCCACCGCTGGCGTGCACCCGCACCACGCAGTGGAATACACCGAGGAATGCGATGCCGAGATGCGCGCGCTGCATGCGCACCCGGAAGTGGTGGCGGTGGGTGAGTGCGGGCTGGACTACTTCCGTGATTTCTCGCCGCGCCCGGCCCAGCACCGTGCGTTCGAGCGCCAGCTGCAGCTGGCCGCGGACAATGGAAAGCCCCTGTTCCTGCACCAGCGCGACGCGCATGCCGATTTCATGGCACAGATGAAGAACTTCGAAGGTCGCATCGGCCCGGCGGTGGTGCATTGCTTCACCGGTGAGCGCGACGAACTGTTCGATTACCTGGATCAGGACTGGTACATCGGCATCACCGGCTGGCTGTGCGATGAGCGCCGCGGCGCGCACCTGCGCGAACTGGTGAAGAACATCCCGGCCAACCGCCTGATGATCGAGACGGATGCACCGTACCTGCTGCCGCGCACGCTGAAGCCGATGCCGAAGGATCGCCGCAACGAACCGATGTTCCTCTCGCACATCGTGGAAGAGCTGGCACGTGACCGTGGTGAGGACGTGGCGGTGACCGCGGCCAATGCCACCGCTGCCACGCGTGCGTTCTTCCGGCTGCCCGAGGCCCCGAAACCGTAGAGCCGAGCCTGCGCTCGGCTGATCGCGCGCAGCGCGGGTTCTTGGGGGTTTGCCGAAGAGCAGCCGAGCATGGGCTCGGCTCTACAAAAGCCGGGTGCTGCGGAATGCCCGTAGAGCCGAGCCTGCGCTCGGCTGATCGCGCGCAGCGCGGGTTCTTGGGGGTTTGCCGAAGAGCAGCCGAGCATGGGCTCGGCTCTACAGAAGGGCGCGCAGGCCTTCGCGGTAGGTCGGGAACTGCGGTTGCCAGCCCAGCGCTGCGCGCGTGCCACGGCTGTCGATGCGCTTGTTGCTTGCGTAGAACCGCCGCAACGCAGGGCTCAGCGTGGGGTCATCCCAGGCCACTGCTGGTGGCAGCACGAAGCCCCCCAGCTGCGCGGCGAACGCCAGCACGTCCTGCGGTGGGGCGGGCTCATCATCGCTGGGCAGGTAAAGCCCACGGGCGGCAGGCCGCTGCAGGGCAGCGACGACCGCCGTGGCCAGGTCCTGCACGTGCAGGCGGTTGAACATCAGGCCGGGGCGAATCACATGGCGGGCACGGCCCTCCGCCAGCTGCAGCAGTGCGTTGCGGCCGGGACCATACAGCCCCGGCAGGCGGAACAGCGCCGACGCGATACCGCGTTCTTCCGCAAGGGCACGCCACTGGGCCTCGGCGCGCCTGCGCTGCACGCCGGCCGCTTCGGTGGAATCGGCCCTGCTGCTGTCGTCGATCCAGCCTCCGGCGCGATCGGCATATACCGACGTGGACGACAGATAGCCCACCCAGCGCAGTGCCGGGCTGCCCCGCAGTGCCGGCAGCAGCAGGCGCAGTACCGGGTCGCCCTCGGCATCCGGCGGCACGCTGCACAGTACGGCTTCGGCCTGCGCGATCTCATCGAGCAGGGCAGGTGATGGTGGGGCGTCGATATGCAGTGGATGCCGCAGCACGCCGTCGTCCGGAGCCGACGATGGGTCGCGCACCGTGCCGGCCACGCGTACCCCCAGCGCCTGCAGGTGCTGGGCCAGAACGCGCCCGCTCCAGCCCAGGCCGAGGATCAGCACCCGCGACGGCAGCGTGGCGGGGCTCACGCGCCGCGCAGTGCCTGGTACGCCTGCAGGCTGCTGTAGGCGACCTGCAGCAGCAGGGCTTCCTGGTCGGCCTTGCGCGCACGCGCCAGCATGTCGCCGACGATCTGCTCGGCCTCCACCTGCTGGCCGGCTTCCAGATCACGCAGCATCGATGCCTTCAGTGCCGAGCCGGCCTGGGTCAGCGTGCCGCGCGCGGTGTCCTGCGCGGCCTCGGGAATCGGTTCACCGGCGGCTTCGGCCACGGCCAGGCATTCGTCGTACAGGCCGCGCACGATCGCCTCGCCATCGTCGGTGGCAACGAGGGTGCCGATGTCGGCGCGCAGCAGGCAGGTCGCCGCCGCCAGCGCGGTCAGGAAGGTGTACTTGACCCACTGTTCCTGGCCGATGCGTTCGCTGGCCAGGTGATCAAGGTTGGCCTGCGCGCAGACCGCAGCGAAATCACGCACGCGTGCGGAGAGCGCGCCGCCGTCGCGTTCGCCGAAAGTCAGCTTGGCCGGCTTGCCCAGATGCAGCACCGCGCCATCGGGTGCCTTGGTGGCGCTGATGAAGCACAGGCCGCCGAGTACAGCGTCGCGGCCGAAGCGCAGATCCAGCGCGTTGTAGTGATGCAGGCCGTTGAGGATCGGCAGTACGGTGGTGCCTGCGCCAACGGCTGGTGCAATGGCGTCGATCGAGCTGTCCAGGTCGTAGGCCTTGCAGCTGAGGATGACCAGGTCGAACGGCTTCTGCGCGGCCAGCGCGGGCAGCGCATCGGCGGTGACGTGCTGCACCGGGAAGCGGGCATCGCCGAGCGGGCTGCGGATGACCAGGCCATCGTGGTCCAGCTGCGCGGCGCGCGCGGGACGCACCAGGAAGGTGACGTCCACGCCGGCCTGGGCCAGGCGACCACCGAAGTAACCGCCGGTACCGCCGGCGCCGAGGATCAGGATGCGCATTGCACGTTCACCGTTTTCTGGGGGAATCAGTAACCTGATTGTGCCGGAGAACGTGGCCGGTGGCGGTGCGCGTTGTGGCTGCATCGGCGCGAAGAGCAGCCGAGCATGGGCTCGGCTCTACAAGGGCCAAGCGTTGCGGAATGCCTGTAGAGCCGAGCCTGCGCTCGGCTCGCGCGAAGCGCGGGTTCCCGGGGCCGGCCGGAAAGCAGCCGAGCATGGGCTCGGCTCTACAAGGGCCAAGCGCTGCGGAATGCCTGTAGAGCCGAGCCTGCGCTCGGCTCGTGCGCGAAGCGCGGGTTCCCGGGGCCGGCCGGAAAGCAGCCGAGCATGGGCTCGGCTCTACCACAAATGATCGGTATTCTGCAGGCAACCCTCAGCTGCGCATGCCCACGCCGCGACGCAGCAGCCACAGCGCCAGTGCCGTCAGCGCCACCACGAATCCGATCATCAACCCGTAGGCAACCGGCAGCGGCACATCACTGCTGCCCAGCAGGCCATAGCGGAACGCATTGACCATGTAGAAGATCGGATTTGCGTGCGTGGCCGCTTCCGCCCAGCCCGGCAGCAGCTTCACCGAATAGAACACGCCACCCAGGTAGGTCAGCGGGGTCAGGATGAAGGTCGGTACGATCGCCACGTCGTCGAACTTCTTCGCATACACCGCGTTGATGAAGCCGGCCAGCGAGAAGATCGTCGCACCCAGGATCACCGTGGTCAGCATCACCAGCGGGTGCGGGATACGCACCGGGGTGAAGAACATCGCGATGATCAGCACGATCACGCCCACCATCAGTCCACGCAGCACGGCGCCGGCCACGTAGCCCCACAGGATCACCCAGTTCGGCATCGGGCTGACCAGCAGCTCTTCCACGTGGCGGCCGAACTTGGCGCCGAAGAACGAGGAACTGATGTTGCCGTAGCTGTTCTGGATCACGCTCATCATCACCAGGCCCGGCACGATGAACTGCATGTAGGTGTAACCCCCCATATCGCCTACGCGCGACCCGATCAGGTTGCCGAAGATCAGGAAGTACAGGGTCATGGTGATCGCCGGCGGCACCAGGGTCTGGCCCCAGATACGCATGATGCGGGCGACTTCGCGGCGCACGATGGTCATCAGTGCGATGCGGTTGCGCTGGCCGTCGGTCAGCTCGGTGGTGCTCATGCAGGCTTCTCCAGGTTGCCGGTGAGGCGCACGAACAGCTCCTCCAGGCGGTTGCTCTTGGTACGCATCGATCGCACGCGGATGCCGGACTCGTTGAGCGTGGCGAACACGCGGTTGAGGTCCATGGCGCGCGGCATGTCGATGTCCAGCGTGTGCGGGTCCGGCGCGGTCAGGATCGCGCCCTCGATCACCGGCAGCTGCGCCGGCAGGTCACCGTCGATGTCCAGCAGGAAGCCTTCGACGTCGAGCTTCGCCAGCAGGGTGCGCATCGGCCCCTGCTCGACGATCTGGCCATGGTTGATGATCGCCAGGTGCCGGCACAGGTACTCGGCTTCTTCCAGGTAGTGGGTGGTGAGGATGATCGTGGTGCCGGCGGCATTGATCTCCTTCAGCACGCGCCACATGTCGCGGCGGATCTCGATGTCCACGCCGGCGGTCGGCTCGTCCAGGATCAGCAGCCGGGGGCGGGTCATCATCGCGCGGGCGATCATCAGCCGGCGCTTCATGCCGCCGGACAACGTACGGCTCATCACCTGCGCCTTTTCCCACAGGTGGGCGCGCTTCAGTTCCTCTTCGGCGCGCTGCTCGGCTTCCTCGCGCGGCACGCCATAGAAGCCGGCGTAGTTCACCAGGATGTCGAAGGGCTTTTCGAACAGGTTGAAGTTGATTTCCTGTGGCACCAGCCCGATCAGGCGCATGGTGGCGCTGCGGTTGCGCACCAGGTCGCTGCCGAACACTTCCACCTGGCCCTCGCTGAGGTTGACCAGGGAGCTGATGATGCCGATCAGGGTCGACTTGCCGGCCCCGTTGGGGCCGAGCAGGGCGAAGAAATCGCCCGGGGCCACTTCCAGGGAAACCCCCTTCAGGGCCTGGGTGCCGTTGTCGTAGGTCTTGCGCAGGTCGCGCACGCGCAGGGCGGGCGCCGTATCGTTCAGGGAAGCCAAGCTCGAAGCCTTCGCGCCCATGGGCTGGCGCTGGAGAGGGGCGGGGAGACGCTATTATAGAAGACCCCGAGGGCTTGCCCCGGCTACACACTGTCCCGAAAAGTCGTGCCTGTTCAATTCCCCCTCAAGCTGGTCGGCCGCCGCATGCTGGCCCCGACCGTCGGCCACTACCAGTTCGTGCGTGACGACGGACAGCCGCTGGATTTCCAGCCGGGCCAGTTCATCCAGGTCCATTTCAGCTACGCCGACGGCACCGAAACCAAGCGCAGCTACTCGCTGGCGACCATCCACGACCATGCGCTGGGCCCGGGCGAGGCAGTGGATATCGCGGTCAGTTTCGTGCCCGGTGGAGCCGCCACGGCCCTGTTCGAGGCGCTGGAGCACGGTGGCCAGGTCAGCGCGTCCGGCCCGTATGGCCGCTTCTGCCTGAACCCCGGCGACCACAACGCCCGCTACCTGCTGATCGCCACCGGCACCGGCGTCACCCCGTACCGCTCGATGCTGCCGCTGCTGGAAAAGGCGATGGCCGAGCGCGGCGTGCAGATCGTGCTGCTGCAGGGCGCGCGCAGCCCGGGCGAGCTGCTGTACAGCGAAGATTTCTACAGCTTCGCCGAAAAGCACCCTAACTTCCGTTATGTTCCCTGCCTGTCGCGGGAGCTGCCGGTCGAGCCGCACCCGGACGTGCAGCACGGCTACGTGCAGCAGGCGCTGGCCGGCATCACCCCGGACCCGGCCACCGACATCGCGTACCTGTGCGGCAACCCGGACATGGTCGACGCCTGCGCCGAACTGCTGAAGGCCGCCGGCCTGGGCAACCCGCAGATCCGCCGCGAGAAGTACGTAAGTTCAACCCCTTCAAAGGCTTAAGTGGCCTATTGACCTTGGCGAACAGCGGGCGTACCGTCCGCTGCAGGTCAGCTCGGAGTCAATCCGATGCAAGTGGTTATGCCCCCTGAGGGAGCCTTTGCACACGCGCCTAAGTTGCAGCATGTACCGATTCTGATCGGTGACGATGGCTCATACCCAATTGAAGCCAACCGCTACCTCGATGAGCGCAGCAACGGGGAATGGCAACTTCCTCGCGACCGATCAAAAGCAAAAGCTGAGAGTGAGCTCTTTTACGGGCCCATCCCAACCTTGCGCTCGCGAAGAAACATGGCCGCAAGGCTTTCTATTTTTCTCGAATGGTGCATAGACCAAGCCACTGATTGGCGAGAAATTTCCTACAACGAGAATATCCTTCATCAGTATCAGCCGGCACTCCTGAGTGGAGACGGCTCCCCGAGTGGGAGGCAGTTGGATCCCGCTACAGTTAACCTCTACGTCAATGAGGCGTGTCTATTTCTGACCTGGGCCAGCGAGCGCGGCTATCGCCTGCCCATGCAGATACCTGTAAGAAAAGTTGCATACACCTACATATCGCCCACAAGCTCGCAAAGCGGAACACTGCGCTCAAAGACTGTGCGGATCGGGTCTCTAACTGCGCCGGAAGCTCCGATCATCCTCCCTCCTGACAGGGAGGTTGAGATGTGGTTGAAGTCGATTTCGGTGCGTGCGCCCGTAAAAATTCTGATCTTCGAGCTGATCATCCGTTCTGGCCTCAGGATCTCGGAAGCCAATCAACTACGGGTCACCTGTTTTCCAGCAAAAAGAACGAGCGAGAGAACCAACTGGCAACCCGACTGGATATTGGCTGGTGAGGTTCCGCTAGTGCTCAAGTATGGCACTAAGGGAGGCAAGGTCAGTCCTGGGTCAGACCTTGGCACAAGATGGCGTACGGTATTTGTGCCACTAGATCTTGCCGAAAGGATCTGGCACTACATTTCGGTGATTCGACCGACCCAGCTGACGAGATATCACATTGGTGATAGGAAACACACCAAGCGGACAGATCGTCTGTGGCTTGGAGAAGGTGTGAACCGACCTGTGAGCAATGAGATGCTTCGCCGGATTTGGACTTCCGATCGGCATTGTCCCAAAGGATGGCACCCTCATACAGGAAGGCACCATTTTGCGGTGGAGAAGATCTGCGCCCTGACGCGGGCGCAGTTGGCCCTCGCAGGCAACTCAGAGCTGAGTGGTGCTGACTTCGGTTGGTTGCATGGGCTCATGGCCGGACAGGTAAAGATGCTTCTCAGTCCGCTTATGGGGCACGTTGATGAGCGCACGACGATGCAATACTTGCGCGCTGCGGTAGCCAAAATTGGTCGTGATCGAGGGCATCCAGCAATTCGTTGGAATGCGATCATCGACGAGGCATTGACGTGAGAGCGCGTGAAGATACAGGGGGAATGCCTGGGAAATGGGTGGTGCCCTGTACACATCCGGACCTCATTAGCACGGGGAAGATCTATGACTTCTCGATTCTGGCGACTGGTGCAAGTGATGCCCCGCCCATTGCCGCAGTCAGGCATTCCTGGAAGGGGGGATTCACTGGTAGGCCGGAGCTGCTGCGCGATCTATGGCCTACGCTGAGCGCGAGTATTGAAGGCATCGCATCAGACGGTGCAGCTGCAAGAAGGGGGGCACTGGTGTCCTTCTGGAGATTCCTCGATGCACTTGAGGGATACATGGCCTCAAATGGAATTCCATTCAAACGGGTGGTTAGACTTCGCGATCTGACATCCCGGCACGTTGCCCTCTACACAAGCCCGAGTCCGGAGGGTGCATGGGATGCCACTATGGACAGCAGAGCTGCCGTCGTCCGCGCGATTATAAAGACCGCGATTAGCTACCATGAACTTCCAGAGCTAGTACTTCCAGTTTTCAGGATAGCCTCGAATCGCCGCGAGACCCCATCCGAAGAGCACGGATTGGCCGTCATTAGGCTGCTACGAGCGGAGGCACTGAAGGTTCTACAGCGGTGGAGGAGAACGGACAGACTCATTCCTCAAGGACGCGATCTGATCGAGTTGTACAGAGAGAATCCTGAGTTCATGAATGCCCCCGACTTCGTATGTACGGAAGCGGATGCGCACGCGACCTATCGCGCGCTCATAAGGCTGACGGGAAATCCAGTGCCTCGGCGATCTCAGTTGTTGGCGATCTTCGGCAAGCGCATCAAAAGACTCCCAAGCTGGTGGGCGCACTACCCCGATGACCACGAACGATCAGGAAGCGAGGTCGGCTGGCACGATCTGGTTGCCGGAACCTATCCTACTAGCGCAGATGTCTCAATTTTCTTCCTGCTCTTTGTAGCGCGGAGCGCCTGGAACCCCGCAACCGCAGCATCCATGAACTTGAGCGACTGGACGGCAGTCTATGATGAGCAGCATGCATGGATCTATGCGCCTAAGGACCGGGCCAAAGGGACCGCGCAATGGACTGTGTCACGGGTAGGCGATGCGACGGGCTGTCATTCGTTAGTTGAGCTTCTTCTGAAGCGGACAGAAGGGCTTCGAGGCCATATCGAAAGAAACCCGCGCCTGTGCCCTCTCCCAGACGTTGTCGCTCGTAGTCCATGGGTGGGCGTAACAGTGCGCGGACGGCGACAAGGGGTGTATGTAGTAAATCCCCGCACAACTCGAACTGCAAACAACTGGCTCGCCTCTCTGATAGAGCAACTCGATGACGGCACCCGTACAGCTTCCGAGACCATGTCAATTGGACAGTTCAGAGATGTCGCCGCGGCTGCGATCTTCAAGGATTCTCAATACTCGAACTGGGTAATGATGGTACTACTTGGTCACAAGAACCTCATGACCACTAGGCACTATGGCTACCGAAGATCTTCTTTTGAGGAATCCTTCTCGCTTGTGTCCGAAGTGATTGATGACTTGTTCTCCCAGCTTCGGGTCAATCGTGTGTTCGACGTAGCCTTGACGAGGGCGAAGCTCGCAAAGTTGGACGTCAGTGAAGCCGAGATCGAAAAGCTGAATCAAGCACGCCGTCATAAGACCTACGACGGAAGCGGATGTGCAGATCCTTACAGCCCGCCAGCAGTCATTGATCCAGGCAATCCGAGAGATGGATGCACTCTATGCGTCCAGCAGCATAGGTGTGCTTCCAGCGGCTGCCCCAACTGTTTTGTGTTCACGGACAGCCTGGACTTCATCTGCCGGCGTGTGGCAGAGCTAGAGGCAGTTCGGACCTCCGTAGGAATGGTTCGGTTCGATGCTGGATCAGATGCAAGTGACCTGGCGCGGCTTCGCCTAACCGTTCTTCAATGGCCAGCAGATGCAGTGAAGTTCGCCATTGATAAGTGGGCGGCAAGGATAGCCTCCGGTGAGCACATGCCAATCTACTTCGCAGGGCAGCACTGATGAAAATGGTCAACCGGTCTCTAGTAGCAGGCAACCATGAACTCCTAGCTCCTGACGTGGAGGTGTCGCTACTGTCGATTAGTCCGAATGAGCTGAGGTTGGCGCCGGAGGCAAAGCTGAAGCAGCTTCAGAAGCTTGTTGGAATGGGGGACAACTGGGGCGTTCTTCGTATTGACGACGAACATCAGTCTGGCCTACGGACCTCTGATCTCGATCTAAGGCTCTATTCTGGAAGGGGCAAGACGTGCAAGGGGAAGCACTCACCCTTCGTAGTTCGAGAGCTTATGAGGCTGGCGATCACGATGGCGATAATTCCAGGCAAAACCGGGAAGGTGTATAGATACACAACGATCCGGACGCTCATTGCCAATCTTAAGAGGGCGATCCAGCGTACAAATGTACGTCCAAGCTCCAAGAGACTCTGGAGCCTGGTCGAACGCGCTGGCCTGACGCAGAAGTACTCTGACTGCCTTGGGGTGGTTGAGTACTACCACCGACTGGGGTGTCTTCCCGATGGCCCCGCGCCCATGCGTCCAACGGTTCATGGAATGAAGGCTGCGCGAGATCGAACGGGTGAACCTGAGCATACAATCCCGGTCAGCATAGCGAAACCTCATCAGCCATACTCAGATGAGTTCGTCTCTGAAGCAGGCTCGATGGCACTGGTGATGATCGAAGTCGTTGGTCCTACTTTGTTGGATGCCGTAGAGGCCGCACTCGCCGCTACTGAAACTACTCGTGATCTGAAAGACGGTCCCTCGCCATCTCCCAGTCGCCGAGCTGCTCGCGTAAGCAATGCTGTGATCCGGTCATGGGAATGGCGGGGGCCTGACGGGGAGCCGCTTAGGGATGCCCCGCTTCAATTTTCGATGAAATCCGGGCGAAGTGGAAAAACCGTCGCATGGCCGCCTCGGACGTTACCCCAGGCCTTGCGCCTGATAGTGGTTCTACAGGGTGCACACGCTTTTCCGGTGGCTCTTTCTGGCGGTCCCCGACATGGTGAACTGCTAACGATGCAGATCGGCTCGCTTGGCAAGCGAGGTGGTTCCAGTGTTTACGAGTTCAGAACCTGGAAGTTTGAGAATCCCGGAGGGAGGCAGAGTGAAGCGCCAGCGCCGTCAATTGCCATTCAAGCGATTCTGCAGCAAGAGCGCCTAGCGAACATTTTTCGACGGCACCACGGCCTAAAGGGGAACGGCCTGTGGGTTTCCCCAAGATATCCAGATAAGGTGCCGAGCCTTGCGCATGTGTTCAATAGCTTCGTGGAGATACTTGGCCTGGAGCGCTGGCTCACCGATGGTGGTATGAACCCGCATCGATTCCGAAAGACCCTCGCTCGAATTGTTGCTCTAGCGCTTGTCCATGCGCCAAAGATTTTGATGGATGTCTTTGGGCACAGGGATGAACAAATGACAATCATGCGCTACATACTTTCGGATCCAGGAATTCTTTCCGAAGTACAGCAAGTTGTACGTGAGATGCTTATTCTAAAGGGAGTGGAGGCGATCAATAAGGCTGATGAGGTTCAGGGGGCCGGCGCAGAGAAGCTACGGGGGCGTGTGGCGCTGTTCGCGCGCCGGCTGGGTAAGTCCGCCCTTGATCCGCAGAACATCAGGGAGTTCGCCCGCGCGATGACTGCTGAGGGCTCTTCTTGGGCAGTTGTCGCACCAGGAATAGTGTGTACGAACTTCACCGATGGAGGCCTTTGCAACAAGGGGCATGGTCAGGCTAATCCACACTACTGTCATCCTGCATGTGAGAATCAGTTGATTCTCCCTGACGACGAGGATAAGGCGTCCAGAAGCGTTGTTCAGGCCATCGAGACAGTTCAGTACAATCTTGAGTTGCTAGAGCACGCTTTCGTGGATGATGACGTTATGCTCATTGCTCAGTTCCGGGGGCAGATCAAGTCCGTGCTCGGCAGGTGGAAGAAGGTGGACGAATACTTCTCGAAGAGCAGTTTGCTGACGCGCCTCGTACCCAATGTGGTACTTCTGAAATGAGACAAAAGAAGAGTCTTGCCGAGCTTGGAAAGGAGCGGACGGAGGCGTTCGTTGCACGCCTTCGATCAACTATGGCCGAGATTGACAGGGAGATATCGGAGAACGACGGAGTGTATCCACGGAACTCTGGTCGGCTGAATGTTGCAGAGCTGTGTCGGCGGGCAAAGGTAACAGCGGTATCGCTGCACGGAGAGAAGCATGCCGGCACCACAAAGCTCGAGGTGCAGGCCTGGCTCACGAAACTTCGAGTGGACGTTCCTACGAGCGTGAAGGCCGCCAGACGAAAGTCCTACTCACAAAGGCTGGGATGGAAAGAGAGGTACGACGGTATTTCTGCGCAGTTCAAGAACATGTACTCGATCGAGGTGGTGCAGCGAGATGCAAAGATCGCCGCCTTGAAGAAGGAGATTTCTGAGCTGAAGTCACAGATCAAGAAGCAGCGCGAGGCGGGCTCAAGGGTGGTTGGAATCGAGAGCGGGAGAAGGAGAAAAGCGAGTTCGTAATAGGGCATCTCGCAAGCTTCGAATGATGCCCCGCCAGAACTCTTAGGAGCGCGTTCGCACCAGCTCCTCAAGTCGATGAAACTGGTTGTTTCGCTCTAGGTCGGGAGCGGCGGCCCTTACTTGAGCTAGGCATTCATTCAGTCCTAGAGGCGCCCATTGTTGGGATCCAACAACGGCACCCAGCAAATCTAAAGCCTCAGTTGGCGACTGGCTACAAAGGCCAGATTCTAGTAGAAGATGGACGATGTAGTCCGAATTCGCTACCGGCTGAAGCCAGTCACGTACCGCCTTCAATGCGGAAGGGAACTCAACCCGGGCCGCGATGGCGAGTCGAGCTAAGGAGGCAGCAATGCTGGGTGTAGCTAGATTGCGCGATTTTGGCCAAATCTCCTGCCAGAAGGGTTGGACTCGATTTCTCCAGAAGTCTTCGCGTTGATCGCCTGCGGCCTCCAGTGCTTGGGAGAGCGATTGTGCGGACTTCTCCAGTCCATCCTGTGGAAGCTTGCCCAATGCAGATCTAAAGTCGTCCCGAGAGTAGCCTTCCAATTGCCCTAGGGCTGAGTGCGTTAGGAAAGCAGAGAACTGTCCTCGGTGTTCACCAAGGTCGGCGTAGTGACCGGCCGTCAATAGGAACTGCGACTTCAATGCCACCATCAATGGCTGGTACAGTCGCGGTGACCAAAGAAATCCTTCCCAGGCTGCTTTCGCTTCGACAGGGTTGGACCAATCGAAGAGCGGTAGTAGCGTCGCTTCGGTCCACGCCCGGTCTACGCGATACAGGGCGATGAGTCTAGATGCGAGCAACACCCTGCCATGGCGGAATCGATCTACTTCAACATCGCATATGGCGGAAAATGCCGCCTTAAGTTCAGGGGGAAGTAGGTCTCCATCGTTGGGCGCCCTCTTGAACCATAGATTGAGCAAGGCGCGCGTGGCATGCCCAATGGGGTGATTAATCGCCTCCGAGACAGGGTTATCGATTGGCTCGCCGTTCCTTGTCATGCCACTACTCAAGGGGATCGGAAGCGCAAGCACTCGACCGGCGAGAGTCAATAGGAGGTTCTCGCGATTCGCGCCGCTTCTTGAAGTGGCCTCCATCCACCACGCTACTGCAGGTGCGATCTCGGACAGAACTTCATCAGGCATTAGCAGTACCAAAGGCGATGCGTACTGCCAGGAGCGGGCTGCCATTGAATCGTCCGACCAAACCTGAAGCGCCTCGCGCCACCGAACTGCGGGCCAGACGTCTTGGTGAGCGAGGTCGCAGAGCGCGGCAAGGCTATGGAAGAAGCGAGTACGGCAGACATCCCGCCAAGTGTCCTCATAGAACGGTCTATGGGCAGGCCTCGGCGATTCAAGCCATTCAACTAGCTCCTTGCGAGTGCGAGGGGCGACATCGACCTCTCTGCCGTCCTCGAAATCCGGATCTCCGGTGCCGCTCATCCAGTGTGAGAATTCGTCCTTCTCGTTAGGGTCCAATCTCAACTCAGGATGCGCGATGGATATCTCCGCTAGGCGCCTTGCTGCAGACACACCAAGATGTAGGCCCGAGGACTCCAGCTTCGCTAGACGAATCCATACTGCGCGAGCAACCAGGCGATCCCAGCGTTCGGACTCCAGATCATCGCGATACATCTCGCGGGGAGGTCCTGCCAAGATGACATTCTCCAAGCGTGCTTGAGACGCGTTGTCTAGAATTCACCCCTGGAGAACAAGAAGCCTCAGCACTTCGCGTGCGGTGCACTGCGACCACAGCCACCGCCCCTCATCCAGTAGCAGCCAATCGACCCACTGCTCCTGCTCGATGCAATTGTCCTGGCTGGCCGCAAACAATGCCAGCCGCTTGAATGTGGGATACGGGATCTCGAACCATGCCTGAGCCATGAGCGTGGATCTCGACTCATCCGTAGCTCGAACTGCTAACCAAGCGTCGCGTAGCAGTTCAATCAGGCTAACCCAGTCTCGGAAGGACCGGTTCTGCCAATGGGGCGTGATTGATGGAAGGTCCCAGTAGGATCTATCGACAAGGTCATCTGCCTCTCCTAGATCTCGAAGAAGGCCCAGCGCGTCACAGAGCAGTTGCTGTAGGTCCGAATGCAGGAGCGGGAGTGCCTTCTCCCACTCACCCTTAGACTGATCCTGGAGGACCGCATGTACATTGTCCTCCGCAAGCACAAGGTCCCAGTCAACCAACTGCTTAATTCGCACTGTCTCGTCTGCACCATCGGCCACTTCGCCGTCCCAAACAAATGGACGCCTTAGTGTGATCTTTGGGCTGAGAAGGCTACGAAGTTCCATCCGAAGAGACGTGTTCAGTCCCTCACGTCTAAGACGCTTGATCCAACGATATAGCAGCCCCCCTGACAGTGGGGTCTTGAGTCGGCCACCGAGCACGATTCTCCAAAGAGTTCGCATCTTTGGATCGGGCACACCCTTTGGGGCGTCCAGGCGAATAAGATCCAGCTCCGAGACTTTGCCATCCCGTTCCAGTGTGGCCAGACGCTCAAGTTCGGAGTCGACTAGAGAGATCCAGCGACTATCCATCTGCCCGCCACGCTCTGCAATCCATATGATCAATCGTGGATCGTCCAGATGACGCACAAGCCAGCGTGCGAGCTGGAACATCAATCCATCCCATCGGCTGGCCATACTTCCAGAATACGCCAGTGTCATAGGAGGAGCGTGATCATAAGGCGCAGGCCTACGAACCAAGCTGAATCTGAGTTCTGCATCCTCCTCCTTAACCGAGGAGAAGCCAAAGCGGGCTAGATCCCTCTGCAAGAATCGCTCATGGGAAAATGCCTCGAGGAGCCACTCAAGCGGGGGAACTGGATTGAACTCCGCGAAGCGCTTCGCGGGGAGGCCTGACTTGTCTGAAAGAGCCCACAGCATTCGTCCAACAAAATCGTCCTGGAGCGTGCTGTCCTGAGGTTGGGCCATGGCGTGCTTCGCAACAATGGCCTCTTTACCTTGAACTCCATCGCGATAGACATCTGCCCAAGTCCTGATTGTGTCGTGCAACGCAGAGTGGTCATGGGTAGCAGGCTGAACCCTGTAGAGGATAGGTCTAACGCCCTTAGCTTCCCATTCAATAGTCTTCAGATGCTCTTTCCCGGCTTCGCAATCTCCGAACGCCCACGCCTGCGGGGTAACCTCACCGAGCATTCGATCTGCTGCTAATGCGTCCATCATGTACCGGAGGACCGGATCGTCAATGCTGTATCCAATGAAGCAAACGACATAGTTGCGAAAAAGTTCGCTGACGAACCGCGCGGCCCAGCGTTCGGTCAAGTAAGCCAAGCCGAAGTCACCACTGGTGGCCACTAGTCGATGGAGTGCTGCATCATCCTCACTCTCCGGAAGCAGGCCATGCAGAAAGACAAGCCCATCCCAGCGGCTGCTCTTAGGGATCGGCAGCATTGGAGCGGGATAGGCCGGAAATGGTTGGCCCATGCGCTTCGCCGCCGCGTGGAAGGTTCGATCGAAGTTGGTAGTCACCAACCGCAACGCGCCATCCCGGCTTCGTGCTAACCGAAGAAGCGCTGCTTGGGTGTCAATTGCTCCCTTCCGACGAAGCTTGGGTCTCAACGATTTCGCTAGGGCGCGCCGAACCGCCAATCGCTGCCCAGGCAGTCGCCTTTCAAGTAGATCGAGAGTCGCGTCGAACTTTGAATGATCGAAGGCGGCACGCTCGATGTCCGTGAATGATGTCCCATTCGACGCATAGATTTGCTCAACCAGTCCTTTGAAACCAGGTAGTCCTGACGGGTAGGAGACTCCGGCGCCGCAGAAGAAGACTACTCGTCCTTCTTCGTGTGCCTGTAGAAGTGCTTCTGGGATGTCTGGCCCGTCGACGATGAACTGCATTGCAACTCCCTCTGAATGCTCTCGAACAGAGTGTAGGTTCAAATCAGATGGAATTGGCCAATCGCAGCGTCCAATTAAGTTCTTCTTTTGAAGTTTGTGCGGATTCAGTCTGATGGTCCAAGAGGTGAGATCTGTCCGAGCCCGCTCAACGCCTCGTCGTGGCAGTGCCAATCATTCTTCAGTAAATTCGGCTTCGAACTCGTGCTGATGTGGCAGTATTGAAGGTAGGGTTTTTGGTCTCATCCGCGTTTAGGAATGTTAAAGCCAACCACAGCGGAGGACCGCAACTTCAGCGCCTCAACAGTGGTTGGCAATTGAACGCTTCCATATGAAGGGACTGCATTCCGATACCCACTCATATGGACGAGGTGCTTATGGAACTAGCGAGTCCAGGGCATCCATTCTCGGAGTCCTCCGGACTGGCTCTGTCTGATGCCGGTGGCAAGAAGCGCTCTCATTGCCTCACAGCAACCTACATATGTGATCCAGAGGGAGAGTCTGGAGAGCACTCCGGTATCGAACTGGTGATGGAGTACGTTGGCAGACCATTCATGTCGATCCCAACTCCATAGTTTGGAGCATGTTTTAGCATGCATCGATCATCTGTGTCCGAATTACCTCCGCTAGCCCCTTGAGGCCGGGCAGGGATTGGCGACGAGTGGGGTAGTACAGCATGAATGGTGCGCCCATTGATGCCCAGTCTGGCATCACAACTTCAAGTGCGCCGGACGAGATTTCGTCCTGCACTCTGAGTTCCAGACAGTATGCCAACCCCAATCCCTGCAACGTTGCAGCGAGCAGAGAGTCGGTGCTGCTCACCCTCAGCATTCCGCTGGGAATTACCTTGACCATACGATCACCGTCGCCAAGTTCCCAGCGATAGATTGAGCCGTCGCCGATTCTGTTCTCAATACAAACATGCCGCCGCAGATCGCTTGGATTCTCAGGTCTCCCAGCATGTTGCAGATCGCTGGGCGCTGCCACGACCACCCACTTAAGCGGATGTGTAAGCTCCAGACCAACCATCCCCTCTGGCACTCGGTCACCGTATCGAATGCCGCCGTCAAAGCCTTCCGCTACTAAGTCCACCAGGCGTTCTTCTATCACTAGATCAAGATGGACGTTAGGCCAGCGTTGCTGAAAGCTCCACAGCACTGGCCAGAGTAGGAGGCGCGCCGCATCGTGTGATAGCGAGATCTTGAGCATCTGGATCTCTGACTGCTTCCGAGCCCGAATCGCGGCTAGACCCTCTCCAATTGTATCTAGGCCAGTGGCTGCATAGCGTTCCAGTTCGCGTCCTTCAACGGTGATCGAAAGCGCACGGGTCGTACGATTAACGAGACGCACACCCAGTCGATCTTCCAGCCGCTTTAAGGCGTGACTTAGAGCTGAGGCAGATAAGCCAAGTTCGAGGGCGGCGGCGCGCATTGATCCATGCCGAGCGATCTCGATGAACGCAGCTAGATCTGAAATGCTTATTCTCTCTAGATCACCTTTCAAGACACTTCACCCGGGTATCGATTACTAAACGTGCCAATGATCCGCCGCACAAAGCATGATTTATGGATCGAACGCAGTGCAGATGCTTCCCCATTATCGCCGAGGATGGCATGGCAAGAAGCTGCGCCGTCGACGCTTTCGATCATTTCTGAATTGAAAGAACTTCAGCAATAAAATTGCTACTTGCGCATGTTCGCCGCAGTAAAGTTGCGTCTCCTCCACGGTCGCTGTACTCAAATTTGCTTGGGCCAGAGTGACCAATCAACTGGGATGAACATGTCAAATTCGAATAGTGATTTGCCTGAGCACGACGATGAAGCCACGCCGGTCATCGGCCGCAGACAGTTTATTGCGGGAAGCAGTGTGGCCATCGCCAGCGGAATTGCTGCTTCCTCGGCATTCGGTGCTGTGCCCGCTGCGGTACTCTCGGAGGCGCAGGGTCAGGGCCGCCCGCGAGCCGGCCTGATCGACCCTCGGCAGGCATATCCTCGGCCACCCTACCCGCGCCAAGAACAGCCTTGGCCGGGGCTTGCGTCGAAGATGCGTCCGCTGCCGGACCACGGTGAGAAAACCTATCGAGGCAATCGGCGCCTTGAAGGCCGCAAGGCACTGATTACGGGAGGAGACTCAGGAATCGGTCGGGCCGCTGCCATTGCATACGCCCGCGAGGGTGCCGATGTGGCCATCAACTATTTGCCTGAAGAAGAGGAAGATGCGCGTGAAGTTATTGCGCTGATACGCGCAACCGGCCGTCAGGCATACGCTTTACCTGGTGATATTCGCAGCAAAGACTTTTGCCTGGATCTTGTGCGCAAGGCGGCATCGGCGTTGGGCTCGATCGACACCTTGGTGCTGAACGCGGCGTATCAGCAGCAGGAGCCGGACATTCTAAAGATTACCGACGAACACCTCGAGAACACCTTCCTTACCAACATCAATGCAATGGTATGGATGACCCAAGAGGCACTGCGTGTGTCTCTTCCGCCTGGAAGCGTCATCATCGTTACTACGTCTGAGCAGGGCTACGATCCGTCCCCCTACCTGGTCGACTATGCGATGACGAAGAGTGCGCAGGTTAGCTACGTTCGCTCGATGGCTAAGCAGCTTGGCCCTAAGGGGATTCGGGTAAACGGAGTTGCTCCAGGTCCTATCTGGACTCCGTTGCAGATCAGTGGCGGGACTGCATCCGAGAAGATTCCGAACTTCGGGGGGGACAAGCCGCTAGGACGCGCAGGTCAGCCTGCTGAGCTGGGTTCAATCTTCGTCCAACTTGCGGCAAGCGACGCCAGTTATGCGAACGGCCAGGTGTATGGGGCCGAAGGTGGCGCTGCACGCCCCTAACTTGCGTCACAGACGACCCCAACTCCTTTCATGACTCAACTACACCTGGTCGCCAACGAACGTAGGAGATAGACCTTGACAGAAGCAAGTTACAGCCTTAGAAACCGCTGCGTTGCCATTACTGGCGCCGGTTCGGGGATCGGACTGGCAACGGCGGAGATGATCTTACGCAGTGGTGGAAGCGTTCTTGGAGGATCCAGGCGTTTAGGTGACTTCAAGCGGCTACAGGATGAGTTCGGCGCTGATCGCGCCTACTGGATGCGTCTGGATGTGCGCGATCCGGATAGCGTGGGTGCCTTCGCATCTTGCGGCATTGATCACTTTGGAAGCGTACATTCGGTAGTGGCCAACGCCGGGGTTGGCTACTACGGCGGAGTCGCTGACGCAAGCGATGATCAAGTCATCGAAATGTGTGAAATCAACTATCTCGGAACGGTCCTCACGGTACGTGCTTTCCTCCCTCATCTTCGTAGCGTTGGTGGCGGGGATATTTTGATCGTATCGAGCGTCGCAGCTCATCGCAGTGGGGCGGACGAAGCCGTCTACGCAGGTACCAAGGCCGCCCAGCTCATTTTTGCGGGCGGCTTGGACCGAGAAGTAAGGAAAGATGGGATTCGCGTGAGTGCCATCTGCCCCGCAGGTACTCATACATCTTTTGCCGTGGGTCACGGTCGCACGGCCGACGATCCCCGTTTGAGCGAATTCATGGCCGCGCAGGATGTAGCCTCGCAGATTGTCTATTGCTTGCAGCAACCGCGGACCTTGCGGACCGGCGTATGGACGACTTGGAGCATGAGCCAGTCCAGCTGAGGTGCTGCCCAGACAGCATCGGTCGGCCACAGTTTGATACCTGACCTCAAGACGCAAGCCAGCCCTCGACCCGATATGGGCGTTTTCCGGAATCAAGCGAGGCAGCCATTCCCCAGCAATAATGCCCGTTACCGGATTACCCCGAGATGTCGCACACATACCTGAAGTCACGACTTGCTCTTCCCACGCTGACAGTTGCTATTGGTCTGGCCCTTTCTTCGCATGCCAGCGCTGAAGCTTTGACGCATGCCTCCTCCGTCAAGCAGTTGGACACCTTGGTCGTTACCGCCACCGGTGCCCAGCAGTGGATCAGGGATGCGCCAGCCAGCATTAGCGTTATCAGCCGCGAGGAGATCGAGCGTAAGCCGGTCACCAGCATCGGCCAGCTGCTGAGTACCGTCCCTGGAGTGACCGGTGGCTATGCACTGTCCGGAGCGCAGTCGAAGATCCGCCTGCGTGGACTGCCCGAGCAGTACACGCTGATCCTGATCGACGGCCGCCGCCAGGGCAACTCCTCCGGCGTGAACTACCGCGACGACCTGGGTCCGCAGGATCTGAACTGGCTGTCGCCGGACATGATCGAACGAATAGAAGTGGTGCGCGGCCCGATGTCGTCGCTATACGGTTCGGATGCGATGGGCGGCGTGATCAACATCATTACCCGCAAGATTTCCGACCACTGGGGCGGCTCGGTCACCTTGAACCACAGCGTGCCCGATTCATCCACCCGCGGTGATACCACGCAGATGGGTGCCCTTTTCAGCGGCCCACTGACCGACAACCTGGGGATCCGCATCGGGGCCAACGTGACCGACCGCAAGTCCGATCGCCTTGAGGGCCAGACTCCGGGCAGCAAGGCGGAGAATGCCAACCTGCAGTTCCACTGGCGCCTCAACGATGACCACGCACTGACCATAGAAGGGTCGCGCGGCGTGCAGCGCAACACCGGCAGCGGTGATGTATATGCCTGGGGTCTGTCCAAGCTGGTACAGACCGGTTACGTGCTGGGCCATGATGGCCGTTACGGCGACTCCACCACCTCCAAGACCACCCTTGTGCGGAACGACTACCAAGACAAGGGCAGTGCGGTGGGCAACCATTCGAAGGAAACGGTGTTCGATACTGCCTTCACCACCGCTTTCCATTGGGGCTTCGAGCACAGCCTGAACGTGGGTGGTCAGTGGAAGCGCGAGCAGCTGGAAAACAGCGACACCATCGGTACCGTACCTGTGACTTGGACCGGCAGCAGCCGCATCAGCCCGACCAGTGAAGCGGACTCATGGGCCTTGTTCGCCGAAGACCACATCACCCTGCACGAGCGCTTCGTGCTGACTCTGGGCGTGCGCTGGGACAACACCGACAACTACGACGACAACGTGAGCCCGCGCATCTACGGCGTGTGGCACCCGGCAGACGCATGGACAGTACGCGGCGGTGTCTCCAAAGGGTTCCGCGCGCCCAATCTTAAGCAGGGCACCGCTGGTGCGGCCACCCAGTCTCTGGGACGCGGCTGCGGCAGCCTGACCCCGGAAGGCTGGAACAGCCGGCTGATCAACGCCGACGGCACGACCGGCTGCTACATGGCCGGTAACCCGAACCTGAAACCGGAAACCAGCACCAACTATGAGCTTGGCGTGGGCTTCGACCAGAACGGCTGGTCCGCATCGGCCACCTACTTCCTGACCAACTTCGACGACAAGATCGAACAGGTGCCGCTGCGCGAGATCCCAGGCCAGAACACTAGCTTCGTAAACGGCTTCTGGTGGACGGTGGCGCAGAACATCCAGAAGGCTCGCACGCGAGGCGTGGAAGCCAGTGTGACCGTGCCGCTGCACGAGCGACTGAGCTGGACCACCAACGCCACACGCATGTTGGAATCGAAGAACCGCACCACCGGCGCCAGCCTGCTAGTGGTGCCGAAGATCACCGCCAACACTTCGCTGAACTGGAGCGTGTCCGATGCATGGTCGCTTAACCTCAGCGCGCAACACATCGGGAAGCAGCTTGTGTCTTCGTCCAGACCTACCTTCGCCAAGGCATACACCACGGTGGATCTGGTCACCGCTCTCGATGTGAACGAAAACCTGACCTTGCGCGTCGGCGTACAGAACTTGGGTGATGTTTCCACGCTTGAAGAAGGCAATAATTACGACGGCGGCGCACGCACGCTCTTTGTGGGCGCGACCGCGCGCTTCTAAGGCGGGTTGATCAGGTCAGGAGATTGCGTTCGGTTCAGCACGTTCGATCACGTCGATGATTGCAAATGAACTTTGCCGCACTCGGGTTTGGAGAATGTAAGCCCGAGTGCGGCTCTAATCGCAATCCTCCGGTCAAACGCTAGCATTCGAGAGCGAGCCTGTTGGAAGAATGAGGGTCTAACCGAGGTCTATTTGTAGGACGACGCTGGCACTATTCGCTTGGCTCAAGGGTAAAGACGAATGGTCCGACTTCACCCAAGCCGGACCATTCGCCGCAATCAATTACTTCTTCTTCGCAGCCGACTGCGCCTGAGCGTCGCACCTGTCCTTCAGCGCCTTGGTCTGAGGATCGGCAAGATCCACCTTGAACTTCGTCCGGTCAGCCAGCTGTTCACACGTAGCAGGCTTTGCCTTAGGCGCCTCCTTCACTTCCGACTCGGCATGAAGCGCCGGATCATGTGCGAAGGCCGATGCGGACGCTGCAATGGAAGCGAAAAGGACGCTGATGAGGGCAAAACGATTCTTCATGTTGCTTCTCCTAGGTTGATTTCGGCGTTATGCCGGGTGTCACGGCTGGTAGAGGTCGGCTTGGTAGCCGGTAATTTGCACCTCGATGATCACGGGGGTGCTGCCGCGGTTCTGCCAGTACCACCCATGGGTACCTTCAAAGGGAGCAATGAACGTTCCCTCGGCCTGACGCTGGGCGCCTTCAACGGCGTAGCTGGTCCAGGGGCCCTTCACGTCGGGACGCTCGCCGTGCATGTCCACGGCAACATCAGACGTGGCCTTCCAGCTGAAAACCATCCCAGCGCCCTGAGCCATATGGGCCTTCACCTCCTGGCCCTTACCAGGGGCAAGCTCGATCGTCAGTGAGTCCTGCCGTAAAGGAGTGCTGGCGAGAGAGACAGCGGCGGGTTCGAAGGCCTGCTTGCCATTGCTCCCGAAGGCAACCTTGGCCTTCTCGAACAGCGCCGAGACGGCTTCGGCGCTGCCAGCAGATGCCGGAACTGGGGGAGCTACGGCCTCTACCTGGTCAGTGGAGGCTAGGGCGTCCAGACCCAGAACCTTACCTACGCCCGTAGGGTCGATTCCGTACTCCGCGGGAAGCACGGTGGTGAGCAGAATCACCCCTGCAACGGCAGCGGCCAGGGCGGTGGATTTCAGCAGCTTGCGAGTGCTGGGCAGCTGATTGGAAAGCGTGATGGACATGAGTACCTCTGTAGATTCAGGAAACGAAGTAGCCGGTGAGCTGCATGCCAACAAGCACGAAGCCGGCGCACATAAGGGCGGTGTTGATGCTGTACGCCTGTCGATGGAATGACGGCAAGCGGCGCCAGAAGCCCATCACGATCAAGATGCCTGCGAGCGCGAGCAGCTGTCCGATCTCGACCCCCACGTTGAAGGCGAGCATGTTTGGGACAAGCCCGTCAGGTGAGAGCGAGAAATCCTGCAGCTTTGTCGCTAGACCAAAGCCATGGAAGAAGCCAAAGATCAGCACGGCGGCTTTGGTGTTGGGCTGTACCCCAAACCAGCGCTTGAACGCGCCCATGTTGTCCAGCGCCTTGTAGACAACCGACAGGCCAATGATTGCGTCGACCAGGTACGCATTCACATGCAATCCGCCCAGGACACCTAGCAGCAAGGTGGTGCTGTGGCCGATCGCGAACAACGTCACGTAGATGCTGACATCACGCATCCGGTACAGGAAGAAGATCACCCCGAACAGAAACAGGAGGTGGTCGTATCCAGTCACCATGTGCTTGGCGCCGAGGTACGTGAACGCGATGAGCTGCAGGCCGGTACTGTCTTCCAGGAAGGCCTGGTCGCCTTCACTGACGCCATGCGCCCAAGCAACGCAAGGCAGAAGGATGGCTGCAAGCAGGTAGAGCCACGCTTGGGTTCGTTTGGAAATGGTCAACTGCATGTTCCTGGGAGGGGTTGAGATGGACGGGTTCACGCTGCGTCCTCCTTCCGCTCATCCCCTTCGCGGTGGATGAGGCGATAGAGCGCCGGCAACACCAGCAAGGTCAGCAGCGTGGAGGAGATGATTCCGCCGATAACGACCGTCGCCAGCGGGCGCTGAACTTCCGCGCCAGCCCCAACGTTTAGGGCCATTGGCAGGAAGCCCAGGCTGGCAACCAGGGCCGTCATCAGCACGGGGCGCAGCCGGGTCAGTGCACCTTCGGTTACCGCTTGGTGCAGGGGAGTGCCCTGTTCCCTAAGGCTCTTGATGAAGCTGATCATGACCAGGCCGTTGAGCACGGCGACGCCCGACAGCGCGATGAACCCCACGCCTGCAGAAATGGACAGGGGTATGTCACGCATCCACAGAGCCACCACGCCACCGGTCAACGCAAGTGGAACGCCGCTGAACACGATGGCAGCATCCTTGCCCGAGCCGAACGCCATGAAGAGCAAGCCGAAGATCATCACCAGGACGACCGGCACGACCACGGACAGCCGCTTGCTGGCAGAGATGAGCTGCTCGAAGGTACCGCCATACTCAATCCAGTAGCCTTCCGGCAACTGCACCTCCTGACCAACCTTCTCTCGCAGCTCCTCTACGAACGAACCAAGGTCGCGACCACGTACGTTGCTGGTGATGACGACGCGACGCTTGCCGTTCTCGCGACTGACCTGGTTTGGGCCTGGCGCAACTTCAACTTTAGCCAGCTGCCCCAGCGGAACGAACGCTCTCTGTTCGCCGGAACTGGCCCCGACGGCGACGGCTACCGGTAGCGATGCGAGCGTCCGGGTGTCCTGACGCAGGTTCTCGGGCAGACGAACGACGATGTCGAAGCGACGATCACCCTCAAAGACCTGACCGACCGCCTCACCGCCCAGCGCAACAGAGATGGTCTTCTGGACCTCGTCGATCGAAACGCCATAGCGGGCCAAAGCACCCAGGTCAGGCGTGATGGTCATAAGAGGCAGACCACTGATCTGCTCTAACTTCACGTCTGCGGCGCCTGGGATGGAACCTGCGGCGTCCTCGATCTGGCTGCCGATCTGCGCCAGCTGATCCAGGTCGTCACCGTACAACTTCACCGCCACCTCGGCGCGTACACCGGCAATCAGCTCGTTCATGCGCATCTGCACGGGCTGGGTGAACTCGTAGTTGTTGCCGGGAATTGCTCGGACAGCCTTCTCCAGCTCAGCAATGAGCTGCGCCTTTGGCTTGCGGGGATCAGGCCATTGGTCGCGATCCTTGAGCATGATGAAGGTGTCTGCGACCGACGGTGGCATGGGGTCGGTCGCTACCTCTGCTGTGCCGATCTTTGCGACAACCTCATCCACCTCGGGGAACTTCTTGATGGTCGCTTCAAGCTGGCGCTGCATGCCGATGGCTTGCGTCAGACTAGTGCCGGGAATGCGCAGCGCGTGAAGCGCAATATCACCTTCGTCCAGATTCGGAATGAACTCAGTGCCCATGCGACTGGCCAGAAGACCCGCCAGTACGGTGAGGACGGCTGCACCACCCACAACCAGTTTGCGAGCACTGACTGCCCGCTCCAGCATCGGGCCATACAGCTTGGTTACGCCCCGCATAGCCTTGGTTTCCTTCTCCGAGACCTTGCCCGTGACAAACTGAGCAACCGCAGCGGGAACGAACGTGAGGGACAATGCCATCGCACCAGTCAGCGCGATAACGACGGTCAGGGCCATCGGGTGGAACATCTTTCCTTCCACGCCGGAGAGCGCAAAGATCGGGATGTAGACGGCGGCAATGATGAACAAGCCGAACAAGCTGGGCTTGATCACCTCGGCACTGGCGCTGGCGGCCAAAGCAAAGCGCTCATCCCGGGTCAACAGACGCCCCAGGGCGTGCTGACGCTCGCCGAAGCGGCGCAGACAGTTCTCAACAATGATGACCGCGCCGTCGACGATCAGACCGAAGTCCAGCGCACCCAAGCTCATCAGATTTGCTGAGACACGGTTCTGGACCATGCCGGAGATGGTCAGCAGCATGGTCAAAGGAATGACCGCGGCCGTGATCAGTGCGGCGCGAAGATTTCCGAGCAGAAGGAACAGCACCGCAATGACCAGCAGGGCACCTTCCAGTAGGTTCTTCTTGACGGTTTCAATGGTGCGGTCGACCAGCTCCGTACGGTCATAGACCGCATGCGCGCGGACACCTTCTGGAAGCGTCTCGTCGATCTCCTTCAGCTTGGCAGCGGTTCGCTGAGCGACTTCGCGGCTGTTCTCACCAATGAGCATGAATGCAGTACCAAGTACCACTTCCTTGCCATCTTTGGTCGCTGCACCCGTTCGCAGTTCGGTGCCCTCGTGAACGTCTGCGAGGTCACCGACGCGAAGCGGCAGCCCCTCGCGATTGGCGACCACGATCTTGCGCAGGCCGTCCATGTCCGCCACTTGGCCAGGAACGCGCACAAGGTACTGTTCACCACTCTTTTCAATGTAGCCGGCACCCACGTTCGCATTGCTGCGCGCCACGGCCTCCATCACATCCTGCATGGTCAGCTCGTACGCCTGAAGCTTGCGCGGGTCAGGCGTGATGTGGAACTGCCGCACATAGCCACCGACGGTGTTGACCTCTGTAACACCTTTCAGATGTCGCATCTGGGGGCGTACCACCCAATCCTGGAGGGTACGAAGCGCCATCGGCGTCCAGGTCTCTTCAGCACCCTTCTCGGCTTCCACGGTGTACATGAAGATCTCACCGAGACCGGTGGCGACCGGGCCCAGCGTTGGCTTCAGCCCAGTTGGGAGCTGGGATGCGGCTTGCTGCAAGCGCTCGGCCACCTGCTGCCGCGCGAAGTAGATGTCGGTACCGTCTTCGAATACAACGGTGACCTGGGAGAGACCATAACGCGAGATGGACCGCGTGTACTCCAGCTTGGCTAAGCCGGCCAAGGCTGTCTCGACGGGGAACGTTACCCGCTGCTCTGCCTCCAGTGGAGAGTAGCCCGGTGCTTCGGTGTTGATCTGGACCTGGACATTGGTGATGTCAGGGACGGCGTCGATTGGCAGCCTGCTGTAGTTCCAGATGCCCAAGCCTGACAGCGCCAGGACCAGAAGCAGCACAAGCCATCTATGCGCGATGGACGCGCGAATGATTCGCTCTAGCATGATGGATCCTTAGTGGTCGTGGCTGGCGCCAGACTTCTCGATGTCTGCACGGATCAGATAGCTCTGCTCGGCGACGTACCGCGTTCCGGGCTTCAGTCCGCCAAGAACCTCTGCCCACTCGCCATCACGCTTTCCAAGCTCAAGCATGCGCACCTCATAGGTATCGCCCACCTGCGCAAATACGACGGTAAAGTCGCGAAATCGCTGGAGCCCTGACTCTTTGACGGCCAGTGGAACAGGTGTCTCGGCAATGATGACCTCGGCCGAGACAGCCATTCCTGGACGCCACTTGCCGTCACCATTGGGGATACTCACGCGCGCAACCACGCTTTGGCCGCTGCTTGCCAGCGGAAGCAGGCTTTGGAGCCTACCTTCAGTCTCCAAGGCACCCGTGGCGGAACGGATCCGCACTGCTTGACCTGGAGCGAGACGCTCGGCGTCAGTGCCCAGAGCTCGTAGATCGACCCAGACCTCTGACAGATCGGCAACGTCGAACAGTGTGTTGTCGGCGGCCACATCACCAACACTGGTGTTGCGCGCAAGAACGATGCCGCTGAAGGGAGCAATCACCGCGTAGGTGCGCATGCTGTCATTGCCTTCAACCGTCGCCAGCGTCTGCCCTGCGGAAACGCGTTGGCCCATCTCGACCGACACGCTGCGGACAATACCTGGGAATCGTGCTTTGACGGCGGCCTGGCGGCCAGTGTTGACCGCGATGTTCCCCATCAGCGTGACCGTATCGCGGATAGTGCCAGCGGTAGCCTCTTCCACCACCACACCCGCATCCTTGGCAGCGCTTGGCTCGATGGTGGTACGGCCCTCATAGGACTGATAGGACCAGGTGTGTGTCTTTCCTCCTACCACTGCGTCTGCCTTCACGTCGAAAGAATGAGGTTCCACGACCTCGCCGTTCCCCACGAGATAGTCGTTTTCGGCGGTGAAAGTGAAATCATTGACCTCACCGTCGAGGCGCTTCAACTGCATTGTTGCCTTCACCTCATTCGGTGAGATCGGCTTGTCATTTCGATAGGCGTAGAGGCGGAACTGAGGAGGCGTGTTGGTTTCATAGACGGTGACTTCAAGTGCGAAATCACCATCGCGGAGCATGCGACCGCGGTTGGGGCCGCGCTCGTAGTCGCCGGCCGCGGCGGTGGACTCTGCGGCTTCTTTCTCAACCGGCTTTTCACCGCCACAGGCGGCCAGTGCCAGCGGAAGCAACATAAGAAGGGCGTAACGATTCATGGGCGGATATCCTGGGCGGAGGCGGTGAGGCGATCTGCCTCGACCAGCAATCGGAGATAGAGTGCGGCGGACTCGACTTCGCGCTCACGAAGGTCGAACAGCGTCTTCTGCGCCTGGCTCAATGCGAGATAGGAGAATCGACCCTCCTCGAAGCCACGACGGCTCTGATTCATCGCCTGCTCCGCCTTGGGGAGCTGCCGCTCACGAACGGAGGTGACCTCCAACTGCGCTTGGCGCAGCTGTTGATAGACTCCGAACAGCTCCTGGTTGAGCTCCAACATTTGTGCTTCACGGCGTGACTTGAGCGCACTCAGTTCGTAGTCGACTTCGGATACCGAGTAGGCTGATCGACGCCGGGTTCCCAAGGGAACCGAGATCGACATGACCAAGCCACTGTCCTTCGTTGCTTCAAGACGGCGAAGTCCAAATCCAACACTCACGTCAGGCTTCGCGCTGGAAACGGCGACATCGCGGCGCGCGGCAAGAATTCTGGACTGGGCATCGAAGGCACGTTGCTGTGGCGCGTTCTGAAGGCGTTCGGACAGCGTCTGGTAGTCATCCAGCGGGGGGAGGATGTTTGTATCGCCGGCGACGGTGTCGAAGTCAGCGGTGAAAGAGCCCCAGGAAGACGCAAGCGCCATGCGCGATGCCTCCAACCGCTGGACTGCTTGATCACGCTTGAGCTCTGCATCGGCCAGGGCGATTTCAGCGGCCCTCAGGTCTGAGTCCGGGTTCCGTGCCGCAGAGACCCAGCGGGCCACCTCTCGCTGGAGCGCGCGGGCCATACGAATCCGCTCTTCCGCATGCTCGACATGCTCCTGCGCCGCAAGCACGTCGATGAATCGACCAGCGGTGCGTGTGGCGATGGCCACCCGGGTCACATCAGCCTCTCGCTGGGCTGCATCGACCTCCGCGCCGCCAAGCGCTTGGCGGGCCGCCCGCTTGCCACCCAGTTCCAGAATCTTGGATACCCGGAACGTTGCCTCGGCAGCGTCCATACCTCGCACGCTGCCACTACCGGCCACGTTCTCCAGTTCTCCGCCGAGCACCAACGGGGCTGCTAAGCCCTCTCGCGCCGCACGGTTCTTTGTCGCCTCTATTTGTGCGGCATCTGCCTGCACGCTTGGGTGAGTGCCAAGGGCGCGGGCAACCGCATCCTCCAGGCGCAGCACTTCGGCGGCGTGGCCAGGAAGGGCCACACCGCAGGCGCCGGCAACAGCCAGCGCCCACACACTACGGAATTTCACGGAAGCCTCCGGAAAGAAAGTCAGAACGACGCGCCGCGTCCCGCTACACGGGAGGCGCGCTCAGGCTGCTAGAGCGCAGCTAGGGTCGTCAGACGATCGGAGGTCGGAAGGGTGACGCCGGGTGCCCTGCAGGCACCCTCAGAAGTCGCAGAGCATGGACTTCACCGGCCAGCGGTAGTGAAGCCAGGTAGACGTGGGGCGTGAACAAGCTTCCAGCGAAACTCGCGTCTGCCTGATGCAGTACCGCATGAGCGCCAGTGGCGTGATCCGGGTCCAGATTGTCGCCCGCACCGCCGGCATGTGAATGGCCATGATCCACCGCTGCTGCGATGTCATGTTCCAATCCGTGCAGTTCGCTGAGCTGGATCACCATCGGCCGCGCAACGACACTCAACAGCATCAGCGCAAAGAAGCTGATCCTGAGGGCAAGGCCGTGGCGGGCGGAAAGACGCATATGGGTTAGCTTAAGCGGGGCTGGCTGGGGTTGTCGAGGGGCCGAAACTGGGCGCAGCCCATCGGAAATACCCCACATAGGGCGGTGGCCGGGCCTTAAGCGCACCCGGCCACCGCTCACCGCTGCGGTTTACATCTTCTTGATCAACTCGTACTCCCCTCCGGTGCGGAGCAGAAGCGTTACGGGCTCCTCGCCCCTGTTGCGCCAGAACCATCCGTGGTTGCCATCGAAGGCAGCCAGGAGCACCCCCTGCTTGGTGGCTTCCCCTCGACCCTTCTCATAGCTGATCGCTCGACCGCCGCCGTCTCCGTGGGTGTCGAAGTTCACGACGCCGCCTTCAACAGACCACTGGTAGCTGGCGCGCTCGCCCGCCTTCATGACGAGCTTGATCTCGGTGCCCTGGCCCGGCGTCAGGACAACCTGTTCTTCGTCCCGCCATTTGGCAGCGGTGGCCGCATTACTCGCGGCAGGCTTCTGAGCAACTTCAACGGTCTTACGGTTCTGCGTGGACACCTGCGTCAGCAGGGCGGCTGCCTCGTCTTCGGCGGCCTTTGCGTCCATCGCAGCGTCAGCTGCCGCTTCCTCGGCAAGCTGTTCCTTGATCTCCCCCATTTCCTTCAGACCAAGTACCCGACCAACACCAGTGGGATCGATTCCGTACTCAGATGGCATCACCACTCCAACCAGGAGGATGATGGCGATGCCGGCGGCAATTGCGGTGGTGCGTCCCAGCTGGCGGCTGGTGGGAAGGTCGCCTTCGGCGGGCTTACTGTTGTACATGATGTAGTTCTCTTGAAAGTCAGGAAACGAAGTAGCCAGTGAGCTGCATGCCGATCAGAATGAATCCGGCGCAGAGCATGGCGGCATTGGCGGTGTAGGCGTGCTTGAAGAAGCTGGGCGTGCGGCGCCAGTAGCCCATTGCGATCAGAATCGCGCCAAGCGAGAGGATCTGGCCGATCTCCACGCCGACGTTGAACGCAAGCAGGTTGGGCAACAGACCATCGGGTGAGATGTCGTACTCGATGATCTTGGTTGACAGACCAAAGCCGTGGAACAGGCCGAAGATCAACGTCGCAACCTTTGTGTTTGGCTGGAAGCCGAACCAACGCTGGTAGGCGCCCAGATTGTCCAAGGCCTTGTAGACCACAGACAGACCAATGATTGCGTCGATCAGGTAGCTGTTGATGCCCACGTTGAACAGCACACCCAGCAGCATCGTTGTGGAGTGCCCGATCGCGAACAGCGTCACATACAGCGCGACATGCTTCATCCGGTACAGGAAGAACACCACGCCCAGGAGGAACAGGATGTGGTCATAGCCGGTGGCCATGTGTTTCGCGCCCAGATAGGCGAATGCGATCAGATTTACTCCAGATATTTCCTGGATGTAGCCCTTGTCGCCTTCGGCGATCGCGTGAGCCAACGCCCCGTCAGCTGTGAGTAGCAGCATGAACAGGGAAAGCAGTGCGAGTAGAGTTCGCGGCCAGTGCGACAGTAGTGGGGGTTGGAGAAGGACGCGCGAGAGCGTCCCGGATTCAGAACTGGGGATCATGATGAGGATCTACGAATGCGGTCAGCGGACCTCCGCCAAAGCTATCCGCTACGACACTGGGAACCGGCGCAACGTGCTACGAGTGCGCAGAAGGCGCGCACGGCACGTCACACGGATCACTGCGCGTAAGCGGGGTCCGGGCGGGGAACGAATGAATAATTTCTTGCAGCGACGAACGTCCAGTAAGGATTGACTGGACGGGCGCTGCCAAGCCTCTGCTCAGTGCGAGCACGATGCCTGGGTCTCAGGCGATAGGAGGCCTGAACAGGGATGAGCGATGATGCTGAAGCTCTGCCGCTGGCTGGTGCCAGGGATGGATATCGCTCAGATCAACTCGAGCGGGTCCAGCAAGGCTGGCCAAGATGCCTACAGAAGCCGTCAGATCGGCCTGGTGCAACAGGCTGTGCAATCCAACCGCGTGTTCAAGATCACGGTCTGCGGCATCACTCACCCCAACATGGGGGTGACCATGTTCCACCGCAGCCTGCACGATGTGCTGCAAGCCGTGCAGCTCACCCAGATGATTCAGGACGGGTCGCACGAGCAGACTCGCCACCAGCATCATGAAGATGCAGCTGCGCAACAGCACGCTGGTTGGTAGACGAAGGGATCGCACGGGCAAAGACTAGAGGCTTGTTCTGGCAAAGTCGATATGACAACGTCGGGCGCGAGCGGTGAAAATGCCCTCTCGCGCCCCTTGTTCAAGTTTCCGTCATCCAGGCCAACGAGGGTGCACGTCGTCGATGACATACCGATGTGAATGCTTGCCGTTGGAAGAGGCGTGTTCCGCCCAGTGGGGATGGTCCGCAGCCAGATCGTCGTGACCGTGGGAAATCTCGTCCGGGTCATGGGCGGGCCAGATTCTCCAGGCGAACACGAATCCGGCGATGCCGACTACTGCCAGTGCCATGATCGCCACTGGCATTCCAAACTTCGCACCCACGGTTCCCGCCAGAGGGTAGGCAATCAGCCAACACACGTGGGAGAGAGAGAACTGCGCTGCGAACAGGAATGGCAGATCGGTGGATTCCGCTGATCGTCGCAGCAATCTGCCGCCAGGAGTCACCAGCCCCGCATAGCTCATCCCCAACAATGCCCAGCCGGCGAGCACGATGGGCCAACCTATGGAGGAGGGCGAGAGCAGCCAGGTAAGACTGAGGGTCACAAGTACAATGCACATTGCAAGGGCTGCGGAGAGCATCACACGCCTGTCAGCCACCCGATCGAGAACCTTGGGGAGGACAAGCGCCGTCAGCATCGAACCGCCACCGAAAGCTGCCAGCGCCCATGCCACCTGTGACTCTGCTCCGCCGAGAACGTTGCGCACCACGACGACAGTGTTCACGAACACCATGGCGCCGCCGGCGGCCGCACACAGATTAAGGGCAAGCAACCCTTTCAGCCTGGGCGTCTTCAGGTAGATCCGCATTCCTCGAATCGCGCGGGCGTAGGGACCGTCCTTTCTCAGGGAAGGAGCAACGAAGGGGAATGCAGTTGAGAACACCAGCATGGCGGATATCACGAAGCCTACGGACGTACCAGCGAACAGGCCGTGGAAGCTGATCAGCGTCAGCAGAGCAGCGGCCAACGCGGGACTCAGCAGGCTCTCCAGGTCATAGGCCAGGCGCGACAGGGACAGTGCTCGGGTGTAGTCGCGTTCCTCCTTCAGGATTTCCGGGATCGTCGACTGGAACAGAGGGGTGAAGCACGCCGAGGCCGACTGCAGCAAGGCAATGAGCAGGTACACCTGCCAGATCTGGTTGACGAACGGCAGACAAAGCGCCGCGCCCGCCCGCACCAGGTCGAGGGCAATAAGCACCGGTTTGCGTAGATTTGCCGGGACGATCGCTCCGGACAGAGGGGCCAACAGCACGTAGACAATCATCTTGATTGCCAGAGCCGTACCTAGCACAGCGCCCGCCTCAGCCCCCGCCAGGTCATAGGCCAAAAGAGAGAGCGCCACGGTAGCCAAGCCCGTGCCGATCAGCGCGATAACCTGCGCAGCGAACAGGTTCCTGAATGTTGGAAAGCGTAGGACCTCGATCATGGCTCACCTCTAGATGGAACAGTGGAAAGCGCCGCTGCCCTGCGGATCGTAATCCGATCCGTAGGGCAGGACGTGAAGCCGTGGAAGGGGCTTGTGCTCAATCGACTTCGGGTACCGGCAGGGGGTCTTCAATGCCCGCGGCCTTCCTGCGCGCAGTTCTTCGGAGTACCAGCCCGCACAGCGCAGGCAGCACGAACAGCGTCAGTACGGTTGCCGTGGCAAGACCCCCGATAACCACTGTAGCCAGTGGCTTCTGCACTTCGGCGCCCGTACCCGTTGCAATCGCCATCGGGACGAAGCCCAGGGAGGCAACCAGCGCGGTCATAAGAACCGGTCTGACGCGCTCCATTGCACCCAGTTCGACCGCCTCATCTGGCGGAAGCCCCTCGTGCAGGCGTTTCTTGATCGCGGAGATCAGAACCAGGCCGTTGAGCACCGCGACACCAGATACCGCGATGAAGCCCACAGCGGCTGAGATCGAGAAGGGGATTCCTCTCAACGCCAATGCGAAGAATCCACCGGCCAGAGCAAGTGGCACTGCAGTCAGTACCGTACCTGTCAGCAAACCGTTGCCAATCGCCATGTAGAGGACGGCCGCAATGAGGATGAAGCAGAGAGGCACAATGATCGCCAGTCGCTTCGTTGCTGCCTGCAGATTTTGGAACTGCCCGCCCCATTCGATCCAGGAACCGGTGGGCAACTGCACCTGCTGGCCAATAGCCGCCTTGGCGTCGTCAACGAAGCTACCCAGGTCACGCCCGACCACATTCGCTTCCACATAGATTCGACGTTTGCCATTGTCGCGGCTGACTTCGTTCAGACCCTGCGTGAAGCGGAAGCTGACCAATTCACGAAGCGGAACAGACTGACGGCCTTCCTGACTGCCTGGCGGCAGCATGACCGGAACGGCTCCCAGTACATCGAGATCGCTGCGGTCCACACGGGGCAGACGAACCACTACGTCGAAGCGCCGATCACCTTCGAAGATCTGGCCCGCCATGCGACCTGCCAGCGCAGCAGACACTGTGTCGGCCACTTCCTTGACGGTCAGTCCGTAACGGGCGATCGCGGCCCGGTCGAATGCCATGTCAAAGGTCGGGAAGCCTCCCGTTTGCGCCACACGGACATCCGATGCGCCCGGAATCTTCTTGAGGACGCTCGCAATCTTGTCAGCGCTGCCGGCAAGCGCCGTCAGGTCTTCGCCATAGATCTTGACTGCAACGTCGCTACGAACGCCGCCGATCAGCTCATTGAAGCGCATCTCGATGGGCTGGGTGGCGTCATAGTTGTTACCAACAAGAAAGGCTGTCTTCTCTCGAATCCTCTCGATCACCTGCTCTTTGGTCTTCACTCCATCCGGCCATTGGTCCTTGGGCTTGAGGATCACGTAGTTGTCGGACGCGTTGGGCGGCATGGGATCTGCGGCCAGGCTTGCGGTACCGGCCTTGGAGTACACCGTCTGTACCTCCGGCAACGTCATCAGTGCCTTCTCAAGAGGAAGGTCGATGGCGACGGACTGCTCGATCGATGTGGACGGGATGCGAACGGAGGACAGGTTGAGATTCTGCTCATCCAATGTGGGCATGAACTCCCGACCCACAAAGCCAAAGGCCACAACGCCGGCCACCAGGACGCCAAGACCACCGGCCAGGTAGGGCATGGGTTGGCGGATTGCGCTGCGAAGCATCGGCTGATAGCGGCTCTTGGTGGCAGCGACTACCCGTACTTCTTTCTCGGAAATGTGGCCCTTGAGCATGACCGCCACCATCGCCGGAACGAAAGTGAGGGAGAGCACGAATGCAGAGGCCAGCGCCAGCATCAGGGTAATTACCATCGGGGAGAACATCTTTCCCTCGACGCCCTGGAAGGTCAGGCATGGCACGAAGACCAGGAAGATGACCGCCTGCCCATACACGGTCGGGCGGACCATCTCCTTGGACGAGGCGATCGTTTCATGCAGCCGCTCCGATAGATTGAGTGGGCGCCCAAGTGCATGCTGTCGCTCTGCCAAACGGCGCAGCGCGTTCTCGACGATGATGACCGCGCCGTCGATGATCAGGCCAAAGTCGAGCGCACCCAGACTCATCAGGTTGCCAGAGATCCCGAGCTTGTTCATGCCGATCGCGGTGATCAGCAGGGACAACGGAATCACCAATGCAGCAATGACAGCAGCTCGCCAGTTTCCGAGCAATGCAAATAGGATGACCACGACTAGAAGAGCGCCTTCGGCCAGGTTCTTGGCGACGGTCTTGATCGTTGCGACAACCAGCTGGGATCGGTCCAGCGTGGGAACAATCCTCACGCCCGGCGGCATGGTCTTGCCGATCTCCTGCAGCTTGTCACCCACTGCGGCCGCCACAGTTCGGCTGTTGGCGCCAACCAGCATGAGTGCGCTGCCAACGACGGTCTCGTAGCCATTGCGGCTGGCGGCACCGCGGCGGAGCTCACCGTCAACGACCACACGTGCGACGTCTCCCACTGTTACGGGAACTCCGTTGCGATTGCCCACAACGGCACGGGCAATCTCGTCCACGGAGCGGATGCGGGCGTCTGCGCGCACCAGATAGGACTCGCCCGACCTCTGGATGTAGTCTGCTCCGACCGACAGGTTGGCATCCTGCAACGCGTCGGCTAGGTCGGTATAGGAGAACCCGTACTCTGCGAGCTTGCTCGCATTGGGCTCAACGACATACTCCTTGACGTAGCCGCCGAGGCTGTCGACGTCTGCTACGCCCGGCGTCGTGCGCAGCTGAGGCCGCACAATCCAGTCCTGGACTGTGCGCAAGTAGGCCAGACGTGCCATGTTGTCCGTCAGCCGTTCCCCCTGATCAGTCAGGAACGAACCGTCGCTTTGCCAGCCAGGCTTACCATCATTTCGCGGGGCATCTTTGCCATCTGGGTGGGTGAATTCAACGCTGTAGTGGAATACTTCGCCCAACCCGGTCGAAACCGGGCCCATCAGCGGTTCGGCACCCTCCGGCAACTGGGGCCGAGCCTGAGTCAGTCGCTCGGTGACCTGTTGGCGCATGAAGTAGAGGTCTGCGCTCTCATCGAAGATCACCGTGACCTGGCTGAAGCCGTTGCGCGAGAACGACCGGGTGTTCGCGACGCCCCGAAGTCCTGCCATCGCGGTCTCGATCGGGTAGGTAACGCGCTTCTCGACCTCCACTGGACTCAGCGTCGGGATGACGGTGTTGATCTGGACCTGCTTGTTCGTGATATCCGGAGTCACGTCGATCGGTAGCAGGTTCAGTTGCCACCCGCCGATCACCGCAATCACCAGTGTGATGAACAGAACCAGCCAGCGGTGCCGTACGGCACCCGTAAGTACTTGCTCGATCATTACTCGTCTCCGCCCGACTTTTTCATCTCGGCCTTCACCAGAAACGCATTACGGGTAGCAACCGGGGTTCCCGCAGTGACGCCAGAAAGGATCTGCGCCATACCACCGCTACGGAGGCCAATGAAGACCGGCTGTGCAGTGAACCCCTTACTGGTTCTGACGAAGAGGACGTCTTTTCCGTCGATGTTCTGGACCGCCTCTTCCGAGACAGACAGCCCCTCACCCGATCCGGAAGCGGTGACCAGCCGGACCTGCACACCGTCACCCACAACCAATCCGTTCGCCTCTGCGCTCGGGGTGATTACGACTGTGGCAGCCCTTGTCAGCCCACCTACGGCGGCAGCAACTGAACGGACCTTGCCTGAGGTGACGCTTCCGTCGGAGCGGGTAATGGACGCGCTGTCGCCGGCCTTGATCCGACCGGTGTCACCCGCACGAACGGAGGCCTGAATCTCCACGCCATTGGAACCTGTGACCCTATAGAGGGAGGCCTGCGGCTCGACGAAAGCGCCCAGAGTCACTTGCGAGCTGCTGATGGTTCCATCGATAGGGCTGATGACGTTGACGCTACCTCCTCCATCCACATTGGCGGTGCGTGCCACCAGGGCAGCGCGTTGTGCTTCTGCTTGCGCTGTGAGATAAGCGGCGCGACTCGCCTCGGCCTCTTGTCGTGCCAACACGCCCTGTGCGAGCAACGACTCATCGCGCTTGACGTTCTTTTCGGCGAGGGAGAGGCTGGCGCTGGCCACACGAAGGTCAGCCGCAATACGGGCCCCATCAGGGCTGGCTACGCGTGCCAGCACTTCGCCCTTCTTCACCTTGTCGCCCACCTGCCGGATGACATCGGTGACGTTACCGGCCGCACGTGCCACCACGACGGCCTCACCACCGGGGATTGCCACGACCGAACCCGATGCGGTGATGTTCGCCGCTACCTGAGCGGAAGTGACGGGCTCCACCGAGATCCCCGCAGCGGCAACATACTCCTTGGGAATCGCGACTTCCTGAGCCGCCTCCGCCGGCGCACTGGCGCTGGCTTCGTCTTTCGCGGGGTCGACCACCGTCTCTGAAGGGGCGGATAAGCGTGCAATGCCAAATCCTGCGCCAAGCGCCAAGGTAGCCACGCCGATCATCGTCAGGGTGTTAACAGCCGGAATACTTCTCTTCATCTACATGTCTCCAAAGGCAATCTGACCGCTGGCCACGGCGAGCGATGCGTAGGCGGCAACGCGTGCGAGTCGTGCATCCACCACGCTCAGCCTCGCGTCCGTCAGCGTGCGACGGCTAAGCAGCAGCTCAACCAGTGGGGTTCTACCGGCCTCGTATCCCAAGCGCGCCATTCGGTAGGCTTCCGTGGCTGCTTCCTCTCCCTTGGAGGCAGCGATCAGTCCTCGCTTGGCGGCGTCAACACGCGCAAGCGCAGTCGCACGGTCCGCCTGGCTCTGGAGGCGTGCGGCATCCAATCGAGCACGGGCGGCGTCGCTCCGTGCTCGAGCCGCGCTGATCCCGCCACTGTTCCGGTCAAACAATGGGATGCTCAGAGACACGCCGACGACCAATGCGTCCCCACCGGCGGCGAAGTTGCGACGGCCTGCGGTGAGGTTCAGGTCCGGTGCCCGCTTGAAGCGTTCAGTGCGCAGAACCGCATCGCTCGCGTCGACGTCTGCCTTCGCAGACAGGACAGATGCCGAATCGACGTTCGCAATTGCGGGCGCAACCCACTCGCGCACCAGGAGTGACTCGGACGTGCCTGAGTAGGGTTCCGCTCTTCCCGCCAGTACTGACAGTTGCTCGAGAGCTGCAGCCGCCTCTGCCTCTCTTGAGGCGGCAATCGCTTCTGCTGAGCTCAAGCCTGCCTGGGCTTGTGCTACGCGCAGGCTGGCCTCCTTTCCTGCGTCAACCAGCGCCTGAGCTGCCTTCAGGTCGCCTCTGGCGCGATCAACATCTTCGGCAGCAATGTCGCGCCGTATCAGCCCAGCTTCGGAAGACGCGTAGGCAACAGCCAAGGCTGCGGCGAATTCGACTTGCGCCTGGTGCTGGCGAGCTTCGGCCGCCTGCAGCCCTTTCTCTCCCGCCTGGATTCGAGCCCCACGTTGGCCAAAGATCTCGAGTGGCTGGCTGATGGTGTAGGTCGTCTGCCGCTGGCTCGCGCCATTGCTGGGGGGAGCGTTGAGATTCTCTGCGAGGGCATCAATGGTGGGGTTACGTAGCGCTCGCGCTTGGCGGGCTTCGCCCGCAGCGGCAGCTGTGTCGAACCCCTTTTCCTGAAGGAAGGGGGATTGGGCCCTGCTCTGCTCGAGCAACGCGCTGAAGTTCGGGGCGTCCGAGGCATAGGCCGCAGAGATACTGGTCAGGGCCAGCATCACCGTCAGGGCAAGCAATGATGGTTTCATGAGGATCCGGTGCAGTGGGGCCGCAATCTCGGCCGTCTTTCTGCACTACGCGGCCTGCGCGGCCTTCCCCTCGAATCCGGCGAAAATTTATTTCCCGCGGCTCAGTGCATCTGTCAGTTTGGCCCGCGCTCTCAGGACGCGACCCTCTATCGTTTTGAGACTGATACCCAGGGCGGAAGCTGCTTCAACCTGGGAAAGGCCGACGAAGGCAGTCAGAACCAGAGCTTCACGCAGGCTCGGGTCGATCGTGTTGAGAACCCTTCTTACTTCTGCGAGCTCAAGCTGAGAACCGGCAACCTGCTCTGGCCCGGCCTGCTCGGAATGCAGGGCGCGTCCTTCCTCATCATCCAAAGGCTTGGCCCGAAACAGGAAGTGGCGGACGCGTCGAAACCGTTGCGTATCACGAACCTTGTTGATTCCAATACGCATCAGCCAAGGAAGTACCGAGCGCGTCGGATCGTACTCTGACAGGCCTCGCCAAGCGGCAACGAATGTCTCCTGCACGACATCATCGACGTCGGTTTCGGGCAGACCCATGCCTCGAACCATCTGCTTGATTGCTGGCGAGTGACGGCGGACCAGGCGAGCGAAGGCCTCAGCATCACCCGCCGCAGCTTCAACTGCCCAGTTGTTGTCGTCCTCGATGGTCACAACGTTTGTGGGGCTCAGGGAGAGTCGGTGCGAAGTGCTTCAAGGAGTGCCTTGTCGTAGGCCGGCCGGTGCTCGGGTTTCAAGCCCTCGCGCATCTCGAACACATGCTCGAGCGTGATGCGCTGGAGATCGCCCGCAGCCCGCTCCACCTCACGACTTGCACGTTCCACCTGGGGGTTCCATTTGGGGTCAGCCGCGATGGCGTCCGCCAGCTGGCGGTTGGCAATCCGCAGGCGCGCTTCGATCTCACCTCGCCTTGTTGCGAACAGCTGTTCCTTGGCCTGGAGGATCTGCTTCTCCGAGTCGTCCAGAGGCACCACGGCGTGAAGGCGTTCATGGAGATCGCTGTGCCCAGGATTGAGCGAGTGCCAGATCCAGCCGATAGCCAGCGCGCACACTACGCCAATGATGGCGCCAGCGATTGTTGCCAGCGGCAGCCTCATGAGGGGTCCGATTGCCATCAGCGTTCCACCAGTAGAGCGTATGGGGACATGGAAGCTGGGGCCGCGACCCATGTCGGGCGCGAGGGTGCCTGGGTGACAAAGAAGGCGGAGCCTACTCCTCCGCAGGTAAGCACCGCCGCGAGCGCCGCGCATGCGAGTGCCCGGCGGAACTCTCGCTTACCGGCCCATTGCGAAGGGGAAGCTTCCTGGGACAGGCGTCGGACCAGGCTATCGGTGGCCCGATCATGGCCGTCTGGCCTTGTAGCTGCCGAGGCTCTGGACAGCCAATCGTCTAGATCATTCATGTGGAGATCTCCTCATCCTTCCCTACTTATACGCCTGCCGTGGGGAGATCCCCTCAAACCTCTGATTGCTGACCTCCCCGCGGGTTCTCAGATTCACCGATGAGCACCGGGGCGAAGCTGATCCGGCACTGGGAGGTTCACAGGTCTGGACGTGATTAGTGCCGTGTCAAGAGTTCAGAACGGATGCTTCAGCGCACACGGTTCTAGAGCATCCGAGAAGCCCAGTGAAGAAGGAAGCGCTCTTGCTCCGCCGTTTCCACGGCTCCGGGACGAGCACTCCGAACTCTGGCCATAGCTTCTTCAGCGCTTAGGCATGATCTGCTCTCGAGCAGTAGCATCGAAGCCACGGTGCCCGCTCTGCCAAGCCCTCCTTTGCAATGAACGACTACTTTGTCACCGCGGAGCAAATCGTCAGTGAGGACGGGGCCTAGTCGTGTCCACTCGTCCAAGAACTGAGGATCCGGCGCTTCTCCATCACGAATCGGAAGACCATGCCAGTGCAGGCCATGAGCGCGCGCGCGTTCGGGTAGCGACCCTATCCCGAGATCGTCGAACTCCCACGGTTCAATCAAGGAAAGCAGATGGCGACATCCCCAAGCTGAGACGGACGCTAGATCGAGCTCGAGATCTCTACACCACGAGCCCGTCATTGCAACTTTCTGATGCTTACCGGGGGCAAAGGTAACGCCTATGGTTCCTCCGTTGGCACCGACGGAAAGTCCCGCAATCTGCAACGGATGAGACAAGCTAGTTCTGTGCACAGAATCCTCGAGTATTGGGGGCTGGCGGTGTCTCACTGCGGCGTCCGAAGATTGCATCCACGGCACACTCCATCCACTAAGGCCGCGCCTTGGGCTTTGTGCTGCCTGGATTGAGGCGCTCCTCAAGACGCTGGATCACCAGCTGCAGCCCCTCGTCTCCATCAGAATATGGTGCAGCGAAGAGAGGGGCTTCAATCCAGAGGAAGTGTTGGCCGGGATGCACGTAGGCCCCGTGATCATCCAGCAACAGTGCCTCGCCAAGTTCTGCCGAAACGAATCGAAGGTCCTTCGTCGGACCGTCCCATTCGATGTATGGGAGATGTTGAGACCATTCGGGAGCGCGTCCCTCCAGCACCAAGAGGGATGTAATCTCTGCAACAACCTTTTGGGGTACAGAGGTGAACATGACGATCCGATTGAAGGTGCTGCTGGCATAGTTTAGGAACTCCATCAGGCCGGGTCGGGGTATTTGACTGACGGCATTGGAGATAAGTGTTCCCTCAAGGTCCAGTGCAAGAATGATTGGACGCATCTATCAAGTCTCGTGATTCTTGGTTCAGATGAGCCAGGGAAGTGGGTAATCGAGGGCCTCTGTTTTGACTAGATTTCGCCCAAGGATGGAGCTGCAAGCCAGTAGTCATCGCCTATCTTCAGTATGCTTTCCAGCGCTACATCGATCATCAGTGGTCGTCGCCAACCTGTGTCAGGAAGGAAGCAATAGTCGGTTCTTCGAAGTTCACCCGCGGCCGCCTTTACTACCAGCCAGCGCGTCCTCCTTCGCATCTCTCGGGAAAGCACTTCTAGTGCGGCGTCCTCGTTGCCACCGCTACTAAGGAACTGGCTCGCTGCTCCCCTTACAGATGACCAGAGCACGTATCGTTTCCGCCCCAGGCTCAGACGAGTCCACTCCTCATCCTGACTTCTCAGGATTTCATCTACGCGGTGCACTCCGATACGGTGACGGCGCAGCAATGATGTGAGATAGGCGCTTGCCTCTCGATCCGCTAGCTGGCGCCAGATCCAAAGTCTTGCGTGTTTATCAAGCGTCGGGCGCCAAGCATCAAGCATCCCCTTGAGCGCTGCATCAAGGTCATCAGGAAGAATCAGGTCATCGACGTAGGACCAACTGACCGGTTCGTAGAGAGAGCGCTTAACGGCTCCGTTGCCTGAACTGGAACCGGTCACAACACCTGCGCTTTTTAGGAATTGCAGGAGTTGCTGGGCGACAGCAGGGTCTGAGGAAACGGGCGCGCTAACGGAAGTGGAGCGTTCAAGCGCACACCAGGCGCAGGTGTAGAAAGGACCAAGCGATACGACAAGTGAGTCGAGCTCGGGCCACGAAGGAAGGAGGGTCTGTTGGCTACGGCCATAGATCACTCGATCCCCGGCAAATTAACCAGTCCGGATGCTACCAAGGCGGCACGATGTCGTCTACATGATTTTCATGTATGCCGTGCCCCGGTCATAGATTTCCATCCGCTCCTTGAGGCGGACCGGATGGCTACGAAGACGATCTATCAGAACCCGTACCTCCGTTTGGTCGGAAAGCTTCGGGAGCATCGGGAGATCTTGGGCATCAGTCAGACTCAGCTTGCTGCCCATCTGGGGTGGCCCCAACAGCGCATTTCTTCAATAGAGTCTGGATCACGTCGTCTAGACGTTCTCGAATTCTGCCAAATGGCATCTGCGCTGGGTGTCTCTCCAGCTGAGGTGTCTGATCTGATCTGCAAGGCTCTAAAGGCAGTGCGAGTCTCGAGGATCAATTGACAAGGCTCACATAAGTCGAAAGTCTTATTTCAAGCATAAGTAATTGATTTATATGCTTTAAATAAGTTTTCCGTTGTTATTTAGTCCTTCAGCAGCAAATAGGCCCGGGTAGTGCCGGCCGCTGGCCGGCAACCTCATGAAGCCTTGAAGTGCCCACCAGGGGCGGCATCACGCCGCCCCCGGTGCGCAGCCTCAGTACGCGATCCACGCATCCCGCCAGGCACTGCCCACGCCTGGCCGGTACGCTTCGGCGTCGACGTTGCACCACGCGCCTTCCGGTTTCGGGCGGCAGGCATACAGCTTGCCGTCGCTGCCCTTGACCACGGTCTGGCCCGGCACATAGTGGCCGATGCCGACCGGGTACACGCTGTCGTAGTCGCCGCCCGGCGTCGGGGTGCCCGGGTCCGGCAGCTTCGTATCAAGCTGGAAGCGGTTGCCATCCTTCAGGTAGACGCGGTTGGCGGTGGCCGAGGCCGTCGGCGTGATCACGCCATTGCTGAGCACACCCAGGCGCGCATGCTGCGCACCGGTATTGACCTTGCGCGCCAGTACCAACGGCCACTGTGCAGCGGCGGTCTGGCCGCTGGCCAGGGTTGCCTCGACGCGCTCGACATCGTTGCCGTTGGCGTTGAACACGCGCAGCGCCAGGGTGGTTCCGACCGGCAGGTCGCCGCGTGCGGTCACCGGGCCTGCATCCTGCCATTGCGGTGCAGGTGCCGTGCCACCGCCCTGGAAGCGCACGTCCATGCACGTGTAGAACGCCTCGGTCGAATCCGAGCGCTGCCAGGTGTTGTAGATCACGTGCTGGCCGGTGCGCTGCGGCAGGGTGCACTGCAGCTTGTACGTGCCATCGGCCGACAGCGGCGTATTGCCCAGCGTGCAGAACTCCTGCAGGTCGGCCCAGCGCAGCGGGCTGCCCGGCTGCCAGCCTTCGCGGGTGACGAAAAAGCGCCAGTCACGCGTGGCGTGCGGCGCGGTGGCCTTGAACACGAAGGTGAACCTGCCATTCGCATCGGGCTGGATCGGCGTGGTCTGCCAGTCGCTGCGGTCCACGTCCAGGCCGCGGAAGGTCGGGTTGTTGCCACTGCACAGCTTGCCGTCGGGTACTACCGCCTGGTGGTTGCCGTTGGCGTTGGCCTGGTTGATGCCGTTCCAGTCGTAGAACGCCTGTGAACCGCCGATCGCCTTGGCGGCGGCACAGGCCGGATTGGTCGGGTTCTCCGGGTTGCCCTGGAAGCAGGCATAGACGCGGCTGACCGGGGTGGTCATGGTGCCGTGGGCGAACGCGTTGCCGGCCAGGCACAGGCCCGCCGCGGCGAACGAGGCGGCCAGCAACAGCGGTGTGGATCGGAATGACATGGCGCATCCTTGTGGTCGTCGAATGGGAACGGTGACCGCAGGGGCTGCGCTGCGTGGCGGACCAACGGCGGCACCACGGCGAGTATCGAGTCGTGATGCAGGCGGTGGAACCATCGGAATGCCGATCCGTGACTGTGCATGTGAAGCCCTTCCCGCAGGCTTCACGTGGGGCTGAACGGATGCGCTGGACGTCACGCGGTTGGCGTGGCCGCGATCACGTCGTGGAGAGCGCGATGCGGGACATCCCCTTGCACCCGATCCGCCTGGCATGAGAAACAGCCATGCGCCGCGTTGTGCAACTGCACGAAGGCCACCTCCGGATCAGCGAACAGCCTGTCCAGCTGCGCAGCAACCTCGGTCCCGGCGCAGACCTGCGCGCTGCGCATCAGCGCTGCGGCGTCATAGGCGCGCAGCGAGATCATCCGGCGTTGCACATATGGCGGCACGTCACCGGGCCGCAGAACGCAACGGCTCACCCCGCGCTGCACGAAGATCGGGCCGGACGCATGGTAGGGCGAGTGCAGGGGCAGGTGGACGTGTGACAGCAGGAGCAGTTCGCTGCCCGCGGGCGGATCGCTCAGGCTGATCCGGCAGGGATGGCCGCCGTTCGCGCCGGCCCAGCGGCGCTGGATACCCAGTGCGGCAAGGGTGCTGTCGCTCTTCTCGAACAGGTGCTGGAACGGGCGGTGGTCGAGGCCACCGAGGTACCACGTGTGCATGGGCGTCTCCCTGGTCTTCCGCGGATTCTGGGCACGCGTCGGCCGTGCTGCTCGCCGTTTTCCGACCCCGCATCCTGGGTGGCCCGCAGATTGCGGCGGGGATGGCGCGGCAAGGCGCTAAGATGCGCGCGCCGCCCCGGCCGACGAGCGCCGCATGTCCCTGGATTTCCCGACCATTACCGTGCTTGGCTTCCTGCTCTGCATCGGCATTGCGGTGGGCTTCTCGCTGCTGCTGGTCGTGCTGCGCGGACAGCCGGTACTGCGGCAGTGGACCATCAGCCTGTGGTTGCTGACCCTGGGGGTGACCCTGCTGGCCATGCGGCCCTACCTGCCACTGGTCCCGGCGGTGCTGGCCGGCAATGCGGCGATGGCCGGCTGCGGGCTGATGATGCTGCGCGGCGTGGCCCTGCATCTTGGGCAACCATTGCCGCTGTGGCGGCCGCTGCTGATGGCGGCCGCGTTCATGGCCTGCATCTTCGCCTTCCTGGTGCTGTGGCCGAACCTGGGCATGCGCCTGCAGGTGTTCAGCGTGTTCGCGCTGATCGTCGACGGCTGGATCGCCGGGTTGCTGCTGCGGCATGCACCGCCACAGCAGCGCACCAGCTGCCGCCTGGCCGCCGCCGTGTTCCTGGCAGAAGCGGCGTTGTATGCGGTACGCCTGTTGCTGCCGCTGGCGCCCGATGCCGGTGAGGACATCATGCGGACCGGTTCGCCGATGTTCGCCACCTATATTGCCGGGGTGATGCTTGAACTGGCGCGTTGCTTCGCGATGGTGCTGCTGCTGGTCGAGCGCATGCTGGTCGACCTGCGCCATGCGGCCCGCACCGATGGTCTGACCGGCCTGCTCAACCGCAGCGCAGTACTGGCCGACGGCCAGGCGCAGCTGCAGACGCTGCGGCGCCAGCAGCGCCCGCTGGTGCTGTTGCTGATCGACGTGGATCACTTCAAGAAGATCAACGATCGTTGGGGCCACCCGGCAGGCGACCAGGTGCTGCGCCATTTTTCGGCGACGCTGCAGCACTGCGTGCAGGGCCACGAGCACCTGTTGGGCCGCTACGGCGGCGAAGAGTTCGTGCTGGTGCTGGCTGGAAGCACGCGCGGCGAAGCGATGGAACGGGCCGCCGCGATCCGCGCGCGCCTGCAGCAGCGGCCGGCGCTGCTGGCCGGCGGCCCGGTGCTGGTCACCGCCAGTGTTGGCCTTGCGATGGATGCGGGGCAGGGGGACCTGTCGACGTTGCTTGCCGCCGCCGACGCGGCCCTGTACCGGGCCAAGGCCGAGGGACGGGACCGCCTGGTCTGTGCGCCGACGGCCGCGGATTCGTCATTGCCCATCGCCGTCGGCGCGCTGCCCGTGTAAGTTGGGTCACATCTTCCGCGGCAGCCCGTCGTGGTCGACAGGAACGTCCTCCAGGGGAAACGAGCACGATGCAAAGACACCACCTCGCGCTGGCCGGGATGCTGGCCAGCCTGATGCTTGCCGGGTGCAGCCAGACGCCGCCGGCCGACGCCGGAAGCGCCAGCGACGCACCCAGCCGCCGCTTCGGCACGATCGACTTCCAGCCCTGCACGCTGTCCACCGAAGGCGCCAGCGCCAACGTGGAGGCGCAGTGCGCCACCCTGCAGGTGCCGGAGGACCGGGCCCAGCCCGATGGCCGCCGGATCGGCCTGCGCATTGCCTGGCTGGAATCGGGCAGCAGCGGCGCCAGCCAGCCCGACCCGGTGTTCTTCCTGGCCGGTGGCCCCGGCCAGGCGGCCAGCGAGGTGGCGGTCATCGTCGATACCGCGCTGCGCCAGGTGCGCAAGCAGCGCGACGTGTTCCTGATCGACCAGCGCGGAACCGGCGGTTCCAACCCGCTCAGCTGCCTGGGCGCGGACGGCAAGCCACTGCAGATGGACGAGGATGCCGCGCCTTCCGAGGCATCGCTGCGCGATTACGCCCAGCGCTGCGCCGCATCGCTGCAAGGGCGTGCCGATGCACGCTTCTACACCACCACCGAAGCCATCGCCGATCTGGATGCGGTGCGTGGCGCGCTTGGCGTGGACCAGCTCAACCTGGTCGGCGGCTCCTACGGCACCCGTGTGGCCCAGCGCTATGCCGGGGCCTATCCGCAGCATACCCGCAGCATCGTCATCGATGGCGTGGTACCGAACGAGCTGGTGGTCGGTGGCGACTTCGCGACCACCTTCGAGGACGCGATCGCCCTGCAGTCGGCGCAGTGCCGCAAGGATGCCACCTGCAGCAAGCGTTTCCCGACCGACACCCGCGCGCAGCTGCGCAGCGTGGTCGATACCCTGCGCCGAGCGCCGGTTTCGGTGGACTATCGCGATCCGGGTACCAATGCACCACGGCAGGATGTACTGACGCCGGACAGCGTGGTCGGCCTGGCCTTCGCCTTCTCCTACGTGCCGCAGTACTCCTCGCTGCTGCCACTGGTGCTGGATGAGGCCGCACAGGGTCGCTACGCCCCGTTGGCATCGCTGGCGCGCGGCGCGAACCGCAGCATGGATTTCCAGATCAACCGTGGCATGCAGTGGTCGGTGATCTGTAGCGAGGATGCACCGCGTTACCACGCGCCGGCGGAAGATCCCGAGCGGCTGTTCGGCAACGAGGTCGCCAGTGCCTTCTTCGCGGCCTGCCCGGTGTGGCCGCACCGCCCGGCGCCAGCAACCGACGCCGTGCCGCTGCGCAGTGACGTGCCGGCGCTGCTGCTGTCCGGTGAGCTGGACCCGGTGACGCCGCCGCGCTACGCCGCGCAGGTGCTCAAGGGCCTGCCCAACGGCCGTGCGCTGGTCGCCCGAGGCCAGGGCCACGGCACATTGACCGCCGGCTGCATGCCGCGCCTGCTCGGCCAGTTCATCGACACGACCGATGCCAAGGCACTGGATGCCGGCTGCCTGGACACGCTGAGCTACGTGCCGGCGTTCACCTCGTTCAACGGATGGGAACCATGATCGTCGCCGACAACCTGCACAAGGCCTTCGACACCCGCACGGGCCGCATCCAGGCGGTCGCCAACGTCGGCTTCCGCGCCGGGGACGGGCAGATCACCGGCCTGCTCGGTCCCAATGGTGCCGGCAAGACCACCACCATGCGCATGCTCTACACGCTGATGACCCCCGACCAGGGCAGCATCAGCGTCGATGGCATCGATGCGGCGCAGAATCCGGTGGAGGTGCGCCGCCACCTGGGCGTGCTGCCCGATGCGCGTGGCGTCTACAAGCGCCTGACCGCACGCGAGAACATCGCCTACTTCGGCGAGCTGCATGGCCTGTCGGCCGAGCGCATCCGCGAACGTATCGAGGTGCTGTCGCATGCATTGGACATGGGGGACATCCTCGACCGGCAGACCGATGGCTTCTCGCAGGGCCAGCGCACCAAGACCGCGATCGCCCGCGCGCTGGTGCACGACCCGCGCAACGTCATCCTCGATGAACCGACCAACGGCCTGGACGTGATGACCACGCGCGCGCTGCGCCGTTTCCTGCTGGGCCTGCGCGAAGAGGGACGTTGCGTGATCCTGTCCAGCCACATCATGCAGGAGGTGGGCGCGTTGTGTGACCACATCGTGATCATCGCCAAGGGCACGGTGATGGCCGCCGGCAGCGCCGATGAACTGCGTGCGCAGGCCGGTGAAGCCAACCTGGAAGACGCATTCGTGAAACTGATCGGCAGCGAAGAGGGCCTGCACGCATGAGCATGATGTCGACCCTGATGACGGTGATGCGCAAGGAACTGCGCGACCTGTCGCGTGACCGCCGCACGCTGCTGCTGACCCTGCTGTTCGGGCCGCTGCTGTACCCGGTGCTGCTGCTGGGCATGGGCAAGCTGGCCGAGAGCCGGGTGCGCACCCAGATCGAAGAACCGTTGCAGATCCCGACCATCGGCGCCGAGAACGCGCCGAACCTGGTGCGCTTCCTCGCCGCACAGGGCCTCAATGCCGCACCGGCACCGAAGGACCTGGCCGAGGCCATCCGGACCCAGGACATCGATGTGGCGCTGCGCATCAGTGATGACTTCGGCAAGGACTGGGCCGATGGCAAGCCGGCACTGGTGGAGGTGATCAAGGACAGCACGCGGCGCGCCGCCGAAGTCCCCGGCGCCCGCCTGGAGGCGGCACTGGCCACCTACAACGGCCAGGTCGGTGCGCTGCGCCTGATGGCGCGCGGCATCGACGCACAGGTGGCACGCCCGCTGGACGTGGCGCGCCAGGACCTGGCCAGTGCCGAGGCCAAGCGCGGCATGATCCTGTCGATGCTGCTGCCGGTACTGCTGACCCTGACCTCGTTCATTGGCGGCGCCTACCTGGTGATGGACGCTACCGCCGGTGAGCGCGAGCGGCAGTCGCTGGAACCCCTGCTGGCCACCCCGGGCTCGCGCAGCGCGATCGTCAGCGGCAAGATCGCCGCCGCCTGCGTGGTCGGTTTCGTGTCGCTGCTGCTGACCCTGGTCGCGTTCAAGGTGAGCGCGCAGATCGCGCCCGGCAACATCGGCCGCCAGTTCAACATGAACGTCGGCTCGATGCTGCAGATGCTGCTGGTGATGTTGCCGATGCTGCTGATCGGCACCTCGCTGCTGACCTTCCTGTCGGCTGCGGCCAAGAGCATGAAGGAAGCGCAGAGCCACATGACCTGGCTGATGCTGCTGCCGATGCTGCCCGGCTACGCGCTGGTGGCCTATCCGCTGAAGAGCGAGATGTGGCAGTACGCCGTGCCGTTCCTGTCGCAGAACCAGATGCTGCTGAAGGTGATCCGCCACGAGACCATCACCCCGTCGGTATGGGCGATCTACCTCGGCGCCAGCCTCGGCCTGGCCGCCGTGCTCTGGTTCGCCGCCGTACGCCGCTACCACAACGAGCGCCTGGCCATCTCCGGCTGACCAAAAAGGGGACGGAGGGGATTAAGTCGCTTCTGCCTCTCCCGTCCCCTCCTTGCGCGGACGCCCCCGTCTGCGCATCACCACGGGGCGCCCCAGCGTCTGCTCCACCATCCGCAGGAATGCAGCGTCCCCCATTGGGCGTTGCCTGGCGCTGTGGTTGCGGATCGCCGGTACATCGGCGGATGCATTCACGTCGCGCAGGAACCCGGCATACAAGGTCGCCCTTTTCCGGGCGGTCGCTGCCAGCGCTTTGAACGCAGGATGCTGCGTCAGCATCGGATCATCGCGCCGTTGAAGGTTGCCGTGCACGCTGGACCACGGATGATCTTCGGCGCTGGCTGCGATCCCGGCGCGAACCGGATTGCGTTCGATGTAGCGGTATACGCTGAGGAGATAAGCGTCGCTGTCGATCATTGAGGAATGGAAGCGGCCCTGCCACAGCGGCCCACTGCGCCCGTGCCGCTGGTTGAAGGCCTGCACGTAGTTGTTGCCCTGCATGCGCATCGCACCGGCCAGTCCCTGCTGTGTGGATGGCGTGGCCAGCAGGTGGATGTGGTTGTCCATCAGGACATAGGCATGCAGTGCGACGTGGTGCTTGAGGAATGCACCGTGCAACAGGTGCAGGAACAGCTGGCGGTCGATGTCGTCGACGAAGATCGCGCCCTTGTTCACACCGCGTTGGATCACATGATAGGCCTGGCCTGCCAGCATCAGGCGCGCTTGTCGGGGCATGGGATTCGGAGGCTGAAAGGGGTTCCAGCCTGTCATCACGGTCGCGGACCAGGACATCAGGCAATGCCGCGAAGCGGTGTCGGATGAGTCAGAAGCGACTTAATCCCCTCCGTCCCCTTTTGCGTAGCGCGCTGGTGTCATCCCCATTTCGCGCTTGAACACGGCGATGAAGGCACTGGAGGTGTCGTAGCCCATCGACAGTGCGACGCTGATCACCGGTTCGCCAGCCAGCAGGCGTGGCAGCGACAGCAGCACGCGCAGGCGTTGCCGCCACTGGCTCAGCGTCATGCCTGTTGCGGCCAGCCAACGGCGGGCGAGACTGCGACCGGACAGGCCGCTTGTGGTTGCCCATGCATCGACACTGCGCAGGTCGTCCGGCGAACGCGCCAGCGCCGAAGCGATCTTCCGCAATCGCCGATCCTGCGGTTGTGGCAGGGCAAGCGGCAGGGGCGTGCTGGCGGCGATCTCATCGATGATCACGCCAACCAGGCGTGCCTGCGCAGCGTCCAGTGCCGGGTGTGGCCAGCGCAGCGCGCGCGTCATCGCGGCCTGCAACAGCGCGCTGGGCTGGAAAATGCGTGGCAGGTCGGGCAGCCCCATGCAGGCCTCGGCGCTGAAGTACAGGCTCCAGCCATCGAATCCCTCGGCCCCGACCAGTGCGTGGGGCAGCGAGGGTGGTATCCAGGCGACGTGCCCTGCCGGAAGCAGCCACTGCAGATGCCCGGCTTCGATCCGCAGCAGGCCGTGGTGGGCACCCAGCAATTGTCCGCGCAGGTGCTGATGGCGCGCGGTGCGACGCCGCCCGGGCACGCGCAACTGGGAGGCCAGCACGATGGGGCCACCGTCGGCATCGGCCAGAGCGGGGTCAATCAGGGCTGGTGATGTCTGATCTGCCATATCGAATGGCAGTTATACGGCAGAAGCGCCGGCGGCGGGGCGGCACACTGGGCTCCCGATCCCACAGGAGCATCACCCATGCGGCCACAGTACATTCTTCCCGACCACCAGAACGAGGTGCAGATGAACGGTCTTACCGTGCGCAAGGGCAGCGTCGGTGCCTTCCTTGCCAGCGTCCGCGACTGGCAGGACCCGGCCAGTGATTCCACCCGCCGCGCCACCGCCGAGGCCGACCTGCGTGCGCTGCTGCCGGCCCTGCATGCGCTGGGCCTGTTCCAGGTACTGGCCGCGCGCGATCCGGCATTGCAGCGCCTGATCGACAGCCTGCCCTGAAACGGATACGGCCCGGACTTGCCGGGCCGTGTCGTCATGGCGGGGTGGAAACGACTTAATCCCCTCCGTCCCCTTTTTGCGGTCAGGTGCCGCCCGGGGCGAATACCAGGGTGCGGCGGGTGGTGACCGGTGCGCTGACCGGCTCGAAGCGCCAGCGCTTGACTGCGTTCATGGCTTCGCGATCGAAGACGCGCGACGGCGTTGCGCGCAGCACGCGGGCATTGATCACCGAGCCATCGGTGCCGACGGTGATTTCCACCAGTACTTCGCCGGAAGTGCCGGCGCGCAGTGCTTCGGACGGATAACGCGGTGCCGGGGTGCTGACCGGGCGCAGGTTTGGAGCTGCAGCGGCGGCCGGTGCCGCGGCCTGGCGTGCGGCGCTGGCCTGCTGGGCAGCGGCCTGCTGCTGCTTCTGTTCGGCTTCGCGGCGGGCGGCGGCCTGGCGCTCGGCCTCCTGGCGCTCGTTGTCGCGGCGGGCGGCGTCCTGCTGGGCGGCGATCTGCTTGGCTGCGTCGGCTTCCTTGGCGCGCTGCTCGGCCAGGCGCTGCTGTTCGGTCTGCTGCTTGCTGCGGTCCTCGGCGTCCTTCTTCGCCTTCTCGGCTTCGGCCTCGGTGCGCTTGGCAGCGTTCTGCACGCCCTTGGCCAGGCCCTCCTTCAGGCGAGGCAGGGCCGGCGCGGACGCATCCACCTTCTCGATCAACGCCACCAGGCGCTGTGCTTCGGTGTAGTCCTCGCGGCCCAGGTGCTGTTCGGCGGCGATCAGGGTGTAGGGCAGCAGGTCGGTCAGCGCGCTCTTCACCGAGGCGTCGTCCGGGGTCTTGTCACGCAGGGCGAGGTAGTACTCGATGGCGTTGTCGCCGGCCGGCGCATACATGCGGTTCTCGCGCAGCGCCTGGCTGGCCGATTCACGCAGCTGCTCGGTACCCATCGACTGCACCTTGGCGGCGACTACCGGTGCGGCCGGTGCGGTGGCCGCGGGTGCGGCGGCGGGGGCCGGTGCTGCGGTTTCTTCCCTGCCCGAGCAGGCGGCCAGTGCCAGTGCCAGGGCAACCGGCAGCCACCGGCGCGCGGCGGTGATCGTTGAGACGTGCGACATCCTGCTCCCCTCTAGAAGACGACGTGACGTAAATCATTGATACGCATGGCCGGGACCTGCGGTCCGGGCGCGGCAGGGTGACGTTTCCCGACGCCACCGCCGGCAACGGCGAGGGTGCAATCTAGCATCCCGGCCACCGCCACGTACAAGGGCGGTGACCGGGAGGGGCAACGGCGGCCACGCCGTTGCCGGCGGCGACCTCAGTGGTCGTGCGCCTTGTCGTGCGACTTGCTGTGGCTGCTGGACATCAGCTTGTCGGTCCAGGCGATGCCGATCGCCGACAGGATGAACACGCAGTGGATGATGGTCTGCCACAGCACGCCGTCGGGAGTCAGCGTCGAACAGGTCTGCTCGCCGATGTTGGCGGCGGCCGACGCCATGCGTTCCGGCGGGCACAGCGGGATGCCGCCCAGCGCGCCGCTGGCGATGAAGGTCTTCAGCAGGTGGATCGAGGAGATGCCGATGATCGCCATTGCCAGCTTCACTTTCAGCACGCTGGCATTGACGTGGCTCAGCCATTCCGGCTGGTCCGGGTGGCCTTCCAGGCGCAGGCGCGAGACGAAGGTCTCGTAGCCGCCGACGATCACCATCACCAGCAGGTTGGAGATCATCACCACGTCGATCAGGCCCAGCACGATCAGCATGATCTGCTGTTCACCCATCGAGGCCGAATGCGAGATCAGGTGCCACAGTTCCTTGCCGAACAGGAACACGTAGACGCACTGCGCCACGATCAGGCCCAGGTACAGCGGCAGCTGCAGCCAGCGCGAGGCGAAGATCAGCGTGGACAACGGGGAGAGCGGCGGGCGGTTTGCACTCATGCGGGGGATGCTGCGTTTCGGGGGAGAGGCGAGGTTACCGGCCCGCCATGACGGTGCCAACCCAACTCACGCACTAGACTTCAGGTTCCTTTCCGCACCCCGAGCCGACGCCATGATCGACCTGTATTACTGGCCCACCCCGAACGGCCACAAAGTGACCCTGCTGCTGGAAGAAACCGGCCTGGAATACCGCATCCACCCGGTCAACATCGGCTCGGGCGACCAGTTCAAGCCGGAATTCCTCGCCATCTCGCCCAACAACAAGATGCCGGCCATCGTCGACCAGGCCCCGGCCGATGGCGGCGCCCCGCAGAGCGTGTTCGAGTCTGGTGCGATCCTGCTGTACCTGGCCGAGAAGACCGGCCGCTTCCTGCCCAGCGACCCGCGCGGCCGCGTCACCACCCTGGAATGGCTGTTCTGGCAGATGGCCGGTCTGGGCCCGATGAGCGGCCAGATGGGGCATTTCAATGTGTATGCGCCGGAAAGGATCCCCTACGCGGTCGAGCGCTACGACAACGAAGTGCGCCGCCTGCACGGGGTGATGGACAAGCGCCTGGCCCAGCATGCCTTCCTGGCTGGCGACGACTACACCATCGCCGACATGGCCAGCTACCCGTGGATCGGCGCCTACGACAAGCTGCCGGTGGATTTCGCCGCGTTCCCGAACCTCAAGCGCTGGCACGAGGCCATCGCCGCACGCCCGGCCACGCAGCGCGCCTATGCCTTGCGCCAGCAGGTGAACCCGAACGCCGGCAAGCCGCTCAGCGACGAAGAGCGCAAGCACCTGTTCGGCCAGCGCTGACCCAGGGCGCTGGCCAGGGGTCGGATCCCTTTGCACTGCAAAGGGCTCTGACCCCTCAATGCTCTGGCATGGGCACAAGGTCATGCTGCCTTCCTGCACGGGCTTGGTTAGGATGGGGGACAACCGCCCCGCGCCAACTCTGCGCGGCGGACCTGCCGTTTGCCGGGACCCTCCATGCGCCACCTGTTCGCTTCGCTCGCCCTCATGCTCGCCACCAGTACCGCCGCCCACGCCGAAAAGCTGACCCTGGAAGCCATCACCGGCCCGCTGCCGCTGTCCGGCCCGACCCTGATGAAGCCGAAGGTGGCGCCGGACGGTTCGCAGGTCAGTTTCCTGCGCGGCAAGGACAGCGACCGCAACCAGCTGGACCTCTGGAGCTACGACATCAGCAGCGGCCAGACCCGGCTGCTGGTCGATTCCAAGGTGGTGCTGCCCGGCACCGAGACCCTGAGTGATGAGGAAAAGGCCCGCCGCGAGCGCCAGCGCATCGCCGCGATGACCGGCATCGTCGATTACCAGTGGTCGCCGGACGCGCAGCGCCTGCTGTTCCCGTTGGGCGGCGAACTCTACCTGTACGACCTCAAGCAGCAGGGTGCGGCGGCGGTGCGCCAGCTGACCCACGGCGAAGGCTTCGCCACCGACGCCAAGCTGTCGCCCAAGGGCGGCTTCGTCAGCTTCATCCGCGGCCGCAACCTGTGGGTGATCGACCTGGCCAGCGGCAGGCAGCTGCAGCTGACCCACGACGGCAGCACCACCATCGGCAACGGCGTGGCCGAGTTCGTCGCCGATGAAGAGATGGACCGCCATACCGGTTACTGGTGGGCTCCGGACGATTCGGCGATTGCCTTTGCCCGCATCGATGAGGCACCGGTGCCGGTGCAGAAGCGCTACGAGGTCTACGCCGACCGTACCGATGTGATCGAACAGCGTTACCCGGCTGCCGGCGATGCCAACGTGCGCGTCCAGCTGGGCGTGATCGCACCGGCCGCCGACGCGCAGCCGCGCTGGGTCGACCTGGGCAAGGAACAGGACATCTACCTGGCCCGCGTCGATTGGCGCGATGCGCAGCACCTGAGCTTCCAGCGCCAGTCGCGTGACCAGAAGCAACTGGACCTGGTGGAAGTGGCGCTCGATTCCAGCCGCCAGCGCGTGCTCGCCCACGAGACCAGCCCGACCTGGGTGCCGCTGCACAACAGCCTGCGCTTCCTCGACGACGGCAGCGTGCTGTGGTCGTCCGAACGCACCGGCTTCCAGCACCTGTACCGCATCGACAGCAAGGGCAGGACCACCGCGCTGACCCACGGCAACTGGCCGGTGGACGAACTGTTGGCGGTCGATGAGAAGGCCGGCAAGGCCTACTTCCGCGCCGGCATCGAGAGCTCGCGCGAGAGCCAGATCTACGCGGTGTCGCTGCAGGGCGGCGAGCCGCAGCGCCTGTCCACGGCGCCGGGCATGCATAACGCCACGTTCGCCCGCAATGCCAGCGTCTACGTCGACAGCTGGTCCAACAGCACCACGCCGCCGCAGATCGAGCTGTTCCGCGCCAACGGCGAGAAGATCGCTACGCTGGTGGAGAACGACCTGGCCGATCCCAAGCACCCGTATGCGCGCTACCGTGATGCGCAGCGCCCGGTCGAGTTCGGCACGTTGACCGCTGCCGATGGCAGGACCCCGCTGAACTACAGCCTGATCAAGCCGGCTGGCTTCGATCCGTCCAAGCGCTATCCGGTGGCGGTGTATGTCTACGGCGGCCCGGCCAGCCAGACCGTCACCGACAGCTGGCCCGGCCGTGGCGACCACCTGTTCAACCAGTACCTGGCCCAGCAGGGCTACGTGGTGTTCTCGCTGGACAACCGCGGCACCCCGCGCCGTGGCCGCGACTTCGGTGGCGCGTTGTATGGCAGGCAGGGCACCGTGGAAGTGACCGACCAGCTGCGCGGCGTGACCTGGCTGAAGCAGCAGCCGTGGGTGGACCCGGCGCGCATCGGCGTGCAGGGCTGGTCCAACGGCGGCTACATGACCCTGATGCTGCTGGCCAAGGCCTCGAACCAGTACGCCTGCGGCGTGGCCGGCGCGCCGGTCACCGATTGGGGCCTGTACGACAGCCATTACACCGAACGCTACATGGACCTGCCGGCGCGCAACGACGCCGGCTACCGTGAAGCACGCGTGCTGACCCACATCGATGGCCTGCGTTCGCCGCTGCTGTTGATCCACGGCATGGCCGACGACAACGTGCTGTTCACCAATTCGACCAGCCTGATGAGCGCGCTGCAGAAGCGCGGCCAGCCGTTCGAGCTGATGACCTATCCGGGTGCCAAGCATGGCCTGTCCGGTGCCGATGCCCTGCATCGCTACCGTGTGGCCGAAGCCTTCCTGGGACGCTGCCTGAAGCCTTGATGCGCAAACGGGAAGGAGCCCGCCGATGACCCTGCCACCGCCCATCCCCACCCATGGCCCGAGGCCAGCCGGTTGGTGGCGCCGTCACTGGCGCTGGGCGATGCCGCTGGCCGTGCTGCTGGTGCTGGCCGGTACCGGTGGCGTAGTGGCCTGGAGCGTGCTGCGCTGGAGCGAGGCGGCACGCACGAGCCCGCCGATGCGCGAAGCGATGCGTCGCGCCGGATGCAGCATCGAACTGGTGGCAGCCTTCGGCGAGCCGCTGCGTGCCGAATCGATGCCGCTGGGCAGCATGCAGACCGCGATCAACGGCCAGCGCGATGTCGGCCTGACCGTGGCCCTGGAAGGACCCCATGCGCATGGCCGGCTGTTCGTGAAGGGCACCCGCAGTGACGATGTGTGGGACTACCCGGTGATGTACGTGCTGGGCGAGGACAAGCAGACCTTCGACCTGACCGCACTGGATGACGATGAAGCCGCGCAGGAGTGCGAACTGCAGGCCTGCCGCGAACGCGGCGAATGCGCGCTGACCGCTGCGCTGTGACCTCCGGCCGATTGTCGCCATCGCGCTGAGCGCGTAGGGTGCGGGCAACCCTGTCCTGGAGTGCACCATGAAGCCGATCGCGTTGGCCGTTGCCCTGGCCCTGACCGCTGCCCCGTTGCTGTCCGCACCGCCGGCGCTGGCTGCACCCGCCGCCAAGGCCGCTACCCCGGCCAGCCCGGCCTGGGTGGTCCGCAGCAATGCGCTGGCGCAGATCCTGCTCGATGCACAGGGCCCGTTCCAGCCGGAAGAAACCGGCTTCTTCGGCGTGCCCGGCTACGACGACAAGGTGGCCGACCTCGGCCCGGACAACGGCAAGCGCTACCGCGCCGCGATGGCCAAGGCACGCGACGAGCTGAAGGCGAAGCTGGCCACCGAGAAGGATCCCAATGTCCGCCAGGACCTGGAGATCATGATCCACGCCGCCAACCAGAACATCGAAGGCAGCGAGCTCAACGAGAAGTACCTGCTGCCGTGGAGCGATGCGCCGCAGACGGTGTTCAGCGGCCTCAACCTGCTGCTGTCCGACCAGGTGCCGGCCGAGCGCCGGGCCAAGGCGATCGACCGCCTCAAGGCCTATGCGGGCCTGCAGCCGGGCGGCACCGCCTTCACCACGCTGGCCCGCCAGCGCTACGAGGAGCGGCTGAAGGACGGCAGCCTGCTGCAGCCGACGAAGATCGAAGTGCAGCAGTCGCTGGACAACGTCGAGACCTACATCACCGGCATCGAGTCGCTGTTGAAGAAGTACCAGATCGCCGGTGCCGATGAAGCGATGAAGGCCCTGGCCGGGCAGATGAAGGACTACGCCAGCTGGACGCGCACGACCGTGCTGCCGAAGGCACGCAGCGACGCGCGCCTGCCGGCACCGTTGTACGCCTACCAGCTCAAGCAGGTCGGCATCGACATCGACCCGAAGCTGCTGATGCAGCGCGCGCAGCTGGAGTTCATGGAAACCCGCTCGGCGATGCAGCAGCTGGCGCCGCTGGTGGTGAAGGACAAGGGCCTGAAGGTGGCCGACCCGAGCGACCCGGTGGCGGTGATCCGTGCGCTGAAGGCCGACAAGATCGCCGACGACCATCTGGAAGGCCACTACCGCAAGGTGATCGACGCGATCGATCCGCTGATCCGCGAGCACGGCATCGTCGACGTGCCCAAGCGCGCCATGCAGATGCGCCTGGGTTCGGCCGCCGAGAGCGCGGCCAGCCCGGCCCCGCATTTCCTGCCGGCGCCGCTGGTCAACAACACCGGGCAGCAGGGCACCTTCGTGCTGCCGCTGGGCAACCCGGCTGCGGGCCCGGGCGCACAGTACGACGATTTCAACTTCGGTGCGGCAGCGTGGACGCTGAGCGCGCATGAAGGCCGCCCCGGCCACGAGCTGCAGTTCACCGCGATGGTCGAGCGTGGCATCTCGCTGGCACGCACCATGTTCGCGTTCAATTCGGTCAACGTGGAAGGCTGGGCGCTGTATGCCGAGGCCGAGATGGTGCCGTACGAGCCGCTGGACGGGCAGATGATCGCGCTGCAGTTCCGCCTGCTGCGGGCCGCCCGCGCGATGCTCGACCCGATGCTCAACCTCGGCCTGACCGACCGCGCCAACGGCGAGCGCGTACTGATGGAGCAGGTCGGCCTGTCCAAGGCGATGGCCACCCAGGAACTGGACCGCTACATGGTGCGCATGCCGGGCCAGGCGGGCAGCTACTTCTATGGCTACACCCGCATCCTCGAACTGCGCATGCAGACCGAGCTGGCACTGGGCGCGAAATTTGATCGCCTGGCGTTCAACAACTTCCTGCTCGACCAGGGCCTGCTGCCGCCGGACCAGCTGGCCGACGCGGTCAACAAGGTATTCGTGCCGAAGTACAAGTGATGCCTGCGCCGGGGTCGGATCCCTTTCCACAGGAAAGGGCTCTGACCCCGAAGGGTACCGGCAACGCCCATCCACGCATGGCGTGGATCTACCGCATCACCGTTGCGGGGTGATCACCTGCGTCGGCAGCCGTGCCGGCGGTTCCGGGTTCGGTACCCAGATCGCGACGCCGGCGGCGCGTTTCTGCGTGGTCGGAATACCAATGCCGACGCCACCGCCCACATGCGAGCCGAAGGTGCCGGCACCCACCGACATGCCGACCGGCGAGCCGCTGCTGCCCACACCCATCAGCACCACGCCATTGGCGCCCAGTGCCGCTGCTTCACGCTTCAGGCGTGCCACCGCCGCATCGGTCTGGCCCTGCGTGCCGAAGCCCACGGCAGACGCCGATTCCAGCTGGGCGATTTCCTGGGAGCCGGCCGGCGGCGTCGAATAGATCTGGACCAGTGCCGGATCGATTGGCGCGCGGGCACGCCCGAGCATGACCTTGGAGGTGCTGGCACAACCGGCAGTGACCAGCAGGATGGCCGCCAACGCGGCCCAACGGATGTTCATGGCACTACCCCTGTAGGACTGGTTGCGATCATCGGCGGGCCACTCTGAATCGGCGCCAACATCCTGGCACGGGCACGCACCGGCAGACGCTAGCACGCGCCCGGTGACAGCCCCGCCAACGGCAGTAGGCGGCGACCGCGGGAACGACTATGGTGGCGAGACAGGAACCAACTGCGGGAGGGCGGAATGGGTGTGATCAGTCTGTTGTGGGGTGTACTGGCGCTGTTGTGGATGATCCTGGCGCTGATTCCGCTGCTGGGCTGGGGCAACTGGTTCCTGATCCCGTTCGCCGCCGTCGGTGCGGTGATCGCCGCGCTGGGCATCCTGTTCACCCACCCGACCAAGCGCGGCCGGGCCTGGGCCGGGCTGGTGCTGAACGGCATCGTGGTGGTGGTCGGCATCCTGCGTCTGGGCCTGGGCGGCGGCGTGATCTGAGTCCCGCCACCGGGTGCGACAGGGCGTCGCAGGCACACGGCCGCTGGCCGGGCAGGGGCGTACAATATGCGGCTGCGCGAGCCCCCCGCGTGCCTGTGAATCCGCGCCCGGCGCGGCTGCCCCATGATCATCCGACCCCGTCCCCACGGCTGGCAACTGCTGTACATCCTGCGCGGCTCGATCGTTCCTGCGATCGCGCCGAAGGTGCTGGCCATCCTGATCCTGTCCATCGCCGTGGCGGCGGTGGTGGAACTGGCGCCGCCGACCGGCATCGAACGTGTTTCGGTCACGCCGTTCACCCTGCTCGGCCTGGTTCTGTCGATCTTCCTCAGCTTCCGCAACAGCGCCTGTTATGACCGCTGGTGGGAAGGCCGCAAGCTGTGGGGCCAGCTGGTCTACGAATCACGTTCGCTGGGTCGCCAGGTCAACCTGCTGCTGCCCGATGACGCCGGCCGCCGCCGCCGCATCGCCTACCTCACCACCGCGTTCGCCCATGCGCTGGCCGCGCGCCTGCGGGGTCGCATCGTGGCCCTGGCCGCGTTGCCGTGGCTGGACAAGCCGCAGCGCGAGCAGCTGGGCCAACGCGAGAACGTGCCTGACGCATTGCTGTCGATGATCGCTGCCGAGCTGGCCCAGGCGCTGCGCGCCGGCGAGCTCGATCCGATCCTCTACGCCCAGCTGGAGGAGCGCCTGCACGCGATGTCGTCGATCCAGGCCGGCTGCGAGCGCATCCTCAGCACGCCGCTGCCGTTCGCCTACACCCTGCTGCTGCACCGCTGCGCGTGGATGTTCTGCGTGCTGCTGCCGTTCGGCCTGGCCAGTTCGCTGGGCTGGGGCACGCCGGTGCTGTCGGCGGTGCTGGCCTATGCCTTCTTCGGCCTGGACCAGCTGGGCGAAGAAATGGAAGATCCGTTCGGCCTGGAGCCGAACGACCTGCCGCTGGACGCGCTGGTGCGCACGATCGAGATCGACCAGCTCGATGCGCTCGGCGAACGCCCGTTGCCCGAACCCCTGCTGCCGCAGGGTTACCTGTTGCAATAGCCACTCCTCGGAGCCTGCCATGTCCCATCCGCTTTACCGCCCCCGCCGCATGCGCCACGACGAGTTCTCGCGCCGCCTGATGCGCGAGAACACGCTGACCACCGACGACCTGATCTACCCGGTGTTCGTGCACGAACGGGCCGGCCGCACCGCAGTGCCGTCGATGCCGGGCGTGGAGCGGCTGTCGATCGAAGAGCTGCTGAAGGTGGCCGAGGAAGCGCTGGAGCTGGGCATTCCGGTGATCGACCTGTTCCCGGTGATCGACCCGTCGCTGAAGTCGCTGGACGCGTCGGCGGCGTGGGCCGAGGACGGCCTGGCGCAGCGTGCGATCCGCGCGCTGAAGTCGCGCTTCCCGGAACTGGGAGTGATGACCGACGTGGCGCTGGACCCGTACACCACCCACGGCCAGGACGGCATCATCGACGACAAGGGCTATGTGCTGAACGACATTACTGTCGAAGCGCTGGTCAAGCAGTCGGTGTCGCACGCTGAGGCCGGTGTGGATATCGTCTCGCCGTCGGACATGATGGACGGCCGCATCGGCGCGATCCGCCGTGCGCTGGATGCCGACAACCACATCAACGTGCGCATCATGGCCTACTCGGCCAAGTACGCCTCGGCGTTCTATGGCCCGTTCCGTGATGCGGTGGGCAGCGCGGCCAGCCTCGGCAAGGCCGACAAGAAGACCTACCAGATGGACCCGGCCAACGGCGACGAGGCCCTGCGCGAGATCGCGCTGGACCTGGAAGAGGGCGCCGACATGGTGATGGTCAAGCCGGGCATGCCGTACCTGGACCTGGTGCGCCGGGTGAAGGAGACGTTCGGCGTTCCGACCTTCGCTTACCAGGTCAGTGGCGAGTACGCGATGATGAAGGCCGCCTTCGCCAATGGCTGGCTGGACGAACGGGCCTGCGTGCTGGAATCGCTGCTGGGCTTCAAGCGTGCCGGCGCCGACGGTGTGCTGACCTATTTCGCGCCGCAGGTGGCGCGATGGCTGCGCGAGCGCTGACAATAGCGCCACGATAGACGGAGGATTACGCGATGGGACCCGAACTGGGATGGATGCAATGGTTGATCTGGGGCATCGGTACGCTGGTGTTCGGCGCCATCATCGTCGGTGTCTTCATTGCCGCCTGGCGGGCCGGCAAGCGCCCGCCGGAGCAGCTCTCCGCCGCCCGTCACGTGGCCCGTGAGCAGGCCCTGCCGGACAGCGTGCAGGCCGAGCTGGCCGCACTGAACCAGCGCAAGGACAACGGCCAGCTGAGCGAGATGGAGTACGAGCAGCAGCGCGCCAAGGTGTTGTCGCGCTGACTCTGCCGCATCCACGCATGGCGTGGCTCTACTGGTAGTCGCCAACCTTGGTTGGCCGTTTGTTTCTGTGCCGACCAAGGTCGGCCGCTACCGTCGCAATCCTGGTAGCCGCCAACCAAGGTTGGCATCTACCAAACGGCCCTATACCCGCGGCGTGGACCTACCGCACGCATCCCGCCACCAACGCCACCTTCGGCACCGCCAACCGGTACACATCCACACCGCCGGCACGTGGTGCCTTCGCCGCACTGCTGGCGACCATCATCTCGCCCGGCTTGGCGTTGTCGATCACCGGCGCGCCGGTCCAGCCGTCGGCCCGGTTGAACGACAGCCCCAGCGGTTGCAGCGCCACGCCGCTCCAGGCACAGCCGCTGCTCCACACCTGCGCGGTCGCGCCGCTGCCGCGGCTGAATACCACGGCGCCGTCATGGCCCAGCCAGTCGCCGTCGGTCTCGTCGTCGGCGCTGTTCAATGCGCTCAGTGCGGTGGCCGGGCCGCGCATGCCCTGCGCATCCAAGGTCGCCACGAACAGGTCCCAGCCGGCGCCACGGCCCTGCTGGCGGGCAAACAACAGCCGCTGGCCGTCCGCACTCAGGGCCGGCCCACGCTCTTCCCGGCGGCCGCCATCACCGGCCAGCGGCTGCGCATGGCCCAGCCGGCCATCGGCGGCCAGGGCGGCGCGGTACAGCGCCAGCGCGCCCTCGCGGCCGGCCGCGAACAGCAGCCAGCGGCCATCACGGCTGAAGTAGGGATCGCGGGCTTCACCGGCCACGCCGACCGGCAGTGCCTGCGCCTGCTGCCAGCGGCCGTCGACCACGCGTGCCTCCCACAGGCCCCAGCCGGCCTCGCCGCGGCGGGCGAAGACGATGCGCTGGCCATCGGCGCTGATCGTGGCGCGGCCCTCGTCGGCGCGGGTCGAGACCACGCCCATGCCTTCGATGCCGTACTCGTTCAACGCCATCGCCACGGGGGCAGAGAGTAGACTGGCGGCGAGCACCAGCAGGGGCGGGGTGATGCGCATCATCCGGTTCCGTGCACGAACAAAGCATCAGTCTAGCCAGCTTGAGGATTCCATGACCGACCGTTACGCCGTCTTCGGACACCCCGTTGCCCACTCGAAGTCGCCGCAGATCCACGCGACGTTCGGTCGCCAGGAAGGCATCGCCCTCGACTATCGCGCGATCGACCTGGCCCCGGAAGCGTTCCTGGCCGGCCTGGAGGCCTTCGCCGCCGAGGGCGGTGTCGGTGCCAACGTCACCCTGCCGCACAAGGAAGCCGCGTTCTCGGTGTGCACCACGCTGACGGCGCGGGCGCGCCGCGCCGGCTCGGTCAACACGCTGCTGCGCAAGGGCGACCGCTGGCACGGCGACACCACCGATGGCATCGGCCTGGTGCGCGACCTGACCGACCGCCACGGCCTGGACCTGCGCGGCCGTCGCGTGCTGATGATCGGTGCCGGTGGCTCGGCGCGCAGCGTCGCCCCGGCGCTGCTCGATGCCGGCATCACCGAACTGGTGGTGGTCAACCGCACGCCGGAGCGCGCTGACGAACTGATCGACGCCATGGGTGAACCAGGCCGCGCGATCAGCCGCTACTGGGAAGACCTGCGCGACCTGGGCGATTTCGAACTGATCGTCAACGCGACCTCCGCCGGCCGTGACCGCGACGTCGAGTTCAAGCTGCCGCTGTCGCTGGTCAATTCGATGACCACCGCTGTGGACCTGAACTACGGCGAGGCGGCCATCGCCTTCCTGGCCTGGGCCCGTGCGGCGCAGTGCCGCAATACCGTCGACGGCCTGGGCATGCTGGTCGAGCAGGCCGCCGAGAGCTTCCTGCAGTGGCACGGCGTGCGCCCGCAGACCGGCGAGGTCTACCAGTCGCTGCGCCAGGGTTCGGCGGTGCTGGCGGGCGAGGACTGATCGATGGACAGCACAACCCTGATGGTGACCGTGCTGAGCATGGTCGGCGTGCGCCTGCCGGTGCTGATCGCGCTGTGCGTCGGCCTGGTCTGGGTGATCGGTGCGCCGCGCGATGCTACGCGCACCGGCGCACTGGTCGGCCTGCTGCTGTTGCTGCTGTCCAGCCTGGGCGGCCTGGCCGCGGGCATGCTGCCGATGTGGCTGGTCAGCAATGGCAACTTCAGCGCCATCTCGGGCATGAGCGCCATCCTGGGTGTGCTGCACTTCGCACTGGCGATGGTCGAGGCCATTGGCATGGTCCTGCTGGTGTGGGCGCTGGTGCGCCTGCTGCGTAGCCGTACGATCCCGGCGTCCTGACCGGTCGCGCCGGGCCATGCCCGGCGTATATCGCCCTTGAGCAGCGCGGGCTTCGGACCGTGACAGCCACCGGGCGTCGTCGCTGGCCCGTTCAGGGTGCCGGCAACGGTGAATGCGGCCGGCCATGCGACAATGACCGGCCCGATCCAGCCACGGTAACTCCCGGCGTGACCGAAACCGTCGCCGCTCCGCGCACGCTCAATGACTCCTTGAAGGATGCGATCCGCAAGGCGTACACGACGCTGCAGGCCAATACGCCCGGATTTTCCACCCGCCGCTCGCAGAGCCAGATGATCGGCGTGGTGTCGCGCGCGCTGTCGAAAAGTGGCGGCGTCGGCGTGGTCGAGGCGCCCACCGGCGTCGGCAAGAGCCTGGGCTATCTCACCGCAGGCGTACCCATTGCGCTGGCCAGCAAGAAGAAGCTGGTGATCAGTACCGGCACCGTGGCGCTGCAGTCGCAGCTGGTCGAGCGCGACATCCCGAACTTCCTCAAGGCCACCGGCCTGGAAGCAACCGTAGCGCTGGCCAAGGGCCGTACCCGCTACCTGTGCACGCGCAATGCCGCCGAGGCGCAGGGTGAGGGTTCGCAGGGCGGCATGTTCGAGGATGACGCCCCGCTGTTCGACCGGCCGCTGGCGCCGATCGAGATGGACATCGCCAAGCGCCTGACCGACGCCTTCACCGGCGGCAGCTGGGATGGCGATATCGACAACGCACCGGAGACCATCAGCCCCGGCCTGCGCAGCCGCATCACCACGCCGGCTTCGGGCTGCGCCGGGCGCCGTTGTGCCTACTCGGCGCAGTGCGCGGTGCTGCGCTCGCGCAACACCGTGCGCGATGCGCAGATCGTGGTCACCAACCACGCGCTGCTGTTGTCGGCGCTGTCGATTGGCGACAGTGACAACGGCCAGCCGTTGATCGCACCGCCGTCGGACATGCTGCTGGTGCTGGACGAAGGCCATCACATCGGCAACGTGGCGATCGACCAGGGCGCGGCCAGCCTGGCGCTGGACGAGATGGCCAAGCGAACCGGCCGCCTGCAGATCCTGATCGCCGGCGCCTACCGCGCGGTCGACAAGGATCGGCTGGGCAACCTGCTGCCCAACGAAGCGATCGAGGTCGCCAGCAACGTGGCCAAACAGCTGCGCGCGTTCCGTGACCACGTCGAGCGGGTGTGGATGCCGGCGCCGGCGGACGAAGAGCCGATGTGGCGCGCGGCCAACGGGCGCCTGCCCGAGGCCTGGCGCGAGCCGATCGAGGCGCTGGCTGACGATACCCGCAGTCTCTACAACTGGGCGCATGCCGCCACCGCACAGGTGGCCAAGGGCAAGCCGGACGATGCCGCGCGCGAGCGCCTGCAGCGCAACCTGGGCATGGCGCTGGAAATGATCGAGCAGCAGTACAACCTGTGGCAGGCCTGGCGCCGCGAGGACAAGGACGGTGCGCCGCCGATGGCGCGCTGGGTCACCGCCACCCGCGACGGCGACCTGGTGCTGCACGGCTCGCCGGTGTCGGCCGCGCATGTGCTGCGCAAGCTGCTGTGGGATGAAGTGGACTCGGTGGTGATGACCTCGGCGACGCTGACCGGCGGCGGCGATTTCCAGTCGCTGGCGATCGACAACGGCATTCCGGAAGAGGCCGAGATGGTCTCGCTGTCTTCGCCGTTCGACCTGCCGAACCAGGCCGAGCTGATCGTGCCGAAGTTCCCGGTCACGCCGGACGACCGCGAAGGCCACCCGCGTGAAGTGGCGCGCTATCTCGACACCGAACTGGACTGGGCCAAGGGCTCGATGGTGCTGTTCACCTCGCGCTGGAAGATGGAGAAGGTGGCCGGGCTGATGTCGGCCGCGCGCCGCAAGCAGGTACTGGTGCAGGGCGAGATGTCCAAGACCCGCCTGATCGACGAGCACCTGCGACGCGTGGCAGCGGGCGAGGGCTCGGTGCTGTTCGGGCTGAATTCGTTCGGCGAAGGCCTCGACCTGCCCGGCGAAGCCTGCACCACGGTGGTGATCACCCAGGTGCCGTTCGCAGTGCCCACCGACCCGCAGACCGCCACGCTCAGCGAGTGGTTCGAGGGGCGCGGGCTCAATGCCTTCAACCTGATCGCCATTCCGCATGCGCTGCGCACGCTGACCCAGTTCGCCGGCCGCCTGATCCGCACCTCCACCGACACCGGCCGCGTGGTCATTCTTGATTCGCGGCTGCTGACCCGCCGCTATGGCAAGCGCATCATCGACGCGCTGCCGCCATTCAAGCGGGTGATCGGCTGAAAAAAGGGGACGGAGGGGATTAAGTCGTTTTCGGCTATGGCAGAAACGACTTAATCCCCTCCGTCCCCTTTTTGCTTAGTCGCCCAGCAACGCGGTGTTGCGTACGGCGCCCTTGTCGGCGCTGGTGGCGAGCAGGGCGTAGGCTTTCAGTGCGCTGGTGACCTTGCGCGGTCGCGGCGCACGCGGCTTCCAGCCGCGTGTATCGGCGTCGGTGCGGCGCTGGGCCAGCGTGGCCTCATCCAGCAGCAGGTCGATGCGGCGGGCGGGGATGTCGATGCGGATGCGGTCGCCGTTCTCCACCAGGCCGATGACGCCGCCGCTGGCGGCTTCCGGCGAGACATGGCCGATCGACAGGCCCGACGTACCGCCGGAGAAACGGCCATCCGTCAGCAATGCACACTGCTTGCCCAGTCCCTTCGATTTCAGGTAGCTGGTCGGGTACAGCATCTCCTGCATGCCCGGGCCGCCTTTCGGCCCTTCGTAGCGGATCACCACCACCTCGCCCGGTTGCACCTCGTCAGCGAGGATGCCGGCGACGGCGGCGTCCTGGCTTTCGTAGACGCGCGCCGGGCCTTCGAACACATGGATGGATTCGTCCACGCCGGCGGTCTTCACTACGCAGCCATCCACGGCCAGATTGCCGCGCAGCACGGCGAGGCCGCCTTCCAGTGAATACGCATGCTGCAGCGAGCGGATGCAGCCCTCGGCGCGGTCCACGTCCAGCGTCGGCCAGCGCGTGGCCTGGCTGAAGGCCTCCTGGGTGGGAATGCCGGCCGGGCCGGCCTTGAAGAAGGTGTGCAGGATGTCGTTGTCACTGCGCACCACGTCCCAGCGTTCCAGCGCTTCGGCCAGGCTGGTGCTGTGCACGGTCGGCACCGTGGCATCGAGCAGGCCGGCGCGGTCCAGTTCACCCAGGATGCCGAACACGCCACCGGCGCGGTGCACATCCTCGATGTGGTACTTCGGCGTGTTCGGTGCCACCTTGCACAGCTGCGGCACGCGCCGCGACAGCGCGTCAATGTGGGTCAGGTCGAAGTCGACCTCCGCTTCCTGCGCGGCGGCCAGCAGATGCAGGATGGTGTTGGTGGAACCGCCCATGGCGATGTCCAGGGTCATCGCGTTGGCGAACGCGGCCTGGGTGGCGATACCGCGCGGCAGCGCGCTCGGGTCTTCGCCGCCATACCAGCGGTGGCAGAGTTCGACGATCAGGCGGCCGGCGCGGCGGAACAGCGCTTCGCGGTCGGCATGGGTGGCCAGCGTGGTGCCGTTGCCGGGCAGTGACAGGCCCAGCGCTTCGGTCAGGCAGTTCATCGAGTTGGCGGTGAACATGCCCGAGCAGGAGCCGCAGGTGGGGCAGGCGCTGCGTTCGAAGGCTGCCACCTTCTCATCGGAGGCACTGTCATCGGCGGCCACCACCATTGCATCGACCAGGTCCAGCTTGTGCTCGGACAGCTTGGTCTTGCCCGCTTCCATCGGCCCGCCGGAAACGAACACCACCGGGATGTTGAGGCGCAGCGCGGCCATCAGCATGCCGGGGGTGATCTTGTCGCAGTTGGAAATGCACACCAGCGCGTCGGCGCAGTGCGCGTTGACCATGTATTCCACGGCGTCGGCGATGATTTCGCGGCTGGGCAGCGAATACAGCATGCCGTCGTGGCCCATCGCGATGCCGTCGTCCACGGCGATGGTGTTGAATTCCTTGGCGACGCCGCCGACCTGTTCGATCTCGCGCGCGACCAGCTGGCCGAGGTCCTTCAGGTGCACATGGCCGGGTACGAACTGGGTGAAGGAGTTGGCGATGGCGATGATCGGCTTGTGGAAGTCGCCGTCCTTCATGCCGGTGGCACGCCACAGGGCGCGGGCGCCGGCCATGTTGCGGCCGGCGGTGGAGGTGCGGGAACGGTATTCGGGCATGGCTGGCGGAACGGGCGGGCCGTACGACGTGGGGGTCAGCCGATCATGGCCAATTTTTTCGGTTGCTGCTGCAACCACCGGAGCTGGTCCGGCCGGGCTGCGCCCGGCACCCGCCGAAGCAACGGCAACGTCAAAGGCGGGCGCTCCGTGGGATGGCGGGGTGGGTCCGGCTGCGGGGGACGGCGCAAGTACGTCCATGTAGCCTCGGTCGCGCCATCCATGGCGCTCACGCCCCCGCAACCGGACCCACCCGGCCTTCGACAGTTTCCTGCGATCTGTCGGGGCCAGCGCTCTGCTCTTGGTAGGTGTCGACCTTGGTCGACACGATGGATCTCACGCCATGCGTGGATGATGGGGAACGACGAAAATGAAAGTCCGTTCATCTTTCCCGCTTTGCCGATTCCGGTTGCTGGCCCGGATTTGGCATCATTGGGGCATTGATCCGCATACAGGGCATGAGGCCATGAAACGTTCCCGCACCACTGCGCTGCTGCTGATGAGCGCCGCGCCGCTGCTGTTCACCGCCTGCCAGAAGGAGCCGGAGGTGAAGGTGCAGGAAGGCCTGTATACCTCGGTCGAGTCCTGCACCGAGGCTACCGGCGATCCGTCGTCGTGCCGCAACGCCTTCGCCGAAGCGCAGAAGCAGGCCGCCGATGCGGCGCCGAAATACGCCAGCAAGGAAGCCTGCGAGAAGGACTACAAGCCGGAGCAGTGCGTGCAGCAGCACACCTCGGCCGGTACCTCGTTCATCGGCCCGATGATGATGGGCTTCTTCATGTCGCAGATGCTGAGCAACCGCGGCGGCCTGGCCCCGCAGGCGCCGGCCGCGTCGCCTGCCTACCAGGACAAGAGCGCCGGTTGGGCGCGCCCGGCCCCGGGCGGAAGCGGTGGGCTGAACACCGCCAGCGGCATCGGCGCGGGCAAGGCAGGCCTGGCCCCGGTGACCAGCGAGCCGAACCGTGCGGTCACCGCCAGCCGCGGCGGCTTCGGCAACAGCAGCGAACGCCGCAGCACCAGCGGCAGCTACGGCGGCTGATCGAACCATGCAGCGCATCCGGATTGACGCGCGTGCCCAGTGGCGGGCCCGCGCGGAAGAAGCGGGTTTCCGCTTCCACACCATCGACGGCCAGCCGTACTGGGATGAGAGCGCGTATTACGCCTTCACCCTGCGCCAGATCGAACAGGACATCGAAGACCCCAGCGCCGAGCTGCACCAGATGGCGCTGGATCTGGTCGGCGATGTCATCGGCAGCGAACGCTTGATGGACCAGCTGGCGATTCCGCCGCATTTCCGCGACTGGATCGCCGACAGCTGGCGCCAGCGCCAGCCGCACCTCTATGGCCGCCTGGATCTGGCCTATGACGGTACCGGCCCGGCCAAGCTGTACGAACTGAACTACGACACGCCGACCTCGCTGTTCGAGGCCAGCTTCTTCCAGTGGCAGTGGCTGGAAGACCAGCGCAATGCCGGTCGCCTGCCGCAGCACGCCGACCAGTTCAATGCGATCCACGAGGCGCTGGTCGAGCGCTTCGGCGAACTGGCCACGCAGCTGCCGCCGCCGCTGTACTTCAGCGCGGTGGGCAGCTCCGAAGAAGACCGTGGCACCGTGGATTACCTGCGCGACTGCGCCTCGCAGGCCGGCCTGCATGGCCAGGCCATCGCCATCGAGGACATCGGCCTGTCCGAGGACGGCCGCTTCACCGCGCTGGACGATTCGGTGATCGGCACGCTGTTCAAGCTGTACCCGCTGGAAGACCTGATGGCGGAAGAGTTTGGCCGCGCGCTGCCGGGCTCGGGCGTGCAGCTGCTGGAACCGGCCTGGAAGGCAGTGCTGAGCAACAAGGGCATCCTGCCGCTGCTGTGGCAGCGCAACGTCGGCCATCCGAACCTGCTGGAAGCGCACTTCGATGACGGCAGCACGCTGGCGTCGGGCTGGGTGCGCAAGCCGCTGTTCTCGCGCGAGGGTGCCAACATCGAGATGCACCTGGCCGATGGCAGCACCCAGCGCAGCGACGGGCCCTATGACGGTCCGGCGATCATCCAGCGCGCCCATCCGCTCACCCGCTTCGAAGGCGGTTACCCGCTGATCGGCAGCTGGGTGGTAGGCGACCACGCCTGCGGCATCGGCATCCGCGAGGACGACAGCGCGATCACCCGCGACAGTGCGCGCTTCGTGCCGCACGCGATCGTCGATGAGGCGCCGACGCGGATCTACGTCTGACGGTGGCAGGGCGGGTAGTGCCGGCCGCTGGCCGGCAATCGCCGTTGGTAGATGCCGACCTTGGTCGGCGCTGTGGGTTTCGTGCCAACCAAGGTTGGCACCTACCAGAGCGATCGTTGGTATCAGAGCAATCCTTCACGCTTCACCGCCAGGTAGCGCTCCACCAGCGCGCCGGGCAGGGCGTCGGCGGTCACGTCCAGCACCATCACCTTCTCGCTGCGCAGCGCGTCGTGCGCCTTCGCGCGCTGCTGCAGGTACAGCGCAGCGGCACCGGCCTGGGTGGCATCCTCCAGCGTCTGCACCTCTTGCTCGAACACGGCGTCCAGTTCGCGCTCGCGCAGGCTGGCCACGCACACCAGGTGGCGCCGCTGCAGCAGGCGCACCGCCGCCAGCAGGTCTTCGATGTCCTCGTCGCGCACGTTGCTGACCAGCATCACCAGCGCACGCCGGCGCTGGCGCAGCGACACTTCGGTGGCGGCGGCCAGGTAGTCGGTGGCCACCGCACGCGGCTGCAGGTCGTAGCTGGCGCGCAGCAGGTGCTCGACCGTGCCCATGCCGCGCTGCGGCGCCACCCAGCGTCGCTCGCCACCGGCAGCGAACAGGCCGGCGGCGTCGCCCTGGCGCAGCGCCAGGTAGGCCACCACCAGCGAGGCGTTCAATGCATGATCGAAGTGCGACAGTCCGCCTTCGCTGGCCAGCATGCGCCGGCCACTGTCGAGCATCAGCAGCAGCTGCTGGTTCTTCTCGTCCTGGTATTCGCGCGAGATCAGCTTGCGCGCACGCGCGGTGGCCTTCCAGTCGAGCTGGCGCAGGCTGTCGCCGATGCGGTATTCGCGCATCTGGTGGAAGTCGGTGCCTTCACCACGGCGGCGCTTCACGTGCGCACCGACCAGCCGCGAGGCCTGGTCGGCACTGAACAACGCAAACCGGGTGAGCGGTACGAAGTTCGGATAGACCCGCACATCCAGCGCCGGCGGCAGCGTGCGTTGCTGCCACCACAGGCGCCACGGCGAGCGCATGCGCAGGTGCACGCCTTCGAAGCGGTAGTGCCCACGCTGCAGCGGCTGCAGGTGATAGTGCAGGGTGGAGGCGCTGCCGGCCTGCAGGTGCACGCGCTGCGGCAGCGATTCCAGCGGCCAGCCGCCGGGGACCAGGTCGAACACCTGCACCGTCATCGATTGTCCGGCCTGCAGCCGCAGCGCGGCCTCGCGGCGCACGCCCAGCGCCAGCGCCTCGGGCAGCTCGCGTTGCACCTGTGGCGACGGACGCCGCGCCTGCCGCCACAGGTCGGCCAGCGCTGGCAGCGCGATGGCCATGGCGGCCAGCGCCCAGCTCCAGCGCGGCAGCCACCCGCCCAGCACCAGGCCGCCCAGGGCAGCCCAGGCCAGCAGCAGCGCCAGCAGCAGCGGGGCCGGCCTCATCGGCGCGGTGCTTCCACCTTGGCCAGCAGCGCGCCCAGCACATCGTCGGCGTCCTGGCCTTCGATCTGCAGCTCGGGGGCCAGTGCAATGCGGTGGCGCAGCGCGGGGCGCGCGATGTCGCGCACGTCGTCCGGAGTGACGAAGTCGCGGCCGGCCAGCACCGCCTGCGCGCGTGAGGCACGCACCAGCGCGATGCTGCCGCGCGGGCCAGCGCCAACTGCGATGCCCGGCCACTGCCGGGTCGCCGCGACGATGCGCACCGCGTAGTCGATCACTTCGTCATCGACGGTGATCGCCGCGGTGGCACGCTGCAATTCCAGCAGTTCGCCGGCACCGAGCACGCGCGGCACCTGGCTCAGGTCGAAGTCGCTGGCGGCACGGCCACTGGTGATCGCGGTCACCATGCGCTTCTCGTCCTCCAGCTGCGGGTAGTCGATCAGCACCTTCAGCAGGAAGCGGTCCAGCTGTGCTTCCGGCAGCGGGTAGGTGCCTTCCTGCTCCAGCGGGTTCTGCGTGGCCAGCGCCATGAACGGCGGTGCCAGGGTGAAGGCCTTGCCTTCGATGGTCACCTGGCCTTCCTGCATCACTTCCAGCAGCGCCGACTGGGTCTTGGCCGGTGCACGGTTGATCTCGTCGGCCAGCAGCAGGTTGGTGAATACCGGGCCGCGGCGGATCCTGAAGCTCTCGCTCTTCGGGTCGTACACCGCGTGGCCACTGACGTCGCTGGGCATCAGGTCGGGGGTGAACTGCACGCGGCCATAGTCCAGCTCCAGGGCCTGCGCCAGCGCGCGCACCAGCAGGGTCTTGCCCAGCCCGGGCACGCCCTCGATCAGCACATGACCACCGGCCAGCAGGGCCACCAGGATCTGGTCCAGCACATCGGCCTGGCCGATGAAGGCATGGCCGACAGCATCGCGGATGGCATCGACGCGTTCGATCAGGCGGGCATTGGCAGCCGCCGGCAGCTCGGGGACTTCGGTCATAGCAGGGATCTCATCTGGAGCAGCAAGCGGATGCGCTCGCGCAGGGCGGAGGAATCGTGCGGCGGAGGGGGCGTGAGCGCGCTGGCAACGCGGCCTTGCGGCCACTTCAGCAGCTCGGCGATGGCCTGTTCGCGTGGCGCACCATCCAGTGCGGCGGCCACCGGTGCGCGTAGGCGCAGGCGATGCAGGAACAGGGCGAGCACGGCGTCGTACAGGCGCACGCCGTGGCCGAAACGCAGCAGCAGTTCGCCGCTGGCACGCACGTGTTCCAGCAGCGAGCGGCGTTCCAGCACCGGCGACGGCACGCGGCTGCCGAAGCGCTGCGAGCGGCCCCACAACCAGCCCAGCAGGGCCAGCAGCAGCGGCGCCCACAACGGCCAGCCCTGGTAGAACAGGCGCGCCCACAGTGACGGCGGGCGGCTGGCGTACACCAGCCAGAATGCGCCCTTGCCGTAGTTCGGATCGAGCAGGTAACGGGTCAGGTCGCGGTGCGAGAGATCGTGCAGGCCGTCGCTGGCCCTGCCCGCAGCCGACGCCAGGCGCGCCGTCGGCGAATCCACCTCGCCGCGCATGAACTCCATGTCGGCCAGCACGCTTACCTTGCCCTGGCCATGGCGCAGTCGCGCGAACACCAGGCTGCGCTCGTTGCCCCAGCGTCGCTCGGCCTGCGTACCGGCGGCAAAGCCCAGCGTGAAGCGGCGGCCACCACAGAACTCCACGTGATTGGGATCATCGATGACGTGGAACGGCTGGCAGTTGCTGTGCTGGTACAGGCTGTCCACGCCCAGCTGGTCCAGCAGCGGACCCTGCGTGCTGCTGGCGTCGTCCTCGGCGGGCGGCGGCGTGCGCACCAGCAGATGGCCACCGCCTCCGACCCAGTCCAGCAGGGCCGTGGCCGCCGGCGCCGGCAGTTCGCTGCTGTCCTGCAGCAGCACCACCGTATCGTGCGGACCCAGCGTCATCTGCTGCAGGTCCAGCCGGGGCAGCGAGTGCACGTCGATGCCATCAGCGCGCAACGCCTGGCCGAGCACGTACAGCGGGTTATAGCCGGCTTCGCCCTGCGGCGGCAGCTGCACGGTCTCGGTCACCCGTTCATGCGTGCGCAGGTAAAGGATCGTCAGCGGTACGCCGAACAGCACCAACCCACCCAGCAGCAGCGACCAGAACAGGCGCGGGCTCATGCCAGCCACCTGTACTGCTGGCGCAGGGTAGCGGCCAACGCATCGAAATCGGCGCGGCTGGGCAGGCGGCCACCGTAGGCGGCGTACTGCCACATGCGCACGATGCGCGCGAACAGGTCACGGTCGGTGGCATCGGGCATGCGCCGCGAGGCGCGCAGGCATTGCGCTTCGGTGGCCCCGGGTGGAAGCGCGATGCCACTGCGTTCGCCCACCGTGCGCACGCTGGCGCGGTACAGCAGGGCCAGCGCCTGCCGCGGCCGGCCCTGGTCCCACAGCAGGCCGGCCTGGGTGGCCACGTCCGGCGGCAGCACGACCGGCAGTTCCACCTGTTCCTCCACCACCTGCGGTGCGGCTTCGGCCTTGCGCCGGCCACTGCCGCGCAGCCACGGCAACCACAGCCGTGCGGTCAACAGCAGCACCAGCAGCAGGACGCCCAGCAGGCCCCACAGGCCCCACTCGGCCAGGCGCGCCAGCCACGCGATGCTGGCCTTGCGGTTGCTGCGATCGCTCTTGTTGCTGCCGTCGCCTTGCGGCGACGTGTCTTCCTTCTTCTTTTCCCCGGCCTGTTCGATCGGCTTCCAGCGCGTGACCTGGCGGGTCGGGCGCTGCAGCGGATCTTCATAGGCGCGGTTCACCGCCTGACGGAAACCGGCGGTGTCCACCGGCGCCGTACCGAAGATCATCGCCGGCGCATTGGCCGGGTCGTTGGCCGCGGTGGCCGGCTCTTCCGCGCTGTCTTCGTCCTCTTCGGCATCGTGGGCTTCGGTGGCGATCGACCGCGCGTTCTGCGCATGCACCGGCGCGGAGGCCAGTGGCAGGGCAAGGCACAGCAGCAGGGCCAGGCTCGACGCCGCCGGCAGCAGCCGCTCGCGCAGGCGGCGCAGCGCGATCTCCACGTCCCAGGCCTCCATCTGCGTCCGCCGGTTCAAGTACAGGCCGAAGCCGGCGCCGACATAGAACGGCCCGATCAGCGCCGATGCCAGCCAGCACGCCAGGTTGAAGCCCGCCCGCGCCCAGGCGGGCGTGTCCTGGCCGATCATGTCCCATGCGGCGCGCCACGATTCGGACATCAGCTCCAGCGGCATGAACATGAACACTGCGCCGATCGCACCGGACACCAGCACCACTTCAAAGGCCATGCAGGCCACCGTCAGCACGGCAGCGGCGCCCGCGGCACCGGCCGCTACCGCACGGCGGCGTGCACCGCGCTGGGCCGGCGCGTTGCCTTCCAGCAGGTTCACCGGCAGGCACAGGCTGCGCAGCAGGCTGAAACGGCGCCAGCCCAGGTAGCCCCAGAATCCTGAGTTGCCCCAGCTGCGCTGCGCGCGCAGGGCCGCCAGCGTGCCCACCGGCTCACCAAAGATGCCGCGCGACAGCACGTACAGCGGCGCACGTTCGAACAGTGGCTTGCACCACCACATCGCCAGCCAGGCCCAGCCGAATGCATCCAGCCACCAGCCCAGCGCATTGAAGATCACGAACAGCGGTGCGCTGGCCAGCAGCCAGCTGCCCCATGCCGCGCGTGCGTGGCGGCGCGACAGGGCGCTGCCCAGCTCCATCGCTTCCCAGCCACTGCGTGCGCGCAGCACCACGTCCAGGCGGTCAATGCGCATTGCCACCTCCGCGTCCGCCGCGCCACAGCCACAGCAGCACACCGGCCCACAGCATGCCCGCCACGCTGAACTTGCCCCACGCCGGCACCTCGGCAATCGACGACCAGAAGGCCTCGATGAACGCGGCCACCAGCAGCATGAACGCCACGCCCAGGCACAGGCGGGCACCGATGCGACCGCCCTCGACCAGTGCATCCAGGCGGCTGCGCCGGCCCGGTGCCAGTAGTTTCATGCCCAGCTGCAGGCCGGCACCGCCGGCGATCACGATCGCGGTCAGTTCGAAGGCACCGTGGCCTGCAACGAAGCGCCAGAACGGATCACCATGGCCGATGTGCTGCAGGTGGCCGGCCACCGAGCCGATGATCACGCCGTTGAACAGCAGCACCAGCAGCGTGCCCAGACCGGCCAGCAGGCCGCTGGCGAAGGTACGCAGGGCGATGCTGATGTTGTTCAGGATGTAGTGGCCGAACATCATCCAATCGGTGCCGCTGTCGCGTCCCAGGCGCTCGGCGGCGGGGTCGTACATGCGCTCCATCTCGGCGATCTGGCGGTTGTCCATCACCATGTGGATCAGGTCCGGGTAAATCTGCACCAGCACGAAGCAGGCCACCGCCGGCAGCGCGAACATCGCCAGCGCCACCCACATGCTGCGCGCCTGGCTGCGCACCAGCAGCGGGAAGTCGGCCACCAGGAATTCCAATGCACTGCGCCAGCGCGTCGGCGGCGTGCGGTACAGCACGCTGTGGCCCTGCTGCATCAACTGCTGCAGGCGCTGCACCAGCTGTGGGCTGTAGCCGCGCTCGCGGGCCAGCGCCAACTGCTGGCACAGGCGCCGGTAGCGCTGCGGGAAGGCGGTGTCGTCCAGTGCCAGCTCGCTGGCCTTGCGGCGCTTGTGGCGCGAGGCGCTGGCGCGCAGCAGCAGCCAGTGTTCCAGGTCCTGCCATTCCTGCTGGTAGCGGGCGACGAACTGTTCCTGCTTCATCGCCGCCCCAGCAGCCAGTTGGCCATGGCATACAGGCGCAGCACGCCCACCTGGCCGTGGGTGCCGGTCAGTGGCTCGGCAATGCCGGCCAGTTCCTGCTGGCGTGCCGCCGACAACCGGGGCGCGCGCTCGGCGAAGGCCAGCAGCGCCGCTTGTTCTTCCGGTCGCAGGGGCTGCGGTGGGGCCAGTGCGCTGTCGATGGTGGGCGGAGGAGGCAGGTACAGCGCCGGTGCATGCACGACCACGGTACCGGCCACCAGATCGCCGAGGCGGCGGCCATGGGGATCGAACAGGCTGCTGATCAGGCCCAGTGCATAGCCGAACGGCAGCATGTCCACGGTGCGCAGCAGGTTGCGGGTGATGGCGGCCATCCAGCCCACCGGCGCGCCATCGCGGGCGAGCACGCGCAGGCCCAGCGCGCGCTTGCCCAGGGTGCGGCCCCACAGCGCTTCGCAGACGATCGGGTAGGCCCAGTAGACCAGGAACATCAGCACCAGGCTGAGCCCGGAGCCGAACCTGTCCAGCAGTGCCAGCGGAATCGACATCACCACCAGTACCGCGATGCGCACGCCGAGATCCACCAGCCAGGCCATCGCCCGAGGCACCGGGCCGGCCGCCGGCAGCTGCAGCGGCACACCCTCCGGCGTCACCACCTCGCGGTAGGTATCGAGCATCGGTGCGGCCATCAGTGCGATGGCCTTCGTTGTGGGCGGCGGAGTCCTCTCCGGCAGGCAGCCACAGGCATGGGGTCTCGACAGGTCCTGGTCGGGCCCAGACTTTAGCAGAGCCGCATGGCGGCGTTGGCCGCTCAGCCCAGGTATTCGTCCTTCAGCCGCACGTAGTGGTCGGCCGAGTAGTGCAGCGACTCGATCTCCTTGTCACTCAGCGTGCGCGCCGGGCGTGCCGGGTTGCCCACCCACAGCTCGCCTTCGCCGACCACCTTGCCCGGGCCGACCACCGCACCGGCGCCGACGAAGCCATGGCGCTCGACCCGCGCGCCGTCGAGGATGCAGGCGCCCATGCCGATCAGGCTGTAATCACCGATGGTGCAGGCATGGATGATGCAGCCATGGCCGACGGTCACGCCTTCGCCGATCAGGGTCGGGTAGCCGGCCTTGTTGTAAGGGCTGTGGTGGCTGACGTGGATGATGGTGCCGTCCTGCACATTGGTGCGTGCACCGATGCGTATGTAATTGACGTCGCCGCGGATGATCGTGCCCGGCCAGACCGATACGTCCTCGGCCAGTTCCACGTCACCGATGACGGTGCAGGCAGGATCGATGTACACGCGCTCGCCGAGAACGGGCATCTTGTCGCGGAAGGGGCGCAGCGGGTTCATCGGCTTCTCCGGAAATCAGGGCATTCGCAACGATGATACCTGTGTGGTGTGTTGTAGAGCCGAGCCCATGCTCGGCTTGCCGGCCATCAGGGCAGAAGCAGCCGAGCATAGGCTCGGCACTACCGATGTCTCAGGGTTCGTAGCTGTAGCCCATCCCGTATACTGAACGGATCGGCTCGCCTTCCATGCCGGCGTCGGCCAGCTTGCGGCGCAGGTTGCGCACGTGGCTGTCGACGGTGCGGTCGACCACCACGCGATGGTCCAGATAGAGGCGGTCGAGCAGCTCATCGCGCGCCCAGATCCGGCCTGGCGTGGCCAGCAGGGTGCGCAGCAGGCGGTACTCCACCGGCGTCAGGTCCAGGCCTCTCCCATTCCAGGTGGCGCGTGCCGCTGGCTCGTCGATGTGCAGCCCGCTGTTGGCCCGTGCCGCCGGATCCGGGCGGTAGCGGCGCAGTACCGCCACCACCCGCGCGACCACTTCGCGTGGGCTGAACGGCTTGCAGATGTAGTCGTCGGCGCCGATGTCCAGGCCCAGCAGGCGGTCGATCTCTTCCACCCGTGCGGTGACCATGATCACCGGCACGTCACTGCCGGCGCGCAGTTCGCGGCACAGGTCCACGCCGTCGCGCTGCGGCAGCATCAGGTCCAGCAGCACCAGATCGGGCTGGTAACGCGTGAAGGCGTCGATCACCTGGCCGCCATCGTCCACCCATTCGCTGGTCATGCCGGCGGCGGCCAGGTAGTCACGCAGGACCGAGGCCAGGCGTGGCTCGTCCTCGACGATCAGGACCTTCGCGGGCGTGACGGGGGACGTGCTCATGCAGACTCCGGCAGGGTGATGACCACGCGCAGGCCGCCCAGCGGCGAGGGCTCGGCATGGATGTGGCCGCGGTGGGCGAGGATGATGTTGTGGCTGATGGCCAGGCCCAGCCCGCTGCCGCCGCTGGCCCGGTTGCGCGAACTCTCCACCCGGTAGAATCGCTCGAACAGCAGTGCGCACTTGTCGGCCGGCACGCCCGGTGCGGTGTCTTCCACGATCAGCTGGATGCCCGCAGGTACGCGCGCTGCCTGCACAAGTACACGGCCGCCGGCATGGGTATAGCGCAGCGCATTTTCCAGCAGGTTGGCCAGGACCTGCTGCAGGCGTCGCTCGTCACCGGATACCTGCAGCGGTGTGGTGGGGAGGTCTTCTTCCAGTGCCAGCCCTGCCGTGGAGAAGCGCACGCGCATGCCATTGAGCTCGCTGCGCAGCAGCGCCACCAGGTCCAGCGGGGCGAAGCGGTAGGCCAGGCCCCCGGACTGGGTCATCGACAGGTCGTGCAGGTCGTCGATCAGTTTGCCCAGCTGGCGGATCTCGCCCTGCAGGGCACCGAGGTTGGCACGGTCCAGCGGGCGGATGCCGTCCTCGATCGCCTCCAGTTCGGCGCGCACCACCGCCAGCGGCGTGCGCAGTTCGTGCGAGATGTCGGCGATGAAGGCGCGGCGGTTGCGCTCGGTGTCGTCCAGCGCCTGCGCCATCCGGTTGAAGTCGTTGACCAGTGCATCCAGCTCGTCATCGCTGGTGCGCTCGATGCGGGTGGCGTAGTCGCCGGCAGCGAGCCGGTGGGTGGCCGCGGCCAGCTTGGCCAGGCGCTGGCGCAGCGCGCGCGACACCAGCCAGGCCAGCAATACCGTCACCAGCAGCAGCGAGATGCCGATCACCCACCATGCGCGCATCTGGGTGTTGTAGAAATTCAGATCGTTGGTGGCGATGACGGTCTGGAACGGCACCATGCCCAGCCAGCCGACGGTGTGCCCGTCCAGCTGCACCGGATGCGGATCGTCATCGCTGGTGGCATCGGGGTTGCCGGCCACGAACCGATGCTGCGCATCGAACAGGCCCAGCCGGGAGGGAACGCCGGTCTGGTCGGACAGCGGGGGCACCGGCCCTTCGTGCCCATGAGCCAGGTCCGGGCGCAGCAGGCGCGCCCAGCGATCACTGTCGCCGCGCAGATGCTCCCAGCCGCCGTGCGCGCTGTACTCGCGCTGCAGGTGGGGCATCAGGCGCTGCATGCGCAGATCGCCCTGGTCGTTCAGGTAGTCCAGGAAGCCGGTCTGGAACGCCACGCGGCTGGCAATGCCGTTCACCGCCAGCACCAGCAGGCAGGCGGTGAAGATCGCGAGGAAGGTCTTCGCGGTCAGGCCCAATTTGAGTCGAATCTTCGCCATCGCGGGGGCCATTAGCGGCGCATGCGGCGCCGAAAGCAAGCGTCAGCTGAGCCGGTCGCACATTCTCCATATTCTCTGCACAGTTTCACGGCAGCGTGCGAGGGTCAACGAAAGGCCCCCACGCCCCCATGTCACTCCTGCGTCCGCTGTCCCGTTCCCCCCGTTCGCTGTTGTTGCCCTTGTTGCTGGCCCTGGCAGCCTGCTCGGCGGGCAGGACCGAAGCCCCGGCCACCCCCGAAGTGGGCGTGATCACCGCCAGCGCGCAGCCGCTGGCACTGCAGCAGACCCTGCCCGGCCGGGCGGTGCCGTTCGAGGTGTCCGAGGTGCGGCCGCAGATCGGCGGATTGATCCGCCAGCGCTTGTTCACCGAAGGCCAGCAGGTCAAGGCCGGCCAGCTGCTGTACCAGGTCGATCCGGCGCCGTACCAGGCCGCCTTCGATACCGCCCGTGGCCAGCTGGCGCAGGCCGAGGCCACCGTGCTGTCGGCGCAGCCGAAGGCCGAGCGCACCCGCACGCTGCTGGGCATGGATGCGGCCAGCAAGCAGGACGCCGACGATGCCACCTCGGCACTGAAGCAGGCACAGGCCAATGTGATCGCCGCGCGCGCTGCATTGCAGGCTGCGCGCATCAACCTCGACTACACCCGGGTGACCGCGCCGATCGAGGGCCGCATTGGTACCTCCAGCGTCACCGCCGGTGCGCTGGTCGCTGCCGGCCAGGACGCCGCACTGGCGACCATCCAGCGGTTGGACCCGGTCTATCTGGACGTGACCCAGTCCAGCACGCAGATGCTGGCGCTGCGCAAGCAGCTCGATGCCGGCCTGGTGAAGGCCATCGATGGCAAGGCACAGGTGAAGGTGCTGCTGGAGGACGGCAGCACCTATGCGCATGAAGGCACGCTGGAGTTCGTCGGCAGCGCGGTCGATCCGGGCACCGGCAACGTGGTGCTGCGCGCGGTCATCCCGAACCCGGACGGCCTGCTGCTGCCGGGCATGTACCTGAAGGCGGTGCTGCCGATGGCCACCGATGCACGTGCGCTGCTGGTGCCGCAGAAGGCGGTGGTGCGCAATGAACGCGGTGAGCCGCTGCTGCGCCTGCTCGATGCCAGGGACCACGTGATCGAGCGCCGGGTCAGCACCGGCCAGGTGGTGGGTAACCAGTGGCAGATCACGCAGGGCCTGCAGGCCGGCGAGCGGGTGATCGTCAGCAACGGCAGTGCCGTGGCGCTCGGCCAGCAGGTGAAGGCGGTGGCGGCCACGACGGCGCAGCTGGCAGCAATGCCGGCGATCGACCCGAACGGCAACACCGACGAAAAGTCGCACTGAGGCCTGCCGCGCATGGTTCGTTTCTTCATCGACCGGCCGATCTTCGCCTGGGTGATCGCCATCGCGGTCAGCCTGCTCGGCCTGCTCGCGATCATGATCCTGCCGGTGGACCGCTATCCGCAGATCGCCCCGCCCACCATCACCATCCGCGCCACCTACACCGGCGCCTCGTCGCAGACCGTGGAAAACGCGGTCACCCAGGTCATCGAGCAGTCCCAGCAGAGCCTGGACCATCTGATGTACATGACCTCGACCAGTGCCTCCGATGGCTCGGCGCAGGTCAACCTGGTGTTCGCCACCGGCACCAACCCGGACACCGCGCAGGTGCAGGTGCAGAACCAGCTGCAGGCGGCCATGGCAACGCTGCCGCAGGCGGTGCAGCAGAACGGCCTGACCATCACCAAGTCCAGTGGTTCGATCTTCGAGGTGCTGTCGTTCACCAGCGAAGACGGCAGCATGGACAACTTCGATGTCGCCAACTTCATGGAAGCGCGCATCGACGACCAGATCAGCCGTGTCAGCGGCGTCGGCAACATCCAGCCGATCGGCCAGGAATACGCCATGCGTATCTGGCTGGACCCGGAAAAGATGCGCCAGTACGCACTGATGCCGTCGGACATCGAGACCGCACTGCAGGCGCAGAACACCGACGTGTCGGCCGGTGAGCTGGGAGGCCAGCCGGCGCTGAAGGGCCAGCAGCTGGACGCGACCGTGACCGCACGCAGCCGCCTGCACACCCCCGAGCAGTTCGCGCAGGTGGTGCTCAAGGCTGACGCCAGCGGCAGCGTGGTGCACCTGGGTGACGTAGCGACGATCGGCCTGGGCCCGGAGAGCTACGACAGCATCAGCACCTTCAATGGCAAGCCGTCGGCCTCGCTGGGCATTGAACTCAATGCCGGTGCGAACGCGATCGCCGTCTCCAAGGCCATCGATGCACGGCTTCAGCAGCTGCAGAAGTACTGGCCGCATGGCTACACCGCCCACGTGGCGTTCACCACCACGCCGTTCGTGACCATCTCGCTGAAGGAGGTGGTGATCACCCTGATCGAGGCGATCGCGCTGGTCGTGCTGGTGATGTACCTGTTCCTGCAGAACTGGCGGGCCACGCTGATCCCGACCATCGCGGTGCCGGTGGTGCTGCTGGGCACGTTCGGCGTGCTGGCGGCCTTCGGGTACTCGATCAACACCCTGACCATGTTCGCGCTGGTGCTGGCCATCGGCCTGCTGGTGGACGATGCCATCGTGGTGGTGGAGAACGTGGAGCGGGTGATGACCTTCGAAGGGCTGGCACCGAAGCCGGCTACGCTGAAGGCGATGGGCCAGATCACCGGCGCGCTGGTCGGCATCGTGCTGGTGCTGACCGCGGTGTTCCTGCCGATGGCGTTCTTCAGCGGTGTCACCGGCGTGATCTATCGCCAGTTCTCGGTGACGATCGCTGCTGCGATGATCCTGTCGGTGCTGGTGGCGATGACCATCACCCCGGCGCTGTGCGGCAGCATCCTGCACCAGATCCCCAAGGGTGGCCATCCGCATGGCGACCACGGCGGCGAGCCGAGCCTGCTGGGCAAGTTCTTCATCTGGTTCAACCACCGCTTCGAGCGCACTTCCAACGGCCTGCGCCATCGCGTGGATGGCTTCCTTGGCCGGCGCACGCTGGGCGTACTGTTCTACCTGGTGCTGAGCGTGGCCACCGGCCTGCTGTTGTGGCACCTGCCGGGTGCGTTCCTGCCCGATGAGGACCAGGGCATGCTCAACGCACTGGTGAAGTTGCCGGCCGGCTCCACCCTGGAGCAGACCCGTGCAGTGATGGATCGCCTCAGTGCCGCCGCGGTGAAGGACGGCAGCGTGCTGTCGATCCAGGCCACTGCGGGTTTCAGTGTCACCGGCAGCGGCCAGAATGTCGGCCAGGCCTTCATCCGGCTCAAGGACTGGGATGACCGCAAGGACGATGCCGATACCATTGCCGCGCGGCTGACCGCAGCCATGGCCAGCGTGCCCGATGCGCAGGTGTTCATCACCTCGCCGCCGGCCATCCTCGGCCTGGGTGATGCGGGGGGTTTCACCCTGGAACTGCAGGATGAAGGCGGTGCCGGCCATGCCGCCGCCGTGGCCGCGCGCAACACCCTGCTGCAGAAGGCGGCCAGGGATCCGAAGCTGGTCAACGTGCGCTACGCCAGCCTGGAGGACGCGCCGGTGTACGCGGTGAAGGTGGACGATGCCAAGGCGCAGGCCATGGGCGTGAATCCGCAGGACATCAATGACACCTTGAATGCGGCGCTGGGCGGCGACTTCGTCAACAACTTCATCTACAAGGGCCGCATCAAGAAGGTGTTCATCCAGGGCACGGCCGAAGCACGCATGCAGCCACAGGACATCGAGCGCTGGAGCGTGCGCAACCAGGCCGGGCAGATGGTGCCGCTGTCATCGCTGGTCAGCACCCACTGGACCAGCGCGCCGGCCGCATTGCAGCGCTACAACGGCATCTCGGCGATGGAGATCACCGGCCAGCCGGCGCCAGGCGTCAGCTCCGGTGAGGCGATGGCCGAGATCGCGCGCCTGGCCGACACGTTGCCGGAAGGCTTCAGCCATGCCTGGTCGGACATGGCCTACCAGGAACAGCTGTCGGGCAACCAGGCGCCGATGCTGTACGCCATCTCGCTGCTGTTTGTGTTCCTGTGCCTGGCCGCGCTGTATGAAAGCTGGGCGGTGCCGTTCGCGGTGATGCTGGCGGTGCCGGTGGGCGTGTTCGGTGCAGTGCTGATGATGAACCTGCGTGGCCTCAACAACGACGTGTACTTCCAGGTCGGCCTGCTGACCACGATTGGTCTGGCAGCGAAGAACGGCATCCTGATCGTTGAGTTCGCGCGCATCCTCGAACAGCAGGGCAAGAGCACCCGCGAAGCGATCCTGCAGGCCGTCTACCTGCGGCTGCGGCCGATCGTGATGACCTCGCTGGCGTTCCTGATGGGCGTGTTGCCACTGGTGTTCGCCACCGGCGCCGGTTCGGCCGCGCGCCGTTCGCTGGGTACGGGCGTGGCCGGCGGTACGGTCGCCTCGATGGTGCTGGGCATGTTCTTCGTGCCGTTGTTCTACCTGCTGGTGCGCCGCATGTTCCCGGGCCGCGCGCCGGCCGAAGCCACTGCCCCGGAGGCAAGCCCATGACGCCGATGCTGCTGCGTGCCCTGGCGGCCGCAACGATGACCGCCGTGCTGGGCGGCTGCGTGAGCATGGCCCCTCACTACCAGCGCCCCGAGGCACCGGTGCCGGCACAGTTCGGCAATGCGGCCACCGGCGGCACCGAACCGGTACTGGCGATGCCGGCCTGGCGCGAGGTGTTCCTGGAACCACGCCTGCAGCAGGTGATCGCGCTGGCGCTGCAGAACAACCGCGACCTGCGCGTGGCGATGCTGCAGGTGGAGAAGGAACGCGCGCAGTACCGCATCCAGCGCGCGGCGCTGCTGCCGTCGGTGGATGCCAGCGGCAATGTCACCCGCTCGCGGGTGAGCGATGCCAACAGCGAGACCGGCGCCACCCAGGTCACCGAATCCGATGCCGTGCAGGTGGGCATCAGCAGTTGGGAGCTGGACCTGTTCGGGCGCATCCGCAGCCTGAAGAACGAGGCCCTGCAGAACTGGCTGGCCAGCGCCGAGAACCAGCGCGCAGCGCGCACCAGCCTGGTCGCCGAAGTGGCCACGGCCTGGCTGGCGTTGGCCGCCGACGAGCAGTCGCTGGCGTTCACCCGGCAGACCCTGGACAGCCAGCAGCAGACCCTGCAGCGCACCGAGGCCCGCCATGCACAGGGCCTGGCCTCCGGCCTGGACCTGTCGCAGGTGCAGACCAGCGTGGAAGCCGCGCGCGGTGCGCTGGCCAAGCTGCAGACCCAGCAGGCGCAGGATCGCGATGCGCTGCAGTTGCTGGTGGGCGCGCCGCTGGAGGCGGCACTGCTGCCCAGCGCGCAGGCACTGGACGGCACCGTGGCGCTGGCACCGCTGCCGGCCAACCTTCCCTCAAGCGTGCTGCTGCAGCGTCCGGACGTGCTGTCCGCCGAGCATGCGTTGCAGGCGGCCAACGCCGATATCGGCGCCGCGCGCGCCGCGTTCTTCCCGACGCTGACGCTGACCGCCAACTACGGCCACAGCTCCACCGCGTTGTCGACGCTGTTCTCGGCCGGCACCCGCGGCTGGTCGTTCGCGCCCAGCATCACCGCGCCGATCTTCCATGCCGGCGCGCTGAAGGCATCGCTGGACGCTTCGAAGATCGGCAAGGACATCGGCATCGCGCAGTACCAGAAGGCGATCCAGCAGGCCTTCAGTGAAGTGGCCGATGCCCTGGCCACGCGCGATCACCTGGCCACGCAGATGGACGCGCAACGTGCATTGGTCGCCGCCAGCCAGCGCAGCTACACGCTGGCCGATGCGCGTTATCGCACGGGCCTGGATGGCTACCTGCAGGCGCTGGATGCACAGCGCAGCCTGTATGCCGCACAGCAGGACCTGATCGCCCTGCAGCAGCAGGAGGCGGGCAACCGGGTGACGTTGTTCAAGGTGCTGGGCGGTGGCGCGGACGCGCGTTGAGGCGTTCGTTCCGGTCGCTGCCGACCTTGGCCGGCGCTGTGTCATTCATCCACGCATGGCGTGGATCTACTGCAATGCTGCACGCGATCCGCTGTGGTAGCTGCCGACCTTGGTCGGCACGAATGCATGCGTACATCCAGTAGATCCACGCCATGGGTGGATGGCTTCCACTGGCCCCGCGTTACGCCACGCGGCCGCGGCGGGCACGCTCCAGGTGGACCAGCAGCAGTGAGATCGCCGCCGGGGTCATGCCCGGGATGCGCTGCGCCTGGCCGATGGTCTGCGGGCGCACGCGCTCCAGCTTCTGCAGTGCTTCGGCCGACAGCCCGCGTACCGTCGCGTAATCGAAGGCTTCGGCGATCGGCGTGGCTTCATGCCGCTGCTGGCGCTCGATCTCCTCGCGCTGGCGGTCCAGGTAGCCGGCGTACTTCACGCCGATCTCCACCTGCTCGGCCACCTTGGTGTCCGCCACGGCCGGGCCCAGCGACGGCACCTGCATCAGCTGCGCGTAATCCAGTTCGGGGCGCTTGATCAGGTCCAGCACGTTGGTTTCGCGGCTGACCGTTACCCCCAGCGTGTCCTGCACTTCGCGGCCCAGCGCATTGGCCGGGGTCGCCCACAGCGCGCCCAGGCGCGCGCGTTCGGCAGCGACGGCGGCCTGCTTGGTCTCGAACGCGCTCCAGCGGTGGTCATCCACCAGGCCCATGCCGCGGCCGGCCGGGGTCAGGCGCTGGTCGGCATTGTCCTCGCGCAGCTGCAGGCGGTACTCGGCGCGGCTGGTGAACATGCGGTACGGCTCGTTGGTGCCGTGGGTGATCAGGTCATCCACCAGCACGCCCAGGTAGGCCTCGTCACGGCGCGGGCACCAGCCGTCCAGACCGCGTACCTGGCGAGCGGCGTTGAGGCCGGCCAGCAGGCCCTGCGCGGCGGCTTCTTCATAGCCGGTGGTGCCGTTGATCTGGCCGGCGAAGAACAGGCCGTTGACCAGCTTGGTTTCCAGCGAGGCCTTCAGCCCGCGCGGATCGAAGAAGTCGTACTCGATCGCGTAGCCGGGGCGGGTGATGTGCGCGTTCTCGAAGCCGCGGATGCTGCGCACCATCTCCAGCTGCACGTCGAACGGCAGCGAGGTGGAGATGCCGTTGGGGTAGATCTCGACAATGCCCAGGCCTTCGGGTTCGACGAAGATCTGGTGGCTGGCCTTCTCGGCGAAGCGCACCACCTTGTCTTCGATGGACGGGCAGTAGCGCGGGCCGATGCCCTCGATCTGGCCGCTGTACAGCGGCGAGCGGTGCAGCGCGTCGCGGATGATCTGGTGGGTCTGTTCGGTGGTGTGGGTGATCCAGCAGCTGACCTGCTGCGGATGCTCGTCCACCGAGCCGAGGAAGGACATCACCGGCCGTGGCGAATCACCGGGCTGCTCGTCCATCACGCTGTAGTCCAGCGAGCGGCCATCGATGCGCGGCGGCGTGCCGGTCTTCAGGCGGTCCACCTGGAACGGGCGCTCGCGAAGGCGTGCTGCCAGCGTGGTGGCCGGCGGGTCGCCCATGCGGCCGGCGGCGTACTGGGTGGGGCCGACATGGATCTTGCCGGCCAGGAAGGTGCCAGCGGTCAGCACCACCGCCTCGGCGTCGAAGCGCAGGCCGGTCTGGGTGATGACCCCGCGTACAGCGTCGCCTTCGATGACCAGGTCATCGACGGCAGCCTGGAACACGGTCAGGTTGGCCTGGCCTTCGACGATGGCGCGGATCGCCATGCGGTACAGGTTGCGGTCGGCCTGGCAGCGGGTGGCGCGCACGGCCGGGCCCTTGGAGGCGTTGAGGGTGCGCCACTGGATGCCGGCACGGTCGGCGGCGTGCGCCATCGCACCGCCCAGGGCGTCGATTTCCTTGACCAGGTGCCCCTTGCCGATGCCGCCGATGGCCGGGTTGCAGCTCATCGCGCCCACCGTCTCGATGTTGTGGGTCAGCAGCAGGGTGCGCACGCCGGTGCGGGCCGCGGCCAGCGCGGCTTCGGTGCCGGCGTGGCCACCGCCGATGACGATGACGTCGTAACGATGGAAGGACGGGTTCATGGGGGCTGTTCAGCTGGGGGCGGGCGCGGCCGGGGCGGCGCCGGGGTGGCGATTTTAGCGCCATTCGGGGCCGGGACGCCGGTGTCGGCTGGCTGGCGTCGAAATCAGCCCTAAAGTTGGCAGGATTTTTGCAGATAACCCAATAGCACCCACCGTGGCTGGCGCCGTAGGCGCCCGTGACCGGAATTGGAACAGGGGCCGGTACAGGCGCACGGTGGGGGAGCAGAGGGCCGGCAGTCGGGGGACTGTCCGGCCCTGTTTTTTTGGGGCTGCCGGGAAAGCCCCCATCCACGCAGGGCGTGGATCTACTGAAGCTGAGGCCTGCACCAATGGCGCTGGACCGCCTCCAAAACAGATGGCCCCGCATTGCGGGGCCATCTGCCTTCAGAGGTGCCGACATCCGACAGGGCCGGAACAGGGGGGATCCAGATGTTCCTGTCGGATATCGACGTAGAGCTTTTTGCGGCTGCCCGTGTCGTTTTTGTCACTTTGTGACGCGGGCCGTCACTGGTCCCGTAGATTGCGGCTTGGACCGTGTGAAATGCAATACGGTTCAGCGCTCAACTGTGCGCTGCGTCCCACGATCCATGTTGCGCCAGGGGGAACCGTTCATCCTCGGCGCGCTGGGCGCCGGGGCCGGACGGGCTTGCGGCGGCGGCGCCGACGGCTGGATGTTCGACTGCGGCGGGCGACGCATCGAGTCCATGTTCCGCCACGGCGAACCACCGTTGTACGACGGCCGCGACGGCGGCGGACGGTTCTCGCCACCGTTGCCGGGCGGGCGCGGCGGCGGGCGGTGGTTGTGCGGCGGGCGGTAGATCGGGCGCGAGTAGTACGGGTTGCCATAGCCACCGTAGTAGCCGCCATAGCCGCCGTAGTACGGGTAGCCGTAGTTGTAGGGATAGCCGGCCGGGTAGCGGTACTCCACCGACGGCGCACCGTGGTAGTAGCTGCCGCTGCGGCCACCGCCGACATAGTCGTAAGTGGTGCAGCCGGTCAGGGCCAGCATCAGGCCACCGGCAAGCATCAGGCGCATTTTCATGGTGGGTCCCCCCAGAGGACGGGTTGTGCAGTCAGCTTCGTGCGCAGGCATTGAATCGGCCCTTAACTTCACTGGCCAGGATGAATGGAGGTGAAGGCCTTCATGCTGGCATGACCTGTGCCGGGGTCGCCAGCGCGGGGCCATACGTTAATCTTGCGTCATGAGCGATTCACTGTTGCCCCGTGCCGACGATGTCCTGGCTGCCGCTGCGCGGATCGCGCCGCACGCCAGCGTGACCCCGGTGCTGCGCTCGCGCACGCTTGATGCGCTGGCCGGCGCGCAGCTGGCGTTCAAGGCCGAGCATCTGCAGCGCGGTGGCGCATTCAAGTTCCGCGGCGCCTGCAATGCGGTGTGGTCGCTGGATGCCGGTCGCGCCAGTGCCGGCGTGGTCACCCATTCCTCCGGCAACCACGGCGCCGCTCTGGCCCTGGCCGCGCGCACCCGTGGCATTCCCTGCCACGTGGTGGTGCCCGAAGGTGCGGTGGCGGCCAAGCTGGCCAACATCGCCCGCCACGGTGCCACGCTCTGGCGCTGCCCGCCGACCATCGCCGACCGCGAGGCCACCTGCGCCAAAGTGCAGGCTGATACCGGCGCGACCCTGGTCCATCCCTATGCGGACCCGGCGGTGATGGCCGGGCAGGGCACCGCGGCGCTGGAGCTGCTGCACAGCGACGGCCCCTTCGATGTGCTGGTGGTGCCGGTGGGGGGCGGTGGCCTGGCCAGCGGTACCGCGCTGGCCCTGCAGCTCGCCAGCCCGCAGACCCGGCTGGTGCTGGCCGAACCGGCCGGTGCCGACGACACCGCACGCTCGTTGGCCGCAGGCGAGCGCCAGGCTGCCTTCACCCCGGACACGATCTGTGACGGCCTGCGGACCCTGGTCGGCGCGCCCAACTTCGCGCTGCTGCGTGCAGCCGGCGCCGAGGTGATCGTGGTCGATGACGCCGCGACGATGGCCGCGATGCGCCTGCTGTGGGAAGTGCTCAAGCAGGTGGTCGAGCCGTCCTCGGCCACCGTGCTGGCCGCAGTGCTGGCACAACCCCAGCGGTTCGCCGGATTGCGCGTGGGCCTGGTGCTGTCCGGCGGCAACGTCGACCTGCCCGCACTGCGCTGGGGGGCGCCGTGAGCCGCGACCGGCATCGTCCCCGTACCGGCCCGTTGGGCTGGCTGTGGCGGCTGTTCGTGGTGCTGGTGATCTGGCTGCTGGGCGTGACCGCCTGGATCGTCTGGGTCGGCGAGCGTGATCAGGCCGCCAAGGCCGACGCCATCATCGTGCTCGGCGCAGCGGCTTATGACGCCAAGCCGTCACCGGTATTCGAAGAGCGCATCCGCCATGGCCTGGACCTGTACGAGGCCCGGTACGCGCCCTTGCTGATCTTCACCGGCGGCTACGGCGGCACCGGTGCGCGCTTCTCCGAATCGCAGGTGGCGCGGCGGTATGCGCTCAAGCATGGCGTGCCGGACGATGCGATCCTGATCGAGACCGCCTCGCGCAACACCGTGCAGAACCTGGTCGAAGCCAAGCGGCTGATGGACCAGCGCGGCCTGCACCGGGTGATCATCGTCAGCGACCCGCTGCACATGGCGCGCGCGCTGCGCCTGAGCAAGGCGCTGGGCATCGATGCGCTGGCCTCGTCCACGCCCAGCACGCGTTTCCGCAGCTTCCACACCAGCTGGCGCTTCCTGGTGCAGGAAATCTATTTCTTCCACCGCGACCTGGTGCGCCCGCCGCTGAGTTCGCCGGCCAATACCTGAAGCAGCCGAGGGTGAAGCAGCCGAGCATGGGCTCGGCTCTACAGGTGGGTGTTCATGCCCGGCTGCCTTATGTCTGCTTGCGCCGTATCGGAATCGCCGACACCGGCACCGAGGCCACGTCATGCCCGCCTTCGCGGATCGGCGCGCCCGGGTCCGGTGCCCAGGCGTGGGCATAGATCACTTCCCAGCTGCTGGGCAGCTTGCCATCCGCGCGCCGCATCGGTTCATACGCCGCTGCCGCAGCGGCGAAACGGCCACGCCCGGTGAGCGTGTGGCGGCGGTCCACCCGCGCATTGGTCGCGCCCATCGCGCGCAGTTCCCGCATCAACGAGGGCAGGTCGTCATAGGTCAGGGTGAACAGGTCGCGGTCCAGCACCGGGTCGCGGAAGCCGGCCATCATCAACGCATCGCCGAACTGGGCGATCTGTGCAAAGCGGCTCACGTGCGGGCGGTCATCGGCGGCCGCGAAGGCCTCGTTGAGCTCGACCAGCGTGTCCGGGCCGAAGGTGGAGCACAGAAGCAGGCCGCCGGGCTTGAGCACGCGGCGGAATCCGGCGAACACCGCCGGCAGGTCGTCCACCCACTGCAGGCACAGGTTGCTGAAGATCACGTCCACGCTGTTGTCGGCCAGCGGCAGCGCGGCGGCGTCGCCGCACAGGCGCTGGAACGGCTTCCACCAGCCGGCCTGGCGCTTGGCCTGGTCCAGCATCGGCAGCGCCACGTCCAGCGCGATCACCTGTGCCTTCGGCCAGCGCTTCTTCATCAGCGCACTGGCGTGGCCGGTGCCGGCGCCGATATCCAGCACCACCTCGGGCTTGCGTGCTTCCAGGTAGTCCAGCGATTCCACCAGCCGCGCCTGCACCTCGCGCTGCAGGGCGGCGGCGGCGTCGTAGCTGTTGGCGGCGCGGGCGAACGCGCGGCGGACATGGCGGGCATCGAAGTGGGACGGCATTGCGAAAGTCTCTTAGAACGTACCGGGGTAGGCGCCGCCGTCGATCAGCAGGTTCTGCCCGGTGAGGTAACCGGCCTGTGCGCTGCACAGGAAGGCGCAGGCGGCGCCGAATTCGTCCGGCGTGCCGAAGCGGCCGGCGGGAATCTGCTGGCGGCGGCGCTCGGCCACCTCGCCGGCATCGCCGTCCTTGCCCGCACTGTGGGCGAAGTTGGCGCGCAGGCGGTCGGTGTCGAACTGGCCGGGCAGCAGGTTGTTGATCGTGACGTTGTGCGCCACCGTGCGCCGCGACAGCCCGGCGACGAAGCCGGTCAGCCCGCTGCGCGCGCCATTGGACAGCGCCAGGATGTCGATCGGGGCTTTTACCGCCGAAGAGGTGATGTTGACGATGCGGCCGAAACCGCGCGCGATCATCGCGTCCACCGTGGCACGGATCAGCGCGATGGGCGCCAGCATGTTGGCGTCCAGCGCGGCGATCCAGTCGTCGCGCTCGAAGTTGCGGAAATCACCGGGCGGCGGGCCACCGGCGTTGTTGACCAGGATGTCCACCTGCGGGCACGCGGCGAGCGCGGCGGAGCGACCGGATTCGGTGGTGACGTCGGCGGCGACGGCGCGCACTTCAGCAGCGCCGGGCAGGGCGCGCAGTTCTTCAGCGGCGGCCTGCAGGGCGGCTTCGCCACGGGCCACGATCACCACGTTGACGCCCTCGCGCACCAGCGCACGCGCGCAGCCCAGGCCCAGGCCCTTGCTTGCGCCGCAGACCAGTGCCCAGCGGCCGTTGATACCCAGATCCATGCGTCAATCCTGCGGAATTCGGAGGGGGCTCATTGTCCGCCATCGGCCGGTGACAGGCCGGCAACGAAGTGTTGCAGGGCGGTGGCCACCTCGTCGGCATGGCCCAGGAACGGCGCGTGGCCGCCGTGGACGATGGTCAGCGCCTGCGCATCCGGGGCCAGTGCCGCGGCGGCCTGCATCGCCGCGGGAGACACCAGCCGGTCACGCTGGCCGGCGATCCACAGGCTGGGCTTGGTCAGCGTCGGCAGTGCCCCGCGCAGGTCGGTGGTTTCCAGCAGGCGCAGGCCTTCCAGCAGGGCGCGCTCGGTGGGCGCACCACGCTCGACCAGGCGCTGGCGCAGCGTGCGCAGCTCCTCACGGGCGTGTGCCGACCCCATCACGTCCAGCGCCAGGAAACGCTCCAGGGTGCCGCCGAAGTCAGTGGCCAGCTCACGCCCGAACTGCTCGAACACCGCTGGCTCCACCGCATGCGGCCAGTCCTCGCCACGCATGAAGCGCGGCGTGGCTGCGATCATCGCCAGCCCGCGCACCTTCGGCAGCGTCGCCGCTGCGTGCAGCGCAAACAGGCCGCCCAGCGACCAGCCGCACCACACCGCTGGCGGCGTGGCCGCGGCAATGGCGCTGACCACGAACGGCAGGCGCAGCGGCGTGGTGTCCTCGCGGCTGTGGCCATGGCCGGGCAGGTCCACCAGGTGCAGGGTGAACCGATCGGCCAGGCGCTGCACCAACGGCGCGAACACACCGCCCTGCAGGGCCCAGCCATGGATCAGTACCAGGTCCGGCCCCTGGCCGGTGACGTCGATATGCATGGGAAAGCGACAGCAGGCTCAGGCAAAGACCGGCAACGGCGGTGGCGCGGTGTCACGCACCGCCAGGTCCACGCGATCGCGCGCGCTGGCGATGGCTTCCACCAGGCCGCGCACCTGCTCGGGGGTGTGCAACGCGGACAAGGTGACCCGCAGGCGTGCCTTGCCTTCGGGCACCGTGGGCGGACGAATCGCGCCGACCAGCCAACCGGCCTGTTCCAGTGCCCTGGACAGCGCCACGGCGCGGTGATCGTCGCCACACAGCAGCGGCTGGATCGGCGTTTCCGAGGCCATCAGGTCCAGGCCATGGCGGCGCGCTTCGCTGCGGAACAGCGCGATCAGGTCGGTCAGTTTCGAACGGCGCCAGTTGTCGCGGCGTGCCAGGCGCACCGCTTCCAGTGCAGCGGCGGCCAGCGGCGGCGCCATTGCAGTGGTGTAGATGTACGGGCGCGCGGTTTCGGCCAGGTGCTCGACCAGATCGTCGCGGCCCAGCACCAGTGCGCCGGAACCGCCCAGTGCCTTGCCCAGCGTGACCAGCTGCAGCGGCACATCGTCCACGCCCAGCCCGGCGGCGGCCACGGCGCCACGGCCATCACCGACCACGCCCACGCCGTGCGCATCGTCCACATAGAACAGCGCCCGCTGCAGGCGCGCCACCAGCGACAGCGCGCGCAGCGGCGCGATATCGCCATCCATGCTGAAGACACCGTCGGTGGCCAGCATCGCTGCGCCATCGGGCGCATGTTTCAGCTGGCGCATCGCACCTTCGGCATCAAGGTGCGGATAGCGGCGCAGGCGTGCACCGGCCAGCCGCGTCGCGTCGAGCAGGCTGGCGTGGTTGAGCTTGTCCTGCACGCATACGTCGTTCTCTTCGCTCAGCAGTGCCTGCTGCACGGCCAGGTTGGCGGCAAAGCCACTACCGAACAGCAGCGCCCGCGGGTAGCCCAGCCACTCCGCCACTTCGCGCTCCAGCGCGTCATGCAGGGCGTGGTGGCCACAGACCAGGTGCGAGGCTCCCGCGCCGGTGCCTTCGCGTGCGGCGGCATCCTGCAGCGCGTTGACCACGCTGAACTGCTGGGCCAGGCCCAGGTAATCATTGCTGCAGAAGCCGGTCAGCCACTGGCCGTCCACCTCCAGGCGGACACCGTCGCGACGGCTGACCGTGCGCCGCGTGCGGCGACGGCCTTGGGCATCGCGCAGGGCGCGTTGGGCGTGGAGGCGGGCGGTCAGGTCGGGGCGGGCCATGGCGGCTGAATGCGGCGACGGGGCGGCTAGGGTAGCGCGTTGCCGCGGCGCCTGCTTGCGGCCCGTCTCAGGCCGCGTGAGCGCAGCCACAGGCGGGCGCATCGGCGCCGATATCAGCGTGCACGGTGCCGCCGTGGTCGTGGCCCTCGGCATCGACCTGCACCGCCATCGGCTGCAGCCCCAGGCGAGCGAACAGGGCCAGGTCGCGTTCGCTTTCCGGGTTGCCGGTGGTCAGCAGCTTGTCGCCGTAGAAGATCGAATTGGCACCGGCCAGGAAGCACAGCGCCTGCAGCTCGTCACTCATCGCTTCGCGCCCGGCCGATAGCCGCACCATCGAGCGTGGCATGGCGATGCGCGCCACCGCGATCATGCGCACGAACTCGAACGGGTCCAGTTCGGCACTGCCATGCAGCGGTGTACCCGCTACCTGCACCAGCTTGTTGATCGGCACCGAATCAGGGTGTGCCGGCAGCGTGGCTAGCGCCAGCAGCAGGCCAACGCGCTGCGCGCGCGTCTCGCCCATGCCGACGATGCCGCCGCAGCAGGTCTTCAGGCCGGCATCGCGCACGTGCTCCAGCGTGTCCAGGCGGTCCTGGTACTGGCGGGTGTGGATGATCGAATCGTAGTAGTCCGGCGCGGTATCGAGGTTGTGGTTGTAGTAGTCCAGGCCCGCATCCTTCAGCGCACGCGCCTGCTCGCCACTGAGCATGCCCAGCGTGGCGCAGGTCTCCAGGCCCAGCGCCTTCACCCCGGCGATCATTGCCGCCACCTTCGGGATGTCGCGGTCCTTCGGTGATCGCCACGCCGCACCCATGCAGAAACGCGACGCACCGGCGGCCTTGGCCTGGCGTGCCTTGGCCAGCACCGCATCGGTGTCCATCAGCTTCTGCGCGTTCACGCCGGTGCTGTAGCGCTGCGCCTGCGGGCAGTACGCGCAGTCTTCCGGGCAGCCGCCGGTCTTCACCGACAGCAGGGTGGAGACCTGCACCTGCGACGGGTCGAAATGCTCGCGGTGCACCGCCGCGGCGCGGAACAGCAGCTCGGGGAACGGCAGATCGAACAGCGCCTGCAGTTCGTCGTGTTGCCAGTCGTGGCGGATGGCAGCAGCCATGGCGGGACCTTGGGTACGAATGGAGCGAGGGCGGCAGTGTGGGTGGGTGCGAGGGGTCTGTCAACCACAAAGTGTCATCATGGGTTTACAGTGGTTGAGGCCATCGAACCCGCTGCATGCGCTGTCTTTCACCGCATCCTGCAAGGCCTGCAGCCACAGTGGCCGCTGTCGAACGGATGCGCTGGCGCGCACACTCTGCCGCATGACCGATCTCCATCGCCTCCGCGGCCGCATCACCGCGCTGGTTCTCAGCGAAGCCTGGCGCCGCCGCGCCGCGCTCTGGGGCGGCGCCGTGGCGGTGGCGCTGGTGGCCATCCTGTTCGCCAAGGCCAGCGACGCGGCGTTCCATCTGTTCCAGCGCATCACCGCGCATTCGCCGTGGTGGGCGCTGCTGCTCACGCCGGGCATCTTCGCGCTGCTGGCCTGGTTGACCAGCGGCGTGCTGAAACCCACGCGGGGCAGTGGCATTCCGCAGGTCATCGCTGCCTTGGACAAGCCGGATGAGCCGTTCCGGACCACCAATCTTTCGCCCGCCGTCTCGGCCGGCAAGTTGTTGCTGACGTCGTTGTCGCTGCTCGGCGGCGCGTCGGTGGGGCGCGAGGGCCCGACGGTGCATGTCGGTGCCAGCCTGATGTACCTGTTCGGCCGCTGGTTCGGCTTCAAGGACCCTCGCGAGCTCTCGCACTTCCTGCTGGCCGGTGGTGCGGCGGGTATCGCGGCGGCGTTCAACACGCCGCTGGCCGGCATCGTGTTCGCCATCGAAGAACTCAGTGGCCGCTTCGAGCATCGCTTCTCCGGCACCTTGCTGACCGCTGTGATCGTGGGCGGCGTGGTGTCGCTGGGCCTGCTCGGCAACTACACCTACTTCGGCCATGTGAGCGCACGCCTGCCGTTGGGCCAGGGCTGGCTGGCAATCCTGCTGTGCGGCGTAGTGGCCGGGTTGCTGGGAGGCCTGTTCGCCCGCGCGGTACTGGCCAGTGCGGCGGGTCGGCCGCGTTGGCTGGGTCAACTGCGGCAGCGGCATCCGGTGCTGCTGGCTGCGGGATGCGGCCTGGTGGTCGTGGGGCTGGCAATGGTGTTCGGCGAAGGCGCGTTCGGTACCGGCTATGAGCAGGCACGCAGCCTGGTGCAGGGGCAGGCGCTGGTCGGCCACGAGTTCGGGTTGATGAAGCTGCTGGCCAACCTCGCATCGTACGTGGCCGGCATTCCCGGCGGCCTGTTCTCGCCGGCGCTGGCGGTCGGTGCGGGACTGGGCCATAACCTGGCGGTGCTGATGCCGGGCGTGGACCCACGCGCGTTCGTGCTGCTGGGCATGTGCGCCTACCTGACCGGTGTCACCCAGGCACCGCTGACGTCGGCGGTGATCTCGCTGGAGCTGACCGACAGCGGCGACCTGCTGCTGCCGATCCTGGCCACGGTGCTGATCGCGCGCGGCGTGTCCGGGCTGGTATGCCGCGTGCCGATCTATCGTGGTCTGGCGGAGCTGCTGGTCGGGCATACAGCCGCAGAACCCGGCCCCGCGCAGCGCACGCCCGGCAGCTGACGCCTGCGCGTCGCGTGCCGGCAACCTCAGCCGGGGCGCAGCTGCGCCTCCACATGCTCGGACAGCCCGCGGCAGGCCAGCAGCAGGCCATCGACCACATTGTCGCCGAGCTGCTGGTCCGGCCCGCCGCCCTGGCGGGTGCGTTCCACCGCGTGCAGGCATTCCAGCAGCAGGGTCAGCCCGCTGGCCGCGCGGTCGGCGCGGGCCAGGGCCATGCGGCGGCCGGGCGGCAGTTCGGTTTCCGGCCAGGGCTGGCCATTGGCAGCGTCCACGGCGCGGATGCGCCGCAGTTCGGCGAGGAAGCTGAGAGCCGGTGGCGTGGGCTCTTCGCCCGCGACGGAAAGCGCTTCTTCGATGCGGATGGCGAGCGCCTCGGGAAGCGTGGCGCAGGCATCGCCCAGGGTGGCGTGCAGGAAGGGATAGGCAGGTGTGGTCATGGCGGCATCCTTGACGGGGAATACAACGCCACCAGCGCGGAGCACGAAGGTGGCGGACGGTGCGGGTTGCAATACCGGATCAACAAGACGTAAAAGCCGGCGGGCCGTGGCCCCCACGCACCGTCCACCGTGGATCGGGGACGGATTGCCAACCGACGTCGCGAGAGAGTCGACGCCGATTGGCAAGCGTAAAACGTCAAGTTGAAGTTCGGGATTGCAAGCCCGGCCACCTGATGCAGGTGGCGATCCATCATCGCGGCGGAAAGCCACGCAGTTCCAATTGATTGTTCTGCGGATTGCAGTACGAGCGGTTGAAAAAATCACTTATCGCATCTGACACGGTACTGCACCGCAGGGTGCTGATCGCGGCACTCTGCGCAGATCTGGTGCCGGACCTGTGCAGAGGATCGTGCAGGCCAACGGCGGGTGCGAGCCTCAAGGGCGCGCCGTCGGCCGATGACGGAAATGGCGTTCGCGGTGGCGAGTGGAGCCCGCCGGCTGGACATCGTTGAAGGTGGCGTCAGCCTTATGCGGCGCGTGGTTCCGTCGTTCGGGTGCCATCGCGTGCTTGTCGCATCCGGCGGAAGCGGTGCGTTGCTCGCGCGCGCTCGCCTATGATCGGGCCATGTATCGATGCCAGGGATGTCCATGATGCTGTCGTTGCGAGCGGCCCTGCTGGCGCTGCTGCTGCCACTGACAGGGTGCGCGCAGGACGCGCCGGTGCCGCTGACCCAGTCCAACGAAGAGGGTTGCACCTGGCTGCGCAGCCTCGGCCCGCAGGACCCGTATGCCGACCCGGTGCCGATCAAGCAGGCCTGCGTGGGACCGTACCTGCTGGAGTTCCCGCAGAACTACTTCGACGAGCAGATGGGGGCGGATTTCCAGGGCAACTTCGACCTTGCGCTGGAGTACCCGTCGCTGCAGCCCTTCAGACCGGGTGAGCGAGCGAGGCGCGATGTGGATATGGCCATGCGTACGGTAAAGATTGGGTACTCCTATCCATGGAAGCCGGTGCGGGAGGTAATGCGCAGTTTCTACACTCCGCGGGGGTCGCAGAAGGGCAATCCGGGTGCCTCGCTGGAGGAGCGTGTTATGGGAGCGCCAGTCTTTGGGCTCACACCGTACTACGCTGATTTGCCGCGGATTCGTGCCTATGAGCGCTCTCTGGGAGGACGGACCGGTGAACGTGATCAGAAGACGACAGCCGAACACCTGCCGGTCGTACGGCCCTTTCTGGATATGGACTGGTATGTCACCCGGGATGAGCGGGGCGAGATTGATCGATTGATCAAGTGCACCACGCGGGAGATGCACGGCACAGGTATAGAGATTCGTGATGGCAGGATCTTCAAGCGCAAGGATGAGCAGACCCCCTATTGCGACCACATGTTCATGGTTCCTGCAATGAACGCTTGGGGCGATATCAGCTACCCACGCTTCATGTTGGACCGCTGGCAGGACATGGAAGAGCGCGCGCGCGAGCTGCTGGCGCAGGGTTTGAAGAAAGATTTCGGTGAGGTGAGCAAATGAGTAGGCAATGGCGCATGTATCTGCTGGCGCTGCTGCTGCCCCTGGCGGGGTGCGCGCAGGACGCGCCGGTGCCGCTGACCCAGTCCAACGAAGAGGGTTGCACCTGGCTGCGCAGCCTCGGCCCGCAGGACCCGTATGCCGACCCGGTGCCGATCAAGCAGGCCTGTGTGGGACCGTACCTGCTGGAGTTCCCGCAGAACTACTTCGACGAGCAGATGGGGGCGGATTTCCAGGGCAGCTTCCGTCTGGCACTGGAGTATCCCTCTCTGCAGCCCTTCAAGGCGGGTGAGCGGGCGAGGCGGGATGTGGATATGGCGATGCGTACGGTCAAGATTGGGTACTCCTATCCGCGGAAGCCGGTACGGGAGGCGATGCGCAGCGTCTACACCCCGTGGGAGTCGCAGAAGGACAATCCAGCCGAATCCCTGGAGGGGCGGACCGAGGGAGAGCCTGTGTTTGGCCTCACGCCCTACTACGCAGATATGTCGCGCATCCACGCTTACCAGCGGAGCAAGGGACAGAACGAGACTGCCCCGGTCATGCGGGCCACCTGGCATGTGGACTGGTACGTGACCCGCGACGCAGCTGGTGAGGTCGAGCGCCTGATCAAGTGTGATTCTCGCGCGATGCCGGGAACTGGCGTTGAGATGCACGACGGAAAGATAGTCAAGCGCAAGGATGAGCAGACTCCCCTGTGCAACCACAGGTTCATGGTGCCGGAGATGAATATCTGGGGCGCCATCCGCTACCCACGCTTCATGCTGGACCGTTGGCAGGACATGGAAGAACGTGCGCGCGAGCTGCTGGCGCAGGGTTTGAAGAAAGATTTCGGTGAGGCAGGTAGAGAGGAGGGGAAATGAGCGGGTTGTCGCAGAAGGATCTGGATGTTCTGAGGTTCTATCAGGACAAGGGGAATCGGGAGCTCTACTTCAACTATCTGGCGCAGAAGGAGGGCAACGACGGCTACGGTCTGCTTGCATTGGGTGTTGTGCGCAATGATAACGTTCCCGGTGCAGTGGCCAACAGCTTCGCCGCAAATCAGGCGCGCCAGGATGGCGTACGTCTTGGATCACGTGATTGGCAGGCGGTGGGCATCGACTTGATCAGGAATGACTTTGCTCTGCGCGAAGAATACGTTCGAAATGGGCAGCCAGATGTAGCCCTGAACCTCCGCGAGGTGGATATACGAGATTCGCATGACCCCATCTTTGAGAATCGCGGAATCAGCGCCGACGCCTGGACTCCGCGCCAGCTGCTGGAGGCCGCCCGCCGCAAGGGGGGCAGTGAAGAGGCCGAGAAGATCTGGTCGATGATGCTGGACAACCGCTGGATGGGTGTGGCGCGCGGCATGGGCACGCTGGCGGCCGTCGCCGAGCGCTACGAGGACGCCGAATTCAGGGCTGCACCGTATGTGGCGGCAATGGCCCAGGCGCGCGCCGGCGTCGGCGTCGTCGATCCACACGCCCATCAGGACCCTGACAGGATCGTAATGGATGGCAAGGAGTACACCTTCCATCGCGAGGCGGACGTCTGGCGCGGCCCTGCCCGGATTGAATCGCGGATTTCGATCAAGCTGGAAGTCAGTGATCCGGCAATCATCCAGACCCTGAACGAAGAGCGTGAAGTCCGCCTGGAGCGCGAGCAGCTGCGCATGCAGTTCCATCCCGATGATCCCCATCGTGATCGGCCACTGATGCCCAGTCCACGCCTGTTCTCCGCTGAGGACATCGAGCCGGGCAGGCCGCAGCGCCTGGCGAGCGACCCGACGTCGGCCGACCATCCGCGCCATGCGCTGTACCAGCAGTGCGCCACCGGGGTGCGTGCCGTCGATGCCAGCCTGGGACGGGCCTGGGATGCGCACAGTGCCTGCATGGCGGCCAGCCTGACCACCCTGGCTGCCCGCCATGGGCTGGAGCGGGTCGACCATGTAGTGCTGAGCCAGGCAACGCCGCAGCTGGCGGCAGGTGCCAACGTGTTCGTAGTGCAGGGCGCGTTGGCCGACCCGACGCAGCTGCGCGCGCACATGCCCACGCAGGAGGCAATAGCGCAGGCGCCGGAGCGGTCTTTCCAACAACTGCAGGACATCGATCTGCAACGTTCGCAGCAGCTGTCCCAGCAGCGCGAACAGGACGAGCAGCTGCAGCAGGCACGCAGCAGCCCGCTGATGCACGCATGAACGCACGCCTGCCCCCGCGTGTGCCAGGCGATGCCTGACGCATTGTGAGGAGGTGATCCGGTACGCCCAGGGGGCGACACCTGATCCTGCGTGCGCTCACTTCCGGAAATACTGGAGCCGGTCCTCCCGCTGGAAACCTCGCCGTGCATCTTTCCCTGCAGGCCCTGCTTCGCCTGCTGCTGCCACTGCGCTGCCTGGTCTGCGGTGATCCCGGCCACGACGATCTTGATCTCTGCCGGGCCTGTTACGCCGATCTGCCCTGGCCGGGCCGCAGTTGCCTGCGCTGCGCGCTGCCGCTGCCCGACACTGCGCTGGTGGTCTGCGGCAGCTGCCGCGAGGAAGCACCGCCGCAGGCGGCCACCCATGCCAGCCTGCTGTACCTGCCGCCGGTTGACCAGCTGCTGGTGCGCTACAAGTTCCATCAGGACCTGGCAGCCGGTCGCCTGCTGGTGCAGCTGATGCAGCGGGCAGCGCCGCCGTGGTCGTGCCTGCCGCTGGTACCGGTGCCATTGCACCGCCGGCGCCTGCGCCAGCGCGGCTACAACCAGGCCGCCGAGCTGTGCCGGTTGCTGCCGATGCCGGTCTGGCACGGGCTGTACCGGCGGCGGCACACCGCACCGCAGTCCGAACGCACGGCCGAACAGCGCAGGGAGAACCTGTTCGATGCGTTCGATGTACGTGGGCCGGTGCCCACGCGCCTGACCGTGGTCGATGATGTGATGACCACCGGCAGCACGGTGATGGAGATTGCCGAGACCCTGCGCGGGGCCGGAGCGGGAGAGGTGCGGGTGTGGGTCTGTGCGCGGGTGCCGTGATCGCCCCCTTCATCGCCAAGGGCTAGGATGAGGCCGTTTCCGGACCGAAGGAGTCGCCATGAATTCCCCCTTGTCTCCCCTGCTGTCGGCGGTTGCACGCAGCTGGTGGATCCTGCTGCTGTACGGGCTGGTCGCGTTGGGTTTCGGCATCGTTGCCGTCGGCTGGCCGCTGTCGGCGGCGATGGCATTGGCGTGGACGCTGGGCGTGGTGGCCATTGTCGAAGGGGTGATCAGCCTGTTCGCGCTGGTGACCGGCGGTAGTGGCGCGCCGCGCGGCTGGCTGGCGCTGTATGCCATCGCCTCGCTGGGCTTCGGCATCCTGGCGGTGATCAATCCGCTGGCCACCGCCAGCGTGCTGGTGCTGTTCCTGGCGGCGTGGCTGCTGGTGGCCGGCATCTATCGCATCGTGTTCGCGATCCGGGTGCGCAAGCAGATCCAGGGCGAGTGGTTGTTGATTCTCAGTGGCGTGCTGGCGGTGGTGCTGGGCCTGCTGTTCGCGGCCAACCCGTATGCGGGCGTGGCGGTCACCACGCTGTGGATCGGCATCGGCAGCCTGCTGTATGGGCTGCTGCAGGTGCTGGTGGCGTTCAAGCTGAGGAAGCTGAAGTGAGGATTGCGCTTCCGCTCCTGCTGGCGGCGGCGCTGGTGCTGGCCGGATGCATGCCGGGTGCCACGCCCGGTGCGCTGGCCGGAAAGGAACATGCCCCCCGCCCCGGTGTGGACGTGCGCCTGAGCGCGGTCGATGCGGCCGGCAAGGGCACACCGGCGCAGTGGCAGGGCCAGACCCTGGCGCTGCGCGAGCCGCCGATTGCCGGCAGTGCCGACATTGCCGATGTGCGCTATGTACTGGACGAGGGCAGGCAACCGGGCCTGCAGATCCGCTATCGGCCGGAAGCCCGCCAGCGCATCCACGACGGCACCGCGGCGCTGGTCGGCCAGCGTGCCGCGATCAGCGTGGATGGCCGCCTGCTGATGGTGGCGACCGTGCAGGGGCCGTTCGGCGAATCGATGATGCTGAGTGGGCTGTCCAGCGTTGCCGAGGCGCAGGCGCTGGCCAGGCACATCACGGGCCAGTGATGCGCGTTTGACCTGCTTCTGCAGACTCGGCTGTCGGTCGACTGCGCGTTGATCCCGCCATGTGACCTCCGCGCTGCGCGCGGAGGTCGACCAAGGTCGACCGCTACCGGCAAGCCGCGCTTCGATGGTCGACCGCTACCGGGCAAACCGCGCTTCGATTTCTTCCAGCGACTTGCCCTTGGTCTCCGGCAGCCAGAAGGCGGCCACCAGGAAGAACACGAAGGTGCACGCTGCCCAGAACACGAACATGCTGGCGTAGCCGTAGTGGCCCACCGTGGGCAGGAAGATGGCGGCGATGGTGGTCGACACGAACTGGTTGATCAGCAGCGCGATGCTCATGCCGTTGGAGCGGATGCGGTTGGGCATCAGCTCTGACAGCGCCAGCCACACGCATACGCCTGGGCCGACCGCAAAGAACGCGACGAATACCAGGATGCAGGCGGCCACCGCCCAGCCATGGGCCGGTGGTGGCACCGGGCCGATGCGGGCCTGTGCGATGCGCAGCGGTGCCTGCGCAGCACTGGCCGGGTCGGCAAACGGGTTCAGATGGAGTTTGCGGAAGAACGCGCCGATCACACTGTCCGGCTGCACGGTGCCGGTGCGCTCGATGCGCAGCTCGCGGTCGGTCAGGTTGTCGCTGCGCAGCGCGCGCACATTGGTGAAGTCACCATAGGCATAGGACACGATCAACTGCAGTGGACGGCCGTCGCTGTCGATGCCGCCGCCCAGGCGCTGCCACTGCGCATCGTCCAGCACCAGCTGCAGGCCGCCACCACTGATGGCTGCCTGCAGTTGCGGCTGCACGTCGGCGCGGCCGCGTTCGGCCTGGAAGAACAGCGTGGCGGCGGCCAGCAGGGCCACGCAGATGCCGCCACTGCCGAGCATCAGCAGGAACTTGCGGCCCTTGCGGTCGACCAGCAGCAAGGCGACCACGGTCATCACCGCGTTGAGCAGCTTGATCGCCACATCGGCGCCGTTGGCGACTGAGCCGGACAGGCCGGCCTGGTTGAGGATGTTCACCGCGTAGGCCAGCACCGAGTTGATGCCGGTGGCCTGGGTGCAGGCCAGCACCACGCAGGCCAGCACGAACGGCACCACGTAGCGGCGGCTGAGCAGCGGGTCACGCTTGCCATCGCTGCTGCTCGATTCCGGCGCCTGGATCTGGGCCAGCGTGGGTTCCACGTCGGCGGCGGGAAGCACGCGCTGGAGGCTGCGGCGGGCTTCATCGATGCGACCACGGCGGACCAGCCAGCGCGGCGATTCGGACAGCCAGAAGATGCCGGCGCAGAACAGCAGGCCCGGCGTCAGGCAGGTCCAGAAGATGGTGCGCCAGGCGTGGTCCTTCACCGTGAACAGTTCCTGCGCCTGCTGCGCGACCGGCAGCGAACGCACGGCTTCGGCGGCGGCATCCACTGCGTGGGCGTGGTACAGGCCGATCAGGGCTGCCAGCACCAGGCCAACGGTCAGCAGCAGCTGGAACATGGCCGCGCCGCGCCCGCGCCGTTCGGGGCTGAGCACTTCGGCCAGGTACAGCGGAATCACCACGCCGATCAGGCCACCGCTGACGCCCTGCAGCAGGCGGCCCAGCAGCAGCGGTGTGTAGCCGGAAGCCAGCGCCATGATCGGAATCGAGGCGGTGAACAGCACGCCGGCCAGCAGCATCGCGCCGCGGCGGCCGATCAGGTCGGCGACCATGCCGGCGAACAGCGAGGACAGCACGCTGCCCAGCAGGACCGCCGCCACGACGAAGCCAAGTTGCTGGCTGCTGAGCTGCCACCCGTGACTGGCCGTTGCCTCCAGGTAGGGCAGGGCACCGGCAATGATGCCGATGTCGATGCCGTACAACAGGCCACCGAGGCCGCCGATGAAGAGCAGGTAGCGTACGGGCCAGCGTGGGGCGGTGCTTGCAGTCATCGGCAGGTTCCCAAGGGGTGGAGTGCTTTCTGTAGAGCCGAGCCATGCTCGGCTGCATTTCGTTCCGATACCCGGGTCCGCCCGTGCCGCGCCTTGCGCGGTGAGCCGAGCATGGCTCGGCTCTACAGGGAGCCCGCACGGCATTCCGGCCGCATCGAGTGGGTCAGTTCAAGTCGACTACGCGGCCGCCGATCACCACCTGCTGCAGGCGAAGTTCGGCATCCAGCACCACCAGGTCGGCACGGGCGTCGGGCGCGATGCGGCCGCGATCGCCCAGGCCCAGGTAATCGGCCGGGAAGGTGGAAACGCGCTGCGAGGCATCGGCCAGCTCCAGGCCGACGCGCACCAGGTTGCGCAGCGCCTGGTCCATGGTCAGCGCGCTGCCGGCCAGCGAACCGGTGGCCAGGCGCACGCAGCCGCCGCACTTGTGCACGCGCTGCTCGCCCAGCGCGTACTCGCCGTCGGGCATGCCGGTGGCGGCAGTGGCGTCGGTTACCGCGTACAGGCGCGGAATCGCGCGCGCGGCCAGGCGGATCACGCCGGGATGGATGTGCTGCAGGTCGGGAATGATCTCGGCGTACTGCGCATGCGCCAGCGCCGCCGCCGCGATGCCCGGGCGATAGTGATCGACGCCGGTCATGCCGTTGAACAGATGGGTGAAGCCGGAGGCACCGGCCTGCAGCGCGGCTACGCCTTCCTCATAGGTGCCGGCGCTGTGGCCGAGCTGGACGCGGATGCCCATCGCCGAAAGCGCGGGAATCAGCGCGGTGTGCCCGCCGATCTCCGGCGCCAGCGTCATCACCCGGATCGGCGCCAGCGCATGCAGGCGCTGCACCAGTGCCAGCGTTGCCTCGATCGTGCGATTGGGCTGTGCGCCCAAGCGCTGCGGGCTGATGAACGGTCCTTCCAGATGCACGCCGGCGATGCTGGCGGCGTCGGCATCGGGGGCGAGCATGGTGGCGGCCACACCCTGCAGCGCGTGCTCGATCTCCTCCAGGCCGGCGGTCATCGTGGTTGCCAGCAGCGTGGTGGTACCGAAGCGCAGATGGGTGCGGGCGATGGTGCGGGCCACGTCGCCGCCCTGCATCAGGTCCACGCCGGCCGCGCCATGCACATGCAGGTCGATGAAGCCGGGCAGGATCACCGGCAGCTGCGGCTCATCGCCGCCGCTGCAGTCGTCCACCTGCAGCTGGCGCACGTGCGAATCGAAGTGGACGCGGCCCCGCCGCCAACCCAGCGGTGTGAGGATGCGGCCATGCAGGGAGCGGGTGTCGGTCATGCGGGCGGCTCGGCGATGATCACTTCAATGCCCACCCGCTGCAGCCCTTCGCGGGTTGCGTCGTCGATGCCGGCGTCGGTGATGATGGCGTGGATCTGGTCCAGGCGGGCGATGCGGTGCAGGCTGACGCGGCCGAATTTGGAGGCGTCGGTCAGCACCACGATGCGGCGCGCGCGCTCGACCATGCGGTGGTTGAGGCGGGCTTCGGCTTCGTCATGGGTGGTCAGGCCAAACTGCAGGTCCAGGCCATCCACGCCCAGGAACAGGGTGTCGAAGCTGTACGAGTTGAGGCTGGCTTCGGCCTGGCTGCCCTGCAGCGACAGCGACTGCTGGCGCAGCAGGCCGCCGGTCAGCAGCACGTTGATGCCCGGTGCGTTGGCCAGCTCCCAGGCAATGTTCAGCCCGTTGGTCATCACCGTGACGTCGCGGTGCGCGCGCAGGTGGCGCGCCAGCGTCATCGTGGTCGAGCCGGAGTCGATGATGATGTTGTCGCCCGGCTGCACCAGGCGTGCGGCACAGCTGCCGATCGATTCCTTCAGCGGCAGGTTCAGCGCGTCCTTCTCGTGGATGTCCTGTTCCTGCGGCGGCGTACGCACCAGGGTGGCACCGCCGTGGGTGCGGTTGGCCAGGCCCTGCGACTCGAAGTGGGTCAGGTCGGCACGGATCGTCACCGCCGACACGCCGAAGCGCTCGACCAGATCGGCGACCTGCACCGAGCCGTGCTCGATCAGCAGCTGCAGGATCTGTTGCCGGCGGGAGCGGGTGTTGCGCATGGCCATTCTCGGTTTCGCGGGGAAAGGTAGAGATTAGCCGTTCGCAAGAACGCTGGCAGCCGAGCTTGCGTTCTGCTTGCGGGTTCCGGCCTGGTTGGCACTGCAGGCACGCGCGTACTCGCCCAGGCACAGGCCGATGCGGTGCTGTACCAGTGCGGTGGGGGTGTTGGCCAGGATGCCTTCGCGCACGGCGCGGTACTGCTCCGGCAGGTACTGGCTGAGCAGCACCAGCGGCGGCGCGTGCTGTTCCAGGTTGGCGAACAGGGTCTGCACCGCCTGCACCAGCGCGGGCTCGCCCCAGTAGTAGCGGCAGCGGTCGCTGAAGGAGTAGCTGCGCAGCAGGCGCAGCGCGGCGTCATCGCCCTGGTAATAGGACTGCCAGTACTTCGGCTGCGCCACCATCACCTCGTCCAGCACCTGCGGCAGGCGCGAGCACTGTGCGGCCGGCAGCAGTTCGGCTTCGATCGCGGCCAGCGCGAACAGCGCCTCGCGGTAGGCGAAGGTGGCGGCCGGGCCGACCTTGAGGATCGCGAAGTGGTCGCGCACCAGCGCGTGCAGGCCGCTCTCGCGCTGGTAGTCGGTGGAATGCGCTTCAAACACGATGCGCGGCTGCTGCTCGAGGAAACCGGCCAGCGTGCTGGCGGCGGCCGCGTCATATTCGTGCACGCTGCTGTGGTCGAAGTCCACGCCCGGCTGCACCACCATCGCGATCACGCGCTGCCAGGCATCGCGCAGCTGCGGCGTATCGAACGCCTGCTGGTGGATGGCCAGGGTCTGCGCGGCGGCGGCCGGCGTGGTCACCTGCAGGCCTTCGGCCAGCGAAGCTTCGCCCCCGGGAATCGGCACTTCGGTACCGATCACGTAGACCGGCGGCGGCAGGCCGTGTTCGGCGGCGGTACGTTCGGCGATCCCGGCCAGCTCGGCCGAGCGCGCGGCGACGATGGCATCGGGCAGCGGCACCGGGTCATCGGCGCAGGACATGCTGCAATCCAGGTGGATCTTGTGGAAACCGGCGGCGACATAGGCCTCGATCAGCACGCGCGCGTGGGTCATCGCTTCGGCGGCCGGGCGCTTCTGCCAGGCATTCGGACCGAGGTGGTCACCGCCCAGGATCAGCCGCTCGCGCGGGAAGCCTTCTTCATCGGCCAGCGTGCCGACGTAGTCGCGGTACTGCGGCGGGGTCATGCCGGTGTAGCCGCCGAACTGGTCGACCTGGTTGGAGGTGGCCTCGATCAGCAGCACGGTGCCATGCGCCAGGGCCACATGCATGGCCGCGCGCAGCACCTGCTCGTTGCTGCAGCAGACGCTGTACAGGCCGACGTTGGCACCGGCACGGTGGGAGGCAAGCAGGGTCTGCAACGGGGACATGGTCAGGCTCCGGACATCAGGAAAACGAAGGTTGGCAGGCGAGCAGGGCGGCACCACGCGCGCCGCCGGCATCGCCGAAACGCGGCGGCACGATCGGCGGTACCTGCACGCCGTTGAACAGATGCGCGGCGATGGCTGCCGGCAGCTGCTGGTACAGCGGTGCGTACTGCGAGAGGCCGCCGCCGAGCACGATCACGTGCGGGTCCAGCGCCAGCACCAGCGCGGCCAGGCTGTGGCCGAGCAGGTCACGGTGGATGTCCAGCGCTTCGCGCGCGCGCGCATCGCCGGCCTCGGCCAGGGCGATCACCGCGCTGGCATCGGCGGCGCTACCGCCCAGGTGGCGTTCGATCATGGCCACGCCGCTGCCGGAGACATAGCGCTCCACGCAGCCCTGCAGGCCGCAGGCGCAATCGATCAGCGGCAGGCCATGGCGCTGCAGCAGGTGGCCGGGCACGCTCCAGTGGCCCCATTCGCCGGCCAGGCCGTTGAAGCCGGACAGCAGCCGCCCCTGCAGGCAGAAGCCGCCGCCGGCACCGGTGCCGAGGATGGCGCCGAACATGCTGGGGTAACCGTCTGCCGCACCGCCGTGTGCTTCAGAGAGGGCAAAGCACTGCAGATCATTGCCGAAGTGCAGCGGGCGCTGCAGGCGTGCCTGCAGGTCCTGCGCCACGCATTGGCCGGTCAGTGCAGGCACGTTCGCGCTGAGCTGGCGGCCGCTGCGGCGGTCACGCACACCGGGCAGGGCGACACCGATGGCCGCATCGCTGCGGCCGAGCGCGGCGTCGGCCTCGGCCACCAGTGCCACCACTGCCCGCAGGAAACCGTCGTAGTCCCCCTGCGGGGTGGCCACGCGGCGGCGCCAGGTGACCTGCATCGCCGCATCGCACGCCACCAGCTCGATCTTGGTGCCGCCGATGTCGATGCCGTAGCAGGCGTGGGCGATCAGCTCAGCCATGGTGGATGGTGACGCCCTTGACGACGCGGTTGACGGTGCCGTCCGGGAACGGGTTGTCCGGGGTCAGGCCCAGCGCGGCCGAGCGCTGCAGCGCGAACAGCTGCGCGAAGCCCAGCCACACCGGTGCCAGCCACGGGTCGTCCAGTGCCGGCACGGTGAGGGTGTATTCGTCGTCGGCACCGATATCCGAATGTGGCCCGATCGCCAGCACCTGGCCAGCCACGCCGTCGCGGCGCAGCTCTTCCAGCAGGTCCTGCTCGTAGCGGCGCGCCAGCGGCTGCACACTGCGCAGCACCACCACCAGGGTGTTGCCATCCAGCGTCGACTTCGGGCCATGGCGGAAACCCAGCGGCGTGTTGGCCAGTGCCAGCACGCGGCCGGCGGTCAGCTCCAGCACCTTCAGCGCGCACTCGCGGGCCAGTGCTTCCAGCGGGCCGCTGCCGAGGTAGATGATGCGGTTGAACGGGCGCTGCGCCAGTGTCGCCACCGGTGCATCCCACTGCGCCTGGCCTTCGCGGGCCAGCGCGGCGATCTGCTTCAGGCGCGCCACGCGCGCATCCCACGGCGAACGATCGAATACGGTCAGTGCCGCCAGCAGCATGCAGGTCAGGCTGCTGGTCATGGCGAAGGCGCGGTCGCAGCTGGCCGACGGCATCAGCAGGGTGCAGGTATCGGCACGGCCGGCGCCACGACGGGCCAGTTCGCCATCGGCATTGCAGGTGATGTCGAGGAAGCGCGCGTCATCCACGTCGCTACGCACGCGGTCCACCGCCGCCACGCTTTCCGGGCTGGAGCCGCTGCGGCCGAACGAGACCAGCAGGGTCGGGCGGTCGCGCTGCAGGTACAGCGCCGGGTGGGTCAGCAGGCTGGTGGTGTGCACCACGCGCACCTCAGCCGGCCACTGCGCGTTGATCGCATCGGCCACCATCTCGGCAATGAAGCCGGAGCTGCCGGCGCCGGTGAACAGCACGCGCTGGTTGGGGTCGTTGAGGCTGTCGCCGAGGAAGGCCTGCAGGCGGTCGCGGGCACGCGACAGGTCCTGCGCGAGGGCCTCCCACAGTGCAGGCTGCTGGGCGATTTCGGTAGCGGTATCAGCTCCGCCAAGGCGCTGCCAGGCGGACACATCGGAAAGCAGGGTGACGTCCATTCAGAGGTTCCAGTTGGGCCAGCGCACCATCTGCGTTTTCTTTCGAAATGTCAAACATCGAAAGTAAAAGGAAAGATAATGAGGCAGTGGCTTTTCCCATCGTGAGGTGCCCGGGAAAACGAAAGGCGCGGTGAAATGCCGTATCGCACAATGCTTAACAGGCACCTGCAAGCGCTTACACAAAGTATTGCGGCGCAACAACTTTCGTTTCAGTGGAATATATCTTCCTTTTTCCTTTCAATTTGTTGACATCTTTCGAATCGCTGCCCTAGAGTCGGCCCAACCGCTTTCGAAACGCCCGGTGAACGGGTTGGGAGTCCGCGTGGAAAACTGCGTTCGTCGCTCGCCGCTGATGCTGGCCCTGTTGCCGGCATTGATGCTGGCGTCCATGCCGGCCCGGGCCGAGCCGGTCGGCAACCTGCGTTCGGTCAGCGCCAGCGCCAGCCGCGACGGCGTGCAGGGCTGGGACCTGCAGACCGACAAGGGCGCACGCATCCGCATCGAACTGCCGGCCACCGACATCATCCGCGTGCAGGCCGGCCGCAATGGCACGCTGACCGGTGCCGGTGACAAGGCCGCACCGATCGTGCTGCCGCAGCCAAAGGCGAGCGTGCAGGCGAAGCTGGAAGAAGACGCACAGGAAATCCGCGTGCGCACCGATGCACTGGTGCTGCATGTGCAGCGCCAGCCGCTGCGGCTGCGCCTGGAACGCCTGGACAACGGCCAGCCCACCGCGCTGTGGCAGGAACTGCAACCGTTGGACCTGGATGCCACACAGAGCGTGCAGGTGCTGTCCTCGCAGGCCGACGAAGGCTATTACGGCGGCGGCCAGCAGAACGGCCGCTACCAGTTCAAGGGTCGTGAGCTGGAAGTGTCCTACTCCGGCGGCTGGGAAGAGGGCGACCGCCCCAGCCCTGCACCGATGCTGCTGAGCAGCCGTGGCTGGGGCATGCTGCGCAACACATGGAGCGATGGCAGCTACGATCTGCGCGAGCCCGACCAGGCCACGCTGCTGCATCGCGAAGACCGCTTCGATGCCTATTACTTCGTGGGCGCCGATCTGCCGAAGCTGATCGAGCGCTACACCCAGCTGACCGGCCGCCCGAACATGGTGGCGCGCTGGGCGCTGTCCTACGGCGATGCCGATTGCTACAACGACGGCGACAACAGCAAGAAGCCCGGCACGGTACCGGAAGGCTGGAGCGATGGCCCCACCGGCACCACCCCCGATGTGATCGACAGCGTGGCCAGGCAGTACCGTGCCCACGACATGCCCGGCGGCTGGATCCTGCCCAACGATGGCTACGGCTGTGGTTACAGGAAGCTGCCCGAAACCGTGCAGGGCCTGGCCAAGTACGGCTTCCGCACCGGCCTGTGGACCGAGAACGGCGTGGACAAGATCGCCTGGGAAGTCGGCAAGGCCGGCAGCCGCGTGCAGAAGCTGGACGTGGCCTGGACCGGCAAGGGCTACCAGTTCGCGATGGACGCCAACCGCCAGGCATTCAACGGCATCCTCGACAATTCCGATTCGCGCCCGTTCCTGTGGACGGTGATGGGCTGGGCCGGCATCCAGCGCTATGCAGTGGCGTGGACCGGCGACCAGAGCAGCAGCTGGGATTACATTCGCTGGCACGTGCCGACCCTGGTGGGTTCGGGCCTGTCCGGCATGGCCTACGCCAGCGGCGACGTCGATGCGATCTTCGGCGGCAGCGCCGAGACCTTCACCCGCGACCTGCAGTGGAAGGCGTTCACGCCGGTGCTGATGGGCATGAGCGGCTGGTCATCGAACGCGCGCAAGCATCCGTGGTGGTACGACGAACCCTACCGCAGCATCAACCGTGATTACCTGAAGTTGAAGATGCGCCTGACCCCGTACATGTACGGGCTGGTGCACGAGGCCGCACAGACCGGCGCGCCGCCGGTGCGTGGCCTGATGTGGGACAACCCGCGCGATCCGCATGCGCAGGATGAAACCTACAAGTACCAGTTCCTGCTGGGCCGCGATCTGCTGGTCGCGCCGGTGTACCGCAGCCAGGCCGCCAGCCGTGGCTGGCGCCGCGACATCCATCTGCCGGCCGGCGGCTGGATCGACTACTGGGATGGCCGCCGCGTGCAGGCCGGCGCCGAGGGCCGCCAGCTCGACCGCCAGGTGGACCTGGCCACATTGCCGGTGTTCGTGCGTGCCGGTGCGATCCTGCCGATGTACCCGTCGATGCTGTTCGACGGTGAGAAGCCCCTTGATGAAGTGACGTTCGACCTGTACCCGCAGGGCGATTCGCAGTACACGCTGTACGAAGACGATGGCAACACGCGCCGCTACCAGCAGGGCGAGTCGAGCACGCAGCAGGTCCGCGTGCAGGCGCCGGTACAGGGCAGTGGCCCGGTGCAGGTGCAGATCGACGCCGTGCAGGGCCAGTACCACGGCCAGCTGGCGCAGCGTCGCTATGGCCTGCGCGTGCTCAGCCGGCAGGCGCCGCGTGCGGTGCAGGCCGGTGGCCGCGCGCTGCCCGCGCTGGCCGATGCCGCCGCCTTCAACAGCGCGCCCGAAGGCTGGTACTTCGATGCCGCCGAACGCCGTGGCACCGTGCATGTGCGCACCGCCCCCCAGGGCATCCGCCAGCCGCTGCAGCTGCAGCTGGACTTCGCGGTGGCCGCCGCGGCCGCCGACGATGCCTATCCGGCCGCGCCGGTGCTGGGCCGCGAACTGCCGGCCGACAGCCTGCTGGTGGTCAACCGCCCGGCCGAAGAGCCCGGCCATGCATTGGAAAATGCCTTCGACGACGATCCGGCCACCTGGTTCCGCAGCGTGCGCAACCAGGCCGTGCGCACTGGCGCGCACGAGTGGGTGATCGGCTTCGGCGAGCGCAGGATGATCGATGGCATCGACATCGCGCCGCGCAACGACAAGAACTGGAAGCACGGCCAGGTACGCGACTACGAGGTGTACCTGGGCGACAGCAACGGTGAGTGGGGCGAGCCGATCGCCCGTGGCCGCCTGCAGCTGAAGGAAGGCGTGCAGCGCATCGACTTCCCGGCCCACGCCGGCCGCCTGCTGCGCTTCCGTGTGCTGAGCGTGCAGAACCCCGAGGGCGACGGCGCCAGCAGCACCGACCCGATGGTCACCGCCGCACAGGGCAGCGCCCGCGCGTTCGACGCGTTGCAGCCGCGCGATGTCGGCCCGATCGCACTGTCCACCTTCCACATCCTCGAACACCAGGAACCGGAGCGACCGGCCCGGCAGCGCTATCTCTCCGAGCTGCCGGTGCCGGCCGCGCTGGCCAGCCAGGTGCGCACCGACCAGTCGTTCCGTGGCGACGCCGGCATGCGCATGAACGGCCTGCAGTTCCGCCGTGGCCTGGGCGTAGGTGCCAACAGCCGCATCGACCTGCGCCTGCAGGGCGGCTGGCACCTGCTGCGTGCCGACCTCGGCATCGACGACGCCTGCCGCAGCGCCGGTGGCCTGCAGTTCCAGGTATGGGGCGACAACCGCCTGCTGTACGACAGCGGCCTGGTGAAGGCGCCCGGCGTGGTCAAGCCGGAGCTGGACATCCGTGGCCTTTCCACCCTGAGCCTGCGCACGCTGGGTGCGCAGGGCAGCCAACCCGCCCAGGTCTGCGCCAACTGGGCCAACGCCGTACTGATCGGCCAGGAGGGCGACTCCGCCAGCATCGTCGCCCCATGACCCCCACGTAACACCGCTCCTCCCCCCGCCCAATCCGACTACGGCCTTCATGGCCGTGGCCCGGGAGCGTTTTGCCCGCCGAACGCCCACGCGCTCACTCAGTTGCGCCGCACCCCTGCCAGGAGAGAACCCCGATGTTGCCCGCCCGCCACCACCGCCCCCCCTGTCGCTCGATCGCTCCGCTGACGCTGGCCATCGCCGGCGCGCTGTTCTCGATTGCTGCCCCTGCCCTTGCCCAGGAGAGCAAGGACAAGGCCACCGACCTGGCCCGTATCGAGGTCACCGGTTCCAACATCCGCCGCACCGACGTTGAAACCGCTTCGCCGGTGCAGGTGATCAGCAAGCAGGACATCCAGAACATGGGTGCGCGCACGCTGCTGCAGGTGCTCGACAACCTGCCGGCCGCACGCCCGGCGCAGCAGGATGCACGCTCGCTGTTCACCGGTTCCGATGGTGCCTCGCAGGCCAACCTGCGCGGCCTGGGCGCACAGGGCACGCTGGTGCTGCTGAACGGACGTCGCCTGTCGTACTACGGCGCACCGGCCGGCTTCCAGACCCAGTTCGTCAACATCGACGCGATCCCGGCCGCAGCCATCGAGCGCATGGAGGTGCTGACCGACGGTGCCTCGGCGGTGTACGGCACCGATGCGGTGGCCGGCGTGATCAACGTGATCACCAAGCGCAACTTCCAGGGCGCCGAGATCAGCTTCACCAACGACACCTCCTCACGCATCGATTCCTACGGCGAGCGCCAGGCCAGCATTACCGCCGGCTTCGGTGACCTGACCGAGAACCGCTTCAACATCTACGGCGCGGTCAACATGTACCGCCGCGACGCGATTCCGCTGAGCGATTTCTACGACAAGCGGCCCGACCAGTACTACGTCAACAACCCGAACTACCTCAACAACCTGCGCCTGGGCGTGGGCAGCAAGCCGGGCGAGTTCAACCCGGGCAGCTACTTCGCCTTCGATCCGGTCACCGGCCGCCGCGTGCAGGAAGCTGCGCCGGGCTGCAAGAACGTGCTGACCAGTGAAGCGGCCGGCCCGCGTTGCGTCTGGGAAACCTGGATGAACAACGAGATCGATGCCGGCGCCAAATCCGAGCGCAACACCGCCTACCTCAACGGTACCTTCCTGGTGGGTGACAGCACGGAGATCTTCGCCGAGGCGACCTACACCGACATCGACCTGCGCGCCAACGGCGGCACGCCGCGCACCTACGGCACCACCACCGGCAACCCGACCAGCTGGTTCTCGCGCAACACCGGCAACACCGTCAACCAGTTCCTGTACCCGTACCTGGGCCCGAACAACGAGTACAACCACGCCAGCCCGGAAATGAAGGCGATGATGGGTGGGGTGGTTGGCCTGAACTACCTGCTGCAGGATGCCGGCCCGAGCTACTTCGGCCAGCGCAACACCGACAAGAGCTACCGCGTGTTGGCTGGCGCGCGTGGCAATGTGGGTGACTGGAACTGGGAGACCGCCTTCGCCAGCGCCGGTACCCACTCCACCACCTATCAGACGATCAACGTCAACACCAAGGGCTTCGAGAAGGCGTTCGGGCCATACACGATCGATCCGGGCACCGGCCGCGTGATCATCTCCGATCACCCGGCGTACAAGTTCGGCGAGATCAGCGAAGCCAACGCCGCATTGATCCGTGAAGCGTTCCCGACCTTCGACATCCAGTCGTGGACCCGCCTGCACACCCTGGACGGCAAGATCGAAGGCCCGCTGTTCCAGCTGCCGGCCGGCGAGATGCGCGCCGCGTTCGGCTTCAACGCCAGCCGCGAAACCTTCTACACCCCGGGCAACGCCGATGCGGCCAACGGCCTGATCTCCCAGCAGGGCGGCTCGTGGTTCGACGGCAAGCGCAACACCTACGCACTGTTCGCCGAAACGGTGGCACCGATCACCGACAAGCTGGAACTGGACGCAGCGGTGCGCGTGGACAAGTACCCGAACTTCAGCGCCAACGTCGCACCGAAGATCGGCTTCAAGTACCAGGCGTTCGACCAGCTGATGCTGCGCGGTACCTACTCCACCGGTTTCCGCGCACCGAGCCTGGCCGAGTCCGGCAACGGCGGCGTGTTCGCCCAGCTCGGTGGCTTCCGTGACGAGCTGCGCTGCAACGAGACCAACGCCATCGCCAACCTGCTGTTGAAGTCGCAGCGGCCGGGCGATGTCGATCTGGGCAAGAACATGCTGAACGTCGACTGCAGCCGCACCGTGGCCCGCATGACCCAGCCGAACAAGGACCTGAAGCCGGAGAAGGCGAAGATCGCCACCCTCGGCTTCGTCTACGAGCCGGCGAGCTGGCTGTCGGTGTCGGCCGACTACTGGTTCATCTACCGCAACAACGAAATCGTCGCGCCGGACTATCGCCGCATGGAAGACATCATCTCGATGTCGCGCTCGCCGATCACCGACAGTGACCGTGCCAACCTGGCCCAGCTGGCGGCGATGTGCGCCGATCCGGCCAGTGGTGTGAGCTGCCCGGCGAACCTGCCGGGATACTCCGCCGGCAACGTGGCCAGCGTGGTCGGCCAGTACAAGAACCGCGGCAAGACGCTGATCGACGGCTTCGACATCGACGCGCGCAGCCGCTTCTCGCTGGGCGACTGGGGCAACCTGAACATCGGCCTGGCCGCCACCATCGCCAACCGCAACCGCTTCTACATGGACGCGGAGAACGGCTGGTACTACGGCGACGTGGTGGGCTACTACAACAACCCGCGCCTGCGTGCCACGCTCAATGCCGACTGGACCTACAAGCAGGTGACCACCAGCATGTTCGTCAACTACGTGGGCGGCACCAAGTGGGCCACCGACCAGGTCGACGAAGTGAGCAACAACAAGGAAACCTGCACCGGCGGCTACCTGGCCCTGCAGAAGAGCAAGTGTGATGGTGCACCGTCGTGGTGGACCGCCAACATGAGCGTCACCTGGCGCCCGGATGATGCGTGGAACCTGAGCTTCACCGTCAAGAACCTGTTCAACCGCCTGCCGTTCTACGACCCGAACAGCTTCCTGGGTGACTCCAGTGACTACGCAACCATCTTTGGTCGTGGTTACAGTGTGACCATCGGCTACCGGTTCAAGTAATTCCGTTTGCGTGACCTGGCGTGCCGGCTGCGGCCGGCACGCTGCCAAGAGGAGAGATGTTTGCCATGAAGCGTAGGGAATTCATCGCGGCCAGTGCCGCTGTCGCCGCCAGCAGCCTGCTGCCGCAGACCCCGGCCTGGGCACGCGGGCGCAAGGTGCGCCTGGCCATGATCGGTACCGGCATGCGTGGCCTGGTGCTGCTGAAGGAACTGGTACGCCGCGACGACGTCGAAGTGGTCGCCGTCTGCGATATCGAGCCGATCATGCTCGGCCGCGCCACCGAAATGGTGGCCAAGGCGGGCAAGCCGGCGCCGAAGACCTATGGCCAGGACCGCGACGCCAATGCGTGGAAGCGACTGCTGGAACAGAAGGGCATCGATGGCGTGATCATTGCCACGCCGTGGGAATACCACGCGCCGATGGCGATTGCCGCGATGCAGGCCGGCGTGGCGGTGGGCTGCGAAGTGGTGGCCGGCATCACCCTGCAGGATCACTGGGACGTGTTGAAGACCCAGCTGAGCACCGGCACCCCGTACATGCTGCTGGAGAACGTCTGCTACCGCCGCGACGTGATGGCCGCGCTGCAGATGGTGCGCCAGGGCCTGTTCGGCGAGCTGGTGCATCTGCAGGCCGGATACCAGCACGATCTGCGCGGCGTGAAGTTCAATTCCGGCGACCCGAACCAGCCGTACGACAGCGGTGTGGAATTCGGTCCCAAGGGCTGGAGCGAAGCACGCTGGCGCACCGAACATTCGGTGGAGCGCAACGGCGAGCTGTACCCCAGCCATGGCATCGGCCCGTGCGCGATGTACACCGGCATCAACCGTGGCAACCGCTTCACCCACATCAATGCCTTCGCGACCAAGGCCCGCGGCCTGCACGAATACACCGTGGCCAAGAGTGGCGGCACCACCCACCCCAGCACCAAGGTCAAGTTCAAGCTGGGCGATATCGTCACCACCACGCTGGCCTGCGAGAACGGCGAGACCATCCTGCTGCAGCACGATACGTCGCTGCCGCGTCCGTACTCGATGGGCTTCCGTGTGCAGGGCACCCATGGCCTGTGGATGGATGTGAACCACTCGATCCACATCGAAGGCCGCAGCCCGCCGCACCAGTGGGAAGAGTTCAAGAAGTACCAGGACGAGTACGAGCACCCGCTGTGGAAGCAGAATGCCGATACCGCCGCCAGTGCCGGCCACGGTGGCATGGACTGGTTCGTCATCCATGCGTTTGTCGAAGCGCTGAAGGCCAAGGCACCGATGCCGATCGACATCTACGACGCGGTGACGTGGAGCGCGATCACGCCGTTGAGCGAGCAGTCGATCGCCAACAGCTTCCAGACGCTGGAGTTCCCGGACTTTACTGCTGGTGCGTGGAAGCAGCGCAAGCCGATTTTTGCGTTCGACGGGAAGTATTGAGGTTTACACCCTTCCACGCTGTGACAGAGACGCCGGGCACAGCCCGGTGTTTCTGTTTCTGGAGGCATTCGCCTTGTAGAGCCGAGCCCACGCTCGGCTGAATTTCCGACACGCCTCCCCCCTGCATCAGAAAACTCTGAAATCCGACCCATTCCACACTTTCTGACTTGAATGTGTAAACCACATCGGAGATAACGTTCCCCATGCGGTCAGACCGCATTCCGGACCAGGGACGATCCGAAGTATGACGTGGTGAGGCAACCGCCCCGCGTTCTCGTTCCTGCCGGTGCTGTGTTCGTCCAGGAAGGAGAACAGGGATGTTGGAACGACTGAAGACCATTTCGTATGCCGCACTGGCGATGATCGCGCTGGGCAGCTTGGCTCCCGGGGCTGCGCAGGCGCAGGAGGTGCAGAAGAAGTGGGAGAGCTACCTGTCGATGGGCCAGCCGCGAGCCACCGAAGCGGCGGTGCAGAAGGACATCAAGTCGCTCTTTTCCCAGTACGAAAAGGACAAACCCTTCGATTGGCATGTCAAACGCCAACGCGTCCTTGGAAAGAAGGTCATCTACGATTACCGGGTGAGACCCGAGAAGATCGTTACTACCGACTGGGTCTACATCCACTCAGGGCAGGAGTACTCATCCGAAGATCAGATTCGTAGCGTGATCCTCGCTGCCCGCGTCAGCGACCCGCAGTGCCCGGCGACTTCACTCACGGAGGATCCTTGGGTGGAGCTCCTTGGACTTGGCAGGGGCGACGACGGTAGCGTCACCAACGAGGAGAAGGATTTCCATTACACCTTGAACTTCTATCATCAGAGCACTCAAGAATGCTCGTCGATAGTGGGGTGGGAGCGTGTGCGCCGGGCCAGAACGGCGCTTTGTCCGAATCGACCGTCCCTGACGTGGAATGAGGCCCTGCAGATGTGCTCACTGGTCCAGCAGGACGAGCCGCACATGTCGCCCATGCTCTCCTACACAAGCGGGCCGCTGCCGCAGCAGCAGTGTCCTGTTGGTAACCCGTGTGATCCGACCACTGGCGATAAATCCCAGCCTGAGCCGGATTTCAACCTTGGATGGGTGAGCTTCCAACGCCACTATCACTCCCTGACAAGCACGGCGGGCGGCGCGTTGGGTACGGGCTGGACCCATTCCCACAATCTGCGGCTTACCGCAGGCGTAGACGATTCCACCTTCCCTCCCAGCCCCGAGCTGAAAGTTGGGCTGGTCGGCGCCGATGGCGGGCAGACGGCATTCCAGAAGGTGGGAGCAGGCTACGAAGCCATGGACGGAAGCGGTGATCGCGCTGTCCAGCAGGGCACCAATTGGCAGCTTTCACGTGCTGGGCAGCGCATCCTGTTCGATGCTGCGGGTCTGATGCAGCGCCGCGATTTCGAAGACGGAACTTCGCTGAGCTACGCATATGACAGTCGTAGCCGTCTGCTCACCATCACCCATTCAACCGGTCGGCGCATGGACGTCCAGTACCTCGCGCCGGGTGACGATTCATTGATCTCTGCACTGGTGGTCGCTGGCCAGCCCGTGGTGAGCTACACGTACTCTCCTGCTGGCGAGCTGACCACTGCGACCTATGCAGATGGCGCCAGCCGTACGTACCACTATGAGGACACACGCTTCCCGGGGTATCTGACCGGCGTGACCGCCGAAGACATGCAGCGCTACAGCTGGTTCGGCTACGACGCCAAGGGGCGGGTCACCTGCAGCCGCCATTCCGGCGATTGCAGCCAGGCCGACGTGGGCATTGATGGCGTGCGCCTGGAGTACACCCCGGCGGGCACTACCATCGTCACCGATGCACTGGGCAAGCAGAGCACCTACGCCTTGACCGCCAGCGGCGCCAGCGGCCTTCCGCGCAAGGTCAATGGCATCACCGAGAGCAATGGCAGCATCAGTCGGACCTATTTGCCCGAGGGCACCGATTTCCGGCGTCGGCTGCAGTCGGTGACCGACCGCCGTGGCGTTGTCACCCAGTATGCCTATGCCGAGGCCAGCGATCCTGCCGCAGGCACTGTGAGCGTGACCACCACCACAGAAGCGGCCGGTACTTCGGACCAGCGCGTCAGCGAGACGCGCGTAGCCATGGACAGTAATCGGCTGGTGCAGCAGACCGTCGGCAACCGTGAGATCCGCATCGCACGCAATGCGCGCCTCCAGCCAACCACCATCACCGTGCGCGACATGGTGACCGGTGACACCCGCATCACCACGCAGACCTACTGTGAGGCCGAAGGGCCGGAGTGCCCGCGGGTGGGACTGCTGCGTAGCGTGGATGGCCCGCGTAGTGATGTGGCGGATGTGTCCACCTATGCCTACTACACCGCGGACGACGCGGGATGCGCGGCCAATGGTGCCTGCAGCTACCGCAAGGGCGACCTGCGCAGCGTGACCAATGCGCTGGGCCAGACGATCGAGAACTTGGCCTATGATGCGTTCGGGCGGCCGTTGTCGGTCAAGGACGCCGACGGCGTGGTGACGGATTACACCTATCACGCCCGTGGTTGGCCGACCTCGGTCACCGTGCGCGGTGTCACCACAGCCGAGGACCGGGTGACCCAGATCAGCTACTGGCCGACCGGCCGGGTGCAACAGGTCACCGAGCCTGATGGCAGCAGCGTTACCTATGTCTACGACGCCGCTCAGCGGCTGACGGACATCGCGGACAGTGCGGGCAACACCATTCACTATGCGTTGGACAACGCCGGCAACCGCCTCAAGGAAGACCCGCTGGATACCGGCGGCACCCTGCGCCGCACCCTGGCACGGACCTTCAACACGCTCGGCCAGCTGACCGCGCTGAAGGACGCGGGCAACCACGCTACCGGCTTTGCCTACGATGCCAACGGCAACCCGCAGACCGTGACCGACGCCTTGCAGCGGGTGACCAGCCAGCAGTACGACCCGCTGAACCGCCTGGCCCAGACCCTGCAGGACGTGGGTGGCGTGGCGGCGGAGATCCGCAGCCAGTACAACGCGCTGGATCAGCTCACCCAGGTCACCGACCCGAAGGGCCTGCATACCACCTACGCCTACAACGGCTTCGGCGATCTGACTGGACAGGTCAGCCCGGACAGTGGCGCCAGCAGCTTCACCTTGGACGCAGCCGGCAACCGCAAGACGGCCACCGATGCGCGCGGCGTCACCGCGACCTATCACTACGATGCACTCAACCGCCTGATCGGCATCGCCTATCCAGACCCAAATCTGGATGTGGGCTACAGCTATGACGTGGCGCCAGCAGCCTGCGCCGCAGACGAGCGCTTCGCCAAGGGGCGTCTGGGGCAGGTGCTGCACGCCAATGGCAGCACCCAGTACTGCCATGACCGCTTCGGGCAGGTCACCCGCAAGGTGCAGACCGTCAATGGTGTCGTCAGCACGCTGCGCTATGCCTACAGCAAGTCGGGTCGCCTGACCGAGTTGACCTACCCCGACGGCACCGTGGCCGACTACGTGCGCGATACTCAGGGCCGCATCAGCCAGATCGGCCTGACCCGAACCGGCCAGGCGCGCCAGATCGTGGTGAACAACGTGACCTACGCGGCCTTCGGCCCGGCCACTGGCTGGACCTACGGCAATGGCCGCCAGCTGCAGCGTCCGCTGGATCTGGACTATCGCCCGCAGGCGGTGCATGACCCGGCCGCAGGCGGCCTGTCGCTGGGCTATGGCTATGACCCGGTCGGTTCGATCACCGAACTGAAGAACGGCACAGGCTCGACGGTGCTGGCCAAGTACGCCTACGACACGCTGGGCCGCCTGACCCAGACCCAGGACGGTACGACCGGCACGCCGATCGAAACCTATGCCTACGACGCCACCGGCAATCGCACTGCGCTGACCACCTCGGCAGGCACCGCCAGCTACACCTATCCCGCAACCAGCCATCGCTTGACTGCGGTGGATGGCGAAGCGCGCAACCATGACGCGGTGGGCAACACCACCAGCATCGGCAGCAAGACGTTCACCTACAACGATGCCAACCGCATGAACGCGGTGAAGCAGGGCAGTGCGGTGCTGGAAAGCTACAGCTACAACCATCGCGGTGAACGCGTACTGCGTACCCCGGCTAGTGGCGCAGCGAAGATCACCCTGTATGACGAAGCAGGGCAGTGGCTGGGCAACTACTCGGCCACGGGCCAGGCGCAGCAGCAGGCGATCTGGCTGGACAACTACCCGGTGGCGCTGATCAACGTGCCTGGCACCGGCGTGCCGGAGCTGGCCTACGTGCAGCCGGATCATCTGGGCACGCCGCGCGTGGTGATCGATCCGGTGCGGAATGTCTCGATCTGGGAGTGGAGCAACAAGAGCGAGGTGTTCGGCAACCAGATTCCGAGTGCAGACCCGGACGGGGATGGTGTGGCGTTCGAACTGGCGCTGCGCTTCCCGGGCCAGCAGGCCACGGATGCGAGTGGGTTGTTCTACAACTATCAGCGCGAGTATGACCCGGCTGTGGGGCGCTATTCGCAGAGTGATCCGATCGGGCTGATGGGGGGGTTGGTAGTTACGCGTACGCGAACTCCAATGTTGCATCGTTCCTGGACCCATTTGGGTTGCAGTCTTCGATTGCCCGTGCCGTCCGCTCGCCCCCAGCAGGCTACTACGGGGGCGGAGACGGTCAGCTCCAGCAGCAAAACCCGGACCTTCCCAATTACGGTCGCAACGAACCGCCTGGGTTATATATCTATCCAGAGAAAATTGCAGAATCGATCGTGGCCAATGCACTCATTGCGTTGTCGAAATCCAAGGACCTTGTCTTCCCTGGGTTGATGATGAACAAGAGTGAGGATGGCTCAGCTTGTCCAATTCCGGGCCAGCGCGGCTTGCCGGCGAGTGGTGAGCCGAATACATGGTCAGATCACCCGACAGGCAAACAGTCTCGTTACTATGGGGACGATGGAAGTCCCAAGTTCGACGTGGACAGAGGGCACGATCATGGCCAAGGAAATCCACATGTTCACGAATGGGAAAGTGGGGTCAGAAAATCGGGGGTTCCGGTAAGTGATTGGCCGAAGAGGTGAGCCTATGAGTATTGATATTCATGATTTCCAGTTGGCTGGAATTCGTCTTGATCCGGTGTCAGGTGTGACCGTTTCTCTGTTTGATGATTCTTCGCAGGGATCCTATGATTTAGTCTTTGGTCGAGTCAGAAAAGCGAGCATTGATGGTTTCTCTAGCCAGAATGTCGTGCTCGATCTTAAGGTCTTCAATCGAAAGGATGATTCCTTTGAGTTCCAGCGGTGTTGCTTCCTCCTTGGTTTAGACCCAGTGGCTGCCCGGGAAATCGTCGATGGCGACACCTTGGTCTTCATTGAGGCCTCTGTCGGTGCGGAGATTGCACTTCTGGTAGAGGGCACTTGGGAAGGCCGGTTGATTCCTGTCAAATCATGATTCTTGAGCAGAGCTTCCCGGGGCGATCGAGCTATCGATCACGGGGGCAACAGCAGATGGATACGCCGGATGGGGAGGGAATTTTCATTTCTACGCAAATCCATCGTGAGTGCGGAGTGATCAGTTGAGGGCATCGCTCCACGGCGCACTCACCGCTTGGCTTGAACTGGGACGGGCTGTGGGTCATGTGGGCCGGCAGAGAGCTGACGGAGAGATGGATTACAGGACGGACCACCATCGGGCCAACGCAACGGGCCCTACCGTGCGTGCAGCCCGATGAACATCATCGATCCTGTACTCAGCGAACTGCTTCCCCGGCTCGGTGTCGACACTGACTTCGGCGATACGGTGCTGACTTGTCCGGACACCCAAGGAGCCTATGAGGACACGCCCCTGCATGTGGTGGCCTATTACAACGATGTGGCCCTCCTCAGCGCATTGATGCCCTTCGTGACCAACATCGATGTGCGTGGTGATCTTGATCTGACGCCGCTGGCAAGCGCGGTGGCACATGGCAGCGTCGCGGCAGCGGCCTATCTCCTCTGGTGTGGTGCAGACCCACACGCAGGGAATGAGCTTGATCGGACACCACTGGAAATGATGTGCCAGGACCCGAGGTTTGATGATGTCGTGCGTATGGTCGACGCCGCAGATGGAGCCTGGTGATGGAAATTTCTGAAAAGAGGCTCTACCGATGCGCCTGATGACCTTTGTCTGCCCACTTTGTGGCGCTAGCGGGCAGCGCTTTCCGCTGGGATCTGCTGGAAGGCGTCAAGCGAAGACGTCCTGCCAGGGGTGTCGCGTCGAGCTTCGTTCAGACCCGCGGTTGGGCACGTACACGCTCTATCTTCTGTACACACAGGTCATCGTCCTGGTGGCGGCATTGCCGCTGATCGGGGCCAGTGTCGCGGGTGAATGGGCACGGCTGGGCATGATCTGTCTGGTAGTGCTGGTGCTGTGCTGGTTCCCGGGCATGATCAGGCACGCACGAAGTCCGATCGTGCGCGCCTGCCGGGATCCCGATTACAGCTATGCGCGCAGGCCGGGTGCTTCGACTACGCACGCTGCCGCAAACCCGGAGCAGCGTAGCGATACGCCAAGCGCCAGCCCATGATAGGGAAGTCAAGAGATGACATACCATCTTGGGCACGAGGTACAGTTCCTGGATCGTTTTGCAGAACGGGTTGCAGATGGCACTTAGAATATGGCCGGCCCCTTCTGGAGCTCTGATGTCCATGCCGAAGGCTGGCATCTTGCGTGCAGCGGTGCTGCTCTTGCCAATGCTAGGAGGCTGCAGCATTCACCAGTTTCAACATACGGAATGGAAGTCGGACTGGGTAGATGTTTCGTCCGGTGCGATTTTCCCTGGCAATTCAACGACTCTGCCGCTTGACCGCATTTCCACGCTTGATCCTGATGGTGAAGCAGCCATTGCGAAGTGGATGTTGGAGCATTTGCTGGTCGTGGTATCGGCATCAGAGGTTGAAGCGAAGATCGGTCCAATGCCGTTGAGTGACCTGAAGCCAGCGCCGGGGGAGAGCGTCTATCTCGTCAGGGCCGCTTCGGATGAAAGCAGGGGCAAGTTCATCGGCTATGTCAACGACAAGGGACTTCTCATCATGTACGGGGTGATGGGGGGCTGCGGTGAGCAGAAGCAACGGGTGGTTGCCGTGAGCCTTCGGGAGAAGCCCGCCAACGTATTCGGTCGATGCTCGGCGGCGCTATAGTGCGCTGAAGCGTCGAGCTCCGCCTACTGCTTGGCGGATGACGCCAGGTGTGCGACCAATGGCGTGTTCGGCAACCGCAAGGGGGAACTGCGCAGCGCGACCAATGCGTTCGAGCAGATTGTTCTGGGGAGCTAATGGAAAGCAGTCAGATGAAATCGAGGTTGCTCAGGAGTTCTCTCGATGCCAGAGGCTTCTTCCTACGCGCTTTGTCTTTCGCGTCCGTCTGCGTGCTCGCCCTGAGCGGATGCGAGGATGACCGGTTAGGGGAGCTGCAGCTGAAACCCATCTGCGCTGAGCTGAGTAGTGCGTACTACGGTGGGATGTGCGAGGGTGCAGCCGGTCCAGACGCCAGTATCGAGAAGGTTCGTGCGGTGCGCATTGGTACGATCGCTGGTGATTGCGCAGTGCTCTATTTGGATGGAGTAGATAGGAAGGGTGAGCCCGTGATCTATGGAGCGAAAACTGGGGATCGGCCTGAATGTGCTGGATTGATACGGAAGCTCGAAGTCGGACGGGCAAGTGCGGCCGTTCTCGGCAGGGCGCGGGAAATATGCAGATAGTGATTTTCAGATATTCTCCGTATGACCCCCACTGTTACGGGGCGCAGATGCCCGCTGTGGGGCGGCAGTCGCGATCTTCTTTTCAGTGCCACCCTGGCCTTATGAAATTCGAATTTGGCGTCTAGCATGAAGATGAATTTGGGCGCCTTGGAAAAGGTCTCATCAGTATTGTTCGACGAGCTCCGCTCCAGGGGCTTGCAAGAGATTGAAGTGGAGGACGTGTTCTACCGCGTGGTGCCATGGTCGGAACGCCACTCCATGGGCGGTGAGCGGGTGGAGCTTGAAGTTGGAAGTCTTTTCGATGACTACTCTGATATTCAAAGAGTCGCATTGGGGCAGCAGGAACCACTGGCCTATCATCTTTCCGCCCTGGCCTGCCTCCTCTACGAGATAGGGGGGAGGTTGAGTGAAGAAGTGTGATTGCAGATATGCGTGCAGGTGCCGGAGCCTCCCATGCGCCGCGTGGACGCTGTGAGCTTGAAGAAGAAGCCCACCAGTGTCTTCTCAGGATGTTCTGCAGCGCGTTGACAGCTCTGTTCGTTGTCGCTGCTCCAGAGTAATCAGCGCAAAGGCTGGAATGGGGCGGGTCATTCAAATGACTTGGTTGAATGGACGGTGATTTGCCATGGAGCTTGAAGCGAAAAGGGTAATTTTCTTTTCTCAACAGGATGAACGGTTCTTCTTCGAGTGGATCGGTCGAATCGGCTGCATCGGGAATGTAGTCGGCAGAGGGGATGTCATCTATCTACCTCTGGATCCAGATGCAGTTCTGGAGGAGGAGGTCTGGGAACTGGCCGCACTGTTCAGGAGGTATCGGATTCCACTAGCCCAGCTGCGAACGCTGGAGGCAGGCAGGTACTCTCGAGCACTGCGCGATGCGTTGCGCGAGTAGGGCGCCAAGCGGGAGGCAAGGTGCATGAGCTCCCGCGCTCCTCCACAAAAGAACGCGATCGGCCTGCACGCCCTCGGAGAGGTACAAGATGAAAGCCAGGCAGATTCTTCGGTACGGGCTGGCCTACGCGGTGTCGTGTGGAGCACTCTGGCTGTTCCTGCACTTTGTGGGCAGGGCGCTTTACGCCTTCGACTCACATCAAGTTTTCTTCTGGCTGTATGCCGTCAGCCTTCTGTTGCTGGGAATTGGCGCACGGGTTCCCGCCGCTGGCCGCCTGACGATCAGGCGGTTTGCCAAGGGGGCTGGCTTGGGGCTGCTCGCGGGCCTTCTGGCCCAGGTCGTGGTGCTTGTACTGGAAGCCTATAGATTCAGCGGATTCAGGCCATCGCTGCTCTGGCAGGTACCGGTTTCGCTGACGGTGATGAGCGTCGTGCTGCTCACGCCGCTCTGGGGCGTAGTGCTGGTTGCCCTCACCGTCGCATGCCGCCGCGACAACAACCCACATCAGGCCTCGAACCCATGAAGCGCCTGACTGCCTTTTGCCTCGTGGTTGCACTGACATCCTGTGTGGCGCATCCGAAACGCACCACGAAGTGTCCGCCAGCCCATTTCACCTACGTCGGTACCGAGAGAGTCGACGGACTGACCTACGGGCGCTTCCAGATCACCCACAACGCTGATCAGCCGCTTCAGCTGTGGGTGGATGAGAGACGCAGGTTGAACTCAAGGACCGCTCGCGCTGAGATGAGGCGCACAGGCGAGGATGCCTGGCGGCCCTACAACGTGATCCTTGAGGAAATCACACCGGGAGCGATCGGGCTGTCGATCGGGCGGGGTGAACAGCAGAGCGTTCTGTTCGATGGTGATGGCGTGTTCCTGCCCGGCCAATCCAGCGCGGACACGGAGTACTCCATCTTGGTACGGGATGCAGCCGGTTGCGAACATCGCTCCGCGTCATTCATCCCCTGACGTTCCCGCGAGTGTGCGAGATTCACGGTCACCCTCGTCCAGCAGCACCCGCCGCATGTACAGCGGGTGCCCCACAGCGGTCAGCACGATCTCAATCGGCACGCCAACCCGCAGCCACCCGGTCCGCCAGCACCAGCTCGGTATCCACCTGCTGGCCATCGCGCAGATAACGGATGCCCACGCGCGTCCCAACCGGACGCTCACGCAACAGCGCCCGCCAGTCCGCCAGCATCCGCGTGGCAATCGGCTCGCCTGAAATCATGACGATGCGATCATCCCTGCGCAGCCCGGCGCGTGCACCGGCGCTGGACGGCGCCACATCGGCCACACGCAGTGCATCGTGTTCGGCCTGCAGCCACAGCCCGCTGCGGTCGAAGGCATCGGCCTGCGTGCTTTCGGCATTGGGTACCAGATAGAGGCGCTTGGCATCGTAGTCGATGCCCATGGAGAAGCGCCGCAGCACGCCGCCACCGAGAATCGCGCCATAGTCGGCCAGGGCCAGTGCACCCTTGTCCGTGGTGGACAGATCCCCCACCAGGCCGGTGACCTCGATGCTGCCCATGCGCAGCACACCAAGCCGGGCCGGTCGCGCGCGTCCCGGGCCACCGAGGCCCCATCCAAGCACTGCCTCCTCACTGGCCTGGTACTTTTCCAGCAGTCCATGTGCGCGCACGAACGGGCTGCTCAGGCTCAGAGAATTGCGTGAGCCGGTGTCCAGCCACAGCCGCAGCGGGATGCCATCCAGCTCCCCGTTGAGTACCGGTGCACGGTCGTCCTGTTCGAACGGCAGCATCACCGCGTTGGCGGGCGGCTGGTACTGGCCGCGACGGGTAAAGCTGAGGATCCGGGCACCATAGTCGAAGGTGGTGACGAAGCGCAGGAATGTCTCGTAGCCGATGAAGCCATCATGCGGCACACCCATCGAGTTGATCTGCTGGCCGAGATCGATGATGTGGAACACCGGGTTGGCAAGGTGCGCGCCACCGATGCGCAGGTGGCGGGCCTGTGCCAGGCCCAGGTCGCTGGCGTTGTCGCCGGCACCATGCACGCTCAGACGGCCCGTGGCGGTCAGCCCCAAGCGCTTGGCGGCGGTGGGGGTGAGCAGGTTGATGGCACCCGTGTCGACCAGGAATCGCGCGGGCTGGCCGTCCACTTCGGCCTCGATGTACACATGGTTGTTGATCAGGTCGAACGGAACGCGCGTGGTGCCGCTGGCATCGTCGATGTAGCTGTCGTGGGCCATCGCCGGGGGTGCATACCGCGTGTCCGGCGCCGGGCCATCCACCAGGTAGTGCCGCACGCGCACGTCGCTGCGCAACCGTGGATCGGCACGGCCCTGCGCATCGAGGGTGTCGGTGATGATGCGATGGGGCAGCAGCAGGCCATCGACCGCCCGGTAGTCCTCCAGTGCGGTGGCGGTGGGGGTGCGAGCGGATGCAATGACCACGCGGCCGAGCAGGCCGCTGCCTGTGTCGAACCAGAGCTCGATCGGGTCGGCGCCCTCCGGCGTGGTGGCCAGGACGGTGTAGCGCCGGCCGTCCAGCGTGTCGCTGCGGGGCGTGGTGAAGCGCGTCGCTGGATAGCCGCTGGACCAATAGGCGCGCGTGGCCAGCCACGACTGCGTGCGCGCTGCCCGGCGCGGCACGGTGCCATCCAGCAGGCCGACCTCGCCGCCGTAGTCGCGCCGCCAGGACCGTTGCCCGTCAAAGCCCTGCGCGACGCTGAAGTCCCCCAGCTGCGCCTGTTCCACATAGCGCCCGGCGCGCAGGTCCTGGTTGAGCTGCCAGCGCCCGTGCAGGCCGCCCACCGACTGCTCGCCCTGCGCCTGCAGGCGCTGTGTCGCCTGCCAGCGGTCGCCGCCACTGGCTGCGTGAGCCCTGGCAAGCACATCGGCGGCATCCACCACCGCGGCCTGTACTGGAACCGCCAGCATCCACAGCAGGCCGCATAGCATCCATCGCAAACGCATTGCTTCACCTCCTTCGTTGGGTCGGAGGCTGATGGCAGCGCAGGGACGGGGGATATTCGACCGGGCGTGAAGGATTGGACGTTCAGCCGGACGTGGCGCGACTGCGGCGGTACTCGCTGGGCGTCTGCCCGGTGGCGCGCTTGAACGCGCTGTTGAAGGTGGACTTGCTGCCGAAGCCGGCGGCCAGGCCGATGTCCAGCACGCTACGTGGGTCCGCCGGGTCGGAAAGGAAGGACTTCGCGGCCGTGATGCGGAAACCGGTGACGAACTCGGAGAAGCTCTGGCCCAGGCCCTGGTTGAGCGCCTGCGAGACCTGGTTGGGTGACCAGCCGCTGTGCTGGCTCAAGGCCTGGAGATCGAGTCCCGGGGCCTCATGCAGGCGTTCGTCCTGCATCAATGCGGTCAACGCGCTGGCGATGGCCGCGCACTGCGTTGCGTCGACGCCCGAGCGCTCGTAGCGTGCGACGGCGACGTCTTCGTTGGGAGCAGGGACGGGATTCCCCATGCCCGGTGCTGCGATGCTCACTGGCGCGCGCAGGTGCTGGCGCACCACCCGGCACGCCAGCAGGTACATGCCCACGGTGGTCACGAGACTAAGCACGATGCTGACCAGCAGCGGAACTGCATCCGGCGGCCATCGGTTCATCGCGCTGGCCAGCCAGCAGCCCGCCATCACCACGGCCAGCCCGCAAAGCCCGGTACGCTTGACTGCATTTCCGCGCTGGGCCGAAGGCGCGTGCAGTGACAGCCACAGCGTGGCCAACAGATACGGCGCACCCTGCAGCAGCCAGCCATGGAAGCTGAGCTGGAACAGCACATTGCCCCACGCTGAGGCGTCGAAATGCGTGACTGCGTTCAACAGGGAAATGACCAACGCGAGAACGGCGGGCAGCAGATGCACGAGCGGCAACGACGATGCGCGGTCTGGCGCAGGTGACAGCAGCGCACGCGCGTGGCCGTACAGCAGCGGACCGAGCAGATAGACCAATGGCACTTCGATGACGCGCAGCCAGCGCACCGCGTCGGGCGACAACCAGGCCTGGCCACCCAGCAGCACCAGTCCGAACAGATTGGCCGCAGCGAAACAGGCGAAGAACGTGGTGAGCAGGTGGCCACCCCGAGTGCGGCCGTAGCTCACTCCGGTGGACAACACGGCCAGGCCCAGAATTGCGGCACCCGCCGCCAGCTTCAGCAGATCCGGTGGCGTCATGCGCGCAGTGTTGATGAAGCACGCGGCAACGTCCAGCGTGGGCTGGCGGCGTGCAGGCAACAAGCAGGGAAGATGGCGCGCCCGGAGGGATTCGAACCCCCGACCAATGGCTTCGGAAGCCACTACTCTATCCGGCTGAGCTACGGGCGCGTTGTAGAACCGCCGCGCCACCGACCAGTGCCGGGGCGGGCATCGCAGCGCCATGAGGCGGTGCGGGACCGGCATTCTATCCAGTTTCGCCGAACAAATCTCCCCCCACGGGCAAAGCCCTGCCGGAGGGGCAGGAGTATCCTATCGCCATGGCTGATACCCCCCTCACTTCGCCGCAGTCGCCGGCGACGCCGCGTTGGCGGCATTACTGGAGTCTGATGCGCGCTGATCGCCCGATCGGCACGCTGCTGCTGCTGTGGCCCACGTGGTGGGCGTTGTGGCTGGCCGCAGGTGGCCTGCCGCCGCTGTGGACCCTGTTCGTGTTCACCGCTGGCGTGTGGCTGACCCGCTCGGCCGGATGCGTCATCAACGACTACGCCGACCGCTGGCTCGACCCGCATGTGGAGCGGACCAAGGCGCGCCCGCTGGCCACCGGTGCGATCAGCGGCCGCGCCGCGCTGGCGCTGTTCGCGGTGCTGATGCTGGTGGCGTTCGGCCTGGTGCTGACCCTGAACGGCCTGACCATCGGCCTGAGCTTCATCGGCGTGTTCCTGGCCGCCAGCTACCCCTACCTGAAGCGCTACACCCACCTGCCGCAGGTCTACCTGGGCATGTCGTTCGGCTGGGGCATCCCGATGGCGTTTGCCGCCGTGCAGGGCGAAGTGCCGATGCTGGGCTGGCTGCTGTACGCCGGCAACATCCTGTGGTCCACCGCCTACGACACCTGGTACGCCATGGTCGACCGCGAGGACGACCTGAAGATGGGCTCGCACTCCACGGCGATCCTGTTCGGCGACCTCGATCTGGTGATCCAGGGCGTGCTGTACGCGCTGTTCCTGGCCACCATGGCGCTGGTGGGCGTGCGTGGCGGGCTGGGCGGTTACTACCTGGCTGGCGTGGCCGTGGCCACGGTGCTGGTGGTCTACGAGTTCTGGATCTGCCGCACCCGCGAGCGCGGCCCGTGCTTCAAGGCATTCCTGCACAACAACTGGGTGGGTGCCGCGCTGTTCGCCGGCATCGCCGTGGACCTGGCGCTGCGTTGAGAAGCGCAGCCGAGCGTAGGCTCGGCTCTACAGCTGACAGTGCTTCTGTAGCGCCCGAGCCCATGCTCGGGCGGCGGCGCACAGCGCCGGGCCTTCCGCCACCTACGACCAATAGGTGGCAGACAGCCCGCAACCTACCGCCCAGAATCGGGCCATCGAACCTGGGAGGGTAGGCGATGGCCTCGACGGCAGCAGTACAGGACGGCTGGATGGCGCGCGCAGCGCTGCGCTCGGCCGCCTGGGCGGAAAAGTGGTTCCCCGATGCGTATGTGTTCGCGGTGCTGGGCGTAGTCATCGTCGCGCTGGCCGCGACGGGCTTCGGCTCGACCCCGCAGGCCACCGCCAGCGCCTTCGGTGACGGCTTCTGGAGCCTGATTCCCTTCACCATGCAGATGGCCTTCGTGGTCATCGGCGGATACGCCGTAGCGACCGCGCCGATCGTTGCGCGCTTCATCGATTTCCTGGCCCGGGTGCCGCGCACCGGCCGTGGCGCGGTGGTGTACGTGGGCCTGGTCAGCATGCTCGCCTCGCTGCTCAGCTGGGGTTTCTCGCTGGTGTTCGGTGGCCTGCTGGTACGCGCGCTGGCACGCCGTACCGAGCTGCGCATGGACTATCGCGCGGCCGGTGCTTCGGCCTACCTGGGTCTGGGCGCGGTGTGGGCAATGGGCCTGAGTTCGTCGGCCGCACAGCTGCAGGCCAACCCGGCCAGCATGCCGCCAGGGCTGGTCGAAATCACCGGCGTTCTGCCGTTCACCGAAACCATCTTCCTGTGGCAGTCGATCGCGCTGACCTCGGTGCTGATCCTGGTCTCACTGCTGATCGCCTGGCTGACCGCACCGGCGGCCGGCAGCGCACGTACTGCCGAGGAATTCCCCGGCGCTGCGCAGGCCGAGCCGGAACCGCTGCAGCGACGCACGCGCCCGGGCGAATGGCTGGAGTACAGCCCGCTGCTGACCGTGCTGCTCTCGCTGCTGGCATTCGGTTGGCTGTTCAACGAGTTCGCCAACAAGCCGGTGATCACCGCCATCGCCAACCTCAACACCTACAACTTCCTGTTCATTTCGCTGGGCCTGCTGCTGCACTGGCGCCCGCGCAGCTTCCTCAACGCGGTGGCCAAGGCGGTGCCGAGCACCACCGGCGTGCTGATCCAGTTCCCGCTGTACGGCGGCATCGCGATGATCCTGACCCACGCCGCCGGCGGTGATGGGCAGACCCTCGCACACCGGCTGTCGAGCCTGTTCGTGCACGTGGCCAGCACCGATTCGTTCGCGCTGGTGATGGGCGTCTACTCGGCGGTGCTGGGCTTCTTCGTGCCGTCCGGTGGCGGCAAGTGGATCATCGAAGCGCCGTACGTGATGCAGGCGGCCAACGAACTGAAGGCGCACCTGGGCTGGGCGGTGCAGGTCTACAACGCGGCCGAAGCGCTGCCGAACCTGATCAATCCGTTCTGGATGCTGCCGTTGCTGGGCGTGCTGGGGCTGAAGGCGCGCGACATCGTGGGCTTCACCTTCATCCAGCTGCTGGTGCACATCCCGCTGGTGCTGGGCCTGCTGTGGCTGCTGGGCATGACCCTGGCGTATGTGCCGCCGGTGATGCCCTGAATGCCGGGCTGGCTTTCTGCGCGACCGGGGAAGCCAGCCGCGTTCAGCGCGTGTTTCCGGCAGCGATCGCCATGAATGCGGGCGGTCCGTGTATCGGCATGAACACATGCCGAACCCGCATGAATCCTTCAGTGGCTTGTGCCGCAAGGGCCTGTGCGCGTTCATTCACGCGCGTACACACAGGTGTAGCCGTCCGCCAACGCGCGATTAACTCTTTGCTGCAGACGATGGCCCCGTCCACCGCATCCCGCGCGTGGCTTTCGGAGAACGGACATGGCACAGCAGAACCAGAACCCGAACCAGAAGCAACAGGGCCAGCAGAACCAGCAGGATCAGCAGCAGGGTCGTGGCCGCGACCAGCAGCAGCAACAGCAGCAGGAACAGCAGAAGCGCAACCAGAACCAGCAGCAGGGCGGCCACGACGAAGAAGAATGACCGGGCCGCGCAGGTGGTGTGACCGTCCAAGCCCCGCCCTGCGCGGGGCTTGGCTTATTCCAGCACGCCGATACGCTGCAGCACCGTCGCCGCCGACATGTCGTTCGGATTGGTGCCGGGCTGATCCTGCGGCACCTCCATGCCCATGCCGCGATAGAGATCGACCCAGTGCTGGGCGATCTCGCCGGTCTGCGGGTTGCGGAAGTTCATCGGTTGCAGTGTGAAAACGTGGTGCGCACGGAACGCACGCTCGATGAAGTCCGAGCAGTAGTAGCTGTCCTCGTTCAACACGTATGACGTGTTGTACGGCTTGCCCAGCATCGTGCGTGCGGTCGCGACCGCATCCTTGATGGCTGCCGGTTGCGGCGCGCGCAGGCGATAGACCACGATCTGCCGCTGCTTGGCCCGGGCGTCCTGACGGAACTCGACCAGCGATTGCCGGCGCGATCCCTTCTCGTCGGCATGCAACACGTCCCAGCCCTTCGGCGCGGCGGCGACCAGGGCCACGTGATCGAAGCTGGGCGATCCCTGCTTTCCGGTGGCATCGTCGATGGCCGCACTGAGACCGCTGCGGCCGGCGGTGACGAACAGAAGATCACCCTCGTGGATATCGACGGCCATTGCCACGGCCGGCCACAGGGCAGGCACCAGCAGGCCGATCAGGAGCAGGAGGCGGTGCATGGAATTCTCGAACAGGCGGAATGCCGGAATTGTAGGGGGCGCGGTAGCATGGGGCGACCGGACCGGATTCAGGATGAGCCCATGTGTCGATACCGTCCTGCTGCATTGCTGATGCTCGCCTGTGGTGTGGCATTGGTCGCGTGCACGCCGGCGCCGCAGGCTACGCCTGCCGGGACCGCGCCTGCCACGGCGGCGCCACCCAGGGCAGCGCCCGCGACCACCGCTGCAACGGTCGAGCCCACGGCGGTCCATGCCCGCAGCGAATGCCCCTACCCGGAATTCGACGCCTTCCTGAAGCACTTCGGCAACGAAATCACGCTGCAGGAAAAGGCCACCGCCGATCCACTGCTGGACAGCTACATCGATGCCGAGGCCGAGCCGGAACCGCGCAAGGTGGAAAGCCGGCTGGCGCTGGCCGATGTCGAGTGGCCGGTGATGCCCGATCCTTCCACCTTGGCCGGGCAGGGCCGCGAGATGCAGGTCAGCACGCTGGCCGATGGGCAACGCCAGGTGCAGATCCGCACGCCGGACAGCAGCGACCAGCAGACCTACACCTTCGCGCAGACGCCGTGCTGGACGCTGGTCAAGCGTGAGGATGAGTCGATCTGAGGCCTGATCCGGCACAGGCAGGGTAGGGGAGCGCCTGCTAGGCTCGAGGCCTGATCCAGGCAGGGAGAGGCCGATGCAGATTCGCAGGATGCGCACCACCAGCGCCGTTGCCGTACTGCTGGCGATGGTGCCTTTCACCGGCCTGCGCGCGGAGGCGCTGCAGGCTGATGACCGCACCTACTTCGCCAACGCCGCGGCCGAACAGACTGCGCGTGACGCGTTGGGCAAGCAGCTGGAGGCCCTGCAGCATGCTGCAGGCATCGCACCTGCGGAACGCTTCCGGCAGGCCGAGGCCATGGAAGCGCAGTGCCTGCGCCATCACGGCTACCTGCACCTGCAGGCGGCCCGCAACGCGCGCGACCATCGCCCGGCGCAGGCGCTGGATCAGGTGATGGGGCTGTGCAGCCGCATTGCCCGTACCGGTCGCGCCGCACTGCGCGAGGCGCCCGCAGACGCGGCCTGGGCCGCACCGTATGCCTTCCTGCGCACGCGCGCCTTGAAGGAAGCCGCCGCCCCAGCCAATGCCGTGCTGGATGAGGCGGTGGATGCGTTGGCTGATCCGGCGCTGGACGGGTTCGCGCGCCTGCGCGGGCAGATCCTGCGCACGGCCGAGTACCCGCAGATCGAGCGTGATGGGCGGCGCTGGGACACGGGGCGTGACAAGCAGGCACTGGCCCAGCATCCAGACCGCACGGTGCGCGAGGCGGGCTGGAAGGGGTACTGGCAGGGCCTGCAATCGCGCCGTGAGCCGATGGCCTCGGTGCTGCTGGGCCTGGTGCAGGTGAACGATGCCGCTGCGCGCCTGCGGGGCGACGGCTCCGCACCGGCGCGTGGCTACCAGCACATGGGCCTGGATGCATCGACGGTGGCCGCAACGTTGCTGGCGGTCGAGCACCATGCAGGGGATCGACGCACCTACCAGGACATGCTGCTGCGCCATGCCGCACACGCCGGTATCGACGCGCCGCAGATCTGGGATACCACGGTGCCCGATACCGGCTACACGCCGCCGGTGCTGACCCTGGCACAGCTGCGCGACACCGCCGCCGACGCCATGCAGCACCTGGGGCCGGCATACGTCGCCGAGCTGCGCGCGCTGCTCGATCCGGCCAATCACCGCATGGACCTGGCCACCGGGGGTGGTGAGCGCAGCCAGGATGCGTTCCCGGTGAACGCACCCGGCGCACCGGCAATGCTGTTTGTCGGCGTGCGCAGCGGCGATCTGGAGAGCGACGTCGAGATCGCGCATGAGGCCGGCCACGCCCTCCACGGTGAGTGGATGCAGCGTGGCCAGGCATCGCCGCTGCAGCGCAATGGCAGCCCTTGGTTGACCGAGGCCTTCGCCATCTACAACGAACTGCGCTTCCGCGACCAGCTGTACCGGCAGGCGCAGGACCCGCGGGCCAAGGCCTATTACCTGAAGTCGCTGCTGGACGACATGGTGCTGCAGCTGTTCACTTCATCCGAGGAAGCGCAGCTGGAGCAGTCGATCTACCAGGGCGTGGCCGCCGGCACACTGGGGACCGCCGACGATCTGGACGTGCTGACCGGCCAGGTGCTGGCACGCTTCGGCCAGCAGCCGGAGCGCTACCCGCAGCTGCGCAATGGCTGGATCGGCAAGCGCCTGATGTATGACGACCCGAACTACCTGGTGAATTACCTGTATGCGGGGCTGTTGGCGGTACAGCTCTATGTGCAGGACCAGCGCGACCCGGAGGAATTCCGCCAGCGCTACCTTGCCGTGCTTGGCGAAGGCTTCGATCGTGCGCCGAACGAGCAGGTGGCGCAGCTGCTGGGCCATGCACCGGATTGGCCGGCGCTGGTCGATGCCGATCTGCAGGTGTTCAACGAGACGGCCGCGCAGCTGCAGGCGCTGCATGCGCGGATCGAAGTGGCGCAGAATCCGCTCGCGCAGTAGCGCGTCGCGTCAGATCGCGGACACCTGCCAACCCAGGGTGTCGTCGCGCAGTTCACCGCGTCCCGTCACGTCGCCCAGCTGCACCACCAGGCCACGTGCGTTGGGCAGGTCCTTCAGTTCGGGGAACCAGCGGCGATCGGCGGCCACCACGATCAGCAGGCCCTCGTCGTCGCCCATCGGGGCGAACTGCGGCGAAGGCGGGCTGATCGGTTGCAGGCCGAAACGTTGATTGGACTGTTCGCGCACGGCGTCGACATCGTGGCTGGGCAGGCCGACTTCGCTCAGGCAGGTCAGCTCGCTGCCATGGAACTCGCCTTCGCGTGTACTGACGGGCAGTCGGCGGCGACCGATCAGTTCCAGGATCAGGCCATCGGGACCGGTGAAGTACACCGACTGCGACTGCCAGCTGCTTTCCAGTGCGAAGTAGTCCAGCCCGGCAGGATTACGCTGCAAGGGTGTGCGTTCGCGCAGCCAGGCCATCGCCTCGCCGAAGCGGTTGTCCGGCACATTGAAAGCCAGATGCACGCCGCCGACCGGGCGCCCTTCCGCAGGCTGCAGCTCGATCGTGCTCCAGCCGATGTGCACATGGTTGCCGACCACGCGCTGTTGCAGCACATCGTGAAAGTACGCAGCAACGGCGGCGACATCGGATACCGGCAGGGTGAGGTGAAGCAGGCGCATGACCGTTCCTCCATGGACGCGACTACTGTAGCGCCGGGCCACGCCCGGCGGCCACTAGTGCAGCGCGTCTGCGAAGAATCGCGCCGCTGCATCCACCGCCTGGGCATGGGTCTGCGTCTTCGGCACTGATGTAGTGCACAGCTCCGGCAACCGTTGCTGCCCGGTCGAAGTGCACGCGGCCAGGAAATCGTAGTGACCCACTTTCGGCAGGCGCATCAGTACCGCGCCCGGAATCAATGCCTGCGCCGTCTCACCATTGCTCGGCGGCGGCGCAACCGTGTCGGCCTCACCCAGCATGATGGACACTGGCATCCGCAACGAGGAAAGCTGTTCGGGTGCGAACGCCTGCACGATGGCCGGGGCCAGCAGGAACACCGCGCGTACGCCGGGAATCGCGCGCTGTGCGTCGGACTCGGCGATCCAGGGTGCGAGTGCGGGCGAAGCCGCAGCGGCCAGGCGCGCCTGCATCGTGTGCGTTGCCGCTTCCTGTTGCGGTTGGCAGACGCCGTCATCGGGATGCGCGGTACAGAACGCCAGCAGCCGTTGCAGGTCGGGGCGTGCGCCGGCGGCCAGCAGCGCGGTGTAACCACCGGCAGAGAAGCCGACCACGCCCAGCCGCTCGGGATCGACGTGCGGACCGAGAATCGAATCGGCCTGAACCGCCGCCAGTGCCGCACGCAGATCATCCGCGCGCAACCAGCTCAGCACGCTGCCGGGCAGGGTCATCTGGTCGGCACCGTTGTTGCCGGGATGATCGACAGCGATCACCAGATAGCCATTGCGCGCCAGCGCCGTACCCAGCCAGCCCATCATGCGTGCACTGCCGCCGTTGCCGTGCGACAGCAGCAGGGTCGGCAGGCGAGCGCCAATGACCGGGGCGTCCATCGCCGCACGACCGACATCGAACAGCGGCGCATCGGGTGGGCCAATGGTCAGTGCGGTTTCCCGGCTCCCGGCCGGTGCCGGATACCAGACCGTGTAGCGAAGGGTGTCGCGGTGCTGCGCATCACGCACGGCGGCGCTGGCCACCGTCGTGATGCCATGGCGTTCGCCGGTCGGCCCGGCTTCGCCGGCGGCGGCGGTGCTCGCCAGGCCGATCAGCATCATTCCCATCACAGCGGCGGTCACGCGCATCTTCAACTCCCTGTCAGCGGCGGCATTCATCAACCGGCAGCCAGATTTCCACGCCACCGTTGCCGGTGTGCTCGTCGAAACGGGTGTCGTAGCGTTCCAGGTCCGGTGCATCGGCCAGGCTGAGGCCGGAGCCGGGCAGGTAATGGTCCAGCAGCCAGAACCAGGTCGAGCGGATGGCCGAGATGTGCCCGCCGTGCCAGGCCACCAGATAGCGGCGCGCCGGCACGTCCACCCGTTGCCAGTGCGCGGGCATGCTCGACAGTGTGCTGGCGGGCAGCGCGGCGACGTAATCGAAGCCGCCATCGTCGTCGCTGTTGCAGCACACACCGAAGCTGATCGGAGCGGGCGCCGGCCATTCGCGGTTGAGCTGCGCCCATTGCCCGGGAATCGCACCGCCACTGTCGCGGGTATGCCGCATGCCGATGCCCACCACCTGGAAGGCCGGCGTGTCGAGCAGGCGCGGCGCTTCACCGCAGGGCGCCGGCGCATCATCCACGCGGATCGCCTGTACCAGCGCCAGGCCAGCGGTGCCCTGTTCGCGTACCCGCTCTGGCGTCTGCCCGAACTGTTCGCTGAAGGCACGGGTGAACGCTGCATGGGTGGTATAGCCGGCGCCCAGCGCGACCTGCAGGATGTCGCCCGCGCCGCTGGCCAACCGCTGCGCGGCAGCGGTCAGGCGCCGTCCGCGCAGATAGCGCACCACCGAGGTGCCGGTGCGGGCCTGGAACAGGCGTGACAGATGGAACGGCGAAAGCCCCGCGGCGGCGGCAATATCGGCCAGCGCCAATGGCTGCTCCGCATGGGTTTCGATGTACCACAACGCCTTGCCTGCCGCGCTCATCCTGCCGTTCCCCGAATCCAATGCCGGCACAGTAGCGGATCGGCCGTCGCGGCGTTTAGCAGTTCTTGCGCTGGTACGGCATCAAGCTGTCGTACTGACGTCATGCCTCCTTCACACATCGCGCCGAGACTGCGCGCCTTGTCCAGGCCTGTTGTGTCCGCACAGGTGCTGGCCCTGTCGCGTCCTCCCGGAGCCCTGCCGTGCATCGTTCGAAGCTTTCGCGTTCCATCCTCCTTGCCCTTTCCATGGCCAGCGCAGGAGGCGCGATCGCTGCACAGGCCGACGCGGCCGATGCTGCGGGCAGCAGCCGCGCGGCACCCACCCAGCTCGACGCGATGCTGGTTACCGGCACCCGCGCGTCCAACCGCACCCAGTTCGAAACGCTGGCGCCGGTGGACGTGTTCACCAAGGAAGACATCAGGTCCGTCGAATCCACCGACCTGAAGGACGTGCTGGCCCAGCTGGTGCCATCGTTCGTGGTGCAGCGCCTGCCGATGGCGGACGGCCAGGTGTTCGTGCGTCCGGCTACCCTGCGTGGCCTGTCGCCGGACCAGACCCTGGTGCTGGTCAACGGCCGCCGCTTCCACCGCAGCGCGCTGCTCGGCAACCGCGGTGCGCAGGCGGCCGATCTGGCACAGATCCCAACCAGTGCGATCAAGCGCATCGAAGTGCTGCGGGATGGCGCATCGGCGCAGTACGGCTCGGATGCCATCGCCGGTGTCATCAACATCATCCTCGAGGACGGCCCAGGCACCGAGATCACCGCCGGCTACTCGCAGTACGCGCAGGGCGATGGCGCGTCGCGTGACTTCAGTGCGCGCACCGGCTGGTCGCTGGGCGACTATGGCAGCCTGGTGCTGTTCGCCGAATCGTCCAACTCCGACGCCACTTCGCGGTCCCGTCAGCGCCCGGATGCGATCGCCTTCCAGGCTGCACATCCGCAGCTGGATGTGCCCAATCCGGTGCAGCGCTGGGGCCAGCCGGAGCTGGAAAGCCGCCGCGTCGGCTTCAACGTGAAAGCCAACGCCAGCGATACGCTGGAACTCTACGCGTTTGGCCTGTACAGCCACAGCGATGGCGTCAGCGATTTCAACTGGCGCAACCCGGACACCACCACCGGCGCGTATCGGAACACCGCCATCTTCCCCGGCTGGAACCTGCGCTCGCTGTATCCGGTGGGCTTCAGCCCGCAGTACGGCAACACGCAGAACGATCTGCAGCTGGTCGGCGGCCTGCGCGGTGAGATCACGCCCAAGCTGCGCTGGGATGTCAGTGCCTCGTATGGCCGCAACGCCATCGACTACAGCCTGAAGAACTCGATCAATGCCTCGCTCGGGCCGGCCAGCCCGACCGACTTCGATCTTGGCCGCCTGACCCAGACCGAGAAGAACGCCAACGCCGACTTCAACTACGAGTGGGATGTCGGCGCGCTGTCCAAACCGATCAACGTCGCCTTCGGCGGCGAGTTCCGCCAGGAGACCTACCAGGTGCGTGCCGGTGACCCGGCCTCGTATGCGGTGGGTCCGGGCGCGGCCGCGGGCCTGGAAGCCAACTCCAACGGTGCACCGGGGTTCTCGGCCAGCCAGGCCGGGCAGTGGAGCCAGCGCAGCAAGGCGGCCTATGTGGATATGGAAGTGCCGCTGGGTGAGCGCTGGAGCATCGGTGCGGCCAGCCGCTACGAGGACTTCTCCAGCTTCGGCAGCACGCTGGACGGCAAGCTGTCGGCGCGCTTTGCGATCACCCCGGACGTGGCGCTGCGTGGCACCGTGTCCACCGGCTTCCGTGCGCCGACGCCGGCGCAGCTCAACACCACCAGCACCACCCAGGGGCTGGACACGCGCACGCTGCAGATCTTCACCAGTGGCCGCCTGTCGCCGAACGATCCGCTGGCCCAGCTGCTCGGTGCCAGGCCGCTGAAGCCGGAAGAATCGCGCACCGCGTCGCTGGGCCTGACCTGGCGCACCGACCTGGGCCTGTCCGGCTCGGTGGACGTCTACCAGATCAAGCTCACCGACCGCTTCAGCCAGTCGGCCAGTTTCGCCCTTCCGGCCGGCACTCCCAATCCGCTGGGGTATACCTCGGTGAACTACTTCACCAACGACTTCGACACCACCACCACCGGTGTGGACGTGGTCGGCAATTACCTGCGCGACCTCGGCGCCGGTCGCATGACGCTGACCCTGGCCTACAACTTCAACCGCACCCGCGTGGATAACGGCAGTACCTCGGTGGCCACCAACGAGACCCAGCGCGTGCTGTTCGAAGATCGCCTGCCCGAGCACAAGGGCAGCCTGACCGGCAGCTGGGATGTCGGCGCCTGGTCGCTGATGGCACGCATGCGCTACTACGGCGCCTGGACCGACTCCAGCGGCAATGCGGTAGGCGATATCTACCAGCGCTTCGGCGCGATGAGCTTCCTCGACCTGGCCGTCGGCTATCGCATCAACGAGCACCACAGCCTGCGCGTCGGCGCCGACAACGTGCTCGACCGCTACCCCGATGAGGCCGTCTTCCAGGCCAGCCGTGGCCTGGTCTACTCGCGCAACGCGCCGTATGACACCGACGGCGCCAACCTGTACGCACAGTACCGGCTGAGCTTCTGATGGACCCGGCCCGCCGCTCCCTGTTGCGTGCCGGCACCTTGCTGCCGGCCGCAGCCGCACTGTCTTCACTGCCTGCCCTGGCTGCCGCGCGTTACGCTGCACCCATGCAGATTCCCGCAACGACCGTGGCGCCGGACGTGCTGGCCCGCGATGAAGGCTACTGGGCCACCGTGGCCAGCCACTTCGACATCACCGACGAAGTGAACCATCTGGAGAACGGCTACTGGGGCGCGATGGGCCGCGAGACCCTGGCCAGCTACCAGCGCCACACCGCTGAAGTGAACCGTGGCAACGCCTGGTATGGCCGTCGTGAATTCCCTGCGCAGTACATGGCGGTGCAGCGGCAGGTCGCCGAGCTGCTGGGCGTGGGCGCCGACGAGATTGCACTGACCCGCGGCGCAACCGAGGCGATGCTCGCGCTGATCGGCGGCTACAACCGTCTGCAGCCTGGCGACCAGGTGCTGTATGCCGACATCGACTACGACAGCATGATCGGCGCGATGCGCTGGCTGCAGCAGCGCCGTGGCGTGCAGGTCGAGCGCATCGCGCTGCCGGCGGTGCCCGGGCATGCGCAGATCCTGCAGGCCTACGAGGCCGCGTTCGCGCGCCTGCCACGCCTGAAACTGGTGCTGCTGACCCAGGTCAGCCACCGCCATGGGCTGGTATTGCCGGTGGGGGAGATCGCCGAGCGTGCACGCGCACGCGGTATCGACGTGATCGTCGATGCCGCCCATGGGTTTGGCCAGATCGACTACGCGGTGCCGCAGCTCAAGGCCGATTTCTTGGGCATCAACCTGCACAAGTGGATCGGCGCGCCGGTTGGCGTCGGCGCGATGTACGTGCGCAAAGGCCGCGTTGCGGACCTCGACCCGTACATGGGCGAGACCGATGACGGCCGCGTGGGCAGCCGCGTACACACTGGCACGGTCAACTTCGCCGCCTACCTGGCGCTGCCGGAGGCGATCGCGCTGCACCAGCGCATCGGTGTGGCCAACAAGCAGGCGCGCCTGCGCTACCTGCGGGAGCGCTGGACGCTGCCGGCGCGGCAGATGGCGCACATCGAAGTGCTGTCTTCGCCCGATCCGGCGTTGGCCAGCGCATTGGCCAGCTTCCGCCTGCGCGGGCGCTCCAGTGTGGCTGACAACATCGCACTGCAGAAGCGGCTGCTGGACGAGCATCGCGTGTTCACCACGCACCGCGACGGGTTGGAATCCGGCGCCTGCGTGCGGGTGACGCCGTCGGTGTTCACCCGGCCGGAGCAGATGGATGCGCTGGTGCAGGCGCTGGCGGCGTTGGCCTGACCCTGCTTTGGTAGATGCCAACCTTGGTTGGCACCGGTGTTGCCCCTGTGGGTGCCGACCGTTGGCCGGCAAGCCCCCAGGTCCGGTGGGTGCCGACCGTTGGCCGGCAAGCCCCCAGGTCCGGTGGGTGCCGACCGTTGGCCGGCAAGCCCCCAGGTCCGGTGGGTGCCGACCGTTGGTCGGCAATCCCCCCAGGTCCGGTGGGTACCGACCGTTGGTCGGCAATCCCCCCAGGTCCGGTGGGTGCCGACCGTTGGTCGGCAATCCCCCCAGGTCCGGTGGGTGCCGACCGTTGGTCGGCACGCCCCCCTACCGCTCGATCGCCGGTAACGCATCCGACAGCAACAGCCGGTCGATGCGACGCAGTGCGCTCTCCAGCTGCCGGCGATCTGCCGCCAGCCCCAGTGACAGCCGCACGCCGTCCTGATGCAGCACCCCCGGTGGGCAGAATGCCGAGGACGGTGCGATGGCCAGCCCCTGCAGCTGCGCGGTACGCACCAGCGTGGCGTCGGTCCATGGCGCCGGCGCCCGGCACCAGGCGTGCAGGCCTTCGGCGCGCAGCAGCAGCGATGGCGCCAGCAGGTAGCGCGCCATGCGCACACGCTCGCGCGCCTCGGTGCGCACCTGGGCCAGCAGCGATTGCGCCGAACCATCCAGCAGCAGCTGGCTGGCCAGCGCCGACACCAGTGGATGCGCCATCAACCGGGTGGCCCGCAAGGCCGATGCCATCGCCTCGGCGTGCGCGGCGCTCGGGCAGCGCACGAAGGCGGTGCGCAGCCCGGGGCTGATCACCTTCGACAGCGTCGCCACATGGAACACATGGCACGGTGCCAGTGTTGCCAGTGGAATCGGCGCATTTTCGGCAAGGTGCCAGTACGGATCGTCTTCGATCGCCAGCAGCCGCTCGCTTTCCAGTACGCGTGCCAGCGCTTGGCGCCGCTGCAACGGCAACGTCAGTGCAGTCGGGTTCTGGCAGGTGGGGTTGAGATAGACCAGCCGTGCGCCGCTGTTGCGTGCTTGCCGGGCCAGCGCCTCGGGGCACATGCCGTGCTCGTCGCTGTCCACCGGCAGCAGTCGTCGGCCCAGCGCGGCCGCGGCCTGCAGCAGGCCCGGGTAGACCAGCGTGTCGCACAGGATCGCGTCGCCATCACGGCCCTGGCTGACCAGGATGGCGGCCAACGCCACCTGGGCGCCTTCGGTCAGCAGCAGGCAGGCATCCTCTACCGCGCCGAGCATCGGTTGCAGCCAGCGCGCCGCGGCGTGGCGATCGGTGGGGTTGCCGCCGCCCAGGTGATAGGTCATCAGGTTTGGCGCATTGCTGCGCGCAAGCACGGCGGCAGCACCGCGGCGCAGCGTCTCGGCCAGCGCATCGGCATCGGGCACCGGCGGCACGTTCATGCTCAGGTCCACCACCTGGTCGAAGCCGGCCTTGGGCGGTGCGATGAAACTGCCTTGTGGCCCACGCGCCTCGATCAGGCCGCGCTTGCGTGCTTCATCGAATGCCCGGGTTACCGTGGTCAGGTCGACGCCGAGCTGCTGCGCCAACGCGCGCTGCGAGGGCAGGCGTTGTCCCGGCGCAAGTGCGCCGCGGCGCACCGTGCGTTCCAGTGCGTTGACGATGCGCAGGTAGATCGGCCCGTTGTGCGCGAGCACGTCCTGCACCCACTCGCGGGCTGCGACATCCGGTCGCGGCATGTACGGAGCATGTCGGGGCGTATCGTTGCCTGCAACGGCGGGAGCCTGTCCATAACCATCGGTCGGTTCGGACAGGTGACCGCCGTTGTTGTCTGTGGCGGCCGCACCGGCCAGCGTCAGTGATGTCATTGCGCGTCCTCAGCGCTTGGCCTGCCAGGGGCAGTAGCAACCCACGGCAAGCAGTCCTTTCGGGCGCACGGTTTCGCCGCGCACCAGTTTGTCCAGCAGTGGTTCGACGAAGCTGTTGGCCGAGTTGCAGACCATGCCGATGCTGTACGGGCCGGCATAGGCGAGGTGGCCCTGGCGGTCCCAGATCGCCACGGCGGGGCTGGCCGGAATGTGCTCGATGCCATCGATGGTCGGCAGGTTGATCACCTTGTTGCGCAGCGGCCCCGGCAGTTCGCCCTGGGTGCCGGGGCGGCGGATGGCATAGAAATCGATGCCGGCGCGGCGGTACATGCTGATCAGGTAGCTCAGGTGCGCACCGGTTTCGCGGTTGCAGACCGCACACGCCGGGTCCCAGAAATGCACTACGCGGATGCGGCCGGTGTCACCGGCCAGATTGGCCGGCAGGCGCAGTTGCGAGTCGTCGAAGACGATGGCCTGTTCGGTGAAGGTGGACTGCGCGCTGTAGCCGAAGTACTGCCACAGCGCAGCCCCGACGCCGGCCATGAACAGGCAGGCGAGGGCGATCATCGCCGGCAGCAGCCAGCGACGGCGCGGCGCGGCTGCACCCATCAGGACGCTTCCTCGCCGAACTTGTGCACGTACTGCTTGCGCATCTCCCGGCAGGAGTCGGCCTGCGCGCGGCGCTGGATCGCGCTACGCGACGGATCCTCGCTGCGCTGCACGCATTGCTCGATGGCGTGGCGTTCGGCCGCCTGCACATCCACCGTCTGCGGCTGCAGGCAGACCCAGGCCAGTGCGCCCAGCATCACCACCACAAAACCACCACACCCGGCCATCACCAGGTGGAACCTCAGTTTCTCGGCGCGCATCGAGGCACGTCCCTTCATCCATACATTGCATACAAAATATCATCTTGTATGGATAATGCACCATGCGCCCGGTTCAGACGATGGCGTTGTGCCGGGCCTCGGGGGCTTCAGACAGGATCTCGTTGAGCTTGGCCAGCGCCCCGGCCAGCGCGCCCTGGTCGACCGCGCCGCCCAGTGACAGGCGGATGGCGTTGCCCGGTGGCGGTTCTTCCACGCTGAAGGCGTCGGAGCTGGCAATGCCCAGCCCCTGTTCCTGTGCGGCCTGGATCAGCCGGTACTGGTCCAGCCGCGGCGGCAGCGGCAGCCATACGTGCAGGCCGGCCGGGTGCGCCCGCGCGCGGGACGGCAGGTACTGCGCGGCAATCGCCTGGCGCTCGCGCAGCTCCTGCTGGAAGCGCTGCACCATGTCCTGGGCCTGGCCGCTGCGGATCCACTGCGAGGCCACCGCCACCATCGACTGGGTCGGCATCAGCGCGATCGCGCGCAGGGCGTCCAGCACCGGCTCCATCGGCTCGCCGGCCGGCACCACCAGGTAGGCAGTGCGCAGGCCCGGTGCCAGGCACTTGGACAGGGTGGAGATGTAATAGACCGGGCAGCCGGCATCGCGGTGGGCGGCCAGCGGTGGTGCGGCGTCCCCGGCCAGCAACCAGTAGGGATCGTCTTCGATCACGGTCAGATCGTGGCGCTTGGCCACCGCCAGCAGGGCCTGCCGGCGCTGCGCCGACATCGTCGCCGTCGTCGGGTTCTGGATGGTCGGCACCAGGTACAGCAGGCGCGGGCGGCGCAGCTGGCAGGCCTCCTCCAGCGCTTCGGGGAGCATGCCTTCGGCGTCCATCGCCACTGGCACCACGCTCCGCTGCAGCACGCGCGCGGCGGCCAGCAGGCCCGGGTAGGTCAGCTGCTCGGCGGCAATCAGCTCGCCCGGCTGGGTGCGGGCCAGGATCAGCGCACACAGCGCGGTCTGCGCGCCGGGGCAGATCACCACCTGGTCGGCACCGACCGTGCCCAGCATCGGCGACAGCCACTGTACGGCGGCGGCGCGGTCCTCGCGGGTGCCGGCGCCGACGTGGTAGCTCATCAGCTCGCCCTGGCCCAGCTGCTGGCCCACGTGCTGGAAGCCGGCCTCCATGCCCTGTGCGAACGGCGCGCTGCCCAGCAGCGGCGGGATGTTCATGCTCAGGTCCACCGAGGTGCTGCGGTTGCCGGCCGACAGCGCGATGAAGGTGCCGCCAGCGCCCTGCGCATCCAGCAGGCCGGCCTGGCGCAGCTCGGCGAAGGCACGGGTGACCGTGGTCAGGTCCACGCCCACCTGCTGGGCCAGGTCGCGCTGCGGTGGCAGCCGGTCGCCGGGGCGCAGCACACCGTCATCCACCGCCTCGCGCACCTGCTGGGCGATCTGCAGGTACAGCGGGCCGGCGCCCTCGCGGAAGGGGCGAACCCAGGTGCGATTGGGGTGTTTCAGGCGGCGGCCGGCGGCAGGTGGCGTCATCGGTCAGTTTTTCCATACGTGCAGATGCACAAGTCCATACAATGCTGTATCTTGTATGGGCTTGATTGGAGTGGATCGCCTGTTTGTAGGTGACCTCGTACCCACAGTGTAGCCGCTCCACGCCCGGGCGCTGCGCACAGGCGAGCCGGTCAAGCGCGCTTCTTCAACAGGGTTGACCTCCAATGAATATCTGCTGGAACCGCATCCGCCTGGCGCTGGTCGCCCTGGCCTGCATCGGCCTGTCGGGCTGTGACTGGGTGCTGCTGGATTCGAAGGGCATGGTCGGGCTCGCCCAGCGCGACCTGATCCTGATCTGCATCGGCGTGATGCTGATCGTGGTGATACCGGCCATCGTGCTGACCTTCGTATTCGCCTGGCGCTTCCGCGCCGGCAACACCAAAGCGAAATACACGCCGGACTGGTCGCACTCCACCAGGGTGGAGATCGTGGTCTGGGGCGTGCCGTTGCTGATCATTGCCGGCCTGGCGGTGATCGTGTGGAAGTCGACCCACGAGCTGGACCCGTACAGGCCGCTGGACGTGGCCGGTGAACCGCTGCACGTGGACGTGATCGCCACCGACTGGAAGTGGGTGTTCGTGTACCCGGACCTGGGCATCGCCACGGTCAACCAGCTCAACTTCCCGGCCAATCGCCCGCTGGCGTTCAACATCACTTCCAACTCGACGATGAATACCTTCTTCATCCCGCAGCTGGGTGGGCAGATCTACGCGATGGCCGGCATGCGCACGCAGCTGCACCTGATCGCCAACGAGCCGGGCCAGTTCCGTGGCATGTCCGGCAACTACAGCGGGCATGGCTTCTCGAACATGAAGTTCATCGCCACCGCCAGCAGCAACGAAGAGTTCGATCGCTGGGTGGCCGAGGTGCGCAGCGCACCGGACGCCCTCAGCTTCGCGCAGTTCAAGGCGCTGGCCGCACCGTCGAAGAATGCACCGGTGCAGCACTTCTCCAGCGTTGAGCCGCTGCTGTTCAAGAAGGTCATCGACCAGTTCATCGGCGTCGGTGAGAACACCGCTGCTGCCACCCCGGCGGGCGCTGCCGGCGGTGCCCAGGTTTCCCAGGAGTAACGAACATGTTGGGTAAATTGACGTGGGAGGCCGTGCCGCTGCACGAGCCGATCGTCGTGGTCACATTGGCGGCCATGGTGCTGGGCGGCCTCGCGCTGCTTGGCGCGGTGAGCTACTTCAGGCTGTGGGGCGTGCTCTGGCGCGACTGGTTCACCACCGTGGACCACAAGAAGATCGGCATCATGTATGTGGTGGTGGCGCTGGTCATGCTGGTGCGCGGCTTTGCCGATGCGCTGATGATGCGCGCGCAGCTGGCCGCGGCTGGGCCGGGCAGTGATGGCTTCCTGCCCCCCGAGCACTACGACCAGATCTTCACCGCGCACGGCGTGATCATGATCTTCTTCGTGGCCACCCCGTTCGTGGTCGGCCTGATGAACATCATCGTGCCGCTGCAGATCGGTGCACGCGACATGGCGTTCCCGTTCCTCAACGCCTTCAGCTTCTGGATCTTCGTGGTCGGCGCAGCGCTGATGATGATCTCGCTGGGCGTCGGCGAATTCGCCATGACCGGCTGGGTGGCCTATCCGCCGCTGTCGGGCATCGAGTTCAGCCCCGGCGTTGGCGTGGACTACTACATCTGGGCGTTGCAGGCCTCGGGCATCGGCACGCTGCTGACCGGCGTCAACCTGTTCATCACCATCCTGCGCATGCGTGCGCCGGGCATGACCCTGATGAAGATGCCGGTGTTCACCTGGACCGTGCTGGTCACCAGCGTGATCATCATCGCCGCCTTCCCGATCCTGACCGTGGCGCTGGGCGCGCTCACCCTGGATCGCTACCTGGACTTCAACTTCTACACCAACACGTTGGGCGGCAACCCGATGATGTACGTGAACCTGGTGTGGGCCTGGGGCCACCCGGAGGTGTACATCCTGGTGCTGCCGGCGTTCGGCATCTTCTCGGAAGTCACCGCCACGTTCGCGCGCAAGAAGCTGTTCGGCTACAAGTCGATGGTCGGCGCCACGCTGGCGATCGGCATCCTGTCGTTCATCGTCTGGCTGCACCACTTCTTCACCATGGGCTCCGGTGCCAGCGTCAACGCCTTCTTCGGCATCATGACGATGATCATCGCCATTCCCACCGGCGTGAAAATCTTCACCTGGCTGTTCACCATGTACGGCGGCCGCGTCGAGTTCAGCGTGCCGATGCTGTGGACCATCGCCTTCCTGGTGACCTTCACCATCGGCGGCATGACCGGCGTGCTGCTGGCCATTCCGGGCGCGGATTTCCTGCTGCACAACAGCCTGTTCCTGGTGGCCCACTTCCACAACACCATCATCGGCGGCGCGCTGTTCGGCTACCTGGCCGGCTTCGCCTACTGGTTCCCGAAGGTGTTCGGCTTCACCCTCAACGAGCGCCTGGGCAAGTGGTCGTTCGCCTGCTGGGTGATCGGTTTCTACCTGGCCTTCATGCCGCTGTACATGCTGGGCTTCATGGGCATGACCCGCCGCATGAACCAGTACGACAACCCGGCGTGGACGCCGTACCTGATCGCCGCCTTCATCGGTGCGCTGTTCGTGTTCGCGGGCATCATCCTGATGCTGGTGCAGATCTACGTGAGCGTGCGCGACCGCAAGCGCAACCTGGACCTGACCGGTGACCCGTGGAACGCACGCACGCTGGAATGGGCCACGCCGTCGCCGCCGCCGTTCTACAACTTCGCCGTGGTGCCCAAGGCCGATGAGCTGGATGCCTTCCACGAAGCGAAGAAGCGCGGCCTGCCGCCGCCGCCGAAGAAGTACGCGCCGATCCACATGCCGAAGAACACCGGCGTGCCGCTGATCCTCAACATCTGGATCCTGGTGCTGTGCTTTGCCCTGGTCTGGCACATCTGGTGGATGGCCGCGGCCAGCTTCATCGCGATGATCGTCACCCTGATCGTGCGGTCCTACGACGAGGACGTGGACTACTACGTCAGTTCCGCAGAGGTGGCGCGCACCGAAGCGGCCAGCCTGGCCAAGTTGAAGGAGGCACGCGCATGAACCTGTTGACCCGCCCGGAGCTGGCCAGCGACACGCAGGCGCACGCGGACCACCACGAACACGACCATGGCCACGAACAGGGCGGCATGAAGGTGTTCGGCATGTGGGTCTACCTCATGTCCGACCTGGTGCTGTTCGGTTCGCTGTTCGCCTCGTACGCGGTGCTCAGCACCGCCTACGCCGGTGGCCCCACCGGCAAGGACCTGTTCTCGCTGCCGTTCGTGATGGCCGAGACCTTCCTGCTGCTGGTGTCCAGCATCACCTACGGCCAGGCCGTACTGGCGATGCATCGCCACGATGCCCCGGCGGTGCTGCGCTGGCTGGGCGTGACCTTCGTGCTCGGTGCCTCGTTCATCGGCATGGAGATCTACGAGTTCTCGCACCTGATCCACGAAGGCGCCGGCCCGAGCACCAGTGCCTACCTGTCGGCGTTCTTCGCGCTGGTCGCCACCCACGGCCTGCACGTGGCCAGCGGCCTGATCTGGATGGCGGTGGTCATGCACCAGGTCTACAGCCGTGGGCTGACCCCGACCAACATCACCCGCGTTTCATGCCTGAGCCTGTTCTGGCACTTCCTGGACCTGGTGTGGATCTGCGTCTTCACCTTCGTCTACCTGATCGGAGCCTTCTGACATGGCCCACGTCGAAACCTCGCGCGCCGGCAATGCGCACGGCTCCACCAAGTCCTACCTGATCGGCTTCGTGCTGTGCGCGCTGCTGACCGTGGTGCCGTTCGCGCTGGTGATGAACCCGGTGTTGTCGCGGCCGCTCACGCTGTTCCTGCTGGTCGGCTTCGCGGTGGCGCAGATCCTGGTGCAGCTGGTCTATTTCCTGCACATGGACCGCAAGTCCGAAGGTGGCTGGAACCTGGCCAGCTTCGTGTTCACCCTGGTGATCCTGTTCATCGTCGTCGCACTGTCGGTCTGGATCATCTGGAGCATGCACTACCACATGATGATCAACTGAGCCTGCGAACCGTGAAAGGCATTGTTTTCCCCCATCGTGGCCTGCGGCTGGCGGCAGGCCTGCTGCTCGGCCTGCTGGCCGGCTGCAGCGCGCAGTCGCGCATGGACTTCTACGCGAAGGACATCGCCTGCGAAGAACTTGGCCAGCGCTGGTCGATGCCCGACAGCCACGGCACCGTGCGTGGCCCGAAGGACCTGCAGGGGCAGGTGACCTATCTGTTCTTCGGCTTCACCAGCTGCCCGGACGTGTGCCCGACCACGATGGTCGAGCTGAGCCAGGTGAAGCACCTGATGGGCAAGGATGCCGATCAGCTGCAAGTGGTGTTCGTCAGCGTCGACCCGGCCCGCGACACGCCGGAAGTCGCGCGCACCTATGTGGAAGCGTTCGACCCCAGGGCGATCGCGCTGGTCGGCAACGAAGCGCAGCTGGCGGCGATGGCCAGCGACTTCAAGGCGTTCTACGAGAAGGAGCCAGGCCAGGTACCGGATACCTACACCATGAGCCACATCGCCGGTGGCTACGTGTTCGACCGCCAGGGCCGCCTGCGCCTGTTCGCGCCCTACGGCATGCCGGTGGACAGGCTGTTCTCCGACGTGCAGCGCCTGCTGCTGGAACCGGCACATCCTGCCGCTGGCAACGACGCACTGGCCAGCTGCGGCCTCACCCACAGCGGTACGCTCGCCGCCCGCTGATGCCGGTCCTGCGCCTGGGCAATATGGGTGGGTGCCGACCGTTGGTCGGCACACCCCTCCCAGATCAATCCCCGGCCGGCCAGGAGAGCCAGCCGGCCGGGGCACCACTCAACGCTTTACCTGGTTTCTTCCCACTGCACCACGTCCGGCTCGGTCGCGCGGATACCGGCGGTGGACAGCAGCTTGCTGGTCGCATCCAGCGCCGCGTTCACCGACGGGTACTCCACGATGGCCTGGCCCGAAGCCTTCGACACCTTCACCACGGTGCCGCCAGTGGCGGTTGCCGCGCGCTGGGCAGACGCTGCATCGGTAAAGAACACCTTGACGCGCGAGGTGGCCACCACCGGTGCTCCGTCATGGGACACCGCCGCTGCGAACTTGCCAGCGCCGGCATCAACGGCCGCTGCCGCTGCGCCATCCAGCGAGCGCTTGGTACGCGAGCTGGTGGTCGCCGCTGCCTGCGGCGTGATCGTGAACTGGCCGCCGCTGGCCTGCTTCACCGTGGTCGAGGGCGACAGCTGGAAACGCGTGCCGCCCACATCGAAGGCGCGGCCGGTGGCGGAGGCCTTCAGTTCCTGTGCATCCACGGTCGACAGGGTCCTGGCCGGAGGGGTCTGCCCCGAGCTCTGCGCCCAGGCAGGGGAGGTCATCGCCGCGAAGGCGAGCGTGCTCAACAGAATGGTCGTCTTCATCATCAGTGCCCCAGAACGCGGATCTTGAAGAATTCGAGGTTGCCGCGCGATGCAGCGGTCGCGGCCTGCCCCATGTCGGTTACTTCCAGCGTCCAGGTGCCGGTGGCATTCTCATCCAGGAAGGCATTGCTGGACAGCAGGTCCCAGCTGGTGAAGTTGCTCTGCGCGCCGCCGGTACCCGAACCGATCGCGGTGAACGCCGGTTGCACCACGCTGCGGGTGCCGCTGGGCGAAACCAGCACGAACTGCAGCTGGCGGGTGTTGCGGTGGTTGACCCGGAAGCCCAGCTGCACGCTTTCGATGTTGCGCGCGCCGTTGGCCAGCTGGAAGGTCAGGCGTGCGGCGGCGGCCGAGGTGTTGCCGATGGCCACGGTGCGCGTCGTGTTGCGCCAGCCACTGTCGACCAGCGGACCCAGCGACTGGAAGTTCTCGGCGACCTCCACCGCACGCGCGGCGTTGACCACGCCAAAGCCGTACCAGTTGCTGTAGGCACGGTTGGCCGCGTTCACCGTCCAGCCCGGCACCAGCGTACGCCCGTCGGCCAGCGTCACCGCCGGCTGGTTCGGGTGGTTGCGGGTGGCGGTGGTGGCCAGGATGTACTTCACATCGCGGTAGGACAGGTTCGGATTGGCTTCCAGCACCAGTGCCGCCACGCCCGATACCATCGGCGCCGAGGCCGAGGTGCCATTCATCTTGGCAGTGTAGTTGCAGGTGCTGTCGATGGCCGACAGATTGCTGTCCAGCGTGTTCTGGCGGTTGGTGTTCTTGTTGCTGCCCTGCGCGCATCCGGTCACGTCGGTGGTGACGATGGCCGGATCGTAGGCGCGTGCCACCAGGCCAGGTGCGTACTGCGCCTGCAGGCCGTACTCGCCACCAAACGCCGAGACCCACAGCGCCGAGCCGGTGGAGGAGTACGACGAGCGCACGCCATCGGCGCGTACCGCCGCCACGGTGATCACGTTGAACAGGTTGTTGCGCGGATCGCGGCCGGCCGGCACGCAGCCGGTGTTGCGGTTCTTGGTGTCGGCGGTGCAGACATCCTGGGTCTGGCTGATCGAGGCATTGTTGAAGTTGTTGCCGGCCGACTTCACGTAGATGCCGCCGCGGCCACCCCGCGTGCCCGACAGCGCCTGCTCGTACGAACGTATCGTGTTCTCGCTGTACGCCAGCGGCAGGTTCGGATTGCCCGGGCCGGCGCCCCAGCTGTTGTTGAACACCTGCACGTCGGCCGATTCCGCGCCGTCCCACCAGGCGTATTCGATGTTGCTCTGCTGGTTGCCCAGGGCCGAGCGTGAAATCGGGTTGAAGCCCTTCAGCGTCGCTGCCGGGGCCACGCCGCGCACGCCCAGGTTGTTGGCGCCCACCGCACCGGCGATGCCGCCGACCATGGTGCCGTGGTTGTCGACGTCCGGGTTGGACGGAGTGGGGTTGTTGGACCCGTTGATGAAGTTCTTGCCAGCCACCGCGGCCACGTTGGCCGCCAGGTCCGGATGCGCGATCTGCAGGCCGTCATCGACGATGGCGATGGTGACGCCCTGGCCGCGGATGCCATTGCGGAACAGGCCATCCACATTCAGATCGTTGCCGGCCACCGGCAGCGTGTCGGCCGGGACTGTCTGCCCGGTGTTGAGCAGGTGCCACTGGATTCCGGCCAGTGGATCGGCCTGCTGGGCCTGGGCGGTGGCGGCCAGGCTGCCCAGCACCAGGGCAGTGGCAAGGGCCAGGCGCGCGGAACGCGGTGGCGCGGAGCGTTGCGTGTGTCGCTTCATACACGAATCCTTCTGTTGTGAATCGGCATGGCAGGACGGCGGGGCGGAACTGCCCCATCGCAACGAGCCAAACGCGACACAACGAAGAACCCCCTACCTCTTCACATCAGCAATCTGCAGATATGCCAATTGCGTCACAAACACTTATGCCGTGCGGTAATGACGCCTGCACATTCCTGCAGCGCCGAGCCCATGCCCGGCTGCCTTGCACATTGGACCGTTCGATCAGCCGAGCATGGGCTTGTATGTTCCTCCCGGCTCCTACGAGGTATGTAGGAGCCAGGGTGGAGGGACCGTCAACATGATATCTGCGGGTACCAGCCGACAGACGAGCCGAGCGATCCCCATCCCGCACCTTAACGTCG
>NZ_NEQV01000005.1 GCF_002799245.1 Stenotrophomonas maltophilia | reverse complement strand
CTGGCCAGAAAGCTGGCCAGGATTGCCTGGGGCGTCTTCAAGAGCGGCCGGGAGTTCGATCCGACCATGCTGAAAGTGGGTCAAGCCTGCTTCCAGCAGGCTTGATCTCGAACATAGGATCTCGGCTCTACAAAGGGGCACGGGCTTTCACGCTTTGCTGATTGCCGTCCCCCCCGGTCTGCGCGTTAGAGTGAATGCGTGGCGCCCAGGGGGACGCCGCACCTGGCCGGCGCCTTTCCGCGCTGGCCTGCCTCATGCATGCCCCACCGTGGTTTCCGTCGACAGGCAGGTCCGGGAGACTGACGAATGCTGGTAGGCACGTACAACCCGTGGCTGGTGGCGATTTCGCTGCTGGTCGCCGTGATGGCTTCGTACACCGCGCTGGCGATGGCCGGGCGCACGGTTACCGCCCCGGGCCGGGGCGCGGCCTGGTGGTGGCGCCTGGGGGGCGGCTTTGCCATGGGCCTGGGCATCTGGTCGATGCACTTCATCGGCATGCTGGCCTTCGACCTGCCCATCCCGTTGGGCTACGACCTTCCGATCACCCTGCTCTCGCTCGCACTTGCCATCGCCTCGTCGGTGTTCGCGCTGTGGCTGGTCTCGCTGCGTACCCTGCCCCATCCGCGGCTGGCCGGCGGTGCCCTGCTGATGGGCACCGGCATTGCCGGCATGCATTACGTCGGCATGGCAGCAATGCGCATGCAGCCGGGCATCGACTATGACCCGGGTTGGCTGCTGTTCTCGCTGATGGTGGCGGTGGCCGCCTCCTGGACCGCGTTGTACGTGGCGTTCCGCCTGCGCGCACAGCGCACCCGCATCGGTGATCGCCTGGCGGCGGCGGGCCTGCTTGGCCTGGCCATCGTCGGCATGCATTACACCGGCATGGCCGCCGCGCGTTTCCCGGAGGGCAGCATCTGTGGCGCCGCCGTCGGCGATGGCCTGCAGAGCGAATGGCTGGCGATGCTGGTGGTGGTGCTGACCGTGGCGATCCTGGCGGTGGTGCTGGTGGTCTCGTGGCTGGACCAGCGGGTGGAGGCGCAGCTGCTGCGGCTGCGCAACTCGATGCTGAGCACCTCGTTGACCGATGCCCAGCAGGAACTGACCCAGGCCGCGCTGCACGACCCGCTCACCCGCCTGCCCAACCGCCTGCTGCTGCAGCGGCGCATCGTGCAGGCGCTGGCCGAGGCCGAACAAGGGGGCAACCGCTTCGCGGTGATGTTCATGGACCTGGACGGCTTCAAGCAGGTCAATGATGCCTATGGCCATCAGGCCGGCGACGCGCTGCTGGTGGCTGTGGCCGAGCGCACCCGCCAGCTGCTGCGCCCGCACGACCTGCTGGCACGCCTGGGCGGTGACGAGTTCGTGCTGGTGGTGCGCATCGAGCGCGACGAGGACCTGCCGACCCTGGCCCGTCGCATCCTGCAGGCGGTGGGCAGCGGCCCGTTGCTGGCGGACAACGAACTGCAGGTGACGGCCAGCATCGGCGTGGCGATCTGCCCGGACCACGCTGCCAGCGAGCGCCAGCTGATGGCCTTCGCCGATGCGGCGATGTACCAGGCCAAGGAATCCGGACGCAACGCCTTCGTGCTGTTTTCCGACTGGATGAACGACAGTGCCGAGCAGCAGTTCCGGCTGCTGGCCGACCTGCGCCGCGCCATCGGCAGCGAGCAGCTGTTCCTGCACTACCAGCCGAAGATCCGCGTGGCCACGCAGAAGGTGGCCGGTGCCGAGGCACTGATCCGTTGGCGCCATCCGGAACAGGGCCTGATTCCCCCCGACCGCTTCATCCGCCTGGCCGAGCGCAGCGGTGCGATCAACGAAATCGGCCGCTGGGCGCTGGACCAGGCCTGCCAGCAGCTGCGGCGCTGGCACGACGCCGGGCATGACGGCTGGTCGATGTCGGTGAACCTGTCGCCGGTGCAGTTCAGCTCGCCGCACCTGCTGCACGATGTGCGCGAGGTGATCGAGCGCTATGGCATCCCCCCGCGCCACCTGGTGCTGGAAATCACCGAAAGCACCGTCATGCGCGATACCGACACCAGCCTGCGCCTGCTGCAGGCCCTGTCCGCACTGGGCGTGGGCATCTCCATCGATGATTTCGGAACCGGCTATTCCAGCCTGCTGTACCTGAAGCGGCTGCCGGCCACCGAGATCAAGATCGACCATGCCTTCGTGCGCGACCTGGAACACAGTGCCGAGGACGTGGTGATCGTCTCGGCGATCGTGGCGCTGGGCCATGCGCTGGACATGGACATCGTGGCCGAGGGCGTGGAGACCGCTGCGCAGCGCGCCTACCTGGAGCGCCTGGGCTGCGACTTCCTGCAGGGGTACCTGCTCGGCCGCCCGGTCGACGCTGCCCGCTTCATGCAGCTGCATGACCTGCCCCGGCCGCGGATGGAACTGGCGCAGAGCCCGCCACCCAGCGACAGCGCTCCCTTGTAGAGCCGAGCCCACGCTCGGCTGCTCCTCGCACCTGAGCCAAAGGCAGCCGAGCATCGGCTCGGCTCTACAACGCCGTACCCCGGCACATCCACGCCCTGCCCGGCATCAGCGCTCCTGTAGAGCCGAGCCCACGCTCGGCTGCTCCTCGCACCTGAGCCAAAGGCAGCCGAGCATCGGCTCGGCTCTACAACGCCGTCCCCGGCACATCCACGCCCTGCCCGGCATCAGCGCTCCTGTAGAGCCGAGCCCACGCTCGGCTGCTCCTCGCGCCCGAGCCAAAGGCAGCCGAGCATCGGCTCGGCTCTACAACGCCGTACCCCGCTACATCCACGCCCTGCCCGGCATCAGCGCTCCTGTAGAGCCGAGCCCACGCTCGGCTGCTCCTCGCGCCTGAGCCAAAGGCAGCCGAGCATCGGCTCGGCTCTACAACGCCGTACCCCGCTACATCCACGCCCTGCCCGGCATCAGCGCTCCTGTAGAGCCGAGCCCACGCTCGGCTGCGCTTCGCGCCCGAGCCAAAGGCAGCCGAGCATGGGCTCGGCTCTACAAATGCCAGCTCCTCAGTAGGCAACAATCCATCACGGAACGGTTCTTGCACGCACCCCGGCATTCCCTGCCGCAGTGCCCGTGATGTCCGAGAACGAATCCGCCGGCGAAAAGACCGAACAACCTACCGAAAAACGCCTGCGCGACGCCCGTGAACAGGGCAACCTGCCGCGCTCGCGCGAACTCGGCACCGCCGCCGTGTTCGGCGCCAGCGTGCTGGCGGTGATGGCCATGAGCGGTTCGATCGGCCGTGGCGCCAGCGCCTGGATGAAGCACGCGCTCAGCCCCGAACAGAGCCTGCGGCAGAACCCGAAGGAACTGTTCGGCCACTTCGGCGACCTGCTGCTGCAGTTCATGCTGGTGATCGCACCGCTGGTGCTGGTCTGCCTGCTGGCCAGCTTCGTCGCACCGCTGGTGATGGGTGGCCTGCGCTGGTCGCAGAAGGCGTTGCTGCCCGACATCAACCGCATGAACCCGATGAGCGGGCTCAAGCGCCTGTATGGCCCCGAGGCCATCGCCGAGTTCACCAAGTCGCTGCTGCGCGTGGCCTTCGTCGGCGTGGCCGCCGGGCTGGTGGTGTGGACCGGCTTCGACACCCTGCGCGGGCTGATCCACCACCCGCTGGAAACCGCCATCACCGACGGCCTGGGCTTCACCCTGCGCCTGCTGCTGGCCACCGCCGGCGCGATGCTGGTGCTGGCCGCCATCGATGCCCCCTACCAGCGCTGGAACTGGATGCGCAAGCTGAAGATGACCCGTGAAGAGCTGCGCCGGGAAATGAAGGAAAGCGAGGGCAGCCCGGAGGTGAAGGGCCGCATCCGCCAGCTGCAGCAGCAGATGGCCAACCGCCGGATGATGGAAGCGGTGCCCACCGCCGACGTGGTGGTGGTCAACCCCACCCACTACGCAGTGGCCCTGAAGTACGAGGGCGGCGCCATGAATGCCCCCACCGTGGTCGCCCTGGGCGTGGACGAGACCGCCCTGCGCATCCGTGAGGTGGCCGACGGCAACAAGGTGGCGATCGTCTCCGCCCCGCCTTTGGCACGCGCCTTGTATCGGGAAGGCCAACTCGGAAAGGAAATCCCCGTGAGACTGTATTCGGCCGTCGCCCAGGTCCTGTCCTACGTCTACCAGCTGCGCGCCTGGCGCACTGGCCCGATGCCGGACGCCCCGCACATCCAGGTGGATGAATTCGGCAAGGGAGGCCGCCCGTGAGCGCCCAGCCCTCCACCGGGTTCAACACCCGCCGCGCCCTGGAAATGATCCGCCAGGGCCTTGGCGCGCCGCTGATCGTGCTGGCCCTGCTGGCCATGGTGGTGGTGCCGCTGGCCGCGCCGGTGCTGGATGCGCTGTTCACCTTCAACATCGCCATCTCGCTGATGGTGCTGCTGGCGGTGGTCTACGTGAAGCGCCCGCTGGACTTCACCATCTTCCCGATCGTGCTGCTGATCACCACCATGCTGCGGCTGGCACTGAACGTGGCCTCCACCCGCGTCATCCTGCTCAACGGCCAGAACGGCCACGACGCCGCGGGCAAGGTCATCGCCGCCTTCGGCGAATTCGTGATCGGCGGCAACTACGCGGTCGGCATCGTGGTGTTCGCGATCCTGACCATCATCAACTTCGTGGTGATCACCAAGGGCGCCGGCCGCGTCTCGGAAGTGACCGCGCGCTTCATCCTGGACGCGATGCCCGGCAAGCAGATGGCGATCGACGCCGATCTCAACGCCGGTTTGCTGACGCGTGAAGAAGCCAAGCTGCGCCGCGAGGAAGTCCGCGAGGAAGCCGACTTCTACGGTGCGATGGACGGTGCCAGCAAGTTCATCCGCGGCGACGCCATCGCCGGCATCCTGATCCTGTTCATCAACATGCTTGGCGGCCTGGCCGTGGGCGTGCTGCAGCATGGCATGCCGTTCGGCGACGCCGCTGCCACCTACACCCTGCTGTCGATCGGTGACGGCCTGGTGGCGCAGCTGCCGGCCCTGCTGGTCTCCAGCGCGGTGGCGATGCTGGTTACCCGTGCCTCGCGCTCGCAGGACATGGCCCAGGCCATGACCGGCCAGGTGTTCGGCCAGTATCGCGCACTGGCGATCACCGCCGGCATCATCGGCGTGGTCGGCCTGGTGCCGGGCATGCCCAACGTCGCTTTCCTGACGCTGTCCGCCATCCTCGGCTTCATCGCCTGGAAGGTGTACCGCAAGGGCAAGGCACCGGCCGCCGATGCCGCGGGCGGTGGCAATGAGGCCGCCGCGCTCAATGCACTGGGCCGCCCGGCCGCAGCGGCGCCGACCGCCGAACTGAGCTGGGACGAACTGCGCCCGGTCGATCCGCTGGGCCTGGAGGTCGGCTATCGGCTGATTCCGCTGGTGGACAGCAACCAGGGCGGCGAACTGATGGCGCGCATCAAGGGCGTGCGCCGCAAGCTGACCCAGGATGTCGGTTTCCTGATCCCGTCGGTTCACATCCGCGACAACCTGGAACTGCCCGCCAACGGCTACCGCGTGCTGGTGCATGGCGTGCCGGTGGCCACCGCCGAGATCCACCCCGACCGTGAGCTGGCGCTGGACCCCGGCAGCGCCCTTGGCGCGCTGGAAGGCATCGCCGGCAAGGACCCCGCGTTCGGCCTGGATGCCACCTGGATCCAGCCGCACCAGCGTGCCCAGGCCGAAACGCTGGGCTACACGGTGGTCGACCCGGCCACCGTGGTCGCCACCCACCTGTCGCACCTGATCCGCGAGCACGCGCCGGAACTGCTGGGCCACGAAGAAGTGCAGCACCTGCTGGCCAACCTGGCCAAGAGCGCGCCCAAGCTCGTCGAAGATCTGACGCCGAAGGCGCTGCCGCTGTCGGCGGTGGTGCGCGTGCTGCAGAACCTGCTGGTCGAGCGCATTCCGATCCGCCAGCTGCGCAAGATCGCCGAATCGCTGGTCGAGCATGCTCCCAGCAGCCAGGACCCGGCCATGCTGACCGCTGCCGTGCGCACCGCGCTGGGCCGCTTCATCGTGCAGGAGATCGCCGGAATGTCGGCGGAGCTGCCGGTGTTCACCCTCAACCCGCAATTGGAACGTGTCTTGCAGGAGTCCACGCAGGGCAACGGCGCCGCGCTGGAACCCGGACTCGCTGAGCGACTGCACCAGAGCCTGGCCGAATGTGTCAGCAAGCAGGAAGCCCGCAACGAGCCGGCGGTCGTGCTGGTACCGGGCCCGGTGCGCGCCGCGCTGGCCCGCCTGGTCCGCCACAGCGTTCCGTCGCTGTCGGTCCTGGCCTACAGCGAGGTGCCGGAGGACAAGCGCCTGAAGCTGGTCGGAACGATCAGCTGACGGCGCCCACCGATGCGCCAGAAAACAGACACCACCCACGAACCAACGCAACAGACAGATACCAAGGGGAACCCGCACCGTGCAGACCACCGACCACCCGAGTTCTCCGACCGCCACCCCGCCGTCTTCGTCCCGTGACCACAGCATGAAAATCAAACGATTCGTCGCCGCCGACATGCGCTCGGCCATGAACCTGGTGCGCAAGGAACATGGTCCTGACGCCGTGATCCTGTCCAACCGCCGGATCGAGGAAGGCATCGAGATCGTCGCCGCCGCCAACTACGACGAGAGCGCCGTGCAGCGTGCACTGGAAGCCTCGCGCCGTGACGTCGCACCGCCGCCGGCACCCAAGCCGCGCACCGCCGCCGACGCGGTGATCGCCGCGGTCACCCGCCGCCGCAGCACCACCCCGGCGCCGGAACCGGTCGCCGCCACCACCTCGGCGGTGGCCGCCCTCGCCCGCGCTGCGGTCGGTGCCACCGGCCGCACCCTGGACAGCGCCGACGAGATCGTGCCGACCCGTGGCAGCACCGGCTTCGCCGCCACCCTCGCGCGTGCTGCCGTCAACGAACCGGCACTGCCGGAACAGGTCTTCGCCCCGTTCGCCGAAGCCATCGTCGCACCGGCCGCCACCGTGCCGGCCCAGCGCGCCCGCTTCCAGATCGATCCGCCGCACCAGGCGCATCACGAAAGTGCGCCGGCGGCGGTGCAGCCGCCGCCGCTGCCGACCGTAGCCGCAGCCGACGCGCAGCCGGCCAACGCCGCCAGCGAACCGGCGTTGGCCGATGCCATCGTCGATACCGCGCCGGAGCCCACGCTCGCCCCGGCGCCGGTGCTGACCGTGGTTGCCCAGGACGATGCCGAGATCCGCCAGCTGCGCCAGGAAGTGGCCGGCATGCGCCAGGTGATCGAGCGCGAGATGAACCGCTTCACCGACGAGCGCCTGCGTGGCTGCCCGGTGCGCGCCACCGCGCTGGACCTGATGGACGAATACGGCTTCGACGCCGGCCTGGCCCGCGACGTGGCCATGCAGATCCCGCTGGAGACCGAAGCCCACCGCGGTCGCGGCCTGATGCTGGGGCTGATCTCGCGCAAGCTGCCGATCGCCCCGGTCGACCCGCTGGAAGAAGGCGGCGTGATCGCCCTGGTCGGCCCGACCGGCGCCGGCAAGACCACCACCATCGCCAAGCTGGCCTCGCGCTTCGCCGAGAAGCATGCACCGCGTGACGTGGCCCTGGTCACCACCGACACCACCCGCATCGGTGCCCGCGAACAGCTGTACGGCTACGGCCGCCAGCTCGGCATCGCCGTGCACGAGGCCAACAGCGGCACCGATCTGGACCAGCTGCTGGAGCGCCTGAAGGACTACAAGCTGGTGCTGATCGACACCGCCGGGCTGGGCCCGCGCGACCGTGCACTGGCCGCCCAGCTGCAGTGGCTGCGTGCCGCCCGCCAGGTCCGCACCCTGCTGGTGCTGCCGGCCAACACCAGCTTCGGCGACATGGACGAAGTGGTCCGGCGCTTCGGCGCCGCCAACCTGCAGGGCCTGGTGCTGAGCAAGCTGGACGAGACCGGCCGCTTCGGCAACGCCCTGTCGGTGGCCGTGGACCACGCCCTGCCGATCACCTGGGTGACCGATGGCCAGGACGTTCCGGACGACCTGCACCGCGCCAGTGCAGCCAATCTTGTACTTCGCCTTGAAGATTTGCGCCGAGCGGCCGATATGCCCTGCAACCCGGAGTTGAACCATGCCGTCGCGTGAGTACGCCAAGCTGACCAAGACCTTCCCGCTGTCGGCCACCCGCAGCGAGCCGCTCGGCCCTGTGCGCACCATTGCGGTGACCGGCGGCAAGGGCGGCGTGGGCAAGACCAACGTGTCGGCCAACCTGGCCGTGGCGCTGGCCGGCATGGGCAAGCGCACGCTGCTGCTGGACGCCGACCTCGGCCTGGCCAACATCGACGTGATCCTGGGGCTGAACCCCACCTTCACCCTGGCCGACCTGGTCGCCGGGCGCTGCTCGCTGGACGACGTCATCGTCGAGGGCCCGAACGGCGTGCTGGTGGTCCCGGCCGCATCCGGCCGCCGGCACATGGCCGAGCTGGCCCCGGCCGAGCACGTCGGCCTGGTCAACGTGTTCTCCGAGCTGGAGCGCGAACTGGACATCATGGTGGTCGACACCGCCGCCGGCATCACCGATGGCGTGCTGACCTTCTGCCAGGCCGCACAGGACACCGTGGTGGTGGTCTGCGACGAACCGGCCTCGATCACCGACGCCTACGCGCTGATCAAGGTGCTGTCGCGCGAACGCGGCGTGGACCGCATCCAGGTGGTGGCCAACATGGTGCGCGACCCCAACGAAGGCCGCGTGCTGTACGAGAAGCTGACCCGCGTCTGCGAAAAATTCCTCGCCGATGTCTCGCTGAACTACCTGGGCTGCGTGCCGCAGGATGACTGGCTGCGCCTGTCGGTGCAGCGCCAGCAGCCGGTGGTGAAGGCCTATCCGTCCAGCCCGGCGGCACTGGCGATCACCGAGATCGCACGGCGCACCGCACGCTGGCAGGCGCCCACCGAACCGCGTGGTGGCGTCGAGTTCTTCCTTGAACGCATCCTCAAGCAGCGCGGGGTGGCCGCATGAAAGGCGCAGCCCAGTACCGGGAGGTCCAGCGCACGGCGGCCAACGAGGTCATCGCCCAGCATTCGGACCTGGTGCGGCGCATCGCCCACCACCTGGCCGCACGCCTGCCGGCCAGCGTCGAGGTCGATGACCTGATCCAGGCCGGCATGATGGGCCTGATCGAGGCCTCGCGCAGCTACGACGCCGATCAGGGGGCCTCGTTCGAGACCTACGCCTCGATCCGCATCCGCGGCTCGATGATCGACGAAATCCGCCGTGGCGACTGGGTGCCGCGCTCGGTGCACCGCCGTGCCCGCGATGCCGCTGCCACCATCCGCCGCCTGGAACAGAGCAGCGGCCGTGCCGCCAGCGCCACCGAAGTGGCCGCCGCGATGGAGATGCCGCTGCCCGAGTACCTGCGCCTGATGGAAGACGCGGCCCGCGGCCAGGTGCTGAGCCTGGAATCGCGCATCGAAGACCAGGGCGAGCTGGACACGGTCGCCCAGGGTGGCCCGACCCCGCAGCAGGTGCTGGAGCGCGGCGAATTCGGCCGCGAGCTGGGCAAGGCCATCGGCCACCTGCCCGAGCGCGAACAGCTGGTGCTCTCGCTCTACTACGAGCAGGAGCTGAACCTGAAGGAGATCGGCGCAGTGCTCGGCGTGAGCGAGTCGCGGGTCTGCCAGATCCATGGCCAGGCCGTGCTGCGCCTGCGCGGCCGCCTGAAGATATTCGAGGCCGTCGACGCCGGCCTGGAAGAATGAACATCCCCGAGGCGGCTGCCCCCGGCCGCCCGGAATGAACAACAAAGGAACTCTGCTTTGAACAAGAACATGCGCATCCTGATCGTCGACGACTTCTCGACCATGCGTCGAATCGTCAAGAATCTGCTGGGCGATCTGGGCTTCACCAACACCGCCGAAGCCGAGGACGGGCATGCCGCACTGTCGCTGCTGCAGAGCCAGCCGTTCGACTTCGTGGTCACCGACTGGAACATGCCGGTGATGACCGGCATCGAGCTGCTCAAGGCGATCCGCGCCGACGCCAAGCTGAAGACGCTGCCGGTGTTGATGGTCACCGCCGAGGCCAAGCGCGAGCAGATCATCGAAGCCGCCCAGAGCGGCGTCAATGGTTACATCATCAAGCCGTTCACCGCGCAGACCCTGGAAGAGAAGCTGGGCAAGATCTTCGAACGCCTGGCGGCCAGCGCCTGATGGATACCACGGTCGACAGGAACGCCCTCGCCCTGCGCCTGCAGGAAGCCCTGGACGCATTGGAGTCCGGTGACGAAGCCGCGTGGCGGCAACGCATCGACGGACTGGTCGCGCTGCGCACGCAGCCGATGATGAGCGGCCTCTCGCGGCTGGCCCGCGAGTTGGGACAGGCGCTGGGTGAACTGCCGACCGTGCCCAGCGAGGCCGGCGAACTGGACGATGCCTGCGCGCGCCTGGACCACGTGGTGGCGATGACCGAACAGGCCACCCACCGCACCCTGGACCTGGCCGAGGAATGCCGCAGCCTGACCGAACAGCTGCGCGCCGAAGGCCTGCAGCCGGGCCAGGACGCGCAGCTCGAGCGCATCCGCCACAACCTCACCGAGATCGCCCTGACGCAGAGCTACCAGGACCTGACCGGGCAGATCATCCGTCGCGTGGTCGGCATCGTCCGCCGCGTGCACGAAGGCTTCGGCGCGCTCGGCCTGCCGCCGGAACAGCATCGCACCGACCCGGAACTGGCCGGGCCGGCACTGAAGGGACTGGACCGCCACGCGGTCTCGCAGAACGACGCCGACGACCTGTTGTCGGATCTGGGGCTGTAAGCATGAGCGCGGTATCCGACGACATCACTGCCGATTTCATCATCGAGGCACAGGAAATCCTGGATCGCCTCGGCGAACAGCTGGTGTCGCTGGAGCAGGCACCGCAGGACACCGAGCAGCTCAATGCAGTGTTCCGTGGCTATCACACGCTCAAGGGCGGCGCCGGCTTCCTCGGTGTCACCGCCATGGTCGAGCTGTGCCACGCCGCCGAAGAAGCGCTGGGCATCGCGCGTGCCGGCCAGGCCGTGCTGCAGGCCCACCACTTCGACGCGGCCCAGCAATCGCTGGACTACCTGCAGTCGATGCTGGACGCGGTGTCTTCCGGCACCGAGCCGGGCTATGCGCCGCCGGACCTGATCGCGCAGTTCGACATGCACGGGGCGGGCACCGCTGCACCGGTCGCGGCAGCCGCGCCCGCGTCCGCAGGCAGCGACCTGATCACCGATGACGAGTTCGAGGCCCTGCTCGACCAGCTGCATGGCGGCAATGCGCCGACTGCGGTCGCGCCGGCGAAGAAGGCTGACGACGGGCTGATCAGCGAAGACGAATTCGAAGCCCTGCTCGACCAGTTGCACGGTGGTGCTGCGCCGGGTGCCACGCCGGCCGCTGCGGTGGCACCGGCACCGATCGCTGCCCCGCGCCCGGCTGCCCCACCGGCAGCGGCAGCGGCGGCTAAGCCGGCCGCCAAGCCGCTGGCCGAGGCCGAACACACCGTGCGCGTGGACACCAAGCGCCTGGATGCGATCGTCAACCTGATCGGCGAACTGGTGCTGTCGCGCAACCGGCTCAAGACCCTGCGTGCGCGCCTGCGCGACGAAGAACTGGATCGCGCCGTGTCCACCCTGGACATCGCCACCGCACGCCTGCAGTCGGCGGTGATGCGTACCCGCATGCAGCCGGTGGGCAAGGTGTTCTCGCGCTTCCCCAAGGTTGCCCGCGACGTCGCCCGCTCGCTGAAGAAGGAAGTGGACCTGGAGCTGATCGGCGCCGAGACCGAGCTCGACCGCAACCTGGTCGAGGCACTGGCCGACCCGCTGGTGCACCTGGTCCGCAACGCCATCGACCACGGCGTGGAAATGCCCGACCTGCGCGAGGCACAGGGCAAGCCGCGGATGGGCCATGTCCGCCTGTCGGCGCAGCAGGAAGGCGACTACGTCAGCATCGAGGTGCAGGACGATGGCGCCGGCATCGACCCGGAAAAGCTGCGCGCGAAGGCGCGCGAGAAGGGCCTGATCGATCCGGAAGCCGCCGCCCGCCTCAGCAGCGAGGAGTGCCTGCACCTGGTGTTCCTGCCCGGCTTCTCGACCAAGCAGCAGGTCACGGATATTTCCGGCCGCGGCGTTGGCATGGACGTGGTGCAGTCGCGTATCCGCGAACTCAGTGGCCAGATCCAGATCCAGTCGGAGCTGGGCCGCGGCAGCCGCTTCCTGATCCGCGTGCCGCTCACCCTGGCGATCCTGCCGACCCTGCTGGTGCAGGCTGGCGAGGATGTCTACGCGCTGCCGTTGGCGCGCGTGATGGAAGTGCTGCACGCACCGCGCACCTCGCTGGGCTGGTTCGATGGCCGCGCCGTGCTCGACCGCCGTTCGCACACCCTGCCCCTGGTCGATCTGCGCCAGTGGCTGGATGTGACGCCGGCCGCGTCGACCCTGCTGACGATCGTGGTGCTGCAGGCCGGTGAAGCGCGCTTCGGCCTGGTCGTGGACCAGGTGCGCGGGCGCGAGGAAGTGGTCATCAAGCCGCTGCCAAAAGCCCTGCGCGGCCTGCGCGGTTACGCCGGTGCAACCTTGATCGGCGATGGTCGCATGGCCCTGATCCTGGATGTGGACGGCCTGCGCAGCCCGCACGACTGACCCGCTTCCTGAACCCGAAAAACTGTGAAGTCGCACCAGTAGACCGTACCGGTGTCTCAAGTCCCATTCATACAAGCCGATACCGGATCCATGGATAGACTCAGCCTCATTGGACTCTTTCTCGCCCTGGCCTCGCTGGTCGGTGGCAGCATCCTCAAGGGCGCCGGCCTGGCGTCGTTGTGGTCGCCTGCGGCGTTCGTGATCGTCATCGTCGGCACCGTGGCCGCGATCCTGCTGCACACCTCGCCGGCGGTGTTCAAGCATGCCTTCAGGATCGTGCGCTGGGTCGTGCGCCCGCCGCACAGCGATCGCCGCGAGTTGATCCAGCAGATCGTCGAGTGGAGCAACATCGCCCGCCGCCAGGGCCTGCTGGGCCTGGAATCGCAGGTGGAAGCGCAGCAGGACCCGTTCCTGCGCAAGGGCCTGCAGCTGCTGGTGGACGGTGTCGAGCCCGAATCGATGCGGCACATGCTGGAAATCGAACTGGGCAGCCAGGAACACCAGGACCAGGCCGGTGCCAAGGTCTTCGAAGCGATGGGCATCTACGCACCGACGCTCGGCATCATCGGCGCCGTGCTCGGCCTGATCGCGGTGATGAAGAACCTGGCCGACCCGAGCAAGCTCGGCCACGGCATCGCCGCCGCGTTCACCGCCACCATCTACGGCATCGCCTCGGCCAACCTGCTGTTCCTGCCGATCGCCGCCAAGCTCAAGAGCGTGATCTCGCACAACACGCGTGACCGCGAAATGGTCATCGAAGGCCTGATCTCGATCGCACAGGGCGAGAACCCGCGCAACATCGAAACCAACCTCTCCGGCTTCCTGCACTGACATGGCCCGCCGCAAGCACCACGAAGAGCACGCCAACCACGAAGCATGGGCGATCCCCTATGCCGACCTGATGACGCTGCTGCTCGCCTTCTTCGTGGTCATGTACGCGATCTCCTCGGTCAACGAGGGCAAGTACCGGATCATGGCCGACGCGCTCACCGATGCCTTCGGTGGCGCACCGCGCACGATCAATCCGGTGCAGGTCGGCAACAAGCAGGTGCAGGGCGGCGGCTGGGACAGCCCCTCGGTGATCAAGTCCGGGACCAAGGTCGGCCCCTCCGCACCGGCGCCCTCGCACGACCCGACCCTGCTGCCGTCGATGGCCTCGCAGATGCGCATGCCGGTATCGGTGCACAACCAGGAGCAGATCGCGCGCGCCGAGCGCCAGCTCAACAGCATCGCCGACCGCCTCACCGCCGCACTCGCGCCGCTGATCGACCGCGGCATGATCAGCGTGCGCCGCACCGAACTGTGGATCGAGGTCGAGATCAACAGCGACATCCTGTTCCCCACCGGCTCGGCCGCGCTGGACGTGCATGCACGGCAGACCCTGGCCAGCCTGGCCGAGGTGCTGCGCGACGTGCCCAACAGCGTGCGCGTGGAAGGCCACACCGACAACGTGCCGATCGCCACCGCCACCTTCCCGTCGAACTGGGAACTGTCGGCCGGGCGCGCAGCCAGCGTGGTGCATCTGTTCGCCGACCAGGGCGTGCAGCCGTCGCGGCTGGCGATGGTCGGCTATGGCCAGTTCCGCCCACGCGAAGAGAACGACAGCGCGCAGGGCCGCAACCGCAACCGACGGGTGATGGTCATCATCCTGGCCGACACTTCGCACTCGGTGGACCCGCTCGGCCAGCGCCTGAACGCCGCCACTGCCACCCCTGAAAGCACTGCTACCGAACAGGCCGCCGCAACTCCGGCCACCGTCCCCACCTCCCCCATCGCACCGGTGAAGTTGCCGCCGGTGCCGGCTGGCAGCCGCGTCGGCGCCGCCGTTCCCCCGGCAATGAAGGAGTAATCCGATGCGCATCTGGGCAGTCGCCAACCAGAAGGGCGGAGTCGGCAAGACCACCACCACCCTCGCCCTCGGCCGCGGCCTGGCCGCGCTCGGCCATCGCGTGCTGCTGATCGACCTCGATCCGCATGCCTCGCTCAGCCGCGCCTTCGGCGTGCCGGTGGATCCGCCGCCGGCCGGCGTGCTGGAACTGTTCGGCGCACCACCGGCGGACCTGTCCGGCCTGTGCCACGCCAGCAGCATCCATGGCCTGGACTACGTCTGCGCACAGTCGGCACTGGCCACGCTGGAGCGCCGCAGCGCCAACCAGCCCGGCCTCGGCCTGGCCCTGCAGAACGCACTGGCGCGCCATCAGGGCCAGCACGACTACATCCTGCTGGACTGTGCACCGACCCTCGGCCTGCTGATGATCAACGCACTGGCCGCAGCCGATCGCCTGGTCATCCCGACCCAGGCCGAGCCGCTGGCCCTGCACGGCCTGGATGGCATGGTCCGCACCGGCGAGATGGTCGAGCGTTCGCGCCGCCGCCCGCTGCCGATCTCGATCCTGCCGACCCTGTTCGATCGTCGTACCCGTGCAGGCAATGAATCGCTGCGCACCATGCAGGACCGTCATGGCACCCGTGTGTGGGAAGACGCGATTCCGATCGACACCCGCATCAGCAATGCCGCCGGCCTGACCCTGCCGAGCGTCGGTGAGGACTACCCGGGCCGCGGCCTGGCCGCCTACCGCCGCGCATTGAACTGGATCCTCGGCGAGGATGCCCGCGCCCTGGAGCAGGCCGCATGAACAGCACCGGCATCCTCGATGATTACTTGGACGAACTGCTGGGCGAGGCGATCGCCACGGCTCCGCCTGCGGTGCCGCCGCCCGCCAGTGCCGCGCCATGCCCGGCGATCGAAGCGGCCACCGAACGCGAGCCGACCTGGGATGACCTGCCGGCCGAAGTGATCTACGAAACGGAATCCGTTGCCGCCACACCGGGCGAGGACAACGCCGCGCTGGAGGCCGCTTTCGAAACCGCTGCCACAGCCGGTAGTGCCGCGCCAGGCCCGGCCAGCGCAGCGGTCACCGAACGCGAGCCGACCTGGGACGATCTGCCGGCCGAAGTGATCTACGAAACGGAATCGGCCGCCGCCACACCGGGCGAGGACAACGCCGCGCTGGAGGCCGCTTTCGAAACCGCTGCCACAGCCGGTAGTGCCGCGCCAGGCCCGGCCAGCGCAGCGGCCACCGAACGCGAGCCGACCTGGGATGACCTGCCGGATGAGATCCTTCACGAAACCGCGCCGGCACCCGCTGCGGCCGTTGCAAAAACCGGCCCGGAACCCACCTGGGACGATCTTCCGGACGAAGTGATCTACGAGACCGATCCGGCGGACAGCCATCGCCTCGCCCACACCGACAGCCCCGGCCTGCAGGCCGCCTTCGAGGCGGCCGCCGGCGGCGAAGACGTCCCCACGCCGCCGCCCGCCGTGGTTGCGGCACCCGTGGCGCCGCCGGCGGCAAGGGCTGCGCCAGCGCCGGCCGCAGCCGCCGCCACACCGCCGCCGCGCGTCGCCGTCGATGCACCCGCGGGCAACCGCCCCGGCACCTGGCAGGAACTGCAGGCGCAGGCTCACCAACCGGCACGCAGCCCGCACCCGCAGAACCGTCGCGCCGGCGAACGCACCTCGCGCTGGCTGCGCCTGCGCTGCGGCACCCAGGCCTATGCACTGGAACTGCTGAAGGTCCAGGAAGTGGTGCTGCCGGTGCCGCTGCTGCCGCTGCGTGGCACCGCCGCAGCCATGCTCGGCATCATGAACCTGCGTGGCCAGGTGGTCCCGGTGATGGATCTGGGCCTGCACCTGGGCGCGGCCGCCGCCGAGGACGACGCACAGACCCGCATCGTGGTGCTGGAAGAAGACGGCGAGACCATCGGCCTGCGCGTATCTGCGGTGGAAGATGTCGCCAACCTCACCGATTCTCAGATCGAGCCGCCCGACACCGCGCGCATCTGCCAGATCTCCAACGACCTGTTCCGCGGCGTGGCCCGGGTCAGCCAGCGCCCGATGATCCTGCTCGACGCCACCCGGCTGTTGAGCTGACCCGAAAAGAAAAAGGGGACGGAGGGGATTAAGTCGCAAACGTCCCTGTGATCTGCTGCCCGCCAGCCGAGTCGGCGCTTTGCACTGACGCGTTGCCTGTCAGGGGCGCAAGGAATTGATCGGTTGGATCAACACCTGACGTCCCCGCTGCGCGGTCGCCATTGCCAATGGCAGCCAGGGACGGGCGCGGGCGTTTGCGACTTAATCCCCTCCGTCCCCTTTTTTGATGGCGACTGCGCGGCACCGCGTCGATTTCCCTAAAGAACCCCACCGGGGTGCCGTTATGGATCACGGAACCGTTTGTCCGGAGCAACGATGAGCACTGTCGAACTGGGTGGGGATCTCGGCATCGAGAGCACTACCGAGCTCAAGAACCGCCTCGCCCCCCTGGTGGAGCAGGCAGGCGAGCTGACCCTGGATGCCAGCCAGGTCGCCCGCATCCACACGGCCGCCGTGCAGGTGCTGTGTGCCTTCGTGCAGGCTCGCCGCGAGGCAGGCCTGGGCACCGGCTTCCACGGTTGCACCGCAACCTTCAGTGACGCCGCGCGCCTGCTGGGCGTCACCCAGGCCCTGGGCCTGGACGTAACCCATGACAACCTGAAATCTGTGGAGAACGCTGCATGAGCGCACGTATCTTGGTGGTGGACGATTCGGCGTCAATGCGCCAGATGGTGTCCTTCGCCCTCACCTCGGCCGGTTTTGCCGTCGAAGAAGCTGAAGACGGCGCGGTCGCGCTCGGTCGTGCCAAGGGCCAGCGCTTCAATGCGGTGGTCACCGACGTCAACATGCCGAACATGGACGGCATCGCGCTGATCCGCGAACTGCGCCAGCTGCCGGACTACAAGTTCACCCCACTGCTGATGCTGACCACCGAATCAGCCGCCGACAAGAAGTCCGAAGGCAAGGCCGCCGGCGCCACCGGCTGGCTGGTCAAGCCGTTCAATCCCGAACAGCTGGTCGCCACCGTGCAGAAAGTGCTGGGCTGATCGCCCGGCACCGCTCCCCCTCTTCGCTTCCGGACCACCACTGCCATGAGCATGGACCTGCAACGCTTCCACGCCACCTTCTTCGAGGAGAGCCGCGAAGGCCTCGACGCGATGGAGGCTGGCCTGCTGGCCCTGGAATCGGGGCAGCAGGACGCGGAGATCATCAATTCGGTGTTCCGCGCCGCCCATTCGATCAAGGGCGGCGCCGGCACCTTCGGCTTCGATGCCATCGCCGGCCTGACCCATGTGCTGGAGACGCTGCTCGATGAGCTGCGCGCCGGGAAGCGGGCACTGGAAGGGCACGCCGTCGACGCCATGCTGTCCTCGGTGGACGTGCTGCGCGCCCTGCTGCGCGAAGCCGAACACGGCCAGGCCGCCGATCCGGCCGCGGTCGCCGCGGTAAAGGCGCGCCTGGAAGCGGTTCTTTCCGGCCAGGCCGCAGCCAGCGCCCCGGCTGCCACCGCAGCCAAGGTGGACGATACGCCGGAAGCCTGGCAGATCGGTTTCACCCCGGCACCGTCGCTGTTCATGAGCGGCAACGACCCGCTGCGCATCATCCGCGAACTGGAACATCTCGGTTCGCTGCAGGTCGCCGCGCGTATGGAACGCCTGCCCGGCTTCGCCCAGCTCGATCCCCTCGAAGCCCACCTGGCGTGGGATCTGGGCCTGGTCGGCAAGGTACCGCGCAGCAAGATCGAAGACACCTTCGCCTGGGTGCTGGACGACTGCGAGCTGGACATCCGTCCTGCCGCGCCGCCGAGCCTGGCCACCCAGGCCCCGGCCGCTGCTGCTCCCGCTGCGGCGGCAGTGGCCCCATCGGCGCCTGCCGCACCCGCTGCACCTGCCGCCAGCGGTGGTGCCAGCCAGGAGGCGGAAACCTCGATCCGCGTCAGCGTCGACAAGGTCGATGCGCTGATCAACCTGGTCGGCGAGCTGGTCATCACCCAGGCCATGCTCAAGCAGGTCTCGCACGCGCTGGACCCGGTCCATGCCGAGAGCCTGTTCGCCGGCCTGGACCAGCTTGAACGCAACACCCGCGACCTGCAGGAAGCGGTGATCGGCGTGCGCATGCTGCCGGTGGACGCGGTGTTCCGCCGCTTCCCGCGCCTGGTCCGCGACCTGTCCAGCCGCCTCGGCAAGCAGGTGCGCCTGCGTACCGTTGGCGAAGGCACCGAACTGGACAAGGGCCTGATCGAGAAGATCGCCGATCCGCTGGTGCACCTGGTGCGCAATTCGATCGACCACGGCCTGGAAATGCCCGACATCCGTCGCGGTGCAGGCAAGGACGAGACCGGTACGATCACGCTGGCGGCCTCGCATCAGGGCGGCCATATCGTCATCGAAGTCAGCGACGACGGTCGCGGCCTGGACCGCGCCAAGATCCTGGCCAAGGCTCACGAACGCGGCCTGGCCGTGCCGGACAACCCGACCGATTCGCAGGTGTGGGACCTGATCTTCCAGCCGGGCTTCTCCACGGCCGATGCGGTCACCGACCTCTCCGGGCGTGGCGTCGGCATGGACGTGGTCCGCCGCAACATCCAGGCACTGGGGGGCGAGGTGCAGATCGAAAGCAGCCTCGGCGCCGGCACCCGCACGCTGATCCGCCTGCCGCTGACCCTGGCCATCCTCGATGGCATGACCGTGGCGGTGGCCGGTGAAACCCTGATCCTGCCGCTGGCCTATGTGCTTGAGGCGCTGCAGCCGCAAGCCGAAGACATCCGCAGCATGGCCGGCGAAGGCCGCGTACTGCGCGTACGTGGCGAGTACCTGCCAATCCTGTCGCTGAGCGAGTACTACGGCTACGGCAACCGTGCACCGGGCAGCGAATCGCTGGTGGTGGTGGTTGAAGGCGATGGCCAGAAGATCGCGCTGGAAGTGGACGAACTGGTTGGGCAGCAGCAGGTGGTCGTGAAGAACATCGAGAACAACTACCGTCGCATCGGCGGAGTGTCCGGCGCCACCATCCTTGGTGACGGCCGCGTCGCCCTGATCGTCGACATCGGCGGGCTGGTGCGTTCGCTGCGGATGCCGCAGGCCGCCTGATCCACGCTGCAAGCCTGCACTGAACCGCCGCCCCCAGGGGTGGCGGTTTTTGTTTGCGCGCGTTCCGGCGATGGGGCCGCGATGGGGTCAGATCCCTTTCCTGCGGACAGGGATCTGACCCCCGCCTGGCGGCGCCGCCCATTCCGTGAACTTCGTCGCCACCATGGTTTCGCGCGCAACCACCCCACTCAAGCGAAAGCCCTGCCACTGCAGCACTTTCGCGCTTCCACCCCTACGCAACCGAATGTGATCTGCGTCCATAAAGTCCGCGCAGCTTGCGCCGTTATTCCGCAATGACGGCCGTCACCGAACCCCCACCGGGCACCACCGTTCGCGATGCAACCACCCCCAGCCGGCGCACCGCCGCCGGCACTCTGCCCACCTGGAGCACCCCGCATGAAGTGGTTCCAAGATCTGCCCATCGCCCGCAAGCTGGCCGTGGGGTTCACGCTCACCACGCTGATGACCCTGGTCCTCGGCGCCTTCGCCCTGCTACGCCTGAGCGAGGCCAACAAGCAGCTCGGCGAGATGGCCGGCAACGATATTCCCTCGGTCCAGCACCTGGGCGAAGCGCGCTCGCAGCTGGGCGAATTCCGCACCTACGAACTGGCCTTGCTGAGCATGCTCGACCAGCCCGACAAGGTGGCCGACTACAACAAGCGCATGGACGACACCGCCAGGACCGTGCACGAGGAGCTGGCCGCTTACTCGGCGCTGCCGGCACTGGCCAAGGAACGTGAACTGTATCGTGCAGCCAGCGCGCAGCTGGATCGCTACTTCGCTGCCAACAAGGCCATGCGCGAAGCCGTGGCCGCCGGCGATGGCACCCTCGCACAGCAGATTTCCGATGAGCAGTCGCGTCCGGCGCGCCGGGACCTGTTCGCCGCGATGAAGACCCTGGGCACCCACATCGCCGGCCTGATGGACGGCAAGATCGCCGATGCCAATGCCACCCACCGCACCAGCATGATCGCCATCGTCGGCTGCATCGTGTTGCTGTCGCTGGTGGCCGCCGCGCTGGCCACGGTCATCTCGCGCGCCGTTACCGGTCCGCTCGGCAAGGCCGTTCATGCCATCCAGGCCGTCGCCCGGGGCGACCTGAGCGTCAGCACCCAGGCCACCAGCAAGGACGAAGCCGGCAAGATGCTGGCCGCCACCGCCGACATGACCGCGATGCTGCGTCGCTTCTCCGAGCAGACCCAGCTGATGGCAGAAATGCATGCTGGACCTGACATCAGCCACCGTATCCCGGAAGACTTCCCGGGCGTCTATGGCCAGCTGGCCGGCGGCATCAACACGGTGATCTTCGAGCACCTGGATGCCATCCGCGATGCCATCGACGTGCTCAACCAGTACGCCATCGGCAATCTCAGCCCGGATGCACGCCGCCTGCCCGGCAGCCGCGCGATCCTGCACGAATCCATGGATGCGGCCAAGGCCAGCCTGCTGGCGATCAATTCGCAGATCCAGCAACTGGCCGCAGCGGCCGCCGCCGGTGACTTCAGCCAGCGTGGCGACGCACAGCGTTTCCAGCACGACTTCAAGCTGATGATTGAGCATCTCAACACCATGATGCAGGTCGCCGACGGCAACCTCGGCCAGCTCTCGCAGCTGCTGCAGTCGATCGCCGCCGGCGACCTGACCGCGCGCATGGAAGGCCAGTTCAACGGCGTGTTCGCGCGCATGCGCGACGATGCCAACACCACGGTCTCGCAGCTGACCCAGATCGTCGGCCAGATCCAGGCCAGCGCCTCCAGCATCACCCTGGCTGCCGGCGAGATCGCCTCCGGCAACAGCGACCTGTCGCGCCGCACCGAGCAGCAGGCCGCCAACCTGGAGGAAACCGCCGCCTCGATGGAGGAACTGACCTCCACCGTGCGCCAGAACGCCGAGCACGCCCGCCAGGCCAACCAGCTCGCCATCGGCGCCCATGGCGTCGCCTCGCAGGGCGGCGACGTGGTCGGCCAGGTGGTCACCACCATGTCGGCCATCGAAGCCTCCTCGAAGAAGATCGCCGAGATCATCAGCGTCATCGACGGCATCGCATTCCAGACCAACATCCTGGCGCTGAACGCTGCAGTGGAAGCCGCCCGTGCCGGTGAGCAGGGCCGCGGCTTCGCCGTGGTCGCCAGCGAAGTGCGCACCCTCGCCCAGCGCTCGGCCGCTGCCGCCAAGGAGATCAAGGGCCTGATTGACGATTCGGTCGGCAAGGTCGCCGAAGGCTCCAGCCTGGTCCACCAGGCCGGCAGCACCATGGGCGAGATCGTCGCCTCGGTGCAGCGCGTGACCGACATCATGGCCGAGATCTCCGCCGCCTCGCAGGAACAGTCGGCCGGCATCGAGCAGGTCAACCAGACCGTGGTGCAGATGGACGAGACCACCCAGCAGAATGCGGCGCTGGTGGAGGAAGCCACCGCCGCCGCACGTGCGATGGAAGACCAGGCCGTGCAGCTGGGTGAAGCCGTGGCCCGCTTCCGGCTGGCATCGCAGAGCGTCGCCGCTGCACCGGCACGGCTGGCGAATGCGCCGCAGCCACGCCAGGTCGCGGCTGCCCTGCCCGCCACCAAGGCAGCACCGGCACGACCGTTGCGCGCATCGGCCGCCCAGCCGGCGCTGGCTGCCGAGGGTGATTGGCAGGAGTTCTGAGGACACTGGGGTCGGATCCCTCTTCCCTGGGAGAGGGCTCTGACCCCACCCAGAAAGCATCCACGCATGGCGTGGATCTACCGATGCCGAGAGCCACGGAGCCGGATCCCTTTCCCACGGGAAAGGGCCCCGACCCTTCATGCATGGAAAGTGATGCAAATCTCACTTCATAATCCGGTGCAGAGGCCGATATCCCCATCGAGCCTCGCACCAACGCGTGCTGGCGCCCGCCCCTGACCGTAAAATCCATGTCCGACGGCAACGACACTGCAGTGCATGATGTCCACGCGGCCGACGCCGCTGACGAGCGTTTCCTGGTCCGCAACCCGCGTCAGCTGCGCCAGCTGCTGCGCTCGCTGATCGACCAGCGATCACTGATCAACGCGCATATCGACGGCCGCGACCGTTCGTTCCCGACTGCGTTGCTTGATCTCGACGAAGACGAGGACTACCTGCTGCTCGATGGCAGCCCGCAGGAGGCCTCCAACCGCGCCGCCGAGCAGTCCGATCACCTGCTGTGCTTCGCCCAGCTCGAACGGGTGCTGGTGCGCTTCCGCCTGCACGAACTGCAGCGCGTAGACAACGACGGCCACGTAGCCTTCCGCGCCCCGCTGCCGGACGAACTGGTGCACCTGCAGCGCCGCGAGCTGTACCGGCTGGAGACCCCGGTCACCGATTCGCCCCAGCTGCTGCTGCCACCCGGCGAAGCGCGCGCCGAAGCCCTGTCGATGCGGGTGGTGGACATCAGTGGCGGTGGCCTGGCCGTGGTGGTCCCCAATGACTGCGCGGTGTTCGGCCTGCAGAAGCGCTATCCGGCACAGCTGTCGCTGCCGGACGGCCCCGACCTCGACATCGAGCTGGTGGTCTGCAACCTGCTGCCGCAGCGCCAGCCCAATGGCATCGAGGTCAAGCGCGTGGGCATGCGTTTCGAAAGCCTGCCGCGCGGCGCCGACAGCGCCATCCAGCGCTACATCTTCCGCATCGACCGCCAGCGCAAGGCACGCCGCAACGGCGAGCTCTGAGGCCAGGGCAGCAGGTGGTGCCGGCGGCTGGCCGGCAACCCTGGAACGCATGCCGGGGTCAGATCCCTTTTCCCTGAAAAGGGAAAAGGGATCTGACCCCATCCACGGCACTGCCTGGCACCTAAAGTCCCCCCCAGCGGGGCCGATATCGAGCCTGACACCGGGACTTCCGGCAGAACCAGGACCCCTCGATGAACGACAAGACCAGCTCCGCCGCCAGCGCCGGTGGCGAATTCCTCAGCTTCACCCTCGGTGACGAACACTACGGCGTGGACATCCTCAAGGTGCAGGAAATCCGTGGCTACGACGCGGTGACCCGCGTGCCGGATGCCCCCGACTACATCAAGGGCGTGATCAACCTGCGCGGCACCATCGTCCCGGTCATCGACCTGCGCCTCAAGCTGCGCCTGGACAATGCCCGCTACGACGCCTTCACCGTGATGATCGTGCTGAACGTGGAAGACCGCGTGGTCGGCATCGTCGTCGACAGCGTCTCCGACGTGATCCCGCTGTCGGCCGAGCAGATCCGCCCGACCCCGGAATTCGGTGCCGCCGTCGATACCCGCTTCATCTCCGGCATCGGTACCCACGACGATCGCATGCTGATCCTGCTGGACATCGAGACCCTCCTCGACAGCGCCGACATGGGCCAGCCCAGCCTCGCCGAAGACGTCGCTGCCTGAGCAAACGGAACTGCTTCACGTTCCAGTCACAAAACCCTTCAGTTCCCCGCGGCGATGCCGATAGGGGGACAGAAGCCGGCCGCGCAGGAGCGCGCAGGACCGGCCCGACCGTTACCATCCCCGGAGATACCCCTCGATGAAGTCCCTGCTTGCGTTCGTTTCGGCCGCCGTCCTGGCCACCACCGCCGCCTCTGCTTTCGCCCAGTCGGCCGACATGATCCCGCCGGAAATGGCACCGCGTTCGGTCGGCAAGGACGGCATGGTCTGTGGCAAGGTCGAAAAGGCCCGCTACGCAGAAGGTTCCGAAGGCCAGCCGACCTTCCTGTACATGGGCGGTGCCTTCCCGCGCCACACCTTCTCGGCCCGCATCGCCGGTGAGAACCGCGGCAAGTTCTCCTTCCCGCTGGAAACCCTGGAAGGCAAGACCGTCTGCGTGATCGGCAAGATCCAGCGCGACGCGTCGCGTGCGGAAATCGAAGTCAGCTCGCCGTCGGCACTGAAGCTGGCCAACATCAAGTAATCCGCTGTTCGTCGAGCCACGCCGGACCTGGTGCCGGCGTGGTTCCTGCTGCAACCGGGCCCGATGCCCGGGCGCGTCTGCCTTAGGAGCCTGCAACGCCCATGCCGTGGATCAACAACCTGAAACTGATGCCGAAGCTGATGCTGACCTTCGGCGTCATCCTGCTGGTGATGCTGCTGCAGGGCATCGTCGCCTATCGTGGCCTGCATTCGCTGAACAACGTCACCACCGAGCTGGCGGGTTCGCGCATGGAAAGCATCCGCATGGCGGGCGAGATGCGCGGCATGCTGGGCGAATACCGCAATGCCGCCTACCAGCAGCTGATCCGCGCCAGCGACGACGTCAAGTCCGATGCACGCAAGCAGGCCGTGGAGCTGCGCGAGAGCATGGACAAGTCGATCAAGGGCTATCCGGCACTGGTCGACAACCCGCAGCAGAAGAAGCTGTTCGACACCTTCGCCAAGGAATGGAAGGACGCCCTGGCCTCCTATGACAGCGTCACCGAGATGCTGGAACTGGACCTGCCGGACGACGCCATCGATACCTTCGTCGGCGAAACCCGCACCAAGCACCGCAAGGCCGCCTCGGCGCTGGAAGCGCTGATCGCCGAAGACAACCGCCTCGCCCGCGCCTCGCGCGAAGAGGCCGCATCCACCTACTCCGCCTCGGCCGTGCTGACCGTGATCGCCCTGCTGGGCGGCGCCGCGCTCGGCCTGGTGCTGGTGTGGCTGTTTGCCCGCGCCCTGGTCGGCAGCGTGCGTGGCGCCGTCTCGGTTGCCAACGACGTGGCCGGTGGCAAGCTCGATGGCCACATCGACGTCAGCCGCCAGGACGAAGTGGGCGAACTGATGCAGTCCATGCAGCGCATGCAGCGCGACCTGCGCGAGCGCATCGAGACCGACCAGGCCATCGCCCGCGAGAACCTGCGCATCCGCACCGCGCTGGATTACAGCTCGACCGGCGTGTACCTGACCGACACCAGCAACACCATTGTCTACAGCAACCGCGCCCTGCAGCAGACCCTGAGCCAGTACCAGGACGAAGTGCGCCGCGACCTGCCGGACTTCGATGCGCAGGCCTCGCTGATCGGCAAGCCGGTCACCGTGCTTGAACACCGCGGCGAGATGGACCAGACCCTGCTGAACAACCTGAAGGCGCACGGCGTCGCCCGTCGCCCGATGCAGTACGGTGATGCCCAGTTCGCCCAGGTGGTCTCGACCATCCGCAATGAAGGCGGCGACACCGTCGGCTACGTGGTGGAATGGCGCGACCGCACCCAGGAAGCGCAGGTTGAAGCCGAAGTGGCCCGCGTGATCGCCCAGGCTGCCGCTGGCGATCTGTCCGGCCGCATCGATGCCTCCGACAAGGAAGGCTTCTTCCTGCAGCTGGCCCAGCAGATCAACGGCCTGCTGGACGCCAACGCCGGCAGCATCGAACAGATCTCCAGCCTGCTCGCCGCACTGTCGCAGGGCGACCTGACCGTGCGCATGCATGGCGACTACCAGGGTGTGTTCGCCCGCATGCGCGACGATGCCAACGCGACCGCCGCGCAGCTGAGCGAGATCGTCACCCGCATCAAGCAGTCCAGCCGTGCCATCAGCTCGGCTGCCGGCGAGATCGCCTCCGGCAACAGCGACCTGTCGCGCCGTACCGAGCAGCAGGCCGCCAACCTGGAGGAAACCGCCGCCTCGATGGAGGAACTGACCTCCACCGTGCGCCAGAACGCCGAGCACGCCCGCCAGGCCAACCAGCTCGCCATCGGCGCGCATGGCGTCGCCTCGCAGGGCGGCGACGTGGTCGGCCAGGTGGTCACCACCATGTCGGCCATCGAAGCCTCCTCGAAGAAGATCGCCGAGATCATCAGCGTCATCGACGGCATCGCGTTCCAGACCAACATCCTGGCACTGAATGCCGCAGTGGAAGCCGCCCGTGCCGGTGAGCAGGGCCGCGGCTTCGCCGTGGTCGCCAGCGAAGTGCGCACCCTCGCCCAGCGCTCGGCCGCTGCCGCCAAGGAGATCAAGGGCCTGATCGACGACTCGGTCGGCAAGGTCAACGATGGCTCGGCGCTGGTGCACAAGGCTGGCGCGACCATGGGCGAGATCGTCGCCTCGGTGCAGCGCGTGACCGACATCATGGCCGAGATCTCCGCCGCCTCGCAGGAACAGTCGGCCGGCATCGAGCAGGTCAACCAGACCGTGGTGCAGATGGACGAGACCACCCAGCAGAATGCGGCGCTGGTGGAGGAAGCCACCGCCGCCGCGCGTGCAATGGAAGAACAGGCCGGCCACCTCAGCGAAGCGGTGTCGATCTTCGTGGTCGACGAAGCCGATACCGTGGTGGCCCCGCCGCGTGTCACTGCCCCGGCTCCGCGTGCCGCCGCACCGGCAGCACCGGCCCCGGCTGCCCCGCCGGCCCGCCGTATGGCGGGTGGTCGCCCGATGGCGACCGAACTGGCCGATGGAGACTGGCAGGAATTCTGATTCCGGCCTGATCGGACGTACGAGAACGCCCCGGCCCTGCGCCGGGGCGTTTTCGTTTCGGGGTATCCGGATATCCAGCCAACGGCGAAGCCCCTCGGGGTGGCCGTGGAGAGCGCGCGCCCCGGATTGAAGAAGGAAGCGCGAGAAGCAAAAGCCCGGTCGCTTCCGGGGTCAGATCCGTTTTCCGCAGGAAAACGGATCTGACCCCTCTTTCCACCTGGAAACCCAACGCCCTTGCCGTCCGACACCGAAATGCCGGGAGGGCTGGGCCGGGGTGGGCAGGCAGGACCGTTGGCGCCATGGATGGCGCCATCGAGCCCCCATGGACGGGTTTACGGCGTGTCCTGCCTGCCCACCCCGGCCCAGCCACCTACTGACAATCCAGCGCCGACCAACCGCTGTTGCTGTTGCTGTTGCTCTTGCTGTTGCTACAAAACCAGCCTGCCGCAGGCAGCCCCGCAGCCGCCGCTGCAAGGAAACCTGAATACGTTCGGACACCGCGCCTCAATCCCCCGCTCCCGCGGCCGATAACGGGGTTGTCACGGCGTATCCCGCCGCTGGCCGGCTCGGCGCCGCCCGCCCGCTTCGACCTGGTCCTGCTCGATGAATCTCCTGCATCGCTGGCAACACTACTTCAGCAATCTTTCCGTCCGGCGCAAGCTCAACCTGCTGACGCTGCTCATCGCGCTCGGGGTGATCGCGCTCTCGGTGATCGCCGCCCGCATGCAGTACCTGGATCTCACCGAGACCCGCAAGACCGCGCTGAAGACCCAGGTCGAACTGAGCTACGGCATCCTGCAGCACTACCACCGCCTGGCCGGTACCGGCGAGCTCAGCGAAGAGGCGGCCAAGAGCGCCGCGCTGCAGGCCCTGGAAGTGATGCGTGCCGAGAACGATACCTACTACTTCAACGTCTACGACACCGGCTACCGGCTGCTGATGCACCCGTTCCGCAAGGACCTGGTCGGCAAGGACATGAAGGACTTCCGCACCGACGACGGTGTACGCATCTACTACAACCAGGTCGAAGCCGCCCGCGCTGGTGGCGGCTTCGTCAATTACCGCTGGGCCAAGCCGGGCAGCAAGGGCGATGTCGAGAAAGTCGCCTACGCCGGCCTGTTCGCGCCCTGGAACTGGGTGGTCAGCAGCGGCGTCTACATGGACGACGTGCAGAAGCAGGCGCTGGTGTTCACCGCGATCATGGCGGTCTCCGGTGGCGTGCTGGTGCTGATCGTACTGGCCCTGAGCTGGCTCATCGGCAACCGCATCGCAGTGCCGCTGAAGCAGGCCACGGCCGTGGCCGAAGGTATCGCCGCCGGCAAGCTCGACAGCCACATCGGCGCGCAGCCGCACGACGAAACCGGCCGCCTGCTGCACGCCATGGCCGGCATGCAGCAGCAGCTGCATGCGGTCATCACCGGCCAGCGCGAAATGGCCCGCCGCCACGATGGTGGCGAACTCAGCTACCGCATCGACGCCAGCGCCTTCCCCGGCGAGTACGGGCTGATGGTGCAGGAAACCAACACCCTGGTCGGCAGCCACGTACAGACCCTGCACGATGTGCTGGACGTGGTGCAGCAGTACGCGGTCGGTGATCTCAGCCGCGACATCGCGCGCTATCCGGGCGAGAAGGCCGCGATGACCACCACCGTAGACACGGTCAAGGCCAACCTCGGCCGCATCAACGCCGAGATCAAGCAGTTGGCCAGCGCCGCCGCAGCCGGCGACTTCAGCCGCCGTGGCGACGCGCAGCGCTTCGATCACGATTTCCGCCTGATGCTGGAAAACCTCAACGCGATGATGGCGGTCAGCGATGACAACCTCGGCAAGCTTTCGCAGCTGCTGTCGGCCATCGCCGAAGGCGACCTGACCGCGCGCATGCACGGCGACTACCAGGGCGTGTTCGCGCGCATGCGCGACGATGCCAATAGCACGGTCTCGCAGCTGACCCAGATCGTCGGCCAGATCCAGGCCAGTGCTTCCAGCATCACCCTCGCCGCTGGCGAGATCGCCTCCGGCAACAGCGACCTGTCGCGCCGTACCGAGCAGCAGGCCGCCAACCTGGAGGAAACCGCCGCCTCGATGGAGGAACTGACCTCCACCGTGCGCCAGAACGCCGAGCACGCCCGCCAGGCCAACCAGCTCGCCATCGGCGCCCATGGCGTTGCCTCGCAGGGCGGCGACGTGGTCGGCCAGGTGGTCACCACCATGTCGGCCATCGAAGCCTCCTCGAAGAAGATCGCCGAGATCATCAGCGTCATCGACGGCATCGCATTCCAGACCAACATCCTGGCGCTGAACGCTGCAGTGGAAGCCGCCCGTGCCGGTGAGCAGGGCCGCGGCTTCGCCGTGGTCGCCAGCGAAGTGCGCACCCTCGCCCAGCGCTCGGCCGCTGCCGCCAAGGAGATCAAGGGCCTGATTGACGATTCGGTCGGCAAGGTCAACGATGGCTCGGCGCTGGTGCACAAGGCTGGCGCAACCATGGGCGAGATCGTCGCCTCGGTGCAGCGCGTGACCGACATCATGGCCGAGATCTCCGCCGCTTCTCAGGAACAGTCGGCCGGCATCGAGCAGGTCAACCAGACCGTGGTGCAGATGGACGAGACCACCCAGCAGAATGCGGCGCTGGTGGAGGAAGCCACCGCCGCCGCACGTGCGATGGAGGACCAGGCCGGCCAGCTGGCCGACGCCGTGGCGATCTTCCGCCTCGACAATCAGGTCGCGGCCGCGATGCAGGCCGTGGCCGCGCATGTCGAGCCGGCCCGCGTCGCCGCTGTGGCACGTCCGCAACCGGGCCAAACGCAGGTACCGGCACCGGCATCGACGCGCCGTAGCAGCAACACCAGCACGTTCGCCGCCAGCGACAGCGACTGGCAGGAATTCTGAGACCCACCTGCGGCGGCTTCGGCCGCCGCCCCCGCCGATGGACACGTCCCCCGTGCAAAGCCCTACTCCCATCGTTACCGGCCCGCGCGAGTTCGAGTTCGCCGACCGTGATTTCCGCCGCGTCTGCGACCTGATCTACCAGCGCGTGGGCATCGCGCTCGCGCCGGCAAAGCGCGACATGGTCTATGGCCGCCTGTCGCGCCGCCTGCGCACGCTGGGCATGCGCAGCTTCCAGCAGTACCTGGACCACCTGGAGCAGGAAGACGGTGACGAGTGGCAGGCGTTCACCAACGCACTCACTACCAACCTGACCTCGTTCTTCCGCGAGCCGCACCACTTCGACAAGCTGCGCGAGGAGCTGCAGCAGCGCTCCAGCCGCACGCCGTTGCTGCTGTGGTCGTGCGCGGCATCCACTGGCGAAGAGCCCTATTCGATGGCGATCACCGCCTGCGAGGCCTTCGGCACCCTGAAGCCACCGGTGCGCATCATCGCCACCGACGTTGATACCCAGGTGCTGGCCACCGCCGGCCGTGGTGTCTACAACATCGATCGCGTCACCAGCCTCGATCCGGACCTGCGCCGCCGCTACTTCCAGCGTGGCAGCGGTCCCAACGAAGGCCAGTGCCGCGTGCTGCCCGCGCTGCGCGAGCTGATCGAGTTCCGCCCATTGAACCTGCTTGCCCCGCGCTACGACGTCGGCGGCCCGTTCGATGCGCTGTTCTGCCGCAACGTGATGATCTACTTCGACAAGCCGACCCAGCGCGCCATCCTCGGCCGGCTGGTGCAGCACCTGGCCGACGACGGCCTGCTCTACACCGGCCACTCGGAAAACTACCTGCACGCCGCCGACCTGATCCAGCCCTGCGGCCGCACCCTGTACCGCCGCGCGGCAAAGGCCGGCGCATGAACGCCTCGCTGCGTACCGACGATGTGATGCGCTACCAGGATGCGCGCTTCCAGACCATCGCGGCCAAGCTGCTGCCGACCCAGTACCTGGTGGTCGATGACACCACCGCGCTGACCACCACGCTGGGCTCCTGCGTGGCCGCCTGCCTGCGCGACCCGGTGCTGAAGATCGGTGGCATGAACCACTTCCTGCTGCCTGAAGGCAATGCCGGCGACGGTGCGCCCGCACGCTACGGCAGCTATGCGATGGAACTGCTGATCAACGACATGCTCAAGCGTGGTGCCCACCGCAAGCGCATCGAAGCCAAGGTGTTCGGTGGCGCCAACGTGCTCAAGGGCTTCACCAGCAATCCGGTCGGCACCCGCAACGCCGAGTTCGTGCGCCAGTACCTGCAGGCCGAGCACATCCCGATCATCGCCGAGGACCTGTGCGGCATCCATCCGCGCAAGATCTGGTTCTTCGCCGATACCGGCCGCGTGGTCGTGCAGCGCCTGCCACATGCGCATGAAGCCGAAGTAGCCGCGACCGAATCGGCGGTGCGTGCACGCCTGTCCAAGGCCCCGGTCACCGGCGGCGTGGAGCTGTTCGAATGACCCTGACCGGCAACGCCCCCTGCCGGGTCCTGATCGTCGACGACTCCGCCGTCGTGCGCCAGATGCTCACCGAGATCCTGTCCAGCGACCCGGCCATCGACGTGGTCGGCACCGCCGCCGATCCGTTGCTGGCACGCGAGAAGATCAAGCGCCTGGCCCCGGACGTGATCACGCTGGACGTGGAAATGCCGCGCATGGACGGGCTGGCGTTCCTGGAAAACCTGATGCGCCTGCACCCGTTGCCGGTGGTGATGATCTCCTCGCTGACCGAGCGCGGCGCCGACACCACCCTGCAGGCGCTGGCATTGGGCGCAGTGGACTTCGTCTCCAAGCCGAAGCTGGACGTGGCGCGTGGCCTGCAGGGCTACGCCGACGAGATCATCGCCAAGGTCAAGATGGCGGCGCGCTCGCGGGTGCGTCCGCTGGTGCGCGCTGCAATGCCGAAGCTCACACTGGACGCAACCCCCTCGATGCGCCCGGCCGCACCGCAGTTCCGCACCACCGACCGGTTGATCGCAATTGGTTCTTCAGCCGGCGGCACCGAAGCGCTGCGCGTGGTGCTGGAAGGCCTGCCGGCCGACGCTCCCGCCGTGGTGATGACCCAGCACCTGCCGGCCAGCTTCAGCAGCGCCTTCGCCGAGCGCCTGGACCGCCACTCGGCGATGGCCGTACGCGAGGCCAGCGACGGTGAAGCGGTGCTGCCCGGCCATGCCTACCTGCCACCCGGCGGCAAGCATCTGCGGATCATCCGCGACGGTGCGCGCTGGCGTTGCCGTGTCGACGATGGCCCGGCAGTGAACCGGCACAAGCCGGCGGTGGACGTGCTGTTCCGCTCGGTGGCACAGAGCGCCGGCGGCAATGCCATCGGCGCCATCCTCACCGGGATGGGCGATGACGGTGCACGTGGCCTGCTGGAAATGCGCCAGGCCGGCGCACCGACCCTGGTCCAGGACGAGGCGACGAGCGTGGTCTGGGGCATGCCCGGTGCCGCGTTCAAGCTGGGCGCGGCCGAGGAACAGGTGCCGCTGGAACGGATTGCCGAACGGCTGTTGGCGTTGGCACGCGGTTGACCCTCGCAGTGTCCGGGTAGCGGTGACGGGGCTGCGTCGCCGCTACCGGCGCCCTGCCGCACTCACTGTCGCAATCGGCGTGGACCGGGTGGGTAACGGCTTCACTACACACGACACGAGCAAACCATTTACGCGCACATTTGGCGTAACTGCCACTTGACCTAACACATCATCCCCGTTGCGATCCCCAGCCATAGACGCGTCCACCGCGCCATCGCAGCTTGAGGCTCCCTTCCCTGGAGCGCTGCCATGTCCCTGCTTCCCTTCCGTGATATCGGAACCGGCTTTCCCGTTGTCCTCGGTGGCAGCTATCTCTGGGACGCCACGATGTGGGCACCGCAGATCGATGCGCTGGGCAAACGCCACCGGCTGATCATTCCCGAGCTGCCCGGCCACGGCAATGATGCCCTGCTGCCGGAAGGCTGCACCACGCCGGCGGATCTGGCACGCGAAACCGGCGCGCTGCTGGATGCCCTGGGCATCGATCAGTACGCACTTGTCGGGCTTTCCGTCGGCGGCATGTGGGCTGCGGAACTGGCCCTGCAACGCCCCGCACAGGTCCGTTCGCTGGTGCTGATGGACACCTTCCTCGGTGCCGAGCCCGATGACTCGCGCGCGCGCTACTTCGCGATGCTCGACCTGATCGAGCACCTCGGCTGCGTCCCTCCCGCCATGGCCGAGCAGATCGTGCCGCTGTTCTTCCGCCCCTCCATCGCCGCTGATGATCCGCTTCGCCTCCAGTTCCAGCAGCGCCTGCTGTCATGGCCACGCGAACGCCTGCTGGCCTCGGTGGTGCCGCTGGGCCGCCTGATCTTCGGCCGCCCGGATCGGCTGGCTGCATTGAAGGACCTGGATGCGGAAACAACGCTGATCATGAGCGGAGAACACGACCTGCCACGCCCGATGACAGAAGCACGGCAGATGGCCGACCTGATCGGATGCCGTCTGCAGGCGGTACCTGATGCCGGACATATCTCGACACTGGAAAACCCTGCCTTCACCAGTGCGCAACTGGATGCATGGCTGCAGCAGTCACTGCTCACAGCCCGCTAGCAGGCGCCTGAAGCCCGGGGGCATCCTCCCGCCTGCAATTGAGACGCCCGCACGTCTGAGACCTTGGAGCGCGGCGGGAACGGGTCCTATAGTCAGATGCCACAGAGCAATGGAACACCGACGCCCCCCGTGCCACCTCAATCAGCGACATGGACCGCTCATGCTGAAATCCCTCCCGCCCGTTGCTCATGTTGCGTTGATCGCTTTGATCACACTGGCCGTTGCAGGCTGCAACAAGGAACGCTCATACCCGGTCTACCGCGAAAATCCCGCGCCCAGGGATGCGCTTCCAATTGTGATCAGGGTCCACGATGCTCCGATGGAGACTCCTACTCCAAAGGTCTTCGTCACGTACGAGATAAACCCACTCTGCCTCCCCCCGATCAACAATTACGAGGGGGTGCAGTACGAACCCAACCAGCACAAGGTTGAGCTTCAAGCACACCGCCTCAGTGCAACTGAGTTCAGCAGTGTGATGTTCAGAGACGGAATGGAAGTCGCCGACTACTACGGGCGCGGTCAGTGCACATGGACACCGGTTCTCATGGAAGCTTCGTTCGCCTTCGTCATTGATGATCGCCCAATCCGCGCGTCCGTCGCAGCACTGTTCACTGAGATTGAGGGCGGGAGAACCTTCACTGCTTACGTAAAGCGCGCATTGCCCCCCATGACCACAGGACAATCGCCAGAGCGGACACCAACCGAGCCTTCGAGTTGGTACGAGAAGATGCCACAAGAAAAACGCAAGGAATACTTCCCAATCGACATCTCCACACTGGCTGAGGAAGTAGTTCCATGAGATCCAGAGAAAGCGCACCGGCATTCTCACGCACAGAGAACCCTGCGCCGTAGCAGCCCTGTACCGGCGCACCCCCGTGCCACCTCAATCAGCGACATGGCCCGCTCATGCTGAAATCCCTCCCGCCCGTTGCTCACGTTGCGTTGATCGCTTTGATCACACTGGCCGTTGCAGGCTGCAACAAGGAACGCTCATACCCGGTCTACCGCGAAAATCCCGCGCCCAGGGATGCGCTGCCGATTGCGATCAGGGTCCACGATGCTCCGGTGGACACTCCTACTCCAAAGGTCTTCGTCACATACGAGATAAACCCACTCTGCCTCCCCCCGATCAACAATTACGAGGGGGTGCAGTACGCTCCGCAGCAGCAGTCAGTTGAGTTCCCCGTAAAGCGCATCAGCGACAACGAGTTCACCAGCACAGTGTTTAAAGATGGGATGGAAGTTGCTGACTACTATGGCCGCGGACCATGCACTTGGACACCAAGCCTTGTCAAAACGTCTTTAACCTTTGTGCTGGAAGAACGCAGGATCAACGCTGCAGCCTCCGCTCAATTTCAAAAGATCGAAGATGATGGAGGCTCTACTACATACGTAGAGAGGGCATTAAAACCTCTGATCCCCGGACAGACACCTGAACGAGCATGGACGCTGTCCAAGACGATGTTCGATAAGCGCCCACTCGCAGATCACCCAAAGTACTTCCGGATAGAGATCTCTTCAATGGACTGAAGGTCACAGGATATGAATCCTGGAATAAGCGCAACACTCGCAGACGCAGCTTATGCTCAGCCCCCTCCGAAACAGGCATTCGTCACAATTGACGTGACGAGATATAAAGTAATTGGATCTTGATAATTCCGTATCCGGATATCAAGGCATCGTCCACCTCAACACAAAGACCAACGAAGTCATCGTCGCGCATCACGGAACGGAGTTCGAGCGTCAGCCCCTTTTGCATGGCTGCATCAATCCGCATGATGCAGGGAACCAGCCCACCATCGCGGCAGGCGTCGGCATCCTCCCGCCTGCAATTGAGACGCCCGCACGTCTGAGACCTTGGAGCACGACGGGAACGGGTCGTATAGTCAGATGCCACAGAGCAATGGAACGCCGATGAACGTGACCGCGCAAGGCTCCACACCACGGGTACACAAGGATGGAAACCCTGGGAGCGACGAGCATCCAATGCGCAGCCTGTCGCATCTGCCACGGAATGCCCTTCATGGCGCCGTCGTCCGCGCGGGCACCCCCGGTCCCGCTAGCAGCCCCGTACGGGCGCACCCCCGTGCCACCTCAATCAGCGACATGGACCGCTCATGCTGAAATCCCTCCCGCCCGTTGCGCATGTCGCGTTGATCGCTTTGATCACACTGGCCGTTGCAGGCTGCAACAAAGAACGCTCATACCCGGCCTACCGCGAAAATCCCGCACCCAAAGATGCGCTGCCAATTGTGATTCGGGTCCACGATGCACCCGTGGACGTCCCAGTTCCCACGATCACCGTCTTGTACGAGATTGACTCGCTTTGCCTCCCTCCGATCAACAACTACGAGGGCGTGCATTACGAACCTAAATGGCATTCTGTTCAATTGCAGGTAGAGCGCATCAGCCCAACCGAGTTCACCACCACGGCGTTCAAAGATGGGATGGCGGTCGCTGACTATTACGGGCGCGGCCCATGCAATTGGATACCCAACACTCTGGAAGCTTCATTTCCATTGACTATTGATGGCCGTTCAATCCACGCGACAGTCGGTGCTTCTTTCCAAGAAATTAAAGAAGAGGGAGGCTCGACCACTTACATAAAAAAGGCGTTAAAGCCTTTAATTTCCGGACAGATTCCTGAGCAAGCTGGCACCCAGTCCCAGACTATGTTCGATAAACTCCCACCAGCAGATCGCCCAAAGTACTTCCGGATAGAAATCTCTTCAATGGACTGAAGGCCACAGGCTATGAATCCTAGAACCAGCGCAACACTCGCAGACGCAGCTTATGCTGAGCCTCCTCCGAAACAGAAATTGGTCACAATTGACGGGACGAGATATAGAGTATTGGATCTTGAGGATTCCATATCCGGATATCAAGGCATCGTCTACCTCAACACAAAGACCAACGAAGTCATCGTTGCGCATCGCGGAACGGAGTTCGACCGCCAGCCTTTGATTGACGGCGGCATCGACGCTGCAATGGTCACCGCCAGAGTCAATGCACAACTCGGCGATGCCCTTGCCCTGACCAAGCGGGCCGTCAAGCTGGCTGAAGAGAATGGGTACGGCCCAGTACACATCACCGGTCACTCCCTGGGCGGCGCGCTCGCACAGATCACTGCGCATCACTACAACCTCCCCGGTGATGCATTCAATCCCTACGGCGCTGCCGGGCTGGCGTATCGTCTTCCTGAAGGCCAGCCGGCCAATGCGGCACCCTTCACCAACCATGTGATGGCAGGCGACCTGGTCAGTGCGGGCGGCCCTCACTACGGCAGGATCGAGATGTATGCGCTCCCCAGGGAACTGGAGGTCCTGCGCAACGCCGAGCAGGGCCAGCGCATCGCCTCACTCGTAACGCCCGGAATGAAAAGTGGCCACGTCATGTCCGCCGCGGTGGCGGTCCAGCTGGGTGACTCCCATCGAATGGTTCATTTCCTTGATCGCATGACCGACAAGGGTCCGGTGCAGTCTGTACTGGACGACCTCAATGCCCGGGTCACGGATCCTGAAGACCTGCGCCGGATCGCCGACTACCGCGGTGATGTGCATCAGCTGCGCGCAGCGGCGACCGTGCTTGTCGGCGGCGGCCCTGGACTGCTGCGTGACGGGGTCAGTTACCTTCGCGGCACCATGGAAGCGGGTGCATACGCCCGCAACGAGGCTGAAGCGCAGCAGCGGGCCCAGCATGCGCTCAAGCCCGGCGGGCAGCTGGTCCAGGATGCAACCGACAAGGGCTCGCCCTCTCTGCGCAATCCAGGCTTCTCTCCCAGCAGCCCGTTGCGGGAGAGCATCGAATCAACCCTGGACAAGGCAGGCCTGGATCCCAGGAAGGAAGGCCACCCGGACCATGCGCTCTACCGGCAGATTCGCGACGGTGTATCCGCCGTGGATGCCAGGCACGGGCGCAGCTTCGACGAAACCAGTGAACGGATGACGGCCAGCCTGCTTGCAACGGCCAAGGGCAGCGGCCTGGAGCGCGTCGATCATGTTGTCCTGGGCAATCCACCCAGCGATGGCTCGGGGGCCCGCATGTTCCTTGTGCAGGGAGCGCTCGACAATCCGGCACACCTGCGGGCATCGATTGCGGTCAGCGAGGCCGTCAACACACCCGTAGAGCAGTCGCTCGCCAAGGCCGAACAACTGTCGCAGGCACAGCAGGTCGCCCAGCAGGACCACGCCCAGGAGCAGACGCGAACCGCGATGCGCATGGGCTAGGCCACCGCGATCGCCCGGCCCTGCTCGTGGCGCCATGGGCCATCATCACTGCGGCCAGCACCTCCACACTGCCGGTCCGGCACCGCCAGCAGGTGCCACTCCCCGGCCATCGATCCCGCGACATTCGTGGACTGCCCCGGACGAAGTGGCAGGTCCAGCCCGGCACATACAGAAAAACCCCCGGCTTTCACCGGGGGTTTTCTGTTCCAACGGGCTGCCGGCCAGCGGCCGGCACTACCGCATCAGGCAGCGACCGTCTTGGCCACGTCCTGGTATTCCTCGATCTGGTCGAAGTTCATGTAGCGGTAGATCTCCGCGCCATTGGCATTGATCACGCCGATGTCCGCCATGTACTCCTCCTTGGTCGGGATGCGGCCCAGGCGCGAGCAGATCGCCGCCAGTTCCGCCGAACCCAGGTACACGTTGGTGTTGCGGCCCAGGCGGTTCGGGAAGTTGCGGGTCGAGGTCGACATCGCGGTGGAGCCTTCGCGGATCTGCGCCTGGTTGCCCATGCACAGCGAGCAGCCCGGCATTTCCATGCGCGCGCCGGTGGCGCCGAAGGTGCCGTACACGCCTTCCTTGGTCAGCTCGGAGGCATCCATCTTGGTCGGCGGGGCCACCCACAGGCGGGTCGGCAGGTCACGCTTGCCTTCCAGCAGCTTGGCAGCGGCGCGGAAGTGACCGATGTTGGTCATGCACGAACCGATGAACACTTCGTCGATCTTGGCGCCGGCCACTTCGGACAGGGTCTTCACGTCGTCCGGATCGTTCGGGCAGGCCACGATCGGCTCGTGGATGTCGGCCAGGTCGATCTCGATGACGGCGGCGTACTCGGCGTCGGCATCCGGCTCCAGCAGCTCCGGGTTGGCCAGCCACGCTTCCATCTTCTCGATACGGCGCTGCAGCGAACGCGGATCCTGGTAGCCTTCGGCAATCATCCACTTCAGCAGCGTGATGTTGCTGTTGAGGTACTCGATGATCGGCTCCTTGTTCAGGCGCACCGAGCAACCGGCCGCCGAACGCTCGGCCGAGGCGTCGGACAGTTCGAACGCCTGCTCGACCTTCAGCTCCGGCAGGCCTTCGATTTCCAGGATGCGGCCGGAGAAGATGTTCTTCTTGCCAGCCTTGGCCACGGTCAGCAGGCCCGACTTGATCGCGTACAGCGGAATCGCGTTGACCAGGTCACGCAGGGTCACGCCCGGCTGCATCTTGCCCTTGAAGCGCACCAGCACCGACTCCGGCATGTCCAGCGGCATCACGCCGGTGGCAGCAGCGAAGGCGACCAGGCCCGAACCGGCCGGGAACGAAATGCCCACCGGGAAGCGGGTGTGCGAGTCACCACCGGTACCCACGGTGTCCGGCAGCAGCATGCGGTTGAGCCAGCTGTGGATCACGCCGTCGCCCGGGCGCAGCGAAACGCCGCCACGGGTGGAGATGAACTCCGGCAGGGTGTGGTGGGTCTTCACGTCCACCGGCTTCGGGTAAGCGGCGGTGTGGCAGAACGACTGCATCACCAGGTCGGCCGAGAAGCCCAGGCAGGCCAGGTCCTTCAGCTCGTCACGGGTCATCGGGCCGGTGGTGTCCTGCGAGCCGACCGAGGTCATCTTCGGTTCGCAGTAGGTACCCGGGCGCATGCCCTGCCCTTCGGCCAGGCCACAGGCGCGGCCGACCATCTTCTGGGCCAGCGAGAAGCCCTTGCCCGTGTCGACCGGCTGCACCGGCAGGCGGAACAGGTCGGTCGGGGCCAGGCCCAGCGCTTCGCGCGCCTTGCCGGTCAGGCCACGGCCGATGATCAGCGGAATGCGGCCACCGGCACGCACTTCGTCGAACAGCACTTCGGACTTGACCTGGAACTCGGCGATCACTTCACCGTTCTTCAGCGCCTTGCCTTCGTACGGACGCAGCTCGACCACATCGCCGTGCTCCATCTTCGACACGTCCAGCTCGATCGGCAGTGCGCCGGCATCTTCCATGGTGTTGTAGAAGATCGGGGCGATCTTCGAACCCAGGCAGACGCCGCCGGCACGCTTGTTCGGGATGAACGGAATGTCATCGCCGGTCCACCACAGCACGCTGTTGGTAGCCGACTTGCGCGAGGAACCGGTGCCGACCACGTCGCCGACGTAGGCAACCAGGTGACCCTTGTCCTTGAGCGAGAGGATCTGCTGGATCGGGCCGCGCTTGCCGTCTTCTTCCGGGGTGAACGGCGCATCGTCGCGCTTGTTCTTCAGCATCGCCAGGGCGTGCATCGGAATGTCCGGGCGGGTGGTCGCGTCCGGCGCCGGCGACAGGTCGTCGGTGTTGGTCTCGCCCGGCACCTTGAACACGGTGACGGTCAGGCTCTGCGGCACTTCCGGGTTGCTGGTGAACCACTCGGCATCGGCCCAGCTCTGCAGCACAGCCTGGGCGTTGGCATTGCCGGCCTTGGCCTTCTCCTGCACATCATGGAACGCATCGAACACCAGCAGGGTCTTCTTCAGGCCATTGGCGGCGATGGTGCCCACGCTGGCGTCGTCCAGCAGCTGCACCAGCGGAGCGACGTTGTAGCCGCCGAGCATGGTGCCCAGCAGTTCGGTGGCGCGCTCACGGCTGATCAGCGGGTTCTGCTCGCTGCCCAGGGCGATCGCCGCCAGGTACGAGGCCTTGACCTTGGCCGCGTCATCGACGCCGGCCGGCACGCGGTGGGTCAGCAGGTCGAGCAGGAACTCGGCCTCGCCCTGCGGCGGGTTCTTCAGCAGTTCGATGACATCGGCCGTCTGCTGCGCGCTCAGCGGCAGCGGCGGGATGCCAAGCGCAGCGCGCTCGGCGACGTGGTGGCGGTAGGCTTCCAACATGACAACTCCCGGGTAATGCGATTTAAGGGTGTTTGGGTGGGCTCAGGCTTGCGGCACGATCAGCTTCAGGCCCTTGAAGTAGTCGCGGTAAAACGTATCGTTCCAGGTGATCAGGCCATCGCACTGCAGCAGTGCGTGGGCGCCGACCATGAATTCGTCCAGGCTGCGGCGGCTGCCGCTGCGCTGGCGGTGGCGGCGATGCATCTCGCCGGCACGTAGTGCCGACTTGGCTTCCATCGGGTTGAAATGCACGCCCATTTCTTCCAGCGCTTCCAGCACCTCGGCGCCGCCGCGCAGCGATGCGCAGACCTCGGCCAGGGTCGCGCCGCAGACCACCACGCGGCCACCGACCAGGCTCTGGCGGAGGATGGCCTCGACGGCATCGGCCTGCGGACCATTGCTGAGCAGCTCGACCAGCACCGGCGAATCAACGGCGATCATCACGGCTTATTCCTCGTCACGCACCGCGCGTACCGCTGCGTCGGAGGATTCGAAGCCGTCCAGCGCGAACTTGCCGCGCGCCCGTGAAATGGCATCGTCAACACTCTTGCGCAGGATGATGCGGCTGCCGTCCAGCTCGACCTTCAGCAGCGTGCCCTTGGTCAGGCCGAGGGCATCACGCACCGCCTTGGGCAGGGTGATCTGTCCGCGTTCTGCAACAGTGGCTTCCATCGGTAGGCCCTCCAGAGTATGCACAAATTATACATACTTCCCCGGGCATACTTCCACCCTGAACAGGACCGGCGCGCTTCCGGCCCTTGCCCCGCAAAGGATCGGCCACACACGTGACATACGCCATACACCCTCCCCTGTAGTCTGGAACCGATGCCGCAGGCCGGACCCGGCCCGGGTGAATCCATTCAGTTTCGGGTTCATACTGGAGCAACCGGGGCCGCAAGGCCCGCGGCGACCGCAAGCAGGTCCGCCCATGCGCGGGCCACTGCAAGCCATCCGCAAGAAGGAGTTACCCCGCATGAGCGATTCGTTCTCCACCCGCAGCCAGCTGAACGTCGGCGGCAAGACCTACGACTACTTCAGCCTGCCCACGCTGGGCCAGCGCTTCGATATCTCCCACCTGCCCTACTCGATGAAGATCCTGCTGGAGAACCTGCTCCGGCACGAGGACGGCGGCATCACCGTCGGCAAGGACCACATCGAAGCCGTGGCCCGCTGGAACCCGGCCGCCGAGCCGGACACCGAGATCGCCTTCATGCCGGCGCGCGTGGTCCTGCAGGATTTCACCGGCGTGCCCTGCGTGGTCGACCTGGCCGCGATGCGCGATGCGGTGGTCAAGCTCGGCGGTTCGCCTGAGCAGATCAACCCGCAGATCCCCTCCGAACTGGTCATCGACCACTCGGTGCAGGTCGATGTGTTCGGCAAGCCCGACGCGCTGGACCTCAATGGCAAGATCGAGTTCCAGCGCAACCAGGAACGCTACGGCTTCCTGCGCTGGGGCCAGAAGGCCTTCGACAACTTCAAGGTGGTGCCGCCGAACACCGGCATCGTCCACCAGGTGAACCTGGAGAACCTGGCCCGCGTGGTGATGACCACGGACAAGGACGGCAAGGCCATTGCCTACCCCGATACCGTGTTCGGTACCGACAGCCATACCACCATGATCAACGGCATCGGCGTGCTCGGCTGGGGCGTGGGCGGCATCGAAGCCGAGGCCGCCATGCTCGGCCAACCGTCGTCGATGCTGATCCCGCAGGTGGTCGGCTTCAAGCTGACCGGCAAGCTGCCCGAGGGCGCCACCGCCACCGACCTGGTGCTCACCGTCACCCAGATGCTGCGCAAGCTGGGCGTCGTCGGCAAGTTCGTCGAGTTCTACGGTGACGGCCTGCAGCACCTGCCGCTGGCCGACCGCGCCACCATCGGCAACATGGCCCCGGAATACGGCGCCACCTGCGGCATCTTCCCGATCGACGCCGAATCGCTGAACTACCTGCGCCTGTCCGGCCGCAGCGAGGAACAGATCAACCTGGTCGAGGCCTATGCCAAGGCGCAGGGCCTGTGGCACGAACCGGGCAGCCCGCACGCCCAGTACAGCACCACGCTGGAACTGGACATGGGTACGGTGAAGCCGTCGCTGGCCGGCCCGAAGCGCCCGCAGGACCGCGTGCTGCTGGAAGACGTGCAGAAGAACTACCGTGAAGCGCTGGTTGGCATGACCGCCAACCGTGACAAGCGCAGCGACGACGTCTCCTCGTTCGTCAACGAGGGCGGCGGCGCGGCGGTCGGCAACGAGCAGCTGGCCAAGGGCTACGCCGATATCGAGATCGAGAACCGCAAGGTGCGGCTGAAGGACGGCGCCGTGGTCATCGCCGCCATCACCTCGTGCACCAACACCTCCAACCCGGCGGTGATGATCGGCGCCGGCCTGCTGGCCCGCAACGCGGCCGCCAAAGGCCTGAACCGCCAGCCGTGGGTGAAGACCTCGCTCGGGCCGGGTTCGCGCGTGGTCACCGATTACCTGGAAAAGGCAGGCGTGCTGAAGGAGCTGGAGAAGATCGGCTTCTACGTGGTCGGTTACGGCTGCACCACCTGCATCGGCAACTCCGGCCCGCTGCCGACCGAAGTCAGCGCCGGCATCGCCACCGGCGACCTGGTGGTCACCTCGGTGCTGTCGGGCAACCGCAACTTCGAGGGCCGCGTGCACCCCGAAGTGAAGATGAACTACCTGGCCAGCCCACCACTGGTGGTGGCCTACGCCATCGCCGGCACCACCGACATCGACCTGACCACCCAGCCGCTGGGTACCGGCAGCGATGGCCAGCCGGTGTTCCTGCGCGACATCTGGCCGAGCAACAAGGAAATCGGCGACGTCATCGCCGCCACCATCGGCCCGGAGATGTTCAAGCAGAACTACGCCGACGTGTTCAAGGGTGACACCCGCTGGAACACCATCGCCTCGCCGGACGGCAACCTGTACGAGTGGAGCGATGCCTCCACCTACATCAAGAACCCGCCGTATTTCGATGGCATGACCATGCAGACCGGCAGCATCGACGACGTGCACGGCGCGCGCGTGATGGGCCTGTTCGGCGACTCGATCACCACCGACCACATCTCCCCGGCCGGCAACATCAAGAAGGACTCGCCGGCAGGCCGCTTCCTGCAGGAACGCGGCGTGCAGCCGGCCGACTTCAACAGCTACGGCAGCCGCCGCGGCAACGATGACGTGATGGTCCGCGGCACCTTCGCCAACATCCGCATCAAGAACCTGATGTTCGGTGGCGAGGAAGGCGGCAACACCCTGTACTACCCGGCCGGCGGTGGCCAGCCGGAAAAGCTGGCGATCTACGATGCCGCCATGAAGTACAAGGCCGACAAGGTGCCGCTGGTGGTGCTGGCCGGCAAGGAATACGGTACCGGCTCGTCGCGTGACTGGGCCGCCAAGGGCACCCTGCTGCTGGGGGTGAAGGCAGTCATCGCCGAAAGCTTCGAGCGCATCCACCGCTCCAACCTGGTCGGCATGGGCGTGCTGCCGCTGCAGTTCCGCAACGGCGAGAACGCGCAGAGCCTGGGCCTGGACGGCTCGGAAACGATCGACATCACCGGCCTGCAGGACGGTGCCAGCAAGCGCGCCACGGTCACCGCGACCAGGGCCGATGGCACGAAGAAGACCTTTGAGGTCTCGGTGATGCTGCTGACCCCGAAGGAAGTCGAGTACTTCCGCCACGGTGGCCTGCTGCAGTACGTGCTGCGCCAGCTGGCCAGCAAGTAATGCATCACCTGTAGAGCCGAGCCTGCGCTCGGCTCTACGGGCTGCGATGTTTCCTGTAGAGCCGAGCCTGCGCTCGGCTCATGCCGGCCATCCAGCGAACAGCAGCCGAGCATGGGCTCGGCTCTACGGGCTGCGATGTTTCCTGTAGAGCCGAGCCTACGCTCGGCTCATGCCGGCCATCCCGCGAACAGCAGCCGAGCATGGGCTCGGCTCTACAGATTGCATTGTTTCCTGTAGAGCCGAGCCTACGCTCGGCTCATGCCGGCCATCCCGCGAACAGCAGCCGAGCATGGGCTCGGCTCTACGGGCTGCGATGTTTCCTGTAGGGCCGAGCCTACGCTCGGCTCGTGCCGGCCATCCCGCGAACAGCAGCCGAGCATGGGCTCGGCTCTACAAGAAGAAGGGCCGGATCCTCGCGGATCCGGCCCTTTCTGCTTCATCGCAGCCAGGCATGGCCTGGCTCTACTGCATCAACGGCGGCATCGGGATGGCCACCGGATGCCCGCTCACCGCCGCGGCGCGTCCGGGTCGGTGCGCAGCGCTTTCAACAGGCCCCACATGTAGAACGCCAGGGTGAACGAGAACGGCAGGCCACACAGCACCACCGCCGTCTGCATCGCGCTGAAGTTGCCGGCCAGCAGCAGGCCGACGCTGGCCACGGTGATGCCCGCTGCCCAGAACACGCGCAGCCAGATCGGCGCGTCATGGCCATCTTCCACGCCATCGTCCACGCGACGGGTGCACAGGTTGGCGATCATCAGCGTGCCCGAATCGACCGGGGTCAGGAACAGCACGAAGCCGATCACCACGGCGGCACCGGCCACGTACGGCGCGGCGGGCAGGTATTCGAGCAGCTTGAACAGCGTCATCGCCGCATCATGCTGGGCCACGTCACCCAGGATCGCCTGGCCGTGGTTGAGCACCAGGTCGATGGCGGTGTTGCCGAAGATCGACAGCCAGGCCAGGGTGAAGCCGAGCGGGATCAGCAACACGCCCATGATCACTTCGCGGATGGTGCGGCCACGCGAGATGCGCGCCACGAAAAGACCGACGAACGGCGCCCAGGCGATCCACCACGCCCAGTAGAACAGCGTCCACGACCCCATCCACTCACGGCCCTTCGGGTCGTTGAGGTACATGTCGAAGCTCTTGCGCACGAACGCGCCGAGGTAATCGCCGGTGTTCTGGATCAGGCCATCGAACAGGTGCAGGGTCGGGCCGGTGACCAGCACGAACAGCAGCAGGCCGCACAGCAGGCGCACGTTGAGGTTGGACAACCAGGCAATGCCCTTCTCCACACCGGCCACCACACCGATGGTGGCCACCACCATCATCACCAGCACGATCGCCACCAGCACCTGCGGCGTATCCGGGATGTGGAACAGGTAGACCAGGCCGGACTGCACCACCAGCGCGCCGATGCCGAGGTTGGTCACCATCGAGATCAGCGTGGCCAGGATGCCGAAGCCGTCCACCATGTCGCCGATGCGGCCGTGGATGCGCTCACCGAAGATCGGGTACAGCGCCGAGCGCAGCGCCAGCGGCAGGTCGCGGCGGTAGGCGAAGTAGCCCAGCGCCACGCCGACCAGCGCGTACAGCGCCCAGCCGTGCAGGCCCCAGTGCAGGAAGGTCAGCACCATCGCTTCGCGGCCGGCGGCCACGGTGCCGCCGGGCTGCCCGGGCGGATGCAGGAAATGGTCCAGCGGCTCGTAGGCGCCGTAGTACAGCAGCGCGATGCCGATGCCGGCCGAGAACAGCATCGAGACCCAGGCGACGTAGCCGAAGGCCGGTGACTCCTCGTTGTGGCCCAGGCGGATACGGCCGTACGGCGAGAACGCCAGCCACAGCACGAAACCCAGGCACAGCACGATCAGCAGCATGTACCACCAGCCGAACGCGGCCGACACTTCGGCCTGCGCCCATTGCAGCCAGTGCTCGCTGCCTTCGGGATAGAGAACGGTGAGCAGCCCGAGGATGCCGATCGACACCGAGGAGCTGAAGAAGACAAAACGGTTCAAGCGCAGGGGCGAACGCTTGGGATGAGCCAGGGAAGACATGGGGTCGTCTCATCAAGTCCGAGGGAGCACATGGGCGGGGCCGGACCGGTAAACCGGGCCCATGGCGTGGGGCGCGAGCGCATCCTATGGTTTATTGATTGAACGTTCAATCAATAAAAAGCATAATGGCGGGCAGCCCGATCCTTCGGGTCGCAATCCGTGGAGAGACAATGCCGAAGAAAGGCGTGGAACCGGTACGGCGCGAACAGCTGATCCGGGCCACTTTCCAGACCATCGACGAGATCGGCATGGCCGATGCGACCGTCGCCACCATCGCGAAGAAGGCAGGGCTGTCCAGCGGCATCGTCGCCCACTACTTCGGCGACAAGGACGGCCTGCTCAATGCTGCAATGCGGCAGATCCTGCGCGAGCTGAAGGAGGCGGTTGCCCGCTACCGTGCCGAGGTCGGCGACGACCCGCGCGACCAGTTGCGCGCCATCGTCGATGGCAACTTCGACGACAGCCAGATCAACGGCACCGCGATGCGCGTCTGGCTCACCTTCTGGGCGGCGAGCATGCACCAGCCTGAACTGGCCCGCCTGCAGCGCGCCAACGACCAGCGCCTGTTCTCCAACCTGTGCCACCAGTTCAACCGCCTGCTGCCCCACCCGCAGGCCCGCCTGGCCGCGCGCGGCCTGGCCGCGATGATCGACGGCCTGTGGCTGCGCGGCAGCCTGGTCGGCGGCCAGTTCAATGCCGAGAAGTCCCGGCGCATCGCTTACGGCTACATCGACTTCCAGTTGCAGGCTGTCGCGCTATAAGCGCTTCAGCACCCCGCCCCCTTCCAAGGAGTACGCCCCATGACCGCCCTGCCCGTCCAACAGCTCTACATCCACGGCCAGCGGGTCGATGCCACCAGCGGCAAGACCTTCAAGACCGTCAACCCGGCCACCGGTGAAGTCCTCGCCGAAGTCCAGGTCGCCAGCCAGGCCGACGTCGAACGCGCCGTGCAGAGCGCGGCCGAAGGCCAGAAGGTGTGGGCTGCGATGACCGCCATGGAGCGTTCGCGCATCCTGCGCCGTGCCGTCGAGATCCTGCGCGAGCGCAACGACGAACTGGCACACCTGGAAACCCTGGACACCGGCAAGGCGCTGGCCGAGACCACCACCGTGGACATCGTCACCGGTGCCGACGTGGTCGAGTACTACGCCGGCCTGGCCACCGCCATCGAGGGCATCCAGCTGCCGCTGCGCGAGTCGAGCTTCTTCTACACCCGCCGCGAGCCGCTGGGCGTGGTTGCCGGCATCGGCGCCTGGAACTACCCGATCCAGATCGCCATGTGGAAGTCGGCCCCGGCCCTGGCTGCCGGCAACGCGATGGTGTTCAAGCCCTCCGAAGTGACCCCGCTGACCGCGATCAGGCTGGCCGAGATCTACACCGAAGCCGGCGTGCCGGCCGGCGTGTTCAACGTCGTGCAGGGCCCGGGCCGCGAGATCGGCCAGTGGCTGACCGAGCACCCGGTGATCGAGAAGATCTCCTTCACCGGCGGCGTCGCCACCGGCAAGAAGGTGATGGCCAGTGCCGCGTCCTCGTCGCTGAAGGAAGTGACCATGGAGCTGGGCGGGAAGTCGCCGCTGGTGATCTGCGATGACGCCGACCTGGACCGCGCCGCCGACATCGCGGTGATGGCCAACTTCTTCAGTTCCGGCCAGGTCTGCACCAACGGCACCCGCGTGTTCGTGCCGCGCAGCATGCTGGCCGCATTCGAGGCCGCTGTCGTCGAGCGCGTCAAGCGCATCCGCATCGGCGACCCGATGGCCGCCGAGACCAACTTCGGCCCGCTGACCAGCTTCCCGCACATGGAAAACGTGCTGCGCTACATCGAAAGTGGCAAGGCCGAAGGTGCCCGCCTGCTGACCGGCGGTGGCCGTGCCACCGAGGGCGCACTGGCCAATGGCGCCTATGTGCTGCCGACCGTGTTCTCCGACTGCCGCGATGACATGACGATTGTCCGGGAAGAGATCTTCGGGCCGGTGATGAGCATCCTCGCCTACGACGACGAAGAAGAAGTGATCCGCCGCGCCAACGACACCACCTTCGGCCTCGCCGCCGGCGTGGTCAGCAAGGACGTCAGCCGCGCCCACCGCATCATCCACCGCCTGGAAGCCGGCATCTGCTGGATCAACACCTGGGGTGAATCGCCGGCCGAAATGCCGGTGGGTGGCTACAAGGAATCCGGCGTCGGCCGCGAGAACGGCATCTCCACCCTCGGCCACTACACCCGCATCAAGTCGGTGCAGGTCGAGCTGGGCGACTACGCCAGCGTGTTCTGACCGGCGCGCCGCGAGCACGCCCCAACGTCCGGCCACCGCGCCGATCCGACATTCCGCCGGGACGCCTGCATGCAGCGCGCCCCGGCCTGCAGGAGACACCCATGAGCACCCACAACGAGTACGACTACATCATCATCGGCGCCGGTTCGGCCGGCAACGTGCTGGCCACCCGCCTCACCGAAGATGCCGATGTCAGCGTGCTGCTGCTGGAAGCCGGTGGCCCGGACTACCGGCTCGACTTCCGTACCCAGATGCCGGCGGCGCTGGCCTTCCCGCTGCAGGGAAAGCGCTACAACTGGGCTTACAAGACCGATCCCGAGCCCTTCATGAACAACCGCCGCATGGACTGCGGTCGCGGCAAGGGCCTGGGCGGTTCGTCGCTGATCAACGGCATGTGCTACATCCGCGGCAACGCGATGGACTACGACAACTGGGCCAGCATGCCGGGCCTGGAAGACTGGACCTACCTGGACTGCCTGCCGTACTTCCGCAAGGCGGAAACCCGCGATATCGGCGCCAATGACTACCACGGTGGCGAAGGCCCGCTGCGCGTGACCACGCCCAAGGCCGGCAACAACGAGCTGTTCGCGGCGATGGTCGAAGCCGGCGTGCAGGCCGGCTACCCGCGCACCGACGACCTCAACGGCTACCAGCAGGAAGGCTTCGGCCCGATGGACCGCACGGTCACCCCGAAGGGCCGTCGCTCCAGCACCGCGCGCGGCTACCTGGACCTGGCCAAGCCACGCCCGAACCTGACCATCGTCACCCACGCGCTGACCGACCGCATCCTGTTCTCGGGCAAGCGTGCGGTGGGCGTGCAGTGGCTGCACAACGAGCAGCCGCAGCGTGCCACCGCCCGCCGCGAAGTGCTGCTGTGCGGCGGCGCCATCGCCTCGCCGCAGATCCTGCAGCGCTCCGGCGTCGGCCCGGCCGATCTGCTGCGCAGCCTGGACATCGACCTGGTGCACCACCTGCCGGGCGTCGGCGCCAACCTGCAGGACCACCTGGAGATGTACCTGCAGTACGAGTGCAAGAAGCCGGTGTCGCTGGCTCCGGCACTGAAGCTGTACAACCAGCCGGCCATCGGTGCGGAGTGGCTGTTCCTGGGCACCGGCATCGGCGCCAGCAACCAGTTCGAGGCCGGCGGCTTCATCCGCAGCGATGCCGAATTCGACTGGCCGAACCTGCAGTACCACTTCCTGCCGGTGGCGATCAATTACAACGGCTCCAACCCGATCAAGGCGCACAGCTTCCAGATGCACGTCGGTTCGATGCGCTCGCCCAGCCGCGGCCGCATCCATGTGCGCTCGAAGGACCCGCGCGAACATCCCAGCATCCTGTTCAACTACATGTCGCACGACCAGGACTGGCGCGAATTCCGTGCGGCGATCCGCATCACCCGCGAGATCTTCGCGCAGCCGGCATTGGCACCGTACAGCGGTCGCGAGATCTCCCCGGGCAGCGCGCTGCAGACCGATGCGCAGATCGATGCATTCGTGCGCGAGCATGCTGAGACCGCCTACCACCCGTCGTGCTCGAACAAGATGGGCCATGCCGATGACCCGATGGCGGTGGTTGACGGCCAGGGCCGCGTGCACGGCCTGGAAGGCCTGCGCATCGTCGATGCCTCGATCATGCCGCAGGTGGTGACCGGCAACCTCAACGCGCCGACCATCATGATGGCCGAGAAGCTGGCCGACGTGATCCGCGGCCGCACCCCGCTGGCCCGCAGCACCGCGCCGTACTACAAGGCCAACGGCGCTCCGGTACGCAAGCAGGGCTGACGCAGGCAGTCCCTCGGCCGACGCATCGCCCCACACCGGTAGGTGCCCACCTCGGTGGGCACTCCTCCACGGCCAGCCCTCGCAATCCCGTGCCGACCCAGGTCGGCACTTGCCGTTGCAGCCTCCGCGAACCCCTCTTCGCGTTTTCCCTACGGCGGGGTATGCTGCAATGACCGGCCATTGTCGATACGCTCAGGGCCGGAACCTAAAACATCACGATTCCTGGAGGGGGAATATGAGTCTGGATCGTCCCTGGCTGCAGAGCTATCCGAAAGGCGTTCCCGCCGAGATCGACGTCAACGAGTTCCATTCGGTAGCTTCGGTCTTCGACGCTTCCGTCGCGAAATTCCGCGACCGTCCCGCCTACTCCAGCTTCGGCAAGGTCCTCACCTATGGCGAGACCGACGCGCTGGTCGAACAGTTCGCGGCCTACCTGCTGGGTGAGCTCAAGCTCAAGAAGGGTGACCGCGTCGCCCTGATGATGCCCAACTGCCTGCAGTACCCGGTGGCCACCTTCGGCGTGCTGCGCGCCGGCCTGACCGTGGTCAACGTCAACCCGCTGTACACCGCCCGCGAGCTCAAGCACCAGCTGGTCGATGCCGGCGTGACCGCACTGGTGGTGGTCGACAACTTCGGCGACACCGTCGAGCAGGTCATCGCCGATACGCCGGTCAAGCACGTGATCACCACCGGCCTGGGCGACCTCCTCGGCGGCAAGGGCGTGATCGTCAACTTCGTGCTGAAGTACATCAAGAAGATGGTGCCCAACTACCATCTCAAGGGCGCGGTGCGCTTCCGCCAGGCGCTCAAGCTCGGCAGCCGCCACAGCCTGCCCAAGGTCGAGATCGACCACGATGACATTGCGTTCCTGCAGTACACCGGCGGCACCACCGGTGTGGCCAAGGGAGCGATGCTGACCAACCGCAACCTGATCGCCAACATGCAGCAGGCCTCGGCCTGGATCGGTGCGTCGGGCATCGAGATGGGCAAGGAGTGGATCATCACCGCCCTGCCGCTTTACCACATCTTCGCACTGACGGCGAACGGCCTGGTCTTCATGAAGTTCGGTGGCTGCAACCACCTGATCACCAACCCGCGCGACATGAAGGGCTTCGTCAAGGAGCTCAAGTCGGTGCGCTTCACCGCCATCACCGGTGTCAACACGCTGTTCAACGGCCTGCTCAACACCCCCGGCTTCGACACGGTCGACTTCTCCTCGCTGAAGGTCACCCTGGGTGGCGGCATGGCCGTGCAGCGCGCCGTGGCCGAGCGCTGGAAGAAGGTCACCGGCGTGACCCTGGTCGAGGCCTATGGCCTGACCGAGACCTCGCCGGCGGCCTGCATCAACCCGCTCACCCTGACCGAGTACAACGGTTCGATCGGCCTGCCGATTCCGTCCACCGATGCCTGCATCAAGGATGACAACAGCAACATCCTGCCGCTGGGCGAGGTTGGCGAACTCTGCATCAAGGGCCCGCAGGTGATGAAGGGCTACTGGCAGCGCCCGGAGGAAACCGCCAAGGCCATCGACGCCGACGGCTGGCTGCACACCGGCGACATGGCGAAGATGGATGAACAGGGCTTCTTCTACATCGTCGACCGCAAGAAGGACATGATCCTGGTGTCCGGCTTCAACGTGTACCCGAATGAAGTCGAGGACGTGATCGCGATGATGCCGGGCGTGCTGGAAGTGGCCGCGGTCGGCGTGCCGGACGAGAAGTCCGGCGAAGTGGTGAAAGTGGTCATCGTGAAGAAGGACCCGAACCTGACCGCGGAAATGGTCAAGGAGCATGCCCGGGCCAACCTGACCGGCTACAAGCACCCCAAGATCGTTGAATTCCGGAAGGAACTGCCGAAGACCAATGTCGGCAAGATCCTCCGCCGCGAACTCCGCGACACCCCCGCGCAGTAGGGGTTTCCGGCAAATTGAACGACACAGGGCCCGGGGCGGAAACGTCCCGGGCCCTTTCGCATGCGGGGCCCCGGATGCGGTGTAGCATCGCCGCGTGTGTGGACCGTCCGGCCCGCCGGCCACCCACCTGACACTGCGGGCCGCATGCCGAGGACCCTTCCATGAGTACCATCGAAAAGCTGCCCTCAAGCGGCTCGCCTTTTGCCACCATCCGTACCGAAAACAGTGCCGAAGGCGCCGCGCACTGGCTGTTCATGCATGCCGATGCCGCTACCGGCATCCGTCCCTGCTGCCGCAAGGACATGCTCGACGAGATGTGGAGCTACATGGCGGCCATCACCCGCAACCCCGCCGAGCGTCACAGCGGAACCCTGAGGCACTTCGTGCTGGCCTCCGATGCTGTCGCTTATAACCTGGGCGGCGACCTGGACCTGTTCACCCGCCTGATCCGCGAGGGCAACCGCGACCTGCTGCTGAACTACGCCCAGCGCTGCGTGGAGGGGGTGCACCACCTGCATACCGGGTTCGGCGGCGATGTCCGTTCGATCGCCCTGATCCAGGGCGACGCCCTCGGTGGCGGCCTGGAAATGGCGCTGGCCTGCCACACCATCGTCGCCGAAGAAGGCAGCGGCCTGGGCCTGCCGGAGGTGCTGTTCGGGCTGTTCCCGGGCATGGGCGCCTATTCCTTCCTGTGCCGCCGGGTGTCTCCGCATCTGGCCGAGAAGATCATCCTCGACGGCCGGGTCTACAGCGCCGAGGAGATGCATGCGATGGGCGTGGTCGACGTGCTGGTGAAGAAGGGCGAAGGCCGCGCGGCGGTCGAAGAACTGATCCGCCAGCAGCAGCGCACCCCGCAGTCCTACCTGGCGATGAACGCCGCACGCGGCATTGCCCAGCCGGTCAGCTACGACGAACTGCTGGAGATCACCAAGGTATGGGTCGATTCCGCCCTGGCCCTCGGCGACCGCTCGCTGCGCACCATGGATCGCCTGATCAAGGCCCAGACCCGTCGCGCCAGTCTCGACGCGGCCTGATTCACCCCCTCCCCCAGGATGGGTTCAAGCCCGGTTGGCCACCGGGCTTTTTTTGTCCCATTGGCCAGTCGACAGCCTGGCCAAGCGCCATTCACTGAATGGAGGCCAGCAGCTCCTTATCATCAAGCACCGAAATGCTCCGCCCCATGAAGTCGAATATCTCGCGAGCCCTGTGTCGCAGATTCCCATCTCTCGTGACAAAGACCGAGCAACTTGAGGCATAGATGAGGTGCTCAACATCATGAATGCTGCTCCTCAGCTTGCGCTCGCTTTTGTCACATTTGTAACCCATAACGTCCATCGCGTTATGGAGTGAATAAACGATGCTGCGAACTTCCGAATGCATCCACCGTCCCTTGAAATAGTCCTTGGATGTGGACGCTGGAGCGCTCAAAGCCACAAGCTTCGCAAACTCCTGATCTGTCAGCGCATCAAAGATGCCCGTAGATTGATTCAAACGGCTTCGATTGAATCCACTCTCTTCCAGATACTCCGGGAACTCAAATCTCTGCACATCGGGCCCAAGCAGCTTCGTCTGCTCAATGGCTTTGCTTGCATCAATCGTCGCCATGACTCTCTTGAGCGTGATACGCAGAGGCTCATGGAAAAGCACGATCGAATCACTGCCATCATTCGGCTGTAGACTCACCTCATCACTCAGCGCCTCGAGAAACTCGACATGAGTTTCACGATCCTGTTCTGCTTCGATCTTTGCGATCTCTTCCAGATGCGAGGGACTGTGAACAAACCGAACCTCACCGCTCCCTTTCGCATGGAGCAATGCGCGGTGCAGGCTGGCATCCCTCTGCGCCAGCGAAAGGATGTTCTGGTCAAGGTAGTAAAGCCTTCCAGATGGTTCAACTCTCGTCCTTTCAAAACGAGCTGGTTCCGCAATTCTAAGCGCGTACATCGCCTGGTCAGTCGCCGTCGCGCGCTTCCAATCCGTCAGCGCGCTGGCAGCGACCCGCTTGTCCAACCCCCTTTTCAGACCATGAATCTGGCGGAACATGAACTCTGCTTCATAGCATGCGTCGCACGATCCGCAGAACTCGCCATTCAAAGCCACGGCCAGAATCTGGTCATCGCGAATATCTTCTGCCTCGACCTCTCCAAATAGAATCGAGTGCAGCATCTGCTCTGCATCAGCCGCCTTCTTTGCGATCACTTCGTTATGAGCCCTATTGCTTCCCATCTTCTGTTACTCCATTCATGAAAGCTGAATTGCAGAGGATGGCGGGCACGAGGTGCATGCCAATCATGCAAGGGCATGATGGCGCCCCCCTAGCGCGCCTCACCATCATCGGCAGCACCGCGCAGCCGGCGTTCGGCGCGTGCGTCCAGCGCACGCCGGCCTTCCTTGATCGCCTCCTGCAGGATGCCCAGGCGCGGGCGCCACTCGGTCTTGAGCTGCCAGTCGGCCATCCGCATCAGCTCACCGGCGCGGTTGGACGCCCGCATCAGGCCGAGGTTGCTGGCCACGCCCTTGATCGCGTGGGACTGTTCGCGGAATACATTCCACTGCGCGGCCTCGCCGGCCTGCTCGGCCTTGCCCATGCAGCTCGCTACGTCTTCCAGGCACTGGCGGATGAACTCGCGCTCGAAGCCCTCGCCCATGCCCAGCGAGGCCAGCTCGTCCAGCACGCTGCTGTCGAGCACCCCATCCTGCAGCGCCATCGGTCGCACCACCGGCGCAGCCATGGTCTTCAACTGGGCGTTGCTGGCGATCTCGGCCAGGGTATCGAGCAGGCGCACCGCCACCACGGGCTTGGCCAGGAAAGCATGCGCACCGGCCTGGGTGCAGCGCTGGATCGCCTCGGGCGTGACATCGGCGCTGAGCACCAGCACCGGTGTGCGCGGACCGCCGCCGGCCTGCATCACCCGCAGTTCCTTGAGCATGTCCAGCCCGCTCATGCCCGGCATGTGCAGATCGACGATGACCGCGTCGAACTCGCTGTCGGCCAGCGCATCCAGCACCGCCTCACCGCCATCCACGCACAGCACCCGGTGCCCGGCCTTCTGCAGCAGGCGCTGCAGGACCATGCGGTTGGCCTCGTGGTCGTCGGCCACCAGGATCTGCATGCTGCGCACGCGGGCGCGATGGCGCAGGAACGGATCGGCAAAGGCGATCACGTTGCCACCCGGCGCCAGGTCTTCGTCGCCGGTCAGGCTCGGCACCGCGCCCGGCACCAGCGGCTGCGGCGGCGCGAATGGCAGTTCAACCCAGAAGTGGCTGCCGCGCGGCGGGTTTTCCAGATAGCCGATGTCACCGTCCATTGCCTCGACCAGGCCCTTGGCGATGGTCGTGCCCAGCCCGGTGCCTTCGTGGCGCCGCGCCATGCTGACGTCAGCCTGCTCGAAGGCGTCGAACAACCGTGCACGCATGGCCGGTGCCACGCCGATGCCGGTATCGAGGATGTCGAAGCGCAGCCGCACCGCGCCACTGGTGTCCGCCTGCACGACGCTGACACGGATCTCGACCCGGCCGTGGTCGGTGAACTTGACCGCGTTGCCGGCCAGGTTCAGCAGGATCTGCCGCAGGTGCCCGACATCCCCGCGTACGCGTGGCGGCACACCGTCGGCGACCTTCACCCGGTAATCCAGTCGTTTGGCCTTGGCCTGCGGCAGCAGGATCAGCCCGATCGCCTGGATCACATCGGCCACGGCGAAGTCTTCGGCCACCACGCGCAGCTTGCCGGCCTCGATGGCCGAGATGTCCAGCACTTCCTCCACCAGCGCCAACAGGCTGCGTGACGAAGCCTGGATGGTGTTGAGGCACTCGCGCTGCTCGTCGTCCAGGCGCGTGGTCGCCAGCACTTCGGTCATGCCGTTGAGACCGTTCAACGGCGTGCGGAACTCGTGGCTCATGTTGGCCAGGAAACGGCTCTTGGCCTCGCTGGCGCGGCGCGCCTCGGCCATCGCCTCGGTCAGCTGCCGCAGCAGTGTCGAGAAGTACAGCGGCACCGCCGCCAGGCCGAGCCAGAGACCGATGGCCAGGCGGAAATTCTGTTGCCAGTACGGGGTCAGCAGCACGGTGCAACCGAAACTGACCATCGCCATGGCCACCGCCACGTACAGGTAGTGGTTGCCGAAGCGCATGCCGTTCCCGACCGTCACCCACATCACCACGATGTAGACCCAGGACAGCGGCTCGCCCATCTGCACCATGCCCGCAGCGATCAGACCGTAGTCGGCCAGCATGCCCAGCACCCGACGTGGATCGGAACGCGCAGGCCGCCACAACAGCCAGCCGAACAGCAGCAGCGACAGGCTCAGGCCGGTCAATACGATCGCCAGCACGCCCACGTACTGCGTGTGCGGCAGATCGTGGCGCGGCGCTGGCAACAGCACGTAGGCCAGGATCAGGCTGATAAGGACGATGCGGACGATCTGCTGGCCGTGCTCACTGTCCTGGCGCTGGGACAGGCGCAGCCGCAGCTGCGACAACAGCCGTTTCACGCGCCCAGCCCCGGGCGCGCTGACGCCATCGAATGCTCGGCGCAGATCTGGTCCAGCTGTTCACGGCCGCGCAGCAGCGCGTCCACGCATCGGGGATCGAACAGACGGCCACGCTGGGCGTAGAGATAAGCCAGGGTGGCTTCCATGGTCCATGCTTCCTTGTACGGACGGGGTGATATCAGGGCGTCGAAGACATCGGCGACGGCCACGATGCGCGCTTCCAGCGGAATCGCATCGCCGACCAGCCCATCGGGATAGCCGCTGCCGTCGTAGCGCTCATGATGACGCAGCGCGATCAACGCGCCAACCTGGATGAAACGATTCTGGCTGCCACTCAGCAGTTCATGGCCAATCCGCGGGTGCCGGCGCATGATCGCCAGCTCCTCCTCGTTGAGCTTGCCCTGCTTGAGCAGCACCGCATCGGGGATGGCGATCTTGCCCATGTCGTGCAGCGGCGCGGCCATCTCGATCAGGCGCACCTCCTCTTCGGGCAGCCCAAGCTGGTCGGCGATCAGGCCGGCCACGCGCGCCATGCGCTCCAGGTAGGCGCTGGTACCTGCATCGCGGAACTCGATCGCGCGCGCCAGCCGTGACAACGTCTCGCGCTCCCGCTCTTCGACTTCATGCATGCTGGCCAGCAGGCGCTGCTCCAGCGACAACGCCCGCTGCTTCACGTTCTCGGTCTGCTGCCGCAGCTGCAACAGGTTGTAGCAGCGGGCACGCAGTTCGCGCGGGCGGATCGGCTTGACCAGGAAGTCGATGACCCCCGCTTCCAGCGCCGCCTGCCGGATCGGCTCATCGCCGACCACGGTGATCAGGATCACCGGAATGTCGCGGTGCTTGGGCAGGCGACGGAAGCGACGGGCGAATTCCAGCCCGTCCATCTCCGGCATGCGGTAATCGAGCAACAGCAGGTCGACCGGATGCGCTTCGCACCAGGCCAATGCGGTCAGCGGATCACCGAAGTCATACACGCTCAGTTCCGGCGCGATGTCCTCGATGACGTGACGCAGCATCGTCCGGGCGGAAGTCTGGTCGTCAACAATGACGATGTTCAACGCGTACTCTGCCTGGTTTTTCGACCATGCTGGATCATCAGCAGGCGAGGATACTCTGCCGCTGCGAACGCTCGCACCCTGCATCGGCCTGACTCCCGTGTCATGCGTCCCGGTTCATGATCGTCATCACATTGTGAAGCGGGCTCTCCACACTGTGCACTCCCCCTGCCGCCGATCAAGCCACAACAGGCGTCAAGGTAGTGCAATTACGATACGCCGAGTGCGGGAGGCGTCAATCGCGCCGTCTCATTTCGGGACGGCGCGCACAATCGGGAGTCAAAAAGACGACTTACTGCTCCGGACGCATGTATGGGAACAGCAGCACGTCACGGATCGAGCTGCTGCCGGTCAGCAGCATCACCAGGCGATCGACGCCGATGCCGAGGCCGCCGGTCGGGGCCATGCCGTACTCCAGCGCACGGATATAGTCGGCATCGTAGTGCATGGCCTCGTCGTCGCCACCTTCCTTCGCGGCCACCTGGGCCTGGAAGCGCTGGGCCTGGTCTTCCGGGTCGTTCAGCTCGGAGAAGCCATTGGCCAGCTCCTTGCCGTTGACGAACAGCTCGAAGCGGTCGGTGTAGCCCGGGTCATTGTCGTTGGCACGGGCCAGCGGCGAGACCTCCACCGGGTGGTCGGTGATGAAGGTCGGCTGGATCAGGGTGTGCTCGACGGTGGCCTCGAAGATCTCCAGCAACAGCTTGCCCCAGCCGTAGGACGGCTTGACGCGGATCTTCAAGCGCTCGCAATGGCGCAGCAGCGCGTCGCGGTCGGTGCAGTCGGCGGCGGAGATTTCCGGGTTGTGGTGGCGCACCGCCTCGTCCATGCGCCAGCGGCGGAACGCCGGGCCCAGGTCGATCTTCGCGCCGTCCCACTCCACCTCGGTGCCGCCGTTGACCGCCTTGGCCACGTCACGGATCACGCCTTCGGTCAGGTCCATGATCTCGTTGTACGTGGCATAGGCCTCGTACAGCTCCATCATGGTGAATTCCGGGTTGTGGCGGGTGCTGACGCCTTCATTGCGGAAGTTGCGGTTGATTTCGTACACGCGCTCCAGGCCACCCACGGTCAGGCGCTTGAGGTACAGCTCCGGCGCCACGCGCAGGTACAGGTCCAGGTCCAGCGCATTGTGGTGGGTGGTGAACGGCTTGGCCGCCGCGCCGCCGGGGATGTAATGCATCATCGGCGTCTCGACTTCCAGGAAGTCGCGGTTGTCCAGCCACGCGCGCATGGCGCGGATGATCTTCGAGCGCTTGATGAAGACCGCACGCGACTCCGGGGTGACGATCAGGTCGACGTAACGCTGGCGGTAACGCTGCTCGACGTCGGCCAGGCCGTGCCACTTGTCCGGCAGCGGGCGCAGCGACTTGGTCAGCAGGCGGATCGATTCGGCCTTGACCGACAGCTCGCCGGTCTTGGTGCGGGTCAGGCCGCCTTCGACGGCGATGATGTCGCCCACGTCCCAGCCCTTGAAGGCGGTGTAGGCATCACCCAGCACCGCGCCCTGCAGGAACAGCTGGATGCGGCCGGACTCGTCCTGGATCTGCGCGAAACTGGCCTTGCCCATGATGCGCTTGGCCATCAGGCGGCCCGCCATCTTCACCTGGCGGCCGTTACCTTCCAGGGCCTCGGCGGTCCACTGTCCGGCATCGGCGAATTCTTCCTGCAGGCGGCCGGCGAAGTCCTCGCGACGGAAGTCGTTCGGGTACGCGATGCCCTGCCCACGCAGCGCTTTGAGTTTCTCACGGCGCTCGGCGATCAACTTGTTTTCGTCGACGGGGGGGGTATCGGTAGCTTCGCTCATGGATCTGCGGGAATCGTGTAGTGAGGGGGGGTACTGCGCCCGGCACAGCCGGTTGCCCAGCATACCAAAACCGCCCTGCCCCGGCCCCTCGCCCGGGTAGGCGCCAACCTTGGTTGGCGATCCGCCATGTCGACCAAGGTCGACACCTACCGGGTGCTGCGAGCTGCCCCTGCCCTGGCAGGCGCCAACCTTGGTTGGCGATCCACCGCGTCGACCAAGGTCGACACCTACCGGGTGCTGCGAGCTGACCCTGCCCTGGCAGGCGCCAACCTTGGTTGGCGATCCACCAGGTCGACCAAGGTCGACAGCTACCGGGTGCTGCGAGCTGTCGCTGCCCTGGTAGGCGCCAACCTTGGTTGGCGATCCACCGCGTCGACCAGGGTCGACAGCTACCGGGTGAGGGTCGACCGCTACCGGGCGGCGCCCGGGAATGCCTGCCGCAGCTCGTCCACCAGCACCCGCTGGTTCTCCGAGTAATCGATCGGCACCGACACCAGATGCACCCCGCCCTCGTTGAAGGCCGCCTCCAGCGTCGGGATGAACTGCTCGATGGTGGTCACCTCATGCCCCCTGCAGCCGTAGGCCTCGGCATACTTCACGAAATCGGGGTTGCTGAAGGTCATGCCGTAGTCGGTGAAGCCATCCACCGCCTGCTTCCAGCGGATCATCCCGTAGGCACCATCGTTGAGGATCAGCACCACCAGGTTCAGGCCCAGCCGGCGTGCCGTCTCCAGCTCCTGGCTGTTCATCATGAAACCGCCGTCGCCACACACCGCCAGCACCCGCCGCTGCGGATACAGGATCGAGGCCATGATCGCCGACGGCAGGCCTGCACCCATTGTCGCCAGCGCGTTGTCCAGCAGCAGCGTATTGGCCACCTGGGTGCGGTAGTTGCGGGCGAACCAGATCTTGTACATGCCGTTGTCCAGCGCCACGATGCCGTCCGGCGGCATCACCTGGCGCACATCGTGCACCAGCCGCTGCGGAGTGAACCCGGCCTCTTCGGAACGGTCGGCCAGGTGCTCGAGGATGGTCGCGCGCAGCGGCAGCAGTGCAGCGGCATTCGGCACCGCACCCTCGATGCGGTCGGCCAGCTGGGTCAACGAGCGACCGATATCGCCGATCACCTCCACCTGCGGGAAGTAGACCTGCTCCACGGCCGCCTGCGAGTAGCCGATATGGATCACGGTCGGCCCACCCGGGCGCATCACGAACGGCGGCTTCTCGGTGACCTCGTGGCCGATGGTCACGATCACGTCGGCCTGATCGATCGCCATGTGCACGTAGTCGCGCTCGGTCAGCGCCGCGGTGCCCATGTACAGCCCTGAACCACCGGCCACCGCGCCCTTGCCCATCTGCGTGGTGAAGAACGGGATGCCAGCGCGCAGCACGAAAGCCGACAGCGCTTCACTGGACTGCGGCCGCGACGCCGCCGAAGCGATCATCAGCAGCGGCCGCTTGGCATTGCGGATGATCTCTGCCGCCCGATCAAGCGCTTCCGGGCTGGCAATGGGACGGTCCACCGCGTGCGGCGGAATCAGCGCCACGCCCTCGACCTCATCGGCAGCGATGTCTTCGGGCAGTTCCAGCAACACCGGGCCCGGGCGCTCTTCCTGGGCGACACGGAACGCCTCGCGGACGATGGTCGGGATCGTGCGCGCAGAGACGATCTGCCGCGCCTGCTTGGTCAGCGGCTTCATCGTGCCGACGATGTCGACGATCTGGAAGCGCGCCTGCTTGCTGGCGACGATGCCCTTCTGCCCGGTGATCATGATCACCGGCCACGCACCCAGCAGCGCGTACGCGGCACCGGTGGTGAAGTTGAGCGCGCCCGGGCCGAGCGTGGCCAGGCATACGCCGGGCTTGCCGGTCAGACGACCATAGGTGGCCGCCATGAACACCGCCGCCTGCTCATGACGGGTGATGACCAGCTCGATGCTGGAATGGCGCAGCGACTCGACCACGTCGAGATTCTCTTCGCCGGGAATGCCGAAAATGCGCTCGACGCCTTCGTTCTCAAGTGCGGCGACGAGCAGATCTGAACCCTTGGACATTGGAATGCCGTCCTTTTCGCTGGACTGATGGTGGATCGTTGCAGGAAGGATGAGAGCCGCGCGTCAACGCTTGTCGAACCACACCGTCTGCGCGTTGACGAACTCGCGGATGCCGAAGTGCGAGAGCTCACGGCCGAAGCCGCTCTTTTTCACGCCGCCGATCGGTACACGCGGGTCCGAGGCGGAGAAGCCGTTGACGAACACACCGCCGGTCTGCAGCCTGCGTGCCAGCTGCATCGCACGGGCGCGGTCGCCGGTCCAGAGGTTGCCACTGAGGCCGAACTCGCTCTGGTTGGCCAGTTCCACCGCATGGTCGGCATCACGGGCGCGGCTGATCGAGGCCACCGGCCCGAAGGTCTCGGTATCGAAGGCCTGCATGCCCGGCTCCACGTCGGCCAGCACGGTGGGGGCATAGAACGCGCCCGGGCGATCCAGCTGGTGACCGCCGACCAGCAGCTGCGCTCCGGCCTCCACCGAGGCGCGCACCTGCGCATCCAGCTGTTCCAGCAGGTCCTGGCGTGCCATCGGGCCGATCCGGTTGCCCGCTTCGCGGCCATCGCCGATGGTCAGCGCCTGCACCTTCTGGCAGAACTGCGCCACGAAGCGCTCGTATACCGCCTCTTCGACGATGATGCGCTTGCCGGCGATGCACACCTGCCCAGTGTTCTGGAAGCGCGATGCCACGGCCGCATCGACGGCAGCATCGAGGTCGGCATCGGCCAGCACGATGAACGGATCCGAGCCGCCCAGCTCCAGCACCACCTTCTTCAGCGCCTGTCCGGCCTGGGCGGCGATACTGCGGCCGGCGGCCACGCTGCCGGTCAGGGTCACCGCCGCGATGCGGTCATCGGCGATCGCGCGGCTGGTGCCCTCGCGGCTGATGTTGGCGGCGATGAAGGTGCCTTCCGGCAGCCCGGCATCGCGCCAGGCGGCATCAAGCAGCTGCGCGGTACCGACGATGTTCTCGGCCGGCTTCAGCAGGAAGCCGTTGCCACCCATCAGGATCGGCACCGCCGCGCGCATCACCTGCCAGTACGGGAAGTTCCACGGCATGATGCCCAGCACCACGCCCAGCGGCAGGTAGGACACGTAGGCCTTGTCGTCGGGCACCTGGGTCGGTTCGTCGCGCAGGAACTGCGCGCCGTGGTCGGCATACCAGTCGCACAGCACGGCGCACTTCTCGATCTCGGCCAGCGCTTCGGGCTGGACCTTGCCCATTTCAGCGGTGGCCAGCGCGGCCAGCGTGTCGCGGTCGCGGCGCAGTACCGCAGCCATTGCACGCAGCACCTCCGCGCGCTGTTCGAGGCTGCTGGCGCTCCAGGCGGCGAAGCCCGCCTGGCCGCGCTCCAGGATCGCGTCCAGTTCGGTGTCGGTGGCGAAGGGGTGGCTGGCGATCTGCTGGCCGGTGGCCGGATCGCGGGAAATGGCGGTGGTGGGGGCAGCGGACATGCAGGGCTCCTGTTGTCTCGACAACGGGCGGTGGCCCGTCTCCTGTACAGGAATGTGGACCCGATTGGCGGAGGCAACAAGGCGTCTGCTTATCCTGTGACCTGCACTTACCTGTCTGAATGGGGCTGGTCGGCGGGGCTGCGCCCTGCACCCGCAGAGGCCAGGGCAACGCCAAGGTCAAAGGCCTGCATTCCGTGGGATGGCGGGGTGGGTCCGGTTGCGGGGGACGGCGTGAATACGTCCATGTAGCCTCGGTCGCGCCATCCATGGCGCTCACGCCCCCGCAACCGGACCCACCCCGCCTTCGACAGTTTCCTGCGATCTGTCGGAAATGCTCTTGGGGTCAGATCCGTTTTCCGGAGGAAAACGGATCTGACCCCGGAATTTCATTCGGTATCTGACAGAGGTGTCGACCAAGGTCGGCACCGGCCCGCCACACCACGGATAGTCGCTGCTGCTGTTGCTGTTGCCTTGGCTTGAAGCCTCTGCGGGTGCAGGGCGCAGCCCTGCCGACCCACCTACTTCCGCGGCAGGTAGGTCACCAATGACAGGTCGTGCCGGCTCTCCGGCACCAGCGCCACGTACTGCAGGTCCAGCAACCCGCGCGTGGGGTGGTTCAGCTTCTTCGCACCTTCGTCGAATCGACGCACGTCGTGCTCCGGCCACCACTGCCGGAACTCTTCGCTGTGCGCGGCGATGTCCTCGACCAGCGCCAGGAACGGGGCCTTGTCCGGCGCCTGCGCCATCGCTGCACGGAAACCTGCCAGCAGGCCGCGGGTCATTTCTTCCCAGTTGAGGATCAGCGTGCGGTAGGGCGGGTACAGGAACATCAGCCGCAGCGTGTTGCGCTCATGCGGCGCCAGTTGGCTGTAGTCCACGAACAGATCAGCGATGGCCGGGTTCCAGGCCAGGATGTCGAAACGGGTGTTGCGCACGTAGGCCGGGATCGGCTGCATCGCCTCAACCAGCTGGCGCAGGCCGTCGGTCACGCTCTCGTCCGGTGATTCCAGCGGCACGCCGTAGCCGGACAACGCGAACGCATAGGCGCGTTCGTCATCGCTCATGCGCAGCACCTGCGCCAGGCGCTCCAGCACTTCGGGCGAGGCGCGCACTTCACGGCCCTGCTCGATCCAGGTGTACCAACTGACGCTGACCCCGATCGCCAGTGCCACTTCCTCGCGCTTCAGGCCCGGGGTACGCCGACGCCCGGCCGGCAGGCCGAGCGTTGCGGGATCGACACGGGCGCGGCAGGCCTTCAGGAAGCCGCCGAGTTCCTTGCGTTCACTTTCGCTGCGCATCATCGCCCCGCCCTACCCGTTGTAGCGTCGAGCCATGCTCGACGCATCTGCTACCCCGCGAAAAGCAGCTGAGCATGGCTCAGCTCTACAGGAAGCGTGATCAGCCACCCTCGGCATTGCGCACGAGGGCGATGATATCCGCGCAGGCGCGCCGATCAGGCATCGACGCGCTTGGAGCCCACCGCCAGGCCGGCCTTCAGGCTGGCCTCGACGAACTCGTCCAGGTCGCCGTCGAGCACCTTCTGCGTATCCGACCGCTCGATGCCGGTACGCAGGTCCTTGATACGGCTCTGGTCAAGCACGTAGTTGCGGATCTGGCTGCCCCAGCCGATGTCGGACTTGGTGGCTTCCACCGCGTCCTTCTCGGCGTTGCGCTTCTGGATCTCCAGCTCGTACAGCTTGGCGGCCAGCATCTTCATCGCGTTGTCGCGGTTCTGGTGCTGGCTGCGGCCGGTCTGGCAGGCCACAACGATGTTGGTCGGGATGTGGGTGATACGCACCGCCGACTCGGTCTTGTTGACGTGCTGGCCACCGGCACCGGACGAACGGTACACGTCGGTACGCAGGTCGGCCGGATTGATGGTGATGTCGATGTTGTCGTCGATTTCCGGCGACACGAACACCGAGGTGAAGCTGGTGTGGCGGCGGTTGTCCGAGTCGAACGGCGACTTGCGCACCAGGCGGTGCACGCCGGTCTCGGTCTTCAGCCAGCCGTAGGCATAGTCGCCTTCCACGCGCAGCGTGGCCGACTTGATGCCGGCGACGTCGCCGCCGGAGACTTCCATCAGCTCGGTCTTCCAGCCGCGCGATTCACACCAGCGCAGGTACATGCGCAGCAGGATCTCGGCCCAATCCTGGGCTTCGGTGCCACCGGCACCGGCCTGGATGTCGACGAACGCGGCCGCATTGTCCATTTCGCCGGAGAACATGCGCTGGAATTCCAGCTTCTCGACGTGCGCCTGGTGCTTGTCCAGGTCGGCGACCACGGACAGTGCGGTGTCCTCGTCCTGTTCGGACTCGGCCAGTTCCAGCAGTTCGGTGGCGTCGCTCAGGCCGTCCAGCACCGAGGCGATGCCGCCCACGGTCTTTTCCAGGCTGGAACGCTCGCGGCCCAGGTTCTGGGCGTACTCGGCGTTGTTCCAGACGTCGGGGCTTTCCAGCTCCCGCGTTACTTCTTCAAGACGCTCTTTCTTGGCGTCGTAGTCAAAGATACCCCCGGAGCGACAGCACGCGATCGGTCAGATCGGTGATGCGCTGGCGGACAGGATTCAGTTCGATCATGTCGGCGGCTATGCATTCAAAAGATGACTGTCAATGATACCGCAGGCCGGGCCTGCCCGTTGCGCCCGTAGAGTCGACTGTTGGTCGACTGGCAGCAGAAGCAGTCGACCAACAGTCGACTCTACCCCCCCGCCCCCAGCGCCTGCCGCAGCAGCGGCAGCTGGCGCCGGCTGCAGGGCACCTTGGCCCCGTCGGCCATGTGCAGCAGGGCCTCGCCGCCGTCCAGCGGCTCGATCGAGCGCAGCTGGCCGCGGTGGATCAGCCAGCTGCGGTGCGGGCGCAGGAAGATGGCCGGGTCCAGCCGCTGCTCCAGCACCGCCATGGTGATCCGCAGCGGGTAGTCGTGGCCGCGTACCCGCAGGTTCACGTAATTCCCCGCCGCCTGGGCGTACTCCACGTCCGCCGTGGCGACCAGGAACTCCTTGCCCAGCTTGCGCACCAGGAAGTGCTGGGGGCGCTCGACCGGTTCCACCGGCGGGCCTACATCGGGCTCGGCCAACAGGCTCGCCTCGCCCTGCCTGCGCCGCCCGAACCAGCTGGCGAAGTGCTCCAGTGCCACGAACATCGCGAACGTGCGCACATCCTTCAGGTATTCGTAGGCAAAACGCTCCAGCCAGCCGGCATCGTCCTGGTAGCGGTAGCCCAGCGATGCATAGGCCAGATGCCGCAGCAGCATCATTCCCACCACGTGCAGCAACGACCAGCCCACGCTGGCCAGCAGGTACAGCGGCAACCGCCGCTTCCAGGTATCGGCATGCAGCGGCCAGCGCTCGCAGCCCCACCACAGCAGCGGCAGGGTCAACAGGATCAGGGCGAGGCTGCTGAACTCCCAGATCATCGGCTCCCACAGGCCGAGATCGCTGCCCCGCCGCGTGGCGTCCATCACCTCAACCAGCGCGTTGGTCACCGCCGAGGCCGACAGGATCGCTGCCCAGACCAGCAGACGGGTCGACGTGCGCCAGCGTGCTGGTTGGCCCTGGGTCATTGCTGCATCCATTGTCGTTGCGGTGCTCCAGCCTGCCTCAGGGGATCGAGGGTAGCGGCTCCATTGGTCCCACCACCCCCGCCATTGGTCACTGCGTGGGTTCTGACGGCCCCCTGGTGGTCGCCGCGCATGGCTGCCGGCGCCACGGTGGCACAACTTCCCCGGCCCACCGTGACCATGACCCGACGCCACGACATCGACGCCCTGCGCGTGATCGCCTTCGCGCTGTTGATCCTCTATCACACCGGCATGGCCTACGTGGACGACTGGGGTTTCCACCTCAAGAGCGTGCATACCGCCGAATGGCTGCAATGGCCGATGGTGTTCGTCAACCGCTGGCGGATGTCGCTGCTGTTCCTGATCTCGGGTATCGCCATCGCGTTGATGCGGCCGGAAGGCAGGCTGCTGCGCTTTGCCGGCCTGCGCACGTGGCGGCTGCTGCTGCCCCTGCTGTTCGGCATGTTCGTGATCGTACCGATCCAGCCCTACTGTGAAGGCGTGGCCAACGGCCTCGTGGCACCCGGATTCGGCCACTTCCTGCTGCGCTACTGGCAGGTGCGGCCGTGGCCGGAAGGCAGTTTCGCCGGCTGGCAGTACGGCATCACCTGGAACCACCTGTGGTACCTGGCCTATCTCTGGAACTACACCCTGGCGCTGGCCCTGCTGATGCCGTTGCTGGGAACAGCCGTGGTCCGCCGCGTGATGGCACGCGTTGCAGCATCGCCGACGTTGTTGATCGGCCTGCCTTTCGCCTTGTTGCTCACCTGGGTGGTCTGGCTGGAGCCGATCTATCCGTCCACCAATGCCCTGCTCGGCGACTGGTACCAGCATGCGAAGTACGCGACAGTGTTCCTGGCCGGCTACCTGCTCGGTCGCGAGCCGGTGTTCTGGCAACGCGTAGTCGCCCTGCGCCGCACCACGCTGTGGATGGCGTTGGCCGCGGTCGCCTGGTATCTCGGCCTGCGCATCCTCGGCCAGGTCCTGCCGGCTGATTCCTCACTGCGGCAATGGCCCGACCTGTTCTGGGACCTGCAGGTCAGGACCAGCCAGTCACTGTATGCATGGACGGCGCTGCTGACCATCCTCGGCTGGGGAAAGGTCGTCCTCGACCGCCCGTTCCGTTGGCTGCCGTACTGCACCGAGGCGATCTATCCCTGGTACATGCTGCACCAGAGCCTGATCATCGTGCTGCTGTTCTGGCTCAAACCACTGCAACTGGGGCCGTGGGCCGAACCCGCCCTGCTGCTCGGCGGCACCGTTGCTGGCTGCCTGCTGATCCACGAACTGCTGATCCGCCGCGTGCGCTGGCTACGCCCTCTGTTCGGCCTGCGCGCCGATCCGAAACGGCCCAGCGAGCGTCACGCCGATGTAGAGCCGAGCCCATGCTCGGCTGCCCCCGCCATGCGCGGCGCATGGGCTCGGCGCGACCCACCCATGAACCGATGATCCGCTGTTCTCAACGGTTGCGCCCATGCTCGCCCGCTTCCGCAGTGAGCCGAGCATGGGCTCGGCTCTACAGGATCAGGGCTCGGACAGCCGCGCATGGCTGTGGCTCTATTTCACCTCGAATTCGCCCACCAGCACGGTTTCGGCGCGATCCTTCAGCCGCAAGGTCACCCCCTGGTCCTTCTGCTTCGGCGTGCCCCAGTGGGTGGTCAGGCGCAGCATCAGTGTCGTCGCCCCGGTCACCAGCTGCTGGCGGCTGCCGAAGTAGTTCGCCTCCACCTTGTACTTGCCCGGCTTGGCATTGCGCAGCGAGAACTGCTCGGGACCATAGCCGCCGGTGAAGTCCTGCGACATCTGCCCGCCCTGGTAGGTCAGGCGGTTGCCGTAGTACGCGCGCTCACCGTTCGGGTCGGTCACCCACAGGTCCATGTCGCTGTTGTCGGCATCCCAGGACAGCACCACGCGCAGATCCAGCGGCATCGCCTGCAACAGGCGCGGGTCGATGCCGCGGGTATCCAGCCGCGGCGTGCTGCGTGCCACCAGGTTGGTCAGCTCATCCAGTGCGATCAGTGCGATGCCATCGAAGCGGTTGTCCCACGGCCGCACCACGACCTGGTACAGCGGCGCCAGCGCCTGCTGAGGCCTGCCCGCCGCTGCCAGCGCCAGGCCCAGGTCGCGGAAGCTCTGCGGCTCTTCCTGGCCCATCGCCAGCACCTGCTCGAACACCGGCACCGCCAGTGCGGGAGCGTCGGCCTGCATCAGGCGGTAGCCGAGCACGCGCAGCAGGTGGCGGTTGTCCAGATCCATCTCGGCCAGGTTCGACAGCACCCGCAGCGCGAGGTCGCGCTGCCCCTGCTCCAGCAACAGATCGGCCACGTCCAGGAAGAACGCGCTGCTGTCGGCGTGGGCATCGCGCTCGGCCAGGTAGCGATCGTACAGCTGCGACGGCGGGCCCTGGCGCAGGCGCCGGGCGATGGCCGAGTCCGGCTGCCAGGCCGCCAGCTGGATGCCGAGCTGGCCATCGTTGGCGGCAGTGGGTGCGTCGGCCAGGCTGCCGGTGACTGTAATTGCATCCAGCGCCTTGTTCGATGCCGACGCTGAGCGGCGCGCGCGTGCGCTGCTGGCTTCCATGCGCTGCTCCGCCGCCGCTGCCATGGGTGCAGGAGCGGGCGGAGCAGCAGGTGCCGGCGCGGCGAGCATCGCTACAGGCGCCGACTCCATCGCGTAATCCGCGGCTGCCACTTCCAGTGCCCCGCCCTTGGCCTGCGGCGGTGAGCCCTTCGGCCAGCTGCGGCTCCACCATTGCTGGCGCTCCTTCCAGCGTGCGGCCACGTCATCCAGGCGCTGGCGATCAGCAGCGGCGCGATCCGTCACCTGCACTGCAAACCTGGCGTCGTACTCAGCGCGCAGTGTGCCCGACGGACGGATCGCGTAGCGCAGGTAGTCCTCCAATGTTTCAAGCACGATCAGCGAGGTGTCCGGCCCGACCAGGCCAAACTGCTGGGACAGGCGCTGCATGGCCTCGCGGTTGCCACGGCGGTCGACGGCCAGCTGCTGCAGGCGCGCCTGCGCCCACAGCCCCGCCAGCAGCTCACCGTCATCGCTCTTCTGCGTCGCCGGCAGCGCTTCCCACTCACCGCCGCCCAGGCGCACCCGCATCGGCACGCCGTCGGCTGCCAGTCGTGCGTGCAGCCACAGCCAGCCTTGGGCTTCACTGCGACGATCAATGACTACATCCTGCACGCCACGACCCGCATCGATCTGCACGTCCAGCGGCGACGACAGCAATGCGCTGGCAGCCGCCCCCACATCCGTGCCCAGCGCGACGAAGCGCCCGCCATGGGCCTCGCTCCAGCCGCGCAGGCGGCTGATGTCGGTACGGGCACCGGCGCTGCTGATCGCGAACAGGCGCTGATCCGGCGCCAGCGTCGGCAGCTGTTCCGGCCCATAGGTCAGCAGGCCATCGCTGACCAGCAGGTATTCCTTCACGCTCGATTGCGGCTCCCATTGCGCCAGCGCGCTGGCGCCGTCCGGTCGTACTGCCTGCAGCGCTGCGCGCAGCTCGTTCCAGTTGCCGGCACGGATACGGAAGCGGCGTACCGGTTCGGCGCGGTCGCGCAGCACGGTCAATGCCACCGTGCCGTCACCCATCGCGGCGAAGTAGCGATCCAGCAGCGCGAACTCACGCGTGCGATCACGCTGGCCCGCCGATCCGGAGCCGTCCCACAGCAGCCCCACCTCCGAAGGTACGCGGCGCTGCCGTTCACGGGTCGGCACTGGCAGCTGCGCCAGCAGATAGTGGCCATCCTGCCAGGGCGCCACCTGCACCTGCGCCCGGCGTGCTGCGGGCAGGCTCCACTGCAGCTGCGTCGGCAGCTGCGTGCCCTTGCCCTGCCATTGCAGATGGCCCGCGTTGATGCGGAACGGAGCCGCACCTGCGGTGGTCGCGCCCGGCGCCTGCAGCTTCAGTTCAACCGCGGCCGCACCGGAAGCGAACTGCAGCGGCAGCGTCCATTGCCAGGCCTGGCCAGCGAAGGCCAACGGCTCCCGCAGCAGCAGCTGCACGCGGCGGCTGCCACCGGCCGGCAGCGGATAGATGCGCAGCCGGAACTGGTTGCCGGCGGTCTGTTCCAGCAGGCCCGGATCGACGCCACGGCGGGCGATCTCCTCGAACACCTGGCGACCGCGGTCCTTGGGCACCGGTACCGCGTCACGCATTTCGCCGTTGATATCCAGCGCGAAGCCGCTGATCTGCTGGCCGTCACCCAGCGGGAACTGCAGCTCACCCTCCAGCACGCGCCGGTTCGGGTTGTGGAACTCCAGAGTAATCCGGGTCTGGGCGATGCCAGCCTGCACTTCGCCCTCGATACGGGCACGCTGCAGCTGCACCGGTTGTTCGGCAGCCGGGGCGATCAGCAGTGGCGTGGTGGCCTGCGGCCGGGAGATCGGCGGCGACTGTGCGCCAGCGGGCCAGGCCGCAAGGGCCAGCAACAACACAGTGCAGCAACGGGCGAAGACCATGACCGGACTCCAGTGAGATCGTGGACCTTTGAACGCATGAGCTGCCGGAACGGGGTTGGGCAGCGCGCAGCTTTTCATCGCCCCCGCCAGCAGGCACCATGCCCCACTTTCCCCATGTGCATGGATGCCGATGCGATCTCTCCTGGCCGCCGCCCTGCTGGCCCTGGCCTGCCCCGTGGGCGTCATTGCCGCTGCCCCGGCCAAGCGCCTGTACTTCCAGCATCACGACTGGGTCGTGGCCTGCGACAACACGCTTGCCTGCCGCGCTGCTGGTTATGCCCCCGACGATGCCAGCACCCTGAGCGTACTGCTCACCCGCAGGGGTGGCCCGGGCCAGGCCATCCAGGGCCGCCTGTCGCTGCAGCCGGAAGAAGGCCAGACCCAGCCCAAGGGTGCACTGCATCTGCGCATCCAGCAGCAGGATCTGGGCGTTCTGGCCCCCGCAAAGGGCGAAGGCACGCACAGCCTGAATGCCACGCAGACCAGCGCGCTGTTGTCGGCGCTGGTACGCGACGGTGAGGTCAGCGTGACCGACAGCGCCGGCCATCGCTGGCCGCTGTCGGACAAGGGTGCCGCAGCGGTGCTGCTGAAGATCGATGAGTACCAGGGCCGCCTCGGCACGCCTGGCGCCGTGATGCGCAAGGGCAGCACGCCTGAAACCAGCGTTCCCGCGGCACTGCCGGTGCGGGTGCTGCGCAAGGCCGCTACCGTGGACTCGCCCCCGGACGACCCCGCGTTTGCGCGGCTGGCCGCTTCACCTGCACTGCGCGCGGCGTTGCGTGCCACGCTGCAGGACAGCAGCTGCGAAGGCCTGCTGGAAGCCGATGCCGATGTTCCGCTCAGCAACTCCCCGCTGCAGATCCAGCGCCTGGACGCCCAGCATGTACTGGTCACGGTCCCGTGCTGGCGCGCGGCCTACAACACCGGCGACGGCTACTGGGTGGCCCGCCCGCAGGCGCCGTTCCAGGCGCAGTGGGTGACCAGCGATGCGATCGACTACGCCGATGGACAGATCATTGCCGCGCAGAAGGGCCGCGGCCTCGCTGACTGTATCTCGCAGGCCACCTGGACGTGGGACGGCACGCGCTTCGTCGCGACATCGGAAGTGGCAGCCGGCCTGTGCCGGGGCGTACCTGGCGGCACCTGGGAACTGCCGACGCTGGTCAGCGAGATCCGCTGATCCCCCGAAAAAGGGGACGGAGGGGATTAAGTCGCAATCGGCAAACAAGGCAAAAGCGACTTAATCCCCTCCGTCCCCTTTTTTTCATGCGGGGAGGCTGTGTTCGACGATGAGCTGGATGGCGCTGCCGCCGCGATAGTCGTCGCAGGCCAGCCGGTAGGCGAGATGCAGGTGGCGACTGGGCGCGTTGCCGTGCCATCCGCCGAAATGGATCGCGTTGATCGTGCCGGGTACGCCCGGCAGGCGCAGCTCCAGCTTGAGGTGTCGCTCCTTCAGCACGCGCCAGTTGGCCACTTCGAAGTGGCCGTCGAACAAGGGCTCCGGGAAGCCCTGGCCCCACGGCCCGGCCAGCCGCAGCGCATCGGCGTGGCGATGGTCCAGCTCGTCCGCAGCCAGTTCGCCGTCGCTGAGTACCTGCTGCTGCAGGGCCGCCGGGTCGAGCATTTCCAGCACCACGGCGATAAAGGCAGCCTTGAAGTCATCGACGTGATCGAGGCGCAGGCTGAGGCCGGCCGCCATGGCGTGGCCGCCGAAACGTTCGATCAGGCCCGGATGGCGCGCATCGACCAGCGCCAGGGCGTCACGGATGTGCAGGCCGGGAATCGAGCGCGCCGAGCCGCGCAGGGTGTTGGCGCCCGGTTCGGCCGGGGCGAAGGCGATCACCGGACGGTGCAGGCGATCCTTCATCTTCGACGCGACCAGGCCGACAACGCCCGGGTGCCAGTCGGCATCGAACAGGCAGGCCGCCACTGGTCGCTGGCCAGCCATGTCCAGCACCACACGGGTCAACGCCTGCTCGGCGTCGTCGGTCATCGACTGCTGCACTGCGCGGCGTTCCGAATTGATCTGCTCCAGTGTCTGCGCGATCTCGCGCGCCTGGCGCGGGTCTTCGGTCAGCAGCAGGGCAATGCCCAGCGCCATGTCTTCCAGCCGGCCCGCAGCGTTCAGGCGCGGGCCGAGCGCGAACCCGATATCGGTGGCGGTCAGTCGCGCGGCGTCACGGCCGCTGGCTTCGATCAGCGCACGCAGGCCGACACACCCCTGCCCTGCGCGCAGACGGCGCAGGCCTGCGCTGACCAGCGCCCGATTGTTCGGATCCAGCGCCACCAGGTCGGCAACGGTGCCGACTGCCACCAGGTCCAGCAGCGTGGTCAGGTCCGGCCCCTTGCCATCGGCAAAGACACCGGCTTCGCGCATCTGCCGGCGCAGCGCCATCAGCACGTAGAAGATCACGCCGACGCCTGCCAGCGACTTGCTGGGGAAGGCATCGCCGTCGAGATTGGGATCGACGATGACATCGGCCGGTGGCAGCTGCGGACCGGGAAGATGATGGTCGGTGACCAGCACCTGCCAGCCACGCGCCTTGGCCGCGATGACTCCGGCGTGGCAGGCAATGCCGTGGTCGACCGTGACCAGCAGGTCCGGCTGCAGTCCAGCCAGCTCCTCCACCAGCGAAGGTGACAGGCCATAGCCGTGCACCATGCGGTTCGGCACCGCATGGAAGACATGCCGTGCGCCGAGCATGCGCAGGCCACGCACGCCGACCGCACAGGCGGTGGCGCCATCGCAATCGAAATCGCCGACCACCAGGATGCGCTTGTCATGGGCGATGGCCTCGACCAGCAGGCCCACCGCATCGTCGATGCCGGTCAGCAGCTCCGGGGCGTGCAGATTGCCCAGCTTCGGCTGCGCCTGCTCCGGTGTATCCGCGCCACGGCTGGCGTAGAGACGTGCCAGCAGTGGCAGCGTGCCCTCCGGCCAGCTGCCGGGCGCGACCGCATCGCGGCGGCGGATCGTCGGCGTATCAGGGGAGGGCTGCACAGCATCGGCGGCAAGGGACATCGGCATCGCCGGGTGACGGAAGACCCGGGCATGATACCCCGCTCGGCTTGCCGGGCTCTTACCGGGCTTGGCGCAGGCCTGGCGATCGCCCATGCTTGTTCGCTTCTGAAACGGAATTCGCCATGTACCGCCCGCTGTCCGCACTGATTGCCGGCCTGTTGCTGCCGCTTGCTTGCCACGCCGGAAACACGCTGGCCAGACCCGGTATCGAGTTCGTGCACCACGACTGGTTCCTGGCCTGCGACAACACGGGCACCTGCCGCGCCGCCGGCTATGGCCCGGAGAACGCAGACAGCCCGCTGGGCCTGATGCTGGAACGTGCCGGCGGTCCTGGCACGGCGGTGAAGGCGCGGCTGCGGGTGGGCGAGGACGGCGAAGGTGCAATGCCTGAAGGATCGCTGCGCCTGCAGGTGAACGGCCGCGATCTGGGCCCGGTGCAGGACACCGGCGCCGACGATGCCGTGACGCTGCGACCCGCGCAGGTTGAAGCGCTGCTGGCCGCCCTGCCCCGCCAGGCGCGTATCGAGGTGATTGACAGCAAGGGCACGCGTTGGCCGATATCCGATCAGGGTGCCGCCGCCGTGCTGCTGAAAATGGACGAGGTGCAAGGACGTGTGGGCACACCCGGCGCCCTGATGCGGCGCGGCACGCGTGCCGAAACGAGTGTGCCGGCTGCGCGCGCCAAGCCGGTGATCGTCAGCGCGGCGCTGCTGGCCCAACGCTCGACAGACAGCGCACTGGAGAGCAGCGTAGCGCTGCGCGATGCCCTCATCGCCACGCTTGGCGACAGTGACGACTGCCCGCGCCTGATCGAGTACACGGGCACCCCGGAAATGGTGATCGAGCGGCTGGACGAGCGCCATGTCCTGGTGCAGGCGCTGTGCCAGATGGGGGCGTACAACTACAGCAATGGCTTCTGGATCGCGCGTGACCGGCCCCCCTTCACCCCGCAGACGGTCACTCTGGAGGCGGAAGGCTTCTCGCGCGTTGAACGCACGCTCTACGCACGCTACAAGGGCCGTGGCATCGGCGACTGCGTTTCCGGCTCTGACTGGGTATGGGATGGCCACAGCTTCCGGCCCAGCAATGCGTTCAGTACCGGCCTGTGCCGTGGCATGCCGGGCGGGCACTGGATGCTGCCGACCCTTCTCAGCGAGATTCGTTGAATGCATGCACCTTCACTGTTGCGCACGCCGTTGCTGCTGGCATCGCTGACGCTGGCATCGACGGCCACAGCCACGGAACCGGTCGGCATGTCGTTCGTGGAGGGTGACGGCGTGATGGCCTGCGACAATACCCGCACCTGCCGCCTGGCGGCCTACGGTCCACTGGCGCCGCTGATGCTGAGCGCGCTGATCGAACGCACTGGCGGGCCACGCACGGCGGTCACCGCTCGGCTGTCAATGGCCGAAGGCGGCGAGGACGCGCCGCCGACGCCGGCTGCGGTGGCACCCGAAGGGACGCTGCGACTGCGCGTGGACGGAAAGGACCTCGGTGCCATCGGCCATAGCGAAGCGCTCGGCCCTGGCCTGGCGCTGTCCGCACATTACGTGACCACCCTGATCGAGGCATTGCTGGACGGCAAGCGCGTCGAGATGCGCGACGCCTCGGGCCGCGCGTGGCCGCTGTCCGATCGCGGCATCCGCACGCTGTTGCTGAGGATGGACGCAGCACAAGGCCGGCTGGATACACCAGGCGCACTGGTACGCAAGGGCTCGCAGCCGGAATCGAAGGTGCCGGCCGCAGTCGCCGCACCGCCACTCAAGGCACCGTCGTTGCTGGTCGAAGCTCAGGAAGGCGATGCGCAGCTGGCCGAGCGGGCAGATCTGCTGCAGCAGCTGCAACCGGTGGCCGCGACGGGGAACGCGTGTGATCGGATGTCCTCGCGCCAACTGCACATCGAGAGGGTGGATGCCCGCCATGTCCTGGCCCAGTTGAACTGTGCAACCGGCCGCCACATCGTGCCGGCCGGTACCTGGCTGGTCCGCGACCGCCCACCGTTCGCACCCTCACTGGTCTCGCGGAGCGCGCTGTTTCCGCTCTATCCGTACGCGGTGTTCCTTGAAGAGGGCTTCGTGACCGACACCGATACCTGCGGCACGAACCGGCATTGGGCCTGGGATGGCTCCCGTCTGGTCCTGAGCGCGACGTATCCGGGCGACCACTGCTCACCCCGGAGCCGCAGGCACTGGTCGTTGCCGACCTACGTTACGGAAGTCCACTAGTGCTGAAGCCGGGCATGGGCTCGGCTCCACAGCGCAATCAGCAGCACCCGTGCCTGCGCGGCAGCGGGCAGCGTCGGCCTCAATCGTGAAGCTCGCGCGGCTTCTTCCAGAACTGCCAGCGCTGGCTACGATCCAGCTGGAACTGCAGGCCGTCCTCGAAATCCAGCACAAGACGTTGCAGCTCGCCGCGCTTCAGCGCGGCCAGCAGCGGACGGATCGCATCATTTCCGAGCTGCTGCAGGGAACGCAGCTGGCGCAGATCGACCAAGGCATCCACCGCCTGCTCACCGTCCGCGGCGACACCGGCAGCCAGGGCCAGGCCCTGCAGCAGGGCATCGCGGCTGCGTACCTGCACGTGCGGCGTGCTGACCGACACCGGCATCACGCCACCACCCCAGAACCACAGCGAATTGATCGGCTGTTGTCCCTGCGCGGCGCGTTGCTGGTTCCAGGAATGGTTGTGCAACAGTACCTGCGCTTCGGTCATCAGCGCCCGCCAGCGACGGCCGCCCTCGCCTTCCGGCAGATGCGAGAACAGGTCATCACCCAGCACCTCGTCCGGACTGTCGAAGTCCGGCAGCTCGCAGTCGATCGGCAGGCGCAGGTACCAGCGCGAGGGATCGGGCGCGTCGAGCACGAATCCGGCATCGGCGAACAACGGCTGCAGCACCGGCAGCAACGCCAGGCTGTCGGCCAGGGTCGGCCGCAGTGTTTCGCCGTAGGCCATCATCCGTGCACCGTGCATGTCCGGCACCATGCAGGCCGGATCGGCACGCAGCCAGCTGGCGCCGGCGGCATCACCGACGTCACGCTGGCGGGTCAACGCGGCCACCGGCCAGTGCGGCGCGGCAACCGCGAAATGGCGGGTCAGCTGCGCACGCTCGCCCGGCGTGACCTGCACGCTGGTGGCGCGGCCAAGCGCACGCGCCACATCGTCGGGCAGCGCAGCCGCGGCAAAGCGGCTGCGTGCCGGCAACAGCAGGGTCGCCGTTGCCATCGGGTCAGTCCAGGTAGCTGACGCTGACGATCTCGTATTCGCGCTGGCCAGCCGGGGCGTCGATCACGATCGAATCGCCTTCCAGCTTGCCGATCATCGCGCGCGCCACCGGCGAGGAAATGGCGATCAGGCCCAGCTTGATGTCCGCTTCCAGGTCTCCGACGATCTGGTACTTCTTCTCTTCGTCGGTTTCCACGTCGGCCAGCGTCACGCTGGCGCCGAACACCACCTTGGAGCCGGCATTGAGCTTGCTCACGTCGATGATCTCGGCGTGCGACAGCTCACCTTCCAGCTGCTTGATGCGGCCTTCGATGAAGCCCTGTTCCTCGCGCGCGGCGTGGTACTCGGCGTTCTCCTTCAGGTCGCCATGCTCACGCGCTTCGGCGATCGCGGCGATCACCTTCGGGCGCTTGACCGACTTCAGGTGATCCAGTTCGTCGCGCAGCTTCTGCGCGCCCTTCATCGTGATGGGGGCTCTCATGCATTCAACTCCTTGTGCAGCTCCTGCAGCGACCAGACGGGGCCGGTGCCGCGGAATTCCAGTGAATCCACCAGCGCCTTGGCGCCGGCAATGGTGGTCGAGTAGGTGACGCGATGCTGCAGCGCCTCGCGACGGATCGAGAACGAGTCGTTGATCGCCGAACGACCTTCGGTCGTGTTGACGATGTAGACGATCTCGCCGTTCTTGATCGAGTCGACGATGTGCGGACGGCCTTCGACCACCTTGTTGATGATCTCGCAGTCCATGCCGTGCTGCTGCAGCCATGCGGCGGTGCCACGGGTGGCGACCAGGCTGTAGCCACGCGCCAGCAGCGCCTTGGCCACCGGCAGCACGCGCTTCTTGTCCGGATCACGGACCGAGACGAAGGCCTTGCCGACCGGCGGCGCCTTGATGCCACCGGCTTCCTGCGCACGCGCGAAGGCGGCGTTGAAGGTGCGGCCGACACCCATCACCTCACCGGTGGAGCGCATCTCCGGCCCCAGGATCGGGTCGACGCCCTGGAACTTGGCGAACGGGAAGATGGCTTCCTTCACCGAGTAGTAGTGCGGCACGATTTCCTTGGTCGCGCCCTGCTCGGCCAGGCTCTTGCCAGCCATGCAGCGCGCGGCGATCTTGGCCAGCGGCATGCCGGTGGCCTTGGACACGAACGGCACGGTGCGCGAGGCACGCGGGTTCACTTCCAGCAGGAAGATGGTGTCGGCACCTTCGTCGCTGGTCTGGATCGCGAACTGGGTGTTCATCAGGCCGACCACGTTCAGGGCCTTGGCCAGCTCCACCACCTGGCGGCGCAGTTCGGCCTGGGTTTCAGCCGACAGCGAGTACGGCGGCAGCGAGCACGAGGAATCGCCCGAGTGCACGCCGGCTTCTTCGATGTGCTCCATCACGCCACCGATCAGGACGTTGCCATCCTTGTCGGCGATGATGTCGACGTCGCACTCGACGGCGTTGTCGAGGAAGCGGTCCAGCAGCACCGGCGAATCGTTGGACACCTTCACCGCGTCGCGCACGTAGCGGGCCAGGTCGGCTTCGCCGTAGACGATTTCCATCGCACGGCCGCCCAGCACGTAGCTCGGGCGCACCACCAGCGGGTAGCCGATCTCGCGGGCCAGCAGCAGGGCTTCCTGGTCGTTGCGGGCGATGCGGTTCGGCGGCTGCTTCAGGCCCAGCTTGTCGACCAGCTGCTGGAAGCGCTCGCGGTCTTCAGCCAGGTCGATCGAATCGGGGCTGGTGCCGATCACCGGCACGCCATTGGCTTCCAGCGCGCGCGCCAGCTTCAGCGGGGTCTGGCCGCCGTACTGCACGATCACGCCCTTCGGCTGTTCCAGTTCGACGATTTCCAGCACGTCTTCCAGGGTCAGCGGTTCGAAGTACAGGCGGTCGGAGGTGTCGTAGTCGGTCGACACGGTTTCCGGGTTGCAGTTGACCATGATGGTTTCATAACCATCCTCGCGAAGCGCCAGCGCCGCGTGCACGCAGCAGTAGTCGAACTCGATGCCCTGGCCGATGCGGTTCGGGCCACCGCCCAGGATCATGATCTTGTCGCGGTTGCTCGGCGCGGCCTCGCACTCGTCCTCGTAGGTCGAGTACAGGTAGGCGGTGCCGGTGGAGAACTCACCGGCGCAGGAGTCCACGCGCTTGTAGACCGGGCGCACCTTGTGTGCACGACGCAGCGCGCGGATGGCGGCTTCGTTGGTGCCGGTCAGCTGCGCCAGGCGGGCGTCGGAGAAGCCAGCGCGCTTCAGCTTGCGCAGGCGTGCAGCGTCCAGCGCATCGATACCACCGGCGGCAACGCTGGCTTCGGCAGCGATGATTTCCTCGATCTGGTCCAGGAACCAGTGATCGATGAACGACAGTGCGTAGATCTCTTCCACGCTCATGCCGGCGCGGAACGCGTCGGCGACGAAGAACAGGCGCTCCGGGCCCGGCGCCTTCAGCTCGCGGCGCAGGGTCTGCAGGTCTTCTTCGTTGGCCAGGTCCAGGCCGGTGGGGTCGAAGCCGACCTTGCCGGTTTCCAGGCCACGCAGGGCCTTCTGCACCGACTCCTGGAAGGTGCGGCCCATCGCCATCACCTCACCCACCGACTTCATCTGGGTGGTCAGGCGGGCATCGGCAGCCGGGAACTTCTCGAAGGCGAAACGCGGGATCTTGGTGACGACGTAGTCGATCGACGGCTCGAACGAGGCCGGGGTCAGGCCGCCGGTGATCTCGTTCTTCAGTTCGTCCAGGGTGTAGCCCACGGCCAGCTTGGCGGCGACCTTGGCGATCGGGAAGCCGGTGGCCTTGGACGCCAGCGCCGAGGAACGCGACACGCGCGGGTTCATCTCGATGACGACCACGCGGCCAGTCTTCGGGTTGATGCCGAACTGCACGTTCGAGCCACCGGTATCGACGCCGATCTTGCGCAGCACGGCGATGGAGGCATCGCGCAGGCGCTGGTATTCCTTGTCGGTCAGGGTCTGCGCCGGCGCCACGGTGATCGAGTCACCGGTGTGCACGCCCATCGGGTCCAGGTTTTCGATCGAGCAGACGATGATGCAGTTGTCCGCGGTATCGCGGACCACTTCCATCTCGAACTCCTTCCAGCCCAGCACCGACTCTTCCACCAGCACTTCGGTGGTCGGCGACAGTTCCAGGCCGCGGCTGACGATCTCGACCAGCTCTTCGCGGTTGTAGGCGATGCCGCCACCGCTGCCGCCCAGGGTGAAGCTGGGGCGGATGATGGTCGGGTAGCCGACGCGGGTCTGGATTTCCAGTGCTTCGTCCAGGGTGTGGGCGACGGCAGCGGTCGGGCATTCCAGGCCGATCTCACCCATGGCCACGCGGAACAGCTCGCGGTCTTCGGCCATGCGGATCGCTTCGCGCTTGGCGCCGATCAGCTCGACGTTGTACTTCTCCAGCACGCCGTGGTCAGCCAGGTCCAGCGCGCAGTTCAGCGCGGTCTGGCCACCCATGGTCGGCAGCAGCGCATCGGGCTTCTCCTTGGCGATGATCTTCTCGACCGTCTGCCAGTTGATCGGCTCGATGTAGACGGCGTCGGCCATCTCCGGGTCGGTCATGATCGTGGCCGGGTTGCTGTTGACCAGCACCACGCGGTAACCCTCGTCACGCAGGGCCTTGCAGGCCTGGGCGCCGGAGTAGTCGAACTCGCAGGCCTGGCCGATGACGATCGGGCCAGCACCGATGATGAGGATGGTCTTGAGGTCAGTGCGCTTGGGCATTTTCTTCTCTAAGTCAGTACAGCGTGACAAGGGGGGTGATCGCACGCTGTCGATCAGGAATCTTGATCCGCAGCGCCGCGCCAGCGGCAGCAGCGATGCGGGGTTTACGGTCCATCGCGACGCCACCGGCAGGCCGGCGGCGTACTGATCACGCCTTGGCCTGCTCCATCAGCACCACGAAGCGGTCGAACAGCGGGCCGACGTCGGTCGGGCCCGGCGACGCTTCCGGGTGGCCCTGGAACGAGAATGCCGGCACGTCGGTGCGGGCGACGCCCTGGTTGGTACCGTCGAACAGCGAACGGTGGGTCACGCGCAGGGTCGCCGGCAGGGTCGCTTCATCGATCGCGAAGCCATGGTTCTGCGAGGTGATCATCACCCGGCCGCTGTCCAGGTCCTGCACCGGGTGGTTGGCACCGTGGTGGCCGTGGCCCATCTTCATGGTCTGCGCGCCCGAGGCCAGGCCCAGCAGCTGATGGCCCAGGCAGATGCCGAAGGTCGGGATCTTCACATCGATGAAGGTCTTGATCGCTTCGATGGCGTAGTCGCACGGCTCCGGGTCACCCGGGCCGTTGGACAGGAACACGCCGTCGGGCTTCAATGCCAGCACTTCGGCAGCCGGGGTCTGCGCCGGCACCACGGTCACTTCGCAGCCGCGCTCGGCCAGCATGCGCAGGATGTTGGTCTTCACGCCGAAGTCGTAGGCCACGACCTTGTATTTGGCCGGCACGCTGACGAAGGCATTGGCATCCAGGTCCAGCTGGCCCTCGGTCCAGGTGTAGGTCTTCTCGGTAGTGACGACCTTGGCCAGATCCATGCCCTTCAGCCCCGGGAACTTGCGGGCGGCTTCCAGTGCCTTTTCCACGTCGATGTCGCCCGCCATCAGCGCACCGTTCTGCGCGCCCTTCTCGCGCAGGATGCGGGTCAGCTTGCGGGTGTCGATGCCAGCGATGGCGACCACGCCGCGCTGGATCAGCCAGTCCTGCAGCGACACCTGGCTGCGCCAGTTGCTGGGACGGCGGGGAACGTCGCGCACGATCAGGCCGGCCGACCACACCTTGGACGCTTCATTGTCCTGGTCGGTCATGCCGGTGTTACCGATATGCGGATAGGTCAGCGTGACCATCTGCCGGGCGTAGGACGGGTCGGTCAGCACTTCCTGGTAGCCGGTCATGGCGGTGTTGAACACCACCTCACCGACGGACAGGCCGGGCGCGCCTACGGATTCGCCCTCGAATACGGTGCCGTCTTCGAGGACGAGGATTGCGGCTTGGGTCACGGGAATCTCACTTTGGCTACCGAGGGGGCTGCCGAAGTCACGCCTGCGCTTCACGGAAATCCGGTTGCAAAAAAGCGCGGACGTACGGTCTGGGACCGGTCCGGCTTTCGTGATTCGGCGAGTGCGAATTGTAGCGCTGCCGGGGCGCTCGCGCCAGCGGTTATCGCGCTTCATGAACAGGCGATTGCGCATTCATTTCAATACGCCCGCGTGTGCAAAGCGCGGTCGCCGGGGTCGGATCCCTTTTCCTGCGGGAAAAGGGCACTGACCCCAATGGCAGGCGGGGGTCAGAACCCTTTCCGCCGGAAAGGGATCCGACCCCGCGGATCAGCCCGCCGGGTTGTCCAGCAGGTCGCGCACCCGATAGCTGCCAGCCGCCCGGCCGTGCAACTGGCGGGCGGCGAACAGGGCTCCGCGGGCGAAGATGTCGCGGTTGGTGGCCCGATGCACCAGCTCGATGCGCTCGCCCAGCCCGGCGAACTGCACCAGGTGCTCACCCACGATGTCTCCGGCACGCAGGCTGGCGTAATGCGGCTCCGCCCCGCCGCGCTGCGCGGCCGCCCCCAGGGTCAGCGCGGTGCCCGACGGCGCGTCCTTCTTCCGGGTGTGGTGCGATTCGACGATGTCGCAGTCCCAGCCAGCCAGCGCCTGTGCCGCGCGCTCGACCAGCTCGTCCAGTACCGCCACGCCCAGGCTGAAGTTCGAGGCCCAGACCAGCGGGATCTTCGCCGCCGCGGCCTCCAGCGCCTGGCGCTGCGTGCTGGAGATGCCGGTGGTGCCCGACACCAGGCCTGCACCCCGCTCCACGCACAGCGCCAGCAGCGGGTCGAAGCCCTCCGGCAGGCTGAAGTCGATCGCCACATCGAACACCGGCGCGCCGGGCAGCTCGCTGGCGGCGAAGAACGGCACGCCGTCGACCACGCGCTGGGCCGGCGCCCGGCCGGTCACTGCGGCCACGATCTGCAGGGTTTCGGGATGTTCGGCGGCCAACCGCAGCAGGGCCTGGCCCATGCGCCCGGAGGCACCGTGAATGAGCAATCGCAGGGGAGTCTGGTTCATGCCTGCAGGCTAGCGGCAGCACGCCTGCTCCGGCAAGCGCCATCGCTGCTACGCTGCATGCCCTTTCATGCAATGGATGGCAGCTCCCTCATGCAGATCAGCGAACAGCTGGTGCTGGTCACCGGCGCCGGCCGCGGCCTTGGCCAGCACATCGCCCGCGCGTTCGCTGCGCAGGGTGCGCGCGTCATCGTCAACTACCACCGCAGCGAAGGCGCCGCACGTGCGCTGGCTGCCGAACTGGGCGGACAGGCGATCGCGCTGCCGGCCGACGTCACCGACCGCGGCCAGGTCGATGCCATGCTGCAGCACGCGCTGGCCCACTTCGGGCAAGGCGTGACCACGGTGGTCAACAACGCGCTGGCGACGTTCTCGTTCAATGGTGATGCCCGCGACGGTGCCGCCGATATCGGCTGGCCGGCCTTCCAGGCGCAGTTCGAGGGCAGCGTGCGCGGCGCGCTGAACACTGTGCAGGCCGCCCTGCCCGGCATGCAGGCCCGCCGATTCGGCCGAGTGATCAACATCGGCACCAACCTGTTCCAGAACCCGGTAGTGCCGTACCACGATTACACCGCCGCCAAAGCCGCACTGCTGTCACTGACCCGCACCCTGGCCGGCGACCTCGGCCCGCATGGCATCACCGTGAACATGCTGTCCGGCGGCCTGCTGCGCACCACCGATGCCAGCGCCGCCACGCCGGAAGCGGTATTCGACTACATCGCCGCCAACACACCACTGCGCAGCGTCACCACACCGGCCGAATTCGCCGATGCCGCGCTGTTCTTCGCCAGCCCCTGGTCACGCGCGGTGACCGGCCAGAACCTGGTGGTCGACGGCGGCCTGGTACGGGACTGAGCCGATGCGCATCTCCGAGGTCAGCCGCCTCACCGGTGCCAGCGCCAAGGCCATCCGCCTGTACGAGGCACGTGGGCTGCTGCCGCCCGTGCCGCGCCTGAACCGCTATCGCGACTACAGTGACCAGGACGTGGCCTGGGTGCAGCTGATCCGCCAGGCGTTGGCGCTGGGCATCACGCTGGCGGCGATCTCCCGCCTGCAGGGCCGCGATGGACGGCTCGACTGGCCGGCGGTGCTGGCCTTGCTGGAGCAGCAGCGCAGCCACATTGCCAGCGAACGGGCGCGGCTGGCGCAGGTCGAGCATGCCCTGCAACAGGTCGGCGATGAACTGCAGCAGTGGCTGCTCTCCGGCAGCAGTGACTGCGTACTGGAACCGGGCGGCTGCACGACCCGGGCTTGACTCTGCCCCTGGGGCAGACCGCAGCCTCGCGCACTTTCCACTGCCCGAGGTTGCCGTGTCCCGCTCCATCCTGATCCTGCTCGGCCATCCCGACCGCGAGAGCCTGTGCGGCGCGCTCGCCCAGCGCTATGCCACAGCCGCCGAGAATGCCGGCCACCGGGTGCGCCTGATCGCCCTTGGAGAACTCGGATTCGATCCAGTCCTGCGCCACGGCTACCGCCAGATCCAGCCGTTGGAAGCCGATCTGCAGGACGCAGCCAATGCGATCGAAGCCTGCGATCACCTGGTACTGGTCTACCCCACCTGGTGGGGCGCGATGCCGGCCCTGCTGAAGGGCTTCTTCGATCGTGTGCTGCTGCCGGGGTACGCCTTCCGCTACCGCCGCGATTCGGTATGGTGGGACCGGCTGCTGGCCGGGCGCAGCGCACGGGTGATCACCACGCTGGATACACCACCCTGGTACTACCGCTGGATCTATCGCGACCCGGGGATCACTCAGATCCGCGCCACCATCCTGGAGTTCTGCGGCATCCGCCCGGTGCGGGTCAGCCGCCTGGGTGCGGTGCGCAGCAGTTCGTCGGCGCAACGCGACCGATGGCTGGCGCTGGCGGCGGAGCTGGGCCGCCAGGCGCGGTAGATCCACATGGCGCGAGAGAGGGCCCTGGTAGATCCACGCCATGCGTGGATGCGCCCCAGGCAAAGCAGCCGAGCCTGGCCCGGCTCTACTTTTTTGTCGGCCCGCAGCTGTCGCAACCGCCACAGGCACCACCGCCACCGGTGGCCGGCGGCGCGATCCTCCGTCCCAGCGCCTGCAGCCAGGCAGCGCGGCCCGGCTTCAGCAGGGCCAACGCCAATGCGCCGCGCAGCTTGCGCACGGTACCCGGGAACTGCTTCTTCAACACCACCCAGGCACTGACCAGCACGGCCACCGCGATGATCAGGTACTGCAGCAGCAGTCCGCCGTCCATCAGCCGCCCCCCAGCGCCCTGGTCACCTGGTAGGTGATCAGCGCGGCCACGTAAGCCGCCGCGAACAGGTAGAACGCGGCGAAGCCCATCTGCTTCCACGAGTTGGTCTCGCGCTTGATGGTGGCCAGCGTCGAGATGCACATCGGTGCGTAGATGAACCACACCATCAGCGCCAGTCCAGTTGCCAGCGACCAGCCATCGGCCACCACAGGCGACAGCGCCGAGATCGCCGCGTCATCGTCAGCCGCCGACAGCGCGTACACCGTCGCCAGCGAGGACACTGCCACTTCGCGCGCAGCCAGGCCCGGTATCAGCGCGATGCAGATCTGCCAGTTGAAGCCCAGCGGCGCGAAGACGGCCGTCATCGCGTGGCCGATCTGGCCGGCGTAACTGTAATCAATGGCCGGCATCGTGGCGTCGGCCGGTGCCCCCGGGAAGGTCAGCAGCACCCACAGCAGGATGGTCAGCGCCAGGATGATGCCACCCACGCGACGCAGGAAGATCATCGCGCGCTCGTACAGGCCCACGGCCAGGTCACGCACATGCGGCAGGCGGTAGGACGGCAGCTCCAGCATCAGCGGATGCTCGCTCTTGTCGCGCCGCCACTTCTTCATGATCCACGACATCGCCAGCGCGCTGAGGATGCCCGCCACATACAGGCCGAACAGGACCAGGCCCTGCTGGTTGAAGATGCCGACCTTGGCATTGGGAATGAACGCACCGATCAGCAGCGTGTAGACCGGCAGGCGCGCCGAACAGGTCATCAGCGGTGCGACCAGGATGGTGGCCAGGCGGTCACGCGGATCCTGGATGCTGCGGGTCGCCATGATGCCCGGCACCGCACAGGCGAAGCTGGACAGCAGCGGGATGAACGAACGGCCGGACAGGCCGGCTCCGGCCATCATGCGATCAAGCAGGAACGCCGCACGCGGCAGGTAGCCGGATTCCTCCAGCACCAGGATGAAGAAGAACAGGATCAGGATCTGCGGCAGGAACACCACAACGCCGCCGACGCCAGCAATGATGCCGTCGGTCAGCAGGCTGGTAAGTGGCCCCTCCGGCAGGACACCGCCGACAAACTCGCCCAGCCAGCCGAAGCCTGCCTCGATGCCATCCATGACCGGCGTCGCCCAGGCAAACACGGCCTGGAAGATCAGGAACATGACCACCACCAGGGTGACCAGGCCGAACACCGGATGCAGCAGCCAGCGGTCCAGCGCGTCGTCGATTTTCGCGGTGCGCGCCGGCATCCGCACGGCGACCGACAGGATCTCGCGCACCTTGGCGTGGTAGTCGATGCCACCTTCCGGGCCCGGCACCGGCGCGTCCAGGTGCGGCACCATCGCGTCGAGGCGCTCGACCAGGGACTTGGCGCCCTGCTTGCGCACCGCCACGGTCTCCACCACCGGCACGCCCAGCTCGCGCTCCAGCGCGGCCACATCCACCTGGATGCCGCGGCGCTGGGCCGCATCAACCATGTTCAGGGCCACCACCATCGGCTTGCCCAGCTCGCGCAGTTCCAGCGCGAAACGCAGGTGCAGGCGCAGGTTGGTCGCATCGATCACGCACAGCAGCACGTCCGGCGCGGCTTCGCCCGGGTAGAAACCCCGGCACAGGTCACGGGTGATCGCCTCGTCCAGGCTGGCGGGGTGCAGGCTGTAGGCGCCCGGCAGGTCGAGCACGGCGAATTCACGGCCGGACGGCGCACGCAGGCGGCCTTCCTTGCGCTCGACGGTGACGCCGGTGTAGTTCGCGACCTTCTGCCGGCTGCCGGTCAGCTGGTTGAACAGCGCAGTCTTGCCGCTGTTCGGGTTACCGACCAGCGCGATGCGCAGGGGCGTGGTGGAGGCTGCAGCGGTCATGCACGTCGTTCCTGGCTGGCGGCGTCGACCACGACGCGCTTGGCTTCACTGATCCGCAGCGCGAACCGGGTGAACCCGACCTGCACCAGCAGCGGCTCGCCCCCCACCGGGCCCTTGGCCACCAGGCGCACTTCCTCGCCCTTCACGAAACCCAGCTCGCGCAGGCGACGGGCGATGGCATCGTTGGCATGCAGGTCCTGCACGGACTCGACCACGGCCGAGGTGTGCAGCGGCAGTTCGGACAGCGTCATCTAGCGTGTTCTCTGCTGGATGTAAATGGTTCTCGATTCTAACATTCCCGCGCCGCGTCATGGCCCATGACCAATGGCCCGCTATGATCCATACAGGTATGGAGTGACCCTGGAATCCCATGAACGATGCTTTGCAGATCGAGCGCCGTGGCGCTGTCCTCACCCTCTGGCTGAACCGGCCGGAGCTGCACAACGCCTTTGACGCCAGCCTGATCGCGCGGCTGACCGCTGCCCTGGAAGCCGCCGGGCGCGATGATGCGGTGCGCGCGGTGGTGGTGGCCGGCCACGGCGCGTCCTTCTCGGCCGGCGCCGACATGCAGTGGATGCGCGGCATGGCCGCGGCCAGCGAGGCCGACAACCGCGAGGACTCGCTGGCCCTGGCACGGCTGATGCGCACCCTGGACGAACTGCCCAAGCCGACCCTGGCCCGGGTCCACGGCGCGGCCTTCGGTGGCGGCGTCGGCCTGGTGGCCTGCTGCGACATCGCCATCGCCAGCAGCTCGGCCCGCTTCGGCCTGACCGAAAGCCGCCTGGGCCTGCTGCCGGCGGTGATCTCGCCCTACGTGATCGAGGCCATCGGCCCGCGCCAGGCGCGCCGCTGGTTCGCCACCGGCGAGCACTTCGATGCCGACACCGCGCTGCGCATCGGCCTGGTCCACCAGCTGGTCGAGCCCGAGCGCCTGGACGAAGCACTGGAGCGCCAGCTGGCCCTGCTCGACAAGGCCGGCCCGATCGCCTCGGCCACCGCCAAGCAGCTGGTGCGGCAGGTCCGCGACAGTCATGACCGCGACGCCCTGGATCGGGATAATGCCGCCCTGATCGCGCGCCTGCGGGTGTCCGCCGAGGGCCAGGAAGGCCTGGGCGCCTTCCTCGACAAGCGCGCCCCCCATTGGGTCACGGAAGCCTGAACATGCTCGATCATCTTGGTTTGACCAGCGCCGACCTGGCGCGCAGCAAGTCCTTCTTCCTGCAGGCACTGGCGCCGCTGCAGATCGGCGTGGTGATGGAAGTCACCGCCGAACAGACCGGCGCGCACGACCACATCGGCTTCGGCAGCGAGGGCAAGCCCTTCTTCTGGCTCGGCAATGGTGGCAGCGCCAGCCATGGCGTGCATGTGGCCTTCGCCTGCGCCAGCCGCACCCAGGTCGACGCGTTCCATGCCGCAGCCCTTGCCGCCGGCGGCCGCGACAACGGCGCCCCGGGCCTGCGCCCCTGGTACCACCCGGACTACTACGGTGCCTTCGTGCTCGACCCGGACGGCAACAACATCGAGGCGGTCTGCCACCGCCCCGCCGATGGGGCAGCCGCATGAGCGATTACGTCCGCATCGTCGAGGTCGGCCCGCGTGACGGGCTGCAGAACGAAAAGCAGTCGGTGTCCACCGCCGACAAGATCGAACTGATCAACCGCCTGTCGGCCACCGGCCTGCGCAGCATCGAGGCAACCAGCTTCGTCAGCCCGAAGTGGATCCCGCAGCTGGCCGACGCCGCCGAGGTCTACGCCGGCATCCAGCGCCGGCCGGGCATCCATTACCCGGTGCTGGTGCCGAACGAACAGGGCTACGACCGCGCCCGTGCGGTGGGCGTGGAGGAAGTGGCGGTGTTCACCGCCGCGTCCGAAGCATTCAATCGCACCAACACCAATGCCGGCATCGACGAATCGCTGGCCCGCTTCGAGCCGATCCTGCGCCGTGCCGCCGCCGATGGCGTGCGCGTGCGCGGCTATGTCTCCACCGTGCTCGGCTGCCCCTACCAGGGCGAGGTGCCGCTGGCCGACGTGGTGCGGGTGGCGCGCGCCCTGCACCAGATGGGTTGTTACGAAATCTCGCTGGGCGACACCATCGGCGTCGGCACCCCGCGCAAGGCACGGGCGATGCTGCAGGCGGTTGCCGCCGAGATCCCGATGGAAGCACTGGCCGTGCACTTCCACGACACCTATGGGCAGGCCATCGCCAACATCGCCAGCTGCCTGGAGGAAGGGGTGCGCGTGGTCGACAGCGCAGTGTCCGGTGCTGGCGGCTGCCCGTATGCCAAGGGCGCCAGCGGCAATGTGGCCAGCGAAGACGTGGTCTATCTGCTGCAGGGCCTGGGCCTGGACAGCGGCGTGGACCTGCCGGCACTGGCCGAGACCGGGCGCTGGCTGGCCGGCCTGCTCGGCCGTGCCACCGCCAGCCGTACCGGGCAGGCGCTGGCCGCCGCCGGTTGACCACCGCACTGCGCCGCCCCGCAAAGGCGGCGCAGTGCACAACGGCGACAGTCGCAGCTTCCGTTAGAATCGGCGGTTCTCGAACCTGCAGGACCGTGCAATGCAGCTGTCTTCCGTACGTGCCGTGATCACTGGCGGCGTCTCCGGCCTCGGCCTGGCCGTGGCCCAGCACCTCGTCGCCCAAGGCGGCAAGGTCGCCCTGTTCGACCTCAACGACGACAAGGGCGCTGCCGCCGTTGCCGGGCTGGGTGCCGACAAGGCCCGCTATTTCAACGTCAACGTCAGCGACGAGGCAGCCGTGACCGCGGCCATTGACCAGGCCCACGATTTCCTCGGCGGCCTGAACGTTGCGATGAACTGTGCCGGCATCCTCGGCGCCGGCCGCGTGCTGGGCAAGGAGGGCCCGATGCCGCTGGCCGGTTTCCAGGGCACGGTGATGGTCAACCTGGTCGGCAGCTTCAACGTCGCCAAGGCCGCTGCCAATCGCATGCAGCACAACGAAGCCGGCACCGACGGCGAGCGCGGCGTGATCATCAACACCGCCAGCATCGCCGCCTATGAAGGCCAGATCGGCCAGGCCGCCTATGCCGCCAGCAAGGGCGGCGTGGTGTCGATGACGTTGCCGATGGCACGCGAACTCTCGCGCTTTGGCATCCGCGTCAATACCATCGCCCCGGGCGTGTTCTGGACGCCGATGGTCGACGGCATGCCCGAAGCCGTGCAGCAGTCACTGGCCGCGTCGATTCCGTTCCCGTCGCGCCTGGGCAAGCCGGAAGACTTCGCCAGCCTGGTCGGCTACATCCTCGGCAACACCTACCTCAACGGCGAGACCATCCGCCTGGACGGCGCTACCCGCCTCGCTCCGAAGTGATTCCCCCCGGGCGCCGGGACGGCGCCCTCCCCCAACGACCTAGATCACCATGAAAGCCAACGACATCAAGAAGGGCAACGTCGTCGAGTACAACAACGGCGTGTACCAGATCCGCGACATCGAGCGCAGCTCGCCGCAGGGTCGCGGCGGCAACGTCCGCTTCCGCTTCATCATGTACAGCGTGCCGGGCGGCAACAAGCTCGACGCCAGCTTCGATGCCGACGACAACCTGGTCGAGGTCGAGCTGCTGCGCCGCCAGTCCACCTATTCGTACAAGGACGGCGATGCCTTCGTGTTCCTCGACGACGAGGACTACACCCCCTACACCCTGGACGCGGACGTGATCGGCGACGACGCCGGCTACATCACCGACGGCCTGACCGGCATCTACGTGCAGGTCATCGACGAGCAGCCGGTGGCGATCCAGCTGCCGGCCTCGGTGGTGCTGGAAGTGATCGAGACCCCGCCGGAACTGAAGGGCGGCACCGCCACCAAGCGCCCGAAGCCGGCCAAGCTCAACACCGGTATCGAGATCATGGTGCCGGAGTACATCGTCAACGGCGAACGCGTGCTGGTGAACACCGCCACGGGCGAGTTTGCCGGCCGTGCCGACTAAGCGCCTTGCGCTGATCGGCTGCCTGTCCCTGCTTGCGGCGTGTTCGCCGCAGGCAGCGCACAGCACCGCGGATGCCGCCCCGGGCAGCACGCCGGCCGAACCGGCCGTGACGGCCGCGCCGGCGGCGGAAGCACCGGCCGCCGTGGAGGCCACCGCCGAAGCGGAGCCATCGACCGGTCTGCCCTCGGGCGACGAGGCGCTGGACAAGGCACGTGCGGCAGCCGGCTGCCCGGTCCCGGAGGATGTGTATGACGTCGAGGACGTGCGCATCTACTGCACGATGCCGGCCGATGTGCAGGCCTTCCTCGCACGCGAGAACACCTGCCAGCATTTCGCTGGCGAAGAGGCGTACGACGACGAGCGTCGCCGCGAACTGGAAGAAGCCGGCGCCAGGTACTGCGAAGGCCGCGAGAAGATCTTCACCGATCTGGTCGCGCGCCATCGCGACGACTGCGCGATCCGTGCAGCGCTGATCGGGATCAACAGCCGCTACGACCTGGTGTTCGAGCTGGACCTGAAGCCCTGCGGGGGCTGAGCCGGCAATGTTGATGTAGAGCCGAGCCCACGCTCGGCTGCTTCGTGCTCTGCACAGGCACCGCAGCCGAGCGTGGGCTCGGCTCTACAGATGGCTTACGGCTGCTTCGCGCCGAAATTGCCGCAGCCGTGGTACTGGCGCGTGCCGATGGTCAGATTCACCTTGGCGTCGAACGCCTCGCCACTCATGTCATCCTGGCAGGTAGTGCGCTGGAAGCTGAGCTTGACGTCGGTGCCATCGGACGCCTTCCCGCTCCAGCCGTCAGCACCTTCGGTGGGCTTGGCGACGTCGAAGCGACGCTCGCCATAGTCGACTTCCACCTGCAGGCCCGGCGCATCGCCATCGACGACAGCAAGCCAGCCGGGCTCATTGCCGGTGGCACGAAACGCGGCATTGCCTGCACTGCCATCGCCTTCGGTGGCTTCCACCGCATGGCACTCGCGATCGGCCTCGCCCTTCAGGCTCAGCAGGCCGTCGTCGCTGCCCTTGGTCCAGAAGCTGTTGCCCTGGCCATCACCGTACCTGGCGCCGGACGCCGCACGCTCGGAGGTCATGGCGAAGCTACGGTCGCCGATCACCACCGTGGCCGCATCCTCGCCATTGAACGTCGCGCGCACGCTCAGGTCACCACACTGGTAGGCGGTCTCGCTGCCACCGGCGGTGCCGGCGGCCGGCTGCGGCGTGGCAGGCGGGGCGTCATTGCCGCTTGCAGCGGGCGGCTGGGCCGGCTGGCACGCGGCCAGGACCAACCCGAGGGAGGCTGCCAACAGACTGGGAACTACACGCATGGCTCGACTCCTTGTCGACACTACTGGGATGCTCGACCCTACCACCTGGCGGTGAGCAGGGCCTGAAAGCGGCCTGACCGCACTCACGCGGCCAGCACCGCCATCGACAGCAGCTGTGCGCCACTGTCACCGGAACTGCAGGTCCACACCCGCAACAGGCGCAGTGTCACCTCGTGCTCCTGGCCCTGCCGCCACACCGACAACCGCACGTCGCTGGACAGCAATGCCAGGCGGCCACACAGCAGCGTTTCCACCGCGTGCAGCTGCAGGCTCCGCACCTGCAGGCCACCGGCCAACCAATCGCCCAGCCAGGGCAGGTCAAGCATGCGGCCGCCGTGGCCATCCATCATGAACAAGGCCGGCGACACCAGCGCGGTCAGCGCATCGTGATCATTCTCCAGCAGCGCTGCGCACAGGCGCTGCTCCAGTGCTTTCAGCTGGGGCTCGTGCAGATCTTCAACGATGTTCCGTTCCATCCACGGTTCCTTCCGGCATCGGCCGGCGCCTGCGCAGGCGCTGCGCGATCCACTGCCGCGCCCCCTGCACCACTACATAGAAGACCGGCACGAAGAACACGGCCAGCACGGTCGCACTGACCATGCCGCCGAATACGCCGGTTCCGATCGCCTGCTGGGTTTCCTTCGACGCGCCCTGCGCCAGCATCAGTGGCACCACGCCCAGCGCGAATGCCAGCGAGGTCATCACGATCGGCCGCAGGCGCAGCCTGGCCGCCTCCAATGCCGCCTCGGCCAGGCCGCGCCCCTGCTGCTGCAGCTGCCGCGCGAATTCGACGATGAGGATCGCGTTCTTCGCAGACAGCCCGATCACGGTAATCATGCCGACCTTGAAGAACACGTCGTTGGGCATGCCGCGCAACAGCACCGCAGCAACCGCGCCGAGCAGGCCCAACGGCACCACCAGCATCACCGCCAGCGGGATCGACCAGCTCTCGTACAACGCCGCCAGCACCAGGAACACCACCAGCATCGACAACAGCAGCAACCACGGCGCCTGCTGCCCCGATTCGCGCTCCTGCAGCGACTGGCTGGTCCATTGCAGGGCAAAGCCAGAGGGCAGTTTCCCAGCCAGCCGCTCCATCTCCGCCATGGCCTGGCCGGTCGACACGCCGGAGGCCGGTGCGCCGGACAGGTTCAGTGCCGGGAACCCGAGATAACGCTGCAGCTGCAGTGGCGCCTCGGTCCAGTGCGCGGTGACCAGCTCGGACAACGCCACCATGCCACCTTCGCTGTTGCGCACGTACAGCTTCAGCACGTCCTCCAGTTCCATCCGGTGCGGTGCATCGGCCTGCAGGATCACCTGCTGCAAGCGGCCCTTGTTGGGGAAGTCGTTGACGTACTGCGAACCCATCGCCGCCGACAGCGTGCTGCTGATGTGCTCGAAGCCCACGCCCATCGCCTCGGCCTTGGCCCGGTCGATGTCCAGCCGCACGCTGGTGCCGGCCGGCAGGCCATCGGCATGCACTTCGGACAGCAGCGGACTGGCCTCGGCCAGTTTCAGCAGCTGCTGCAGGGCCGCGCGCAGTTCGGCCTGGCTCTGTCCGCTACGCGCCTGCAGGGCCAGCGAGAAGCCGGAGGAACGGCCCAGGCTGTCGATCGCCGGCGGCATCACGCTCATCACCTCGCCCTCGGCGACCGCGGCCATCGCCTTCTGCGCGGCCTCCACTTCACCGGCGGCGGTGGCGCCAGCGCGCTCGCCCCAGTCCTTCAGCATGGTGTAGGTCAGCGCTGCGCTGGGGCCGGAACCGGAGAAGCTGTAACCGAGGATCGCCTGGTTGGAACCGATGCCCGGGCGCGAGGCCACATGCCGTTCGTACGCTTCCACCACCGCCAGCGTGCGTTCGGCGGTGGCTTCGGCCGGCAGCTGGATCGAGGTCATGAAATAGCCCTGGTCCTCTTCCGGCAGGAACGCGCCCGGCAGCCAGTGCAGGCCCAGCAGCAACGCAGCCACCAGCGCGGCGAACACGCCCATCACCCGCCCGCTCCGCTGCAGCACCGACGCCACACCACGCTGGTAACGCCCGGTCATCCGCTCGAAGCCACGGTTGAAGGCGCCGAACAGCCCGCCACGACCATGATGGCCATGGGTGTTCGGGCGCAGCAGGGTCGCGCACAGCGCCGGCGTCAGGCTCAACGCCAGCAGCGCCGAGAACAGGATCGACACTGCCATTGCCACGGTGAACTGGCGATAGATCGCACCCACCGATCCGCTGGCCAGCGCCATGGGAATGAACACCGCGGTCAGCACCAGGGTGATGCCGATCACTGCGCCGGTCAGCTCGCGCATTGCCTTGATGGTGGCCTCGCGCGGCGGCAGCCCCTCCTCAGCCATGATCCGTTCCACGCCTTCGACCACCACGATCGCGTCGTCGACGATGATGCCGATCGCCAGCACCATGCCGAACATGGTCAGCACGTTGATCGAGAAGCCCAGCGCCAGCATCACCGCGAAGGTACCCAGCAGCGCGATCGGTGCGACCAGCGCCGGGATCAGCGTGTAGCGCCAGTTCTGCAGGAACAGGTACATCACCGCGAACACCAGCAGCATCGCCTCCAGCAGCGTCTGCACCACCTTCTGGATCGAGACCTTGACGAACGGCGCGGTGTCGAACGGAATGCTCGCTTCCACGCCGCGCGGCAGCAGGGGCGCCAGCTCGGCCATGCGTTCACGCACCGCCGCAGCGGTGCGCACCGCGTTCGCGCCCGGGCGCAGCTGCACGCCGGCGGCGGTGGCGGGATGGCCGTCCTCGCGGGTGCCCCATGCATAGCTCTGCGCGCCCAGCTCGACGCGGGCGACATCGCCCAGCACCACCCGTGATCCGTCGGCCCCGGCGCGCAGCACGATGGCCGCAAACTGTTCCGGCGTGGACAACTGGCCGTCGGCGCTCAACGGCACGGTGATGCGCTGGCCCGGCACGCTGGGCGAATCGCCGATGCGTCCTGGCGAAATCTCCAGGTTCTGCTGCTCGATGGCGGCTGCCACATCGCCCATGGTCAGGCCGTAGCCGGTCAACCGGGTCGGGTCCAGCCATACCCGCATCGCCTGCTCGGCACCGAACAGCTGCACGCGGCCGACGCCATCGATGCGGCGCAGCTCTTCGATGATGTTGCGCGCCATGAAGTCACCCAGCGCCGCCTCGCTGACGCTGGCATCCGGCGAACGCAGGCCGACCAGCATCAGGAAGCCGGAATCGGCGGCCTCCACGAACAGGCCGTTCTGGCGCACGCTGCGCGGCAGCCGCGGTTCGATCGCCTTGATCCGGTTCTGCACGTCCACCTGCGCCAGCTCCGGGTTGGTGCCCGGCTTGAAGGTCGCGGTGATCGACGCTTCGCCGGAGGTGTCCACCGAAGATTCGAAGTACAGCAGGTGCTTGACGCTGGACAACTCGCGTTCGATCAGGCCGACCACCGCATCGTTCAGCGTCTGCGGGCTGGCACCCGGGTAGCTGGCATAGATGCTGACGCTGGGCGGGGCGACCGCCGGATAGCGCTCCACCGCCAGCCGCGGGATCGCCAGTACGCCGGCCAGGATGATGAAGATCGCCAGCACCCAGGCGAACACCGGGCGATCGATGAAGAAACGTGCCATGTTGGAATTCCCTGGAGGGGCTGGCCGGGAAAGGCTCAGCCCTTGCTGCCGGCCTGCATCGCACCGGTGCTGGCAACCGGCACCTGCCAGTCGCGCGCATCGACCACCACGCCTTCCTGCAGGCGTTCCTGGCCCTCGACCACCACCTTCTCGCCGGCCTTCAGGCCGGTGCGCACCAGCCACTGGCGATCGACACTGCCGTCCACTTCCAGCGTGCGGATCACCGCCTTGCCGTCGGCGCCGATCACCCAGGCGTAGGCCTGGCCACCGGCGCTGCGCAGCACCGCCTGCTGCGGCACGGTCAAAGCACTGGCGGGCGCGCCACGTGGCACCCTCGCGCGCACATACATGCCGGGCAGCAGCTGGCGCTGCGGGTTGTCGACCAGGATGCGGAGGATCACGTCACCGGTGCGCGCATCGACGTTGATGCCGGAGAACAGCAGCTGGCCGCGCTCGGGCATCGGTTTGCCGGCGGCACCGATGATCGTCACCGGCAGCTCGCCACCACCGGCGGCACTGCGCTGCAGTGACTCCAGCTGCGCGGCCGGCTGCCGCACGTCAACGTAGACCTGGTCGATCTGCTGTACCACGGCCATCGGCTCGGCATCGGCCACTCCCACCAGCGCGCCTTCGGTCACCAGTGCCTGGTCGATGCGGCCGGCAATCGGGGCACTGACCGTGGCGTAGCGGAGGTCGAGCTGGCGCCGGGACAGGATCGCGCGCGCTTCGTTCACCGCGGCACGGGCCTGTTCGTACTCGGCACTGGCGTCGTCGCGATGCTGCTGGCTGACCGCCTGCGCGGCAGCCAGCGCATGCAGGCGCTGCGACTGCACGCGGCTGCGGCCCAGCGCGGCCTCACTGCGCTGCAGGGCAGCCAGCGCCGAATCGACGTCGGCCCGGAACGCGGCCGGATCGATCTGGAACAGCGCCTGGCCGGCACTCACTTCCGCGCCCTGGTCGAACAGGCGGCGCTGCACGATGCCGCCCACCTGGGCACGGATCTGCGCGGTACGCACCGCAGCGACGCGCCCAGGCAGTTCGTCATCACGTTGCACCACCTGCGGGCCAACGCTGATCACGCTGACACGCGGCACCGCTTCGGGGGTGGCTTCGGGGGAGGAGCAGGCCGTCATGGCCAAGGCGAGGGCCGCGATCAACGCGACCGGAGTCCTGAAGGTTCTCATTGCTGTGCACAATGCCGCGCAGGCGGCGGATAGGTTCTGAAGCGCGCAGTGTGCGTGGCGATGATGGGGTTTCGATGGAGGAAGTGTGGAGATACGATGGAGGCAAGCACCTTACGGCCCCGCCCCTGCATGCATGCCTCCCCTGCCCTCGCCGCCCTCGTCCTGATCGTCGAGGATGAGGCCGAGATCGCCGACATTCTCAGCGCCTATCTGGAACGCGAAGGACTGCGCACGCTGCGCGCCGGCGACGGCCACAGCGCACTGGACCTGCATCGCAGCGCCCGCCCCGACCTGGTCCTGCTCGATGTGCAGCTACCCCGCCTGGACGGCTGGAGCGTGCTGACCCAGCTGCGCCAACGCGGCGAGACGCCGGTGATCATGCTGACCGCACTGGACCAGGACCTGGACAAACTGACCGCGCTGCGGATGGGCGCCGATGACTACGTGGTCAAGCCGTTCAACCCGGCCGAGGTGGCTGCGCGGGTGCGCGCCGTGCTGCGGCGTACGCTGCGCGCCTCGCGCGTGGACGCACCCACCGCGCTGCGCGTCGGCCCGCTGCTGATCGACTCGGCCACCCATGCCGTGCACGTCGAAGGCGAGGGTTACAGCCACGAAGTACTGCTCACCCTCACCGAGTTCAAGCTGCTGCACTGCATGGCGCTGGCACCGACCCGCATTTTCAGCCGTAGCGAGCTGATGCACGAATGCCTGCCGGAAAGCGAAGCGCTGGAGCGCACCGTTGACAGCCATGTCAGCAAGCTGCGCCGCAAGCTGGACGAAGTGGGCATGATCAACGTGCCGGCCAGTGTGCGCGGCGTCGGCTACCGGTTGATGGCCGATCGCTGATGGGCCGCCTGCGCCGCTCCGGGCTCAGCCGCCACATCATCGTCTCGATGTCGTTGATGGTGATCGGTGTCATCGTGATGATGATCCTGTCCTCGTGGCTGCTGTACGCGGTGCTGGTCGAGTTCTTCCCTGGAAGCACCGAAGAGCCGGAAAGCTGGCTGCCAACCGGGCCGGAACTGGCATGGATGGTGGGCGTGATCCTGACCGGCCTGGCGCTGGCCATCGCCGCCTCGTTCCGTCTTGCCCACCGCATCCTCTCGCCATTGAACTCGCTGGTGGACAGCGTGCGTGCGCTCGCCGGCGGCGACCTTGGCGCCCGCGCCAGCGTCGAGGAGAACTCGCCGGGCGAAGTGGCGACCCTGGTCGAGGACTTCAATGCGATGGCGCGCCGCCTGCAGCACATGGAGAGCGAGCGCGCGATGTGGCACGCAGCCATTGCCCATGAGCTGCGCACTCCGGTGACGATCCTGCGCGGGCGCCTGCAGGGGCTGGCCGAGGGCGTGTTCCAGCCCGACGAGTCGCAGTTCCGCAGCCTGCTTGCCCAGGTCGAAGGGCTGTCGCGCCTGATCGAAGATCTGCGCGTGCTGAGCCTGTCCGACAATGCGCGGCTGGATGTACGCCGCGCGCGCACCGACGTGGTGGCCGAGGTGCATTCGGTGATGACCCTGGTCGATCCGCAGTTCCGCGCCGCAGGCTTCGTGCTGGAGCTGGAAACCAGCCGCGAGGAACACAACGCGCACTGTGATCCCACGCGCCTGCGCCAGGCGTTGCTGGCGCTGCTGGAGAACGCGCGCCGCTATGCCAGCCCGGGCAAGGTGCGGATCGCCGTGCACGACACGCCGGGCCATGTGCAGGTGGCGATCGAGGACGAAGGCCCGGGCATCGATCCGGAACTCCACGCCGACATCTTTACTCCATTCATGCGCGCCGACGGCTCACGGTCGCGCCAGGGCGGCGGCAGCGGGCTCGGCCTGGCGGTGGTCAAGGCCATCGCCGATGCGCACGGCGGCCGTGTCTACTGCACGCCCGGCAGCGCCGGCGGCAGCCGCTTCGTCATCGAACTACCGCGCCAGTAGCCGGACTGGCTGCCTGCGCGCGCAGGTGCGCACCCAGTGCGGCCAGGTTGGCGTCGATCGCATCCATTTCCCCGCGCTGCTTCGCCGGCAACTGCTGGCGAAGCTGTACGCGCAATGCCTGCCACGCCGGGACCGCCTGCGCACTGGCAGTGGCCACGGCCTCGGAAAGCAGCGCCTGTTCCTCACCCAGCGGCAACCCATAGCCGTCGTCCTGCAGCAGCACTCCCGGGCGCAACCACTGCCCGCTCTGCTCCAGCAGGCCGCGCAGGCTGCGGGTTTGTGCACTGTCCGGAGCGGCCAGCAGCTGCCGCTTGAGCACGTCGCGCGCACGCAGCTCGGCACGCCGCTGTGCGGCCTGTTCCAGCAGCAGCAGGCCGGCGCTGGCGCGCAGGTCGCCCTTCAGCAGCCACGGTGCCCGTTGCTGTGCAGGCAGTTTCAACCAGCCGCGCACATCGCGGGCGGGCAAGGACAACTGATCCGCCGCCACTGCGAACAACTGCTGGTAGTGGTCGCGCGCCGACGCAAAGTAATAGCCTTGTGCCTGCGCTGCACTGCGATCGGCCAGTACCCGCTCGTCGAGCGCGCCCAGCCGCAGCAGTCGCCGCTTCAGGCCGCGCGGGCTCAGCTGGGCCAGCCCCGCCTCGCCCAGCCGGGGCACGCCGGCCTGCAGCAGCTTCGCGGTTTCCACCGCGCAGTTGTTGCTGACGAAGTAATAGCGTCCGTCATAGCTCCAGTGCACCTGCGCGCTGCGCTCGAGCAGGCCGGCGATCTCTTCGTGCTGCAGCCGCAACGGCAGCGACTGCAGCCCGCGTAGTTCGACCTTGGTGTATTCGTCCACCACCTGCTGCAGCGGCAGCACGAACAGGCGCGACGGGTAGCCTCCGGTCAGGCCACGCCAGTTGGATATCTGCACGTCGCCAACGAACGCACGGAACGACAGCACGCGGTGGTATTCCAGGTCCAGGCGGCAGTCCGGACCAGGCGTGCGGCCTGGCCTGCAGATCACCAGCCGCAGCATGCTGTGGCCCCAGCGGCTCATCGGTTGCGCACTGCCTTCGGCGAACAGGTAGTCCACCGCGTACACACGCGAGGGATCGAGCTGCAGCAGCGAGGCCGCCCCTTCTTCCGGATCCGCCTGCAGCAACGGCAGCGCCGCCGCGCACTGCGGTTGTGGCAGCGAGGGCGGCGTTCCAAGATGGGCCTGGTACCACTGCGCCAGCGCCGGGCGCCGGCAGGCGAACTCATCATCGAGCACGAAATGCTCGGCGTTCACCGCCAGGTACTCGGCCGGATCCTTCAGTTCATAGGCATCCGGGCTGCGGTCACGGAACGCGTTGTCGCCACGGCCGAGATGCCAGGGCTTGCGCTGCCATCCCGCCAGGTCACGCCAGCGCGCACTGCGCGACCAGTTCGCGCCACTGCGGTCGGCGACGTGGGTGAGTTCGTGCACCAGTGCGCTGCGTCGCGCGCGGCGTGCACCCGGCACCCCGTCGTCCAGCAGGTCGCGGCGCAGCGCAATGCGTCCGCCGAAGGCACGGCCATGCACATCGGGTGGCAGGGCGTCACTCCAGCTCACCTGGACCTGCGCCGGCAATGCGCGCAGCAGGCCCTCCGGCAGCAGTGACTGCACATCGGCCAGGGTCTGCCGTGCAAGCTGCTGCTGTGCCCCGTCCAACCCGGATGGGTCCAGCTGCAGGCGGTCGGCCGCGTAGGCTGTGGGGATGAACAGCCACGCCAATACGGCGACCCACCCTCGCCGCCCGCTACGCCTCTGTAGAGCCGAGCCATGCTCGGCTGCTGTTGCGGCCCGCGGGATCCGGGTGTTCAGCCGAGCATGGCTCGGCTCTACAGACAGCGACATCGCGCGGGTCATGCCGCCCGGATCAACGGGCCAGCAGCGTACGCGCCAGTTCCAGGTCGCTCTGCTGCTGCGCGGCCGCGCTCAGCTCGCGCAGGTGGACCAGCGCGGCCTGCAGGCGGGCGCCACGGATCTGGCCGTCGCTGGCGACGAATGCAGCCGCATCATCGCGTGCGGCCAGCACCACCTTGTCGTCGCCCGAGCTGCTGCCCGAGGACCCGGAGGAGGCACCGGTCGCCGAGCCGGCCGAGGTGCCGGCGAAGCTGGAAGCAAAGCCGGCCAGCGGCAGGGACAGCAGGGCGAGCAGCAGAAGCGGACGGGTCATCGGTTCGAGGCCGGTTGTGAGGATGCGTGGAGCGTAACGGGTGCGTGAAGGATTTGCCCGGGTCATGCGTCGAACAGCTTGCCGGGATTCAGCCGCGCTTGGGGATCGAACGCGCGTTTGACCGCCTTCATCAGGGCGATCTCGGCCGGGCCGCGGGTGCTGTCCAGGTAGCTTTTCTTGACCAGGCCGATTCCGTGCTCGGCCGAGATGCTGCCATCGAAGCGCCCCAGTACCTGGGCCAGCAGCTTGGTCACGTGCTCGCACTGCGCCACGAAATCGGCGTCACGGGTGTCATCGGGCTTGAGCACGTTGATGTGCAGGTTGCCGTCGCCGATATGGCCGAACCAGACCACGTCGAAGTGCGGATAGGCCTGCCCGATCAGTGCCTGGGTTTCAGCCAGGAACGCCGGCATCGCCGAGATCCGCACCGAGACGTCGTTCTTGTAAGGCTTGTAGCGCGCCAGCGATTCGGTGATGCCTTCGCGCAGGCGCCACAGCTGGGCTGCCTGGGCATCACTGGCACTGATCACGCCGTCGCTGACCCATCCGTTGCCCAGGCAGTCCTCGAAGGCGGCCATCGCCGCCGCTTCCTGTGCCTCGTCGTTGGCCGCGAACTCGGTGACCACATAGTACGGGTGCACCTCATTGAAAGGAGCCTGCGCACCATGCGCCAGTACATGCTCCAGCGCCCGGTCCGTAAAGAACTCGAAGGCCTGCAGCTGCAGGCGCGCACGGAACGCGGCGAACACCTGCATCAGCACCTCAAAGCTCGGCACTGCCAGCAGCATCACGTTGCTGGCCGGCGGCGGATCGGTCAGCTTCACCGTCGCCTCGACGATCACGCCCAGCGTACCTTCCGAACCGATCAGCAGCTGCCGGAAGTCATAGCCGCTGGAGTTCTTGATCAGGCCCTTGTTGAGCTCCAGCAGCTCGCCGCTGGCGGTGACCACCTTCAGCCCGGCGATCCACTCGCGGGTGTTGCCGTAGCGGATCACGCGGATGCCGCCGGCATTGGTGGCGATGTTGCCGCCAATCGTGCAGGACCCGCGCGCGGCGAAGTCCACCGGGTAGATCAGGCCGTGGTCCAGCGCGGCGTTGTGCACGGCTTCCAGCGGCATGCCGGCCTGCACCACCAGCGTGCGATCGACCGCATCGTAGGCCAGTGCCTTGTTCATCCGCTCCAGGCTGAGTACCAGTTCGCCGTTGGCCGCCACCGCGCCACCCGAGAGGCCGGTACGCCCACCCGACGGCACCACCGCCACGCCCTCGGCGGCACTCCAGCGCATCACCGTCTGGACTTCCTCCACCGTGGCCGGCAGCGCGATCGCCAGCGGTGCCGGCGTCCAGCGCCGGGTCCAGTCGCGCCCGTAGTGCTCCAGGTCGGCCGGGTCGGTCTTCAGCTTCAGGCCAGGACAGGCCTGCTGCAGCGAGGCAATGCGGGAATCGGTCATGACGGTCCAGCGCGGTGCGTGAAGAACGGGCAAGCGTGCCAGCGGCACGCGCCAGCGTCCAGCCCCGCGGCCGTGCAGATAGCTACGGATGCAACCAATTGCGCACTGCACCATGGGCGCCCCTATCTGGCATAGTGGTCAGCCCCTGTCCCACTGGCCGTGTTGCCCCATGTCGCCGAAGAAGACCTCGTTCCCGAAGCAGGATATCCGTGTGCTGTTGCTGGAGGGGGTCAGCCAGACCGCCGTGGAGGTGTTCAGCGCCGCCGGCTACAGCCAGATCGAAGCGCATACCAAGGCGCTGCCCGAGGACGAACTGAAGGCGCGCATTGCCGAGGCGCACATCGTCGGCATCCGTTCGCGCACCCAGCTCAGCGCCGAGGTGCTGGCCGAGGCCAAGCGCCTGATCGCGGTGGGCTGCTTCTGCATCGGCACCAACCAGGTCGACCTGGACGCGGCCGAACTGGCCGGCATCCCGGTGTTCAACGCGCCCTATTCCAATACCCGCAGCGTAGCCGAGCTGGTGATCGCCGAGGCGATCATGCTGACCCGCGGCATCCCGCAGAAGAACGCCGAATGCCATCGCGGCGGCTGGTCGAAATCGGCCAGCGGCAGCCACGAGGTGCGCGGCAAGACGCTGGGCATCATCGGTTATGGCCACATCGGCACCCAGGTCGGCGTACTGGCCGAATCGCTGGGCATGCAGGTGATCTTCCATGATGTGGAAACCAAGCTGGCGCTGGGCAATGCCCGTGCGGCGGCCAGCCTGGACGATCTGCTGGCGCGCGCCGACATCGTCACCCTGCACGTGCCGGAGACCCCGTCCACGCAATGGATGATCGGCAGCACCGAGCTGGCGAAGATGCGCAAGGGCGTGCACCTGATCAACGCCGCGCGCGGCACCGTGGTCGACATCGATGCGCTGGACGCGGCCCTGGCCAGCGGCCACGTCGGTGGCGCCGCGCTGGACGTGTTCCCGGTCGAGCCGAAGGGCAACGGCGATATCTTCGAATCGCCGCTGACCCGCCACGACAACGTGATCCTGACCCCGCACGTGGGCGGCAGCACGCTGGAAGCGCAGGACAACATCGGCGTGGAAGTCGCCGCCAAGCTGGTGCGCTACAGCGACAACGGCAGCACCCTGTCGGCGGTCAACTTCCCGGAAGTGACCCTGCCCGAGCACGCCGACAGCCTGCGCCTGCTGCACATCCACCAGAACGTGCCGGGCGTGCTGTCCAAGGTCAACGAGATCTTCTCGCGCCACAACGTCAACATCGACGGCCAGTTCCTGCGCACCGACCCGAAGGTGGGCTACGTAGTGATCGACATCACCGCCAGCGAGGAACAGGCCGCCGCGGTGCGCGAAGAACTTGCAGCGATCCCAGGCACCCTGCGCACCCGCATTCTGTACTGATCGGAATGTTCCCGGCATCGCGCCATCCGCGCGTGGCGCGGATCTACCGGGCGATATGCATCGCTGCCTTCCTGTAGAGCCGAGCCCATGCTCGGCTGCTGTTCCGGCCAGCAGTGAGCCGAGCGTCGGCTCGGCTCTGCAGGCATCGCGCCATCCGCGCATGGCGCGGATCTACTGGGCGATATGCATCGCTGTCTTCCTGTAGATCCGAGCCCATGCTCGGCTGCTGTTCCGGCCAACAGTGAGCCGAGCGTCGGCTCGGCTCTGCAGGCATCGCGCCATCCGCGCATGGCGCGGATCTACCGGGCGATATGCATCGCTGTCTTCTTGTAGAGCCGAGCCCATGCTCGGCTGCTGTTCCAGCCAACATCGAGCCGAGCGCCGGCTCGGCTCTACAGGCATCGCGCCATCCGCGCATGGCGCGGATCTACCGGGCGATATGCATCGCTGCCTTCGTGTAGAGCCGAGCCCATGCTCGGCTGCTGTTCCGGCCAGCAGTGAGCCGAGCGTCGGCTCGGCTCTACAGCTTGCTAGCGCGCCAACCAGCGGCGCGCCATGCGCTGCATCGATTCGTCCGATTCCGGATCGGCCGCGACCTCGGCCACCGGCCGCCAGGCCAGGTCAAGCGACTCCTCGCTGAGCACGAAGGCCTCGCCGCCCAGTGCCCGGATCACGAAACGCACGTCGTAGTGCCAGTGCCCGGGCACATCCTTGCGCTCCGGAATCCAGTGCTTGTCCAGATCGAAGATGGCCGGGTCTTCCAGTACCAGGCCGCTCAGGCCCGACTCCTCCTCGGCTTCCTTCAATGCCACCTGGGCCAGGTCGCGGTCGCCGTCGGCGTGACCGCCCAGCTGCAGCCAGCGCTGGAGCTTGCGGTGATGGGTCAGCAGCAGGCGCTGGCCGTCGGCGCTGACCAGCCAGCAACTGGCGGTGAAGTGGCCGGCCAGCCGTTCACGCCGGAACGGATCTTCCGGATCGTCCAGCAATGTGCCGAATTCGGCAGCCAGTGCGTCGTGGGCAGGCTCACGGCAGGCGTAGTCCCGCAGCAGGCCACGCAGGCGATCGTCAAGCACGGCAAGGGTTTCGGCGGTCTGGTGCATGAATGGGGATGGTCTGGAAAAATACTGCTCATTATCGCCGTTCATTGTTGCGATTGTGCTTGTGCGTTGGCTTCAGCTTTTGCTAAGGTACAGCGGGCCGTTCGCACGGCCTTCACCATTCAGGGCTGTTGACGACGTATCGACCGCCCACCCAATCCGATCACTAGGAAGTACTGCATGCTGAAAGCTCTGTTGAGGGTCAAGCCGGTCGAGCCGGCCGGGCACGTCGATGCCGGCGAACCCATCGAAGGCAGCCTGGACGGCGAAGCCACGTTGAAACGGACCCTCACGGCTAAACACCTCATCCTGCTGGGCGTGGGTGCGGTGATCGGCGCAGGTATCTTCGTGCTGACCGGCCAGGCCGCAGCCAACCACGCCGGCCCGGCAGTGATGCTGTCGTTCGTGATCGCCGGTTTCGCCTGCGCCCTGGCGGGCCTGTGCTACGCCGAGTTCGCAGCGATGATGCCGGTCTCCGGCAGTGCCTACTCCTACTCCTACGCCACCCTCGGCGAAGGCATGGCCTGGTTCATCGGCTGGTGCCTGGTGCTGGAGTACCTGTTCGCCTCGGCCTCGGTCGCGGTGGGCTGGTCGGCCTACCTGATCAGCTTCATCACCACCACGCTGCACATGCCCTTCCCGGACCTGCTCAGCGCCGCGCCCATCGCCTGGACCGGCAGCGAGTTCGTCTCCTCCGGCAAGCTGTTCAACCTGCCGGCGGTGCTGATCGTGGCGGCGGTGTCCGGCCTGCTGTACGTGGGCGTGACCCAGTCGGCCTTCGTCAACGCGATCATCGTGGCGATCAAGGTCACCGTCATCTGCCTGTTCATCGGCATCGGCGCGGCCCACATCGACCCGGCCAACTGGCACCCGTTCATCCCGGAAAACACCGGCGTGCCGGGTGAGTTCGGCTGGAGCGGCGTGTTCCGCGCGGCCACCATCGTGTTCTTCGCCTACATCGGCTTCGATGCGGTCTCCACCGCCGCCGGCGAAACCAAGGACCCGCAGCGCAACATGCCGATCGGCCTGCTCGGCTCGCTGGCGGTGTGCACCATCGTCTACATCATCGTCTGTGCGGTGCTGACCGGCATGATGCCGTACCACCTGCTGGGCACCGACAAGCCGGTGGCCACCGCACTGGAACCCTACCCGACCCTTGCCTGGCTGAAGACGTTCGTGGAAATCGGCGCCATTGCCGGCCTGTCCTCGGTGGTGCTGGTGATGATGATGGGCCAGACCCGCATCGCCTACACCATCTCCCGTGACGGCCTGCTGCCGAAGTTCTTCGGCAAGGTCCACGCGCGCTTCCGCACCCCGTACGTCGCCACCATCGTGGTCGGCGTGATCGCCGCTGCGCTGGCCGGCCTGGTGCCGCTGAACGTGCTGGGCGAACTGGTCTCGATGGGCACCCTGCTGGCCTTCGCCACCGTCTGCATCGGCGTGCTGGTGCTGCGCTATTCCAAGCCCGACCTGCACCGCCCGTTCCGCGTGCCGATGGTGTGGATCATCTGCCCGCTGGGCGCGGCCACCTGCCTGTTCCTGTTCTGGCAGGCGTTCGTGGTGCACTGGCACCTGTTCGTCGGCTGGACCCTGCTCGGCCTGCTGATCTACCTGGGCTACGGCATCCGCAACAGCAAGCTCGCCAAGTCGCCCTGATCCGCCTACGGGCCGGCCTCGCGCCGGCCCGTCCGTTTTCCCCGCGCGCCGGTCATGGCGCGCTTCGACAAGACCACCACACATGTTCAAGCAACTGTGGGCCACCAAGCACCCGCATGCCGCCCATGAAGACGCCAACGGCCTGAGCCTGCGCCGCCACCTTGGCCCCTGGGGCCTCACCGCCCTGGGTATTGGCGCAGTGATCGGCGGCGGCATTTTCGTCATCACCGGCCAGGCCGCCGCCAACCACGCCGGCCCGGCGATCATGCTGTCCTTCGTGCTGGCTGCCATCTGCTGCGCCTTCTGCGCGCTGGCCTACGCCGAGTTCGCCTCGATGGTGCCGGTTTCCGGCAGCGCCTACACCTACACCTACGCCACCTTCGGCGAGCTCTCCGCCTGGTTCATCGGCTGGATGCTGGTGCTCGAATACGGCGTCTCCGCTTCGGCGGTCGCGGTCAGCTGGACCGGCTACTTCCTCAGCCTGCTCAGCCAGTTCGACATCCATCTGCCAGCGGCGCTGGTCAGTGCGCCACTGGACGCGCAGCTGCGCCCCACCGGCGCCATCGCCAACCTGCCGGCCGCCGCACTGGTGCTGCTGCTGACCTGGCTGTGCTACGTCGGCATCAGCAAGTCCTCGGCAATGAACATGGCGATGGTGGTACTGAAGACCGGCCTGATCGTGCTGGTCATCGTGGTCGGCTGGAAGTACGTCGACACCAGCAACTGGACCCCGTTCATCCCGGCCAATGAAGGCCCCGGCAAGTACGGCATGGAAGGCGTGCTGCGTGGCGCGGCGATGGTGTTCTTCGCCTACATCGGCTTCGAGGCGGTGTCGGTGGCGGCGCAGGAGTCGAAGAACCCGCAGCGTGACATGCCGATCGGCATGATGCTGTCGCTGGTGGTCTGCACCGTGCTGTACATCGCGATGGCCGCGGTGATGACCGGCCTGGTGCCCTACCAGCTGCTCGGCACCGATGAGCCCGTGGTGACCGCAGTGGCCGCGCATCCGCAGCTGGGCTGGCTGCGCTGGGTGGTCGAGGTCGGCGCACTGGTCGGCCTTTCGTCGGTGGTGCTGGTGATGATCATCGGCCAGCCGCGCATCTTCATGATCATGGGTCGCGACGGCCTGCTGCCGCCGGTGTTCACCAAGATCCACCCGAAGTACCGCACCCCGCACATCAATACCGTGATCACCGGCATCGGCATCGCGCTGCTGGCGGCGCTGTTCCCGCTGGACATCCTCGGCGAGCTGACCTCGATGGGTACGCTGATCGCCTTTGCCGCCGTGTGCGCCGGCGTGCTGATCCTGCGCCGTACCCAGCCGGACCTGCCGCGGCCGTTCCGCATGCCGATGGCATGGCTGATCTGCAGCCTGGGCGTGTTGAGCTGCCTGGCGCTGCTGTCGGCGATGACGATGCACAACTGGATGCTGATGGGTGTGTGGACCTTCGTCGGCTTCGTGATCTATTTCTGCTACGGCTTCAAGCACAGCCGCCTGCGGGGTAAGTGAGGTTTTTTGCATTGCAGGGCCTGCGGCCCTGCACCCGCCTTTGAAGCCGGAGCAACGGCAACAGCGGGGCTGTGGGTTTGGCGGGGAGGCATGGGTTCGCGGGGGACGCCGTGAATCCATCCCTGCAGCCTTGGCCGCGGCATCCATGCCGCGGACACTCCCTCGAACCCATGCCGCCCCACCGCTGACACGGTAGATCCACGCCATGCGTGGATGAATTCGTCCGGGGAATGAATTTTCTCCGGTCGATGAATTCTTTGTAGAGCCGAGCCATGCTCGGCTCCGAGCAAGCGTAGCGCCGCGACCCGCTTCTGCCTTTCCTTCTTCACTCCGTCCGTGGCTGGCGCGCACGGAACCCGCCCGGCCAGATCCCGGAACCCGGTCGTTGCAATCAACCAGCCACGAGGGTCTCAGCCGTTGGCCGAATCCAGTAAAATCGCCTCCATGAACGCCCCCACCTTTCCCTACGACACCGCGCGCCTGAGCGAACTGGCCCAGCTGCTGATCGACAACGTCCGCGAACTGGCCCATGCCGGCTGGACCCCGGCCACCAGCAGCAACTTCTCCCATCGCCTGGATGACCGCCATGCGGCGATCACCGTCTCGGGCAAGGACAAGGGCCGCCTGATCGAGGACGACATCATGGTGGTGGACTTCGACGGCAAGGCCGTTGGCCGCCCGCTGCGCCCGTCCGCCGAAACCCTGCTGCACACCCAGCTGTACCGCCGCTTCCCGGAAGTGGGCTGCGTGCTGCATACCCACTCGCCGGTGCAGACCATCGCCTCGCGCCTGTACGCGCCGCAGGGCCATATCCGCCTGGAAGGCTACGAGCTGCTGAAGGCCTTCGCCGGCAACAGCACCCACGAAATGGCCATCGACGTGCCGGTGTTCGCCAACACCCAGGACATGAACGTGCTCTCGGCGCAGGTCGACGACCTGCTCGACCGCCAGCCGCTCTGGGGCTACCTGATCGACGGCCACGGCCTGTATGCCTGGGGCCGCGACATGGCCGAGGCCCGCCGCCACCTGGAAGCATTCGAATTCCTGTTCCACTGCGAGCTGGAACTGCGCAGGCTGCGCGGCTGAACCCGCCGCAGGTGCAGATGCCGATCCGGAATCTGCACCCCGTCCCCACCCTGATACCCTGTCTTCCCCCCGAGACGTTCAAGCTGCCGCCATGAGCCGACTGCGCATCTACGACGACACCCGCCCCGATTCGCCACTGCTGGACACCCAGGACGGCGCGATCATCGCTGCCGAACTGCAGAACATCGGCGTCACCTTCGAGCGCTGGCAGGCCACCGCACCGGTCGCACCCGGCGCCAGCCAGGACGAGGTGTTCGCCGCCTACCGCGCGGACATCGATCGGCTGGTCGCCGAGCGCGGCTTCAAGAGCGTGGACGTGGCCTCGATCGCCCCGGACAACCCGAACCGCGCCGAGCTGCGGAAGAAGTTCCTCGACGAGCACTTCCACAAGGAAGACGAGGTGCGCTTCTTCGTCGCAGGTTCCGGCCTGTTCACCCTGCACGTGGGTGACAAGGTCTATGAGATCGAATGCGTGAAGGACGATCTCATCGCCGTGCCCGATGGCACTACCCACTGGTTCGACATGGGCGATGAGCCGAGCTTCGTGGCGATCCGCTTCTTCACCGAGCCGGATGGCTGGGTCGGCCACTTCACCGGCACCGACATCGCGCAGAAGTTCCCCCGTTACGTACCTACCCAGGCATCCTGATCCATGCAGCCCCGCGTCATCCTGACCGATATCGAAGGCACCACCAGCAGCATCTCGTTCGTCAAGAACGTGCTGTTCCCCTATGCCCGCAAGGCACTGCCCGCGTTCGTCGCCGAACACGGCCAGCAGCCGGAGGTCCGCCGCTGGCTGGATGCGGTGGCTACCGAGATCGGCGGCGCCTGCCAGGACAGCCTGGTGGCCGAGACGCTGCAGGGCTGGATCGACCAGGACCGCAAGCACACCGCACTGAAGGCGCTGCAGGGCCTGATCTGGGATGAAGGTTACCGTCGCGGCGATTACACCGCGCACTTCTACCCGGAAGTGGCGCCGGTGCTGAACGGCTGGCACGCCTCCGGCCTGCCGCTCTACGTGTACTCTTCCGGCTCGGTGCCGGCACAGAAGCTGTTCTTCGGCTTCAGCGACGCCGGTGACCTCAGCCCGCTGGTGTCCGGCTGGTTCGATACCGAAATCGGTGGCAAGCGCGAGGCCGGCAGCTACCGCCGCATCGTGCAGGCCATCGGCGTGCCGGCGGGCGAGATCCTGTTCCTGTCCGATGTGGTGGAAGAGCTGGATGCCGCGCGCGAAGCCGGCCTGCAGACCCGCCTGATCGACCGCCTGGATGATTACCCGATGCCGCGTACCGGCCAGGCCGCCAACGGCCACGAGCGGGTCGAGAACTTCCAGCAGATCAAGCTGTAAGCAAGAAAAAGGGGACGGAGGGGATTAAGTCGTTTGTGGCGCATGTGTGCCACAAACGACTTAATCCCCTCCGTCCCCTTTTTTGTCTCAACGATCGTTGAGGGTTCTGACCTTCAGCGCTTCGCGCAGCGTCGCCAGGTCCACCGGGCCACGCACCGCGATATCGCGGGTTTCGCCCGGCAGCAGGTCCAGCAGGTTGTCTTCGACCTGCACATCCAGCGCACCGAAATCGATCCACGCCGCGCGCACATACGCCGCGCTCTCCAGGCGCAGACGGTAGTGGTCGCCCTGGATGGACAGCGTGGCCTTCAGCTTCTGCCGTGGCAACACCTGGCCCCTTGCCTCGACGAAACCGACCACCTGGCGCGCACTGACATTGCCATCCTGCAGCAACTCGAACACCGCCACCGTGTGCTTCGGATCGGCACCGGCCAGCAACTCGGCATCGCGGAAATCACCGATCGAGGTGACGCCCTCGGCCGTCAACGTCACCGCTTCCTCGCGCCGGCGCAGCACCTTGCCGTCCATGTCGATCACCCGCAGCCGCCATCGTGCATCCAGCGCGGCGCCGTCATTGATCAGGCGCACCCGCGTGCTGCCCTGGTCGCGCAGCGCCGCCACCGTCACCGGCGCGAAGAAGCGCCGCGCGGCATAGTGCAGCGCTTTCCAGCGGCCGAAGTAGTCCACGCTGGACCACGAGGCGCCCGGCCAGACATCGTTGAGCTGCCAATACAACGAGCCCATCGTGTACGGCCGCGAGGCGCGATGATGCAGCGCCGCCAGCGCGATGCCATCGGCCTGCATCACCTGGCTGAGGTAGACGAAGTCCTCGAAGTCCTTCGGTGCGCCGTAGCCCAGCTCGATGTAGTGCAGCAGGCGGCTGTTGCCCTCGCCGGCCATGAACTTCTGGTGCGCGCGGATCACCGGGCTGTCGATGCGCTGCTCGGCACGGGTTGCGATCTGGTCCACCGTCGCTACCGACGGCCACGCCTGCAACCCATACTCGGACATGAAGCGCGGGGTCTCGCGCAGATAGGCCTGCACCGGCAGCGCAGGATTGCCCCAGACCTGCCAGTAGTGCTTGTCGCCACGGGTGGAATCGTTGGCCTTCTCATCCAGATCATTGCTGGGCGAGCTGGACCAGTACGGTACGCCCAGCCCTTCCTTGGCCACCACCTGGCGCAGGTCGTTGCCGAACAGGTCGACGTAGCCCTGCCAGACCTTCGCTGCAAACGCCGGGTCGGCAGCCTTCAGGTCGCGGCCGTGGCCCCAGTCCTTCCAGGCGGTTTCTTCCTCGTTGTTGCCGCACCACAGCACGATGCTGGGGTGGTGGCGCAACCGACGCACGTTGTCGCGCGCCTCGGCCACCACGCTGGCACGGAAGGCCGGATCGTAGCCCGGCTGCATGCCGCCGCCGAACATGAAGTCCTGCCAGACCAGCAGGCCCAGCTCATCGGCGATGTCGAAGAACGCGTCGTCCTCGTAGTAGCCGCCACCCCAGTTGCGCAGCATGTTCATGTTGGCGTCGCGCGCGGCAGTCAGCACCTGGCGCAGGCGCGCGGCATCAACGCGTGCAGGGAAGGCATCGAAAGGAATCACGTTGGCGCCCTTGGCGAAGATCGGCACGCCGTTGATGACAAAGGCGAAGCCCTGCCCTCCCTTGCCGTCCTCCTCGCGGCGCAGTTCAACCGTGCGCAGGCCGACGCGCTGCTCGCGCGCCAGCGTTGCATCGGCACCATCATCCAGTCGAGCCCGCACGGTATAGCGGTCCTGTGCGCCATGGCCCACCGGCCACCAGCGCTTCGGCTCCACCAGTTCAATCGGCAGTTCCACACTGTTCTGGCCGGGCTTCAGCAGCACCGTGCGCTGCTGCTGGGCCACGCTGCGACCCTGCGGATCGCGCACATCGACATTGACCACCGCAGAACCGGCGGCGCTGCCCTGCTCCACCTGCAGCAGCACCGCCAGTTTTGCCTGGCGGGCGTCCAGTGCATCGGTGCGCACGGCAAGATCGGTCAGGCGGTGCGCGTCCCAGGCCTGCAGGTCGACCCCGCGCCAGACGCCGGCGGTGACATAGCGCGGGCCCCAGTCCCAGCCGAAGTGGTAGGCCGGCTTGCGCGCGAAGTTGCCGACCATCGCGTCTTTGGGCTCATCCCCATAGGGCGAAGGATAGTTGCCGGCGATCTTGTGCGGCATCGCCTGCACGCCCGGCAGCAGGGTACCGATCGGCGAACGGAAGACGATCTGCAGTTCATTGCCCTTGGCCCGCAGGCGCCCGTCCACGCGCGCGTGCCAGGTGCGGTGCGCGTTGTCCGCGCGCAGCAGCGGCTTGCCGTTGAGGCTGACTTCGGCATAGGTGTCCAGCCCGTCGAAGCGCAGCTCGGCATGGGGCTTGCCCAGGGTCGCCGCATCCACGTCGAAGCGGGCACGGTACTCCCAGGCAGCCAGGCCGATCCACTGCAGCTCGGCTTCGGGCGCTCCGACGTACGGGTCGCGGATCAATGCATGCGCCAGCAGGTCGGTGTGCACGTTGCCCGGCACCTTCGCCGCACGCCATTGCTGCAGGCCTGGATGGGCCGCACCCTCGGCGTCGCCGGGCAGCATGCGGAACTCCCACTGTGCCTGCAGCGGCGCTGCAGTTGCCGGGAACGCGGACGCTGCGATCAGCAGCAGGAGCAGGCGGACAACGAAGGAAATGCGATGCACGTGAGACTCCTGTTCGTGCGCCGGGTCTGATCCGGCGCTACCCATGCGTCCAGCGTCCGGCAGCGCCGGGCCATGCCCGGCGCACCTTCCTCAACGCACGACGTTCAACACTTCGTAGCACGCGCCCATGGTGTGGTAATCCACCTTGCCGGCCGGGCTCTTCTCGTCGCTGTACTTGCGGTTGTCGGCATCGAGGATGCGGAACCAGGCGCCGTACTGGTGGTCGACGAAGTGCTCCCACGAGTACGCCCAGATGCGCTCGTACCACTGCCAGTAGCGGTCGTCGCCGGTGCGCTTGGCCATCAGCGCGGCGGTGGCCAGCGTCTCGGCCTGCACCCAGAAGTACTTGTCGTCGTCGCAGACGAAACTGTCGCCGCCGATCGGGGCGCCATCCATGCCCGGCTGCCGGCGCGATTCCGGTGCGAAGCCGTAATAAAGACCGCCACGCGCGTCGTCCCAGCTGCGCGCCACGGCCACATCGAACAGGTGCTGCGCGGTCGGAACCAACCAGTCGGCCTGCACGTGGCGATCGAGGATCAGCAGCAGCTTGGCCCATTCGGTCTGGTGGCCCGGCTGGAAGCCCCACGGGCGGAACAGGTGCTTGGGATCGTCCAGGTTGTAGTCCCAGTCGATCTCCCAGTTGGAATCGTAATGTTCCCAGACCAGGCCACCGGCCTTGGCAGCCTGGCGACGGGTCATGTTGTCGGCCAGCTGCAGCGCGCGCTCGACATAGCGCTGCTCGCCACTGGCCTCGAACGCCGCCAGCATCGCCTCGCACATGTGCATGTTGGCGTTCTGGCCGCGATAGCCGGTGAAGTTCCACTGGCCATCGGCTTCGTCCTTGTACAGGCCGTGCTGCGGCTCCCAGAAGCGCGCCTCCAGCAGCTGCCAGGTCTCGTCCATCCAGGCGCGGGCCTGCTCGACACCGGCCTTCAGTGCGCAGCTGTAGGCCAGCAGCACGAAGGCCACGCCGTAGCAGTGGTTCATGTCGTCCTCGACCTTGCCTTCACGCAGGGTCCAGGCGTAGCCACCAGTCGCCGGGTTGCGGTGCACCTCGCGCAGGTAGCGCACGCCGTGCTCGACCGCGTCGCGGTACTCGGCATTGCCGAACTCGCGATAGGCCATCGCATAGTTGAAGACGAAACGGGTGCTGCTCACCAGGTGGCGATGGTCTGCATCGTAGATGCTGCCGTCGTCACGGAAGTACTGGAAGAAGCCGCCTTCCGGATCAATGCAGCGCGGGTGGTAGAACGCCATGGTGTCGGCGATATGCGCGCGCAGGAACGCGGGCGAACGGAAATCGGGCGAGGGGCTCATGCGGTAATGTCCTGTGCCTGCAGCAGCTGCTGCACTTCATCGAGCGAGGGCATCGCGGCGAACGCGCCCTTGCGGGTAACGGCCAGCGCGCCCACCGCCGCACCGAAGCGCAGCGTGGCGGTGATGGCCTGCGGGTCCTGGCAGAATGCAGCAAAACCTGCACCCGCCCCGCCGCGCTCCAGCAGGCCGACCAGCACGCCGCCCACGAAGGCATCGCCGGCAGCCGTGGTGTCGACCGTGGCCACGCGGAAACTGGTCACCGTGCCGTGGTTGTCGCGGGTGTACCAATGCAGCGTGGCCGCACCGTCGGTGACGATGACCCAGCGCGCCTGCGCGGCCAGCAGGCGCCGCAGCACCGCCGCCTCGCCATCGGCGCCGAGCGGAGCGGCAAGGTAGTCCAGCTCTTCGCGCGACAGCTTCACCAGGTCGGCGCGTTCCAGCGCCTGCCACAGGCGCGGCGTCGGGTCCTCGTTCGCCGGCCACAGGGCAGGACGCAGGTTGAGGTCCAGGCTGACCACCGCACCGGCAGCGCGGGCACGGTCCATGCCGGCAAAGGTCGCCTCGGCAATGGCCGGCTCGGTCAGGCTGTTGGAACAGACGTGGAAGCACTGCGCGCTGTCGAGGCAGGCGGCCTGGAAATCGCTGCCACGGAACAACAGGTCGGCGGCCGGCGGGCGATAGAAACTGAAGCTGCGCTCGCCACTGGCGTCGAGAGCGACGAAGGCCAGTGCGGTCTTCGCCGCATCGGTACGCACGATGTAATCGGTGCCCACGCCGTGCTCGACCAGGCTGTCCGCCAGGAAGTCACCGAACATGTCACGGCCGAGCATGCCGACGAACTGGGTCTTCGCACCCAGCCGTGCGGCTGCCACGGCAACGTTGGCCGGCGCACCGCCGGCGTACTGCAGGAACGCGCGCGGGGTGTCGGCCGAGGCCGGCGGCTGCGCTAGTAGATCGATCAAAATTTCGCCGAAGCAAACGATGGCACCCATTCCGGACTCAGCCTCCCTGCGTTGCGGAAGCCGGCGTACGGGCGCCGACCAGTCCGTAGAAAATGATGTAGCCGTAGCACAGCAGCGGCAGGATGAAGCTGGCCTGCACACCGATGTGGTCGGCCAGCACGCCCTGCAGGTACGGCACCACGGCACCGCCGACGATGGCCATGATCAGCAGGCTGGAGCCCTTGTTGGTCAGCGGGCCCAGGCGTTCGATGCTCAGCGCGAAGATGGTCGGGAACATGATCGAATTGAACAGGCCGATCGCCACCACCGAGTACAGCGCGATGTGCCCGGAGGTCAGCATGGTCGTGACCAGCAGGGCCACGTTGACCAGCGCGAAGATCGCCAGCAGGCGGCTGGGCGAGAAGCGCGCCAACAGCGCAGAGCCCGCGAAGCGGCCGATCATCGCCATCGTCCAGTAGGCCGACACGTAATGCGTGGCTTCCTGCTCGCTGAAACCGCCGATGTTGGGCATCGACAGGTAGTTGACCAGGAAGCTGCCGATCGACACTTCGGCACCGACGTAGAAGAAGATGCCCAGCACGCCCAGCAGCAGGTGGCGCTTGCCCAGCGCGTCCAGGTAGCTGTGGTGGTGGCCCTGGTCGGCCTGCTCGGTGGCGTCGCTCAGCGCCGGCAGGCGGAACAGGAACACGAACAGCGCCAGCAGCACCAGCGCAACCGCCAGGCCCACGTACGGGCCCTGCACGGCCTGCGCCTCGGCGGCGCGATAGGCCAGCTGCTCGGTGGCCGGCAGCGCGTTCAGTTCATCGGCGCTCTTGACCGTGTTGGACAGGATCAGCATGCCGCCGAAGATCGGCGCGATGGCGGTACCCAGCGAGTTCAGTGCCTGCGCCAGCGTCAGCCGGCTGGAGCTGGTCTGCTCCGGTCCCAGCAGCGCGACGTAGGGATTCGCAGCGACCTGCAGCACGGTGATGCCGCTGGCCAGCACGAACAATGCGCCGAGGAAGGCGCCATACACGCGCAGCTCGGCCGCCGGCCAGAAGCCCAGCGCACCGATACCGGCGATCACCAGGCCCGCCACGATGCCCTTCTTGTAGCCCAGCGCCGCCACCAGCCTGCCCGCCGGCAGCGACATCAGGAAATAGGTACCGAAGAAGGTGAACTGCACCAGCATCGCCTTGGCGTAGTTCAGCTCGAACACCGCCTTCAGGTGCGGGATCAGGATGTCATTGAGGCAGGTCAGGAAGCCCCACATGAAGAAGATCGTGGTGACGACAGCCAGCGCCTTGCCGTTGGTGACGGCGGGTGCGTTGCCCGAAGATCCCGTTGGACGGGGCGTTGCGGAGATCGGCATGCGGTACGCGCCTCGATGCGCGGAAGGTCGTTGTTGCGTGGAAGGGGGGTATGAAAGGAATCAGTTCGGGCGTGCGGCACTGCTTTCGCGGATGCGCAGCTGCACCGGCGCGACCGTGCGCCGGGGTGGCGCGTCCGGTTCGTCCAATCGTTGCAGGAGCAGCGCAGCAGCCTGCCGGCCACGCTCGCGTGGGTCGGCCGTCAACGTGGTCAGTGGCGGCACCGCGACCGACGCTTCGGAAATATCATCGAAACCGGTAACGGCGAAGTCGCCGCCGGGCCGGATGCCACGCGAGTTCAGGCCCAGCATCAGGCCCAGCGCGACGGTGTCGTTGTAGCAGACCGCCGCACTGGGGCGATGGCCATCGGCAAACAGCTCGTCGGTGCGCGCAGCGGCTTCCAGGCGGTTCGGCGCCGACTCGATCATCCAGCCCGGCGGCAGCGACAGGCCCGCTTCGGCCAGCGCCTGCTGGAAACCCGCGCGGCGCTGGTGGCACGAGCTCGACGCGGCATGACCGCCGAAGAAGGCGATCTGGCGATGGCCGCGCTCGATCAGGTGGCGCGTGGCCAGATAGGCGCCGTGCTGGTTGTCCAGGGTGAGGAAGTCCCAGTCGGCACCGTCCAGTTCGCGGTTGAACAACAACACGTTGGCATTGGCACCCAGCACCTGCCGCAACAACGCGGTGTCACTGCCCTCGGCCGGCGACAGGATCAGGCCGGCCGGGGTGTGCTCCATCAGCGTGGACAGCACCGCCTGCTGCCGCTCCGGCGATTCGCCGGTGCTGCCCAGCAACGTCACGTAGCCACGGCCACCCAGCGCCTCGTCCACGCCGGAGGCGAATTCGGCGAAGAACGGGTTGGACAGATCGTTGATCACCAGCGCGATGCTGGATGACGTGCGCCGGCGCAGGTTGGCCGCCGCACGGTTGTAGACATAGCGCTGGCGGCGCAGTTCGGCCTCGACCTTGGCGCGGGTATCGACGTTGACCAGCGGGCTGCCGCGCAGCACCAGCGACACGGTTGCCCGGGACACGCCGATGGCACGCGCGATGTCGGTCACCGTCACCGCCTTGCCGGCGCGCTTGCTGGGACTGCTGCTGCCGTTGTCGTTCATCGTCTTCCCGGACTCCGCTGGAGGCTCAAGCCTAATGGATCAGGGCCGTGTCGTGCCGTGCCGTTCGCTGGGTCACCGCGAACGGCACAGTCCGGCTCAGCGCAGCTCGCTGCCCGGTGCCGCACACCAGGACACCGGCAGGTCCTTCACCGCCGTGCCCCAGCCCTGCTCCGGCGCCTTCGCATCGAGCGCAAAGTGCAGGCGCGGGCCCTGCTGCAGGCGGTTCCAGTCCAGCCATACCGGTGCATGCGCCTGGCCGTCGACCTGCACGCCCTGCACGTACTGCAGGCGGCGGCCATCGGCGCCCGGCGCGTCGATGCGCAGGGTCCGGCCATTGCCCAGGTCCACTTCCACCTTGCTGAAGCGCGGCGTGTGCAGCAGGAACTGGCCGCTGCCCGGTACCGCCGGGTACACGCCGATGGCGCTGAACAGGTACCAGGCCGACATCGTGCCGAGGTCGTCGTTGCCGGTCACGCCGTTGGGGGCATTGGTGAACAACTGCTGCGCGGCACGCACCACGGCGGCGGTCTTCCACGGCTGGCCGATCAGCGTGTACAGCCAGGGCGAGTGCAGGTCAGGCTCGTTGTTCGGGTTGTAGCGGAACTGGTTGTAGTAGCTGTACGGCCCGACCACCCACTCCTTGCGGGCGGCATTGAGCGGGTCAGCCTGCAGCGCGTCCATTGCGAAGAAGGCATCGAGGCGGCGCCCGGCCTGCTCGCGGCCGTCCATCGCTTCGACCAGGCCCGGCACGTCCTGCTGCGCCAGCCACTGGTACTGCCACGCCGTGCCTTCATGGAAACCATGGTGCGAACGCGGGCTGTAGTGGCCATCGGCCGGCGTGTACCACTGGCCATCCTCGGTACGCGGGCGCGGGAAACCGGTGAAGCCGGTCTCGGCATCGCGCACCTGCGGGTCCCACACCTTGCGCCAGTTGCGGCCACGCTCACGCAGCGTCGCCGCATCCTGCGCATGGCCCAGGCCGTCGGCCATCTGCGAGAGCGCACAGTCGGCCAGCGCATATTCCAGCGTGGCCGAACCGCCGTGGTGCGGATCGACATCCATGCCCTTCGATGGGAACGCGCGGTCGTAGACCACGTAGCCCTTGTCCAGGTAGGTCGGGTTGCCGGAGCGGCCGGCCATGCGCGAGTTCAGCGGCGGCGTACCGAACGCATTGCGGCGCAGCGCATCCCAGGCCTGCGATTCACGTCCCTTGAGTGCACCGAAGCGCCACAGGTCGACCATGAACGGCGTGACCGGATCGCCGGTCATGATGTTGGTCTCGAAGTTGGCATAGCCCCAGCGCGGCAGCCAACCGCCCTGCTCGTCGATCGCAAGCAGGGTGCGACCGATGTCACGCGCCACGTCCGGGCGGGTCAGTGCCAGCCACTGGTTCTGTGCGCGATAGGTATCCCACAGCGAGAAGTACTCGTAGTACGTCCAGCCGTCGGCGCGATGGATGCCATCGTCATAGCCACGGTAGCGGCCATCGGCGTCGTTGCCGGTCATCGGCTGCAGCAGCGCGTGGTAGACCGCGCTGTAGAACACGGCGCGGTCGTCGGCGTTGCCACCCTGCACGCGCACCCGGCCCAGCTGCTCGCGCCAGGACTGCTGGGACAGCGCGCGCATGCGGTCGAACCCGAGCAACGCCCCACCCTGCATGCCCTCCGCGCGCAGATTGGTGCGCGCGCCTTCGGCATCCACATGCGAGATCGCGCTGACCGCCGTCACCGACTGGCCCTTGGCCAGGTCGAAACTGAGCCAGGCACCGTTCGGCTTCTGTTCGCCTTCCATGCTGTGGCGTGCACCGGGCAGGCCACCGCCCTCGCCCCAGGTGCCGTGCGCCTTGAACGGGCGATCGAATTCGATGCGGAACCAGGTGGTGTACTGATGGCCGCCGCAGAAACTCTTGGTGACCAGCTTGCCTTCGACCACGCGGTCGCCGACCACATCGACCACGCTGCCGATCACCGAGTGGCGCTCGTTGGCCTGGCCGACATTGACCAGCACATGGCCGTCGCCGCTGCGCTGGCTGAAGGTATAGCGCTCGGCCGCGGCACGGGTGCGTGCGGTGGCCTCGGCATCGATGCCGCCGTAGCTGGTCAGGCGCACCTTGTAATAGCCGGCCTGGCCGATCTCGCCGTCATGGGTGTAGGCCGAGGCATAAGCCCTGTGGTCGAACTGCTTGGCGTTGCCGGTATCGAAATCGCCGCCTGGGCCGATCGAACCGGTCACCGGCAGCACCGACACCTGGCCACCCTGCTCCCAGCAACCGGCCCCGGAGATGAACGAATGGCCGAAGCCGCGGATCTTCTCGTCGTCGTAGCGCCAGCCGGAATAGTGACTGCCGATCGGGCTGACCTGGATCAGGCCGAACGGTGCCGATGCACCCGGGAACGTATTGCCGTCGTCCTTGCTGCCGATGAAGGTGTTGACCTCGCGCTCCAGCGCGGCCGGTGCGGCCTGCAGCAGCACCGGCACGGACGACAGTGCAAGCAGGCAGGCCAGGCGCAGCAGTGGGCGCGAGGACAAGGGGACGGCGGGAGCGGACGGCACTGGACGCATGTCGGGTTCCTGTAGTCGATGACGCGGAGGCAGACGGCCGGGGCCGTCCGGCACCGTTCCGCTGAGCCCCACCCTGACCGGCAGAGAGCTCCCCCTGGAATGACACCCGACCCACCGGACCGTGAATTTAGATCGATTCAAGTAGAGCATGCAGGTTCAGCCGAATGCATTCTGCGGCGCAGCATGAGAGAGGGTGTCCGGCAGGGCTGCGCCCTGCACCTGCTTCAAGCCAAGGCAACAGCCGGAGCAATAGCAACAGCTGGCTATCCGTGGGTAGGCGGGGCGGGTCCGGTTGCGGGGGACGCCGTAAATACGTCCATGTAGGCTCGGTCGCCGCATCCATGCGGCTCACGCCCCCGCAACCGGACCCACCCCGCCTTCGACAGATCTCTGCGGTCTGTAGATCCACGCCATGCGTGGATGAATCTCTGACAGATAACGAAATCATTCGGGGTCAGATCCGTTTTCCAAAGGAAAACGGATCTGACCCCATGCCGTTCGACCCCATGCCGTTCCCCCATGCCGTCCCCAGGACCCACCCAACCGTCACCGGGAAACTGCCGAAGGCGGTGCGGTGTCGGCTTGCGGGGTGTCCGCGGGCGGCCAAGCCCCCATGGGTAAGGGCGCTTTGCTTGCGAAGCACTGCTTCGCAAGCGCCCGAACGCACAGCCGCCAGCGGCTGGGCCGGACCGCGGAGCGGGGTTTACGGCGTGTCCTGCCAGCCCACACCGCCCCGCCAAACCACAGACAACCCAGAGCCGCTTTGGCTTTGGCTTCGAGCAGGTGCAGGGCGCCGCCCTGCCGACCCACCCTTCCCTGCGCACGAAAACGATTTCACTGGTTTCAGCAAACCGTCATCCCTTCGACACGCCAGTACCATATTGCGGAGCAGCATGCGCCCACGGGCGACCCATGCTAAAAATCGCCCGCCCATCGCTTAGATCGATCCAAGACGACGCTGCGATGGCCGGGAGTTGGGGGAGCAGCAACAGGACGTACCAGGCCACGCGCGCGGTGCTACTGCCACTGCATGGCGACAGCGACAAAGACGCTACAAATTAGATCGATTCAAGTTGTCCGTGCCACGTCACCGGATCAATCCAGGAGAGAGGGAGAGATGGGAATGAAGCATTCAACACGTACGCACGGCCAGGACGCATTGTCGCTGGCCATTGCGCTGGCCCTGGCCGCCGCCGTCATTCCGGCAGGCGCCGCCGCGCAGCAGGCCGCGTCCACCGGCTCGCAGGACGCCACCACGCTGGACAGCGTCCAGGTCACCGGCTACCGCTATGCCATTGAAAAGAGCCTTGAGCAGAAGCGCGACGCCAACGCCGTGGTCGAAGTGATCACCGCCGAGGACGTCGGCAAGTTCCCCGACAAGAACGTCGCCGACGCGCTGCAGCGCGTGCCCGGCGTGGTCATCACCCGCAGCGGTGGCGAAGGCAAGAGTGTCAGCGTGCGCGGTCTTGCACCGGACCTGACACTGACCCAGTTGAACGGCAACTACGTGGCGACGTCGGAAACCAACGACGAAGCAACCCGTTCGTTCAATTACACCCTGCTGCCGTCGAACATGCTGTCCAGCGCAGAACTGTTCAAGTCGCCGGAAGCACGCATCGACGAAGGCGGCATCGGCGGCACGGTCATCCTGCACACCCGTCGCCCGCTGGACATGGAGGCCAATTCGGGCTTCGTCACGCTCGAGGGCACCTCGTCCGATACCCATCACGATATCGACCCGCAGGCGTCGGCGCTGTACTCGTGGCACAGCAAGGATGAGCGCTTCGGCGTACTGGTCGGCGTGACCCAGCAGAAGCGCACCACCCGTACCATGGAAGCCAGCACCGAGGACTACCAGTGGTATGGCGCCGGCAAGGCTCGCGATGCCTATGGCAACGTGCAGGCGCAGGATGGCATCCACTACTGGTGGGGCAGGTCCGGTTTCAACAACCAGACCGGCGGCAACTACAGCGATTTCTTCATGCCGACCTCGGTCAATTTCGCGGTGAAGGAAGAAAAGCGCGAGCGCAAGGGCGGCCAGCTGACCTTCCAGTTCAAGCCGGTCGACAATGTCACGATGACGGCCAACTACTTCCGCTTCGAGCTGCAGGGTGACTACACCCAGAACATGCTGAAGATTCCGGAATGGAGCATGGCCCGCTTCAACGGAGACGGAAACTGGGCCGGCGGCCGCCTGCTCAATGGCCTGGACTTCGACCCCAGCGGCAACACCGTCACCGGTGCCCAGTTCGAAAAGCTGGCGGGGAAAACCTATTACTGCAGCGAAGACCAGGCCAAGGCGGCCGGCCTCCAGCCCGGCGGCTGGGGCCCGGACGACTGCACGGTTCCGACGCCGCAGCTGACCGGTGGCTACAGCAAGGAAAAGGCGCTGTCGCAGACCGCTGACCTGACCATCGACTGGGACATCAGCCCGCTGTGGAAGGCCTCGTTCACTGGCGGCCGCACCTGGTCCGAAGGTGGCCCGTCGATGAACTTCCGGATGTCGGCCAAGCCGCGCCGCAAGGTCGGCAACGATTACCTGCCGGGCAACCTTTACAGCGCCTGGGATCTGACCGGCACACCCTCGGCGACCTTCTCGCCCGACCTGCAGCAGCAGCTGATGAACGGCATTGCCGAGGTCGACACCGGTTCGACCGATTCCTCGTCGAAGCGCACCGAGGTCAAGCAGAACTACTTCCAGGCCGACGTCACCAAGCTGTTCGAATCGGGCTGGCTGGACTCGATCCAGTTCGGTGCCAAGTACCGCGATGGCAAGGTCCACCGCAACACCGGCAACACCTACTGGGTGTGCCCGGGCCGTGACCCGGCCGACTATGACAACAGCCGTTACCAGAGTGGCTGCGACCCGACGGCCGGCGACGCGCAGCCCGGCTTCTTCCTGTCCAATCCGATCAGCAACATTGCAGGCGGCTTCAACGCCAACGTGTTCCCGGGCATCAACTACCCGGCGTACATCGACTACCTGAACAAGACCTACGGTGGTTCGCACAACCGTACCGAGGAAGACTTCGTCTACAACGTCAACGAGAAGATCTACTCCGGCTACTTCCAGGCCAACTTCCGCACCGAGCGCCTGCGCGGCAATGTCGGCGTGCGCGTGGTGCGCACCAAGCAGTTCGCGCAGTCCTCCGACTCGATCGAGAAGTTCAACGACTACTTCCTGGACAACGCGTCCGGCGCGCCGATGGCGTGCACCGATCCCGCCGCTGCGGCCTACCCGACCTACAGCTGCGAGAGCGGCTTCGTGCGCCTGCCGCACGACCTGGCGCAGAGCAAGACCTACGACCTGATCGGCGTGGACCGCACGTACACCGACGTGCTGCCGAGCTTCAACATCGCCTGGGACATCACCGATACGCTGGTACTGCGTGGTGCCGCATCGAAGGTGATCGCCCGCCCCGGCTACACCGACATCGCGGCGCCGGGCGCACTGAGCTATTACAGCGAAGAGTATGTCAATGATCGCCGCGTTGCCGGCGGCGCCTCGACCGCGGGCTGGGTTGGCCAGGGCAGCAACAAGCAGCTGGAACCGTTCAAGGCCACCCAGTTCGACCTGGGCCTGGAATGGTACTTCCAGCCGGGCGCGGTCGCCGGTGTCAGCCTGTTCCGCAAGAACGTGGACAACTTCACCCTGCCGGTGGTGCGCGACACGCCGATGGTCATCGGTGGTGAAGCCGTGAACGTGCAGCGCTACGAAACCCAGGCCAATGGCCGCGATGGTGTGTCGCAGGGCGTCGAGCTGTACGGCCAGTACACCTTCGATTTCGGCTTCGGCGTGCAGGCCAACTACACCTACAACGACACCAACCTGGCCTCCATTGTTCTGGACGGCCAGGAAATCGGCTCCTCGCCGCTGGTCGGCAGCGCCAAGAACCAGGCCAACGTCACGGTGTTCTACGAGAACGAGAAGTTCCTCGCGCGCGCCTCGTTCAACCGTCGCGGCCAGGTGGTCGGCGGGCTCAACAATGGCCTCACCGTCTACACCGAGCCGTATGACCAGTTGGATCTGAACGTGGCCTACAACCTCACCCCGGAGTGGACCCTGACCGCGTCGGTGATCAATGCCACCAAGTCCGAGCAGCGCGTGCACCTGGGTAGCGACACCAAGGCTCGCCTGATCTCCAATACCTACGCAGGCCGCCAGCTGTACTTCGGCGCCACCTGGAAGTTCTGAGCCCGCACCGGGTTGCCCGGGCCCGCCCCGGCGCAACCCACGCCCCGCTCCGGCGGGGACGTTCCTCCACGGCAGCCGCGCTGGTACAGGTGGCTGCCGTTTTCGTTGGCCGCTTGCCTGCGGTTCAGCCCATGGCTTGACCCTGCCATCGTTGGAAGGCACACACTGGCCCCACCCCAAGAGCATCGAAGGAGCTACAGATGGAATTCCATGTCGACGGCATGACCTGCGGCGGCTGCGCGCGCAGTGTGACCCGCGCAATCCAGCAGATCGATCCGAACGCCAGCGTGGTTGCCGACCCGCCGACCGGCCTGGTCAAGGTGCAGACCACCGCGTCGCAGGAACAGGTGCTCGCCGCGGTGAACGATGCGGGTTTCCCGCCGCGTAGCGCCTGATCCCCTGCCCTGCCTCCACGACCAGACCCGCCCCGTGCAATGGCACCGGGCGGGTTTTTTCATGCTGGCAGTGGGAACTCAGTGCTTGTGGCTGCGCCGCCGCACCGCACCAGACTTCGCGGCATCGACCGGCACCAGGGTCTCATCGTCTTCGCCCAGCCGCTGCAGGATCGGGCATTCCGGGCGCTCGTCTCCCGCGCAGCAGCTGATCAGCGCCTTCAACGTGTCGGCCATCTGCCGCATGTGCTCGATGCGCTGCTCCAGATCGGCGATGTGCTGTTCGGCCAGGTGCTTGACGTCGGCGCTGTGCCGCGAGGTGTCGTTCCAGAGGCCGAGCAGATCGGTGATCTCGGCCACCTGGAAGCCGAGATCGCGCGCGCGGCGGATGAAGCGCAGGCGGTGGACGTCCGCCTGCGAGTATGCCCGGTAGCCTGATTCGGTTCTATCAGCCGCAGGAATCAGACCGATCTGCTCGTAGTAGCGGATCATCTTCGCTGAAACGCTGGAGGCCTTGGCGGCTTCGCCGATGTTCATCCGGATCTCCTTCAATGGGTCGCTGCGGGGGCATCCGCCATCGGTGGCTGGAAGCGGCGCAGGCGCAGCGCGTTGCCCAGCACGAACACACTGGACAGCGCCATTGCACCGGCCGCGAACACCGGCGACAGCAGCACGCCCCAGACCGGGTACAGCACGCCGGCCGCCACCGGGATCAACGCAGTGTTGTAGGCGAACGCCCAGAACAGGTTCTGGCGGATGTTGCCCAGGGTTGCCTTCGATAGTGCAATGGCATTCGGCACGCCCTGCAGATTGCCCGACATCAGCACCACATCGGCCGATTCCACCGCGATATCGGTTCCTGTGCCGATGGCCAGGCCGACATCGGCTTCAGCCAGCGCCGGCGCATCATTGATGCCGTCGCCGACGAAGGCGACGTGGCCATGCGTGGCCTTCAGCCTGCGCACTGCCTCGACCTTGCCTTCCGGCAACACCTCGGCCACGACTTCATCGATGCCCAGCTGGCGCGCGATCGCCTGCGCGGTCCCGGCGTTGTCACCGGTGATCATCGCCACCTTCAGGCCCAATTGATGCAATGCCGCGATCGCGGCCGGCGTGCTCGGCTTGATCGGATCGGACACCGCGATGATCGCTGCCAGGCGGCCATCAATGGCAGCGTACAGCGGCGATTTTCCCTGCGTGCCCAGCGTTGCAGCCAGTGCGGCAAACGCAGCAATGTCCACGCCGAGATCGCGCATGAAACGATCCGCGCCGACCTCCACCCGCGCGCCATCGACGCCGGCGCGCACGCCCATGCCGGTGACCGACTCGAATTCAACCATCTGCGGCACTGCCAGGCCCTGTTCGGTGGCGGCCTCGACGATGGCACGGGCGATCGGATGCTCGGAGCGTGACTCCACTGCGGCAACGGCCGCCAACACCGTGCGGCGATCGAACCCGTCGGCAACGTCCAGATCGGTCAGGCGCGGGCGGCCTTCGGTCAGCGTGCCGGTCTTGTCCACGGCCACCACCTGCGCGTCCTTCAGCAGCTGCAGTGCCTCGCCCTTGCGGAACAGCACGCCCATTTCAGCGCCACGACCGGTACCGACCATGATCGAGGTCGGCGTGGCCAACCCCATCGCGCATGGGCAGGCAATGATCAGCACCGCCACCGCGTTGACCAGCGCGAAGCTCAGTGCCGGCGATGGCCCGAAGATCAGCCAGACCGCGAAGGTCGCCAGTGCGGCCAGCATCACCGCCGGCACGAACCACAGGGTGACCTTGTCGACCACCGCCTGGATCGGCAGCTTCGAGCCCTGCGCCTGTTCGACCATGCGGATGATCTGCGCCAGCATGGTCTGCGCACCCACCGCCGTGGCACGCACGCTCAGTGCGCCCTTCTGGTTGACCGTGCCACCGACCACGCTGCTGCCCGGCTGCTTCTCGACCGGGATCGGTTCGCCACTGATCATGGACTCGTCGATGTAGCTGCGGCCTTCGACCACCTCGCCGTCGACCGGCACGCGCTCGCCCGGCCGCACTTCCACCACGTCGCCGCTCAGCACTTCATTGACCGGGATGTCGGCCGTGCGGCCGTCACGGATCACATGGGCGACCTTGGCCTGCAGGTTGACCAGGCGCTTGATCGCCTCGGAGGTGCGGCCCTTGGCGCGCGCTTCAAGGAAGCGGCCGAGCAGGATCAGCGCGACGATCACCGCCGCTGCTTCGTAGTAGACGTTCACCGTGCCCGCCGGCAACAGCCGCGGCAGGAACGTCGCCACCACCGAGTAGCCGAATGCCGCAGCGGTGCCCACCGCCACCAGCGAATTCATGTCCGGCGCAAGCCGCAGCAGCGCGGGGATGCCCTTCTGGTAGAAACGGCGGCCGGGGATGGCCAGCACCAGCGCGGTCAGCACGAACTGCAGGTACCAGCTGGCCTGCATGCCGATCGTGGACATCACCCATTCGTGCATGCCGGGGATCAGGTGCGAGCCCATTTCCAGCACGAACACCGGCAGTGCCAGCGAGGTGGCCAGGATCAGGTCGCGCTTCAGCTGCGCACGCTCGGCATCCTTCTTTTCCGCGGCTTCGTCATCGGACTGCACCCCCGCCTCGATCACGCGTGCGTCATAACCGGCCTTGTCGATGGCGGCGACCAGCGCTGCAGCATCCGCCACGCCACGCACCGTGGCGCGCTCGGTGGCCAGGTTGACGCTGGCCTGGCTGACGCCGGGCACGGCCAGCAGCGCACGTTCGACACGACCCACGCAGGACGCGCAGGTCATGCCCTCTACCAACAGCTCAGTGGTACCGGCCGGCACGTCATAGCCCACCCGCTCCACCGCCTGGATCAACGCCGCGCGATCCACCGGCCCCGACGGGCGGATGTCCGCCCGCTCGGTGGCCAGGTTCACCGAGACGCTGCCCACGCCTTCGACCCTGGACAGTGCCGCTTCGACCCTGCCCACGCAGCTGGCGCAGGTCATGCCCTCGATGGGAAGGCTGATGGTGGACGGGCTGGCGGGGACGGCAGTGGCGCGCGGCGTGCTCATGATCGGATTCCCGGGATTCCTTCTGGATGCGGACAGGCTAAACCTTGCCATCGTGGGAAGGTCAAATCCAGCCTGTCCGCATTTCCTGAATGGGCACCCGGGCATCCGTATCCACGCATGGTGTGGATCTACCGGCGGAGGTGGGTCTCCTCAGAAGGTGAACACATACTCCAATGCGAATTCGCGGCCGACCGCACCCAGCAACCGGGTCGGGGCGAAGTCGTAATCCAGCTTGTACGGATCTTTGTGGTTCCAGCTGGCCGAGTTGAACACGTTGTTGACGTAGACGTTGACCTTGGCGTGTTCGGTCACCTGGTAGCCCACGTTGAAGTTCCAGGTGATGAACGGCCCGACCCGGCCGAAGTAGCGCGAGGTCTGCTGGCCCGCGTTGGGGTTCGGGTTCACCGAACCATCCGGCAGCCGTGCCGGCTCCAGGCAGTTCAGCGACGGGCTGTCACTGGGCACATAGCCGTCGGCGAACGGCAGGCAGCCACCGGGGTTGTCCAGGCGATCGGTGCCCCAGTGGTAGCGCACGCCCGGCACCGAACCGATACGGTCGGCATAGACGTTGGCGTTCCAGTTGCCGCGCTGCCAGGCCAGGCTCGCGCGCAGCTTGCTGCGCAGGTCGCGATCGCGACGTTCCGGATTCGGGTCGGCGGCGTAGCGCTGTTCCTTGGTCGAGATCTGGTTGGTGTAGTTCACGCCCAGCTGGAAGCTGCCCCACTGCGCGGTGTCCAGGCGATAGCGCGCGGTCAGGTCGATGCCGCGCACCTCGCGGCTGGCCAGGTTGAACGGGCCGCGCTCGATCGACACCAGGCGACCGTTGCTGTCACGGTTCACGCGGGCCAGGATGCCGGCGCAGTACTCGCCACCGGCCGGGTTGGCCCACGGCGTACCGTCCATGTTCTTGCCGGTCAGGCAGCCGGCCTCACTGGCCAGCACCTCGTCGGCGCCGACGTCGACGATCATGTCTTCCAGCTTGATCGCCCAGTAGTCGGCGCTGACCGACAGGTTCGGCAGCACATCCCAGACGAAACCGACGGTCCACGAATCGCCGGTTTCCGAGCGCAGCAGCGGCGTGCCGCGCCGGTTCACGTCGAAGGTGTACCAGACGTCGGTTTTGCCCACGCCGCAGTTGTTGACCAGGTAGGCACCGCTCTGGATGCAGCGCAGCCGGTCATAGGTCTGCACCTCGGAACTGCTCGGCTGGCCCAGCAGGTAGTGCATGTCCGGCGCATGGAAACTGGTGGCGTACGAGCCACGCACCAGCAGCGATTCGACCGGGCGCCATTCCAGGCCGACGTTCCAGGTGGTTTCCTTCTGGCTGCCGATATCCAGCGCTTCGCTGCTGTCGTCGGCCTTGTAGTTGCCATAGCGGTCATAACGCGCGGCCGCGGTGGCGGTCACGCTGTCCAGCAGCGGGATCTTGAACTCGACGCCCGCCGAATAGCGGGTGCGCTCGCCGCCACCGCGATCGACGTTCTGCAGGTCGAAGTCGATGCCAGCGCGCGGGTCCGGACTGAGGTGATAGCCCTGCTGCGCCACTTCAGCCACCGCCGCGAACGAGATCGGCCCGGCCCAGCCCTGGAACAGCTCGCCGGTGATATCCGCCGAGGCCTGGTTGACCCAGGACGTTGCGCGGTTCTTCGCGACGGTGCCCATCTGCCAGTACTGGTCCGGCGTGAGCGGGTTCCACCAGCGCGATTCGTCCAGTGCATAGATCGCCTCGCCATCGGCCGTGGTCCCCAGGCGCGGGCCAAGGAAGTAGTCGTACGACTTCTGCTTGTCGACCACGTTCTGCCGCTCCTCCACGCGGTAGTACGAACGCCCCACCGTGGCGCTCCAATCGAAGCGGTCGGCAAGGCGCCCACGCAGGCCGGCGCTCCAGTCCCAGGACAGTTCGCGGTTGGTGTTGCGCAGCGTGTCCAGGCCGCCGACTTCGTTCGGGGTGAACTGGCGCACGCCGAGGATCGGGCGGTTGCGGTTGGCGTCCCAGTAGTAGCCGTTGTCATCGTCGATCAGCGACACGCCGGGCGGATTGGTGCCCCAGATCGCTTCGGAGCGGTACACCGCAAGATTGGTCCAGGCCTGCAGGTCACTGCTGAAATCGAAGGTGGCATACAGATTGCCGGACACGTTCTCGGCGCCACCGGTGAGCAGCCAGTTGGCGTAGTCGGCGCTCATGCCACACAGGCGTCCGGTGTTGCTGATGGTGTTGGCGGCGTAGTTGTAGACCAGTCGATCAGCGGTGTAGTACTCGCCATTGAACTTCTCGCAGGTGCCGGCCGGCGGCGCCAGGCGCTGGCCGTTGGTCGGATCGATCAGCGCCAGGCCGGCGGCGGGACGGAAGCCGACCTTGCGCTGTTCCATGTTCCAGGACGGGTACGGCGCATCATCGGCATCGTCCATCTGCGGGCGGTCGCGGCCGAACAACGGATCGCGCTTGGTGTATTGCAGCGCGTAGGTCACGCTCCAGTTGTCGCCGGTCTTGCCGCCGGCCCAGGACAGGTCCCAGGTATCGCGCCCGCCCTCGGTGGAAGTACCACCACGCACGCGCACTTCGTCGCCGTCGTAGTTGGTTTTCAGGATGACGTTGACCACGCCGGCAATCGCATCCGAGCCATAGATGGCCGAGGCACCACCGGTCAGCACTTCGATGCGCTCCACTGCCGCAGCCGGAATGTTGCCGTAGTTGGAGAAGTTGGTTTCGCCGCCATACGGCAGTGGGTAGTCGGCCACGCGACGGCCGTTGACCAGCAGCAGCGAGCGGTTCGGGCCCATCCCGCGCAGGTTCAGGCCGCTGGCGTTGGGCGTGTGCGAGCCCCATTGCGAAGCGGCTTCAACGGTGCCGGTGGCCTCGGTGAGCGTCTTCAGCGCGTCGTACACGCTCACGAAGCCTTCCTTCTGGATCTGCGCGGCGGTGATCACGTTGACCGGTGCCGGGCCTTCGACGCCGGCGCGCTTGATGCGCGAGCCGGTGACAGTGACGGCGTCGAGATCCTTGGTGGACGAACTGGCAGCGTCCTGCGCACTGGCAGCGAGGGGCAACAGGGCCAGGAGCAGGGCCTGGGACAGCAGGTGACGACGCTTGCGGATGGACTGAGCCATGGGTGGTTGCTCTTCGAAAGTGTGGACGCACGGACGGGTGGTGGCGCGGCACTACGACGGATCCAGGTGCCTGGATCGGTTCAAGCCCGATGCGGCACCTCCCCTGTGGATCGATCCAAACTAAAGCACAGCTGAATCACGCCCGGCATGCGGCGACGCAGCAACATGCAGCGGCATGCCGTTATTGGCTGCCGGTATCCAGAACAATCAAAGGGTTGCGAAACATCGCTGAGAGAGCGGCGCACACGTCAATGACACGATCGCGACAATTACGCGCGGAACGGTTTTGTCCGCGTCATCGCGTGCGGGCGGCAGCGGGTCGCTGTAGAGCCGAGCCCGCGCTCGGCTGCTGTTGTTCGCCGCGAAGAGCCGCCGAGCGTGGGCTCGGTTCTACAGAAGAAGCGGGTTACCTTGCGCCGTCCAGCGCCTGCCGCAGTGCGGCCACGGTGGCGGTGCTGGTCTGGCTCCAGTCCGGGTCCAGCCCGCGCAAGGTCGGGTTCTGGAACTGCATCGCCGAGCGCCGCAGGCCCTTGGCCGAGGCGTGCAGTTCGGCACAGCCGCTCCGTCGTGCCACGGCAGCGATGTTGGCCGGGCCCAGCCCCGCGCCGGCCATCACACTGATGCGGCCCGCCGCTTGTGTGACCAGACCCGCCAGCACATCGGCACCGGCCTCGGCGCTGACCTGGCCGCCCGAGGTCAGCACGCGCTGGCAGCCCAGTTCGATCACCTGCTCCAGCGCTGCCGGCAGATCGCGGGCGGCGTCGAAGGCGCGATGGAAGGTCACCTGCAACGGCCCGGCGGCCTGCACCAGCTCACGGCACAGCGCCAGGTCGATGTCGCCCCGCACATCCAGCGCACCGATCACCACGCCATCGCAGCCCAGTGCGCTGCACTGCGCGATGTCACGCAGCATCAGTTCGGCTTCCAGCGCGTCGTAGTGGAAGTCGCCCGGGCGTGGCCGCACCAGCACGAACAGCGGAATCGACAGACGTTCGCGGGCAATCGCGATGCTGGCGAACGACGGCGTGGTGCCGCCCTCGGCCAGGTTGTCGAACAACTCGATGCGGTCGGCGCCGCCGGCCTGTGCGGCCAGCGCCGAGGCCAGCGAGTTGCTGGCAATCTCCAGGGTCAGCCGCGAGCTCACGCCTGCGTGCTCGTGTAGATCGACGGCGAGTCGCGCAGGTCGTCCTGGCGCTGCGCATCACACACGGCGTAGACGAAGCCGCGATGCAGCGCGTAGGCGCCCACTTCGCCGTGCTTGTTCATCGCCAGGAAACACACCTGCAGGGTCCTGCTCGCTTCCGGGCGCTTGCGCACCACGCGGTCGATGGCTTCGCGGCAGGCCTGCGCGGGCGAGCGCCCCTGGCGCATCAGCTCGACCACCAGGAACGAAGCGGCGTTGCGGATCATCTCCTCGCCCACGCCCGAGGCAGTGGCCGCACCGACTTCGTTGTCGACGTAGAGGCCGGCACCGATGATCGGGCTGTCGCCGACCCGGCCATGCAGCTTCCAGGCCATGCCGCTGGTGGTGCAGGCGCCGGCCATGTTGCCGCGAGCATCCAGCGCCAGCATGCCGATGGTGTCGTGGTTGTCGCTGTTGCCGGGAATGCCACGCCGCTCGGCATTGATCTGCGGCTGGTACTTCTCGGTCTTCAGCCACTCGCGCCAGGCCGCTTCGGCCTGCGGCGTCAGCAGGTGCTGGCGCTCGAAACCCTGCTGCACCGCGAACTGCTGCGCGCCCTCGCCCACCAGCAGCACGTGCGGGCTGTTCTCCATCACTTTGCGGGCAACCGACACCGGATGCAGAATGTCGACCAGCGCGGCCACGGCACCACAACGGCCATCACCATCCATGATGCTCGCGTCCAGGCTCAGCACGCCGTCGCGATCCGGGTTGCCGCAATGGCCCACGGTAGGGTTGCACAGCTCGCTTTCGGCCCAGCGTGCGCCCGCTTCCACCGCATCGAGCGCGCTGCCACCCTGCGCCAGCACCTTCCATGCGGCCTGGTTGGCCGGCACGCCGAAGTCCCAGGTGGAGACCACCCTGGCCCCACCCTGCGTGCGCGCCTGCACGCCCGGCAATGCCGCCATGCCTGCGGCCAGTGCACCGGCCTGCAGGAACTGCCTGCGATCCACCATCTTCCCCTCCCAGTCTGCAATGCACGGCCGGCCCGATGCCGGCCCTGCCGATCAGTCGTGCGCGGGCTGCCGTGCGGCGTGCCAGACCGCTGCGCCGAGCACGCCCAGCTGGCCATGCTCCACGCGCCATACCGGCACCTGGCGCAGCACCTCGGTCAGCACGCCCTTGTTGAGGAAGCGCCCACGGAAGCGGCCATCGGCCAGGAAATCCTGCACATGCGCGGAAATACCGCCTGCCAGGTACACCGAACGCGCACCCACGGCGATCGCTGCGTCGCCGGCCAGGCTGCCCAGCCAGGCGCAGAACACCTGCAGCGTTTCCACGGCCAGCGCATCCTCACCGCTGCGCGCGGCGCCGATCAGTGCCTCGGTGCTGCTCCACACCGGAGCGACATTGCGCAACTCGCACAGGCATGGATACAGGTTCATCAGGCCACTGCCGGACAGCACGCGCTCGTTGTCCACATGCGGCCAGCGCTGTAGCAGCTTGCCCAGCACCTGCAGTTCCAGCGCGTTGCCGGCGCCGAGCGCGGCATGGCCGATCTCGCTGGCCAGCACCGGGCGCTCGCCATCGGCGAAGCGCAACGCGGCGCCCAGGCCGGTACCGGCGCCCAGCACCAGTGCCGGGAACGCCTGCGCCGGATCAGCATCACCGTTGAGCGGCACCAGCGTGTCCGGCTGCAGGTAAGGGATGGCCAGCGCCACCGCCTCGAAATCGTTGATCAGCTGCAACTCGTGCAGCCCGGACTGCGCGCGGGTTGCCGACAACGACACCGTCCACGGCAGGTTGGAATTGATCAGCACATCGCCATCGAGCAGGCCGGCGATGGCGACCACCGCGGTCTGCACCGGCTGGCCAAGACCTTGGGTGAAATCAGCGAGGATCGCGGCCAGGCTGGGATGCTCGGCGCAGGCATAGGTGCGATGGCTGCCCAGCAGGGGCGCCTGGCCGGATCGGGTTTCAGCCAGCGCAAGGCGGGCGAAGGTGCCGCCGACATCGGCGACAACCAGACGGCGCGGAAGACCGCCGCGGGCGGAGTCGGAGGAAACCGGGGACGCTGCTGCGATGGTCACGCTGGCCTGCTTGGATCGATTGAATCGCCCCGATTCTCAGGCATCGGGGCGGCTTTGCCTAGCGCGCCGGTGGTTCAGGTTGGCCTACATGCCTTCCTGTTCGGCCACCTGCACCCCATCCACCAGCACGCGCAGGCGCTGCGGGCGGAAGCCGGCGAACAACAGCGGGCGGGTACGCTCGACCAGCACCTCATGGCCGGCGATCTGCCGCATCCACGACTGTACCAGCGAGAACGAGAAGTGGGTGCCCGGATGCAGCGGGTGCTGCACCCAGACCTTCTCGGTGGCGCTCTGCAGCAGCATCGCGCCGGTGAACCAGTGGCGGCTGAGGGTCACCGGCGTCGTGCCGGCCATGAAGCGGATATCCATGCGGGTTCCTTTCGCTGGCGCGGTGGTGCGTGGGGTCAGGGCTGCGCGGTCTGCAGGCTGTAGCTGGTGGTGGCAGTGAATACCGCACCGTCGGGCTGGGTGGAGCGCACCTCCACCTTGTGGCTGCCCACCGCCAGATCGGTCGGCAGCGCGCCACGCCACAGGTGCGGCGACGCCGTGGCCTCGGGCGAACGGTCGTAGCCGCGCAGGCTGCCAGCCAGGTCGTCGGCTACGTTTTCCACCATCAGGCGCGGGTCAGGCTGGCTGACCTGCTTCATCGGCTGCCAGGCGCCGCCATCGACGCGGTACTCGACCACGCTGGCATCCTCGCCCATGTAGACGTTGGCATAGACGCCCCATGCCGGGTAGGCCCCCTGGCGCAGCACCTTGGGGGCATGCAGGCCGATCTGCTCGCTGGCCGGCTGGCCCGCCACCCGGTACTGCAGTCGATAGCTGCCGTTGCCGGCCACGTCGAGCAGCGCATAGCCCTTCGGCGTGCCATCGCTCATGGTGCTGTCCGGCACGCCGGCGGCATTCTTCACCCCCGACCAGAACGCGCCGCAGTTGGCACCGACGTTGTACTCGTGCAGCGGCTTGTCGCCGTTCCAGCCATCGGCCTTGCCGTGGTAGACGTGCTGCTGGGTATGGCTATGGCCGCTGAGCACCAGCACATTGCGGAAGTCCTTCAGCAGGTCGAACAGGCGCTGGCGATCGGCGTGGCGGAAGGTCTCGCGCCCCGGTGCCGCATCGAACAGCGGGATGTGCATGCCCAGCACCAGCAGGCGATCCTTGTGCAGGCCCTTCAGGTAGCTGGCAAGGAAGGCGAACTGGTCTTCGCGCAGGCCACCGACATACTTCGGCTTGGCCTTGGGGTCGTACACCACGTCGTCCAGGAACACGAAACTGGCGCCGCCCTCTTCCACCGCGTAGGTGTCCGGGCCGTAGATGTTGCGCCAGCTGTCCAGCGAATGCGCATCGCTGGCGGCATCGAAGTCGAGATCGTGGTTGCCCGGTACATGGAACCACGGCACACCCAGCTCGGTAGTGACCTTGTTGATCGCCGGATACAGGGTCAGGTCATCGTTGACGATGTCACCCAGCGTGGTGCCCATGCGCGCCCTGGTCTGGCCGACCAGCGGCGCCACGATCGATTGCCGGTAGTAGCCGATGTCCTTCAGGCTGGCCGTCTGGGAGTCGGTGAACACCAGCATCTGGAAGCCACGGCGGCTGTCATGGCGATCCGACTGCAGGGCGAAATCCCAGTTGCGGGTGACATCGCTGGTGGCAGCAATGCCGCCGTACTTCAGCGCTGGCGAGCCGTTCGGGCGGTAGTGGCGCCAGAACGAGGGCAGGCCGTCGGCCGCCTTCGGGAACGAATATGCATCGGGCTTGATCACGAACACAGTCTGGCCATCGCGCACCGGCAGGCTGTAGCTGCCATCGGCGGCGGTCTTGACGATGGTCTCGCCGTTGGAGACCTGCACCCCGGCCAGGCCCGGATCGGTCGCGCCACGACCCGGCCTGCCGTCGCGTTCCAGATAGACCTTGCCGGTGACCACCGCATCCGCGGCCCAGGCCGGCGAGGTCAGCAACAGGCAGCACAGCCAGGCGGCAGACAGTTTCATGGAGCGGTCCGGGAAAGAAGAAGACCCCCTATTGTAGAGCCGAGCCATGCCCGCTGCATTTCAACGGTGGCTGCGGACCGTTGGTCCGCACACCTTCATCAACGATGGCGTTTCTCCAGCACCGCCCGCGCATCATCCAGCGACAGCCCGCGCGCACGCAGCAGCACCAGCAGGTGGTACAGCAGGTCCGAGGCCTCGCCCAGCAACGCCTCATCATCCTGCGCCACTGCCGCCAGCGCAGTTTCCACGCCCTCCTCGCCCACCTTCTGTGCGATGCGGCGGATGCCGCCTTCGAACAGGCTCGTCGTGTAGCTGCCCGGCGGACGCTGCGCCTCACGCATCGCCACCAGCTGGCCCAGCCCGCCCAGGAAGTCCTTCGGCGCCTGGTCGAAACAGCTCTCGGCACCGGTGTGGCAGGTCGGCCCGGCCGGGCGCGCCATCACCAGCAGCGTATCGGCATCGCAGTCGACGCTGATCGACTGCACCACCAGGACGTTGCCGGATTGCTCGCCCTTGGTCCACAACCGTTGCTTGCTGCGGCTGAAGAACGTCATGTGGCCGATCGCCAGCGTGGCCGCCAGCGATTCGGCACTGACATAACCCAGCATCAGCACCTGCAGGGTATCGGCATCCTGCACCACCGCCGGCAGCAGGCCTTCGCCCTTGCCCCAGTCCAGCGCCTGCAATGCGTCCAATGACGGCCTGACTTCAATAGACATCCCGCACCTCGATCTGCTGTCCGCGCAGGTAGCGCTTCAATTCCGGAATGGCGATCGCGCCGCTGTGGAACACGCTGGCAGCCAGCGCTCCATCGACGTCGGCCTGGTCGAAGGCTGCGGCGAAGTGCTCCATCGCACCGGCACCGCCGGAGGCGATCAGCGGCACCTGGCACAGTGCCCGCGCCTGCTGCAGCTGCACGATATCGTAGCCACGGCGCACGCCATCACTGTCCATGCAGTTCAACACGATCTCGCCCGCGCTACGCCGTTGCGCTTCGACGATCCAGTCCAGGGTACGCAGCGGCACCGCCTGGGTCTTGTCCGGATCGCCGCTGAAGCGGCGCACCCGCCACTGCCCGTCGGCCTCGCGCACCGAATCGACACCCACCACCACGCACTGCACGCCGAACTCGTCGGCCAGCTCGGTGATCAGCTCCGGGCGCCCCAGCGCCGGCGAGTTGATCGACACCTTGTCGGCCCCGGCAAACAGCACACGGCGCGCGGTTTCCACGCTGTCGATGCCACCGGCAACACAGAACGGGATATCGATCAGGCGCGCGATGCGCTCGATCCAGGCCACGTCCACCGAGCGCGCCTCGGGGCTGGCACCGATGTCGTAGAACACCAGTTCGTCCGCCCCCTGGTCGCGATAGCGCTGTGCCAGCTCGGCGATGTCGCCCATGTCGACGTGGTCGCGGAAGCGCACTCCCTTGACCACACGGCCATCGCGCACATCCAGGCAGGGAATGATGCGGCGGCTCAACATGCCAGCGCCTCCGCCAGATCCATGCGCTGCTCCAGCAGTGCCTTGCCGAGAATCGCACCACCACAGCCGGCGACACGGGCCTCGGCCACATCGGCCACGTCACGGATGCCACCGGAGGCCTGCACCGCCACATCCGGCAACAGGCCCGTCAGGTGCTGGTAGAGCCCGATGTTGGGCCCGGCCAGCATGCCATCGCGGGCGATGTCGGTGCACAGCAGGTGGCGCATGCCGGCGCGCGCGTAGCGCTGGGCCAGGTCATCCAGGGTCACCCCGGCGTTCTCGGTCCAGCCGTGCACCGGCAGTTGCCACTGTCCCTGCGCATCCTGGCGCGCGTCCAGGGCAATCGTGATGCGCTCGGCGCCGAATTCCTCCAGCCAGCCGACCACTTCATCGGGGCGGCGCACCGCCAGCGAACCGACCACTACGCGGCCGGCGCCGGCATCGAGGATGCGTGCCACATCGTCGCGGCCGCGCACGCCACCGCCGGTCTGCACCTGCAGCGGCGTGTGCGCCCGGATCGCCGCCAGCAGCGGCGCCAGTGTGTAGCCACCGGCACGTGCGGCATCCAGGTCGACCAGGTGCATCCACTGCGCGCCCTGCGCGGCGAAGGCCTGCGCGCGTGGCAATGGATCGTCGCCATAGGAGGTTTCCTGCGCGTAGTCGCCCTGGCGCAGCCGCACCACGCGGCCATCACGGATATCCAGTGCGGGATAGACAGTGAAACTCATGCAGCAGTGCCCTCCAGGAAATTGCGCAGCATCAGCGAGCCGGTCTCGCCGGAGCGCTCGGGATGGAACTGCGCGCCGTAGTAGCGCCCCTGCTCCACCACGGCAGTGAACAGGCCGCCGTGGTCGCAGGCGGCGACGGTGTGGGTATTGAGTGGCGCCGCATAGCTGTGCACGAAGTAGGCGCTGGCGCGTTCCGGCACGCCGCGCAGCAGCAGCGATTCGCGCAGCGGCAGCAGACGGTTCCAGCCCATGTGCGGCACCCGGATGCCGCAGGCCGGCACCAGCTTGCGCACCACGCCGGGAATCAGGCCCAGTGTCTCCACACCCGCTTCCTCGGAGCGCTCGAACAGCAGCTGCATGCCGAGGCAGATACCCATCAGCGGCACCTCCAGTCGCTGCAGCGGTTCCACCAGCCCCTGCGCGTGCAGGCGTTGCATGCCGGGACCCGCGGCGCCGACGCCGGGCAGGATCACCCGCTGCGCACCGGCCAGGCCGTCCGCATCGCGCACCAGCCGCACCGTCGCGCCCAGGCGCTCCAATGCGTAGCGCACCGAGCCCAGGTTGGCACCGCCAGCATCGATCAGCGCGACGTCGCTCACAGTGCCCCCTTGGTGCTCGGCAATGCCGTGCCCTGCCGCGCCAGCGCCGGGCGCAAGGCACGCGCCAGCGCCTTGAAGCAGGCCTCCACCTTGTGGTGGTCGTTGTCGCCACGCACCTGCAGGTTGAGGTTCAGGCCGCTGGCATCGCACAGCGAGCGGAAGAAATGCGGCACCAGCTCGGTCGGCATATCGCCCACGCGCTCGCGCTTGAACTCGCCCTCGAACACGAAGTACGGGCGGCCGCTGAAATCCAGTGCGGCACTGGCCAGCGTCTCGTCCATCGGCAGGGTGAAGCCGTAGCGGCCAATGCCGCGCTTGTCGCCCAGCGCCTCGCGCAGCGCCTGGCCCAGGGCCAGCCCGGTGTCCTCGATGGTGTGGTGCTCGTCGATGTGCAGGTCACCTTCGGCGCGGATGTCCAGCGCGAAGCCACCGTGCTTGCCGATCTGTTCCAGCATGTGGTCGAAGAACGGCAGGCCGGTGGAGATGTGCGCATCGCCCGCGCGGTCCAGGTCCAGTTCGACGCGGATCTTCGTTTCTTTCGTGTTGCGCTGGACCACGGCGGTGCGCGGCGCGTCGGCCAGCGCGTGGGCGATGCCCGGCCAGTCCCACTCGCCACCAAACTGTTCGGTACGCAGCTGGAAGCCGCGGATGTTGAGATTGTCGGCGAACTGCAGGTCGGTGATGCGGTCGCCGACCATGCCCGAACGCGCCCAGTCGATGCTGCGGTCCTGCAGGTAGGCGGTCATCAGGCCGATGCCCGGCTTGCGGGTGGGCGCATTGTCCTGCGGCCAGCTGCAGTCGATCAGCACGTCACGGAAGGTGATTCCCTGGCTCTCGAAGATCTGCAGCATCAGCTCGTTGGGGCCATCGAAGCTGGCACGCGGGTAGCTGTCGCTACCCAGCCCATCCTGGTTGGTGACGATCACGAACTGGTAACCGGCATCACGCAGCTTGAGCAGCGCCGGGATCACCTGCGGCACGAAGCGCAGCTTCTCGTAAGCATCAATCTGGAAATCGGACGGCTCCTCGATGAGGGTGCCGTCGCGGTCGATGAACAGGATCGGGGTCATGCTGCGGCCCTCCGCGCCGACAGGGCCGCAAGCACGCGGTCATTCTCTTCGGGGCTACCGACACTGATGCGCAGCGCATCCCCCAGCTGCGGCGCGGCGCGCTGGTCGCGTACCACCACGCCCGCAGCCAGCAGCGTATCGAACGCGGCCTGGGCATCGGCGAAGCGGACCAGCAGGTAGTTGCCGGAAGAACGGTACACGCGGCGAACGCCGGGCAGGCCTGGCAGCGCCGCCAGCAGGCGTTCGCGTTCGGCAATCACCGTGGCCACGCGCTCGGCGGTGCGTGCCAGCGCGGCCGGCTGCAGTGCCTGCACCGCCAGTTCCGCGCATGGCGTCGGCACCGGGTACGGCGCCTGGCAGCGACGCAGCACGGCAACCAGTTCCGGTGCGGCGATCAGTGTGCCGATGCGAGCGGCCGCGAGTGCGTGTGCCTTCGACAGCGTGCGCAGCACCGCCAGGTTGGCGTGCGCGGCCAGCAGCGTGGTCGCCGACGGGCGCTGCGCGTACTCCGCATACGCTTCGTCCACCACCACCAGCGCTTGCCCGCGCAGCGCAACCGCCACGCGCTCGATCTCGTCCAGGGCGATGTCACTGCCGCCCGGGTTCGACGGCGCGCACAGGAACACCAGCTTGGCATTGCGCGCCCTGGCGGTGTCGATCACCGCCTCCAGATCGGCACACAGGCCGTCCTCGCCATCCATCAGCGGCACTTCAATCAGCGCGGCGCCCTGCAGGCGCGCACAGACGGCGTACATGCCGAACACCGGCGGTGTGACCAGCACGCCATCGCGACCCGGCACGCACAGGGCGCGCACCAGCAGATCAATGGCTTCATCACTGCCGCGGCCGATCAGCAGCTGCGGCGGCGTCACGCCGTACAACGCCGCCAGGCCCTCGCGCAATGCCAACGGCTGCGGTTCGGGATAGCGCCGGCTGCTGCCGGCGGCATCGGCGGGGTTGGCCCAGGCCGACTCGTTGGCGTTCAACCAGACTTCGCCCTGCACCGCCGCACTGCGCGCCGAGCTGTAGCCGGCAAACGCCTGCAGATCCGGGCGCACCAGTGCCAGCACATCGTCGATATCCGCGCTCATGCCGCTACCTCCATGCGCACAGCGACCGCGCGCTCATGCGCATCCAGGCCTTCGGCGCTGGCGATGATACGCGCGCAGCCGCCGATCGCTGCCAGGCCCGCGGCGCTGGCGCTCTGCACGCTGATCAGGTTCTGGAAGCTGGCCACGCTGACACCACTGTAGGCACGCGCGGCGCCGGCGGTGGGCAGCACGTGGTTGGTACCGCTGCAGTAGTCACCCAGTGCTTCGGGGGTGTAGTCGCCAAGGAACACCGAGCCAGCCGCCTGCACCTGGTCCAGCCACGCGCGCGGATCACGCAGGGCCAGGATCAGGTGCTCCGGTGCGTAGCGGTTGCTGATCGCGAACGCGTCAGCCAGCGAATCGACCTGGATCAGGCGCGAGGCCGACAGCGCCTGGCGCGCGATCTGCTGGCGTGGCAGCAAGGCCACCTGGCGCTCGACTTCGGCCTCGACCGCGGCCAGCATCGCGGCATCGTCGGTCAGCAGCAGCACCTGCGAATCCGGGCCGTGCTCGGCCTGCGACAGCAGGTCGGCGGCGACGAACGCCGGATTGGCGCCGGCATCGGCAATCACCAGCACTTCGGAGGGCCCGGCCGGCATGTCGATGGCGGCGGCGCCATCCTGCGCGACCTGCTGCTTGGCTTCGGTGACGAAGCTGTTACCTGGACCGAACAGCTTGTCGCAGGCTGGAATGCTGACAGTGCCATAGGCCATCGCGGCGATCGCCTGCGCGCCGCCCAGCTTGAACACGCGCTGCACGCCGGTCAGCCGCGCAGCCACCAGCACCGCCGGATCCGCGCTGCCATCGGCGCGCGGCGGCGTGCACAGCACCACCTGCGGGCAGCCGGCCAGCTGTGCCGGAACCCCCAGCATCAGCGCGGTGGACGGCAGCGGTGCGCTGCCCGCCGGCACATACAGGCCCACCCGGCCGATCGGGCGCAGCATGCGTTCGCAGACCACGCCCGGCGCGGTTTCCACGGCGTACCCGGTACCCATGCCGGCGGCGTGGAAGCGGGCGATGCGTTCGGCGGCTTCCACCATCGCCTGGCGCAGCTCGGCTGGCACCGCCGCTTCGGCGGCAGCGAATTCCGCCCCGGATACTTCAAAGGACGACAGCGTCACCCCATCGAAGCGCGTGGTGATCGCACGCAGCGCATCGTCGCCCTGCGCACGCACCTGTGCAATCAGCGTAGCCACCGCGTCGCGGGTCTGCTGCGCCACGGTCTGCACCGGGCGGGTCAACGCCACGCTGCGCGCGGCCTCATCAAGTCGGGACCAGATCAGACGGTTCATGCCAGCGACCGCTCCACGCTCAGTACCATCAGGCCCTGCGCGCCGGCGCGCTCGAGTTCTTCCATGCGCTGCCAGCTCAGCGGGCCGGGGCACATGGTCTGCAGGCGCAGCGCGCCGCCATCGGCCGGCAGCCGCACCAGCGGCTCGGCATCGGCCAGCAGTTGCGACAGCGCATCGAGGCGATCCTCGCTTGCACGGAACATCAGCAGCTTGCGGTCCTGGCGCTGCACCACGCCGTCGAGGCGGCGCAGCAGCATCGCGCGCAGCGATGCACGCGCATCATCCGGCACGCGCACCGCGCCGGCCAGCACCGCCTCGCTGTCGAGCAGGTTGTGCACCGGGGTCAGCTGATTGGCCCGCAGCGTGGCGCCGCTGGAGACCAGATCGCAGATCAGGTCGGCGGTACCCAGGCGTGGAGCGATCTCCACTGATCCGGACAGCTCGACCACCTGTGCCTCCACGCCCTGTTCGGCCAGCCACTGCTTGAGGATGGCCGGATAGCTGGTGGCGATGCGGGTGCCGGCCAGCTGCGCCGGGCCCTGCCACTGCCATTCCTCGGGCACCGCCAGCATCAGCCGGCACTGGCCGAAGCCCAGCCCGCGCAGTGCCTGGTAGGCGTCGGGCAGGCCGATCTGGCGGCGTGCCGCAGCCTGCTCGTCCAGTTCATTGCGGCCGACGATGCCGAGGTCGCAGACGCCGTCGGCGATCAGGCCGGGGATGTCATCGTCGCGCACCAACAACAGGTCCACCGGCAGCGATTCGCCGTAGCAGAACAACTTGTCGCGGCTTTCGCGCCAGCTCAGGCCACAGGCGCTGAGCAGGTTGCGGGCGGGCTCGGCCAGCCGGCCACTCTTCTGGATGGCGATACGCAGCCGGTCTCGTGCCGGCGCTGCCTGGGTTGCACTCATGGGGAAGGTCTCGAAGTTCGGAACAGGGCGCGGATCAGCGCGAAGCAAGGCGGTCGATGGCGGCGGCATAGCCTCGATGGCCATGCTCGAGCGTGCGTGCCACCCGTCCGGTGGTGGTCACGCTGACCCCGGTGCGCTCGTGGATCTCGCGATACGGCACGCCCTGCTGCAGCAGCGGCACCACCTTCCAGCGGTCGGCCATGGCCTCCAGCTCGGCGGGGGTGCACAGGTCGCGCAGGAAGGCCTCCACCTGCTCCGGCTCGCGCAGGGCGGCAAAGGCCCGGGCAAGGGCTTCCAGGTCGGCCTTTGGGTCTTTGGCGGCAATCTCGGGGCGGGCTTTCACAGGGTCGTTTCCATGCATCAATGTAATAGCGCGTTAATACATTAGCGCATTCTTGCGCAGTGCGTCAAACCCAGGAAGGCATGGGGTCAGATCCGTTTTCCTGCGGAAAACGGATCTGACCCCTGAAGCTGGCAGCTGGAAACGAAAAACGCCCACCAGAGGTGGGCGTTCTGCTTTCAAATCAACAACCTGGCCCGACTCAGGGCAGGCAGCGCACCTCGGCCTGCAGCGCCCCGCGGCGCAGGCATTCACCGAACAGGCTGCCCTGTCGGCTCGGCAGGGGCTGGATATTCTCCAACGCACCTGCGCCCGCCGGGCACTTCCGCGCGGCCAGCGCCTGCAGGTCGCCCTCCAGCTGCGCGCGATCGATCACATGGCAGCGATCGACCTGCAGCCGGTACTGCGCCGGACCCATCCGTGCACTGTGCAGTGCCGGGTCGCTCTGGCAGCCCGCCAGCAGGAGCACGCACAGCGCCCCTGCGGCGGCCCGCATCACGCCATCGCCTTCGACTGCTCCAGCTCCACCTGCAGGGTGCTGGCCAGCTCGTCGCGGGAGACTTCGAACTGCTGCTCGCGCAGCAGGTCCTTCACCGCCACCACGCCGCGCGCCAGCTCGTCCTCACCGGCCAGCACCACGAAGCGGATGCCGGCCTTGGCCGCATACTGGAACTGCTTGCCGATCTTCTTCGGCTCCATCTGCACTTCGGTGTTGATGCCACCGGCGCGCAGGCGGCGCGCGATGTCCAGCGACTGCGGCATGCCCTGCTCGTCCATCAGCGCCACCAGCGCCTGCACGCTGCTGCCCTCGATGCCATCGATCAGGCCAGCTTCGCGCAGCTGCCAGAACAGGCGCGACAGGCCGATGGAAATGCCCACGCCCGGCAGCCTGGACTTGCTGTAGTGGCTGGCCAGGTCTTCGTAGCGGCCGCCCGAGCAGATCGAGCCGATCTGCGGGTGGTCGGTCAGCGTGGTCTCGTAGACGGTGCCGGTGTAGTAGTCCAGGCCGCGCGCAATGGAGAAGTTCAGGCAGTACGCGGTTTCCGGCACGCCCAGCGCCTGCACCAGCTGCAGCACTTCGCGCAGCTCGGCCACGCCGGTCCGCAGGATCTCCGAAGAGCCGGCGTCTGCCTCAAGCGTGGCCAGCTGCGCCAGCGCATCGGCATGGCCCTGCGAACGCACGGCCACGAACGCCAGGATCTTCTCGACCTGTTCGGCCGGGATGCTGAAGCCCTCGCCCACCAGCGTCTCGCGCACGTAATCGGCGCCGCGCTTGTCCAGCTTGTCCACTTCGCGCAGCACCGCCAGCTGGCGCTCGCCTTCGGCCACGCCCAGGCTCTCGAAGAAGCCGCGCATCAGCTTGCGGTTGTTCAGCTGGATGCTGAAATCACCGATCCGCAGTTCCGAGAACACGGCGTGGATGACCGCCAGCACTTCGGCGTCATAACGCACGCTCAGGCTGTCCTTGCCGATCACGTCGATGTCGCACTGGTAGAACTCGCGGAAACGACCGCGCTGGGCACGCTCGCCGCGATAGACACGCTGCATCTGGTAGCGGCGGAACGGGAAGGTCAGCTCGTGTTCGTGCTCGGCCACGTAGCGTGCCAGCGGCACGGTCAGGTCGAAGCGCAGCGCCATTTCGGGCAGCGAACGGTCGCCCGACTCGGCCGCATTGGCCAGCGCACCGGTGGACTGCACGAAGTACACCTGGCGCTCGGTCTCGCCACCGGATTTGGTCAGCAGCACGTCGGACAGCTCGAACACCGGCGTCTCCACCGGCAGGAACCCGAAGCGCTCGTAGTTGCGGCGGATGACGTCCAGCATGCGCTGGAACGCAATCTGCTCGCGCGGCAGCAGCTCAAGGGTGCCGGGCGGGGTACGGGGCTTGATCACGGGCGGAACTCCTGCTGGAACGGGACGTGGGAGGGGGCGACATTCTAGCGCCCCCGCCTCGGGCAGGGTTGAACGGCCGCTTGAAGTATCATAAGGCCCTCCCCCGCCCGCGATACGCCCACGCAACATGTCCCGGCCTTCCGGCGCTCCGCCCGCCACCAACGATCCCGCCTCGCCGTCCTGCGCCACGCTGGACTGCCTGCACTGCTCGGTTCGCCACCTTGCGGTGTGCTCGGCGCTGTCGCCCGATGAAGTGCAGGCGCTGGAGCAGGTCACCGTTTCGCAGCAGGTGACGATGGGCAGTACCCTGGCCCGCACCGGCGAAGAACGCCAGCATGTCTATACATTGACCGGCGGCGCGCTGCGCCTGGTGCGCACCCTGGCCGACGGTCGCCGCCAGATCAATGGCTTCGTGCTGCCCGGCGACTACCTGGGCCTGAGCGGCAGCGACCATCACCGTTACGACATCGAGGCCATCGCTGACAGCCGCGTATGCCGCGTCGCATTGCCACAGATGAAAGCCCTGCGCAGCCGTTTCCCGCACCTGGAGCGCAAGCTGCTGCAGCGTGCCTGCCAGGAACTGGATGCCGCACAGGATGCAGCACTGGCACTGGCACGCCTGCAGCCAGCCGAAAAGCTGGCCGATTTCCTGCTGCGCCTGGCCGCACGCGAGGCCAAGCTGGGCGGCGACGGCCTGCGCGTGTCGCTGCCGATGGGCCGCGGCGATATCGCCGACCATCTGGGCCTGACCATGGAAACGGTCAGCCGTACCTTCACGAAGCTGCGCCAGCAGGGGCTGATCGCCCTGCCCCACCTGAACGTGGTGGAGATCCTCGACGAGGATGGGCTGCGCATGCTGGCCGGTGAAGGGTTGATCTGAGCAACGCCGCCGGGCATAGCCCGGCGTTACTCCACGCCATGCGCAAACGACTTCTGTAGAGTCGAGCCATGCTCGACTCATCGTGCCGATCTCGAACAGCAGCCGAGCATGGCTCGGCTCTACATGAGAACCGCCGGGCATCGCCCGGCAGCTCCGGGTCAGCGCATCAACACCTCACGCAACGCCGCATAGTCGGCGGCCAGTGGTTCGGCGTGCGCCGGCCGCTGCAGCAGCGCATCCAGCGCCGGCGGCACCGCTACCGGGCCGCCGATCAACGGCTCGACCACGGCCTCGAACTTGGCCGGATGCGCAGTGGCCACCACCGCCCAGTCACCCTTGGCACCACGCGCGCGCAGGTCCTGCAGCACCTTCACCGCGGTCGCCGTGTGCGGGCAGAACAGCTCGCCACGGCTGGCATGCGCTGACGCAATCGTCGCGCGGATGGTCACGTCATCCACCGCGAACGCGCGGAATGCAGCGCGCAGCTCGGCATCATCTCCGTGGTAAAGCCAGCGCAGGCGCTCGAAGTTGCTGGGCGCACCCACGTCCATTGCATTGGCCACCGTGGCCACGCTGGCCTGCGGCTGGTAGCCGCCGCCGCTGAAGTACACCGGCAGCACGGCATTGGCATTGGTGGCCAGCACGATCTGCCCGATCGGCACGCCCAGCGCGCGCGCCAGCACCGCGGCCATTGCGTTGCCAAGGTTACCGGTCGGTACCACCAGGTTGAGCCTGCGACGATGTGTTGCATGGTGGGTCAACGCCGCGTGTGCGTAGTAGCTCATCTGCGGCAGCAGGCGGCCAAGGCTGATGCTGTTGGCCGAACTCAACGGCACCTGGGCCTGCAGCTCGCGGTCGGCCAGCGCCTGCTTGACCATGGCCTGGCAATCGTCAAACGCACCAGCGACACGCAGCGCCTGGATGTTGTCGCCGAAGCAACCGAGCTGGTGCGCCTGGCGCGGCGAGACGCGTCCATCCGGGTACAGCACCACCACGCGTACACCCGGCTGGCGGTGGAACGCGGCCGCCACGGCAGCGCCGGTATCGCCGGAGGTGGCGACGACAATGGTCAGGTCGCGGTCCTTGCCGGCCTGCAGGCGCGACAGGGTTCCGGCCAGGAAGCGCGCACCGATATCCTTGAACGCCGCCGTCGGCCCATGGAACAGCTCCAGCACATGGTCGCCGTCGCCGAGTGCACGCAGTGGCACCGGGAAATCGAACGCCTCGTGGCAGATCGCAGGCAGCGCGGCCTCCAGCGCATCACCGGCGAAGAACGGCGCCAGCAGATCCGCGGCGGTGTCGGCCAGTGTTGCGCCAGCCTGCAGCTCACGGGCCGCGGGAAGCACTTCGGGTACATACAGCCCGCCGTCCGGCGCCAATCCTGCAGCGATGGCCGCGCTGAGGCCAACGGCCGGGGACTGGCCGCGGGTCGAAACAAATTGCATGGGTTCGGTATCCAGTAAGGGGGAAGGATTCAGCACAGCCGGGCTCCCGGTGCATCCAGCGGCGACACCCAGGCGTCGCTGTCGAAGCCTGCGTCCGCGAATGCGGCTTGCACCGGTGTGGCAGCGGCACGGGCGAGATCGGCATCCTCGAACCAGGCAAACACGCTGGGGCCGGCACCGGAAATGCCCGCACCCATCGCCTGGGCGGACAGCGCCGCATCGCGGGCTGCCCCGAAGCCCGCAATCAGGCCGGCGCGTCGCGGCTCCACCAGCACATCACGCAGGCCGGCGCGGACCAGCCCGGCGTCGCTGCGATGGCAGCCACTGAGCACCAGCGCGAGATTCGCGCTCTGTGCCACGAACTCGGCCAGCGCATAGCTGCCCTGCAGCGCCTGGCGGGCGCGACGTGTCTCCAGCACCGCGTGCGGATGCACCAGCAGGCTGTGCCAGCTGGCCGGTACCGGAATCGGCAGCAGGCGGTCCGCCGTGCACAGCGCCAACCCGCCCAGTAGCAGCGGCCCCACGTTGTCACCGTGGCGACCACCACTGGCCACCGCCTCGCCATCCAGCGCAAACGGGTACAACGCTTCACGCGGCAGCGGTGCATCCAGCAGCGCGTTGGCGGCAACCAGCGCGGCAACGCATGACGCCGCCGAGCCGCCCATGCCGGAGCCGAACGGAATGCCCTTGTCGATCTCCACCGCGAAACCGAAGTCCAGGCCCAGCCCTGCGCGCAGCGACAGCAGTGCGGCGCCGGCCGTGTTCCCGGCAGCCTCCAGAGGCAGCGGCACCTCACTCCCGCGGATCGCCTCGATGCGCACCAGCGGCTCATCGATGCGGCGCACGCTCACGGTATCGCCGACACCGGCGATGGCATGACCCAGAATGTCGAAGCCCACCGCCACGTTGGCCACCGAGGCGGGCGCGAACGCACGTGCGATCACAGGCGCGCTCCTTCACCGGCGGCCACCCTCAGCAGGTCCGCGAACACGCCCGCCGCCGTGACTTCCGGCCCGGCACCCGGCCCCTGCACCACCAGCGGGTTGTCACAGTAGCGACGGGTGCGGAACTGCACCACGTTGTCGGTCAGCCGCAGGTTGGCGAAGGCGTGGTCGGCCGGCAGCTCCTGCAGGCCCACCGAGGCACCGTCGGCGCCCAGCTGCGCCACGTAGCGCAGCACCGCGCCACGTGCCCGCGCGTCCTGCAGCCGCTGCAGCAGGCTGGCATCGGACTCGCCCAACCGGGCCATGAAGTCATCCACGCTGCCCTCGCGCAGCAGTGCCGGCACCAGGCTTTCCACCTGCACCTGCTCCAGGCTGAGCGCGTGGCCGGCCTCGCGCGCCAGGATCACCAGCTTGCGGGCCACGTCCACGCCGGACAGGTCATCGCGCGGATCCGGCTCGGTGTAGCCCATCGACCGCGCCTGCGCGACCAGCGAAGAGAATGGCTGGCTGCCATCGAAGCGGTTGAACAGCCAGGCCAGCGTGCCGGAAAAGATGCCTTCAATCGCCAGCACTTCGTCACCGGTATCGACCAGATCGCGCAGCGTGGTGATCACCGGCAGGCCCGCACCCACCGTGGCCTCGTAGCGGAAGCGCGCGCCGCTGGCCGCCGCGGCGGCACGGATCCGCTGGTAACGTGGCAGCGACCCGGCACCGGCCTGCTTGTTCGGAGTGACCACGTGGATGCCGGCCGCCAGCCAGCCCTCGTAACGCTCGGCCACGTCGGCGCTGCCACTGCAGTCGATCACCACCGCATGCGGCAGGTGCGCGGCCAGCAGGTGTTCGGTGAACCGGTCCAGATCGCTGGACTCACCCGCTTCCTGCAAGGCCTCTCGCCAATCGGCGTGCAGGCCATCCACTTCCAGCCGCATGCGCGAACGCGATGCCAGCGCACGCAGGCGCAGATCGACATTGGCCTTGGCCAGCAGCTGCGGACGCGCTGCCAGCAGCTGGTCCAACAACGCGGCGCCGACATTGCCCGGCCCGATCACCCCGACGGCGAACGTCTGCGGCGACAGCCAGAACCCGGCATGTGCCGCGCGCAGCGCACGCGTGGCATCGGCGCTGTCGACCGCCACCGAGATGTTGCGTTCAGAGGAACCCTGCGCAATCGCCAGGATGTTCACCTGCGCACGCCCGAGCGCCTCGAACAGGCGCGCCGCAACACCGGGCTGGCCGGCCATGCCATCGCCGACCGCCGCCAGCACGCTGACGCCCTCGCTGACCTGCACGCGCTGCACCTGCCCCACCGACAGTTCATGCGCGAACGCGTGCAGCAGCGCCTCGCGCCCACGTGCGGCTTCGGCAGCCCGCACCACGCAGCAGATCGAGTGCTCCGACGAGCCCTGCGAGATCATCACCACCGACACCTGCGCCTGGCGCAGTGCGGCGAATACGCGCTCGGCGGTACCCGGCACGCCGATCAGGCCGGTGCCTTCCAGGTTCAGCAGGGCCAGCCCGGGGCTCAGGGTCAGCCCCTTCACCGGCCCGCGCGGCGAGCGCTCGGCGCTGATGCGCGTACCCGGATGCGCCGGCTGGAACGTATTGCGGATGAAGATCGGCAGGCCGAGGCGGATCGCCGGCGACATGGTCTGCGGGTGCACCACCTTGGCGCCGAAATACGCCAGTTCGCAGGCCTCGTCATAGCTCAGCGACTCCAGCTGCACGGCCTCGGGCACCAGCCGCGGGTCGGCCGACAGCACGCCATCGACATCGGTCCAGATGTGCAGCTCATCGGCGTTGAACAGGGCTGCGAAGATCGCGCCGGAGTAATCGCTGCCGTTGCGCCCCAGCGTGGTGATGCGGTCATGGCGGTCACGGGCGACGAAACCGGTGGCGACCAGTCGCGACTGCGGATGCTGCAGGCGCCACTTGGCGAGGCGGTCGGCGCTGGCCTCCCAATCGACATCCACACCCAGTTCGCCATGCCCGACCACCAGCACATCGCGGGCATCGAGTACCGCACAGTCTTCCCCGAGTGCACGCAGGTGGGTGCCGAGCAGCTGTGCGGAAAACACTTCGCCCAGGCCCTGCACGCGGTCCAGCACCTCGCGCGGCAGCTCGCCGATCACCGCCAGCGCGGCCAGCACTTCCGCCAGCTGCTCGAAGCGCGCGTCGATCCACTCCACGGTTTCACCCACCTGCTCGCCCAGCAGCGCCACGGCGGCACCACGATGGCGCGCGCGCAGGGCATGCCAGGCCTCGCGCCAGCCCTCGTCGCCCTTCGCTGCCAGCTGCGCCAGTTCGATCAGCGCGTCGGTGACGCCCTTCATCGCCGAGACGACAGTGACCTGCAGCGATTCGGGGCGGGCCAGCAGCAGGCCGGCAACATGGCGATAGCGTTCGGCATCGGCCACCGAGGTGCCACCGAACTTGTGCACGACAGTGGACGGCGCAGCCAGATCGGCCGGGGCAATGGGATGGGCGGGGGCGTGGGAAGACATGCAGACCTCGGTAGGAGGCCCCGTCGCATGCAGGTGTCGAGTTTCCCCGCCACCTGGATGGTGCGGGGCCGTGGTTTTCGGGAGTTACACGAAGACGACGGGCCGCACCAGGGCAGTGGTGGCGGTGGTGGTGGTAATGGTGGTGATGGCGACCGGCGCAGTCGAACGGCCCGCAGTGGCGGGGGCGATCAGGCTGGCGTGGGCGGCATCAAGGACCATGGCGCACAGAAAACACTGTGCGCCGGGCCGCTGTCAAGTGCTGCGATGCAAAAATCTGCTGCCGCGATCATCGGCCAACGTGCGGGCATTTGGTTGCAACTGAGACCAAGCCGGCATCAGCACGCTTGACGGGCGCAATCAGCCGGCATGTTCGGAGATCGCCCGTGGCGTGCGATGGGCATGCGCGCACAGCATCACGCCGGCCACCAGGAACACGATCGCCAGCGCTTCCAGCAGCGAGGGCCAGCGCTGCTGCCAGGCAAAGGCATACAGCAGCGCGAACAGCGTCTCGAACACGATCATCTGGCCGGTCAGGGTCAACGGCAGCAGGCGGCTGGCGCGGTTCCAGAACGCGTTGCCGAGGATCGAGGCGATCACCGCCACGCCGGCGCTGATCGCCCAGAAGCCACCCCACTGTGCCGTCGTATGGCTACCGGTGTGGCCAATGAAGGCCATCGGCACCAGCAGCAGGGCCAGGCCGCCGGTCGTGACGCCGGTCAGCAGCGACCAGTCATGGCTGGACAGATCCGGCCTGCGCGCCAGCCAGCGGCTGTTGCCGATCGAGTACAGCGCCCACGAAAACAGCGCTGCAAACGCGCACAGCAGTCCGATCACCCGCTGGCGCCACGGCGTGGCCAGATGTTCAGACATCAGCGACTCCCAGCCGACCAGGGCGACCCCCAGCACGCAAAGGCCCAGTGCCGGCAGCAGCTGCTTCAGAGGCACTGCGCCCTGCTCGCGCACGCCGACCAGGGTGACCACCACCGGAATCAGGCCCACGATCAGCGATGCCGCAGCGCCACCGGCCCACTGCACGGCGGTGGCCAGCAACAGGAAGTACACCAGGTTGCCGGCCAGGCTCAACCACAGCAGGCCGAACCATTCGGCACGGCCCAGCCGCGGTGCCAGCCGCTTCCAGCGCGGCAGCAGCAGGGCGACGGCAATCAGGCCGTAAACCAGATAACGACCGGCGGACAGTTGCAGGGCGTTGAACGAGTGCAGCACGGCGGGCGCGAGGAAGACCACGCCCCACAGCGCACCGGCGGCAACGCCATTGGCGATGCCAAGGGCCATCGGATTGTTGCGCATTCGGGTTGTTCGGGGGAGAGAACGGGCCGCGCAGTGTAAGCGCTGGCAGCACGGCGCTCTTGACCGAGGCTATTGCCCTGCACGGCCACTGATCCGTGGAGCCGGGCCCATGCTCGGCTGCACGATTGCCTTTGTAGAGCCGAGCCCATGCTCGGCTGCACGATTGCCTTTGTAGAGCCGAGCCCATGCTCGGCTGCATGATTGCCTTTGTAGAGCCGAGCCCATGCTCGGCTGCTCTTTGTTGCGGGAGCAGCCGAGCATGGGCTCGGCTCTACGGCGTGACGCGCAAAGCAGCCGAGCATGGGCTCGGCTCTACAGGGCAACGCACAAAGCAGCCGAGCATGGGCTCGGCTCTACAGATCAGTCGCTGCCCCTGCGCCACGCGGCTGGCGTCTGCCCGCACTCGCGGCGCAGCGCACGGGTCAGCGCGCTCTGCTCGGAATAGCCTGCGGCCAGCGCAATATCGCTGATCGGCGCGGCGCTGGTGCGCAGCTGATGCTTGGCCCAACGCAGACGGCACGCGCTGAGCCAAGCCTGCGGGCTCAGCCCGAACTCGCGCTGGAACAACGCGTGCAACCGGCTCTCGCTGACACCGACAAAGCCAGCCATGCGCGCTACCGGCCAGGCCTGGCCGGGATCGACCTGCACCGCCGCGCACAGGCCCTGCATGCGCGCGCCGCTGCCCGCCGGTGCAAACACCTGCAGCAGCTGTGGCAGGAGGGGTGGCAAAGGCTGGCCCTCACGCACCTGGGCCAGGCGCTGCCGCAGCGCCAGTGGCAGGTGCAGCCAGCGCTGGCGGCACAGGTGTTCCTGGGTGCCGTCATCGAGCACGCCCGGCGCGCAATCCACGATCACGAAACCATTGGGGCCGTCGGCCATCTGGTCATGCGCTTCACCAGCCGCGACGAACGCCCCCTGCAGCAGGTCCAGGCGGCCACCGCGGCCTTCCATCTCGAACTGCAGCTCGCCCTGCAGCGGCAGCACCCACTGCGCATAGTCGTGGCGGTCCAGGCCGGTGGCCTGGCTGTAGTGCCGCAGGTGGAAGATCGCGCCCATATGACGAGTGTGCGCGTGCTGACATTTCCCTGCAACGCGCGCCGCGCGCCAGCCATGCTATGTTCCAGCCAGTTCCAGACGCAGGGATGGCAAGGTGAACAGCATGATCCGAGTGCTTCCGCTGGCACTGGCCAGCGTCTTCCCCCTGGCTGCGCAAGCCCAGGCCCCAACCACGGCGCCGGCCACCGGCCGCATCGCACCTGCGCAGCACTGCCTGGATGCGCGTGACGTGCGCCAGGTCGAGCAGGAGACGCCTGCCGCCATGGCGGTCCGTGATGGCAGGGGCCAGGCCTACCGCATCGATTTCACCGCAGCCTGCCCGGGCATCAACGAAGCCAGCGCCCTGCGCCTGGAGGCACCGTCAGGCTGGGCCTGCGGGCGGCCCAGTGAACAGGTGGTGGTGGATGGCCGCCGCTGCGATGTCGGCAGCGTCACGCCCATCGACAACCGCGAGTTCGCAAGCACCGCACGCCAGAGCGGCCGCCTGTATGCGTCCACCCTGCCGCGCGTGGACGTGACCGCCAAGGGCAAGCCGACCCGCGGCGGCGACAGCCCGCGCCACACCTTCCAGACCTCGCCGGCGTTCTGCTTCGCCACCCGCCATGTGCGCAGCTGGAGCGAAGATTCGCAGGGCGTGGTGGTGGAAACCAACCCACGCCGCAATGGCGGCATCCGCTACTACCGGGTCGAACTGGCCGGCAGCTGCTCGATCCTGGCCGGTGCGCAGGAAGTGAACTTCGAATCCGGCTTTGGCAACGGCCTGATCTGCGGCAACCCCGGTGACCGCATGGTCATGCTGCCCTCTCCATTCGGCGGTGAAGACCTTCGCGCCAGCACGCCGCGCTTCGCCCGCCCAAGCTGTGGCGTGCTGGCCGTCTATCCGAAGGACCTGCCCGACCAGGCGTCGCGCTAACCGTCGACGCCGAGGAATGCGAACGGTGCGCTGGGCACGAAGTGGCCCAGTGCATCGCCAGCGAAGGTATTGCGCTGGTCCGGGCCGAGATCGAGCTTGAGCACCTTGCCGCCGAAATCGACCTTGTTCAGATCGACCCAGAAGGTGTTCGGGGTCAGTGCCGATTCGAAGAAGTACAACCGCCGCTTGTGATCGGCCACCGTGCGCCAGCGCGTGGATGAGATGTTCGGCTCGCCCGGCGTGGTGATGCCATACGGCACCGAGGTGTTGCGGATCACGCTGAACACACTGGCCAGCGCCACCACCGGATCTTCGGCCTTGGGAATGGCGTTGATGTAGAACGAGGCGCGCGCGAAACGGTCGGCGGAGCGGTTGGTACCCGGCAGCATCACCGTGCCGCCGATCTGTTGCCAGTAGCTGTTGAGCGCCAGCTGCTGTTCGAAGATCGGGGAATTGGTCATCACCTGGTAGCGCCGGTCATGGTGGATCACCTGGCGACCGCCGATGTACTCGACGATGGCACTGTCGCCGCTGGCATCGGACAGCGACAGGTGCAGCGTGGCCTGACGGTCTTCGCCCGGCACCTTGTCGGTGACGATCGAGTACGGCTCGCGCTTCAACGCTGCGACCGCCTCGTCTACGGTGGCGAAGTTGTCCAGCACGTACTGCGCCCACAGCGATATGGCCAGGCCCGGCTTGTTGCCGCGCTGCTGCGGATATTCCGATTCGACCAGCCACAGCAGGTTGGCCACCAGGCCTTTCTCGTTCATGCCATCGGTGGTCGACACGTCGTAGCCGGTCGCCACCACCGAACCATAACGTGCGGTCCAGGCCAGCGACTTCGGACCGGCCTGGCCGGTGCGTGCGATGCCGCGCGGCAGCACATAGAGGTTGGTCGCCACATCGACCTTCCAGTCCATCGAGCGCGCGGTGATCACATCACCGTTGTCACCCAGGTACACCGCGCGCGTGCAGGCCAGTACCGGTGCCATCGCCGCCGCCAGCGCAACCAACAGCGTCGCCCTCCCCATCCACTTCATCCGTGCCATGTCATTGCGCTCCTTTCCCCGTGATGCGTGGATAGGACCCCAAGGGGGGTGACACAGGGGTGAAGCCTCAGCGGACGAAGCGGTCGTGCAGCCAGAATCCTGCAAGCATCGCCGGTACGAACCACAGCGCTTCACGCGATGCCACCGCCAACCCGGCGATGGCCGGGCCGGGGCAATAGCCTGCCCAGCCCCAACCGATGCCGAACAACGCCGCGCCCAGCAGCAGGCGTACATCGACACCACGGGCAGCAGGCAACTGGAAGCGGTTCGCGTACAGCGGCTGCCGTCGTCGCAGCACCCAGCGCTGGCCGACCGCGCTGACCAGCAGCGCCGAGCCCAGCACCCACATCAACGTGGGATCGAAGTCACCCGTGATGTCGAGGAAGCCGAGCACCCGCCGCGCGTCGGTCATGCCCGACAGCGCCAGCCCCGCGCCGAACAGTGCCCCGGCCACCGCGGCGGCCGCAACCGGGCGGCTCACGCCAGTCCTCCGCCGTGGCGGATGAGGAACGTGGCCAGCATTGCGCAGGCCATGAACACCAGCACCGCCAGCAGCGACCGTTTCGAGCCCCGCGCCATGCCGCACACGCCATGCCCACTGGTGCAGCCATTACCCAGGCGTGTGCCAAAGCCCACCAGCACGCCGGCGCCCACCAGCTGCCAGGCCGGCAGGGCATCGCGCAGCAACGCACGCGGAGACTGCCCCGACGGCGCCTGCCACCACAACACAGCTGCGGCGGCGGCAAGCAGGCCGAGCAGGAACGCCCAGCGCCAGCCGCGCTCACCCAGCCCTGCACGCAGGCTGCCGGCAGCGATGCCGCTGATACCCGCGACACGCCCGGTGGTAGCCAGCAACAGCACCACGGCGGCGCCGATCAGCGCCCCACCCGCCACAGCAGCCCAGGGCAGGCTCATGGCCGGCCTCCGCTCAATGCGTCCATCGACTTGCCTTTTAATTTAGACTTTTCTAAATTAGCGCCTTCTAAATACAAAGTTCAACCATGCCACGCACCGCACTCGACAGTGCCGCGATGGCCAAGCACGCCGCGCAGGCCGCTGCCCTGCTCAAAAGCCTGGCCCACCCTGCCCGCCTGCGCGTGCTGTGCCGCCTGGTCGAAGGCGAAGCGCCGGTGCCGGAGCTGCAGGCGCTGACCGGATTGAGCGCATCGGCGCTGTCCCAGCACCTGGCCGTGCTGCGCGAACTGGACATCGTGGCGACCCGGCGCGAAGCGCAGGCCATCCACTACCGGGTGCTTGAGGGGCCGGCACTGGGCGTGCTGCAGGCGCTGCATGCCGCCTACTGCGGCGGCGGCACCTCGCGTTGATGCTCAGCCGGCGTGCAGTACTGGCTGCACGACGTTGTCGAGCAGATCCACCGGCGTCGGCGCGGAGCGATCGCCCTCCAGGGCACGGGTGAAACCCGACCAGTCGCTGGATGACAGCTGGCGCAGCAGCGCCCCCTCCACCGGCAACGCGCGCATCGACCAGTACGGAAACTGGCGCTGGCCCAGGCGGCCACGCGCCAGTTCGATGATGTCGATATGGCTGCCGGCCTGCAGGATGCGTTCGTAGACCGAATCGATGCCGTCCGGCGGCCCTTCGATGTACTGCAGGAATCGCCCGCCGTCGTGCAGCAGCACGCCGGTCACGCCGGCCATCTTGTTGAAGCGGGCCGCATCGTCGACCAGCGCCTGCAGCCGTTCGATGGACAGGTCAGGCAGCGCTCTGCTGACATAGGCGATCGCACGCAGTGGCATGGTGCTTCCTTGGCAATATGTGCCGCCACGGTAGCAGTTGCGGACGAGCCCGTCTCAGATCCGCGGCACGTTTGCTGAAGAATTCAGTTTGCTGCGTTCCCCGGGCTTTCACCGCGCCGCGGCAAGGTCGCTTCGAACACCACCTGCCCTTCTTCGTTGCGCGCGCCGATGTGGCCACCGTGGGCGCGGACGAACTGATCGACGATGTACAGGCCCAGCCCCAGGCCATTGCTGGGGTGGAAGCTGGCCTTGAACGGCTCGAACAGGCGCGGCAGCAGCGCGTCATCGATCCGGCCGGCGTTGCTCACCCGCAACAGCACGCTGCGGGGATCACGGCCGTCCACCTCCACCCTCGCCTCGCTGCCATGGGTGAGCGCGTTGCCGACCAGGTTCGCGGCGACCTGGCCCAGCCGATCCAGATCGCCCTGCAGGCGGGTATCGCCCTGCGTGTCCAGATGCACCCGTGCGTGGCCGTGGGCACTGCCCGCCTCGGCCACCACCGCACGGGTGACCTCCGCCAAATCACAGGCACCGGCCTGCAGGCGCAGGCCGCCGCTGCGGATCCGCGAAAAGTCCAGCAGCTGCTCGACCATGCGCGCCATGCGCAGGGTGCTGGCTTCCAGGTACTTCAGGGTCTGCTGCGCACCGGCATTGTCCGCAGGAAGCTCCAGCGCCAGCTTGTCGGCACACAGCAGGATCGCCGACAGCGGCGTGCGCAGATCGTGGGTGAGCACGGCCGCCATCGTTTCGTTGAGCTTGAGCGAACGCTCCAGCGCCTCGTTGCGCGCCTTCAGCAGCTGGCGCTGCTGGTAGAGCTCGATGAAAACGTTGACCTTGCCCAGGATCACCTGCGGTGCCACCGGCTTGTGCAGGAAGTCGACCGCGCCGGTTTCGTAGCCCTTGAACGCGCGCACCGGATCGTCCGGCGAGGCGGTCAGGAAGATGATCGGCACATCCCGGCTGCGATGCGAACCGCGCATCAGCTCGGCCAGGGTGAAGCCATCGATCTCCGGCATGTGCACGTCGAGCAGGGCCAGTGCGACTTCATGCTCCAGCAGCAGCTCCAGCGCCTGTGCGCCCGAGTCCGCCAGCAGCAGATTCACGCCCTCGCGCTGCAGCAGCGCGTTCATGGCCACCAGGTTCTGCGGCACGTCATCGACGATCAGCAGGTTGACCGGGGTCTGCGACTGCGCAGGGTCCGGTGGCAGCAGGTTCATGCAAACAACTCCTTCAGGCGACGGCACATCAATGCGAGGGGCAGCACGGCATCGGCGCCAGCGTGCTGCAGGGCGGAGGCCGGCATCATCGATGCCTCGGCTTCCTCGGGACACTGCAGCCAGGCGCGGCCGCCGGCGGCGCGCACCGCGGCCACGCCTTCACTACCGTCGCTGCTGGCACCGGTCAGCAACAGGGCCAGCACCTGGGCGCCGAAGACGGCCGCAGCCGATTCGAACAGCGGATCGATGGCCGGGCGCGAAAACAGCACCGGTGCGTCCACCGACAGCGCCAGCGAACCGACGTCTTCCACCAGCAGGTGATAGTCCGGTGGCGCGAAGGTCACCGTGCCACGCTGCAGCGGCTGCTTGTCTTCGGCCTCGCGTACCGGCAGCGCGCAGTACGGTGCAAGCACTTCGGCGATGCGGCTGGTACGGTCGCGCGGCAGGTGGAGCACCGCCAGCACAGGCGCCGGCAGCGTCACCGGCAGCGCACCGAGCACTGCCTGCAACGCCGCGACCCCACCTGCGGAGGCGCCGATCACCAGCACGGCCGGGCGCAGGGGCAGGCTCATCAGGCGACTTTCCGGTACAGGCGATGCTCACGCGAGCAGACCTCGAAGGCATCGTGGTGCTGCCCGAACTGCAGCGACTCCTTGCTGCCCAGGCCAAGGAAACCGCGATGCACCAGCGCCTCACGGAACAGGCCCACCGCGCGGTCCTGCAGATCGCGGTTGAAATAGATCAGCACGTTGCGGCACGACACCAGGTGCACTTCGGAGAACACCGTGTCGGTGGCCAGGCTGTGGTCGGCGAACACCACGTTGCGGCGCAGCTGGCGATCGAACACCGCGCCATCGTAGGCCGTGGCGTAATAGTCGGACAGCGATGCGATGCCACCGGCCGCCAGGTAGTTGCGGCTGAACTGGGCCATCCGGTCGATGCCATAGGCGCCGGCTTCGGCGGTGGCCAGCGCTGCCGGATTGATGTCGGTGGCATAGACGATGCTGCGTTCGAGCAGGCCTTCCTCGTGCAGCAGGATCGCCAGCGACCACACCTCTTCGCCGGTACTGCAGCCGGCCACCCACAGCTTCACCGACGGGTACGTGCGCAGCACCGGCACCACCTGCTCGCGCAGCTCGCGGAAGTAGGCCGGGTCACGGAACATCTCCGAAACCTGCACGGTGAAGAACTGCATCGCCTGCGCGAACAGGTCCGGCTCGTGCAGCAGGCGGTGCTGCAGGTCGGCCAGCCGCTCGCACTCATAGCGCTGCATGGCCTGGCGGATGCGCCGCCGCAGCGACGACACCGCGTAGCTGCGGAAATCATAGTGATAGCGCTGGTACAGCGCTTCCAGCAGCACTTTCAGTTCCAGGTCGAACAGCGCCTGCTCGTTCATTGCCGCGAGCACCAGACACGGCACAGCGAGACCAGCTTGTCGACATCGATGGGCTTGGCGATGTAATCGTTGGCACCGGCCTGCAGGCAACGCTCACGGTCGTCCGGCATGGCCTTGGCGGTCAGCGCGATGATCGGCAGGTCCTGCAGGTGGCGCTGCGCGCGGATTTCGCGCATCGCGGCCAGGCCGTCCTTCTCCGGCATCATGATGTCCATCAGCACCAGATCGACCTCGCGCTCGGCCAGGCGATCAACCGCTTCCTGGCCATTGCGCGCGATCTCCAGCGTCACACCGAGGGGTTCCAGCACGCTGGACAGCGCGAAGATGTTGCGCACATCGTCCTCGGCCAGCAGCACGGTACGGCCATCGAGCACGGTGTCACGGCGGCGTGCCTCGCGCAGCAGGCGCTGCTGGTCGGTTGGCAGGCTGGCCTCGACGCTGTGCAGGAACAGGGTCACTTCATCCAGCAGGCGCTCGGGCGAACGCGCGCCCTTGATGATGATGCTCTTGGAATAGCGGCGCAGGCGCTGCTCTTCCTCGCGGCTGAGCGCGCGGCCGGTGTAGACGATCACCGGCGGGAAGCCGACGTCATCGTTGCCGGCCATGTGCTCGAGCAGGTCATAGCCACTGCCATCGGGCAGCGACAGGTCCATCACCATGCAGTCGAAGGTGACCGTACTGAGCTGTTCCAGCGCGCCGGCCAGGGTGCCCACCGCGACGATCTGCAGCTGATCGCGGCCCAGCAGCAGTTCCAGGTTGTGGCGCAGCTCGCTGTCGTCCTCCACGATCAGCAGGCGCCGCATGTCGCGCTGGCTGGTCTGTTCCAGCTGCTCGATGGCCGTCACCAGCCGCTCGCGCGTGGTCGGCTTGATCGCAAAACCGATCGCGCCCAGTTCGCGTGCAACCTGGCCGCGTTCCATCGCCGAAACCACGTGCACCGGAATGTGGCGGGTGTCCGGATTGCGCTTCAGGCGCTCCAGCACGCTCAGGCCGGACACATCGGGCAGGCCGATATCGAGCAGGATACCGTTCGGGCGCAGCTCGCTGGCCAGTGCCAGCGCTTCTTCCGCCGTGCTGGCCACCACGCAGTCGAAGTCCAGCTCGTGGGCCAGCACCACCAGCGCTTCGGCGAAGGTGGCGTCGTCTTCCACGGCCAGGATCAGCCGGCCTGCACGCTGGCGCCGGCCACGATCATCAACCACGCTGGCCGCTGCAGCGACGACGGCGGGGGCGATGGCCGGAGCTGCGGCAGCAGGCGCGGCCACAGGCATGGTCGCCGGCGCTGCGATGGCAGCAGCGGGCGCCTGGTCCGATTGCAGCGCAGGCGCACCCTGCAGCGGCAATTCCAGAATGAAGCAGCTGCCACGGCCCGGCTCACTGTCGACCTGGATGCCACCACCCATGCGCTCGGCCAGGTCACGCGAGATCGACAGGCCCAGGCCGGTGCCACCGTAGCGGCGGCGGGTGCTGCCATCGGCCTGGCGGAACGCCTCGAAGATCACCTGCAGCTGCTCGCGGGCAATCCCGATGCCGGTGTCGCAGACCTCGAAGCGGATGCGACCGTTGCCGCCCGCCCGCACGTGCAGGCTGACCTTGCCGTGCTCGGTGAACTTCAGCGCGTTGGCCAGCAGGTTCTTCAGGATCTGCTGCAGGCGCTGGTTGTCGGCAACCATCTGGCCCGGCGCCAGCGCATCGGCTTCGATCTGCAGGACCAGGCCCTTCTGCCGCGCCATCGGCTCGAAGGTCTCGCGCAGGCGCTGCAGGACGCTGTCCACCACCACCACTTCATCGGCCAGCTCGACATGGCCGGCCTCGATGCGCGACAGGTCCAGGATGTCGTTGATCAACGCCAGCAGGTCGTTGTTGGACGACAGGATCGCGCGCGCGTACTTCACCTGTTCCGCAGTGAGCGTGCCGTCCTTGTTGTCGGCCAGCAGCTTGGCCAGGATCAGCGAGCTGTTCAGCGGGGTGCGCAGCTCGTGTGACATGTTGGCCAGGAACTCGGACTTGTAGCGCGAGGTCGCGGCCAGTTCGTTGCTGTTGCGCACCAGCTGGCTCTGTGCGACCAGCAGCGCCTGCTTCTGCGCCTCAAGCTCGTGCGTCCGCTCTTCCAGCTGCACATTGCTCTGTTCCAGCTCGGCCTGCTGCTGCTCCAGGTGCCCCTGCGACTGCATCAGGCTGCGGCTCTGTTCCTCCAGCTCCTCATTGGCCACGCGCAGCTCTTCCTGCTGGGCCTGCAGCTCCTCGCCCTGCCGCTGTGATTCCTCCAGCAGCACCACCAGCTGAGCACGCAGCAACGAGGCGCGCAGCGCCATGCCGATCGTTTCGGCGCAGCGCTCCAGCAGCTCGTCATCGAGACTGCGCTGCCCGCCGATGCGTGCCCGCCCCAGCTCGATCACACCGACCACGGCGCCGTCGCTGCTGATCGGCGCCAGGATGCGCTCGCGCACCGGCAGCCGGCCCAGGCTGGTCTGCAGGTCCAGGACGGCTGCGTCATCGCCATACAGGTGGCGGATCCGCTCATCACGCGCCACCTGCCCGGCCAGCCCTTCCTGCAGGGCCAGCGACGCCGGAGTGCCAGAGGGCAGCGCCATGCCCCCCGTCAACTGCAACCGCCCACCTTCCAGCCGATAGACCGCCCCCACATCGGCATCCAGCTGGCCGGCCAGGCTCGCAGCCGAGGCTTCGGCGATCTGCTCCGGCCCGAGGTCGCCGCGCAGGCTCATCGCCACCGCGTTCTCGGCCTCCTGCAGCCAGAGTGCGCGCATCGCCTGGCGCCGGGCCTGGATCGCGCGTGAGACGATCAGCGCGATCATCAGGAAGGCGCAGCCACCAATGGTGCGGTTGACGAACGAGAACGACGAATTGTTGCTGGCCGGCGCCACGTTGAAGCCGATCACCAGCAGCACGCAGGCGATCACCGCGACCACGAACGGCGCGCGCGCACTGCGTTGGAACACCGTGACGCCCACGGCCAGGAAATAGGCCAGCCAGACCGCGTATCCCAGCGGCACCACCAGTTCCAGCGCGATGGTAATGGCCAGCAGCACGGCAGAGGTCATCCAGATCCAGCGGTCACGCGCAGTCGCACCAGGACGCATGCAGGTCGGTTCCAGAAGAAAAAGGGTGGGTGATGTTACTCCTAGTCGTATTCAGCCGCACAGGACAAATGGCACGTGCCGCGCCTGCACGCGTCCTTCACACTTGAATGCCTAGCTTCACGTCCCTCACAGGGGCAACACTTATTTCCACGTGGACGCAGCGGCCTCTACGACGTCCGTGCTGACGGATCCTTCCCGACAACTGCGATTGCTGATCGACAGCGTGCGCGACCATGCGCTGTACCTGCTCGATCCGGAAGGCATGGTGTGCAGCTGGAACCCAGGCGCCGAGCGCATCAAGGGCTATTCCGCCGACGAAGTTGTGGGAACGCACTTTGGGCGCTTCTACCTGCCGGCCGACCGTGAGGCAGGTGAGCCGCTGCGCCTGCTCCGCCTTGCGGCGCAGCATGGCCATGTTGCCAGCGAGGGCTGGCGGGTACGCCGGGACGGCTCGTCATTCCGCGCCAGCGTGGTCATCGAGCCCGTCATGGAGGCCGGCGAACTGCTCGGCTTCGTCAAGATCACCCGCGACATCACCGAGCAATGGCAGGCCCAGCGGTTGCTGCGGGATGCCCAGCGCGCCCTGCGCCACACCCAGCAGTTCGAGACCGTCGGCCGCCTCAGCCGCGGCCTGTCGCACGAGTTCAACAACCTGTTGACCACCATCGGCAATGCGCTGGACCTGCTTTCGTTGCGTGTCGCCAGCGACGTACGCGCGTCTGAGCTGCTGGATGCCGCACAGGCCGCCACCGATCGCGGCGCGCTGCTGACCCGGCAGCTGCTGGCATTCAGTACCGGCCAGACCCTGATCCGCGAACCTGTGGACATCAATACGCTGCTGCAGCAATGGTTGCCGGACCTGCAGCGCACCTGCCCGGCACACGTCGTGCTCGAGGCCAGCCTGGCGCCTGGGCTGCCGCAGGTGAGCACCGATGCGATGCAGCTGCAGACCGCGCTGGCCAACCTGGTCGCCAATGCAGCGGAGGCCACGCTTGAGGGAGGTCGCATCCTGATCGGCACGGCCCTGGAACATCGCCTGGATCCGGACGCGGACACCGCATTGCAACGCGGCTATGTCACGCTCAGCGTCTGTGACGAAGGCCATGGCATGGCGGCCGAGATCGCCGAGCGCGCGACCGAGCCCTTCTTCACCACCAAGGACATCGGCAAGGGCAGCGGCCTGGGCCTGAGCCAGGTGTTCGGATTCACTACCCAGAGCGGCGGCTTCGTCGATGTGTCCACCACGCCCGGTGTCGGCACCACGGTCAGCCTGCTGCTACCCGCAATAGAGGACCCAGCCCATGACCGATGAACCGATCCGCGTACTGATGGTGGAAGACCAGAACGATCTGCGCGAGATGATCGGCCTGGCCCTGCGCGATTTCGGCATCGAGGTCGCCACCACCGCAGATGCACATGAAGCCGCTGCGTTGTTGAAGGGCGAGGCGCGCTTCGACGTGGTGTTCAGCGATATCAGCATGCCCAACGGCATGTCCGGGATCGAACTGAGCGAGCACGTCGCCCGCGAACAACCGCAGGCGCGCATGATCCTGTCCTCCGGCTATGCACGCTCGCAGCTGCCGCCGCTGCCGGAGCAGGTGGAGTTCCTGCCCAAGCCCTATCGCCTGCGCCAGCTGGTGGAGTTGTTGAAGCAGGACTGACGGCTCGCCGGGCATCGCCCGGCACGTCCGCACCGCAGCGCCGGGCCCACGCCCGGCTGCCGTCATCAATAGCGCCCCACCAGGTTCAGGTACCAGCCGCGGTGGGTGTAGTCGAACTTCGTCAGGTCATCACTGAAGTCGGTGAAGTTGTAACCGACGCCGACCCGGAAGTTGCGGCCGACATCGCGGTCGACACCCGCCAGCCAGCCCTGCCTGCGACCGCCGTCGCGCACATCCAGCAACCGGTACTCCAGCAGGCCATGCCACTGGTAGTACAGGTCGTAGCGCAGCTGCCCCGCAGCGAAGTTGGTGGCCGAATCAAACCACGGCCCGCTGCCGCGCCCGTAGCGCACCTCGCCTTCGCGGCGTGCCAGCTTGCCGGCCACTTCCCAGCGCGTGTCGATGCGGTAGACGCCTTCCAGCGAAAGCACCTGGGTGCGCTGGTCGTAGTCCACGCCATTGACCTGGCCCATGCTCGACAGGTCATACAGATAGCTGTAGCGGCCGAACAGCGCCCATCGATCGTTGTCCCATGGCCGGTACGCGAAGCCGAGGTTGCCTTCGATGAAGCGTGCACCGGCCACCGGATTGATCGCATCGTCGGTGTCGGCGTAGTTGAAGCGCGCGGCAATCCGCCAGCTGTCGTTGAGCCGATGGCTGAGGCGGTTGGTACTGACCCACTGCGTGCGCCGCTCCGCGCCGGTATCACGCCGCCACTCCAGCTTGCTTTGCCATTCGGTACCCGGTGAGGTGCGGCCACCCGACAGGCTGACGGCCTTGCGGTCGACCTGGCCACTGCTGGCATCGAGCTTGCCGTTGCTCAGCGTGAAGCCCGCGTTCCAGCCCACCGCCGGATAGAAGTCCATGCCGAAGGTATGCGCCAGCCCGGAGTCCTGCCCGGATTTGAGGAACTGGCTTTCATTGAACACGTTGACCTGGTCGGACAAGCGCCAACGCTGGCCCAGGGTCCAGCCATCCTGCGCATTGGGGCTGAACAGCGGGTCGTACTCGCTGCGGTCGGTGGACTGGGTGAACGCACCATAGAAGCTGTGTTGCGGGGTCAGGCGGTACTCGGCATTGACCTGTGCGGCACTGCCGCGATCGCCGTCGCTGACTTCGGCGCCGACCGTGGACAGATTGGCGAAGGTCCAGGTGCCACCCGCCAACACCGCGTCGTTGCCGGCATAGCGGCCGTGGTCGTCATCCACCGTCAGCTGTCCGCCGCCATACACGTCCAGCGCGGTGCCGATGCGGTGGGTGTAGCGTGCGGCGGCCAGCACGCCTGCCACGTTGCCACCGCCGTTGCGGTCTTCCTGCACCCGGCGCAGTTCAGCCGACAGGCGGTCGTTCTCACCGATCCGCCACTCGGCAGTGGCCTGTGCCTGGATCAGTGATTCACTGCCGCGCCGTGCCTCGCTGTAACGCGCATACACGCTGAAATCATCGGTCACATAACCGAGCAGTTCCGCGCCCTGTTCGCGCACGCGCTGCCCGCTATCGAAGCGGCCCACCGAGTAGCCGCCGTCCACCTGCCGCCACCAGGCACCTGCACTCCAGTCGCGCTGGGTCCAGCCCAGCTCGCGCAGGTTGACACGGGCCTCGACCGCCGTCGCCTCGCCCTCGCGCGGCCCTTCCGGATTCAGGCGACTGAAACTGAGCCCGCCGTTGTCGGAGAAGAACACCGGGGCACTGGTCGCCTCGCTGCGGCTGTGCTCGACCTTCAGGTAGGTGCCGCGGCCAGCCTGCAGGGTCAGGTCCGCCCCCTTCAGCGAATAGTCCTGGCCGGCACGCTGCTCGTCCACATAGGTCGCGCCCACCGCCACATGATCGCCGAACCAGTGCTTGCCGCGCAGGCCGGCGGTGATGTCATCGCTGTCGAACCCGGTGGGCACCCATTCGTAGTCCACGATCAGGCGCTGCTCGTAGCCATCCAGTGGCACGTCACGACTGATCCGGCGCAGATTCTCGCGACTGAGCTGGGCCAGCGGCCGGGTCAGCAGGATGCGCCCCTGCAACGCGTCGATCTCGTAGTCGGCGCCACGCACCATCGGCACGCGCTGCTCGACGCGGCCGGTCGTGCGGTCACGGATCTCCAGTACCACCTGCTCCGAGCCACTGAGGATGCTGGCGTGGCGCAGGTAGTACAGGCTGCCGCCGGTACCGATGAACTCACTGTGGCCCGGTGCGGTCTCGGCCTGGGCACCGAACAGGCGCAGTTCGCTGCGTGCATCGCCCCAGGCATTGGCGCCACGCGACCGCCACGACAGTGCTGCGCGGTACAGCGAACGCACGTACTGCGCGTACTCGGTGCCGGTCAGCCCGGTGTTGTAGTTGCCCCACAGCGCCTGGTTCTTGTCCCAGTCCATGCGCAGGTAGAAGCGCCCCATGCTGTCGACATCACGCTGGGTCAGTGAATCATCGCCATAGGTGGGGTAATACAGGTCCGGGTCGAGACTGCGGAACAGATCGCGTGGGTCGGCGGTGGTGAAACCGGTGAACAGCTCGTCCAGCGGGCGGTTCTGGGTGTCGGCCTGCGCGGTCAGCAGGTAGCGGCCGCGGGTCTTGGCCTTCAGGTAGAAGGCCAGGCGGCCGTCACTGAGCACATCGTCGTTGCGCCCGCCGCGGGCCAGATCCTGCCCTGCCCCACTGGCCTTGCTCTGGTACACGGTGATATCGGCCAGGCCGACACCGAACAGGTACTGGCCACTGACATCGACCTCCAGCGTGCGCGCAATGATCGGTGCGTCCGGCCGCTCCACGCGCACGTCGAAGGCGTGGTGGCCGATCGGCATCAGATACTCGGCGGCGAACTTGCGGTCCTGGTCCAATGGATAGCTGTCACCGTTGATCTTCAGCGCTGCGCCCAGCGGCAGGTCGCGGCCGCGCAGGCGCACGCGCGAGCCGTACACCGGGATGTTCTGCTGGCGCAGGCCATTGCTGTCAAATACCTGCTGCAGCAGCGACAACGACGCCGCCTGGCTGGCATCCACCGCAGTGCCACGACGGTCTTCCAGAGCGTCACGCAACTGCTGGTTACCGCGCTCGAACTCCGCTGGGCTCACCAGCTGCATCGACTGCGCGGTGGTTTCATCGACGTTGCCCTCGGCATCGAAGGCGCGCAGCACATACACCAGGCGGTCACCGCGACGCAGCGATGCCGAGGCCGGCAGCGTGCCGTCCCAACGGCCCTGCGCGACAGCAGCGACCGGCAGCTCGAACTGCGCCAGTGGCGCTACCCGGTCGGTATCGCTGCCACGGTAGAGGCTTACCTGCAGCCGCTGGATGAACGCGGTGTAGTTGCCACGCACGTAGAACTCGACCGGTCGCACAATGCGGCCTTCGTCGAAGGCGACCAGGCCCGGCGCCGACACCGACAGTTCGGGTTGGCCCATCGCCGGGTCTTCGGTGGCCCAGATCGCGCCGCCTTCCGGCAGGCGGATCATGAACTCGCCGCGGACCGTGGCTTTGCCCGGATCATCGATCGCCAGGCTGACCCGGCGGTCCGGCTGCAGCATCTGCGACGACGAACGCGTCGAGGTGCCCTCGGTCACCGGCTCGTCGTAGCTGCGCGAGCGCAGGCTGAACAACAGTTCGCCTTCGGCGTTGCACTGGTTGCCGTCACAGCGGATCGGTGCCGGCTCTGCGGCAGGTGGCGCGGCCTGGACGGCACCGGCCAGGCCGAGCAGCAGCGCCTGGTACAGAGCCGCGCGCGGCAGGTGGGGCGCCCGGCGGGCGGCGGTGTGATGCGCGCTCATCGGCGGGCCTCCTGTTGGCGGGCTGCCGCACGGGTGGCGGCGCTCTCCTCATTGCGGACGCGCAGGCGCTGCTGCGCGGCGGGGCTGAGCTGGCTGCGCAATGCCTCGAACACCGCGTTGGCACGGCGCAGGCCCAGCGCCTGGTTGTAGGCATGGCTGCCGCGAACATCGGTGTGCCCGACCAGGCTGACCTGGCCACCGCCCATCGTCTCCAGGCGTGCGGCGATGGCCGCCAGCAGCGGCTTGAACTCGTCGCGCACGGTGGCCTTGTCGGTGTCGAACAGCACGTTGCCCAGCAGCGCGCCGCTGGCATCCACGCCTGCCAGCAGCGAGTGCGGGTCGCGCACATCGGTGCGCAGCTGCACCGTCAGACCAGCGCGTGCACCGTCGGCCACCTCGGCCTGCAGCGCATCGCGTACCACGGCGGCGCGAGCGAAGGCCAGCGCCTGGCTCTCGCCATTGGCAGCGATCACCACGTCACCGCCCTGGTAGCGGTCCACCACCTCGGCCATCTTCGCCAGCACCGGACGGTAGCTGGCACGCAGCTCGCTGCTGCCCGGTGCGAACAGCACCTCACCCAATGCCAGCTCCATGCGTTCGGCCGCAGCCTGCGGCGACGGTGGCAGGCGCACACCAAAGCTGAAGCGGGTCGGCAGGCCCTGGGTCACCCGCCGCAGCAGCGGGTTCTCGGTGGTCAGTTCGGCGCCCGCCGGCAGCGTGGCCGGGTCCAGCTTGATGATGAAGTTGCGGCCCAGCCGCGCATCGCCACCGTGCACATCGGCCAGGTGGTAGCGGCCGAACGGATCGGTCTCCACCAGCAGGCCTTCCACCGTGGCCAGGCGAACGCCGGGAATACCCTGCTCCTGGATGCCGTCGTTGCCGATTACATAGGCCACTTCATACCCCTCGGCCACGCGGGAGATCTCGCGGCGCACGGTCGGCGCGGCCGCGGTCAGGCCCTTGCCGGCATCGCCACTGAGCTGCATGTGCGTGGCGCCCTGCGCGTCCATCCGCAGGCGATGGCCCTGCGCGCTTTCCAGCACGAAGTCGTCACTGAAGGCCAGCTCGCGCAGGCGCTGGCGCAGCACCACCTGGTGCGCCTCAACCGGGTCTGACGTCGACGCCCGGCCCTGCACCACGCCGATCTGCACTCCGTGCAGCAGCGGTGCGCTGGCGTCGGCCAGCGGCTGCGGACCCTCGCCGCGATCCAGCGTGGTCGAACCGGCCACATAGGCCGCGGCGGCAAAGCCACCCTGCACTCGCACGCCGCTCAGTTCGGCGCTGTCCTGCCAGCCGTCGCCGTCGCGATCATCGAACACGGTGCCGAACACCAGGCTGTCTTCCAGCAGCGGGTCGGCATCCATCGCCACTTCGGCGGTGGCAATGTTCGACAGCGGGCTGCCATCGTCGGCCGTGGCCACGGCCTGGTTCACGTGGTTGCCGGCACGCACACCGGCACCGACGCGCAACAGGTAGGTAATGGTGGCGCTGCGGCCTACGGCGATGTCCACCGCACCGATGCGCAGCGGCGACTGGCTGCTGGCCAGCGCGAATGCGCCGTCATCGTCAGCCACGCGCATCGAACCATCGACATAGCTGAAGCCCGGCGGCGGCGTATCGACCACCACGCCATCGCGCCAGTGGCTGCTGCCCACGTTCTCGACCACCAGCTGGTAGCGCACCAGATCACCCACCTTCACCAGGCGCGGGCTGGCAGTCTTGCTGATGCGCAGGGCGAAGTCGGACACCACCTTGTGGCGCGTCTCGCAGGTCGTGCACTCCGGTGGCGGCGAGCCGTCCGGATACTGCCCGCGCAGCCGGTTCAGCACTTCAGTGCGGGCCTCCTGGTTGACCACAGCCTGGTAGACGAACTCGTGGCGACCGATCGAGGTGCCTGCAGGCACCGTGCAGACGATCTCCGGCCCCTGCTGGGCGCACCCGGCCGGCAGGCGCTCGATGCTCAAGCCGGCATCGGGCGTATCGACCAGCTGCAGGGGACGGCGCAGTGCAGAGCGTTCGACCGTAGCCACCAGCGTGTAACGCAGGCGGTCGCCAGGTCGTACCTCGGTACCGCTGGCCGGGCCCGACTGCTTCTCCAGCACCACGCGCGGCTCGGCCAGCGCGTGTTCGGTGCTGCAGTCGCCACTGCAGGTGGGGGTATCACCGCCACTGCCAAGCACGGCATTGCGCACGCTGCCACTGGCCTGTGCATTCACCAGCGCGCGATAGCCCAGCGTATAGGTACCCGGTGCCGTACCGGCCGGCAGCGTGCAGACCAGCGGATTGCCCGCATTGCAGGTGAACGGCCCCGGCTGGGTGACCGACTGCAGGTCCAGGCCCGTGCCCAGGGTGTCGGTGAGGGTCAGCGTATCAAGGGTCTGCGAGTTCGCGACCGTCACTTCCACGCTGTAATCCACCGCATCGCCCACGCCGACCGGGGCGACGGTGGTCGACTGCTTGCGGTAGGTCACCACCGCCGACAGCACCGGCGTGGTGGTGCCACAGTTGCTGGTACAGGCGGTGACGCCGGTGCCACTGCCCAGCACCGCATTGCTGACACTGCCCTTGGCCTGTGCGTTCACCTTCGCGGTGTAGTCCACCGTGTAGGTGCCCGGCACGGTGCCGGCCGGCAGCGTGCACACCAGCGGATTGGCGGCATTGCAGGTGAAGCCCTGGCTGGCGGTGACCGCGCCGAAATCCAGGCCGGGGCCCATGGTATCGGTAAGGCTGAATACCGCCGTGGTGCGCGAGTTGCTGACCACGGCGGTCAGTGTGTAGGCGATGCTGTCACCCACCTTGACCGCACCGGCTGCCGCCGAAGTCTTGCGGTAGTCGACCGCGCTTCCGGCCACCGGCGTGGTGGTACCGCAGTTGGCGGTACACGACGGATTGTCGGTGCCGCTGCCCAGCACCGCATTGGTGACCTGGCCGGTGGCCTGCGCATTCACCACGGCGGTATAGGACAGGCTGTAACTGCCTGGCACGGTGCCGGCAGGCAGGGTGCACACCAGCGGGTTGGCCGCATTGCAGGTGTAGGCGCCAGCACTGGTCACCGCACCGAAGTCCAGGCCGGTGCCCAGGGTGTCGGTCAACGTCACGACAGCGGTGGTGCGCGAGTTGGTCACCACCGTGGTCAAGGTGTAGGTCAAGCGGTCACCGACCGAGACCGGCCCGGTGCTGTTCACCGACTTGGCATAACTCACACCCGGTGTGGCCACCGGCGTGGTGGTATCACAGTTCACGCTGCACGACGGGTTGTCGGTGCCACTGCCAAGCACGGCGTTGCGCACGCTGCTGTTGGCCTGCGCGTTGACGATGGCGCCATAGGTGAGGCTGTAGGTGCCCGGCAGGGTGCCCGCCGGCAGCGTGCACACCAGCGGATTGGCGGCGTTGCAGGTGAAACTGCCTGCGCTGCTCACGCCGGCGAAATCAAGACCGCCGCCCAGGGTGTCGGTCAGGGTGACCACGGCGGTGGTCCGTGCGCGCGCCACGGTCACGTTCAGTGTGTAGTCGATGCGGTCACCGACCCGCACCGGACCACCGGTGGATGCCTGCTTGGCATACACCACCTGTGGCGCGGCCATCGGCGTGGTGGTATCGCAACTGCCCACACAGGAGGGATTGTCGGTGCCGCTGGGTACCACCGCATTGCGCACCTGGCCGCTGGCCTGCGCGTTGACGATGCCGGTGTAGGAAAACGCGTAGGTGCCGGGCACGGTTCCGGCCGGCAGCGTGCACACCAGGGGATTGCCCGGCACGCAGCTGAAACCGCCGGCGTTGGTCAGGCCGCCGAAGTCCAGGCCGGTGCCCAGCGTATCGGTCAGCGTGGTCGCTGCCGTGGTGCGCGCATCCGCCACCACCACGGTCACGGTATAGGCCACGCTGTCACCCACGGCAACCGGACCGGCGGTGCCGCTGGCCTTGGACACCGAGATGCGCGGCGCCGCCACCGGGGTGGTGGTAGTGCAGTTGCTGCTGCAGGTGGGCGTGTCCGTGCCGGTGCCGACCACGGTGTTGACCACCTGGCCGCTGGCCTGCGCATTGACGGTGGCCGTATAGCTCAGGCTGTAGGTGCCCGGCACCGTGCCGGCCGGCAACGTGCATACCAGCGGGTTGGCGGCGTTGCAGGTGAATGCACCGGGGCTGCTGACACTGGCGAAATCCAGGCCAGTGCCCAGGGTATCGGTCAGGGTCAGTACGGCGCGGGTGTTGCCATCGGCCACGGTGACATCCACCGTGTAGCTCACCGTGGTGCCCACCGCGACCGGGCCAGTGGTATTTGAACGCTTGGCGTAGCCGACCCGCGTCACCGGCACGGTCACGTCACTGCGCGTGCAGTGGTCGGCATCGGTGCAGCTGCTGCCCGGTGCCGGCGGCGTGCCATTGTTGAAGGGATCGTGGCCGCCGCCCACGCTGGCGTGGTTGGTCAGCACACCCGAGGCCGTGGCGGTCACGGTAACCGGCAGTGTGAACACCGAGGTCGCCCCGGCGCTGCCCGCCGCCGCCATCACCTGGTTGCTGGTGCAGGTGATGTCCTGGCCGCTGGCCGTGCAGCTCCAGCTGCCACTCACATGCGCGCCCGTCCAGTTCGGCACGATACCGGCCGGCAGCTGGTCGCGCACGATGATCGGGCCGGCCGGCACATTGGGTGGATTGCCCGTCGGCACATCACTGGTATTGCTCACCGTCAGCGTGTACTCGGTACCCGCCTGGCCGTAGTTCCAGATGCCGCCGCTGGCGTTGTTGCTCTTGACCACCTTCAGCGCAGGCGCAGTGATGGTGATGCGATGGTCTTCCACTTCGCCGTCGTCGGCCACGCCGGTCGGCTGCTGGATCTGCGTCGCGTTGGTGGCGTAGCGCAGCCGCACATAGCTGATACCTGCACTGACCGTGGTAGGCACGGTCCAGCTCAGGTTGGCCTGGCCACCACTGCAGGCCGCCGTCGTGCTGCGTTCGCTGGCATCGAACGTGCCATTGCGGTTGAAGTCGATCCAACCGGCCACGCTGCCGCTGCCCACGCAGGCCACCGGCTGGTTGATCTGGGTACCGGCCTGCATCACCGTCAACCGGTAGCTGGTCGGCCAGGCGTCCTCTTCGCGGCTGCCCACCTGCGGGAAGTTGTCGTCGCCCAGCGCATCTGCGCTGTAGCTGCTCTTCTGTTCGGTATCCGGACCCAGGCTACCGAGGAAATCGGTCAGCGGCGGTGCCAGGCCACCCGGCGTATAGGCAGCGGTGTTGATGTTGAAATTGCTGCTGCCCTGCGGAATTCCATCGGAGCGGAACTGCAGGTCGTCCACCACATGCATGGCATCGCCGTAACTCTGCGGCGCGTCACCGAAGTCGGCATACGGCACCAGCAGGCCGATCGCAATGGCGGTGGTGCCGCCGCCGCGCATCGAGAAGCCCATGTTCACTGCCAGGTTGCCCGGCGCGTGCGCGGCGTTGTCGAAGCTGAGGAAGGTGACCGCGGCCGTGTTGTCGTCGTTGCCGGGACCGAAGCGGATCACCTGGTTGCTGCCACTGGTCGACTTGTTCACCAGATAGGGCGTGGCGTTGGCCAGGTTCTTGCGGATCTCCACCACGTTCCAGGTGCCCTGGGCACTGGCTTCGACGAACTCACCGCTGTTGTTGATCGATTCGGCGTCGGCCATCACCACGCCACGCAGGCGGTAGGGCGCGCCGGCCAGGGTCGACGTGCAGCTGATGCTGAAGTTGGAGGTGCCGCCAGCGCGCGCGATGCCGGCAATCAACTGATTGCTGGTACCGGTGCCGCCGATGTTGTACAGATCGTCAAGGCTGTCCCCGACAAAATTGCCGGGCCGATAGCTGCGCAGCACGCCGGTCTCGGCGGTGTTCAACCGGCAGTCGACGCGCAGGTTCACCCCGGCGGCGATCGGCATGTCGATGGACGAGGTGGCACCGTCGTTGAGCACGACGTTGTCGACACCATTCGCCCCCCCGCCCCAGGTCAGCCACAGCACCGTGTTGCGGTACGGGCTGCTGCCGCCGGTCGCATAGGCCGCCGCTGACGCCAGTGTTGGCAGCGCCAACGCCAGCAACATCAGCACCACCATCGCCATCCAGCGACCAGGGTGAAGGTGCCGCAGGTTTTTTTCAGGATGAACGCATCCACCGCCCGCGCGAATGCGCGACGTCGTCGACTGCCACATGGTGATTTCCCCGGTCGGCCCGCACGGGGCCGCAGTTCGGTGGGTAACCTGGGACGAACTCATGTGCCTGGCGACACGCGTCAACACGCGTTCTGCCGGCTCCATGGCTGCTACAACCGTCCCTGGACCCCGTTGGTCAGGTGCAAAGTTCTACGATTACGATACCGCACTGCAACAAAAGTGTGATGAACGTCTCATTTAATTTTGCGAGAAAGAGCACGTTTTCACGATCACAGTTGTAGCAACCGGACGACGAGGCGCAGTGCACCATTCCGGCAGCACGAATGCCCTTTCCGGCAAGACGCCACGCAAATTCGGCGCACGTTGCAGTGCGCATCCGTCGCGGCGCGACACGCGCCGCAAGCAGTGCAGTCAGGCCTTCATCGCACCGTGGCGGAACGACGCCAGCAGTGTTGATGCGGCCATCGCAGGTGCCATGCGGCCACGTGCCAACGACCAGGTGATGCCGTAGAAGCAGGTCCAGTAGAAGTCGGCCAGCCACACCGCACTGAATCCGACGTTGAACACGCCGGCGTTCTGTCCCCGCAGGAAAAACGCCTCGAAACGCTCGCCGATCGGCGCCCAGCGTCCGGGCAGCAGGTGCAGGTCGCCCTGCCGCTGCTGCTCTTCCATCATGCGCGCGAACACCAGCGTCACCAGTTCCCAATCGGCCAGCAGGGTATGGGTCACCTGTTCCAGCACCTGCATCGCATCGGCATCCCCGTCGAACCAGGTAGCTGCCGCTTCCAGGCGCTCGAAGCCGGCCGCAAACAACGCCTCGTCGATCGCTTCGCGTGTGGGGGCGAAGCGGTACAGGGTGGCCCGGCTGATGCCGGCGCCACTGGCCAGCTCGCTGAGCGTGCAACGCGGATGGCTGACCAGGGTGGCAGCCAGGGCATGGTGCAGGTCGCGGCGTGTACGGGCTGCGGCGGGTCGCATGGAGGGACCTGGAGGCGGGTTCCGACCACGCTAGCATGAATCATCAATTAATAAACTGAATCAAAAATGATTCAGTCGAATCAGGGATGCGCTACAACGGGGGCGCGTCCGGTGCACCCGGGTCGGTGCACGGCAGGGAACGCGTCACAGGCATCGAAGGAGACAACGCCATGCTGCATCCGCTACGCGACATCGCTGTGCTGTTCGATGCCAGCGACACCGGGAACCGCGTACTGAACATCGCCGCGCATCTCGCGCAGGCCCAGCAGGCGCACCTGGTTGCAGTATCCACCGCACAGCATCCCACCGACATCGCCAACGGGTTCGCCCGCGGCGCGGGCATCGCCGCCGCACTCGACCATGAAGCGCGTACCGACGCCGCCTGTACCGCGCAGCTCATGCAGAACCTGCGCGCAGCTTCCGAGCCGCTGCAGATCAGCACCGAACTGCGCATCGTCTCGGACTATCTCGGTGGCGCCGATCTGGCCCTGCAATCGCTGTACTGCGACCTGATCATTGCCGGCTATCCGCACACGCCAGGCGCGCCCTCCGGCTGGCATCCGCTGGGCACGCTGCGCCAGACCGGCGTGCCGATGCTGCTGGTGCCGCCGCACTGGCAGGGCGAGCAGGTCGGCCGGCGCATTGTGGTGGCCTGGAATGCCAGCAAACAGGCCCGTCGCGCCGTGGCCGATGCCCTACCGTTGCTGGCGCGGGCGCAGGCGGTGCACCTGCTGATGGTCGACACGCCCAAGGCCGAGGCCACGCCCGGTGCCGAGATGGCCCAGCATCTGGCCCGACACGGTGTCGAGGTTGAGATCCAGGCGATCAGCTCCACGCAGGGCGGTGTTGCCGCAACCATCCGCCAGCACGTCCTCGATGCCGAGGCCGACCTGCTGGTGCTGGGCCCCTACAGCCGCAGCCGGGTGGTCGAGCGCGTGCTCGGCGGAGTCACCGAAGATCTGCTGGCTGAAGTCCCGGCACCACTGTTCGTATCCCACTAGCGCCGCCCTGCCCCGCACGGCGGTAACCGGTCAGCGACTGCCCGGTGTGCCGCCGGAAGTAGCGGCACAGGTACGACGCATCCTCGAAGCACAATCGCTCGGCGATGCGCCCGATCGGCAACTCGCTGTAGCTCAGCAATGCCTTGATCTCCAGCACGACCTGGCGGTCGATCAATGCCTTGGGCGTTTCGTCGAAGCACTCGCGGGTGAGCTGCGAAAGATAGAACGGCGTGATGCACAACGCGTCGGCGTAGGACTGCACGTCGCGCTGGCGGGCACTGCGTTGTCCCACCAGCTCCCAGAAATTCCAGGCCAGCCGCTCGCGCCGGCTGACCGGCGCTGCGGCCAGCTTCTGCGCCGGCAACAGCGTGGCGAACTTCAGGAAGAACGTCTGCAGCAGATTGCGCAGCATCACGTGCCGATAGCGGCCACCATTGTGCTGCGCGTCCATCAGCTGCTGCAACCAGCCCTGCAGCAGTGGCACTTCCAGCGGCGACGGCACACAGTGGGGATGCTCGTGCAGGAACTTGAACAGTGCATTGGGCAGCACATAGGCCACCTCCGACGCCAGCACCTTCGGCACCAGGCAGACCACCGCCAGGAAGCCGCGCGAGCGTTGCCGCAGCAAGGCCAGCGTGTCCTCGGCCAGCACCAGCACATCGTGCCGCTGCACCGCTACCTCACGAAAGTTCAGTGCGAAGCGCGCACGCCCGGACACGCACACCAGCACCGCCAGATACGCGTGCCCGAATGACAGCGGGATGCCCTGCCCCTCGGTCAAGGTACTGACCTCCAGGCGCATGGATTCGTCCTGATCCAGAAGCTGGGGTATGCGGTCCACGGGCTGATCCGGCTGGAGTCCGGGGCACAGCATATCCGGGCCGACGAGGATGTTGTGAAAAGTACCGGAACCATCAAGATCCCGCCCTGAGCCCCGGCGTCGAGGAACGTGCCGACATCATCCACACCGCGTCCAACCGCTTCCGCGCCGACTACCGCACCGGGCACATCAGCCGCATTACGCGCGGGCAATGGCAGCAAGCCGCCCCGCTGCGCACGTGATCAGCACTCAGCCGGCACGGTGCTGCATGAACAGCAGGTCCGGTGTCGAAGCGTCTTCCATCGGCTGGAAGCCCAGGTCGCGGTACAGGGTCACCGCCGCGACGTTGTCACGATAGACGCGCAGGGTCAGCCGTTCCACCGCGGCGGACTGCAACGCCTGCGCCATCAGCGCCTGCATCAATGCACGTCCCAGGCCACGCCCGCGTGCCTGCGGTGAAACGATGATGCGGCCCAGGTGCAGCGTGCCCGGGCTCGTCGGCCAGTATTGGCCGAAACCAATGCAGTGGCCGTGCGCGTCCAGCAGCACCCATCCCGGGCGCTGCGGCAGCTGCAGCGCCTGCGCGAATGCATCAGGCGCGAGCGGATACGGCACGCCGGGACCGGCCCAGCGCTGGGTTGCGCTGGCCGAATCCAGCCACGCGCCGATGACGGCGTAGTGCCGGGGCTGCACGGGGTGAAGGCACTCGGTCATGGCATGCGTGAGAGGAAGGTTGGCCGCCATGGTGCGCGATTCCGCCGAACGGATCACCTTGCAGGGCAGCGCTTGAATTTTGTCCTAGGACAATAAACAATGCCCGCCGTCCAAGGTCGCCACTGCAGACGGCCTCCTTTCGCCTTCTGCCTCCGGGGGTAGCCATGATCCACGGCCTCAGTGCCTTTCCTCTTACGCCGATGACCGAATCGAGCGTCGACCTGCGTGCCTTCGCCGCACTGGTCGAGCGTCTCGCAGCCGCTGGCGTCGACTCGATGGGCGTGCTCGGCTCCACCGGCAGCTACGCCTACCTGGAAAACGCCGAGCGCATGCGCGTGCTGCGCGAAGCGCTGTCTCATTCGGGCGCGGTCCCGGTCATCGTCGGCATCGGTGCGCTGCGCACCCGCGACGTGCTGGCGTTGGCCAGGGACGCCGAGGAGGCGGGCGCCGCCGGCCTGCTGCTGGCACCTGTGTCCTACCAGCCATTGAAGGAGCATGAGGTCTACACGCTCTTTGAATCGGTGTGCACGGCGGTACGCACCCCGATCTGCGTCTATGACAATCCCGGCACCACCCACTTCCGGTTCAGCGATGAACCGCACGGGCGCATCGCCGCCCTGCCGAACATCGCTTCGATCAAGATCCCACGCCTGTCCGACGATCCTGCCGAAGCAGCAGCACGCATCGCCGCGCTGCGTGCTCGTCTTCCGGCGCACGTCACGCTGGGCATCAGCGGCGACGCTGCGGCTGTGAACGGACTGGCCGCCGGCTGCGACGGCTGGTACTCGGTGACCGGCGGGCTGTTCCCCAAGGTGGCCCAGCAGATCACCCGCGCAGCCGGCACCGGCGATATCGCAACGGCGCAGGCAGTGTCGGCGGGACTGGCTCCGCTCTGGGCGCTGCATGACCATTTCGGTGGCATCCGCGTCATGGCATGCGCGGCGGCGCTGATGGGCCTGTGTGACGGAGATTGCCTGCCACGGCCCCTGCTTGGGCTGCACGGTGAAGATCGCGCGCGCGTGGCGCAGGTGCTGCGCAGGCTGGGGCTGCTGTAGCCCGGGCAGAGGGTACTGCGGGCGGCTTGCGGATGGTGACCCCGGCCCGATTCGAACGGGCGACCTTCCCCTTAGGAGGGGGACGCTCTATCCAGCTGAGCTACGGGGCCATGCAGCCGGGAAGTTTACAGGCAACGTGCCCTCCCCTCCAAGCATTCATGTTCCGCCCGGTTCCGCTGGCGCGTTGCACCATGGCCGGACAGGCCGCTCTGCTACCATCGGCGATTCAGTTCATCGCGTCCCCCACCTGCCCGCGATGGCGCCAAACAACGTAACGAAACACAGGAGTCTGCATGTCTTCCGAGCTGCTCAAGTCCCTTGGCCTGGACGCGATCAACGCTGGCACGTACCTGGGCAACGGGGAGTGGTCGAGCGCGACCAGCGGTGAGCTGATCACCCCGGTCAACCCGACCACCGGTGAGCCGATCGCGCAGGTCCGCGCAACCACCGAGGCCGAGTACGAGACCGTCGTCGCCCGCGCCCAGGAAGCCTTCAAGGCCTGGCGTACCACGCCGGCCCCGCGCCGCGGTGAAGCCGTGCGCCTGTGCGGCGAAGCACTGCGCAGGCACAAGGACGCGCTGGGTTCGCTGGTTGCCCTGGAAATGGGCAAGAGCAAGCCGGAAGGCGATGGCGAAGTGCAGGAGATGATCGACATTGCCGATTTCGCCGTGGGCCAGAGCCGCATGCTGTACGGCTACACCATGCATTCCGAGCGCCCCGGCCACCGCATGTACGAGCAGTACCACCCGCTGGGCCTGGTCGGCATCATCTCGGCCTTCAACTTCCCGGTCGCCGTGTGGAGCTGGAACTCGTTCCTGGCTGCCATCTGTGGCGACGTGTGCATCTGGAAGCCGTCCAACAAGACGCCGCTGACCGCCATCGCCTCGCTGAAGATCTGCAACGATGCCCTGCGCGAAGCCGGCTTCCCGGACATCTTCTTCCTGATCAACGATGCCGGCACCGCGCTGTCGGAGAAGATGGTCGATGACCGTCGCGTGCCGCTGATCAGCTTCACCGGCTCGACCCAGGTCGGCCGCACCGTCAACGAGAAGGTCGCGCGCCGCCTCGGCCGCTGCCTGCTGGAACTCGGTGGCAACAACGCCATCATCCTGGACGAAACCGCCGACCTGAAGCTGGCCGTGCCGGGCATCGTGTTCGGCGCCGTCGGCACCGCCGGCCAGCGCTGCACCACCACCCGCCGCCTGATCGTGCACCGCTCGATCTACGCCGACGTGCTGGCCACCCTGGTCAAGGCCTACAAGCAGGTGGAAGGCAAGATCGGCGACCCGACCGATGCCGCCAACCTGATGGGCCCGCTGAACAGCGACGGCGCTGTGCAGCAGTTCCTCGATGCCATCGCCCAGGCCAAGGCCGCCGGCGGCACCATCGAAACCGGTGGCACCCGCATCGATCGCGCCGGCAACTTCGTGCTGCCCGCGATCGTCTCGGGCCTGAAGAACAGCGACGCCGTGGTCCAGCACGAGACCTTCGCACCGATCCTGTACGTGATGCCGTACGACAGCATCGACGAAGCCATCGACATGCAGAACGGCGTGCCGCAGGGCCTGTCGTCCTCGATCTTCACCCAGAACCTGAAGACCGCCGAGAAGTTCCTGTCGGCCGCCGGCAGCGACTGCGGCATCGCCAACATCAACATCGGCACGTCCGGTGCGGAGATCGGCGGCGCTTTCGGTGGCGAGAAGGACACCGGCGGTGGCCGCGAGTCCGGTTCGGATGCGTGGAAGGTCTACATGCGCCGCCAGACCAACACCATCAACTACTCCGATTCGCTGCCGCTGGCCCAGGGCATCAAGTTCGACCTGTGATGGCAACGGGCCCGGCCATGCATGTGGGTCAGAGCCCCTCCGGGGATCTGACCCCTGCCCAGGGTCGGATCCCCAACGGGGCTCCGACCCTCGATTTCAGCGGCCGCCGGGTGCTGATCGCCGGCGGCAGCAAGGGCATTGGTCGTGAAATGGCACTGGCCTTTGCCGGTGCCGGTGCCCAGGTCTCGGCCTGTGCACGCGGCCAGGCCGGCCTGGATGCCCTGCGCGCCGATGCACAGGCACAGGGCACGCCATTGCACGCGTTTTCCGCTGATCTGGCCGACCCCGGCCAGATCCAGGCCTGGCTGCAGGCCGCCGCTGATGGCCTCGGCGGCATCGATGTGCTGGTCAACAATGCCACCGGCTACGGCATGGCCGACGACGAGGACGGCTGGGCCGCCAGCCTGCAGATCGACCTGATGGCGGCCGTGCGTGCCTCGCGCCTGGCGCTGCCCTGGCTGCGCGCCTCCCGCGATGCCTGCATCCTCAACCTGTCGTCGATCGCCGCGCAGCAGCCGCGCCCCGGTGGCGCGCCCTACGCCGCCGCCAAGGCTGCGCTTTCGCACTACACCACCTCGCAGGCGTTGGCGCTGGCCAAGGACCGGATCCGGGTCAATGCCATCGCACCGGGTTCGATCGAGTTCGATGACGGCCTCTGGGACCGCCGCCGCGTCGAGGATCCAGCGCTGTACCACGGTACCCTTGCGAAGATCCCGTTCGGCCGCTTCGGCCACCCGCGCGAGATCGCCGACGCCGCCCTGTTCCTGTGTTCGCCACTGGCGCGCTGGGTCACCGGCCATGTGCTCAATGTGGATGGCGGCCAGGTGTTGATGGGCTGACACCAACACCCCGGTAGCTGCCAACCTTGGTTGGCATGCCTTCGTCGACCAAGGTCGACGCCTACCATGGCTGACACCAACGCCCCGGTAGCTGCCAACCTTGGTTGGCATGCCTTCGTCGACCAAGGTCGACGCCTACCATGGCTGACACCAACACCCCGGTAGCTGCCAACCTTGGTTGGCATGCCTTCGTCGACCAAGGTCGACGCCTACCATGGCTGACACCAACGCCCCGGTAGCTGCCAACCTTGGTTGGCATGCCGTTCGTCGACCAAGGTCGACGCCTACCATGGCTGACACTCCGTTCGTCGACCAGGGTCGACGGCCGCCATCGAATCCGGCAGGCATGGGATTGCCAGGGCGGAGGCACTATCATGTGCACACTGCCAAGGAGGACCCCGATGAGCGTGGCACCCCGACAGACAAGCGCCCTGGCCGTGGTCAGCCTGGTCATGGGCATTGCCAGCTGGACCGTCCTGCCCTTCGTGGCCAGCATCGTCGCCATCATCACCGGCCACATGGCCCGCGCTGAAATCCGCCGCCGCCCGCACGAACTGGAAGGCGATGGCCTGGCCATCACCGGCCTGGTGCTGGGCTGGGTGATGGTCGGCGCCGTGCTTGCCGCCATCGCGGTCTTCATCCTGTTCTTCGGTGGCCTGGCCTGGCTGGCAGCGATGTCGAACTGACGCCATGACCGCCTCCGACAGCACTGAACGCTTCAGCAGCCGCGTCGCCGACTACGTCCGCTACCGGCCCGACTACCCGCCGGCCCTTATGGATTGGCTGCACGGCCCGATGGGTGTCAGCCACCATGCCGGCGTTGCCGACATCGGCGCTGGCACCGGCATTTCCAGCCGCCAGTTTCTCGCCAGCGGTCATCCACTGGTGGCGGTCGAGCCGAATGCCGCCATGCGTGCCGCCGCCGAACACTGCCTGGCACCCCGCTACCCGCGCTTCTCCGCCGTCGATGGCCGCGCCGAAGCCACCGGACTGGACGGCGCCAGCATCGACCTGGTCAGCGTCGCGCAGGCGTTCCACTGGTTCGACACCGTGGCGGTGCGCGCCGAGTGGCAGCGCATCCTGCGTCCCGGCGGCCAGGCATTGATCTACTGGAATTCGCGCCTGCTCGATGCCAGCCCGTTCCTGATCGGCTACGAACAGCTGCTGCTGGATTACGGTACCGACTACACCGCCGTAGCCGAGCGCTACCAGGACGACGCCACCATGCAGGCCTGGTTCGGCCCTGGCCTGCGTGGCATGGTGGAGCTGCCGAACGTGCAGCATCTGGACTTCGACGCCCTGCGCGGGCGCCTGCTGTCCTCCTCCTACGCACCCCAATCCGGTCATCCTCGCCACGCGCCGATGATCGACGCTCTGCAGGACCTGTTCGCCGCCCACGCGGTCGACGGCCAGGTCGCTTTTGAATATCGAACCCGAGCCTTCCTCGGCACGCTGGACTGAACCGACGCATGTATTCGCTTGCCCGCCCCTTCCTGTTCTCGCTCGACGCCGAGCGCGCCCACGGCCTCGGCCTGTCCGCACTGGACCTGGCCTATCGCACCGGCACCACGCCGCTGCTGGCCGCCCGCATCGCGCCGATGCCGAGCACCGTGTTCGGGCTGACGTTCCCCAATCCGGTCGGCCTGGCTGCCGGCCTGGACAAGAACGGCGAGCACATCGATGCGCTGTTCGCGCTGGGTTTCGGCTTCGTCGAGATCGGCACCATCACCCCGCGCCCGCAGGCGGGCAATCCGCAGCCGCGCCTGTTCCGGCTGCCGGCGCACAACGCGATCATCAACCGCATGGGCTTCAACAATGCAGGCGTGGACGCGCTGGTGCGCAACGTGGAGCGCGCGCGCAACCGCCGCGGCCTGCTCGGCATCAACATCGGCAAGAACAAGGACACCCCCAACGAACAGGCCGTGGACGATTACATCGCCTGCCTGGACAAGGTGTACCCGCTGGCCGATTACATCACCGTCAACATCTCCTCGCCCAACACCGCCGGCCTGCGTGAACTGCAGGAGGAAACCGCGCTGCGCCAGCTGGTCAGCCAGCTGCGCGACCGCCAGGAAGACCTTGCTGCCCGGCACGGCCGCCGCGTGCCGATGCTGGTGAAGGTGGCACCAGACCTCAGCGAACGCGACATCGATGCCGCCGCCCGCGTGCTGGGCGAGCTGCAGGTGGACGGCGTGATCGCCACCAACACCACCATCGACCACAGCAAGGTGGCCGGCGATCCGCTGGCCAACGAGGCCGGTGGCCTGTCCGGCGCGCCGGTGCTGGAGCAGTCCACGCTGGTGCTGCGTCGCCTGCGCTCGCGCCTGCCCGAAGCGGTGCCGCTGATCGGCGTCGGCGGCATCCTGTCCGGCGCCGATGCCGTGGCCAAGATGGCGGCCGGTGCCGCACTGGTGCAGTGCTACAGCGGCCTGATCTTCCGTGGCCCGGCGCTGGTTTCCGAATGCGTGGAGGCGATCCGCCGGCGCCGCGAAGCGCCGAGCCGCGGCGCGGTGGCACCGCTGTGAGCGCGCCCATGGATACCCTCGACAACAACGCCCCGCTGCGCTGGACGCTCACCCGCAATGCGCCGCTGCAGGCGCTCAATACCTTCCATGTGCAGGCCAGCGCCGCACAGCTGCTGGAACTGCACGATCCCGCGCTGCTGCCGGAAGTGCTGGCATTGCCCGATGTGGCCAGCGGCCCGCTGCTGGTGCTGGGCAGCGGCAGCAACGTACTGATCGCCGGAGACCTGCCCGGTACCGTGCTGGTGTTCGGCAACCGTGACATCAGTTTCCTTGAACACCGCGCCGACCATGCAGTGATCCGCGCCGGCGCCGGCGTGCCCTGGCACGGCCTGGTGATGTGGTCGCTGCAGGAAGGCCTGTCCGGGCTGGAAAACCTGGCGTTGATTCCCGGCACCGCTGGTGCGGCGCCGATCCAGAACATCGGCGCCTATGGCGCGCAGGTCGGCGAGTTCATCCAGGCCGTCGAGGCCTGGGACTGCCTGGAACAGGCCTGGGTGCGGCTGGACAACGAACAGTGCGGCTTCGCCTACCGCGACAGCGTGTTCAAGCAGCAGCCCGACCGCTACCTGATCACCGCCATCGAACTGAAGCTGCCGCTGCTGCACGACCTGCGCATGGACTACGCCGGTATCCGCGAGGAACTGCAGGCGCAGGGTGTGGAGCTGCCGGGTGCGGTGGACGTGGCCAATGCGGTGATCGCGATCCGCCGCCGCAAGCTGCCCGACCCGGATGTACTCGGCAACGCCGGCAGTTTCTTCAAGAACCCGGTGCTGCCGCTGGAACAGGTCGACGTGCTGCTGCAGCACTTCCCCGAGCTGCCGGTGTTCCCGGCCGAGCAGGACGACAAGCGCAAGGTCTCTGCGGCGTGGATGATCGAGTCCTGCGGCTGGAAGGGCTTCCGCGAAGGCGATGCCGGCGTGGCCCCCAGCCACGCTCTGGTGCTGGTCAACCACGGCAATGCCAGCGGTGCTGAACTGCTGGCACTGGCGCGCCGCATCTCGGCCTCGGTGCTGGAAAAATTCGGCGTGCCGATCGAACCGGAGCCCCGCCTGCTCGGCGCACAGTGGTGAACCACCCCGCCCTTTCTCCAGGCGCCACCCCGATGCGGGCGGCGCTGCTGATGCTCGGCAGCACGATGGCGTTCGGCCTGATGGCCGTGGCCATCCGCTACGCCACCCGCTACGTCCCGACCCAGGAAGTGGCGTTCTTCCGCAATGCCTTCGGCCTGCTGGCACTGCTGCCGATGCTGCTGCGGCCCGGCCGTGCTCCCTTGAAGACACAGCAGCTGCCGCGCTATTTCGTGCGCAGCGCGATCGGCCTGGGCTCGATGCTGTGTGCGTTCTGGGCATTGGGTCATCTGCCGTTGGCGCAGGCGGTTTCGCTCTCGTACTCCACGCCGCTGTTCGTCACCATTGCCGCCGTGTTGTGGCTGGGCGAAACCGTGCGCGTGCGCCGCTGGGCCGCGGTCGTGGTCGGCTTCATCGGCGTGCTGGTGATCGTGCGTCCCGGCACGGCCGGCTTCACCGCCGGCAGCCTGGTCGCGGTGGGTGCGGCCGTGCTCAGCTCGCTGGTGGCGATCCAGATCAAGCAGCTGACCCGCGTCGACAGTGCCGATACCGTGGTGCTCTATACCTACGTGTTCTGGGTGCCGCTATCGCTTGTCCCGGCGCTGTTCGTCTGGGTCTGGCCGACCGGGTTGGCCTGGCTCTGGCTGCTGGCGACCGGCGTGCTCGGCACCATCGGCCAGCTGTTGTGGACCCGTGCGCTACGGCTGGGCGAAGTTTCCGCCCTGACCCCGATCAGCTTCCTGCAGCTGCCGCTGGTGACGCTGTGTGGCTGGCTGTTGTTCAACGAAAGCGTGGACCGCTGGACGATCATGGGTGCCGGCATCATCCTGGCCGCCAACGCCTATATCGCCCACCGCGAAGCCGTGCTGTCGCGCCGCGCCGCGAGCGCGGCCGCCTCAGCCGCCGCCAAGCCCGCCGAGTAGATCCAGCTCTGCGCGGGTGATTCCTGCGCATCGGCCGGATCAACGCTGGCGGCGCGAAGAGCAGCCGCGCGCAGGCCCGGCCCTGCACAAGAGCGCAACGCAGCGCCATCCACACCACAGGTGGCGCTACAGCGCGCGATACACCCGCTCGGCCGCGTCGAACACATTGCCCGGTGCGAACTGTTCGCTGAGGAAATGCAGCGACTGCCGGCGCAGCTGCGGCGAACGATCCTCTCCATCGCTGCCCAGCAGCACCTGCTGGAACTCGATCAGGTCCTGCAGGATGCGCCAGTGCCGGTACCAGGCGATCCAGCGCGCGTCGCCGTGGTCACTGCCATAGCCTTCCTCGAATCCCAGCGGATTCTCGCGCCCCCAGCGCCCACCGACAGCGGCACCGATGAACATCAGGTCACGCTCGCGTGGCGCCAGCGACAGGCCATCCCAGTCAATCAGGTGCAGGCCACCGTCGTTGCCCATCAGCAGATTGCCGGCGTGCAGGTCGGTATGGCAAAGGTGCAGCTGCACCGGGACATCCTGCAACGCCGCATGCAGCTGCAATGCCCGCCCATGCAGCGCCGCGATGCGCGCGCGTTGCTGGTCCCAGACGGAAACGAAGGCACGGCCCAGCCCATCCCTGGCGGCCGCCAGACCTTCGCCGGCCAACCATTGCCCGACGGTATCAAGCGCTGCGGTTTCCATCCGCAGGCTCGGCAGCGCCTCGTGCAGCTCCGGTGGCGGGCATGCCTCGTGCAGGCGCCGCAGCACCTCGCCCAAGCGTTGCCACTGCGCGCGACTCAACGCCGCCTCGAAGCCGGACTGGCCTTCCACATACGGGAACAGGGTGAACTGCAGGCCCCAGCGCTGCACCGACGCGCCACCGGTCAGAGCCGGCCAGGGCGCAACGATTTCCTCGATGCCCAGCGTGCCACGCAGCCAATGCAGGGTGTCCCAGACAGCAGGGGCCACCTGGTAGCTGCGGCACTTCAACCACCATTGCCCACGGCGTGCATCGATGCGATACACACTGGCGTTGGCATCGGCGCCCACAGGGCGTGGCACCACTGCGGTGGCGGTGATGCCATAGGACTGCTGAAGGACTTCGCCGAGATGCTGCGCCGAAGCGAATGACATGGATGCAAGCGGAAAGAATTACCTGCCGCCACTATCGCAGATGCGCGCGCCGCGACACAGACATGTCCGTCACAACATCGTGCCTGGATGACCAACATGCTAGCCAGCGATGCGCCGCATCACCGCTTCCAATGGCCCCCGCGCGAACCGCCAGGACCACAGCCACGCGGCGCCCGTGGCCAGCATCAGGAACAGCAGGGCCCACAGCAGCACGGCCGGCAGCGAAGCACTGCCATTGAGCAGGCCCAGCCATTCCAGCGTACCCATGCCCAGCAGGATGTGGGCAACATACAAGGTCAGGGTCATTCGCCCTGCCGCAGTGAGCGGCTCCAGCCAATCCCCCGGATACCGGCAGGTGACCCACAGGCACACGGCAATCGCGCTGCAGGCCGCGCCCGCGCCGGTCAACACGTAGGCCGGTCCCGGCGGCATCGGCTGCGTCCCCAGCCACAGCTGCCAGGGCGTTCCCTGCGCAAGCTGCTGCACAGCCTGGCCCGCGCCGATCAGCAGCACGCCCAGCAGCAACACGGCACGCTGCACCCGCGGCTGTGACAACTGCAGGCGCGCCAGCAGCATGCCCAGCAGGAAGAAGCACATCCAGGGCAGCAGGGGATGGAAGCCGTTGAACAGCAGATTGCGCGCGGCACCCGGCCATTGCCAGAGACCGGCGTACTGCAGCGTCTGCCAGTTCCAGCCCTGGCTGTAGTCCCAATGCAGCAGGGCCCAGAACGAGCAGGCCGCCAGGACGACGATGCTGGCCAGCAACACCTGCGGCGAAACGCGCAGCCACAGCACCGCCAGCGCGAAGTACACCGCGTAGTAGTGCAGGATGTCGGCCGGGAACAGGGTCAGGTTGAGCAGGCCCAGCACCAGCAGGAACACGGCGCGGCGCCAGGTCTGCACGCTGGCCTGGACCCAGCCCGAGCGCTGCGTGGCCAGTACCAGGCCAAGCCCAGCCAGGGTGACGAAGGTCGCCGAGGCCTTGCCCTCCAGCAGATGGAAGCATCCAGCCAGCCAACCCTCACCGTCTGCTTCGACGGCCATCGCCAGGCGGAAGTTGACCAGCACCATGCCGGCCAATGCGAAGTAGCGCGCCAGATCCAGCCCGTGCAGGCGGCGGTCTGCAGCACTCATGCGCGCGCGCCCAGCAGCGCAGCCAACAACGCCGGATCCAGCACGGCTGTGCGAGCGTCGCTGCCCTCGCCCAGCCCCCGGCGCAACGCATCACTCTCGATGGCATCCAGCAGTACCTGCGCCTGAAGGCCAGCGGTCAACGCCGGGCGCCGGCGTTCGCGGCGGGCTATGCGTTGCAGTGCATCGGCCAATGCCTGCTGCAGGCGACGGCGATTGGCAGCGAACGCTTCGGCCACCGCCGCATTGCGCGCACTCTCGGCCAGCACCTCGACGCTGAGCAACGCCCATTCCGGTTGCCGGCACAGCGCGTGGAAGTCGTGCAGGAAGGCCAGCACCTGCGCGCGTTCGCCGTCGGCTGCGGCCAGCCGTTGCAGCAACGGCGCCAGTTCCTCGCTTTCGGCCACGGCCACCGCAAGGATGATCGCCTCCTTGCCCGCGAAGTGGTTGTAGAGATTGCCCAGGCTGACGCCGGCCGCCTGCGCGATATCGCGCATGCTGGTCAGGTGGAAGCCCTTGTCCAGGAAACACTGCAGGGCCGCCTGCAGGATCTGCGCGCTGCGTTGCTCATTGCGGTCGGCTCGGTTCATGACGCAGATAGTGAACGAACGTTCGTCCATTTTTAAGGGTCGACAGATCCGCCGGCAGGGCACCGTTCAGCCCTGCCCTGCGGGGATTCAGAAGAACTCGTCGAGCAGACGGTAGAACGCCAGCCGCCGCTCATCGGCCGCAACGCCATAACGCCGGAACAGCGGCGCGACCCAGCGCGTGTCGCCGAAGTTGTGGACCAGGCTGCGCGCGGCCAGCGCCAGATCCTGGTAGCGATCGGCTACGCCCAGCCGGCCACAGTCGATGAAACCACTGAAACGGCCCTCTGCTGCCAACAGGTTCGGCAGGCAGGCATCGCCATGGCTGACCACCAGATCCTCGTGGCCAGGCCGGGTGGCGCGCAGTTCGGCAAACACCTGCTGCGCGCTCTGCCCCAGGCGCTCGTCATCGAAGTCATCGGCGTCGACCAGGCCCGCCTCGACCCGTGCCTGCGCGGCCTGCAGGCGCGAGGCCAACCGCTGGTCGAACGGGCATGCCGCCACCGGCAGGGCATGCAGGCCCCGCAGCGCATCGGCCAGCAGTTCCACCAGGTGCTGCGGCGCGAGCTCCGGTGACGAGGCCAGATCGCGGCCGGGCAAGGCACTCATCAGCAGCCAGCGCCGCCCCGTCTCCTCGGCGGTGGCGATCACCGCAGGCGCCGGCTGCCCTTGTGCCAGCAGCCAGCGCAGGCGGGCGATCTCATCGCCCAGCTCACTGAAGGCATTGATCACTTCCGATTTCAGGAAAGCGTCGGCGTGTCCCGGTCGATGCACCCGCGCAACATCCGCGCGCGACACGCCGATCGACTGCCGCTCGATGCGCGCAGCAGCCAGTGCGTGCTGCCACGCCCGGGGCAACGGCATGCCATCGAGGCTGGTGTGGGTTGCATCCATGCCGGGGTGATCCTGTTCTGTTGCTGATGACCCCACGGATTCTGACTCATTGTGCGTTGAGCGTCGCCCACAGCAGAGCCGTGAGATATGAGATACAAGCCTGCTCCGAACAGCCTGTGCGCCACCCGGCTGCGCAACCGCGCCTTGCCCCGTGCCGGCTCTTCGATGGGGAGCAATTGCTGGCCGCTGGCAGCATGTACCCGTGGGATCTTGATCCAGCGCTGGCCTTCATCGGCGTGCTGTCCCTGGCTGAAGCCCGCGGTTGCGGCCATGATCGACATCAGCAACCGCGTACCCGGGTGTTTGTCAGTTTCATGGCCGAATACATCCGTCCCGGAAACGGCCACTGCAATTGAACCTGCGCGCTGCTGCGACTACGCTGCTCGTCACTGGCCGTCGGTCACAGGCGAGAACCTGCTATGGATGCGCTTTCAAGGGTCTCGGCCCAGGTCCTGGACAGCGCCCTGCCCAGCCTGCCGCTGTACCTGCTGCAGGCCACCGCGGTGATCGGCATGATCGGCGTGCTGCTGGTCGCCACCCGTCACGCCGGGCACGCCATTGAAGGCCGTCGCCTGTACGTCGGCGTGGCGCTGGGCCTGATCTACCTGTTCAATTCCTGGTTCGTGGCCCGTTACACCCAGGGCATGGTCAAGCTGCACCTCGGCTTCGACATCCTGCTGGTCAGCGGCCTGCTCGGTGGCTGGCGTGGCGGCCTGGCCTGCCTGGCCGCCGCCCTGCTGGCCCGCTACCAGTTCGTCGGCACCCAGTTCTTCCTGCCTGCCAGCCTTGAGGCGGCGTTGCAGATGATGGCCGGCGTCTGGCTGCGCAGGCGCCTGCATCCGCGCATGCTCAACGAACTCTCACCGCGCATGATCCTGCAGGCGTGGTCCGTGCGTATCGGGATGACCGCGTTGGGCCTGGCGCTGGGTGTGGCGATCATTGGCGCCGATCAACTGCCGGTGGCCGAACTGGCAATCCAGCGCGTGCTGGCACTGCCGGTCTCGCTGCTGGTGCTCGGCGCGGTGTTCGCGCTGGTCTACAACGATGCCCAGATCGATGCGCAGCGCCAGCGCGAACAGGCGTGGCTGCGCATCGATCCGATCAGCGGCCTGCCCAACATGCGGGCGCTGGGCGAACGGCTGCAGCATTTCTGGCGCGGCAACGATGGCCTGGGCAGCGCCTGCCTGGTGGTGGTCGAGATGGGCAACCTGCGCGACCTGCGCCTGCGCTATGGCCCGCTGCAGGACAGCGGGCTGTGGCATCACGATACGCCAGCGGACGTCCACCGCCTGCTGCCATCGCTGGCTGCGGACGACGTGGAGGTCTACCAGTTCGGCGACGCCGCGCTGGCCATCCTGGTGCGCGGCATGTCATTGATCGAGCTGCGCAGCCAGGCCCATATCACCGAGCTGGCCAGCAATCTTGCCGATCGCATCGGCCGCGACTGGCCAGGTTTCCGGCCACTGTTCCGCTGCGCGGTGGTCGAGCTGAAACCTCCGGCCACCGCCGACGAAGGTCACCTGCCGTTCCGTGCCATCACGCTGGCACTGAGTACGATCGAGTCGGGCGTGGTGTTTTTCGATGCCCCGATCCAGCGCGACAGCGAGATCGATACCCTGATCGAGATCGCACTCGAGCGCTGGCTGCAGCGGGGTGACGCGCCACTGTGCTACCAGCCCAAGCATCGCCTGCGCGACCGCCGGCTGGTGGGTGCCGAAGCGCTGCTGCGCATGCGCGATGGCGAAGGCCGGCCGATTGCGCCGATGCGGGTGATCTCGCTGCTGCGCCGGCAGGGCCGGCTGGCAGACCTGGAATGGGCCACGCTGCAGTCGGCGGTGCATTTCCTGCAGCGCTGCCGGCAGGACGGCACGGCACTGACCATCGCAGTCAATGTTTCAGCGGAATCCCTGCGCCTGCCCGACTTCGGCCTGCGCCTGCAGGAACTGCTGCAGCTGCACGACATCCCCGGTGCGATGCTGCGGCTGGAAATCGTCGAGTGGACCGAGATCGTCGAGCGTGACGTGGTCGATGCCAACATCGCACAACTGCTGGCGGCCGGGGTCACCCTGTCGCTGGATGACTTCGGCGCGGGCTATTCAACCCTGATCCTGCTTTCGCAGCTGGCCATCGCCGAGGTCAAGATCGAGCAAGCGCTGATCGCTTCGCTGTCCGACGCCAAGTCGCAGTCGATCGTGCGCTTCATCGTCGAAGTCGCGCACCGCTGCGGCGCGATCGTGGTGGCCGAAGGTACTGAAACCCTTGCGCAGGAACAGCAACTGCGCGCACTGGGGGTGGATGTCGGCCAGGGCTATCTGTACTCAGCCGCGCTGCCGGCCGACGAGTTCCGTCGCTTCGCCGCCAACTAGACCGCGTAGAACCCCAGGAACATCGCCACCGCCGAGTCCGCCACGCGTGCACGTTCCTGGGCGGTCAACGGAGGCTGCCCCATCGTCACCTGCGGCCAGAACGCGAAGCTCTTCACCAGCCCGTGCAGCTGGTGGCCGGCAAATTCCGGATCGACCTCGCGCAGCCGGCCGTCGGCGATCGCCGCGCGGATCCAGGCACTCTCGCCACTTTCCTTCTCGCCCATGCGGCAGACGATGGCCTGCGCGCGCTCGGGTGAGTGGATGATCTCGGCCATCGCAACCCGCGCCAGGTCGATGAAGTTTCCATCACTGAGCAGTTCCAGCTTCTGGCCCAGCAACTGCAGCAGCTGCGCCTGCAGCGGCTGGTCGGCGCGGTACGGCAGTGTGTCGCTGGCCACACTGCGCTCCCACAGCTCCTCCAGGATCATCGAGAACAGCGCTTCCTTGCTCGGGAAGTGGTTGTAGACGGTGCGCTTGGAGACCTCCGCCGCCTCGGCGATACGGTCCATGCTGGTCGCCTCGTAGCCCGAGGCACGGAACTCCTCCACCGCCGCACGCACGATGGCATCGCGTTTGCGGTCGGTCAGGCGTTGCGGGGCATCGGACATGGCGGGAACCGGATAACTGAACGGATGCCACCATTTTACACTCGGCAGTGTACTTTTGAAAAACACGAAACTACACTGTGCAGTGTACTCCGTGGACATCACCCCATGAAGCGCCTGCTCCTTGTCCTTTTGCTTGGAATCCTCGCCGTGACCGCCTACACCTTCTGCAAGTCCTGGTCCCTCCCCGACTTCCCCGATTCGCCGCAGTACCGTGATGGCAAGTTCCGCAATGCCCTGCCCCGTCCGGCCATGGGCCTGCGCGATGGTGCGGAGATCTGGTGGACGTTCCTGTTCAACAAGCCCAAGGGCACCGTGCCTGCTCACCCGATTCCGGTGAAGCCACTGGACCGCGCCACGCTGGACGCCGCACCGGATCGCAGCCTGTTCCGGCTTGGGCACTCCACGATCCTGCTGAAGCTGCGTGGCCAGTACTGGCTGACCGACCCGGTGTTTTCCGAGCGCGCATCGCCGGTGCAGTGGATGGGGCCGGCACGCTTCCATGCGCCACCGATCAGCATCGACGAACTGCCACCGATCACCGGCGTGATCCTCTCGCACAACCACTATGACCATCTCGACCATGCCGCGGTGATGCAGTTGGCCGGCAAGACCGCGCGCTTCATTGCACCGCTCGGCGTCGGCGACCAGCTGATCGCGTGGGGGGTGGACGCGCGCAAAGTCGAGCAGCTGGACTGGTGGCAATCCACCGAAGCCAATGGCCTGCGCCTGACCGCTACCCCGGGCCAGCACTTCTCCGGCCGCGGGCTGGGTGACAGCGACCGCAGCCTGTGGGCCTCATGGGTGATCCAGGACGGTGACTTCCGCATCTTCTTCAGCGGCGACACCGGCTACTTCGACGGCTTCAAGGCCATCGGCGAGAAGTACGGTCCGTTCGACCTGACCATGATCGAGACCGGCGCCTATGATCCGCGCTGGGCGTTCGTGCACATGCAGCCGGAACAGACGCTGCAGGCGCACCTGGACCTGCGTGGCAAGTGGCTGCTGCCGATCCACAACGGCACCTTCGACCTGGCCCTGCACGAATGGCAGCAGCCGTTCGAGCGCATCACAGCATTGGCCGCCGCGAAGAACGTGCCGGTGGCCACGCCGATGATGGGCGAAGCGCTGGACATGCAGGCGCCGCAGGCGGGTACACGCTGGTGGGAGACGGTGGAGCTGTAATGCGATGGGCTCCGATCCTGGCCACCACTATCTCTTTGAGTGAAGCCTGCGCCCTTCCCGGGCCAGATTGAGCTGCAACGCGGCGGCGGCGAGTTCGGTCATTTCCGTTGTGACCTTGCCGCTGCCGCGCGCTCGCAGCCAATCGAGAATGTCGGCAAGGTGCCAGATCGAGGTCGAGCCGTCGTGCACCGGGGACGGAAACGATTGCGGATTGGCCAGCATGAGCTTCCGCATGTTCTGACGCGACATTCCAAGCAGATCCGCGACATCAGTGAGCCCCACCAGGTCGGGGCTCACTTCAACCAGCTCGGCGCCGGGAATGGCCCGCTGCACATCATCAAGCGCCGAACGCAGGGCAGTCCCCGCACTGTCCGCTTCGCGGCAGAAGGCCAGGGCCAGCCTTCCTGGTAGACCGATGCCCACAAGCGCATCGTCACAGCCGCCCTCGGCCAGGCGCTGCTCGAGGACACCGATTTCATCGCATGTGTCCGGCACGCGGTACTTCAGGGTGAAATTGAATTCCATCATTGCCCCCCTCGCTTCTGACGAAGCCTGGTTTCATTGTTCACGGCTGCAGTTCTCGACTACACGCCGCAAGGCCCTTGCATGATTGCTGCCACTACGCGGCGTGCTCCAGATGCTCACGATGCAGAACTCTCCGCATCGGCAATCGGTGTCGTTGTAAGGGCAATACATCCGGCCCCATGCATGACCGCCCGCCATGCGGAGCCTCCACCCACGCTCCTCCATGAACTGCAACGCCGCTTCGATGTCCTTGTCCGGATGACGCGCCCGAGGCATTCCCTGCTCTCCGCAGTCTGCACATGATATTGGATAGTTGTCAAATGACAACCCAACTGAAACAACACCCGTTGTGACCCTGGCCAATCCGGGCTATGCGTCCAGAGCCATATCCGTCAGCCCTCCCGCCTCCCGCGATGACAGCGCCAGCGTCGAGCGGCGCTGCAGTGCGTCATGTAACCGATTACATCCCTTGCTAGCGTAGCGCTCACCCTGTTCCGGTCGAACCTGCGAGGCAGTCCGTAATGACGTTGCACGCCGAACGCTCCAAGGTCTCCCGCTCCGCCACCCCATGCCGATCTGCCGCCGCCCTGTTGCTCGCCGCCCTGGCGTACTCCGTGCAGGCGCAGCCTCTTCCACCGCGCAGCCAATGGCAGGCAGGCAGTTCCTCGCAGCAGGTGCCGGCAATGGCGATCGGCCATCTGATCGACGGCGACCCGAAGACCGTCACCGGCGGCGCCTTCAGCCCCGGCCACTGGTTCCAGATCGATCTTGGCGCACCAACACTGCTGGCCGGCGCGCGCCTCACCTGGGATGTATCCAACCCGGAAGGCTATTCACTGCAGACCTCAACGGACGGCACGCACTGGCAGACCGCGTACACCATGGCCGATTCGCTGGGCGATGTGGAAACGCTGTACTTCGCGCCGCGCCAGGCACGCTACCTGCGGCTGGCCAGCCCCCAGCGCACCTCTGACTGGGGCGTGTCAATCTTCGAGATGGAGCCGCTGGACAACACGCTCAGCGCACGCATCAGCGGTGTCGATGCAACGCAGGCAGCGGCGCTCTGGCAAGGCGGTGGCACCGTGGCGATTCCGGCCGGAAAAGGTGGATCGCATACGCTCGAGATCACGCTGCCGCAGGCTCAGTTGACGGCTGGCCTGGTGGTCGACTGGGCCGATGGCGCGCGCGGCGCCGCCCGACTGCAGGCACAGGATGCACAGGGCCGCTGGCAGGACCTCGCACACGATGCACAGGCGGCCAGCCATCGGCAGAGCTGGCTGGCTGCTGGCACGGCACAGCCTCTACGTGCATTCCGCCTGAGCGTGGACGGCGCTGCACCGCAGCTGGCTCGCCTGCGCCTGCTCGGCCCAAAAGCCGTAATGACGCCGATGAAGCAGTATCAGATCACCGCCAGCGGCGCGCAGCGCGCGTTGTTCCCGGCGTCGCTGCAGATGCAGCAGACCTACTGGACGGCCGTCGGTGTGCATGCAGGACGGCAGAAATCGATCTTCGACGAATACGGCAATCTGGAGGCCTTCAAGGGCGCGCCGCTGGTGCAGCCGATCTGGCGCAACGCCGACGGCCAAACCGCCGGCGCCGCCGGGCAAGCCGTGCAGCATGCCCTGCGCGACGGCTGGAAGCCGATGCCCTCTACCACCTGGTCTCCGCAACCCGGCCTGCAGCTGCGCAGTGAAGTGTTCGCCATCGAGCGCGATGGCCAGCCGGTGACCTTCCTTCGCCATCGCCTGCACAACACCGGCAGCACCCGCATCGACGGCACGCTCAGCCTGGTCGTGCGCCCGATGCAGATGAATCCGCCGTGGCAGAACGGCGGGCTGTCACCGATCCGCGACGTGGCCATCGAAGGACAGGCCGTGCGCATCAATGGGCGCACGCTGCTGCAGTCGCTCACGTCGGTGGCTGCTTCGGCCGCCGCACCGTTCGGCAAGGACGGCGCTACCGAAATCACCGCGGACATCGCTGCCGGTCAACTGCCTTCCACGCAGCGGGCGCGTGATGACCAGGGTCTTGCCTCGGCGGCTTTGAACTACCGCATCTCGTTGGCACCGGGAGCCAGCGATGCCATCGTGGTCGCGTTCCCGCTGGGCACTGCCGCCACCGATGCCAATGGCGTGCTGCCCGAAGCACCCGCGCTGGATCTGGCCACGCTGCCCCGCGATGCCAATGCCGCGTTCGATTCCCTGGCCACGCAGGCGTCTGCGGACTGGCAGGCTCGGCTGGGCCAGGTCGGCCTGCGCCTGCCCGATCCGTCACTGGTCGACATGCTGCGCGCGCAGGCTGCCTACATGCTGATCAACCAGACCGGCCCGGCCATGCAGCCCGGCCCGCGCAACTACAACCGCTCCTTCATCCGCGATGGCATGGCGACCTCGGCGGTGCTGCTGCGCATGGGCGAAGCCCGCGTCGCGCGCGACTACCTGGCCTGGTACAGCGCGCACGGCGTGCATGCCAACGGCCTGGTTTCGCCGATCCTCAACGACGATGGCAGCGTCAATACCGGCTTCGGTTCGGACATCGAGTACGACAGCCAGGGCCAGTACGTGGCGCTGGTCGCCGACGTTGCACGCCTGGATGGCGGACCAGAATCCGTGCGTGCCTACCTGCCCAAAGTGAAGGCCGCGCTGCGCTTCCTGCAGGAACTGCGCGAGCGCACGCTGGTACCTGGCTACAAGGCCGACCAGCCAGCGCCGGAGCGCTTCGCGGGCATTCTTGCGCCATCGATCAGCCATGAGGGCTATCCGTCACCCACCCACAGCTATTGGGATGACTACTGGGGGCTGAAGGGGTGGCACGACGGCGCCTGGCTGGCCGAAGCACTGGGTGACCACGAGACCGCCGCCTGGGCCCGTGAGCAGTACAGACTGCTGTACGACGCACTGCATGCCTCGATCCGGGCCACGATGGCGTGGAAGGGCATCGACTTCATTCCGTCCTCGGCGGACCTGGGCGATGGCGATCCCACTGGCGTATCGATCGCGCTGGACCCTACCGGCGCGCAGAGCGTGCTGCCCGCCGAGGCGTTGAAGACCACCTTTGCGCGTTACCTGGAGGACGTCCGCAAGCGCAGCCAGCCCGGTGCGCTGTACGCCTACACGCCGTACGAAATCCGCAACGTGCTGAGCTATGTGCACCTGGGCCAGCCGCAGGCAGCCGATGAGCTGCTGCAGGGCCTGTTGCATGACCGGCGCCCGCTTGAGTGGCAGGTGCTGGCCGAGGTCGTGCACTCACGCCTGCGTTTCCCGCGCTACCTGGGCGACATGCCGCACACCTGGATCGGCGCCGAGTACGGCCGCACGCTGTTCGGCATGCTGATGCGCGAGGACGATGATGCGTTATCGCTGCTGCCGGGCACGCCGCCGTCGTGGGTGGCTGGCGATGGGTTGGCGGTCGAGCGTCTGCCAACCGCGTATGGCACGTTGCAGATGCAGGCGCGGCAGCGCGACGGGGTGCTGACGGTGACGCTTGGCCAGGGGCTGCGCAGCGGAACGCCGGTGAAGGTCTGGTGGCCGGAGCGCACCCTGCCGAAGACGGTGCGTGTGGATGGGCGTAGCGTTTCCGGCTTCGATGCCGAGGGCGTGCGCTTGGCGAAGCCGTTCCGGACGCTGGAAGCGCGTTGGTAGAGCAGCCGAGCGTGGCTCGGCTCTACCGAAAGCAGACTCCGCGAGTAGATCCACGCCATGCGTGGATGCTCCTGTAGAGTCGAGCCATGCTCGACTCATCGCGCACCGCGCGAACTGCAGCCGAGCATGGCTCGGCTCTACAAAAGCGGCGGTGGCGCCGGGTCATGCTCGGCGTCATTGCAGCGTGGGCAACCCCGGCGGGTTGGTCTGCGACTGCGGCACCGCTTCCTCGGCCACATTCCACCGCTTCAACGCCTGCGCATAGGTGCCGCTGCCGATCTGGGTGTTCAACGCCTGCGTCACCGCGTCGGCCAGGCCACTGCCCTTGCGCGTGGTCACCGAAATCGCCGCGGCGTTCGGCCAGCCACCGGGGAACAGGCCTACACGCCGCACCTTGCCGTCGCGTGCCGAGTACGCGCCGGTGGCATTGGGCTCGAACGAGACATCGGCGCGGCCGGTGATCACCGCCAACCGGCCCACCACGGCGTCGTCGAAGTACTGGTACTGCACCGGCTTCAAGCCGGCCGCAATGTTCTGCTGGTCCCACTGCCGCAGAATCTGGTCCTGGTTGGTGCTGGCACCGACCACCACCTTCAGCCCGGCGACATCGGCCGGCTTTTCAATCTTCTGGATCGGCCCATCGCTGCGCGTGTAGATGCCGAGCAGGTCGTAACGGTAGCTCGAGAAATCGAACTTCTTCTTGCGCTCCTCGGTGACCGTCACGTTCGACAGCACGGCATCGTACTTGCCCGACTCCAGCCCCAGCGGCCAGTCGGCCCATGCCACCGGTACGATCACCAGCTTCAGGCCCAGCCCGTCGGCAATCAGCCGCGCGATGTCGGGCTCGATGCCCACAACGTCCTTGCTGTCGGCGCCGTAGTCGGCCAGCGGCAGCTGCCCCGGATGGGTGGCTACCGTGAACGCACCGGGGGTGACGAAGCGGTAGCTGGCGGGAATCAACGCCTGTGCCTTCGGATCGAACGTACCTTTCAGCACGGCCGTGTTCGCGCCCGCCAGGCTGGTCGCAGCCACGACGCCGGCATCCGGTGCTTGCCGTACGCGGGAATAGACGATGCCGGCGATACCGACGACCAGAACGCCTGAGATCACCAGGGTGCTGCGGGAGATTCGACGCGGTGCTGCAGGGCTCATGGTGTTCCTTCCGGGGTTACAGGGTCTTGGCCAGGAAATCGGCAGTGCGTTGCTGGCGCGGGCGCTCGAACAGGGCCTCGGGCGTGCCCTGCTCGATCACCCGTCCCTGGTCCATCATCACTACGTGGTCGGCCACGCGGCGGGCGAAGCCCAGTTCATGGGTGACGATCACCAGCGTGGTGCCGGAGCTGGCCAGCTCTTCGATCACGCTGAGCACTTCGGTCACCAGCTCCGGGTCCAGCGCCGAAGTCGGCTCGTCGAACAGCAGAACCTTCGGCTGCAGCGCCAGTGCGCGGGCAATCGCGATGCGCTGCTGCTGGCCACCGGACAGCTGGCGCGGGAAGGCATCGGCCTTTCCGGCCAGGCCGACCCGTTCCAGCAGCGTCCGCGCCTGCTGCTCGGCCTGAGCGCGTGGCATGCCGCGCACCGCGATCGGCGCCTCGATGATGTTCTCCAGCGCGGTCATATGCGGGAACAGGTTGAAGCCCTGGAACACCATGCCCACTTCGGCACGGCGGCGGCGGATCTCGCGCTCCGGCAGCTCGAACAGGGTGTCACCGTCGCGACGGTAGCCGATCAGCTGGCCGGCAACGGTCACGTAGCCGCTGTCGGCGCGCTCCAGGTGGTTGATCAGCCGCAGCAGCGTGGACTTGCCGGCGCCGGACGGGCCGATCAGCACGGTCACGCTGCCGGCGCGAAGGTCCAGGTTCACGTCTTCCAGCACCGGCTGTTCACCGAACACCTTGCCCACGCCATGCAGCGACACCGCCGCCCCCTCGCCTGCCTCGACCGGGGCCGCAATGCGCGGACGGCTGGCCACGCGCGGCGCTGCATCTGCGGGTCCACGCAGCGGCTGCGAGACCCGCGACACCGAGCGCTCGCGCTGCAACTGGCCGCGCGCAAAGCGCTGCTCCACGCGCCGCTGCAGCAGAGACAGCACGGTCAGGATCACCAGGTACCAGACCGTGGCCACCATCAGCAGCGGCACCACCTCCAGGTTGCGGCGGTAGATCACCTGCACGGTGTAGAACAGCTCCGGCAGCGCCAGCACGTAGACCACCGAGGTACTCTTCGCCAGGCCGATCACATCGTTGAACGCCGCCGGCAGGATCGAGCGCATCGCCTGCGGCAGGATGATGCGGCGCACCTGGCGGCCACGCGGCAGGCCGAGTGCGGCCGCGGCCTCGTACTGGCCGTGGTCGACCGAAAGAATGCCACCGCGGATCACCTCGGCCGAGAACGCGGCCTGGTTCAGGGTCAGCCCCAGCACCGCGGCAGTGAACACGCCGATCAGCTGCGTGGTCGGGTACGAGAACAGGCTGATGCCGGTGAACGGCACCCCCAGCTCGATGGTGCTGTACAGATAACCCAGATTGTTCAGCAGCAACAACAGCACCAGCAGCGGGATCGAACGGAACAACCATACATAGCCCCACGACACCGCCGACAGCAGTGGCGAACCGGACACACGCGCCAGTGCAAGCAAGGTACCCAGCGCGAAACCAAGGCCGGTACCGAGCGCGGTCAGCAGCAACGTGCGACCCAGGCCTTCCAGCACCGGGCGCGCGAAGAACCACTCGGCGAAGGTACTCCACCCCCAGCGCGGGTTGCCCAGCACCGATTGCAGTGCGATCAGGATCAGTGCCAGCGCCAATACGGTACCGACCACCTGCAACGGGTGCCGCGCAGGCACGATCTTCAACGTCGGTGCTGGCGCCGGCCGTGCAGCGATGCCCTCCAGTGCGGTCGACGGCGTGCTCATGCGTGGGCTCCCTGCAGCTGTGGCTGCGCAGGCGTGATGACGGGCGCCGCCGCCCGCAGGCGCTTCTCGAACGGCAGATGCGCAATGGCCTCCGGATCGGCATCCAGATCGAACAGCGCGGTATAGCCGTGGCTGAGGTACAGGCCGACCGCCTCAGGCTGGCGGAAGCCCGTCGTCAGGAACACACGCAGGTAGCCCTGGCGCGCCGCCTGCTCTTCCAGTTCCTGCAGCACGCGCCGCGCGATGCCCTGCCGGCGCAGCCCCGGCAACGTCCAGATGCGCTTGAACTCGGCAGTGTCCGGATCGCGATGTGGCATGAACGCGCCGCCGGAAATCGCCACACCGTCGCGCAGCAGCAGCACGAAGGCACCTACCGGGGCAGCAAAGGCCTGCGCCGGATAGCGCTGCAGCTCCTCGCGGGCGCTGCCGCCGATGCGTCGGCGCACGTCTGCGTAGCGGCTGTCGTACTCCTGTTCCAGGCCATCGAACAGCGGCCGCGCCAGCGGATCATCCACCGAGGTATAGAGGAAGCGTTCGTCGCTGCTCATGTCGCATCCTTCACCAGATAGTCTTCGGCCAGCCGCGCCCACAGGCTGGCGGCGGGTGCAATGGCAGCATCGTTGAACACGTAGCGCGGGCTGTGCAGCGGTGCACTGTCGCCGTTGCCGACGAACACGAAGCTGCCCGGCCGTGCCTGCAACAGGAAGGCGAAATCCTCGCTGGCGGTGCGCGGCGCGAACCCGGGCACCACCTGTCCGGTGCCGAAGCCCTTTACTGCTACCTCGCGGATGTAGGCGGTCTGCTGCGCGTGATTGATCACGCTGGGGAAGCCGCGCGGGAACTCGATCTCGGCGCGTGCGCCGAACGCGGCAGCGGTCTGCTCGGCAATCCCGGCAACCCGGCGCCGCAGGGTGTCGCGCACCTCGGGCAGGTAGGCGCGCACGGTCAGTTTCAACTCGACCACGTCCGGAATCACGTTGGCGGCCTGCCCGCCGTGGATCGAACCGACGGTCACCACACCCATCTGCCGCGGATCGACATTGCGTGACACCACGCTCTGCAGTGCGGTGACGATGTGCGCCGCCGCCAGGATCGGGTCGACACTCCCTTGCGGCTCGGCACCATGTCCGCCCTTGCCGATCACCTTCAGCCGCGCCCAGTCCACCGATGCCATCGCCGGGCCATCGACAAAGCCGAAGTGACCGACCGGCACGCCCGGCCAGTTGTGCAACCCGTAGATCGCGTCCACCGGGAAACGCTCGAACAGGCCGTCGGCAATCATCTTCGATGCACCCGAACCCGTTTCCTCCGCAGGCTGGAACACCAGCTGCAGGGTGCCGTCGATATCGCCGTGATGGGCCAGGTAATGCGCAGCGGACAGCAGGATGGCGGTATGCCCGTCGTGGCCACAGGCATGCATCAGCCCGTCGGTCTGGCTGGCATAGGCCAGGCCGGAGTCCTCGTGGATCGGCAATGCATCCATATCGGCACGCAGGCCGAGGCGGCGGCGGCCCTGCCCGCGCTGCAGCGTGCCGACCACGCCGGTGCCACCAAGGCCGGTGGTGACCGCATAGCCCCACTGCTGCAGCAGCTCGGCCACACGGGCGCTGGTGCGATGCTCCTGGAAGGCCAGCTCCGGATGCCTGTGCAGGTCGTGGCGGATCGCAATGGCGGCCTCGGCCCGTGACGCGATTTCGGGCAGCACGCCGAGGGGCGCGGGACTGCGCCGGGCCACACCCGGCGCTACCGAAGATTCTCCGCTCATCGCCTTATCCCGCCTTCCGCGCCGGTTCGGCGTCGGTCGAATGGCGGCTGGCCTTGTACGGCAGGCCCAGGTGCTCGCGCAGGGTCTGCCCTTCCAGCTCGCGCTGGTGGTAGCCGCGTGCCTGCAGGATCGGCAGCACCTGGGTCACGAAATCGTCCAGCCCTTCGCGCTGTGCCGCGAAACCGAGAATGAAGCCATCGCTGGCGCCGGCATCGAACCAGCGGATCAGCTCATCGGCCACATGTTCCGCCGTCCCGATGAAGTTCGGTCGCGGGCTGACCGCCTCCAATGCCACCTGGCGCAGGCTCAGGCCCCTCTCACGCGCCTCCTGCTTGATGCGATCGGTGGTGGAACGGAACGAGTTGCTGCCGATCTCACCCAGCTCCGGGAAAGGGGCATCCGGATCGTACTGGCTGAAATCGTGGTGGTCGAAGAAGCGGCCGAGATAGGCCAGCGCATCCTCCAGCGTGGCCAGCGTGGCAATCGCCTGGTACTTGGCTTCGGCCTCCTCCGCGGTACGTCCCACGATGGGGCCGATGCCCGGGAAGATCTTCACGTCGCTGCCGCTGCGACCCTGCGCGATCGCCGAGTTCTTCACCTTCTGGGTGAACGCGCGGGTTTCTTCCAGCGACGGCGAATGGGTGAACACCGCATCGGCATACTTGCCGGCCAGCGCGATGCCATCGTCGGACGAACCGGCCTGGAAGATCACCGGCTGCCCCTGCGGTGAGCGCTGGATGTTGAGCGGCCCTTCCACCTGGAAGAAGCGGCCCTTGTGGTCGAGCCGGCGGAACGTCTCCGGCGCGAAGAAGGTGCCACTGTCGCGCTCGCGAACGAAGGCACCGTCATCCCATGAATCCCACAGGCCCTGCACCACCTCCAGGTACTCGTCGGCGATCTGGTAGCGCAGCGCGTGCTCCGGGTGCGGCCGGCCATAGTTGCGGCCCGAACCTTCCAGCGGCGAGGTCACCACGTTCCAGCCGGCACGGCCACCGCTGAGCAGATCCAGCGAGGCGAACTGCCGGGCCACGGTGAACGGGTCGCTGTAGGAAGTCGACAGCGTGCCAGCCAGACCGATCTTCTTCGTTGCCGTGGCCAGCGCCGAAAGCAGCGAGATCGGCTCGAAACGATTGAGGAAATGCGGGATCGATTTTTCGTTGATGTAGAGGCCGTCGGCCACGAAACCGAAGGCGATGCCGTTGTCCTCGGCGGTGCGCGCGATGTCGATGTAGAACTGCAGGTTGACGCTGGCATCGGCCGGATTGGACGGATGCTTCCAGGCATGCATGTGGCTGCCGGGACCCTGCAGCATGATGCCGAACGGAATGTGGCGCGGGGTCGTGCTCATGGGAATCGCTCCTGCAGGTCAGGCCACCGCCGCGCGCGGCGCGGGCGACAGCAGTTCAAGGGATGTCAGGCGTGCGTCGAGGTCGGCCACCGGCGCATCGAGGATGAATTCGCCCACGCCGAAACGCCGATGCAGCGCGTCCAGTTCGCCGCGCACATGCTGCGCATCACCGGACAACACGCTCGGGCGTGTCTCCTCGATGCGGAAATCGGCCACGCCTACCTGGCGTGCGTACTCGGCCGCCGCCTCGGCGCTGGGCAGGTTCACCGCCTGCCCGGGGCCAAGGTGCAGCTTGTAGACCCGCAGTGCGCCGATATGGCGCGCCGCCGCTTCAGCGGTCGGTGCGGCAAAGGCCACCGTGGCCAGCAACGGGGGCTGTGCAGAGACGCTGCGGTAGGCGTCGAATGCGGCCTCAATGTGCTTCGGGTCGCCATCGAAGTGCGCGGCGTAGACAAAGCGCCAGCCCAGCTCGGCCGCCTGCCGCGCGCTCTGCGGGCTGGCACCGAGCAGGAAGCGCTCCGGCGCCTGCTGCGGAACCGGCCGCGCCTGCACCTCGGTGCCGGCACCGGACAGATAGCCCTCCAGATCGCGCAGTTGCTGGTCGAAGTCGGCGAACGCCGGGCGCCCTGCCGCCAGCGCGGCGGTCGACGCCGGCAGGCCGCCGGGCGCCTTGCCCACGCCCAGATCCACGCGCCCTGGCGCCAACGCCGCCAGCAGGTTGAAGTTCTCCGCCACCTTGTATGGCGCGTAGTGGCGCAGCATCACCCCACCGCTGCCGATGCGGATGCGCCGGGTCTGCGCCAGCACCCAGGCCGCCAGCACTTCCGGCGCGGGGCTGGCCAGGGCCGGTGCCGCGTGGTGTTCGGCAAACCAGTAACGGTGGTAGCCCAGCTGCTCGGCGCGCTGCGCCAACTGCAGGCTGTTGCGCAGGGCCTGTTCCGGCGAGGCGCCCTCGGCCACCGGGCTCTTGTCCAGCACGCTGATCTGATAGCTCATGGTCGCGTCCTCGCTCAAGGGTGGGCCACGGGAATGCCCAGCAATCCGTTCAGTGCGGCCAGGATCGGCTCGGCACCGGAGATGTACTGGCGGTCCTGGTGCGCGCCACTGGCCAGTTCGCTGTGCACGCCTTGCGGCAGCACCAGCTTCGGCAGCGACTGGTCCTGTTCGCCGATCTCGGCGATCACCTCGCGGCGCGGCCGTGCGAAACCGATGCGACGTACGTCCAGCTGCGCATCAAGGCCGTCGATGCTCGACAGCGCGCCTTCCAGTAACAGGCTGTGCCGGCAGAAGAAGCGTTGACCGGGAATCTGGCCGTCCTCGAACTCGCGGTCGAGCAGGAACAGGATGGGTTTATCGGTTGCGTCCAGGCTCACGGGGTCGTCCTCATCGGGGGCGGCAATGCGATGCCGCTTCGATTTCGATGCTAGAGATGCCGACGGCCGAAGCAGCGATGCCTGGCGACAATCGGCGGTCAGATCCGGCCATGCAGATGCAGCTTGGCCATATGCAAAGCGCCGCCCGTTATGGCGTCAGGCAATACGTCGCAGCGGCGCCGCTGTCGCCCGCCCCTGCGCAGCCAGGTGCCCGGCCGCACGTTCGCTCGCCAGCGCGATGCGCGCCTGCAACGCCGCACTGTTGATGTGCTCGCCGTCGAAGTCGGCCGGGGTGGCATACACCCCGATCGGCAGCGTGTGCGCCTGCAGGAAACTGAACAACGGCCGCAACTGGTGATCGATGACCAGCGCATGGCGCTCGCTGCCTCCGGTCGCCGCCAGCAGCACTGGCGTATCCACCAGCGCATCGAGCTCGATGAAGTCGATCAGGTGCTTGAACAGCCCCGGATACGATCCACGGTGCACCGGCGCAGCCACCACCAGCAGTTCGGCCGCCTCGATGGTCTGCAGCACCTGTTCCACCGCCGGTTCCACCTCCGCGCGCGACAGTGACTGGCCCAGCGAGCGCGCAATCGGCGCCAGCTCCACCAGGTCCACGCTGGCATGCACCCGCTGCTGCAACGATGCCAGCAGATGCCGCACCAGCAGCAGCGTACGGGATGTCGCCGAGCTGGTCGGCGACCCCACCAATGCAACCACCTTCAATGCAGAAGACATGAAATGCTCCCATGTAGCGTCGAGCGTGCTCGACGGCGTTTCGCCTCAGAACCGGTAACTGACCCGCCCATACCAGTACGCGCCTACGTTGCCCAGCACGTCACCGCTGTCCCAGGTGGTCTCGATGCTGGCCACATCGGTGGCACTGCGTGCGTACTCGGGCACCTTGCGGGTGCGCTTGTCGAACACGTTGTTGATGCCCAGCGCCGCGCTCCAGCCAGCGCCCAGTTCCACCGCGCCGGACAGGTTGGTCACCAGCACCGGTGGCTGCTTGTACTCCACGCCGTTGTTCAGGCGCTTGATCGGGCCGTAGTACGTGAAATCGACATTCGAACGCCAGCGCCCGTTCTGCCAGCCCAGCCCGGCCACCTGGGTGTAGCTGGGCGTGCGGAAGCGCAGCGCGTACTCGCTGGTCCTGGTCAGCAGGTTGATGTTCGGCAGCCCCTGCAGCGCCGCCGGAATGTCGCTCACTTTCTGGATGGTGGTGCGGCCGACGTTGGCCGCGTAGCTCCAGCGCAGCTTGCCCCACGCAGTGTCCTGGTTCGCTTCCAGGGTCAGCTCGACGCCGCGCGTGCGGGTGTTGCCCACGTTGGTGAAATAGCTGGCGTAGAACGCATCGCCCGGCAGGATGCTGATGCCGGCAGAACCCAGCAGGGCATCGATGGTGTTCTTCTGCGCCGCACTCAGCACCGTGCCGCTGTTGTCGGTGACGCGCGCCGGATCCTGCGCGTTGTAGCCGATCTGGCTGGACTGGCCGAGCTGGCCGCGGATGTCGATCTGATACGCATCCAAGGCCAGATGGAAGGCCGGGCTCGGATCCCAGGTCACGCCAAGGCTGTAGTTGGTGGCCTTTTCCGGCTTCAGCGCCGTGGCACCCAACGCGATCGCCGCCGGCGACGACACCTGCGCCACCAGCGTGGTGCCGCACGGGCAGCTGCCGGTTGCCTGGTAGAACTGCGCGCCCAGGCTGGGCGCATGGAAACCGTTGCTGACCGTGGCGCGTACGCCCAGCGCGTCGGTGAAGTCGAAGCGCGTGGTCAGGCGGCCGGTGGAGACACTGCCGAAGTCGGAGTGGTCTTCCCAACGCGCGGCCGCATCCAGATACCAGCGCGAGGTGACGTTGGTGGCCGCGCCCACATAGACCGCCTTGCTGTTGCGGGTCGCCTTCACCGCGTCGGCGGTCGAGTAGCCGACGAAGGCCGCCGCACCGAAGCCGGTGTACGACTCCCACTGCCCCGCCCCACGCTCGTACTGTTCATGCTGGTACTCGGCACCTGCGCTCACTTCCAGCGGCGAGGCAAAGGCCGCCACCTCGAAGCCGCGGCGCAGATCCAGGTTGGCGATGCCCTGCTGGTAATCCAGCTTGCCATCGTAGAAGTCGGTGGGCGAACCGGGGTACGGCAGCGAGTAGTTCACCGAGTTGCGGGTGTAGGTGCGTACCGTGCTGCGGTTTCCGGTCAGGCTGGCGTCGTAGTCCCAGCCTGCCAGCTGGCCTTTCACACCTGCAGTACCGGTGTACTGCTTCTCCTTGGTTTCCAACACCGGCAGGAAGCCATCGGGAAACACGCTCAGCACGCCGGGGGCCTTGTACGTGGTGAAGATGGTGGCCGGCAGGCGGAAGTTCTGGATCGCCTGCGCGGTGCGATCGCTGGCGGTGGCATTGGCGTAGAACTGCGCGCTTTCGCCAAGGCCATGGCCCACATTCACCGCGAAGGCCTTCAACGCATACGACGGCGAGCTGAGGATGGTGTTGGCCTCGGCATCGCGATCGGCCTCGGCCGGGTTCGGCAACGCTCCCACCGGCAGCCGGTTGTTCGGGCGCAGCCCCACCCGGTTGCCGCTGCCGTCCACCGCCGGATAGCTCAGGTAGCCGTCGATATAGCGCCGGGTGCGGATCGCATGATGCTGGCGGGTGGTCTCGCCGGACAGGTTGACGAAGCCATCCTCGCCCCACGGCAGGCCGACATTGGCGCGTACGCTGGTACGCGAGCCATCGCCATCAATGCTCTGCCCGCTCTCCACCGACAGATCGCCACCGTGCGCCTGCGATTTCAGGATCACGTTGACCACGCCGGTGATCGCATCCGAACCATAGATGGCCGACGCGCCATCACGCAGTACTTCCACGTGGTCGATGGCCGAGACAGGAATCAGCGCCAGGTCGGCCCAGGCATGGCCGGGAAAGCCACCGCCATTCGCTCCGCTCACATAGGCGCTGGCATTGCGGCGTTTGCCGTTCACCAGCACCAGCGTGTAGCCCGGCGACAGGTTGCGCAGCTGGTAGCCGCGGATCAGGCTCTCCTGATCGCTCTGGTAGCCGCCGATCTGGCTCAGCGACGGCAGGCTGCGCTGCAGGGCTTCCAGCAGATTGCCCTGCCCGGTGGCGGCAAGGTCCTCGGCGGAGATCACATCGATGGGCGTGGAGCTGTTCTTCACCGTGCGCGTGCTGGTGCGCGAACCGGTAACAACCACCGCGTCCAGCGTGGACGCTGCCACATTGGCCGCCGCCGCTGTGGTGGTGGGGTCTGCATCGGCTTCAGCCGCATGGCTGGGCGATGCGGCGAGAACAGCGGCGATCAGGACAGCAAGCGTGCTCAGGACAGGGGCGTGGGCGGCAGGCATGGGGGCTCGTGGGGGTGGGCCGGAAACACGCTTCCATTCAAGGGCCTGTTCACCTGCCGCGACAGGCGGGATCACGTCACCCAACCGTCATATCCGGCCACCCACATGACCGCTGGTAATGAGGTTAGGCAGCAGTCCCGGTGCGCTGCTCCCTGTAGAGCCGAGCCCATGCTCGGCTGAACTTCGCGATAGCATCACGTGCTTCCACTTCTGCCAGCATCAAGCCGAGCGTGGGCTCGGCTCTACAGAGATGGACAGCTCCCCGCATATACCCCGCAGGCATCACCTCATGCCTGCGCAGTGCGCCGCGCCGCGCACCGCCCCACGTAGCATCAACCCATGCCCAGCCCACCCGCCGATCCCAACGCGCCGCTCGTCGCCATCGTTGCCTGCCACGGCCAGGGGCTGTTCGAATTCGGCTGCGCGGTGGGCCTGTTCGCACCGGTGCGGCCGGAACTGGGCGTGGCCTGGTACCGGACCCAGCTGTGCGCGGCTGAGCCCGGTGCGCTGCGCATGCTTGGCGGCACGCAGGTCCAACTCCCCTACGATCTCAGCAGCGTCGATGACGCCGACACCATCGTCATTCCTGGTTGGCGCGAACCCAGCGAGCGCCCGCCGCAGGCGCTGCTCGATGCACTCATTCGTGCCCATGCACGCGGCGCGCGCATCGCCTCGATCTGCTCCGGTGCGTTCGTGCTGGCCTGGGCCGGGCTGCTCGATGGCCGCCAGGCCACCACCCACTGGCGGCTCACCGAAGCACTGGCGCGCGACTTCCCGCGCATCGATGTGCGCGAGGATGCGCTGTACGTGGATACCGGCAGCATCATCACCTCGGCCGGCTCGGCCACCGGCATGGACATGATGCTGCACCTGGTGCGCAAGGATTACGGCGCGCGCGTGGCCAACCTGGTGGCCGAACGGCTGGTACTGGCGCCGTGGCGCGATGCCGAACGCAGCCAGCGCGTCAGCCGCGCCATTCCCCATGGCGAGCCCACGCGGCTGGCAAAGCTGATGGAATGGATGCGCCGCAACCTGCGCGAGCCACACTCACTTGGCAGCCTCGCCGAGCAGGCCGCGCTCAGCCAGCGCACGCTGCAGCGGCAGTTCCTGGAAGCCACCGGCCTGTCGCCGATCGACTGGCTGATCCGCGAGCGCGTGGCCTTCGCCCGTGAACTGCTGGAAACCACGGACCGGCCACTGCAGTGGATTGCCGAGCAGGCCGGATTCGGTTCGCAGGAATCGTTCCGCCGGCACTTCCGTGGTCAGGTCGATGCGAGCCCTACCGAATACCGCAGCCAGCACAGGGGCGGCATCGGTGTCGACAGGTTGGTTGGCTGCTGATTCTGCGGGACCGGCAATCGCGCAGCGGCATGGCTCACGGCTTCGTGACGCGTCGATGGATCCGCCAGCACTGCCCGGCAAACCCGACCACGAACACGGCCAGGCATCCCAGCAATGTCTGCAGCACCACCGGTGCCATCGGCGCCGCCGCCAGCGGATGCGCCACCGGCAACCGCGTCAGTGTTTCATTCACCCCCGGCACCAGCGACAACAGGAAGCTGAAAGACAGCGCAAAGGTCGACAGGTATGCCGCCAGCCGTCCCAGGAAACGCAGTCGTGCCACCAGCACGCCGCCGAACGCCACCAGCAGCACGATTACCCCGAACGCGTGGCCCGGGTTGAGCCCGCCGGTGCTGGACACAGTGAACGAGGTCGCCACCGACAGCACCAGGCCGATCAGATAGACCTTGCCCGAGCGCGCGGCGGGATCGATCGCCCGGTGGCGGATGAAGCCATGCAGCCCGGCCAGGATCGGCACCAGGCTGATGGCGGTGTGGATCGCTCCGAGGAGGGTAAGGGGATGTGCCATGGGAATCTCCGTTGCTGGAATATACCTACTAGTAGGTAGGTTGTTGATGCAAATAAAAGGCCCGCGTCGCCGCCGGCCCACCACACGCACGTCAGGCGGTCACGCTCACCCGCGCGATGGCCAGCCGGGCCAGCGTCGCGAACGTGGCCGCATCTCCGAAGCTACGCGCGGCCAGCATGGCGCCGTGCACCGATGACATGAACGCCTTGGCTTCATCGGCCGCCGAGCCCTGCAACTGCAGCTGGCCCATTGCCGCCCCCTTCTCCAGCGTCACCGCCAACCAGCCGCTCAGGTCCTCGAAATGGCCGCGCACTTCCTCGGCGATTTCGGCCGGAATCAACGGCGCCTCGGCGGCCAGCATCGCGCAGATGCAGAACGAAGACGTGCCGCCTGCAATACAGCTGGACCAGTAGTCCACATAGGCATTGAGCTCCTGCAGCGGGTCGCCCAGCTGCCGGTCCAGCAAGGCCAGGCCTTCGCGCGCCTCGGCCCGGTACAGTTCAACCACGGTGCGCACCAAGTCTGCCTTGCTGGGGAAATGGTGATGGATGCTGGCCTTGCTGATGTTCACCCGCGCCGACACGTCGGCGTAGCTGAAACCGTTGTAACCACCGGCTTCCAGCAACGAGCGGGCATGGGCCAGGATCTCCTGGGCCTTGGGCGAGAGCGACTCTTTCATTGGACATAACCTACTAGTAGGTAGACATCCAGTCAATACCCCACCCCTACCACCCCCGCCGGTAGTGCCGGCCGCCTGCCGCCGCCCCGGTAGTGCCGGCCGCTGGCCGGCTTGCAGAAAAAACAGGGCGATCCTCGTCAGCCCCTCAATGCGACGACACGTACACCGCATCCGCTGGCGATGGTGGCAGCGCGAAACTCCGCCGCATCCGCGCGACCTCGGCCGCCGGTGGCAACGCGAACAACCGCTTGAACTCGCGGTTGAACTGGGACGGGCTGGCATACCCCACCGCCAGTGACGCAGCCTCCGCCGTCATCCCCTGCCGAAGCATCAGCAACCGCGCCTGATGCAGCCGGGTCGATTTCACGTACTGCATCGGCGACGTACCGGTCATCGCGCGGAAGTGGTCGTGGAAGGTCGCCGCGCTCATACCGGCCTCGGCGGCCAGCTGCGCCACGTCCAGCGCGGTGTCATACGCCGCGTGGATCGTGCGCAGCACCCTGCCGATGCTGCCGAAGCGCCCGCGCATGGCCAGCGCCTCGCGCATCGCGCCCCCCTGTGCACCGGTCAGCACGCGGAAATACAGCTCACGCACCAGCGACGGCCCGAGCACCGCAGCCTCCAGCGGATCGGCCAGCGCCTCCAGCAGGCGCAGCACCGTGGCCTGCATCGGCGCCTGCATCGGGCTGGACATCATGCTCTGCGCCGGCGCTTCGCTCATGCCCGGTTGCTCACCCAGTTCAATCAGCAGGTCCGCCGCCATCTGCAGGTCCAGGTGCAGGTAGATCGCCAGCAGCGGTGCGTCTGCCGATGCTTCGGTTTCCATCGTGAACGGCACCGGCACCGACACCGCCAGGTAGTGCTGCGCGTCGTACTGGTAGACCTGCCCGCCGAGGTAGCCGCGCTTCACGCCCTGGCAGACGATCACGATGCCGGGGTCATACAACACCGGCGTGCGTGCCAAAGCGCGGTCGGATCGCAGCAGCCGTACCCCCGGCAGCGGCGTGAGCGTATAGCCCTCCTGCACCGCCAATGTCTTCAGCAGGCCGACCATGCGTGCCTGCACCTGCGGTTGCAGGGAATCGACCACCGGCACGGGCGCTCCAGAGGAATAGGCAAGAATGGGCGAATCCTAGGCCTGGGACCGGGAATGCTCAAGCACTAACGTGCAAACCCTGTCCAACGTGAGTCCATCACATGCCCGCATCCCGCCTCTTTCTCATCACCGGCGTCAGCAGCGGCTTCGGCCGTGCCCTTGCCCAGCAGGCACTGCTGGCCGGCCATCGCGTGGTCGGCACCGTGCGCAACGCAACCGCCCGCCAGGATTTTGAAGCCCTCGCGCCGGGTCGCGCCTTCGGCCGCCTGCTGGACGTCACCGATGCCGACGCCATCGATGCACTCATCGACGATGTCGAAACCCACGTCGGCGCCATCGACGTGCTGGTCAACAACGCCGGCTACGGCCACGAAGGCATCCTCGAAGAATCCACGCTGGCCGAGCTGCGGCAGCAGTTCGAAGTGAACGTGTTCGGGCCGGCTGCAATGATCAAGGCCGTGCTGCCACACATGCGCGCGCGGCACCGCGGCCACATTCTCAACATCACCTCCATGGGCGGCTTCATCACGATGCCCGGCATCGCCTGGTACTGCGGCAGCAAGTTCGCACTGGAAGGCATCAGCGACGTGCTCGGCAAGGAAGTCGCGCCGTTCGGCATCCACGTCACCGCCGTCGCCCCGGGCTCGTTCCGCACCGACTGGGCGGGCCGCTCGATGGTGCGGGCACCGCGCAGCATTGAAGACTACGACGCGCTGTTCGACCCCATCCGCAGCGCGCGCGAGGCAAAGAGCGGCCACCAGCCGGGCGATCCAGTGAAGGCCGCACAGGCCATGCTGCAGATCATCGACAGCGATGCACCGCCCAGCCATCTGCTGCTGGGCAGTGATGCGCTGCAGCTGGTACGCGCGAAACTGGAATCGATGGCCAACAGCATCGACGCGTGGGAACAGCTGAGCCGTTCGACCGACAGCGTAGCGTAAGACCTTGAGGCAGCCGATGCCCTCGCCGGCTGCCTCCCTCCTTCCTGCTCAGTCCTCCTGCACCAGCTTGAACTCGCGCAGCAGCCCACCGATCTGGGTCTTGTCCAGCTTGCTCATCAGCAGGTTGCGCAGGAACGCCGGCCCGGGGATGTCCAGTTCCTTGCCATCGCGAAGGCGACCGGTCGCGGCCAGCAGCGAGCGCACGTCGTAGGTGGAATTGAACACCTCCGGCACGCCGCGTTCGATATCCAGCAGCGTGTATACCGCTTCCATCGGCGTGCGCACCGAGTATTCGGTGGTGAAGATGCAGTCGCGCTGCTTCGATTCGGCGAACTGGCCGATGAAGGCGAAGTTCACCGCCCCGTCCGGCACCACGTCCGGGCGGTCGCCGGCCTGGCGCGGCATGAAGAACGCGGTGATGTACGGCATCATCACCGGCACCGTCCTGGCGCCGGTTGCGGCCAGTTCATCGATCTCCTCCACCGGCACACCCAGGTGGTACAGCCACTCGCGGGTGATCTCCTCGCCGGTGCACTCCTGCATCGGCTTCTTCACGTAGTCGCCCGGCGTATCCACGAACAGCGAATACACCCAGACCACGATCTGGTCCCTGGGCTGGTTCTTGAAATGCGGTTGCCGGTTCACCGTCCAGCTCATCAGCCAGCGCGAGTCGCGCACGCTGACGATGCCGCCGGTCACCACCCTGCCACTGAACGGGTCGCGCTTGGCGATCTTCTGGATGTAGGCGGGAATGCGTGCATCCAGCGTGGTCACCGTCGCCGATTCCCACTTGGTTTCCGGTATATGCGCGCCGAATACATCCGGGCGGCCAAAGGCCTCGTCCTTGGCGGCGATGCGGCGCCACAGGTCCCAGGCCGGCGCCGGGCCTTCGTTCAAGCGCGCAGCGGTGTGGTGGTCGCCGTTGTCCGAGTTCTCGGTCAGCGAACCGATGGTCATGAAAACAAGGTCATCCGCGCTCAGATCCACGCCACCCGCCACGCCCTCGCGCGTCCAGTGGATGCGCGTGGCCTGCTTGCGGCCCGCCGCCAGATCGAAGTCGACGTCGGTCACCTCGGTGCCGTACTGGAACACCACACCCTGGTCCTGCAGCCACTTCACCAGGGGCAGCACCAGCGATTCGTACTGGTTGTACCTGGTGAACTTCAGCGCCGAGAAATCCGGCAGGCCACCGATATGGTGGATGAAGCGATGCAGGTACAGTTTCATCTCCAGCGCCGAGTGCCATTCCTCGAACGCGAACATGGTGCGCCAGTACAGCCAGAAGTTGCTGTCCAGGAAGTCGCGGCCCAGCACCTCGTTGATGCGCTTGTTTTCCATCTCCTGCCGGGTGGCCAGGAACAGCGCGATGATGTCCTTCTGCGCCTGCTCGCTCAGGGTGAACAGGCCGTCGGTATGTGCATCCTCGCCGCGATGGATGGTGGCGCGCTGCAGCGAATAGTTCGGGTCATCCTTGTTCAACCAGTAGAACTCGTCCAGCACGCTGGCATCGTCAATCTCCAGCGACGGAATCGAGCGGAACAGGTCCCACAGGCACTCGAAATGGTCCTCCATCTCGCGCCCGCCGCGGATCACGAAACCCTTCTCCGGCACTTCCAGGCCATCCAGCGCGCCGCCGGCAATCTGCTGCTGCTCAAGAATCGTGATGCGCTCACCGGCCATGCGACCATCGCGCACCAGGAACGCCGCACCGGCCAGCGAGGCCAGCCCCGAACCAACGAACCATGCGCGCTTGCGATCGACACCCGCCGGCTTGCGCGGGCGCGCGAAGGCTTCGTAGTTGCCACTGCTGTAGTACATGCATTGCTCCTTCCTGGAGGGGTTCTCCCTACTCTAGCGCCGAACCGATGTACCGTTTCCTGCACGCAGGCTGCGACGGAATGACGCAGCCGCGTCAGAGCTGCCGCCCCAGCAGCATCCCCGGCCAGCCGTCCACATTGAACGGCGCGATGCGCGCATAGCCGCAGGATTCATAGAAGCGCACCAGGTCGCCGCTGCCTCCGCCATAGCAATCCACACGCAGATGATCCAGTCCGGCAGCGCGCGCCTGCTCGTCGGCAAACGCCATCAAGCGGCGGCCGATGCCGCGCACGCGCACATCACGCGAGGCCACCACGACCCGCACATACAGTTCCGGCCCAGTGGGCGCAGGCACATAGGGCATCGACTCGCCCAGCGCCAGGAACGCACGCACTTCACCCTGCTCGTTCTGCGCCACCCATGCATCCGGCAGCGCGCACGCTTCGGTCACCTGGGTGATCCGGCGCGGCATCGTCGACCACGGCTCGCTGCCCCATTGCTGCAGATTGCCGATCGACACGAACCACGCGATGACTTCGTCGAAGAGCATCAGCACCGCGGGCGCATCGGCCACGCTGGCACGGCGGATGTTCAAGGTGTCCTTTCCTGCTTCAGCCATGTCTTCCACTCCTGTCATTCCACGAACCCCAGCCCGGGAGTGCCGGGGTCGTCGGCCGGTTCAAGCAGTCTAGCGCCCCGCGGCAGCGGCCACCTGTACCGGACTGAAGCAGTCGGAAGTCCAGGTGACTTCCAGCGCTGTTCACCGTCAGTACCGCCGCCGAACCTGCGGCGAACCACCCGCGACGGATGCCCCATGAACCGCTCCCTGCTTTTCGTGATCGCGCTCTCCCTCCCGGCATCATGCACCCTCGCCGCAGCTCCCATCCACGCGGCCGAGGTGCAGCCAAGCAGCACGTCGTCGGCCGCCTGGGTCACCCGAAGCAACCAGTACGCACAGATCCTGCTCGATGCACAGGCACCGTTTGGGCCCGAGGACATGTCGTTCATGGGGATCCCCGGCTACGACCATCTCATCACCGACCTGCTGCCCGGCTTCCCTGCGCGCTTCCGCGCCGCCAGCGCGATGGCACGCGACAGACTGAAAGCACAGCAGGCCAACGAACAGGACCCGAACGTCCGTCAGGACCTGGACATCATGATCCGCGCCGCCGACGAGGCCATTGCCAGCAGCCAGCTCAACGAGCAACTGTCATTGCCCTGGCGCGATGCGCCGCAGATCATGTTCAATGGCCTGCGCACACTGCTCTCCGAACAGGCCACGCCCGAACGCCGCGCATTCGCGCTGCAACGCCTGCAGCGCTACGTAGGGCAGGACGGCGCAACGCTACCGTTCACCGGCCTGGCCAAGGCCCGCTACGCCGAGCGCGCAACTGATCGCGCGTTGCTTCGCCCCTCCAAGGCAGAAATTGAGCAGGCGCTGGCCAACGTCGATACCTACATCACCGGCATCCGCGCCCTGTTCACCCGTTACCCGCAGCCCGGCGCCGAAGCCAGCCTGGCGTTGATGGAAGCACAGTTGCAGGACTACCGCCTGTGGGTGCGAACCACGGTGCTGCCCGAAGCGCGCGCGGACACCCGCCTGCCACCGGCGCTGTATGCCAATCAGCTCCGGCAGATCGGCATCGACATCGATCCGCAACTGCTGGTACGGCGCGCGCAGGTGGAGTTCATGGAAACACGCGCAGCGATGCGGCAGCTGGCGCCCCGGGTGGTCAAGGAACATGGATTGCAGGTCGCCGATCCGTACGATCCCATTGCAGTGGTCCGCGCCCTGAAGAAACACGCCATCCCCGACGAACAGCTGGTCGCGCGCTATCAGCAGGCCATCGGGGTCATCGAACCCATCATCCGCACCCAGCGCATCGTCGACCTGCCGCACCGGCCGATGATCGTCCGCCTGGGCACCCCGGCGGAATCAGCCGTGGTGCAGGCCCCGCATCTGCTGCCTGCGCCGCTGGTCGGCAACACCGGGCAGCAGGGCCAGTTTGTCCTGCCGGTCGCATTGGCCACCGCCAACGGCAATACGCTGCACTACGACGACTTCAACTTCGATGCCGCCCGCTGGACGATGTCCGCCCACGAGGGACGGCCGGGCCACGAGCTGCAGTTCACCGCGATGATCGAGCGTGGTGTCTCACTGGCGCGCACCCTGTTCGCGTTCAATTCCGTCAACATCGAGGGATGGGCGCTGTACACCGAAGCGGAGATGGTTCCGTACGAACCCCTCGACGGCCAGTTCATCGCCCTGCAGTTCCGCCTGATGCGCGCAGCACGGGCCATGCTTGATCCGATGATCAACCTGGGCCAGATCGACCGGGCCGCCGCTGCACGCATCCTGCGCGACGACGTCGGCCTGTCCGAGGCGATGACCCAGCAGGAGCTCGACCGCTACACCTTCAACGCACCGGGCCAGGCAGGCGCCTATTTCTACGGTTACAGCCGCATTCTCGAGCTGCGCATGGAAACCGAGATCGCGCTGGGCAGCCGGTTCAACCGCCTTGCATTCAACAACTTCCTCATCGACCAGGGCCTGCTGCCGCCGGACCTGCTGGCCAAAGCGGTACGCGAGCAGTTTGTGCCGGCGCAGAGATAGCCCTGCCTCGGCCCCGTCCACGTACCAGGGGAACGGATTTGACATGCAGGTATTTACCTGCATATAGTCCACTCAAGGGCGACGCCTGCGCGCCCATCGCGAGGAACCTGCAATGGTGGATATCGCACATCGGGTCGGCATCAAGGCCTCCGCAAACAAGGTGTATCAAGCCTTGGCCACCCCCGAAGGGGTTGCCGCCTGGTGGGCCGAGGACACCAGCGGCGACCGTGAGGCCGGCGGCACGGTCAAGGCGCGCTTCACGAACAACGGCCAGGAGATCGGCGCCATGGAAATGAAGCTGGAACAGTTCATTCCTGGCGAGCTCGTGCTCTGGCAGTTCCTGGCCGGCCCTGCCGAATGGATCGGCACCCATGCACGCTTCGCACTGAAACAGGAAGGCGACTACTGCATCGTCCTGTTCACCCACGAAGGCTGGAAGGAACGCGTCGAGTTCACCTCCCACTGCAGCACCAAGTGGGCGGTGTTCCTGATGAGCCTGAAATCCCTGCTGGAAACCGGCAAGGGCCAGCCCAACCCGCACGACGTCAGGATCGACAACTGGAACTGAAGACGCCCCGCATGAATGCAGACAAGGTGTTCAAGGCCCTGGCCGACCCCACGCGCAGAACCCTGCTCGACCTGCTCTGCGAAGACAACGGCCAGACCCTGGGCCAGCTCTGCGAGCACCTGGACATGGCCCGGCAATCAGTCACCCAGCACCTGGGCCTGCTGGAAGACGCCAACCTGATCAGCACCGTGCGTCGTGGCCGCGAGAAGCTGCACTTCATCAACCCGGTGCCGCTGCATGAAGTCTACGAGCGCTGGGTACGCAAGTTCGAGCAGCAGCGCCTGAGCCTGCTGCATGACCTAAAACGAGAACTGGAAGGAGAATGACCATGTCCGCAGAGACCACCCGCTTCATCCACGTGATCTACATCGCCTCCACGCCGCAGAAAGTGTTCGAGGCCATCACCCGCCCCGAAATCGCCAGTCGTTACTGGGGCCACGAAAACGTCTCGGACTGGAAGCCCGGCTCGCGCTGGCAGCATGTGCGTGCCAACGAAACGCGCTCGGTCGAGCTGGTCGGCAAAGTGGTGGAAAGCACCCCGCCCTCGCGGCTGGTCATCACCTGGGCCGCCGCCTCGCAGGCCGACAACCCGGAGGCCTACAGCAGGGTCACCTTCGAGATCGTGCCCTATCAGGACATGGTGCGGCTGACCGTCACCCACGACGAGCTGGAACCGGGCAGCGGCATGGATACCGGCATCCGCCAGGGCTGGCCGATCGTGCTATCGAGCCTGAAGTCGCTGCTGGAAACGGGCAAGGGATTGGATGTGTTTGCGAAGCCGGCGTAGTCGTCGGGGCGGCGGGCCGGCCCGAGCGGCATCGGCGAGATCCCCGCTGCCGCTACCGCGCCACAACTCCCAATCACTCCATTCAAGTGGATATTATGGAACAATAAGGAACATATGATTCCGGAGTTCCGATATGCCCCCGGCGTTGCTGACCGTAGAGCAGGCTGCCCAACAGCTCAGCCTGCACCCCAAGACCGTCCTGCGGCATATCCGTAGCGGCCAGCTGCGCGCGACCCGCATCGGCAAGTCCTATCGCATCACCGCTGAAGACCTCGACGCGTTCACCGGCACCGTGCGTGAGCCCTCGGCTCCGCGCCCGCAGCTCACCACGGTGGTCGACGTTCCCGGATGCGGTGCGACACATGCCGCCGAGCTGGTCCGTGCCCTGCATGCGCGTGTCACCCGCCGCGAGGCCGACGACGAACCGCTGCGCATGGAGACGATCTATTCGCCCGAGCATGATGTGCTCAAGCTGATCGTGATCGGTGGCCTGGCGGATTCCACCGCGCTGCTGGTCAGCCTGCAGCGTCTGCTGCAGGACCGCAGCACATGAAGCGGCAGCGCCCCGGCATTCCCACGCAACAGGTACTTGCCGCCTACCACCAGGTGCTTTCGGACTGGCCCGTACCACATGAATCGCAGCATATCGCCACCCGCGCAGGGTCGACCTTCGTGGTCAGTTGCGGCCCGGAACAGGCTCCTTCCCTGGTCCTGCTGCATGGCACCCTCAGCAATGCGGCCAGCTGGATGTTCGATGCCGCAAATTGGAGCGAGCACTATCGCGTGCATGCCGTCGACATCATCGGCGAACCCGGCCTCAGCGCCGGCACGCAACCTGCGCTGGACAGCGATGCGCATGCGCAATGGCTGGACGATGTACTCGACGCACTCGGCGTCGACAGGGCAGCGTTCGTGGGCCTGTCGTTTGGCGGCTTCCTGGCACTGGACTACGCGTTGCGAAGGCCGGCCCGGGTCAACGCACTGGTCCTGATCAGCCCCTCGGGCATCGGGCGCCAGCGTGCATTCCTGCTCAAGGCGCTCCCGCTGTTACTGCTTGGCCGATGGGGCCGCGAGCGCCTGCGCCGCATGGTCATGGGCCCCGCGCCACTGCAGGCGCCTGCACCGGCGCAGCCGCTGCTCGACCTGCTGGCATTGATCCGCGCCCAGGTGCGGCCACGCCCGCTGCGCATTCCCCGTTTCAGCGACGAGCGGCTGGCCACGCTGCATCCGCCGGTGGCCCTTGTCATGGGCGCGCGAGATGCCCTCATCGACACCCCCGCCGCCGCCGAACGCATGACGCGGCTCGTCCCAGCGGCAGACGTCACGCTGTTGGCAGACGCCTATCACTACATCCCTGGCCTGCGCGAAGACATCCTCGCCAGGCTGCATCAACTGCAGAACGTCCGGCATGAATGATTCCATCGAGCATATTGGCACCATCCGCATCCTGCGCATCGGGTCGCAGGGCCCCGCACTCGATGCCAACGGCCTGCGTGATCGGGTCGGCGATGCCCTCGGGCACCAGGCCGAATGGATCGCCGTGCCGGTGCAGCGCCTGTCACCGGACTTCTTCGAGCTGCGTACTGGAATCGCCGGGCACTGGCTGCAGATGCTGGTGAACTACCGCCTGCGCTTCGCCGCGCTGGGCGATGTCAGCGCCTACCGCGCGCAAAGCGCATCGCTTGACGCGTGGATCACCGAGTGCAACCGCGGCCGCGACGGCTGCTTCGTGGCCGACTGGGACGCCCTGCTGGCACGCCTGCCGACCCAGGCCAGCGCCGGCTGAACGCCACCTCCACGCTCACCCTTCCCGAACCCGGTTCCGACCGCACTCCGACGCGGCCCGCCACAGCATCGCCCACAGGCTCCCAAGGCGACGTTCGATGAGTGCTTCAGACGCAGATTCCCTGCATAGCAAAGTAGCGGCGGTCACCCTCGGCTTCTGGGTGATGAAGATCGCCGCCACCACCCTCGGCGAGACCGCCGGCGACCTGCTGTCGATGACACTCAACCTGGGCTACGTGGCCAGCTCGGCCATCCTGCTGACCATCTTTGCCGGCCTGCTGGGCATGCAGTTGTCGGCACGACGCTTCCACCCGGTGCTGTTCTGGTCGGTGGTGCTGGCCACCAGCACCGCAGGCACCACCATGTCCGACCTGCTCGACCGCACGCTTGGCCTGGGCTACGCCACTGGCGCCAGCCTGCTGGCCGGCTGCCTGGCGCTGGTGCTGCTGGCCTGGCGGGTATCGGAAAAGTCGATCTCGGTCAGCAACATCGAATCGCGCCGCGCCGAAGGCTTCTACTGGACCGCCGTCCTGTTCTCCAACACGCTCGGCACCGCACTGGGTGATTTCCTCGCCGACGATTCCGGGCTCGGCTTCACCGGCGGCGCACTGCTGATCGGCAGCCTCATCGCGCTCACCGCACTGGCCAGCCGCATCAAGGGCATCAACCGGGTCATCCTGTTCTGGATCGCCTTCGTGCTCACCCGCCCGTTCGGCGCGACCTTCGGCGACCTGCTCACCAAACCGCTGGAAAAGGGCGGCCTGGGTTTCGGCACGGTGGGCTCGTCGCTGGTGCTGTTCACCCTTCTGGTGACGCTGGTGGCGTTGCCGATGCTGCAGCGTAAGCCACAGCCGGCCAGCTAGCGCGCGGTCCAGCCCCCATCTACCGGCAGCGCCGTGCCGGTGATCTGGGCGGCAGCGTCCGAGGCCAGGAACACCACCATCTCGCCCAGCTGCTCGGGCGTCACGAACTGCAACGAAGGCTGTTTTTCAGCCAGCAGCGCGCGAGCAGCGGTCTCCTGATCCGTGTCCTCGCGGCCGGCCAACGCGGTGATCTGCTGCTCGACCAGCGCCGTCCGCACCCACCCCGGGCAGATCGCATTGGCGGTGATGCCTGCGCTCGCATTCTCCAGCGCGGTCACCTTGGTGAACCCCACCACGCCATGCTTGGCCGCGACATAGGCCGACTTGTTCACCGAGCCCACCAGCCCGTGCACCGATGCGATGTTGATGATGCGGCCGGCGCCCTGCTGCTTCATGTGCGGCAAGGCCGCCGCCGTTGCATGGAACACCGCCGAGAGATTCAGCGCCAGGATCGCATCCCACTTGTCGGCAGGAAACTCCTCGATCGACGCGGTGTGCTGGATGCCCGCATTGTTCACCAGGATGTCGATGCGCCCCATCTTCTCAACAGCGTGGGCGATCATTCCGCGCACCGCCTCGCCACGCGAAAGATCGGCGCCATCGTGCGTCACCCGCACACCGAACTCGGCTTGCAGCTGGGCACGAATACGTTCGATCTCCGCCGTATCGCCGAATCCATTCAGCACGATGTCGGCACCTTGCCGCGCCAGCGCCGTGGCAATGCCAAGACCGATACCACTGGTGGAGCCGGTGACCACCGCAACCTTTCCACTGAACATGGGCGAGCTTCCATCGGGCATGGGCAGCCAGTGTAACGTCACCGGCCGCCGCCCCACCTCCTACGTGCCCACGTCCAGGGAATGCGCCAGCAGGAACTCCCTGGCGTACTCATTCCCACCCTGCGCCGAAGCGCGGATCAGGTACACCGCACGCGGCACGTCCCTGGCGACACCCTTGCCATGGAACAGCGCCAGCCCGAATTCGTACATGGCCGACGGATAGCCGGCCTGCGAGGCCCGCTCAAAGTACACGGCCGCCCGCGCGACGTCCTGTTCAACACCGTCCCCCGTCAGCAGACGCAGCCCCAGCGCGTAGATCGCGGGGATATAGCCTTTCTCTGCAGCCTGCCTGAGAGTCGCCACGCTGTGCGCCTCGGCCTCTGCATCGCTCTCGCCTGCAGGAATCGAAGAAGAGAGAAACAACGCCTCGGCCCATCCGCGTGCAAGCTGCGGGGCCAACTGCCGCCGCGCCTCGGCAATGTCGCCACGGTCGAGCACCGCATCGAAGTCGGTCGTGAGTTGGGTTGGCATGTCAGTCATGGCGCAGGGTTCCTTCCTGTTTGCGAGCACGCTCACCACCGTGGCGCACCGCTGGATGCTCGGGCAACATCGAAGCCCGCTGTCTCAGTAGATCCACGCCATGCGTGGATGCTCTGGCTTCAACGCCCCTTCACTTCCAATGATCCGGCCCCAGGAATGGCAGGCTCAACACAAACACCGGAACGGCCACGGGAATCAGCGCGGCACCCAGCACCTTCCCGGCGGCCGTCCCAACACCCGGCTTGTCCGCATCCTCCGGCTGGATCCGCTGTGCCCGCGCACTGATCGGCTGCGCCAGCTTCGCCTTCTCCGCCAGCGCAGCGGCATCCGGCAGCTTCACTCGCTCGCCATCGCCCTCGAACAGCACGCTGTAATAGCTGCCGCCCTTGGTAGACAGGTTGCAGGCACGATCAAACGCCAGCGCGTAACGGGTTCGATCCTGCGGCAGGTAGTAGCGCGCACGCTCATCCACAGACTTTGCCTCGCGCGGAATCACCTCAATCCGCTCCAGCCTGAACTGCGCGGCCTGTTCCGGCGTCACCTGCTCCGGCCGCAGCAGCAGCGCATAGCTGCCGTGCACCTTGGCCTTGTTGGCCGGGTCGCGCCAATCCTCGTGGAAGTACATCTGCGCGCAGGCCACCGCCTCGCGCAGCGGGCTGTCCATCAGCGCCCGGTACTCGCGGAACGGTGCGGCATTGAAGCGCATCGGCTCCTCAAAGCGCGGCAGCAGGTACAGCTGGCCGTCGTCGGCCACGAACGCACCGGTGATTTCGCGGCTTGAGGTGTTCACTTCCGGGCCACTGGCACAGCCAGACAGCAGGCCAAGGCACAGGGCGGAGAGAATGAAGAAGGACGTTCGCATGTCGTGTTCGAGGCTTCCCTGGGAAAACCGGCTCCACCTCAAAGGAGGAAGCCGATCCGTCATGGTGCCATGGCAGCCCTGCCAAGCCCAATCAAACGCTGGAGATCGGCCGAGTTAAGGCCGCTGGCAGGCCATAGCCCTGCGAGCGCAACGGGCACCCGGTGACCTTCAGTGCGATTCCACCTCGGGCACGATGCCGTACAAGCTCGTTACGTGACCCAGCATCTGATGCACGCGCCTCTCGGCGCAGCGCTTGCGACCGTCAGGCAGCGTGCGCATGCTCTCATCAAACGGCATATGTTCGTCCTGCAAATAGCGGTACATCAGTGCAGGAATGCGACATCAGCCGGTGGACGTCCTCCTGATGCGAGTTCCATCTCGGTTTCGATTTTGGTTGGTGGGCCCGTATTGTGTGGTTACGGCGCGGTGCACTGCCCCGTTTCAGTAGTGCCTGATGGACTCAGAAGGCGCTCTGGTTTTCCGCATGGGCGGGGGTCGCAGGCCATCATCCTTCAGCCACGGACCGACGCCGGCGGCATCGTGATTGCCGCCATGTTTGTCGCAATCGCCAAGCGCATTACCCCGCTGCTGGGGAACGGACGAAGAAGAAAGCCCACTTTTGAGAGGAGAACGCTGTAATGAACTCTGATGATTTGAAGTCGATACAGGTGATGGCCCCCCTCGTGAAGAAACACACGGGCGGATCGAGTGCATCCAGACGCACAATCTACGTAGATCTTGATGGTGTAATGGCCGACTTCGACGCGGCATTTCCCGCCCTGTTTGGCGTGGACCATCGATTGCTTGCCGACGATGAGATGTGGACGCACATCAACAACCATCCGTCGTTCTTCCGCGACCTCCCGCCGATGCACGGTGCAGTGGAGTTCTTCCACAGCATCCACCACTTGAACCCGGTGATTCTTACTGCCTGCCCGAAATCGAACTATCCGCTCGCTGCCGTGCAGAAGCGACAGTGGGTTCGCGAACACTTGTCAGCAACCTGCCTGGTGTTGCCTGTGCTTGGCGGCAGGCACAAGCCTCTTTTCATGCACCAACCGGGCGATGTTCTGATCGATGATTTCAAAGCAAACTGTGATGCCTGGACAGCGGCGGGAGGAGTCGCGATCAAGCACTCCGGCGACTGGGCCGTGACGCGTCACGCGCTTTCCGAAATAGAAGATCTGTCAGGCACAGCGCTCATGGCGGGCTGATTCCTCCTGTAACGACCACGTTGACATTTCCATAGACAGGCCGAGGAGCTGGCCCCTCGGCCCTCACGGCTGACAGCCAACTTGTAGGCCCCGCCCTACTTCAACCGCTCCACCAACCGCTGCCCCACCTCCAGCGCCGAAGCCGGGTTCTGCCCGGTAATCAACTCGCGGTCCACCACCACATGCCCGGTCCACGGCGTGGCGTTGCTGCTGAAGCGCGCACCCGCCCGCTGCAGCGCAGTCTGCGGGTAGAACTTCATCTCGCCGCCGCCCAGCAGCGGCTTGGCCTGCTCTTCTTCCTGGTTGCTGATCACCGTCATCTGGTAGCCGCTGTAGATCCACTTCGGCGTGGCCGGCATCGCACCGGCTTCCAGCGTCGCCACGAAACCATCCGCATCCGGCAGCGTGGACAGCAGCGCGATTGGCCCGTGGCAGACCAGCGCGGTGGTCTTGTTGTGCTGGTGGAAGTCGGCCAGCAAGCGGCCCAGCGCCGGGCTCTTCAGCAGGTCCTGCATCGGCGCGTGGCCGCCCGGGATGTAGACCGCGTCGAAGTGCGCGTAGCCCTGCTGCTCGACGCGCGCCAGGCTGACCACCGGCGACGCCGTCGGCGAGGTCAGCGCCAGCTTCTCCAGCAGGTCCTTGTGCAGCTTCAGCTGCGCGGCATCGTTACCGAAGTAGGCCTGCGCCACCGAGGACGCATCCACCGTCGGCGCCCGCCCCTGCGGCGTTGCGAAGGTCACCTCGTGGCCTGCGTCCAGCAGCAGCTTGACCGGCTGCATCAGCTCGTTGAGATAGAAGCCGGTGGACAGCACCTTGCCGTCCTTCAGGTCCAGATGGTTTTCGTCGGACAGCACCACCAGCACGTTGGCGGCATGCGCGCCGGTCGCGGCCAGGGTGAGGGCCAGTGCGGTGGCCAGCCGGGTCATCAGGTTCATGGGGAGCTCCTATCGGGGAATGGACGCCACTTTATTCATCGCCCTAGCGGCGATAAATTGGCCCCATCGCAAAACACCTGTTCCCCGGAGAGCTAAATGAGCCGCAAGTTCGACTACCTGGGCGATGTGGAGGTGTTCCTGGCGGTGGTCGAGCACGGCTCGTTCACGGCCGGCGCGGTGGCGCTGTCCACCACGCCCTCGGTGCTGAGCCGTGCGGTCACCCGCCTGGAAGCGCGGCTGGGCCGGCAGCTGCTGCAGCGGACCACCCGCCGCGTGGGCCTGACCGACGCCGGGCGGCTCTATCGCGAACAGGTGCGCACCGCCTTCGGCCTGCTGGACGACGCCGAGCGCGACGTACTGGCCCAGGACGGTGCGCTGGCCGGCCGCGTGCGCCTGAGCGTGCCGACCACCTATGGCCACTACCGGCTGCCGCCCGTGCTGGCGCGCTTTGCGCAGCAGCACCCGCAGGTGCAGGTGGAACTGAACATCACCAACCGCAACGTGGACCTGGTGGCCGAAGGCTTCGACCTTGCCATCCGCCTGGGCCAGCTGCCGGAGAGCGGGCTGGTGGCACGCACGCTGGAAGATGCCCCACTGCTGCTGGTGGCCGCGCCGGACTACCTGCAACGCCGCGGCACACCGCAGACGCTGGACGACCTGCAGCAGCACCTGTGCCTGCCGTTCGTGATGCCGCGTACCGGGCGGCTGGCGCCGTGGGTGTTCCGGGATGGTGGCCGGGATGTGGACTGGCTGCCGCGCTCGTCCATCGAGACCTCCGACGATGTGCTGGGTGTGGTGTCGCTGGCCGAACAGGGCATCGGCATCTGCCAGAGTTATGAGTTCATCGTGCGTGAGCGGTTGATGCGTGGGGAGCTGGTGGAGGTGCTGCCGCAGTTGCGAGGACGATCGCGACCGTTCTCGGTGATCTATGCGCCGCATCGGCGGCAGTCGGCGGCGGCAAGGGCGATGATTGAGTTGTTGGTGGGGAATGCAGCGGTGGTTGGGGATGGTGCTGGTTGAGGCCGCCTTGCTTGCTGGCGGTGTCGGGTTTGAACCGGTTTTTGGGGGGTGTGGCTGATCGGGCGCCTTTGCCACCCGGTGCTGACGAGGAACTGTTGCAAAGAATGGCATCGCGCTATTCGCTTGTAGCGCGGGCGGTTGCGTCATTGCGAATCGCAATCGACAGACAAGCTGAGCAAATACGTCTGGTGATGACGCGTGCCGCATGAATGGCGCGTGCCACAATAGTTCTTCGCTCTCGAATTTCGCGATTCCTTCGCAAACTTCTATTAGCATTTGAAGCGGCGGCGTAAACACCATGGCGCGCCACCGAAAAAGGGTGGCAGCGGGTCTGCAAACCCGTTTGATGCACGCGCAAGTTGTTTACGCTTGCCCGTCGGCACCGTCCTTAACCGGTGCCGGCGGGCAATCCGTCGGCCTTTATGGCGGGCGGTGCGTGGGAGTCTTCGGACTCACCGGCCTATTGCGCTGCATCAACCGGTTTGCAGCCACGCATCGTCCGCCACCCCGCTCAGGCGGTGGCGCTGTTAAGCACAGCCAAGGAAACCGACGCCATGAACGAATCCGACACCTTCTCCTGGTACACCGTTGTTGAGCCTATCAACGACGACACTCCCCTGCCCGACCTGAGCTTCCTGCTCGGCATCCTCAAGCGCATGCGCGGTTGCGAGGGGGCGGATGGGCAGCCGTGGCCGGAAACCGATCTATCCCCCGGCCGCCGCGTGAGCCTGGCGAGAACCGAGCGCGCGTTGGTCGGGGCGCTGACGGTGTTGGAGCTATTGCACGCGGCGGACCGCTGCCGCGTGGCAGCGGAGCCGGAGAGGCATTTGGATGAGGGGGTGGTGGATGGGCTGTTTCTGGCTTGCCGGGGGTTGGTTGAGTGGGCTTGCCGGGAGGTTAGGCCGGAGTGAGGCGGCATCCGCTCACAAGGCCTGAAACCAGCCCAAACAGGACTCGCGTCTGTTTCCTCGAAAGCGTCCCCTGAATGCAAATCAAGCATCTTCGTCGAAATAATCGCTATCCACGGACGGGACCCGAAGAATACGCGAGCTCACACCTACCTCATTGTCGATCATGAGACCAACCAATCGATCTCCATCGACGATCACAATGCCCTCAACAGAGCCAACAAAGTCAACAGCCTGAGGCGTGAAGCCAGACGTGGTTATGAAAACTCCGCGTTTGGCCTTCTGTCCGGCGAGCGCCCCATAGAAAGCTTGAAGCTCGGGCCTGCCAACCGTACTCTTCCAGCGCTTCGCTTGCACGTAGACTTTGTCCAACCCGAGCTTATCCAGCGAGATCACGCCGTCAATTCCACCATCTCCAGCTCCGCCTACGCGTAGTAAATCTGAGCGACTCGTCCCGTATCCCAATCGATGCAGGATATCAAGAACGATGATTTCAAACCGCCCAGGAGAAACACGCAGCAGGCAGTCCAGAAGCTCCACCGCTGTCGCCGACTTCAGCTCAGAAAGCGCACTATCAAGTCGATCATCGGGGCTCAAAACGGGCGATCCATGAGCTAACTCAGTGGAGTCAGGAGCATCCAGCACTGCAGCATCTACCGAAGATCGAAGCTTAACCGCGAGGTAGCCATTTGCAATTCTCCCAACCTCCTCATCGTCCAGCGGGAACGGATGATCGCCAACGTAACTTCTCCCGGCCTCCGTCAACTGCCAGATGCCGCGCCTCGGGCTAGACGAAAGGCCCGCGCGCTTCAGCCGATCATGCGCCCAAGCAGCACGATTCTTGTAGACCTGCGCACCGCTATCCAACACCCGGAGCTTCTGCTCCTCAGTCAGCCCCAAGACTCTGGCCGCAGCATCATATGCCGCGGCAGCAGGAACGCCTCCAAGATGTCCCTCGAGGAAGCGCAACACCGGATCAATGAACTTGTCGTAAGTTGGAATCATCAAATTCGCCTTCGCGTCGCGTAGTTTGTGGCAACTATAGACTCATTCCGAAACATGTAATGACCCACCATATTTTTCTCAGGTCATGCGTCTAATGAAGTGGTATAGGCCGCATCTGGGATCATCATCGATGTCTCCCTCGGAAAAAGTAGCACCTAAGCAGGAAACGAATGGTTCACTACGCTCGCGCCTTGAGGGTGCACGGTATCGGACAACGGTCGCGGCTATGGCGATGAGATCAGGATAGACGGCTAGACACGACATTGGCTGTCACAGTGTAAAAACCGAACTTAAGCCCAAGCTCGCTGGCCCGAAGCTGGAAGCCCGGTCGAAGGCGCTAGAGATGAGCGAATGGCGAACCTGGGACAGCATGGTCCACGGAGCAGATTCGCCCCACACTTAATTCTTCTTCAGGGCGATCTTCCACGCAGGCCGTGACCACCGTCCCAGATTAAACGCCGTTCAACTTGCTCCCTGCTAATTCAGCGAGGGCTCGTTAGGGCAGCGTTGGCAATCCAAGTTCCTTAAGGAACTCGTTGTGCCGCTTGGTGGCTACCTTGATCTTCTCTTCCAGCGAAACCAGCTCCGAATTCACCGCAGTGAGGTCGACCTCCTCCTCGGCCTCCGTCGTGCTCACGTAGCGCGAGATGTTCAGGTTATAGCCTTCCTTCTCGATACGCTCCATCGACACGCGCATCGAGTAGCGGTCCTCTTCGCGGCGGTGCTGGTATGTATCGAGAATCTTGTCGATGTGCTCGGGTAGCAGTCGGTTTTGCCGCTTGCCAGGTTCAAAGTGTTTGGCCGCGTTGATGAACAGCACGTCATCGGGCTTTTTGCACTTCTTAAGCACAAGAATGCACACTGGAATGCCGGTGGAGAAAAACAAATTGGCGGGCAGGCCGATCACCGTATCGATATGGCCATCCCTCAGCAGTTTGGTACGAATGCGCTCCTCTGCACCACCACGGAAAAGCACGCCGTGAGGCAGGATGATGGCCATCACGCCGTCTTGCTTCAGGTAGTGGAAGCCGTGCAGCAAGAAAGCGAAATCCGCAGCTGACTTTGGAGCCAGACCGTAATTCTTGAAGCGCATATCCTCACCAAGCGCCTCGGTCTGCTCCCAGCGGTAGCTAAACGGCGGGTTCGCGACCACCGCATCAAACCTTGGCTGCTTGGCCGGGTTCATTTCCCGCAACGCATCCCATTCGTTTGTGAGCGTATCCCCGTGATAGATCTCGAACTCAGAATCCTTCACCCCGTGCAGCAGCATGTTCATGCGCGCCAAGTTGTAGGTGGTAATGTTCTTTTCTTGACCAACGATTTTGCCGATACCGTGCGGCCCCATACGGTGGCGCACGTTTAGCAAAAGAGAACCAGAACCACAGGCCAAGTCGAACACGCTTTCCAGATGCTTCCTTTGGCCGGTGGCGGGTTCCTGACTGTCCAACGTGACAATTCCCGAGAGGATGCTGGAGATCTGCTGCGGCGTATAAAACTCGCCGGCCTTCTTACCACTACCCGCTGCAAACTGACCGATCAGGTATTCATACGCATCGCCCAGCGTGTCCTTGTCGGTCGAGAATTTCTCCAATCCATCGGCAATCGCCTTGATCACCGTGCAAAGCTTAGCGTTCTGCGCGGTGTAGCCTTTGCCCAGCTTTTCCGAATTCAGGTCGATCTCCGAAAACAGGCCGCTGAAGGTGCTGGCGAAGGATTCGTTCTCGATGTAATCAAAGCCTTTTTGCAGGGTGCGCAGCAGCTCACCGTCTTGCGTGCGCGCCATCTCGGCAATGCTGCTCCACAAGTAGGCGGGTTGAATTACGTAATGCACCTTGCGGCGCATCTGCTTTTCAAATTCCGCTAAATCCTCCGAGTTTTGCGCATACCACACGGATAACGGTGCACGACGATCATCCTCGCTCAACTTCGGATAATCAGATCCAAGTTCCTTCTGTGCCGCCGCCTCGTAATTGTCGGACAGATAGCGCAGGAACAGGAAGGAGAGCATGTAATCGCGGAAGTCGTCCGCATTCATTGCCCCGCGCAAGGAGTCGGCAATCCCCCACAAGGTGGTGCCCAGTTGCTTTTGGTCTTGTTCGGTCATGGTGTAGCTTCCTGTTCTTGCGTAGCGGGCATCAGTTCCGGGTTGAAGGGATAAAATTCCAGAAAGTCTGCCAGTATCTTTTCGAAGTGCGCCTTGTTTTCCGGCAGCATTTCCACGGGATCATAAAACGAGTAATTACCGTGACTCAGAATGTTGACGAGCCTCCCGTACATGGTGTCGTCCGGGTCGTCATCCTGCTGTTTGATGCATACGGTGAATTTCTTGTGACCGTGGAAGATGGATGATTTTTCCAGAAGGCTGCGCAAGGCGTTAAAGTGGTGCGTGTAAATTTCGCCTACTTCATTTGCTCGCCAAATTTCCTGCAACAGCGTCAGGTGATGAAAGAAAGGCGTGTCACCGGTGTAAGAAAGGTGATACTGGCCAGTCTTGCGGGTGTGAGACAGAAAATGGGGCGCAAACTTCTTACGGTCAATTTCCCGCAACTCATTCCAAAGCACGTTAAAAAAAAGAGTGTGATGCGATGAAATAACCGTTCTTATGGCGTGATCTTTTCGCTTCAGGAACTGAGCCAAGTGATTCCCCACTGCAATTGCATTATGCTCATCCAGCGAGGTAATTGGATCATCGATGTAGATATACTTGACCCACTGATAGGCTTCCGCACCATCCATTGCAAGTTGAACGATGGCCAGAAAGAAGCACCAGATAAACAGGCTCTCCTCGCCGCGCGACACCTTGATATTGTCAATGGTCCGCGTGGTCTCACCCACTTGAATATCGCGCGAGAAGTGGATCGACCAATCGCTGTAGTCGATGGTGAAATCAAAATCGGCATACCGATGGAGGAAGGGGCGAATGCGGTTTTCCATCTCCAGGGCATCCAGCCCCGCAAAGAAACGGGAGGTCGCGTTCATCTTTAGCGCGCGTGCGCTGTCGCCTTCCAAGTCATTGTCCCAAGTAAATAAATCCTCGGTAAACGCGTTGAAGTAGAGCGTGTCACGCATAGCGTCCTCTCCTTCGCCTTGCTTGCCGATGTCCTTGAATGCCATCGACAGCCGGGTCTTTCCGGTGCCGTTGTAGGCGTAGAGCAGTACAAACTTCTTCTCATCCAACTCAGTACGCAGATGCGTGGCCAGATCATTCATGCTGGCTAAGGTGGCGCTCATTCATGCACCTCACTCACCGCTGGAAAAATCTTCTGCATTAGTGCGATCTTATGGCACTTGAGCGCAGTGATCTTTTGCGCCTGGCTGGCGATCAGATTGTCAAAGGAAACAAGGCAATCAGCGATTTTCTTTTGCTCCTTCAATTCTGGAATTGCAACAGTAAGCAGCTTCAACTGGCTCGCGTACAAATGAACAACAGCGTCACCCTGCGCAATTCTTGCAATCTCCCTACTGCAGGAACCATTCAGCAAATAACTCAAGAAAATGCCGTCCTCGGTTGATCTAAGAACATTTAAATCCCCACCTAAAGCAACATCGTCAACCAGCACGCAGGATGCCTTTGCGATGTCCTGCTTGGTCTCGCCTGACGACGGAATCAGAACGTCGTTACGGCGACTTAGAAATGACTCAGCGGATTGAACATTTGTTCTTGAAACAACCTCATCAATAACTTCACCATAGGACGTATAAAGCTCGCCGTAGCGAATGCATTGCCTTGCCCCGTTAGGATCAATGTCGACCTTTGCAATGCCTTTTCCTTTATGGAAGGTGGCAATATCTTCAAGCTGCATTTTTTTCCACTCACCCGCACCAACAAATTCGGGGAATCGCAGCTCCGGCAGTGTTTCGCCGTAGATGGGAAAAAGTCGCTGCATCAATCCATTCTTATGAGCCTTTAGCTCACCGAGCTTTTTCGATTCCAGGGTGAGGCACTCATCGAGCGAGGCGATGCAGTCAGCAATGTTCTGTTGCTCTTCCGGCGTTGATACAGGAAGAGGCATGGCCATGAAATCATCATTTGAAATGGCCATTCTGTCGTGCCGAGCCCCGGTACTGGATGCCTGGCGCATATATTGATGCCAACCCGTGGTTTTAAAATAATAGGCGTAGAAGTCATTATTAACCTCGCCAAACCTAAATACGGAGTACAAGGGCGACATAACGCCGGTTGCGACATTATTCTTTGAAATTGGCCCCACTGGCGCACGCGCAGATATTCTAGGATTGTATACGTAGTCACCCTTCGCTACAACGTAGTAACTTTCCAAGTTTCCTTGCGTGGCGATATCCCTGTCAAAGTAATCGCGTTGATCAACTACGCCGTATTCCGCTGAGTTCGTTAGGACTCGCGTTATTGCGCCACCCCGATTTTTCTGGGCGCAACGTTTCGCCAGCTTGTTTAGCGGGACGAGTTTCCACTCCACTGCATCCACAAACTTGGGGAACCGCAGCTTGGGCGCGCAACTTTTTCCCTTTTCTGGCTGCATTTGCATGCCTTCCTCTTTACTGTTCATATGCACCCAGCCCTGAAATCTCCCGCCCTTGGGCGAGCTTCTTAAATAGCGGAATTAAGCCTTCCATCAAGGCCAATTCCGCCTTGGTGCGCGCCTTCCAGCCCAGTCCTAGCGGGGTGAACAGCTCGCTCAACTGGTCACCATCGAACACCATGCGGCGCAAGGTAGTTTCCACAAACGCTTGCAGATCAGCGGCATTCAACGAGTGCTTGACAGCAACGTCAGCAAGAACTTTCGCATGCTTCTCGGCCTTGAAGCTGTCAAACCCGGCGCGGATGGCCTTCTCATCTAGCGCCTTACCTACTTCCAGCGTGCTGATGTACTCGGCGATATCGTCACGCTCATCGATAAACTTGGCATCGGCCTGAATCACGCCAATCAACTGCTCGCGGCTCATCTTCTGCTTGCCAGGCGTCTGGCTTGAGTAGCGCGCAATCAACTCCATGATGTAGTCGTAGTCGATGATGCTGCTGGCAAATAGCACAAACTCAAAATCGAGCTGCTGCACCGTCGGATCGGTCTTGTTGCCGCCGATGTCTTGCTTTTCCTTCATACGCTGGGCCGTGTCGATGTACATACCCTTGAAGCCCTGCAACTGATCTTTTGGCAGGATCTTCTCAATGCTCGTCTTGTTGTCTGGCGTCAGGTCGGTGTACTGGTCAAGCTGAGTGTTGAGGCGCTGCACCTCTTTGAATAGATTGATAAACTGCGCGCGCGCAGCATCGCCCTTGAGATTGGCGACCGCTTCGGGCTTGTTTTCCAGCCCTTGAGATTGCATGAACGTGTCTAAGGCTTGCACGGCAGTTTGCAGTTTTTCGATGACCACTGGAGCCTTGTCCACCAGCCAGATTTCCTTGGCGGGCTTGCTGGCTTGGCCGGAGAACAGGCCAATAGCGGTATCGACTGCATCCTGCTGTTGACGAAAGTCAAGAATGTTGCCGTAAGGCTTGGTGTCGTTCAGCACACGGTTAGTGCGTGAAAACGCCTGAATCAAACCGTGAAACTTGAGACTTTTGTCCACGTATAGCGTGTTCAGGTATTTGGAGTCGAAACCGGTGAGCAGCATATCCACCACGATAGTGATGTCGATCTTCTGCGCGTGCGGCAGATCGGCATTGGGCCATTGCTGATCCTTGATGCGCTTTTGCACGTCCTGATAATAGAGATCGAACTCACCGAGCTGAAAGTTACCGCCGTATTGGGCGTTATAGTCGGCAATAATGGCTTTCAGCGCGGCTTTTTTTTCGTCCGGCGCTTCTTCATTGTCAGCTTTTTCCTGTAGCAGGTCTTCCTGAATCTGCTGTACGTCTTTATTGCCCTCGGCGGGCGGGGAAAATACGCAGGCAATGTTCAGAGACTGGAAGCCTGAGCCATCTGCCAGCTTCTCAGCCTGCAGAGTCTTGAACAACGCATGGTACTCGATGGCGTCGTTGATGCTGGCAGTGGCCAACACAGCGTTGAACTTGCGCCCATTGGTAGCGGCATCGTGCTTAGTGAGAATGGCCTCGACGATGGCGCGCTTGGCCAGTGGCTCGCCGGGTTTGGGCCCCTTCTTGCCGCCGAGCTTTTTGTCCGGTTTGTAGTAGTCCACGTGGAAGCGCAGGACATTGCGATCTTCGATAGCGTGGGTGATGGTGTAGGCATGCAGTTGCTGTTGAAAGATGTCCGCCGTGGTCTTGAAGGTGGCCTGCTGCCCCTCGATTTGCTGATAGCTGGCGTTGTCTTCAAAGATGGGGGTGCCGGTAAAACCAAACAGCTGCGCGTTGGGAAAGAACTCCTTGATAGCTTTGTGGTTCTCGCCAAATTGCGAGCGATGGCATTCATCGAAGATAAACACCATGCGCTGGCTGCGCAGCGGCTCCAGTCGCTCTTTGTAGTTTTTCTTGGAGCCACCATCCAGCGCCAAGCCTAGCTTCTGAATGGTGGTGACAATCACCTTGTCGGCGTAATCATCAGAAAGCAGACGGCGCACCAGCGTTTCGGTGTTGGTGTTCTCCTCGACGCAATCCTCTTGAAATTTGTTGAATTCTTCCCGTGTCTGCCGGTCGAGGTCTTTGCGGTCGACCACGAACAGGCATTTGTCGATGTCCGGGTTGTCTTTCAGCAGCGTGGATGCCTTGAACGAGGTCAGCGTTTTGCCGCTGCCCGTGGTGTGCCAGATATACCCATTGCCGCAGCGCTGGTGAATGCACTCGACAATCGCCTTGACCGCATAGATCTGATACGGACGCATCATCAGCAGCTTGTGCTCGCTGGCCACCAGCACCATATAGCGGCTGATCATCTGCCCCAGCGTACATTTGGCAAGGAAGGCGTCTGCAAAGCTGTCCAGGTGTGTGATTTTGCTGTTGTCTTCTGCCGCAAATTGATAAAGCGGCAGGAAGCGCTCATCGGCATTGAAGCTGAAGTGACGACTGTTGTTGTTGGCGAAATACCAAGTGTCCGAACGATTGCTGACGATGAACAATTGCAAGAAGCACAACAAGGTCTTCGTGTAGCCATTACCAGGGTCGTTCTTGTAGTCGACGATCTGCTGCATTGCCCGGCGAGGGCTGATGGCCAGCGTTTTCAGTTCGATCTGTACTACAGGCACACCATTGATCAACAAGATCACGTCATAACGGCGGTGGCTGTAGTCGGTACTGATGCGCAGCTGGTTGACCACCTCGAAGTTGTTCTTACACCAGTCCTTGATGTTGACGAGTGTGTAGTAGAGCGGCGTGCCGTCGTCGCGCATGAAGCTGTTGTGCTCGCGCAGGTGCTTGGCAGCAGCAAAGACATCCGGAGTGACGATGGATTCCAGCAGACGGGTGAATTCGCCATCGGTTAGACGAACGCGGTTGAGCGCCTCGAAGTGCTGGCGAAAATTCTGTTCCAGGGCAGCGCGGTCGCGGATGTCAGGGCGTGACGTGTATTTGAGATCTTCCAGCTTGGAGATCAGATTCTGCTCGATCTGGTTTTCTGTTGTTGTCATGAGCCAAGCCTCCAAATTGTGAGATCAGCAGAGATCTGTCTTTTGCTCGAATCGGTCTGTGTCATCGCGTTCTATCCTTTGCCATCCTCGCCGCTGGATTGATAGCCCGGCGCGAGCTTTGCGTTCTCAACGCCGTACAGCGCCAGCGGATCTCTGAGCCACAAGCGGTACTGTTCTTCCTTGAGACGATGGTCGGGCGAGCAGTCCACGCTCCAGCGCAGCAGCATGTAGCCCGCGACGGCGGCGCGCACACGCATCCGGATCGAGCCGTCGGTCATCCCGTAGTCCATCTTGATAATCTTGGGTCGCTCAAGTCGAGGGTGTGGCACGAAGTCCAGCTCGACGACGCGCGTCCACTGGATATCGTTGTCCGGACATTCGTTGGCCTGCGGCTCCTCATCAAGCAAGGTCGGAGCTTCGATCCGCGTGATGACAAAGTCCCGAAACCTCCTGCTCTTTCTATCAAAAGCCCGGACGTGCCAGCGCAGTCCGGTGTCCACGAGCGCAAAGGGAACGATAACCCGCTCGGACTTACCTCTGCTCAACGAGTGATAGCGAATGGCGACTGGCCGCCTGGCGTGGATCGCCCGGCAGACCGGTGCCAGCACCTCCATCCTCGGGCTGCTCAGTGCCGAGGGCGACTCGCACGGCAGCAGTGGCTGCGCTGCGCCGTTCACACCATCGCCGAAGCCTAGAGCCAGCGCTGACAGAACACGCTGAGATGTGTGGTCGAACAGCGGGGCGAACACCTGCCCGATGCGATAGATCTTGTTGCTGCCATCGAAGATGATGTTCTGCGACGCGATTTCCCGGTACAGAGCTAAGTCGCGTGTGGCCCCGGCCGGAGCCACGCTGAAGCGCTCAATCAGGTCTGCGCGACCAATCTCACCGAAGAAATAGAGCCGGAAGTCGATATAGGCCAGCCGCTCGCGCTGGGCGTGGCTCAAGCTCTCGACGCGCCGGGGTTGATTCACCGGTGGTCTCATCTTAGAAGAGCAATCGAAAGACAGTTGCTAGCTTGAGGGCTATCCATTTTTAGACAACTAACATCATCAAGATGATGACATTATGCAGTAGAATTCCCTTCAAGCGACTCATTCCCAGCATGCTTGGTGGGCTTGATCTTTGCCATGATGACTCCTTGGCGAGCCGTTCCCAAGGGCCACATCGAAGCCACGCAAGGGGAAGCCGGATCAAGTTTCGGAAGGCACCAGCCTGTATCGCGCCCGCCCTACCGATTGACAGACCAGCCGCACCTAGACTTGGCGTAGCCAAGCGGAATGCACTGCTGGAGTCATAGTAGAACAACAAGGGCGCCTCTCGGCGCCCTCGCTCTTCCAACTCACTCCCACTCAATAGTAGCCGGCGGCTTCCCCGAGATGTCATAAACCACCCTCGACACCCCCCGCAACTCATTGATGATCCGGTTGCTCACCGTCCCCAGGAACTCATACGGCAGATGCGCCCAATGCGCCGTCATGAAATCAATCGTCTCCACCGCCCGCAGCGCAATCACCCACTCATAAGCGCGCGCATCGCCCACCACGCCCACCGACTTCACCGGCAGGAACACGGCAAACGCCTGGCTGGTCTTGTCGTACAGGTCCGCCTTGCGCAGTTCATCAATGAAGATCGCATCGGCCTTGGCCAGCAGTTCGGCGTATTCGCGCTTCACTTCGCCCAGGATACGCACGCCCAGGCCCGGGCCCGGGAACGGATGGCGGTAGACCATGGTGCGCGGCAGGCCCAGCTCCACGCCCAAGCGGCGCACTTCGTCCTTGAACAGCTCGCGCAGCGGCTCCACCAGGCCCAGCTTCATGTGCTCCGGCAGGCCGCCCACGTTGTGGTGGCTCTTGATCACATGCGCCTTGCCGGTCTTGCTGCCGGCCGACTCGATCACGTCCGGGTAGATGGTGCCCTGCGCCAGCCACTTGGCGTTCTTCAGCTTGTTCGATTCTTCGTCGAAGATCTCAACGAACAGGTTGCCGATGATCTTGCGCTTGGCTTCCGGGTCGCTCACGCCTTCCAGCGCGGCGAAGTAACGGTCGGCGGCATTCACGCGAACGACCTTCACGCCCATGTGCTCGGCGAACATCGCCATCACCTGGTCGCCTTCCTGCCAGCGCAGCAGGCCGGTATCCACGAACACGCAGGTCAGCTTTTCGCCGATAGCCTTGTGCAGCAGCGCAGCCACCACGGACGAATCGACGCCGCCGGACAGGCCCAGGATCACTTCGTCATCGCCCACCTGCTCGCGCACGCGGGCGATCTGGTCGTCGATGATGTTGGCGGCGGTCCACAGGGTCTGGCAGCCGCACACGTCCACCACGAAGCGGCGCAGCAGCGCCTGGCCCTGCAGGGTGTGGGTCACTTCCGGGTGGAACTGCACGCCGTACCAGCGCTTTTCTTCGTTGGCCATGGCGGCCACCGGAATGCGGTCGGTGGTGGCGGTGATGGTGAAGCCCGGCGGTGCAACGGAGACGTGGTCGCCGTGGCTCATCCAGACATTCAGCTTCGGCTCGCCGCCGTGGTCGCTCAGGCCCTTGAACAGTGCATCGGGGTTGATCACGTTCACTTCGGCGTGGCCGAATTCGCGCTGGTCCGCCGCTTCGGTGGCACCGCCCAGCTGCGCGGCCAGGGTCTGCATGCCGTAGCAGATGCCGAAGATCGGCAGGCCGCTGTCGAACACTTCCTGCGGCGCGGCCGGCGCACCCGGCAGCGTGGTCGATTCCGGGCCACCGGACAGGATGATGCCCTTGGCGCCGAACGCCGCGATCTCGGCCGGGTTGTGGTCCCACGCCCAGATTTCGCAGTAGACGCCCAGCTCGCGGATGCGGCGGGCGATCAGCTGCGTGTACTGCGCGCCGAAATCGAGGATGAGGATCTTGTCGTTATGGATGTTGGTCATGGTGCCGTTCCAGTGGTGTTTTTCACAGCGCCCGGCGCTTCAAGGCTCTGCGTCAGCGTGGCGATGAACGCCTCGCGTTGTTGAATATGTGAGGTGTCTTCCTCGTCCCAGCGCAGCATCAGCAGGCCATGCGGTGCGTTGGGGTTGGAGCGGTCGGCGCGCGGCAGTTCGGCAATTTCCTGCACTTCGGTGCCGGGCGCGATGCGCCGTTGCAGCGCCGTCATCGAGAAGCCGGGCTCCGCAGCGCCCCAGGACACCCAGCGCACGCTCATTCTTGCGGGCTCCAGCGCGCCCAGTACCGGCATCAGCACCGGATCATCCGGCCCGTGCAGCAGCTCGGTAATGCATTGCAGCGTGACCTGCAGCGGGCGCTCGCCGGTGCCTTTCAGCAGCCAGCGCTGCTCGCCAGCGGCCTGCACCTGCCAGCCCTTCGGCAGCGAGAACGCGTTCTGGCACGCCTGCACGTCCTGCAATTGCGAAACCGCCGCGCCCGGAGACCCGGAGCGCGGCGGCGGTTCGGACAACGAACAGCCTGCCATCAGCAGGCTGCCCGTAATCGCAAGAGCAGTTCGCAAGCGCATCAGGCGCGGTAGTTCGGCGGCTCTTTGGTGATGGTCACGTCGTGGACGTGGCTCTCACGCTGGCCGGCGCCGCTGATCTTCACGAACTTGGGCTTGCTGCGCATGTCCTCGATGGTGGCGCAGCCCACGTAGCCCATGGTGGCGCGCAGGCCGCCCATCAGCTGGTGGATGATGCCGCCCACCGGGCCGCGGTACGGCACGCGGCCTTCGATGCCTTCCGGCACCAGCTTGTCGGCGGTGGCGGCGTCCTGGAAGTAGCGGTCCTTCGACCCCTTCTCCATGGCAGCCAGCGAACCCATGCCGCGGTAGCTCTTGTACGAACGGCCCTGGTACAGCTCGGTCTCGCCCGGCGACTCCTCGGTACCGGCCAGCAGGCCACCAACCATGATGGTCGAGGCACCGGCGGCCAGCGCCTTGCCGATATCGCCCGAGTAGCGGATGCCGCCGTCGGCGATCAGCGGGATGCGGTCCTGCAGCGCTTCGGCCACCAGGTCGATCGCGGTCACCTGCGGCACGCCCACGCCAGCAACCACGCGGGTGGTGCAGATCGAGCCCGGGCCGATGCCGACCTTGACTGCGTCCGCGCCGCTGTCCAGCAGCGCCAGTGCGGCTTCGCCGGTGCAGATGTTGCCGCCGATGACCTGGACCTGCGGGAAGTTCTTCTTGACCCAGCTGACGCGGTCCAGCACGCCCTGCGAGTGGCCGTGCGCGGTATCGACCACGATCACGTCCACGCCGGCGGCGACCAGCGCTTCCACGCGGCGATCGGTATCGCCACCCACGCCGACGGCAGCGCCGACCAGCAGGCGGGTCGACAGATCCTTGGCAGCGTTCGGGAAGTCGGTGTTCTTCTGGATGTCCTTGACGGTGATCAGGCCACGCAGTTCGAACGAGTCATTGACCACCAGCACCTTTTCGATGCGGTTGCGGTGCAGCAGATGCAGCACTTCGTCAGACGCGGCGCCTTCCTTGACCGTGATCAGGCGATCCTTCTTGGTCATGATGTGGCGGACCGGGTCGTCCAGCTCGGTCTCGAAGCGCATGTCGCGGTGGGTCACGATGCCGGCCAGCTGGCCGTCGCTGCCCACCACCGGCACGCCGGAGATGTTGTGCGCCTGGGTCAGGGCCAGCACGTCGCGGATGGTGGTTTCCGGGCCGACGGTGATCGGGTCGCGGATGACACCGGCCTCGAACTTCTTGACCTTGGCCACTTCCGCGGCCTGCTGTTCCAGGCTGAGATTCTTGTGGATGATGCCCATGCCGCCGAGCTGGGCCATGGCGATGGCCAGGCGGGCTTCGGTGACGGTATCCATGGCTGCGGACAGGATCGGAAGCTTCAGCTTCAGGTCGCGAGTCAACCGCGTTTCGAGGTTGACGTCCTTGGGCAGGATGGTCGAGTGGGCGGGGACGAGCGAGACGTCGTCGTAAGTGAGTGCTTCAGCCTGGATGCGCAGCATCGGCATACCCGAGATGTGGGGAAGCGCGACATTTTACCCCTTTTCAGGAGCCAAGAACAGCATTTTGGGTGGCCAGAATTGGAATTCCGCGCGACACAGTGTCGCACCCGCTCACCTGTAGAGCCGAGCCCATGCTCGGCTGCTTTCCGCCAGACCGCGGTGAGCCGAGCATGGGCTCGGCTCTACAGGAGGTCCAAGGCACGGCTACCGCTTTGGTAGGTGCCAACCTTGGTTGGCACAAACAGGGAGAGGCCTTCACCCCATCTGGGGTCCAGGCGCCGGACGGATCGTGCCCACCAAGGTGGGCACCTACCAGGAGCGGGTCATCGGCCTGCCCCGGCTGTGCCGACCAACGGCCGGCACCCACCCAAAAGGTCAGCTCAGCGCTTCCGCCGCTTCCAGGGTGTTCTGCATCAGCGTGGCCACGGTCATCGGGCCCACGCCACCCGGCACCGGGGTGATCCAGCTCGCCCGCTGGGCAGCGGCCTCGAACCCGACGTCGCCCACCAGGCGGCCGTCGTCCAAGCGGTTGATGCCCACATCGATCACCACCGCGCCCGGCTTCACCCACTCGCCCGGCACGATGCCCGGGCGGCCCACCGCCACCACCAGGATGTCGGCGTTGCGCACCGCCTGTTCCAGCACGTCCTTGGGGGTGAACTTGTGGCAGCTGGTCACCGTGCAGCCGGCAATCAGCAGCTCCAGGCCCATCGGGCGGCCGACGTGGTTGCTCACGCCGACGATGGTGGCGTTGCGGCCACGCACCGGCTGATCGGTATGGCCCAGCAGGGTGGTGATGCCGCGCGGCGTGCACGGGCGCAGGCCGAACTCGCGCAGGGCCAGATGGCCGACGTTTTCCGGGTGGAAGCCGTCCACGTCCTTGCGCGGGTCGATGCGCTGGATCAGGCGGCGCGCGTCGGGGATGCCCGGCAGCGGCAGCTGGATCAGGATGCCGTTGATCTTCGGGTCGGCATTCAGCTGGTCGATCAGGTCGAGCAGCTCGGCCTCGGTGGTCCCGGCCGGCAGGTCGTAGTCATGTGCTTCGATGCCGACCTTCTCGGCGGCACGGCGCTTGTTGCGCACGTACACGGTCGAGGCCGGGTCGCCACCGACCAGCACCACGGCCAGGCCCGGGCGGCTGCCACCGGCGGCCACGCGGGCGTCGACGCGCACCTTCAGGCTGTCGAGCAGGTCCTCGGCGATGCGGCGGCCATCGAGGATGCGGGCAGGAAGCTGGGGGGCGGAATCGGTCATCGGAGGCAGGCGTGGGGCGGCGGGGACGCTATTGTCCCCGATTCAGGCCCCCTCGCCCACCGCGGGATCGAATCCTGACGGGGTCGGATCCCTTTGCCGGAGGCAAAGGGCTCTGACCCCCAACACGACCCCCAGCACGGCGTAGCGGGTCAGAGCCCTTTCCGCTGGAAAGGGATCCGGCCCGCAAACATCATTCTTCCTCTTCCGGCACATCCTGCGGATTGAGCGTCTTGCTCTCGCGCTTCGGCGCGGTGAACGGCGTCGGCGTCGGCACGCCCTGCGGGCTGTTGCCGTAGATCATCCGCGCGCCGGCATTCAGACCACCACCGGCAATCTCCAGCTCGAAGCGCTCGGCATCGCGGCGGCGGATCTCGGCGGCAATCTCCACCGCGTCGTCCTCATCCGCGCCCAGCTCCACCAGCGCGGCCTGGCCGAACAGCACCGCCGATTCAAAGGTCTCGCGGATCTGGAAATCGACACCGGCATGGATCAGCCGCAGCGAATGCTCGCGGTCGAACGAGCGCACCATCAGCTTGGCCTGCGGGAACTCGTGCGCCACCAGTTCGACGATGCGGTCAGCCGCTTCGGCCTTGTCCACGCACACCGCGATCGCACGTGCGGTGGCCGCGCCCGAGGCATGCAGCACGTCCAGGCGGGTGCCATCACCGTAGTAGATCTTGAAGCCGAAGCGCGCCGCGCTCTGGATCATCTCCACATCGTTGTCGATGATGGTCACGTCCACGTCGCGCGCCAGCAACGACTGGCTGGCGACCTGGCCGAAGCGGCCGAAGCCGATCAGCAGCACGCTGCCGGACAGGCCATCGGCCTCGTCCACGCCGTCCATGTTCACCGTCGGCTTCGGGGCGATGCGCTTGTAGACCAGCACCACCAGCGGGGTCAGCGCCATCGACAGCACCACCACGGCGGTGAAGTTGGCATTGATCTCCAGGTTGATCACACCGGCCGACGCGGCAGCAGAGAACAGCACGAAGGCGAACTCGCCGCCCTGCGCCATCAGCACGCCACGGTCCAGCGCCTGTGCGTGGTCGCTGCCCATGATGCGCGCCACCACGTAGATGCACAGCGCCTTGGCCGCCATCAACGCCAGCACCAGGCCGAGGATCAGCTGCCAGTTGCCGGCCACCACGCCCAGGTCCAGCGCCATGCCCACGCTGAGGAAGAACAGGCCCAGCAGGATGCCGCGGAACGGCTCGATGTCCGCCTCGATCTGGTGGCGGAAGGTCGACTCGCTCAGCAGCACGCCGGCCAGGAACGCGCCCATCGCCATCGACAGGCCGGACAACTGCATCAGCAGCGCCGCACCCAGCACCACCAGCAATGCGGCGGCGGTCATCACCTCGCGCGCCTTCGATTCGGCCAGCACCCGGAACAGCGGATTGAGCAGGAAGCGGCCGACCAGCACCAGGCCGACGATGGCGCCCACGCCGATCGCCACCGACAGCCAGCGCGAACCCTCGCCATCGGCGCTGCCCGCGCTCGGGCCCATCCACGCCACCAGCGCCAGCAACGGCACGATCAGCAGGTCTTCGAACAGCAGGATCGAGACGATCTTCTGCCCCGACGGCAGCGCGATGTCGCCACGCTCGGCCAGCAGCTGCATCACCACCGCGGTGGAGGTGAGCACGAAGCCGGTGGCGCCGATGAAGGCGACCTGCCACGGCAGGCCGAACAGTTTGGCGATGCTGGTCAGCACCAGCGCGCAGGTGACGATCTGCAGCGTGCCCAGCCCGAAGATTTCCTTGCGCAGGCTCCACAGGTGCGAGGGCCGCATTTCCAGGCCGATCACGAACAGGAACATCACCACGCCCAGCTCGGCGGTATGCAGGATCGCCTGCGGATCCGAGAACCAGCCCAGCCCGAACGGTCCGATCGCCAGGCCGGCGGCGAAGTAGCCCAGCACCGAGCCCAGGCCGGCCCGGCGGAACAAAGGCACCATCACCACCGCCGCGCCCAACAGGGCCACGACCTTGACCAGCTCGCTGGTCGCTGCTTCTACCGCCATGCGGTGTTTTCCCCAAGATCCAGAATCGGGTTCAACAATAGAGCAATGCCGATGACGGCAATAGCACGCATGTTGCGTCGGATTGTCTTGGAGGTGGAACGATGTCGGGAATGACCCCCGGCCTCATCCCGAAACCCGATACATCCATCCACGCATGGCGTGGATCTACTGATGCTTCGGTAGATCCACGCCATGCGTGGATGAATCCCCGGGTCGGACTTACCCACCCCGGCAGAACGCGGCGTAATCGATATACCCCGGGAACGGCACACCCGGCGCGCACACCGGGCAATGCGGGTCGGGCCGGATGCCGGTCTCGCGGAAGCGCATGCCCAGCGCATCGAAGCGCAGCAGGCGCCCCACCAGCGGCTCACCGATGCCCAGCAGCAGCTTCAGTACCTCGGTGGCCTGCAGCACCCCCGCCAGCCCCGGCAGCACCCCCAGCACGCCGGCCTCGGAACAGTTCGGCGCGAACTCCGGCGGCGGCGGCTCCGGGAACAGGCAGCGGTAGCACGGCGCCACGCCGCGCTGGCGGCCGGCGTCAAACACGCTTACCTGGCCATCAAAGCGCTCGATGGCGGCATACACCAGCGGCTTGGCGTGCTTGATGCAGGCGTCGTTGAGCAGGTAGCGCAGCGGGAAGTTGTCCGAGCCGTCCAGCACCACGTCCACGCCCTCCAGCAGCGCATCCACGTTCCCGGACGTCACCCGCTCGGGCACTGCCTCGACCTCGATCGACGGGTTCAACGCCAGCAGGCGCTCACGCGCCGAATCGACCTTGAGCTGGCCGACGCTGGCCTCGGTATGCACGATCTGCCGGTGCAGGTTGCTGCGCTCCACCCGGTCGTGGTCGGCAAAACGCAGATGCCCTACCCCGGCCGCGGCCAGGTAGAAGCCGGCCGGCGCACCCAGCCCGCCCGCGCCCAGCACCAGCACGCGCGACTGCTGCAGCCGGCGCTGGCCGGCTTCGCCCACCTGCGGCAGCAGCAGGTGCCGCGAGTAGCGATCAAAGAAATCGCGGTCGGCGGCGCTGGCCAGCGGCTGCACCAGCGGCAGCGACTGCTCGCGCCAGGCTACGGTACCGCCCGTCACGGAAGCGACGTGGGTGTAGCCGGCCTCCAGCAGGAACTGCGCGGCATCGGCCGAGCGCTTGCCGCTCTGGCAGATCAGCAGGATCTCCTGGTCGTGCCGCGGCAGATGCGCGGCCGGGTCGGCCTGCAGCTCGCCCTTGGCCACGCCGCGCGCGCCCTCGGCCATGCCGCCAGCCCGTTCGTGCGCCTCGCGCACGTCAATCAGCACGGCGCCGTGGGCAAGACGCTCGTGGGCCTGTGCGGGGGAAAGCTCTCGGATGCTCATGGCGGCATTATCGCGCACGTGGCGTCGGCCCGCCTTGACCAGAATCTGTAGAGCCGAGCCCATGCTCGGCTGACGCGCGCAACGCGTCGGTGGCAATACGCGAACAGCAGCCGAGCATGGGCTCGGCTCTACAGGTATGCGCCCGGCAACAAAAAAGGCGGCCCTCAGGCCGCCTTTTTCTGCATCACTTGCCCTTGACGTGCTTCATCAAGCGCCGCTTGGCCTTGACCTGCCGCTCGGTGAGGACATTCTTCTTGCCCTCGTACGGGTTGGTGCCCTCGCGGAAGATGAAGCTCACCGGCGTGCCGATCAGCTTGAAGCGCTTGCGGAAGAAGTTCTCCAGGTAGCGCTTGTACGACTCCTGCAGTTCCTTCAGGCGCGTGCCGTGCACGATGAAGGTCGGCGGGTTGGCGCCGGCCGGGTGCACGTAGCGCAGCTTGGAGACATGGCCGCGGATGGTCGGCGGCGGGTTGGTCTCGTAGGCCACTTCCAGCGCCTTGTTCACTTCGCTGGTGGTGAAGGTCTTGTTCGCCGATTCGTGCGCACGGTGCACCGCACGGAACAGCTCGCGCAGGCCCGAGCCATGCTTGGCCGAGATGCGCACCGATTCAGCCCACGGCACGAAGCCCAGCTTCAGCGACAGCATGGTTTCGGCCTGCTCACGCTGGTACTCGGTCAGGCCATCCCACTTGTTGATGGCGATCACCAGCGCGCGGCCGGCGTCGAGCACGGCACCGAGCACGGTGGCGTCCTGGTCGGTCACGCCTTCGGTGGCGTCGAGCATCAGCACGGCCACCTGGCACTGCTCGATCGACTGCATGGTCTTGACCACCGAGAACTTCTCGACGACCTCGTCCACGCGCGAACGACGGCGCAGGCCGGCGGTGTCGATCAGGCGGTATTCGCGGCCATCACGCTCCAGGTCCACCGCGATCGAGTCGCGGGTGGTGCCCGGCACGTCGGAGGCGATCATGCGCTCCTCGCCGAGGATGCGGTTGACCAGGGTCGACTTGCCCACGTTGGGGCGGCCGACGAAGGCGATGCGGATGCGGTTCGGATCGTTGTCCAGCTCTTCGCCGCTGCCTTCTTCCGGCAAGCGCTGGATCACTTCGTCCAGCAGGTCGTCCAGGCCCTGGCGATGCGCAGCCGAGACGGTCAGCATTTCGCCGAAGCCGTATCGGGCGAACTCCGAACGCACGGTGTCCTCGTCGGTGCCGTCGATCTTGTTGATCAGCAGCAGCGTCGGGCGCGACAGCTTGCGCAGCCAGGCCAGGATCTCGTCATCCATTGCCGACGTCCCCTCACGGGCGTCGACCACGAACAGGATCAGGTCGGCTTCGGCCGCAGCGGCGCGGGCCTGGCGGGTGGTAGCCCCTGCCAGACCCTCTTCCTCTTCCGCGATGCCGCCGGTGTCGACGACGAGGAAATGATTGTCCTCGTCCAGACGACAGACGCCGTAGTTGCGGTCGCGGGTGACGCCGGGCTGGTCATGGACCAGGGCGTCACGGGTGCGCGTAAGCGCATTGAAAATAGTCGACTTGCCGACATTCGGCCGTCCAACCAGGGCGACCAAAGGCAGCATCGCGATTACTCCAATTTTTAATTTGCCAACCGGAAGGCGGTCAGCTTGCCATCAACGTTCTGCACCAGCAGCACCCCGTCTACGACGACCGGTTGGGCCAGCAGGGCGTCACCGCCACTTTTTGCCCGTGCCGCCATCGCACCATCGGACGCCTGCAGCCAGTGCACGTATCCCTTGTAGTCGCCGACCACCACGTAGTCGCCATGCAGCGCCGGGCCGGTCAGCAGACGACGGGCCAGCGCGGTCTGCGACCACATCGCGGCGCCGCTGGCCTTGTCCAGGCCGAACACGCCGCCCTTGTTGTCGGTGACGAACACATTGCCCGACGACACCGCCACGCCACCGGCACCGCCATGGTCGCGCGCCCACAGCGGGCGACCGGTCGGGCCTTCGATGGCCATGGTCTGGTTCTTGAAGCTGCTCACGTAGAGGGTGTTGCCCTCCAGCACCGGGGCGCCGTCGACGTCAGCCATGCGCTCCAGCTCGGTGCGGCCTTCGCCGTTGCCGAGGTTCTGTTCCCACAGCGTGCGGCCATCCTGCTGGGCCAGGGCCGCAACCGCGCCCTCGTCCTTGCCGATGAACAGCACGCCCGGACCGGTCACCACCGGCGCGTTGCCACGCACGGTCAGTGCCGGCAGTTCGCTCGGGTTGAACCACTTCTGGGTGCCGTTGCCGGCATCGAAAGCGGTCACACGGCCGTCGTTGCTGCGCACGTAGACCATGCCCTGGGCAACGGCCGGCGCGGCGATGACTTCACCCGGAACCCGGGCGCGCCACTTCTCGCTGCCATCGTTGATGTCCAGGGCGATGACCTGGCCATCCAGCGTGCCGATCACCACCAGGTTCTCACCGACACCCGGGCCGCCGGACAGGCGCAGCTTGGCCTTCTTCTTTTCCTTCTTCGGCTCCCAGGTCCAGACCTTCTTGCCGGTCTGCAGGTCGATGGCGTGCACGCCACCGGTGATCGCCGCAGCGAACACATGGCCGTTGGCCACCGCCGGGCCCTGGCGCACGCCGATGCGGCGCTCGCCCTTGCCGAGGTTGACCGACCAGGCCTTGCTGACCTTCAGGGTCGGCTCGAACTTGACCAGCTCAGCCGGTTCCTGTGCCTTCTTCGCGGCCGCGTCCTTGCCAGCGAACCAGCCCTTCATGGTGCTGCAGCCGGTCAGGGCCATGCCCATCAGGAGCACGGTGGCGACGCGGGTGATCATGACCTTCTGACTCATCAAACCGACTCCGCAGGGGCGGCGACGGTGCCGCCGGCGTCCATAACCTTGGTTTCCAGCAGGCGCCGCTGCGGCGCTGCCACGTCCAGCGACTTCAGCGCCTTCTCGTACTGTGCACGGGCGTCGTCACGCTTGCCCTGCGCCATCAGCGCATCGCCCTGGATTTCCAGGCTGCTGCTGTCGGTGGCGCTGCCCAGCAGCTTGATCGCCTCGTCGCTCTTGCCGGTGGCCACCAGCAGGCGGGCCACACGCTGGTCGACCACGCGCTGCAGGTCGCCTTCGACCTTCACATTGCGCAGGGTCGCCAGTGCCTCTTCGTTCTTGCCGGCGTCGACCTGGGCCTTGGCCAGCTGCAGCGCCGCGAGGTCGCCGTAGATGCTGGACGGGCCGGCTTCGAGCGCCTTGACCGCCTTGGCGGCGTCGTCAAGCTTGTTCTGCTGCAGGCCCTGCAGGGCCTTCTGGTACTCGACATTGGCCGAGGCCAGCTTGCCGCCCTGATCCTTCTGGTACCACTGCCAGCCGGCAATGGCACCGATGGCGATGACTACGCCACCGAGGATGCTGGCGCCATTCTTCCGCAGCCAGCTGCGGACGCGTTCACTTTGTTCGTGCTCGTCGAGCAGATCGTCGATCGCCATGCGTACTCTCGCCCCGCCCATCGGGAGGGACCATTGGGATTATCGAAGGTGGTGAAACCGCGCCTCAGTGCGAAACCGGGACTACGGAGCCTTCAGAGGATACCTGAAAGCGTGCCACGTTGGCTCGCTGGTAGGGGGTCAGATCGACGATAGCGCCGTTCTGCTGAACCTGGACCGCCGAGGCGTTGCCCAGGGTCACCCGGGTCACCTGGCCCGGCGTGAAGCTGCGGGTCTCGCCGGACTTGATCAGCGCCTTTTCGACGGTGCTGCCGTCCGGGCCGCCAATATCGACCCAGCTGTCGCCGCTGAACTGCATTTCCAGCGCATTGCCGACAACCGCCGGGGCCGGCGACGGGCGCGGCACCGGGGCCAGCGAGGCCACGTACGGGGTAGCTGCCGGCTTGCTGGCCGGGGCCGGGGCCGTTTCGGCCGGCGCGACCGTCTCGCTACCGGACGCGGACGGGGTGACCGGCACGGCGGCCGGGACCACGTCCAGCGAGGCGGTGCTCGGCGACGGGGTGGCGCTGCCGTCGAAGTGGCCACGGGTGGCGAACCACACCGGCACCGCCAGCGCTGCGGTGATGCCGACGTACAGCACGCGCCGGCCAAGGTTCTCGGCAATGCGGCGCGCACGCGGGGTATGGGTATGGCTGACCAGGGTGGGCGGAACCACCGGGCCGACCTGGGCCTGTTCCAGCAGCTGGCCCACGTCCACGTCGAGCAGGCGTGCATAGCTGCGCAGCTGGCCGCGCACGAACACCGGCGCCCCCAGCTTCTGCCATTGTTCCTCTTCCAGCGACTTGACCACCTGGACCGGCATGCGCAGGCGCGAGCCGACATCTTCGAGGGTCAGTCCGGCCGCTTCACGGGCCTGGCGCAGGCGGGTGCCGCAGCCGGCCGCAGTCTCGAGAGCGCTCACAGTCTGGTCATCAATCACAATGCATCAACCCTGGAGTTAGGAGCCCGCTTCCTGCGGAAATTCCTGTCGAATCCGCTGCAGATAACGATCAGATGCCGCCCGATCGCCCAGCCTCGCTTCGATTTGAGACGCAAGTTGTAACACGGAACGCGTTGCGGGTGCAGCCGCAATCCTACGTTCGGCGAAGGCCCGGGCCTCCATGTAGCGGCCCTGGCGGAAGCTCAGCTGGGCCATCGACTCCAGCGCGACCGGGTTGGCCGGAGCCGCGACGAGCGCCGCACGCAGGTCGCGTTCGGCACGTTCGAGCTGTCCGGCGTCCAGTGCACAGCTGCCGGCATTGGCCTGCGCTTCGCCCGGGGTGGCATAGCCCGGGGCCTGCAACGCCCGGTCGAACCATACCAGCGATTCGGCCGGCTGGCCCTGCTGGCACAGCCAGGCGCCGTAGTTGTTGAGCACGTCTCCGCGCTGCGGCGCCAGCTCGGCGGCCTTGCGGAAATTCTCGCCCGCCTGGCGGGTACGGCCACGACGGTCATCGATGCCGGCCTGCAGCACCAGCGCGTCGGGCGCCTCGGGCGCCAGTTTCAGCGCTTCGCGCACCTTGCGCTCGGCGGCGTCGAGATTGCCGACCTGCATGTCGCGGGTCGCCAGGGTCAACAGGTCACGCCAGCGCACTTCGCGCCGGACGCTTTCCGGGTCACCCACCGAATAGACCGGCGCCTGGCTCGGCCCGAGCTTGGCCTTGGGATGGGATTTGCAGCCGCCGACCGCGAGAGCCAGCGTGCCTGCGAGCAGAACCAGCCAGAGGCGGTCAGGCCGCGGCATCGCTCCCCTTCCCCGCCTGCAGCGTCTTGTTGAACTCGGCCTGGCGGCGGGTACGGTCCATCACCTGCCCCTTGAGCTGGCCACAGGCGGCGTCGATGTCGTCGCCACGGGTGCGGCGGACCATGGTCAGCACGTTGCTGTCGAGCAGGATCTTCTGGAAGGCGCGGATATGCGCCTCTTCGGAGCGCTCGTAGCGGGTGCCCGGGAACGGGTTGAAGGGGATCAGGTTGACCTTGCCCGAGTCCCTGGCCTGCACCGCGTTGTCGAACTGGTGCATCAGGCGGGCCAGTTCGCGGGCATGCTCGGGCTTGTCGTTGATGCCCTTCATCAGGGTGTACTCGAAGGTGACCGATTCGCGGCGCTTGTTGGCGCGCAGGTAGCGTGCGCACGAGGCCATCAGCTCGGCGATCGGGTACTTCTTGTTCAACGGCACCAGCGTTTCGCGCAGTGCGTCATTCGGCGCATGCAGGGAAACGGCCAGCGACACGTCGCTTTCGGCGGACAGGCGATCGATCTGCGGCACCAGGCCGGAGGTCGACAGGGTCACGCGCTTGTTGGCCAGGCCATAGCCCAGGTCGTCGCGCATCACGCTCATGGCGCGCACGACGTTGTCGAAATTCATCAGCGGCTCGCCCATGCCCATCATCACCACGTTGGTGAGGCGGCGCATCTGGTGCGGCACGTTGCCCAGGTGGCGTGCGGCAACCCACACCTGGCCGATGATCTCGGCGGTGGTCAGGTTGCGGTTGAAGCCCTGGGTGGCAGTGGAGCAGAACGTGCAGTTCAGGCCGCACCCGACCTGCGAGGACACGCACAGCGTGCCACGGGTCTTGTCCGGGATGTACACGGTCTCGATGGCGTTCTTGCCATCCACGCCCATCGCCAGCAGCCACTTGTGGGTGCCGTCGGCGGAGGGCTTGTCGAACACGATGTTGGGGACAACGACCTCGGCATGGGACTGCAGCTTGGCGCGCAGGACCTTGCCGAGGTCGGTCATTTCATCGAAGTCGGTGACGTAGCGATGGTGGATCCACTTCATCACCTGATGGGCACGGAATTTCTTTTCGCCAAGAACCTCGACGAAAAACTTCTCCAGGCCCGCGCGATCGAGGTCGAGCAGGTTCTGCTTGCCAGCCGTGGGTGCCGACTTCGGCAGCGGCTGGATGGCGGGGGACTGTACGACCTCGTTCACGGCATTACTCTCAGCGCGAAACGACTTCGGTGGCGGCGAAGAAGTAGGCGATTTCAATCGCGGCATTCTCGACCGAGTCCGAGCCGTGGGCGGCGTTGGCATCGATGGATTCGGCGAAGTCGGCGCGGATGGTGCCCGCAGCGGCTTCCTTCGGGTTGGTGGCGCCCAGCAGGTCGCGGTGGGCCAGGACGGCGTTCTCGCCTTCCAGGGCCTGGATCATCACCGGGCCGGAGATCATGAACTCGACCAGCGCGTTGAAGAACGGACGCTCGCGGTGCACGGCGTAGAAGCCTTCGGCTTCACGGCGCGACAGCTGCTTGTACTTGGCGGCCACGACCTTCAGGCCGGCCTTCTCGAAGCGGGCGTAGATTTCGCCGATGACGTTCTTGGCAACGGCGTCCGGCTTGATGATCGAAAGGGTGCGCTCCAGCGCCATGGGATGTCTCCAATGGAATCGGGCCGCTGATGGCCCGAAGGGTAACATGAAAAAAACCCGCGTCGGGACGCGGGCTTAGCCTGATAAACGTAGGCGAATTGTAAAAGATAAAGATCGCGCGCGGTAGAGGGCCCAGGGTCGCCGCCCGTGGGGGGCTCTGCCCCCCGCTTCACCCGTAGAGCCGAGCCCATGCTCGGCTGCTCCTGTCCGGCCGGAAGCAGCCGAGCACGGGCTCGGCTCTACAGGGGAGAGCCCATTCACCCACCTGAGCGGATTCTGACCGGTCCGGGCGTTTTTGCTGCACTGCAAAATGCCATACGCTACCGTCTGGTCCTAGTATCAAACAATCGTTTGATTAAGGTCCGCCCGCCGATGGCCAAACCCGCCCACTTCTCGACCAAGGACCGGATCCTCGGCGCGGCCGAGGAGCTGTTCGCTCAGCACGGCTTCGCCGGTACCTCGCTGCGCCAGGTGACCAGCCAGGCCGACGTCAACATCGCCGCGGTCAACTACCACTTCGGCTCCAAGGAAAACCTGGTCAACGAAGTGTTCCGCCGCCGCATGGACGAGATGACCGGTGCGCGCCTGTCGCAGCTCGAACGCGCCCGCAGCGAACACCCCGGGCAGCTGCGCCCGGTACTGGCCGCCTTCGTCGAGCCGGCCCTGGCACTGGCCCAGGACCGCCAGAACGGCGGCGCCTTCGTGCGCGTGATCGCCCGCGCCTACGCCGAGAAGAACGACAACCTGCGCAAGTTCCTGTCCGATCACTACGGCCATGTGCTGCGTGCGTTCGGCAAGGCCATCGGCGAGTGCGTGCCCGACCTGAGCAAGGAAGAGCTGTACTGGCGCCTGGACTTCCTTGCCGGCTCGCTCACCTATGCCATGGCCGACTTCGGGCTGATCAAGCGTCCCGCCGGTGTCACCGAAGCGGCGCATCGTGCCCATGCCGCCCACGAACTGATCCATTTCGCCGAAGCCGGGTTCCGCGCCGCCGCACGCGCCAGCGCCCTGCCCGCTTCCCTTTGATTCCACCCAGTAACTGCTGACCAACAAAGGCCCTACACCATGTCCAATTCCCTGCTAGTCCGCCGCGCCGCCGTGCTGGGTGCCGGCGTCATGGGTGCCCAGATCGCCGCCCACCTCACCAACGCTGGCGTCGACACCGTGCTGTTCGACCTGCCCGCCAAGGAAGGCCCGGCCGATGGCATCGTGCTGAAGGCGATCGCCAACCTGGGCAAGCTGAGCCCGGCGCCGCTGGCCAGCAAGTCGCTGGCCGAAGCCATCACCCCGGCCAACTACGAGTCCGGCCTGGAGCAGCTGAAGGACTGCGACCTGATCATCGAGGCCATCGCCGAGCGCATGGACTGGAAGCAGGACCTGTACAAGAAGATCGCGCCGTTCGTGGCCGACCACGCGGTGCTGGCATCGAACACCTCGGGCCTGGGCATCAACAAGCTGGCCGACGTGCTGCCCGAGCAGCTGCGCCACCGCTTCTGCGGCGTGCACTTCTTCAACCCGCCGCGCTACATGCACCTGGCCGAGCTGATCCCGGCCACCACCACCGACGCTGCCGTGCTGGAAGGCCTGGAAGAGTTCCTGGTCACCACCCTGGGCAAGGGCGTGGTGTACGCCAAGGACACCCCGAACTTCATCGGCAACCGCATCGGCGTGTTCTCGATCCTGTCCACCATCCACCACACCCAGCAGTTCGGCCTGGGCTTCGATGAAGTGGACGGCCTGACCGGCCCGCTGGTCGGCCGCCCGAAGTCGGCCACCTACCGCACCTCCGACGTGGTCGGCCTGGACACCATGGCCCACGTCATCAAGACCATGGGCGACACCCTGCCGAGCGATCCGTGGCATGCGTTCTTCAAGTCGCCGAAGTGGCTGGACGCGCTGATCGCCAAGGGCGCGCTGGGCCAGAAGACCGGCGCCGGCATCTTCCGCAAGGTCGGCAAGGACATCGTGGTGCTGGACCTGGAGAAGCAGGACTATCGCCCGGCTGACCGCACCGCCGCTCCGGAAGTGGTCGAGATCCTGAAGATCAGGAACCCGGCCGAGAAGTTCGCCAAGCTGCGCGAGAGCCAGCACCCGCAGGCGCAGTTCCTGTGGGCGACGTTCCGCGATCTGTTCCACTACAGCGCCTACCACCTGGCCGACATCGCCGAGACCGCGCGCGACGTCGACCTGGCCATCCGCTGGGGCTACGGCTGGTCGCTGGGCCCGTTCGAAACCTGGCAGGCCGCCGGCTGGAAGCAGGTCGCGCAGTGGATCGCCGATGACATCGTCGCCGGCAAGAGCATGAGCAACGCCCCGCTGCCGGACTGGGTGTTCGATGGCCGCGACGGCGTGCATGCCGCCGAAGGCAGCTACAGCCCGTCGCGCAACGCCAAGCTGCCGCGCTCGTCGCTGCCGGTGTACCAGCGCCAGCGTTTCCCGGACCCGCTGCTGGGCGAGACCTTCGCGCCGGGCGAGACCGTGTTCGAGAACGACGGCCTGCGCATGTGGCACGACGGTGATGGCATCGCCGTGGTCAGCTTCAAGACCAAGATGAACACCGTGTCCGACCAGGTGCTGGACGGCCTGCAGGAATGCGTCAGCCGCGCCGAAAAGGACTTCCAGGGCCTGGTGATCTGGCAGCAGAAGGAACCCTTCTCCGCGGGTGCCGATCTGGCCGGCGCGCTGGGCCTGCTGCAGGCCGGCAAGGTCGACCAGTTCGAAGACATGGTGGCCAACTTCCAGCGCACCAGCCAGCGCATCAAGTACTCGCTGGTGCCGGTGGTGGCGGCGGTGCGCGGCCTGGCCCTGGGGGGTGGCTGCGAATTCCAGATGCACAGCGCCAAGACCGTGGCCTTCCTGGAAAGCTACATCGGCCTGGTCGAGGCCGGCGTCGGCCTGCTGCCGGCCGGTGGTGGCCTGAAGGAACTGGCGGTGCGCGCCTCGCAGGCCGCAGGCCCGGGCGGCGACGTGTTCGCCGAACTGAAGAAGACCTTCGAGACCGTGGCGATGGCCAAGGTGTCCAACTCCGCGGTCAACGCCAAGGAGCTGGGCCTGCTGCGCAGCACCGACAAGGTCGTGTTCAACAGCTACGAGGCCCTGCACATCGCCAAGGCCGAAGCACGCGCCCTGGCCGAAGCGGGCTACCGTCCGCCGCTGCCGGCACGCCGCATCCAGGTCGCCGGCGACGTGGGCATCGCCACCTTCAAGATGATGCTGGTCAACATGCTGGAAGGCCGCTTCATCAGCCCGTACGACTACGAGATCGCCGAGCGCATCGCCACCGTGCTGTGCGGTGGCAAGGTCGACCGCGGCACCCTGGTGGACGAAGAGTGGCTGCTGACCCTGGAGCGCAAGCACTTCGTCGAACTGGCCCAGCAGGAAAAGACCCAGGCCCGCATCGCGCACATGCTGAAGACCGGCAAGCCGCTGCGGAACTGATTGATGGTGGGTGCCGGCGCAGGCCGGCGCTTCCTGCTGTGGCAGCCGAGCATGGCTCGGCTCTACAAAACCTATTCGAGAGATCACTGCAATGACCAAGCAAATCCAGGACGCCTACATCGTCGCCGCCACCCGCACTCCGGTTGGCAAGGCGCCCAAGGGCATGTTCCGCAACACCCGCCCCGACGACATGCTTGCGCACGTGCTGCGCAGCGTCGTGGCCCAGGCTCCGGGCGTGGACGTCAACCGCATCGATGACGCGATCATCGGCTGCGCCATGCCGGAAGCCGAGCAGGGCATGAACGTGGCGCGCATTGGCGTGCTGCTGGCCGGCCTGCCGAACACCATCGCCGCACAGACCGTGAACCGCTTCTGCTCTTCCGGCCTGCAGGCCGTGGCGCAGGCCGCCGACGCGATCCGCCTGGGCAACGCCGACCTGATGCTGGCCGGTGGCACCGAATCGATGTCGATGGTGCCGATGATGGGCAACAAGATCGCCATGGCGCCGAGCGTGTTCGATAACGACCACGTGGCCATCGCCTACGGCATGGGCATCACCGCGGAGAAGGTCGCTGAAGAGTGGAAGGTCTCGCGCGAAGACCAGGATGCCTTCGCCCTGGCCTCGCACCAGAAGGCCATGGCCGCGATCCAGAACGGCGAGTTCAAGGACGAGATCAGCCCGTACGAAATCGTCTCGCACCTGCCGGACCTGGCCGATGGCCAGCGCATCATCACCCGCAACAGGATCGCCGACACCGACGAAGGCCCGCGCCCGGACTCGTCCGCTGAAGGCCTGGCCAAGCTGCGCCCGGTGTTCCGCAACGGCCAGTTCGGCGGCACCGTCACCGCCGGCAATTCGTCGCAGATGAGCGATGGCGCTGGCGCCGTGCTGCTGGCCTCGGAGCAGGCGATCAAGGACTACGGCCTGACCCCGCTGGCCCGCTTCGTCAGCTTCTCGGTGGCCGGCGTGCGCCCGGAAGTGATGGGCATCGGCCCGATCGCCGCGATCCCGAAGGCCCTGAAGCAGGCCGGCCTGACCCAGGACCAGCTGGACTGGATTGAACTGAACGAAGCGTTCGCTGCGCAGTCGCTGGCGGTGATCCGCGATTGCGGCCTGGACCCGAGCAAGGTCAACCCGCTGGGTGGCGCCATCGCCCTGGGCCATCCGCTGGGCGCGACCGGCGCGATCCGTACCGCCACCCTGCTGCACGGCCTGCGTCGTCGCCAGCAGAAGTACGGCATGGTGACGATGTGCATCGGCACCGGCATGGGCGCAGCGGGTATTTTCGAGGCGCTGTAAGGTTCAAGGCGTTGCCTCGTTGGGCTTCGTGGCGTGGGCCGGGTTGGCAGGGCTGCCCGGGACACGCCGTGAACCCATCCATGGGGGCTCGATGGCGCCATCCATGGCGCCAACGGTCCCAGGCAGCCCTGCCAACCCGGCCCTTCCAGCCTCCCCGCGGCGGAAGGGTGAGCAAAGACAAGGCAAGAGCCGGGGTCAGATCCCTTTGCTGCGCAAAGGGATCTGACCCCAACGCAAAAAGGCAGCCATAGGCTGCCTTTTTTGCTTTTGCCCTTGCCCTTGATTCCGCCCTTCCCGTCCGCGCCAGCGGGAAACCCGACAGGCGGGACGGGTGGGCCTTTGCAGGACCGTTGGCGCCATGGATGGCGCCATCGAGCCCCCATGGACGGGTTTACGGCGTGTCCTGCAAAGGCCCACCCGTCCCGCCCATCACGTATCAATCAAAGCGCCGCGAACGGAACGCTCGAAAAACCCTTACTCCGCCAACATCGCCGCCAGCTTCTCCCGCGCCGGCCCTGCCAGCTTCGGGTTGTCCAGCGCAAAGCGGATCGTCGCCTCCACCAGACCCAGATGCGTGCCGCAGTCGAACCGGGTGCCTTCGAAACGATAGGCATCCACTTCTTCGGTCTTCAGCAGCTGCGCGATCGCATCGGTCAGCTGGATCTCGCCACCGGCACCGCTGCCGGTCTGTTCCAGCAGGTCGAAGATCTTCGGGCTCAACACGTAGCGGCCCACCACGGCCAGGTCGCTCGGCGCGTCCTCCGGCTTCGGCTTCTCGACGATCTGCGAAATACGGCCCTTGCGGCCATCGAATGCCTCGGTGGCGACGATGCCGTAGCTGGCGGTCTTCTCGTGCGGCACGTCTTCGACCGCGATCACGCTGGCGCCACTGGCCTCGTTGAGGTCGGCCATCTGCTTCAGCGCGCCGGCACCCCGGTTCCAGATCAGGTCGTCGGGCAGCAGCACGGCAAACGGCTCGTCACCGATCACCGCCTTGGCACACAACACCGCGTGCCCGAGGCCCAGGGCCTCTGCCTGGGTCACGAAGATCGCGCGCACGCCGTTGGGCAGCACGTGGCGGATCAGCTCCAGCTGTTCCTGCTTGCCAGCGCGCTCGAGCTTCTGCTCCAGCTCGTAGGCCTTGTCGAAATAGTCGGCGACCGCGTGCTTGTAGCGGTTGGTGATGAACACCAGCGTGTCGCAGCCGGCTTCAATGGCTTCATCCACGGCGTACTGGATCAGCGGCCGATCAATGATCGGCAGCATCTCCTTCGGCACAGTCTTGGTTGCCGGCAAAAAACGCGTCCCCAAGCCTGCCACCGGAAAAACTGCTTTGCGAATTCGCTTGCTCATTGGTGCCTGTTGGCCTCACGTGCCGGAAAAGGCACGACTTTAGCGGATGAAATGTAAGCATCCTGTTCGATTGGCGAGAACTCCGGCATCGTCGCAAACAGGATTTCCTGGATGCTGGCGGTGTCGTAATCGGCAATCGCCTCACGCAGGCGCGGCACGTTGCCCAGCACCAGGTCCCGCGAGAACGTACGTACGCCGGCCTCGAGAATCTTCGGATGCGCCGTCGACCGATAGTCTTCGTCCGAATAGAACAGCGTCTCGTGCAGCTTCTCGCCCGGACGCAGGCCGGTATAGATGATCTGGATGTCCTTGTACGGCTGCTTGCCGGTCAGGCGGATCATCTGTTCGGCCAACACGCGGATCGGCACCGGCTCGCCCATGTCCAGGGTGTAGATCGCACCATGCGACGCCGATGCGGCCGCCTGCAGGATCAGCTGGCAGGCCTCGGGGATGGTCATGAAGTAGCGGCTGACTTCCGGGTCAGTGACCGTGACCGGGCCGCCGCGCAGGATCTGCTCGCGGAACAGCGGCACCACGCTGCCGGCCGACGCCAGCACATTGCCGAAGCGCACGGTGACGAAACGGGTATGCGTGGACTTCTGGTCCAGGCTCTGGCAGATCATCTCGGCGTAGCGCTTGCTCGCACCCAGCGCATTGACCGGGTCGACCGCCTTGTCGGTGGAGATGAACACGAAATGCTCCACGCGCGCTTCCAGGCATGCGCGGGCGACGTTCTCGGTCGCCAGGATGTTGTTGCGCACCGCTTCGCGCAGCTGGCGTTCCAGCACCGGTACATGCTTGTAGGCGGCCGCATGGAAAGCGGTATCGACCGGGTGCAGCGACAGCGCGTGGCGGATCACCGCCGGGTCGCCACAATCGCCCAGTACCGCCTCGATCTCGACATCGGGGAAGCTGCGCCGCAGCTCGCCTTCGATGGTCAGCAACAGCAGTTCACTGATCTCCAGCAGGATGATGCGACCAGCACCATGCCGTGCGCACTGCCGGCACAGCTCCGAGCCGATCGAACCACCGGCGCCGGTGACCATCACGGTGCGGCCACCCAGCCAGCCACGGATCAGGTTCCAGTCCGGCATGATCGGCTTGCGGCCCAGCAGGTCCTCGATCGCCACTTCCTTCAGCTGGCCCGGCAGTGACTGGCCCTGGAGGATGTCACTGAGCTTGGGCACGGTACGGAACGGCACGCCGGTGCTTTCGCAGATCGCAACGACGCGCTGCATGCCCGCCGCGTCCAGCGAGGGCATGGCGATGACCAGCAGCTTGGCGGCGGTCTCCCGGACCACCGTCGGCGCGTCATCCAGGGTGCCGAGGATCGGCAGGCCCTGCAGCTTGGCACCACGCAGGTGCGGTGCATCGTCGAGCAGGCCGACCGGCTCGAAGTCGCCGGAACGGCGCAGGTCGCGCACCAGGGTTTCGGCAGCCTGGCCGGCGCCGAGGATCAGCACGCGGCGGGCGCTGGAATCGGACTGCAGTGCCTGGTAGTCCTTCCAGGCCCGGTACAGCAGGCGCGGCGCGCCCAGCAGTGCCGACAGCGCGAACGGATAGATCACCAGCACCGACATCGGTACGCCGTCGAAGCGCTTCCACATCAGCACCAGGACGATGGCCACCATGCCGATGAAGCTGGCCTTGAAGATGTTCAGCAGGTCACTGACGCTGGCGAACCGCCACAGCCCGCGATACAGGCCCACGCGCCAGAACACCAGGCCCTGCAGCAGCAGCACCAGCGTGGTATCGACGTTCCACAGGGGTAGCGCCGGGGCGTTGGGCAGGATCGAGTAACGCCCTGCATGGAGCAACTGCCAGCATGCCCAGACCATGAAGAGGTCGTGGCAGACGATGGCTGAACGCGGCATCAGGCCGAGGATTCTGTCCCGCCAGGGTGAAGCCATAAGTCAGGTAGTTCCTTGTCGGTGGCGCATTCCATTGCGCAGGAGGAGCCAGAGGACGCTCAACGCGATGAACCACGCGATCGCCACGACAGCCTCCCACCTCGGCTGCAGATTGGAGCAGACATTGAACACTGTAATACTGAACAGGCCCAAAGCAAAGTACATCCCTGTCACCTGGGGGTGACTGGCTCCTGCCTGCACCGCGCGCTGGTAGACATGCTGGGTATGGGGTTCCATCCAGCGTTGCCCCGAAATGATGCGCGCCAGCAGTGTGAAGCCCGCGTCCACGAGGAACGGCGAAACCGGTACCAGCAGCAGGATCCAGTTGATATCGGTACGCACGCTGGCGAGCGCCAGTACCGCTGCGACCGCATACCCCAGCGCGCCACTGCCGACATCGCCCATGAAGATCCTGGCGCGGGGGAAGTTGAACGGCAGAAATCCCAGGCAGGCCAGGCCCAGGGCCACGGCAGCCAGCGAATACGGCCAGGGCAGCACCGGCGCCAGTCCCAGCATCGCCACGACGGCCTGGCTGGCGGCAATGCCATTGATGCCGTCCATGAAGTTCCAGATGTTGATCAGCGAGGCGGTGAACACCAGCACCAACGCGGCCAACAGCCAACTGCCACCATTCACCTTGACCAGGCCGGCCAGCAGCGCGGCGGCGATGAAATGCACCAGCAGGCGACGCATCGCCGGCAGGGGCTTGTGATCGTCCCACCAGCCGATGCCGGCCACCAGCACCAGCCCAAGGCTGGCCACCAGCACACTGGGCGTGCTTTCCGGCCAGGCCCACATGGCCACGCCGGCAGTCACCAGCAGGCTGATGACGATGGCGATGCCGCCACCGCGCGGAGTGGCGACGCTATGGCTGCGGCGCTCGCCGGGCTGGTCCATCAACTGCTGGCGCAGTGCATAGCCCCGCGCTGCCCAGGTCAGCAACGCACTCAGCAGGGCGAGCCCCAGCAGCGCGCCCATCACAAGCCAGGGCATGGATCAGAGCACCGCGTAGTTCAGCAGCGGCTTGACCGTTCCCCACTCCTTGCAGCTCGGGCACTGCCAGTGGTGGGTACGTGCACCGAAGCCGCAGCGGGTGCAGCGATAGGCCGGGTTGCGCACCAGCAGCTGGTCGGTGATGTGCTTGAGGTCATGCAGGGTGGCGGTGGAATCAGCGCCCTCGGCGAGGGTCAGGTCGATCAGCGCGGACTCGCCACGCACCGACGGGCGATCCTTGAGCTGGCGACCGAGGTAGGCACGGGCCGGAGCCACGCCCTCCTGCTCTTCCATCAGCCGGGTCAGCGCCAGCACCGGGGCGATGCCGCGGTAATGCTCGGTCATCTCCGACAGGAACGCGCGCGCGCCTGCCAGATCGCCGACCTTGCGATAGTTCTGCATCAGCGCCGGCAGCAGTTCCGGCAGGTATTCGGGGTCGTTGCGCGCGGCGCGCTCGAAGGCGCGCACGGCGGCCTCCGGGTTGCCCGCGTCGGTTTCCAGCCGGCCCTCGATGATGCCGGCGCGCACCGACATCGCATCGGCCTGGTAGGCGCGGGCGATCGCTGCCCTCGCCTCTTCCAGCTTGCCGGCGCCACGGAACCGCTCGGCCAGTTCGCATTCGAACTGCCCGATCAGCTTGCCCATCGGCTCGCCGGTGACGTCCTCGAAACGGGTGGCGTTGTCGATCGCCTTTTCCCAGTCGCGCTCGGCCTGGTAGATGCCGATCAGGTGCTTGAGCGCCTGCGGGGCGCGCTGATCCAGCTGCGCCAGCTCGGTGAACACGGTCTCGGCACGGTCCAGCAGGCCGGATTTCATGTAGTCCTCGCCCAGGGCCAGCAGGGCCTGCACGCGCTGCGCGTCACTCAGGTCATGGCGATTGACCAGACCCTGGTGCAAGCGGATGGCGCGGTCCACTTCGCCACGGCGGCGGAACAGATGACCCAGCGCGACCTGGGTCTCGAAGGTTTCCTTGTCCAGCTCGGCGATGTGCAGGAACAGCTCGATGGCCTTGTCCGGCTGCTCGTTGAGCAGGTAGTTCAGGCCACGGAAATAGGTGCTCGACAGGCGGCTGACCTGGCTGTCACCGTGGCGTTGACCACCACGCCGTCCGATCACCCACCCGGCCAGTGCGGCCAGCGGAACGAACAGGAAGAACCAGAACCACTCGGTGACGAAATCCATCTTCGATCAACGTCCATCAAAAGATTGGGGGGAAGCAACCGGTGCCGGCGAAGCGACAGCGGACTTGTTGGCACGGCGCAGCTGGCCGTAGAGCGGAATGACCACGCTCACCAGCACCAGCCCGGCACCGACCACGACACCGACCAGCAGCGCGGCGATCAGGGCCACGCCCACCGAGGTGTGCAGCTGGGTAAACAGCAGGTTGATCGACATCGCGGTCATGTTGACCGCACCGATGATCAATCCAAGGATCAGCACCGCCAGCAGGACCAGCAGACGAAAAACCTTCATGCGACAGCTCCAGTGGCAGGAGTCCGTAGCTTATCCGACTCGCGGCTGGATTCGCACGCGGTGGCGCGACGGAAGGCTCAGGCCGGATCGGCGTCCAGCGGCAGCACACTGCTGACCCGCTCGCGCAGTTCCTTGCCCGGCTTGAAATGGGGGACATGCTTGCCCGGCAGGGCAACCGATTCGCCGGTCTTCGGGTTGCGACCCAGGCGCGGCGGACGATAGTGCAGCGAGAAGCTGCCAAAACCACGGATTTCGATGCGATCCCCGGCGGACAGCGATCCGCCCATCATTTCCAGCAACGACTTCACCGCCAGATCGACATCATCGGCCTTCAGGTGCGCCTGGCGGCGCGCAAGGATTTCGATCAGTTCGGATTTGGTCATTACCGGCTCACATCAGGGGCATCTCAGTCTGAAACGGCCCGGGCAGAAGCCCGGGCCGTCCAGGAAACAACGAACAGCGTAAGGCCGATTACTCGGACTTGTTGCCGTTCAGCTGTGCACGCAGCAGCGCGCCCAGCTGGGTGGTGCCGCTGGAAGCCGAAGAGGACTGGTATTCCTCCAGCACTTCGCGCATTTCCGCGTCGTCCTTGGCCTTGATCGACAGCTGCAGGGTACGGCCCTTGCGGTCCATGCCCACGAACTTGGCTTCGACCTTGTCGCCGACCTTCAGGTGCTGGGTGGCGTCGTCAACGCGCTCGTTGGCGATGTCGCGTGCCGAGACGTAACCTTCGATGCCGTCAGCCAGCTCGATGATCGCGCCCTTGGCGTCGACTTCCTTCACCACGCCTTCGACCTTGGAGCCCTTCGGATTGGCAGCCATGTACTGGCCGAACGGATCCTGCTCCAGCTGCTTCACGCCCAGGGAGATGCGCTCGCGCTCCGGATCGACAGCCAGGACGACGGCGTCCAGGGTATCGCCCTTCTTGAAGTTGCGAACGACGTCTTCGCCGGTGGTGTTCCAGCTGATGTCGGACAGGTGGACCAGGCCGTCGATGCCGCCGTCCAGGCCGATGAAGATGCCGAAGTCGGTGATCGACTTGATCTGGCCCGACACCTTGTCACCCTTCTTGTGGGTGGCAGCGAAGGTTTCCCACGGATTGGCGGCAACCTGCTTCATGCCCAGCGAGATACGGCGACGCTCTTCATCGACGTCCAGCACCATCACTTCGACTTCATCACCAACCTGGACAACCTTGGACGGGTTGACGTTCTTGTTGGTCCAATCCATCTCGGAGACGTGCACCAGGCCTTCGACGCCCGGCTCGATCTCAACGAACGCACCGTAATCGGTGACGTTGGAGACCTTGCCGAAGACGCGGCTGTTGGCCGGGTAACGACGGCCGATGTTGTCCCACGGATCCTCGCCCAGCTGCTTCAGGCCCAGCGAAACGCGGTTGCGCTCGCGGTCGAACTTCAGCACGCGGACGTCCAGCTCGTCGCCGACGTTCACGACTTCCGACGGGTGACGCACGCGCTTCCACGCCATGTCGGTGATGTGCAGCAGGCCGTCGATACCGCCCAGGTCCACGAATGCGCCGTAGTCGGTCAGGTTCTTGACGACACCCTTCAGGATCGCGCCTTCCTGCAGCTTGTCCATCAGCTGCTCGCGCTCTTCCGAGTGCTCGCTTTCGACGACAGCGCGGCGCGAGACCACGACGTTGTTACGCTTGCGGTCCAGCTTGATGAGCTTGAACTCGAGCTCCTTGCCTTCCAGGTAGGCCGGATCGCGCACCGGGCGCACATCGACCAGGGAACCCGGCAGGAAGGCGCGGACATCCTTGATGTCCACGGTGAAACCACCCTTGACCTTGCCGCTGATGCGGCCGGTGATGGTTTCGTTCTTTTCCAACGCTTCTTCCAGCTCGTCCCACACCATCGCGCGCTTGGCCTTCTCGCGCGACAGGACGGTTTCGCCGAAGCCGTTCTCGATCGAGTCGAGGGCGACCTTGACGATGTCGCCTTCGGCGACGTCGATTTCGCCAGCGTCGTTACGGAACTGTTCGATCGGCACGATGCCTTCGGACTTCAGGCCAGCGTTGATCACCACGACGTCGCCGCGGACTTCAACAACGGTACCGCTGACGATGGCGCCCGGCTTCAGCTTGGCCAGGTTGGCCTGGCTGGCTTCAAACAGTTCGGCAAATGATTCGGTCATTAGATTTACTCTGTTGGACACATGGGTCGGTGGCGTCCCCTTCAGGGGAATGGCGACCGCCCGCCTGTTGGTCGACCCCGGAAACGCAGGTCGTGTGTAGTAGGAAAACCGCCACGCATCATTGCGCGACGGAGCTGGTACAGCACTGCTATGCGCGACCACCGCCGATGCTGCTGGCAGTGCTCCCGCGCGAACGGATCAGGCAGCCGGAACCGGAAGCAGATCCATCACTCGGGCAACGACATCATCGATGCCGATGCCTGTGGTGTCGATGAGGACAGCATCGTCTGCCGGCTTCAGGGGCGCCACGGTACGCTGAGCATCACGGGCGTCGCGGGCCATGATCTCGCGCAGGAGGTCATCAAAGTTAACAGAAACCCCCTTGTCTTTCAACTGCTTATGCCGGCGCTCGGCGCGCTCCTCGGCACTGGCGGTCAGGAAGACCTTGTAGGAGGCGTCCGGGAAGATCACCGTACCCATGTCGCGACCGTCGGCGACCAGGCCTGGCAGCTCCCTGAATGCGCGCTGGCGCTCCTTCAGGGCGGCCCGGACCTCGGGAATGGCGGCAATGGCCGAGGCCAGCGCACCGGTGGTCTCCAGGCGCAGCTCGTCGGTGGCATCGGTGCCATTGACCATGACCCGCATGGCATCGCCCTGCTCGACAAACTGAACGTGGGTGTCGAACGTACAACGGACCAGCGCCGAGGCGTCGGAGGTGTCGATGTCGGCCCAGCTTGCGGCCACGCCCACCGCCCGGTACAGCGCGCCCGAATCCAGGTAATGCCAGCCCATCCTGCGCGCGATGATGCGGCTGATGGTACCCTTGCCGGCCCCGGATGGGCCGTCGATGGTCAGGACGGGAGCGAGTGGATTCATGGGGGTCCCAGAGCGTGTGAAGAGGCCATTCTAGCCCCTGCCAGACGCCCCCAGCGGGATCTTTTGTGCAACCACTTGAAACCACGAGGAAAAGCCCGGTAGAATGGCGGGCTTGAACGAGCGTCAACTGCCGATTGTCTTTCGCATATCGCGGCCACGCTCCACCCGAACAACTACTGTTTACGCCGAGGTATGCCATGAAAGTCCTGTCCTCCCTGAAGTCGGCGAAGGCCCGTCACCGTGACTGCAAGGTCGTGCGTCGTCGTGGCAAGATCTTCGTCATCTGCAAGTCGAACCCGCGTTTCAAGGCGCGTCAGCGCTAAGCCTCACAGCCTCCCGGCTGCGGCTGGCCCTACGCGGGGCCGACCCGATGCAAGAAACCGCCTTCGGGCGGTTTTTTGTTTATGCGGCTTTTTCCCGCCGTTTTTGCTGTAATCGCCTTTCTTGACCACTGGGGAGTAGATCGAGATGAAGCGTTACCTGTCCGCCCTGGCCGTGATGGCCACCCTGGCCGCCGCCACGCCGGCACTCGCCGATACCCTGCTTGTCGACCGCGCCCGCGAGAAGCCGGCCGGTGCCCTGCCCGTGCGCGGCCAGAGCATGCAGCAGGTGCAGGCGCAGTTCGGCGCGCCCAACGAGCAGCTGCAGCCACGGGGCGGGCAGAAGCGGCAGTGGCCGACCATCAACCGCTGGGTGTACCCGCAGTTCACCGTCTACTTCGAGAAGCAGAAGGTGATCAACGTGGTGGCCAACCAGGCGGACCCGAACGAAATCGGCCCGAAACCGCCGATCCGTTGATCCCATCACCCGCCGTGGGCGGGCCTGTGTAGCGAGACCATGAACCAGACCCTTCGTTTTCCTGCCGAGTGGGAAGCCCAGAGCGGCGTCCTGATTGCCTGGCCCACCGCCGACACCGACTGGGCTGACCGCCTGGGCCAGGTGGAAGAGACCTACATCGCCCTGGTCGCGGCCATCACCCGCTTCCAGCCGGTGCTGATCTGCGTGGCCGACGATGATGTGGAGACCTATGCCGAGATGCGGCTGCGCTCCAACCGCATCGACATGGACAAGGTCCACTTCACCACGGCGGCCTACGACGATACCTGGCTGCGCGACTCCGGCCCGATCACCCTGCGCCGTGCCGACGGCGGCTTCCAGCTGCTGGATTTCCGCTTCACCGGGTGGGGCGGCAAGTTCGACGCCACCCTGGATGACCAGCTGGTGGGCGTGCTCGACCAGGCCGGCGTGTTCAACGATGCGCCGGTGCGCAGCATTCCGTTCGCGCTGGAAGGCGGCGGCATCGAGACCGACGGCGAAGGCACCCTGCTGACCACCTGGAAGTGCCTGCACGAGCGCCATCCGGATCGCGACCGCGCCAGCCTGAGCGCCGACCTGGCCGACTGGCTGCAGCAGGACCGCGTGCTGTGGCTGGACCACGGCTACCTGGAAGGCGACGACACCGACGCCCATATCGATACCCTCGCCCGCTTCGCCTCGGCTGACAGCATCGTCTACCAGGCCTGCGACGACGAGAGCGACTCGCACTACGCCGAACTGCAGGCGATGGGCAATGAGCTGGCCGCGCTGCGCACCCGGGATGGCCAGCCGTACCGCCTGTTCCCGCTGCCATGGGCACAGCCGGTGATCGACGAAGGCCGCCGCCTGGCCGCCTCGTACGCCAATTACCTGATCGTCAACGGCGCGGTGCTGATGCCGGCCTATGGCGATCCGGCCGATGACCTGGCCCGCGACGTGCTGGCACAGGCGCACCCGGGTCGCGAGATCGTGCAGGTGCCCTGCCGCTCGCTGATCTGGCAGAACGGCAGCCTGCACTGCATCACCATGCAGCTGCCGGCAGGGTTGTTGAAGGCGTAATGGATGACGCCGGGCCCTGCCCGGCGGCTCCTGTAGAGCCGAGCCCACGCTCGGCTGGCCGTTCGCACGTCCGGAGCAGAACGCAGCCGAGCATGGGTTCGGCTCTACAACACCGGCCATTCAGCACACGACACGCCGTCGCCGCCCATCCGCGCTAACATGCAGGTTTTCCCCCGCAGGAACGCCCCGCATGAACTCGCGCAGCCCCCTTACCGTCGCCCTGATCCAGGAGCGCAACCACGGTGATGCCGCCGCCAACCTGGCGGTGATCGAAGCACGCGTGGCCGAGGCGGCTGCACAGGGTGCCAAGCTGGTACTGCTGCAGGAACTGCATAACGGTCCGTACTTCTGCCAGCACGAATCGGTGGACGAGTTCGACCTGGCCGAGCCGATTCCGGGCCCGAGCACCGAGCGTCTTGGCGCGCTGGCGAAGAAGCATGGCGTGGTGCTGGTCGGCTCGCTGTTCGAGCGCCGCGCTGCCGGCCTGTACCACAACACCGCCGTGGTGTTCGAGAAGGACGGCACGCTGCTCGGCAAGTACCGCAAGATGCATATCCCGGATGACCCGGGCTTCTACGAGAAGTTCTACTTCACCCCGGGCGACATCGGCTTCACGCCGATCGATACCTCGGTGGGCCGCCTGGGCGTGCTGGTGTGCTGGGACCAGTGGTACCCGGAAGCGGCGCGCCTGATGGCGCTGGCCGGCGCCGAGCTGCTGCTGTACCCGACCGCGATCGGCTGGGACCCGGACGACGTGCAGGACGAGAAGACCCGCCAGCGCGATGCCTGGGTACTGAGCCACCGCGGCCATGCCGTGGCCAACGGCCTGCCGGTGCTGAGCTGCAACCGCGTCGGCCACGAGGCCTCGCCGCTGGGCGCGTCGGGCATCCAGTTCTGGGGCAACAGCCACGTGCTCGGCCCGCAGGGCGAGTTCCTGGCCGAAGCCGGCACCGAGGCCACCGTGCTGCTGTGCGACGTCGACCTGCAGCGCAGCGAGCATGTGCGCCGCATCTGGCCGTTCCTGCGTGATCGCCGCATCGATGCCTACGGCGACCTGCTCAAGCGCTACATCGACTGAGCCGGAGCCCGCGCATGGCCGTCCTCATCCGTGATGCCGGCCCTGCCGACATCGATGCGATCACCGCGATCTACGCGGTGGAAGTGACCGACTTCGTCAACACCTACGAGTACGACATCCCCGACACGTCGGAGATGCTGCGCCGCATGCGTGACATCATCGACCGTGGCTTCCCCTACCTGGTCGCCGAGATCGACGGCCAGGTGGCGGGCTATGCCTACGCCAACACCTACCGCACCCGCGTCGCTTACCAGTGGACCGTGGAGAACTCGGTCTACGTCGATGCCGCGTTCCAAGGCAAAGGCGTCGGCACCGGCCTCCTGCAGGCCCTGATCGATGCCTGCGTGGCACGCGGCTACCGGCAGATGGTGGCGGTGATCGGCGAACCGACCAACACCGCGTCGATCAAGCTGCACGAACGCTTCGGCTTCGAGCTGGTCGGCGTGTTCCGTGGCCTCGGCCGCAAGCATGGCCGCTGGCTGGATACCGTGCAGATGCAGCGCGCGCTCGGCGACGGCGCCGACACCGCACCTTCCAATGAATGAATCCATGACCGAAACCCTTCCCGATACCGGTGACGACCTGTTCGCCGGTCAGCCGGTGCGCGTCGTTGAACGCGACGGCGTGCGTTACACCCTGCTGGGCACCGCCCACGTCTCACGCGCCAGCGTCGAGGCCGTGGAAAAGGCCATCGACAGCGGCCGCTTCGATGCGGTGGCCGTCGAGCTGGACCCGCAGCGCCTGCAGGCGCTGAGCGACCCGGACACGCTGGCCAAGCTCGACCTGGTCGAGGTGATCCGCAAGGGCCGCGTCGCCCTGTTCGCCGCCAACCTGGCCCTGTCCGCCTACCAGCGCCGCCTGGCCGAACAGCTCGACATCGAGCCCGGTGCCGAGCTGAAGCGTGCGGTGGAGCTGGCGCGCGAACGCGACCTGCCCGTGCACCTGATCGACCGCGAGGTTGGCCTGACCTTCCGCCGTGCGTCGCAGCGGCTGGGTTTCTTCGGCAAGCTGAAACTGGTCGCCGGGCTTGGCGCCGGCCTGTTCTCGTCCGAGGAAGTGGGCGAGAACGAGATCGAGAAGCTCAAGCAGGGCGACATGCTGGAATCGAGCTTCGGTGAGTTCGCCAGCGAGAGCCCGGCGCTGTACGAGACCATCATCGGTGAGCGCGACCGTTACATGGCCACGCGCCTGCGCGAAGCGCACGACCCGCACCAGCGCGAAGTGCTGGCAGTGGTCGGTGCCGGTCACCTGGCCGGGCTGGCGCGCTACCTGGAAACCGACACCGAGGCGCCGGCGCCGCTGCGCGCAGAGCTGGAGGCTGTGCCGAAGAAGCGCAACATTCCGTGGTTCACGCTCGGCATCCTGGCGATCGTGGCGACCGGCATCGGCGTGGGCTTCTACCGCGGCGGCCTGGGCGTGGGCACCGAGCTGCTGGCGACCTGGGCGATGTATACCGGTGGCCTGGCGGGCCTGGGCTGCCTGCTGGCCGGCGGCCACCCGCTGAGCATCCTCACCGCAATCGCGGTGGCCCCGTTCAAGCCATTCCGCCTGAGCATCCCGACCGGTGCGTTCTCGGCGCTGGTGGAAGCGCGCCTGCGCAAGCCCGCCTACGAAGACTTCCTGAAGCTGCGTGACGATGCGCAGAGCCTGAAGGGCTGGTACCGCAATCGCGTTACCCGCGTGGTGCTGACCTTCATGCTGACCAATCTCGGCAGCATGCTCGGCCTGTGGCTGACCACCTTCAAGGTATGGGGCAAGGTGGCGGGCTGAGTCGCCACCTTGCAGCCGCTACACTGATTCTTTTCAGACGGAACTGGGAAATGGATGCATTCGACGCACTAATGCGGGATGGCTTCGTGGTGGTCCGCCAGGCCATCGCGCCAGGCCTGGTGGAGGACATCAACCAGCGCATCGGGCGCTTCAAGCAGCGGAACCCCAAGGCCGTTGCACGCAACCTCGACGAACACCAGCGCCTGTACCGGGTTGTCAACCTGCATCTGGTGGTCGACGCGATCACCCGCCTGCTTACTGACAACGCGGCCATCGACGTCTGTGATCGGTTCCTGGGTGAATCGACAACGCTCTATACCAGCTTGTACTACGAGCGTGGATCCGAGCAGCCCCTGCATCGCGACACGCCCGTGTTCTGCACCTCGCCGGGTGAACGCTACATGGGCGTATGGACGGCGCTGGATGCCGTCGACGACAGCAACGGTCCGCTACGGGTGGTGCCCGGCAGCCACCTGCTTCCTCCCATCGACCTTCAGGCAATGCGCCGTGAGGTATTCGGGGACGGGCCGGTAAGCCCGATGTCCGGCGAAGGCTGGGCCGCTTACCAGAACGCAGTGGCGCGCCAGTGCGAAGAAGCTGGACTGCAGGCGCAACCGGTGCATGTGGAGCCGGGTGATGTGATCGTGTGGCATCCACAACTGTTCCACGGCGGTGCCCCGCACCCCTCTGCCGGAACCCGTCGCAGCGTGGTCATGCACGTGACCCCGAAGTCGATGCCCGTGGGCCACATGGATGTTTTCTATGGGCAGACCCCGCCGTCCGCCAAAGCATCCTGGCGCTATTACCGTCGGGGCGAGCGCGAGATCGCCCGCTTTGGCCAGGTCGACTTCGGCCACGAGTACACCCGCCGCACCTGGTTCCTGCGCCGCGCCTGAAAAAAAAAGGGGGAGGCCGCCCCACTACGACCGGCCTCCCCCACACCACAACACGTTGGCGCCGCTTACGGTCGAGCAGGCTCGACCACTACAACCGGGCAGCGCCCGGCTCTCCCATCTCCAGGCCGCGCGCACGGCGGATCAACCGCGTCACGGCATTGCGCAGGTCGTCGAGCACCGCATAGATCGTCGGCAGGAACAGCAGGCTGACCACGGTCGAGAACGCCAGGCCGCCGGCAATCGCGCGCGCCATCGGCGAATACTCCGGCCCATTGCCGAACATCTGCGTATCGGTCAGCGAGATCGGCACCATCGCCAGGATCGCCGTGCCCATGGTCATCATGATCGGGCGCAGGCGTTCGCGTGAGCCTTCCACCAGCGCCTGGGTGCGGCCCATGCCACTGCGCCGCAGGTTGTTGATGTGCTCGATCATCACGATGCCGTTGTTCACCACCACGCCCATCAGCACCAGGATGCCAATGAAGGACATGATCCCGAACGAGGTGCCGGTGATCCAGAACAGCCAGAACACGCCGAAGATCGAGAACAGCACGCCGCTCATGATCGCCGCCGGGAACAGCAGCGACTCGAACACCGCCGCCATCACCACGTAGATCATCACCAGCGCGATCAGCAGGTTGAACACCATCTGCTGCATGGCCTCATCATCGTTGCCATAGTCGCCGCCGTCGAAGGTGAAGCCATAGCCGGCCGGGAAGTTCATCGGCTTGAGCACGGCTTCAATCGCCTTGCGCCCGTCCGGTGCAGTTATCTTCCCGGCCAGATTGGCCTTGATGGTCAACGTGGTCTGGCGGTTGGTGCGGCCGATCTGGGTCGCAGACGATCCCACGTCCACGGTGACCAGGCTCAGCAACGGGACGCTACGGCCATCGCCGGTACGCACGCTGAAACCAGCCAGGTCTTCCGGGCTGCTCTGCTCGGCGCCGGCAAAGCGCACCCACACCGGCACTTCATTGTCGCCACGCCGGAACTCGCGCATCGGCGCGCCGCGCAGGGCCAGCCCGACGAAGCTGGCCACCTGCTCGGCATTGAAGCCGAATGCCGCAGCACGCTCGCGGTCGACACGCACCTTCAGCTCACCGCCCTTCTCGCCGTTGTCAATGCGCACGTCACGCAGTTCGGCACGCTGCGCCAGCAACGGCACCACTTCCTGGCCGATCTCCTGCAGCATCGAGCTGGAGTCGCCCACCAGCTGCACCTGCACGCCCTGGTTGCTGCCACCACCGCCATCGCCGCCCTGGTTGCCGACGAAGTAGTCGGTGCGGGCCGACTTCGGCAGGCCCTTGCGCAGTTCCTCCTGCAGCGCCTTGATGTCCTTGGCGTACTTTTCATCCAGGGTGACCACCGTGGAGCTGCCTTCCTGCTCGCTGTACCAGGAGTACACCTGCTTCACGTGCAGGCGCTCGCGGTTCTGGTCGATCCAGTTCTCCACCCGCGCCACTTCCTCGGACATCTGCCGGTAGGTGTAGGCGCCCTTCCACATGTAGCCGATGAAGATGTCCTTGCCGCCCTCGCCACCGAACATGTCGATCTTGGTCAGCTTCATCGGCACCAGGCTGACCAGCACCACCAGCAGGATGCCGAGCAGGCTCCAGCCGCGGTGATGCAGCGACCAGTCCAGCAGCTGCGCGTAGCGCCGCTGCAGGCGCGCGATCAGGCCGGTCTGCGAGTGCACCAGCTTGGGCGTGGCCATGCGTGCGGACAACATCGGGATCAGGCTGACCGCGACCAGCCACGAGGCCAGCAGAGAGACCGAGATGGTGATCGCGATCTGCGCCATGAAGATGCTGATGTTGTTGGTCTCGCCGAACAGGTTCGGCACGAACACGATGCAATGGCACAGCGTACCCGCGCTGAGCGCGATGGCCACGTTGCGGGTGCCGATGATCGAGGCCAGCCGTGGCTGCCCCGGCATGCGCTCGCGCTCCTGGTAGATGCTTTCCACCACCACCACGGCATTGTCGACCAGCATGCCCACGGCGAGCAGCAGGCCCATCATGGTCAGGATGTTCAGCGTCACCCCGACGAAGTACATGAAGCCCAGGGTGATGGTGAAGCAGATCGGAATGGCCAGGGTCACCATCAGCGTTGACGGCCAATGGCGCAGGAAGAAGAACAGTACCGTCACCGACAGGATCAGGCCGACCGCACCGGCCTCGGCCAGCTCCAGAAGCGAGGACGTCACCGCCTTGCCCTGGTTGTCGATCACCTTGATCTGCACGTCACGCATCGACGGCTGCGCGCGGATCGCCTCGACTTCGGCCAGCGCAGCACGCGAGACGTCCACCAGATTGGCACTGCGCTCCTTGAAGATATCCAGGCCCACCGCCGGGTTCCCGTCCAGGCGGCGCCCGTAGTTCATCCGCGCCGGCTTCAGGCGGACATCGGCGATGTCGCCCAGACGCAGGCCCTTGGCGTTGATCACCAGGTCGCGCATTTCCTGCAGGTCGGTGATCTCGCCCACCGGCTGCACGCGCACGCGCTGGCCGTTGTCGTCGATCTGCCCGGCCGAAATCGAGAAGTTCAGCGTGCGCAGGCGCTCGCTCAGCTCGTTGATGCTCAGTCCGTGCGCGTTGAGCCGGTTCGGATCGATGGCGATCTCCACCTCGTTCGGCGGCGCGCCGGTGATGTCGACCCGGGCCACGCCGGGGATACGCTCGATGCGCCGCTTGAACTCGCGGTCAAGCATGTCATAGGCAGTGGTCAGATCGGTGGTGCTGGCCAGTCGCACCTTCAACACGGGCTGGTCACTGCTGGACCACTTGAACACGTTGTAGCGCTGCAGGTCGTCGGGCAGATCGCTGCGGATCGCGTCGATACGCTCGCGCGCGTCTGACGCGGCAATCGCAATGTCGCGGTCCCAGTCGCTGAACTCGATGTAGATCAGCGCCGCCTCGGAGGTTGCCGACGAGCGCATGCGCTTGATGCCGGTCATCGTCGCCAGCGATTCCTCGACCGGACGGATGATGGTCCGCTCCACTTCCTCCGGGGTCGAGCCGGTGTACGGAATCTGCACGAACAGGAACGGCGCGGAGATGTCCGGCAGCGCCTCCAGCGGCAGCCGGAACGAAGCGATCAGGCCGATCACCACCAGCGACACGAAGCACATGATGGTGGTGACCGGGCGGCGGATGGAGAACTCGGCAACGCTCATGCCGGTTCCTCCACGCCCGCCGTGTTGCCTTCATCGCCGCGCAGGCCTTCACCGGCATGCTTGCGGCCGCGCTCGCGGTAGTAGGCGTCGCCACGACGATCCATCAGGTCGTACACCACCGGGATCACCAGCAGGGTCAGCAGGGTCGACACCAGCAGGCCACCGATCACGGTGATCGCCATCGGCGCGCGCACTTCGGCGCCCTCGCCCATCGCCACCGCCAGCGGCAGGAAGCCGAACAGCGTGCACAGCGTGGTCATGATGATCGGCCGCAGGCGTGAGCGCGCACCTTCCACCAGTGCCTCATGCTTGGCCACGCCGGCCTCGCGCAGCTGGTTGACCTTGTCGATCAGGATGATCGCGTTCTTGGTGACCAGGCCGACCAGCAGGATCAGGCCGATGAACACCACCACGGAGATGGGCTTGCCGGTCAGCATCAGCGCCAGGATCGCACCGACCAGCGCCAGCGGGATGGTGAACAGGATCACGAACGGGTGCAGCAGCGATTCGAACTGCGAGGCCATCACCAGGTAGACCAGGAAGATCGCCAGGCCGAAGGCGAAGATCAGCGACTTCGCCGCCTGCGCCAGCTCCTCGCCCTGGCCGCCGATGTGCAGGCCCACGCCTGCGCCCAGCGGCTGCTCGGCGACCATCTGCTGAACCTCGCGCATGGCCGCGCCGAGATCGATGTCGCGCAGATTGGCCGACACCACGGCGACCCGGGTCTGGTCGGCACGATGGATCTCGCTGGGGCCGGTGGTGGCGACCACCTCGGCCACCGAGTCCAGCGTCACCGGGCGGGTGCTGCCCGGGTTGACGATCAGGCGGCGGATGCTCTCCACGCTGGCGCGGTCGCCCTCCTGGGCCCGCACCAGCACGTCGATCTTGCGATCACGGAAGCTGTAGCGGGTGGCCACGTCGCCACGCACCTTCTTCACCACGACGTCGGCGATCTGGCGGGTGGTCAGGCCCAGCGCACCGGCGCGCTCCTGGTCGAAGCGGATCTGGATTTCCGGGAACCCCTCTTCCACCGTCGACTTCACATCGGCGTAGTGCGCATTGCCGCGCAGCATCGCCGCCAGGCGCTGGCCGGCCACTTCCAGAGTGGCCATGTCCTGCCCGCGCAGTTCGATTTCCAGCGGCGTGGAGAAGCTGAACAACGCCGGCCGCGCGAAGTCGACCTGGGCCCCCGGATGCTGGCTCATGGTGCCGCGCAGGCGCTCGGTGATCGCCGCTTCCGTGCGCGCGTTGCCACCGCCTTCCATCACCACGGTCAGCTTGCCGATGTTCTCGCCGCTTTCGGTCGGGCTGGCATCCAGCCGGGTGCCGCTGCCACTGACGCCATACAGCGAGGCCACGCCCTCGCCCTTGCCGTGCGCCAGCTGCAGCTCGCGCACCAGCGCATCGGTCTGCTTCAGCGGCGTACCGGCCGGCAGCTTCACCGTCATCTCAAAGCGGTCCTGCGCCAGCTGCGGGATCAGGTCAGCGCCGAGCATCGGTACCAGCGCCATGGTCGCCACGAAGATGATGGCCGCCACGCCCAGCACCTTGCCGGGATGCGCCAGCGCGCTCGGCAGCAGCCGCAGGTAGCCACGCTCGGCACCGGCATAGGGCTTCATCGCCAGGTCGCTGGCCTTGCGCATGACCGGGCCGATCACCGCCACCACCCCACGCCACAGGCGCACCACAAGCCAGGCCAGCGCATAGAAGCTCCAGCGCACGCTGGCGACCACGCCACGGCGGCCCAGCGCAACCGGCTTCTGCCAGCGCTTCTGCGGCTGCCACGCTTCGTTCGGTGCCTCTTCCGGGAACGCCAGCGGCGGCCGCCCCTTCAGCGAGCTCAACATCGGGATCAGGGTCATCGACACCAGCAACGAGATTGCGATGGCGATCGCCACGGTCAGCGCCTGGTCGCGGAACAGCTGCCCGGCGATGCCGTCGACGAACACCAGCGGCAGGAACACGGCGATGGTGGTCAGGGTCGAGGCGACCACGGCCATGCTCACTTCGCGGGTGCCGGCAATTGCCGCCTGCAGGATGCCCAGGCCGCGCTCACGGGCCTTGGCGATGCTCTCCAGCACCACGATCGAATCATCCACCACCAGGCCGGTGGCCAATGCCAGGCCGCCCAGCGACATCACGTTCAAGCTCAGGCCGAGCTGGCCCATGAAGAAGAACGTGGCGATGATCGAGACCGGCAGCGACAGGCTGATCACGAACGTGCTCCAGCCATCGCGCAGGAACAGGAAGATGATCAGGATCGCCAGCAGGCCACCGATCACGGCATCCTTCTTGACGTCGGCGATGGCGTGCTCGATGAAGCGCGACTGGTCCTCGATGGTGGTCAGCTCGACGTCCGACGGGAACGTGCCCTTGATCTGCTCCAGGCGCTTGCGCAGCGCTTCGGCGGTGGACACGGTGTTGGCGTCGCCTTCCTTGTAGATGGCCAGCTCGACCGATTCCTTGCCGCCCAGGCGGATGATCGCTTCACGCTCCTTGTAGCCCTGGCGCACGGTGGCCACGTCCTTCAGGCGTACCGGCACGCCGTTGGCGACGACGCTGGAACCACCACCGGACGATGCGCTCTGTGCCGCCGACGCCGCCGCGATGGCCGCCGCCGAACCGGTCGACGCCGCGATGTTGAACATCTGCTGCAGCGCCGAATCGGCCGCGCTGCCATTGGCAGCCTGGGTGGTAACCAGCAGGTTGCGGATTTCCTCCAGGTCGGCGAACTGGTTGACGGTACGCACCAGGAAGCGCTGCGAGCCCTCCTCCAGGCGGCCGCCGGAAATGTTGATGTTCTCGTCCTTCAGGCGCTTGATGACGGTGTCGATCGGCAGGTTCAGCTGCGCCAGCTTCTGCTGGTCGATGTCGACCTGGATCTCGTCCTCCAGGCCACCGCCGACCTTGACTGCGGCCACGCCGGTGACCGGCTCCAGCTTCTTCTTGAGGTCTTCATCGGCATAGCGGCGCAGGCCGGTCAGCTCGCGCACCGCATCGGCATCGCTGGTCGGCGCCGCCTTGTTCGACAGCACCAGGCGCATGATCGGCTCGGTGGACGGATTGAAGCGCAGCAGCACCGGGGCCTTGGCCTCCAGCGGCAGGTTCAGCGCTTCCATCTTGTCGCGCACCTCCAGGCTGGCCTGGTCCATGTTGGTGCCCCAGGCGAACTCCAGCACCACATCGCTCTGGCCGGTACGCGAAACCGACTTCAGCTTGCGCAGGTTCTTGACCACGCCGACCGCTTCTTCGACCGGCTGGGTGATCAGGGTTTCGATTTCGGTCGGCGCCGCACCGGTGTATTCGGTGCGCACGGTCAGCGTCGGGTAGCTCAGGTCGGGCAGCAGGTTGACCTTGAGGTTGCCCAGCGCGATCAGGCCGAACAGCAGCAGCGTGACCGTGCACATGGCGATGGTCACGCGGCGGCGGGTGGCGAATTCCACCAGGCCGCCGCGCATGCCGGCGGCGGCGCCGTCGCTCGCCGGCGAGGCACCGTGGTCGTGGCCCGGGGCGGTCATTGCTTGCTCCCGGCCTTGTCTGCCGGCTTGGCGGCCGCTGCGACCGTCTTCGCCTTCGGGTCGGCAATCACCTGCACCGTGGTGCCGTCGCGCAGGGCGACCTTGCCGGCGGTGACCACCTGATCACCGGCCGCCAGGCCATCACGGATCTCCACCCACGGGCCCTCGGCGTAACCCAGCTTGACCGGAACGCGTGCGACCTTGCCTTCGCGCACGCGGAACACCGCCGGCTCACCGTCGTCGAGCAGCGCCAGGCGCGGCACCACCAGCGCATCGGCACGCTGGTCGTAATCGATGCGGATGCGCCCGAACATGCCGGGCTGCAGCGCGTGCGCGGCGCCATCGAAGGCGCTGACGACGCGAAACGTGCCACTGCCCGAGTCCACCACCGGCGCGATGCGGTCGACGGTGCCGCTGAAGCTCTGGCCCGGCAGCGCATCGGCGGCCAGCGTCACGGGCTGGCCGGCACGCAGGGTGGCCAGCTCACGCTCGGGTACGTTGAGGGTGGCTTCCAGCCGCGAATTGTCGACGATGCGGAAGATCGGCGTGTTGATCTGCACGAAGTTGCCGGTCTTGATCGAACGCGAGGCGATCACACCGGAGATCGGCGCCACCACCGTGGTGTAGGACAGCTCGAGCGTGGCCAGGCGGTACTGCGCGCGGATGTTTTCCAGGTCGTAGCGCAGCTGGTCGACATCGGCGGCGCTGACCATCTGCTGGCCGACCAGCTTCTGTGCGCGCTGGTAGTTGTTTTCCAGCTTGCGCATTTGCGCTTCGCTCTGTGCCACGGCCAGGCGAGCGCGGTCCGGGTCCAGCCGCACCAGCGGCTGGCCGGCCGTAACCCGCTGCCCTTCCTCGACCAGCACCGCCAGTGCTACGCCGGAGGTCTTGGCGACCACCTGCGATTCGGCGCGCGGCTCCAGTGCGGCGGTGCCGGTATAGCTGGCCGCGACGGCACGATGGCTGGCCACCGCCACTTCGACCGGGACCGCGTCGACCTTCTTCTCCTCCTTGGTCTCGGCAGCCTTGGCTTCGGAATTGGGCCCTGCGGCGCAACCGCCCAGCAGCAGGGAGGTGGAGATCAGCAGTGCGGCAGCGCAGATTCCGCTGCGACGGCCGGACAGGAGGATTGGGTGCGACATCGTCAGGTCCCTGGAGGATGCGTGGACAGGTGTGGTAGCAAAGTAATGCACCACTTCACGGCAACACCATATCCCAAAGGTCATGGTGTCTTCACGCCGCTGGTCGGCCCACCCCCATTTCAGCTAGATGAAACCTGAGGCTATACTCGGGTCGTTCCGTACCCCACGCCGGAACGACCAGACCCGAATCCCCGGAAACGACACCATGCGCCCGCAGCCGCTCGCCGCTTGTCTCGCTCTGGCCGTCCTCCTGCCCCTTGGGGCCGCCGCACAGCCCGCTCCTGCTCCTGCCACACCCGCCCCGGCCCCGGCTCCCGCCGCTGCGCCCGCGCCTGCCGCACCCACTGGCAACTTCGACAATGGCCGCGTCCTGGCCTACACCTGCCAGGGCTGCCACGGCATCACCGGTTACAAGAACGCCTACCCCAGTTACCGGGTGCCGAAGATCGGCGGCCAGACCCAGCAATACCTGGCCCAGGCCCTGACCGAGTACCGCCAGGGCAAGCGCCGGCATCCGACGATGCAGGCGCAGTCGATGAGTTTCAGCGAACAGGAGATCGCCGATCTCGCTGTTTACCTGTCCACCGTCAAGTAAGGCCCGCCCATGTCGAAAGCCGCGCATCCGATGCGTCACGCCATCGCCCTGTCCGTTGCCCTGCTGCTGGCGGCCTGTTCACAGTCGCAGGTGGAAAACAGCGAGAAATCCGCCGCCGACCCGGGCCATGCCAGCGGCGAACACGGTTCTTCGTCCTCCGCCGGCCTGCCGGCGGGCCGCGAGGCCGCCGGTGAAGCCCGCGCCAAGGTGAAGGGCAAGGCCACCAACCAGAGCTGCATCGACTGCCACGGGGCTGACGGCAATGCGCCGATCGACCCGACCTATCCGAAGCTGGGTGGGCAGTACGGCGACTACCTGGCGCATGCACTGCAGGCCTACCGCGCCGGCGACCGCCAGCACATGCTGATGACGCCGCAGGCCAAGGACCTGAGTGATCAGGACATCGCCGACCTGGCAGCGTATTTCGGCAGCCGGCCGAGCCAGCTGCGGGATCTGCACGGGGTCAAGTGACCACCGCGCCGTTGCTGGCGCGGAATTCGCTTGGGTGGGTGCTGATCCGCTTGGGTGGGTGCGGACCGCTGGTCCGCATGGATCCGCTTGGGTGGGTGCGGACCGTTGGTCCGCACGGATCCGCTTGGCGTGGGTGCGGACCGTTGGTCCGCACGGATCCGGATATCCACGCATGGCGTGGATCTACTACCGAGCCGAGCATGGGCTCGGCTCTACAGCAATCGGCGCACCCGGGCGCCGATCAACCTCAGCCTTCCAGCTCTTCCCAGCGCCGGCCGTTCTTCTGTAGAGCCGAGCCTGCGCTCGGCTGCTCTGGCTTCCAGGAGCCGAGCATGGGCCCGGCTCTACAGCAATCGGCGCACCCGGGCGCCGATCAACCCTCAGCCTTCCAACTCTTCCCAGCGCCGGCCGTTCTTCTGTAGAGCCGAGCCTGCGCTCGGCTGCTCTGGCTTCCAGGAGCCGAGCATGGGCTCGGCTCTACAGCAATCGGCGCACCCGGGCGCCGATCAACCTCAGCCTTCCAGCTCTTCCCAGCGCGCGTAAGCGGCATCCAGTTCGGCCTGCACCTTGGCCAGCTGCTGCGTGTGCGCGGTCACTTCGGCACTGCTGCGGGTGTAGAACGACGGGTCGTTCATCGCCGAGGTCAGCCCTTCGACGTCGCCTTCCAGCTTCTCGATGGTCTTCGGCAGCTGCTCCAGCTCACGCGCTTCCTTGTAGGCCAGCTTGCGCTTGGGTGCAGCCGGAGCAGCGGCCGTGGCAGCCGGTGCAGCGGCCGCCGGCTTGACCGCCGGGGCCGCAGCAGGCGTCGCCACACTGGCCGCATAACGCTGCCAGTCGCTGTAGCCACCGACGTACTCACCGATCACGCCATCGCCCTCCATCACCAGCGTGGAGGTCACCACGTTGTCGATGAAGTCACGATCGTGGCTGACCAGCAGCAGGGTCCCGGTGTACTCGCCCAGCAGCTCTTCCAGCAGCTCCAGGGTTTCCACATCCAGGTCGTTGGTGGGTTCGTCCATCACCAGCAGGTTGGACGGCTGCGCGAACAGCTTGGCCAGCAGCAGGCGGTTGCGCTCGCCACCGGACAGGCGGGTGATCGGCGCACGCGCACGTTCCGGGGTGAACATGAAGTCCTGCAGGTAGGCATGCACATGCTTGCGCTTGCCGTTGAACTCGAGGAAATCGCGGCCTTCGGCCACGTTTTCGATCGCGCTCCAGTCTTCGCGCAGCACCGCACGGTACTGGTCGAAATACGCGATCTGCAGGTTGGTGCCCGCATTGACCTCACCCTTGGCCGGCTGCAGTTCGCCCAGCAGCAGCTTCAGCAGCGTGGTCTTGCCACTGCCGTTGGGGCCGATCAGGCCGATGCGGTCGCCACGCAGGATGGTGGTGGTGAAGTCGCGGACCATGGTGCGCTCGCCGAAGGCGAACGAAATGTCCTTGACGTCGATGACCTTCTTGCCGGAGCTGACACCCTGCGCGGCTTCCATCTTGACGTTGCCGCTGAGATCGCGGCGCTGCGAACGTTCGGTGCGCATTGCCTTCAGGCGGCGCACGCGGCCTTCGTCGCGGGTACGCCGGGCCTTGATGCCCTGGCGGATCCAGACTTCTTCCTGTGCCAGCAGCTTGTCGAAACGGGCGTTTTCCTGCGCCTGAGCGTTGAGGCGTTCCTCGCGGCGGCGCTCGTAGTTGGCCCAGTCGCCCGGCCAGCTGGTGACCTGGCCGCGGTCGATCTCGACGATACGGGTGGCCAGCGCACGCAGGAAGCGGCGGTCGTGGGTGACGAACACCACGCTGCCGCTCCAGCCCTTCAGGAACGCTTCGAGCCAGTCGATGGCTTCGATGTCCAGGTGGTTGGTCGGTTCGTCCAGCAGCAGCACGTCCGGACTGGACACCAGCGCGCGGGCGAGCAGCACGCGGCGCTTCATGCCGCCGGACAGGCGGCCGAACTCGGCGTCGCCGTCCAGGTCGAGCTTGGTCAGGGTTTCGCTGACGCGCTGGTCCAGGCCCCAGCCGTTGGCGGCGTCGATCTTGGCCTGCACGTTGCCGAGGGCTTCGCCATCGAATACCTCGGCATGGCTGAGGTGGTGGAATTCGGCCAGCCACTGGCCCAGTTCGCCGAGGCCATCGGCGACGACGTCGAACACCGAGCCGGCCGCGCCGTGTGGCACTTCCTGCTCCAGGCGGGTGACGCGCACGCCCTGCTGCACGCGGACTTCGCCGTCATCGGGCTTGTGGTCGCCGGACAGCAGCTTGAGCAGGGTGGATTTGCCGGCGCCGTTGCGACCGATCAGGGCGATGCGTTCGCCCGGCTCGATCGACAGTTCGGCCTTTTCCAGCAACAACGGGCCGCCGACGCTGAAGTCGACGTTCTGCAGAGTAATCAGAGGCATCCGGATATTGTACGGGTTGGGCGCGTCGGCCGGGTTGCACCCGGCACCCGCAGAGGCAACGGCCGCAGCGACAGCCAAAGCGGCTTACGGTGGCAGTCGGGCCGGTATGGATGAACGCTATAGGGCCAGTCGATCTGTCGGGGTCGGATCCCGTTGCTGCGCAACGGGCTCTGACCCCTTCATGGAATCCGCGTCGTGGGGGGATGGACCCCGGTTACTGCACTTCCCCCAACAAGGCCTGCAACCCCGGCAGCCAGTGCTTGCCCGGGTGGCGTACCAGCCACAGGGTGCGCTCCAGGGAGGGGAGCGGGGTCGCAAGCACACGCAGGCGGCCCAGGGCCAGCGGCTCCTCCAGCGCATGGCGCGAAAGACAGGCCAGGCCGAGGCCGGCGATGGCGGCTTGCTTGATCGCTTCGGTGTTGCCCAGCTGCAGGGTCTGCGCGAAGCCGCGCAGGTGCGGCAGCAGCGCCTGTTCCACGGCTTCGCGGGTGCCGGAGCCGGGCTCGCGCAGCAGCCAGCGTGCGCGACGCAGTTCGTCCAGCGACCAGCGTGCGGGGGCATCGGCGGCAGCCACGATCACCAGCGGGTCCTGCTGCCAGGCGGTCACCTGCAGGCCGCGCTCGTGGCATGGGCCTTCGATCAGGCCGGCATCCACATCCAGGCGCTGCACGGCGGCGACCACGCCGGCACTGTTGTCGATGCGCAGGTCGACTTCGGCCTGTGGCGCCTGCCGCAGCAGTTCGGCGATGCGCGGCGGCAGCAGGTAGTTGCCGATGGTGGTACTGGCTGCCAGCACCAACCGCAGCGGTGCGCCCTGCGACGGGTCGCCGCCGGCGGCCAGCTGCCGCTCCAGATCAGCGGCGTTGACCAGCAGGGTGCGGGCCGGCTCGAGCAGCGCGCGGCCATGCCCGTTCAGGGCCAGGCGGCGGCCAATGCGGTCGAACAGCGGGGTACCGAAGTGCGCTTCCAGCTCCTGCAGGGCGGCGCTGCTGGCCGATTGCGAGAGCGCGATGGCCTGCCCGGCGGCGGTGGTGCTGCCGTGATCGGCGATGGCGACGAAGACCTGCAGCTGGCGCAGGGTGAGGCGCATGACCATTACCCACTGTATAGGTAGATTTCACCCATATTATTCGTTTTACGGGTCAGCAACAAAGGCGCACGCTTGCCCCATCTCTCCCGTCCCACTCCTGCCATGAACGCCCCCGCTCTCTCCTCCTGGTCCCTGCCCGCCCTGCGCCAGCGCTGGCAGCCACGCCTGCCCGGCCTGCTGCTGGTGGGCCTGATCGCGGCGGCGTCGCTGTACCTGGCCGAGCTTCCCTGGCTTCAGGCGCACGGCTTGAGCGCGCTGACCGTGGCCATCGTCGCCGGCATCGTGGTCGGCAACACCCTCTACCCGCGTCTGGCGCCGAGCAGCGCGGCCGGTGTCGGCTTCTCCAAGCACTGGCTGCTGCGCGCCGGCATCGTGCTGTACGGCCTGCGCCTGACCTTCCAGGACATCGGCCATGTCGGCGTCAGCGGCGTACTGATGGACGTGCTGGTGGTGGCCAGCACCTTCGGCCTGGCCTGCTGGCTGGGTGTGCGCGTGTTCAGGATGGAACGCGAAGCGGCAATGCTGATCGGTGCCGGCAGCGCGATCTGCGGCGCGGCGGCGGTGATGGCCGCCGAACCGGTGGTGCGTGGCCGCGCGGCACAGGTCACGGTGGCTGTGTCGACGGTGGTGGTGTTCGGCACGCTGGCGATGTTCCTGTACCCGGCGCTGTATGCGCTGGTGCAGTCGCACGGCTGGCTGGCGATGGACGCGCGGCAGTACGGCCTGTTCACCGGCGCGACGGTGCATGAAGTGGCGCAGGTGGTGGCGGCCGGCCGCGCGGTCAACCAAGCGGCAGCTGACACCGCCGTGATCACCAAGATGGTGCGGGTGATGCTGCTGGCGCCGTTCCTGGTCGCGCTGTCGCTGTGGCTGGCGCGCGGCGGCAAGGCCAGCGCCGACGGCAGCAAGGCACGCATCGTGGTGCCGTGGTTCGCTTTCGGGTTCGTAGCGGTGGCCGGTTTCAACTCGCTGCATCTGCTGCCGGCCGGCCTGCAGGCGGGGCTGGTGCAGCTGGATACCGTGCTGCTGGCGATGGCGATGGCCGCACTGGGCCTGACCACCCACGTCTCGGCGCTGCGCCAGGCGGGCCTGAAGCCACTGCTGCTGGCGCTGATCCTGTTCGCCTGGCTGCTGTTCGGTGGCCTGGCGATTCATCAGGGCGTGCTGGCGGTGATGGGCTGAGCAAGAGCGTGCCGACCAACGGTCGGCACCCACCATCCAATTGGGGGTCGGATCCCTTTCCTGCGGAAAGGGATCCGACCCCACCCCATTGGACGGGAGCTGCCGCGCAGACAGGTACAATGCGCCATGACTGACTTCTCGACCCTGCCGCTGAGCCCGGCCCTGCAGCCCGGCCTGGATGCCCTCGGCTACACCACCCTCACTCCCGTGCAGGCACAGAGCCTGCCGGCCATCCTGGATGGCCGCGATGTGATCGCACAGGCGCCGACCGGCAGCGGCAAGACCGCCGCCTTCGGCCTGGGCCTGCTGCAGGCCATCGACCCCAGCCTGATCCGCGTACAGGCGCTGGTGCTGTGCCCGACCCGCGAACTGGCCGATCAGGTCGGCAAGCAGATCCGCAAGCTGGCCACCGGCATTCCCAACCTGAAGCTGTTGCTGCTGGTTGGCGGCGTGCCGCTGGGCCCGCAGCTGGCTTCGCTGGAAGGCCACGACCCGCACGTGGTGGTCGGTACGCCCGGCCGCGTGCAGGAACTGGCACGCAAGCGCGCGCTGAATCTTGGCGCGGTGCGCACGCTGGTGCTGGACGAGGCCGACCGCATGCTCGACATGGGCTTCGAGGAGCCGATCCGCGAGATCGCCGGCCGCACCCACAAGGATCGCCAGAGCCTGCTGTTCTCCGCCACCTTCCCCGACAGCATCCGCGCGATGGCGCGTGATCTGCTGCGCGACGCCGTGGAAGTGACCGTGGAAGGCGCCGACCAGGCACCGGCCATCCGTCATGTGTTCTGCGAGGTGGAACCGGCACATCGCCAGAAGGCGCTGGCCGGCCTGCTGCTGAAGTACACGCCGGAATCGGCGGTGGTGTTCTGCAACACCCGCAAGGACGTGGACGAAGTGGCCAACTCGCTGCAGCAGTTCGGCTTCTCCGCACTCGCCCTGCATGGCGACATGGAGCAGCGCGACCGCGAGGAAGTGCTGCTGTTGCTGGCCAACCGCAGCTGCAACGTGCTGGTGGCCAGCGACGTGGCTGCTCGCGGCCTGGACGTGGAAGAGCTGGCGGCGGTGATCAACTACGAGCTGCCGACCGACGTGGAAAGCTATCAGCACCGCGTCGGCCGTACCGGCCGCGCCGGTGCCAGCGGCCTGGCGATCAGCCTGGTGGCCGGCCGCGAGAAGACCCGCGCCGAAGCCATCGAAGCACAGCGCGGCGAACCGCTGGACTGGCAGAAGACGCCGCTGGCGACCTCGCGCCCGGCCGAACTGCCGCAGGCCGCGATGCGCACCCTGCGGATCGACGGCGGCAAGACCGACAAGCTGCGCGCAGGCGACATCCTTGGCGCACTGACCGGTGATGCCGGCCTGTCTGCCAAGTTCATCGGCAAGATCGCGATCTTCCCGACCCGCTCCTACGTAGCGATTGCGCGTGAGCAGGCCAACAAGGCCGTGGCCAAACTGGAAGCCGGCAAGATCAAGGGCCGTCGTTTCCGCGTGCGGATGATGTGATTGAAACAGCGTTGCCAGCCGAAGGCTGGCAACGACCTGACCTGGTAGCGGCCGGCCTTGGCTGGCCCGTCCGCGGCGCCAGTCGCGAAAAGCGGTGCCAACCAAGGTTGGCAACTACCAATGCGCGGCGACTCGAGCTGGCCGGTGCCAACCAAGGTTGGCAACTACCGGTGCGCGGCGATTCGATCTGGTAGATGCCAACCTTGGTTGGCACCCACCGATGCGCTCGCACACTGGATCAGAACACCAGTTCGGTGTGCAGCGGCAGGTCCGCTTCCCATCGGGCGCGGCCGCCAAGGCCGTCAAGCTCGACCAGCACGCCGGCACCAACCACTTCAACGCCCAGGCGGCGCACCAGCGACAACGCAGCCACCAGCGTGCCGCCGGTGGCCAGCACGTCATCGATGATCGCTACGCGGGCACCGGCCGGCAGCGCATCGGCATGCACTTCGATGCAGTCGCTGCGGTATTCCAGCGTGTATTCCTCGCGCAGCACCTGGCCCGGCAGCTTGCCCGGCTTGCGCACCGGCACGAAGCCGACGCCCAGCTCCAGTGCCATCGCGGCGCCGAGGATGAAACCACGCGATTCGATGCCAACCACCGCGTCCAGCTTCTGGTCGCGCCAGCGGTCGGCCATCGCGGTGATCGCGCCGCGGAAGTCCTCGCCATGGGCGAGCAGCGGCATGATGTCCTTGAACAGGATGCCGGGCTTGGGGAAGTCGGCGATGTCGCGCAGGCGGGAGGCCCACTGCGGAGCGACGATGGCGTCGGTCATGTCACGTTGGCTATCTGATGGCGGCATAGGGTACCTGTTCCGGGCGCCGCCTGCCTGTTGGGGGTGTTGGGCCGGGCTGCGCCCGGCACCTGCAGAGGCTTCAAGCAACGGCAACGGCAGAAGCGGGTTTCCTGTGGGATGGCGGGGTGGGTCCGGTGGCGGGAGACGCCGTAAACCCCGCTCCGCGGTCCGGCCCAGCCGCTGGCGGCTGTGCGTTCGGGCGCTTGCGAAGCAGTACTTCGCAAGCAAAGCGCCCTCACCCATGGGGGCTTGGCCGCGGCATCCATGCCGCGGACACTCCCGCCATCGGACCCACCCCGCCTTCGACAGTTTCCTGCGATCTGTCGGGCATTGCTTTCTGTAGATCCACGCCATGCGTGGATGAATCTTCATCGAAATCGACTATTCCGAAAGTTGAACGGAGAGCATCCACGCATGGCGTGGATCCACCGTGTCGACCAAGGTCGACACCTACCCACAGCAGTGGGGATCTGTCGGAGGCGGGGCGCAGCCCTGCAGAAGCCCGCCCTCAGGAACTGCAGGACAGCATCGAGCAGCCGGCGCGGTCGTCGGCCCAGGCCGGGCGCTTGCCGGCAAAGTGCTCGAGCCCCGGGCGTTCGGTGTACGGGTCGCGCAGCACCTCCTGCAGTGCATGAACACCGCCCGGATCACCCTGCTCCGCGCGGTCGATCGCCTCCTGGGCCAGCCAGTTGCGCAGCACGTACAGCGGGTTGGCCGCTGTCATCTTCGCCAGGCGTTCGCTGGCCGACAACGGATCGCTGCGCAGGCGTGCAGCGTACTCCTGCAGCCACTGCCGCAACGGCGCCTGCACCGCCTGCCTGCGCGCCTCGTCGTAGTACACCGCGTCCAGCAGCGCTGCATCCGCTGCCGCCGGATCGATCCGCATCAGTGCGCGCCAGGCCAGGGTCATGTCCATGGCCCCTTCCTGCATCAGCTGCTGCCAGCGCTGGTAGAGCTGCAGGTCGTCATCGTCGGCCGCGGCCAGCCCCAGCTTGGCGGCGGCATCGCGGCGCGTGCAGGCCACGAAGGTGGACTGGTAGGCCGCCAGTCCCGCCTGCAGCGGTGCAACATCGCCGAACAACGGCGACAACGCCTGGGCCAACCGGCTCAGATTCCAGTACGCCACCTGCGGCTGGGTACCGAAGCGGTAGCGACGACCCTGCGCGTCGGTGGTGTTCGGCGTCCAGTCCGGATCGAAATCCTCGACCCAGCCATAGGGACCGTAATCCAGCGTCAGCCCCAGCACGGACAGGTTGTCGGTGTTCATCACACCGTGCACGAAGCCGACACGCATCCAGTGCGCGATCATCTCGGCAGTGCGCACCGCGATCTGCGCGAACCAGTCGCCGTACAGTGCCTCACCCTGCCCCTCCAACCCAGGGAAATCACGGGCGATGCAGGCATCCACCAGCTGCTGCAACAGGACGGTTTCACCCCGCGAGGCCGGCAGCTCGAACGAACCGAAGCGCAGGAACGACGGCGAGACCCGGCACACGATGGCGCCAGGCTCGGCACGCGGGTGGCCGTCATAGAACATGTCGCGCACCACGTCTTCACCGGTGCCGACCAATGACAACGCGCGCGTGGTCGGTACGCCAAGATGATGCATCGCCTCGCTGCACAGGAATTCGCGGATCGACGACCGCAGCACGGCCCGTCCATCGGCACCACGCGAGTACGGCGTCGGCCCGGCCCCCTTCAGCTGCAGCTCCCAGTGCTGGCCATCCGGCGCAACCAGCTCGCCCAGCGAAATCGCACGACCGTCGCCGAGCTGGCCGGCCCAGTGACCAAACTGGTGGCCACCGTAGTTGGCTGCCCAGGGTTGCATGCCGGCGTACAGCGCATTGCCGCCGAACACCTGCGCGAAGCCCTCGCTCCCGACCTCGGCAGCATCGAAGCCGAGCATCGTGGCAACCTCGGGCGACCAGGCCAGCAAGGTGGGCGCCACCACCGGCGTCGGCATCACCGGCGACCAGGCCGCACCCAGCACTTCGCGGCGACGTGGGCCGGATTCGGGGTCGCCGGGCAGGATGTTCAGCAGGCGGTTGTCGAAACGGGGGGTGTTGGTATCCATGCTGCTGAAGATGGGGGCGACGGCCGCCCTCCTCAATTGCCGCTGAGTGCCTGCAGGTGGCCGCCATGGGCCTCGGCACGCTGATAGGCCGGGCGTTCACCGATACGCTTGAGGAAGCCACGCAGTGCCGGCTTGTCGTCGAGGCCACCACCGCGGGCGGCAGCGGCCTGGATCGGGAAGCTCATCTGGATGTCGGCCGCGCTGAAACGCTCGCCGGCAAACCACGGGCTTTCGGCCAGGCGGCGCTCCATCCAGTCCAGGTGCAGGCGCCGTTGCGGCCCAACGAAGCCCCGCTCGGCCTTGTCGGCAATGCTGCGCGCAATCGGGCGTGCAAAGAACGGCATCGGCGCATTGCGGATTCGGCCCATCACCAGGGTCAGCAGCAGCGGCGGCATCGCCGAACCCTCGGCATAGTGCAGCCAGTAGCGGTAAGCGATGCGTTCGGCCCCGTCGGCCGGCATCGGTGACGGCGACAGCTGGCGCTGCGTGTCGTAACGATCAGCGAGGTAGTCGAGGATCGCGCCGGACTCGGCCAGTACCAGCTCACCATCCTGCAGCACCGGCGACTTGCCGAGCGGATGCACCTTGCGCAGTTCCGGCGGTGCCAGCAGCGTCTTCGGATCGCGCGGATAGCGGCGCAGTTCGTAGTCCAGCCCCAGCTCCTCCAGCATCCACAGCACGCGCAGCGAACGGGAGTTTTCCAGGTGGTGAACGATGCGCATGGGTGGGCTCCTGTAGGAACGCGCATCCTACCGCGCCATTCCGCACAGGGGTGTCTGCTACGCTTCCTGCTCTCTGCGAGGTCCTCCAGATTGCCCGCGCCACTTGCCCAACTGCCTCCACTGGAGTTCATGCTGCACTTCCTGGAACCCGCTGAGGACGGGCCCTGGAACGAGTACATCTGTGAACTGATCGCAATGCGCGCGGTCAGCGCGTTCGGCCCGGCCGACTGGCTGCGGTTGCGGCACATGGCCCCGCAGATGCCGCTCTACTGGCAGCTGCGCTGCACCGAGGTATTGAGCATGTGCGGGCTCGCCCAGGCCGAACCCTTGCTGCTGGATCAACTGGATTCAGCGGATGACGAAACACGCATCCAGGCCGCGTGCGCGCTTCAGAACATGAGCGTGCGGGTGGGTTCACAGCACACCCCGGCCCTGCGCGAGACACTGGCCCGCACGCCGGTATCCCGTCCCTGTGAGCGTGCCGACATCACCCTGCTGCTCGAGAACGCACGGGCCGCGGCCGAGTGACACCCCGATCAGGTTGCCGCCGATCTCCCTCGACCAGGCAATAAAAAACGCCGGAAGCTTTCGCTTCCGGCGTTCTGGCTACCCAAAGGTAGCAGACGGATTAGACCGCCTGCACCTGGTCAGCCTGCATACCCTTCTGACCCTGGACGGCGATGAAGGTAACCTTCTGGCCTTCCTGCAGGGTCTTGAAGCCGGTGCCCTGGATCGCGCGGAAGTGCACGAACAGGTCCGGGCCGCTTTCCGGGGTGATGAAGCCGAAGCCCTTGGCGTCGTTGAACCACTTGACGGTGCCGGTCTGACGTTCAGACATTTTACTAACTCCTGAAACACATGTTGAAAAAAATCGCAGCCACCGGGTATCGGGGCCGAGACTGAGTTGCAGGCGTTGGTAAAGCGGATCGATGAGTGGATCGTGAGATCAACTGCACCAGGCCACGATTCACGGTGACCCTAGCAAACACAGTGGGTCGCACGATACGCGGGTTTTCCGCAAAAAGCGATAGTCCCGACGTTCATGGGAACTGGTCACCCGCTAGGCGTGACAAGGGTTGGCAGCCTTTCGCGGCTAACTCCGAGTCCCCATTCAGGTTTTTCCTACCCTACACTGGGCAAATGACTGAAGCTGAAACCCGCGCTGAACACGCCTCCCCCCGTATATGGGTGGACGCTGACGCCTGTCCCACCGTCATTCGCGACATCCTGTTCCGCGCAGCTGAACGGGTCGGGATCGAACTGACCCTGGTCGCCAACCAGTGGATCCGCACCCCGCCCTCGCGCTGGCTGCGCTCGATCCAGGTGCCGCAGGGGCTGGACGTGGCCGACAGCGCCATCGTCGAGCGGGTCGCCGCCGGTGACCTGGTGGTCACCCAGGACATCCCGCTAGCCGCGCTGGTGCTGGACAAGAAGGCCGTCGCGCTGAACCCGCGCGGCCAGCTGTACACGCCGAACAACATGGCCGAGCGGCTGTCGATGCGCAATTTCATGGAGGAGCTCCGCGGCGCCGGGGTGCAGACCGGCGGACCGCCGCCCCTGGGACCCCGCGACCGGCAGCTGTTCGCTGCCGAGCTGGACCGCTGGCTGGCGCGATGCCCGGCCCGCTGACCGCCTAGCCGCCCTCGGCCGGGAGGCTCAGGCTGCGGCCGCTGCTGAACGTCCGTCGCTCGCCGCTCAACGGGTCGTCGAAGGCCAGGGTCCGCGCCAGCAGCTGCAGCGGCGCCTCGGCTGCGTTCGACGGACGTTGCCGGAGCTGCGGGTACAGGTCGTCACCCACGATCGGCGCCCCCAGCATGGCCATGTGTACACGCAGCTGGTGCTTGCGGCCGGTTTCCGGCAGCAGCCGGTAGCGCCAGATCGGCCCTTCGGCCTCGATCAGCTCGATCCGGCTGCGCGCATTGGGCTCGCCGGGCACTTCGGCCACACGGAAGAACGGCTCGCCCGGCACCAACCGGCTGTCCCGCTGCAATGGAAATGCCAGCCCGGGCAGCGCCGGTGCCAGGGCTTCATAGGTCTTCCCGATAAGCCGCTCACGGAACAGGCGCTGGTACGCATCACGCGACGCGCGTTGGGCCGAGAACAGCACCAGCCCGGCGGTCAGCCGATCCAGCCGATGCAGCGGCACCAGATCGGCATTGCCGGTGCGGGCAATCAGCCGCGCCAGCAGCGTCTCGCGTACATGCCCGCCCGCCGGTGTCACCGGCAGGAAGTGCGGCTTGTCGACCACCAGCAGGTGCGCATCCCGATGGACGATGGTCTCGGCGAAGGGAATCACCGCTTCGTCGGCCACCTCGCGGAAGTACTGGATTTCCAGCCCGACCCGCCAGGGCATCTCCGGCGCAAGCGCCCTGCCCTGCGCATCCAGCACGCGGCCACGCGCGAAGCGATCCTGCCATTGCGCGCGGGCGATGCGCGGGAAACGTGCGCACAGGCCATCCAGCAGGGTGGCCCAGGGGCCGGGCGGCAGCTGCAGCCGGCTGGGCAGGGTCATGGCGTTCACTCCGGCCACGGGAAAGACCGCAAGAGTGCCACCGTTGACGGAATGCAGACAGCCCGGCCACGGACACCCCCGGAGCAAACCTCTATCATGGTCCTCTTTAGTCCACGGACCCCCCATGGCTCTTACCGCCACCATCCGCAAGGCCGAACTGCAGATCAGCGACATGGATCGCGGCTACTACGCGACCCACAACCTGACCCTGGCCCAGCATCCGTCCGAGACCGACGAGCGCCTGATGGTGCGCCTGCTCGCCTTCGCGCTCAACGCTGGCGACCGCCTGGAGTTCGGCCGCGGCCTGAGCACCGATGACGAGCCCGATCTTTGGGAACACGACTACACCGGCGACATCCTGCAGTGGATCGACCTGGGCCATCCTGACGAATCGCGCGTCCGCAAGGCCTGCAATCGCAGCCGCCAGGTGCAGGTGGTCAACTACGGCGGCAACGCCTCGGAGATCTGGTGGAGCAAGCAGGGCAAGGGCCTGGCGCGCTTCGACAATCTCTCGGTGGTCGACCTCGACGGTGCCTTCGTTGAACAGTGGGGCCAGCAGATCCAGCGTGCCATGCGCTGGAGCGTGCTGATCCAGGACGGCGAAGTGCAGCTGCTCAACGACCAGATCCAGCTCGACGTGATCCCGAACTGGCGCAAGCGCGCCAAGGCATGAGCACGATCCGCTGCGACGTGGTGGTCATCGGTGCCGGCGCGGCCGGGTTGATGACCGCGATCACGGCCGGCCAGCGCGGCCGCCAGGTGCAGGTGATCGACCATGCCAACAAGGTCGGCAAGAAGATCCTGATGTCCGGCGGCGGCCGCTGCAACTTCACCAACACCGGCACCACGCCGGCCAACTTCCTGTCGGCCAACCCGCACTTCTGCAAGTCGGCACTGGCCCGCTACACGCCCTGGCACTTCATCGAGCTGGTGCACAAGCACGGCATCGCCTATCACGAAAAGGAACTGGGGCAGCTGTTCTGCGATGTCTCGTCCAAGCAGATCGTGAAACTGCTGGTGGACGAATGCCAGGCGGCGGGGGTGCAGATCCGTACCGACTGCAGCGTGCAGCGCATCGAGCACGGCAGCGATGGCTTCCGCGTGCACACCACGCAGGGCCTGTTCCATTGCGCCTCGCTGGTGGTCGCCACTGGCGGCCTGTCGATTCCCAGCATGGGTGCTACCGGCTTCGGTTATGAAGTGGCCCGCCAGTTCGGCCACCAGGTACTGCCGACCCGCGCAGGCCTGGTGCCGCTGACCCTCAGCGGCAAGCACCAGGAGCGGTTGGCCGACCTCAGCGGCGTGGCGCTGCCGATCGAGGCGCGCTGCAACGGCAGGAGCTTCCAGAACTTCATGCTGCTGACCCACCGTGGCGTGAGCGGCCCGGCCATCCTGCAGATCTCTTCGTTCTGGCAGCCCGGCGACGCGCTGGAGCTGGACCTGCTGCCCGGCCAGGACGCCGGCGAGTGGCTGCGCCAGATGAAACGTGAGCGGCCCGCCGCCGAGCTGCGCACCGTGCTGGGCGAGGTGCTGCCAAAGCGGCTGGCACAGCGCCTGTGCGAACACTGGCTGCCCGACCGCCCCGTGCGCCAGCTGGACGAGCCGGTGCTGCGCCAGGCCGCGCAGCTGCTGGGCGCGTTCCCGCTGGTGGCCAGCGGCACCGAAGGCTACCGTACTGCCGAGGTCACCCTGGGCGGCGTGGATACCGCCGAGGTCTCCTCTTCGACGATGGAATCCAAGCGCGTACCCGGCCTGCATTTCGTCGGCGAGGTGCTGGATGTGACCGGCTGGCTTGGCGGCTACAACTTCCAATGGGCCTGGGCCAGCGGCCACGCGGCGGGCGGCGTGGTGTGAACCACTTCGCCGTTCGATGCGCGCAAGGGGTGCGCACATGGACGGTTCGCCGCGCATCGTGTATCTAGATTCGCAGATTGGGGAGCAGTGCATGCAGAACGCGAACGACATCACCATCCGCCTGCTGATCGTCGATGACAGCGGCGAGAATGCCGAAGCCATCGTCAGCACCCTGCGCAACAGCGGCATCGCGGTACGCCCGTGGCGCCCGCAGGACGCAGCCGAGCTGGCCCAGGTCCTGACCAGCCAGGCCATCGACCTGGTGCTGGCCTCGCCTTCGCAGGGCATTCCGCTGCAGCTGGCGGCCCAGCACATCGCCGCCAGCGGCAAGGACATCCCGCTGGTGCTGCTGGCCGAGCGCATCGACGAGGACGAACTGGTGCAGGCCAGCAGCCATGGCATCCGCGCCCTCGCCCTGCGCCAGCGCCCCGAGCATCTGCTCGCCGTGGTCCGCGACCAGTGGGTGGACCTGCAGGCGCGTCGCGGCCTGCGACGCATCGAGGCGCAGATGCGCGAGACCGAGCGCCGTTGCGACGCGCTGATCGCCTCCTCGCGCGACCCCATCGCCTACGTGCATGAAGGCATGCACATCCGCGCCAACGACGCCTACCTGGAGATGTTCGGCTACGAGCACTTCGACGACATCGAAGGCATTTCGCTGCTGGACATGGTCGCCGCCCAGCACGTGGAGGGCTTCAAGCAGCTGCTGAAGGGCCTCAGCCGTGGCGAGGCACCGCCGCCGCAGTACCAGCTGGACGCGCGCCACGAGGACGGCAGTGCGTTCCCGGCGACGATGGAATTTGCTGCGGCCACCTACGAGGGCGAGTCCTGCCTGCAGGTGGTGCTCCGCCGCCGCATGGAATTCGACCCGGAGCTGGCGCGCGAGGTCGAGGACCTTCGCCAGCGCGACCAGGTCACCGGCCTGCTCAATCGCCCGACCTTCATGCTGCAGCTGGAAAGCGCGGTGGCCCAGGCCGGGCGCAGCGAGGGCCAGTTCGGCCTGCTGCTGATCGAACCGGACCACTACGCGCGCCTGCTGCCGGACATCGGCCTGGCCTCGGCCGACACCCTGATCGGCGCCCTCGCGGGCCTGCTGGCCGAGGTGGTCGGCGAGGACGCACAACTGGCCCGCTTCGGTGAACACAATTTCGCCGTGCTGCAGGCCGGGCCCTACGCGCAGACCGTGGCGCTGGCCGAGCGCATCCGCGAAGCCTACGCCGCACACGTCTTCAGCATCGGCGCACGCTCGGCCACGGTGACGGTCAGCGTCGGTGGCGTGCAGGTCGGCGAGAAGATCGCCAGCATCGGCCAGGTGCTGGCGCGCGCCAGCGAATGCACCCAGGCTGCGGCCGAGCTGGGCAACACCTGCCGCATCTTCGACCCGGCCGCCGCCGACCGCGTCGAAGAAGAGCGCGTGCTGCGCTGGGTTGCCCGCATCCGCGAGGCGCTGGCCGGCGACGGCTTCCAGCTGCACTACCAGCCGGTACTGAACCTGCAGGGCGAGCCGCTGGAACTGTACGAGGCCTACCTGCGCCTGGAGAACAATGGCGAGCTGCTGAGCCCGACTGCGTTCCTGGGTATCGCCGAGGAACACGGCCTGCTGGCCGACATCAACCGCTGGGTGGTCTCGCAGGCCATTGCGGTGCTCGGCCAGCGCGCACGCGAAGGCAACGCCACCCAGGTGCTGGTGAAGGTGACGCCGGAATCGTTCGACGACCCGCAGATGATTGCCACCCTGCGCCGCGAACTGCAGGCGCAGGGCGTGCCCGGCGAACGGCTGTGGCTGCATGCGCCGGAAGCGAAGGTGTTCACCCACCTGCGCAGTGCGCAGCAGTTCCTTGCCGAAGTGGCGCCACTGGGCTGCCGCATCGGCCTGGAGCAGTTCGGTTCGGGGCTGGATTCGTTCCAGCTGCTGGCCCACTTCCAGCCGCAGTTCCTCAAGCTGGACCGGGGCTTCACCAGCGACCTGGCAGCCACCCGCGAGAACATCGACCGCATCAGCCAGATCACCGCGCGTGCACAGGAAGCGGGCATCCGCACCATTGCCGAGTTCGTCAGCGATGCCAACTCGATGACGCTGCTGTTCAGTGCCGGCGTGGATTACGTGCAGGGCGACTTCGTCGGCCCTGCTCAGCCGGAAATGAGCTTCGAGTTCGGCTGATGCCTACCTGTAGAGCCGAGCCATGCTCGGCTACGGCACCCAAGCGAAGAACAGCCGAGCATGGCTCGGCTCTACAGGAACAAGAAGGCCGGCTTTCGCCGGCCTTTTCGTTGATCAGGTCATGTCGACCAGAGGGTCGATCTTCACGTCCGGATTGACGTCGGCCTCATAGTCGACGCCCTCCACGCCGAAGCCGAACAGGCGCAGGAAGTCGGCCTTGTAGCCAGCCAGGTCGCTGATCTCGTACAGGTTTTCGTTGGTGACCTGCGGCCACAGCGCGACCACCTTGCCCTGCACGTCCGCGGCCATTTCCTTGTAGTCGGCCCGCAGGCGGCCTTCCTCATCGACCAGCGCGACGGTATGTCCATCGCCATCGACCAGATCGTGGCGCAGGCGATCGACCGCCACGCCATCGGCCTTGCCGCCGTAGAGGATGTCGTACAGCACGTCGAGCTGTTCGATGCAGCCTTCGTGGGTACCCTTTTCCTTCATCACCTTGAACAGCAGCGACAGGTACAGCGGCATGGTCGGAATGGCCGAGCTGGCCTGGGTCACCACCGCCTTCAGCACCGACACGCGTGCATCGCCGCCGATTTTTGCCAGCTTCTCGCGCAGGCCCAGCACCTTGGTGTCCAGGTCCTTCTTGGCGGCGCCGATCGAACCGTTCCAGTAGATCGCCTGGGTGATCTCTTCACCCACGTAGGTGAAGGCAGTGGTGGTGCAGCCATTGGCCAGCACGCCGGCATCGGCCAGCGCATCGATCCACATCTGCCAGTCCTCGCCGCCCATCACCGCGACGGTGCCGGCGATTTCTTCCGGGGTGGCCGGCTGCAGATGGGTCTCGGTCAGCACTTCCTTGTCGGTATCCAGGCCACGCAGCGTGATCGGCTCGCCGATCGGCTTCAGCGTGGAGCTGATGATCTCGCCCGTCTTCGGGTGCTTGCGGCGCGGCGCAGCCAGGCTGTAAACGACCTGGTCGACCTGGCCGAGATCGGCCTTGATCATTTCGATGGTCTTTGCCTTCACTTCATCGGAGAAGGCATCGCCGTTGATGCTCTTGGCGTACAGGCCGGCTTGGTCGGCGTACTTGTGGAACGCGGCCGAGTTGTACCAGCCCGCGGTACCCGGCTTGGTTTCGCTGCCCGGGCGTTCGAAGAAGATGCCGAGGGTGGCAGCGCCACTGCCAAAGGCAGCGGTGATGCGTGCGGCCAGGCCGTAGCCGGTGGAGGCACCGATCACCAGCACGCGCTTGGGGCCGTTCTGGATTGGCGGACGCGCACGGATGTAGTCGATCTGCTGCTTGACCGCGGCCTCGCAGCCGGTCGGGTGGGTGGTGACGCAGATGAAGCCGCGGACGCGCGGTTTGATGACCATGGATACCTCGGGTTGGCAGATGCGGCGCACGGGGCGCTCAGCAGGAATACGGGCGCGCGCCTGCGCGCGCGAACCGCAGGATCGTAGTGCGCGGGGGCCGATTGCACAACCGACGCTGCCGTAGGGTGGTGTTTGTTCTGCAGGGTTGCACCCTGCACCTGCCGAATCAACGTCAACGTAAAAAGCGGGCTTCCTGAGGATTGGCGGGGTGGGTCCGGTTGCGGGGGACGCCGTGAATCCCGCTCCGCGGTCCGGCCCAGCCGCTGGCGGCTGTGCGTTCGGGCGCTTGCGAAGCCGTGCTTCGCAAGCAAAGCGCTCTCACCCCCGGAGGCTCGGTCGCGCCATCCATGGCGCTCACGCCCCCGCAACCGGACCCACCCCGCCTTCGACAGATTTCCGCGATCTGTCGGAATGACGCTTGGGGCGGATCCGTTCTCCTTCGGAAAACGGATCCGCCCCCTTTTTTGTGTATCGATATCTGACAGATTTCATCCACGCATGGCGTGGATCTACTGGCCGCCGGCCAACTGTCGAGGGCGGGGCTACAAGCCCTGCCAACAAAAAACCCCGCTTGCGCGGGGTTCTCTGTGTGCTGCATACAGCGGGCGATTACGGGCGACGGGCCAGCGCCTCGACGTCCTTCGCCTTCGGCAGCAGGTCCTGCTTGCTGACGCGCAGGAAGCCGATCGTCAGCATCGGCACCGCCACCAGGATCGAGGACAACACCACGATCACCGCACCGATCATGTGCGTCTCGGCCAGGCCTTCCATCGAGCTGCCGCCGTACAGGTACAGGGCAAGTGCCGACAGGAAGAACATCACCGCAGTGATCACCGTACGCGACAGCGTCTGGTTGATCGAACGGTTCAGCACTTCCATCGAGTCCACGCGCAGGCTGCGGAAGTTCTCGCGGACGCGGTCGAACACCACGATGATGTCGTTGATCGCAAAGCCCATCACCGACAGCAGGCCGGCCAGCACGGTCAGGTCGAACTCACGGCCCAGCAGGGACACGTAAGCCACCGTCACGATCAGGTCGAACATGGCCACGATGCTGGCGGTGACGGCGAACTTCCATTCGAAGCGCACCGCGATGTAGATCAGGAAGCCGGCCAGCATGAAGATGGTGGCATACAGGCCGTTCATCGCCAGGTCCTTGCCGATCTGCGGGCCTACGAACTCGTTGCGGAGCACGGTGGCCTGGTTGTCGGCTGTGGACAACGCCTTCACCACGGCAGCAGCCGTGGCCTTGTCCTCATGGGCGGCGTCGCCGGTACCCGGAGCGTGCTCGCCATGCGGAGCCAGGCGGATCAGCAGGTCGGTGTTGCCACCGACGCTCTGCACCTGCGCGCCCTCGAAGCCACTCTGCTCGAGCTTGGTGCGGACCTGCTCGACGTCCACTGCCTTGTCGAAGCGGGCTTCGATCAGGGTGCCGCCGGTGAAGTCCAGGGCGTAGTTGAAGCCCTTGAAACCGATGATGGCGACAGACGCCAGGAACACGATGATCGTGACCACCATGGCGACATGGCGCCAGCGCATGAAGTCGATCTTGGTGTCGTTCGGGAGGATGTGCAGCGGAAACAGTTTCATGTGCGTGTCGTCCCGTCAGATGGCCACGTTCTGGAGCTTCTTGCGACGGCCGTAGATCAGCGTCGCCAGCGCACGCGATACGGTGATCGCGGTGAACATGGAGGCGAAAATACCGATGATCATGGTCAGTGCGAAGCCCTTCAGCGGACCGGTACCGAATGCGAACAGCGCCACACCGACGATCAGGCCGGTCAGGTTGGCGTCGAGGATGGTGCCCGAGGCACGCTCGTAACCGGTCACGATCGCGGTCTTGCCCGGCACGCCGGCACGCAGTTCTTCACGGATACGCTCGTTGATCAGCACGTTGGCGTCCACCGACAGGCCGACCGACAACGCCAGGCCGGCGAAGCCCGGCAGGGTCATGGTCGCGCCGAACAGCGACATCACCGCCACCACGATCAGCAGGTTGAACAGCATTGCCGCCGAGGTGATCACACCAAACATGCGGTAGTAGACGCTGAAGAACACCAGGGTGAACAGGAACGCGAACACCACCGCGCGCATGCCGTTCTTGACGTTCTCGGCGCCCAGGCTCGGGCCGACCACGCGCTCTTCGACGAAGTCCATCGGCGCAGCCAGCGAGCCGGATTTCAGCAGCTTGGCCAGGTCCTCGGCTTCCTTCTTCTGCAGGCCGGTGGTCTGGAAGTTCTTGCCGAACACGCCGTTGATGTTGGCCACCGAGATCACTTCCTCGTTGACCTTGAAGCCACGCACTTCCTGGCCGTCGACGACGGTCACGGTCGGCACGCGCTCGGTGTAGACCACCGCCATCGGCTTGTTCACGTTGGCGCTGGTGAAGTCGAACATGCGCTGGCCACCGACGTTGTTCAGCGTCACGCTGACCGCCGGGGAGCCACTGTTGGAATCGGTCACCGCCTGCGCGCCGACCATCTGGTCACCGGTGACGATCACGCGCTTGTTCAGCAGGATCGGACCACCACCGTCACGGCGCTGGTAGACCTTCGCTTCCGGCGGGATGCGGCCGGAATTGATGGCGTCCTGCGCATTGCCTTCGACCACCGCGCGGTATTCCAGGGTGGCGGTGGCGCCGATCATGCGCTTGGCTTCGGCGGTGTCCTGCACGCCCGGCAGCTGCACGACCACGCGGTCGGCACCCTGGCGCTGGATGATCGGCTCGGCCACGCCGAGCTGGTTCACGCGGTTGCGCAGGGTGTTGATGTTCTGCTCGATGGCGCCATTGGAGATCTGCGCGATCTCGGTATCCGGCACAGTCACTGTGATGCGGTTGCCGCTGACGTCATAGCCGAGGGTCGGCTGTGCCTTGACCAGGGCGGTGCGGGCACGCTGCGCGGCGTCATCGCCGGCAGACGGGCTCAGGTTGGCCACGATGCTGTTGTCAGCGCGGCGTTCCACCGACTGGTAGGCGATGCGCGCGTCACGCAGGGTGCTGCGCACGTCTTCGGTGTAGGCGTCCAGGCGCTTGTCGAGGGCGGCCTTCTGGTCGACCTGCAGCACGAAGTGCACGCCACCCTGCAGGTCCAGGCCCAGCACCATCGGGCGGCCGCCAAGCCTGGCAAGCCAGTCCGGCACGGTCGAGGCCAGGTTCAGGGCCACGGTGTACTTCTCGCCGACGGTGTCACGCAGGGCGTCGCTGGCAGCGGACTGCGACTTCAGGTCCGGCAGGCGGACGATCAGGCTGTCCCCTTCCTTCTCGACACCGATGGTGGTGACACCGGCCGTCTTCAGGTCGGCCAGCACACGGTCGCGCAGCGCATCGTCGATCTGCCCGCCACGGTTGGCGGTGATCTGGAGGGCCGGGTCCTTCTGGTAGATGTTGGGCAGCGCGTACAGCGCACTGAGCGCCAGTACGATCAGGATGACGACGTACTTCCAGCGTGGAAATTCGAGCATTGCTTGGGTCCCGCGCGGCGCCATCCCCGGCGCCGCGGTTGTGCTTCGGAAAGGGAGTGGCTTACTTGGCCGAATCCAGGGTGCCGGTCGGCAGCACGCTGCCAACAGCGCCCTTCTGCACGCGGATGCGCACGTTCTCGGCCACTTCGATGGTGATGAAGTTGTCGCCGATGTCGGTGACCTTGCCGGCGATGCCGCCGTTGGTCAGCACTTCGTCGCCACGCTTGATCTTCTCCAGCATGGACTTGTGCTCCTTCTGCCGCTTCATCTGCGGGCGGATCATCAGGAAGTACATGATGGCGATCAGGATGATCGGGAACAGCAGCGTGGTCAGGCCCATGCCCTGCGGTTGGCCGCCGGCGGCCTGGGCGTGGGCGGCGGGAATCAGGAAGGCAAGCAGGTTCATCGTTGGTCCTTTGGTTGGGCGGCGCTTCGGCACCATCAGATGCCACGGTCGCGACCGCGGATCTGGGTCAGCCTTGAAGTATGCCACGGCCCCGGGCGTTCGTCCTTGGGCCGTTTGGCAGGGGCGTTCGGGTTACAGCGGCGGGGCTACCGCCCCGCGTGCCGCGTAGAAAGACTCACGGAAGGCCAGGAAGGTTCCCGCCTCGATCGCCGCGCGGATGTCGGCCATGAGCTTCTCGTAGTAGAACAGGTTGTGCAGCGTGCCCAGCATCGGTGCCAGCATCTCGTTGCAGCGGTCCAGGTGGCGCAGGTAGGAACGGGTGTAGCCGCCGGTGCAGGCCACGCAGCCGCAGCCCGGCTCGATCGGGTCCATGTCGCGCGCGTACTGGGAGTTGCGGATGCGAACGGTGCCGAACGAGGTGAAATAGTGGCCGTTGCGGGCGTTGCGGGTGGGCATCACGCAGTCGAACATGTCCACGCCACGGGCCACGCCCTCGACCAGGTCCTCCGGCCGGCCCACGCCCATCAGGTAGCGCGGGCGGTCGCCCGGCAGCTCCGGGTCCAGGTGGTCCAGCATGGCGTTGCGCTCGTGTTCCGGCTCGCCCACGGCCAGGCCGCCGATGGCGTAGCCGTCGAAGCCGATCGCCTGCAGGGCATCGGCCGAGCGGCTGCGCAGGTCGGTGTGCACGCCGCCCTGGACGATGCCGAACAGGGCCGCGTCGTTGCCCAGCTCGTCATGCGCGTTGCGGCTGCGCTGTGCCCAGCGCAGGCTCAGCTCCATGGAGCGGCGGGCAACGTCCTCGGTGGCCGGGTACGGGGTGCACTCGTCGAAGATCATCACGATGTCCGAATCGAGCACCTTCTGGATCTTCATGCTCTCCTCGGGACCGAGGAAGACGCGTGCGCCGTCGGTCGGCGAAGCGAAGGTCACGCCCTGCTCGGTGATCTTGCGGCGGTGAGCCAGCGAGAACACCTGGAAGCCGCCGGAGTCGGTCAGGATCGGGCCATCCCAGCGGCAGAAGCCGTGCAGGCCGCCGTGGTCGGCGATGATGTCCAGGCCCGGGCGCAGGTACAGGTGGAAGGTGTTGCCGAGGATGATCTCGGCGCCCAGCGCACGCACCTGGTCCGGCAGGATGCCCTTGACCGAGCCATAGGTCCCGACCGGCATGAAGGCCGGCGTTTCCACCGTGCCACGCGGGAAGGTCAGGCGGCCACGGCGGGCACGGCCGTCGCGGGTCTGGAGCTGGAACTGCAGTCGGGACATGGAGCGGTCATTCAGGCAAATAGTCGCCTATTGTCTCCCAAAAACGGGGCAGCCGCCCATTCATGCCTGAATGGACTGGCTGTGCGGACCGGCCGTGCGCACCGGCCGTGCGCACCAACGGTGCGCACCCACCGCAGGTCTGGTGCCCACCCACCTCAGGCTTGGTGCGCACCCACCTCAGTCCTGGTGCCCACCCACCTCAGGGCTGGCGCCCAGCCCCGCCCTATCCCGCCTGCGGGAACAGCAGCATCGCATCGCCGTAGCTGAAGAAGCGGTAGCGCTGCTCGATCGCGTGCTGGTAGGCCTCGAACACGCGGTCCTTGCCGGCAAACGCGGAAATCATCATCAACAGCGTGCTTTCCGGCAGGTGGAAGTTGGTCACCATCGCGTCGACGCTGCGGATGCGGTAGCCCGGGGTGATGAAGATCTGGGTTTCACCGGCGAATGGCAGCAGCTCGCCATCGCGCATCGCGCTTTCCAGCGCGCGCACCACGGTGGTGCCGACACCGATCACCCGGCCGCCGGCGGCGCGCGTGCGCCGCACCTGCTGCACCAGCTCGGCGCCGACGTTCAGCCATTCGCGGTGCATCACGTGGTCCTTCAGGTCATCGGCACGCACCGGCTGGAAGGTGCCCGCCCCCACATGCAGGGTCACGTGGCCGAAGTCCACGCCCTTTTCCTTCAGCGCCGCCAGCAACGGTTCGTCGAAATGCAGGCCGGCGGTCGGTGCCGCCACGGCGCCCACTTCACGCGCGAACACGGTCTGGTAGCGCTCGCGATCGTCCACGCCCGGCTCGCGCTGGATGTACGGCGGCAGCGGCAGGCGGCCGGCGTGCAGCAGCCACTGCTCCAGCGACTCGGGCACATGGAACTGCAGCACGTAGAACTCGCCATCACGGCCCAGCACCTCGGCTTCACCACCGGCATCCAGCGCGATGCGGCTGCCGGCCTTGGGCGACTTGCTGGCACCGACCTGGGCACGGGCCTGCTGGCCACCGAGCAGGCGCTCGATCAGGATCTCGACGCGGCCACCGCTGGCCTTCTGCCCGAACAGGCGCGCCGGAATCACCCGGGTATCGTTGAACACCAGCAGGTCGCCCGGCTGCAGCAGTGACGGCAGGTCACGCACCTGCAGGTCGGTGAAGGCCGCAGGTGCCGGCGGCACCAGCATCAGGCGACTGGCGGAACGCTCGGCCAAGGGAGCCTGCGCGATCAGTTCGGCCGGCAGTTCGTAGTGGAAATCGGACTTCTTCAAGGCAGTGGGCGGCAACAGGTCGACAATGGCGCGCATTGTACGTCCAGCGTCTGCGAGCCGGCATGCTTCGCGGCGAACGTCGCGCAAAATGCTGCTATGCAGCAGGTTTCTGCGGGGTTATCGCGCAAAAAAACAAGTGCTAGCATCGAGTCGGAAGTCCGCTGCACGAGCCTGCCCCAAGCGCGCGTGATGACGCGCGTTTTGCTTTTGAAGGCCCGTGCGACCCATCGTTTCAGGAGATCTGCAATGAGCTTCATCGAACGCCTCGCCCCCCTGCGCAACCAGCCCGGTACCCGCCTCACCACCGGCCTGGACGACGCCACCCTGACCGCCCTGTCCGCCCGCCACCCGCAGCTGGTCGCCGCGGTGGATGCCGCCGCCGAGGAGTTCGCGCGCGTGCAGGCCGACCTGGGGCCGCTGCTGGCACAGGACGAACAGGCGCAGATCGACGCGATGCAGGACGGCTTCGTCAATTTCTATGCCGATGATGCAGTGACTCCGTACGTGGCGCTGGCTGCGCGCGGCCCCTGGGTGGTCACCCTGAAGGGCGCGGTGCTGTACGACGCCGGCGGCTACGGCATGCTCGGCTTCGGGCACACCCCGGATGCCGTGCTGGACGCCATGGCGCGCCCGCAGGTGATGGCCAACATCATGACCCCCAGCCTGTCGCAGCAGCGCTTCGTCACCGCCCTGCGCGCCGAGATCGGCCACCGCCGTGGCGGCTGTCCGTTCGCCCGTTTCATGTGCCTGAACTCCGGTTCCGAGGCGGTTGGCCTGGCCGCGCGTATCGCCGACGTCAACGCCAAGCTGCAGACCGACCCGGGCGCGCGCCATGCGGGCGCAGCGATCAAGCGCGTGGTCGTCAAGGGCAGCTTCCATGGTCGTACCGACCGCCCGGCGCTGTACTCCGATTCCAGCCGCAAGAGCTACATGCAGCATCTGGCCAGCTACCGCGGCGAGGACTCGGTGATCACCGTGGCGCCTTACGACGAAGCCGGCCTGCGCAAGGTGTTCGAGGACGCCGCACGCAACCAGTGGTTCATCGAGGCGGTGTTCCTGGAACCGGTGATGGGCGAAGGCGACCCGGGCCGTTCGGTGCCGCCGGCGTTCTATGCCGTGGCCCGTGAACTGACCCGTGCGCACGGCAGCCTGCTGCTGCTGGACTCGATCCAGGCCGGCCTGCGTGCGCATGGCGTGCTGTCGGTGGTCGATTACCCGGGCTTCGAAGGCCTGGACCCGCCGGACATGGAGACCTACTCCAAGGCACTCAACGCCGCGCAGTACCCGCTGTCGGTCCTGGCGGTGACCGAGCATGCCGCGCAGCTGTACCGCAAGGGCATCTACGGCAACACCATGACCAGCAACCCGCGTGCGCTGGATGTGGCCTGCGCGACCCTGGCGCAGCTGACCCCGCAGGTGCGTGCCAACATCGCCGAGCGCGGCGCCGAGGCCGTGCGCAAGCTGGAACAGCTCAAGAACGAACTGGGCGGCCTGATCACCAAGGTGCAGGGCACCGGCTTGCTGTTCTCGTGCGAGCTGGCCCCGCAGTTCAAGTGCTACGGCGCCAACTCCACCGAGGAATGGCTGCGCCAGCACGGCATCAACGTGATCCATGGTGGCGAGAACTCGCTGCGCTTCACCCCGCACTTCGGCATGGACAGCGACGAGCTGGACCTGCTGGTGGGCATGGTCGGCCGCGCCTTGCGTGAAGGCCCGCGCCGCGAGCAGGCCGCTGCGGCCTAAGCCACCGCTCCGGTAGCGCCGAGCCCATGCTCGGCGGGGGCCTTTGCCGCGATCTGAACGCAGAGCAGCCGAGCATGGCCCGGCTCTACAGACAGCCATCGCGAAGGTCCATAATCAATCGGCACCCCGTCCCTGACCGCCCTGCGGTCGGCGATGGGGCGTTTTCGTTTCCGGCCAAGAGACAGGAAGATCCATGAAGTCGATCTGTGTGTACTGTGGTTCCAATGCTGGCAGCAAGCCGGCCTACACCGAACGCGCCATTGCCCTGGGTGACCGCATTGCCCGCGACGGCCTGCGCCTGGTGTATGGCGGCGGCAACGTCGGCCTGATGGGAACCGTGGCCAATGCCGTGCTCGCCGCTGGCGGCGAGGTGACCGGCGTGATCCCGCGCCAGCTGGCCGACTGGGAAGTGGCCCACCGCGGCCTGACCGAGCTGGAGATCGTCGGTTCGATGCATGAGCGCAAGTCGCGCATGTTCGACCTCGCCGATGGCTTCGTCGCCCTGCCCGGTGGCTTCGGCACCATGGAAGAGATCTTCGAGATGCTGACCTGGCGCCAGCTGGGCATCGGCAACAAGCCGTGCGCGTTCCTCGATGTTGAAGGTTTCTACGCCCCGCTGATCGGCATGATCGATCGCATGGTGGAAGAGCGCTTCCTGCATCCGGACCAGCGCCAGGACCTGTGGTACGGCTCGGACATCGAGGAAATGCTGGTGTGGATGCAGAACTACCAGCCGGCCCAGGCTTCGAAGTGGATCGACGAGAAGCGCCGCTCCGCGCTGCGCTGAAGTGATCTGGCGCGGTGGCTCAGGCCACCGCGCGCTCCCGCGGTGCCGGGCGGCCCAGCAGGTACCCCTGGCCGTAGTCGCAACCGAGTTCGCGCAGCGTCTGCCGCTGCGCCTCGGTCTCGATGCCTTCGCCGATGGTTTCGATGCCCAGGGTGCGGGCCAGCGACAGCACGCCTTCGACCAGCGCGCGCGTGCTCTGCACTTCCGGCCCATGCAGGCCGGCGATGAAACTCTGGTCGATCTTCAACGTACTGATCGGGAAACGGTGCAGGTAGGACAGCGCTGAGAAGCCGGTACCGAAATCGTCCAGCTGCACCTGGATGCCGCGCTCGCGCAGGCCCTGCAGGATGCGCAGCGTGTGCGGACCATCGTCCAGCAGCGCGACCTCGGTGATCTCCAGGCGCAGCCGGCGCGGATCGGCGCCACATGCATCGAGCAGACCGAACAGGCGGCCGCTGAACTCGGCCGAACGGAAATGTCTCGGTGAAACGTTCACCGAGACGTAGCTCTGCCCGCCTTCGGCCAGGCCCGCGATGACCTGCTCGTAGATCAGCCAGTCGACCTGTTCGATCAGGCCGCTTTCCTCACCCAGCTCCAGGAACGCCCCGGGCAGCAGCAGGCCACGACGCTCATGCTGCCAGCGCAGCAATGCCTCATGCCCCACCACCTCGCCATCGGACAGGCGCACGATCGGCTGGTAGAACGGAACGAAATCACGGTTGTTGATCGCACGGCGCAGGTCGGCTTCCAGATCGAGGCTGCGCATGGCCTGCTCACGCATGTCCTCGTCGAAGATCGCGCAGCGGTCATGGCCCTGTGCCTTGGCCCGGTACATCGCCGCGTCGGCGTCACGCAGCAGCTCCTCGCCGGTGCGGTAGCGCGGGTTCCACAACGCGATGCCCAGGCTGCCGGACGGGAACAGCTCGCGCCCGGCGATCCACATCGATTCCTGCAGTGCCAGCAGCAGGCGCTGGCCGAAATCCAGCGCCTGTGCCAGGCCCTGCGGGCATTGCAGCAGCACCGCGAATTCATCACCGCCCAGCCGCGCCACCACGTCCTCGGTGCCGGCCATCGATACGATGCGTTTGGCGACCTCCACCAGCATGCGGTCACCGGCGGCGTGGCCGATGCTGTCGTTGACCAGCTTGAAGCGGTCCAGATCGAGGAACAGCACGGCGAACACCGGCCCACCCTCACGCTTGGCCAGCGCCAGCGAATCCTGCAGGCGATCAAGCAGGTGCAGGCGGTTGGGCAGGCCGGTCAGTGCATCGTGCATGGCCTGATGGGTCAGGCGCTGCTCGGCACGCAGGCGCTCGCCGATCTGCCCCAGCAGCTTTTCGTTGACCTCGGCCAGCTCGCGGGTGCGTTCCTCCACGCGCTTTTCCAGTTCGGCATGCGCCGAACGCAACCGCTGCTGGTCGCGCTGGCGCGCCAGCCCGGTTCCGATGTTCTGCGCAACGAAGGTCAGCAGCCGCTGATCGTGCACGCTGAACGTACTGTTCTCGCTGTAGCTCTGCACCACGATCGCGCCGACTACCTCGTCGTCGCGCAACAGCGGCACGCCCAGCCAGCAATGCGAACGCGCGCCGGATTCACGCACCTCGCCGCTGGCCAGCAGCGCATCGATCTGGGTACGTGAAGCCAACAGTGGCCGCCGGTTGCGCACCACGTATTCGGTCAGCCCGCGGCTGAACGGCCGCGGCGCACGGCTCGCGTTGTGCTCGTCCACCGAATAGACGAAGTCCAGGCCGTTGCCGGTTCCGTTCACCAGCGCGATATAGAAGTTGCGCGCATCGAGCAGGCGACCGACCACGCCATGCACCTGCCCGTAGAACTGGGCCAGGCTGTCGGCCGACATCGCCATCTCGGCGATGTTGTACAGCGCGGTCTGCAGCTGCTCGGCGCGGCGGCGCTCGGCCACTTCATCCTGCAGGCTGCGGTTTGCACGCTGCAGCTCCAGCGTGCGCCGTTCCACCTGCTGCTCCAGCCGGACCTGCGCCTGGCGTCGATCCATTGCGGTCTGCACATGCTGGGCGACAAAGCCCAGCAGCGCCCGCTCGGCCTCGCCGTAGCGAGCCGCCAGCTCATAGCTCTGCACGACGATGGCGCCGCATACCCGGCCATCGCGCAAGATCGGCACGCCCAGCCAGTCCAGGCTTTCAGGGCCACGCTGCGGGTCGTGCTCCTGCTCGACCACGCGCGCCAGCAATTCGCGTGAGGGGCCGCTGAGCGGCTTGCCGTGGCGCAGCAGCGCCACGGTCAGGCTGCGCGGCATCTCGTCGGCATCATGGCTCTGCGACGGATCGGCCACGAAATCGTCGACCTGGTCGGCGAAGTACAGGAAGCGGATCTGGTCGCGGACATCGTCGTATTCGACGATGTAGCAGTTTTCCGCGTACATCAGCGTGCCGAGCACACCGTGTACGTGACGCAGCATCTCCGACATCTCCAGGTCGGCGCCGGCCAGATCGGCGATCTGGAACAGTGCCTGCTGCAGCCGTTCAGCTTCTTCCAGCGCCTTGATCTGCCCGGCCTGGCGGCCACGCTGCAGTGCCAGTTCCATGGCCTGCCGGGCCAGCCCCCACCACGCCGCCGAAGGCACCGCACCTTCCACCGACAGGCGCAGGCGGGCGCCGTCATATTCCCAGTCATGGCAACCGTCGCCGATGCCCGGCGCCGTGAACGTGCCTGCCGCCACGACGGCCGGCCAGCCACCCTGGCCGCGCCCGAGCTGCGGGTCGTCCCAGCCAACGCGGACCACGGCCGAATCCGGCAGCAGCGCATGCAATGCGCGCACCAGCGCCGTGCTCAGCACGGCCTCGTGTAGTGGTTCTTCAGCCGGTTCAACGTGCGTGGACAAATGACAATCTCTTGGCGCCGTCTGTGCGTCGCCTCCCCTGAGCCGCCGAGCATAGCGCGCCACCCGGGGGGCAATGGAAGCCCGTAAACCCCGAATCGTGCGCCCGTACGTTTTTCCTGCTGTCCGTAGCCGCTTCAACGCCATGAACCTTGCCCTGCCCGCCCCCGCCATCGGCTATGCGCCACCGCCCGCAGGCCTTACCCTGTACGCCGTGGAAGCCAGCGCACTGCCAACCGATGAAGCCTTGATGCTGGCCTGGGCCGGTGGCGACCTGCGCGCGTTCGAAAGCCTGTATGCGCGCCATCGCAAGCGCCTGTTCGGCTTCCTGCTGCGGCAACTGCGCGACACCGCCCTGGCCGAGGAGATCTTCCAGGATGTCTGGCAGCGGGTGATCAGCGCCCGGGCCGGCTGGCAACCTGAAGCGGCATTCAGCACCTGGCTGTTCCGCATCGCCCACAACCGGCTGAACGACCATTGGCGCGCCGCCCGCCATCGCCCTGCCGCACCGGCCGACGCCGACCTGCGCCTGGCCGCGATCGAGGATGGGCAGACCCCGGAAGCCGAGCTTTCCGAATTCGAACAACGTCGCCGCATCCAGCTGGCGATGGAACAACTGCCGCCCGAGCAGCGCGAAGTGCTGCAGCTGCGGCTGGATCAGGAACTGAGCCTGGAGGAGATCGGCCAGATCACCGGCGTAGGCCGGGAAACCGTGAAATCGCGGCTGCGCTATGCGATGGACAAGCTGCGTGCGGGATTGAACGCATGAACCGAGACGAACCGCTGACGCCGGAAGAACGCGAGCTGGCACGCCTGCTCGGCCGCCGCGCCGAACACGCCCCGTCGGCTGCGCTGGACGCCGCCATCCTGGCCGCGGCGCGCACCGCCGTGGACGCACCGGAGGCCACGGCTGCAGCCTCGCCGGATGCGCCACGCACACAGCGCACGCGCCCGCGCTGGCCGGCCATATTCGGCATCGCCGCCTCGATGGTGTTCGCCATCGGCATTGCCTGGCAGCTGCGCCCGGAACCGCCGCCGGTTCCGGCAGGCGAGGCCCAGTGGGTGGCAGCTCCGGCGGCGGCCGATGCTGCGGCCACGGCACAGATGGCGGAAAGCAGCGCCGCCGATGGAAGCCATGCGGCAGGCAGTGCCGTTGCGGCCGCAGAACCGGCCTCCACGCCGGCAGCCCCCATGGCCGCCCCGGTTGCTGCGCCGGCACCCGCCGCCGCCCCGGCCATCGCGCGCGCGCCGGCACCGGCCCCGGCCGAAACCGCCGATGCTCCTCCCGCGGCAGCACGATCGAAGACTGCAGAGGTCGCCGCCGACACCTCCTTTGCCGCGCAGCCTCCCGCAGCGGCAGCAGTTCCGGCGCCCGCGCCGGCACCGCCCGCGCCTCCTGCACCGGTCTCCTACTCGGCACCTGCACCGGCATTGGCGCCCGCCCCGGCAAAGGCAGTGAATGCGCGCAGCGCCGAGGCGCCAGTGGCCAATGCTGCCGATGCCGAACCGGCGCAGGCGCTGGATCGGATAGAGATCACCTCGATGAAACGCCAGGCCCCGAGCCGCTCCGCCCCCGGCGTCATGCGCCGTGGCGCCGATGCGGGGCTCAGTGCGGATGCCGTGCAGGCCGAGGTGGACGCCGATGCACACCTGCCCCGCCGCCAGTGGCTGCAGAAGATCCGTGCGCGCCTCGACGCAGGCCAGCGCGACCTGGCCCGTGCCAGCCTGGAGCGCTATGTGCAGCAGTATCCGGAAGCACGCCTGCCGCGCGATCTGCGTCCGCTGCTGGACGACTGAAGCGGACAGTGACCTCCGGCAACCCCGTAGAATGGCGGGAATGCTCGATACCCTCGCCCAGCCCGTCAGTCACACGCTGGAAGTCAAACACAGCCGCTTCATTGCCCATGCCGCACCGATCGACGGCGCCACGGCGGCGGCGGCGTTCCTGCAACAGGTGGCGGTAGCCGACGCGACCCACAACTGCTGGGCCTACCGGCACGGCCAGGACTACCGCTCCAGTGACGATGGCGAGCCCGCCGGTACAGCCGGGCGGCCGATCCTGGCCGCGATCGATGGCCAGGGCTTCGACCGGGTGATGGTGGTGGTGACCCGCTGGTTCGGCGGTATCAAGCTGGGCGCCGGCGGACTGGTACGCGCCTACGGTGGTGCTGCCGCAGAGTGCCTGCGTACCGCTCCGCGCCTGCCGCTGGTGGCGATGGCCCGCCTGCAGCTGCGGGCCGGCTTCGAGGACCTGGGCACCCTGCACGCCACCCTGCCCGCCTTCGGCGCCGGGAAGCTCGATGAACAGTTTGATGCCAACGGCGTGTGCCTGCGGGCCGAATTGCCGGCCGATCAGGTCGATGCATTGAAAATCCGCCTTCGCGACGCCACCCGTGACCGTATCCGCATAGAAGACGACAACCAGGATGACTGACAAGGACGACGCCCCCGCCTCGACCCCGCCGCTGCGCCGCCTCGGCAGCCTGCGGACGTTGTGGCCGTTCGTGCGCCGCCATAGCGGGCTGTTCACTGCCTGGCTGCTGGCCCTGGCGGTGTCTTCGGCCGCCACGCTGAGCCTGCCCCCGGCCGTGAAGCAGATGATCGACCATGGCTTCACCAGCGGTGGCCAGATCAACCGTGCCTTCGCCCTGCTGATGCTGGTGGCGGTGGTGCTGGCACTGGCGACGGCCGCACGGTTCTTCTTCGTGTCGCTGCTGGGCGAAAAGGTCGTCGCCGACCTGCGCAGCCGCCTGTATGCACACCTGATCCAGCTCGGTGCCGGGTTCCATGACCGCAGCCGCAGCGGCGAACTGGTCTCTCGCCTGACCGCTGACAGCGAGCTGCTGCGCAGCGTGGTCGGCTCGACCATGTCAGTGGCCCTGCGCAGCAGCGTCACCGTGGTCGGCAGCCTGGCGATGCTGTTCGTCACCAGCCCGCGGCTGGCCGCGTGGTCGCTGCTCGGCATCCCGCTGGCGGTGCTTCCGATCATCATCGGCGCGCGCAAGCTGCGCACGGTTGCACGCAGCAGCCAGGACCGCATCGCCGACGCCAACAGCCTGGCCAGCGAGACGCTGGGCGCCGTGCGCACGGTGCAGGCGCATGCACGCGAGCCGTATGAGCGCGGACGCTTCGACAAGGCACTGGGCGATGCCATCGGTGCCGCGCGCCGCCGCATCGGCGCGCAATCGCTGGTTACTGCCAGCGCCATCCTGCTGGTGTTTGGCGCCATCGTCGGCGTGCTGTGGCTGGGCGCGCACGATGTCATCGACGGGCGCCTCAGTGCCGGCACGCTGGGCCAGTTCGTGCTGTACGCGCTGATCGGCGGCGGCTCGGTGGGCGCGTTGGCCGAAGTCTGGAACGAGCTGCAGCGTGCGGCCGGTGGCATGGGCCGCATCGGCGAGCTGCTGCAGGAAGACATCGAGATCCGTGCGCCGGCGCAGCCGCACGCACTGCCGCAACCACTACGCGGCGAAATCCAGTTCGACGACGTGGTGTTCCACTATCCGCAGCGCCCGGACCAGGCCGCGCTGGACCACTTCAACCTGCATGTCCGCCCCGGTGAGACCGTGGCCCTGGTCGGCCCGTCGGGCGCCGGCAAGAGCACGGTGCTGTCGATGCTGTTGCGCTTCCACGATCCGGCCAGCGGCCGCATCTGCGTGGATGGCATCGACGTGCGCCAGGTCGACCCGGCCGAACTGCGCGCGCAGCTGGCACTGGTACCGCAGCAACCGACGCTGTTCGCGGCCAGTGCGCGCGACAACATCCGCTACGGCCGGCTGCAGGCCAGCGACGCCGAGGTCGAGAATGCCGCCCGCGCAGCCGAGGCCGATGGTTTCCTGCGTGCGTTGCCGCAGGGCTACGACAGTGAGCTGGGCGAGCGCGGCGCACGCCTTTCCGGTGGCCAGCAGCAGCGAGTGGCGATTGCCCGCGCACTGCTGAAGGATGCGCCGATCCTGCTGCTGGACGAAGCGACCAGCGCGCTGGACGCGCAGAGCGAGCATGGCGTGCAGCAGGCGCTGGAGCGGCTGATGGCCGGCCGCACCACGCTGGTCATCGCCCATCGCCTGGCCACCGTGCTGAAGGCCGACCGCATCGTGGTGATGGACCAGGGCCGCATCGTGGCCGAGGGCACCCATGCGCAGCTGTTGGCCGAAGGCGGACTGTACGCTGAACTGGCACGACTGCAGTTCATCGATTGATGACGGCCGGCTAACATCGGCCGGACCAAGCTGGCCTCGCATCAGCCGCATCCGCTGAAGGAGGTACACGATGTCGTTCCGTCAGTTCCCTGCAGTCGACAGCCAAGGCGAAAGCCACATCATCATCGAGTTCAAGCCCGAGGCGAATGGCAGCGGGCACCACTCCGAAGCCACGCCACGCTATGAGCTCGACGACGGTCGCCTGCTGGTGCGCAATGGTCGCGAGTTCACCACCAGCGGCGGTGAGCTGAGGCTGACGATCTAGCCCACCGACGCGCTCCTGGCGGGTGCGTGTGCACGGACCTGCCGCTGCGCTCGCCGGGTATGGCGGCGGGGAGCCGTTGGGCATGGCTCGACGCTACAGAAAGGTGTGGCCAATTTTTGACCAACCATCTTGACAGCCTTTGCTGCCAAGGGCTGCACGCGGTTATCCACATGTTTGCTCAGAATCCATCCACACCGCCTGTGGATGAATGTGGTCAGCCGAGCACCCGCCCGATGCCGCTGGCGTCAACTTCAGCGGCCGCCCGGGTGATCGCCGCCGGATCGCTGCCGGCGATGAATCCGATGCGGAAATGCACTTCACCGCCGGGCGTGCGCGAGGAATGGATCGAAGCCAGGCTGATGCGATGCTGCTCGAACACGTTCAGCAGCTCACGCAGCGAGCCGGGCCGGTCTTCCGGCAGATGCACCGACAATGCATTGCGCTCGGTCAGGTCGGCCAGCAGATAACCCACGCGTTCGAACGTGTAGTTGCCGTCAGCCAGCGCCTGCTCGCCGAAGGCACTGCGATTGTCCGACAGCAGCCGCTCACGGAATGCAGCGCGTGCACCGTCGTCGCCCTGCCCCACCTGCGCCTGCAGGGCCTGCAGCTGGCCGACCAGGCGCTCCAGCATCGGCGCCACGTACGGGTTGCCGAACTGGATGTCTTCGTAGATCGCCGGGTTGAGCGACAGGATGCGCGAGATGATCGCCGTATCCAGCTCAAACGACGCTGAGCGATACGGCATCATCGCGGCCAGATCACCCAGCTGCGCCTGGTACTGGCGCAGCACGCCGGCCTGGGCCAGGTGAGTGGCATGCACCATCGCCTGCACCAGCGCCATCATCTGGTCGTGGTGCTGCGGGGTGGCCCGCACGCACTCGGCCTGCAGCGCCGTGCACAGCGTATCGACCCACGGCTGCCAGTGCTGCAGCCGCGCTTCGCAGACGACCATCACCCGGCCCTTCAGGGTCGGTGCCTTCGGCGGCGCGGTCATGGGATGCAGGCCGACCACTTCAGCCTGCGAGGCCAGCATGGCCTGCACCGGCGCCTCCTTCACCGAGGTCACATCCAGCCACAGCCTGCCCTGCTCGCGGCCCGCCGACTGCCGCACGTACTCGGCGATCAATGCCGGGGTATGCCGGATCGGCGCCGAGAACACCAGCACGTCGGCCTGCGCCAGCAGTTGTTCCGGCGTGTGCGAGCCCGGGTCCGCCGGATCATGGCCAATCACCTGCAGCTGCATGTGCTGCTGGAAGAAGCGGGTCAGCCAGCGCCCATAGGCGCCAGCGCTGCCGATGATGCCGACCGTGCGCGGCGTGCGTGGGTCCAGGCTGCTCATGCCACGCGTTCAGCGCGGAAGCGCGTTCCTTCGGCCAGCGCTGCCGGCGCGGCGGCGATCACGTCGAACTCCTCGAAGCCGTTGCCCAGGGTCGCCTCCAGCGCCGCATGGGTGCCGGCAATCGCGCGCGAAATCGCCTGCTGCATCGACTCGCCGCGCAGCAGGAACGACACCACCAGCGACATCAGCACATCACCTGTACCTGCCACGTCCACCGGCAGCAGAGGCGAGGTCCAGCGCCAGGTTTCCTCGCGGCCAACGGCCAGGGTCACCAGTTCACCGGGATTGCCGCCCACGCTGTGCGCGATCACCCAGTGCGGGCCACGGTCCAGCAGCGTGCGCGCGGCGGCGATGGCATCGGCCTCGGCCAGCGCAGGCATGCCGGTCAGGCGGTTCAGTTCAAAGGCGTTCGGTGTCACCAGCCAGGCATGCGGCAGCAGGCGCTCGGCGAAGATCGCTTCCAGGCCCGGTTCCACGTAGGGGCCCGTGTGGGTGTCACCGATCACCGGGTCCAGGCAGTAGCGCAGCTGCGGGCAGGCCGGCAGGATCCCGTCCAGCCAGTCGGCGAAGGCGGCACCGTTGGCCGTGCTGCCGAAGTAGCCGGACACCAGCATCTTCGCCCGTTGCGGCAGGCCACGTTCGCGGGTGCCGAGCAGCAGGTCGGCAAACCAGTCGACGGACAGCACGCGGCCACGCGTGGTGTCGTAGAACGGTGCATTGCTGAGCAGCACGGTCGGGACTTCCGCCACGCGCACACCGAGTGCACGCATTGGCGGTACAGCGGCGCTGTTGCCGGCGTGGCCGTAGACGAGTTGCGACTGGACCGAGATGACATCGATCGGCGACGGGCCATCCGGCCGCTGGCGGCGGCCGTGGACCAGGTGGTTATCAAGGGATTCGCTCATGGCCGCATTCTACGCCCGGCGAGGGGTTCGGCAGGGCTTGCAGCCCTGCACCTGCTCAATGCAACGGCAACGGCAACGGCAACGGCAAAAGCCAAAGCGGTATTCCATGAGTTGGCGGGGCGGTGTGGGTGGTCAGGACACGCCGTAAACCCATCCATGGGGGCTCGATGGCGCCATCCATGGCGCCAACGGTCCTGCCCACCCACACCGCCCCACCTTCGACAGGTTCACGCGGCTGTTGGTAACTGCGGCTGTTGTTCCGCGCGGCTGTTGGTAGGTGTCGACCTTGGTCGACACATCTGTCAGATATCGATACACAAAATGGGGTCAGATCCGTTTTCCGGAGGAAAACGGATCTGACCCCAAGAGCATTTCCGACACCGTCGAAGGCGGGGTGGGTCCGGTTGCAGGGGCGCGAGCGCCATGGATGGCGCGACCGAGCCTACAAGGACGTATTCACGGCGTCCCCGCAACCGGACCCACCCCGCCAACCCACGGATAGCCAGCTTCCGCTGTTGCTTCAGCTCTGGCTTATAGCAGGTGCAGGGCTGCAAGCCCTGCAAACCCACCCTCCCTCAGTGCGCAGGCCGCGACGGCGGCAGCCACGCCGCCACGATGCCCAGCAGCGGCAGGAACGCGGTCAGGTGGTAGACGTATTCGATGCTGGTCTTGTCCGCCAGCAGGCCGAGCACGGCCGCACCCAGCCCGCCCATGCCAAACGCAAACCCGAAGAACAGGCCGGAGACCATGCCGATGCGGTGCGGCATCATCTCCTGCGCGTACACCACGATCGCCGAGAACGCCGACGACAACACGAAACCGATCAGCACCGCCAGCACCGTGGTCCAGAACAGATCGGCATGCGGCAGCATCAATGCAAACGGCGCCACACCGAGGATCGAGGTCCAGATGATGGGCTTGCGGCCGATGCGGTCGCCCAGCGGGCCGCCGAGGAAGCCGCCAGCGGCGGACGCCACCAGGAACGCGAACAGGTGCAGCTGCGCCTGCGCCACCGGAATGCCGAAATGGTGGATCAGGTAGAAGGTGAAGTAGCTGCCGATGCTGGCCATGTAGAAGTACTTGCTGAAGATCAGCACCAGCAGGATCGCCAGCACCTTGGCCACGGTGCGCGGCGGGTGCCGCGGCGCCATCGCAGCCGTGCTGGCGGGGCGTGGCGTGCCCAGATGCAACGCGTACCAGCGGCCGACATAGGTCAGCAGGCCGATGCCGATCAGTGCGGCGCCGGCAAACCACGATGCGGCATGCTGGCCATACGGCACGATCACCGCAGCCGCGATCAGCGGGCCCAGCGCGGTACCGAAGTTGCCCCCCACCTGGAACACCGACTGCGCGAAACCATGGCGGCCGCCGGAGGCCAGCCGCGCGATGCGCGAGGCCTCCGGATGGAAGATCGCCGAGCCGATGCCGACCATTGCCGCAGCCATCAGCACCACCGCATAGTTCGGTGCGAAGCCGAGCAGCAGCATGCCGCACAAGGTCGAGGCCATGCCGATCGGCAGCGAATACGGCGCCGGGCGACGGTCGGTGGCCATGCCGATCAACGGCTGGAAGATGGAAGCGGTGAGCTGATAGGTCAGCGTGATCAGGCCGATCTGGGTGAAGCTGAGGTTGAAGCCCCCCTTGATCACCGGATAGATGGCCAGGATCAGCGATTGCATCATGTCGTTGACGACATGCGAAGTGGAGATGGCGGCCAGCACGCCGGGGGCTACCGGGCGCGAGGTCGTTGCGGGAGAAGCCAGGGTCGACATGGACGCAGTCAGGTTGGGGGCGAGCCACGCATGCTACGGTGACCTCCCCCTCCCTTCTGCCGCGTTCGGGTCATGGCCTATCGCAAAAAGGACACCCCCTGCCCGATCCGCGAGACTGCGCCGTGGAACGAGGTTCCGGTGCACCGCCCGGTGACCTGCCGCGCCCGCCATTACCCGCCCGGCACCCACATCGCCCCCCACCGGCATCGCCGTCACCAGCTGGTCTTCGCCATGTCCGGACTGATGGTGGTACGCGCCGAGGGGGGCCTCTGGGTGGTGCCCTCCACCCGCGCGATATGGGTCCCGGCCGGCATGGCGCATGCGGTGGACTGCATCGCCGAAGTGCACATGCGCAGCCTGTACGTGGAACCGGACTTCGCACCGCAACTGCCGGACGAGGCGTTCGCGGTACAGGTAGCGCCGCTGCTGCGCGAGCTGCTGCTGGCCGCCAGCCTGATCGAGACCGCGCATGTCGATGACAGCCGCGATGGCCGCGTGGTGCGCCTGCTGCTGGACGAGCTGCACCGCATGGACGTGCTGCCGCTGCACCTGCCCGCTCCCACCGACCCGCGCCTGCAGCGGATCTGCCACCACCTCCAGAAGCACCCCGGCGACGACGCCACGCTGCAGGACTGGGCGCAGGCGCTGCAGGTGGACGTGAAAACCATCCAGCGCCATTTCGCCAGCGAACTGGGCATGACCTTCGGACAGTGGCGGCAGCAGGCGCGGCTTCTGGCCGCCCTGGAGCGGCTGGCGGTCGGCGACAAGGTCATCGATGTGGCGCTGGCGATGGGTTACGACAGCCCCAGCGCGTTCACCAGCATGTTCAAACGGCAGCTGGGACAGACGCCGGCGGCGTTCTTCCGGTGATGCGTTGAACCGCATCCACGCATGGCGTGGATCTGCCGCAGCGCGGCATCGTCGGTAGTGCCGGGCCGCGCCCGGCGCCATGCAACAGGCGCCCACATACGAAAACGCCGGGCGATGCCCGGCGTTTTCGTTGAACGGCTTCCGCCGCCGGATCAGGACGTCATCCGGTCCCAGAAGCCCTTCACGCCATCAATGAAGGTGGCCGACTTCGGCGAATGCTTGCGCGCTTCCTCGCCGACGAAGGTGGCTTCGAACTGCTCCAGCAGCTTGCGCTGCTCGTTGGTGAGGTTGACCGGGGTCTCCACCACCACGCGGCAGTACAGGTCGCCTTCGCTGCGGCTGCGCACCGAACGCACGCCCTTGCCGCGCAGGCGGAACAGCTTGCCGGTCTGGGTCTCGGCCGGGATGCGGATCTCCGCCTCGCCGCCAAGGGTGGCCACGCGCACGGTGTCGCCCAGTGCCGCCTGCGAGATGCGGATCGGCACTTCGCAGTGCAGGTCGTCGCCATCGCGCTGGAAGATGTGGTGCTCGCGCACCCGCACTTCCACATACAGGTCACCCGGTGGCGTACCGGCCGGGCCGGCTTCACCTTCGCCCTGCAGGCGGATGCGGTCGCCGGTATCGACGCCCGCCGGCACCTTCACCGACAACACCTTGTCTTCCTCGACACGGCCGTTGCCGTGGCAGGTCTTGCAGGGCTTGGCGATGATCTGGCCGCGGCCGCCGCAGTTGTGGCAGGCCTGCTGCATGGCGAAGATGCCACGCTGGATGCGCACCTGGCCGCGGCCATGGCACACGTTGCAGGTCTCGACCTTGCCGTCTTCGGAGCCACTGCCATCGCAGTCGCCGCACTCGGCCAGCGTCGGGATCTCGATCCGGCGCTCGACGCCCCGGACCGCTTCTTCCAGGTCCAGCTCCATCACGTAGCCGATATCGGCACCGCGACGGGCCTGGCGCGGACCACCGCCGCCACCGCCAAAAATGTTGCCGAAGATATCGCCGAAGATATCGTTCATGTCCGGGCCACCCGGACCGCCGCCGCCCATGCCGTGCTCGAACGCGGCGTGGCCGTGGCTGTCGTACATGCGGCGCTTGTTGCCGTCGGACAGCACTTCGTAGGCTTCCTTGCACTCCTTGAAGGAGGCTTCGGCCGCCGCATCACCCGGGTTGCGGTCCGGGTGGAACTTCATCGCGCAGCGACGATAGGCCTTCTTCAGCTCTTCATCGGTGGCGGTGCGGGCAACGCCCAGCACTTCGTAGTAATCGCGCTTGCTCATATCGTGAATCTGGTTCCGGAAAGTCGGGATTCGTCAAAGCGGAAGAGCGGAACCAGGTCCGCTCTTGCGTCGGGCGCCCCGACACGCCGGTGGCGGCCAGGACCCTGATGCGACAACGGGACGCTGATGGCCAGCGTCCCGCGTCGGTCCGGATCAGGACTTCTTGTCGTCCTTGACTTCGGTGAACTCGGCATCGACCACGTCGTCGTTGCCCTTGCCGGCGTTGCCGGCGTCGGCACCCGGGGCACCGCCCTGGTCGGCCGAAGCGGCGGCGAACAGCGACTGGCCAGCTTCTTCCAGCACCTTCGACTTGGCTTCGATCTGCGCCTTGTCGTCACCCTTCATCGCGGTTTCCAGGTCGGCCAGTGCCGCCTCGACCTTGCCGATGACATCGCCGCCGACCTTGCTGCCGTGCTCGGTGATGGCGCTGCGGGTGCCGTGGATCAGGGCGTCGGCCTGGTTGCGGGCCTGCACCAGCTCCTGGAACTTCTTGTCTTCTTCGCGGTTGGCTTCCGCGTCGGCGACCATGCGCGCGATCTCTTCCTCGGACAGGCCCGAACCGGCCTTGATCTCGACCTTCTGTTCCTTGTTGGTCTTCTTGTCCTTGGCCGACACATGCAGGATGCCGTTGGCGTCGATGTCGAAGGACACTTCCACCTGCGGCAGGCCACGCGGGGCCGGCTCGATGCCGGACAGGTCGAACTTGGCCAGCGACTTGTTGAAGCGGGCCTGTTCGCGCTCACCCTGCAGCACGTGCACGGTCACGGCCGACTGGTTGTCTTCGGCGGTGGAGAACACCTGCGACGCCTTGGTCGGGATGGTGGTGTTCTTCTCGATGATCTTGGTGAACACGCCGCCCATGGTCTCGATGCCCAGCGACAGCGGGGTCACGTCCAGCAGCAGCACGTCCTTGACGTCGCCGCCCAGCACGCCGCCCTGGATCGCCGCACCCAGTGCCACGGCTTCGTCCGGGTTGACGTCCTTGCGCGGTTCCTTGCCGAAGAACTCGGTCACCGCCTGCTGCACCTTCGGCATGCGGGTCTGGCCACCGACCAGGATCACTTCGCTGATGTCGCTCGAACGCAGGCCGGCATCGTTCAGGGCGACGCGGCACGGCTCGATCGACTTCTTGATCAGGTCTTCCACCAGCGCTTCCAGCTTGGCGCGGGTCAGCTTGATGTTCAGGTGCTTCGGGCCCGACGCGTCAGCGGTGACGTACGGCAGGTTCACTTCGGTCTGCTGGGCGCTGGACAGCTCGATCTTGGCGCGCTCGGCGGCGTCCTTCAGGCGCTGCAGGGCCAGCGGATCCTTGCGCAGGTCGATGCCCTGGTCCTTGTTGAATTCTTCAACCAGGTACTCGATGACGCGGTTGTCGAAGTCTTCGCCGCCCAGGAAGGTGTCGCCGTTGGTGGCCAGCACTTCGAACTGCTTCTCGCCGTCGACATTGGCGATCTCGATCACCGAGACGTCGAAGGTGCCGCCGCCCAGGTCGTACACCACGATCTTGCGATCCTTGTTGTCGCCCTTGTCCAGGCCATAGGCCAGCGCGGCCGCGGTCGGCTCGTTGATGATGCGCTTGACGTCCAGACCGGCGATGCGGCCGGCGTCCTTGGTCGCCTGGCGCTGGCTGTCGTTGAAGTAGGCCGGCACGGTGATGACCGCTTCGGTGACCTTCTCACCGAGGAAGTCCTCGGCGGTCTTCTTCATCTTCTCCAGCACCTTGGCCGAGATTTCCTGCGGGGCCATCTTCTTGCCATCGCTGGTCGACACCCAGGCATCGCCATTGTCATGGGCCAGGATGCCGTACGGGACGTGGGCGATGTCCTTCTGCACTTCGGCGTCGGTGAACTTGCGGCCGATCAGGCGCTTCACCGCGTAGAAGGTGTTCTTGGGGTTGGTGACGGCCTGGCGCTTGGCCGAGGCGCCCACCAGGACTTCGCCGTCCTTGGTGTAGGCGACGATCGACGGGGTGGTGCGATCGCCTTCCGAATTCTCGATGACGCGGGCCTTGCCGCCGTCCATGATCGCCACGCACGAGTTGGTGGTGCCGAGGTCGATACCAATGATCTTGCCCATGGGGGAGACTCCTGAGGATGCTTGTTGGGGTCAGTCCGGCCGTTCGGCCGGTGGATGAATACGATGTGGGGGAGGCTCGTGGAACATTCAAGCCATCTCCCGAACGCTGTGTTCAGCGCCTGGAAAACCTTGCCAGGCATGGCCTGGCACTACCGGGGCCGGGCATCGCCCGGCCCGGTCAATCAGTCGGCGGCCACCACCACCAGCGCCGGCCGCAGCAGGCGCTCGTTGAGCAGGTAGCCCTTCTGGAACACGGTCACCACGGTGCCGGGAGCGGCGCCCGGGGCCGGCACCTGGCTGATGGCCTGGTGGTGTTCCGGGTTGAACGGCTGGCCGGTCGGGTCCAGCAGGACCAGGCCATTGTCGGCAGCAACCTTCAGCAGCTGCTTGTAGGTCAGCTCCAGGCCCTCGCGCAGCGGATGCGGGTCGTCGCCGGCCGCCTTCAGGCCGGCATCCAGGCTGTCGAATACCGGCAGCAGCTCGCCCAGCAGCTTCTCGTTGGCGAACTTGCGGGCCTGGTCGATGTCACGGGCCACGCGCTTGCGCTGGTTCTCCAGGTCGGCGCGCTCACGCAGCGCATCGGCCCTGACCTGTTCAACTTCGGCGCGCAGGCGTTCCACTTCGTCGTTGACGCCAGTGGCGGCAGCCGCATCGGCGGCACTCTGCTGGGATTCGATATCTGGATGTTCGTGGTTCATGTCTGGGTCCCTGGCGGTCAATCTCCGCCTCCACCCACCCTAGTATGGGCGGGATACTGCGTTTCAAGCGTCGGATGTTCCGGGAGTGCGCCTGGCCGGTGAAAAGGCCGCGCCAAGCACATCGGCGGTGGCCTGGACCAGCGGGATCACGCGGTCGTAGGCCATCCGCTTGGGGCCGATCACGCCCAGCACGCCCAGCACCTGGCCATTGGCGGTATACGGGGCGGTGACCAGCGAGACGCCCTGCAGCGGCATCATTCCGGTCTCCTCGCCGATGAAGATGCGCACGCCCGGGGCCTGGATGGTCCGTTCCAGCAGCTGCAGGATCTCGCGCTTGCTGGAAAACAGCTCGAACAGTTCACGCAGGCGCTCCAGGTCGGACAGGTCCTGCACCCCCATCAACCGGGTCTGGCCCGCCACCAGCATGTCGTCGGCCGCCGGCTGCAGGGCCTGCTCGGCCAGCTCGATGCTGTGCGCCAGCAGCTGCTCCAGCTCGGAGCGTGCGTCGCGCAGTTCCAGCAGCAGGCGGGTGCGGATCTCGGCCATCGGCAGGCCGGCGAAATGCGCATTGAGGTAGTTGGCGACCTGCTCCAGCTGGCCCGGCGCGAACTCCTGGCGGGTCTCGATGACGCGGTTCTGCACCTCGTTGTCGGCAAACACCAGGATCGCCAGCACCCGCCGCCCGTCCAGCGCCACGAAATCGATCTGGCGGAACGCAAACTGCTCGCGCCGCGGCGCGCTGACCACGCCGACGAAGTGGCTCATCGCCGACAGCAGCTCCGAAGCGCTGCCGAGCAGGGCCTGGGTACTCCCGCCTCCGGCCAGCTCCTGGCGCAACCGGGCCAGTTCGCCCTCACCCGGCGGCTGCATCTGCAACAGGCTGTCAACGAACACCCGGTAGCCGTGCGCGGTCGGAACGCGCCCGGCCGAGGTATGCGGCGAGGCGAGCAGTCCCAGGTCCTCCAGGTCGCCAAGGATGTTGCGGATGGTGGCCGGGCTGACCTCCAGGCCGGCCACGCGCGCCAGCGTCTGCGAGCCGACCGGCTCGCCGTCCTGGATGTAACGCGCGATCAGCGTGCGCAGCAGATGGCGCGCACGCGGGGCAAGCTGGTCGGGAGAACCGTGCATGGAATCAACCTGTGAGACACGGACACTAGATAATGGCGGCGCCTCGCCTTGGCAAGTCATTGGACCTCCTGCGCCCGCGTGCTAGCTTTGCGCGGCTGCTGACACCCCCTTACCCATGCTCAGACATCTTTCGATCAAGGATTTCGCCGTCGTCCGCGCCACCGAACTGGAGTTCGGGCCAGGCATGACCGTGGTTTCAGGCGAGACCGGCGCCGGCAAGTCGCTGATGGTCGACGCGCTGGGCTTCCTGTCCGGCCTGCGCGCCGACAGCGGCGTGGTCCGCCACGGTGCCGCGCGCGCCGAGCTTTCGGCCGAGTTCGCGCTGGACCAGCTGCAGGCCGCGCGCCAGTGGCTGGCCGACAACGAGCTGGACGACGAGGAACAATGCCAGCTGCGTCGCGTGATCCGCGCCGACGGTGGCTCGCGGGCCTGGATCAATGGCCGCCCGGTGACCCTGGCACAGCTGGGCGACCTGGCCTCGCTGCTGGTGGAAATCCACGGCCAGCACGAGCAGCAGGCCCTGCTGGCGCGCCCGTCGCAGCTGGCCCTGCTCGACGCCTACGCCGGCAACGAGGACGAGCGCCGCCAGGTGCGTCGCGCCGCCGCGGCCTGGCAGGCGCTGGTCGATGAGTCGCTGGCGCTGTCACAACAGGGTGACGTCACTGACCGGATCGGCTTCCTGGAACACCAGCTGCGCGAACTGGACCGCGAAGACCTGGAGCCGGAGTCGATCGTTGCACTCGGTGCCAGCCATCGCCGCCAGGCCCACGCCAGCGCCCTGCTGAGCGCCTGCCAGGCGGCCAGCAACCAGCTCAACGGTGACGACGGCAGTTCCGCGCTGGACCTGCTGCAGCAGGTGCGTCACGAGCTGTCGCGCCTGATCGAGCACGACCCGCGCCTGGGCGAGGTGGACGGCCTGATCGAGAACGCCTCGATCCAGCTGCACGAGGCCCTGTCGCTGCTGGATCGGGTGCATGACGACCTCGACGCCGACCCGGAACAGTTCGAGGAGAACGAGCGCCGTCTCGGTCGCCTGCACGACCTGGCCCGCAAGCACCGCGTGCCGATGGACGAACTGGGCGCGCAGCGCGAGCGCATGCATGCCGAAGTGGAGCAGCTGCGTGGCGCCGATGAACGCCTGCAGCGCCTGGCCGGCGAGATCGACAAGGCCGCCGCCGCCTGGCGGGTACAGGCCGAAGTGCTGACCGCCAGCCGTCGCAGCGCCGCTGCCGAACTGTCGGCCACCACCACCGGCATCATCGCCGAGCTGGGCATGGGTGGCGGCCAGTTCCTGATCGAGCTGGAGCCGCAGGACACTGGCAAACCCGATCCGCAGGGTGCCGAACGCGTGGAGTTCCTGGTGGCGGCCAACGCCGGCCAGCCGCCACGTGCACTGCGCAAGGTGGCCTCGGGCGGTGAACTGTCACGCATCTCGCTGGCCATCGAAGTGGCCGCACTGGACCTGGATGCGGTGCCGACCATGGTGTTCGACGAAGTCGACTCCGGCATCGGCGGCGCGGTGGCCGACATCGTCGGCCAGAAGCTGCGCGCGCTCGGCGAGAAGCGCCAGGTACTGTGCGTGACCCACCTGCCGCAGGTCGCCTCCAAGGGCCATGCCCATTACCGGGTCAGCAAGGCCCCGGTGGAAGGCATGACCCAGAGCGCCGTGGAAAAGCTGGACAGCAAGGCACGCGAGGAAGAGCTGGCACGCATGCTTGGCGGCGTGGAAGTGAGCAAGGAAGCGCGCGCCGCCGCGCGCAAGCTGCTGCAGGCCTGAGGCCCGTGGAGCCGAGCATGGGCTCGGCTCTACACGTCGGTTTCTCATGTTGAGCCGAGCCCATGCTCGGCTTCCGCGCGGTAGTGCCGGCCGCTGGCCGGCAGCGCGCCACAGGTGGATGAAGATCATGAGGTTGCCGGCCAGCGGCCGGCACTACCCCAGCGGCCGCGCCAGATCCACCTTTTCCACCAGGAAATCGAGAAACGCACGCACCCGCAGCGGCAGGTATCCGCCCTGCCCCAGGAACACCGCGTGCACCTCTTCCAGGTCACCCGGGTTGGCCTCTTCGAGCACCGGCAGCAGGCGCCCGGCGGCGATGTCCTCCTGCACCTGGTAGGTCGCCAGCCGCGCCATGCCCAGGCCACCCAGCACCAGCTGACGCAGTGCGTTGCCATTGCTGGCGCGGGCGTTGCCACTGGGCAGCAGCATCCGTTCGCGCCCCTCCTGCAGCAGCGGCCAGCCCTGCATCGCGCGCGCATGGCCGATGTCCAGCCGATTGTGCGACTGCAGTTCCTCGGCGCTGCGCGGCAGCCCATGCCGCTGCGCGTAGGCCGGCGCGGCCACGATCATCATCCGCGTCGCGCCCAGACGTCGCGCCACCAGGCTGGAGCTCTTCAGCGGCCCGGCCCGCACCGCCACGTCGGTACGCTGCTCAAGCAGGTCGATCACCTCGTCGTTGAGGGTCAGGTCCACGCCCACCTGCGGGTTGCGGTCGAGGAACGCCGGCAGCAGCGGCAACAGGAAATGCTGGCCGAACGGCACGTTGGAATTGACCCGCAGCCGCCCGCGCGGTTCGGCGTGGGCACTGGCGCAGCGCTCGGCCTCCTCCAGGTCGGCCAGCACGCGCAGGCCACGTTCGTAGAACGCGCAACCTTCCGGGGTCAGCTGCAACTGGCGGGTGGAGCGTTGCAACAGGCGCGTGCCCAGCCGCTGCTCCAGCCGGGCCACCAGCTTGCTCACCGCCGAGGGCGTCATGTCCAGCGTGCGGGCCGCGGCGGAAAAGCCGCCGGTCTCGATCACCCGTACGAATACTTCCAGTTCGCCGGATCGGTTGATGTCGGGTCGCGCCATGGCGATGAATCCAGTTCACAGATGATTATCCATGCGCAGTCTAGTTCACAGGTGGTGGCGGAATCACCATGGCCGTCCCTCCACCCGGGACCCTCCGATGAACCGCCTGAGCCAGCTCACCACCACCGCCCTGCTTGCCCTGTCCGGCGCGGCCAGTGCCGCATCCGCCCCGCACTGGGTCGCCAGCTGGCAGGCCAGCCCGCAACCGGTCTGGGACGCGGACTTCCTGTTCCCGACCCGGGTACCGGCCACGCTGCAAGACCAGACCTTCCGCCAGACGGCGCGCATCAGCCTGGGCGGGCCTCGGCTGCGGGTGCGGCTGAGCAACGCCTACGGCACCCGGCCGCTGCGGATCGGGGCCGCCAGCGTAGCCGCTCGCGCCGGTGCCGCCCCGCAGCCGCTCAGCTTCGACGGCCGGCCCGGCGTGTTGATCGGCCCAGGCCAGGAACGGCTGAGCGATCCGCTGCCACTGGCCACGGAAGACCGGCAGGCGTTGCAGGTCAGCGTGTTCGTGCCGGGGCCGGCAACCGTCCAGACCTTCCATTGGGAAGGCCGCCAGACCAGCTGGATCGCGCCCGGCGACCAGAGCCGGGCCCAGGCCCTGAGCGCAGCCAGCAGCACCACCGCCCGCCTGTTCCTGGCCGGCATCGAGGTCGAGGCCGACGCCAGCGCGCGCAGCGTGGTGGTGATCGGCGATTCGATCACCGACGGTGCCACTGCCAGCCTCGACCAGGACCAGCGCTGGACTGACCACCTGGCCGCGCGCCTGGCACCGCGCGGTGTCGCCGTGGTCAACGCAGGCATCTCCGGCGGCCGACTGCTGCGCGACGGCATGGGCAGGTCTGTCCTTGCCCGGTTCCAGCGCGACGCGCTGGAGCAGCCCGGCGTGGCCAGCGTGATCGTGCTGATCGGTATCAACGACATCAGCTGGCCCGGCACCGCGTTCGCCCGGGGCCAGGCCCGGCCCACGCTGAGCGAGCTGCAGGCGGGGTATCGCGCCCTCGCAGAACGGGCCCGCCGCCGAGGTGTGCGGATCGTGGGCGCCACCCTGCCGCCGTTCGCCGGCGCCCTGCCCGGCACGCCGCTGGACGACTACTACACTCCGGGCAAGGACGCCCTGCGCCAGAAGCTCAATGCCTGGCTGCGGGCGGACAGCCCGTTCGATGCAGTGATCGACCTCGACGCGGCACTGCGCGACCCGGCCGATCCGTCACGGATGGCCGCCACCTACGATTCCGGTGATCACCTGCACCCGGGCGATGCGGGCCACCGGGCCATGGCCGAGGCGGTGGACCTGGATGCGCTGCTTGGAGGTCAGGGGTCAGATCCCTTTCCCGTGGGAAAAGGGATCTGACCCCAATGAGGTCGGCGGGGTCGGATCCCTTTGCGCCAGCAAAGGGATCTGACCCCAGCATCAGGCCCATCAACGAAAAACCCCGGGCAAGGCCCGGGGTTTCGTGGCATCCAGCTGGCCGCAACGGCTTACTTGCGCTTCTTGCGCACGTACAGCACCAGCGAGTGCTCTTCCAGTTCGTAGCCGTGGTCGGCTGCGATCTTGCGCTGCAGCTCCTCGATCTCGTGGCTTTCAAACTCGATGATCTTGCCGCTGTCGACGTCGACCATGTGGTCGTGGTGGCCGCCGCGGTCCAGCTCGTAGACGGCCTGGCCGCCTTCGAAATTGTGCTTGAGCACGAGGCCGGCGGCCTCGAACTGGGTCAGCACCCGGTACACCGTGGCCAGGCCGATCTCGTCGCCATGCTCCAGCAGCTGGCGGTAGATGTCTTCGGCGGTCATGTGGTGCTGGGCATTGCGCTGCTCGAGCAGCGCCAGGATCCGCATCCGCGGATGGGTCACCTTCAGGCCGACTTTACGCAGGTCGTGGGTTTCCATAGGTCTCCGTTCATTGGCGATTTAGCGCCAGCTGCCTCGGATTGGGTCGCGGTGGCACGCCGGGAGTGTATCATCGGTTTGATTTCCCCAACCGCCAGTCCCGATGCGCAATCTCCTGTTGGTCGCCGCCGTCGCCTTGTCCACCACCGGGTGCGGCATCATCTACAAGCAACCCATCTATCAGGGCAACCTGATCCGGGAAGATGCCGTGGCCAAGCTGCAGGTCGGGCAGAGCAAGCAGCAGGTCACCGCGCTGCTGGGCACCCCGTCCATTCCCGACCCGTTCCACGCCCAGCGCTGGGACTACACCTCCAGCCAGCGCGTGAACCGCCTGGGCCGTACCGAGGTGAAGAACTTCGTCGTGTTCTTCGAGAATGACGCCGTGACCCGCTGGGAAGGCGATTACTTCCCGGGCAACGACAAGGCCCTGGCCCAGCAGACCGTGCGCCAGTTCGGCCGCAACCTGCCGAAGGACAAGAAGAAGAAGGGCCGCTGAGCCCCCTGCCCGTCCGCAAGGACGGGTTGCCGGGATCAACCGCCGAGCGCGCGACGCCGGCGGTTGTCCTTGGGATCGGCCAGCAGCGGGCGCAGCAGTTCGATGCGGTCACCCTCCAGCAGCACCTGCTGTGGGCGCGCCAGCACGCCATGCACGGCGGCCGCCGGGCAGTCGGCACTGCCTTCCAATGCAGCAGCGGCGATGGCGTCGGCCACGGTCGCCCCCTCTTCCAGCTGCACGCGGCGCGACAGCACCCGCTGCGGCCAGGCCAGTACCACCTCGACCTCGATCATCGATCAGGCCTCGTCGGCGACGCGGACGAAATCGTTGACCATGCGATCGGCCAGTCCCTGGAAGCCGATCGCCAGGGCCGGGCCGAGCAGGCGCGAGCTGGGTTCGAACTCCAGGGTCAGGGTCACCTTGCAGGCATCCTCGGCCAGCGCATGGAATTCCCAGCGGCCGTGCAGTTGCTTGAACGGGCCATCGCGTAGCTGCATATCAATGCAGTGCGGGCGCTGCAGGGTGTTTTCAGTCTGGAACCAGGTACTGAACGAGCCCAGGCCCAGGTCCAGGCGCGCCACCAGGCGGTCCTCGCCCTGCTCCAGGATCTGGGCAGCCGAGCACCAGCGGAAACGGCGCGGATAGGCCTGGACATCGTTGACCAGGTCGAACATGCGCGCGGCCGAATGTTCGACCAGGGCGCTGCGGCGGATAGTAGGCATGAATACAGGACGTTTCGGCAATCGACCGGGCGGGCCCGAATCGGAGACAATACGGAAATGAGCAAGAACAGCGGCAAGGATAAAGCAAAGAGCGCGACGGCCACCAAGACCATCGCGCTGAACAAGCGTGCCCGCCACGAGTACCACATCGAAGAGCGCTTCGAAGCCGGCCTGGCCCTGCAGGGCTGGGAGGTGAAGTCGATCCGCGCGGGCCGCGGCAACATCATCGACGCCTACGCCTATGTGAAGCATGGCGAAATCTACCTGATCGGCGCACAGATCACGCCGTTGATCCAGGCCTCCACCCATGTGGTGGCCGAGGACCGCCGCGAGCGCAAGCTGCTGCTGCACCGGAACGAGATCGACAAGCTGATCGGCAAGGTCGAGCGCGATGGCTACACGATCGTGCCCACCGCGATGTACTGGAGCAAGAACAAGATCAAGCTCGAGATCGCTTTGGCCAAGGGCAAGCAGACCCACGACAAGCGCGATGCCGCCAAGGACCGCGACTGGGCGATCGAGAAGCAGCGGGTGATGCGTCGCGGCAACCGCGACGCGTAAGGCTGTAGCGCCGAGCCATGCTCGGCTCGCTGGCTTTCTGTAGAGCCGAGCCATGCTCGGCTGCCCTGGCCTTCTGTAGAGCCGAGCCATGCTCGGCTCCCTGGCTTTCTGTAGAGCCGAGCCATGCTCGGCTGCCCTGGCCTTCTGTAGAGCCGAGCCATGCTCGGCTTCGGCGAAGAAGCAGTCGAGCATGGCTCGACTCTACAAAAGGCGGATCACCCCGCCAGCACGCCCTGCCCGCGCATGCGTGGTGCCAAGGCCGCGTGCATCACGGCCAGATGCATCACCACCGCCAGTTCCGGCGCATGACGATCATCGCCCGCGCGCCACTGCTGCGCCAGCTGGGCCGCATCGGCTGGCAACAGGGCCAGCAGCTGGGCGTCATCCAGCGAATCGGCCGCACCCTGCAACTGGCGCGCCAACTGTCGCGACTGCCAGACATGAACGCCTATGCTGAGACTGGCCAGTGACATCAGCACCACGGCCAGGCCGTGCTCGAACCACTGCGACAGGACCTCGGGCCCCCACAGCAGGGCCGCCATCACGGCCAGTGCCGGCAGGCGCCAGCCCAGCCAGTGGGTACGGCCGCGCTGCGGCCAATGCACCACCACCGCACTGGCCACCAGTGCCGCCGCCGCCGTGGCCGGCAACTCGGTCAGCCAGGTGGCCGCCAGCAGCACGCCCAGCACGGCCCAGACCCAGCCGGGGGGCAAGGCCCGCCGCTGGAAGTCGGCCCCGACGGGTCCGACCAGCTGTCGCAGGCTGCGTTGTTGGCTTGCCTCGGTCACCCACAGTCTCCGTGTCTGTCCTGGCTCGGATGGTCGTCTTCAGTGTGTCGCAAATTCGTGCCAATGAAGTTACCAATCCGCTATGACCCATGCAGTGCAACGTATTGAAGATTGACAACGCTGCGCACGCATCGCCAACCCCAGCGCCAGGACTGGGCGCCGGATCATCTCAGGCGGGAAGCGGGAGGCTGCGCCATGATGGGCGGCTCCAGGCAATCTTCATGCACGGGGCCCGCCGGCACGCCGCAGACATGTTCTCCGACAAACCGGCGGTACTCCCGGCTGCCATCCCCAGGCTGATCCAGCCCGGGAACCTTCAGCAGGGCCAGCCCCCGCGCCTGGGCAATCAGCTCCGCAGCCTTCACCATCGCCGTGGACCTGCCACCGAAGAAGGCGATGCGCGATTCGCGCGAGTGCTCGGAGAACGTGTTGATCAGGTCCACCAGCGACCGCCCCAGCCCGGTGACATTCACCACCAGCAGGCTGTAGTGCCGCCATTCCACCAATGTCGCCGCACTGCAGGCGTCACTGACCATTTCAACGCAGACCCGCGCATCGATCGACAGGCGCGACTCCATCGCAAGCCGCTCCATCGTTCGATCACCCACCAGCAGGACCCTGATCGAGGCCATCACTTGCTCCTTCCCTATGCGTGCCCCCAGCCAAAAGCGGGGCTCCGGTGAAGGAGAAAATGGTAGGCACGCGCATGCCGGCACCCAATAAGACAACCCCGAAAACGCCGGTGGTTGCAGGTAATCCAGGCCTTGCAGCAGGGTGCCGCACACCAGAATCGTAATGGTCTCATGCGGGCCAGCGTGCTCACCGCCTTATTCTCGCCACCTCACAGGCGCGGCGTTCCTGCAGTGTCCGGAACCGCAACATGGAATGGATCGGGAGGCGGAGGCATGGCGTTTCATGGCGACCTGGACGGCATCGACCTGGAAGACATCATTGCGCTGGTTGGCGATCGGTCGGGCGTGCTTTCGCTCGGCCCGGTCCAGGGAAAGACCCTGAACCTGCATGTGGCCGCGGGATTGGTCGCCTCGTTCTCCATCGAGCAGAAAATCGAGGGCAGGCACCGGATCCTCAAGCTGGCCCGGTGGTTCTCCAGGCATCGCTGCAGTTTCAGTTTCGAACAGAAGCCGATCTACGCGACACAGGCCCTGCATCTGGACCTGCTGCAGCTGTTTCCGCGCCGACAGCCGACCGTTTCAGCGACAGACCCGGCGACGGGCCCGCTATCCGATCCGGACACGGTGTTCATGCTGATCAAGGCCAAGAAGGCCGCGCTTCCACTGGAGCTTCAGCGTTTCCTGGACCGGGTCGCGCCGATGCTGGAAAAGGGTGCCAGTGCGCACGACATCGCACGCCGCACGCAGATGCCGCTGCAGAATGTGCAGCTCGCACTGCACGGCCTGAAACAGGCCAGAAAAGCGTGGCCGGCGTTCGTCGGCGCAACGCCACCGGCGCGCCCCGCCGGACATGGCGTGCTCTCGTGGCTGCTGCGCCCCCGTGCTGCGCGCGCTGCATCGGGGTGAACGGTTGCAGGGTTCGGGCTCCCAGACCAACGCCACTGCCAGGACCGTGGTGGTGGCGGACGAACATGCCGTATTCGTGCTCGGCATGGTGAGCTCGCTGCGGATGCTTCCGCAGGTTGCGGTGACCGGCCAGACCACCCGACGCGCGGTATTGCTGGAACTGGTGGAACAGCAGCAGCCCGACATGGTCATCACCGGTTACACGCTGCAGGTGGAGGGCGGCACGCCACCCAGCCGCGCACCGATCGCAGACATCGGCCGGTTGTCGCCGAGCACCCGCATCATCGTTATTACTTCGCAGCCGAGCGACGCGCTGCACCGGCGCATTCTGCGTGCGGGCGCCCACCTTGTGCAGGACAAGACCTGCCCCATCAACACCCTGATCCGGGGCGTGATCGACACGCTCAAGGGCGGCGCTGCCACGGCTGGCGGCAACCAGCGTCCGGTGATCGTCGGCACCAGCGCCTTGTCCGCCTGCGAACAACAGGTCCTTCGACTTTATCTTTCCGGCATGAACGTCACCGCCATCGCGACGCGGTTGCAGCGGAGCAAGAAGACCATCAGCGCGCAGAAGATCAGCGCCATGAAAAAGCTCGGGGTGTCGAGCAACCAGGAGCTGGTCCTTCTGGCGACGAGCTTTCCCCTGCCCGAATGGCCGGAGGGTGGTGGGTTCTGAGCTGGGCCTCGCCATCCATCGGATGTGGACTCAGCGCTGCGAAGGAGCATTCAGCCGCTCCCACACGCCAGACGCGGCTGCTCAGGGAGATGCCGTACCGATGGCTCGGATGTTCCGCTCACTGCTGCGGTGGGCGGCGGCGCTACATTGGCAGTCGCCACCATAAGCGCTTCCAGCAACTTCATTCCCCCAGTTCCTGCACCCTTTCAACCAGAGAAGTCCCAGCGAGAATCGTTGTCACAGAATTCATCCGATGTCGCGCATGCCTGCCCTGCTTGGCATATGGTAAAGGCAGTGTTCTCCACCTCAAGTGCTCTAGTACTGGGGCCCAGGAGGCCACTGGTTTCCAGCGCACATTGCTCCACTGATACACCAGATCGACCAGAGGAAAAGTATGGACACTGCAGAAGCAACGAAGTCTTCGAATCCGTTTGGGAAAGCCTTGATCGCCCTCGCCATTCTTATTGCGGCCACGCCTGGCTTGGCAATCGCCAATCAGATTGCCAGTGATAAATCTGCGATTCACGAACGACAGCTTGAATCTTCAGATGGAAAGAAATGGATTGTTCGAACCATCCCATCGTCTGATTTCAACGGAGGACAGGTGATGGTCGAGCAACGCTTGTTCAGAGATGGAAAGGGCGGACTTGTCTATCGCTTTGACGACCAGAGCCAAGCAACCAAGACTTATCACCAGGCGCTGTGTGAAGCGAAAGATTCTGTTCCATCACGGGGCGCAACCACAATTTCCGGGGAGGCGGTGTGGAGTTGGTCCTGCACAAGCAGCAAGGCTGGCGCGCCTTCTTCCAGCAGCACTCCGATCTCCGCGAGGAGTTCGGACTACCTGTTCGCTGTTGCTCCAGACGGAAACTATCCCGTAGGAAGCAATTTCACTTCCTCTGGTGCCATTGCTTTCAAGAGCGTAGTTGCGGGAGACATGAAGGCAACGCTCTCCATCGATGATGGAAGGTGCACGACGTCAGTGTCTGAACCATACAGTAACCCCTTCGAAGGCTCGCACGTGGCGCAGCTGGCGTGTCTGATCAGTGATGCCCGGACCGTGAACACATCGATGGAAGGGTGCATACCACAACGATGCGCTACGGGCAGAGGCTCCCTCAATCCTCTGTAATCTTCCCTGGCCACGTCCAGAATCGCTTTGCGTTGCCCATGCGCTCTGTGCGCTGCGGGGAACGGGCCTGCCGTAGCGATGCCGCACCGCTCACACTGGAGAGGCGCGGCGCTGCAGAGACTGGACGATCACCGCCAAGAAGCACGGCCGCTGGATCCCTTCAGTGGTCCCCGATGCCACCGCGAAGGCCTCAGCGGTCTGGAACCCGCTCACTGCCCCCTGCCTCGCAGCCTGCTGCTGGACGGCAGCGACGACTGAACGGTTCCGGCACCCGCTCTGGCCGCGCGTGACTGTTCAGGAAGATTGCCGTACCATCCACATCGTTAGGCGGGTTCTTGGTCAACATCTGGTCAACCAGGGGCCCACAAGCCTTGCAATACTTGAAGAAACCGGGGGTGCATTGTCCCCGTGACGCCATCGGCGCCGGTTTCCAAAACGCAGAAATAGTGAAGCCCATCAATGCCTTAGCTTGATGGGCTTTTTCGTTCATAACTGCCGCATGGTCAGGATTGGGCATGGATTGGCAGCAAGTTGCCAGCTTTTCTGCCAGCTTTTGATGCTGGCAGGGGTCAGTGCGTTCCTGCGGATTCTAGACGGCGCACTTCCTCGCCCAGGGCTGATTGCAACACTTCGAACAGATCAGCGGCCTCATCATAGAGCGCATCGGCAGTTGCCTTGTCCTTGGTAAGGACCCCTTTCCCCATCGCTTTTCTGAGCGCCTTGAGATGTGCTGCAACATCTCTCGAGTGAAGGCGCGCCTCAATGGGCAGGACAGATTGCAGAGCCAGTCGATACTCTTCGCTCACATCCCCAACCAGATCCACTCCCCACTTTTGAGTGGAGCGGTAGTTGGCCAAGTCTGCCAGATAGTGCTTTGCGTAGGCGCGCACCAGATTAAATGTGAGCGGCTGGAGAGCCAGAAGATTGGCAAGCTCCCTCTCTCTCAGGCGTTCGGACTGTTCCTCGCGATATGCCTCTTTTCGCAGTTCCCGATCTGCCTCAGTCTTTCGCAGGTCTTCCTGTTTTTTACCTTTGGCCCTGTATGCGTCCTCGGCCATCTTCAGCAAGAAGCCCAGAATCAGCGTGATGATTGGAAGCACGATCGGTGCCGCGCTCTGAAACCAGCCCGAATCTGCCTTGTCAGCACACCGCCCAATAGTCAGCATCAACTGCTCAATTTTCATCACACGCTCCCTGTCTGGGAGCACATCTTGCCTGAACGATTTGACGATTCGCGCAATTCTGCAAATCGGCGACGCAGGAGGGTCTATCCCATCCAGCCGAAGGGTGGATCGGTGTTCGCCTTGGCCAGCCTGTTTGCCCGCACGGCAACCCGCCAGGCGGTGATCTTGGCGACGTCTTCCCGCAATCGAGCTTGGTGCCTGGTGACCCAGAGCTCGGCGCCGGCGCGGCCCTGGTCGTAGCTGCTGCAGTGCCGCCACGGACCGCTGCCAGGACCATGCCGATGTCGATCGAGAGTTGCCACCCAGGTGCCATCGTCCACACGTTGGGACATGGACACGATCCAGACGCCCTCGCAGGCGATCACGGTGAGCGGATCGCCCGGCTTGCTGGCAGAGCGCGTAGTCCAGTAGAAGGAATCGGGAAGCGGCATGGCCGGCAGGATACGAATGGCGGTCGCAGTGGCTGCGATTGTGAGCACTCTATTGCCACGCCACCGTCGCTCCCCTCCTATGCAGCGAGCTGGTGCTCGTAGAAGGGGTGCCGCTTGTCGTCGAAGATCCGGTACAGCGCGGCCAGGTCGGCCGGATCCGGATTGAGCCAGGCGTCGACGTGCTCAGGCTTGATGTTGATGATCGTCCGATCATGGCCAGCCGCGGCGACTTCAGGCTCGGGATCGTCGGTGATCGCGGCAAAGGACAACAGGTCCGGCTCTTTCCCTGCGGGGTCCGTCCAGTGCGACCACAGGCAGGCCACCAGCATCGGTTCGCCGGTGCGCGGGGTGAACTGCACCACCTGGTTCTTGCCGTCTGGACCTTCCACGTTCTCGTAGAACGTCTCCACGACCATCAGCCCGTGGGTTTGGCCGAATGCCGGCGCCCAGAATTTCTCCAGGCTATCTCGGCGTGCGTTGTAGGTGCCCGGGAAGCGCTGGTCGTAGTTGGCCGGCTTCCCGGCCAGGCGGCACTGATAGCGCATGGGCTTGATGACCAGCTTGCCGCCCACGGAAATGATCACCGGGGCGTAGACCCCAGGGAAGATCCGGCTGTCGCGGTCCTTCGGTTCGGAGCGCTTGAGGTCGGCCAGCTTGGCCAGCGCGCGTTCGATCTTGTTGCCGGCGATCCGCACGTCCTCCCGCGCCTTCTTCGTCTCCTTCACCTGCAGCGCGCGCTCCGCGTCCGCCAGGCGTTTCCGGTTCGCGAACAGCTCCTGCTCCAGGATGGCCGCCTCGGCGCGGTTCCACTGTTCGATCTCGGCCCAAACCGCAAGCTCGGCCGGACTTGCGCCGGCGCGGAACGCGTCATCCATCGCCTTCGGCGTCTTCGGCCGCTTCTTCCCCGGGTCATGGGCGTAGAGAGCTGCGAACTCCTGAAGGGAGATCGTGGCGCCAGTCATGCGGACCAGCTTCTGATAGGCGGCGGTGATCTGGGCGGAGTAGCACATGGCCGGATTACAGCACGCCGGCCTTACGGCGCCGTGAGCGCCCGGCACAGCAGAAGGGGCCGCCGTGGCGGCCCCATGGCCCTTAGAGGTCCGGCAGGCCCAGGCGCCTCCGCAGCGCCGCCACGAGCACGATCGAGGTCCGCACCAGCGCGTGCTGGTCGCGGGTCAGCTGGTCGTACATCTCCAGCAACTCCGGGGGGATCTGCCCCACCCGGCCTGCCTTGAAGGCCTCCATCGAGACCACCTGAGCCTTATGGCGCTCATCTTCCATGCCCTTCTCCAGCGTCTGGCGGCGAGAGTGCCGCCCCCGCGATGCCTTGGGCCCCACCTCCAAGCCTGTTGCAGGGGAAAGAAAACCAGCACCACTGTCCATGGGCTGGCCGTTCTCCTGCTTTCCTTCTCCAATGGCCACCAGCTGCGAGTCCTTCTTGTCCATCGGTTACTGACCCCTGTATCGGTAACGCCGGCACCAGCGCCGGCGTCTTCACATTGCTTTCATCCGGTAAGGCCCGATGGGGTTACAGCGTTCCAGCAATTACTCCGTCACGGCTTTGTTCAGTCGCGCGGCCAGCTTGGGATTGAGCACGATGCCGGCCTCAGCCCTGGCGCTGTAGCGGGCACGGTTCTTGATGGACTGCTGCAGACCGCTCGAGGTGATCGCCAGCTCCGAATTGGCCTTGTTGAAGGCGCCGATCTTGCTGAGCACCGAAGCCCGGTCGCTGGCGTCGCCGTTGCGCAGGGCCATGGCGAAGGCGTTCACCAGCGACTTGCGGCGGTCGAGGATGTGCTGCTCGTAGTTCTTCAGCGCGCGGGTGGTCTCGTACTGCCTGGACACCTTCTCCGGGGCGAAGCCGTTGGCCTGCAGCAGGATCTCCCAGGGCGACAGGTCCGCGACGACCGGATCGCCGCGCAGGGTGTTGACGCCCTGGGTGGCGTAACGGCCAGCCTTGATCATGTCCTTGAGCCCCTTGGGCAGCATGGTCTCCACGCCGCGCATGATGTGGCCCTCGTCGACCTGCTGCTTGCCAACCAGCACGTTCTTCAGGACCCCGCCCATTGGCCCTGCGGCCTGCTCGAGCAGGTTGTTGAACATGCCGCGGCCGTCGAGCTCGCGATCGGCGTCGCGGATCCACAGGCTGTCCAGGCCGACACGGCCGGAAATGTTGGCCCCGGTCAGCTTGTCGGCCGGCCCGTGCAGCAGCAGATCCGCCCCGCCCTGCCCCAGCATGCCGGTGAGGAAAGCGCGCAGCTCGGTCTCTGCATCCCACGGCTCGTCGTCATCCCCGAAGGTGGCCTGGATGCCATTGAGCGCCCCCATGATCATGCCCATCATCGGCAGGCCCATGGCGCCGGAGAACAGTGCGCTCATGCCCAGCAGGCCGGTCAGGTTGCGACGTGCCACCCGGCGCACCTCGGGGTCCTGCCCCTTGGTGGCCTGCCACACCATCCGCCCGAGCGCCCAGGTCATGTTCAAGCTGTACTGCCGGAACATCAGCAGCACCTTGGCGGTACCGCTCTGCATGAAGCGGGCGCGGTTGGCGTTGCTGTAGTCGAAGTGGGTGTCGAAGATGGCGTCCCGGGCGAACTTCACCGCCTCGTCGAATGACTTGCCGTCGGCACGGGCCAGGCGGTAGGCGGCCATGCCGGTCGCCTCGCGGTTGACCACCTCGGTCTTGTGGAAGCCCCAGCCGATGATCTCCATGGCCTTGCTCCAGGCTGGGTTGTAGCCCGTCATGCCACCTTCGGCGATGCCGGCGAGATTGTGGGCCTGCGTCTTCTCGATGGCACCGGAGGCTTCAAGCGCCTGGTAGGCGCGGAGCTCGTCGGGGTCGGTCAGCGTCCTCTGGATGTTGCCCACGGTGCGCACAGCGTCGCGGCTGGCGGCCAGCAGGTAGTTCATGGCCTTGACCCCGCCGTGCCGTGCGGCCAGGTAGGGGTAGCTGACCAGGGCGGTCTGGGTCACGTTCACCAGCGCCGCCGCCGGCGTGGCGCCCAGGTAGTAGGTAAAGCCGAACGACGAGATCAGGTTGGTCAGCGCCGAGTCGGTCGGATTCATGATCCATTCGTGCCGCTTGCCAAGCTCTTCCAGGAGGGCGTCGCCCGCCACGATCTTTCGCGTGTCGACGCTGGGGGTTGCCTGAATCTTCTTCTGCGCGTCCTTCAGGTCGGTCAGCACCCCCTGCAGCTTGTGGGCGTATCGCAGTCGGGCGAGCTGGTGCGACCCGTGCTGCATGTTGTAGGCGAAGGCACGCACGGCATCAGGGTCGAAGCCAGGCACCGACTTGCGGTGGATCTGGTGCTTGCGCATCGACAGCTCCGGCATGGTCTGCAGATACAGCTGGTACACCTGGTCCTGGACCGCGTCGGATACATGCGCCGTCCGCAGCTGGTCGATCACGTCGGCAACGAAGGAACCGCTCGGTGCGTCCGTCGCCTTGCCCTTCGTCTTCATACCTCGGGCGGTAATAGCCCACTCCCTGCGCTCCAGGTCCTTTACAGCTCGATCCAGCTCGTTCTGCGATTCGAACATCAGGAAGGTGTTGGTCCCGTCCTTCTCCGCCGCAACGAAGAACTTGCCGAAGCGCTGCAGGGGGAAGTAGACGCCCTGCAGGCGTGCGGATTCGAACTGTTCGCGAACCTTGTGCACCAACATGCGGCGACTGCTATCGCTTAGGGCCGTTCCTCCCACCATGTCGCCGCCCTTCAGGTCCTCAATGCGTTGGACCAAGGCCTCCTCCACCGCGTCGGACCTGGCTCGATAGGCATCACGGAACTGGCTGTAGAACCTCCGCGCTTCGGGTGACAGCTGTGACCACTGCTCAACCAACGGAGCGTACTGCCGTTGCCGCCGTGGCTCTGCCTTCAGCATGGCCTTCAGCGCCTTGACCTCGTTCATGATGTTCGCCTTGGTGTCGCCGCTGCGCTCCCGCATCTGCTGCTGTTTCACCTTGATGGCGTGCAACACGTTCTTACGGTTGACCACCTGCAGGCCCTTCTCGCCGGGCATCCGGAACTGCAGGGGCTGGTACTCGCGCGACGGATCTACACCGTCCATGGTGGCCTGGTGCATGAGGTCGAACAGACGCCGGCTTTCCGCCTTGTTCTTGCTTGCCCACTGGCGCGCCGCCTCGGCGATCGTGTCGGCCTCCGCCTGCAGCTTGTTCCGATCGGCCTGCATTTCGGCCAGGTAGTCCGAATAGCGATCGATGGTCGGGAAATAGTCGCGTCCCAGCTCCGTCAGGTGCCGGGTGGCCAGCGCACCGAGCCAGGTGGGCCGCAACGTGTCTTTCACCTTGCTCAGGCTGAGGTCTTTCAGCTTCTGCCGGGCACGCGCCAGTACGTCGTCGCCCTGGATGCCCTGCTGGATCGCATCAATGTCCGCGAGCGCGTCTGCCGGCGGCATGCTGAAGAGACGGCCGCGCGCGGCCCGAGTCACCTCGGCGCCGTTGGGCAGCACCACGCTCCAGGTACGCGGCCCACTCTCAACCGGATCGGCCAGCACCTGGCCACCGGTGCGCTCGGCCTCAGCGCGCGCGGCACCAAGGGTCAGGAAGTCGGCCGGCCGGCCGCGCTCGTCGGCGAGGTACCACTGATCGTCGCGGCGGAGAAATCGACCACCGTTCTGCTCGAGGAAGGCCTCGCCGCGGCCGTCGATCTGCGGCTGTGCGAACGAGTAGGACCGCACCATTTCCCGCTGCGCCTGGGCCGACATGCCGGCACGCAGGAAGCTGTCAGCCTGGCTCAACAGGTCCCGAACCTCGGTCTCGGACCACTTCAGCGACGGCATGACGCGGCGCAGGAAGCGGCGGACCGCGGCGGCGACGCGGCTGGTGAAGCTGTTGCGGATCCCCCGCTCCGCCATGACGGCGATCGCTTCCTTGGCGAAGGTCTCGCGATCGACGGTGCCGTAGCGCTTGGTCACATCCGCCAGCACCGCCTTCATCGCAGCGGTGCCGGTGCCGTCGGCGGCCAGCTTGTCGATCGCGTCAACGATCTGGGTCCAGTCCTTGGCACCGACAACGGACTCAACGCCGTAGTGCCCGATTGCCTCGTGGGCCAGCACCTGCGCGAAGCGCTGCTCGGTGGCGATGTTGCCGGCGTTGATCCAGACCGTGGGCCGACCGTCGTACATACCCTCGGCGCGGCGATAGCCCGGATCCACCTTGGCGCTGGCAGGGAAATCCTCAGCCGAGCGCACCACGACCACGCTGGGCGCGTTTTCGCCCCAATGCTGGGTCAGGTCGGTTTTGAGCTGCAGCGCGCGGTCGAAGTCCAGGCCGCCGCTGGCGGCAGGAGCTGCGGATCGGTTTACCCGCCCGCCGGGCCCAGGTGCTTCAGCTCCGGATCCTTGGCCAGCTGCTCCTTCGCCCACTGGCCGGAGGCCCGGTACTCGGCCTGCAGCGACTCGATCTCGGAGGGCGTCAGCATCGAGACGTCCCTTGTCGAGGGTGAGGATGGAGCGCGCTTCGGATTCGGTGAGGCCTTCGAAGCCGTAGCCGAACTGGTCGCGCCACCAAGGTTCGATTGATCCGAAACGTTCACGGACGTCGGCCAGGCTCTGGGAGTTGAGGGCGATTTTCCGCGAATAGTCCTTGCCGGTCAAAGCCGTGGCCAGCACCACCTTGCCGCCGTTGTCCTCGATGTGGGTCTTCAGCTGGGCCAGGGTACCTCCCTGGGTCAGCGTGTCATCGATCAGGACGTAGTCGCGGCCCTTCTCCACCTTGCCGGTGAACGGGGGCTGGTTGGCCAGCCGGTGCAGGGCATCCCCGGCACTACGATTGACCTTGGCGGCCTGGACGATGTCTTCGGACACCTGCAGTCCCAGGCGCTGGGCCAGCACCTCGGCGGCCATGCGCGGGATGCGGTTGTTACCTGTGGCTTCCTGGGACTGCACGGCCACCACCAGGGGCTTGCTGCCCTCCGGCAGCGCAGCACGCACGTCCTGGACAAACTCCGGGGTGATGACGTCGCGCGCCACGCGCAGCGCCGCGGTGTCGTCGCCGGCTTTGGCTGCAGCGTAATCCGCGTGCGCGCTCAGGCGGCCGGGACGGTGAGCCGTCACGACGTCGGGGAAGTCGGCCTCCCAGCCACGGCGGGAGAAGAGCCGGACACCACCGGTCGGGCTCTCTTCGTGCTTGACCTCAGCGAAGAAGCGGTCGAAGGCGGCATTCATTGCCTGGCGCTCGGCGCCGCCGGGGAACGGCCGAGCGAGCTCGGTACCGACCGGCACCGCGAAGCGCGGGTCCGAACCGAAGGACATGAAAGCGCTGGCCCGGCCGGCATCCTGCAGGCGGTCCTCGACGTAGGAACTGAAGGCACGTGCCAGGAGCTCGTGCGGCGCGGTCCAGTAGTTGCCCACGCGGCCATCGTCCAGCTTTCGGGCCTCGGTCATGAACGAGGTCGGCACGTTCTTGGTCTTCGCCTCGCCGGCGTCTGCCGACTGCCACAGCTCCACCCGGCGCTGATACATGCCCATCGCATCGCGCAATCGATCCAGCGAGCCGGTGCGCTCGGAGTTGAAGCCGGTACGGTTGGTAACGGCTTTCAAGACACCGTCGAGCGCGTCCAGTTCTTCGTTGGTGAACCGGACGCCGCCGCCCTTGGTCGGCTTGGCATCGGTGATGAACGTCTCACCGTTGAGCAACCGATCTGCCGCTGCGTCGAACGCAGCCAGCTCCGGCTGCGTGGCCGGCCGCTTCCGCGATCCCCACGCCCGCTCCTTCTCGATGTGGGCCCGCAGGTCGCCCAGTTGCTTCTGCACCTGGTCACGGGCTTTGCCCAGGAAAGATTCGGCGCGCGCCGTGTCTTCGACATACTGCTCGGCACGGGTTCGCATGGTGTCCATCAGCTCCTGGAACGCCGCACGCAGCTCCGGACGCACGTTCCCCCGGAATCGGCTGGCATTGCTCAGGTAGTCGTCAACACCCGACGCCTTCATGACCTTGTCGCCGCGACTGTTGGTGATCTGTTCCGACCCCCGGCCGTCCTGCCGGCCGAGGTAGTGGTCCAGGGCGTGCATCCACTCGTGGGCCAGCGACCCGGCACCCTTGAGCTTGGTCAGGTTGATCACCGCATAGTCCCGCTCGTAGTGCGCGCGGGCACCGCTGAGGCCGTGGCCACGTGCACCGAACGCCAGGCCGATCTGGCCGTCCAGGCTCATCGCGCGCGGGGGCAGGTTCAGCAGCTCGGACAGGTCGACCAGCGCGTCGAAGGCGTGATTCATCACCTCCTGGCGCTCGTCCTGGTTGTTCCACTTGCCGAACTCAACGCCTCGGAATCCGAAGGTGTCCATGAACTGCTGGCCCTGGACATCGCCCTCGCGCCGCGCCTCACCAATGCGCATGACCTTGTCCGGCCGCGGCAGAGCGTCCTCCCCCACGGTGGTCTTGGTGTCGATCAGTGCTGGCGCGTTCTCGGCCATGTACTGCAGCGCCGCCGCGCGGGTGTCGAACCCGTCCTTGAGATAGACGCGCTTGCGGTCGGTGACGTCGCGCGCGATCGCCCAGTTGCCGGGCTCACGCTCCACGGCGCGGTGATTGCGAGCCAGCTCGACCATCGGGATTGCCGCGTCGGCCTCGGCCTGGCTGGCAAAGGTCTGCCGGCTGGCCAGCGGGTTACCCAAGCGACCCTTTTTCGCCTTGAACAGGCGCCAGGTTCCCGGGTTGCGCGTGTCTTCCATCGCGACGTACTTCTTTGACCAGGCTGCACCGGTGTTCTGGTCACCGTCGGGGTCTGCCCGACGCTGCGGCCGCGAACCAGTCGGCTTGGCCAGGTCCTTGCGCGCACCGCCCAGCTTCTCACCCAGGTCTTCGATCACCGCCGGACCAGCGGCCCCCTTCTGCGGCAGCGCAGGCACAGCGTCGGCCGCTGCGGTGCTGTCCTGTGCGGGGGCGGCAGCCTTGCGCGCCTTCGCGATCGGCTTGCCGAGCACTTGCTCGAGGTCGTTCGGCGACGGGGTGGTGCTGTGCCAGCGCGGCTTCTCGCCAGACAGTGGGTTGCCGGCGGAATCGACCTGCTGAACTTTCACCTGCCAGCGCTGATCCTTCTCCGGCGGTCGAAACTCGATCACTCGATCCCGGGTGTTGCCATAGGCTTTCACGACGCGCCCGGGCGTGAAGTAGGCGCCGAGCGTGCCAATGTCGCCGCGGTCGTACTGCGGAGAACCACCGATGCGTCGCACCTTGGGCGTATAGGCCGGGGGCTGGTCGGTCGTTGCCGGCGCTGCAGCTGCTGCAGCTGCAGGTTCACTTTCGATCTTGGCCAACCCACCACCGGTTTCCGACGGCGCACCGACGCTTTCGGCTGCTGTGCTTACGCCCTGCCCCGTTCCACCTGCGGGCGCAGCGGCCTGCGGCGTCGGCGCGGGCTCCGCTTCCGCCTGCTGGGCCCGGGTGACGCGGCGCGTGGTCTTCTTCGGATCGCGCACCCAGGCCTTGAACTGCTCCTGTGACATTTCCTTGATGCCGCCCAAGCCCGTCCAGCCCTTCGAGTAGTTGGCCAGGTAGGTCTCTCGGGCTTCCTGCTCCGACGCGGTGCCCATGATGACCTTGTGCTCATCGAAGGAGCCGTCCTTGTTGACCTGGTCGACCACGTACACCGGCAGCGCCGGATCCTCAGCGCGGTCGGTCATGAAGACGTCGACGTGGTCCTTGTCCTTGCCGACGGTGCCCTTGAAGTAGCCGTAGTGGTTCTTCAGCGCGGGCCAGCGCGGATCCCGCTGGCTGCCGGCGGGGTTCTCGATGCTGATGTCGTGTCCGTTGATGCGGACGTGACCCTTCTTGTAGTTGCCGGCTTCCTTCTGTGCATCCGTGGGCGCAGGCAGATCGTTCTGCGGGTTCGTCGCCGCCTCAGCAGCCGCGGTAGCCACCTTCGGCACCTCGGCCTGCGCGGGCACGTTGGTCTGGCCAGCGCTCGCCTCGGCCACGGACTGCTCCGGAGCGGTCCCGGCCACACTGGCTGTCTCCGTCGCGCCGGCTGCACGCGGCTCGGCGACCGGTGCGCGAGACGAACCGGTGTCCAACTGCGCAGCCGCATCACCGGGCGCGCGCTGCAATTCGCTGGCCAGTGGCTCCGGGGCGGATCGATTGGTTGGCGCGGCACCATCCAGCTGGAGATCTGCAGCCGGTGCAGCCTCCCTCAGCGACTGCTGCGCCGGCGATGCCGCGCCGGCGACTTCACTCGCTGCCAGGTTACCGGCATCGGCGGGCGGCTCAGTGAGGCCACGCCGACGCTCGCCCTTTACCTCGTCCAGCAGCGGGCGCACACGGGCGCTGGGCAGGCCGTACTGATCACGCATGGAGCGCAGCAGGGTCGGCGTATTGATTCCGCCATGCGTCTCGACCTGGTACTGCAGGCCGCTGTGCAGCAGCTGCTTGATGTCCGTCGTGGTCGGCTCTCGAAGCGCTTCACCGGTCTGGGCATCGACCCACGGCGGCGCGACCGCAGGCGCCGGAGGCGCCGCGGCGGCCGGAACTTCCGGTGTTACCAGGGCCGCCTGGCCTTCCTGGGCTTGCGGGGCGACAGGTTCTGCCTGCGCTGCCGCAGCTGTTGCGGTATCCGCAGGCTCACTGGGCCGCCGGGCCTGGGAAACCAGGTTGGCGATGCCGGCGATCGAGTCGGGGGCTGCGTCAGGGAACGGTACCGTCGGCTGCGGCCGCGCAGCGACGCGAGTCCCGTCAAAGGGAGCGGACATGCCGCGGCCCTGCGGAAAGCGCATCTCAGGTTCGGCCATGACCTCCGGGCGGACCCTGCCAGGCGTGATAGTGCCGTCCGGTGCAGCAGTCATCACTTCCGGCGGCGGAAGCGCCAGCATCTGGGGGATCGGCGGCGGCGGCAGCGGAGGTGGCGTCGGCGTCGGCCGGCGTGCCAGGCGTTCCCGCTCCGCATCAGCTGCCACTGCGGCCTGGTTGTTACCGCGGCTGGCGATCGCGCCGCCGGCGGCCATGCCGCCACCGAGCAGGCCGCCGATCGCCGCACCGGTACCAGCCGCTTCAGGGACACCTTCCCACGCTGCCTGGGTCGGGTCGACCTGGCGCTGGCCTAGGTTGCCGGCCAGCTGCGAGCCGCCCTCCTGGATGCCTTCTTCCACAGTCTCGCGCGCGGCGCCGGCCAGCATCGCTTTTGGCTTGCGCGCCAGGCCCCGGGTGAAGACGTCGGCTTCAAACGGCGCCGCAATGCGGCCGGCGATCGCCGCGATCGGTGCGGTGATCGCCTGCGCTTCCATCGATGCGCCGCGCGCGATGGTTTCCTTGACCGTCTGCGGGTCACCGCCGGCGGCGACCATGCGCTTGTATTCCGGATTGGCATCCCAGACCGACTGCGGCTGCGCCATCGCCTGCTGGTAGGTCTGCTGGCCCGCCGATCCGGTCTCCATGATCGTCGTCATGCCGGTGGCAGCGGCAGTCGCCGCGCGATGACCAGCGGCGGTTGCTGCCGTTTCAGCGGCCTCGGTACCGAGACCCTTGGCCAACGCACCCGCCAAGGCCCGTTCGCCCGCCCGCGCAGCCGCAAGGCGCGTGCCGGCGCCCATCGCGGCAACGTTTGGCACCTGCTCGGCCAGGAAATTGCCGATCAGTCGCGGCGAGGACAGCACCTTGCCGGCACTGGCGAAGAAGCCCTTGGTGTCCTGCAGGTCCTGTTTTTCCTGCTTGAGCGCATCAGACTGGCTCTCGCCGAGGTAGTCGGTGGCCATCTGCGTTGCCTTCGACAAGCCCGCGCTATCCGAACCAGCCCGGCGCCCGCCGAAGACTTCGGATGGCGTGCCTGGTACCAGCGCGGCGGTCTCGGATGCGCCTTTGACCCCCAGCCTGTCCAGCGCGCGCAGGCCCTGCCGCACGATGTTGGTCGGCTCCATGGAGTTCCGCTGCTCCACGGCGCCACCGATGATGTTGGCGGCGCCGGAAGCAATGCCGAGCCCGGTGTCCTTGATCGCCTCACCCCAGGATCGCTCCGGGCGCTTGGCCACCTTCTGGAACGGATCGCCCTGCACGGGGGACAGCGTCGGTCGGCGTGCAACCTTGTCGGTGCCTGTGGGAGCTGGTGCTGCGGCTGCGCCGGCGCCAAAGGGATTCCCATCGACCTTTTCGAACGTTGCCATCAGAGATTCACCTTCGAGTAGCTTCCGTCGTTGTTCTGCACGTACCAGTTCCCGTCTGGCGCCTTACGCGCTCCCTCCACGGGCGGGGCCTCTTGCGGGCGCAGCCCCGCATACAGTGGATCCGCATCAAGCTGGGCCAGGGCGGCCGTCTTCGCGGCTTCGTCCATCGTGACGTTCCCGGAAATGGCGTTGAATCGATCGGTGTAGGACTTCAGGCGGTCGGCATCGGTGAGCTCCCCGGTCTGACGCGGCGCCTGCGCGGCGCGCACGTTCTGGCCGTCGGCGCCTGTTACCGCCCGCCAACTACCGTCGCCACCTACAACACCCATGCTGCCGTCGGCCGCCACCGAGATCTCCGGCCGGCGAGCAATGCGGGCGGTTTCCAGCGATGCCTGCCGGTTGGCGGCGTTGTCTTGCATCTGTGCGTTGAACTGACCGGCCTGCAGCGCGCGGTTGGCGTCGCCCTGTGCCGCGACCGCGTTGACCTGGCCAGCGGCAAGATCGGCCTCATCCTGGGTGCGGAGCGCAGATGCGCGCTCGGCCTGGCGCGCGCCGGCCTCGCCCAGGATTGCCTGTGCTACTGCGGCGCGGCCACTCGGGCTGCCTTTCAGGCTGGCGCTGCCCATTGCTCGGGTGAGCTTGTCCACCGTGGTGTCGGCGGGGTTCTCAATGATCCCGCCCTGGCGACCACGCTGCACGATCTGCGGCGTTGGCCGCGGAGCCACCAGCGTCGGCGCTGCAGGTGCAGCCGCAAGGGGGAACACCATGGGTGCCAGCGTGCCACCGGCCGGCGCGGCCGCAGCACCGCCGCTGGCTGCGATGGTTGCGGCGGAACCGGTGAACACCGAATTGCCGTTGGCATCCACGGTGCGAGTAATGCCCGCTGGCAACGTGGCAGTGCGGCCATCCTGTGTCGTGTAGGTGCTCGGCGCAGCTGCTGCGGGGGCGGTGGACGCCCGGGGCGCTGCGGCACCTGCAGCGCCCGCCAGGGGCGCCGTGGAACTCACGCTGGAACTGACCCCGGTGAAGTCTGCCCCGATCGACGGCCGCCCAGCCAGGCGCGAACCAGCGAGGCCTGCAGTCGAGTCAACGCTCGAGCTCACAGCGCCGAACGTCGGTTTCGGCTTCGCGGCACCGCCGAGCCTCGCCGGTGCGATGCGGCTGAGCGCGCTGGCGGCGCCACCAATCGGATTGAGCTGGCTGGGCGCCCTCAACGGCTGGCCCTGTTGTGGCGACGGCGCCGCGCCGACGGCTGCGCGGCCTGCATCACGCACGAAGCCGGCCGCTTCGCGTCCTGGCGCCGTCACCGCGTCGGCGACGGTACCCGCCGCGCGCAGGCCTGCGCCGGCGGCCTGCCGCGCCATCGTGGCGGTTCCTGCGACACCGCTGCGCAGCGCCGAGCCGAAGGCCGTGCCGGGGCTCGGCCGGGCGGCAATGCGGGGCTGCCCGGGTGCGACGCCGGCAGGGTTCAGTTCGTCTCGATCGTTGATGGCCATGCGATTCCCCTATTGAAGTTGAGGCGGATCAGGCGTCCGCGATCTCGCCCTGGAAGCTGTAGTTCTGCGAGCAGGAGTTGGATTTGCTGCGGCCGCTGGAAACGCTGGCCCCGTAGTTGACGGCGCTCATCGTGCTGGCGGCGAGCTGGCTGGAGATCTGCGCCTTTGCCCGCTGGATCTCCGCCGACTGCGCCAGCAGGCCGAGCATTTGCTGGATGCGCATCTGGGCCTGCTGCAGCTGTACGTCGACGTCGGCGCGTTCCCGCGCCAGTCCGAGTTCGAAACTGCGATCGGCCGCGGCCGAGGCCGCCTGCTCCACGCCGGCGTCGGCGCTGTAGATCCGCGCCTTCGCGTCGAACGCCTGGCCGACAGCAGCCAGTCGAGCGCGCTCTCCGCTCAGCGTCGCGTCCCAACGAGTGATGCCGGCACGCCACACGTCCAGGTCAACCCCGTGCTGCGCCATGCGCAGGCGCTCGGCCTCGAATTGCATGTTGTTGCTGGCCGCCCAGGCATCGACACGCTTGGCATTGGCATCGACCAGCGTGCGATACAGATCCGCCCGTTTGCCCTCGCCCTCCACACTGGCCGTGTAGCCCTGCCACTCGGCGACGTGGGCACGCCAGCGCGCCTCATAGGCGTCGACCTGCGCGCGGTACTTGTCGATGCCGAAGCGGTTGATGTCCGCCTGCACCTTCACCGCCTCGACGCGGGTGCGGTAGAAGTCGGCCAGGGTGGTTACACCGCGCAGCTGCGACTCGTAGAGGCGCACCCGCTGCTCATTGATCTCACCCCGTGCCCGCTCCCCTTCGATCTGGGCCCGGAATACCTCGACCTTGGCCAGCTCCGCCTGGATGCGATCGCGCAGCACCTGGGCGTCGGTCTGGTAGGCCTGCAGGCGAGCGTTGAAGACCGAGATCCTGGCATTCAGCACGGCGATGACGGTTTCGCGCTGGAACGTCGCCGCCTGCAGCATCAGCTTCTGCTCGTCGGTGTGCAGCTGCGCCAGTGTCCCTTCCAGCGCCGCGCCCTGAGCAATGGCCATGCGCTGGTTGGCCAGCGATTCTTCGAACTGCTTGATCGCCGCATCACGAGAGGCCTCGGCCACGGCACCCTGCCCGGTTTGCCGGACCTCCAGGATCCTCCCGGCCAGCATGCCCTGGGGCTCGGCAAAGCCACGGGCGGCGAACTCCGAAACCGCCTGGTCGACGTTCCGCTGGGTGTCCAGCTCGATGCGGCTGCGGGCGCGTTGGAAGATCGCGTCCTCGATGATCCTTGGCAGGGCCTGGCTACCGACGATCATCGGCTTCAGCGTGGCGGTGAGCGTGTCCACCAGCGTGCTGACATATGGAGTGGCCTCGAACTGCCAGGTTTCGTTGAACGGCGGCTCGATGAAGATTGGCTTCTCCGCCTCGAACTCCGGCAAGGCAATGTTCGGCACGTCGGGCAGGTTCAGTGCCTCGAACGTCGGCACCTGCGGCAAGACATAGGTCGGCTCCGCCGGCAGCACAATCGGCGCCGGATCCACAGGAAGCGTGGGCTCGACCACGTTCGGCGTGGTCGGCTTCGCTCCGAACGCGAGCGTCGGTGGTTGAGCGTCGAGCTCGGGCGCTTCGCTGATCGAGATCGGAGCCGCTACGAAGCCGGGCGCGCTGGGCAGCGGTACGTCAGGAGCGCGGAATTCCAGCGCCCCTTCATCCAGGTCGGGGCGGCGCGGCCGCTGGAACGTGGCCTGCGGATCGGCAAAGCGAAAGTCGACGTTGAAGTCGATCGGATCCAGCCGAACGCTGTTGAGGCCCTGCAGGTTGGACACGGCCATGTTGTACGTGGTCGAGCCGAGCTCCATGAACTTGTCATGCGCGCTTCCGACCAGCGTGATAGCGGCATCCGCCGACAGGTCAGGACACCAGGTAGTTGCCATTCATGCTTCTCCGGTCAGCTCCACAGGACGTAGATCGATACGTCCCAACGATTTGCACCTTGTGTCGCCACGGCGGCTGCCCCGTCGGGGCCGTTGTAGCTGGTCTGTTCGCCCATGTAGTAGGCGGCATATCGGTCGCTGTCGATGCGATACCGCATCTCGAGTGTGCGATCGTCGACATCGCCCTCGATCTTCAGCAGGAAGTCAGTGCCTACGGCGAATCCAGGAAGCTCGGATGTCTCTTCGCCGTTCACCATTCCGTTGTTGAAGGTGAGGATCCAGTCGCTGGGTTGAGGGTCTTCGCCGCAGTCCTGAACAAGGTTGAATGGCTCGCGCCAGAAACAAGGTCCTGCCATGGTCATCCCCTGGTACGACGATCAAGATAGATCGGCCTGAAGTCGATGGCTGCGAGCTCGAAGTCGGCGCCGTCCACGTTCTCGATCACGAAGTCGAAGTCGACGGCCTTGATCCCCTTCCCCAGCTTCCAGCGGGTTTCTCGCTCGCTCGATGCCGGTCGCTCCAGGATCCGGTAGATGGCCGCTTCCTTCTGGCCGCTCTGCTCGTTGACCGTGATCACATGCAGCAGCAGCGCGCCCGTGGCGGTGTAGCCGACAAACGCCTCGGGCAGCCGCTTCAGGCGGCGCGTGCCCAATGCGGAAAGGCCCAGCCGCAGCCGCGCAGCAATCGGCGTGCCGTCGTCGTCATCACCATCAAGCCGGTGCAGGCCGTCCGCAGCCGCGGCGTAGTAGCGACCGCCGATCTTGGCGAAGCTGTTGAATGGGTACTGGGTGTAACGACTCAGCGCGCGGCTTTCGGTGTTCATGACCCATGCGACGTATTCGCCGGTGTCCAGCGCCAGGCGGGTCACGAATCCCAGCCCGTCCTTCAGCAGCTGGGCCAGCTCGGCCGTCGCGCTGCCGGCGGCGCCGACGAGCAGCTGCTCATCCACCATCACCACGCCGGTACCGGCTTCGAATGCCGCGGCATCAGCCAGCATGCCGTCCACCACGCGCTCTGCCGCGCGCTGCAAGCTCGCCACCAGGTCCGAGCCCAGCAGTCCATCGGTGACCGTCTCGGTGCGCAGTGCTTCGGTGAGGGCGCCGAACCACAGGCCGCCGACCAGGGCGTTCAACGCATCGGCGTAGGACGTGGCCACCCCCAGCATCAGCAGGCGGTCGATGACGCGCTCCAACCTGATCGAGTCAGCGCGAATGTCCGAGGTGAAGGCAACCCCCTCTTCGACCAGCAGCATGAACACCACCGCTGCCGCGTCTTCCAGGCTCAGCGTGTCCTCCGTCCTGCAGCTGGCCAGCAGCGCGCTGCGCCGGGCCTCGTCGATGGAGAGCACTTCGTTCAGCACGTGCGTTGGCAGGCTGCTTCGGTTCTCGCCGATAGCCAGCGATGAACGCGGCGACGCAAACCAGCGTCCGCCGAACGCAGAGATCATGCGCGGTCGGGCAGACAGGCCTGCATAGGCAAGCGGCGTGGTGACCTGTCGACCGCTGCCATACAGCGCCAGGCGCGCGCCGCACGCTCCACGGCCGGGGGCAGTCTGGAAGCCTGCAGCGCGCACGTTGATCGCCGCGGCACCGCCGCCGATGTCTCGGCCGTAGCCCTGCCCGGATGTGACCAGGTTCAATGCGGCGGCACCGTTGGCGGGTACCACCGGGTCTACCCCGCCGCCGAAGTAGATCTGCCCCTGTCCAGACGAGCCCAGGCGCAGCACGGCACTGCCGGCGGCGCCCAGCCCTGAGCCAACCCCCACGGCCCTCAGTGACAACGTGACCTGGCCACGCCCCTCGATCTCCGCATGCTGCAGCGGCAGGAACTCGATGGTCATTCGATGAAGTCTCCGGTCGCGTAGATCGCACAACCCACGACCACGACCCCGTGGCTGGCTTGCTGCGACGTGTAGAAGCGCTGTCCGCTGTGCAGGTAGTGGACGGTGCCGCCGATGCGCCTTACCTCCCAGAGGTCCTGGGGGTCATAGAACCGGATCGGCGACACGCGACGGCCGCGTTCCAGCACGCAGGCTTGCAGGCGGCCACCCTCGCTTTGATGGAAGTACAGCCCATGTCGGACCCGGGCCGGGTCAGACAGCTCCGCCTCGTCCAAGATGGCGAGCCCGACCACCACACCAACGGCGCGACTCATCGTCAGCCGCATCGCGACATCACCGTCGAGCTCGTCCGCGCTATCCGCACCGGCGTCCCATGCGAAGACCGAGAGGTATTCCCTGCGCGGAGGAACAGCCGGCACGGCAGGCTCCGCCTTCTGCTCCGGATACGTCGTACAGGTGACGGGGCCAGGCGGCGAGGTCTGAACGAACACACTCCTGCAGAGCATGTAGCGCACGTAGGTGACCCCGTTCTGCTCTTCGTAGCCGAGGATGGTGGCGCCTTTCGGCAACTGCACAGCGCCGTTGCTCGGCGCCGGCATCCGGCCTTCGCTGCACTCCTGCCGCCAGTAGCCCTGAGCAGGCGAGGCGCCGCAGACGGTATAGGAAGCCCGGTACGGCACCGCAGGTTTCGCGGGCTGGGGCGGGACGTACCTGGACACTGGCGGCTTGGACAACATGTCAGCTGGCCTGGTCGGCAACCACGTTGAAGATGCTCACGCCGGTGCTGTTGCTGCCGTTGGCCGTCATCACGTCGCTGCTGAACAGCACGGCCGCATTGGAGGCAGGCCCGCCCGCAGTGCCCTGCAGGCGAACGCCGGTGGTGGAACCACGGCCATCGTCGGCTGCAGCGCAGAAGCGGTAGAACGAGGGGGAAAGGCTCGTGGCACCGGCATTGGCACCCTCAAACTGGATCAGGCCTTCCCACTCTTCGCTCGGTGCCTTGGGCAGGACATTGCCGACGGGAGCGGAGAAGGTCAGGCCGCCGCCGCTGACCGAGAGTTTCGCCAGCTGCGTGTGACTGCCCACCATATCCAGGGCAGCGTCGGCCGAGGCCGGTACCGGCCCAGCGAACACGTAAAGGAAGCCGCCGTCGAGGGCATTCTTGACCTGCCCCAGCAGGGCCTGCGCGAGCGGGATGGAGATCGTCATGGTGCTGTTCCTTCGTCAGAGTGGGGGGATCGCAAACCACCATTCACCGATCTCGATGCTGGTGTCGGTGGCCATGGCCAGGGTGGGCAGGCGCATCTGGAAGTCGCCCGGGCTGTCGTCGTCTAGACCGATCGCGCCATCGATGCGGGGAGATTCGAAGGAGACCGCGCCGGCGTCGGGCGCGTTGCCGACCAGGCGGAACCAGCCCGCGGTTCCCGCGGCGAGCCCGCGAAGTACCCACCGCTGGGCGGCGTCCTTGTAGACGTAGCGGCCGTTGCGCACGAAGCTCAGGCCATTGGCGGAAACGCCTGGCTGCCAGACGCCGCCGTCAACGGTGATTCTCGCCAGCAACGCACCGGTGGCCGGCATGTCTGCAGTTTCCGGCTGGGGCCCGGTGCGGATCTCGATGCAACCGGCGCGGAAGATCCCCTCGAATGCCGACGGGCCAAGGATCGACGCCTCGAACCCCGTAGAAGTGTTCACGGCCATGAAGGCTCCTAGATGGGCTTGGGTAGGACGGTCAGCGGGTAGAAGCGCCTGTCCTCGGCGGTAACGCCGAGCAACGCCCCCAGGTCATGACCCGTCAGGTAGTTCAGTGCACCGGTGTAGGCGCCAGGTATCGAGACGCAGTAGCGCCCCTTGTTGTAGTTCCAGCCCCCGGCCCAATCGAAGCCGAGGAAGTCCCTCACGCCCTGTCGGTCCATCATCAGCGGCACCAGCAGCGAGGAACCGCTGAACGCAATCAGGCCCTCGCGGGGGTGCTTGTTCCAGATCACGCCGGTCTGGTTCGGTGTGCGTGGCCCCCAGCCAGATCCGCTGGCGCCAACCCAGTAGCTGCCGAACACGAGACCGTCGGTGACGGCGCCAGGCGCACGCGTGTCCAGGCCCGGAAACGGTGCTCCGGTGCCCGAGCTCGGATCCCATGCCACAGGCTCGGGTTCGCCATACACCATTCGGCCTGCCATGTAGGCGAATGGCTGGATCGTGTGGGCACCGTTGAAACCCTGGATCCGCCATCCCGAGAACAGGTTGTGGCGCACGTCCATGTACGCCAACAGGTGATAGTCCTGGCGGTCATTGCCGACCGCGAAGTCCCGATCGATCAAGGTGATCTCGCCGCCGTCGAACTCCAGCACCACCGACACGCGCACCAATCCCTGGTAGTTGTTGGCCTCCACAGCAAACCGCCCCTCGCTCCGCCGCAGCGCCAGATAGGCATCTTTCCGCTCCATGCCGGCGAAGTCCGACACGACCAGGCCGCGCGTGGGCGCGACCAAGGCGAAGTTCCCACCACTTCCGGCGTAGTTGCCCTGCAGGTAGGCGGCCTGGACTGCGTTGTGGGTGATGCCGCTGTCGGAGATCTCCACCTCCTGGGTCATGGTGTTGATCAACGCAGCGACCGCCGTCTGCTCACTGTTGACGGTGCGTATCGCCCGGGTGCCATCACCGTTGAAGAACCACGGCATGGCCGAATCGGTGAACGTGTTCCCCGAAGTGCTGCCCTCCGGATTGATCTGCCCGGGCGTCATGCCCAGCAGGCGGTGGCTGCCGGGCTCGACGACCCAGTCGCCCTTCTGCGGCGTCCCCTCGTTGCGATGCAACCTGAAGGCCACGAAGGCCGACTGCGCGGTGGTGGGCTGCCCCTGGGTGTAGTTCGTGAATGCCACCAGCAGCTCCTGGGCTCCGGCTGACGTCTTGCGCACGCAGGCGGAGTTGACGCGCCACGATAGGTATTCGGGCGGATCCTGCTGCAGTTCCTGGGCGTACGAGATCCGGTCGAACAGCGCCTGGCCCTGCTGCAGCACCCAGCGCGCGCCGATGTCGAGCAAGGCAACGTCGTGCACGTACCTCGAGCAGAAGCCATAGAACGACAGCGCCAGGTCCTCGCCGTCCTTCCAGTCGATGTTCCCGAAGAAGTACAGCCCATCGGGATACAGGTCCGGCCGGTTGTAGCTTTCGTAGCGGGCGCTCTGGATCTGATCGACCACATCCCATCTCCGCCAGTAGCGGGTCACCACCCGGCTGCCGGCGAACTCCAGCCACCCGGTCGGATCGTTGCCTGTCGGATCCACCTGCGTGCCACGCTGCGCCGGATCGCCCGTGGGCACGTCCCATCGCGGCCAGATGATGAAGCCGCCGCGGGGTTCCGGCGGTTCCTCTACCGGCGGTGGCCCCGGGGCAATGATCGTGACCCGTGGCAGCTCGCCGATCTTCTCGGCCAGCAGCACAGTGCCGTCCTGCAGCTCCCGGCGCAGGTTCGCGATTCCGAGGCCATTCCGTTTGGCCTCTTCGAGCACGAAGCCCAGCAGCTTCCTTGCTTCCGGGACGTGCTGAGCCGCGACTTCCCGATCGCCAACGACCACGATCGGCGTCCACCCGCTGTACCGCGGCCCGCTCATCAGGTGACGTCGCCCTCGTCCTTGGCCGACAGCACGTATTCCAGCGCCAGCTTGTCGCCGGCGAGCTGGTTGGTGCGCGGCGTTGCGAAGCGGGTAGCTGCGATCAGGATGTTCGCCGTGGCGCCCTTGGCGGACCCCGTCAGCAAGCCGATGCCGTAGAGGTTGTAGGGCCCGCCTGCCGAGTAGACCAGCGTCGCCGCGGCAAGCGCGGCGCTATTGCCGATCGCCTCAGCCGTCGAGGGTGTGGTGGTCCAGGGCAGACGGCTGGCGTTGGTGTACCCCGTGAACTCGGTGGCCACGTCCTTGAAGGTGGATCCCTTCCAGTCCGCTGCCGGCGTCACGTTGCCCGCGAATGGCGCCAGGTAAAAGGCTGTCTGCTGGCTGGTGCCCCCGAGTGCGGTGTTGAGGATGTAGTTCAGGCCCTCCTTGACCAGTCGATTCGGGTCCACCTGCCATGGACCGAACTCACCGCCTGCAGTGGCGTGGGCATGCCGGAAAGTGCCGCCGATGGTCGCGCGCGCCGCGGGAATGTAGATGCCCGCTTCGGACAGCTCGTATTTGTGCCGGCGGATTGCGCGAATGGCGTCGCGCCCCACCGTGCCCAGATTCTGCAGGGCCTTCATGATTTTCATCGGTTTGCTCCTTCGGTGGTTACCATTTGCCCGCGGGGCAGGAAGCCCCTTGGAATCGGGTCTTGCTTGCCAGGGGACAGCTGCAGAGCCTGCAGCGCAGGAAAAGGCGGCGTCCGAGCCGTTCGACGTTCGGACACGCACGGCAGATATCCAGGCGACGCTTCACGTCGTCTGGCTTGGCCAACACAGCCATGGCTCAGGGGTCTCGGTGGATGACGTGGGCGACTGCCCGGTCGGTGACGGCCAGCGCCTGGCCCTTGGGTGCCCGCAGCGCTGCGACGAGCTGGCTCAGTCCGTCCTGCTGGCGCAGTAGCAGTGCGGCATGGTCGGCGTCATCAACGACCGCCTCACCCTTCTTCAACCCCTGCACCTGGCCGCCCGGCAGCCCGATGCAGAAGTAGCCATCGCGGGCGAGCCAGATCAGCACCGGTGCCGCGGACTGCAGTCCAATCACGTCACCGTTGACGACCATGGCCGAGCCCGGCACCGCGCCGCTACCGCGCGCGACTGCCTGGGTGTAATCCTTGGGGTCCGCGCCGGCGTACCAGTAGGTCCGCGCGCCGGCGGCGACATAGAGGCCTGCGCCATCCGGGGTTCCGTCGCCAATGGGTTCCATCAGATCGATCGGCGCGTTGAAGCGCATGCGGTTGGTCGCGGGCCGGAACATCCCGTATCGCAGCGCCTCCGACCACAGCACCTCCTGGCCACTGGCTACGAACTGCCGGCCGTGCGCACCACGGACGATGTGGCCCGGTGGCAGTGGCCGCAGGAACTGCGTGGTGAGCGCCCTCCCCTCGCCCGGCGCCAGCACCGGTGCCGAGCGGGTGCCGGCGGGCAGGATGACGTACTGCCGCATCACCTGGTCATTCGGCCCGGAGACGTACACCGCGACCGAGACTGTGTCCGGCGCCACCGGCAGCGGAATATCACTGAGCTCGAACCCGCCGCCCTCGGCGACGTCGATCGCCGCGGCCAGGGTACTGCCCGATTCCCGCCCCAACCGATCGATGAAGGTCGCCGCTACCTGGTACTGACCTGGTGCAAGGGCGCTGTCAGAGGTTGGTTCCAACAGCGGTTGGCCCGCAGGGTGTTCCGGCGACCAGGGTTGCACCTGCAGGTCGATGTCGAGGACGCCGCTGGCGGTGCTGTTGCTGAAGAAGACGCGATCGCCGATCAGTGCATAGCTCAGCGGATCCAGGCCGACATCGATGCCCAGCGCTTCCACACGCTCATCCTCGTGCAGGGCATGAAGCTGACCGCCATCGACGAAGAGCCCGTGCTGCAGTTGCCCATGGCTCCACAGCGAATGAGTCAGCGCGCCCGGGCGGAAGCGCTGGTGCCCGCGCCGGCGCTGCGGCCGGCCGGCGGCGTCCAGGTCAACGTTGTCGGCCTCGCGCAGCGCGCGCGGGATGCCGTTCTCATCGGTCGGCAGCGCTCCTTCCCCGGCCACGTTGTTGATGCCCAGGGGCCAGGGGCCTGCTGGGCGGAGATCTTCATCGCGAACGGGCATGTCAGAACCACATGGGTTGGGTGCCGGTGGTGGGGTCGATCGACAACTGCTGCAGCGCCCGCGCGGTGGGCCGCTCGCCGAAGTAGCTCTCGAACAGTGCGAGGTGACGGTCGGCGTCGGCGGTGCTGCGCTGCTCGGAATCGCGCTTGTTCAATGCCCGCCAGCAGGCCCAGTGCACCAGCTTCGGGTGGTGGATGGCATCGATCACCGGCTCATCCTCGCTGTCTTCCATCGCCTCGGCGGCTTCTGGCACGCGCCAGAGGGTGAGCTGCAGCACGTCCGACTCTGCCGGTACCGGGCTGACCGATACCTCGCGCGCCTGCCGATCGCGCACCAGATACTCCGGGCGCCCTGCCTCGGTGCGCCAGTGGCAGTGCCGTCCGTCCAGGGCGCCGCTGGTGGTCCGGCAGAGCGGGTCGGACAGATTGCTGGCCAGCACCGCGCGGCGAATCACGTACACGGTTGGATGGAGCGTGTAGTCAGCGCGGCCCGGCTCCAGGTCGATGTGGCAAATATCGGGGCGGCCGCTCTCCACGAGCAGCCGCGCCCGAATGCACGCCTCTTCCACAGCTTCGTTGAGATGGCGGGTCAGCACGGCGTCACTCCACAGGTAGGGAGCCACGTCGTCGTCGAGCTCTTCCCGGCATTCCTCGATCAACTGGCTGAGGGTGCGCGCCTCCACGTCAGGCTTCCTCGAGCGCCTGGCTCAGCACCTTCAGGGTGGTGCTGCGCTGGTCGGGTTCGGGCTTGGCCAGCTCCAGGTCGAGGGCGGCCTTGATCACGACCTTGGCGATGCCGCCCTTGGCCAACTCGGCCTTCAGCTTCTGCCAGCTCAGTCCGTTCAGTTGGGCCGCGGCTTCGACGATCTCCGGCGGCAGCGTAGCTGCGACGTTCGCGCCTGCTGGCGGCTCACTGCTGCCGGTGTCGGTGCTCGTGGTGCTGCTGGCGCCCGCGTCCGCGCCGCCGGCATCGGTACCGGTGTTGCTGACAACCGGCGGCGCCGGCGGTTCCTGGCCTGCGGCCGGGTCGACCGGCGGGACCGGCTTGGCGGTGGTCTGCAGGCTCTGGGCCCGGGCGATGTAGTAAGCCTCCGGAATGCCCAGCAGCCGCTGGATGTGGTCGGAGTTCTCGACGTCGGCGACGTGCTCCGAATCGGCATTGGCGGGATCGATCGGCACGAAGAAGTACACGGTGCCGTCCAGCTCCACGGGCGCCTTCGGGCGCTTGAACTTGCATGCAATCAGCATGGGATGCTCCTGGTAGGCGGGGCTGCAGGCGCAGCCCCGCTACGGTTGGGGGCTCAGGCCGGGAAAGCAGCCAGGCGCAGGATCAGCTCGCCCTGCTGGGCACCGGGGGCGGTATTGAGCTTCACGTACACCGGGCGGTTCACCGGCTTGGAGCCCAGGGCCTCGGCAATCAGATGCAGGCTCACCGGGACGAATGCGGCGGTATCGGCAACCACCGCGGTCGGCGCGATAACGGTGTTGCCGGCCGCCGAGGCGCCATCGATCGCGTCGGGGATGAAGACGCTCACGTTCTGCGCGGCGAGCTTGCCGCCGGCGTCCAGCTTGGCGAACAGGCCGGAGCCCTGGCTGTGCAGCTTGTGGTTGGCCGGCAGCTCACCGATCAACACCAGATCGCCATCCGCACCGGCTTCAACCGGCCAGCTGTAGTCGTTGACCACCAGCAGGCCGGCGGCCGGCGACGATGCGCCGCTATTGCGGCCAATTGCGAGTTTCGTGGACATGGATTTCTCCTGCGAAGGATGTAGGTTCTGAACGCAAGAGCCCCGGCGTGCCGGGGCTCTTGGTGTGAGGCTTACTGCGGGTTCGGATCGGCCGCGGCGGTGTCCAGGGCGATCGTGCCGAAGTCCTTGCCGTTGAAGCGCGTCTTCTTGATGCCGAAGATTGCGCCGGCGCAGATCTCGATGTCGTTGCCATGGTCGAGCGGAACCTCGGACCAGTCGAAGCGCAGTCCGTTGCCCGGCGAACCGAAGGCCAACACCAGGGCCTGGCGGCCCAGGTACAGCGCGCGAGCCGCTGCAACGTTGCCACCGGCGCCGTAGTCCCCGAAGCGCACCACGGACTTGTGCTTGTGCAGGATCGTGTTGCCGATCATGCCCAGGTTGTCCTTGAAGATCGGGTTGCTGGCACCTTCAGCAGCCGCAGCCGCCTTCTGGATGTCCAGCCAGTTGCCCGGATCCGTTGAGGTCTTCAGGTCATGCGCCTGGAACGGGTGCATGACGGTGACGAAGTGCTCGCCGCCGGCAATGGTGATCGGCTGGATCTCCGCCACCTGGGTCGAACCACCACCCTGCGAAGCGGCCTTGGTGTTGGCGCGCTCGATCAGGACCCGGCTCATCTTGCCGGCCGCGGTCAGCGATGCCTTGCTGGCGCCGTCGCCGAACAGGATGTGCGAGCTGTCCGGCGACTCGAACGCGTTGCCTGCGCGGCCTGCGTAGTTCAGCGGGACGTTGTAGTCCTCGTTGATGCCGCGGGCGCCCGAGCCGTACATGAAGAAGAGCTCGTCGTAGAAGCGCGCCCAGAATTCCGTCAGGCGGTTGCGGCCGACCTTGCGCAGGTCGTGGACGGTGCGCTTGCGGCTCATACGGCCACCGCAGCTCACCGGCTTGCGGGCCTGGTCGATGAAGACCTTATCGGTGAAGAAGTCGAGCTTCTCGCCCTTGCCCTCGGCCTTCTGGTCGCCTTCGATGACGCCACCGGACAGCTGCACGGACAGGTCGTAGCTGATGGTGTCGCCCGCTTCCTGTTCCAGGTCGGTCTGCAGCATGACCGGCATCGAGGTCTCCGACCCCTTGCCCATCATCTTGCGCGTCCAGTAGGACTGTTTGGATACCGAAACCATGAGGTCCGCAGACCACAGCTTCCGGGCCTTGGGGTCGTTCAGACCCACGATCGTCTGTGCCATGTTGCTTCTCCAGGGAGATCACGGCACTTCTGCGCCTCTGTCGTTGACCCGCACTACTGCGCAGGTGTTTGAGGATGTTCAGCCCGCTGTGGGCGTTGGCCGGCGCGCCACGCGCTGCAGCGCGCCGCCAGTAGGTTGCTGCTCACCGGCTCGCGTGATGGTCACCGGGGTGTTCGACTCGATGATCACGCGCGAGCGCTTGCCGCTCTTCTCGGTGAAGGTGATCGATGCGCCTGACCCGGACGGGATCAGGACCACGTCGCCAGGCTCCAGGGTGGTGTGCAGCTTGGGCATGAGGCTCAGTTGTCCGCCACGAAGGAGCCCGGCACGTCGCGCAGGATCCGATCGCGTTCACTCTCCGACTTGCCTGCCAGGAATGACTCGATGTCCTCGATGTTGTCCATCCCGGCGGCCGCATCGGCGGTCGAGCGGGAGGTCGGGTCTGCCGCCGCGGGCACGGTGCTCAGGGTGTTCGGCACTTCGGCCAGCGGCGCGCTGCGGTCCGGCTTTGCCGGCGCCTGCGCTACCGGCGGCGCCGTTGCCGCGGCGGAGGCCTGCAGCAGACCCTCGGTCACCAGCAGATCGCGCGCGCCGGCCAGGATGTCCCAGTCGGTGAGCTGGCGGCCAGCAGCTGCGGCCTCGTTGACCACCGACTGCATCGCCTGCTCCCACGCAGCGAAACGCATCGGGCTTGCGGCGATCGCGGCATTCTCCGGGCGGGAGAGGAACTGGCGCTGCAGGTATGCCCAGGATTGGTCGGCATTCTGCTGGCTCATCTGCTGCTGCAGGGTGGCCATGTCCTGGGCGCGCTCGACGCGGCTGCGCTCGTCGCGCAGATCCTCGTACTGCTGCTCGTAGGCCTCATCCTCCACGTCGCCGGCCTTGTACTTCTCCTTCAGGGCCTGCAGCTTGCCGTTGATGTCGCCGATTTCCTTTCCATAGTCACGCTCGTCCGCCGCATAGGTCGGCACGAAGGGCGTCGCCGGCGGCGGTTCGGACACTGCCGGGACCGCCGAGGCGGCGCCTTCAACAGCTGCAGCAGCTGCTGCAGCCGGCTGTGCCACACCTTCCGCTGGCGTTGCTGCAGCTGCAGGAGAAGCTGAGCCATCGGACGCCGGCGTAGCGGTCGCGGGTGCTGCGGCGGCCGCCGACGTCTCGGCGGTGCCGGTTGCTGCGGCGGCATCGCCAGGGGCGGCACCGTCGGCGCTGGCCAGCGCCGCACGCTCGCCCTCGGTCATTTCCAGTTCGTTCGCGGCCAGCGACTGCTGGCCCGCGTTGTCAGGCTGCTGCATGAGCGGTTTCCTCGGGGGTCTGTTGGGTGCTCAGGAGGCGGTCGGCCGCCGGAGCGAGGGGGAGCAGGATCTCGATCAGCTCGGCGACGTTGAGGGCGTCACCCTTGGTCTTGATCTGCAAAGACTTGGCCTTGGCCATGATCTCTTCGCGCTTGGCCTCGTCCAGTCCGACCTTGGCCATACGCTCGCGCAGGGCGACGTCCCGCTCCTGTGCTTCCTGCTGCTGGCGCGCCTGCGCCTCGGGGCTGTCGACGTCCTGCTCGTTGTCGGACTGCCCGGTGATCTTGCGGATCCGCTGCACCACCTCGTCCTTGCCCGGCATGTCGATCATGTCGAAGGCGAGGTCCAGCAGCTGGACGGACATCTCCGGCGGCAGCTTGCCGAGCATGTCAAAGAACTGCTCCGCAAAGGCCTGCCGCATTGATTCGCGGAAGTCCTGCTGGTCGACGATGAAATCGGCCTGGTTGCGACTGATGTCGTTGTCGACCACCCAGATATTGTTCAGGGTGTCCAGGCGCAGTTGGTTGATCACCCGCCAGTCCAGACCCTTACGCTCGCCAACGATCCGGAACTGCCGTTCCTCGGTCATGAACTGCTCGGTGAGCGACAGCTGCTTTTCGCCGCTGAGCTGAATGCCCAGACGGTAGTTGTCGAAAAGTTCCGCGGTACTCACGGCGCCTTCCTGCTGCTTGGCCAGGATCGCCCGGCCACTGGCCGCGTTGGTCTCGCGTCCCAGTAGCTCGCGGTTCACGCCGGTGCCGTCATGGATGTGGGCCGCGTCGAGCTCGAGGAGCTTGATCTGCGCCTCGGCCACGTCGAGGTTACGCTCCACCTTGATCCTGCCCAGTCCGTTGTTCTTCAGCGGGATCACGCCATTCGGCTTGGCGATCTCACGCTTCACTTCCTCGATGCGGTCCTCATCGATGGCGCCGTCCTCGTAGAACAGCTGGTTCGTGCTCAGCGCCCAGAGCAGCTTGCTCATGCGCTTGTTCAGATCTTCCTGGGAGTCGCGCACGCCGCGGACCAGGCCGTATTCCATTCCGTCGCGGTTGCGGCGATAGCACCAGTACGGGGTATACGGGAAGCGCCCGTGGCGGAACGGGCTGCGTTTGAGCTGCAGCAGGCCGCCTTCGGTGAAGATTGCGCACCACATTTCCTCGACCACAGCGTCGGACAGCGAGTAGACCGGCGAGGCCTGGCCCTTCATTGCTGCCAGCGCCGCCTGGTGCTCGGCATTGTTCGGGTCGAAGCGATCACCCCGGAACTCACCACCCCACAGGCGCTTGTGCGCGACCGGGCGTTTGAACCAGCACTCGATCAGGCGGACCCGCAGGCGACACCGGCTGTCCAGGGAGGCCCTGCCGGTGATGCGCCGGCCGGTCACGGTGTGGCCACGGCTGTCGTATCGGCGGAAGACCTGGGGCAGGTCCAGCTCTTCGTCGAAGGCGCCGTTGTCGCCGTCGTAGTGGTCCTGGGCCGCCCGGTTCACCAGCTCGATGCGATCGGGGAACATCGCTTCGGAATAGTCCAGGTCGGCGAACTTCTCCCGTAGTAGGAATCGGCAGTCGCTCAGGTCCAGGGCGCGGCTGACCGGATCGCGCCGCATCTGCCGCCAGGGAATGTGGCCCACCATCACCGGCTCGTCGGCGCGATCGGTCCGGATCGATTCCTCGGTCCAACCGCACCCGGCGATCGCGGCGTCCTTGAACGCCTGGCTGCGCGCCCAGGGAATGCGGTTCGTGTCGCTGAGGTACTTCATCAGCTCCGACTTCACCGCGGCAATGTCGACGTCGTCCTCCGCACGTGGGTGCACGACACCATCGATGCGGGTACGGCGCTCGGTGCCGATGACCCAGTCGATGGCCATCTTGATCTTGTTGTAGGTCAGCGGCGCCTGGTGGCGCGCTGCGAGCACCGCGCGGTCTTCTTCGGACCACTGGATATGGTCGTAGAAGTCGTAGTCCAGCATCTGCTCGATGCGGTTGTCGTAGAACGCATCGAGGGCGGTGTACCAGTAGTCCAGCAGCTTCGCATGGAGGCGACGGTTCTCCATGCTGTCCAGCGGGTGGCCTTCCACGTCCGGCGGCGCCGCGGTGGCCACGTCGGCAGCGCCGGGGTCGTAGGCCGGCTCGCTGCGCAAGTTCTCGATCGTCTGCATCAGTTCACCTTCTGCCCGTTGATCTTGATCTGGATCCCCATCCGCGCCATCTCGCCGAGCCACTGCTCCCGGGTCTGCTCCGCCGGCGGCCGCAGGTTCTTCACGTCGTCGCAGAATTCGAGAATGGCGTCGTGGATGCGGTGCCGATAGGCCGGGACGTCAAGGCCGTAGAGCGCAACCGAGGCGTTCTGAAGACGGGCGACCATGTCGCCGATGTGGTGGTGCCGGCCCCGATCCCTGTCCTCCGGGCGGAAGATCCAGAAGTCGCGGAACGGCACCAGGTAGGCCGGGCTGCCATAGGCGATCATCCCGGTCACGGGGTTCACACCCTCGACACGGCGGTTTTCGTTCCGGATGTAGAGGGCGGCATCGTCGTCGCCATCGCGCACGATGTGGGTCAGGTACAGGGTGAGGTCTCCCTTCTTGCCACACCACACGAAGCCATCTGGGGCGAGCTCGAGCTCGGCGCTCATGCCTCAGCTCCAAGCAGCTCCAGGGCTGCGTCCAGCTCTTCCACTACCGCCGCTGCGGCCTGGTCCGGTGACAGGACGTGGTCCTCGACCAGGCTGCCGTGGTTCTCGCCCCCTGGCAGGTACCGCGCGTAGGCGCGCGCCTGCTGCAGGTGGATGGCCAGCTGCTCGACGTCATGGTCTTCCACGTCAGTTCGCCTTCCTGGCGAGGTCGGAGGCGATCTGGGCAGCGATCGCCGGATGGGTGCCGGCAACGTCCTGGGCAATGCGCTGCAGGACGGTGCGAGCGGTGAGCTCGCTCAGCTCGTGGCTGCCGCGGTAGTCGACCATCGTGTCGCCTTCCGGCGATCGCAACATGAAAGCGACGCTTACCAGTTGCCCTTCATCAGCGGCGGCCACCAGCATCGACAGCAGGTCGACCAGCTCGACCGTGGTGGGTTGGTTCCGCTCGCGGCGGGAAACGCTCATGCAGTTCTCCAGTTGTCGTTGTCGGCGCCGCGCGATTCGCCGACGCGGCGGCCGCTGCTGCTGACGTAGCCCTGGGCGACCTGCCGGAACGCGTCGGCAGGGTTACTGGCCCAGTTGTGGAATGGGAGGTCGGAATACGTTTCGGTCTTCTCGTTCCAGACCTTGGTGTAGCGGCGCAGGGCCTCCAGCCCGCCGCGGCCCTCACCGGCCTTGGGCGGGCCGCACCGGACCCTGTCGAATCGGCAGCGCGGCAGGATGTTGCGGACCATTTCGATGCCCTCGGTGATGTCATTGATCCGGGGCACTACCACGATCGGCTTGACCCCCAGCTTGCCAGCGACCTGCACCCGATTCTCGTTGGCGGACCAGTCCTCATTGGCACCGTCGTGCGGCCAGTAGTGCTTGCCGTACAGGTAGCCACGCTCCTTCAACACCTTGGCGTAGTGCGCCACGCCAAAGCCGGAGTTTTCGTAGAAATCGACGAAGTCCAGCCAGGGGCCGTTCTCCTGCATGAACCAGATGCTCGTCGCGTCGCTGCGGCCGATGTCCCAGAAGGTGTGGATGGGCACCTGCGGGTTGATCGGCAGGTCGGTGATCCGTCCGCTGCTGTCGGCGGCGGCCATTTCCTTGCCGTAGTACGCACCTTCGGTGCTCGCCTGGAAGGCCTCTTCCGGCGTACTGGGGTGCTCGCGCTTCATCTTGTCGCGCTGCTCGGCCGCCTTCTTGACGTACCAGGCCTTCTGCTCAGGCCGCAGCGTGTAGTGCATCTCCGCCTCGACCTTGGCGAAGTAGGCCTCATCCTCGGCGGTGAGCGTGACGCCATCCGGGTCGAGCTCGTTGATCGGATCCCGGAACCACGGATAGAAGTGGAAGCGGTAGTCCATCGCCGTCAGCTTGGCCGTGCCGGCGCGGATCTGCCGGTCCAGCTCGATCGCTGTCTGGCAGCGCTCGTAGAAGTCGCCTGCGGCACCGTAGGCGGTCGACTCGATCACCACGATGTTGCCGGAGGCGATCGCGTTCAGTGCACCGGATGCCACCTCTCCCGCCCGCTCCGGGTACATGGCGCACATCGGGCCGTACTCGGAGATATGCAGGAACGTCAGCGTGCCGCCACGGTGGGACACCGAGACCTCGATGCTGGAGCCATTGGCCAGCTCAAGAACGCCGTCGCGCATGTCCCGGCGGACGGCCGGCCGGATCTTCTTCAACCAGTCCGGCAGGTTGTCGTAGGCGTAGAGCACCTTGCTGCGGAAGAACTTAGCGGCGTCCCCGGCGGTGTGGGCGACCACGCCGGCCTTGGTGTTCTTCTTGAACAGCGCCATGTCCAGGGCCCGGATGCAGGCCCAGGTCGTGATGCCGTGCTGGCGCGACTTCAGCGCCAGGTTGAGCGTGTGCAGGTTGTCATCGAGGTCCGCCTGCACCTCGTTCAGCTTGAACTGCACCCGCCGACCGAACTTGTCGGTGATGTAGTACAGGTTGTTCAGGCGCCACCACCGATCGCCCAACTTCTCGATGATTCGGCTGGCGTCCTGGTCGCTAAGTTCCTCCACGGCTTACTTGCTCCGCGAGCTCGAAGGCCCGGGGCCGGTGTCGGACCCATCGATGAGATCCATCACATCGCCAAGGATCCGCGTCTGGCTCTCGATCGGGCCACCGTTCTTGCCGGTGTGCTCGACCTTCTTGGCGAACATGCCGAAGTGCGTGCCTAGGGTCTTCACCGCGTCAAGGCGGCTGACCAGCTTGATCTTCTTGGTGAGGCCGACCGCACGCCGCTCGTCGCCTCGCCCTTCCCATTCTTCGAACACCTCCACGCCCTGGACCAGGCTGGCCTCTTCTGCCGTGAGCTCGCTCATCGGCTTCAGGTTGCCGTGCTGATCGAACAGGGTGCGGATGTCACCCAGCGCCATGAACGCCAGCCGGGCCAGCACCGCTTCCTGATCGACCCGCTGCGACAGCAGCAGCTCTTCCTTCCTGCTGGCCAGGTAGGCCTGCACCTTGGAGTTGGCCAGCAGCCTCGCTGCGGCAGCACTGGCCGCGGCGCCGGTGGCCTTGTAGCCGGCGCGTACGTAGGCGGCCGTGCCATTGAAGTCGACCAGGTACTCGTCCGCGAACCGCCGTTGCTGGTCCTGCAGGCCCGTCGCCGGGTCAATCTTTCCGGCCACTGGCGGGGTTCCTCTCAGATTGGATCAAAGTTGCACTGCGGGGCCGTCACCTACCCCGAGCGGGAGCTCTACGCTGGACGGCCAGTTGAACCGGGACGGCTGAGGCAGCAGCGCCTGCACCTGTTCCCACGTCTCGATGTTGGCGGGCGGGTTTACCACCAGCGCTTCCAACGCCTGATTCACAGCGTCGCGCCACGCGACCATCGCACGGGCTTCGAGCCGATAACGCTCCACCCCACTGTCGAAGTAGCTGCAACAGCTTTCGACCGTGTCGTACCGGCGCTCCTGCACGAACTCCGTCATCCACTTCCATGCGGCTGCACGAATGGCGCGGTAGTGCTCCGGCGAGTGCAGCTCGTAGGGCGGTGGGATCGGTAGCGGGGTGCTCGTCTCCAGCCATTCTGTCGGCCACAGGTAATGACCGCGCGGGATGAAAGCGCCGGTTTCGATGCAGTACAGCACATCTGGATTTGCGGTAAGCCGGTACATGTCAAAGCTCCGCGTCAGCAGTCCAGTGACCTTGAAGGTTGATCTGATTACTCGCCACGGTGCTTGCGAAGACGTAGAACCCGCATTGCCCTGCGCCTGCAACTGTTGCTGCGCGTTGTGACGATGCGGCATCGTCAGTCATGAATCCGCCAGACCCGCCGTACTTCGGATAGATAGTTACAGCTGGTGTTGCACGCATCGGTGAATCGAAAGCAATCTGTATGCCGCTGCTGTAAGAGGCGTTCGCAAGAGTCTGCAACAGGATCACGAACAGGCCCTGCCCTGAATTAGAACCCGGAGCGACGTCAAGATCGTAGCTCTTGCGGAAGTACCTACGACACATCAGCAGTTCCAGCGCGTCGGGGCGGGTGTCGAACGGAGTGGCCAAAGAACCATTTTCCAGTTGCGCGTTTGCGATCCAGTAGGTACCGCTGCGCTGGCCCAGAGATGCCGTAACCGTGTTGTAGTCAGACCCTGCATCGAACCAAATCTGCAAGATGAGGGAGTTGGACGCGCCGATAGTTTTACCGGAGACAGAAGGGATTGCGAAAGTCGCGGTGATGGTCTGCCAACCGGCAACCAGGGAGAACTTTTGTGCGGTTGTGTTGACCGCAGCACTCCCGTTGACGCCGAAGTTCTGCGCAATATTCACCGATACCTGACTGACGGCCTGCGAGAAAATACGGACCGAAAAAGTCACGTTCTTACCGGAAGACGTACGAACGTCTTCAATGTGCTGGCGGACGAACGCGATGTTCCCGCTACCTGCGACGCTGTTGACGATCACGCGCTTTGCATATCGTGCTGGAGGATCAAGGCTGCCGTCATTGATAGCCATCGCGTCGACCTGAGTGGACGAACCGATGCTCCATGTCTCCCAGCGGTCAGCCACGTAGCGCCGCGTTGCGCTGGCCGGCGAGGTAGTTGCGCGCTGCCAATAGCGGAAGTCGCCGTTGATCAGCAGATTCCGCCCGCCGTACCCCTCGATGAGGGTACCGGCCAGCGTATCCGCTGCGGCCAACTCTTCGACGCGGGCCGTGTCCTGGTTGAGGATCAGCGGGGTGCGGGTGGCCATCAGGTGGTCGCCTGAACGGTGAACGTGCCACCAGCGCGCAGGCCGATCGTCATCGCGTAGGTCGAGGTCAGGGCGACGTTGAACACTCCGCCAGCCCGGAGCCCGACCGCGAGCTGCAGCGGAACACCGATCAAGATGTCATCGGCGGGCAGCTCCCTGGTGCGATTGCTCGCATCGAGGACGAGCGGACGGCGCGCAGCCATATCAGGCCCGGACCACCGGATTGCCGATCTCGGCGTTGATCTCGCCTACGTCGGTGGCCACGCCCAGGATCTGCAGGATGTGGCCCGCCGTGGTGCTGCCCGATGCCAGCGGCACTACACCGCCGGGGGTGGTGTGGCTCAGCACGTAGGTCGCGCCCGGGGTAAGCCCCGAAAGCGAGCTGTTCGGCCCTTCGAAGTACACGGTGGCGTCACTGCCGATGGCGCCGACGCCAGCGCGCACGAAGCCATGGGCGCGCTTGCCTGCGTTTGCGGCGCTGGCATCAGCCTTGCGCACCTTGGCCGTGCCGGCGTCGTCCCAGATGTTCACGTAGTCGCCGGCGGCCAGTACCTCGCTGGCCGGGTAGATCTTGGTGTCTGCGCCAATGCCAGCCGGCAGCAGCGAGTCGTCGAAGCGGCCATCCGGGCCCAGGGCCGCGATCTTGCCGGCATCGGCAGCACCAGCTGACGCGGTGACGCCTTCGACCTCAGTGGTGATGTTGTTCTTGAGCTGCAGGGTCTTGTCGGCCATGGGTTCAGATCCGCGCAATGGGTGAGTCGAAGTCGATCATCAGGGTGGTGGCGTTGAGCGCCCGGCCAACGCACAACAACCAGCCGGTGGTGCCCGGGGCTTGCGTGAGCGCGCCGTCGGTGCCGCACCACACCGCGCCGTCGCGCCAGGTCCAGCTGGCTTCCTCGATCGTGCCGGCCAGGCGCACCGCGACCTCGCCGCTGTTGGCCGACTGCAGGGCGATGCCAATGCAGGCCTGCGCGTGTTCCAGCACCGCCGTGTCCGGGTGATAGGCCTTGCCGTTGTCCAGGCGAACCACGCGGTGACCATGGATCGGCTGGCCAACTGGGTACGTCGCTTCTGGCGAGGTGCCGGCCGGACCGGCCGGGCCCTGCGCGCCGCGCGCTGCAACCTCGACCGTCCGCGTGTCTGCCTGGATTGCCTCGACCTGTGTCGGGCGGGCCGTTGCGACGATCGGTGTGCGGGGATCGCGAATGGCGACGGCACCGCGGCGCTCGACCACGATCACGCGGGCCGCGCCCTCGCTGGCTCGAATCACAGGCATCAGCGTGTCGTCTCGCCCTGGACCGTGACCTTGCCGGCCACCAGCGGGATCACGTACTCCGGATCCGCGCCCGCCGGCTTGAACAGCTCCAGGCTGTAGCAGTGCTTCACCTTGCGTGCGTTCGCCGGGTTCAGCACCTCGGTGGCCACCGCTGGCACGGTAATCGAGACCATCCCGTCCAACGGATCGGCAATGACCAGCGAACCGGCCGCGGTACTGAGCTCCATGACCAGGGTGTCGGCCTCGGTCAGCCCGAACTGGCCCGCCAGCGTCCGCACCTGCATCCGCGCCTGGTAGCCGGTCAGGTCGAACGGGCTCCCATCCGGGTTGGTGTAGGTGAAGTCGTCCTCCCAGGTCGCGCCGCGCACGACCGTGAGGCTGAAGCTGGCGGGCGTCCGGCTCACAGGGTCAGCTGGGCGTGCAGTGCGTTGACGAAGTCGAGGGTCTGCGCAGCTGCGTCTCGCCTCTTGAACAGGTCTTCGAGCAACGGGGACGCACCGACGGCACGTCCGGTGGATGCCTGGGAGTCGGGCTTCGCCTCTGCCAGCGCCGGCGCGAGGCGAAGCGCCAGCTGCTCGACAGCGATGTGCAGATCCTGCTGGGCCCGCGCCAAGTCCTTCACGGCGGATTCGATCGGGGTCTGCGGGTCCGCCAGTGGGGTTGTGCCGGCTTGCTGGTTCAACATGCTGCTCTCCTATGGCGTCGGGATGGCGATCAAAGCTGGATTACGTTCTTGGCGTCGAGCCGGCGCAGGCACTGTTCGCAGGCCTTCCGTCGCACGTCGCAGGTGCGGAGCTTGTCGGCCAGCTGGCCGACCACGTCCCCGCCGATGCTGTCCCAGGCGTCCGCGGCGGCAGGATCGGCCGTCACACGCACGCCGGTGTCTTCGCCGGCGTCGACGCACGGCCGGAAGCACATCGCGTCGCACTGCGCCGGCACACGCTGCAGGTGCTGCGTGCAGCCCACCAGCAGGATCAGTGCCGCGATCGGGAGAGCCTGGCGCAGCTTCATGGCGTCAGCGCTGCGGCCAGTGCCAGCGGCCGGGGTGGCTGCCGGATTCCTCACTGGCCTCGTCACGGCTGGTGACCCACAGCACGTCATTACCGTCCAGGAACACCTGGGCGTTGACCTGGCCGTTCGGCTGGACCGCCACGACCAGGGCGGGCAGCACGTCGCCGGCGGCTGCCCGGTTGCCGACGTGGGCCTGTGCACCGACTGGCCAGGTGCTGTCGAGCAGCCGCTCCTGCATGGACGGACCGTCGGTCCGGCGCGCATTGATGCGCAGCGCGTCGGTGTCGCTCAGGGTGTAGTGGACGATCCGTCCGATCGAGGGCTTCTGGGTCACTTCCCGGTCCTGCTGGTCGGCCCGAGGGCCTGGTTGATGGCGTCGACCCGGGCCTGACCCGGGGCGCAGTTGGCTGGCAGTGGCTGCGCTGCAGCTGCCGCTCGGTAGATGGTTCTGGTTCGCTCGCCGCGTGCAGCGATCGCCTCGAGCCGCTGCAGCAGCTCGGCGCTGTCGGTCTGAGCCTGGCGTGCGATCCCGGCCGTCACCTCCAGCGTGTCTTCGAGGGTCGCGGCGCGAGCTGCAGCTGCAGCCTCACGGCGATCGCCGTACTGCCTGACGTTGAGCCAGAGCGACATGGCCAGCAGGCCGGCCAGGATGGCCACCCACTTCCAGGCTGCCCACCAGGCCCTGATCGCCGACCTGGTGATCACTGCAGGCGGCCTTGGCAGGTGGCCATTTCCCACTGCCGGCGATCGATGATGCCGCCGCACTTCGAACGCCACTGCGGAAGCGCGCAATCGCGCTTCACGCCGTCGATCCTGACGAGCCGCCACTTCCACATTTCGGTGCATGCGGCCTGGCGCTCGCCGGCGTTGAGCCGCTTCGCCGCGGTGCTGGCACAGAAGGCCGGCGTGCCGATGTTGTAGGCGAAGTGGCCCCAAGCCTTGATCTCATGGAATTCGAACTCACCACGGACGCACTGCCCCATGTGGCCGAGCATGGTCCGCACGTAGGCCGTCTCCAGCCTGGTGCACTCGTCGTCGGTGTAGCGCTTGCCCTTCACCACCGCCGGGCCAGTGATGCCGGCGCAGACAGTCAGGATGCCGGCCGAATCGTAGTACGGCGTATATCGGCGCCCTTCGTGCGCTGAGTCGTTCGTGCCCAGGGCAGCGACGAGCGCTCCGATCAACGCCAGCGGCGCGGCGGCGAAGCCGACGCGTTGCTTGGTGCTGAGCTTGGTATCAGCCACGGCGGCGGATCCACGCCCAGAATCGCTTGGCGTTGCCCATGCGGGCGGTCCACCAGGCCGACCAGTCACCCCAGTTCTTCACCATGACGGTGAAAGTCTGGACGATGGTGAAGATGATCGTGCCGATCAGGGCCCAGTCGCTCAGGGTGTAGCCCGGCGAGTAGGTTGCAGCGGTGACGCTGACGGCCGCTCCGATCTTCGAACCTGCGACCGCCAGGTCCGTCGTGATCTGCTCTTTGATGCTCACCGCGGTTCCCCCAATGAAAGGAGGCCGGCATGGCCCACCACTACCGCGGTTGCAAGGTCGCGCGGACACCAGCGGCGCGTCTCACGACGGCCTATGTGCTGGCTTGAGTGGTGGCCATGACTACCGGCCGTTTGGTAGCGGGAGGTGGATTCGAACCACCGACCTCGTGGTTATGAGCCACGCGAGCTGCCGGACTGCTCTACCCCGCAAACAAGAAGGCCGCTGATCGACCAGCGGACTCCCACGTCCTGGTCAATCAACGGCCTTTGAATGGAGGCGCCCATAAGAACGCCCACTGTAGGAATTCAAACCTACTTTCGGTTCCCGAGGCAACTGCGGTTCCTCATGAGGAAGATTTCTTCCTCATGAGGAAACAAGTGAGGTCAGCTAGGTGAACGTTTTACGCGCCGGGGCCACGCTCCAGCAGCGCCACAACGAGCCCACCTATCATCGACGTGTAGATAACCGACGTGCCGATGGCCACCAATGCCGCAGTGCGCCGGTGGGCGAATGTTCCCCCTAGGCTCCACCCCGCACCAATGCAGATCCTCAACGCCAGAAAGGCAACGGCAATCGCTACCACGTAGTTCAGTCCCGGAATTGGGAACAACCGAGCCGGCGCAGCGAACATTGCACCGGCTGCGGTCACCAAGGCGGCAGTGATGGCCAGGGCCTCACCAAACTCGTACCACTTGTCCTTTCCGCTCAACGATCTACCCCTGTCGGCGCAAGCAATGGGCGCAGCCATGGGACTGACCATCAGCCCCTAACAAACCTTAACAAATGTGATAATCCCGGCCAATACAGGGAGGGTGTCGCAATGGTTGAGACCGTACTGGGCATGACCGATCTTCAGATCAAGCTCTTCACTGCAATCGGCCAGATCCTCGTGGCTGCAGCAGTCGGCATCATCGCCTGGCGCCAGTGGCGGACGGCGAGGAACAAACTTAAAGCTGATTTGTTCGACAGGCGATTCACGCTCTTCCGCAACCTCGAAGATGCGCTCGACGTCGCTATGACCGTCAGCAAGCGTCAGGAAGGTTTAGAGGAGCTTGAGTACTACGCCCGGGAGGTGAAGTGGGTGTTCGGCAAGTCTCTCGAGAAGAAGCTCCGGGAACAGGTGATCAAGCCAATCAAGGAACTCGTCGATCTTGTTTCCAAAGCGACTGAGCAGAGGAGATTGGAGAACATTGCCAAAGCCGCGAGGGCCCCTTTCAACGACACTCAGCTTCGAAAACTGAGAGAAAGGATTGCGACCATACGCAAGACTATAGAGAGTTCCCCGGGCAAGCTGCGTACCCTCTTTGATGAACAGCTCACCCTTAAGCACTAGCGCCGAGGGAGCTATCGGTCCGGCACAACCCATAGAGCGTTTCGGAAGCCCCGCCTGCCACCGTGAAGCGCTTCCTGCAGGGCAGCGCTGGCGCACTTGTGGGCCTTGATGTAGTTGCCCTTGCGCATCTTTGCCGACTTGGCCAGGCCAGCGAACGGCTGGCGCCGCTCCGGCCACACCAGTTCGTGGGCTGCGTCGTAGATCACCAGGCGAAGGCGCCACCGATCTGCCGGCTTGCCGAGATCCAGCGGCCGCGGGCGCATTGCGCGCACGTCCTTGGCCACCTGGCGGTAGGCAGCGAGGGAGAGCCTTGCGATCGCAGCGGGGCCCATCCGCGTCGCTACAGCCAGCGCGGTGTGCTTCTCCAGCGGGTTGCGCATGTAGCCGACCGCGCCGGCGATGTCGCTGCTGCCCAGCGGCGCCAAGGTACTGCGCCCCTCCACTGGCATACGGTAGCTCCCGCCAACCAGCAGGCGCGACAGCAGCTCCAGGACATCGCCCTTGCCCTCGTCATCGAATCCATCCGGGGCTGCGCCGCGGCGCCGCTGGCCTGCACCGTCGTCCGCCGGCGGCGGAAGAACCGGTGCACGGCGGCACCAGGCATCCAGCGCCGCCGCCAGGGCACCGGCAGGATCCTGGCCAACGAACACGGCTGAGGATGCCCCGCAGCTGCAGCACTGGATCTGTGCGCCACGCGGGAACAGGCCAGTCGGGGCGGTACCACAGCGGCCACACCGGACTGGCGCGCTGCTATCGAAGATGGCTCCCTGCGACCCGCAGTGCCGGCACTGGAACTGTACGAGCTGCGACTCCCGGCCAGGCCAGCACACCCTCGCCTTGCCGTTGCAGTTGGCGCAGGACGGGATCTTCTTCCCATTGAGGAACGCCACTTCGAGCTCGCGTGCGGCAGCGAGCGCGGTGGTACCGACTGCAGTTTCGTTCATGGCGTCTGTTCCAGGGTCTTCTTGGGATCCGCTGCAGCGCGCGCGGCGCGCGCCTGGGCCAGCACCTGGGCATAGGCCTCGGGGTGCTGGACCTCGAAAGCAGGGAGGGTTCCGCGGGCCCATTTCCCGCCGCCCAGTTGCTTCAGCCATCCGTCGGTCGCGCAGAAGCGGCGCGGATCTACGCCATGGGCCCGGACACCCTTCGCCGTCGTGAAGCCATCGAGCTCGAGATCTGCCAGCACCTTCAGCGCGCCGACCTTCCAGGGCGTCAACTGCAGCGGCGCCGGCACACCTGCGGCCACTTTCGGCACAAACTCAGGCAGCTCACAGCGCCTGGTGGGGTTCCAGTCGAACCATGCCGTGGGCCCCCACTCGCGGAGATCGCCGGATGCCCGGTCCCATGGGGCGGCCTGGTGCAGGCCATGCCGATGCACCTCGCGCTGGATCTGCTGCCCGGGCTCCGTCTTCCACCGGCCGGTGCAGCTGTCCGGCACCAGGACCTGCACACCTAGCGCATCGAGCATGCGTGCAATGCCGTAGTTTGCTGCCGTCGTACAGGGAACCAGCACAGCCCTGAAGTCCGGGCCCCGCTGGTCGGCGTTGCTCCAGTGCGCCGGCAGGATCTGGTCGGCCACCTTGGCGTTGAGCTGCAGCTTCGCCTCGATGCCGAGCTGGTGCCCGGTCGCCTTCCACACAGCGAGGATGTCGAAGCCTGCCGTCTCGGGGTAGATCTCCCAGCCGTCAGTCGCGGTCAGACAGTCGATCAGGCACGTGCACAGGGCAGCTTCGGTCGGGAACCGCGCCTTCAGCTCCGCAGGTTTCATTGGCCCTTCCTCTTGAATGCCTTGGCCATGCCGTCGTACTTGACGACGTCGGCGACCAGTTGCGAGTCCTGGGTGGAGCGGGCGGCGCGCTCGGCCTCGCAGGTCGGTACCGGCAGCGCGCGGAGCTCGGCAAGCCGGGCACGTGCCTGGTTGACCTTGTCCTCGGCCCAGAGCGCCTTGGTCGCGAATGGCCGGTCCTTCGCAGGGCGGTCGACCTTGGGCGGTCCGCCCGCCGAGCAGCGCCGTTCGATCTCCCGCAGCAGGTCGGTGGTGGCCACCGCACTGAGGTCGACGCCGGTACCGCCTAGGCGGCCACTGGATCTCCAGCCGCTCATGCCAGCAACACCTTGATCGGGTAGTGGTGCTCCACTTCGCGCTTCTTGATGCGGAATTCCTTCGTCTCCCGGCCCTTCACGTCCACGAAGTCGACATGCCCGTCGCGCAGGAACACCAGGAAGTCCAGGACGTACCTGGTGCCGCCGGGTAGGTGGATCGGTACCTGGCGCAGCCAGAAGTGCACCTCGCCGGCCTGCTGGCGCAGTTTCAGCTGCTCGTAGTAGCGGGCCTCGCGCTTCGAGTCGAAGCGGATCCCGTCCACCGTGGTGATCACATTGCCGTACTTCGGCCGCTTCTCCACCGGTGCGCGCGGCTGATGGTCGGCCGGCCCACGTGCAGGTGCAGCCTGGCCAGCCTTGTGCACCAGCTGCTGCATACCCTGCGGCATGTCCTCAATTCGGTTGTAGCGGAGCCCACGGTTGCTCATTGGCCACCGTCCTGCGGTAGACCGAGCAACCGTGCAGCGCGCGCTTCGAACGCCTCCAGCTGGTTTCGAACCCGGAGCTCGAACGCCGCATGTTCCTTTGTCACGTCCGCCAGCAGCGCCGCGCACTCGGCCTGCAGGAATGCCAGGCGCTGATCAATGGTGATCTGGCGGAGCTGGGTGCCCTGCCCCGCCATCGGTGACGCGGCAGCCAATGAGGCCGTGCTCCTGCCCGGGGCCGATGGCTGCAGGACCCGCGCCTGGCCAGCTGCGATCGACCAAGTCGGCTCGGCACGCCCATAACGGCGATTCGCCCTGTCGTCGCCCTGGGTGACCAGTTGCTCGCCGAGCATGCCACGCAGTATCCCGGCCACAGCGGCTGGGGTGATCGCTGCGCATTCCCTGGGGTGGCCCATGGCCAGCGCCAGGGTCGTCATGGCCTCGTGCACTTCGGAGGCCGTCATCGGTTCGCTGGCCTCCTGCAGGGCATACAGCACCTGCGACCGGTGGTAGCTGCGCAGTTGCTCCTGGTCGATCATCGATCCAGCCCTGCCGCTGCCATCTTGCCCGTCGCCGGCGGATGGTCGTCGTTGCCTGGCTCTGCAGATCCCTTGCCGAAGATCTCCGCGATCTCGCGCTCAGCACGGCGGAGTGCTTCAGGGCTGGCCGGTACCGGCGTGGCCACAGCGGCCTGGCCCAGGACCGCCACCGGCTCGTCCGGCAGCTGCCCGCCGCGCATCACGTATTCGCGCGCCTGGTCGTAGGCCTCCCGCAACAGGCGATCGCTCTTGTCGGCACTCGATGTGCGGTAGCGATGGCCGTCCAGGTACTGCCACACCAGGCGCGTGAAGCCGTCCCGGCGGCCGGTGTCGTTGCGGACAGCGGCGAAGCTCGGCACACCCAGGCAGCGCAGCCGGAACTCCGGCAGGGTCGGTGGCCACGGGTCGGCCGAGGCGATGCTCGAGCCCAGGCCCGCGGCCAGCTGGTCCCCGGTGAGCCCGGCAAGCCCTTTCGCCCAGGTAGCGGCAGCGCCGCCGCTGGGATCCTCGCCGTAGGCGCTGGTCCAGCGGTAGCCGTAGATCTCAGCCATGCGCACCCACAGCGTGCGCGTAGCCCGGGCCGTCAAGGGCGCCTGCTGTGCCGGCGGCGGCGTCTGCCTCTGCAGCGGCGTCACGGAGCTCGTCTGCCTCTGCGCGACGTCGGACTCGTTCGGCAGCAGAGCCTGAATTGTTGGCATGGTCGGTCCCCTCGGGTTTCGGTGTTACGGGCAGTGCCAGGCCTGCAGCCATCGTCTGGCGCAGGGAGCGATTGAGGTCGTGGCCGTCGGCCGTGAGCTGACGGAAGCGCGGCTGTAGTTCCAGCCAGCTGCTGATCGTCATCGGCTTGCCCAGCACACGGCGGTGCCGCACGAACCTGGCCAGGACTTGCGGGTCCAGACCCGGCGGCAATCGGGGGATGCCCATCAGCTCGCGCTTGACCTCGTCGTCGCTGAGCTGCGGCACCACCGCATCGTCGTCGCGCGCCTGCGCGTTTGACGGTTCAATGACCTTTACTGACCTTTCATGACCTTTAGGGTCCGTCTCGCGGACCGGTTGAGTACGCGAGACGGACCGGTCAGGTCCGCCAGACGTACCGGTCGAGTTCGCGAGACGTACCGGTCGTTCTTGCGCACCGGTACTTCCCGCGTACCGGTCGGAGCCTTCAGTCTCTTCCAACCCGTCCGTATCGCGTACCGGTTCGGCATTCGTACCGGTCTGCGTGCCGGACCGGTCTACACCTTCGCCGTTCTCCGACCGGTCCGTCGGGCGAACCGGTTTGGATGCACGCCGTGGCTTCGACGCGAACACCTCTGGGTCCAGGCGGCCAAGGTTGAGGCTGTACCGGTTGCTGTACTTGGTGCCGCCGGCATCACTGCCGCCGCGGCGGATGGTCAGCACCTGGTTGTCTTCCAGCCACGCGATCGCGCTGAGCAGCGCGGTCTTGCTCAGGCAGGTCTTCTGGATCAACGTGGTGAATCCCGGATAGGCCATGCCGAAGTCGTCCGCGTGCCACGCCAGCGCCATCAGCAACGCCTTTGCGGGCGGCGGCATCTGCAGCTTCCAGCAGAGCTCCGTGATTTTGTTGCTCATTGCGCAGGCCTATCCCGTTACGGGCAGCCCACGCTTTGGACGGCGTTGCCCCTGATGGGCGCGCTCCAATCGCTCGGGCTGGTGCTGAACTGCGCGCGACCCTGTCCATGGATGGCACCTGGGCGCGGCTCCGGCGCGGGCGTGTTGAGGCGTTCCAGCTGGCCGGCGGCGCGCTCCACGGCGGCTGCACACTGCGCCTGGACGTCGAGCAGCTGCTGCATCAGCTCCTGCCGGCGGTGCTCGGTCGGGATCGAGCGGACCTCATAACCAAGATCCGCGGCCATGGCCAGGAAGAGCTGGTGCCGGCCGAAGCGGCGCATCAGCGCCCACAGCTCGCCGATCTTGAAGAACTCGGCCTTGTTCGGGTTGAGGCAGCTGTTGAACTTGGCAACAGCGCTGGTCCAGTCCTTCAGCTTCTCCTGATCCCAGAAGCCGTTGTCCAGCAAGAACTGAATCATCGCGTTGCGGGTGTGTGCGTCGACATCGCACGTGGCCTTCAGGGCCGCCAGTGCGTCCTGCAGCCAGGTTTCATCGATCCAGGGCATGGGAGTCCTCGGTAGTAAGGGCGGGTCCTCCGGCTGGCAGAATGGCGGTGCAACCCAACCCAAACACCAACCGGAGACACCCATGGCAGATTTGCAGCAACTTGCAATTGACTTTGACGGCTTCCAGCACCGCGTCCGCGGACAGTTCGAGGCGGTCGCTCAGGACATGCACGTACTCCATGGTGAGAAGGCAGCCATGGACCTATGGATTCATGCGCTGATCGCTACTCATCCAAACCCAGCCGCTCTGAAGGCTCGGGTCCAAGACCTTGTCGGACAGGTAGAGAAAGCGGGTACGCCAGACTGGGCGGTTCAGAGACGAGATTCCCTGACCCGGATGCTTCAGCGGTATGGCGCCTTCTTCGATCAGATTCATCCGGGGGTCTGATTTCCCCGGAGTTGTCGTCGAAAACCGGCGCCCAATGCCCTGGTCGACTCGGATCTCGAGTTTCGGCGGTAAACACCAGGTCCGATGCGCCGACATGCTTGTCGGCCATCGGCTTGCAATCGCCAGACATCACTCGGCACCTCCAGATGAACGTGGCACACCCTTGTTCGTAGGCATCAGTTGCCGACTACTGACAGAATCGACCCCCGCCCAAAGGACAATCTCCCCCATGACCCCATCCGAGCTGGAAGCCCGGTTCGCCCAATACGACGAACGAATCGCCGCCTTGGAGGCTGAAAAGCAGGCGAACAGCTGGTTCACGCTGGCCGTCATTGGCAGTCATCCCGACACAGAAATGCTGCTGGAGGTGGTTCGCGCCGCCATCCAAACACTGCGCGGCAAAACCTCGCCCGAAGCCCCAGCCGGCGTGGCCGCTGCGACCGTGCTTCGCCTGTTGGAGATCGAGCGTCAGATCCTGAAGGCGCAGCAGAGCCGCCAGGAGCTGGCGGAGGCGGCGGAAGCGGAGCGGCTGTTGGAACAGCAGCGCGCTGGTTCTGAGCAGGAACGCTAGACGCCGGCTGCCGCTGCTCCAGCGCGCGCACTCGGCGCTCCAGCGCTCCGATGCGCTTCAGCGCCGCGGTCATGACGGTCGGCGTGCTCGCAGGCAGCGCGTTCGACCGGCCTGCGGTATTGCGGCCGCTGTTCATCGCGCCCCCTTACCGAACACCACCAGAAGGCGGCCCCAGAATCCGACCGGCGGCGGCGGCGCTTTCGTCGCGGTCCGCATGGAATCTTCGTGCTGCTGGACGCGCCAAGCGCTGAGGTCGTCGACCTGGCGCTGGAGGTCCCGGACCTGGTTGCGCAGCGCGCGCAGCTCACGGATCTCACGCCCGTGGCCTTGGCCCTCCCCTTCGCGAGGATTGCTGAGGTGTCGACGGGCCATCAGGCTGTCTCCAGCGGAACGATGCGGCCGGCGTCCACGTCGCCGCTCGGTTCGGTGCGCTGTTCCATAACCGGGTCCATAACCGGGTCCATAACCGGATCGGCCTGCGCCACCACTTCGGCCAGGCCGCCCCGCTCCAGGCCTTCGAAGGCGTTCAGCGCCTCGATGAGCTGCTGCAGGCTGGCGATCGTCGGGTTCGTGATCTGCCCGTGCGCCAGCTTTGTCAGCCACGAATAGCCGATGTCCGGGTTCTGCCGGGCGATCTCGGCGTACTTCCCTTCATGCGCACGCAGGCGCACCACGGTTTGATGCAAGAGGGTATCGGCGTCCATGGGCAGTTTTGTAGCAAACTTTTGCTCAGATGAAAAGCAATACTTTGCCGACCCTGATCAATATCCTGCTCAGGTGGCTAATGATTCCTCCCGCACCCTCGCCGACAACGTCCGCCGCCTGATGGAAGCGGCTGGGGACACGCAGGCGAAGGTGGCCAAGCGCGCCGGCCTCGCCCAGCGCAGTGTCGGGAACGTAGTGACCTACGGCACGACCCATGAGACCAGCCCGACGTTGCGGACGGTGGATGGCATAGCTGACGCATACGGGGTGCCGGTCTGGATGCTGCTGCTCGACCAGGTCCCCCTTGAGGTCCTACAGTCGCCTGAGTTGGCTCGACTTATCGACAACTACATCAAAGCCCCTGCCTCTGCTCGTGCGAACATTGATCGTGTCGCAGATGCCGAAGTCAGGTACGCCGAGATCCCGGGCGTTCCTTCACGAAAAACCGGGTAGTCGACATGGAGGTGACCCGTGCGAATCCTCACCTTGGTTGCCGCAACGTCACTGGCCTTGAGCGCTTGCTCGGCCACGACGGGATCTTCCTCGGCCGACTGCGTCAATCGATACTCCGTTGCCGCGAAGAGCAATGAAGGGTCACGGGTTAACCTCAGCTTCTGCCGCGAACTTCATGAAAATCAGCCTGAGCCCCAGAGGCGTAGCTTCCTAGAGTGCGCCATCCCTGCTGCCGGCGCCGCCGGATCGGACACGGGGGTCAAAGTCGCATTGGCGCAGTGCAATCGTCAGACTGCCGCAACTCGAGAGCCTGCTGAGGCAACGCGCCGACAGCCGGTCATGACGCCTGTCGTAGGCAACCCATTCGCGCGCGATGTCCCTTCCGACGCCTTCGGCGCAACGGACCGCGAACTCGCGCGGAAGCTCGGCATGACGTTGCCCTCCCCTGCCTCACCGGGTGAGGTACGGGAGACGCGAGAGCGAATGTTCTTGGCCCTCCCGGAGAACAGCAATATCTCCGCGAGCGACGCGTCCTTTTCGGCATGGAAGGAGGCACAAGGCCGTGCGTTTGACGAGGCCCTGGCCCAGCGGCGGCGACTGGATGACTACCAGCTGATGGAAGCGGCCAGAGACCGATCTGTGGCAGCGAGATAGCATTAAGCAAACTTTTGCTTGACACGTTAAGTTTTGCGCAATATTTTGCTCACCATCCCAAGCACGGATGGTTGAGCACATGTCTGCACTGTCTTCGTCGCTGTACCTGGCACTGGGGGCTCTCGGAGCCACCGGCCTTGGCGCCTTCTTCTCCCCATCGTCCCCTTCCACAGACGAACCCGGCCAGGCCGTCCGGGCACCAGCTGCGCTGGTGATCACCAGCCCGCGCATCTGCGCGGCGCTGGAGGTCTACACCCTGGCCAACGAGAACGACTGGGGCCTGCGCACCACCATCGCGCAGGCAGTGCTCAACGGCTTCAACGATGCCGGCCGCGTGCCGGACTGTGCCTCCGGCGTCTCCGCCGCGCTGGCCAAGGACTTCTCCCCCTACCGCTGGCAGCTCGCGCTCGACGCCGTCGACGCGGTTGTCGTCGGCACCTACTCCGTTTCCCCCGACGCCTGCGCCCGGGCCAATACCGTCGTCCCCCTGTCGACGGAAGCCACCTCCCCAGTGGTGGCCCGGGCGCGGTGCGTCATCTATGACCTGGCTTTCGTGGAGGTGCACTGATGGCCTTCACCGAACGCCGCTGCCGCATCTGCGGCTGCACCGAGCTGCAGGCCTGCCGGGGCGGCTGCTCCTGGATCGACAAGGATCTCTGCAGCAGCTGCGGCGAGGCTGCCAGCCATACCGCGCCCGTCATCATGGGACAGCGCCTGCTGATCGCCGGCAGCAGCATCAAGCTCAGCCGCACCGAGACCGTGGTGATGCAGGTTCTGGTCGCGGCCCCGGATCGCCTGGTGGAAGTCGACGCACTGCATGCCGCGATGTACCCGGGCAGCAAGCCGCCGTCGCGGGAATCCAACGTCCTGCAGGTGCTGGTATCGCGCGTGCGCCGCAAGCTCGCTGCCGCTGGCCATAAGCACGCCATCGAGACCATCCGCCTGCGCGGCTACCGCTTCGTGATGCCCCAAGGCGGTGCCGCATGAGCGCCCCTGTCGATGTGCTGGCAGTGATGGATCAGGCGATAGAGCGCGAGAAGGGCGCAGGACAGGCCTACGTCGCGCAGGAGGCCGCCCGCGCCGCAGTCGCCGAGCTGATCGCGGCCGACGAGGAATACAACCGTGCACGTGAGGCGTGGTTGGGCTGGCCGGCAAACCATGACGAGTTCCAGGCTACCCGGGATGCGTGGAAGCGCCGCCTCGACGCCTTGGCGCGTGTCAAAGGCGGTGCAGCATGAAGGCGGAGGACATCGTCGCCGAGGCCACCGCAGTGCTGTTCCGACGGGTGCTGGCGATTGGTGGCACGGCCGGCTTCCTGCTGGGCGTGGCGGTAGGCCTCGGATCCCGGGCGGTGCTGTCATGAACTCGGTGACCATGACCGTCGACGCTGAGATCGACCTCGACGACCTGATCGGGAACCTGAGTCCTAGCAGCAGGGAATACCTCGCCGGCCTCCTGAAGGTTGAAGGCGAAGCCGCGCGCGCACCAGATGGCCGCACCTTCGAGCAGATCATCGAAGCCGCCTTCAACGAGGTGCGCACCATGTCCCCGGTGCCGCCGGCGCTGGCCGACCTGTTCTGGGTGGTGCACGGGAGGGCCATGTCATGACGGCAGACCTGCACCTGCTGGGGCACGGCGTCGACGCGATCCTGCAGCACGACCTGGACCGCATGCCGCCGGCAATCACCCCCGCGGCGCGCGTGCAGCGCTACCAGCGCGCGGTGTCGACTGCACCGCCGGACCAGTGGCGCGCGCTGCGGATCCGCTTCGGCACGATCTTCCAGATCGCCTGGAGCGCGGGCATGAAGCCGGACCTGGCCACCTGGGCGCGCAAGTTCCAGCGCATCGCCGAGGCCTGCCGACCATGAGGCTCTTCCACGTCCATATCCCGGGCGTGGCTGGACCGCACAGCGTCATCGCAGAAGCCGAGCAGGCCGCGATCGACGACGCGCTCTACACCTTGGGCCTTTCCGAGCTGCCCGAAGGCAGCAGCGTCACCTCTGAACAGACCGGAGACACCTGATGTTCTTCCGCAACCTCACGATGTTCACCTACCCGCAGCTGCAGATGTTCGACTGGCAGGACGGCCTGCAGGCGCGCGCCTTGAAGCCGGTGGGCCCGCTAGAAATGTGCTCGGCCGGCTTCATTTCGCCGTTCGGCCGCGAAGAGAAGGAGCTGCTGTCGCACGAAATCGGACGCTGCATGTGGATGGCCATCGGCGCCGAAGAGAAGATCCTGCCGCCGGCGGTGGTGAACAACCTGCTCGACCTCAAGCTGCTGGAGATCGAGGAACGCGACGGGCGCCGCCCCGGCGGCCGCGAACGGAAGCGCATCAAGGACGACCTGCTGCACGAGCTGCTGCCTCGTGCCTTCGTCCGCCCCTCCCGCACGGATCTCTACCTGGACCACCAGCGCGGCGTTGTGTTCGTCGACACCAGCAGCCGTAAGACCGGCGAGGCCGCCATGAGCCAGCTGCGCAACGTGGTCGGCAGCTTCCCCGCCCTGCCCTTGAATGCCGAGGTTTCGCCGCGGGCGATTCTTACCGGTTGGGTTGCCGGTGAAGCCCTGCCCGACGGCCTCAGCCTGGGCGAGGAATGCGAGCTGCGCGATCCGGTCGAGGGCGGCGCAATCGTTCGCTGCCAGCACCACGAACTGCGCTGCGACGAGGTCGACCTGCACCTGGAGACCGGCAAGCAGGTGACCAAGCTCGCCCTGGTGCTGGACGACCACCTCTCCTTCGTCGTCGGTGACGACCTGATCGTCCGAAAGCTCCGCTTCCTGGACGGCGCAGTGGAGCAGCTGCAGCACGGCGACGAGGACGGCAGGCGCGCCGAGTTCGATGCCCGGTTCGCCCTGCAGATCGCCGAAGTCGGCCGGCTCTATGACCTGGTCCGCGAGCACTTCCGCCTCACCACCTACGCATGAGGTCCCTATGCACCCGCATCTTCTGAGCACTGGCCGCTTCTCCCTCGACCTCCTGCTGCCCGCGCTGCTGGCCAGGCCGCAGCGCGCAGCGCGCGCCGCCCCTGTCCGCCGCGTGCCAGCACGCCATCGCACCACCTGGGCACCGGCCGGCGGCGGCCGGGCTGAGCGTGCCCGCCGCCTGCGCCAGATCGAGGCCGGCACGTTGACCGCAGCCAGCGGCCTGGTCGCGACCTACAAGGGCGAGCAGCCGTGAGCCGTGTGCGCGCCTTCATCTGTGCCCTGTTCGGCTGCGCCCGAGACTGGCCGGATATGGAATCGTGCGGCCGCTGCGGCAGCTACATGGATCTGCAGGCGCCGCCCCTCACTGTGGGCCGGCGCGTGCTGGACCGCGTTGCCGCTGCACTGATTCAGCGCGGCACCCGCACCCCCTACTTCCACCTGGTCAACGCCGATGGCACGCCGTACATGGACCGCTTCTGGCTGCTGCGTATCGGCCGCGCCGGCGTCGACGACCGTGGCCAGCCCCGGCCCTGGTTGGCCCTGCGTCTGCACCACATCCGCAGCAGCGACGACGGCGGCGTCTTCCACGACCACCCCTGGTCCTTCTTCAGCCTGATCCTGCGCGGTGGGTACTTCGAGCATCGCCCCTTCGACGGGCCGCTGCCGGCGGTACCGGACGCGCTGCCCTCGGCGATCGCCGAGGAACCTTACTCGTCGACCTGGTATGGCGCTGGCCAGCTGCTGTTCCGCCGTGCTGAGGGCTGGCATCGTATCGCGCTGGCTGACGACCTGCAGGCCGAAGGCACCTGGACGGTGGTGCTGACCCTACCGCCGCGCGCGCACAGCTGGGGCTTCCGAATCCGCGGTCAGAAGATCGAGCACGGCGAGTTCTTCCGGAAGGAAGCCATTCGGCAGCGCGCGCGGCGGCAGCCCCCCGCTCCAGGGCGTTCCGGGTGGAACCCGTGACCCATGACGCGCAAGTCACACCCCAACGCGCGCCGGCCCTGGACGGTCGACGAGGACGAGACGCTGCGGCTGAACTGGCCGCGGTTTCCCGCCTTTCTGATCGCCCACGTCCTCGAGCGACCCAAGGCCGCGGTGTACCGACGAGCAGCGTTGCTGGGCCTGCAGAAGGCCGAGGACTTCCACACCCAGCCGATGGCCGCGCTCTGGAACGGGACGCAGGAACCGGGATCGATCGCGTCACGGATCAAGCCCGGCAGCACCCCACCGAACAAGGGCCTGCGGCGACCTGGCTGGTATGCCGGCCGGATGCGAGAAACCCAGTTCAAGAAGGGGCGCCCGGCCAGCGAGGCGCGCAACTACGTGCCGATCGGGACCGAGAAGGTCGATCCGAAACGGAAGGTGCTGATGCGCAAGGTCACAGACGACCCAGCCCTGTTCCCAGTCAATCGCTGGCGCCCGGTGCACGTGATGGTCTGGGAGGCGGCAAACGGCCCGGTACCGGAGGGACACATCGTGGTGTTCCGGCCCGGCCTGAAGACGCTGGTCGCCGCCGAGATCACTGCTGATCGCCTCGAGACCGTGACCCTCGCCGAGAACATGCGGCGCAACAGCTACCACAACCGGTTCCCGCCGGAACTGAAAGAACTTGTCCACCTGAAGTCCAGCATCACGCGCCGGCTCAAGAGGCGAATCAAGGAGCAAGAAGATGAAGAACAAGGTCAGTGACGTCCGCGACCACCTGGTCGCCATGCTCGAACGCTTGGGCGACGACGACCTGAGTGCCGAACAGATGGGCCAGGTCATCGAGCGCGCCAAGGCCTCGACCATCGTGGCCACCACCTACATCGGTGCGGTGAAGGTCGAGCTCGACGCGATCCGGTTGGCCCATGAAACCGGAAACCTGACGGCGGCAGTTGCCGAGCCCCAGCAGCTCCCCACGTTGCCGCCCGGCCAGAGGCGCTGACGATGACCGCAGATCGCCCCGTAGCAATCGAGGGCTGCGACATGGCCACCGGCCCTGACGTCACCTCCGTAGCGGACATCGTGGACGGCAAGGTCATCAACGTCCGCCATCTACCTCGGCAGGATCCGCTCACGAAAAAGTCGCAGGTGCTGCTGGTTCTGCGCGCCGGCGGCCGCATCGCAGCTGGCCATCGGCCCGGCCTGCTGCAGCTGCTCGGCGCCGACGACAGCCCGATACCCGCTTGGCAAACCGCCCTGAAGGCCGCCCAGGCCTCGTCCGCACAGTCCGGAGATACCAATGAGCCGCAGTGACGTCCTCCCTCGCTTCCTCGCCGATACGGCCTCCCATGAGCTGCGGATCGTGGTCGACGACGGCGTGCACCGCCACCTGCAGTTCCGGCGCCCTGGTACCTACTGCTACGGCTTCGACATCGTGACCTGGCCCGGGCACCTGGCGATCTCCGGCGACATGGGCACGGCCGTCTTCAGCCGCCTGCACGACATGTTCGAGTTCTTCCGCGCCAAGCCCGCCCACCATGAAGAGGCCGGAGGCCTGTTCGTCAACGATGGCTACTGGGCCGAGAAGTGCGTGGCCAACGACGGCGAGAAGAAGGAATTCAGCGCTGACCTCTTCCGCGCGCTGGTGACCCGCCTGTTCAAGGAATACGTCGAGGAACGCGTGGATCCCGACGACCTGGCGGATCCGGACACGCCCCCGGAATGGGTGGCCCGGCTGTGGCAGGAGCTCGAGCTCGAAGTGCTGAACGACTCGGAAGATCACGATGCCCTGAGCAACGCGATCAGTGCCATGTCGGACTTCAGGCCGAACGACCCGGACTACAGCGACTTCCGGATCACCGACGCCTGGGAATACGCATCGTCCCTGCAGCAGTACACGTTCCACTTCATCTGGCGTCTCTACGCGATCGCCCGCGCGGTCCGTGCATACGACGATGCCGCCGGCGCGGCCGAACCGACAGGCCTGCCCGGCGACATTGCCGCGCCGGCACCGCTGGCGGAGACCGCCCATGCGTGAGCGTCCCATCCTGTTCAACGGTGTCATGGTGCGCGCCATCCTGGCAGGCCAGAAGACGCAGACAAGGCGCGCGATCAAGGACATCCCTTGGCGCCCTGGCTGCAATCCAGATTTCAGCCAGGCCCGCGCCTTCTCCAATGCCGGCGAGTTCCGCATCGCGGGCAGCCAGGAAATGACCACCGGCTTCCGGTGCCCCTTCGGCCAGCCCAGGGACCGGCTGTGGGTACGGGAGACGTGGACCAACGCTTGGGACGAGGACAAAGGCCAATGGTCGGATCCCGAGCGCTACCACTACCGGGCAGATGGGGTTGAGGTCGCCCACGTCGATGACATGGAGCGCTCGCCTTGGATTCCGAGCATCCACATGCCGCGCAGGGCCTGCCGCCTGGTTCTGGAGATCACCGACGTTCGCGTGGAGCGGCTGCAGGCCATCAACGAGACCGATGCCGTCGCCGAGGGCGCCAGCGCGGCCATGCTGCCGGACATCCGACTGCGTCGCACCCACCCGCGCGCGGCAAAGCCAATGGTCTACGAGGACAGCCGGGAGATCTTCGCCGACCTCTGGGACAGCACCGGCGGCGACTGGAACAGCAACCCCTGGGTGTGGGTCATCACCTTCAAGAGGATCGACGCATGACCAACGACAACAAGCCCCTGGCGGACGTGCAGCCCGGTGGGAGGGTGAGGCTGGGGGATCAGGCAGAGCGGGCGCCGTGGCGCTCGATGGACACGTGCCCGCGCGATGGAACCGTGGTTCGTCTGCGGTGGGGTGAAGATCATGTATCGCCCGGCTGGTGGTCTGCGCCGGTGTCGCCGGTGCAGAACGACGATGGAACCTGGCCGTCCGATACGGGTGGATTCCCGTGGGCATTCATTGATTTCAACAACGGAGCCGCCTTCATCAACCATGCCGTAGACAGTCAGTATGGGCCGACGCATTGGGCTCCCTATGCCGCCCTCTCCGCCCAGCCCTCCCCGGGTGGTCAGGGGGATGCCTTTCACTGCGGCAAATGCAAGGGCCGAGGCTATGTTGACTTTGACGTGGATGTTGACGAGAGCGGCAGCAGTATTGGGAACATCGAAGCCTGCCCGCATTGCACCCTCGCCGCCCGCCAGCCGGCTCGCATCTACGGATGCTGCGCCCAGCCGGAAGGTGAGCTGCACACCGCCGAATGCCCGAACATGCGGCACCTCGCCGCCCGCCGGCCGGTGAATGGGCTCTCATGGGCTGACTACTGGATGGAGTGCGGACAATCCGACGTCGCCCACGACTTCGACGCGTTTTCTCGCGCTGAGGCTTGGGCCCTTCAGCGCTTCCCAGACGCTCGCCAGCCGGTGGGGCAGGTCACGGATGCCGAGATCGACGGCCAGGCGGTGGACAAATGAGCCTCCCCTACGAGAACGCGTCCAGCGGCAACAACGCGATCAATGACATCCAGAAGATGCTGCGCAGCTTCGGCTGCCAGCGCTTCGCTACCGGTGAGGACTACGAAAGCGGCGAGCTGTTCATCCAATTCGAGCACCGCGGCCGGCAGGTGCAGCTCAAGGCCAGCGCGCGCGGCTACGCAGCGGCCTGGCTGCGCGAGCACCCCTATGGCCCCCGGATCCGGGCCACTCGAGCCGAACACGAAGCCAAGGCGCTCAAGATCGGCGGCGTCGCCGTCTACTCGATCCTGCGCGACTGGGTGAAAGGCCAGGTCACGGCAATCGAGATCGGCATGCTGACCTTCGAGGCCGCGTTCTTGTCGCACATCCTGCTTTCCAGCGGGCAGACGGTGATCGAGCACGTGCAGCAGCAGAAGCTGCTGCCGCAGGAGGCAGACCATGGCTGAGGTCGCAATCGACATCACCGGCGAGGAAGGGCAGCTGACCATCGAGAACACGGTCGCTTTCGACCTGCAGCTGAGCGGCTGCGGGTTGTGCATCGACATGACCCACGACCAAGGCCATGCGATCTACCTGGCTTTGGCAGCCTTCTTCGGCCCGGGAGATACGACCAATGGCTGAGTGCATGACCCTGGTCGCCCATGGGGCAAAGGCCGCTCAAAACTTCGACCCTGACCCTCCGCGTTGCATGACGTGCGTCTATTTCCGCCGCGAGCCCCACACCCTTCACCGGTTTGTCTCCCGGCCGAATCGTAGGGGCAACATGGTTACGCGCAAGGTGCCACTGCGGAAGGATCCGATCTTGAACCCCATTGTGGACCGCTGCAGCTTCGGGAACTTCCTGACCAAGCCGCATGCCATCTGCGACGAATGGCGGAGCCGCAAGGGGGAGGTCATCGACCATGGCTGACCAGGCAGCGCGCGATCGCGCCACCGACCACAACATTCACCCAGATCTAGCCAGGGAGCTTCGCGCGATCGCCGCGGTCCCCATGGATCTCCGCCGGCCGGCGCTGCGGCACCTGGCCGAGAACATCGGCACCGCCGCAATGGTCGATCTGTTCGGCGAGTTCATTGGGCTGGCCAACCAGGTCGCTCGCAATGCCCGCGAGCAGGCCGAGGACCTGCTGGTGCTGCAGGGCCACGTGTGGCCGCACGAGGCCGAGCGCGTGAACATGCCCTGCATCCTGGGCGCCCTCAACGGCATCGTGCTGGCCGCCGGCATCGACCCTGGCCCGCTCTGCGGGGGCTGTGCGTTCCGCGCCGGTACCGTGGCCAACCAGTGCCTCCCGACCACCGAGGACGCTGACTACTGCTCCACCCCGGGCGAGCGCCCCTTCCTCTGCCACGAAGCCGTGGACGAGCACGGCAACGCCATCAGCGCCTGCCGCGGCTTCGCCCAGCGGCGCGCCGCCTTGAATGCTGCCGAGCGCAGCACCGAACACCAGGAGCCCGACGCATGAATACCTCTGACCGCCTGCCTGTGCACTACCACGTGCACCTGGACGTCGCCGGCGCACTGACGAACTTCACCGACCAGGATCTGGACGGGCTTTTCCAGCGCAACCCGCCCGGCGAGCCGGTGACTGCAGCCGAAGCCCGCCGAGTGCTGACCGACCACCTGGCCGGCGGCCGCAGGGTCATCCCGCTCGCGCCCTGCGAGGGCTTTGATTACAGCGGTACCGGCTGCCCGGGCCACCTGGCAGAAGCTGAGGCAGACCATGGCTGATGCAGGCACTGCCGACGGCACTGCCACCCGGATCCTGCAGCTGCTGCAGGAGGGGCCGGGCCTGGCCGGCGAGCTGGCCGCCGAGCTGCAGCTGCCTTCGAACCGGGTCAGCAGCTACCTGCACCAGCTGGCCAAGACCGGCCGTGTGCAGCGCGCGGCCTTCCACGGTCCCGACGAGCGCCCATCGGTCCTATGGAGCCTGCAGGCGGTGCCCCATGAGTAACCACGTCCCCTCAGCGCGAGGGTTGTCGAGGACCACATCCCCCGCGAACCTGCGCCCGGTCCGATTCGTCACGCTCAAGCAGTTCGAGACGCTGACCGGCTACACGGTCGATGCCATCAACTCGAAGATCAAGCGTGGCGATTGGCTGGAGGGCGCCGTGTTCATCAAGGCGCCAGATGGAAGAAACCTGATCGATTTGGAGGGGTACGAAGAGTGGGTAGTCCAAGGCAAAGCGGCGTCCGGCCAGTTTCACAAGGCAGCATCGAGATAACGTTCCACTACCGCGGCAAGCGCTGCCGCGAACGACTGAAGCTGCCCCCGACCGCTCGGAACCTGCGGTACTGCGAAAACCTGCTGGGCCAGATCAAGATCGAGATCGAGAAAGGCACGTTCGACTACGCCACCCACTTCCCCAACAGCAAGCGTGCCCGTCAGGTCGCCACCCGCCCTGCAGCCCTGGACAACCTGGAGCAGGTGCTGACCCGGTGGCTGGCGCAGAAAGAGCCCGAGCTCGAGCACAGCAGCCTGATCGGTTACCGGCGCATCGTCGAGAACATCCTGGTGCCGCGCTGCGGAGCGATCGCGCTGCGTGACTTCGACCGTATCGCCCTGAAGGAGCTGGTGGCCACGTTCGACGAGTCGACATCGGCCAAGCGCATCAACAACGTCCTGGGCCCGCTCCGCGGCGCCCTGGATGAGGCCGTGGCCGACGACCTGATCCCGAGCAATCCCCTCGACGGGTTCAGGGTGAAGCGGCGTGCCAAGGCCAATGCGCGCGAAGAGGTCGACCCCTTCACGCCGGAGGAAGTCCAGGCAATCCTGGCCTCCTGCCGCGAGGACCAGGTCCGCAACTACTGCCAGTTCAACTTCGCCACCGGCCTGCGCACCTCGGAAATGATTGGTCTCTGCTGGTCGGACATCGACTGGCGCAAGGGAACGGTCAAGATCCGGCGCGCCTGGGTCATGGGCAAGATGAAGGCTCCGAAGACCGAGTCCGGTGTGCGTGAGGTGCAGCTGCTGCAGCCGGCGATTGATGCCCTGAAGGCCCAGCGTGCCCATACCGCCACCGCCGGCGAGTTCGTCTTCCATGATCCCAGGACGAATGCGCGGTGGGGGTCGGATCAGAGCATCCGCGCTGGCGAATGGCAGCGCGCGCTGCGTAAAGCTGGGGTCCGGTACCGGTACCCGTATCAGATGCGCCACACCTTCGCCTCCCAGGCGCTCAGCGCCGGCGAGAACGTCATGTGGGTGGCGCGGCAGATGGGGCACCGAGACTGGACGATCACGGCGAAGAAGTACGGCCGCTGGATCCCCTCGATGGTCCCCGATGCGGGCGCTAAGGCTGCCGCGGTTTGGGGCGTGGTGTCCACACCTTAGTGGGCTATCCTGAGCTTCCTGAACGGCATGAGGAAGCGAATGAACGACGAATCGAAAGGTACGGATGCCGGCTCCGCCTCCCAGACAGACGCCGATGCGGACAGGGATACGCTATTCATCCGTTCCCCGGAGGACTTCACCTCCGACTTCTTGTCAGGTTGGATCGTAGACGGTCGTAGCGGAGGCTTGGTTCGCGGCCGCCTTCACGAAGAGGGGCATGTATCTATGATTGAGCATGTCGGTCCACTCGGAACGTTCGAATTCCGAGGGGTGATGGAGGGTGGGGAGTACATCATGAGCACCGACGCGACAGCGGCTCATTTTGATCGCCTTGTGCAGATCAACAGCGACAAGACCCCTTGCGACATCCCGCTACCGGATGCGCCGCCAGGGCGCGTAATTGACGTGGCCGCGGAACCACACGACAAGCTGTTGTTGATCCAACGACAATTCATCATCAACCGCGTTTCCACTCGCAGGCACCTCAGCGAGCTCGTCGCTCTTAACGCCTCCCACACCTATTACCGTGGCCAGTTCTTTAGTGACGATGTGGTTACCTATCTGAACGATCATCCTGAGCTCGGGGATGGTCCAGCCGTTGACGGCGACTGACGCGTGACTGTTCAGGAAGATTGCCGTAGTATTCGCGTCGTTGGGCAGGGTTAGTGCCAGCTTTTTGCCAGCATTGACCCCAAAAGCCTTGCAATACTTGAAGAAACCGGGGGTGCATTGGTTTCGACGGGGGTTGTGAAGTCGCCTGGCGCATGCCGAGGGGGTAGCTGTCCTCGTAAATCCAGCTGCAAAACTCTAGTTGCCAACGACGACAACTACGCTCCGGTCGCTCTCGCAGCCTAAAAACTGCGGTGCGTGACCTTCTGCCGACTTAGGCGGAGCCTCGAAACTGCTTGTGTCCATGCTCGCAGCGTAGAGTCACTATCATGGAATCGCGCTGGGTGGCTGCCTGTCAGTCCGGCACTAGAACACAACAGGCTGGTTCCCGGATGCGCTTTGCGCACCGTGCTGTTCGGGGACGAGATCCAACGGTGAGCTAAGCATGTAGTGCTGGGGATGGAGTGCCTTCGGACGGCGGTTCAATTCCGCCCACCTCCACCAACGAACGGTTCGTCAAGGACCGGAGAAGCCCGGAAATTCCACCAGCGTGGGTTTCCGGGCTTTTTTATTGCCCCTGGTTCGCCCAAGTGACGCTCAGGCAGCTTTCATTCCCTGAACAATCCAGCAAACGTCTGGATCGCAATTTTTCCGTTGCGAACGATGAGCGTGTCGGTCGCCATGATTGCATTCTTCGCTCTCCAGCGGATGTATGCCGTCTCCCCATGTACGGCGAGCTCATCAATGGTGATGTTGCGAGTGCCATCAGGGAAATAGTCCCGATAGACCTGCACGCAGAAGGTGGGCCCGTCTCCATCTACTACGCGAACCGGCAGTTCCTGCCTGCCAAAACGCGTGCATTTGTCGACTACGTGGCGGAGTCCTTCCGCAGCAGGAAGCTTGCAGAACGCTTCTGATGGATGATGCAGGCGCCTTCATGCCCCTGCAGAGCGTCTTCGTCACCGTGACAGGCCATTCGTCGTACCGTATCTCCCTTTCACGAAAGCCGTCACTACACTCAGCCGATCGCCAACCCGAATCCTGGAACGAGCATGATCAGGCCTGCTTTCCTCTGCCTATCCAGCGTTGTCATGTTGTCATTCACGGCGGGGCTGCATGCTTCGTCCCCCGGCCAGCTGCCCCTGCCAAACGGCTGCGAACTGGCGCAGCGATCAACCGCCACCGCCGACAGAGTGTCGAACGCAGCGCCCTCGTTTCCTCCGCCCCAGCTGGAGATCCGCTCGCCGTTTCCTCCAAGCGCGTTTCGCGCAGGCGGCTACCGCTATCTCGTATACGAGCTTCAGCTACTGAATGCATCCGAGCAGGCAATGCAGATCAAACGGCTGGACATCATCGCGGCGGATGACGGCGCCCTGGTGTCGTCCATGGCCGGACCGGCCCTGGAAGGCAAGCTGAGCCTGATAGGTGGCGGCCCCATCAACGCCACTCACCCGTTGGCACCGGGCCGATCGGTCACAGCATTCCTGTGCGTAGCCTTCGCAGGTGACGCTTCGGTTCCACAGCAGCTTCAACATCGCGTGCTGCTGGATGACGCGGTCGCAGCGGGCCCGATGATGGGAACCCGGCAGACAGTGGTCAAGTCACTCGCCAGCCCGGTTCGAGGCGAACACTGGCTGGCTGACAACGGCTTGGCGCTGGATCTCCACCATCGCCCCGGCCTGTTTGTCGCCGGAGGCCTGGCGCAGATCTCGCGTCGCTATGCCATCGACTGGAAGCAACGCATCAATGGCCATTTGCAATCCGGTGACCCTCTGGACGTCCGCACCTACCACGCCTATGCGCAGCCCGTTTTTGCCGTGGCCGATGCCGTGGTCGTACAGGCACGGGATGGCATGCCCGACAACACACCCCGCACTGCAGCCGGATTTGCGCCTGCATTGCCGCTCAGCATGGAAACGTTGGCAGGAAACTACGTGGTCCTTGACCTGGGTGAGGGCCAGTATGCGCACTATGCCCACCTGCAGCCGGGCAGCGTCAACGTGAAAACCGGCGAGCGCGTGCGCCGCGGCCAAGCGCTGGCTCGCATCGGAAACTCCGGCGACGCGCGTTGGCCACACCTGCACTTCCAGGTGACCACCGGGCCGGATCTGATGGGCAGCCAAGGAGTGCCCTTTGAGATCGAGGAGTTCCGGGCCCGGAACACTGACGGTACGTGGACGTTGCGCCGCCAGGAGTTCCCGCTCCTGGGGGATGAAGTGCAGTTCTGAGGCCGCGAGCAGTCCCCCTCAACTCCGCAACGGATGAGGCCCCCTGGACGGCTCCTGTGCGTAGCGCCCCGGCGCCACCAATCGTTTCCGCCCCCCCCTCTGCATGACCTGTCCAGGCCGCGGAACGCCGGATCTCCTTTCAAAAGGGGTTCCGGCTTTTTTTGCCTGCACGCCTGGAAGGCTGTAACTCCAGCCCCTTTTCATTGCATCATTCCGGCCATCGAGACACCGATCTCCACCAAGGAAGAACTGTGATGAAGAAGCTGCTCATCCCTGCCCTGCTGGTTGCCGCACTGTCCGGCTGCATGCCCACCAAGCAGGCCTCGCCCGAGCAGATCAAGGACGCACCGGCCGCGCGCATTTTCCCGATCGACGCCCAGGGTGAGCCTACGGGCACCATTACAGTCACCCGCGACGTCGGATTCGTGGGCAGCGGCTGCTACATGGGCGTCATGGTCGACGGGAAGATGGCCGCACATCTCGACCCCGCCGAGCGCCTGTCCCTTGTCCTGGCCGAGGGGCGCCACGTACTGACCGCCACGCCTGTCCAGGGGCGTGGCCTGTGCGGCGTTCTGCAATCGGAGAAGACCAATAATTCCCGCCGGCGCTCGACCGAAATCAACGTCCGCGCAGGCGCCACACAGGCCTATCGCCTCTACTCCTCCGCTGAGGAATTCCCGGTGATCGAACCGGCGTTCTGATTCCTGCTCCCATCAGAAGGATCTGCAATGACAACTGCCCTCACGATTTCCCTGTTCCTCGCAACCCTCGCCGCCGCCCCAGCCACGCACGCTGCGGCACCGGCCATCGCGCCGCCCGGCACCGCCACGCTGGAAGCGCTGCTGGCCTGCAAGGCCGGCTCGAATTTCAGTGCGGCCGAAGCCATCGATGCGCTGCAGGCCGCCGGCCTGGCCAAGAAGCCGGGCGGTACGTTCGAACCCGAGGACAAGCCGGTCGCGCTGTTTGGCGGCACCGTCACCAGTGCCGATGTGAACGTGGCCGAAGGCGAGAAAAGCCTCTTCGTCTACTTGAACGGTGTCGATTCCAAGCGCCTGGCCAAGGCGTGGTCGGTGACCGAGGTCAACGAGCATGCCAATACCGAAGAACCGTCGTACGTGAAGCGCATCGACAAGCGCCACACCCTGCACGTGATCGCGGGCGACGACTACGAGGGCTATTCGGCTGCGGTGAAGTGCCAGATCAGCCGCTGATGGCGTAGCCCACGCTACAACCATCGCGATCACCGTGTCCCTGGCATTCACCGCAGTGTCACACGGGAATGGCTGAATCGCCCACGGCGGCCAGGCCCAGACCGCCCGCCCGGTCTATTCCGCTTTGACAGGCCGGCCGCTAGAGTGGCGCCACCGCGCAGGAGGACCGTATGGCTACCACGGGCTTGGGCTTCATCGGCCGCACGACCCTCATCATCACCGTGCTGCTCACCCTGGGCGGCTGCGCGACGCTGCGCCAGTTCGGGCCGTCGGTGCAAGTCGCCTCGGTCACGCCCGGCCAGTACATCGCGCTCAAGCGCGGTGACATCCTCACCAGCGGCAAGCTCAGCGCGGCGACCACCGAGACCCTGCGCGTAGCCGGGCTCGATGAGGGCGTCTGTGCCAAGCCCGGCCTGCCCTGCATCGAGGCGATGGAAGCCAGCATCGTGGTGCGTGAGGAAGACAAGCGCTCCAGCCTGGCCGAGCTGTGGCTGCAGTATGCGATGACCCTGCCGGCACCGAAGCGGGAGTACTCGGCATCCGGCCGCGCCAAGACTGCGATCACCGAACTGGATGCCGACTTCCAGCCTCGCCTCGATGCATGGATGCAGGTCGCGCGGCAGGCCTATGCCTATCTGTTCTTCACCGAGCGCACCGCCAACCAGCGTGGCTTTGAAGACCGCCAGACCCAGGTACGCGACTACTACAACCTGGCTGTGCAGGAAGCCTCAGTGCAGCTGTACAACGCGTATGCCACCGGGCGCGTGCACGGCCAGGCCAGCCATTTCCAGCTGGGCCGCTGGACCTTCGTGCTGGCCCCTTCAGGCGAAGCATCGCCGCTGGATACGCGCACACCCACCGAGCTGGTACCGGCAGCCTCGCTGTCCTTCACCGGCACGCTGCGCAGCGTGCATCGCCGCGATGGCTTCGGTGCCGAACTGGTGGCGGTGATGGACGACCCGGCTGGCAGCACAGCCAGCACGCCGTCGGCAACGACGCCCGCCGCGCAGGCAGCCCCCCCGGCCCCCCGGAGCTGGAGCGAAATGCCCTCCCCTTCGATGACGGTGCTGCTGCGCTTCTCGGGAAAGAACCTGTGGGAAGTGCTGCACGATGACGGGCCGGAACTGGAGATCCATGATCCCTACCAGGTTTCGGAAGTGACCCTGCACGGCCAGCAGGTGCCACTGGCGGCCAACTTCACCGCGGGCTATGCCCTGTGGCTGGCACGCTCCAACTTCAGCCACCAGTCGCTGCGCTCGTTGTTTGGTGGCAAGGGCGGCATCGACACGCCCCATCTGTACATGATGCAGCCCTACGACCCGAACCGTCGTGTGCTGCTGATGATCCATGGTCTGGCCAGCAGCCCGGAGGCCTGGGTCAACGTGGCCAACGAACTGATGCGCGATGACGAGATCCGCCAGGACTTCCAGGTCTGGCAGTTCTACTACCCGACCAACATGCCCATCGCGATGAGCCACGATGCAATGCGCCACACGCTGGCCGAGGTGTTCAGGCACTTCGACCCCAGCGGCAAGGCGCAGGCCTCGCATGACATGGTGCTGGTCGGGCACAGCATGGGCGGGGTGATCGCGCGGTTGATGATCTCCTCCTCCGGCGACCATCTGGTCGATACCCTGCTGGCCACCGCGCAGATGACGCCTGCGCAGCGTGAGCTGCTGCGTACCAAGGGTGCGCCGGTGCTGACCTTCCTGCCGGAACCGGAAGTATCCCGGGTAGTGTTCATCGCCACGCCCCACCGCGGCACCGACGTGGCCGGCACCCGCCTGGGCCGTTGGATCGGCCGCTTGGTGCGGCTGCCACTGACCGTGCTGGAAGACGCTGCCACCATCGCCAACGACGGCCAGATCGATCGCAACGATGGCAAGCACGGCTACCAGATGAACAGCATCCAGAACCTGGACAAGGACGACCCGTTCGTCCGCGCCGTGGCCGACCTGCCGATGTCACCGCGGGTGCACTACCACTCGATCATCGCCCGCGCCAAGGCCGATGGCCCGCTGGAAAAGACCGACGACGGACTGGTGCCCTATTGGAGCTCGCACCTGCCGCACGCGGATTCGGAGAAAGTGATCGTGTCCGGGCACAGCGTGCAGGAAGCCACGCCGGCGATCGTCGAGTTGCGGCGGATCCTGCATGAGGACATGCAGGAACACGGACGAGCGGGAAAGTAAGCCGCCGGCCCCGACAGGTCACGCCCCCGCCGTGCACCGCGAGAACGTGCCGTGCAGCGCTGCCGGGATCGCGAAGCCGTCCATGCGCACCTCGGGCCGGTAGTCGACGCTGGGGGTGAAACGGAATTCGCGGGCCAGCAGCGCGCACAGCAGTACCAGTTGCGCGTTGCCGACCGCCGACCCAACGCAGGAGCGCGTGGGAAAGCCATAAGGCACATAGATGCCGGCAGTGCGCTTGCGCCGCTCGGGCAGCCAGCGATCGGGATCGAACTGCAACGGGTCATCCCAGTACTTCGCCGAGCGATGCTGGATGAACGAGCTCAGCTCGAACACCGTGCCCTCGGCGATGGCCTGCCCTTCCACCTGCAGATCGCAGGCGGCCACCCGGCGGTTGTTGAAGGGCGTGGAATACAGCCGCATCACTTCCTTCAGGAAGCGCATGGTGCAGGGAATGCTGGCCATCGGCAGCGCATGGATCTGCGCATCCGAGAGCGGCGCGAACTCCTCCTCGATGCGCTGGCGCCATTGCGGATGCATCTGCATCGCCAGCAGCAGGCAGGCGGCCATCATGCCAGGCACCCCGGAAATGGCGATCAGCTGCACGGTCACCAGGTAGGTGACCTTGTCCAGGCCGATGCGCTCGCGCAGGGTCAGCAATGACTGCGCGTAGTCCAGCGGAGCACGGCCGTCGCGCACGCGCCGCTTCAGTTCGGAATGAATCGTGCGCGACTCGGCACGATTGATCAGGAAGTTGCGCAGAAGGTCGCGTCGATGGATGACCTGCTCGACCTGGATGGAATAGCGCAGATGCAGCGCACGCTCGATGGCGGCGCGCCCCCGTGCATCCAGCCCGTCGATCACCATCGGGACCAATGGATGGGCCATTGCCTTCCATATCGTCGGCGTCGCATCCAGTTCATGCCCGCACGCCGCATCCAGTGCCTGCCGCATGCGCGACTGCAACGCCTCCAGACTCTGTGCACTGGTGAGTTCGGCACTACGCATGGCAATCAGGCTGCGCACTTCGGTCCAACGCACGCGCTCATGCCGCCGGAACAGATCGGCCAGCGATTCGATCACATACAGGTGCTCGGAATTTTCCTTGTCGACCTTGCCGGCCAGCTCCGGGCAGAACACCCCGATGCCGCCGGTTTCCAGCTTCAATACCGGCCCTTCGCGCTCGACGCGCGCGGCCAGGCGTTCGGCAGCAACAGTACTGCCTTCGTTCGACGTCCCTTGCATGAAGTACGCCTCCGGCAAGAAGGGACTCGAAGACGAGTCCCTTCGTCTTGCTGCAGATCAATCGCGGGTATGACGCCGTGGAATCAGAACTCTACCCAGATCTGCCAGACAGTCCACACACTGCTCTTCTCGGTCGGATGGATGTTGAGGCTGACGCGCAATGCTCGGGCGAATCTTTTCATTTTCACTCCTTTGCTTGCTGTGTGGTTATGCCGGGATTATCCCGGCACCGGCTAGATAACACGACATAATCCGGCTGTCCAACCGGCCGGGTGGCGCGATGCAGCATCCGGATCGCGGCCGATTGAGGGGAATCCCTCATCGCGCCTGCGCACGCAGCCTCCTATGCTGGACTCACTTTCCCCCGATGGAGGTCCGCATGAACACGCAAGAGCCCAGCCGCCAGCCCAGCCCCGATCCGGCCGAGCGCGATGCCTTCTTCCCTTCACCGTACTCGCTGTCGCAGTTCACGTCGCCGCGGAGCGACCTGTCCGGGGCCGAGTATCCGGATGCGCGCCGCGATGGCCGCTGGAAGGTGCTGATGATCGCCGCTGACGAGCGCTATCTGCCGACCGCCAATGGCCACCTGTTCTCCACCGGCAACCATCCGGTGGAAACCCTGCTGCCGATGTACCACCTGGACAAGGCCGGCTTTGACATCGACGTCGCGACGCTGTCCGGCAACGCCGTCAAGTTCGAATGGTGGGCCTTCCCGCGCGAGGACCGCGAGATCGGCGCCCTGTACGAACGCTATGAGGCGCGCTTCCGCCAGCCGTTGCAGCTGGACGAGGTGGTGGCCGGGCTGGGAGCCGGCTCGGACTACGCCGCCGTATTCATTCCCGGTGGTCACGGCGCGCTGATCGGCCTGCCTGAGAGCACGGCAGTGAAAGCCGCGCTGCAATGGGCCATGGCCGAGCAGCGCCACATCATCACCCTCTGCCATGGCCCGGCGGCGCTGCTGGCGGCGGGTGTCGACGAAGCCGAGGGCGGCTCGCTGTTCCGTGGCTACCGCATCTGCGCCTTCCCCGACGCGATGGACAGGCAGACACCGGAGATCGGCTACATGCCGGGGCAGCTGCGTTGGTTCTTCGGTGAACGACTGGCCCAGCAGGGCGTGCAGATCGTCAACGAGGGCATCGATGGCAGCGTGCTGCAGGATCGCCTGCTGCTGACCGGCGACAGCCCGCTGGCCGGCAACGCGCTGGGCAAGCTGGCCGCGCGCACCCTGCTCGACGCGCTGGCCGGGCGCTGAGCCCATGCTGCCTGCGCTGGTCCCAGCGTTGCTGAAACTGGAACAGGCGCGGTCACTGGCCGCGGTGGGCGGCGTGCTGCGCGCCGCCGCCTCGCCACTGGGCTACGACCGCCTGCTGGTGTTCGCCACCGGAACCGGGCTGGAGCGCGACGCGCAGCGCGTGTACTGGATCGAGGGTGACTGGTTTGGCGACGGCAGCGAGACCGACCTCGCGCGCTACCTGCACGCCTGTCCGGTCAACCGCCATGTGCTGGACAGCAATGCGCCGTTCTTCTGGAGCAAGCGCCAGGGCGTGCGCGGGGAACGCTATCAGGTGGTGAAGCAGCCACGCGGCGATGGCCTGCATGGCCTGCAGGTGCCGGTGTTCGGACCGACCGGCCTGGAGGGTGCGGTCAGCTTCGCCGGCACCTCGATTGATGCGTCCGCCAGCGCGCGTCTGCTGCTGGAAATGGCCGGCACGTCAGCGTTCCGTGCGGCGCGGCGGCTTGCCGAAGCGCCGGCGGATGCGCGCGCAGGCGCGCTGAGCGCACGCGAACGCGAAGTGCTGCGCTGGGTTGCCGCTGGACGGCGCCAGGCGGAAATCGCGGCGACGCTGGGGCTGTCCGCACGCACGGTGGAGAACCATCTGCGGCGGGCGCGGCACCGTCTTGGCGTGGCCACCACCGCACAGGCGGTGCGTGCTGCAGGCCGCCGTGGCGAGATTGAAGACTGAGCCGAGCACTGCAGTCACGGCAAGGTGCGGCGCGGCGTCAACGTACCGATGAAATCAACCGGAATGGCAAAGCCCTCCAGCTGCATCCACGGTGCCGGCACCTCCTGTACCGTCAACTCGAAATCGCGGGTCACCAGCGCACAGAACAGCAGCAGCTGCGCATGGCCGACCGCACTGCCAATGCAGGCCCGCGAGGAGAATCCGAAGGGCACGTAGGCGCCCTTGTTGGCCTGGCGCCGCTCCGGCAACCAGCGATCAGGATCGAAGCTGTCCGGGTCCTGCCAGTACTCCGGCGAATGATGCTGGAAGTAGGACGACAGCTCGTATGCCCCACCCTTGCGGATGCGCACACCCTCGATGTCGATATCGTGCGAGGCCGGACGATGCAGGGCGAACAGTCCCGGCCACAGCCGCAGGGTTTCCTTGACGAAACGCGAGGTGCACGGCAGCGACTTGATCGGCAACGCGTACAGCTGCTCCAGGCTCAGCGCCGAGGTTTCCTCGCGGATGCGCGCATGCCAGTGCGGAAAACGATGCATCGCATACAGCAGGCTGGCCGCGGTGATGCCCGGCAGGCCCGACATGCCGGCCAGCACCATCGACACCAGATAGGCCACACGGTCCACCCCGACCCGCTCCACCAGCGGCAGCAGGGATTGCAGGAAGTCTTCGCGCGGCTCGGTGCCGCGCGCACGACGCCGGATGTGCCGCGACACCGTACGGGCCGCGCGGCGGGAAAGATGGAAGTCGATGATCCGCCGCCAGAACGAGAAGTTCTGCAGCACGATGGCGTTGTATCGGGTCTTCTGTTCGCCGATGAGGGCATCGACGTCGGCGCGGCTGAGGCCATCGATCAGCAGCGGCAACAGCGACTGCGAGATCGTCCACCAGCTCAGTTCGCTGAGGTCATGCGGTCGATCCGCGCGCTGGGCAAGGAAGCCGTGCATGCGCGTGTAGAGGTCACGCATATGCCCGGGACTGGCAAGGCGCCCGGCCTGCTCGCTCAGCAGTGCCCGTACCTCGCGCCACGCAACCGGGTCCCTGCCACTGCGCAGCCCGAGAAAATCAATCAGTGAATCCGGTACGGTGTGCTGGTCGGTGTTGGCCTTGTCGATCCTGACCGCCAGGGCCGGATCAAAGATGCCGACAACATCATTGTCGAAGCGCAGGACCGGCCCTTCGCGACGCACGCGTTCGAGCAGGTCATCGATCGAAACCACTTCCGCATCCGCTGCACGCTCATCCATGCCCTGCCTCCGATGCCAGGGAAGATCATCGACCTTCCCTGGCGATGTCATCGAATACGTGGAGTCCTTCCGGTCAGAAGATATTCCAGTAGCGATACTTGGAACGGATGCACTGCGTGGAATTGTCCGAACGCAGGTTCAGCGACACCTGCAGGGCGCGAATCAATCGTGTCATGGCACAGCTCCTTGTGGTTCCGTTGAGGATTGTTGCTGCGGTGCCGGACTCAGTGGCCGGCAGGGCCGTTCTAGCACGCAGGCCCGGGCCGCCGGGTCAATGCGCCGTCAAGGTCCTGCTGAATGCGCCGCAGCGACCGGCCGATACCGCCAGCGCACGCACAGCCATGAACGGTCGATCCGTGCGATGCTCCGTGAAACCGTTTTCATGGAATGGAGGGATTCCACGATGTTGTCGCGTTTTCGTCGCCCCGCGCTGTCTGCACTGCTGGCGCTTGCCTTGCCTGTGACCGGCGCCTGGGCTGCCACCCCTGCGCCGTTGAAGGTGATGTCGTTCAATGTGCGCACCCCGGCCGATACCGAACCCGGCAAGCGTTGGCCCGACCGTCGCGATGCGATGGTGAAGGTCATTCTCGACGCACACCCGGCGGTGATCGGCACCCAGGAGCTGGTGCAGGAGCAGGCCGAGTACCTGGCCGGACACCTCCCCGGCTACCGCTGGTTCGGCGAAGGCCGCCGCGGCGGCAGCGGCGACGAGCACATGGGCGTGTTCTACGACAGCACGGTGCTGGCCATCGAGGAGTCAGGCAACTTCTGGCTGTCCGACACGCCCGATGTGCCCGGCAGCATCACCTGGGGCAACCTGTATCCGCGCATGGTCACCTGGGCGCTGTTCCGCCGCATCGACGACGGCCGCCGTTTCTACTTCATGGATACCCACCTGCCCTACCGCGACGAGGACGAACCCCGCCGGGTGAAGGGTGCCGAGCTGATCGGCAAGCGCGTGGCCAGCCTGCCGGCCGATCTGCCGGTGGTGCTGACCGGGGACTTCAACAGCGAGCCCGGCGGCGACACCTACAAGGCATTCACCCGCGTGCTGCACGACACGCGTACCCAGGTGAAGGCGCCGCAGGGCCCGCGACTGACCTTCCACGATTTCACCGGCAAGGCCACCGTGCAGCTGGACTGGGTGCTGGTGCGGGGTTTCCATGCGCGCAGCTTCCTGACCGATGACCGCCGCATTGAGGGCGTGCTGCCCTCGGATCATTTCCCGCTGGTGGTCGAACTGGACTGGCCGAAGCGTTGAGCCATCGCGGCAGCCGCAGCTACAGCGGCGGCTGCCGCGACAGCAGGCGGTACAGCGCCTGATGCTGATCGCGCGCCTGGCAGATGCGGGCGCAGATCGCCAGGAATACGGCGACGCCGATCAGGCCCAGCCCCAGCATCGAATCCTGCAGGCGCAGGAAACCGACCGCCGCAGCCATCGTCGCCAGCACCAGCAGCATCACCACCGCCACCGACAGCCCCGCACCCGGTGGACCCGGATCGCCGAACAACATCCGTTGGGTATCCCGCCTTCCCTCCGCCATCGCCTGTCCTCGCAAGTGCCTGACCCACTAGTTACACGGCGGGCCGGAATTCCGGCAGAGTCAGAAGCGTCAAGACGATGGCGATGTGCACGGCATGCACCGCCCTTCCTGCGCCGGCCGCCGCAGCACCAGGCAGGACATACCGCTGCCGAGGACCGGGAGCGCCCCGGCCCATCACGTGCGGTGAAAGCAGGAGGGGACGGACGCCATGGCCTCCGTCCCCCGCTGCGGTTACTGCACCTGCGCCACGCTCGGTTGCTGCGGTGACTGCCCCCAGCCGCCCAGCGCCTTGTACACGCCCACTACGCTGACATTGACTTCAGACTCGGCCGCCGCCAACGCATCATCGGCCGCCAGCTGCGTGCGTTGCGCGTCCAGCAGGGTCAGGAAGTCTTCCGAGCCCTCGCGATAGCGGATCTGCGCCAGCGATTCGGCACGCCGTGCCGCCTGCGCCTGCTCGACCACGATCGCCAACCGGGCCTGCTGCTTGGAATAGCGGGTCAGCGCGTTCTCGGTGTCTTCCAGGGCCAGCAGTACGGCCTGCTCATACTGGGCCGCCACGCCTTCGGCTTCCGCCTTGCTGGCACGCAGGCGTGCACGCACGGTACCGAAGTCGAATGCTGCCCAGCTCAGCGATGGGGTCAGCGACCAGGCCTTGTTGTTGCCATTGACCAGGCCGCTGGCGTCGCCGCCGAGGAACCCGACGAAGCCTGACAGCGACAACCGCGGGAACAGGTCCGCCGTGGCCACGCCCACGCGTGCGGTCGCGGCAGCCAGGCGACGCTCGGCCACGCGCACGTCGGCGCGCTGGCGCAGCAGTTCGCGGGTATCGCCCAGCGGCAGTGCCTTGGCGAAGGCCGGTACGTCGTGCGGCGCGAGCATGTCGGTCAGCACTTCCGGGCGCTGGCCCAGCAGCACTGCCAGCCGGTTGCGCGACTGCGTTTCGGCCACTTCCAGCAGCGGAATATCCGCCTCGATCGCCTTCAGGCGGGCACGGCTGCTCTGCACATCCAGCTCGCTGCCTGCACCCAGTTCCCAGCGCGCCTCGGTCAGCTTCTGCGTATCGCGCAGGTTTTCCAGCGTGTGCTGGGCCACCGCGATGCGCTTCTGCGTACCGCGCAGCTCGAAGTAGTTGCGTGCCACTTCGGCGGCGACCAGTACCTGCGCGTCGGCCAGATTGGCCTGCTCGGCACCGAGGTCTGCGCGCGCGGCTTCTGCAGCACGGCGCTTGCGGCCGAACAGATCCAGCTCCCAGCCGGCGTCGAAGCCGAGCTGGTAGCTTTCACTGAACACCCGCTGCCCACCCAGCTGCGGATCGGGTTGCTTGCGGCGGTCGTAGCTGCCGCCTGCGGTGATGTGCGGCGCCTGGTCAAAGCGGCTTTCGACGAACACCGCGCGGGCCTGGCTGACGCGGGCCACGGCGACGCGAAGATCCAGGTTGTCCGACAGTGCGCCGTGCACCAGCTGTTCCAGCACCGGATCATCGAACTGCGCCCACCAGCTGGCCACCGGCGAGACGGTACTGAAGACCGGCTGCTGAGCGCTCTGCAGGACCACCGGTTCCTGCACCGGGGCCTTGTAGTTCGGGCCGACGCTGACACAGCCCGCCAGCACCAGGCTGGAGACGGCCATCGCCAACGTGCGGATCACCATGGCAGCACCTCGCCCAGGTAGGTGAAGCTGCCGTTCGGGCCTTCGTGGCCGATCAGCGCCATCTGCACGCTGGAGCGTGCGCCCTCGGCGATCTCGATTTCGCCCTGGCCACCGTTCATATCGGTTTTCACGTAACCCGGATGCACCGTGTTGACCTTGATCTGCGAGCTGCGCAGTTCATGTGCCAGGGCCAGCGTCCAGCTGTTCACCGCCGCCTTGGAGGCGTTGTAGGCCGGGATCTTGAAATCGTAGATGCCCGATGCCGGATCGGCGTGCAGGGTCTGCGAACCAAGGATGCTGGAGACGTTGACGATACGCCCGGCCTTGGCCTGCTGCAGCAGCGGCAGGAAGGCCTGGGTCACCGCGACCAGTGCATAGACGTTGGTGTCGAAGGTGCGGCGCCAGGTATCCAGCGACTGCTCCGACGGCAGCTGCGCCGGGTTCTCCAGCAGCACGCCGGCGTTGTTGACCAGGATGTCGAGGCGGCCGTGGCGTTCGCGCACCTGCTGCACGGCGTCGGCGATGCTGGCGCCGTCGGTGACGTCCAGCTGCAGCGCTTCCACCGGCAGGCCCTCGGCCTGCAGTTTCAGCGCCTGCTCCACGGCGGTCTCGCGCTTGCGGCCGGCCAGCAGCGTGTGCACGCCGGCCTGGGCCAGCTGGCGCACGGTCTCTGCGCCAATGCCGCGGGTGGCGCCGGTGACCAGCGCGATCTTGTTCTGATGGGTATTCATGGATGCATGCCTTGTGAGGGGAAAGCCGCCGCCGGCCAGTGACCGGCGGCGACGGGGTTCCATGTCAGTGGTGGATGGTCGGCTCGCCGTGCTGCACCAGCTGGCCACCACCGTTGCGGGTGACGAACTTGCGCAGGGCCACGTAGAACACCGGGGTGAGGAACAGGCCGAACAGGGTCACGCCCAGCATGCCGGCGAACACAGTGATACCGGTCACCGAGCGCACCTCGGCACCTGCACCGTGCGACAACACCAGCGGCACAGTGCCGGCGATGAAGGCAATGGAGGTCATCACGATCGGGCGCAGACGCAGACGGCAGGCTTCCAGCGCGGCTTCAACGATGCCCTTGCCGCCCATCTCCAGCTCTCTGGCGAATTCGACGATCAGGATCGCGTTCTTGCACGCCAGGCCCATCAGCACCACCAGGCCGACCTGCACGAACACGTTGTTGTCGCCACCGGTCAGCCACACGCCGAACAGCGCGGACAGCAGGGTCATCGGCACGATCAGGATCACCGCCAGCGGCAGCGACCAGCTCTCGTACAGCGCGGCCAGCACCAGGAAGGCCAGCATGATCGCCACGGGGAAGACGATGAAGGCCGCCTTGCCCTGGGTCGCCTGCTGGTAGCTCAGGTCGGTCCATTCGGTGGTCATGCCCACCGGCAGCACCTTGCCGGCGATCTCGGTCAGCTTGTTCATCGCCTCGGCCGAGGACAGCAGGCGCGGGTCGGCTTCACCGGCCAGGTCAGCCGCCGGATAGCCATTGAAGCGCAGCACCGGGTCCGGGCCGAAGGTCTGCTTGATGGTGACCATCGAACCGATCGGCACCATCTCGCCGCGGTCGTTGCGGGTACGCAGCTTGCCGATGTCCTCGACCGTCTCGCGGAACGGACCGTCTGCCTGGGCGATCACCTGCCAGGTACGGCCGAACTGGTTGAAGTCGTTGACGTAAGCCGAGCCGAGGTAGGTCTGCAGGGTGTCGAACAGCTCGGTGAGCTGCACGCCCTGCGCCTTGGCCTTGACGCGGTCCACCTCGGCATCCAGCTGCGGCACGTTGGCCTGGTAGCTGCTGATCGGGAACGCCATGCCCGGGGTCTGCGCAACGGTGCCCTGCATCGCCTGCACGGCATTCTGCAATGCGCCGTAACCCAGGTTGCCACGGTCCTCGATGAACATCTGGTAGCCGTTGCCGTTGCCCAGGCCGAGGATCGGCGGCGGCATCATCGCGAACGCGAAGCCCTCCTGCAGGCCCGCGATCTTCTGGTTGATCTCGGCGTTGATCTGCGCAGCGGTGCGGCCATGGCGCTCGGCGAATGGCTTGAGCGGAATGAACGCCACACCGGTGTTCGGCGTGTTGGTGAACTGCAGCGCGTTCAGGCCCGGGAACGAGATGGTGTGGGCCACGCCATCGGTTTCCTGGGCGATCTTGGCGACCTTGCGCAGCATTTCATCGGTACGTGCGATCGACGAACCTTCCGGCAGTTTCACACCGGCGATCAGGTACAGCTTGTCCTGGGTCGGGATGAAGCCCGGCGGCACCAGCTTGAAGATCACGCCGGTACCGACCAGCAGGATCGCGTAGACCACGAACACCGCGCCGCGACGGCCGAGGATGCGGGCCACGCCACGCTCGTACTTCTCCGAGCTGGACTTGAAGAAGCGGTTGAACGGACGGAACACCCAGCCGAACAGGCGGTCGATCAGGCGGCTCGGGCCGTCCTTCGGCGCACCGTGGGCCTTCAGCAGGCGCGCGGCCAGCGCCGGCGACAGGGTCAGCGAGTTGATCGCCGAGATCACGGTGGAAATGGCGATGGTGACCGCGAACTGCTTGTAGAACTGGCCGGTGACACCGGACAGGAACGCCATCGGCACGAACACGGCACACAGCACCAGCGCGATCGCCACGATCGGGCCGGAGACCTCGCGCATGGCCTGGTGGGCCGCTGCGGTGGGCGACAACCCTTCCTCGATGTTGCGTTCGACGTTCTCCACCACCACGATCGCGTCATCGACCACGATGCCGATCGCCAGCACCAGGCCGAACAGGCTCAGCGTGTTGATCGAGAAGCCCAGCAGGTACAGCGCGGCGAAGGTACCCACCACCGACACCGGCACCGCGATGAGCGGGATGATCGAAGCACGCCAGGTCTGCAGGAACAGGATCACCACCAGCACCACCAGCGCGATGGCTTCCAGCAGCGTGGAGACCACGGCCTTGATCGAGTCGCGCACGAAGATGGTGGTGTCATACACCGCTTCGTACTTCACGTCGGCCGGCATGGTCTTCTGCATCTCGTCCATCGTGGCGATGACCGAGTCACGGATCTCCAGCGCATTGGCACCGGGCGACTGGAAGATACCGATACCGACCGCGTTCTTGCCATCCAGCTGCGAACGCAGGGTGTAGTCGCCCGCGCCCAGTTCCAGGCGGGCCACGTCGGCCAGGCGCACGATCTCGCCATCGGTGCCGCTCTTGAGCACGATGTCGCCGAATTCCTTTTCGGTCTTCAGCCGGCCCTGGGCATTGATCAGGGTCAGGAACTTGCTGTCCGGCAGCGGTTCGGCGCCGAGCTGGCCGGCCGACACCTGCACGTTCTGCTCGCGCATGGCGCGCACCACGTCGCTGGCGGTCAGGCCGCGCGAGGCCACCTTGTCCGGGTCCAGCCAGGCGCGCATGGCGTAGTCGCCGCCACCGAAGATCTGCGCATCACCCACGCCCGGAATACGCGCCAGCGCATCCTTGACGTGCAGGCGGGCGTAGTTGCGCAGGTACAGGGTGTCGTACTTTCCTTGCGGCGAGGTCAGGTGCACCACCATCAGGAAGGTCGGTGACTGCTTCTGCGTGGTCACGCCCTGCCGGCGCACATCCTCGGGCAGACGCGCCTGTGCCTGCGCCACGCGGTTCTGCACTTTCACCGCCGCCGCGTCCGGGTCGGTGCCCGGGCGGAAGGTAACGGTCATCTGCAGCACGCCGTCCGAGCCGGCAACCGACTTCAGGTACATCATGCCTTCAACGCCGTTGATGGCTTCTTCAAGCGGCGTGGCGACGGTCTCGGCGATGACCTTGGGGTTGGCGCCCGGATACACCGTGCGCACGACCACCGATGGCGGCACCACTTCCGGGTACTCGCTGATCGGCAGGATTGGAATCGTGATCAGGCCTGCGGCGAAGATCACGATCGACAGCACCGCCGCGAAGATCGGCCTGTCGATGAAGAAACGGGAAAAGTCCATGGAGGAATTCCTGGGAAAGGCATTCGGCGGGCAACAGCCACCCTGCCCCTCGCCAGGATGACGAAGGCAGGGAAGGCTGCCGCTGGCGCCGGCAGCTAAGCGGGGACGCGGATCAGGAGACGGCGGATCAGTGCTTCAGGGCGGCGGTGGCATCACGGCCCGGTGCCGGCGCGGCCTGCGGCTGCATCGCCACGGCCTTGGCCTGCACCGGCATGCCCGGCATGAAGACCTTCTGCACGCCGTCGATGATCACCTTGTCGCCGGCGGCCAGGCCGTGCTCGACAATGCGCAGGCCATCGGCGGTGCGGCCGAGCTGGATGTCGCGGCGCTGGGCCTTGCCATCCTTGTCGACCACGTAGACGTACTTGCGGTCCTGGTCGGTCAGCACGGCCTTGTCATCGATCAGCATGGCCTGGAACTGGCCGCTGCCGAGCAGCTGCACACGGGCGAACAGGCCCGGCGTGAACTGGCGGTCGGCGTTGTCCAGCAGCGCGCGGACACGGATGGTGCCGGTGCTGCGGGCCACCTGGTTGTCGAGGAAGTCGACCTTGCCCGCATGCGGGTAGCCCTCTTCACCGGACAGGCCGACCTTCACCGGCAGCTCGCTGTCACGCTCGCTCGGGCGCTCGCCCTTGCGTGCCATCTGGGCGTAGCGCAGGAAGGTGCTTTCGTCGGCGTCGAAGTAGACGAACACGGTGTCCAGCGAGACCAGCGTGGTCAGCACACTGGCGCTGTCACCCGCGGTGACCAGGTTGCCGGCGGTGACCATCGCGCGGCCGGCACGGCCGTCGATCGGTGCACGCACCTTGGTGAACTCCAGGTTGAGGCGGGCGGCATCCACCGCCGCCTGCGCAGCCTGCACGGCCGCACCGGACTGGTCAGCAGCGGCACGACGCTGCTCGGCGGTCTCGGTGGAGATCGCCTGCTGCTCGGACAGCCGCTTGGCACGCTCGGACTCGCTGCGCGCCAGCGTGGCCTGGGTACGTGCCCGGGCCAGTTCGGCGGCGGCGCGATCGTACTCGGCCTGGTAGCTGCGCGCGTCGATGGTGAAGAGCACTTCGCCCTTCTTCACTTCCTGGCCTTCGACGTAGTTGACCTTGTCGATGTAGCCGGACACGCGTGGGCGCAGTTCAACGCTCTGTACCGCTTCGACGCGGCCGCTGAACTCGTCCCATTGGCTGACCTGCTTGACCAGCACCGGCGCGGCGCTGACCTGCGGCGGCGGCGGTGCACCGGCTTCTTCGGCATGGCCGCCGCTGCAGGCCGCAAGCACGGCCGCGGCGAGGATCGACACGCCGACCATCGCGATGCGATGGCCGAAACGATGTGGGGTGGTATTGGGGGAAGTCATGGCATGCATCCGTACGGAGGGGTGGTACAGCTATATGAAAACGTGTTGCAGAAATCGGCGGCGCATACTGCGACCTCAACCATGGTCGAGGTCAAGCGACGCCTGCGGTATCGCGCCACAGTGGGGGGACATCCAGGTGCAGCAGGCCGCGCGGCAGTTCGGCATCGCTGCTGTCGCAGCGGACGATGGCGCGGTTGTCACGGCAGCCATCAAGCAGGGAGACCACGCGACGGCCCACCAGCAACGAGCTCGGCCACTCGATGCAGGCATTGGCCGCGTTGGCCGGGGTGCATACCGGGCTGCAGACTTCCAGCATCTGCGCGCGCACGCCCAGCGCCTGCGCCTCCTGGTGCACCACCTGCGCATACATGCGCAGCGCGGCGGTGGTGATCGAGGTCTCGCCATAGCCCGCCCAGGGCTTGGCGTTGGCCGGGCTGCCGATCATCACGTAGCGGCGCGCATGCACGTTGTCCTGCAGCAGCGGCAGCAGGTGGCGCACTGCGTGCACGTGCGGCATCAGGTCGGCCTGCATCGCCGCCAGCAGCTCATCGCCGTTGCGGTCCGTCACCCGGCCGCGACGGTAGGGGCCCCCCATTGCCGCGATCACCGCCGCCAGCGGACGCGGGCGCTGCGTGACGCGTTCGGCCAAGGTACGTGCCGAACCGTCATCGCTGAGCGAGCCCAGCAGCGTCTCCAGGCCGGGCTCATCGGCGAACTGTTCATGCAGCGCGGCCAGCCGGCCCGGATCGCGGCCGACCACCAGCACGGGGCTGCCAGCCTCCAGCAGTGCGCCCACCACGCCCTGGCCGACGGCACCGGTGCCGCCCAGGACCAGGACTTCGGGCGTCAGTATCCCATTCACGGGACATTTCCTCCCAAATCCGGGATAGTCCCGATTCGACGCAGGCGGTCGCCCTTGTGCGGGACCAGGCGGATTGCACCGCCACGCTGCTGACGCATGGGCGCGGTAAACTCACGGAAGTCCTTGTGTACCAAGGAACTCGGACGGGCTTCGACGGTCATCGCCTGGTCCAGGGTGTTCTGGCCGGCGTTCCGGAGTCGGGCAAGAATGTTGCGCAGGCTCATAGCGGACGGGCTCCAATTAACGAATGGCGCCACGATAGACCTCAAACCTTTACTTGATTAGTCCTGATTAAGGGGAATAATCATCCCGCTCCCGGTCCAATCGTTCTGTCACGATTGTCCCATCCCCGACGTCCAGGATCCCCGACCATGTCCCACGATCTCAACGAGACGCTGATCTTCGTCAAAGTGGTTGAGCAGGGCAGCTTCATTGCCGCTGCCAAATCGCTCGGCCTGCCCAAGACCACGGTCAGCCGCAAAGTGCAGGAACTGGAAACGCGCCTGGGCGCGCGACTGCTGCACCGGACCACCCGCCGCCTCGGCCTGACCGAAGCCGGCTCGATCTATCACGAGCATTGCCAGCGCATCGCGCGCGAGCTTGAAGAAGCCGAAAGCGCGGTGAGCCAGTTGCAGTCGGGCCCGCGCGGCTGGCTGCGCTTCACCGTGCCCTATTCGATCGGCATCACCTGGATCGCTCCGCTGCTGGGCCAGTTCCATGCGCAGTATCCAGAGATCCGTCTGGACATGCACATGGGCAACGAGAAGCTGGACCTGATCGCCGGCGAGGCGGACCTGGCGCTGCGTGTCGGCGCCCTGCCCGATTCCAACCTGGTCGCACGCAAGCTGGGCAGCCTGCGCACCCAGGTGTTCGCCAGCCCGGCCTACATCGAGCGCTACGGCGAGCCGCTGCATCCGGAAGAGCTGCAGTTCCATCGCATCCTGGCGATGCGCAAGCCGTACCACACCGGCAATTCGCCGCGCTTCACCTGGCAGCTGGGCGAGAACGGTGGCGAGCTGCGCGACTTCCCGGTCACCCCGTTGATGACTGCCAATGACATGTCCGCACTGAACGGCGCACTGGTGTGCGGCGAAGGCCTGCTGTTGACCGGCGACGTGATGGCCAAGCCATTCGTCGAATCGGGCATGGTGCGCCGCGTGCTGGCTGGCTGGACCGGCCCGGAAGTGGATTTCAACGCGGTGTTCGCAGGTGGCCGCCTGGTTTCGCCGAAGGTGCGTGCATTCGTCGACTTCCTGGTCGAGAAGCTCAACTTCGACGCCAACTACATGCTGGCTCAATGCCCGGGCGCGAAGCTGGCGCAGCAGCAGAAGGCGCAGGAAGATGCGGCGCTGGAAAGCAGCGGCAAGCGCATCCTGGAGAAAGTGGCCGCTTCGGCGGCGTAACGGGCTTTTGCAGCCTCGAGCCATGCTCGACTGCGCTTCGGCTGGATGCGGGCCCTGGTCGGCTCGGCGACAAGCGCGAAGTCGAGCATGGCCTGCCTCTACACGTGCTGTGCCAGCACGTGCTCGATCAGCGCGCGCAGTTTCGGTTCGGCCTGGCGACGGCTGGGGTAGTACAGGAAGAAGCCGGCGAAGCGCGGGCAATACGCATCGAGCACGGACACCAGTTCGCCGCGCTGCAGCCAGGGCCGCCAGGTCTCTTCCATGCCGATGGCCAGGCCCGCTCCGGCCAGGGCCAGCCGGACCATCACGCCCATGTCGTTGCTGGTGATTTCCGGCTGCACATCGACGCTGAACTCACGTCCCCGCTCTTCGAATTCCCACCGGTAGGGTGCCCTGCCCGGCGCGCTGCGCCATCCGATGCAGCGGTGGGCGCCCAGCTCCCGTGGGTGCGACGGCAGCGCGTGGGCATCGCGATAGCCCGGCGAGCACACCACCCGCTGGCGCTGCCGCGCCGATACCGGCACCGCCACCATGTCCTGGGCAATGACCTCGCCCAGCCGCACGCCAGCATCGAATCCCGCACCGACAATATCGAACTCGTCATCGGTGACGGTGATGTCCAGCTGCAACGCGGGATAACGTGCAGCAAAAGCGGCCAGCATCGGGCCCGCCAGGAACGCCTCGGCAATCGATGACACCGCGAGCCGCAACTGCCCGGACACCGCTCTCTGGCGGCGCACGCTGGCCTCCAGCGCAGTGCCCAGTTCCGCCAACGCAGGCCTGATCGACGCCAGTAGCGCCTGCCCCGCATCGGTGAGGCTGACGCTGCGTGTGGTGCGCATTACCAGGGCAGCACCCAACGATTGTTCCAGCCTGGCGATGGTCTGGCTGACCGCCGAGCGGGTCACGCCCAGCTGCTGGGCCGCACCGGTGAAGCTGCGACAGTCGGCCACCCGCTGGAAGACGGCCAGGGCATTGAGATCGACAGCCATTGGTTAGATGTACTGAACAAGGCGATCAGGAGTCGCCATCTTATCGCGACACGAGGTGCCGTCTACCGTGGCTGCACCGGGCGCCGCCCGGCTTCCCCGTCCCTTCAAGAGCACTGCCATGAGCCCCTCCCGAACCATCCTGATCACCGGCGCCTCCAGCGGCATCGGCGCCGGCATCGCCCGCTCCCTCGCCCAACCCGGCGCACGCCTGGTACTGGGGGCCCGTCGCGTGGATCGACTGCAGGCGCTGGCCGACGAACTTCGCCTGCAGGGCGCCGAGGTGCTGGTACAGGCGCTGGATGTGACCCGGCGCGCGCAGGTCGAGGCCTTCGCCGAGGCCGCACGACGGCACTTCGGTTCGATCGACGTCATCGTCAACAACGCCGGCGTGATGCCGCTGTCGCTGATGTCCTCGCTGAAAGTGGAGGAGTGGGACCGGATGATCGACGTGAACATCCGTGGCGTGCTGTACGGCATCGCCGCCGTGCTGCCCGGCATGATCGCGCAGCGCAGCGGGCAGATCATCAACATCGCCTCGGTCGGCGCGCTGTCGGTGGTACCGACCGCAGCGGTGTACTGCGCGACCAAATACGCGGTGCGCGCACTCTCCGACGGTCTGCGCCAGGAGCACCGCGAACTGCGGGTGACCTGCATCCATCCCGGCGTGGTGGAAAGCGAGCTGGCCGACAGCATCACCGATCCTGCTGCCGCCGAAATGATGGTCGGTTACCGCGCCATCGCCCTGCAGCCGGATGCGATCGGGCGCGCGGTGCGGTTTGCGATCGAACAGCCTGCGGATGTGGATGTGAATGAGATCGTGGTGCGGCCGACCGCGACCCGGTAGATGCCGACCTTGGTCGGCGCTGTTCGGGAAAGCCGCGCACCGGAGCCACCATCGGCGTGCCGAGCAACGCTCGGCACCTACAGAAATGCCGCCTGCAAGGGCGGCATTTTCGTTCCGGCTGCGCCGGGCTTCCGGTAGATGCCGACCTTGGTCGGCGCTGTTCGGAAAAGCCGCGCACCGGAGCCACCATCGGCGTGCCGAGCAACGCTCGGCACCTACAAAAATGCCGCCTGCAAGGGCGGCATTTTCGTTCCGGCTACGCCGGGCTTCCGGTAGATGCCGACCTTGGTCGGCGCTGTTCGGAAAAGCCGCGCACCGGAGCCACCATCGGCGTGCCGAGCAACGCTCGGCACCTACAAAAATGCCGCCTGCAAGGGCGGCATTTTCGTTCCGGCTGCGCCGGAACCGCAATAACGCTATGCGTTATTGCTTGAGCGGAATCACCCGAATCTCGACGCGGCGGTTCTTGGCACGGCCGGCATCGGTGCTGTTGTCGGCAATCGGATACGACTTGCCGGCGCCCAGCGTTTCGATACGCACGCTCTGCACGCCCTGGCCGATCAGGTACTGCGCGACCGAGTCGGCGCGCTCCTTGGACAGGCGGTTGTTCACCGCATCGCTGCCGATGCTGTCGGTATGGCCGACCACTTCGATCATGGTCTGGTTGTAGTCACGCAGGGTGCCAGCCACGCCGTTGAGCGAGCCATAGAACTGCGGCTTCAGGGTCGACTTGCCGAAGTCGAAGGTGATGCCGTCCGGCAGGTTCAGCATGATGTTGTCGCCCTGGCGCTGCACATCGATGCCGGTGTTGGCGGTGCGCTCGCGCAGTGCACGTTCCTGGCGATCCTGGTACTGGCCGACGGCGGCGCCGCTGAGCGCACCGATACCGGCGCCAATCAGCGCGTGCTGGCGACGCTCGGTGGCGCTGTCGCCGGTCAGCAGGCCGGCGGCCACACCAATCGCGGTACCGATCAGCGCATTGCGGCCTGTGCGGTTCTGCTGCTCGGTCGGGTTGCCGTACTGGTCACTCTGCACGTAGGAGCCGCCGGTGGCGCAGGCCGACAGGACGGCCGCACTCATCAGGGCCAGTGCGACGTTGCGGGTGGTGTTGCGGATCATGAGGTTCTCCTTGGTTTCCGGTCGGGCCGGCGGCTTGCGGGCGCAAAGAGGATAAACAGCCAAATGCGATGTCGGGATGATGATCCGGCCCGCCGACAGGCCCGCGTTCAGCTAACTGACCGGATCGTGCAGGTCACCCTTTACCCCGTCCCCGTCTGGCGATATGCCGCCAGCGCAGCATCGCGGCCAACGGCCAGGTCCACCAGCGGCGTGCGTGGATAGTCAGGCGCGTGCGCGGCCAGCAGCAGCGGATGCTGCCACGGTGCGAAGCGGGCCTTCACCGGCAACGCCGCCAGTTCGGGCACCCAGCGGCTGATGTAGCGTGCCTGCGGGTCGAACTTCTCGGCCTGGGTGACCGGATTGAACACGCGGAAGTACGGCGCGGCATCGGCACCGGTTCCGGCCACCCACTGCCAGCCCATCGTGTTGTTGGCGAGATCGGCATCGACCAGGGTGTCCCAGAACCAGCGTGCGCCGTGCAGCCAGTGCGCGCGCAGGTGCTTGCACAGGTAACTGGCGACGATCATCCGCACCCGGTTGTGCATGTAGCCGGTCTGCCACAGCTCGCGCAGGCCGGCATCGACGATCGGCACGCCGGTGTTGCCGCGTTGCCAGTCATGCAGCTGTGCTGCCGTGGGCGTGGCCCACGGGAAACGGTCGAAGCGCGGGTTGAGGTTGTCGGTCGGCGTCTTCGGGAAGTGGTGCAGCAGGTGGTAGGCGAAGTCACGCCAGCCCAGCTGCCTCAGGTAGCCATCGATGTCGGCGTCGGTGCCGGCACTGCGCAGCCCCTCCAGCGCATGGGCGATGCGCCAGGGCGCGATCTCGCCGAAATGCAGGTGCGGCGACAGCCGAGAGGTACCGACCCGGTCTGGCAGGTCACGCTGCTCGCGGTATCCGCGCAGCGCACCGTCCTCGAACACGGACAGCGCCTCCAGCGCACCGGCTTCACCCGGCTGCCAGTGCTCCCAGAAGCCGGTGTCCCAATCCAGCGCGGGCGCCAGCAGCAGCGCGTCCAGCGCGAGGCTGTCGATCGTGTGTGCCGGCAGCTTCTCCGGGGCGGCCTGCGGTGCGGGCAGGCGCCAGTGGCTGAGCACGTTGCGCCAGTACGGGGTGAATACCTTGTACGGCTGTCCCTGCTGGGTCGCGATGTCCCAGGGCTCGAACAGAAGGCTGCCATTGCAGCTCTGCGCATCGATTCCCAGTTCGCGCAGCGTGCGCTTGATGGTGGCATCGCGTGGTTGCGTGGCCGGCTCGTACTTGCGGTTCCAGTACACGGCTTCGGCGCCGGTCTGTTCGATCAGGGCCTGCAGCGTCGGCAGGCTGTCACCGCTGCGCAGCACCAGCGAGGAGCCCCGCGTGCGCAGGTCGGCATCCAACGCGGCCAGTGACCGGTGCCGCCATGCATCGGAGGCTGCGCCCGGCGCCCACTCACCTTCTTCATGCGGCGCGTGGATGTAGACCGGCACCACCTCGTGACCCGCATCCAGCGCGGCCTGCAGGGCCGGATTGTCCTGCAGCCGCAGATCACGGCGGAACCATACCAACGCTACCGACACAGACATCGCCCTGGTTGTTGAAGGCGCACATGATAGCCAGCAGCTGTGAAGTGGAGTGAAGCCTGCCGCGGCGCGCGGCGCGTCATGGCGGCTTCAAGGCGTGCACCAGGCGCGTCTGCACTGCTCCACATCATGCCCTTAGCGATCACCGCGCGAGGGCGCTGTCCCGTCACGGATCGGCCGCTGCCACGTGGCGCAGAGCATATGTGCCAGCGGCACCAGTATCGGCAGCCCCAGCAAGCCCACCAGGGCCCAGCCGGTCAGACGACCGAACAACAGGCCGACCATCAGGCTTGCCAGGCACAGCGCAACACCCACCCCGGCCCCCACCCGCGCGCCCCACGGCGAGCCACGCAGGGTAAGGCCGTTGAGCAGGAATGCACCCGTCAGCCACCAGAAACCCAGCAGGCCGATGCCTGCCAGCACGGTCCCCACCAGCGTCGGCATCCGGTCCGGATGATCATTGGGCTGCAACAGCACCAACAGGCCGAAGCCATCCAGCAAGGTCACCGGAATCGCCAGCAACAGCAGCTCCAGCACCAGCAGGGTGGCCCCGGCGCCACGTACCCATGTCGATCCACCCATCCACGCTGCCTCCGGGGATTGAGCGGCGATCATATACCGCCGGAGGGCGCCGGCCCGGTCAGGAACCCGGGCGCGCGTCGAAGCGTTGCATCGCTTCGCTGATCAGCGCCCGCGCTTCGGCGGCGTTGCCCCAGCCGTTGAGCTTCACCGGGTTGCGCCCGGCCGGCAGGTCCTTGTAGACCCGGAAGAAGGCCTCGATGCGCTGGCGCTCGATCTCCGGCAGATCCGCCAGGTCGCGGACGTTGGCATAGGTCGGGTCGACCTTGTCGGTTGGCACGCCGATGATCTTCTCGTCATGCTCGCCGCCATCGACCATTTTCAGGTAACCGATCGGCCGGAAACGCACGATCACGCCCGGATGCAGGGGCTCGCGGGTCAGCACCAGCGCATCCAGTGGATCGTTGTCACCGGCCAGCGTGCGCGGCATCGAGCCATAGTTGGCCGGATAGGCGACCGGCATCGACTGGAAGCGGTCCACATGCACCAGGCCGTCTTCCTTGATTTCGTACTTGGTGAAGCTGCCGGCCGGAATCTCCACCGCCAGATTCACCTCCTGCGGCGCCTGCTTCGGCTGGGCCACCAGGAACGGATGCAGCACGGTATCGGCAGCGGTCACCGCGCTGGCCAGCAACAGCAGGGCGCCGCCGATGGCAGCGAGAGGAAGGATGCGGCGGGGCGTGGTCATCGGCGTCTCCTCATTCCCAGCAGCGGTCGGCACGACCCTTGGCGGTCTGCGCACGCGGGCAGTCGCGCGGTGCGATGCGGCCTTCGGTCAGCTCCGTGCGCTGCTTTCCACCCTTGGCATCGCGGCGCAGTTCGAAGGCATCGTAGAGACGGCCGGTCACGGTGCGCGCTTCATAGCGCAGATGCTGCGGGTCGATGTCCAGCACCTGGAACAGCTGGGTGTCCTCGGCCACCGGATCCATGGTCTTTCGCGCTTCGTCGGAAAGGCGGTACTGCTTGGGTCCCGCCACGGTCACCACATACTGCGGCGTTGCGGCCTGCCCCTCGCCACGACGTCCATAGGTGTGATCGTGGCCCTGCAGCACCAGGTCGACGTTGTGGCGGCGTACCACCGGCAGCAGCACGTCACGCAGTGCAGCGTTCTCGCGGCCTTCGCGCGGCGAATAGAACGGCTGGTGCAGCAGCACGATGGTCCACGCCTGCCGATTGCCGGCCAGTACCTTGTCCAGCCACTGCGCCTGTGCCTTGGCCGTGCCGAGATCGAGTGCCGAGGTACCGTCAAGCACCACCACGCGCGCACTCTGCGCATCGAACCAGTAGCTGGTCTGCTGTGCGGCGGCAGCACCATTGCCCGGCAACGCGAACGTCACCGGCCAGTGGCGGCCGAGCACGCGGCGCTCCTGCGGGGTGTCCTCGAACTCCTCGAAGTATTCGTGGTTGCCGATCGCCGGCGCCACCAGCGTTTCCTGCGCAAGCCAGCCGGCGGCGGCGAACCATTCGCCCCACTCACTGTCGTCCATGTTGTCGCCACCGCTGACCAGGTCGCCGGCGAACAGGCTCACTCGCGCCTGCGGTGCAGCCTTCTGCGCGGCACGCACCACGCGGCTGACATGGCTGACGTTCTTGTTCTGGGTGTCGCCGAAGTACAGCAGGGTCAGCGGCTGATCGGCGCCGGCCAGCGTGCGCAGCTGGTTCCAGGCGCTCCAGCTGCCATTGCCCTGCACACGGTAGACGTACTGGGTATCCGGCTGCAGGCCATCGATATCTGCACGATGGTGGTGCGACAGACCGTTTTCGGTCTGCAGCGCGCGGGTCGTCGCACGCACCTGGCGGATGCCTTCGATGGCCGGCGAATCTGCGGCCGGCGCGATCTCCAGCAGCGGCGCCTGCACGCTGCCATCGGTGCGCCAGGCCACGGCGAAAGCATGACTGGCATCGGCCGACGGCGAGGCGACGATGCGGTCCGGCACCGTTGTCGCTGCGTAGTGGCGGCTACCCGCCGGCACCTGGGTATTCGGTTCGGCCGCCGCGAACGACAGCGACGGCAGCGCCAGCAGCAGGCCAAGCGCCAACGCGCGCATCACGCATTGCCCACTCATGCGCCACACTCCAGCGGCAGCGCCAACTGCTTGGCGATGCTTTCCCAGTCGAAGGCCACCACGCCCTGGTCGTCGTGCACGGCATAGAGCGCACCGTGCGGGAAGCGCGCGCTGGGTTGCTGCATCATCCAGATACCATCAGTGTTGGCCACGGTATTGCCCTGGAACGCGCCGACCGGCTTCAGCGTGTGCCGGTCGAACAGGTGGAACACGCTGCGCTGCTTGCCCTGTTCGGTGGTGATCCACCAGCCATCCTTGCCGCAGGTGCGCAGGGTCACGCCTTCGGCCTGGGCCTTGAACACGTCGCGGCCGAACGTGGTGCCGGTGAAGCGGCCCGCCAGGGTATAGACCTTGAACTCGCTGGCGTAGCTCTCGTCCTCTTCGGCGATCAGCAGCCGATCGTTGTCCGGGTCGCCCCAGATCGATTCGACCACGCGCAGCGCCCCCGCCTCGGTGGTGTCTCCGATGTTGGCCACCCGCTTCGCCTCGACCCTGGCACCGTCACGGGTCACGTGGTACTGGCGCACGCGCTTGTCCAGTTCGGCCAGCGGCGGCAGGATGTCATTGCCTTGCGCATCCTCGCCGTTGTCCCAGGAATCGGTGACGTAGACGCTGTAGCCATCGGCACGGCGGTCGACCCACAGCCCGTACGGCTTGCGCAGGTCGTCCGCAGCGAACGTCGCCAGCGGCGCGAAGTCCGGCAGGCTCAGTACCTGGACGCGGTGATTGTCGCGCTCCACGATCCACAGCAGGTCGTCGGTCACCGCGATGCCGTTTGGGCGGTCGAACTGCCCAGGTGCGGTGCCGCTGCTGCCGACGTCACGCAGGTGCTGGCCGGTGCTGCCGTCGTAGATCACCAGCTTGTCGGTGGCCTTGGCGGTGGCGATCAGCCACAGCGCGCCATCCGGTGCGCGCCAGGCCGCCGGCGAGTCGATATTGTCGGCCGGGGTCATCGGCGAAAGGAAGGCTTCGGCGATGGTGGTCACCACGCGCTCGCCACTGGCGGCCGGCGCGGCCGCTCCCGCAACCGGATCGTTGCCGGTGGCCGGCGTGCAGCCGGCAACCAGCGTGAGGGCCAGCGCCGCGGCCAGGACAGCAATGCCACGCGCCATCACAGTGCCACCTTCAGGCCCAGCGCATAGGTGCGGCCGTACTCTTCCATCTGCAGGGTGCGCGAACGGGTGCCCTGGTACAGCTCCAACGGCTTGTCCAGCAGGTTCTGCGCTTCGAAGTACACGCTCACGCGCGGGGTGAACTTGTAGTCCAGCGAGAAATCGAGCTGGGTGTTGGGTGCCACGTAGATGTCGAATGCGCGGCCCTTGCCGATGCTGTCCAGGTACTCGCTGCGGTACACGGCCGCCAGGCGCGTGCTTACACCGTATTTTTCATAGCCGATGTGTGCGCTGTAGACATGCTTGGAGGCGCGCGGCAGCGTGAAGTCCTCGCCCGCACGGTCCTTGATGCCGGCATCGAAACTGGTATCCAGCCAGGTGCCGCTGGCACCGACCAGCAGGCCATCCAGGCCGTCCGGCAGGAAGGCCAGCTGCTGCTGCCAGTTGAATTCCGCACCCCGCACGGTGGCCTTGCGACCGTTGATCGGCTGGGTCACGTCAAACCCGCCGTAGGCCGGATCGTTGGTACGCACGGTTTCCACGATGTAGCCATCGATCGACTTGTGGAACAGGCCCAGCGAAACGATGCCGCTGCTGCCGATGTACTTCTCCACCGACAGGTCGATGTTCTTCGACTCGTACGGATCCAGCTCCGGGTTGCCCAGGCGCACTTCCTCGTCACCCCGGCTGTAGCCCACGCGCGGCGAGACGTCGCCGAAGGACGGGCGCGATATGGTCTTGTTGGCCGAGGCGCGCAGCACCCAGTCATCGGCGGCGTCATAGCGCAGGTGCAGGCCCGGCAGCACATTGGTGTAGCTGCTGTTGGCCACGCGCGGGGTGACGGTGAAGCCACGGCCGTCGGCAGCCACGTCCACCTGGTTGCCGACCGCCTTGAAGCGGGTGTTTTCCACGCGCACGCCGCCGATGATGCGCAGCGCACCTACGTCCCAGGTACCCATGGCGTAGCTGGCGAAGATGTCTTCGCTGGCCACATAGTCCTCTTCCAGCGAGGTCATCGCGTTGCCACCTGCGTCCTGCGGACGGGCGCTGTACTGGCCGCCATTGGCCGCCCAGAAGGCACGCATCGCGGCCGAATCCATGCCGTCGCCGAGGTTGCCGTGGCGGTGTTCGGGCGAGGAGGTGGTCCAGCTCGACAGTGCCACCTTCGGGCCGACACGCAGTTCGCGCTCATCCACATTCACGTCGCGGTCGCGCCAGCGGCCCAGCAGGCCGAACTTGATGCTGCTGCTGTCGCCGTCGAAGCGCACGTTGACCTGTGCGCTGTGCTCCTTGTCGTTCACCTGCTTGGGCGAGAGCACGAAGCGGTCAAACGCGTAGTTGCTGTTGTCCAGCCACTGCGGATTGTCGAAGCTGTAGCTGGGCAGGCGGCTGCTCTGGTCCAGGGTGCCGTTGAAAGCCTTGCCGTTGAGCTTGAAGCGCGCCTCCATCTCGTCGTTCACGCGCTCTTCGGTACGGGTGTAGCCGATGCGGTAATCGACCACGGCATTGGTCAGCTTGTTCTCGCCACCGAGACTGGCCGCGAAGGTGTTTTCCTTCTTGGTGCGGTAGCGCATGCGCTTGTCGATCGAATCCTTCGGCATGCCATCCAGGCGGTACTGGTCGGTGACGGTCCTGACCATCTTCGCGTCGTCGAAGTTGAAGATCACGCGCTGGCGGGTCTCCGCATCGTCGAACTGGCTGTACAGCGTGCGCAGGTAGTACTTGCTGTCTTCGTTGGGGCGCCAGTCGAGGTTGAGGTTGGCGCCGATGCGCTTGCGCTCGATCTCGTACTTGCGGTGCTGCAGGTTGATCGCGGTCACGTCACCGGGGACGGCATCGTCCTCACCGTCGTACTCTACTTCGGTGTTGTCCGACTCGAACCTGCGCTTCTGGTAATTCACTCCCAGCGCTACGCCGAACGTGTCGTTGAACACTTCGCTGTAATTGAAGGCGGCCTTGGGGCTGGTCTCGCCGGACAGCTGCTGGTGGCTGCCCTCGATCTTGCCGCGCAGGCTGCGACCGTCACGGTCGAAGGCCGAAGCCGATTCCACCAGCACGGCACCACCGATGGCATCACCCGGCATGTCCGGGGTCGGCGACTTGACCACGCGCAGGCGCTCGGTGGAGTCGGACGGGATCACGTCCAGCGGCGCGGCACGGCTGGAATCTTCCGGGGTACCGACGGCAATGCCATCCACGCTGACGCTGTTGAGATTGGCATCCAGGCCGCGAATGACCACGAAGCGACCTTCGCCCTGGTCGCGGGTCACGCTGACGCCCGGCAGGCGCTGCAGTGATTCGGCGACGTTCTTGTCCGGGTACTGGCCCAGGGCATCGGAGGACACCGCGTCCTCGATGGCGTCGCTGCTGCGCTTGAGGTCGACCGCGCGGATCTGCGATTCGAGCTGGGCGCGCACTTCGATGCGATCCAGGTCGACCGCGTCGGCAGCCACGGCGCCGGTGGCGGCTACCGCCTGCTGCCCGGCTGCCTGCAGCGGTGCTGCGGCCCCCATCGCCAGGGTCAGGGTGATGGCAACGGCCAACGGAGTCTTGATATGCACTGGGAATCCCCATTCCTGTTAAGAATGGGTCTGCACGGTATGTCCGCAAGGTTGCATGGCCGTGACATGCATCTGCACATTTCATGTACGGCGGCTCCGGCCCGGTTTGGGATTCGACACGCCAATCCGGCAAAATGGCGCCCTCTCTCCCCTTTTCCCCCTTCCCGACCATGAAGATCGTCGAAGTGCGCCACCCGCTGGTGCAGCACAAGATCGGCCTGATGCGCAATGCTGCGCTCAGCACCAAGGATTTCCGCGAACTGGCCAACGAGCTGGGTACGCTGCTGGCCTACGAGGCCACCGCCGACCTGGACACCGAGCCGCACACCCTGCCCGGTTGGGCCGGCCCGGTCACCGTGCAGCGCATTGCCGGCGCCAAGATCACCGTGGTGCCGATCCTGCGTGCCGGCCTGGGCATGCTCAGCGGCGTGCTGTCGCTGATCCCGGCAGCCCGCGTCAGCGTGGTCGGCCTGCAGCGCGATGAAGAAACCCTGCAGCCGGTGCCCTACTTCGAGCGCCTGACCGGCCGCCTGGAAGAGCGCGACGCGCTGATCCTGGACCCGATGCTGGCCACCGGCGGCACCCTGATCGCCACCATCGACATGCTCAAGCGCGCCGGCGCCCGCCGCATCAAGGGCATCTTCCTGGTGGCCGCGCCGGAAGGCATCGACGCGGTCAAGGCGGTGCACCCGGACGTGGAGATCTACACCGCGGCCATCGATGCCCAGCTCAACGACAAGGGCTACATCCTGCCGGGCCTGGGCGATGCCGGCGACCGCATCTTCGGTACCCGCGTCGGTTGATCCGGTGAACCGGGGTCAGATCCCTCTCTTGTCGAGAGGGATCCGACCCCGTGTTTGCTGGGGTCAGATCCCTTTCGCCACGAAAGGGCTCTGACCCCAAGCGCGGTCCTACAGGCCGGCCGCGAACGCTTCCAGCTGGCCGATGACGGTATTCCAGCCGTCGAAGAAGCCCAGCTGCTCATGCTGGTCCCGCAGGGCCTTGTCCGGGTGCATCACCCGCGCGGTGTAGCGACAGCCCTGCCCCTCGTCCTCCATCGTGATGATGGCAGTGAAGCCCAGCCAGGGTGACTGCGGTCGCCAGCCCGCACCCAGCATCGAGGTGAACACCAGGCGCTGCTCCGGCACGATCTCCAGGAAACTGCCCGGATTGTCACTGCTGCCGCCATCCGGGCCCTGCATGAAGGTGTGGAAGGCCCCGCCGGGGCGCAGGTCGAATGCACGCACCTCGGTTGTCCACGGCTTCGGGCACCACCACTGGCGCAGCAGTTCCGGGTCGGTCCAGGCCCGCCACAAGGCCGCGCGCGTTGCGTCCAGCACGCGGGTGATGACCAGATCGGTGTCGGGGTTGCTACCTGCGTCTGCGGCCATGGGCCTGCTCCTGTCGGTGAAGGGATTCGACGAAATCGGCCATGCGGTCGGTGCGCGCTTCCCATGCGGCACGCTGCCCGGCCAGCCATTGCTCGGCCTGGCCCAGCCGCGCCGGCACCAGTTCGCAGGTGCGTATGCGCCCCTGCTTGTGGCTGCGCACCACGCCGCTGCGTTCCAGCACGGCCAGATGCTTCATCAGCGAGGGCAAGGCCATCTCGAACGGCTCGGCCAGCATCGACACCGTGCGCGGCCCCTGCCCCAGCGCAGCCACGATTGCGCAACGGGTCGGGTCGGCCAACGCCTGGAAGATTTCCTGGATTGCGGGATCATACTTACCCATATGGCTAAGTAATACGCTGATCTGAACCGCGGTGCAAGCGGGCGTGGACATGCCGCGATTCTTCACGTGGCCTTGCCAGCCGGAAGCGAATGCTCCGCGCACCCGCCACCGCTTGGAGCACCCTGATGAAAGCCTCTTTCCTGCTGGCCGCCGCCCTGCTGGTCGGCCTGCCCCTGGCTGCCAGCGCCACCACCCCGCAGCAGCAGCGCATGGCCGAATGCTCGGCCAAGAACAAGGGCTTGAAGGGTGATGCCTACAAGACCGCGCAGAGTTCCTGCCTCAGCGGCCACGCCGCCGAAACCAAGGCGGTCAATCCGCAGCAGGAACGCATGCGCAAGTGCAATGCCGATGCGGGCGCCAAGAAGCTGGCCGGTGATGCGCGCAAGACCTTCATGAGCAGCTGCCTGAAGTCGTCGTAACGGCGCCTCATTGATGTGGAGCCGAGCATGGGCTCGGCTCTACATTCATCCCAGCGCGCGCGCCTTCAACTCGCCCTGTTCGTGCAGGGTCACGAAACGTCCCTTGTCATCACGGCCCAGCTGCGCCAACGCCACCTGCGGGTCGTGGGTGAAGAACAGCCGCACGTTGCGCGCCAGCTTATCCTCCAGGAACTGCCGCTTCTCGTCGATCAGCAATTCGGCATTGCGGTCGTAACCCATGGTGATCGGCACGTGCACCCATGAACGCCCTGGAATCAGGTCGGCACAGAACACCACGCCACCGTGCGCACTCTCGCCGGCATGCGCGTGACCGACGATCTCGGCCAGCATCAGCCCCGGCGTATGCCCGTCGCTGTAGCTGAAGCGCACGCTGCGGCCGAGCGCCTTCGAGTACTCCCCGTCCACCACTTCCAGGCGACCACTGGCCTGCAGCAGGCCGGGCAGCTCCGGAATGAAACTGGCCCGATCACGCGGGTGCGGCTGCACGGCGCGCTGCCAGTGCTGCGCACCGACCACATAGGTTGCGTTGGGGAACAGCAACTCGGGCTCACGCCCTTCGCTCCATGCCGCCAGCAGGCCACCGGCATGATCGAAGTGCAGGTGGCTGAGCACGACGACATCGATGTCCTCATGCTCGAAGCCCGCTTCGCGCAACGAATCGATCAGCACGTGCTGGCTTTCCTGCACGCCGTAGCGCTCACGCATGCGCGGATCGAAGAACGCCCCGATACCGGTTTCAAACAGCACCGTCTTGCCTTCCAGCGGGCTGGCAAGCAGCGCACGGCAGGCCAGCTCGATGCGGTTGAGCTCGTCCGGTGCCGCCCATTTTTCCCACAACGCACGCGGTGCGTTGCCGAACATCGCGCCGCCATCGAGGCGCTGCGAGTTTCCACGAATAGACCAGAGTTTCATGCGTCAATTATCGACGCCGGCTCGTTAAATAATCGCTAGAAAGGAAACAGAAAACCCCGCCCTTGCAGGCGGGGTCCGGTGATCGACCAGATGGCCGGCCAGCGGCCGGCGCTACCGGATCAGCGTGCTGGTACGACCTGGGCGCTGCCCACCGGGTTGCGCGGGTCGCTGCCGCCGAACAGCGTGTTCGCCTTGCGGTCCCATTCCACGGTCTGCAGGTTGCCCCACACGTGGCTGGAACCGCGGCCGCCTGCGGCGACGTCGCCCGGCAGGTCGATCTTGTGGCCCATCGCCTGCAGCTGCTTCACCGTCGCCGCATCGAATGCATCGTCCTCGGCTTCGATCAGGTCCGGCAGCCACTGGTGGTGGTAGCGCGGCAGTGCGGCAACCTGCTGCGCATCCAGGCCGGCGTCGTAACCCAGGATGCCCAGCAGCACCATGGTGATGATGCGGCTGCCACCCGGGGTGCCCAGCACCACCACCTTGTCGGCGTTCTCCATGAAGGTCGGGGTCATCGAGCTGAGCATGCGCTTGCCCGCCTTCGGCGCATTGGCCTCGTAGCCCATCACGCCGAACGCGTTGGGCGTACCTGGCTTCAGCGCGAAGTCGTCCATCTCGTTGTTCAGCAGCACGCCGGTGCCCTTGGGAATCAGCCCCGAGCCATACAGCAGGTTGACGGTCTGGGTGGCGCCGACACGGTTGCCGTCACGGTCGATGATCGAGAAGTGCGTGGTCTCGTCGTCTTCCAGCGGCGTCGGGTTGCCCGACAACAGGTCGCTGGGCGTGGCCTTCTCCGGATGGATGGTCGCCCGCAGGCCCTGCGCGTAGTCCTTGCTGGTCAGCACCTTCTGCGGGATCTGCACGAAGTCCGGATCGCCGAGGAAGAACGTGCGGTCGCGGTAGGCACGACGCATCGACTCCACCACCAGGTGGGTGCGATGTGCAGGGTCCATCTTCTTGATATCCCAGCCTTCCAGGATCTGCAGCATGCTGGCCAGCGCGATGCCACCGGACGACGGCGGCGGCGCGGTGGTGATCTTCCAGCCGTTGTAGTTGAACACGATCGGCTCGCGCTGCTTCACGCGATAGCCGGCCAGCTCTTCAGCGGTCCACTTGCCGCCGGCCTGCTTCACGCCGGCCAGCAGCAACGAACCGGTCTGGCCCTTGTAGAAACCGTCGAAACCACCCGTGGCAAGGCGCTCCAGCGTCTGTGCCAGTTCCGGCTGCTTGAACAGGTCACCGGTGGCAATCGGCTTGCCGTTGCGCAGGTAGACCTCGCGCGTGCCGGGGTAGCGCTCCATCACTTCACGGCGTGAGGCATACCCCTTGGCCATGCGGTCATACACCGGGAAACCTTCGCGCGCGATGCGGATGGCCGGCTGCAGCGAGGCCGACAACGGCAGCTTGCCGTGCTTGGCCGACAGCTCGACCAGCGCTGCGGGCAGGCCGGGAATACCCGCCGACCAGGCACCGTTGACCGAACGGTCACGGTCCAGGTTGCCCTGCTTGTCGAGGAAGGCCTGCGGAGTGGCAGCGGCCGGTGCGGTCTCGCGTGCATCCAGCATCACGTCCTTGCCGGTGGCCGCGTCGTGCAGCAGGAAGAAGCCGCCACCGCCCAGGCCGGAACTGATCGGCTCGACCACCGCCAGCGTGGACGACACCGCCACCGCGGCATCGAAGGCATTGCCGCCCTGCGCCAGGATGTCGATGCCGGCCTGCGTCGCCAGCGCGTGGCCACTGGCAATGGCAGCACCATCCGGGCGCTCGGCACGGGCCGGGCTGTCGGCCCAGGCGATCGGGCAAAGCAGCAGGCCGAGCAGCAACAGGGGGCGGACGATCAGCGTCTTCATTCGGATGGGGGCTCCGCATAGAGTTCGGGGTGATCGTGCTGCAGCTGGCGCAGCTTGGCCAGCAGCTGGTCTTCCGTTTCCACGATCTCCGGATCCGGGTCGATGCACTCGACCGGGCAGACGACCACGCACTGTGGCTCGTCGAAATGGCCCACGCATTCGGTGCAGCGCGCAGGGTCGATCACGTAGATGGTTTCACCCATCGCAATGGCCTGGTTCGGGCAGGCCGGCTCGCATACGTCGCAGTTGACGCAGAGCTCGTTGATTTTCAGCGACATGGCGATACTCCTCGCCCGCGCCTTGGGACAAGGACCGGCCAGCGCGGGCGCGCGGGCCGGTCAGGTCATCAGCGGCGCCCTTGCGGGGCGCCGTCCGGGCCATGCCGGAGCACGGCCGCCATGGCTCGGTATTACTTGGCTTCGACGAAAATGTACTCGGCACCGGTCGGCTGGATCGCAGCCTGCACACGGGCGTTGTCGGCCGACTGACCGATGAAGACGACGCGCACGCCCTTCATCGAATCCGGCGACACGTCCTTGAACACGGCCTGGATCATGTCAGCCATCTTGCCCGAGGCCGACGAACCGAAGGCCAGCATGTTGCCCGGCTGCACGCCACGGGCCACGGCCTGGGTCGCGCTCTCGGTCTGGCGCTCGTACTTGGCCTGGAAGTCCGGGTCCGATTCCGGCGAGAGGTAGTACAGGAACGGGCTGTTGGTGATGTTGCCCATGTTCTGGATCGCCACTTCCTGCAGGTACTTCTTCCAGCCTGCATCGTCGTCCTTGGACGGAGCGACCAGGGCCTGCTTGGCCTCATCGACCGGAGCGGCCTCTTCCTTCTTGCAGGCGGTGAAGGCCAGAGCCAACGAAGCGATCAGCATCGCGCGCATGGTGGTGTTCATGGGTTTCCTCCCGGAATGGTGCGTGGTGTTGTACGTAATGGGGTGCGGGTACAGCGGGGCTTACGACTGTGCCGACTTCGCTTCGCGGACCTTGCGCAGGGCTTCGAGCACCGCGGCCGGCACGAAACCGGACACGTCGCCGCCCAGGCGCGCGATCTCGCGGACCAGCGAGGACGAAATGAAGCTGTGCTGCTCGGCCGGGGTCAGGAACAGGGTCTCGACCTCGGGGATCAGGTGGCGGTTCATGCTGGCCATCTGGAATTCGTACTCGAAATCGGACACCGCGCGCAGGCCGCGCAGCAGCACCCCGCCCTGGACCGAACGTACGAAATGGGCCAGCAGGGTATCGAAGCCGATGACTTCGACATTGCCGTGGTGGGCCAGGGCGCCACGAGCCAGCTGCACACGCTGTTCCAGCGGCAGCGCCGGGCCCTTCGACGGGCTCTGCGCCACGCCGACCACGACCTTTTCGAACAGCGGCGCGGCCCGGCTCACAAGGTCGATATGACCGTTGGTGATCGGGTCGAACGTGCCGGGGTAGACGGCAATGCGGCGGTTGGCCACGGTCATGGGCGGATGCAGATGTTCAGATGAGGTCAAAGTGTAGCAGTGGCACGGCGGTACAGGGCAAAGCGCACCTCGCGGGTGCCGCCCCCGCGGTGCAGCAGCCATTCCGGCGGCAGCACCGGGACGTGGCCGGCCGGCGATTCCAGGTACAGCCAGGCATCGGCGGCCAGATGCCGCGGCAGCTGGGCCAGCACGTCCTGCCACAGGCCATCGGCAAACGGCGGGTCGATGAACACCAGATCGGCCTGCTGCGCGGGCGCGCCCTGCAGCCAGCGCAGGGCATCCGCCTGCACGACCATGATCTGATCGGCGGCCTGCAGTTTGGCCACGGCGGCGCCCAGGTTGCGCCCCAGCTGCGCATCGCGCTCGACCAGGGTGGCGTGGGCGGCACCGCGCGATACGGCCTCCAGGCCCAGCGCGCCACTGCCGGCGAACAGGTCCAGCACCCGCGCACCGCCCAGTCTGGGCATCAACCAGTTGAACAGGGTCTCGCGCACGCGGTCGCTGCTGGGCCGCAGCCCCGGCAGGGTCGGCACCGGCAGGCGGGTATTGCGCCAGCGCCCGCCGATGATGCGGACCTGGCCGTCATTGCCCCCACGGCCGCTCATCGGCGCTCCCGGCGGGAGGTATTCGAGAATTTCAGCATGAAGGGGATTGTAGTTCGGCCGGGCTTTGCCCGGCACCCGTCGAAGCCACGGCAACGACCGAAGCAACTTCAAAAGCTGGTTCCCAGGGGGTTGGCGGGGTGGGTCAGGTTGTGGGGGACGCCGTGAACCCCGCTCCGCGGTCCGGCCCAGCCGCTGGCGGCTGTGCCGGACCGCGGAGCGGGGTTTACGGCGTGTCCTGCCAACCCACACCACCCCGCCCAACCAACAGACAGACAGCCAAGAGCCGGCTGTTGCTGTTGCTCTGGCCTCGGCGGGTGCAGGGCGCAGCCCTGCCAGAACAACCCCTTGATTTCGGGACAATCAGCCATACCCCTTGGCAAGGCCGCACGCGCTGGCGCGGCATTGCACACGGAGCCTTATCGATGACCGAGACCACCCAGACCGAAACCCTTGGCTTCCAGACCGAAGTCAAGCAGCTGCTGCAGCTGATGATCCACTCGCTGTACTCCAACAAGGAAATCTTCCTGCGCGAGCTGGTCTCCAACGCCGCCGATGCCGCTGACAAGCTGCGCTTCGAGGCCCTGACCCAGCCGGCCCTGCTGGAAGGCGACAGCGAGCTGCGCGTGCGCGTCAGCTTCGACCCCGCCGCCCATACCATCACCATCGAAGACAACGGCATCGGCATGAGCCGCGCCGACGCCATCACCCACCTGGGCACCATCGCCAAGTCCGGCACCGGCGATTTCCTGCGCCAGCTGTCCGGCGACCAGAAGAAGGACTCGCAGCTGATCGGCCAGTTCGGCGTCGGCTTCTACAGCGCCTTCATCGTCGCCGACGAAGTGGAAGTGACTTCACGCCGCGCCGGCCTGGCCGCAGGCGAAGGCGTGCGCTGGACCTCGCGTGGCGAAGGTGACTTCGACGTCGCCACCGTCGACAAGGCCGAACGCGGTACCCGCATCGTGCTGCACCTGAAGGACGGCGAGCACGACTTCGCCGATGGCTGGCGCCTGCGCAGCATCCTCAAGAAGTACTCGGACCACATCGGCCTGCCGATCCAGATGCCGAAGGAAGGCGAAGAAGGCGCCGCCGGCGAGTGGGAGACCGTCAACCGCGCCAGCGCGCTGTGGACCCGCCCGCGCACCGAGATCAGCGACGCCGAGTACACCGAGTTCTACAAGCACGTAGCGCACGACCACAGCGATCCGCTCGCATGGAGCCACAACAAGGTCGAAGGCAAGCTCGAGTACACCTCGCTGCTGTACGTACCGGGCCGTGCGCCGTTCGACCTGTACCACCGCGATGCACCCAAGGGCCTGAAGCTGTACGTGCAGCGCGTGTTCGTGATGGACCAGGCCGAGCAGTTCCTGCCGCTGTACCTGCGCTTCATCAAGGGCGTGGTCGATTCCAACGACCTGTCGCTGAACGTCTCGCGCGAGATCCTGCAGTCCGGCCCGGTCATCGATTCGATGAAGGCGGCGCTGACCAAGCGCTCGCTGGACATGCTGGACAAGCTCGCCGCCGACAAGCCCGAACAGTACGCCACCTTCTGGAAGGAATTCGGCCAGGTGCTGAAGGAGGGCCCGGCCGAGGACTACAACAACCGCGAGAAGGTGGCCGGCCTGCTGCGCTTCGCCTCCACCCGCGGCGACGGCGATGCACAGAGTGTGTCGCTGGCCGATTACCTCGGCCGCATGACCGAAGGCCAGGACAAGATCTATTACCTGACCGGCGAGAGCTACAGCCAGGTGCGCAACAGCCCGCACCTGGAGGTGTTCCGCAAGAAGGGCGTGGAAGTGCTGCTGCTGACCGACCGCATCGACGAGTGGCTGATGGGCTACCTGACCGATTTCGACGGCAAGGGCTTCGTCGACATCGCCCGCGGCGACCTCGACCTGGGCGCGCTGGAAAGCGAGGCCGACAAGCAGGAGCAGGAAGCGGCAGCGAAGGACAAGCACGGCCTGGTCGAGCGCCTGAAGACGGTGCTGGGCGATGACGTGGCCGAAGTGCGCGTCTCGCATCGCCTGACCGATTCGCCGGCGGTGCTGGCCATCGGCGAACAGGACCTGGGCCTGCAGATGCGCCAGATCCTGGAAGCCAGCGGGCAGAAGGTGCCGGACAGCAAGCCGGTGCTGGAAATCAATCCGGGCCACCCGCTGATCGCCAAGCTCGATGCCGAAGCCGACGGCGCACGTTTCGACGATCTGGGCCGGGTGCTGTTCGACCAGGCCGCACTGGCCGCCGGAGACAGCCTGAAGGACCCCGGCGCCTACGTGGCCCGCCTGAACAAGCTGCTGCTGGAGCTGTCGGCCTGATCGACGGGTGGTCGCCGGGCGTTGCCCGGCGATGCCCTGGCAGATGGCCCCCCTGGTGGGGGCCCCACGATCGGGTAGCCGCCAACCTTGGTTGGCGCCCGCACGGCAGCCGGGTCAAGGTTGGCGCCGGCCAAAGCGGGCTGCTCAGGCCTGGCGGTCCAGCAGTGAGCCCAGCATCTGGTCCTGGCGGCGGATGACCGTGGCATTGGCAGCGAAGGCCACCACCTCGGCTTTCGCCGCCAGCAGGTCCCCCAATGGCGCAGCAGGATCGGCATCGGCAGGAACCACCGCGGCCCGCACCCCACCCTGTTCCGCGGTACCGCGCTGCACCTGCAGGCGCTGGGCATCGGGGGTCGCCAGATTGGCCACGTTGTGCGCGGCCACCTGCACGCCCTGCTGGGCCGCACGCATACCGCCGAGGGCGATTCCCATCACGTTGTTCATGGCGGTCTCCGGGCCGCACGACGCAGCCCTCCGGACCGGTTAACGGCCGGCGGACCGCGACCTTGAGTCCACGTCGGCCCGACAGGCCCGAGTGGTAGCATATCCCTCTGATTTCAGCGCCTTTTGCCAATGCTCAGTTTTTTCCGCCGCAAGAAGCCCCAGGATGCCCCCGCAGCGGAGGCACCCAAGACCCAGCACTACTCGGCTGAAGAGCTGGCGGCGGCGTTCCCGTCGGCCGCGCCTGTCGAGGACAAGGAACCTGCGCCGCCAGCCGCGCCTGCACCGGTAGAGGTAGAACCGCCTCCCGCGGCGGTCACCTCCACCGCCATCGAGCCGGCCCCTGTGGTTCCGGCTCCGGTCATTCCTGCTCCCGTCGTTCCTGCTCCGGTCGTCCCCGCCCCGAGCGCCGCGCAGCCGGCGCCCCGGATCGACGTCGCCCCGGTTGCGGCCCCGGCCATCGAACCGGTGCCTGCGCCGCTGCCGGAGCCCACGCCTGCACCGCCCACGGTCAGCGACGACCTGCCTGCCGCCGCCTCGGTCGACGCCGTTGCGGCTCCTGCCGGCAAGCCGGGCTGGCGCGAACGCCTGCGCAACAGCGTCATCGCGCGCAGCTTCGGCGGCCTGTTCTCGCGCAATCCCAAGCTCGACGACGACCTGCTGGACGAGCTGGAAACCGCACTGATCACCGCCGACGTCGGCGTGGGTGCCACCACCGATCTGGTCGAGGGCCTGCGCAAGCGCATGAAGTCGCGCGAGTTCGCCGACGCCAACGCGCTGCTGGCCGCTCTGCGCGCCGAGCTGATCGCGATCCTGCAGCCGGTGGCCAAGCCGCTGGTGATCGACCGCAATGCCAAGCCCTTCGTGGTACTGACCGTCGGCGTCAACGGCGTCGGCAAGACCACCACCATCGGCAAGCTGGCCAAGCGCTTCAAGGATGACGGCCACAGCCTGATGCTGGCGGCCGGTGATACCTTCCGCGCCGCCGCCGTGGCTCAGCTGCAGGCCTGGGGCGAGCGCAACGGCGTGGCCGTGGTCGCGCAGGGGCAGAACGCTGACGCCGCTTCGGTAGCGTTCGACGCGCTGCAGGCAGGCAAGGCCCGCGGCACTTCAGTGCTGATCGCCGATACCGCCGGCCGCCTGCACACCCAGTCCGGCCTGATGAACGAGCTGGGCAAGATCCGCCGCGTGCTCGGCAAGATCGACCCCACCGCACCGCACGAAGTGCTGATGGTGATCGACGGCACCACCGGCCAGAACGCGCTGTCGCAGCTGCGCCAGTTCAATGCCGCAGTGAACGTGACCGGCCTGGTGGTGACCAAGCTGGACGGAACCGCCAAGGGTGGCGTGGTGTTCGCATTGGCCCGCGAGTTCGGCATTCCGATCCGCTTCGCCGGCATCGGCGAGCGCCCGGAAGACCTGCGCGTGTTCGACCCGGAAGCCTTCGTCGACGCCCTGCTGCCCGAAGCGCTGGGCGCCTGATACACCGCGCAGCCACGCATGGCGTGGCTCTACTGCAGCCCGGTAGAGCCACCCCAAGAGTGGCGGCCTCTCTGGAAATCCAATGCCCCGCCAGCCGCACGCCAGCGCCGAGACTGCAGAACAGGCCGGTTTCGTCGCCCGCCTGCTGCACTGGTTCGACGACCACGGCCGCCACGACCTGCCCTGGCAGCACCCGCGCAGCCCCTACCGGGTCTGGTTGTCGGAAATCATGCTGCAGCAGACCCAGGTGGCCACGGTCATCCCGTACTTCCAGCGGTTCCTGCAGCACTTCCCGACCCTGCCCGACCTCGCCGCCGCCAGCAATGACGCGGTGATGGCGCAGTGGGCCGGGCTCGGCTACTACGCCCGCGCGCGCAACCTGCATGCCGCCGCAAAGCGCTGCGTGGAACTGCACGACGGCGATCTGCCGCGTGATTTCGATGCATTGCATGCCCTGCCCGGCATCGGCCGCAGCACCGCCGGTGCGATCCTCAGCCAGGCCTGGAACGATCCGTTCGCGATCCTCGATGGCAACGTCAAGCGCGTGCTCAGCCGCTACCACGGCATCGACGGCTTTCCTGGCCTGCCGGTCATGGAGAAGCAGCTGTGGGCGATCGCCGAGGCGCACGTGACGCAGGTACCAGCCGGACGCATGGCCGATTACACCCAGGCGCAGATGGACCTGGGCGCCACCGTGTGCAGCCGCGCCAAGCCGGCCTGCGTGATCTGCCCGCTGCAGGACGACTGCGTGGCGCGCCGCGAAGGTCGTACCGCAGAGCTGCCGACACCCAAGCCGGGCAAGTCACTGCCCGAACGCGAGGCGGTCGCCCTGCTGCTGCGCGACGCCCAGCAGCGCGTGCTGCTGCAGAAGCGGCCGGACACCGGCATCTGGGCGCAGTTGTGGACGCTGCCGCAGGCCGACGCCGGCAGCGTGCTGCAGGACTGGTTCGACGCGCACGTGGAAGGTTCGCTGGAAGACGCCGAGGAGCTGCCAGTGCTGCAGCACACCTTCAGCCACTACAAGCTGCATCTGCAGGTACTGTCGCGGCAGGTACACGGCCTGCGGGTGGAGGAACCCACGCTGCGCTGGGTCGCCACCGACGAGCTGCCCGCACTGGGCCTGCCGGCACCCATCCGCAAGCTGTTCGACGGCGCCACGATCAGAACGCCGAAACGAAATTCCAAGAAACCCCGCAACCACGAGTGAGTGCCATGTCCCGAACCGTCTTCTGCCAGTACGAACAACGCGATGCCGAGGGCCTGGACTTCGTGCCCTATCCCGGCGAACTGGGCCAGCGCATCTTCAACAACATCGGCAAGCAGGCCTGGGCCGCGTGGCTCGCACACCAGACCATGCTGATCAACGAAAACCGCCTGTCGCCGCGCAACCCGGAACACCGCGCCTTCCTTGAAGGCGAACTGGTCAAGTTCCTGTTCGAGAAGGACGCGGAAAAGCCCGCCGGCTTCACCCCGGAAGCCTGACACCGAAAAAGGGGACGGAGGGGATTAAGTCGTTTTTGCCCAAATGGCCTAAAAACGACTTAATCCCCTCCGTCCCCTTTTTGATCATTTCGCGGGCGCGGTGGCTTCCTCGCGCTCCTGCACCTGCGCCTGGCGCAGCTCCTGCTCGGAGGTACGCAGTGCCTTCACATCCAGTTTGCGGATGCTGTTGATGAAGCACGGCATGCGCGGGCCTCCGGTCGGGTCGCGTACCAGCACCTTGTCGAAACGCGACGACACCCGGCCCATGCTGCTGGTCAAGCCGATGGCTGTGGCGTAGGACAGGTCCGGACACGGGCCGCTCAGCTCCAGCAGGTAAGCCTCGCTCGGTCGGGTCCAGACCGCCAGCGCACTGTCACCCAGTTCGGTCCAGCCATTGAGGCTGCCGAAGAACTGCATGTCGTTCTGCGGCGCGCCGGCGTGGGCACGGTACAGATCCAGTTTCTCGGTACTGCTGAGCCGGCCGGTGGTGGCGCAGGCGGCCAGCGCCAGGCAGAGTCCGGCGATCAGAATCGGGGTCTTCATGGCGATCTCCTCGGGGAACTGCCGCCATCATGCGCCTGGCCTGGCAACGCCGGCGCGATGACCGGAGGCCCCATTCAGCCACCGGTCGGCGGCTCCCGCAGCCGACCAGGCCGGCATCCGCCGAGGCGGGTTCGAGGCTCCGGATCCGGGTAGTCGCCAACCTGGGTTGGCGCCCGTCCGGCGGCTCAGACGTCGGCGTGGGCCAGTGCGTGCAGGCGCCCTTCGCGCAGCTCCAGCACCCGGTCCAGGCGCCGCGCCAGGCTGCGGTCGTGGGTGACCAGCACCAGGCTGGTGTGGCGCGCGCGATTGAGTTCCAGCATCAGCTCGAACACGGTGCCAGCAGTGCGGTCATCCAGGTTGCCGGTCGGCTCGTCGCCGAGCACGCAGGCCGGATGATTGACCAGCGCACGTGCCACGGCGGCCCGTTGGCGCTCACCGCCAGACAGCTCACCCGGCTTGTGGTCCAGGCGATGGCCAAGGCCGACCGCCTCCAGCAGCGTGGTGGCCCGGCTGCTCGCCTCGGCCACGGCGGTGCCGGCCAGCAGCACCGGCATCATCACGTTTTCCAGCGCCGTGAACTCCGGCAGCAGGTGATGGAACTGGTAGACGAAGCCCAGCGCCTGGTTGCGCAGCAGGCCACGCGCGGTGTCCGACAGCGCCGACATGCGCTGGCCGGTCACATAAACCTCGCCAGCGGTCGGAATATCCAACCCGCCCAGCAGGTGCAGCAGCGTGCTCTTGCCGGCGCCGGAGGCACCGATGATCGCCACCGTCTCGCCGGCGGTGACGGTCAGGTCCAGGCCATCGAACACCGGGGTCTGCATGCGCCCTTCGGCGTAGGTCTTGCCCAGTGCTTCGGCGCGGATCACTTCATCGCCACGGTTGAAGACCTTATTCATAACGCAGGGCCTCCGCCGGCTGGGTGCGTGCTGCCCGCCAGGCGGGGTACAGGGTGGCCAGGAAGCTCATCAGCAGCGCGACCACGGTGATCGCCACCACGTCGCCGGTCTGCATGTCGGTCGGCAGGCCGGTGATGTAGTACACGTCTTCCGGCAGCAGCTTCACGTTGAACACGCTCTCGATGGCGCCGAGGATGCGTTCCAGGTTGAGGGTCAGGGTGATGCCACCGATCAGGCCGGCCAGCGTGCCGAAAATGCCGATCAGCGAGCCCTGCACCATGAACACCTGCATCACGCCTCCCGGGGTCAGGCCGAGGGTGCGCAGGATGGCGATGTCGGCCTGCTTGTCGGTCACCAGCATCACCTGCGAGGACACCAGGTTGAAGGCGCCCATGGCGATGATCAGCGACAGCAGGATACCCATCACCACCTTCTCCATGCGCAGCGAGTGGTAGAGGTTGGCGTTCTGCTGGGTCCAGTCACTCACCCGGTAGGCACCACCGAGGTTCTGCGCCAGATCCACGCCCACTTCCAGCGAGCGGTCCATGTCGTGCAGTTTCAGCCGCACGCCGGTGGCACCATCGCTGCGCAGCACGCGCTCCAGGTCCTGCATGTTGGCAAAGCCGACGCCACGATCGACCTCGTTGTAGCCGGCCTCGAAGATGCCGCTGACGGTGAAGCGTTTCATTCGTGGCACCGCGCCGGCAGGCGTACCCTGCACTTCGGCAAATGTCACCAGCACCTGGTCGCCAACGTCCACGCCGAGCCAGATCGCCAGTTCCTTGCCCAGCAGCAGGTTGAAGCTGCCCGGCTTGAGGCTGTCATAGCTGCCCTTGGTGACCTTCTTGTCGATCACCGAGACGTTCGGCTCCAGCGCCGGATCGATGCCCTGGATGATCGCCCCCTGCACGCGCGGGCCGCTGATCATCGACTGGATCTCGATGTATGGCGCGGCACCGGCCACGCGCGGGTCCTTGCGGGCGATGTCGACCACACGCATCCAGTCCGGCATCGGCTCGCCGTCACGGCTGATGGTGGTGTGCGCGGTCATCTGCAGCAGGCGGCTGCGGATTTCCTTCTGGAAGCCGCTCATCACCGCCAGGGTGGTGATCAACACCGTAACGCCGAGCGCGATGCCCAGGATCGATGCCATCGAGATGAAGGAGATGAAGCCGTTGCGGCGCTTGGCGCGCAGGTAGCGCAGGCCAATGGCCACGGGAATGGGTTTGAACATGCAGGCACGCCGGTCGATTCAGCTTATGGTGCCATCGACCGGGGCCGACGGGAAACGCCGCGTGCGGCCACGGCCAGTCGCAGTTCACGTCGCTGGCCCGAATCGAGCACATCAGGCCAGAACAGCAGGCGCCGACGGTGCCGATCCTCACGCCAGAGCAACAACAGCCACGGCCCGCGCACCACCAGCTGCGGCACATCGATCTCCTGCCCGGCCACCTGCAGTGGTTCGGGAAGCGGGGGCAGCAGCACCTGCACGCGTGGCCTGCGCTGGCGCCAGGCCAGTGCGGTCAACCCGATGCCCCAGGCCAGCAACACCGCCGGCATCAGCAGCCGTGGCGGCAGATCCGATGCGCGCAGCAGCCAGGGGGCGGCCAGCAGCACCGCCAACTGGGCGGCGGCCTGCAGCCGCGAGGGGCGCCACTCAAGGCTTGAGGGCGAGGATCTTCTGCATGAGGGGGATTGCGTGCGCATGCGGGCAGGCCTCATAGCCCATGAACCAGCGCCACAACTTATCGTCCTCGCAATCGAGCAGGAACAGGAAAACCTCGCGCTCTTCGGTCGGTGCAGTGCTCCACTCACGGTCAAGGTAGCGGCCGAACAGCTGGTCCAGTTCGCGCATGCCGCGGCGGCAGCGCCAGCGCAGCTTCTTCAGCAGAACGTCTTCTTCCATTGTGTTTCTCCAGATACAGCAAAGCCACGCATGGCGTGGCTCTGCTGGGGTCATGCAACTACCCTGCGCCGTATCAGGCGCGGCGTTCCATCATCAGCTTCTTGATCTCGGCAATCGCCAGCGCCGGGTTCAGGCCCTTCGGGCAGGTCCGGGCGCAGTTCATGATGGTGTGGCAGCGGTACAGCTTGAACGGATCTTCCAGATCGTCCAGGCGCGCACCGGTGTCCTCATCGCGCGAGTCGATGATCCAGCGGTAGGCCTGCAGCAGGATCGCCGGGCCCAGGTAACGCTCGCCGTTCCACCAGTAGCTCGGGCAGCTGGTCGAGCAGCAGGCGCACAGGATGCACTCATACAGGCCGTCCAGCTTCTTGCGGTCTTCCGGCGACTGCAGGCGCTCACGGTCCGGCGGTGCCGGGGTCTGGGTACGGATCCACGGCTTGATCGACGCGTACTGCGCGTAGAAGTGGGTCAGGTCCGGAACCAGATCCTTGACCACGTTCATGTGCGGCAGCGGGTAGATCGGCACTTCCTTCTTGCCGCAGTCCGAGATGGCTCGGGTGCAGGCCAGGGTATTGGTGCCGTCGATGTTCATCGCGCACGAACCGCAGATGCCTTCGCGGCACGAGCGGCGGAAGGTCAGGGTCGGGTCGATCTCGTTCTTGATCTTGATCAGGGCGTCCAGGACCATCGGGCCACAGGCGTCCAGATCGACTTCATAGGTATCGGTGCGCGGGTTGCTGTCGTCGTCCGGACTCCAGCGGTAGATCTTGAAGGAGCGCACGTTCTTGCCGCCGTTCTTGACGGGGAAGTGCTTGCCCTTCGTGATCTTGGAATTCTTGGGGAGTGAAAACTCGGCCATGGCTGCTCTCGTTGGCTCAGGCGGCCCGCGCCCTTGGGCGCGGATTGCATGGTAGGCGGGGTCGGATCAGTACACGCGCGGCTTCGGCGGCACCACGGACACGTCGTCGGTCAACGTGTACATGTGCACCGGACGGTAGTCGAAGCTGCACTTGCCCTTCTCGTCGACGCTGACCAGGGTGTGCTTCTGCCAGTTGACGTCGTCGCGGTCCGGGAAGTCCTCGTGCGCATGCGCGCCGCGGCTTTCCTTGCGCTGTTCGGCCGAGTTGATCGTCGCCACCGCGTTGAGCAGCAGGTTGTTCAGCTCGTAGGTTTCGATCAGGTCCGAGTTCCACACCAGCGAACGGTCGGAGACCTTCACGTCCTGGAACGAGTCGAAGATCTTGTCCATCTTCTCGCAGCCTTCCTTCAACGTCTGGCTGGTGCGGAAGACCGCCGCGTCGGCCTGCATGGTGCGCTGCATGCGATCGCGGATGACCGAGGTCGGGGTATCACCGTTGGCGTGGCGCAGCTTGTCCAGCAGGCCCAGCGCCTTGTCGCAGGCATCGGCCGGCAGCGGCTTGTGCGATGCGCCCGGCTTGATGGTCTCGGCGCAACGGTTGGCCACTGCACGACCGAACACCACCAGATCCAGCAGCGAGTTCGAGCCCAGGCGGTTGGCACCGTGCACGGACACGCAGGCCGCTTCGCCGATGGCGTACAGGCCCGGCACCACGGCATTGTCGTTGTCGCCGACCTTCTGCACCACTTCACCGTGGTAGTTGGTCGGGATGCCGCCCATGTTGTAGTGCACGGTCGGGATGACCGGGATCGGCTGCTTGTGCACGTCGACGCCGGCGAAGATGCGGGCGCTTTCAGCGATGCCCGGCAGCTTCTCGTCGATCACGCCCGGGCCGAGGTGGGTCAGGTCGAGCAGGATGTGATCCTTGTGCTCGCCAACGCCGCGGCCTTCGCGGATCTCGATGGTCATCGAACGGCTGACCACGTCGCGCGAGGCCAGATCCTTGTAGTGCGGTGCATAGCGCTCCATGAAGCGCTCGCCGCTGCTGTTGCGCAGGATGCCACCTTCACCGCGGACACCCTCGGTGATCAGGCAGCCGGCGCCGTAGATGCCGGTCGGGTGGAACTGCACGAACTCCATGTCCTGCATGGCGATACCGGCACGCATGGCCAGGCCGCCACCGTCGCCGGTGCAGGTGTGCGCCGAGGTGGCGCTGAAGTAGGCACGGCCGTAACCACCGGTGGCCAGCACCACGCCCTGGGCGCGGAACAGGTGCAGGGTGCCATCGGACATGTCCAGGGCCAGCACGCCGCGGCAGGCGCCCTCATCGTCGAAGATCAGGTCGAGTGCGAAGTACTCGATCATGAAGCGCGCATCGTGCTTCAGCGACTGCTGGTACAGGGTGTGCAGCATCGCGTGGCCGGTACGGTCGGCCGCCGCGCAGGTACGCTGCGCCGCCGGGCCTTCGCCGTACTTGGTGGTCATGCCACCGAACGGGCGCTGGTAGATCTTGCCTTCGGCGGTACGCGAGAACGGTACGCCGTAGTGTTCAAGCTCGATGATGGCCGGGATGGCCTCACGGCACATGTACTCGATGGCGTCCTGGTCGCCCAGCCAGTCCGAACCCTTGATGGTGTCGAAGAAGTGGTAGCGCCAGTCGTCCTCGCCCATGTTGGCGAGTGCGGCCGAGATACCGCCCTGGGCGGCAACGGTGTGCGAACGGGTCGGGAAGACCTTGGTCAGGCACACGGTCTGCAGGCCCTTGGCGGCCAGGCCGAACGTGGCGCGCAGGCCGGCACCGCCGGCGCCGACCACGACCATGTCGTACTTGTGTTCGGTGATCTTGTAAGCGGACATCTAATCTGGATTCCTGTGTTGGTGCCTGGGCTCAGGCAACGCCGAGGGCGATGCGGCCCACCGCAAACACACTGACGATCATGCCGAGCACGGCGACGAACTTCACCGCGGTCTGCAGCACCAGGGCCAGCAGCGATTCGTGGATGTAGTCTTCCAGCACGACCTGCATGCCGAGCTGCGCGTGCCAGAACATGGCGATCAGCAGGCCGATCAGCGGCACTGCATTCCACGGCTTGGCCACGGCGGCGGCGGCGGTCGCATAGTCCGAGCCCAGCAGGCCCAGCACGAAGACCAGGAACCAGATGCCCAGCGCCACCAGGGCGGCGGCGGTCAGGCGCTGGTGCACGAAGTGCTCGGTGCCGGTCTTGGCCGAACCAAGGCCGCGCACGCTCTTCAACGGGGTACGGAACTTGCTCACGCAGCACCTCCGAACATCACATAGGCCCACACCAGCAGGGTGATCACCAGGCTGCCGATGACCGACAGCCAGCTGCTGCGGATGAAGGCGGGGATGCTGAAGCCGATGGCGAAGTCCTGCACCACATGGCGGATGCCATTGCACAGGTGATAGGCGAACGACCATGTCCACGCGAACAGGAACACGCGGCCATACCAGGCCCCGGCATGGCCGGTGAAGCAGTTCCAGGACTCGGGCCCCATCATCAGGGCCAGCAGGCCGGCGGCGATGATGAGGGCACCAACAGACAGAAAGACGCCAGTGGCTCGATGCAGGATCGAGGTGGCCATCTGAATCTGCCAGCGATACACCTGAAGGTGCGGGGAAAGTGGGCGTTGTCTGGTCGCCATTCGCTGGGCTCGTTGTCTCGGCTGGGCGGCACGCGGCCGCGTTGGCTCAATGCTGATCAGAAATCGATGCAGCGTCCGTTTTTCTCCCAATCGCCGTACCGCACCGGATCAAGTCCGCCGCGGCCGCCGAATTCCTCTGCCTTCTCATGTTCCACGGGCACGGGTGCCGCGGGGACCAGCGGGGCTTCAGATTCGTCGTCGGGAGTGGGGGTTGTTTGGCCTATCATGTTCGGTCTCGCAACGCACAAATTTTAGACCTCGTTCACGTGCCTGACAACCTGCCCCCTGCTTTCGTTGGATATCCGCGCCTGCCCGGCCACCAGCTGCTGAGCCTGCAAGGCCCGGATGCGGCTGCCTTTGCCCACGCCCAGTTCAGCAGCGATGTCACTGCCCTGCCCCTGCTGCACTGGCAGTGGAGTGCCTGGCTGAGCGCCAAGGGCCGCACTCTGGCGGTGTTCCAGCTGCTTCGGCTGGCCGACGACCATGTGATGCTGGTGCTGGCTGACGGCGACGCCGATGCGATTGCGTCGCAACTGCAGCGCTTCGTGTTCCGTCGCAAGGTGAAGGTATTGCTGCGCGACGATCTGGCGGTGGCCGGGGCCTTCACCGCGCCCGAGGCCGCCAGCGGCGCTGCGATCGCGCACACCGCAGGTGACGGCTGGGAACTGGATCTGGGCAGCGATGCCCTGCCGCGCAGCCTGCGGCTTGGCAATGCCGATGCCTTTGCCCCCACCGGTGAAGCCGATCAAGCCGCTTTCGCCCTGGCCTGGCGCCAGGCCGACCTGCGCTACGGCCTGCCGCGGCTGGAAGAAAGCCAGCGCGAAGTGTGGACCCCGCAGCAGCTGGGCCTGGACCGCCTGAACGGCTACAGCGTGAAGAAGGGCTGCTATCCGGGCCAGGAGATCGTCGCCCGCACCCACTTCCTCGGCAAGGCCAAGCGCGCGGTGCAGCTGCTGCACACCGCTGCACCGGCGCAGGCCGGCGATGGCGTGCAGCAGGACGGCGCGGCACTGGGCACGATCGCCAGCGTGGCCGGCGACCTGGCACTGGCGGTGCTGCCGCTGGAGGCCAGCGACGCCGACCTGCAGGTGGGCGATGCCATCGCGCAGCGCGTGCCACTCCTGGATGGCTTGGCACGCTGAGCCTGAAGGGCTCTCATCCACGCATGGCGTGGATCTGCTGAACCCACCTTCTGTAGAGCCGAGCCCATGCTCGGCTTCTCCCTGAAATGCAGCCGAGCGTGGGCTCGGCTCTACAGAATCAGAGGCGCTCGCCGCTCTCGGCGTTGAAGAAATGCAGGCCCTGCGGGTGGATCGCCACGCGGATCTCCTCGCCTACCGCTGGCAGCGCCTGCGGCGCCACGCGCATGGTCAGCGCATGCTGGCCACTGCTGAGGTTGACGAAGATCTCGTTGCCGACCGGCTCGATGCCCTCAATGCGCGCGGTGAACGCGTGTGCATCATCAGCAGCCGCCGGCTGCAGGTGCTCCGGCCGCACGCCCACCGCGATCGGCTTCTGCAGCCATGCCGGATCGATCGTGGCCTGGCCCAGCGGTGCACGCCATTCGCCGTCGACCACGGTCACGCCGCCGGCATCGCCCTGCAGCGTGCCACGCAGCACGTTCATCGCCGGGCTGCCGAGGAAACCGGCCACGAACAGGTTGGCCGGGCGGTCGTACAGCGCCATCGGCGTATCGATCTGCTGGATGACACCGTCCTTCAGCACCACGATGCGCTGGCCCAGGGTCATCGCTTCGACCTGGTCGTGCGTCACGTAGATCATGGTGGTGCCCAGCTTGCGGTGCAGCTGCGCGATTTCGGTGCGCACGCTGTGGCGCAGCTTGGCATCCAGGTTGGACAGCGGCTCGTCGAGCAGGAACACCGCCGGCTCGCGCACCAGCGCACGACCCAGCGCAACACGCTGGCGCTGGCCACCGGACATCGCCTTGGGCAGCTTGTCCATCATCTCGGTCAGGCCCAGCGTCTGCGCCGCTTCGGCGATGCGCTTGTCGATGGTCGCCTTGTCATGCCCACGCAGCTTCAACCCGAAGGCCAGGTTCTCGGCCACGGTCATGTGCGGGTACAGCGCGTAGCTCTGGAACACCATCGCGATGTCGCGATCCTTCGGCGCCACGTCGTTGACCACACGATCACCGATGGTCAGCGTGCCGCCGCTGATTTCCTCCAGGCCAGCCACCATCCGCAACAGGGTCGACTTGCCACAGCCGGACGGTCCGACCAGCACCATCAGCTCGCCATCGGCGACCTCGAAGCTGGCGTCCTTCACCGCGACCTGGCCGTTGTCATAGACCTTGCGCACACCCTGCAACTGCACTTTTGCCATATCACCTATCCGGTCCGCCCGAAGCCGGGCTGTCTTTTGGGACTGCCTCGGCCCTCCCGATGGCAGTGATGATTGCGCGCCTGCCGCATGGCGGCGAGCACTGCAATCGAATACAGTTGCCCATTCTGCCATGTAAACGTTTTCACGTGGCACTATCCGATGATCGGTGCGCACCGATCTGCGTCGGCGGTTGAACGAAGGTTCCGCCGAGGTAGTGGTTTCGAATGGAACGATCCTCCGGTAGCCCGGAGAACGCCCCCGACGAACCTCGGACAGGCAGTTGCGCGGATGTCCCCCGAACCCAGCCATGAAGCGATTGACAACGATGTCACCCGGATCTGAAACTCGAGCGATGCACGACACCCTCTTCCTGTTCGGTGCCACAGGTGATCTGGCCCAGCGCTACCTGTTCCCTTCGCTGCTTCGCCTGCTTGGCGACGGCCTGCTGCCGGAGGACTTCCGCATCCGCGCACTGGCCCTGTCCGGGCATGACACCGAAGCCTTCCATGACATCCTGCGGCCGCGCCTGCAGCAGGCCATGCCGATGGCCACGCAGGACGATATCGGTGCCCTGCTGCGCCGCATCGACTACCGTTCGGTGGACCTGCGCGACGTCGACTCGGTCGCCGCTGCGGTCTCCGACCTGGTGCACCGCAAGTGCGTCAGCTACCTGGCCATTCCGCCGGGCCTGTACATCTCCACCTGCGAAGGCCTGGCCAAGGGCGGCGCCCTCGCCGCGCCGGCACGGCTGATGCTGGAGAAGCCAATCGGCAGCGACAGCGAGAGCGCCGAGGAAATCATCAGCACCATCGGCCAGTGGATCGACGAGGACCGCGTGTTCCGTCTCGACCACTACCTCGGCAAGGCCGCAGTGCAGAACCTGATCGCGCTGCGCTTCGGCAATACGCTGCTGGAAGCGGTATGGAACCGCAACTACATCGAATCGGTGCACATCCTGGTCGCCGAGAGCGAAGGCGTGGACGGCCGCGACGCCTACTACGCGCGATCCGGCGCGCTGCGCGACATGGTGCAGAGCCACATCCTGCAGCTGCTGTGCATGGTGGCGATGGAACCCCCGGCTTCGCTGGAAGCCGACCGCATCCGCGACGAGAAGGTCAAGGTGCTGCGCGCCCTGCGCCCGCTCGATGCGAAGCACGCCGCGCGTGACAGCATCCGTGGCCGCTACACCGCCGGTACCATCAACGGCCAGCCGGCCCAGGCCTACCAGCCGCCGGAAGGCAGCGATGTGGAGACCTTTGCCGGTGTCACCGCGCACATCGACAACTGGCGCTGGAGCGGCGTGCCGTTCCACCTGGTCACCGGCAAGCGCCTGCCCGAGCGCACCACCCGCGTGGTGGTCACGCTGAAGCCGGTCACCCACTGGCTGTTCGAGCGCCCGCAGCGCGCGCAGGCCGCACCGAACCGCCTGGTGTTCCAGCTGCAGCCGCAGGAAAACATCGAACTGGGCCTGATGAGCAGCCTGGCCGGCCCGGAATGGGGTGCACTGGAACTGCATCCGCTGGAACTGGAACTGTCGGTGCCGACCGGCCTGCACCGGCGCATCGCTTACGAACGCCTGTTCCTGGATGCCTTCAACGGCAACCACACGCTGTTCGTGCGCGACGACGAAGTGCGCGCAGCGTGGGCCTGGATCGACAGCGTCGCCGACGCCTGGAAGGACGCCAAGCTGCCGCTGGAGCCCTACCCCGCTGGCCAGTGGGGCCCGAGCAACGCCGGCGAGTTCCTGCCGCAGGGCGTGGACGCGCCGGACAACGGAGCCTCGGCATGAGTGCCAGCTCGCAGCCGGTGCTGGTCGCCGACATCGGTGGCACCAATGCCCGCTTCGCCCTGGCCGACACCGCGCAGGACGCACCACTGCAGAAGGACAGCATCCGCGAGTACGCGGTGGCGGAGTTCCCTTCGCTGGGTGATGCCGCGCGCCACCATCTCGAACAGATCGGTGCCACCGCAAGCCGCGGCGTGTTCGCGGTGGCCGGTCGCGTTGATGGTGACGAAGCACGCATCACCAACCATCCGTGGGTGATCTCGCGCAGCCGCACCGCAGCGATGCTCGGGTTCGACGAGCTGCACCTGATCAACGATTTCGCCGCACAGGCGATGGCGATTTCACTGCTGCAGCCTGATGATGTGGTCCAGGTCGGCGGTGCCGCCTGGGTCCCGGGCAAGCCGGGCCAGCCGCGCAACTACGCGGTGATCGGGCCGGGCACCGGTCTGGGTGTCGGCGGCCTGATCCTGCGTCATGGCCGCTGCTACCCGCTGGAAACCGAAGGCGGCCATGTCAGCTTCCCGCCGGGAACCCCGGAGGAAATCCGCATCCTGGAAATCCTGTCCGAGCAGTTCGGCCGCGTCTCCAACGAGCGCCTGATCTGCGGCCCCGGGCTGGTCAACATCCATCGCGCCGTATGCGAGATGGCCGGCATCGATCCGGGCCAGCTGCAGCCGGTGGACGTGACCGCCCGCGCCCTGCACGGTGATCCGCAGGCGATGCGCACCGTGGATGTGTTCTGCGCCGTGTTCGGCGCCATCGCCGGTGATCTGGTACTGACCCAGGGCGCCTGGGACGGCGTGTTCCTGACCGGCGGACTTACCCCGAAGATGCTCGATTCACTGCAGCACTCCGGTTTCCGCCAGCGCTTCGAACACAAGGGACGCTTCTCCTCGATCATGGCGCGCGTGCCCTCATTGGCGGTGATGCATCCCCACGCCGGATTGCTGGGTGCCGCCGCCTATGCCGCCGACGCCGAACGTGACGCACCAGGAGTTGCCGCATGAACCCCAGCTTCCACGACGACCGAATCGAGTTCATCCAGCACGGCGATGCCGATGGCTGGATCGAGGCGGTGGCCGCCGAGATGGCACAGGCCCTCAATCACGACATCAATGAAGTGGGACGCGCCCGCATCCTGCTGTCCGGCGGCACCACGCCGGCGCCGGTCTACCGCGCGCTGGCCGAACTGGACGTGCACTGGGACCGGGTTGAAGTGAGCCTGGCCGACGAGCGCTGGCTGTCTCCGCAGGATCGCGACAGCAATGCCTGGCTGGTGCGCGAGCACCTGCTGAAGCGCGCCGAAGGTGCCCATTTCGATCCGCTGGTGCGGATCGGCAAACCGCTGCCCGAATGCGTGTACACCGCCAACCTGCAGGCCCAGCACAGCCAGCCACCGAGCCTGGTGGCACTGGGCATGGGCAACGACGGCCACACCGCCTCGTTGTTCCCGGGCTCCAAGGACCTCGCCCGCGCACTGGAAAGCACCCTGCCCTATGCCGCGCTGGATGCTACCGGCTGCCCGGGCGCGAACCAGTGGCCGCTGCGCATCACCCTGACCCCACACGGCCTGCGCCAGTGCCGCCAGCGCCTGCTGCTGCTGCGCGGCAAGCAGAAGCTGCAGGTACTGCGCCAGGCGCTGGACAGCAGTGACGCCCAGCAATATCCGATCCTCAACGCCATCAACCTGGAAGGCGCGCGCCTGCGCGTCCACTGGGCTGATTGATGTCGGCGGCGGCGCCCCGCCGCCGCTTGCCTCTCGCCACCTCGAACGCCGGTAGCCAATGAGCCTCCATCCGCAACTGCAAGCCATCACTGAGCGCGTCATCCGTCGCAGCGCCGCCTCGCGCGCCGCCTACCTGGCCGCGATCGACGCCTCCCTGCGTGACGGCCCGTTCCGCAGCCGCCTGAGCTGCGGCAACCTCGCCCACGGATTCGCCGCCTGCGGCGGTACCGACAAGAGCCGCCTGCGCGGCGGCGTGACGCCGAACCTCGGCATCATCACCGCGTACAACGACATGCTGTCGGCGCACCAGCCGTTCGAGACCTATCCCGAACAGATCCGCGAGATCGCCCGCGAGCTGGGTGCCACCGCACAGGTGGCCGGCGGCGTGCCGGCGATGTGCGACGGCGTCACCCAGGGCCGTGGCGGCATGGAACTGTCGCTGTTCTCGCGTGATGTGATCGCGCAGGCCACCGCGATCGGACTCAGCCACGACATGTTCGATACCACCGTCTACCTCGGTGTGTGCGACAAGATCGTACCCGGCCTGCTGATCGGTGCGCTGGCGTTCGGCCATCTGCCGGCGGTGTTCGTGCCGGCCGGCCCGATGACCCCGGGCATCCCGAACAAGCAGAAGGCCGAAGTGCGCGAGCGCTACGCTGCCGGTGAAGCCACCCGCGAAGAGCTGCTCGAAGCCGAGTCCGCGTCGTACCACGGCGCCGGCACCTGCACCTTCTACGGCACCGCCAATTCCAACCAGGTGCTGCTGGAAGCGATGGGCGTGCAGCTGCCGGGTGCGTCGTTCGTCAATCCGGGCACGCCGCTGCGCGATGCACTGACCCGCGAAGCGACCGAACGTGCGCTGGATATCACCGCACTGGGCGACGACTTCCGTCCGCTGGGCCGGATCATCGACGAGCGCGCGATCATCAACGCGGTCATCGCGCTGATGGCCACTGGCGGTTCGACCAACCACACCATCCACTGGATCGCCGTGGCGCGTGCGGCCGGCATCGTGCTGACCTGGGACGACTTCGACGAACTGTCGCAGCTGGTTCCGCTGCTGGCCCGCGTCTATCCGAACGGCGACGCCGATGTGAATCGTTTCGCCGCCGCGGGCGGCCCGGCGTTCGTGTTCGGCGAGCTGATCAAGGCTGGCCTGATGCACGGTGACCTGGTCAGCGTGGCGCGCGGCGGCATGGCCGACTATGCGCGCGAGCCGCAGCTGCGCGACGGCCAGCTGGTCTATCTGCCCGGCCTGGAACGCAGCGCCGATGACGAGGTGGTGCGTGGCGTCGACCATCCCTTCGAGCACCATGGCGGCCTGCGCCTGCTGCGCGGCAACCTGGGCAAGTCGCTGATCAAGCTGTCGGCGGTGAAGCCCCAGTACCGCACGATCGAAGCACCGGCGGTGGTGGTCGATGCACCGCAGGTGCTGAACAAGCTGCACGCCGGCGGCCTCCTGCCCGAGCACTTCGTGGCGGTGGTGCGGTACCAGGGCCCGCGCGCCAACGGCATGCCGGAACTGCATTCGCTGGCACCGCTGCTGGGCCTGCTGCAGAACCAGGGCCGGCGCGTGGCGCTGGTCACCGACGGCCGCCTGTCCGGCGCCTCCGGCAAGATTCCGGCGGCGATCCACGTGACACCGGAAGCAGCGCGCGGCGGCCCGCTGGCCAAGGTCCGCGAGGGCGACATGATCCGCCTGGACGGCGAGGCCGGCACGCTGGAAGTGCTGGTGGATGCGGCCGAATGGGCAGCGCGTGCACTGGCGGCGAACACCGCACCTGCCGCGCATGACCTGGGCCGCAACCTGTTCGCGATCAACCGGCGCGTGGTGGGCCCGGCCGACCAGGGCGCGATTTCGATTTCGTGCGGGCCGGCGGCTGCCGATGGCGGGCCGTGGAACTACGACGCGGAATACGAGCTGGGGCACGATGCCGCGGCGGCGGCGGCGCCGCATGAGGCGAAGGACGCCTGAAGGTTGAAGAGCGTTGCGGGTTTGTCGCGGCGGTGAGTTTTCTGGCTGAGGGCGCGGTCAGCCCCAGCCGGGACACGCCGTAAACCCATCCATGGGGGCTCGGTCGCGGCATCCATGCCGCTCACGGTCCCGTCTGGGGCTGACCGCGCCCTCCTGACACTCTCCGGCGCATCAACGCCGCGAAGTGATCACTGAAAATCAAATTCAAAAGCAGAAGCAAAGGCAGAAGCAGAGCTATGGGTATCGAACAACATCAGGTGAAGGCGGCGGAGCTGTTGCATGCGGCGGGCATCCTGCCGGTGGTGACGATTCATACGCTGGACCAGGCGCGTGCGGTCAGTGCGGCGCTGCTGGAAGGTGGCCTGCCGGCAATCGAGCTGACGCTGCGCACCCCGGTGGCGATGGAAGCGCTGGCAATGCTCAAGCGCGAGCTGCCGGACGTGGTGGTGGGTGCCGGTACGGTGCTGACCGTGGAGCAGATGCAGCAGTCGATCGATGCGGGTGCGGACTTCCTGGTGACCCCGGGTACGCCGCCAGCCTTGGCCGATGCACTGGCCGCCGCCCCGCTGCCGGTGGTGCCGGGTGCGGCGACGCCGACCGAACTGCTGTCGCTGTATGCGCGGGGCTTCCGCGTGTGCAAGCTGTTCCCGGCCACGGCCGTGGGCGGGCTGGCGATGATCAAGGGTGTGGCAGGCCCGATCGCCGACCTCAAGCTGTGCCCGACCGGCGGCATCACCGAAAACACCGCCGCCGAGTATCTCGAGCAGAAGAACGTGGTCTGCATCGGCGGCTCGTGGATGGTGCCGGGCAACTGGATCGCCGACGGCCAGTGGGACAAGGTGCGCGCCAGCGCCGCCGACGCGGCGAAGATCATCAAGCGCGTCCGCGGGCACTGAGCCCCGGATCGGGGTCAGATCCCTTTCCCGACGGGAAAGGGATCTGACCCCGCGCTACGAATTCCTTCAGGTGTAGAGCCGAGCCCACGCTCGGCTCCGCGCCAGCGGACCGGAAAGCAGCCGAGCATGGGCTCGGCTCTACAGAACCAACCTGCCGAGCGCGCGCAGCGCGCGGGGGGCTCAGCCGTTGGGCGAAACCCTCACAACGGCCGTGCCGGATCCACCAACCCGTACTGGCTGGCCATGCGCGCCAGCGCGATGTTGTCGTGGATCCCCATCTTCTCGAACAGCCGTGCCTTGTGCGTGTTCACCGTCTTCGCACTCAGGCTCAGGCGCCGCGCAATGTCTTCCTGGCGTAGGCCCTGGGTCAGCAGCAACGCCACTTCCAGCTCGCGCGGCGACAGGCTGTCGAACGGCGAACCATTGCCTTCCACGGTCGACAGGGCCAGGTTCTGCGCGATGCTGGTGCCCAGGTAACGACGCCCCACCGCCACATCGCGCACCGCACGCAGCAGCTCCTGCGCATCGCAGCCCTTGCCGATGTAACCGGCAGCCCCCGCCTCCAGCAGGCGCTTGGGCAACGGCCCGTCTTCCAGCACCGATACGATCACCACGCGGGTGTTGCGGTGGCTGCGGACGATGCGCTCGGTCACTTCCATGCCACTCACACCGGGCAGGTGCAGGTCGCACAGCACCACGTCCGGCAGCAGCTGGCGGACGTCACGCAGTGCGTCTTCACCGGTCTCGGCTTCGCCCACCACCTCGATGTCGGTCTCCCCCGACAGGATCATCTTCATCCCGGTGCGGACCAGCGCGTGGTCATCCACCAGGTAGACTCGAATCGTCATTCCCGTACCTCTTCGAATGCGGCCATTGCAGGTCAAGCTAGGCAGGGCGCCGATACCCCTGCAAGCGCGTTCGAGATGCGGCCCAGGCGTTCTGCCTTGCGCATCACAATACCGCGCGTTGTGCTTGCCCCCTGTCTTGCAGAACCTGCTGCAACGAAACAATTGATCTATTACGTAGACGCCCCGGAAGGGCCATCCACGTCAATCCCCCTGTGATGATGCTTCGCTGGCCGTCGCTGGCGGCGAATCCTGACGTCGCCAAGGATGCCGGCGACTGAACATGACCAGATAGCACCCTACCACCCAAACCAGCGCGGCACACCATCCGGCCAGGATGTCCGAGGGGTAATGCACACCCAGATAGACCCGCGATACGCTTACCAGCAGGCTGAACGAAGGCGCCAGCAGCAGCACCGGCCAGCGCCAGCGGGTGTTCCAGGCCAGCAGCACCAGGGTCACGGCCAGGGTCATCGAGCCCATCGCGTGGCCGCTGGGAAAGCTGAACGTCGATTCCGGCGCGATCGATTCCCACAGGCTGGGGCGTTCACGCTGGAAAAAGTGCTTGCTGCCCATGTTCAGCAACGCCGAGCCGACGAAGCTGACCGCCACGAACGTCGCCTCGCGCCACCGCCGGTAGCCCAGCAGCACGCCGATGATCAGCACGTCGGCCGGAATCAGGAACCATTCGTAGCCCAGTTTCGAGATGAGCACGAAGAAGCGGTCCAGCAGTGGCGAATGCAGGCCATGCATCTGCCACAGCAGCGGTGCATCGAAATGGAACGATTCAAACTCGTGCACTTCGTCGGCCAGAGCGACGAAACCGGCCAGCGGCAGCAGCACGCCCCCGAACAGCAGCACCAGGCGCCAGGCATTGCGTGCCATCCAGTGGCGGAAACCGGAGGCGGACTCCGGCGCAGCGAGGATCGCGGGCTTATCCGGCGCTTCGGGCATAGGTGCGTTCGACGTAATCGTCGATCAGGGCGACGAACTCCTGGGCGATGTTGTCGCCTCGCAGGGTCACCTTCTTCTCGCCATCGACGAATACCGGTGCAGCCGGCGTCTCGCCCGTACCCGGCAGCGAGATGCCGATGTTGGCATGGCGCGACTCACCCGGCCCATTGACGATGCAGCCCATCACCGCCAGGGTCATGTTCTCCGCCCCCGGGTGATGGATCTTCCACAGCGGCATCTTCTCGCGCACGTGGTTCTGCACCACTTTGGCCAGTTCCTGGAAGAACTCGGAGGTGGTGCGGCCGCAGCCCGGGCAGGCCGTGACCAGCGGCGTGAAGGCGCGCTGGCCGGTGGTCTGCAGCAGCTCCTGGGCGACGATCACTTCCTGCGTGCGCGACTGGCCCGGTTCCGGGGTCAGCGAGATGCGGATGGTGTCACCGATGCCTTCCTGCAGCAGCACGCTCAATGCTGCCGACGAGGCGACGATGCCCTTGCTGCCGATACCGGCTTCGGTCAGGCCCAGGTGCAGGGCGAAGTCGGAGCGCTGGGCCAGGTCGCGGTACACCGCGATCAGTTCCTGCACGCCGCTGACCTTGGCCGACAGCACGATGCGATCGCGCGGCAGGCCGAGTTCCACCGCCTGCTCGGCCGAATCCAGCGCCGAACGGATCAGCGCCTCGCGCAGCACGCGGCCGGCGTCCCAGGGCTGCTCGCGCAGGTTGTTCTCGTCCATCAGCTTCGCCGCCAGGGCCTGGTCCAGCGAGCCCCAGTTGGCGCCGATGCGCACCGGCTTGTTGTAACGGATCGCGAACTCGATCAACTGGGCGAACTGCAGGTCCTTCTTCTTGCCGAAGCCGACGTTGCCCGGGTTGATGCGGTATTTGGCCAGCGCTTCGGCGCACGCCGGTTCGGCGGTGAGCAGCTGGTGGCCGTTGTAATGGAAATCGCCGATCAGCGGTACGTCGATGCCCATCATCGCCAGCTTGTCGACGATACGCGGGATGGCCGCAGCCGCTTCCACGGTGTTGACGGTCAACCGCACCATTTCCGAACCGGCACGCCACAGCTCGGCCACCTGCTTCACGCTGGAGGCCACGTCGGAGGTATCGGTGTTGGTCATCGACTGCACCACCACCGGCTTGCCTCCGCCTACGGTGACCCCGCCGATCTGGACGGCATGGGTCTGGCGACGGGGCCAGGCGGTGGCATCGGAGGGGGGAGTCGGGCGGGTGACGGCGTCGTGCATGCGGGCATTCTAGCGCCCGGCCCCGCATTCCGGGTGACTCGCATTCAGCCGGCGGCACGGCTGCGGCCGATTGTCGCAGGCATGTACACGCATGAACGCATACGATGAGCGTGAATGACCGGTCCCGACGCCCCGTTTCTCCGTACCCTGTGCAGCCTGCGCTGGCTTGCCGTGGGCGGCCAGGCCGCGACCATCCTGGTCGCCACCTGGGTGCTGGGCCTGCCCTTGCCGCAGCTGCCGCTGTGGGCCGGCGTGGCGGTGCTGACCCTGTTCAACGTCTATACCCAGCTGCGCCCGGAAGCGGCCGACACCGCACCACTGACCGCATTCGGCCACATCCTGGTGGACGTGATCATCCTGACCTGGATGGTGGGCTGGAGCGGCGGCATGGCCAACCCGTTCAGTTCACTGTTCCTGATCCTGATCGCACTGGCTGCGTTCGCCCTGCCCCTGCGCTGGGCGCTGGCGGTCGCGCTGGCCTGCCTGCTCGGCTATGCCGCCAGCGGCATCTTCGGGCAGCCGCTGCCGGACGGCTATTTCCGCGCGCAGGACCTCAACCGCTGGGGCGTGGTCGCCAACTTCCTGATTTCCGCTGCGGTGGTGCTGGCCTTCTCCACCCGCCTGGCACTGGCCCTGCGCGAGCGCGAACTGGAACTGTCGGCACTGCGCGAGCGCTTTGCCCGCAACGAAGGCATCGTCGCCCTGGCCACCCATGCCGCTTCGGTCGCACATGAACTGAACACACCGCTGGCGACCATGACCCTGCTCGCCGACGATGTCGCCGAGCGCAGCGAAGAACCTGAAGTGCGCGAAGACATGGAAACCCTGCGCGAGCTGTTGGTGCAGTGCCGGGAGCGCGTGCTGGCGCTGGCCGCACCGGCCTCGGCCGACGCACCGGGCCGCAGCCACTCCAGCGCCCAGCAGGTGCTGGAGCAGTGGCGCCTGGTGCGGCCGACCATCGACCTGCACCGCAACGACGATGCACCGCTGCGGCTGCCACTGGACCCGGGCGTGGGCCACCTGCTGATGGTCCTGCTCAACAACGCCGCCGATGCCGGCGAGAAGGCCGGCCGGCCGCGCGTGGACCTGGACCTGCGCATCGAAGGCGACGACCTGATCGGCGAAGTGCGCGACTATGGCCATGGCTTCGACGCCCGCGCCGCCGTCCTGCCGGGCAAGCTGTTCGGCAGCAGCAAGAGCGAGGGCATGGGCGTCGGCCTGGCCCTGTCCCATGCCACCATCGAACGCCTCGACGGCGAGATGTGGATGCGCCCGGCCCAGGGGGCCGGCAGCCGCGTCGGCTTCCGCCTGCCGCTGGCCCCACGCGAGGACACCCCATGAGCCTTCACCATTCCACCCTGGGCCTGCTGGTCGACGACGACGAGCTGTACCTGCGTACCCTGCAGCGCAGCCTGGCCCGCAAGGGGCTTGAAACGCAGACCGCGCAGGATGCCGCCAGCGCACTGGCGCTGGCCCGCCAGCATCCGCCTGCGTTCGCACTGATCGACCTGAAGCTGGGCAGCGATTCCGGCCTGGCGCTGATCCAGCCGCTGCGCGCGCTGCGTGCGGACATGCGCATCCTGCTGGTGACCGGCTACGCCAGCATCGCCACCGCCGTGGAGGCGATCAAGCTGGGGGCCGATGATTACCTGCCGAAACCAGCCACGGTGCCGATGATCCTGCGCGCCCTCGGTGAGGAGGACGACGGCCCGGCCGACGACGGCGAAATGGAAGTACCGGACGCGATGACGCCGATCAGCCGCCTGCAGTGGGAACACATCCAGCAGGCGATGCACGAGACCGGCGGCAATGTTTCGGCGGCCGCGCGCCTGCTCGGCATGCACCGCCGTTCGCTGCAGCGCAAGCTGGCCAAGCGGCCCAGCCCGGAACGCGACCCGAGCCGGTAGTGCCGGCCGCTGGCCGGCACCAGAACCTCAGCGCTTCAGCTGCGCCAGGATCTCGCGGGTCATCGGATCGGCAATCGCCACATCCTCGCCCTGCAGCGCCGGCAGCAGGCCACTGGCCAGCTGCTTGCCCAGCTCGACACCGAACTGGTCGAAGGCGTTGATGTTCCAGATCACCGACTGCACGTACACGGCGTGTTCGTACATGGCGATCAGCGCACCCAGCGCCTGCGGGGTCAGCGCGTCGAGCAGGATCAGCGTGCTCGGGCGGCCGCCCGGGTAATCACGGTGCGGATCCTCGCTGCTCTGGCCATTGGCCAGCGCTTCGGTCTGCGCCAGCAGGTTGGCCAGCAGTGCCTGGTGATTGATCGTGTACGGATCGTCGTTGTGCACGCAGCCGATGAAATCGGCCGGAATGATGCTGGTGCCCTGGTGCAGCGCCTGGAAGAAGCTGTGCTGCACGTCGGTGCCTGCCCCGCCCCACCACACCGGCACGGTGTCGGTGGTCACCGGCTCGCCGTCACGCTGCACGCGCTTGCCCAGGCTTTCCATCACCAGCTGCTGCAGGTAGGCCGGCAGCAGCGCCAGCCGCTGGTCGTAGGTCATCACCGCGTGCGTGGCATGGCCCAGCAGGTTGCGGTTCCAGATGTCGGTCAGGCCGTGCAGCACCGGCAGGTTGCGCTCCAGCGGTGCATCCAGCGCGTGCGCATCCATCTGCGCTGCGCCTTCCAGCAACTGTTCAAAGCGCTCGAAGCCGATCGCCAGCGCGATCGGGAAACCGACCGCCGACCACAGCGAATAACGGCCACCGACCCAGTCCCACATCGGCAGTACGCGATCGGCGGCGATCGCGAAGGCCTTGGCGGCACGTTCGGGATTGGCACTGACCGCGTAGAGGCGCTCGCTGCCGCCCAGCCAGTCGTGCAGGATCTGGCCGTTGAGCAGGGTTTCCTGCGTACCGAAGGTCTTGGAGATCAGGATGCCGGCGGTCTTGGCCGGATCCAGCGTGGCCAGCGTGCGCTGCATGGCGGCGCCGTCCACGTTCGACACGAAATGCACGCGCAGGCGCGCACCGCTGACCGGTCGCAGCGCGTCGGCGACCAGTCGCGGGCCCAGATCGGAACCGCCGATGCCGACGCTGACCACATCGGTCACGCCGCTGCCTTCCAGCGCGCGCACCAGCACGCCCATGCGCTGGCGGATTTCGCGCGCGGTGGCATAGGCCTCGGCCGCCACCGGCGCATCGACCACGTCGCCACGCAGCGCGGTATGCAGCGCCGCGCGACCTTCGGTCAGATTGACCTGTTCGCCGCGGAACAGGCGGGTGATGGCACCGCCGACATCACGGTCGGCAGCCAGCGCCAGCAACGCCTGCAGCGCCGCGGCATCGTATTTCTGCCGGGCGAAGTTGACGTACAACGGACCGACCCGCAGCGCCAGGTCCTGGACACGGCCGGGTTCGGCGGCGAGCAGGCTGGGGATGCTTGCGCCCTTCAGGCGCTGGGCGTGGGAATGCAGCGAGTCGAATCCGTTGTTCGTTGTCATGCGGCCTGGGTCGGGATCGTGTCGTTGGTGTGGGTGATCTGGTTCTTGCCATCAACGTACACCAGCTTCGGCTTGAAGCTGTCCGCTTCCTGCTCGGTCATGCTGGCGAACGCGGCGATGATGATGATGTCACCGACCTGCACGTGGCGCGCTGCGCCACCGTTGAGCGAGACAACGCCGCTGCCGGCTTCGGCGCGGATGGCGTAGGTCGAGAAGCGCGCACCGTTGGTCACGTCCCAGATGTGCACCTGCTCGAACTCGCGGATGCCCGTGGCAGCCAGCAGGTTGTCGTCGATGGCGATCGAGCCTTCGTAGTTCAGCTCGGAATGGGTGACGGTGGCGCGGTGGATCTTGGTCTTGAGCAGGGACAGGTGCATGGGGGCGCTGCAACGGCAAAGGAAAGAGCGGATTCTAGCACCCGCTTGGCCGTCGTCAGGGAGCTGCAGCAGGACGCTGAAGGCCGTTCAGGCGCCCTCGCCCCGCAGCGCTGGTGGCGCTGGGCCAACGGCACCGGTCAGCGACAGGCGGAACGCTGCATGGAAGGCCCAGCCGGCGACCGCCCCGAAGCCCCCTGCGGCCAGCACCGTCAGCCCGTAGCTGATCACATCGAAGGTATCGACATAGCGCAGGCGCTGCAGCAGTGGGCCGCTGTCCTCGCCCGGCCAGGAACAGGTGGCCATGGCCAGTGCGCCGAGGCCGAACCCCGCGAGGACGAAGACGATCCGGCGCAGGCGCCGCTGAGACTGCAGGATCAGCGCCATCGGCAACAGCACGGCGATGGCATTGCAGACCGCCAGCACGAACATCAGACCGGCACCGATCAGCGCCGGCACCGGCGTGCGCCCGAGGTCCAATGCGAACAGCAGGCCGCCAAACAGCTGGGCCGGCAGCATGCCGGCGGCCAGCACGGCGAGGATCGATGCCTGGGCAAGGTGGCCGGCGTCAGTGGTGGGGGTCTTCATGTCCAGCTCCCGTCCGTGGGATGGTGAGAGGCACCCGTTGCGGGCGCCCCGGAGCCACGTGCGGCTCAGAACTCCAGGTTGTCGATCAACCGGGTGGTGCCCAGGCGCGCGGCAATCAGCGCCACGCGGCCACCGCCGTCGAACGTCGGCTCGGCCAGCTCCGGGGTGCGCAGCACCGCGTAATCGACCTGGAATCCGGCGGCCTGCAGTGCGGCGGCCGCATCGGCCTCGATGCGCTCGCGCGCATGCCCGGCGACGTAGCCTTCGCGCATGCCCAGCAGGGTGCGATGGATGGTGGTCGCGACCGGGCGCTGTTCGGCGCTCAGGTACTGGTTGCGCGAGCTCTTGGCCAGGCCATCCTCGTCACGCACGATGTCCGCACCGACGATCTGGATCGGGAACGACAGCTCGGCCACCATCTGCCGGATGACCGCCAACTGCTGGTAATCCTTGCGACCGAATACCGCCACGTCCGGCTGCACCTGCAGGAACAGGCGCGCCACCACCGTACAGACACCATCGAAGTGCCCCGGACGGCTGGCGCCCTCCAGCACTTCACTGACACCCGGCGCGTGCATGCGCGTGGTCTTGTCCACGCCCAGTGGGTACATCGCTTCGACGCTGGGCAGCCACACCGCATCGCAACCGGCCTGCTCCAGCCCGGCCACGTCGGCCTCGGGCGTGCGCGGGTAGCGGCTGAAATCCTCGTTGGGACCGAACTGGGTCGGGTTGACGAAGATGCTTGCCACCACCTTGTCGGCGTACTGGCGGGCCAGGGTCACCAGCGAATGGTGGCCACCGTGCAGGTTGCCCATGGTTGGCACCAGCGCCACGCGCAGGCCCTCGCGCTTCCACTGGGCGATCTGCTCGCGCAGCGCGCCGAGCTCGTTGAAGGTCTGGATCATTGGGCGTAAGCGTGCTGTTCGTCGGGGAAGCTGCCGTCGCGCACGGCGTCGGCATAGGCGCGGGTGGCACCGGCCACCGAACCGCCTTCAGCAAGGAAATCCTTGACGAACTTGGGACGGCGATGGCCACTGTCCAGGCCAAGGAAATCGTGCAGCACCAGCACCTGGCCGTCGCACTGCGGGCCAGCCCCGATGCCGATGGTCGGCACCTGCACTGCGGCGGTGACGTCGGCGGCGACCGGGCTCGGCATGCACTCCAGCACCAGCAGGCTGGCGCCCGCCGCAGCCACGGCCTTGGCATCCTCCACCAGCTGGCGTGCAGCATCGCCGCGGCCCTGGATCTTGAAGCCGCCCAGGCGCAGCACCGATTGCGGGGTCAGGCCCAGGTGCGAGCAGACCGGAATCTCGCGCTCCACCAGGTAGCGGATGATGTCGACCTTGAAGCCGGCACCTTCGATCTTGACCATCTCGGCACCGGCCTGCAGCAGCTGCAGCGATGCATCCAGCGCGCGCTCCGGGGTGGCATCGGCGCCGAACGGCAGGTCGGCCACCAACAGCGCGCGCTGCAGCACGCGGGCCACCGCGCGGGTGTGGTAGACCATGTCGGCCACGGTCACCGGCAGGGTCGAATCATGGCCCTGCACGACCATGCCCAGCGAATCGCCGATCAGGATCAGATCAACGCCATTGGCGTCGAAAGTGCGGGCGAAGCCAGCGTCGTAGGCGGTCAACATGACCAGCTTCTGGCCATTGCGCTTGGCCTCGGCCAGGGCGGGAACGGTCCAGGGCTTGCTGTCTGCGTGGGTGCTCATGTGCTGATAACCGGGGGAGATAACCCGGGCATTATCACCCTATCGGCGCAATCCCGCAGGCATCCACCCGCACCACTGCATCCCGTACGCTGCCATGACCGGGAATGGCCAGATCCGGCGCGATTTCGGCCAGCGGCACCAACACGAAGGCGCGCTCGTGCAGGTAAGGATGCGGCACCTGCAGGCCCGGCTGATCAAGTACCTGCGCGCCATACAGCAGCAGGTCCAGGTCCAGCGCGCGCGGCCCCCAGTGCACAGCTGGATCGCGCACGCGGCCAAAGCCCTGCTCCAGCGCCAGCATCGCCTGCAGCAGCTCATCGGCCGGCAACGTGGTTTCGACCGCAGCCACCGCGTTGACGAACGGCGGCTGGTCTTCATTGCCCCAGGCCGGCGTTGCATAAAGCCGCGAGGCCTGGCGCAGGCGGGTCCCGGGCAAGCCGTCCAGCGCGGCAATCGCCGCGCCGACGGTGGCGGCCGCGTCGCCAAGGTTGGCGCCGAGGCCGATCCAGGCAAGGGTCATCGCTTACTCGCCCGCCGCACCAGCCGCAGCACCGGGACGGCGACGGCGACGCTTGCGCGGTGCCCCGCTCTCGTCATCGCCGTCTTCACTGTGCATCGCATCCAGCGACGACTCCAGCTCACGACCGGATTGCGCCTGCGCTTCACGCCAGAACTCGACGTCGGCTGCGTGCTCGGACGAAGCCACCTGACGCAGGCTGAGGAAATCGAACGCGGCGCGGAAGCGCGGATGGGTCAGGGTGCGGAACACGCGCTTGCGCTGGCGCGAGCTGAAACGTGCCTGCAGCAGCCAGATTTCCTGCATCGGCAACGAGAAGCGGCGCGGCAGCGCGATGGTGCTGAGCTGCTGCACGGTAACGCGGTCGGCGGCACGGCGCTGTGCCTCTTCCGGTGCCACGCCCTGCTTGAGCAGGGTCGCCTGTGCGCGGCAGAACGCCGGCCACAGCAGCAGCGCGAACAGGAACGCGGGCGAGACCGGTTCGTCGTTGGCCACGCGTGCATCGGTATTGGCCAGGCCCTCGACCAGCATGCGGCGCAGCGCGCCGGTGCGGTTGGACTTCAGTGCCTTGGCGCTCTCCGGGAACAGCACGTCGAGCAGGCCGTAACGCTCAAGGCCTTCGAAGCTGGCCACGCCGTGCCCGGACAGGAACAGCTTGAGCACTTCCTCGAACAGGCGCGCGGGAGCGGCTTCATTAAGCAGGCCGGCCAGGTGCGGGATCGGCGCGGCGGTGCCCTCTTCGATCTGGAAGCCGAGCTTGGCCGCCAGGCGCACCGCACGCAGCATGCGCACCGGGTCTTCCCGGTAACGCTGCTCGGGATCGCCGATGAGCTTCATCAGGCGCGCCTGCACGTCTTCGAAGCCGCCGGTGTAGTCGCGCACCGAGAAGTCCTCGATGGCGTAGTACAGGGCGTTGCAGGTGAAGTCGCGGCGGACGGCGTCGTCTTCGATGGTGCCGTACACGTTGTCGCGCACGAGCATGCCGTTTTCCATCTCGCGGTCGCCGCTGCCGTCATCGCTGTTGGCACGGAAGGTGGCGACTTCGATGATTTCGCGGCCGAACACCACATGGGCGAGGCGGAACCGGCGACCGATCAGGCGGCAGTTGCGGAACAACTGCTTGACCTGTTCGGGCGTGGCGTCGGTGGCCACGTCGAAATCCTTGGGTTGGCCATTGACCAGCAGATCGCGCACCGCGCCGCCGACAAGGTAGGCGCCGAAGCCGGCATCGCGCAGGCGATAAAGCACGCGCAGGGCGTTCGGGCTGATGTCCTTGCGGGAGATCGTGTGCTGGTCGCGCGGGATGACGCGCAGGCTGAACGGTGATGTAGCAGGGGAAATGATGTTGGCGCTTCCGGTTGAAGTTTCGGGATTGCCCAATGGCATCGAGGTGCATATACTAGCGCTCCTGCCTCGGCAGCGACACAGTTACGCTCCCTTCGTCTAGTGGTTAGGACGTGGCCCTCTCAAGGCTAAAACAGGGGTTCGAGTCCCCTAGGGAGCGCCAGTCGCCGCAGCAGGAACCGAAAAAGCCCGCCCCGTGCGGGCTTTTCTGTTTTCCGGGGTTTGCAATGGCATCGATCGGCTTGGTCGCAGTAGCACCTGCCTGCAATCGGCTTGAGCCGGTGGGGTCACCCAGGGCAGGACACGCCGTGAACCCCGCTCCACGGTCCGGCCCAGCCGCTGGCGGCTGTGCGTTCGGGCGCTTGCGAAGCAGTGCTTCGCGAGCAAAGCGCCCTCACCCATGGGGCTCGATGGCGCCATCCTTGGCGCCATCGGTCCTGGAGAGGGCGGCCTGGCCCCTCACACTCTGCACAAGCAGGCGCCGACGGGATGCAACCGAAGCCAGTCGCCGTCAGCCTTCCATCTGCTCCAGCTCCTTGCCCTTGGTCTCGCGTACGTAGCGGACCACGAAGACGATCGAGAGGATCGCCGCGACCGCGTAGATCCCATAGGCGCCGGCCAGGCCGATGCCCGCCAGCAGCATCGGGAAGGTCACGGTGATCGCGAAGTTCGAGGTCCATTGCGCGGCGCCGGCCACCGCCAGCGCCGGGCCGCGGATCTGGTTGGGGAACATTTCGCCCAGCATCACCCACATCACCGGGCCCCAGGACATGTTGAAGAACACCACGTAGACGTTGGCCGCCACCAGTGCCAGCTTGCCCATGCCATCGGACAGCTGCAGGCGCCCATCGACCAGGCTGCCGCTGGCGAACGTCACCACCATCAGCACCAGCGCCACCGACATGCCGACCGAGCCGATCCACAGCAGCGGCTTGCGCCCGATGCGGTCGATCAGCAGGACCGTCAGCAGGCAGGCACCGATGCTCAGGGCGCCGGACAACACATTGATCAGCAGCGCGTCGCTTTCCGAGAAGCCCACCGCCTGCCACAGCACCGCGCCGTAGTAGAACACCACGTTGATGCCGACCAGCTGCTGGAACATGGCCAGACCGATGCCCACCCAGAGGATCGGGCGCAGCTTGCCGGTGACCTTGTCGCGCAGGTCGCCGAAACGCGGCTTGTGCTGGTCCTGGGCCAGGCTGGCCTCGATCTCGGCGTGCTTGGCCGTGGCTGCGGCCTCACCGTACAGCCGCGCCAGCACCGCCCTCGCCTGCCCCTGGCGCCCCTTCAACACCAGGAACCGCGGGCTTTCCGGGATCACCAGCAACAGCAGGAGGAACAGCCCCGATGGCAGCACCTGCATCCAGAACATCCAGCGCCAGGCCTCATGGCCCAGCCACAGGGGCTCGGTCGAGGCGCCGGCAGCACGGGCCAGCAGGTAGTTGCTGAGGAAGGCCGCAAACAATCCGCAGATGATCGCCATCTGCTGCACCGTGGCCAGCCGGCCGCGATAGCGCGCCGAGGCGACTTCGGCGATGTAGGCCGGCGACATCACGCTGGCCGCCCCCACCGCAAAGCCGCCCAGCACGCGGGCCGCGATGAACAACCAGGAAGCGTGGGCCGCGCCGGCGCCCAGCGCCGAGACCAGGAACATCAGCGCGGACACGATCAGGACACCGCGGCGTCCCAGCCGGTCGCCCAGCCAGCCGGCCAGGAACGCACCGATCGCGCAGCCCAGCAGCATCGAGGCGACTTCGAAACCGAGCGCCGCCTCACTGGAGTTGAAAGCCTGGCGAAGGCCATCGACCGTGCCATTGATGACACCACTGTCGAAGCCGAACAGGAACCCACCGAGGGTGGCCACGCAGCTGATCAGAACGATGAACGCCGTGTTTTCACCGCTGTGGGAAGCGGTGCCGGGCTGGGCTTGGGACATGGACGATCCTGCTGTGAAGGGAGTCCGGCCATTGGGACCGGTTGCCCCGCAGCGTCGCACAGGCCTTGCCGTGCCGCCAATGACCGCCACGGCCGCGCCTGCCAGGCGCCCGTTTTCCGTCCTGCGCCGACACCGGGGGCCAACCTGTTCTAGAATTGGCGGGTTCAGGAATCGATTCGCCCCCAGCCCATGCCCTTTGTCGTCACCGAAAACTGCATCAAGTGCAAACACACCGATTGCGTGGAAGTGTGCCCCGTGGATTGCTTCCACGAAGGCCCGAACTTCCTGGTGATCGACCCGGATGAGTGCATCGACTGCACCCTCTGCGAGCCGGAGTGCCCGGTCAATGCGATCTTCCCGGAGGACGATGTCCCCGCCGGCCAGGAAGGCTTCGTCGCCCTCAACGCCGAGCTGGCGAAGGAATGGCCGGTGCTGACCGTGCGCAAGGACCCGCCCGCAGATGCCGGCGAATGGGACGGCAAGCCGGACAAGCTGAAGCTGCTGGAGCGCTGAGAAGCGCCAGGTGCGGCAACGGGAAAGGGCGCCAACGGCGCCCTTTTCCATTTCCGGTAGCACAGAAGCGCCGACCAAGGTCGGCCTCTACCAAGCCACCTCATCCGGTAGGTGCCAACCTTGGTTGGCACAGAAGCGCCGACCAGGGCCGGCCTCTACCCGGTGGGCGCGGACCCGTGTCCGCGCCCACCGGGCCGGCCCTTACTGGGCCAGCTTCGCCTTCAGCGCGGCAATCAGCTTCACCGGCGCTTCGGCGGTGGCCGGCAGGCCGCGCGGGTCGACCGCAGAGATGTAGGCGCCGGCATCGACGGCCACCACGCGAACCAGGAAGTTGCTGCCTTCGTAGGCCACGTCGTACGAGCCCAGCAGCTGCGCGCGGCTGGCGATGGTCACGCCTTCGACGCCTTCCAGTGCGGTGCCGACCTTGGCGAAGGCTTCATCCTTGCCACCTGCAATGGTGAAACCGGTATTGCCCACCGCCGGAGCCGCGGCAACCGGCGCTGCCGGCTTGGTGGCCGACGCCAGCGTCGGCACCTTGTTGTCGGTGGTGGCATTGGGCAGGTTCAGGTCCGGCGGCACTTCCAGCGGACGCATTTCCGGGGCCAGGGCGTAGTCGCCCTTGACGCCACGCTTGAAGCAGCCGGTGGTACCGGCGGCAACGGCCACGGCAAGCAGGGCGTAGGACAGCACGCGGACGGTGGAAACGGATTGACGCATGTGAATCTCCTGGGTCAGACCAAGACGGAAGGTCAGTGGCTGGAAAGGGCTTCGAGGGCGGCGATGTCGCCGGCGAGATGGTCGGCAGCCGGATGATGCGCTGCCGACAGCGGCAGCAGCGGCAGGCGCAGGTCGTGACCGATGCCGATGCGGCGCAGCAGCGCCTTGACCGGGATCGGGTTCGGTTCGACACCACAGAAATCATGGAACGGATGCAGGCGCGCATCCCACGACGCGGTGGCTTCGTGATCGTGCGCGGCGGCCAGCTCGCACATCCGGCGGTAGGCGCCCGGAAGCACATTGGAGCCCACCGAGATCAGGCCGTCGATACCGGCCTGGATCGAACGCGCCGCCGTGCCGTCGTCGCCGCTGAGCACGGCAAACTGCGGGCTGCGCAGTGCGAGCAGCGCCTGCACCCGGCCGGTGTCACCCACCGCCTCCTTGATGCCGACGATGTTGGGGTGGCTGGCCAGCGCGGCCACGGTCTCCGGCTGCATATCGCAACCGGTACGGCCTGGCACGTTGTACAACACGACCGGCAGCCCGCCCTGGTCGGCCACCGCGCGGTAGTGCGCGATCAGGCCGGCCTGGGTCGGCCGCACGTAAGGCGGGGTGACCACCAGCGCATGGCTGGCGCCGAGCGCGGCGGCACGGCGGGTCTGTTCGATGGTCTTGGCGGTGCCCGAAAGGCCGGTACCGGCCATGACCGGGATGCGGCCGCCGATGCGCTCGACCGCACTGGCCAGCAGCAGGTCGTACTCGGCATCGGTGAGGGTTGCTGCTTCACCGGTCGAACCGGCTACGACAACGCCATGGACGCCACCTTCCAGTTGCAGATGCAGCAGGCGCTGCCAACCGTCGGGATCGAGGGCGCCGTCGGCCCGGAACGGGGTCGCCAGCGCGGTGATGAGGCCGGAAAGGGACAAGGACGTGCTGCTCTTGGCTGGGAAGGGAAAACGCCCGCCACGAAAGGCCGGGGGCGACTTGAATGTTACTTGCGGCGCGAAAGCACGGGCAAGTATGCTGGACACCGGTGGATCCCCGCCTCTGGCGGGCATTCAGACTAACGCATGCATTACCCGGAATCGCCTTGACCGACACCACCCCGCGCCCCGCGCCGAGCGAAAACCACCTCCTGATCAACGCCTATACGACGCATCCGGAGTCCCCCCTGCTGTCCGTCACCCGCCGCATCGCCGACAGCGGCTGCAATCTGGTGGACGCGCGCCTGGCCACGGTCGGCCGCGATGTCTCGGTCACCGCCCTGGCCACCGGCTCCTGGGACTCGGTGGCCAAGCTGGAGGCGATGCTGACCCGGCTGGAGCGCGAGGAAGGCCTGAAACTGGTCTGGTACCGCACCGCCGCCAAGCAGGCGCAGTCCAACCTGCTGCCGTACATCGTCGAAGTGATCGCCGCCGACAAGCCGGGCATCCTGTTCCAGCTGGCCGATTTCTTCGACCGCCAGGGCATCACCATCGAGAACCTGCAGAGCACGCGTTACCGCGCCATGCAGACCGGTGCGGAAATGTTCAGTGCACAGGTCACCATCGGCGTGCCGGCCAACATGCACATCGCCGCGCTGCGCGACGATTTCCTTGAATTCTGCGACCACCTGAACCTGGACGCGATCATGGACCCGATGAAGTTCTGATTTTTCGCGCGCCTCTCACAGGCGCGTGGCGTTTCATGCAATTGTCTTGGAAAGAACCCAGGCTCGACAGAAGGACCTCATGAACAACGGCGATACCCTGGACAGCACCACCCTCTCCCTGCCACTGGCCCTGTCCGGCGGCAACCAGGCCACCCTCGGCGACTACGCCGGCAACTGGCTGGTGCTGTACTTCTACCCCAAGGACAGCACCCCGGGCTGCACCACCGAAGGCATCGACTTCAACGCGCTGCTGCCGAAGTTCAAGAAGGCAGGTGCGGTCGTGCTGGGCGTCTCGCGCGATTCGGTGAAGTCGCACGACAACTTCTGTGCCAAGCAGGGCTTCAGCTTCCCGCTGGTCAGCGATGGCGACGAAGCGCTGTGCACCGCCTTCGACGTGATCAAGATGAAGAACATGTACGGCAAGCAGGTACGTGGCATCGAACGCAGCACCTTCCTGATTTCCCCCGACAGCCGCATCGTGCAGTCCTGGCGCAAGGTCAAGGTTGCCGGCCATGCCGATGCCGTTCTCGCCGAACTGAAGGCCTCCCAGTCCAAGTGAGTCCCACTGCTTACTGTGCCTGCCATCACCCTGCCCTGCAGCAGGCCGTGGTGGTTTTTCCCTGTCCGTAACCAGGAATCGACGATGACCCGAGGCAAGCGCATCTACGTGCTGGATACCAACGTGCTGATGCACGATCCCACCGCGCTGTTCAAATTCGAGGAGCACGACGTCTACCTGCCCATGCAGGTGATCGAGGAGCTGGACAACGGCAAGAAGGGCACCTCCGAAGCGAGCCGCAACGCCCGCCAGGTGAGCCGCTTCCTCAACGAGCTGGTGCAGGAATCCGGCCTGGACAACCTGGCCGACGGCATTCCGCTGCAGCGACCCAATGGCCTGCAGCTGCGCGGCAAGCAGAGCGCCGGCAAGCTGCGCTTCCAGACCAGCCATTTCGACGCAGGCAAGAGCTTCGGCAAGGTCATTCCGGACAATGCCATCCTCGGCGCGATCCTGGCCCTGAAGGAAGAAACCCCCGACCTGCCGGTGGTGTTCGTTTCCAAGGACATCAACCTGCGGATCAAGGCTGCCATCGCCGGCATCGTGTCCGAGGACTACGAGAACGACCGCGCGCTGGACGATTTCAGCCTGCTCTACACCGGCGCCACCGAGCTGCCGGAAGACTTCTGGAAGCGCCACGGCGACGACCTGCGCAGCTGGAGCGACAAGGGCCGCACGCATTACGAAATCCAGGCGCTGGACGGCGAGGAGTGGTACCCGAACCAGTACGTGTACCTCCCGGGCGAGGATGAAGTCGAGCTGCGCGTCAGCCGCGTGGTCGGCGACGGCAAGGTGGTGCTGTCGCTGGTCGATGATTTCCGCCACGGCAGCCACGCCGTGTGGGGCATCAGCGCACGCAACCGCGAGCAGAACTTCGCCCTCAACGCACTGATGGACCCGGAGATCGACTTCGTCACGCTGCTGGGCACCGCCGGCACCGGCAAGACCCTGCTGGCGCTGGCCGCCGGCCTGGCGCAGACGATGGACCAGCAGCGCTACCGCGAGATCATCATGACCCGCGCCACGGTCAGCGTCGGCGAAGACATCGGTTTCCTGCCGGGCACCGAGGAAGAGAAGATGACGCCGTGGATGGGCGCATTGACCGACAACCTGGAAGTGCTCACGCACAACCAGGAAGGCGGCACCTGGGGCCGCCAGGCCACCAACGACCTGCTGGCCAGCCGTATCAAGATCCGCTCGATGAACTTCATGCGCGGCCGCACCTTCCTGTCGCGCTACCTGATCCTGGATGAGGCGCAGAACCTCACCCCGAAGCAGATGAAAACGCTGATCACCCGCGCCGGCCCCGGCACCAAGATCGTCTGCCTGGGCAACGTCGAACAGATCGACACGCCGTACCTGACCGAGACCACCTCGGGCCTGACCTACGCGGTGGACCGCTTCAAGAACTGGCCGCATAGTGCACACATCACCCTGCGCCGTGGCGAGCGTTCGCGCCTGGCCGATTACGCTTCGGAGGTGTTGTGAACCGCTGCACCCGTCTGTTGCTGCCCACGGCTGCGATCACCCTCGCAGCCGTGCTCGGTGCCTGTACCACCACACGCGGCCCGGCAAGCGTGCCGACCGCCGAGCGCACCGGCCAGTCCTGGGTGGTCACCCGCCCGATCATCGCCGCGCAGGTGCTCGACACCTGCTCGCGACCCAGCCCCGGCCGCGAGGCCGGGCGGGTCAGTGGTTACTGGGCGCCCAGCCGGCAGCAGGTCGACCAGCTGGAAGCGAAACTGCCTTCGCTGGAGGCCCAGGTGCCCAAGGTGCTGGACTTTGACCGCCAGTACGTCGGCATCGAAAGCGCGGGCCAGCGGCTGATCTACATCAACGCCTTCCACCTGCCCGACGGCAGCGGCGTCAATCCGGCCCGCGAAGCGATCCGCGTCTGCGATGGCGGCTCACAGTTCTGGGGCGCGGTGTTCGACCCGGCCAGCAACACCTTCAGCGAGCTGCAGTTCAACGGCGGCCTCGGCGGGCCCTGAGGGCCCCGCCGATGGGGATACGCCTGCCCACCTGGGTCTGGATCGGCGCGGTCGCACTCTCATGCGTGTCCGGCATGGTCAATGTGGTCGGTTTCCTCGGTTTCGAGCACCAGGCGGTCAGCCACATGACCGGCAGTACCAGCCAGCTTGGCATGGCACTGGCCCAGGGTGACTGGCGCGCGGTCGGCCACCTGTGGGGGCTGCTGATCGCGTTCTCGCTGGGCGCGATGCTCAGCGGCCTGCTGATCCAGGACAGCACCCTGCAGCTGGGCCGGCGCTACGGCGTGGCGCTGGCACTGGAATCGGCACTGCTGCTGGTGGCCATTCCGCTGTTCGAACAACACCAGATCTGGGGCGCACTGGCCGCTGCCATGGCCTGCGGCCTGCAGAATGCAATGGCCACCACCTTCAGCGGCGCGGTGGTGCGCACCACCCATCTCAGCGGCATGTTCACCGACCTCGGCATCGGCCTGGGCCACCTGCTGCGCGGACTGCCGCTGCAGGTGCGGCGACTGACCCTCAGCGGCCTGATCATCAGCGGCTTCCTCGCCGGCGGTGTCATCGGCGCCTGGCTGTTCATGCACTGGCAATACGATGCCCTGCTCGCCCCCGCCCTGCTGACCGGCCTGACCGGGATGGGTTATGTGCTGTACCAGCAATGGGCACGCTGGCGGCATTGAGGGCCGCGCTCCGGGGGTCAGATCCCTTTTCCGCAGGACAGGAAAAGGGATCTGACCCCATCTTCCGCGGCAACGCTACCGCCTTTACGGTGACCACGGCACAATCGCCGGATGAGCCCGACCACTCCCGTATCCGCCCTGACCATCGCCGGCTCCGACTCTGGCGGTGGCGCAGGCATCCAGGCCGACCTGAAAGCCTTCGCCGCGCACCGCGTGCATGGCCTCTCCGCGATTGCGGCACTGACCGCGCAGAACACCCGTGGCGTCATCGCCGTGCATGTACCGCCGATCGATTTCCTGCGCGCACAACTGGATGCCTGCTTCGACGACTTCGACATCCATGCGGTGAAGCTCGGCATGCTGGCCAACGCCGAGGTGATCAATGCCGTCGCCGATGCACTGGAGCGCCATCGCACGCCCCACGTGGTGCTGGATCCGGTGATGGTTGCCACCAGTGGTGCGCGCCTGCTGGAAGACAGCGCCCTGCAGGCAATGCGTGAACGGTTGATCCCGCTGGCCACGCTGATCACCCCGAACACGCCGGAAGCGGAGCTGCTGGTCGGGCGGAAGATCGGCAACGGCGATGACGCCGAACGGGCGGCCTCCGCCCTGCTCGACCTGGGTGCCGGTGCAGTGCTGCTGAAAGGTGGCCACCTGCAGGAAGGCAACCGCGTGATCGACCGTTACTTCGACGGCGTCAGCAGCGAGGAATTCATCCACGCCCGCCTGCCACTGGATGCACACGGCACCGGCTGCACGCTGGCCTCGGCCATCGCCGCGCAGCTGTGCAACGGCCTGAGCCTGGCCAACGCCTGCGAAGCCGGCATCGACTACGTTGCGCGCGGCCTGCAGCAGGGGTATGCCCCCGGCCGCAGCGAAGTACGGGTACTCGACCACTTCGGCGCAGCACCGCACGCATGAACCTGACGCCGACCCTCCTTGCGGTGCAGTGCGCCGACAGCCATCGCTACGAAGTGATTGCCTGCGTGCCTGCACAGCCCATCGCGCGCCTGCTGTGGTTGCCGGCGCTGGGCGTGGCCGCGCGCCACTATCTGCCGCTGGCGCAGGCGCTGGCCGCGAAGGGCGTAGCGGTCTACCTGCATGAGTGGCGCGGCAACGGCAGCAGCTCACTGCGCCCGTCGCGCACGCAGGACTGGGGCTATCGCGAGGTACTCGAGCAGGATCTGCCGGCCAGCCAAGCGGCCCTGTCTGCTGCAGACGAGGAAGCTGGCACCCTGCCCTGGATCATCGGCGGCCACAGCCTGGGCGGGCAGCTGGCCTGCGTGCATGCCGGCCGCAACCCCCAGCACTTCCACCGCTTGTGGCTGGCGGCCAGCGGCTCACCGTTCTGGCGCGGCTTCCCGCCACCGCGGGGCTGGCTGCTGCCACTGGTCTACCGTTTCCTGCCGTGGATCGCGCAGCGCCAGGGCGTGCTGCATGGCCGGCGCCTCGGCTTCGGTGGCACCGAAGCACGCGGACTGATTGCCGACTGGGCGCGCGTCGGCCTGAACAACCACTACGCTGCCGTCGGCATGGATGAAGACCTCGACGCGCAGATGGCGCGCGTGCACGGCAGCGCACAGGCCGTGCTGATGGAGCACGACTGGTTGGCACCGACCGGATCGATGCAGGCGTTGCTGGCGAAGCTGCCGAATGTGGACGCGCAGCTGCGCGTGCTGTCCGCGCAGGAACTGGGCACGCGTGCCGATCATTTCGCCTGGCTGAAGGCCCCTGACGCCGTGGCTGACAGCTTTTTCATTCAGTTGGATGAAAATTTTCACAAAACTGTTGACGGTGCGCGCCGACATCCGCATAATTCCGCTCCTGTCGCAGGGCGCCCGTAGCTCAGTTGGATAGAGTACCTGGCTACGAACCAGGCGGTCGGGAGTTCGAATCTCTCCGGGCGCACCACTCGACAGGTTTCCAGCATCCGCCGCTGGAAATGCAGTAAAATTTGATTGTGTACCGCGCGCCCGTAGCTCAGTTGGATAGAGTACCTGGCTACGAACCAGGCGGTCGGGAGTTCGAATCTCTCCGGGCGCACCATACACAGTCAACACAACAAGTTTATGTAATTGGCGCCCGTAGCTCAGTTGGATAGAGTACCTGGCTACGAACCAGGCGGTCGGGAGTTCGAATCTCTCCGGGCGCACCATTACACCGAAACAGCAGGCCTCGGCCTGCTGTTTTTTTATGCGTGTTTTCCGGCACGGCTGCGCCCTGCACCCCTGGTAGTGCCGGCCGCTGGCCGGCAACGGAAACGGCAACGGCAAAAGCCGGCATTCCGTAGGTTGGCGGGGCGGTGTCGGATTTCCGCGATCGGGTAGATCCACGCCATGCGTGGATGGATTTCCATCGGAATCGAATATTTCGACAATTGATCGAAGAGCATCCACGCATGGCGTGGATCCAACGTGTCGACCAAGGTCGACACCTACCAATGGCCGCAGGCTTGCAGCGTCTCCCGCAACCGGGCCCACCCCGCCATCCCTCAGCAAACCAGCTTCTGCTGTTGCTGTTGCTGTTGCTGTTGATCCAGCCCCTAGCGGGTGCAGGGCGCAGCCCTGCCGTACACCTACCCCCTGGCCATGGCCTGCCACCACTGCGACAGCAGCTCCGGCCTGCGCAGGCGCTCGCGCCACCAGCGCAATGCCGCCCCATCCTCACCGGTGCGCCAGGCCAGCCAGAAGGTTTCCTCCGGCTTGTGCTCCTCCACTTCGCGGATCACCAGCTGGCCGCGCGCCACCGCAGCGCGCGCACACGGCTCGGGCAGGAAACCGAAGCCCACGCCTTCGCACTGCAGCTTCAGTTTGCTGGCCATGTCGGGCACCGTCAGCATCTCCTGTCCCATCAACAGGCCCACCGTGCGCGGCAGCAACCTGCGCGCCGAATCGGAAACGGCGATCGCGCAATGCTCGACCAGCTGCTCGCGGCCCAGTACGCCCGGCACGCCGGCCAGCGGATGACCGGGTGCGACCGCGAACACGAACTCCACCGTGCCCAGCGGCTCGACCACATAGCCACCGCCACTGGGCCCCTCGCCCGGCGCACCGACCAGCAGGTCGGCACGGCGGTCCAGCAGGGCCTCCCAGGTCCCGGACAGGGCCTCTCCGATCAGCCGCAGCCGGGTCGGCGCCTCCGCCTCACGAAACGCGGCAATGTCCGGCCCGAGCAGCCAGGTCGGGAACACCGAGTCCACCGCCAGGGTCAGCTCGGTCTCCCAGCCCGACGCCACCCGGCGCACCCGCAGCTCCAGCTCGCGGGCCGCGCGCAACAGATGCCGCCCCTCGTCCAGCAGGGCGCGCCCGGCCTCGGTCGGCTCGGCGCGCGGGCCGACCCGGTCGAACAGCTGAACGCCCAGGTCCTCCTCCAGCTTGGCCACGGTGTAGGAGATGGTCGAGGGCACCTTGTGCAGGGCCTTGCCGGCGCCGGCAAACGAGCCGCGGCGGTCGATGGCATCCAGGATCTGCAGGGCATCGAGGCTGAGCTTGAGCATTCGAATTTTTCGATGATGGCTGTCAAAACTATCCGTTTTTCAAACCCCGGGCGCAAGCGGATACTTCTCTCCAACGGGGAAACACAGCGGCCACTGGCCCACCCCGCCCCATCGAAACCATCGAACAAGGAGATTCCATCATGCTGCAGATCCGCAAGAGCGCTACCCGTGGCCTGGCCGAGCATGGCTGGCTGTCCTCGCGCCATACCTTCTCCTTCGCCAACTACTACGACCCCCGCTACGTCAGCTTCGGCCCGCTGCGGGTGATCAACGAAGACAAGGTGATCGGCGGCCAGGGCTTCGGCACGCACGGCCACAGCAACATGGAAATCATCTCCTACGTGCTGGGTGGTGCGCTGGAGCACAAGGACTCGATGGGCACCGGCTCGGTGCTGCGCTACGGCGACGTGCAACGCATGAGCGCCGGCAGCGGCGTCACCCACAGCGAGTTCAACCATTCGGCCGACGAGACCGTGCATTTCCTGCAGATCTGGATCTTCCCGGACGCGGAGAACATCACCCCGTCGTACGAGGAGACCCACTTCGCGCCGGAGACCAAGCGCGGCCAGCTGCGCCTGATCGCCTCGCCCGACGGTGCCGACGGTTCGCTGCGCATCCACCAGGATGCCCGCATCTTCGCCACCATCCTCGATGGCGGCCAGAAGCTGCACCATGCGCTCGGCAACGGTCGTGGCGCCTATGTGCAGGTGGCCCGTGGGCAGCTGCAGGTCAATGGCATCACCCTGGAAGCCGGTGATGCGCTGCAGGTCAGCGACGAAGCCCAGCTGACCCTGGAAAACGGCAACGATGCCGAAGTGCTGGTATTCGATCTGCCGCTGTAACGACAACGCCCGCGATGCCATCAAGCCTCGCGGGCGCCTTTGTAGAGCCGAGCCCACGCTCGGCTGCGGTTTGACAGCCAGCCGAGCATAGGCTCGGCTCTACAACACCTGCATCAGAACCTGTAGTTCAAGGTCAGCCGCACATTGCGCGGCTCGCCCCAGGTGTAGGTGCTGTACCAGCTGAAGATCGTGTAGTAGCGCTTGTCGAGCAGGTTGTTGACGTTGAGCGTGGCCGACAGGCGATCATTGAATTCATAGCGCGCCATCGCATCCAGCAGCCAGTACGGCTGGGTGCGGTGGATCACCTTGGCCTGCGTGGCCGGATGGGTGATCTCGCCGAAGGTGGAATCCTGCCAGCGCGCGCCACCACCCAGCGCCAGGCCCTGCCACGCGCCACGCAGGCGGTAGCGGGTGTGCAGGCTGAACTGGTTTTCCGGCTCCAGCGTCGTCACCTTGGTACCAGCCTGGCGGGCGATCTTGTGGGAGAACCCACCCTGCACCTGCCAGCCCTCAGCCAACTGGCCGGACATTTCAAGCTCGTAGCCCTTGGTGCGCACGCCCATCAAGGCGCGATAGGCATCCTGGCCATCGGGCGTCTTGCCGCCGGTGGGCTGGGCAAAGTTGTCCTGATCAAGCTGGAACAGCGCCGCACTGGCATTGAGGCGTCCATCGAAGAACTCAGCCTTCAGGCCTACCTCGTAGCTGCGGCCTTCCAGCGGATCCAGTGCCTTGCCCTGCTCGTCACGCTGTCCCTGCGGCTTGAAGATGGTGCTGTAGCTGGCGTACACCGAATAATGCTCACCGAGGTCGTAGACCACACCGGCATACGGCACATAGACGCCGGTCTCGCGCGTGTCCGGCGAGCGGTAGCTGGCCAGCCGGCTGCCGACGATCAGCTTCAACGGATCGGCCACGTCGAAACGGCCGACCACGTACAGGCCGTTCTCACGGGTCACTTCGTTGTTGTCGTAGCTGCGCTGCCACTGCGGCTCGGCAATGTCACCCCGCCAAGCGCGGTAATCCGGCACCTCGGTCGGGTAGCCGGGCTGCGGCGAATAGCCGGTGTTGGTCCAGCGCTTGCGCGAGGCGCTGCCGCCCACCACCAGCTCATGCTCTCGACCGAACAGGCCGAAATGACCGCTCAGGTAAAAGTCGGCCGCGTTGCTCACGGTCTTGCCAACGTACTTGCCCAGCCACAGCGACACGCCTTCGCCGGTGACCGGATCGGGATTGCCGCCGGCGGCACCCGCCAGTGCGGCGTCATAGCCGTTGACCTGGTGGTTGAGCTGCAGCTTGGCCACCCAATCGTTGGCAAAGGTGTGCTCCAGCGTGGCAAAGCCGGTGCGCACATACTGGCGCCACCCACTCCAACGGGTGCCGTTGTTGAACGAACGCGGCATGTCATTGAAGTTGCCGGCGCTGTCCAGCAGCGGAATGCCGCCCCACGTCGAGCCCTTCGGGTCGCTGTCCATCGCGTCGCCACCGATCGACAGCAGCGTGCGCTCTCCCAGATCGGCTTCCAGCACGGCATAGCCAACCTTGCTGGTGCGCTGGTAGTGGTCGAGGTTGGAGTGCTTGTCTTCCCAGGCGCCCACCGCGCGACCACGCACGCGGCCATCGGCGGTGAGCGGGCCACCGACATCGAGCTCGGCGCGGTAGTCGTCCCAGCGGCCGACACCCAGCGAGGCACTGCCTGCGAAATCCTTGCCGGGTTTCTTGCGCACCAGGTTGATGGTCGCGCCCGGATCACCCATGCCGGTCAGCAGGCCGGTGGCACCCTTGAGCACTTCGATGCGGTCGTAGATCGCCGTATCGCTGAGCGTGTTGCCCGCCGAGTAGGCCGAGTCACGCGACATCGGGATACCGTCGTACTGGAAGTTCTGCACGGCAAAGCCACGCGCGTAGTACTCGGTGCGCTCACTGTCGTAGGTGACGATGCTGATACCCGGGGTCACCCGCATGACGTCGTCGATGCCGTGCAGTCCGAAGTCGTCCATCTGTGCGCGGGTAATGACACTGATGGTCTGTGGCGTTTGCCTCGGCGTCAGCACCAGGCGGGTGGCGGTGGCGATGGTGCCGGGTGTGTACGCGCCGCTGCCCTCGGTGACGGTACCAAGCAGGTTGGCGGTGACCTGTACCGTCTGCAGGGTCTGCGATGCCGGTGTCCGGGGATCCGTGCCCGGATCCGTGGTGGACTGCGCGGCAGCGATACCACTGCTGGCCAGCATGGCGATCAGCAGGCCCTGGGCGAGCGCCTGCGACAGCACGCGGCGAGGTGGCAATAAGGACGGAACACGGACAACGGGCACAGGCAGCACGGCGGGACCTCCACGAAGGTGGGATCCTCTGGCGGCGGCTGGAGGCAGGATGGGGACACGGCCGGACGGCCGCAGGCGCAGGAGTGTACTCCCCTGCGCCCCGGCTGTCGTGCAACGCGCCGTCGTGCAGCGTGCTGCGTCGGGCTCAGCCGCCGATGGCGGCGCAGGCCTCCAGGATCAGCGTGGTCACTTCCTTCGGCTTCGAAGCCAATGAAGCGTGGCTGGCGTCCAGCTCCAGCAAGCGCTTCGGCTGCATCCGTGCGGCCATGGCCTTCTGGTTCTCCGGCGCGATCATGCGGTCATGGCGGGACAGCTGGTACCAGCTCGGCCTGTGCTTCCACGCCGGGTCACTCACGGCATCTCCGAAGGTGCTGGCCAACGGTGCCTTCTGGGTCACCGCCATCACCCGGCCTTCGTCCTCGCTCAGGTCCTGGCAGAAACTCTCATGGAACTTGTCCGCACGCAGCCACAGGTAGCCGTCGCTGTCCGGTGCCAGGTTCGGCGCCGCCTCCGGCAGGTGCTGCTGGGTGATGCCTCCGGGGCTTTCACCGGCATCAGGTGCGAAGGCTGCGATGTAGACCAGGCCCTTCACGTTGTCTTCGTTGCCCGCCTGGCTGATCACTGCGCCACCGTAGGAATGGCCGACCAGCAGCACCGGTCCATCGATCTGGCGGATCATTTTCTGGGTGCGTCCTGCGTCGTCAGCCAGCGAGGTGAGTGGCAGTTCCACCGCCTGCACGCGGTCGTGGCCATTGCGATGCAGCTCCAGGATCACCTTGGCCCAATGTGCGGCCCCGCCCCAGAATCCATGGACGAGGAGGATGGTCGGTGTCGTGCTCATGTACAGGTCTCCGGCAGCGACCGGCAGGATGCCGACCGTGCAGCCACTGTCCGTGTGCGGCGTTAATCGCTGGTGACGCACTCGGGTCACTGCAATCGTATGCGCCGTCCGATGACCTGCATGGCACTTGCCGATCAGGCCTGAAAACGTTTTCATGGCGATTCCCTGGAGCTTCGCACCGCGCATGACGCCTTCTTCTCCCCATGCCCAGCAACACGCCACCCGTGCTGCCTTCTTCATCCCCGGATTCGCCACCGCCGCATGGGCACCGATGGTGCCCTACGCAAAGGCCAATGCAGGGCTTTCCGATGCCAGCCTCGGTGCAGTGCTGTTGTGCCTTGGCCTGGGCTCGCTGCTGGCGATGCCGCTGGCGGGCGCGCTGACCGGTCGGCTGGGCTGCCGCCGGGTGATGGTCATCACCTGCGCGCTGATGCTGTGCGCCCTGCCCTTGCTGGTGCTGGCGCCCTCACCGGTGGCGCTGGGCGCGGCGCTGTTCGTGTTCGGCGCCGGTGTCGGTGCGCTGGACTGTGCGATGAACATGCAGGCGGTGGCAGTCGAGCGCGATGCCGGACGACCGATGATGTCGGGCTTCCACGCCTTCTACAGCATCGGTGGATTCGCCGGTGCAGGCTGCATGACCGGGCTGCTGATCCTCGGTACGCCGCTGTGGCTGGCTGCGCTGGTTTCGGTTGCCGCTCTGCTGCTGGTGGCAGCGCTGTCGGCACCGCACTGGCGGGCACAGCGCATCCTGCACGAGGGTCCCCTGCTGGCACTGCCGCATGGCCTGGTGCTGTTCATCGGCGTGCTGGCGTTCGTGGTGTTCCTTGCCGAGGGCTCGATGCTGGACTGGAGCGCGGTGTTCCTGGCCGAAGTGCGGCAGGTGCCGCGCGATCAGGCCGGCGCCGGCTTTGCGGTGTTCACCCTGGCGATGACCGCGATGCGCCTGTTCGGTGACGGCATCGTCGGGCGCCTGGGCCGTACCCGCACGATCGTCATCGGCGGCATTACCGCAGCGGCCGGTTTCAGCCTGGCCACGCTGGTGCCGTCTTTCGCGGTGGCACTGGCTGGCTACGTGCTGGTCGGGCTGGGCTGCGCCAACATCGTGCCGGCCCTGTTCTCGATGGCGGGCCAGCAGCGGGTGATGCCGGAGAGCATCGCCATCACCGCGGTCACCACGCTGGGCTATGCCGGCATCCTCGCCGGGCCCGCAGCGATCGGCGCACTGGCGCACGCCACCAGCCTCGGTTCTGCCTTCCTGTGCGTGGCCGCACTGCTGCTCGGCGTGGCCGCCTCCGCCCGCTCACTGGCACGCCGCCTGCCCTGACAGAAAAAGGGGACGGAGGGGATTAAGTCGTTTTCAGCACACTCGGGCCGGATGCGACTTAATCCCCTCCGTCCCCTTTTCTCAGGTGTGGGCCAGCCATTCGGCCTGGGCGGGCAGCTGCGGTGCGGGGCACGCGCTGTGCGGGTGGTGCTCGTCGCGTGCCATCCAGTCGTCGACCACGCCGGCCAGCAGGTCCAGCCGCAGCGGCAGGGTGATGTGGTCTTCACCGCGCATTTCGATGTAGTGCGCGCGCGGATTGGCCTGCGCGAGCTCGCGACCCTGGCTGACCGGAATGTGCTGGTCGCCCTGCCCGTGCAGCAGCAGCACGCAGGCGCGGGTGTCGGCCAGCGCACGCGCAACGTCGACGCGGTCTAGATCGACGTCGATGCGGCGGCTGGCCGCAGCGATCACCTGGTTGATGTCCTGGCCGCCGTAGCGCCAGCGCGCGTACGACGCCACCGCCTGCGCCTTCAAGCCTTCCGGCTGCAGCCCCATCAGGTGCGGGATCATCGTGCGGATCGCCACACCAGCATTGGCGAACGACTCCATCGCCACCACGCCGGCCACCTGGTCGCCGAGCTTGTCGGCGGTGAACACCGCCGTGGCCGCACCATAGGACACACCAAACAGGTACAGCGGCCCGGTCACTTCGCCGCGCGCGCGCAGCTCGCCGATCACATCGACCACGTCATCCGATTCATAGGTGCCATAACCGGACGGGCCGGCGCCGGACTGGCCATGGTTGCGCAGGTCGAGAGTGACCACGCGGTAGCCGGATTCGGCCAGCTGCAGCGACCATGGCAGCATCGAATCACCGTTCATCATCCACCCATGCAGCAGCACCACGGTGCCGCGCGGTGCCTGCGCGCGGAATGGCTGCGGCACGGCCAGGCTCAGCCCGGTATCCAGAGGCAGGCCGTTCTCGTGGCGCTGCGGCAGATAGCGGTAGCGCGCACCGTAGTCGCCCGGGTCGAACACGCGCCAGAAGATCGGCACGCCATCGCGGCCCGCTGCGAAGCCATGGCGGTTGGGCAACTCCGCAATGGCCGCGGCGATGCGCGGACGATCGAGCAGGGTCGATACGCCACCTGGCGCGATCAGCCGATCGGCGAGCGAGGTGGACGAGGCGTTGATCGAGGAAGAGCATGCAGCCAGCCACAGGCCGGCGCACGCCAGCAACAACAGCAGCAGGCGCTTCATGGGCAATCAGGGGAAAGGTGCGACAGCGTGGCAGGTTAGCGATGCGGCGGCGGGCCATCTATCGCGCAGGGATGACGGCTTGATGACAGCGCAGGAACGATTCAGCTTCGTGTGCAAGCTGTACGCGTTCAGTCATTGATCGGGATCAATGAACGCGTGCGCGCGATTGCCCAGAGTGCGCCCATGCGCACCTCGATCAAGCTCGCCCTCGCTCTGGCCGCCACGGTGGCTGCGGCCTACGGCATCGCCCGCAGCACGCCCTACTGGTTCGCACCGCGGCAGGTGGCGCAGGTCGACATTCACGATCCGGCACTGATCGCGCAGGGGCAGTACCTGTCGCGCGCCGCCGATTGCGCGGCCTGCCACACCGCGCCCGCCGGCAAGCCGTTCGCCGGTGGCCTCGGCATGCAGACGCCGATGGGCACGATCTACTCGACCAACATCACGCCCGATCCGGACACCGGCATCGGTGCCTACGATTACGCCTACTTCGAGCGTGCGGTACGCCGGGGCATCCGCCACGATGGCCAGCCGTTGTATCCGGCAATGCCGTACGCCTCGTACGTGATCGCCCCCGATGCCGAGATCAAGGCGCTGTACGCCTACTTCATGGGCTCGGTGCAGCCGGTGAAGCAGGACAACGCAGACAGCACGATTCCGTGGCCGGCCAACATGCGCTGGCCTCTGGCGTGGTGGCAACTGCTGTTCGCACGCCCGCGCAGCTTCAGCCCGGATCCATCGCTGGATGCCGGCCAGCAGCGGGGTGCCGAACTGGTTGAAGGCCTGGCCCATTGCGGCGCCTGCCACACGCCGCGCGGCCTGGCGTTCCAGGAAAAGGCGATGGCCGATGATGACAGCCGCCAGTTCCTGTCCGGTTCGGTGCTGGAAGGCTGGTACGCGAAGAACCTGCGCGACGAATCGACCGGCCTGGCCAGCTGGAGCGAAAGTGAGATCGTCGATTTCCTGCGCACTGGCCGCACCGATCGCTCTGCAGCCTTCGGCGGCATGGCCGACGTGGTCGAGCACAGCACGCAGTACCTTTCCGACGCCGACCTGCTGGCGATGGCACGCTACCTGAAGCAGCTGCCGGCGCGTGAGGGCCGCAGCGCGCAGTGGTCGCCCGGTACCGACACCACCACCGCCGCATTGCGCAGCGGCAACTACCGTGTTGCCGGTTCGCTGGCCTATGCCGAACACTGCCAGGCCTGCCACCGTGCCGATGGCCGCGGCATGCCCCGCGTCTATCCTGCGCTGGCCGGCAACTCGATCGTGTTCGCCGACGATCCCAGCTCGCTGGTGCAGGTGACCCTGATCGGTGGCCGCACGCCACATACCCCGCACGACCGCATGGCCTTCACCATGCCGGGCTTCGAGCAGCTGCCGAATGCTCAGCTGGCACAGATCCTGACCTTCATCCGCAGCAGCTGGGGCAACCAGGCCAGCGCGGTGAGCGACGTCGACGTGGCGCGCATGCGCCGGGTGGTGCGCGACAAGCCGGTGCACTACGTTCCGCAGGAGGCCGCACGATGAAGCGTTCGCGCACGCGTTCCCGCCTGCTGATCGGCAGCGCGATCACCCTCGCGGTGCTGGCTGGTGCCGGTACCCTCGCCTACCGTCATCTGTATCCGGACCTGGATGCTGCCGTAGCCGGCACGATCGATATTCTCGATGCACAGGGCAAGGTGGTCGGCCACTACCACGCGCCCAGTGCTGAAGAGATCGCCGGCCTGGGCAATGCCGAATCGGTGATGCTCGGCCGGCGCATCCTCAACGAGACCGCGCGGCTGCTGCCGGACAACGTCGGCAACGATCTGAACTGCAACTCGTGCCACATGGCCGAGGGCAAGCGCCCCTTCGGAAACCACTACTTCAACACCGGTGGCGGCGCCTATCCGCGCTACATGCCGCGTCCGGGCAAGGTGATCGGGCTGACCGAGCGCATCAATGGCTGCCTGCAGCGTTCGATGAACGGCAAGCCGCTGCCGAAGGACGCGCCGCAGATGCGCGCGATGCTCGACTACATGGCGTGGCTGAGCAGCCCGGTGCCGAGCGGTGCAAAAGTCGCCGCTGCCAGTGAGGGACCGATCGACAACACACTGACCGCAGACCCGATCCGTGGCCAGGCGCTGTACGCCGTGCAGTGCGCTGCCTGCCACGGCGACAACGGCGAAGGCCGGCGTGACGCGAGTGGTGACATCGCGTTCCCGCCGCTGTGGGGCGACCACAGCTTCAACATCGGCGCCGGCATGGCGCGCCTGTACAAGGCGGCCGGCTTCATCAAGCACAACATGCCACCGGCAGTGACCCGTGAACCGCCACTGGGCCAGCAGGTGATGCCCGACCAGGATGCGGTGGATATCGCCAGCTACTTCATCAACCAGCCGCGGCCAGACTTCGCCAACAAGGGCAAGGACTGGCCGCGCGACCCGAAACCCAAGGACGCGCGGTACTGAAGCAGGCAGCGGGTGCCGCCCGTCGCATAACACGATTCCTGCATCGTCACGTCATGCCCATGTCATTGGCGCTGCCGACACTCCGGGGCTTCCCTCCTCTGAAGGTCCGGTCTCGATGCGAACGTTTGCGCGCTTTCCCCGTGTCTCGCTGCTTGCCCTGCTGATCGCCCCTGCACTGGACGCCCTGGCCGAAGCACCGCAGGGCGACGCGGCCGAAACGCGCAGCAGCGATGCGCGTACCCTCGACCAGGTGCAGGTGATCGGCCAGGCCACCAGCTACGCCAAGACCTCGGTACGCGCGGAAACGCTGAACCGGCAGACCGTGATGAGCAGCGTCAACGACGCGCTCAACGAGGTACCTGGCGTGGTGGTCAGCGAAGCCGATGCCACCGGTTCATCGGTGTGGGGTACGCAGATCAGCATGCGTGGCTTCGTCACCAACCGCGACACCCAGCAGATCGGCACCACCATCGACGGCCTGCCCAACGGCGGCTCGGGTTACGGCGGCGGCTCGCTGGCCAACCGCTACATCGACACCCTCGACCTGGAAACGGTGGAAGTCAGCCAGGGCACCGCAGACATCTCCTCGCGCTCGAATGAAGCGCTGGGTGGCACGCTCAACTTCCTCACCAGCGATCCGCTGCAGGACAGCCGCCTGCGCTTCGTGGTCGGCGCCGGTGACAACGAGGCGCGCAAGTACTACGTGCGCTACGACACCGGCCTGCTCGGCGGCCACACCCGCGCCTGGGTCAGCGCCTCGTCGGCGCGCGTGCATGACTGGATCGATGGCAGCGGCAAGACCAGCAACGACCACATTGCCGGCAAGTTCATCACCGAACTGGACCGCTGGACGCTGACCGGCTACCTGTCCTACAACGATGCCGACGAGCCCGAGTACACCAGCGTTTCACCGAAGGGCTTCGCCACCAATCCGGACCGCGACAACCTGGTCGGCACCCTCACCGGCATTCCCTACCTGGACCAGAACTACCGTTCCGGCTCGCGTGCACTGCGCGAGAACACCTTCGGCTACCTGCGTGCGGCCTTCGACGGCGGCAACGGCTTCAAGGCCTCGGTGGCGGCCTATGGGCACCGCATGGAAGGCCGCGGCGACTGGTTGCCGCCCTACCTGGCACAGGTCAGCGACGATGGCGCTGGCCGTCCCGAGTCGGAATACATCGGCGGCAAGACCATCTATGGCGGCAGCAACCGCGGCCAGATCTACTTCGTCAATCCCGATGGCAGTGCCGCGCAGCGCCTGGCCAGCTGCACCCCGCGGCTGGGCTTCACCGCCGAGTACGATCCGAACTGCTACGCCGGCAACGTGCTGGGCGCGCAGTCGTATCGCCACACCCACTACGACAACGACCGCATGGGCGTGACCGCCGATGTCGAGTGGCGCCAGACCTTCGGCGCGGTCGACAACACGATCCGCGGCGGCCTGTGGGTGGAGAAGCTGGACCGCTCGGCGCGCCGCGACTGGCACCGCCTGCTCAACGTCGGCCAGGACATCGCCTTCGACCACCAGCCGTACTGGGTACAGTTCGAGGACAAGTACAAGGTCGACGAACAGATGTACTACGTCGAGGACGTGGCCCGCTTCGGGCCGTTCAGTGCACGCCTGGGCGTGAAGCAGTTCTTCGTCGACCAGTCGCGTCGCCGCGTGATCGGCGCCAGCGAGCATGTGACGTCCGATTCCAAGTCCGACCCGCTGATCTCCACCGGCTTCACCTGGGCACCGGGCGTGGAAGGCATGGAGCTGTTCGCTGGCTTCTCGCAGAACTTCGCCGCCATTCCCTCCGGCGTGCTCGGCGAGACCGATCCGCAGCGCTTCCGCAACGTCGAGCCGGAGACCGCCGACAACATCGAGGTGGGCATGCGCATCAGCCGCTGGCCGCTGACCGCCTCGGTGACCCTGTACAACATCAAGTTCGACAACCGCATCGTCTACCTACCGGCCGGTTTCGTCAGCGGCATCGACTATCTCGGCGAGACCGACGGCGTCTACGAGAACTTCGGTGGTGTGGAAAGCAACGGCCTGGAGGCGGCGTTCGGCTACGGTTGGGACAACGGCTGGCGGGTCAACGCCGCCTATACCTACAACCGCTCCAAGTACCTCGGCAGCGGCGATGCCGCGCGCGATACCCAACTGGGCATCGTCGATGGCGCCAAGGTGATCGGCCAGCCCGAACAGACCCTGGTGCTGTCGGCGGACTGGCAGGGCGAGAACTGGAACTTCGGCTTGTCCGGCCGTTACCTGGGCACGCGCTATCTCGACGCCGCCAACGTCAACAAGCTGCCGTCGGCCACCGTGTTCAACGCCAACATCGGCTTCGACCTGCAGGGCCTGTCGCCGCGCCTGAAGGGCATGGGCGCCAACCTGGTGGTGAGCAACCTCACCGACAAGCGGTATCTTGCAGGTGTTGACGGCCGCGACAACGCCTTCATCGGCGCCCCGCGCACCGTCGGCATCTCCTTCCGTGTGGACCTGTGAGTGAGCCCGTGACCGATATCGGCCGACGCCGGTTGTTGCAGGCCGGCGTTGCCGCCGGCCTTTCCCCGCTGCTGCCCAGCATCGCCCGGGCCGCAGCGATCGCCCCTGCCGCGCAGACGCGCAGCCTCGAAGACCTGCAGCACATCGTGGTGTTCATGCAGGAGAACCGCTCGTTCGACCACTACTTCGGCACGCTGCCGGGAGTACGTGGTTTCGGCGATCGCTTCGTGGCCCCCGCGCCGGCACTGCAGGCCGGCGGCCGCACCCGCAGCCTGTGGCTGCAGCCCGACGCCAGCGGTACGCGGGCGATAGCACCGTTCCCGCTGGATACCGCCGCGCACTTCGGCTACATGCGGGTGGAAGGCACGCCGCACACCTGGCCCGATGCCCACCGGGCGTGGGACCACGGGCGCATGGGGCAATGGCCGAAGGCCAAGCAGAACCACTCGATGGGTTACTACCAGCGCAGTGATCTGCCGTTCCAGTTCGCCCTGGCCGACGCCTTCACGCTCTGCGACGCCTACCACTGCGCGATGCAGGCCGGGACCAACCCGAACCGGGTGTTCCTGTGGACCGGCCACAACGATGGGCACGCGCGTGCCGGTGGCCCGGTGATCGCCAATTCGCACGACAATTTCCCCGAACAGGGCGGGCACCCGGCGTCGTATCGCTGGACCAGCTATGTCGAGCGCCTGCAGAAGGCGGGCGTGTCCTGGCAGATCTACCAGGACATGGCCGACAACTTCACCGACAACCCGCTGGCCGGCTTCGAGGCTTTCCGCCAGGCCCACCGTGCGGCGCCGGGGCATGACCCGCAACTGCGCGCGCGCGGGGTCAGCACGCGTGGCCTGGCGCAACTGCGCCAGGACGCGATCGACGGACGCCTGCCGCAGGTCAGCTTCATCATCGCCGACGCGGCCGGCAGTGAGCATCCCGGCCCCTCCAGCCCGGCCCAGGGCGCGGCCTATACCGCGCGCGTGCTGGATGCGCTGACCGCCGATCCGCAGGTGTGGAGCCGCACCGCCCTGCTGCTGATGTTCGACGAGAACGACGGGTTCTTCGACCACATGCCGCCACCTGCGCCGCCGTCCCCGCTGGACGGCGGCTGGGCGGGAGTGTCTTCGGTCAGCACCGAAGGCGAGTACCACCGTCACCCGGCGCCGGGTGACGAGAAGTACGACCTCGCCGAACTGCGCGGCCGTCCGTATGGGCTGGGTCCGCGCGTACCGCTGTACGTGATATCACCGTGGAGCCGGGGTGGCTGGGTCGATTCCCAGGTGTACGACCACACCTCGGTCATTCGGCTGATCGAACGCCGCTTCGGCGTGGCCGCACCGGACATCTCGCCGTGGCGCCGTGCGGTCTGCGGTGACCTCAGCAACGCCTTCGACTTCGCCCAGAGCGATACCCGTCCGTTCGTCCGCAGCCTGCCCGACGTCAGCGCGGTGGCGGCACGCGCTGCCGCCCTGCCCGGGCGTACCGTGCCCGCATTGCCGGAGGGGTTGAAACCCGCAAAGCAGGAAAGCGGCGTGCGCCCGGCGCGTGCCCTGCCCTATCGGCCGCAGGCATCGATCGCGGCGATCGACGCCTCGGGGCTGGACCTGACACTGTCCTGCGAAGGCGCGGCGGCGGTGCTGCATGTCTACGACCGGCTGCGGCTGGACGCGGTGCCGCGCCGCTACACGCTGCTGCCGGGTACACCGCTGCGCGAGCGCTGGCCGCTGGACGCCCAGGGCCGCTATGACCTGTGGCTGCTTGGCCCGAACGGCTTCCACCGCCACTTCCAGGGCAGTGCCAGGGCACCTGCCATTCAGACCGTGGTCGAGCGCGTGGATGGCCAGATGCGGTTGCACCTGCGCAACCTGGGCGATGGCGCGCAGCAGGTGCGCGTGCAGGCAGGCGCCTATACCGGGCACATGCCCGAGCAGACACTGGCGCTGCCGGCGCATGCCGAGACCACGGTGGCGTGGGACGCCGCACCTACAGCAGGCTGGTACGACCTGCAGCTCAGCGCCGGCGAAAGCGTGCTGCGCCTGGCCGGCCGCGCCGAGGATGGCCGCCCCGGCACCAGCGACCCGGCAATGGGCAGCGAGCCATTGCGGTTCGAGCACGACTGAAGACCCGCCTGCAGAGCCGAGCACGGCTCGGCTCTGCACAAGCGCAACAATGCTGGATTGGCGCAGACCCAAGCCGCGCCCGTCTACCCGCGATCCAGGCACGCACCTACGCTTGTCTCCTCGGTGGCCACCCAGGCCACCTCCCGCGTCACGGCCCCGCCGTTGCGACCCCGCTCCAGTGCTGTGCGCCCTGCCGGTGTTGTCGCCCAGGCAGAGGTCCGACCGGCGCCCTCTGGAGACAGCCATGAACCAAGCCCCCATCCCCTTCGATACCGACCCGCTGGAAACGCGGGAGTGGCGTGAATCGCTGGAGGCGGTGATGCAGGCCGGTGGCCGGCCACGCGCGCACTATCTGATCGATCAGCTGAGCGAGCTCGACGCACAACAGCACGGCGACCTGCATACCCGTGCCTGGACCGCCTACATCAACACCATTCCGCCGGAGCGCCAGCCGGCCTACCCCGGTGACCTGGCCATCGAGCATCGCCTGAACGCGATGATCCGCTGGAACGCGATGGTGATGGTGCTGCGCGCCGGCAAGCACTCCAATGTCGGTGGCCACATCGCCACCTACCAGTCGGCGGCGGTGCTCTACGACGTGGGCTTCGACCACTTCTTCCGTGGCCGCACCGACACCTTCGACGGCGACATGATCTACATCCAGGGCCATTCCGCGCCGGGCATCTATGGTCGCGCGTACGTGGAAGGGCGGATCGATCCGGCACGGATGGACAACTTCCGCCGCGAAGCAGGTCGCGAGGGCCTGTCCTCGTATCCACACCCGCGGCTGATGCCGGAGTTCTGGCAGTTCCCCACCGTGTCGATGGGCCTGGGCCCGCTCACCGCCGCCTATCAGGCGCGCTACATGCGCTACCTGGAGTACCGCGGCCTGAAGCAGCACCAGGGGCGCAAGGTCTGGGCATTCCTCGGCGACGGCGAGATGGACCAGCCCGAATCGCTGGCGGCCATCTCGCTGGCCGGCCGCGAGCGGCTGGACAACATCGTGTTCGTGGTCAACTGCAACCTGCAGCGCCTGGACGGTCCGGTACGCGGCAACGCCAAGGTCATCCAGGAACTGGAAGGCAGCTTCCGCGCAGCCGGCTGGAACGTGATCAAGCTGATCTGGGGCAGTGGCTGGGACGACCTGCTCGCACGCGACCACAGCGGCCTGCTGCGCCAGCGCATGATGGAATGCGTGGACGGCGACTACCAGACCTTCAAGTCGCAGAGCGGCGCTTACGTGCGCGAGCATTTCTTCGGGCGCTACCCCGAGCTGCTGGAGCTGGTCGCGCACATGAGCGACGACGATATCTGGGCGCTGGCACGCGGCGGCCATGATCCCCTGAAGGTCTTCGCCGCCTACCAGCAGGCGGTGAACACCCCTGGCCGGCCGACGGTGATCCTGGCCAAGACGGTCAAGGGCTTCGGCATGGGCGAAGCCGGCGAAGGCCAGAACATCAACCATCAGCTGAAGAAGATGAGCGCCGATGCGGTGCGTGCCTTCCGCGATCGCTTCAGCCTGCCGGTCAGTGACGAGCAGCTGGCGGAAATGCCGTACCTGCGTCCGGAGCCGGGCAGCGCCGAGGCCGCCTACTTCGCCGAGCGTCGCCGCATCCAGGGCGGCCAGTTGCCGGTGCGTGTGGCCAGGGTCGATCCGCTGCCGCTGCCGCCGCTGTCGATCTTCAACACCCAGCTGCAGGGCAGTGGCGACCGTAGCCAGTCCACCACCATGGGCTTCGTGCGCATCCTCACCAGCCTGCTGAAGGACCCGGAACTGGGCAAGCTGGTGATTCCGATCGTGCCCGATGAATCGCGCACCTTCGGCATGGAGGGCCTGTTCCGCCAGATCGGCATCCATTCGTACCTCGGCCAGCTGTACACCCCGCAGGACGCCGGCCAGCTGAGCTACTACAAGGAAGCCAAGGACGGCCAGATCCTGCAGGAAGGCATCAACGAATCCGGCGCGATCTGTTCATGGATCGCCGCCGGCACCGCCTACAGTAACCACGGCCTGGCCACGATTCCGTTCTACATCTTCTATTCGATGTTCGGCCTTCAGCGCGTCGGTGACCTGGCCTGGGCTGCAGCCGATGCACGTACGCGCGGCTTCCTGCTCGGCGCCACCTCGGGCCGCACCACGCTGATGGGCGAAGGCCTGCAGCACGATGACGGCCACAGCCACGTGCTGTCGTCGGTGATTCCGAGCTGCGTGTCGTACGACCCGACCTTCAACTACGAGCTGGCGGTGATCATCCACGACGGCCTGCGCCGCATGTATGTCGAGCAGGAAGACATCTACTACTACATCACCGTGCTCAACGAGAACTACCCGCAGCCGGCACTGCCCGAGGGCGCCGAGGCTGGCATCCTGAAGGGCCTGTACCTGCTGCATCCGGCACCCGCCGACAATGCCTCGCAGCCACGCGTGCAGCTGATGGGCAGCGGCGCGATCCTGCGCGAAGTGGAAGCCGCGGCCGAACTGCTGCTGCAGGACTTCGGCATCGCCAGCGATGTGTGGAGCGCGACCAGCCTGACCGAACTGCGCCGCGATGGCCTGGCCGCCGAGCGCTGGAACCTGCTGCATCCGGCCGGGAAACCGCGCGTGCCCTACGTGCAGCAGTGCCTGCAGGGCCATGAAGGCCCGGTGGTGGTAGCCACCGACTACATGAAGATCGTCGGCGACCAGATCCGTCCCTTCATCAACGACCGTCGCTTCACCGCGCTCGGCACCGATGGCTTCGGCCGCTCCGACACGCGCGAGTCGCTGCGCACGTTCTTCGAAGTGGATCGTCACTTCATCGTGCTGGCCGCATTGAAGTCGCTGGCCGACGAAGGCCGCATCGAGCGCTCGCGGATGCAGGAGGCCATCGACCGGTACGGCATCGACACCGGCAAGCGCGACCCGGCCGCGGTGTAGGGCAACCGCATGCACCACGCCCGTTCTGCGGGCGTGGTGCCGGCAGCATCGCTACGGTATCCGCTTGAACAGGTTCGTCTGCAGGATCGGCGTGCCGTCGTGACCATAGAACGCCTTGGTCTCGGTCATTGTCGCGTGGTCATCCGCCACCGTGTAGATGCGCGTGGAAGCCGGCGCACCATGGTCCACCAGCTGCATCACCAGCGTGTTCGGCGCCGGCAGCTTCAGGTTGGCCTTGTCCGCGCCATAGCTGCCGGACAAGGGCCCCGGCGTGCCGTCGAGGGCCAGCGTGCCATCGGACTTCATGGCCTTGCCATCGTGCAGGACGATATCCACATGCGAGCTCCAGCGTCCACCACCGGCATCCCTGAATTCCAGCACCACGTGCTTCGGGCGCTGCGCTTCGGGCAGTGCCGAGGTCGCGGTATCCAGCGACCAGCGTCCCAGCAGCGGTGAGGGCGAAGCTTCCACTGCCAGCGCCGGAACGGCGGAGAGCGAAAGCGCAGACAACAACACAGCGGACAACAGTTTCATACGTTGCTCCGTTCCAGTGAAGAAAGCGCTGCGTGACGCGTGATGGGGGGCAGCAGGGCGAATGCTGCGCGCCTGCGGCGGGAGGTGCAAGCCACTCGCTGAATGCCTGGCCACGCGCCATGTCAGGATCATGTCACACAGGGGTAGTAGAACGATCCAGCATCTCCGGCTCTTCTTCCCCAGCACACGGCGTTGAACGCGCAGCCCTCGCCACGGCACCTCTATGCTGCCGGCCACTTTGCCCGCACCCTGGTCTGGTCGTTCGTGGATCTGGTGCTGGGCTACTACCTGCACACCCGGCTGGGACTGTCGGCGGCCCACACCGGCCAGCTGCTGGCAATTTCATTGGCCTACAGCAGCCTGCTCGATCTGCTGCTGGCCGCCGTGTTCACCCGCCTGCGCAACCAGCAGCGCCTCGCCCTGCGACTGCAGCTCATCGGCGGGCTCGGCACGGCGGCCAGCGCCTGCCTGCTGTTCAGCCCGAGCAACGCAGCCGAGCCCGCCTTCCTGCCATTGCTGTTCGCATCGTTGCTGTTCCGTACCTGCTATGCAGTCTACGACGTGGCCCAGAACGCGCTGACGTCGTTGCTGCCCCGTGACGAGGACGAGGCCCTGCGCTATGTCTCCACCCGCGCCGTGGTGGTGCCGATCTCCAAGCTGTGCATTGCCTCGGCACTGTTCGGCGTGGTCGATGCGCCTGCGTCCCAGGGCAGTGGCAACGCGTTGCTGATCTGCATGATCATCGGCGTGCTGATCACCGCCGCCGCGCTTCCCCTGGCCTGCCTCGCAACGCCCCCAGGGCCCTCCGCAACCAGGATGCCCGCGGCTGTTGCCCTGCCCCTGCCGACGCTGCTGCCGGTTCTGCTGGCCGCGGCGGCGGAGACGGCGCTGGTTGGCCTGGCCGGCCGTCTGTTCCCCTTTGCTGAGCATGGGGCTGCACTGACCTTCGCGATGGTGGCGGGCATGGTGGTTGCCCCCTGGCTCTGCCTGCGCCTGCGTTCAACGCTCTACAGCGAGACCGGGATGCTCGCGCTGATGTCGGTGCTGGCCGTCTGCGCCGTCGGCGTGTACCTGGTCATTCCCTCCACTCCCATCGCGGTTGCATGCGCCGCCATCCACGGGACGGCGGTGGCCAGCGTCGGCCTGGTACTGTGGCGACGCACCGCGCTGATCGCCCGTCGCCATGCCATCCATAGCGGACGCGACGATGACCTCAGCTGTTTTGCACTGCTCACCGGAACCATGAAGCTATCCATCGCGGCCTCTTCGTTGCTGCTGGGCGAAGTGCTGCCCGGAATACAGGCGGGCGATCCGGGCACCTCGGCCGCCCTGGTCTCGCTGGTCGCCATCGGCAGCCTGCTCTCGCTGACCGCATTGGCCTGGCCCGTCCCGCCGGCACGCACCGAGGGCCTGCGCCCGTGAGCGTGGCCCCGACATCGCGGCTGCGCCGCAGGCCACTGATCGCGCTGGAGGCCGACCACAAACGCATCATCTGGCTGTTGCGCACGATGGGCGCGGTTCCCCGCATCACCATCGCCCACCAGCTGGGCATGCACAACGGCGCGTTGACCCGCCTCGCGCGTGAACTGCTGATGCTGGAAGTGATCGAGGAGCAGGGACAGCTGTCCGATGGTCAGCGTGGCCGTCCCTCGGTGCCACTGGCGCTGTCGGGGCGTGGTGGCTATGCCGCCGGTGCCACGGTGCATCCCGGTTGGCTGGAGATCGCGCTGGTGGATTTCGCCGGCCAGGTCATCGCCCGTGATGCCACCGCATTCGACAGCGCAGATCCCCGCGATTTCGTCCATTGCGTGGACCAGCGCCTGCGCAGCCTCACCAGCAGCACCGGACTGATGCGCGCGCGCTTCCTTGGCCTCGGCGTGGCCGTTCCGGGGCCCGTGGTCGAAACCGGTCCGGCACGCCGGCACGCGGTGGACTGGCTGCATGGCTGGCGCGATATCGACAACGACCAGTTCTTCGAAGACTACTTCGGCTTCCCGGTCTGGGTGGAGAACGATGCAACCCTGGCGGCGTTGGCGGAGTACTACGACAGCGGGCTGATCCGCGACTGCGCTTCGGCGCTGCTGCTGTATGTCGGCCACGGCGTGGGTGGCGGCGTGATCCACCGGCGTGATGTGATGCGCGGTGAGTTCGGCAATGCGGGCGACATCGGCCGCCTGTTCCGCATGGACGCACCGCGCCCCTCGGGCATCGACCTGCTGGCCACGTTGCGCGACGCCGGCGCCGGAATACCTTCGCTGTTCGAGCTGGAGGCCTGCCTGGAAACCCATGCCGGCATCATCAGTGCCTGGGCCGAACGCGCGGGAAACCAGCTGGGCGCAGCAGCCAATACGGGCGTGGCGTGGCTCGATCCCGGCGCCGTGATCCTGTCCGGCTCACTGCCCCGCCAGGTGCTGGAAGCGTTGGGACAGCACCTGCAGCAGCCGGCACGTTGGAGCAGCGCGCTGGACAGCCTGCGCCTGCCACAGGTGCATGTGTCACGGCTGGGAGGATCCGCGGTATCGGTGGGCGCGGCGCTGCTGCCGATCCACCAGCTGGGCGCCGATGCCATCGTTTAATTGTTTATTTCCGTCGAAGTAAACAATTCCGTCATCGCCCGGACCTACCGTGCAGCGGTCCCCCTTCCCTGCATGGCCGCCCTCCGATGAACATCCGTCCCCTGGTCCTGGGAGTCTCCCTGGCCTTGATATCCCTGCATGGCAACGCTTCTGCGCAGGACGCCCCCGTCCAGAACCAGGGCAGCGCCGACGCCGCAACGCTGGATGCGGTGGTGGTCACCGGTGCGGCACGCACGCAGCGTCGTTTCGATGCCTCCTTCGCGGTCAATTCACTGAGCCGCGAAGACGTGCAGAAGCTCGCACCGAAAAGCTACGCCGACCTGCTCGGGTCCGTGCCCGGCATCCATGTCGAGGCCACCGGAGGCGAGGTGCAGAACATCACCCGGCTGCGCGGCATTCCCACCGATCGTGGTTTCATCGCCTTCCAGCAGGACGGCCTGCCGCTCTACCAGGAACTGGATGGCCACTTCTTCAATTCCGGTGACGGCATGAACCGGTTCGACGTGATGAACCAGCGGGTGGAGATCGTACGTGGTGGCCCGGCGCCGATCTATGCGAGCAGTGGCGGTGCCATCGTCAACAACATCCTGGCCGAAGGCTCGGAAGAGACCCACGGCAAGGCCCAGCTGACCGTGGGTGACACCGGGCTGTACCGCGGCGAGATGTACCAGTCCGGGGCCCTCGGCAAGGACACCTTCTACGCAGTCGGTGGATTCCTGCGCCAGCACGATGGCTACCGCGACAACGGCTTCCCGAACGACAAGGGCGGGCAGATCAGGGGCAACATCAAGCACTACATCGACGACACCAGCTGGTTCAAGGTCAGCGGAACCTTCGTCGATGACCACAATACGTTCTACCTGCCGATCCCGGTCGCCGATCCGCGCAATCCCAGCGTTCCGCTGGACCCGTACATCGACTACTTCGACGGTACGCTGAACTCGCCGTCGCTGCGCAGTGTCAACCTGAAGTACCTCGATGGCGGCGGCGTCCTGCAGGGCATGAACCGCGACCTGGCTGATGGCCGGCACATGCGCTTCGGCAACATCGGCTTCCAGTACGAGAATACCGCCAGCGATTGGACGATCTCGCTGAAAACCGGCTACACCAAGGGTCGCAACACCTTCGACGCACTGTACTCGACCACCAACCCGGTCGACGCACGCACGTTCGCCAACGGCTATCTGGGCGCGGCCCGTACCGCTTTCGGTGCCGGCGTCGCGCGGATGGGCTACGCCCTGGCCGGCAGCAACGGGGCAAGCGCCTACGACCCCTATGCCGACTCCGGCCTGGTGATCTCGGCCCAGTACCGGGCCGCAGATTCGGACTTCTACTCCGGCCAGGCCGACGTCAGTGCGACGCGGTTGTTTGAAACAGCCTGGGGCAGCCACGATCTGAACATCGGCGCATACACGGCCTTCTTCGGCACCACGGCCTTCAGCCTGTACCAGGACATGCTGATGGAGATGCGCGGCAAGCCACGCCTGCTGGATCTGGTGGCCTACGGCAACGATGGCGTCCCCTTGGGATATGTCACCGATAAGGGCACGCTGCGTTACACCACCACCCTGAATCGTGGCAAGGTCGACGCCCGCATGTTCGCGGTGTACGCCAATGACACGTGGGCACTGACGGACCGCTTCAAGCTCGACGCCGGTATCCGCCATGAACGCTACCGCTATGAAGGCTATGCAGAGCAGACCGCCCAGGTTGACCTTGGCGACCGCAACACACTGGCCGACAACACCACGCGCCGGTTCACCGGCGTCATCCAGAACCATCGCCTGGATCCATCCGCGACCAACTGGACCGTAGGTGCGAACTTCGACTTTACCCCCTCGGTCGGTGCCTACGCCCGCGTCTCGCACATGGAGATCGTTCCCAACTCGTCAGTGGCACGCTCGATCGATCCCACCATCGTGCAGACCCAGCTGGACCAGTACGAGCTGGGCCTGAAGGCCGGATTCGGCCGGTCCTACCTGTACCTGACCGCGTTCTACACGAAGTTCGACCCGCTCAACGCCTCGTTCGTAGCGTTCAACCCGACGACCGGCCGCAATGACCAGTCGGTGCCGTTCATCGGTACCGCCGTCTCCAAGGGCATCGAACTGGATGGACTGTTCCGGCCGCTGGACTGGTTCAGCATCGCCGGCTTGATCACGATCAGCGATCCGCAGTACGACAGCCTGCAGAACGATTCCGGCGCCGATCCGGCCGCCGTCAACGGCAAGCAGATCGTTCGCGAGCCGAAGCTCTACGGCAACCTCCGCCCGACCTTCAGCTTCCAGCACGGCCAGGACCAGTTCGAGACCTGGCTGCGCTATGACGTGGTCGGCAAATCCTATGTTGACCTGTTCAACCAGACCGCGCTGCCCGCCTACCAGACCCTGGGCCTGGGCATTTCATGGAAGCGCGGCAACTGGGGCGCACAGCTGGTGGGCGACAATCTGACCAATGAAAAGGGCCTCACCGAGGGCAACACCCGCACCGATGCACTGGCCGGACAGGGTTCGGCCGAGGCAATCTATGGACGGCCGCTGTTCGGCCGCAACGTCCGCCTGATGGTCAGCAGGAGCTGGTGATGCATCGACGACTTGCCTTGTCCCTTGCCCTGCTTGCCACGGCAGCGCTGCCGCTTGCGGCGGCGGCCGACGACCGCGACAGCGCCGCGCTGGCCGCACGCTTGTTCCCGACCCTCATGCAGTTGAAGCCCGATACGCTGCCCGCTGATGCACGTGCCCTCCTGGCCGCACGCACGCAGCAGCTGGCCGACTGCCGGACCGCCACCTGCACGCTCGCATCCGCACGCTGGACGCCCGCGCAGGCAGGCCTGTTGACCGCCGCGGCTCCCGCGCACGCCGATGCCATCGAACGGGAGCTGGCGGGTCTCAACAACATTCTCTCCGTCTATGGCCAGGGCCAGCCGCCCCGCTACGACGCCATCGACGGCCCGGTCGGCGCGGCAGGCAGCACGCGGCTGGCCGGCGACGTCGCCATTGCCATACAGATGAGCGAGGTGGACGCCAGCGCGGCCTACACTGCCTTCGATCGCAGCATCGCGGTGGCGGTAGGCCTGCTCGATGCCAATGACCGCCTCGATGCGATCCGTTTCGAGCCCATCAGCGCGGGAATGAACGCCGCGCCGTTTGCGCGTGCGCGGCAGCTCGATTGGAATGCGCATCCGTACACAGCGATCATCGTGCTGGGCCAGGGACCGGACGAACTGACCACCCCGCTCAGCGCCGGCAGCAAGCTGCGCCTGAAGGTGGCCGCGCAGCGCTACGCGGCAGGTGATGCGCCCTTCCTCATCGTCTCTGGTGGTGCGGTACATCCACGCGGCACCCGCAGCGTCGAAGCGGTGCAGATGCGCGAAGCGCTGATGGCGCGCTTCGGCATTCCCGCTGATGCGATCATCATCGAGCCGTATGCCCGCCACACCACCACCAACCTGCGCAATGCAGCCCGGTTGCTGGCGGCCCTGCGGGCACCGGCGCGGCAACCGGCACTGGTGGTCAGCAGTCCATCGCATATCGATGCAGTCGCCAGCAGCGCCTTCAGCGAGCGCAACCGCCAAGAACTGGGTTACGTCCCAGGCAAGGTCGGTCCACGCGTTTCGCCCTGCGCGATCCCGTTCGTGCCGGCTCCCGAATCGCTGCGCATCGATCCGATGGATCCGCTGGACCCCTGAACCGCGCGACGGCATCCTCAGTAGCCGACCTTCACGGTGAACATCACGTTTCGTGGTGCCCCGTACCAGCCCTGGTTGTAGAAGCCGATCTGCGAGTAGTAGTGGCGGTCGAACAGGTTGTTGATGTTGACCGCCGCCGACACATGGGAACTGAACTGGTAGCGCGCCATCAGGTTCACCAGTGCGTAGCCGGACTGCTGCACCGGCACCCGGCGGTTTCCGGGCGCGGTGGCGGTCTGGTACATGCGGTTCTGCCAGTCCACACCACCGCCGATGGTCAGCCGGTCCCAGGTGCCCGGCAACCGCCAGGTGGTGAACAGCTTGAACAGGCTGCGCGGCTTGGCGGTGTTGATCGCACGCCCCTGCGCGTCCTGCGCGATGAAGGTGGTGAAGCTGGTGCCCAGGCTCCAGCCCGGCAGCGGCTCGCCGGCCAGCTCCAGCTCCAGGCCGTCCACCGTTGCGCCCTTCACCGCACGATACGCCGCCAGTGTGCTGCCCTCGACCAGCCCACCGGTAGCTTCGGCGAGGTTGTCCTGCTGGGTGCGGAACAGTGCCGCCGAGGCATTCAGGCGCTCCTGCAGCCAGCTGCCCTTGAGGCCCAGTTCATAGCTGCGGCCGCTGACCGGGTCGAGGATCTGCCCGGATTCATCGCGGTTGTTCTGCGGCTTGAAGATGCCGGTGTAGCTGGCATACACGCTGCTGTAACCGTTGAGATCCCAGACCACGCCGGCATACGGTACGAACTCGTTGCGGTAGCGGTACTTCCGCTTGCTGCCGAAGTAGACCTGGTCGGTCTCCCAGTGGCTCAGGCGGCCACCGACGATCACGTGCAGCGGATCGGCCAGCGACAACCGGGCCACTGCATAGGCACCGCTCTGGTGGTTGTCCAGATCATCGGCCTGGGTCTTGCTGCTGGCCCACACCGGCTCTGGCGTGCCCGGTCCGTGCCAGTCCAGATAGCTGGCCAGCGGCGGCAACGGCGCCAACGCGCGGTACTGCCCCAGCGCGATCTCATCCCGCGAGCGCGACCAACCGACCGAGGCAGTGTGCTGGCGGCCGAACAGCTGGAACGGACCGGCCAGGCTGGCACTGATCGCCTCGCGGCGCACCGGGCCGTCGTAGTGGGTGAAGCTGTTGCCGCCGGGCATCGCCCCGGTCACCGGGTCAGGATAGCCGCCGCGGTAGAGGTGCTTCATTTCCATGTCGGTATGCGAGCGGCTGTAGGACACGCGGGCCTGCCAGTCGTTGCCGAAGCGGTGGTTGAAATCGAAGAAGCCGTTGCGGGTATCGGTGGTCATCCGCGCCCACGGCGCGGTGGCCGATACCGAGCGATCGAAGCGGGTACGCGTGCCATCCGCGCTGAACAGCGCAAAGCCACTGCCGAAGCCGTGGTTGTCGTTGCCCTGGTAGGAAAGCCCGGCGATCAGCCCTGTGTCCTCACCCAGGTCCACGCTGACCACGCCGTAGAGTGTCTTCGCCGTACTGTCCAGGCCCGCCGTATAGCTGTCGCCCTCAGCCTGCGCAGCGACCACCCGGCCACGCACACGCCCTTCCCGGCTCAACGGGCTGGACACATCCACCCACGCGCGCCGCGCGTCCCAGCTGCCGAGGCTGATGCCACCACTGGCAGCAAAATCACTCATCGGACGCTTGCGCACATAATTCACGGCCGCCGAAGGATTGCCGGCGCCGGTCATCAAACCGTTGGCGCCGCGCACGATCTCGATGCGGTCGTACACCACCATGTCCAGATTGTTCTCGCCGAAGTTCCACGGCGACAGCACCGGCATGACCACGCCATCGAACTGGTAGTTGTCGATATCGAAGCCGCGTGCCGAGAACGAGTAGCGGTTGGCATCACTGCGCGTGACCGAGATGCCCGGAGCGGTGGCCAGTGCGTCGGCGGTGCTGAGCAGACCGCGGTCCTCGATCTGCTGGCGGGTGATGACACTGACCGACTGTGGCGTCTGCCGCGAAGTCAGCGACAGGCCGGTCGCCGTGCCCATGGAATCGGTGGTGTAGGAACGCGACGTCTCGGTGCTGCCATCAAGGTCGGCAGTGACCTGGACGGTCGGCAGCTGCGAGGTCGTCGCGGAGGGAAGACGCTCGGCGGCGTGGGCGGCGTTGAACAGCGCCAGGGTCGTGCCGATGGCAGTTGCCAGGGCGCGCGGGCGGGAACAGGCAGGCATGGGAGATCCAGCAGGGGAGAAAGGCTGGATGAGAATTATTGTCATCTGAACGTGAGCGCAGGTATGCGCGGACGCAGCAGGTGTATGCGCGCTGCCGGCGATGATCCGGGCTCAGCGGAACTGGCTGGGCGCGATGCCGTAACGTGCGCGGAACGCGGTGGCGAAGTTCGTGGCGTGTCGATAGCCGACGAGATGCGCGGCCTGCTGCACGCTGCAGCCCTGCCGCAGCTGCTCGCAGGCCAGTTGCAGACGCCGCTCGCGCAGCCAGCCAAACACCGAGCATTGGTGCACCTGCTGGAACTTCAGGCGCAGGCTGCTCGGGCTCATGCAGGCCAGGCGTGCCAGATCTTCCAGGCAATGGTCGGCCGCGGGCGCCGCCTGCAGGCAATCGATCACCCGCTGCAGCATGCGGCGGTCACGCGCTGAAACGCGCAGGTCCGGCAAGGCATCCCCTGCCGGTGCGCCCAGCGCCAGTGCCAGCATCTGCAGGCCGATGCCCTCGCACAGCAGCGCATGCATCGCGCCGTGCCAGGTGCCCGACAGTACCTGATCGGCGGCGTGCTCCAGATGCCCGGGTACCTGCCAGCTGCGCAACCGATGGTGTTCACTGCGGCGGGCGCCGCACAGCAGTTCGGCAATCACCGGGTCGTCGAGGTCTGCCGCCGCATCCAGCGAGACATTGAGGCTGCGCATCCGCTGCCGCGCCGGGTGCAGCGCGGTCATCGGCGCCGCGCCGGCCAGCAGCATGCCGCCCGTTCCGGGGCGCAGGCCGACCGGCGCCTGCCCGCTCAGCTGCAGCCCGGCGCGCCCCTCCAGCATGACAATCGCCGAAAAGGCAGGCGGCGCCTCCGAAGTCGCCTCGAATGGCTGGTGTGCGATCACGTCCGACAGTGCCAGCGTCATTCCCGGGCGCAGACGCTGCTGCTGCACCCTGCCCTCCACCACGCATGACTCACCCGGCAAGGCGGCGGCCGGCGCCGGCAGGCGATAGCGGAAGCCACTGCTGCGGCCCAGGCGGTCCAGATCGACGAGGGTAAGGGTGTCCATGGCGCGCCCGCGGGGAAATGCTCCGCCATTCTCATATGAGAACGGCTCTCATCTCCAGTCCATTGGCAAGGGCCAATCCGCCCTTGTCGATACAAATAGTTACGTTATAACATTTCACGCCATTTTCACGGAACGTGCCATGCGCCGCCATCTGCTTGCTGCCGCCATCCTGTTCGCCGTCCAGTCCGCCCATGCGGCCGACGAACCCACCCTTCCCACCCTCCGCGTCGAGGCGTCCCAGCTCTCACGCATCGACAGCCGCGTCACCGTCGACAACCCACAGGCGCAGAACCGTACCCTCGGCAACCTGCTTGAGCACGTCTCCGGCGTGCAGAGCAGTGCCTTCGGGCCGAATGCGGGCGCGCCGGTCATCCGCAGCCTCAGCGGCAATCGGGTGCAGATCCTGCAGGACGGCCAGTCCATCCTCGGCATGAACGCGATCAGCGGCGACATCAATATTCCGTTCGATCCGCTGTTCGTGCGCAGCGTCACCGTCAACAAGTCATCGGACACCGTGCGCTACGGCGGCAACGCGATCGGCGGCAGCGTGGAGATCGACTCCGGCCTGATCTCGCGCAGCATGGAAGACAAGGACCAGTCGATGGAACTGATCCTGCGCAAGGGCTTCAACGCGGCCGACGCGCAGGGCTTCCGCATGAACTTCAACAACCAGCGCAATCTGTCCACCAACCTGCAGGTCTCGCGCCAGCGCATCTCGCACTACGACATCCCCGGCAACAGCAAGGCCAGCGTCTGCAACACCCGCCTGTTCCCCGCCACCGGCGGCGTCAACTCGGCGCTGGCCGACAGCTGCCAGAAGGAGGCGCGTGTCCAGCAGATCTACAACAAGGCCTCGCAGCCCTACATCGACCAGTTCATGACCGAAAACCCGGACTGGGCCGATGGCGATTTCTCGTTCTACACCAACAGCCCAACCTCGGTCTGGCAGCGCCGCACCTATATCAACCCGGCCAACCCGGCCTATGTCGCCGGCACCCCGTCGTACGTGCAGAAGCAGATCAACAATGATGTGACACCCGACTACCATCACCGGCTGGGCAACAGCTACGCGCGCAACTCGCAGGTGGCGTTCGGTTCGACCCTGTTCTTCGACCGCGGCTACGTCGGTGTCAGCATCGATGCCAAGGACAGCGAGTACGGCGTGCCCGGCTTCTCGATGCAGAACCTGTCGTTCGGTTCCAACTACAAGGACGGCCTGCCGGTGGGTGTGGTGATCAAGCAGCAGCGCTACGCACTGGAAGCCCTGCTGCGTGATCCGCTGCCTGGGTTCGAGCGTGCCGAACTGCGCGCTTCCAGGCTCGACAACACTTCCGGCGAACGGCTGGGTGCCTCCAAAGCCAACGACTACGATTTCGAAAGTACCCAGGCCGAGCTGCTGCTCAGCCATCAGCGGGTCGGGCCACTCAGCGGCCTGCTCGGTTTCAGCCACCAGTCGCGCGATGTTACTGGCAGCGGCTCGCTGCGCTATCTGCCCGATGTGGACTCCCGCAGCAACGCGGTATTCCTGAAGGAAACGCTGGACTTCGGCTGGGCCACCTTCGACGCCGGAGCACGCCACGAGCGCGTCGAGCATGCGCTGCAGCCCAGCCGCTTCAAGACCGCACGCAACGCCGCCAATACGAAACTGCAGGATCGTTCCTACCGGCTCAACAGCTTCAGCCTGGGCTCCTATGTCGAGCTCGGTCCGTTGTTCGCGGCCAAGGTACGTTACGCGTCCTCGCAGCGTGCGCCGGAGATCAACGAGCTGTATGCCAGCAACGCACACTATTCGGTGATGACCCAGGAAGAAGGCAACCAGGACCTCAAGCCTGAGCGCGCAAAGAACCTGGAGCTGACCGGCCTGTTCCACATCGGCGGTTTCGAACTGTCGGCCACCGCCTACCGGATGAAGTACGAGAACTATCTCTACCTTGGCCATTCCGGCGTGCAGACCGCCAACCGCCTTCCGTTGAAGTACTGGAAGCAGACCGATACCACGGTGAAGGGTTTCGAGATTGACGCATCGCAGGCACTGGATCTGGGCCGATACGGCACATTGAACGTCGCGGCCTTCGCCGATCTGGTGAAGAACAAGGCCGATCACCCCGATTCGCTGCGCGCCCACAACGATGGCGAGTACCTGCCGAACATGCCGACCAACCGCTACGGCGCCAACCTGCAGTGGCAGCGCCAGGGCTGGAAGGCACAGCTGTCCAGCACCTACTACGACACGCAGAAGTACCTTGGCCGCAACGTCAGCGAAGAAATCCCGCTGGACGCCTTCAACCTGGTCGACCTGCAGGTCAGCCGCGAACTGCCGGTGCGCAACAGCTACATCGCCGGCATGGAAGTGTTCGTCAACGGCAGCAACCTGCTCAATGAGGAAGCGCGTCCGCACAACTCGCCGCTGAAGTACATCGCGCCGCTGCCGGGGCGGGGCTTCCAGGTGGGTGTGACCGTGAGGCTCTGACTCACCGCGTGATTTGCATCAGTCCATGTAACCACTTAATGTGGTTACATGGATTCAGGTCACCCACACGCCTTCATCGCCGGCACTCCGGCACTGGATTTCGTCGATACCTACGGCTCGCGCGCCGGGGCCGGACGGGAGCGACTGCCAGATCCTGCAGCCCTTGCCGCCTGGTTGACCGAAGCCGGTTTGTGGGCCGCCAATGCCCCCGGTACGGTCTCGCCGGCCCAGTTGCTGGCCGCGCATTCGCTGCGAGAGGCCATCCATCGTTGTGCCCTTTCCGCCATCGTCGGCACACCGTATGCCGGCGACGACCTTGCACAGCTCAATGAAGCTGCCCAGCACCCGCCTCCGCGCCCCTGTTTCCGCGACAACCAGCTCGTGCACCTGTCGGCGTCTCCCGTCGAAGCCGCCCTGTCCAGCCTCGCCGAGGACGCGCTTGTACTGCTGGCCTCGCCACGCCGCGCGCGCATTCGGCAGTGCCCCGGTTGCGCCATGGTGTTCGAGGACACCTCCCGACCCGGCAGCCGCCAGTGGTGTTCGTCCAGCAAGGGTTGCGGCAACCGCGCAAAGGTCCGCGCCCACCGGGCGCGGCGTACACAGGACACAACGGCAGGATGACCGGCAATGCAGAAACGTGCGTGCTTTGATTTCGAAGTGGCCTTCAGCAACGGCGGAGGCATCCAGGGCCAGGGCTTCCGTCTGGATATCGCGGGCAGCGACATCGACGACGATGCACTGGCGGCCTACATCATCCGCGACATGCGGCTGCTGATGGTCAAGCACGTGCGCATCCTCAACAAGCAGATCATCGAGGAAGCACACAAGCGTGCGGCGCCCACGCACACCACTGCACCAGCGCTGGAACACGCGCCCACCTACGTCGATCTGAGCCATTCGATCGAGAGCGGCATGTTCACCTGCAAGGGACTGCCTGCATCGCTCATCTGCGACCATCTCTCACGTCACGATCCGCAACAACATTGCGGTGAAGGAACAGCGCTCCAGATCGGCCGCATCGACATGGTCGCCAACATCGGCACCTGTATCCACACCCCTTGCCACCGTCATGCCGCCGGTGACGATCTGGCCGGCCTGGATCTTGCGCGTGTGTCGGGCGCGCCGGGCGTGCTGGTGCGGGTCGCCGGCGCACTGGAACAGCCCATCGATTGGCATGCTTTCGCGGCCGTGCAATGTGGCGGACGCGCCGTGCTGATCCATACCGGTTGGGATCGCCACTGGGGCACGCCGCGCTATTTTGAAAGGCATCCGTTCCTGACCAAAAAAGCAGCGCTCCATCTGCGTGACCAAGGCGCCCTGCTCGTCGGCATCGACTCGTTCAACATCGACGACACCCGCACGGCAACCCGACCGGTGCATTCGGTTCTGCTTGACGCGGGCATTCCGATCATCGAGCACATGACCCACCTCGATGCATTGCCATTGCAGGGCTTCCATCTGCACGCCACGCCACCGCGGATCGTGGGCATGGGGACCTTCCCGGTTCGTGCACACGCGACCCTGGAACCCGGCATCCCCGCCTCGCCCCACTGATCGCATGCATGGATTCCGCACAAAGAAAAACGCCTGCAGATCGAGGATCTGCAGGCGCTTCTTTGTATCTGGCGGAGTGAGAGGGATTCGAACCCTCGATAGAGCTTTTGACCCTATACTCCCTTAGCAGGGGAGCCCCTTCGGCCACTCGGGCATCACTCCGGGGTTTTCACCGCGTCTGGTGCGTTGCACCTCAGCGGGGCGTGAATCATAACGTTAATCGAGTGCGAAGGTAAAGCGTTATTCGGCAGAATTTTCGCTACCGGTGCCACCGGCTTCATCACCACGCTGGATGCGCTGATAGATCTCTTCGCGATGCACAGCGACGTCCTTCGGCGCAGTGATGCCGATACGCACCTGGTTACCCTTGACGCCAAGCACGGTGACGCTCACCGAGTCTCCGATCATCAGGGTTTCGCCGACGCGGCGAGTCAGGATCAACATTTTTGTAAGTCTCCATGGAACCGTGTGGAAGGGTATCCCCCACCGGCTTGACGCTCCGTCAAGAAGCGCTACCACGACAAAGGGAAAAGATTCGCAATGGTACCGCCAGCCGTCCCGCTCCTACAAGGAGGGGGACGGCGGGGTTCATCACAGGCGGGGGCTGACCCATTCGACGACTGCAGCCAGCGCAGTGGCAAGGGCGGGCCCGTCCTCGCCACCACCCTGGGCGAGGTCCGGGCGTCCGCCGCCCTTGCCCCCGATCTGACCGGCGATATGGGACAACAGTTCCCCGGCCTTGACCTTGCCCATTGCGCTGCCGTTCACACCCGCGACCAAAGCGGCCTTGCCGTCCTGGGCGCCGGCCAGCACGATCACCGCGTCGCCCAGCTGCTGCTTCAGGCGATCCATGGCGTCACGCAGGGCCTTGGCGTCGAAGCCCTCAAGACGGGCAGCCAGCACCTTCACGCCGGCAACCTCGACAGCCTGGCCGGACAGGTCGGCCGTGGCACCGGCGGCGACCTTGGCCTTCACGGCTTCCAGTTCGCGCTCCAGCTGCTTCTGGCGCTGGCCGAGGGCACGGATCTTCTCGACCACGTCCGTGGCGCTGCCGCCGAGCAGCTCGGCGGCTTCGGCCAGGCGGGCCTCTTCCGCATCCACATAATCCAGGGCGCCCTGACCGGTGACGGCCTCGATGCGGCGCACGCCGGCAGAGACGCCGCCCTCGGAGGTGATCTTGAACAGGCCGATGTCGCCGGTACGGTTGACGTGGGTACCACCGCACAGCTCGGTGGAGTAGTCACCCATCTTCAGCACGCGCACATGCTCGCCGTACTTCTCGCCGAACAGGGCCATGGCGCCGAAGTCCAGCGCTTCCTGCATGCCCATGTTGTGGACTTCGGCAGCGTTGTTGGCGCGCACCTGCTGGTTGACCTTGCGCTCGATCACCGCCAGCTCTTCCGCACTGATCGGCTGGAAGTGCGAGAAGTCGAAACGCAGGCGGTCCGGAGCGACCAGCGAGCCCTTCTGCTGCACATGGGTGCCCAGCACTTCGCGCAGGGCGGCGTGCAGCAGGTGGGTCGCCGAGTGGTTGAGGATGGTGGCGCCACGGCGCTCGCCATCCACCTGGCCGGAGAGCACGTCGCCGACCTTCAGGCCGCCTTCGGAGAGGGTACCGACATGGCCATGGAACTGGCCGGCGAACTTCTGGGTGTCGTCCACTGCCAGGCGCACGCCATTGCCGGTCAGCACGCCGGTGTCGCCGACCTGGCCGCCGGATTCGGCGTAGAACGGGGTCTGGTTGGTGATCACGATGACCGAATCACCGGCATCGGCCGACTGCACCGGACGACCGTCCTTGAGCAGTGCCAGCACGCTCAGGCCGTCAGCCTGCAGGCGCTCATAACCCAGGAACAGGGTCGGGCTGAGGGTCGCCACCAGCTCGGCCGGCAGGGTCACGCCGCCGCCGAACTTGCCGGCCGCACGTGCGGTCTCGCGCTGCTGCTCCATCGCGGCATCGAAGCCGGCGATGTCCACGGTCAGGTCGCGCTCGCGGGCAATGTCCTGGGTCAGGTCAAGCGGGAAGCCGTAGGTGTCGTACAGGCGGAACGCGTCGACGCCCGGAATCACACCGTTGCTGGCCTTGCCGGCCACGTCCTCGAAGATCTTCATGCCGGCATCGAGGGTTTCAGCGAAACGCTCTTCCTCGGCCTGCAGCGCACGGGTGACGGTGTCCACCGCCGCCGGCAGTTCCGGATAGGCCTCGCCCATCTGCTCGACCAGGGTCGGCACCAGCTTGCTGAAGAACGGCTGGCGCACGCCCAGCATCCAGCCATGGCGCAGGGCGCGGCGAATGATACGGCGCAGCACGTAACCGCGGCCTTCGTTGGACGGCAGCACGCCGTCGACGATCAGGAACGAACAGGCACGGATGTGATCGGCGATCACGCGCAGCGACTTGTTCTCCAGATCGGCGGTACCGGTCAGCTCGGAGGCCTTGCGGATCAGCGCCTGGAACAGGTCGATCTCGTAGTTGGTGTGCACGTGCTGCAGGATCGCCGCCAGGCGCTCCAGGCCCATGCCGGTATCCACGCACGGCGCCGGCAGCGGCACCAGGGTGCCGTCCGGCTGGCGGTCGAACTGCATGAACACCAGGTTCCAGATTTCGATGAAGCGATCGCCGTCTTCATCCGGGGAACCCGGGGGGCCGCCAGCGATATGGTCACCGTGGTCGTAGAAGATCTCGGTGCACGGGCCGCACGGGCCGGTGTCGGCCATCTGCCAGAAGTTGTCCGAGGCGAACGGTGCACCCTTGTTGTCGCCGATGCGCACGATGCGCTCTTCCGGCACGCCGACCATGTCGCGCCACAGCGCGTAGGCTTCGTCGTCGGTCTGGTAGACGGTGACCAGCAGGCGCTCGGCCGGCAGCTTCCAGACCTGGGTCAGCAGTTCCCAGGCCCAGGCAATCGCGTCCTTCTTGAAGTAGTCGCCGAACGACCAGTTGCCCAGCATTTCGAAGAAGGTGTGGTGGCGTGCGGTGTAGCCGACCTGGTCGAGGTCGTTGTGCTTGCCGCCCGCGCGCAGGCAGCGCTGCACGTCGGCCGCGCGCACGTAGCTGCGCTTCTCCGCGCCAAGGAACACGTCCTTGAACTGCACCATGCCGGAGTTGGTGAACAGCAGGGTCGGATCATTGCCCGGCACCAGCGGCGCCGACGGCACGATGGTGTGGCCTTTGCCCTTGAAGAATTCAAGGAAGTCGCTGCGGATCTGGGAAGTCGTGAATTTGGCGGATGCGTTCATTGGGGGCTGGCAGTCTGCGGGCCGGCGGACCCGGACCACCGGCCGCGTTGGCCAGGGTCGCGAGGGACCGCCGAAAACCTAAAGGGTATCAGGCCCAGCGCCGCCAGTCTCAGTCGTCCGGGTCGTAGCGGGTCGCGCGACGGATGCTGTCGCCGTCGAAGCCCCGCCGGGCCAGCAGATCGGCGGCTTTGCGCCGCTGTGTCAGGTCCTGGGGGCCGGCCTCGCCAAAGCGTCGACGAACCAGATCACGGGCGTTTTCCTGCCAGTCGCCTTCGTAACTGTCCATCGCCGCCGCAATCGCGGCACTGTCCAGGCCATGGGTCCCCAGCTCGGCACGGACATGGATCGGGCCATAGCCGGTATTGGCGCGCATCCGCACCAGGTTCTCGGCAAAACGGGTGTCGTCCTGCCAGCCCGCCTCGGTCAGCTTGGCGACGGCAGCCTGCGCGGCTTCGTCTTCGATGCCACGGGCCGTCAGCTTGCGGGTGAGTTCCTTGCGCGAGTGCTCGCGGCGGACCAGCAGGCCCAGCGCGCGTTGCACGGGTGTCTGCTCACGCGGCCGGCGCTTGCGGCCGGTGGGAATGTCGTCGGCGTCGGACATCGGTACTCCAAGGGTGGCGCCATCCGTGGCGCCCTGCCCATCCCTGGGCGATTCGAACCTGCGGGACAGGGCGACGTCACTGACGGCGCCGCCCTGCCCCACAGCAAGCCTTACTCGTCGTCGCCTTCGTCGTCGCCTTCCTCGCGGGCGGCTTCGGTCGGCTGGAACTTCTCGCGCAGCTCGGCTTCAAGCTTGGCAGCGACAGTCGGGTTGTCGCGCAGGTAGCCGCGGGCGTTGTCCTTGCCCTGGCCGATGCGTTCTTCGCCATAGCTGTACCAGGCACCCGCCTTCTCGACCAGCTTCGCGTCCACACCCATGTCAATCAGCTCGCCTTCGCGACTGATGCCCTCGCCGTACAGGATCTCGGTGATGACCTGCTTGAACGGAGGCGCCAGCTTGTTCTTGACGACCTTGATCTTGGTCTGGTTGCCGATGATCTCGTCGCCCTTCTTGATCGCGCCGATGCGGCGGATGTCCAGGCGGACCGAGGCGTAGAACTTCAGCGCGTTGCCGCCGGTGGTGGTTTCCGGGCTCTGGCCCGGCATCATCACACCGATCTTCATGCGCAGCTGGTTGATGAAGACCACCAGGGTGTTGGAACGCTTGATGTTGCCGGTCAGCTTGCGCAGCGCCTGGCTCATCAGGCGGGCCTGCAGACCCGGCAGCTGGTCGCCCATCTCGCCTTCGATTTCGGCCTTCGGGGTCAACGCGGCGACCGAGTCGATCACCAGGATGTCCACCGAACCCGAACGGACCAGCATGTCGGCAATTTCCAGCGCCTGCTCACCGGTGTCCGGCTGCGACAGCAGCAGGTCGTCCACGTTCACGCCCAGCTTGGCGGCGTAGATCGGGTCCAGCGCATGCTCGGCATCGATGAAGGCCGCGGTGCCGCCCAGCTTCTGGCATTCGGCGATGGCCTGCAGGGTCAGGGTGGTCTTGCCCGAGGATTCCGGCCCGTAGATCTCGACGACACGGCCCTTCGGCAGACCGCCAATGCCCAGTGCGATGTCGAGCATCAGCGAACCGGTCGGGATGGCTTCGACGGGCTCGACCACGCGGTCGCCCATGCGCATCACCGAGCCCTTGCCGAACTGCTTCTCGATCTGGCCCAGAGCAGCAGCCAAGGCGCGCTTCTTGTTCTCGTCCATCGTATTGGTCCTTGCAGAGGTCATGTCGTTGGGGGTGCTGTCTTTGGGGGTCTTCTTTGCCATGGGTTCACTTTAAGTCGGACGTATCGCACAGGCTGAGATTCTGCCCGGCGCTCTGAAAAGAATTATCGGACATCCGTACCAACCTCAGTGGAACCAGAGAATCGCCACAAAAGACCGCGGGGTAATGCGCCATGGAACGGGTCAACGGTTGGGCCGGAGCAGGCCGCAATAGAGGCCCTCGATCGCGAAGTCCTGATCCGGCAGCACCTCGATCGGCTTGTAATCGGGGTTGCGCGGCAGCAGGCGGATGCGGTCCTTGGCGATCTTCAGCAGCTTGACCGTGATCTCATCATCGATGCGGGCCACCACGATCTGCCCGGAGTGGGCGTCGCGGGTGCGGTGCACGCCGATCAGGTCACCATCGAAGATGCCCTCGTCGATCATCGAGTCGCCCTGCACCTTCAGCAGGTAATCCGGCGCCGGTGAGAAGAACACCCGGTCCAGCACCACGAAGTCGTCCGAGCCGATATCGGCACCGATCGGCAGGCCGGCCGCAACCCGGCCGAGAACCGGCAGCCGCAGCACGCTGTCGGGCAGGCCCGGCTCGGCCAGCTTTTCGACGGGCGGCGCCTGCACCAGGCGGATGCCGCGGGCTTGGCCCGGAATGCGACGGATCGCACCGGCCTGCTCCAGGGCTTCCAGGTGGTACTGGGCCGCGCGCACGCCCTTGAAGCCGAACGCACGTGCGATTTCAGTCTGCGACGGCGGTGCGCCTTCGCTCTCTATACGCTCGGCGATCAACTGCAGGATCGCCTGCTGGGTGTCGGTCAGGTCCATGATTAGTAGTATTACTACTAACATGCAGGACTGCAAGTGCCGGAAACGACAGGCAGACCAGGGAGCCGCCCGCAGGGCCGAGCCGTGCCCGGCAAGCGCACATGCGCGCGGTTGGCAAATGCAAAGGCGAAAGCAGCCGACCAACGGTCGGCTCTACAGGAATCGCTGCGGCAAGCACACTACGTGTGCTTGCCGCTTCGCCAGATCGAAAACAGGATCCACACGCCGCAGAAACCGGCGCCAATGAAGCCACACACGCCCAGCGCCAGCAGCCAACGGCTGGAAACCCCGCCAACGCTGTGCATCACGATCGACGAGCCGATGATCAGTGCGGCCGTCACGATCCCCATCACCAGCCGGTTCGCCGCGCGGTTGACCTGTTCGCCGAAGCCCTCAAGCGCACTGGTTTCCACCTTCAGCTGCAGGCGCCCGCGGCGCGCCGCCTGGACCAGCTTGCGCAGGTCGCGCGGCAGCTCACCGGCAAAATCGACCAGGCCCAACAGGCTGCGGCGGCCACGCTTGAGCAGGGCCCCCGGCGCATAGCGCTGCAGCACCACGCGCTCCAGGAACGGGCGGGCGGCGCTGGCCATGTCGAAATCGGGATCCAGCTGACGGCCCATGCCTTCCAGGGTCAGGAAGGCCTTGATCATCAACGCCAGATCGGCCGGCAGGGTCAGGCTGTAGCTGCGCAGCAGCTGGGTGATGTCACCCAGCATCAGGCCGATGCGCAGGTCCTTCAGCGGCACGCCACGGTACTGGTCGACGAACTGGCTGATGTCGTGCTGCAACCGGTTCTCGTCCACTTCCACGCCGCCGGCCCAGTCCAGCAGCACGTCGGCCACCCCCTGCGGGTCCTGCTCGACCAGCCCGTGCAGCAGTTGCGCGACCTGGAAGCGGCGCACTTCGGACAATGCGCCGACCATGCCGAAGTCAATCACGCCGATGCGGCCGTCACGCAGATAGATGATGTTGCCGGGGTGCGGGTCGGCGTGGAAGCTGCCGTCCTCCAGCACCATCTTCAGCACGATGTCGGCGCCACGCCGTGCCAGCTCGCGCCGGTCCAGTCCTGCCGCATCGACGCCGGCCAGATCGCGACCGGGAATGCCGTCGACGAAGTCCTGCACGTTCAGGCTCTCGCAGGTCCATTGCCAGTGCACGTCGGGAATCAGGATGTCGTCACGGCCCTTGAAGTTGCGCGCGATGCGCTCGGCATTGCGGCATTCGGCGGCGAAATCCAGCTCGCGGCGCAGCGATACGGTGAACTGCTGCACGACCTCGGCAGGGCGATATCGGCGCAGGTCCGGCAGCCGGGCCTCGACGATTTCGGCCAAGCGGGCCAGCAGCCGCAGGTCGGCCTCGACCACATCGCGAATGCCGGGGCGCCGGACCTTCAGCACCACCTCACGGCCATCATGCAGCCGTGCGCGATGGGCCTGTGCCAGCGAGGCGGCGGCCATCGGGCTTTCATCGAGGAAGGCGAACACCTGCGTCGGCGGGGCGCCAAGATCGGCTTCGAGCTGCTCACGGATATCCGCGTATGGCAGTGCCGGTACCGCGTTCTGCAGTTCAGAGAGCTCGGCGATCCATTCCGGCGGCAACAGGTCAACGCGCGTCGCCAGCACCTGGCCAAGCTTGACGAAGGTGGGGCCGAGATCCTGCATCGCGCTGCGCACACGCACCGGCGCGGTCATCCGCAGCAGCTCCTGCCGCTCCTCGTTCCAGTGCAGAAGGCGCCCTGCCCGCTCCAGCGTACTGGCCAGGCCGATGCGCCGCACCACGTCGCCGAAGCCATAGCGGATCAGGACGACGGCGATTTCCTGCAGTCGGCCCAGGTCACGGACCGTGCCCAGCGTTTCCCACATCATGCGTGCTCCGGACGATTACCGGAGCAGCATGTCACAGCTGGGCGTCGATACCGCGCAATGCCGCCGCCACGGTTTGCCGGCGGATGGCTTCGCGGTCGCCATCGAACTGGAACAGCTCGGCGCGGGCATAGCCACCCCGGCGCTTCCAGCCAATCCAGACGCTGCCGACCGGCTTGTCCGGGCTGCCGCCGCCGGGACCGGCGATGCCGGTCACCGCAACGGCGATGCCTGCACCGGAATTGACCAGCGCACCGGACACCATTTCCAGCACGGTCTCGCGGCTGACCGCACCGAACTGCTCCAGGGTCTGGGCTCGCACGCCCAGCAGCCGCTGCTTGGCTTCATAGCTGTAGACCACCATGCCGCAGTCGAAGAACGCCGAGGAACCGGCGATGTCGGTCATGCACTTGGCGATCCAGCCGCCACTGCAGCTTTCGGCAGTCACCAGCTGCAGCGAGGCCTGCTGCAGGCGCTGCCCGAGCGCGGCGGACTGGGCGTTGAGATCGGCGTCGGTAGGAATGGACATCGGCATGACGGTGGGGTGAAGAACCTGCACGTTGTACCGCAGATGACAGCCGCATGTCGCGCGCCACGGCGTAGCAGCTGCCGGCCAGCGGCCGGCACTACCTGGTTGGACCGGGCCTGGCCCGGCGCTGCCTCACCACTCCGGCAGTTTTTCCGGCAGCAGCGCCCGGATCGGCGCGCCGTCGGCACTGGCGGCCAGCTTTTCGGCTTCGGCAATCGGCAGGTCGACCTGCAGCAGCCAGCCATCTTCATCGGCCTGCTCGCTGCGGATCACCTCCAGCTGGTGCAGGCGCGCACGCAGGCGGCCGGCGTCCGGCGGCAGGCGCAGTTCGCCGGTGACATGCTGCAGGCCCAGGCGCTTGCCCAGCACCGCCTGCAGCAGCTCCAGGCCCTGCCCGTCACGCGCGGAGATCCACACCCGTTCACGACGCGACTCGTCGGGCACGCCGTCCTGGCCGTCGTGGCGGACCTCGGCACCGTCGATGCGGTCGATCTTGTTGAACACCAGCAACTGCGGCAGGTCACCGGCACCGACTGCCGTCAGCACTTCGTCGACCTGGGCGATGCGCTCCTCGCGGTGCGGATCGGCAGCGTCGACCACGTGCAGCAGGAAATCGGCCTCGCGCGCCTCGGACAGGGTCGAGCGGAACGCAGCGACCAGGTCGTGCGGCAGATCGCGGACGAAGCCGACGGTGTCAGCCAGCACCACGTTGCCCCCCGGAACCGCGATGCGGCGCACGGTCGGATCCAGCGTTGCGAACAGCTGGTCGGCGGCATAGGCCTCAGCGCCGGTCATGGCGTTGAACAGGGTCGACTTGCCGGCGTTGGTGTAGCCCACCAGGGCCACGCGCGGCAGTTCGCTGCGCACACGCGCACGGCGCATCTGGGTGCGCTGCACTTCGACCTTTTCCAGGCGCTTCTGCAGCTGCTCCACCCGCTTCTGCAGCAGGCGGCGGTCGGTTTCCAGCTGGGTTTCACCCGGGCCGCGCAGGCCGATCGAACCGCCGCGCTGCCGCTCCAGATGGGTCCAGCCGCGCACCAGCCGCGTGGCCAGGTGGCGCAGCTGCGCCAGCTCAACCTGCAGCTTGCCTTCGTGGCTGTGCGCCCGCTGGGCGAAGATGTCCAGGATCAGGCCGGTACGGTCGATCACCCGGCGCTCGAGGAAGCGCTCCAGGTTGCGCTCCTGGCCCGGGCTCAACGCATGGTTGACCAGGATCAGGTCGGCGCCGCTGGCATCGGCCGCGGCCTTGATCTCGTCCAGCTTGCCACTGCCGATCAGGGTCGACGGGTTCGGCCGGTCCAGGCGCGCAGTGATCGTCGCGGCGATGCTGGCCCCAGCCGAGCGGGCCAGATCACCGAATTCTTCCAGCACATCGTCTTCCAGCTTGCCGAAATGGGGCTGGATCAGCAGGGCGTGTTCGCCCTTCTTCGAGCGGTCAAACATTCACCGCTCCGGTATTACTCGTCTGCTTCATCACCTGCCTGACCACCTTCACCCGACTGCACATAACCACCGCCCGGGCCGACCTTCACGTTGCGTGCCGGAACCACCGTGGAAATGGCGTGCTTGTAGACCATCTGACTGACCGTGTTGCGCAGCAGGACCACGAACTGGTCGAACGACTCGATCGTGCCCTGCAGCTTGATGCCGTTCACCAGGTACACCGAAACCGGCACGCGTTCGCGCCGCAGTGCGTTCAAGAAAGGATCCTGCAGCGATTGCCCCTTGGACATTGCACACTCCTGATTATTGTTCTTATTGGGTTGCCGACGGCTGCCACGGCCCCCGAGCCGCCCGCCGACCGATGATGTTACACGGCTGGCGGGGGTTCAGCGTGCGACGAAGGTCGACACCGCGCCGGCCAGGCGCTCATGGTCGATATGGGGGTCGAACCAGCGCGCATCAAGCTCGCCGCGCAGCCAGGTCAGCTGGCGCTTGGCCAGCTGCCGGGTGGCGAAGATCGCCTTGTCACGGAAACGGGCGGCATCGCCCTCGCCGTCCAGGTACTCCCATGCCTGGCGATAGCCGACTGCGCGCACCGCCGGCAGGTCCAGGGGCGCCTCCACGGCGGCCATTTCCGGCATCGCACGCAACGCCCGCACCTCATCGAGAAAGCCCTGCGCCAGCATGGCGTCGAAGCGCGCCTCGATGCGCTGGTGCAGTACCGCACGGTCACGCGGGGCCAGGATCAGCTTGAGAGTGCGCACCGGCAACGGCGCCACGCCCGGCCGGCGCTGCCATTCAGAGATGGGGATGCCGGTCAGGCGATAGACCTCCAGCGCCCGCTGGATGCGTTGCGGATCGGTGGCATGGATGCGTGCGGCTGCAGCCGGATCCACGTCGGCCAGCTCAGCGTGCAGTGCCGCCCAGCCGCGCTCGGCCGCCTCGGTGCTGAGCGCTTCGCGCGTTGCCGGATCGGCCTCCGGCATCGGCGACAGGCCCTGCAACAAGGCGCGGAAGTACAGCCCGGTGCCGCCGGCCAGAATCGGCATCTTGCCGCGCGCCACGATGTCGGCCACGATCCGGCCGGCATCGGCGGCGAATTCGGCCGCCGAGTAGGTCTGCCACGGATCGCGCAGGTCCAGCAGATGGTGCGGCGCCTGCGCACGCTCGGCCGCATCGGGCTTGGCCGAGCCGATGTCCAGGTGGCGGTACACCAGCGCCGAATCAACGCTGACAATCTCGCCGTCCAGCTGCCGTGCCAGGGCGATCGCGGTGGCGGTCTTGCCGCTGGCGGTCGGCCCCATCACGGCGATCGCCAGTGGCCGCCGGTCGATGCCCATCAGTCTTCGTCCGGCCAGCGGATCGTCGGCGTGGCGTCGGTGCGTGGCATCGGCACAGCTTCCACCGCCTGCCAGATCTTCAGCGCATCGACCGTGGCCGCCACGTCATGCACGCGCACGATGCGCGCGCCACGCTGGACCGCAATCAGGTGCGCAGCCACCGAAGCCGCCACTCGTTCGGAGGGCGTGCTGCGGCCAGTGAGCTCTCCCAGGCTGCGCTTGCGTGACAGGCCGGCCAGCATCGGCACACCCAGCTCCAGGAAGCGCTCCGAGCGCGCCAGCAAGGTCATGTTGTGGGCCGTCGTCTTGCCAAAGCCGAAACCGGGATCGATCAGCAGGTTCTTCTTCGCGATCCCCGCCATCTCGGCAGCAAACAGGCGCTGCACCAGGAAACCGTGCACCTCGGCGACCACGTCGCCGTAATTCGGATCGGCCTGCATGTGGCCCGGTTCGCCCTGCATGTGCATCAGCACCACCGGCACGCCGGCTTCAGCGGCGGCGTCCAGCGCCCCCGCCTGGCGCAGGCCGAAGATGTCGTTGATCATGCCGGCGCCCGCGGCCACCGCCGCGCGCATCACCTCCGGCTTGAAGGTGTCGATGCTGATCGGCACTTGGGTACGGGCCGCCAGCTGCTCGATGACCGGAATCACCCGGCGCAGCTCTTCCTCGACCGATACCGGCGCGGCGCCCGGACGGGTCGACTCGCCACCGATATCGAGCAGGTCGGCCCCCTCCTCCACCAGCTTCAGGCCATGGGCGACCGCGGCCGCGGTCGTGTCGTGCGCACCGCCGTCGGAAAACGAGTCCGGGGTGACGTTGACGATGCCCATGACCTGGGCACGGTCGAGGCGCAGGATGCGGCCGGCGCAATCGAGCTGGGGCGAGGTATCGATCATCGGTAATCCTGCTGGGACAACGGCGGGTAGTTTAGTTCGGCAGGGCGGCGCCCTGCACCCGCGGAGGCAGCGGCCACGGCAAGAGCCCAAGCGACACCAGAAGCTGATTTCCTGAGGGTAGCCGGGGTGGGTCCGGTTGCGGGAGTGGCGCGCTTCAGAATCAGCCTGCACGAGGCCCTGAAGCAGAAGCGAAAGGTGGCACTGCGCCTTGGTCATCTCGCGGACTCCAGTTCGTGGACAATCGATTCCCGAACGCTCGATGCACTTCTGAAA
>NZ_NEQV01000004.1 GCF_002799245.1 Stenotrophomonas maltophilia | reverse complement strand
TGGCAACGTATCGCTTGCTTTAAAACAATTAATAGTTGCTTGATCAAACGTCTGCAAGATGGACAATCATCCTTCCTGCAGGCGCCTTCACAAGATACCTGCGCATACTTTCAAAGATCAGGGGAAGCGGCCTCAGCGCCGTTCCCGTGTGCTGCGAAGTTTCCTTCGTAGCGAGCCGCCCATTATGCCAGACTTTTTCAGTCCGTCAACACCTTCGTTCGATCATCTCGTTCGGCGGTAGTGGGCGCCCTGTTGTCGCTGAAGCCCCTTGGTGGCGACCCCTGCGACGGGGGAGGAGAAGTATGTCCCCATTTGGATCATTTGTGAAGGGGGTGTGGCGATTTTTTTCAACGGATGTTGCATCCGTTCATCCGTCGCGCCTTGCGGAAGGAATCCGCGAAGAGCAGCCGAGCAGATGCCCGGCTCTACAAGAGCATAAGCAAGGGCCGGCTGACGCCGGCCCTTGCTTTGTGTCAGGCAGTGACCAGGCGCACGCGGGCGAACGTGCGCTTGCCGACCTGCAGCAGGCCCTCAAAGCCCGGCTGCAACACCTGCTGGCCGTCTTCGACCACTTCGCCGTCCACCTTGACCGCGCGCTCCTTGAGCTTGCGATTGGCTTCGGAGTTGCTCGGGGTCAGCCCGGCCGCCGTCAGCAACGCGGCGATGCGCAGGCCTTCGGCCGGGATCGCCACGTCCTGCAACGGCAGCTGGGTGATGTCGCCCTGCCCGGTCACCGCCGCTTCCCAGCCGGCGACCGCCTGCTCGGCGGCCGCGGCGTCGTGGAAGCGGGTCGCCAGTTCACGTGCCAGGCGCAGCTTGACCACGCGCGGGTTCAGGCCGCCATTGGCCACCTGCTCACGCAGCTGCACGGCTTCGGCCTGGCCGATGTCGAAGGACAGCAGTTCGATCCAGCGCCACATCAGGGTGTCGTCCACCTTCATGGTCTTGGTGACGATATCGATGGCCGGCTCGCTGATGCCAATGTAGTTGCCCAGCGACTTGGACATCTTGTTGACGCCGTCCAGGCCTTCCAGCAACGGCATGGTCAGCACCACCTGCGGCTTCTGGCCGTGGTGTTCTTGCAGGCCGCGGCCCATCAGCAGGTTGAACTTCTGGTCGGTACCGCCAAGCTCGACGTCGGCCTCCAGGGCCACCGAGTCGTAGCCCTGCACCAGCGGGTACAGGAACTCGTGGATGGCGATGGACTGCTGGGCGGCATAGCGCTTGGCGAAGTCGTCGCGCTCGAGCATGCGCGCCACGGTGTGCTGCCCGGCCAGGCGGATCATGTCGGCCGCGCCCATCTTGCCGAACCACTCCGAGTTGAAGCGGACTTCGGTACGGCTGCGGTCCAGCACCTTGAACACCTGTTCCTCGTAGGTACGGGCGTTGGCCAGCACGTCATCGCGGCTGAGCGGCTTGCGGGTCAGGCTCTTGCCCGAGGGGTCGCCGATCATGCCGGTGAAGTCGCCGATCAGGAAAATGACCTGGTGGCCGAGGTCCTGGAACTGGCGCATCTTGTTCAGCAGCACCGTATGGCCCAGGTGCAGGTCGGGCGCAGTGGGGTCGAAGCCGGCCTTGATCCGCAACGGGCGGCCTTCCTGCAGGCGCGCACGCAGATCCTCGAGCTTGAGGATCTCGTCGGCACCGCGGCCGATCAGGGCAAGGGCTTCTTCAATCGAGGACACGTGACTACTCCCGGCAACGCCGATTCTTGTGTGGGGTGTTAAAGCAAAGTTAACCCGATTGGCTTCACAAAAGCCAATGGGCACAAGGGTTTGACGCGGTTTTCTCAGGTGTCTATGGTAACCGGCGATCAGGCCCGCGCTCCCGGGCCGCCAGGAAAAAACCGCCGATGCACAATTCCGAACAAGGGCGCGCACGCAAGCAGCGCTTCCAGGAACGCCTCCACGTCCTGCACGACAACGCCCTGCATCGGAAGCTCAGGCAACACCTTCCCGCCGCCTTCAATGAGCGCTGGACCCGCCGCCATTGGATGCACGCCAGCCTGTTTGCGACCATCGGCGCCCTGGTGGCGACGATCGTCCCCGGCTTCTCGCACACCATCGATGCGCCGTACGCCGACAGCCACACCAGCCTGGCGCTGCCGTTGCCGCCGCTGACCATGGCCCGCCAGCAGCAGGTGCCGGGCGACAGCTGGCAGGTGCTGCGCGTGCAGCGTGGCCAGACCCTGAGCGACCTGTTCGACCAGGCCGGCATTCCGGCCACCACCCTGCACCGGGTGCTGGACCATCCCGGTGCACGCGAGGCGCTGACCAAGCTGCGCCCCGGCGCCGAGATCGCCTTCGACATGCCGCTGTCCGGCGACCTGCGCAGCATCCGTTTCGACCGCGATGCCGACAACCGGGTGGAACTGAGCCTGGCCGGCGATGACATCAAGGAGAAGGTGACCAAGCGCGAGACCTCCACGCGCACCGTGGTCACCAGCGGCGAGATCACCAGTTCGCTGTATGCCGCGGCCCGACGGGCCGGGCTGTCGCCGTCGGCGATCGCGACGATGACCGACGACATCTTCAAGTACGACATCGACTTCTCCAAGGACCTGCAGCCGGGCGACCGCTTCAGCGTGGTGATGGATGAAACCTGGCGCGAAGGCGAGAAGGTGGACACCAGCAAGATCCTGGCGGCGACCTTCACCACCGGGGGCAAGACCTATTCCGGCTTCCGCTTCGACCGCAACGGCAAGTCCGAGTACTACGACATCAACGGCCGCTCGCTGAAGAAGAGCTTCATCCGCATGCCGATCCCGTTCGCGCGGCTGAGCTCGACCTTCGGCGCGCGCAAGCACCCGGTGCTGGGCAAGATGCGCATGCACAAGGGCGTGGACTACGCCGCCCGCACCGGCACCCCGATCATGGCCGCCGGCGACGCCCGCGTGCAGTTTGCCGGCGTGCAGAACGGCTACGGCAATGTGGTGATCCTCGACCATGGCCGCGGCCACACCACCCTGTACGGCCACATGTCGCGCTTTGCGAACATCAAGGCCGGCCAGCGCGTGGCCCAGGGCACGGTGATCGGCTATGTCGGCTCGACCGGCCTGGCGACCGGCCCGCACCTGCACTACGAATTCCGCGTCAACGGCGAACACCGCAACCCGCTCACCGTGACCATGCCGCCGCCGGAGCCGCTGAAGGGCGCCGAGCTGGTCGCGTTCCGCGCGCAGACCGCGCCGGCGATGGCCCGCATCCAGGGCATGGAGAAGCTGATCTACGCCGACGCCAGCCCGGCGCCGACCAGCCGCGACGAGGCTGCCCCCGAGGTGGCCAGCGCCAAGGACAAGCCGTCCAGCAGCCGCAAGCGCGGCTGAGCCCCTGCGTTGACGAAGAAGGACGCGGCAGCCCAAGCTTGCCGCGTCCTTTTTTTATGCCTGCCATGAACACGACTGCCGACGCTGACGCCCCCCTGTACCTTGGCCTGATGTCGGGCACCAGCGCCGACGGCATCGACGCCGCGCTGGTGCAGTTCCCCGCGGGCGGTGGCTGCCGCTTCGTGCATGGCCTGACCGCTCGCTGGGAACCGGTGCTGCGTGCGCGGCTGGTGGCGCTGGTTGAAGGTGGGCCGCTGGATTCGCTGGAGGAGCTGGGCGAGCTGGACGCGCGGATCGCGATCAACTTTGCCGGGGCGGCCAACCAGCTGCTGGCCGAGGCCGGCGTGGACCGCAGCCAGGTGCGCGCGATCGGCTCGCACGGCCAGACCGTGCGCCACCGCCCGCTGGCCAACCCCGCCTTCACCGTGCAGCTGGGCGACGGCAACCGCATCGCCGAACTGACCGGGATCACCACGGTGTCCGACTTCCGCCGCCGCGACGTGGCGGCCGGTGGCCATGGCGCACCGCTGATGCCGGCCTTCCACCTGGGCATGCTGGGCACCGCCGATGAAGACCGCGCGGTGCTCAACCTGGGCGGCATCGCCAATCTGACCCTGATCCCGCGCGAAGGCGCGGTGCGTGGCTTCGATACCGGCCCGGCCAATGCGCTGATGGATGCCTGGTGCCAGCGTCATACCGGCCGCACCTTCGATGCCGATGGCGCGTACGCTGCCAGTGGCGCGGTGGACGAGGGCCTGCTGGCCGGCTGGCGTTCGGAGCCGTGGTTCGCGCTGCCGCCGCCGAAGAGCACCGGGCGCGAACAGTTCCACCTGGCCTGGGCCGAGGCCCACATGGGCGAAGGCGAATACGCCGCTGCCGACGTGCAGGCCACCCTGCTGGAGCTGACCGTGGCGACGGTAGCCGATGCGCTGCTGGCGCAGCAGCCGCGGACCCGGCGCCTGCTGGTCTGTGGCGGCGGGGTGCGCAACCGGCAGCTGATGAAGCGGCTGGCGGCGCGGCTGCCGGAGGTGCAGGTGGAGTCCAGCGCGGTGCATGGGCTGGACCCGGAGTATGTCGAGGCGATGGGCTTCGCCTGGCTGGCGCAGCGGACGATGGACGGGTTGGCCGGCAACCTGCCGAGCGTGACCGGGGCGACGGGCCCGCGGATCCTGGGCGCGATTCATCTGGCGTGAGCAGAAGCAGCCGAGCGTGGGCTCGGCTCTACAGCATTGCGGCGCGGCCGCTAATCGAAGCCCTGCCCTGCGGGCAAGGCCTGCAGGGCGGCGATGGCGTCAGAGAGGGCGTCCACTTCGGGATCGCCGAAGCCGGAGCGGACCTCCAGTTCACTGCTGAACAGGCCCTGCTCCAGCAAGGCGGCGCAGGTCTGTTCGTGGGTCCAGCCGCGGGCGACCGCGACTCGTCGGATGCGTTCCAGCAGCAGCGGGTCCAGGTCCCGCAGCACAACGTCGGCCATGCTCACTTCCCCGTTCGCAAGGCACCGCCCCCTCGGCGCGTCGGGGGCGATGATCCCGCAGTCCGGGCAGGCAGGCAATCAGGCCACCGGCGGCGGCCCGCGGTCGGCGATCCGCGGCCACAGCCACGCCAGCAGCAGCAGGGTCGGCACCACGGTGATCGAGCTGAGGATGAAGAACGTGCTGTAGGACGTGGCTTCGACGATATAGCCGGAGACACCGCCGACGAACTTGCCCGGCAGGTTGGCCAGCGACACCAGCAGCGCGTACTGGGTGGCGGTGAAGTTGCGGTCGGTCAGCGACGACATGAAGGCCACCAGCACGGTGCCGGCAAAGCCCTGGAACAGGTTGTCGGCACTGAGCGCGGCATAGAACGCCCACAGCTTGCCCGGGTTGTGCGCCATCAGCAGGAAGGCCAGGTTGGACAGCGCCACGCCCAGTGCGGCCACCAGCAGCATGCGCCGGAAGCCGAATGCGGCCACCGCGATACCGCCCAGGAACGCACCGCCGATGCCCATCCACACGCCGAACAGCTTGGAGACGGTAGCGATGTCGGCCTTGTCGAAGCCCGAATCGAGATAGAACGGCCCGGCCATCACCCCGATCACCTGATCGGGGAACTTGAACAGGCCGACGAAGGCCAGCAGCACCAGTGCCAGCGCGACGCCATTGCGGCTGAAGAAGCTGGAGATGGGCTGGACGAAGGCTTCGGCGATATCGATGCGGCGCTGCACGGCCGTGGCCGGGCGCTCCGGTTCGGCGCACAGCAGGGTGGTGACGATCGGCAGCAGCATCAGCGCGGCCATCGCCAGGTAGGCAACGATCCAGCCTTCGAACTGGGCCAGGTAGAGCGCGCCGGCACCGGCCAGGATCAGGCCGATCCGGTAGCCCAGCGTATAGGTGGCAGCCAGCGCAGCCTGGGCCGCCTGCGGTGCGATCTCGATGCGATAGGCATCGACGGCGGAGTCCTGGGTGGCGCCCGCGAAGGACGCCACCAGCACCCACATCACCAGCGGCCAGACACCCTGTTCCGGCCGCACGAACGCCAGTGCGACCAGGCCGACCAGCACCAGCACCTGCGATACCAGCAGCCAGGAACGACGGCGACCCAGCCCGCCCAGCAGCGGGAACGCATAGCGGTCCAGCAGCGGCGCCCACAGGAACTTGAGCAGGTAGAAGAAGCTGGCCAGGCTGATCAGGCCGATGCTGCCCAGGTCCAGGCCTACGTCGCGCAGGCGCGTGGACAGGGTCTGCGAGGCAATCAGCAGGAACGGCAGGCCGCTGCCGAAGCCAAGCATGGCCATGGTCAGCGCCGACGGGGTACCGAAGGCCCGCTTGATGCCTGCCCAGCCCTTGTAGCTGGCCGGCGTGGCGGCCTCGGTCACAGGTCGTAGTCCACGATGAACGGGGCGTGGTCGGAGAAGCGCTCGTCGCGGTAGATCGAGCAGCTGCGCAGGCGGTCACGCAGGCCCGGGGTGATGAACTGGTAGTCGATGCGCCAACCGACATTGTTGGCGCGGGCTGCGCCGCGGTTGCTCCACCAGGTGTAGTCCTCGCCGGTGGGGTTGAGCAGGCGGTAAGCATCGGCCCAGCCACGGCCGGAAGCGACATCGGTGGCCTGACCATGGTCGGCGCACAGGGCGTTGAGCCAGTCGCGCTCTTCCGGCAGGCAGCCGGAGTTCTTCTGGTTGGACTTCCAGTTCTTGATGTCCAGCGCCGAACGCACGATGTTCCAGTCGCCGCACAGCACGTAATCGCGGCCGCTGCGCGCCCACTCCTCAAGGATCGGCCGCAGCCATTCCATCACTTCGAACTTGAAACCCTGGCGCAGGTCGCCCGAGCTGCCGGAGGGAATATAGAAGGAGACCACGCTGAGATTGCCGTAGCGCGCCTCGATGTAGCGGCCTTCGTCGTCGAACGGAGCCCAGCCCAGCGAGGTGATGACCTGGTCCGGCTCGCGCTTGCTGTAGATCGCGACACCGCTGTAGCCCTTCTTGGTGATGGCATCACGGTAGAAACAGTGATGGCCATCCGGACGGAACATCGGGTCGGTCAGCTGGTCTTCCTGGGCCTTGGTCTCCTGGATGCACAGGACGTCGGCGTCCTGGGCACGGAACCAGTCGAGGAAGCCCTTGGTCGCGGCGGAACGGATGCCATTGGCATTGAAACTGATGATGCGCATGCGGGGGACCTGCGGCGGGAAACCGGGCAAGCATACCGGTTGCCCGCAGGCCTGCGCAGTCCGCCGGGGCGGGCATGGACGGCTTTCACACAGCGCTGGACGAGCGCGAAACGCCCAGCTGGATTAGGATTTGTGCTCCAAATGAAGATGAATCGAGTTTTGATGAGCGACCACCGCCACCGTTTCCTGCAGCTGGCCCTGACCGCCGACGCCCTGCGCTTCGGGCAGTTCACCCTCAAGTCCGGCCGGCTGAGCCCCTATTTCTTCAACGCCGGTCGTTTCGACTCCGGTTCGCTGCTGTCGCAGCTCGGCGCCTGCTACGCCGATGCCATCGATGCCACCGGGATCAAGTACGACGTGGTGTTCGGCCCGGCCTACAAGGGCATCCCGCTGGCCACTGCGATGGCCTGCGAGCTGGCCCAGCGTGGCCGCGACCTGCCGCTGTCGTTCAACCGCAAGGAAGCCAAGGACCACGGCGAAGGCGGCCAGCTGATCGGCGCCGACATGAACGGCAAGCGCGTGCTGATCGTCGATGACGTGATCACCGCCGGTACCGCGATCCGCGAAGCACTGGGCATCATCCGCGCTGCCGGCGGCACCCCGGCCGGCATCGTGGTGGCACTGGACCGCCAGGAGATCGCCTCGGAAACCGACCGCCGCTCGGCGGCGCAGTCGGTGGCCGAAGAGGCCGGCATTCCGGTGATTGCCGTAGCGTCGCTGGCCGATCTGCTTGATTTCGCCTCCGGCAACCCGGAACTTGTGGGTTACCGGCAGCCGCTGGAAGCCTACCGGGCCCAGTACGGCGTCCGTTCGATCCGCTGACCGACCAGGGGAAAGGTCATGTCCCGAGTGCCTGCTGTTGTCTTTGCCGGCCTGCTGCTGGCCGTGCCGTTCACCGTGCCGGCGCAGTCGCGCGACGGCAAGGTGGAAAAGAAGCTGTACTGCTGGAACGAGGGCAAGGAGCGGATCTGCAGCGATTCGCTGCCGGCCGATGCGGTCAATCACGCCCGCGAGGAGTTCAACGCGAAGAGCGGCCTGCGCAATGCGCAGGTCCAGCGCGCGTTGACCGACGAGGAGCGCGCCGCCGCCAGCACCGCAGCGCAGCAGCAGCAGCTGGACCTGATGGCCGAGCAGACCCGCCAGCGCACCGAGCAGGCGATGCTGTCCACCTATGGCAGCGAGGACGACCTGCGCCGGGTGTTCGCCGAACGCCAGGAAGTGCTGGACAACAACCTCAAGACGGCCGAGTACAACGTCACCAGCCTGCGCGAATCACTGGTGGCGCTGCTGTCGGCCGCCGGTGACCGCGAACTGGCCGGCGGCAAGGTGGCCGACAAGCAGGCCGAGGCGATCCGTCAGCGGCACGTGCAGCTGCAGGCACAACAGCGCCTGCAGGCCGGGTTCCTGCAGCAGCAGCAGGCACTGAAGGCCGAGATCGACAGCACGCTGCAGCGCTATCGGGAGCTGAAGGGCGTGGCGCCGGCGGGTTGATCGCCCGCCGATCTCCGTCCTGTGGCGCCGAGCCCATGCTCGGCTTGGCAGGAGCAGCCGAGCATGGGCTCGGCGCTACAGTTGCCTGCACGCCCGCCAACCGGGCGCGGGCCGGGTTACGGCTTGGCCCACGGAATTTATGCACTCTTTACGCGTCGGCCCGGTCCGGCGCGTAGTGCGTTTATGGGCAGCAGGACGACGATGACGGCCTGAGGTGGAGGGGTTCCACCAGGACGCTATTGCAATGTCCCCCTGGCTGTCGTTGTTGTGTGGCGTGCTGGTGCTGGTCGCCGCCGCCTATCTTCTCTATGTCGTGCTGCGGCCCGAGTCGTTCTGAACGGAGCCTGCCATGACTGAGATGCTTGTCATTCTTGCCGCCAGCCTGCTGCTGGCGTGGCCGCTGGGCCTGTACCTGGCGCGCGTGATGCGCGGCACGCCGATGAAGGTCGACGTGCTGTTCAACTGGATCGAAAAGCCGCTGTACAAGGTGTTCGGCGTCGATCCGTCACGCGCGATGTCCTGGCGCGGCTACGTGCTGGCCTTCGTGCTGAGCAATGTCGTGGTCGCTGTACTGACCCAGGCGGTGTTCATGACCCAGGCCTGGTTGCCGTTGAACCCGGACCAGATCCCGAACATGCGCTGGGACACCGCGCTGCACACGATGATCTCGTTCCTGACCAACACCAACCAGCAGCACTATTCGGGCCAGGCGCAGCTGTCCTACCTCTCGCAGATGACCGGCATCACCGGCCTGCAGGTGGTGACGCCGATGATGGGCCTGGCGCTGGCGGTGGCGACGCTGCGCGCGTTGTTCTCGCGTGCGCCGCAGGCCGCGGCAGCCACCGGTACCGGCGATGACCGCCAGGTCGCGGTGGGAAACTACTACGTGGACGTGGTGCGCCTGTGCGTGCGCTTCCTGTTGCCGCTGTGCCTGGTGTGGACCCTGCTGCTGACCAGCCAGGGCGTGCCTTCGACGATGGCCGGTGGCCCGCAGGCCACGCCGATCGATGCCAGCGCCGGCATGGCCGTACAGAAGCTGCCGCTGGGCCCGGTGGCGGCGATGGTCGCGGCCAAGCAGCTCGGCGCCAACGGTGGCGGCTGGTACGGCCCGAACAGCAGCTTCCCGCTGGAGAACCCGACCCCGCTGTCGAACGCGCTGGAGATCGTCGGCATCCTGCTGGTGCCGATCGCGGTGATCTTCATGATCGGTGCGTTCACCGGCCGGCGTCGCTTCGGCGCCCTGGTGTTCAGCTGCATGCTGGGCATGTCGCTGCTTTCCACCGGCGCGATGATGTGGAGCGAAGGACACAGTGCCAGCGCTGCCACGCCGCTGCTGATGGAAGGCAAGGAGGTGCGCTTCGGCGCCGACGGCACGGCGCTGTGGGCGGCGGTGACCACCCAGGTCTCCAATGGCTCGGTCAACGGCATGCACGATTCGCTGGCGCCGCTCAGTGGCGGCATCGCGATGGTCAACATGCTGGTCAGCGCGATATGGGGCGGCATTGGCTGTGGCCTGCAGCAGTTCATCGTTTACCTGCTGCTGGGCGTGTTCCTGGCCGGGTTGATGACCGGGCGAACGCCGGAGCTGTTCGGCCGCAAGCTGGAGACGCCACAGGTACGCCTGCTGGCCCTGCTGGTGCTGCTGCAGCCGATCACCCTGCTGGTGTTCACTGCGATCACCCTGGCCGTACCCGGCCTGGCGGGCACCTCCAACCCCGGCTTCCATGGCATCAGCCAGGTGTTCTACGAGTACGTCTCGGCCTACGCCAACAACGGCTCGGGCTTCGAAGGGCTGGGTGACGCCACCCTGTGGTGGAACCTGAGCTGCTCGCTGGTGCTGCTGCTGGGCCGCTTCCCGCTGCTGATCATCCCGCTGGTGGTGGCCGCACAGCTGGCCGCCAAGCGCCAGGCGCCGGAGTCTGCCGGCAGCCTGCAGATCGAAACCCCGACCTTCGCCCTGACCCTGGTCTCGGTGATCGTCATCCTGACCGTGCTGCAGTTCATGCCGGCGCTGGTACTCGGCCCGATCGCCGACCACCTGAGCCTGGGACTGCACTAAGGACACCCCGATGAGTACCCAAGCAAGTTCCACCCGCAGTTCCCTTGCAGCGCGCCCGGCCCTGCTTGATGGCGCCGGCCTGCGCCGTGCGCTGGTCGACGCAGTGCGCAAGCTGTCCCCGATGCACCTGGTGCGCAGCCCGGTGATGGCGGTGGTGATGGCCGGCACGATCGTCGCCGCCATCGTCACCCTGACCGGCAATGCGCCGCTGGGCTTCGGCCTGGCGGTGACCGTGATCCTGCTGGTGACCGTGTTGTTCGGCAACTTCGCCGAAGCGGTGGCCGAGGCGCGTGGTCGTGGCCAGGCCGCGTCGCTGCGCCGTGCCCGCCAGGATCTGGTGGCGCGCCGGCTGGCTGCGCCGCAGCCGGGCGCAGCCGAAGCCCAGGTCCCGGCCGCCGAACTGCGTCCGGGTGACTATGTGATTGTCAGTGCCGATGAGCTGGTGCCGGCCGATGGCGAGATCGTGCAGGGCCTGGCCACCATCAACGAAGCGGCGGTGACCGGCGAATCGGCACCGGTGCTGCGCGAGGCCGGTACCGACCGCTCCGGCGTGATCGGCGGCACCAAGGTGCTGTCCGACCAGATCATCGTGCGGGTGACCGCCGAGCCGGGCCACAGCTTCCTGGACCGGATGATCGCCCTGGTGGAGGGTGCCAACCGCCAGAAGACCCCGAACGAGATCGCGCTGACCCTGTTGCTGGCAGCGATGACGCTGACCTTCCTGGTGGTGGTGGCGACACTGCCGGCGATCGGTGCCTCCGTGGGCGTCAAGGTCGACCCGCTGCTGCTGATCGCGCTGCTGGTGTGCCTGATCCCGACCACCATCGGCGGGCTGCTGCCGGCCATCGGCATCGCTGGCATGAACCGTGCGCTGGCCGCCAATGTGCTGGCCAAGTCGGGCAAGGCGGTGGAAGTGGCCGGCGACGTCGACGTGCTGCTGCTCGACAAGACCGGCACCATCACCTATGGCGACCGCCAGGCCAGCCACTTCCATCCGCTGGCCGGCATCGACGCCAGCCAGCTGCGCGAAGCGGCGCTGCTGTCTTCGCTGGCCGACCCGACCCCGGAAGGCAAGTCGATCGTGCGCCTGGCGCGCGAACAGGGCTGCGCCACCGCCGAACCGGACCATGCCGAGTACCTGGCCTTCAGTGCGCAGACCCGCATGTCCGGCGTCGATCTGGCCCAGCCTGGTCAGGAGCCCGGCCGGCAGATCCGCAAGGGCGCACTGGATGCGATCCGCAACCACGTGCAGGCGCTGGGTGGCAGCGTGCCGGCCGAACTGGGCGGGCGCGTCGAGCAGGTCGCGCGCAATGGCGCCACCCCGCTGGTGGTGGCCGAAGGCCGCCACGTGCTGGGCGTGATCGAGCTGTCGGACGTGGTCAAGCACGGCATGCGCGAGAAGTTCGCGCAGCTGCGCGCGATGGGCATCCGCACGGTGATGATCACCGGTGACAACCCGCTGACCGCCGCCGCCATCGCCGCCGAGGCCGGCGTCGATGACTACATCGCTGAGGCCCGCCCGGAAGACAAGCTGGCACGCATCCGCCAGGAGCAGGCCGGGGGCCGCCTGGTGGCGATGGTCGGTGACGGTACCAACGACGCCCCGGCACTGGCCCAGGCCGACATCGGCCTGGCGATGAACTCCGGTACGCAGGCGGCGAAGGAGGCCGGCAACATGGTCGACCTCGATTCGGACCCGGCCAAGCTGCTGGCGGTGGTGGAGGTGGGCAAGCAGCAGCTGATCACCCGTGGCGCGCTGACCACCTTCTCGCTGGCCAACGACGTCTCCAAGTACTTCGCGATCCTGCCGGCGCTGTTCGCCGCTGCCGTTCCCACCATGGCCGCACTGAACGTGATGCAGCTGTCGAGCCCGCGCAACGCGGTGCTGGCGGCACTGATCTTCAACGCCCTGGTGATTCCCGCCCTGATCCCGCTCGCCCTGCGTGGCGTGCGCTTCCGCCCGGCCACCGCCACCGCGCTGCTGCGCCGGAACATGCTGGTGTACGGCCTCGGCGGCGTGCTGCTGCCGTTCGCGGCGATCAAGCTGATCGACCTCCTTCTTGTCCTGGTATTCGGCGCATGAACCGTTCTGTTTCCACTTCCACTTCCCTGCCCCGCGAAGCGACCGCCGAGGCCCGCGCGACCCGCCTGCAGGACGGCGCCAGCTGGCGCCCGGCGATCGGCCTGGGCCTGGCCACCCTGCTGCTGGCCGGCGCGGTCTACGCCGGTATCGCCACCGGTTTCGCCGGCCTGGCGTACCCGACCCAGGCCGAGGGCAGCCTGCTGCGTGACGGCAGCGGCCAGGTGCGTGGCTCGGTGTGGCTGTCGCAGCCGTTCACTGGTGATGGCTACTTCCAGGCACGGCCGTCGGCCGCCAACTACGACCCGATGGCCGCGGCCGGTTCCAATCTGGCGCGCAGCAACCCGGCATTGGCCGAACGTGTGGCGGCCAGCACTGCTGCGGTAGCCGCACGCGAAGGCGTCGCCCCGGCGCAGGTGCCGGCAGACCTGGTCACCCAGTCCGGCGGCGGCCTGGATCCGCAGCTGTCGCCGGCGGCGGCGCAGCTGCAGGTGGCACGCGTGGCGCGTGCCCGTGGCCTGCCGGTGGAACGCGTGCAGGCGCTGGTGCAGGCACATACCGAAGACCGCCAGTGGGGCCTGTTCGGCCAGCCGCGGGTGAACGTGGTAACGCTGAACTTCGCGCTGGACCACGCGGCCAGGGCACCGTGATGCCAGGCTGCACCGGCAGCGCGCACAATGGCGGCCATGACAGCGGCACCCATGACTGATGCGCGTACCCGCCAGGCCGATGCCCTGGTCGAAGGCCTGCAACGCGAAGCCAGCGGCAAGCTGACCGTGTTCCTGGGCGCGGCGCCGGGCGTGGGCAAGACCTACACCATGCTGACCCGCGCGCAGGAACAGCTGCGCCGCGGCGTTGATCTGGTGATCGGGCTGGTGGAAACCCATGGCCGCGCCGATACCCAGGCCCTGCTGGAGGGCCTGCCGCAGCTGCCGCTGAAGGAAGTGGCCTATCACGGCCACACCCTGCAGGAGATGGACCTGGATGCCGTGCTGGCACGGCATCCGGCGCTGGTGCTGGTAGATGAACTGGCCCACCGCAACGCGCCGGGCAGTCGCCATGAGCGGCGCTGGCAGGATGTGATGGAGCTGCTGGATGCCGGCATCGACGTCTGGACCACGGTCAACATCCAGCATCTGGAAAGCCTCAACGACGTCGTGATGCGCATCACCGGCGTGCGCGTCAGCGAGACCGTACCGGACGGTGTGCTCGACCGCCTGCACGACATCGTGCTGGTCGACCTGCCGCCGCGCGAACTGATCGCTCGCCTGCAGCAGGGCAAGGTCTATGTGCCCGAGCAGGCCACGCAGGCACTGCAGGCGTTCTTCTCACCGGCCAACCTGACCGCGCTGCGCGAACTGGCGATGCAGGAAGCCGCCGACCGCGTCGACAGCAGCCTGCGTGAAACCCGCGCCGCGCGTGGCGAAGGCAATCTGCCGTTGCGTCGCGGCGTGCTGGTGGCCATCGATGGGGGCGGCCAGAGCGAATACCTGGTGCGCGTGGCCCGTCGCATCGCCGAGCGCCGCGACGCACCGTGGACGGTGGTGACCGTGCAGGGCCGCCGCCAGGATGACGCGACCCGGCGCGAGATCGATGCGGCCTTCGCACTGGCGCGGCGCCTGGGCGGCGACGCCGAGCTGCTGCACGGATCGAGCATCGCCGATGCCCTGCTCGACCATGCCGCACACAACGGCGTGTCGACCCTGGTGCTGGGCCGGACCCGAGAACGTCCGCTGGCGCGGATGTTCAACCGCACCCTCACCCAGCAGCTGATCCAGCGCGGCGCGCACTACGAGATCACCATCATCAGCACGCCGCAGGCACGGGCGCGCTCACGCCGCGAGGGCCTGCTGCCGCCGATGCGCGGCATCAGCTACGAACCGGCACAGGCCCTGATCGCCACCGCGCTGGCCTGTGCGGTGGCATGGCTGGCCGAACGCTGGGTGGGCATGGCCGACCTGTCGATGGTGTTCATCGTCGCGGTGGTGCTGGTGGCTGCACGCACGCGCGCCAGCGTGGCGGTGATGGCGGCGATCCTGTGCTTCCTCGCCTACAACTTCCTGTTCATCGCGCCCCGCTTCACCTTCGCCATCGGTGCGCGCCAGGGCGTGATCACCGTCTTCCTGTTCCTGGCCGCCGCACTGGTGGCCGGGCGCCTGGCCTCGCGGCTGCGCATGCAGGTGATTGCGCTGCGTGCGGCCAATCGCCATGCGCGTGCGCGCCAGCAGCTGGGCCGCCAGCTGGCCAGCGCCGCCGGCAACGGCGAGGTGGCACAGGCAGGTCGGCATGCCCTGGAACAGGCCATGGATGTGCCAGCATGGCTGCGCATCGGCTCCGACACCGCCGCCGGTGGCCGCAGCCAGCCCGGCGATACCGACCTGGCCGCCGCCGACTGGGCGCTGCGCCATGGCCAGCCCAGCGGACGCTTCACCGACACCCTGGCCGGCGCGCAATGGTGGTTCCTGCCGCTGCTCGACGGCGAGGAGCGTGCGATCGGCGTGGCCGGCCTGTACCTGCCCGGCGCACAGGCACGCCTGCTGCCCGAACAACGGCAGCTGGCCGAAGCGATGGTCGATGACATCGCGCAGGCCGCGCTGCGCACCCGGCTGGTGGCGGAGCTGGAACAGGCGCACGTCAGCAATGAGACCGAGCGGTTGCGCTCGGCCCTGCTCTCTTCGGTGTCGCACGACCTGCGCTCCCCGCTGGCGGCGATGATCGGTTCGGCCGACAGCCTGGCCAGCTACGGTGCGGCGATGGATACCGCCGACCGCCGTGCCCTGCTGGACACCATCCTGGTCGAAGGCGAACGGCTGGACCGCTACATCCAGAACCTGCTGGACATGACCCGGCTTGGCCACGAAGGCCTGAAGATCAACCGCGACTGGATCGGCGTGGACGAACTGATCGGCTCGGCGGCACGACGCCTGCAGCGCTACCAGCCGAAGGTGCGGCTGGAGCTGGATATTCCGTCCACGCTGGCGCCGATCTGGGTGCACCCGGCGCTGGTCGAACAGGCGGTGTTCAACGTGATGGAGAACGCGGCCAAGTTCTCGCCTCCGGAGGCCGCCGTACAGGTACAGGCGCGCGAACTGGATGGCCAGCTGCGCATCGACGTGATCGATGCCGGCCCCGGCATTCCCGACGACGAGCGCGCGCGCATCTTCGACATGTTCTACAGCGTCGAGCGCGGCGACCGCGGCCGCCACGGCACCGGCCTGGGCCTGACCATCTGCCAGGGCATGATCGGCGCGCATGGCGGCAGCGTGCAGGCGCTGCCTGGACGCGACGGTCGCGGTACCCTGATCCGCATCACCCTGCCCCTGCTCAAGCCAGCCTCCCACGATGAGCCAGACCCCGATTGATGCCAGCGTGCCGGCCGCGCGCGTGCTGGTGATCGATGATGAAACCCAGATCCGCCGGTTCCTGGACATCAGCCTGCGCGCGCAGGGCTACCAGGTGCGGCAGGCGGCAACCGGCCAGGAAGGCCTGCAGCTGGCGGCCAGCGAGGACATGGACCTGGTGATCCTGGATATCGGCCTGCCGGACATGGAAGGCCACGAGGTGCTGGAACAGCTGCGGCAGTGGAGCCAGGTGCCGGTGATCATGCTGACCGTGCGGGCGGGCGAAGCCGAGAAGGTGCGCGCACTGGATACCGGCGCCAACGACTACGTGACCAAGCCGTTCGGCACGCAGGAGCTGATGGCGCGGGTGCGGGCGCTGCTGCGCACGCGCAGCGTGCCGGCCGATGGCACACCGCCGGTATTCGACGATGGCCACCTGCGCGTGGACCTGGTGCGCCGCGAAGTGGCGCTGCAGGGGGAACCGGTGGCGTTGACCCGCAAGGAGTACGCGTTGCTGTCGCTGCTGCTGCGCAATGCCGGACGGGTGGTGACCCAGCCGCAGATCCTGCAGGAGATCTGGGGGCCGACCCACCAGCACGACACCCACTACCTGCGCATCCTGGTCGGCAAGCTGCGGCACAAGCTGGGCGATTCAGCGCTGGATTCGCGCTACCTGTTCACCGAGCCGGGCGTGGGGCTGCGGTTCAAGGGGTGAAAGCGTGCCGACCAACGGTCGGCAACCACCGTGGATCTGCTGTGTCGACCAAGGTCGACACCTACCAAGAGCAGGAAAGGTGTGCCGACCAACGGTCGGCAACCACCAAGATCGATCAGAACCCCAGCGGGGTGTCGCCCAGCACCGGTTGCAGCTGGCTGCGGAACAGGGCCTGGATGCGTTCCAGTGCCGCCTCGTCGTTGCCTTCGAAACGCAGCACCAGCACCGGCGTGGTGTTGGAGGCACGCACCAGGCCCCAGCCATCGGCGAAATCCACGCGCAGGCCATCGATGGTCGACAGGCGGCCACCCACATACGGGTTGTCCGGCGACTGCGCCGCCGCCACCAGCATCGCCACCAGGGCATGCGGCGTGCCGTCGGCCACCGGCACCTTCAGCTCCGGCGTGGCGACCATTTCCGGCAGCTCGCCCAGCACCTCGTCCGGGGTTTCCTCGCGCTGGGCCAGGATCTCCAGCAGGCGCGCAGCGGCGTACAGGCCGTCGTCGAATCCGAACCAGCGTTCCTTGAAGAAGAAGTGGCCGCTCATCTCGCCCGCCAGTTCGGCATCGGTCTCGCGCATCTTCGCCTTCATCAGCGAATGCCCGGTCTTCCACATCAGCGGGCTGCCACCATTGCGCAGCACGTGGTCGGACAGCTTGCCCGTGCACTTCACGTCGTAGATCACCATCGCGCCCGGATTGCGCATCAGCACATCGGCAGCGAACAGCATCAGCAGGCGGTCGGCATAGATGATCTTGCCTTGGCCGGTGACCACGCCCAACCGGTCGCCGTCGCCATCGAACGCCACGCCGAGGTCGGCGCCGAAGCGCTTGACCGTCTGCACCAGGTCTTCCAGGTTGGCCGGCTCGCTCGGGTCGGGATGATGGTTGGGGAAGGTGCCGTCGACATCGCAATACAGCGGGATGACGTCGGCGCCGATCGCTTCCAGCAGCTGCGGTGCCAGTGCGCCGGCCACGCCATTGCCGGCATCGGCCACGACCTTCAGCGGGCGGTCCAGCTGCACGTCATCGGCGATGCGCTGGATGTAGTCGGCACTGACATCGCGCTGCTGGTAGTCACCCGGCTCGGCGGACTGCACCAGGCGGCCCTCGACGATGCGCTGGTAGAGATCAGTGATGGCATCGCCGGACAGCGTCTCGCCGCCGATGACCACCTTGAAGCCGTTGTACTCGGGCGGGTTGTGGCTGCCGGTGACCGCCACGCAGGTGCCGGTACGCAGATGGAAGGCGGCGTAGTACACGAGCGGGGTCGGCGCCAGGCCGATGTCGATCACCGCGCAGCCGGCACGGCGCAGGCCTTCGGCCAGCCCGGCCGCCAGCTCGGGTCCGGACAGGCGGCCATCGCGGCCGATCACCACTTCGCGCAGGCCCTGCTCCAACGCTACGGTGCCGATGGCCTGGCCGATCAGCGCTGCAGTCTTCGGTGTCAGTTCGCTGCCAACCACGCCACGGATGTCGTAGGCGCGGAAGATACCGGCGGCCAGCTCCTCGGCCGGTACCGGCGGTGGCGGCGGAGGCGTGGCATCGCCACTGCCGGCCACGGCGGCCACCGGTGGCGGCGCCTGCTGCAGGCTCTCGCTCAGGGTCGGGCCGTGGTCGGCCTCGGAAACTGCGGCGCGGCGCGGCAGGGGCAGCGACTTCGGCAGGCGGCCACGACCGACCACCAGCAGCACGGCAATGAACGCCAGCAGCAACGCAACAATGGCGCTGGCCAGCGCGCCCAGGCCCAGCGGGCCGGCTTCGACATTCGGGACCGACGCGACCAGTCGCAGCGGTGTGCCGGCAACCGGGCGCGCGAGTGCTTCCGCGCTTTCGGCCAGGCCCGCGTCACCCTGGGTGACCAGATCGAAGCCACCCTGGCGCAGGCCAAGGAAGCCGGCGGACGGCGCACGGACCTGGTCCAGCGGCGAGGTCAGCCGCAGCAGCGGTTGGCGGACATAGATGACCGCCGGCCCCAGGCTGCCCAGCTGCACCGGCGCAGCCAGGCCCAGACGGTTGCCGCCACCGTCGCGGACCACGCGCAGGCTTGGCCTGGCCTCAGCCAGCGCAGCTTCCAGCAGCGCCAGGCGGGCATACCCGAAGGTGGCCGGATCGGCATAGGCGTTGGCCAGATCAGCCGCCAGCACCTCGACCTGCTCGACCCCGGTCCAGCTCTCGCGCACGGCCAGCGCCGCTGCAGCAGCATCGCCGGCCTGCAGCGCCTGCTGCACGCGATCGTTCTTCAACTGCTGCTGCAGCTGCTGCAACTGGCCCGCAGCGGCCTGCTGCAGGCCCTGCACGGCCTGGTCACGCGCTTCTTCCAGCGCCTGCCCGTTGGCCTCCTGCCGCCATTGCTGCACCGCGCTCCATCCGAACCAGCCGGCCAGCAGGATCAGCAGCCCCCCCAGTAGTGGTGCACTGCGACCCAACGACCGTCCCCGCTGTCCTTCCCCGATGCCGCTCATCGATGTCCCCTGTCAACGCACCCCGGTATGGCCGAATCCACCCGCGCCCCGCACGCTGTCGGTGAAAGTATCCACCACCTGCAGGCTGACGCGGGCAATCGGCACGACCACGAGCTGGGCGATGCGATCGCCCGGTTCAATGGTGAAGGCCTCACGGCCACGGTTCCAGACACTGATCAGCAGCGGGCCCTGGTAATCGGCATCGATCAGGCCGGTGCCGTTGCCCAGCACGATGCCGTGGCGATGGCCCAGCCCCGAACGCGGCAGGATCACCGCGCACAGCTGCGGATCGGCAATGTGGATGGCCAGGCCGCTGGGTACCAGCGCGGTGTCACCCGGCTGCAGCGTCAGCGCGGTATCCAGCGCCGCGCGCAGATCCATGCCGGCGCTGGCTTCGGTGGCGTAGGCCGGCAGCGGCCAGCTGTCGCCGAAACGCGGATCAAGCAGCTTGACCTGCAGCGGTTGGGAAGTGAAAGCCTGGGTCATGCCTGGAGTCTCCGCGCGATCAGCGCCAGCAGTTGTTCGGCCAGCTCGCGCTTGGAGGTGGCCGGGAATACCTGTTCGCCGTCCTGCCAGAAGGCCGTGGCGGCATTGTTGTCGCTTTCGAAACCGCCGCCGCTGATGCCGACCTGGTTGGCGATGACCAGGTCCAGGCGCTTGTCGATCAGCTTGCCGCGGGCATATTTCTCCACGTCGTGGGTCTCGGCGGCGAAGCCGACCACCAGCTTCAGCGACTGCGTCTGCGCGGCGACCTCGGCGAGGATGTCCGGCGTGCGCACCAGCTCGATCACCAGCGACTGGCTGTCGGCGGTCTTCTTCAGCTTCTGCGCGGCAACCTGGCGCGGTGTGTAGTCGGACACCGCAGCGGCACCGATATAGATGTCGGCGGGCAGCGATTCCAGTACGGCATCGCGCATCTGCGCCGCCGAGCGCACGTCGATGCGCTGCACGCCCGGCGGCGTCGGCAGCTGTACCGGGCCGCTGACCAGCACCACCTGCGCGCCCAGCGCGGCGGCGGCGGCGGCCAGGGCGAAGCCCATCTTGCCGCTGCTGCGGTTGCCGACGTAGCGCACCGGATCGATGTCTTCGTAGGTCGGGCCGGCACTGATCAGCAGGCGCAGCCCCTGCAGGGCACGGGTTTCCGGTGCGGCAACCGTCGCAGCGGCACCGCCATTGGCCGCCAGCGCGGCCACGATGTCGCCGGGTTCGGCCAGCCGGCCGGGGCCGGATTCACCTTCGGCCAGCGGACCATCCACCGGGCCGATCACCTGCGCACCACGCTGGCGCAGCAGGGCGATGTTGGCCTGGGTGGCCGGGTGCAGCCACATGCGATGGTTCATCGCCGGGCAGATCGTCAGCGGTGCGGTACTGGCCAGGCACAGGGTGCTGACCAGGTCATCGGCATGGCCCTGGGCCAGCCGGGCCAGCAGATCGGCGGTTCCCGGCGCGACCACGATGCGGTCGGCCCAGCGGGCCAGCTCGATGTGGCCCATGGCCTGTTCGGCGGCGCTGTCCCACAGCGTGGTGCGGGTCGGCTGCCCGGACAGGGCCTGGAAGCTGAGGGGGGTGACGAACTGCTGGGCGCCGGCGGTCATCGCCACCTGCACCTGGGCACCGGCGTCACGCAGGCGCCGCACCAGCTCCAGGCCCTTGTAGGCCGCGATCCCGCCTCCGACGCACAACAGCAGTTTCTGGCCTTCCAGCGCGCGGCTGGGCGCGGGGGAAGCGTTGGGGGAGTCAGCCACCTGGAATTCCTGTGCAAACGAGGGCATTAGCTTACCCGATGGTCGGTAATGTCCCGGTACACGTCGCACATAGCCGGCGGCTATCAGCAGATGGGACTTGCACCGCGGCGCTTCCAGGTTCAAGCCGCCGCGATTCGGAACTTTCCTATACCAGTAGCCCGGTCAGGTTTGCAGAATCGTCAGTGGCCACCGTAGGTGTGCCGCTCCGCTTTTCGAGGATTCCGCGTGCACCCGCGCATCATCATCGCCGACGACCATCCCGTCGTCCTGCACGGCATCCGCATCGTGCTGCAGACCCACCTGATGGAGGTCGTCTGCAGCGCGCGCGACGGTGCCCAGCTGCTGCAGCTGGTCGAGCACCACGGTTGCGACGCAGTGCTGACCGACCTCTCCATGCCAGGCACCGGCCCGGATGGCCCGGAATTGATCGCTGAACTGCGCGCACGCCATCCGGGTATGCCCGTCGTGGTGCTTACCGGTGCCCGCCACCCCGGCCTGCTCGATGGCCTGCTGCGTGACGGCGTCAGCGGCCTGGTCGACAAGTGCGCCGGTTTCGGCGAGCTGCCACAGGCCTTGAACGCGGCCATGGCCGGGCAGGTGTTCATCTCGCAGCAGCTGCGCCACCACCTGCAGGCGCGCGACCTGATGCTCGCGCGTGAACCGGCGGCGTTGTCGGCCCGCGAGCAGCAAGTGCTGGACCTGTTGGCCGCAGGGCTGAAGGTGAACGCCATCGCCGCCCACTGCGGCCGCAGCCCGAAGACGATCAGCCGGCAGAAGGCCGAGGCCAAGCGCAAGCTGGGGCTGCAGAACAATCAGGAGCTGTTCGCCTATCTGCAGTCGCGACGCGTCTGAGGCAACGGCTGACCCGGACGTGCGCCCTGCCCTGATGGGCCGGATCGCCCGCACTGGCGATGATGCAGGCATGCCCATCCATGACTGGCCCGAACAGGAACGTCCCCGCGAGAAGCTGATCGCGCGCGGCCCCGCCACGCTGTCCGACGCCGAGCTGCTGGCGCTGTTCCTCGGCTCGGGCTTCGGTGGACGCGACGCGGTGCAGACCGCACGCGACCTGCTGCGGGCGCATGGCCCCCTGCGCGTGCTGCTGGACCGCCCGGCCCGCGAGCTGGCCCGTTTGCCCGGGCTGGGCCCGGCACGAAGCTGTGCACTGGCCGCCGGGCTGGAGCTGGCCCATCGCTACCTGGCCGCCGAGCTTCAGCAGGGCGAGGCGGTCGGCAACAACCCGGTCGCGGTCGGCCGCTACCTGCAGCACCGCCTGCGCGGCCAGGCCCGCGAGATCTTCATGGCACTGTTCCTGGACAACCGCCACCGCCTGATCGCCTGCGAGGAGCTGTTCCAGGGCACCATCAATGCCGCCCCGGTCTATCCCCGCGAGGTGGTGCGGCGCGCCCTGCTGCACAATGCAGCAGCCGTGATCCTCAGCCACAATCACCCCTCCGGCGACCCGGAGCCCTCCAGCGCCGACACCCGCATCACCGACGAACTGCAGCAGGCATTGGCGCTGGTGGACGTGCGCCTGCTGGACCACTTCGTGGTCGGCGAGGGTCGCCCTGTTTCGTTTGCTGAACGGGGCCTGCTGGCCCAGCCCCAGCCACGCCTGTTCGGCTGAGCGGCCGCGGCCGCGGGCGGGCAGGTGGCCCCACAGGCATGTTCTGGTCAGCGTGGTCGCGGGTATCTGCGCTAAAATGGGCGATTCCGCCGCTCATTCTCACAGCAGGCCTCGTGAAAAATCTCCTCCGCGCCCTGATCAGCCAAGGCATCGAAGCCTTGCGCGCCAATGGCACCCTGCCCGCCGACTCCCTGCCGCCGGACTTCGTGGTCGAGCGCCCGAAGACCCGTGACCACGGCGACTTCGCCACCAACGCCGCGATGCTGCTGGCCAAGGCCGCGCGCAGCAATCCGCGCGCACTGGCACAGGCGCTGGTCGAGGCGCTGCCGCGCAGCGAGGACGTCAGCAAGGTCGAGATCGCCGGCCCCGGCTTCATCAACTTCCACCTGGCTCCGGCCGCGTACCAGCGCGAAACCGCCTCGGTCATCAAGGAAGCCCACGACTACGGCCGCAACCTGTCCGGCAATGGCCGCACGGTGGGCGTGGAGTACGTGTCGGCCAACCCGACCGGCCCGCTGCATGTCGGCCATGGCCGCGCGGCGGCCATCGGCGACTGCGTGGCCCGCGTGCTCGATGCCAACGGCTGGAACGCCAAGCGCGAGTTCTACTACAACGACGCCGGCGTGCAGATCGAGAACCTGGCGCTGTCGGTGCAGGCCCGCGTGAAGGGCATTGCGCCGGATCAGGACGGCTGGCCGGAAGGCGGCTACCGCGGCGAGTACATCGCCGACGTCGCCCGCGCCTACATGGCCGGCGCCAGCGTCGACCTGGAAGGCACCCTGGTGGTCGGCGCCAAGGACGCGGACGACATGCAGGCGATCCGCCGTTTCGCGGTGGCTTACCTGCGCAACGAGCAGAACCTGGACCTGGCCGCGTTCGGCGTCGACTTCGACATCTACTTCCTGGAAAGCTCGCTGTACGCCGATGGCAAGGTCGCCGAGGCCGTGGCCAAGCTGCAGGCCTCGGGTCACACCTACGAGGAAGGCGGCGCACTGTGGCTGCGCAGCACCGACTTCGGTGACGACAAGGACCGCGTGATGCGCAAGTCCGACGGCACCTTCACCTACTTCGTGCCGGATGTGGCCTACCACCTGTCCAAGTGGCAGCGCGGCTATGAGCGCGCGATCACCGAACTGGGCGCCGACCACCATGGCTCGCTGGCGCGCGTGCGCGCCGGCCTGCAGGCGATGGAAGTGGGCATCCCGCAGGGCTGGCCGGAATACGTGCTGCACCAGATGGTCACGGTCATGCGTGGCGGCGAGGAAGTGAAGCTGTCCAAGCGTGCCGGCAGTTACTTCACCCTGCGCGACCTGATCGAAGAGGCCGGCCGCGATGCGACCCGCTGGTTCCTGATCGCGCGCAAGCCCGATTCGCAGCTGACCTTCGACATCGACCTGGCCCGCCAGCAGAGCAACGACAATCCGGTGTTCTACGTGCAGTACGCGCACGCCCGCGTCTGCAGCCTGCTGCGCCAGGCCCAGGAAAAGGGCCTGGTGTACGAGCAGGGCAATGGCCTGGCCAATCTCGGCCGCCTGGCCGACGATGCCTCGCTGGCGCTGATGAACGAGATCTCGCGGTATCCGGAAGTAGTGGAAGCGGCCGGCGTGGCGCTGGAGCCGCACCTGGTGGCGCAGTACCTGCGTGAATTGGCGCATGCCTTCCACACGTGGTATCACGGGACGCCGGTGCTGGTGGACGACGCCACCGATCGCAACGCCAAGCTGACCCTGGCCTGCGCGGCGCGCCAGGTGCTGGCCAACGGCCTCGAACTCCTGGGCGTGAGTGCCCCGGAAAAAATGTAAGCATCAGGAGACGCAGTACTCATGGCAGCACGACGCGGCAAAACCCAGGCACGACGCAACAGCAGCAGCCAGGGCACACCCGGATGGGTGTGGCTGGTGGCCGGTGTGGCGATCGCCGCCGTGGTGTTCCTGGCGGCGCCGAACCTGTTCAAGGGCGAAGGCGACGGCTTCCTGCGCGCCGGTCCGCAACCGAACCCGAACGCGCAGCCGGCCCCGGTCGCTGATGCCGACAGCGATGTCGGCAGCCAGCCGGCCGCGCAGCCGGCCACGCCGAAGCCGGCCGAACCAGAGAAGCCCGCCGCGACGCAGTACGACTTCTACACCCTGCTGCCGGGCAAGGAAGTGGAAATGTCCGACGCTGAACTGGCCGCCAGCGCGCGCGCCGAGGACCAGCGCCGGGCCAAGGCCGAAGCGTCACGCGCGCAGGCCGCGCTGGAGGGCAAGCCGGTACCGCCGGCGAGCACGGCCACGCCGGCACCGGCTGCAACGGCCAGCGTCGCAAGCACCGCACCGGTAACCGCAACCAACCGTCCGCTGCCGGCACCGCTGAGCGAGCGCCCGGCCGCGGCATCCGCGTCGGCCAGCACCGCCCCTGCGTCGACCAGCACGGCGGCCGCCACCCCGGCGACGCGCGCGGAAACCGCGCCCGTCGCATCTGCGACGCCGGCCGCCGCCGCTGCACCGGCAGCTGCCGACAACGCCCGCTACATCCTGCAGGCAGGTGCCTTCGGTGCTTCCGGCGACGCCGAAGCCACCAAGGCCAAGCTGGCCATGATGGGCCTGGCGGCACGCGTGGAGTCGGCGCAGATCAACGGCAAGACCGTGTATCGCGTGCGCATGGGGCCGTATGGCAGCGCCGGCGAACTGTCCGAAGCCAAACAGAAGCTGGATGGCACTGGCCTGCAGGCAATGGCGATCAAGGCACAATGAACCATTGAAAAAGCCGGGCACTGCCCGGCTTTTTTGTTTCTGTAGAGCCGAGCCATGCTCGGCTGAATCCAGACGAAGCCGGGCATGGGCACGGCTCTACAAAGCACACACGACAAACGGCACGGCGCAGGTCAGCCCTCGCGGGCGACCTGGAAACCGGCAAACGACTGGCTGACCGGCATCAGCTCCAGGCGGTTGATGTTCAGGTGCGGCGGCAGCGTGGCCACCCAGAAGATCTGTTCGGCGATGTCCTCGGCGGTCATCGGGTTGGCACCGCTGTACAGCTTGTCCGACGCATTCTGGTCACCGTGGGTGCGGACCACGGTGAATTCGGTCTCGGCCATGCCCGGCTCGATCGTGGTCACGCGCACGCCGGTACCGTGCAGGTCCGAGCGCAGGCCCAATGAGAACTGGCTGACGAAGGCCTTGGTGCCACCGTAGGCATTGCCGCCCGGGTACGGGTAGACACCGGCCACCGACGAAATGTTGATGATCGCGCCCTTGCGCTCTACCAGCTGCGGCAGCAGGCGATGGGTCAGGGTCACCAGCGCGGTGATGTTGGTGTCGATCATCGTGGTCCAGTCCGACAGCTTGGCGCCCTGTGCCGGTGCGGTGCCCTGTGCCAGGCCGGCGTTGTTGACCAGCAGATCGATCTCGCCGAAGGCAGGCGGCAGCGCCAGCAGGGCCGCCTCCATCGCCACCGGATCGCGGATGTCGAAGGCGGCGGCGTGCACCACGTCCTTGCCGTAGCGCTCGACCAACGGCTGCAGGCGTTCGCCGCGGCGGCCGGTAGCGATCACCTTCCAGCCGGCCTGGGCGAAGCGGTGAACGGCGGCGGCGCCGAAGCCGGACGTGGCGCCGGTAATCAGGACAGTGCGGGTCATCAGGCAACTCCAGGGGGAAAAACCAGACCCCCATTCTGGCACCGTCTGACAGCACCCGTGTTGCCGGATCGGCCAGAACCGGGGTCAGGTCCCGTTGCCGGGGGAAGGGATCTGACCCCACCTGTCGGGGTGACCGGTACAATTGGGCCATGATCAACAATGATGTCCTGCGCAGCGTGCGCTACTCCCTGGACCTGGGTGACCAGCACGTGGTCACCCTGTGCCAGATGGCCGATCCGGCCTTCGTCGTGGATACCGAGCAGGTGAAGGCCTGGCTGCGCCGCGAGGACGAAGCCGGTTTCGAGGCGATGAACGACAGCGCGCTGGCCCACTTCCTCGACGGCCTGATCGTGCACCTGCGCGGTCGCGACGAGAGCCAGCCGCAGCGTGCGGTGGAAACCCGCATCGACAACAACCTGGTGCTGAAGAAACTGCGCGTCGCCTTCCAGCTGCGCGACGTCGATCTGATGGAGATCTTCGCCAGCGCCGGTTTCAACGTGTCCAAGTCGGAAGTGGGCGCGCTGTTCCGCCAACCCGGGCACACCAATTACCGGCGTTGCCTGGACCAGATGCTGCGCAATTTCCTCAAGGGCCTGAGCCTGCGCCTGCGCGGCTGAGCACGGCCTCGACGAACGCCCGTGCCGCCGGTGTCGGCAGCCGCTGCCAGACCAGGTGCACGCGCCGGGTCGGGGTTGGCTGCAGGGGAATCTGAACCACGCCCTGGAAGCCTTCGGCGATCAACACCGGCACGATGCCGACCGCCAACCCATGGCGGACAAAGCGCTCGACCAGTTCCATCAGATTGACCTCGAAGCGCACCGTGTGTGGCAGCCCGGCGGCGGCGAAGGCATCGTCGGTCTGCCGGCGCGCACCGGTGCCGCGCGGGAAGTCGACCAGCGCTTCATCCTGCAGTGCGGTCAATGGCAGCCGCTTGCGCCCGGCCAGCCGGTGCGATGGCGCCAGTACCGCCACCAGATCCTCCTCCTGCAGCATCTGGTGGCAGACGCCGTCCAGCGCCGCAGAAGGCGCCAGCCCAACCAGCGCCACATCCAGCGCGCGCGACTGTACCTGCGCGATCAGGTCCTCGCTCTTGTCCACGCGCAACTGGAACTCCACCTGCGGGTGCACCTGCTGGAAAGCCGCCAGCATCGCCACGACGTCGATGCCGGTCAGCGAAGAAATCTGCCCGATGGCCAGCAGCCCACGCACCTCGCCACTGACGGCGGCCACGTCGGCGCGAAGATGGCGCAGGCTGGCCAGCACCTGGCGTGCGTGTACCAGCAACGCCTCGCCGGCGGCGGTCGCCCGCACCTGGCGCGGCAGGCGCTCGAACAGCGTGGCGCCCAGCTCCTGTTCAAGATGGGCGATCTGGTGACTGAGCGCGGACTGCACCACGTGGCAGCGCTCGGCGGCACGGGTGAAATTGCCCTCTTCGGCCAGCGCCACGGCGAACTCGAGCTGTTTGAGGTTCATCCAACTATCTTGTTTTCAGATGGCATGGATGATGATGATTCATTTCCATCATGACTGCAGCAGGCGGACACTGTGCACCCCGCTTCCTGGAACACCGCGTGAGCCCGTCCCTCCCCCCTCTGCACCGCTGGCAGGTGCTGCTGATGTCGATCGCTACCGGCGTGGCCGTGGCCAGCAACTACTATGCGCAACCGCTGCTGCATACCATCGCCGACGCCTTCGGCGTGCCATTCGGCCAGGTCGGCATGGTGGTCACTGCCGCGCAGCTGAGCTATGCCGCCGGGCTGATCCTGCTGGTGCCACTGGGTGACCTGTTCGAGCGCCGCCGCCTGATCGTGGTGATGAGCCTGCTGTCGGCGGGCGGCCTGGTGATCAGTGCCTGCGCACCGTCGCTGACCTGGTTGCTGGTGGGCACCGCCATCACCGGCCTGTTCTCGGTGGTGGCCCAGGTGCTGGTGCCGTTCGCCGCCACGCTGGCCGCGCCGGAACATCGTGGCCGCGTGGTCGGCACATTGATGAGTGGCCTGCTGCTGGGCATCCTGCTGGCGCGCACCGTGGCCGGCCTGCTTTCCAGCCTGGGCGACTGGCGCCTGGTGTACGCGATCGCTGCTGGCACCCTGGTGCTGACCGCACTGGCATTGCAGCGCGGCCTGCCGCGATTCCACCACAGCGCCGGTCTCGGCTATTTCGCATTGCTGCGCTCGATCGGCGTGCTGTTCGTGCAGGAACCGGTGCTGCGCCAGCGCACGCTGCTGGGCGCGTGCAGCTTTGCCATGTTCGCGATCTTCTGGACCCCGCTCGCGTTCCTGCTGGCACAGCCGCCTTATGCCTACAGCGACGCCACCATCGGCCTGTTCGGCCTGGTCGGCGCGGCCGGCACGCTGGCCGCCGGTCTGGCCGGCCGCATGTCCGACCGTGGCCAGACCGGCCGTGCCACTGCCATCGCGCTGGTGCTGTTGCTGCTCTCGTGGCTCCCGCTGGGGCTGTCGACGCACTCCTTGCTGGCGCTGCTGGTCGGCGTGGTGGTGCTGGACCTGGCCGCGCAGCTGCTGCACGTCAGCAACCAGAACCTGATCTATGCGCTGCAGCCTGCAGCACGCAACCGCCTCAATGCCGGCTACATGACCGGTTACTTCATCGGCGGCTCGCTGGGTTCGCTGCTGTCTGCACAGGTCTACCAGCGCTACGGCTGGACCGGTGTCTGCGTGGCCGGTACCACGGTGGCCCTGCTGGCCCTGCTGCTGTGGCTGCCCGGCGCGCTGCGCGCACGCCAGGCCCCGGCTGCCAACTAGAAGCTGCCCTGCAGCGCCAGTTCCCACCGCCCACCGGCATTGCCCGGGAACAGGCGCTTGGCCGCGGTGTCGGTGTCGTGCACGGTGGCGCGCAGCTCCCATGCCGGGGCCAGCGTGGCAATGGCACTGAGCTGGCCATGCAGGTAGTCCGGGCCCTGCGCGGTGGCCAGCCAGCACTGGCCCACCGCTGCTTCCAGGCGGAAGCGCGGGTGCAGCGGCACACGCACGCCCAGCTGCGCATAGGTGCCACGATGGCCGCCGGCCAGTGCATCGTTGGAATGGGCGACCTGCAGCCAGGCGCGCTGCTTCCAGGTCAGCGTGGTGTTGAGCTCGGTCCAGTCCAGCGCACGGCCGGTGCCCGGATACACGTAACGGGTCAGGTTCGCGTCCAGCGCCCAGTCCGGTGCCAGTGCGCCAGACCAGCCCGCCACCAGGTCGAACTCACTGCGCGCGCCATTGTCCGGTTTGAACGAGACGTTCGATCCCCAGACGCTGGCGTACCAGCCCGACGGGATCGAGATCTTCGCGCCAGCCTGCACTGCCGGGTCACCGTCGCTCTGCGAGCTGCCGCGCCATACGTAGTCGCTGGTCAGTGCAGCACTGCCACTGACCTGTACCTGTGCCTGCGCACTGCCCATGCCAAGCAGCCCCGCCAGGGCGGCCACCGCTGCCGCCATCATCCCCTCGCTGTTCACTGCACTGTGTTCCTCGTCGAAAGCGGTCGCGCCGCCGGGACGGCAGTGTCGAGCGCGTGCCCGTAACGGATCGAGGGTGCTGCGCGGCCTGCGGCGCAAATTCAGCGTAAATCCCGTGGATGGAGGCCATGCGTCGGCGGCGCGGTATCATGGCGCCTTGTTTCCAGGAACCAACCGCGTGGACGCCATCCTGACCCCGGTATCGATCGGCGAGCTGATCGACAAGATCACCATTCTCGAGATCAAGGCCGAGCGCATCGACGATGCCGCCAAGCTGGCCAACGTGCGCACCGAGCTGGACGGCCTGCTGCCCTTGCTGCAGCAGCAGCTGCAGGCACAGCCGGCATTGGCCGCGCTGAAGCAGCAGTTGAAGGCGATCAATGAGCGCATGTGGGACATCCAGGACCAGCTGCGCGACAAGGAAGCGGCCCAGGTGTTCGACGATGCGTTCATCCAGCTGGCACGCGGCGTCTACGGCACCAACGGCGAGCGCGTGCAGGTGAAGAACGAGATCAACCGCGTGGCCGGTTCGGCGCTGGTGGAAGAGAAGCAGTACCAGGGCGAGTAAGACCGCTCATCCGCATTCCAGCAGGTGGCGCAAACGCAACAGGCCCGGCAGATGCCGGGCCTGTTGAAGCATCTCCAGCGCGGAATCGCGCCGGGATGGCAATTACCAGCTGAAGCGCGGGCCGACGGTGTATTCCTTGTCGCCGTGACGGTTCATCTTCAGCTCGCCATTCAGGCCCCAGTTCTGGTTCAGCTTGACCTGACCACCCAGGCGGCCGTACCACTGGCCATCCGGATTGACGCCGTGCTTCTTGGCGTAATCTTCGTAGCCGACCAGGCCGTAGACCTCGGCGTGGGCACCGAAGGCGGTGCGGATACCGGCTTCAGCGCTGTAGCCGTTGAAGTCCAGGCCGTGCTTCTGGTCGAGCTTCTGGTAGGCAACGCGGGCAACGAAGTCGGTGCTCGGGGCGATTTCAACGTTGTAGCCGGCACCGATCTTCCACTGGTCCAGCTTGATGTTGGTGTGGTCGAATTCCTGGCGGCTGTACTCACCGAAAGCGTGGAAGTTCGGCAGGAAGCCGTACGAACCCTTCACGCCCCAACCGTCGGACTTGAACGCGTCGTTGTCGGTCTTGGCGTAGTTGGCTTCGGCGTAGTTGTAGGACAGGTTCTCAGCAGCCGAGGCGGTGAACGGCAGGGCAGCGGCCAGGGCCAGAGCAATCAGCGAATTCTTCATGGGGGTACACCTTTACTTTCTTATGGTGTGCAGCAGCGCCAGGGCGCCATCGCATCGGGAATGTAAATTCTCCGTTATTCGCCACAACGCTCCCTGAAAACAGCGGTCTTCGCATTGCTGAATTTTTTGCCTTGATTCAGGCGGCGTCTGGCATACGCGCGCGGCGCGCGTGCATTTGCAACAGGTGGTTGCCTTGCACGTGCCTGCCCCACTGCGGTTCCCGTTCCGCAACGACGCCACCTGCACGCTCCGCATGTGGGACTTCTTCGTGCGTCACCAGGCCGGCGGGGGCCGCCGGATACAGTGCTGGCGCCACTCCCTGCTGGCCCGGGCTGAACAGGCGCACGCAGGATGTCGATCCCCGACGCGCTGGTTCGTCGGGTACTTGAAGGCCGTGCATGCGGCACGGTCCATCCGGAGGCAGGCAATGAGCTACATCGATGGTTTCGTCCTGGCGGTGCCCACCGCCAACAAGGAGAAGTTCCTCGCCCACGCTCGCACAGGTGATCCCGTCTTCATCGAGTACGGCGCGCTGCGCGTGGTCGAGTGCTGGGGTGATGACGTACCGCACGGCAAGAGCACCGACTTCTTCGGCGCGGTGAAAGCCACACCGGATGAAACGGTGGTGTTTTCCTGGATCGAATGGCCGGACAAACCGACCCGCGACGCCGGCATGAAGAAGATGATGGAAGACCCGCGGTTTGATCCAACGAAGAATCCGATGCCGTTCGACGGCGCGCGGATGATCTACGGCGGCTTCGTGCCCATCTACGAGCTGACGCGCTGAACGCGGCGGACGTGCTCAGCGCGCGTCCGTTTCATCGCTGGCAGCAGCATGGCCGGCGCCCAGTGCGGCGCCGGCGCCAAGGCCCATGCCGCCCATGCCGGCCCCCATTCCGCCACCACCACCTCCCCCCGCGCGACCGCCCTTGGCATCGCCATCGTTACGGCCCTTGCCACCACCACTGGCACCCGGCCGGGTCGGCCCCTGCGGCGGAATCTGCAGGCCGGCCGGAATCGGGGCCAGATCCAGCGCTTCGCGCACGAAGTCGCGCAGCGAGATCACCAGTTCGTGGATGTGTACCGGTCGCCCCTGTGCCAGTTCATTGGCGGCACGCGCGGCCAGCCGCACCTGCTCGTCGGTACCCAGCAGCAGGATGTCCGACAGCGCCGCTTCGACCGCATCGCGGATGCGCCGTGCTCGGTCCGAGCGCGGCTCGGCGATGCCTTCGGCATCTTCACGCTGGCGCAGGTCGCGACGATGGCTGGGATCCACGCCCAGCTCGCCGGTGAACGAACCGCCCAGGGTCTTGTAGGCGGCCATCAGCGTGCGCAGCCGTTCGTTGATCTGCCGGTTCTCGCGCTCACGGCGCTGCTGCAGGGTCTGCATCACCAGCAGGCGGATGCCCACGCCCAGCAGGGTGATCAGAACCAGGCCGGCCAACGTGGACAGCACGCCCTGCCAGGAACTGAAGTCGATACCGCGCATGGTCGGGGCTCCGGCGGGAAGAACCTGCATCTTGCCCCAGACCGCACCCCAGAAACGCGAAAGGCCCCACCACCCGGAAGGTGGCAGGGCCTTCGGTCACGGCGCGATTACTTGCGCTTGGCGACCTTGCGCACGGCCTTGGCCGGGGCCTTCTTGGCGACAGCCTTCTTGGCCGGAGCCTTCTTGGCAGCGACCTTCTTCAGCGGTGCAGCCTTCTTGGCGACGACCTTCTTGGTCGCGGCGGCCTTCTTGCCGACAACCTTCTTGGCAGCAGTGGTCTTCCTGGCAACAGCCTTCTTGGCGACGGCAGCCTTCTTGCCGACAACCTTCTTGGCAGCGGTGGTCTTCTTGGTGGCGACCTTCTTGGTGGCGGCAACCTTCTTGCCGACAACCTTCTTCGCAGCCACGGCCTTCTTGCCAGCGACCTTCTTGGCAGCGACGGTCTTCTTGGCCACGGCCTTCTTGGCGGTAGCGACCTTCTTGCCGACCACCTTCTTGGCGGCCGCGGTCTTCTTGGCAACGGTCTTCTTGGCGACGGCAGCCTTCTTGGTGGCGGCCTTCTTCACAGTGGTGACCTTCTTGCCGGCAGCCTTGGTGGCGGCCTTGGTGGTCTTCTTGGCAGCAGCGGCCTTCTTGGTCACAGCCTTGCCTGCAGCTGCCTTCTTCTTGGCCACTTCCTTCTTCAGGGCAGCGGCTTCGGCCTTGGCGTTCTTCTTGGCGGCTTCCAGCTTCTTCTTGGCGTTGGCAACGGTCTTGCCGACCGACTTGGCGGCCTTCTCGGCCTTCTTGGCAACGGTCTTCTCGACCTTGGCCACAGCCTTCTTGGCCTTGGCAACGCGGGTGCCGGCAGCCTTGGTGGCGCGCTTGACGGTCTTCTTGACCGACTTCACGGCGTCTTCGGCGGCGTGGGCGATGGTCTCGCCGACGTTGGTGGCGGTTTCTTTGACGTTCTCGACGGCGTCGGTCACGACCGACACACCATTACCGTTGCTCATGTTGCCCTCCTGGGGGCCTTAAGTATCAAAACGGGGCGATGCTATACCGACATTGACGATCGTGGAACGGGGCACGCGCCAGCAATCGCATCTGATGCGACGCAGATGGTGTACGCAGCGGTACCTGTCATCGCCTGCGGTTTGCAGCAAACCCCTTTTTTTCAGTGCTGCGCCACACGAATCGCGCGCTGCCGGGCGGTCGTCGCGCGCGCATGCACGGATGCACCGTCCGGCGTGCGTTGTGGCGCAGTGCGGCACCGGCTTGCGCGGAACTGCGCAAGTATCCGCCTGTGTCAGCGCGGCACGCATTGGCCTTGAGTGGCGCACGAATCACCAGCCCGGGTGTCGCCACACCCCGGTTTCCGGCCTCCACCGCCCCGTCGATGCACGCCGTTTTCATGGCGCATTTATCCAGATCGCGACACACTCATTCAGCTTGTTTTACCGTAGGGCCGAACCGCCCCCACCCACGCCAGCGAACCGACTCCCATGCGACCGCTTCCCACCCTGCTCACGCTCGCAATCGCCGCCGCCTTCGGTGGCTTCGTTGCCACCGGCATCAATGCCCACCTGGACAACCGTGCCGATGCCGCGCCACTGCCAGCGGTGCTGCCGACCACGGCGGCGTTGCCGGCCTCGGTGGCCGGACAGGCGGTGCCGTCGCTGGCACCGATGCTGGAAAAGGCGATGCCGGCGGTGGTCAGCGTCAACACCAAGCAGGTGGTGCGCGTGCGCAACCCCTTTTTCAACGACCCGTTCTTCCGCCGCCTGTTCCCGGACATCCCGCAGGAGCGCATCAATGAGTCGCTGGGTTCGGGCGTGATCATCGATGCCAGGGAAGGCCTGGTACTGACCAACCACCATGTCATCGAGAACGCCGATGACGTACAGGTGACACTGGCCGACGGGCGCACGGTGAAGGCCGAGTTCCTCGGTTCGGACCGCGATACCGACATCGCGCTGATCCGCATCCCGGCGCAGAACCTGACCGACATCAAGCTGGGCAACAGCGACCAGCTGCGGGTGGGCGACTTCGTGGTGGCCATCGGCAACCCGTTCGGCTTCAGCCAGACGGTCACCTCAGGCATCGTCTCGGCGGTGGGCCGCAGCGGCATCCGTGGCCTGGGCTACCAGAACTTCATCCAGACCGATGCGTCGATCAACCCGGGCAATTCCGGTGGCGCGCTGGTCAACCTGCAGGGCCAGCTGGTCGGCATCAATACCGCCAGCTTCAACCCGCAGGGCAGCATGGCCGGCAACATCGGCCTGGGCCTGGCGATTCCGTCCAACCTGGCGCGCAGCGTGGTCGACCAGCTGGTCAAGCATGGCGTGGTGGTGCGCGGCACGCTGGGCGTGGAGAGCCAGAACCTGACCGCACAGATCGCGCAGGGGCTGGGCCTGGGCGAAACGCGTGGTGCGCTGATCACCCGCGTGCTGGCCGGTTCGGCCGCTGCCGCAGCCGGGCTGAAGCCGGGCGACGTGGTGGTCTCGGCCAATGGCCAACGCGTGGACAGCGCCGAAGCCCTGCACAACGTGGAAGGCCTGGCCGCGGTCGGCAGCCCGCTGACGCTGGAGGTCCGCCGCGAAGGCAAGCCGCTGCAGATCAAGGCAACGCTGAAGGAACAGGCACGCGCGGTCACCGGCGAAAGCCTGGACCCACGGCTGACCGGTGCCACCTTCGTCGACCTGCCCGAGTCGCTGCGGCAGTCGGGCGTGGGCGGCGTACTGGTCAGCGAGGTCAAGCGTGGCAGCCGCGCGGCCAGCAACGGCCTGCAGCAGGGCGACATCATCACCGACGCCACCGTGGGTGAATTCGCCGACCTGGCCAGCTGGCGTGCCAATTTCCAGCAGCGCCCGCCGACCCTGGTGGTACGCGTGCTGCGCAACAACGGCCAGCAGCAGGGCCAGCTCGTGATGCGCTGATCGCCCTGCCGTAACACCCCCTATACCCCGGCAATGCTATTGCTGTCAGTCCAGGTCGGCACCGCCGACACCCGTTCCCCCATCGCAACAGGAGTGATTCGATGAGCCCCACCAATACCGAGAACCTGAAGGAACACCTGGGTGAAGCCGGTTCCCACCTGAAGCAGGCTGCCAGCGCTGCCGGCGGTGCGATCAAGGGCGCAACCGGTGCAGCGAGCGACGAACTGCGCATCGGCAAGGCCAACGTCAAGGCGGAACTGTCTGACAGCGCCCTGTCCGGCCTGGCCGCCGCCGAGTTTGGTGGTGCCGCCGCCAAGGAGCAGGTCGACGCGCTGATGGACAAGGGCAAGGACCTGATCGACAGCGCCGCCGAGTTGATCCGTGAGCGTCCGCTGGCTTCGTTCGGCGTCGCCTTCGCTGCCGGCTGGATCATCGCCAAGCTGGCTCGCGGCAGCAGCGACAAGTAAGCCGCGGCGTGAGCGAAGACAACGCGCAAACGCCTGATCCGGCGGCGACCCCGCCGCTGGATGAGAGCATCCGCCAGGTCGGTGCGGCCGGTCGTGCCGCCGCCGATTCGGCCAAGCACACCGTACGTTCGCTGCGCCGGTTGGCTTCGGCCGACTTCGCGCTGGCACGCAGCGCGTTCGGTCGTGCGCTGGCCTGGGCCGGCGTGGCGATCGTATTCGGTGCGTCGGCCTGGCTGCTGATGGCCGCCACCCTCATCGCCCTGCTGCAGAGCTGGGGCCTGAGCTGGCTGCAGGCCCTGCTGATCACCTCGCTGCTGAGCCTGGCCGTCACCGGCTACGCGATCTGGCGGGTGTCCTACTTCTTCCACCACACCGGCATGCACGCCACCCGGCGCCAGCTGTCACGCCTGGGCCTGTTCGACGAGCCCAGCGAAGACGACCCCGATGCCGGCGTGCAGCTGCCAGAGGGCAAGCCATGAAGTTCGGCGCGCTGCAGCGGCGGGTGAAACGCTGCGAACAGGTGGTGACCGTGCGCCTGGGCGAGACCCAGGACCACTGGTCCACGCTCAGCCAGGTCTGGCGCCAGGGCTGGTCGCCACTGCGCATCGTCGTGGTCGGCCTGGCCGGTGGCTTCATTGCCGGCAAGCTGGAAGTGCCGGGCAAGGTCAACGGTGCACGCTGGCTGCAGATGGTGGGTTCGGTTTCCAACCTGTTCGCCAGCGCGCAGGCGGCGTTCGGCGCAGCGATGGCGGCGCAGGCCGCCGCCTCCGCCGACGACGCGGCCGAGCAAGCCGACGAGGCCGGCGAACAGGCGCAGGCGGCTGCCTCCGCCGCCGACGCACGGCCCGCACCGCGACCGCCACCGGAACCCGAACCGGAAGTGCGCGAACCGCGCCCGGCCGAAGCCGCCACCGAGCTGTCCGAACGTTGATCCACGGAATCCGCCGCGCCGATCGCGGCCGGCGGATAATGCGCTCCCCTTCCCGGTTGGTGCGTCGATGAGCGAGTCCCTCCTGTCCCCGTCACCGGCCGATCCGCAGGCGCCGGAGGCACCGCTGCCGCCACCGTCGCGCCCGCGTGGCCCGATGTCACTGGTGGTACTGGCGACCCTGGCGGTGGGCTACACGCTGTGGGCCGCGCAGGACATCATCCTGCCGGTGCTGCTGGCGATGTTCTTCGCACTGGTCGGCAATCCGATCCTGCGCCTGCTGCAGAAGCTGTGGATTCCGCGCGCCCTGGGCGCCCTGCTGATCCTCGGCGCCGGCCTGGGCGTGACCGGCTCGCTGGCGGTGCAGTTGATCGGCCCGGCGATGGAATGGGCGCAGGAAGCACCGCAGCAGCTGCGCAAGGTCGCCCGCCAGGTGCAGGACCTGACCAAGCCGGTGCAGCAGGCCAACCAGGCGGCGGAGAACTTCGCCCGCGTTGCCGGTGGCGACAGCAACCACAAGGTGCAGGTGATCCGCACCCAGCTCGACGACCCCTACCGCATGCTGACCCGCGCGCCACGGCTGGCCGCATCGGTGCTGGCGGTGGTGCTGCTGACCCTGTTCTTCATGATCTACGGGCAGAGCCTGCAGCGCGCGGCGATCGCGCTGTTCCCGAACCGCCAGCAGCAGCGCTTCACCAGCGACATCCTGCGTTCGATCGAACGCGAGGTCTCGCGCTACGTACTGACCATCAGCGTGATCAACACCCTGGTGGGCCTGGTGTTCGCCGGCATACTGATGCTGCTCGGCATCGGCCTGCAGGAAGCACTGTTGTGGGGCACGGTGGCCGCACTGCTGAACTTCGCCCCCTATGTCGGCCCGCTGATCGGCGTGGCACTGATGCTGCTGATGGGCTTCGTGGAGTTCCGCGACCCGTTGCAGGCCTTGCTGCCGGCGGCCGCCTACCTGGCACTGCACACCCTGGAGGGACAGATGGTGACCCCGATCGTGCTGGGCCGGCGCATGAAGCTGTCGCCACTGGTGCTGATCCTGGCACTGATGGTGTTCGGCTGGGCCTGGGGCATGATCGGCCTGCTGCTGGCGGTGCCACTGCTGGTCTGCATCAAGCTGGTGCTGGCGCGGCTGGACGGCATGCAGGGCTGGGCGCGGTTGCTGGAATGAAAGCCCGCGCGGGCAGGCGTAGAATGGCGGGGTGAATTTCCCCGTCCAAGCCATCACTCTCGACCTTGACGACACGCTGTGGCCGTTCGCTCCGATCGGCGCCCGTATCGACCTGGTCCTGCACGAGTGGATGCGTGAACACAGCCCCGCCACCGCCGCGATGTATCCGGTGGCGGCGATGCGCGAACTGCGCGAGCGCCTGTACCACGCCCATCCGCACCTCCACCACGACCTGAGCGCGCTGCGCCGGCTGACCCTGCACGAAGCGCTGCACGCCAGCGGCGCCAGCCTCGATCTGCTGGAGCCGGCCTACGAGGTGTTCTACGCCGCACGCAACCAGGTCGAGTGCTATCCCGATGCAATCGATGCGTTGGCGCGGATTGCCGCGCGGGTGCCGGTGGCAGCGCTGAGCAATGGCAATGCCGATCTGGAGCGGATCGGCCTGGCCCATCATTTCGCCTTCCAGCTGGGCGCGCGCGAACATGGCGCGGCCAAGCCCGAGGCAAGCATCTTCCACGCCGCCTGCACCCGTCTGGGTGTGGCGCCGGCACAGGTACTGCACGTCGGCGACCACGCCGAGATGGACGTGGCCGGGGCGATCGCCGCCGGCCTGCGCGGGTGCTGGATCAACCGCGAAGCAGCCACCTGGACCCATCCGCAGCTGCAGCCGGACCTGCAGTTCGACACCCTCACCGGCCTGGCCGACTGGTTGGACGCCAACCTCGACGCCGCCGCACCCCGGAGTATCTGACGCATGAGCGAGATCACTGGTTTCACCGCCGACACCGCCGCAGCGCTGCCGCTGTACGTGCTGGACCGCGAACAGTTCGCCGCCTGGAAGGACGGCCAGCCGGCCGCCACCCAGGCCTGGCTGGCGTCGCAGGGCTTCACCGCCGGCGCGCACAGCGTGGCCCTGCTGCCCGGCAGCGATGGCCTGGCCGGTGCGGTGATGGGTGTGGGTGATCGTGGCGATGCCTACAGCTATGCGCATGCCCCGCACGCCCTGCCGGAAGGCAGCGTGTGGCAGCTGGCCAGCGAACTGCCGGCCGCCGAACTGGCGCTGCTGCAGCTGGGCTGGGGCCTGGGCAGCTACCGCTTCGACCGCTACCGCAAGCGCAACCGTGCACCGGCGCAGCTGGTGGCCGCACCGTCTGGCGAGGTGGCCGATCTGATCGCCGCCAGCCTGCGTGTGCGTGACTGGGTCAACACGCCGACCGAAGACATGGGCCCGCAGCAGCTGGAAGACGCCGCCCGCGCCCTGGCCGATGCGCATGGCGCGCAGGTCGAGGCGATCACCGGCGATGAACTGCTGAAGCAGAACTTCCCGGCCATCCACGCCGTGGGCCGCGCGTCGCACCGTGCGCCGCGCCTGGTGGTGCTGCGCTGGGGCAAGGAATCGGATCCGGCACTGGTGCTGGTCGGCAAGGGCGTGTGCTTCGATACCGGCGGCCTGGACATCAAGCCGGCCGACGGCATGCGCAACATGAAGAAGGATATGGGCGGCGCCGCGCACGCACTGGCCCTGGCCGGCCTGGTGATGGCACGCGGGCTGCCGGTACGCCTGACCCTGCTGGTGCCGGCGGTGGAAAACGCGATCGGTCCGGATGCCTTCCGCCCGGGCGAAGTGATCGCCACCCGCAAGGGCCTGAGCGTGGAGATCGACAACACCGATGCCGAAGGCCGCGTGATCCTGTGCGATGCGCTGACCTTCGCCAGTGAGCAGAAGCCCGACCTGGTGCTGGATTTCGCCACTCTCACCGGTGCCGCACGCATCGCGCTGGGCCCGGATCTGCCGGCGCTCTTCAGCAATGACGACAGCGTGGCCCAGCAGTGGCTGCAGGCCGGTGATGCGACCCGCGACCCGGTCTGGCGCATGCCGCTGTGGCGCCCCTACCTGCGTTACCTCAGCAGCGGCATTGCCGACCTGGCCAATGCCGGTTCGCGCATGGCCGGCTCGGTGACTGCCGCGTTGTACCTGGAGCGCTTCCTGGAAGACGGCCAGCGCTGGGCGCATCTTGACGTATATGCCTGGAACGACGGCGAGCGCCCGGGCCGTCCGGCCGGTGGCGAAGCGCTGGCGCTGCGTTCGGCATGGGCAATGCTGAAGGCGCGTTACGCCTGATGGAGGCGCCGGGCATGGCCCGGCGCTGTCCGCCCTGATGGGGCCGGAAAATCTGACGAAAAATTGAATTTCGGCCCCGGCCGGGTTCTGCGAGGATGTGTGGGTCGACCACCCACACGCTCCGTGAAGGCAGGAACCCGACCATGTCGCTCTTCCGCTATACCCGCGCCGGCCAGGCAGCCGGCGCACCGCGCAGGCATTCGCCGCTGCTCTGGATCGCACTGATCGCGATCATCCTCGGCGCCGCCGCGCTGGCCTTCGCCTGGCTGGCCGGCTGGATCGGCAACCGCCTCACCGCGCAGCGCTTCACCGATACCATCGAGGCCACCGGCCCGGCCCATCCCGGGTTCCGCCGTGCGCACAGCAAGGGCATCTGCGTGAGCGGCTGGTTCGAACCCAGCGCGCAGGCCCCTACCCTGTCCAGTGCACGGGTGTTCTCGCAGCGCCGCGTGCCGGTGATGGGCCGCCTGTCGATCGGCGGCGGTGATCCCTACGGCGCCGACAACACCGCACGCGTGCGCAGCCTCGCGGTGCAGATGGTCGGCGATGATGGCCAGGAATGGCGCATGGCGATGAACAGTTTTCCGTTCTTCGCCGTTCCCGATGCCGAGGCGTTCTACGAGCAGACCCGCGCCTCCATTCCCGACCCGGCCACCGGCAAGCCCGACCCGCAGAAGATGGCCGCGGTGCTGGCGAAATACCCCAGTGCGCAGGCGTTCCAGCAGTGGGCCAAGACGGCGCCGTGGACCAGCAGCTGGGCCGACACCACCTTCAACAGCGTCAACAGCTTCTGGTTCACCAACGCGCAGGGCCAGAAGCGCGCGGTGCGCTGGCGCTGGCAGCCGCAGGCGCCGGTGGTGGAGATGGATGCGGAAACGCGCAAGCGGGCCAGCGTCGATTTCCTCAGCCAGGAACTGCAACAGCGCCTGGCCGGTGGTCCGGTGCGCTGGAACCTGGTGGTGACCACCGCCGGGCCCGGCGATGCCATCGATGATCCGTCGGTACCGTGGCCGGAGTCGCGTGACCAGGTGGTCGCCGGCGTACTCAGCCTGGACCGCATGCAGTCGCAGGAACTGGGTGCCTGCGGCCAGATCAACTTCGATCCACTGATCCTGCCCAGCGGCGTGCGCGGCAGCAACGATCCGATCCTGGCGGCGCGCTCGGCGGTGTATTCGCAGTCCTTCAACCGCCGCGAACGCGAGCGCGCCAGCGGCAACGTCGAGCAACCGAAGGAGGCCGCACGATGAGCACCGGCAACGGCCACTTCAACCTGCTGGCGCGGGTGCTGCACTGGTCCATGGCGCTGATGATCATCGCCATGCTGTTCATCGGCGTGACCATGGTCGCCTCGCTGCACCTGCGGCCGATGCTGATCGACCTGCACCGCCCATTGGGTATCGCCATCGGCGTACTGGTGCTGTTGCGCCTGTACAACCGGCTGCGCCATCGCCCACCCCCGCTGCCGGCGGATCTTCCGGTATGGCAGGTGATGGCGGCCAAGGCCTCGCACTGGATGCTGTACGCGCTGATGCTGGCGATGCCGCTGATCGGCTGGGCGATGCTGTCGGCCGGCGGTTACCCGATCGTGCTGTGGGGCGGCCTGCACCTGCCGCCGATCGTGCCGCACACCGCTGCGTTGTATGCCGCGTTGCGCAATGCGCACAGCCTGCTGGCGTATGTGTTGTTCGCCACGGTGCTGATGCATGTGGGTGCTGCGTTGTTCCACCTGTGGGTGCGCCGTGATGGCGTGTTCCAGGCGATGGCGCGCGGGAAGGATTGACTGGGTTTGCTGGGTTTGCTGGGTTTGCTGGGTTTGCTGGGTTTGCTGGGTTTGCTGGGTTTGCTGGGTTTGCCGGGAGTTCCCGGCGGATCGTTTCCGCGACCTCGGAGGGGTGTCACTTTCTTTGCGCGTGCACCACGCTGCAGGAGCAGCGTGGAACGGCGTAGCCGGCCCGTAGGGTGGCGCACATGGATGTGCGCCATCAAGAAAGTAACCAAAGAAACGCTCCGCCGGCCGCGAGCCGACGTGCTTCGCACGCCGGTACCCTGCGCTCCTCGATCCGTCGAGGGACGGCGCGGGAACTCGCTGCGCTCAGACACCCGCGCCTCTTCGCCCTCGCCGGACCTGCGGTGCTCGGCTCGCTCAAGGCGGACTGGAAGGGCAAGATCAACAGCAAGAGCATCCACGCATGGCCTGGATCTACTGGGTGCAGCTGTTGCTCTTGATGTTGGGTCCGCCTTGAGCGAGCCGAGCATCGCAGGGGAATCAGGCGCGCAGAGGCGCCTCGCCTTCTGTAGAGCCGAGCCATGCTCGGCTGCCCTTGGTGCCGTCCCCTGATTCACCGAGAAGCGCAGGGCACCGGCGCGCAGCGTCGGCTCGCGCTCTAGCGGCGTGTTTCTTTGGTTACTTTCTTGCACGAGCAAGAAAGTGACACCCCTCCGCGGTCGCGGAAATGACATCACCGAAAAAAGCAGGCCGCCCCTACAACCACCCCTTCTGCCGCGCCAGCCGGTACGCCTCGATCCGGTTGGCCACACCCAGCTTGCCGATGCACTCGGACAGGTAATTGCGTACCTTGCCGTGCGACAACCCCAGCTGTTCGGCGATCTCGCTGGCGGTGCGGCCCTCGCCGGCCAGTCGCAGCACGCGGCGTTCGCGGTCGGTCAGCGGGTCGGCCTGCGACCATGCGTCCAGCGCCAGTTGCGGGTCGATCGCGCGGATGCCCTGCTTCACCTTGCGCAGGGCGTCGGCCAGATTCTCCGCCGGCGCGTCCTTCAGCAGATAACCCAGCACGCCTGCTTCCAGCGCGCGGCGCAGGAAGCCGGCACGGGCAAAGGTGGTCACGATCACCACCTTGATCGGCAGCTCATGGCGGGCGATGCGCTGTGCCAGTTCCAGACCGGACAGGCCCGGCATCTCGATGTCGGTCACCAGGATGTCCGGCTGCAGCTGCTGCAGCATGCGCCAGGCGGTTTCACCGTCGGCGGCGCTGCCCAGCACCTCGATATCCGGCTCCAGGCCCAGCAGCGCCGACAGCGCGCCACGCACCATCGCCTGGTCTTCGGCCAGCAGGATGCGGATCATGCGGCACCGTCCTGTGCCAGCGACGGCGGCGTTCCCGGCGGCAGCGGTGTGGTTGCGGCAGCCAGGGGCACGCGCACAGTGAGCACCGTGCCCTCGCCCTTTGCGGACTGCACCTGCAGGCTTCCACCCAGGGCAGCCACGCGTTCGCGCATGCCGCACAGCCCGTTGCCCTCGGCCTGCACGCCGCCACGGCCATCGTCGCGGATCTGCATCGCCAGCATGCGTCCCTCCAGCATGAATTCCACCCGAGCCTGTGTCGCCTGTGCATGGCGCACGATATTGGTCGCGGCCTCGCGCAGCACCAGCGCCAGCCCGCGTTCGACATCCACCGGCATCGCTGGTGGTGGTGCGTAGTGAAGGTGTACCTGCTGGCACTCCAGCAGCAGCCGCGCCGATGCCAGTTCACCGGCCAGGTCGCTGGCGCGGATGCCGGTGACCGCACTGCGGACCTGCGCCAGCGCTTCGCGGGCAATGGCCTCGGCCTCGCCGATCTCCTGCCGCGCGCGTGCATCGCCGCGGTCGTGCAGTTTGCGCGCCAGTTCCAGCTTCAACGTGATCAGCGACAGGGTGTGGCCGAGCAGGTCATGCAGGTCGCGGCCGATGCGTTCACGCTCGGCGGTGGTCGCCAGCCGCCGCACTTCCTCCTGCGACAGCTGCAGCGCAGCGTCCTTGTCCTTGTTCACCGCTTCCACGTTCACCACCATGCCGATGATGAACGATACGGCCGGTATCCAGACCAGGCTCTGCCAGGGGTAGTGCGCGAGCATCGCCGCCGTGCAGAACACCGCATTCAACGCGGCCAGCTGCAGCAGGTACAGCCACCAGCTGCCCCGCCCACAGACACGCAGCATCACGCAGCCGAAAATGAAGTAGCTGATGCCCGACGGATACCAGGGCACCAGCACCGTGGCCAGCGCCACCATTGCCAACGCGTAGCGCGGCGCATGGTGGCGCGGCGACAACAGCAGGCGCGCATACAGCAGCAGGAACACCGGGTAGCTGGCCAGGGTCAGCAGCACCCAGCGCAGGGTGAAGCCGCCGCTGAACACCGGCGTCATGAACACCCAGATCGTCCACAGCAGGTGGATGGCATCGGCCCAGGCCGGTTTGCCACGGCGCAGGTTGTCGGCCACCGCCGAATCCGGCGCGGGGCGCAGCAGGGAGGCAAGCCAGCTCGGTGGCACGGGGGGATCCAGGCGGGGACGATCGCTGCCGATCATGCCAGTTCAGCCGATCCGGCGCAGGCGGCGCCGCGCCAGCAGCAGTGCCACCAGCGTGACCGCCAGCAGCACCAGCAGATGGCCGGCGAGACTGCCCTCCGATGGCAGCCCGACCACCGGCAGCGCCAGCTGCGCCAGGTGCCAGGTCGGCCACAGCGGTGCCATCATCGAAAACGCCTTGGGCAACGCCGACAGCGGCAGCCACAGGCCCGACAGCAACGCCAGCGGCAGGTAGACCAGGTTGACCATCGCCGGCGCCGCGCTGGCGCTGACATGGCTGCCGATCAACAGCCCGATCGCGCCCAGCGGCAGCGCCGCCAGTCCTGCCACCGCCAGCAGCTGCAGCATCTGCACCACCTGCAGGTGCACACCACCGAACACGCGCGCCACGCCGATCAACAGCGCGCCCACCAGCAGCGCGAACATCACCGCCATCGCCAACCGCGCCAGCAACGGCGCGGCCGCCGGCATCGGCAGCGCGCGCTTGAGGGTCAGCAGGCCGCCTTCGCGGTCCAGCGCCAGCTGCACGCCGAAGCCGAACAACGCCGGGGCCATCGCGCCGAACACGCAATAGGTGGCCAGCAGGTACAGCGGTGCATGGCCGCGGTCCAGCAACACGCCGAACAACAGGTAGAACAACACCGGGAACAGCAGCGAGGGCACGGCGAAGGCGGGCGTGCGCCAGGCGCGGCGCAGCTCGGCCTGCAGTTCGGCGCGGTACGGGCGCAGCGCGCGGCGCCAGCTCGAGAGCGGGCGCGCAGCGGCGACTGGCGGGTTCAGGGTATTCATGCGGCCTCCCGGGTCATGTCGAGGAAGGCGTCGGCCAAGGCCGCGCCCTGCACTTCCAGTTCGCGCAGCTGGGTGTCGGCAGCCAGCAGACGCGCCACCACCGGTTCGGCCGGACTGGCCAGCAGCTGCAGGTAGTCTCCGTCGCGCTGCACCTGCTGCACGCCCGGCCAGTGCTGCACGTCTTCGGCGGACAGCCCGCTGCGGCAGCGAATCCGGCGCGGCCGGTCGGCCAGGCGCAGCTCGCCCAGCGGTGCATCGGCCACTACCCGCCCCTGCTCCAGTACCACCACCTGCTGCGCCAGTGCTTCGGCCTCCTCCAGGTAGTGGGTGGTCAGCAGCACGCCGCAGCCTTCGGCCACCAGTTGCCGGATGGACTGCCACATCGCCTGCCGCGCCTGGATGTCCAGGCCGGTGGTGGGCTCGTCCAGGAACAGCACGCGTGGGCGGCCGCACAGCGCGATGGCGAACTGCACCGCGCGCTGCTGGCCACCGGACAGCTGGCCGTAGCGACGCCGCGCCAGTGCCTGCAGGCCAGCGCGCTGCAGCACCTCCTGCAGCGGCATCGGGTCGGGATAGCAGGCGCTGGCCTGCGCCACCAGTTCGTCCACCTTCAGCATCGGCGGCAGGCTGGTGCTCTGCAGCATCACGCCCAGGCCAACACGGTTGGCACGCTGCTGCGGGTCGCCGCCAAGCAGCTCGACCTGGCCGGCATCGGCACGACGCAGGCCCAACAGCACGCCGATCGCGGTACTCTTGCCGGCACCGTTGCGGCCCAGCAATGCCAGCACCTGGCCAGCGCGGACCTGCAGGTCGATGCCCTGCAGGGCGGTATGGTCGCGATAGCGCACCTGCACCTGCTGCAGGCGGGCCAGCGACGGGGCGATCGGATCCATGAGCGGTACCGGTAGCGGGGACGTTGCCATCCTGTGCCGCCGTGGTCACGTTTCGCAGTTGCCGCCGTCAGTGTCATCGGGTGACAGCTGTCACTGCCGTCATCGCTGTGCCTGCCTGCATGCTGTGCCGCACGCTCACCGCCGGAACCGCCGCCGTCCGCCCTTCCGGCCATACCCGCCCGAACGCCTGTGATGGAACGAATGAACGCTTCTGCCGAGCTGTTGAAGGAACTCCGTATCGACCGCAAATCGCCCCCGCCGGCCTCCGGAGGCAATGGCGGTGGCCGCCGTGGGCTGTGGATCGCGATCATCGTGGTCGTGTTGCTGATCGCCGCCGCCGTGGCCTTCCTGTTCGGCCGCGCACCGGCCGTGGAGGTGGAAACTGCCCCCGCGGTGGCCATCCAGCAGGGCAGCGCCAGCAGCTCGGTGCTCGACGCCAGCGGCTATGTGGTTGCCCGGCGCATGGCCACGGTGTCGGCCAAGATCACCGGCAAGGTACGCGAAGTGATGATCGAGGAAGGCATGCGGGTCGAGGCCGGCCAGGTGATGGCCACGCTGGACCCGATCGATGCCGACGCGCAGCGCAGCCTGTATGCCTCGCAGCTGCAGGCCGCACGCAGCCAGGTAGCCGGGCTGGAGGCACAGCAGAAGCAGGCCGCCGCCGAAGCCAGCCGCCTGCAGGCGCTGGTCGGCCAGCAACTGGTCTCGCGCTCGCAGTACGACCAGGCCGTGGCCCAGCGCGACAGCCTGCGTGCGCAGTTGGATACGGCGCAGCGCAACGTCAAGGTCGCCCACGACCAGCTGGCCATCGCCGACCTCGGCGTGGACAACAACGTGGTGCGCGCACCGTTCTCCGGCGTGGTCACCGCCAAGGCGGCGCAACCGGGTGAGATCGTCTCGCCGCTGTCGGCCGGTGGCGGCTTCACCCGTACCGGCATCGGCACCATCGTCGACATGGACTCGCTGGAGATCGAAGTCGAGGTCGGCGAGGCCTTCATCGGCCGCGTGCAGCCGAAGATGCCGGTGGAAGCCACGCTCAATGCCTACCCGGAATGGAAGATTCCCGGCGAGGTGATCGCCATCATCCCCACCGCCGACCGCGGCAAGGCCACGGTGAAGGTCCGTGTGGCGCTGAAGGTGAAAGACCCGCGCATCGTGCCGGAAATGGGCGTGCGGGTCAGCTTCCTGGAACAGGCGCAGCCGCAGGTGGCCGCCAAGCCGCAAGGCGTGCGCGTGCCGGGCGGCGCCGTAGTGCAGCGTGAGGGTGCCTCGGTGGCCTTCGTGCTGGGTGACGGTAGCCGGGTGCAGCAGCGCACCGTCGAGGCCGGCCAGGCGATGGGCAAGGACCGCCAGATCCTCAAGGGCGTGAGCGCGGGTGAACCGGTGGTGGTGAACCCGCCGGACACGCTGCGCGATGGCGCCAAGGTGCAACAGAAACAAGCGCAGTAACGGCCTGGCGCCCGTGGGCGCCGCCGGCAGCACCGCTCGACGCACGCCTGCGGCCATCGCCGCGGCGCTTCCCCGTTTCCCGCCTTCCGTGGAGAACCACCCATGTCGACCCTGGTTTCACTGCGCAACATCACCAAGACCTACCAGCGTGGCCCCGAGAAAGTGCAGGTGCTGCACGGCATCGACCTGGACATCGCCAGCGGCGACTTCGTCGCGCTGATGGGCCCGTCCGGCTCGGGCAAGACCACCCTGCTCAACCTGATCGGCGGCCTGGACAACCCCAGCGGCGGCGAGATCAGCATCGAAGGCGAGCGCATCGACCAGATGAGCGGCGGCCAGCTGTCGACCTGGCGCAGCCACCACGTCGGCTTCGTATTCCAGTTCTACAACCTGATGCCCATGCTGACCGCACAGAAGAACGTGGAGCTGCCGCTGCTGCTGACCCACCTCAATGCCGCCCAGCGGCGCCGCAATGCGGAAATCGCGCTGACCCTGGTTGGCCTGGCCGACCGCCGCAGCCATCGCCCGAATGAGCTGTCCGGCGGCCAGCAGCAGCGCGTGGCGATCGCCCGCGCGATCGTCTCCGACCCGACCTTCCTGATCTGCGACGAACCGACCGGCGACCTCGACCGCCAATCCGCCGAGGAGATCCTCGGCCTGCTGCAGCAGCTCAACCGCGAACACGGCAAGACCATCATCATGGTCACCCATGACCCGAAGGCCGCCGAGTACGCCACGCACACGGTGCACCTGGACAAGGGCGAGCTGGCCGACGCGCCGCTGGCCCACTGACGGAGGCCACGGCGATGAAATACTTCTCGTTGGTGTGGGCACAGCTGTTCCGCAGCCGCACCCGTACCCTGCTGACCCTGCTGTCGGTGGTGGCCGCGTTCCTGCTGTTCGGCATGCTCGATTCGGTGCGCGTGGCGTTCTCGTCGGGTGGCAGCGTGGAAGGCGCCAACCGCCTGGTGGTGGCCTCGCGGCTGTCGATCACCCAGTCGCTGCCGATCCGCCTGGAAACCCAGATCCGCCAGGTGGCCGGCGTGCGCGACGTGGCCTACGGCATGTGGTTCGGCGGCATCTACCAGGACCCAAAGAACTTCTTCCCGAACTTCTCGGTGTCACCCAACTACTTCGATGTCTACCGCGAACTGCAGATCGACCCGGCACAGCTGGAAGACTGGAAGCAGACCCGCACCGGCGCCATCGTCGGCGAGACCCTGGCCAAGCAGTTCGGCTGGAAGATCGGCGATACCATCCCACTGCAGGCGACGATCTTCCCGCGCGGCGGCAGCAACGACTGGCCGCTGGAGCTGAAGGGCATCTACCGCTCCAAGGACCGCGCGCTGGCGGCAAACGAAGAACGCCAGTTGATGATGAACTGGAAGTACTTCGATGAATCCAACGATTACATCAAGAACCAGGTGAGCTGGTACACGGTGACGCTGGACAACCCCGACCACTCCTCGCGGGTGGCGCAGGCCATCGATGCGATCTCGGCCAACTCCGACCACGAGACCAAGACCCAGACCGAATCGGCGTTCCAGCAGGCCTTCGTCAAGCAGTTCGCGGATATCGGCATGATCGTCACCTCGATCATGGGCGCGGTGTTCTTCACCCTGCTGCTGCTGACCGGCAACACCATGGCACAGGCGGTGCGCGAGCGCGTGCCGGAGCTGGCCACGCTGAAGACACTGGGCTTCAAGGACAGCACCGTGCTGACCCTGGTGATGGTGGAGTCGGTGCTGCTGATCGGCCTCGGGGGCCTGATCGGCATGGGCCTGGCTGCGCTGATCCTGCCGGTGATCAGTCCGAAGAGCATAGGCATGCTGCCACCGCACGTGCCCACGCCAACCTGGCTGATGGGGCTGGGCCTGATCGTGGTGATCGGCATCATCGTCGGCCTGCTGCCGGCGCTGCGTGCCAAGCGCCTGAAGATCGTCGACGCACTGGCCGGCCGCTGAGGAGGACACCGACATGTTCAAGAGCAAACTCAAGAAGTGGTTGGGCAACGCGGTCACCGTGCTGCTGCTGGTGATCGGCCTGGTGCTCTGGATCAGCCTGCCGTGGATCGGCGTGCTGGCCGTGGCCGTGCTGCTGGCGCTGTGGCTGCTGCTGACCCGTGGCGGACGGCTGGCCCTGGCCGCCACCCGCATCGGTGTGGCCAGCCTGCCGCAGCGCTGGGGCGCCTCCTCGGTGATCGTAGTCGGCATCGCCGGCGTGGTCGGCGTGCTGGTGGCGATGCTGGCGATGGGCGAAGGCTTCCAGGCCACGCTCAACAACACCGGCGACGACACCACCGCCATCGTGCTGCGCGGTGGCTCGCAGGCCGAAACCAACTCGGTGATCACCCGCGAGCAGGTACCGACGCTGTCCACCCTGCCGGGCATCAGCCGCGATGCACAGGGCCGGCCGCTGTTGTCGCCGGAGCTGTCGCAGGTGGTCAACCTGGTGTCGAAGTCCGATGGCACCGACGTCAACGCGCAGTTCCGCGGCGTCGGCCCACAGGCGTGGGCGGTGCATGACAAGGTCAAGATCATCGAAGGCCGCAAATTCGCCCCCGGCCTGCGCGAGATCGTGGTCGGCCAGGGTGCGAAGGGCCAGTTCCGCAACATGGAGGTCGGCAAGACGCTGAACCTGGGCAACCAGACCTGGACCGTGGTCGGCGTGTTCGCCACCGGTGATGCGCATGATTCGGAACTGTGGACCGACGCCGATACGCTGGCCACCACCTACCAGCGCAGTGCCTGGCAGTCGATCAGCGTACGCACCGAGGGCAAGGCCGGCTTCGAGCAGTTCAAGGCAGCCGTCGCCGCCGACCCGCGCCTGAAACTGGACGTGGAAACCACCCGCGTCTACTACGGCAAGCAGGGCGGCGGGCTGACCAAGCTGATCGACATCCTCGGCAAGGTGATCGGCACGATCATGGCGGTCGGTGCAGTGTTCGGCGCGCTCAACACCATGTATGCGGCGGTGGCCACGCGCGCGCGCGAAATCGCCACCATGCGCGCGATCGGCTTCCGCGGCCTGCCGGTGGTGACCGCGGTGATGCTGGAGACGATGCTGCTGGCGCTGCTCGGCGGCCTGCTCGGGTGTGCGGTCGCATGGCTGCTGTTCAATGGCTACAGCGTGTCCACCATCGGCAGCAACTTCAGCGCGGTGGTGTTCAAGTTCCACGTGTCGCCGGAACTGCTGTGGACCGGCCTGAAATGGGCACTGGGCATCGGCCTGGTCGGCGGCCTGTTCCCGGCACTGCGCGCGGCGCGTTTGCCGATCACTACGGCGCTGCGCGAAACCTGAGCATCACGCAGCGATGGACTGCGCATCCCGCAGGGGGACGGAGCGAAGGCTCCGTCCCTTTTTTCGTTGGCGGGGTCAGATCCCTTCGCTACGCGAAGGGATCTGACCCCGATCTCGGTGCAGTAGATCCACGCCATGCGTGGATGAATGCCTGCGCGCACACGCTGCTACAGATCGCCGGAAATCCGCCGCTATCGATGCCTCTGCCCATCGCAAACGCAGCGCGCGTGACGCTGCGCACAGCGCATCTGTGGATTGTTGGTTGCGATTCATTTTCGCGCACGTCCAGCGGCGTCGAGACAAACAGTTACGAATGGAAACACTCTAGAATCGCGCCCCCCACGTTGGTTTGCAGCACCCCACGCGCCCATAGAACGGGCGCTTGTTTTTACTGAAACACGAGATTTCACGGATGTCCCTGAAAACCAATCCGCTGCGCAACGCGATCGTCATCGCGCTGGCCGCCAGCTGCAGCACCCCCGCCTTCGCACAGAGCGCCGGCGATACCCCGACCAACCTCGACCGCATCGAAATCACCGGCTCGCGCATCCGCCAGGCCAGTGTCGAAACCGCACAGCCGGTGGTCGCGCTCAACCGCGCCGAGATCGAGAAGAAGGGCTACGTCAACGTCGCCGACATCCTGCAGGACATTCCTGCCGCCGGTGCGCCGAGCATGAGCCGCGCCTCGTCGCTGACCTCTTCGCGCGATTTCGGCGGCATGTACGTGAGCCTGCGCAACCTGGGCCCGGAACGCAGCCTGGTGCTGATCGACGGCCGCCGCATGGGCGTCAGCGCCGGCGGCTACTCCGACCTGGCCTCGATCCCGTCGTCCATCGTCGAGCGCGTGGAAGTGCTGACCGACGGCGCCTCCGCGCTGTACGGCTCCGATGCCATCGCCGGTGTGGTCAACATCATCACCCGCAAGAATTTCGATGGCGGCGAAGCCAGCGTCTATGTGGGCCAGTACGGCCAGGGTGACGGCCAGAAGCGCGCCTACAGCGCGACCTTCGGCAAGACCTTCGAACGCGGCTGGTTCAGCGTGGGCGCCGAGCGCACCAAGGAAGACGAGGTGCTGGGCAAGGACCGCGAATTCAGCCGTTACACCAACGGCCCGCGTCACCCGAACGATGGCCTGAACGGCAACACCCCGTGGGGCTACGTCACCGTCGGTGGCAAGAACCTGACCGTGGGCCCGGGCGGCGACCCGGGCAAGGCCGGCAACTTCCATGCGCCGGATCCGGCCGATGGTGCCAACACCAAGTCGAACATGAGCCTGCTGACCGGCCTGGAGCGCACCTCGGTGTTCGCCAACGGTGGCTTCTCGATCACCGACAACCTGCGCATCGTCGCCGACGCGCTGTACAGCAAGCGCGAGTCGACCAAGCACCTGGCCGGCTACCCGTACTCGGTCAGCGCCGCACAGGCCCGCAATGGCAGCCGTGCCGCCCTGTCCAAGGACAGCGCGTTCAACCTGTGGGGCCAGGACGCGCTGTTCGCGCACCGCACCGAGGAACTGCCGCGCGGCACCGAGAACAACCTGGAAACCAAGCGCGCCAGCATCGGCCTGGAAGGCAGCTTCGAAACCGGTTCGCGGTACTGGGACTGGAACGTCAACTACATGTACAACCGCAACGAAGGCGAGCGCATCGGTACCGGCAGCATGTACCAGCCGCACGTCAACCTGGCCGTCGGCCCGTCCTTCATGGACGGCAACGTGGCCCGTTGCGGTGCACCGGGTGCGGTGATCGCCGGCTGCGTGCCGTGGAACCCGGCCGCCCCGATGGGTTACACCGGCCCGGGCTCGCTGAGCAACCAGGATGTGCAGGACTACCTGTTCACCCGCTTCGTCGACAAGATGCAGAGCACCACCAAGGTCGCCAGCGGCAACATCTCCGGCTCGCTGTTCACCCTGCCGGCCGGCGACATCCTGGCCGCGATGGGCTTCGAGCACCGCAGCGAGGAAGCCAGCTACACCCCGGACATGATGGTGCAGAAGGGTGAGATCGCCGGCACCGGCGGCCAGCCGACCCGCGGCAACTACTCGCTCAACGAGGTCTACCTGGAACTGCAGGTGCCGCTGCTGGCCGACCTGCCGTTCGCCCGCGAACTGTCGCTGGACATGGCCGGCCGCTACTCCGACTACAACAACTTCGGTTCGACCACCAACAGCAAGTTCGGCCTGAAGTGGAAGCCGATCGACAGCCTGCTGGTGCGCGCCACCTACGGCACCGGCTTCCGTGCGCCAACCGTGGATGACCTGTACGGCGGCACCGTCAGCAGCCGCGACTCGTTCACCGACCCGTGCGATACCTCCTTCGGTACCGCCGCCACCAGCGCGGCCGTGGCCGCCCGTTGCCAGGCGCTGAAGGTGCCGGCCAACTTCCGCCAGCTCAACAGCGATGGCAGCGTGGCCACCAAGCCCGGCCAGCAGGCCACCACCGATTTCAGCTCGGGTTCCAACCCGAACCTGAAGCCGGAAACCGCCAAGACCTGGACCGTGGGCCTGGTCTACAGCCCGGACTTCGTGCAGGGCCTGGACGTCAGCCTGGACTGGTGGAAGATCCGCATCGACAACGCCATCGTCGGTGAGTCGGCCACCAACATCCTGGAACAGTGCTACGTGCAGGGTTCGGATGCTGCCTGCGGCCGCTTCGCCCGTGGCAGCAACGGCCAGGTCACTTCGCTGGACCGCTCGCTGGTCAACGCGGGCTACCGCGAAACCGCCGGCTATGACATCAACGTGCGCTACCGCCTGCCGGAAACCGCGTTCGGCAAGCTCGCCGTCAACTGGAACACCACCTACACCGACTACCTGGAGCAGCGCAACGACAGCGCCGCCACCACCCCGGTGGAACAGCGTACCGGTTGGGGCGGCGACTTCCGCGTGCGCTCCACCTTCAACCTGGATTGGCAGTACGGCGACCTCGGCATCGGCTGGACCGCACGCTACTACTCCAGCATGAAGGAGAAGTGCTCGTACATGGACGAGTGCAACATGCCGGGCTTCAACTCGTCGTATACCAGCGCGTCGCCGACCAACAAGGTGGGCTCCAACACCTTCCACGACCTGCAGGTGCGTTACAGCCTGCCGTGGGATGGCACCGTGTCGCTGGGCGTGAACAACGTGTTCAACCACCAGGGCCCGATCATGTACAGCCAGCCGAACAGCAGCTTCACCTACTACGGTGGCTTCGACATCGGCCGCTTCATGTACATGAAGTACCAGCAGCGCTTCTAAGCCTGCAACCGCGTTCCCGCCACGGCCATCCCTCTCTCCTGGCCGTGGATGGAAGCAGAGCGGCGCCCTTCGGGGCGCCGTTCTTTTTTGGGTGGAAGCGGGGTCGGATCCCTTCGCCCTGCGAAGGGATCCGGCCCCGCAGCGCCGCCAGCGCTACCGCTTGCGCATCGTGCGGATGTTGTCGCCGACGAACAGCACCAGCCCGGCCCAGATCGCGGCAAAGCCGATCGCCTTGGCAGTGTCGAACGCTTCGTGGAAGAAGAACACGCCCAGCAGCAGCTGCAGGCTCGGCGCGATGTACTGCAGGATCCCGACCAGCGACAGCGGAATGCGCTTCACGCCGTAAGCGAAGCCGATCAGCGGCACCGCGGTGATCGCGCCGCCGAAGATCAGCAGCAGGTCGTTGCGCCAGCCCCAGCCATGGAAGAACGCGCCGCCATGGCCGTTTTCGGCCCAGATGGCGAAGGCCAGCGCGGGCAGGAACAGGTACAGGCTTTCCACGCCCAGGCCCGCCACCGGGTCGACCGAGACCAGCTTGCGCAGCAGGCCATACAGGCCGAACGAACAGGCCAGGCCCAGCGCGATCCACGGCGGCGTGCCGGCGTCGATGGTCAGCCAGGCCACGCCCACCGCCGCCATCGCCACCGCTACCCACTGCAGGCGGCGCAGCCGCTCCTTCAGCACCAGCACCCCCAGCAACACGTTCACCAGCGGGTTGATGAAGTAACCCAGGCTGGTCTCGATGACGTGGCCGGCATTGATCGCCCAGATGTACAGGCCCCAGTTGAAGGCGATGGTCAGGCTCGACACCAGCAGGATCGGCAGCGCGCGCGGCTGCGCGGCGATCTTCTGCCACCAGCCCAGGCGCGAGCTGATCAACAGCCAGCCCAGCACCATCACGGTGCTCCAGATGATGCGGTGGGCAATGATCTGGAACGAGGGCACCTCGTTGAGCAGGTGCCAGTACACCGGCACCAGGCCCCAGATCACGAAGGTGGACGCAGTGACCAGCAGGCCCCGGCGTTGTTCTTTCTCGTCCATGCTCACTTCTTTCTCGTCCTTGCCATTGTCAGTACCACCACGCCCAGGAGTATCACCGCCATCGCCAGCAGGTCGCGCCAGCCGAACCGCTCACCGTTGAGCAGCGCGCCCAGCAGCACCGCGATCACCGGGTTGACGTACGCATAGCTGCCGGCCAGCGCCGGGCGCACGTTCTGCAGCAGCCACACGTAGGCGGTGAACGCGACGATCGAGCCGAACACGCACAGGTAGGCCATCGCCAGCAGGCCGCCGGTGTCGGGCAGCGTGGTCGGGCGCTCGCCCACCGCCAGGCCGATCAGCACCAGCAGCACGCCGCCGCAGATCATCTGCCCGGCCGCGGTCATGAACGGCCCAGGCAGGTCCAGCCCGCGTGCCCACACCGAACCGAACGCCCAGCCAATCGGCGCGATCAGCAGCAGCACCAACCCGGTCGGCGAGGCGGTCAGGCTGCTGCCGGCGTTGAGCCAGACCACGCCCAGGAAGCCGATGGCGATACCCAGCCACTCACCGCGGCTGGCATGCTGCCCGCGCAGTGCCGAGAACAGCGCCATCCACAGCGGCACCGAGGCCACCGCGGTGGCGGCCAGGCCCGAAGACACCTCGCGCTCGGCCAGTACCACCATGCCGTTGCCCAGCACCAGCATGGTCACGCCCATCACCACCAGATTGCGCCACTGCCGCAGCGTCGGTTTCGGCAGCTTCCAGAACAACCGCAGCGCCGCGAACATCACCCCGCCGGCAATGATGAACCGGCTGCCGGAGACCATCGTCAGCGGCAGCGCACCGCCGTGCAGGGCCTTGGCGATACCCAGGTAGGTCGAGCCCCAGACCACATAGACCAGCAGCAGGGCCAGCGCGACAAGGCCACCCCGGGGGGCAGCCGCAGACGAAGAGGGGGGAGCCGACATGACACACCAGGGAGCCGGGGGAACGCGGATTCTAGGACGTTTTGAGTATGGTCCGTGACCCCATACGGTGGCACGCTGTCATCCATCCATGCACCCTGCTCTGGTCTGCTACCCCGTGTTGACGGCCGATGCAGTACCAAGAGGGCTGCCCGGTCGCGCCGCCCCGATGACCGGGCGCCGTTTTCCCTGCGCACGGACGCGCCGCATCGAGGATTCCCACCCAGATGAGCACCACGTCCCAACCCGCCGTACCCGCGAACGACCGCGCCGCCCTGCGCCGGTCGATCTCCAATACCCTCAAAGGCTCCGCCGGCAACCTGGTGGAGTGGTATGACGTCTATGTGTACTCGGTGTTCGCCGTGTACTTCGAATCGCAGTTCTTCTCGCCGGACGACAAGAACTCCACGATGTACGTGTGGGCGATCTTCGCCGCAACGTTCCTGATGCGCCCGATCGGCGCCTGGTTCTTCGGCCGCTTCGCCGACCGCCACGGCCGCCGCCTGGCGCTGACCGTCTCGGTCACGCTGATGGCACTGTGCTCGTTCCTCATCGCCATCACCCCCACCGCCGCCAGCATCGGCATCTGGGCCGCGGTCATCCTGCTGTTCGCACGCCTGCTGCAGGGCTTCGCCACCGGTGGCGAGTACGGCGCCAGCGCCACCTACATGTCCGAGGCCGCCATTCCCGGCCGCCGCGGCTTCCTGTCCTCCTTCCACTACGTCACCCTGGTCGGCGGCCATGTGCTGGCCCAGCTGACCCTGCTGCTGATGCTGACCTTCTGGGGCAAGCCGGAAATCTCCGAATGGGGCTGGCGCATCGCCTTCGGCATCGGCGGCATCGCCGCGGTGGTGGTGTTCTGGCTGCGCCGGGGCATGGACGAATCGCTGTCGGAGTCGTCGATCGAGGCCGCGCGCGAGGGCAAGGCACAGAAGTCCGGTTCGATGTACGAACTGTTCGTGCACCAGTGGCGGCCGCTGCTGCTGTGCTTCCTGATCACCGCCGGCGGCACCGTGGCCTTCTACACCTACTCGGTGAACGGCCCGAAGATGATCCAGAGCGCCTTCGCCGGCAACGACCCGATGACCGGCACCCTGATCAACCTGGGCGTGCTGGCCTTCCTGATGGTGCTGCAGCCGGTCGGTGGCTGGCTGTCGGACATCATCGGCCGCAAGACCCTGCTGGTGTTCTTCGGTGTCGGCGGCGTGCTGTACAGCTGGTACCTGATCACCCAGCTGCCGCACCAGCATGACGCCACCCTGGCCTTCCTGACCCTGGCCATGGCGTTCGTCATCCTCACCGGCTACACCTCGATCAACGCAGTGGTGAAGGCCGAACTGTTCCCCACCCATGTGCGCGCACTCGGCGTGGGCCTGGGCTATGCGCTGGCCAACTCGCTGTTCGGCGGCACCGCCCCGCTGCTGTACCAGGGCGCGCTGAAGACCGGCCATGTCGACTGGTTCGCCATCTACGTCACCGCCACCATCGCGGTATCGTTGGTGGTCTATGTGTTCTTCCTCACCAACAAGGGCCCGAACTGGCTCGACGGCACCCGCAAGTAAGCGCGCTGCCATGATCGCGGCCACCGGTGCAATGCCGGTGGCCGCTGCGTCTCCGGCCACCCCATTGATGTGGATCGCGGTGACGATGGCCGCAGCCACGGCACTGGCCTGGCTGCTGCGCCGCCCCAACGCGCAGGCCGCGTGGCCGCGCATCGGGTTCGGAATCGCCCTGCTGGTGTTCTGTGCCGCGCTGGCGCTGCAGCTGGCGGTGGACCTGGGCAGCGGCCACAGCTCGTTGCGGCTGCGCCTGCATCGCGGCCTCAGTCCAGGGTCGCTGGTCGGCCTGCGTACGATGGTGGCGTGCTATCTGGCAGCGCTCGCGGCCAGCGGCTGGGGCGCGTGGAAGCTGCTGCGCCGGCGCTGACGGACACACGGTAGTGCCGGCCGCTGGCCGGCAACCTCATGTACCTTCGGAAAGACGGTGGCGTTGCCGGCCAGCGGCCGGCACTACCCCCTTCAACGGCGGGCCGCTTCGCTCTTGTCGCGCGCGCCGCGGAACTCCGATTCCTTTTCCCATGTCGGCCAACGGCGGCTGTTGGCCAGCTCCGCGCCCAGATCGTAGACCAGCAGGGTATCGGCGGCGTGGCCGCTCGGGTCCCAGCTCGGCGTCCACGCATCACAGGCCTGGTGGTAGCAGTCAGCGAAGTACTTCTCGCGCAGCGCGCGGCCGGCTTCAACGCCACCGTCCAGCTTGTCCAGCCCCGGGCCGATGGTGATCGCCGGCACGCCCAGGCGGGCGAAGGCAAAGTGGTCGGCGCGGTAGAAGAAGCCGGCTTCCAGGTTCGGGTCCGGGCTGTAGCTGCGACCGCGGGCCTTGGCCACGCGCTCCAGGTCGCCTTCCAGCGACACCCGGCCCTTGCCCCACGAAGCGATGTCGCGGGTCGGGCCATCCGGGCTGAACATCTCGATGTTCAGCACCGCGGCGGTCTTGTCCAGCGGCGCCAGCGGGTGCGCCGCGTAGTAGCTGGCGCCCAGCAGGCCCTTCTCTTCGGCCGTCAGTGCCACGAAGTACAGCGTGCGCTGCGGCTGCGGGCCGGCGGCGAACACGCGGCCCAGCTCCAGCACCGTGGCCACGCCGGTGGCATTGTCGATCGCGCCACGGCGGATGCGGTCACCCTTGGCATCGGGCTGGCCGATACCGAACGCATCCCAGTGCGCGGAGAAGATCACCGCTTCATCGCCATGTTCGCCACCGGGCAGCTTGGCCACCACGTTGCGGGTCACCACCTGCTCGCGCTTGAGCGCGAAATCCACGCTCAGCTTCGCGTTGTCCAGCGCAACCGGGCGGAAGTCGGCGCGCATCGCCTTGCGCTTCTCGGCGTCGAAGTCCAGGCCGGCGTCGGCGAAGATCGCCTCGGCCAGCTCGCGCTGCATCCAGCCGCGCAGCGGCGTGTGCTGCGCCATCGCTTCGGCCTGGCCGCGCTCGATGTCGAACAGCGGCGAGGTACCCGAACTCTTCACCGTGGCCCAGCCATACGCGGCCGGTGCGGTCTCGTGCACGATCAGCACGCCTTCGGCACCACGGCGCGCGGCTTCTTCGAACTTGTAGCTCCAGCGGCCGTAGTAGGTCACCGCCTTGCCATCGAACGCGCCCGGCGCATCGGCCTCGAAATCGGCGTCGTTGATCAGCACCACGGCAATCTTGCCGTGAAGGTCCACGTCCTTGTAGTCGTTCCACTGGCGTTCCGGCGCATCGATGCCGTAGCCGACGAACACCAGTGGCGCATTCCTGATCTGCACGCGCTTGCGCGGCTGCAGGCTCTGCAGGGTCACGTCCACGCCGTTGGCCAGCGCGCGGTTGCCCTGCTTCAGCGACAGGCTGGCCTTGGCCGGGCCCTCCAGCTGCGCGCGCACCAGCGGTACCGGCTGCACCCAGCTTCCATCCACGCCACCCGGCTGCAGGCCGTAGCTGCGGAACTGCTCGATCAGGTACTGCACGGTGCGCTCTTCGCCCTCGGTGGCCGGCGCGCGGCCCTCGAATTCATCCGACGCCAGCACACGCACGTGGCGCGACAGCGCCTGCGGATCGATGCCGCCACCCGGCAGGTCGTTGGCCGCATGGGCCAGGCCACCGACAAACAGGCAGGACGACAGCAGCAACACGCGCATCGGATTCACGGCAGTACCACGGCTAGCTTGGAAGTCACCAGAGTGTAACGTGGTCGTGACATCGCGGTGCAGCGTGGGCCTGCTTCATCCCCCCGGGGCGCGGATCTACCTGCGGATGCGATCCAGCCAGCAGGCCAGGCCCTGTGCGTTGAGTTCGATGTCCATCGCCAGCACCGCAGTCACCGCCGCCTGGTCCAGCGCACAGCCATGCAGTTGCGCACGTTCCAGGTACAGCGCCTGCAATGCCGCCAGCAGGCAGCGGTGGCGGTCCGGGCGGCCATCGCACTGGCGGCCGATGGTGGCCATCGCATCGATCTGCTCGAGCAGGTCTGCTGCCAGTTTTTCCACCTGCTCCACGCGCCCATAGTGGGTCAGGTACATCGCCTGCGGTGCGTAGCCCAGCATGCGCCGGATCGAGGCCTTCATCGCCTCCGGGTCGAACTGCACCGGCGACGACGTCGGGAAGATGAAGGCACCCTGTGCGCTGTCCAGCTCGCGGTAGGAGATACCGAACGTATCGCCGGTGAACCAGCTGCGGCTGCGCGCATCCCACACGCAGTAGTGGTGCAGCGCGTGGCCCGGCGTGTGCAGCAGCAACAGCTCGCGGCCGGCCAGGTCGATGCGGTGGCCATCTTCAGCCACCACCACACGCTGTTCTGCAATCGCCTCGATGCGGCCGTAGCTGCGCGCAATCTCCTCGGCGCCATACACCGCCGTCGCACCGGCGATCAGCCGGGCCGGGTCGATCATGTGCGGCGCGCCGCGCGGATGCAGCACCGCCTTTGCGTTCGGCAGCTGCTGCATCAGCAGGCCCGCACCACCGGCATGGTCCAGGTGCACATGCGTGAGCAGCAACCAATCCACCGCTTCCACGCCCAGGCCGGCGTCCGCCAGCGCCTGCAGCATCGCCGGTACCGACAGGCCGGTGCCGCAGTCGACGAACGCGGCGCGGCCGTTCTCAACGATCAGGTAGGCCGCATCGAAATCGGGGCGCTGGAAGCCGGTATCGATGGTGTGGATGCTGGGGTCGGCGGTCATCGGCACGCACCTGGCAGGATCGGGAATGGACCCCCATGGTAGGCGCGCAGGCGGCCCGGGTTCGATGCGGCTTTGGTCGGAGGGGCAATTCCGTAGAGCCAAGCCCATGCCCGGCTGCCTTTCTGCCAGACATCAGCCGAGCATGGGCTCGGCTCTACAGAGGGCGCGCGCGGGGCGCTCCATCAGGGGCGCAACCAGCGCGGCCGCAGCAGCAGGGCCAGCACCAGCACCGCCAGGAACGCGCCGTAGGCATACAGCACCGCCAGCACCTGTGGCCAGATCGGGCCGGCGCCGGGCTGCACCACGCCGATGCGGTAGCCCCACAGCATCGACACGATGCTCAGCGCGAAGGCCACTAGCAGGGTGGTGCCATCGAACAGGCGCCGCCGTGCGCTACGGGGCTGGCGTGGGAACAGCCAGTACAGGCTGCCCAGCAGCAGGAACCAGGGCAGGAACAGCAGCAGCGACAACCAGGCCATCGCAGACTCCATGTCATCGCGCCGGGGGCGCGCGGACATCATGCCATGGGTGGTGGGTAGCCCTGTAGAGCCGAGCCCATGCTCGGCTCCTCACCATTACGTAGAGTCGAGCCATGCTCGACTGGCTGGAAAAGCAGTCGAGCATGGCTCGACCCTACAAAAGCAAAGCCGAGCGTGGGCTCGGCTCCACAACAGTCTCCGATCAGGCCGCTTCGCGCAGCACGGCCAGGGCGGCCAGCACGGCGTCCACTTCGGCTTCCAGCTTGAACAGTTCGCTCTGCAGCTGGTCGCCCTGCTCGGCCTGCTTGATCACCGCGATCAGCTGGCCCGCATCGCGCGGCGAATCGAAGCCTTCGCTCTGGATCAGCAGCGTGCCGTCACCGGCGGTCAGCTTGAAGTAGAAACGGCCATCCTTTTCGCGGTACTGCTTGAACAGCGGCGGTGCCACGCGGGCCACGCCGGCGTCCTCGCTGGCGATGTCGCCCGCGGTGGACAGGTCGCGCAGGCCCACGGCATGGCGCAGCTCTTCCAGCAGCGGTGCCGCCAGCTGCTCGCGCAGCTGCTGGCCACGACGCTTGAGCAGCGCTTCGATCTTCTCCGGCTCGGCCATCAGCGCGTTGTAGCGCTCGCGCAGCGGTGCCAACTCGCTGTCGATGCGCTCGAACAGCTGCTGCTTGGCATCGCCCCAGCTGATACCGGCGGCGAACGCCTTGGCGAACTCCGCGGTCTGTTCCGGGGTAGCGAACGCCTGGTACATCTGGAACAGCGCCGAGCCCTCGGTGTCCTTCGGCTCGCCCGGTGCGCGCGAGTCGGTCAGGATCGAGAACACCAGCTTCTTCAGCTCGTCGCGCGGCACGAACAGCGGAATGGTGTTGTGGTAGCTCTTGCTCATCTTGCGGCCATCCAGGCCCGCCAGCGTCGCCACCTGCTCATCGATCACCACATCCGGCAGCGGGAAGTACTCCTTGCCGTACACGTGGTTGAAGCGCTGGGCGAAATCGCGCGCCATCTCGATGTGCTGGATCTGGTCACGGCCCACCGGTACCTGGTTGGCCTTGAAGATCAGGATGTCGGCAGCCATCAGCACCGGGTACATGAACAGGCCGGCGCTGACGCCTGCGTCCTCGTCCACGCCTTCCTCGCGGTTCTTGTCCACCGCTGCCTTGTAGGCGTGCGCCCGGTTGAGGATGCCCTTGCTGGCGATGGCAGTCAGGAACCACATCAGCTCGGTGGTCTCGCGGATGTCGCTCTGGCGGTAGAACCACACGTGTTCCGGGTCCAGGCCGCAGGCCAGCCAGCTGGCCGCGATCTCCAGGGTCGCGCGCTGGGTGCGCTGCGGGTCCTGCGACTTGATCAGGCTGTGCAGGTCGGCCAGGAAGAAGAAGCTCTCGATCCCCGGGGCGCGGCTGGCCGCGATCGCCGGACGGATGGCGCCAACGTAGTTGCCCAGGTGGGGCGTGCCGGATGGGGTGATGCCGGTAAGGACTCGGGTCGTCATGACTGCGTGGGGTAACCTTCGATGAACGGGGCCAGTTTACCTTGCACGCCACCAACCCCGTCAGGGCCTGCGGCGCGTTCATTCACGCAACCCCGCTGGAGACGCCCGATGAAACGCCTGCTGCCCCTGCTGTTGATCCTGCCCCTGGCGGGCTTCCGCCCGGCCCCGCCACCGCCGCCGGTGTACGAGGGCGGCCCCGTGCGCATGGCCCTGGTCGACCGCGACCGCGGTACCGAACTGCGCAGCTACCTGGCCGAGGGCCAGCGCTGGGTGGCCGGCGAGCGCGGCCACCGCTATGCCGTGCGCCTGTACAACGACAGCCCGCGCCGGGTGCTGGTGGTGCTGTCGGTGGACGGCGTCAACGCCATCTCCGGCGAGGATGCCGATCCCTCGCAGACCGGTTATGTGCTCAACCCCGGCCAGCGCGCCGACATCACCGGCTGGCGCAAGAGCCAGGACGAAGTGGCGCAGTTCGTGTTCAGCAGCCCCAGCGGCAGTTATGCCAGCCGCACCGGCCGCCCGGACAACATCGGCGTGGTGGGCGTGGCCGTGTTCGAGGAAGCCCGCCGCTGGCGAGCCGAGCCGATCCTGCGCCGTGGCCTGCCGCCTCCGGCACCGGCCGCGGAGGCCGCCGCCGATGCCAGCGCCAGCGCCAGCCGCATCGAAGGCTACGCCAGCAAGTCGCAGGCGCCGGCGCCGGCGCTGGGTACCGGCCATGGCGCACGCGAGCAGTCCTCGGTGCGCGATACCGACTTCGAGCGCGCCAGCCGCAGCCCGGCCCAGGTGCTGCAGCTGCGCTACGACAGCGCACGCAACCTGCGCGCGCGCGGCATCCTGGTGGATTCGCCTTCGCGCCTGCCGCGTGAACCGCAGGCCTTCCCCAACCGCTACGTGCCGGACCCGCCGGCGCGCTGATCGTCCCCCCAGACAGCACAACGCCCGCAACCTCACGGTGCGGGCGTTGTGTTGCGGGGGAAACCGGAGTGCTTACTTGTAGTCCGGATAGTCCTTGCTCACGCTGTCCTGGAACTCACGGACTTCCTTCTCGGCGCGGTCCTTGGCCCAGCCATAACGTTCCTGCAGGCGACCGGCCAGATACTCGGCATTGCCTTCGGCCACATCGAAGTCGTCGTTGGTCAGATCGCCCCACTTGGCCTGGGCCTTGCCCTTCAGCTGCGACCACTTGCCGGAAATGATGTCTTTGTTCATTGCTGGGAGTCCTTGGTTGCAACGGCGTTCTTACCGTGGCTCCAGCTTCGCTTGGCTGCCGTTGAATGCCGGTCAACCCACCATGAAAGTGCTGCTCACCTGCTTGAATGGTTCACTCCGCTTCGACAACACGCAGCAGATCGCACGCACCTTGCGCGCACGAAAAAGGCCGGGGATACCCCCGGCCTTCTGCTTTCCAATCCGCGCCGGGCTCACTTGCCCTTGGCGGCGTCCTCAACCTTTTCACCGGCCTTCTGCACATCCTTGCCTGCACCGGCAACGGTGTTGCAACCGGCCAGCAAGGCCACCGAGAACATCGACAACAGCATCAGGGCAACTACGCGCTTCATGGGCTTCTCCTTGGGTTCGCCGCTACACCGCTTCATTCGCGGATGGGGTTCTGTCGCTCGGCGGGAAGGGCCAATGCCACCACCGCCGCGTGAAGTGCAATCTGGCGGCAGTGGCGTGGAGCGCATGTGAACGAATCAGCGATCCGTTCAGGCCGAGCCCTCAGTCGCGCATCAGGGTGGACTTGCCGAACAGGCTTTCGACCAGGTCCACGGCCAGTTCTGCGGTGGCATTCTGCTTGTCCAGCAAGGGGTTGAGCTCGACGATGTCCAGCGACCCCATGCGCCCGGTATCGGCGATCATCTCCATCACCAGCTGCGCCTCGCGGTAGTTCACCCCGCCCGGCACCGTGGTGCCCACGCCCGGTGCGATGCTCGGGTCGAGGAAGTCCACATCGAAGCTGACATGCAGGTGGGTGTTCTCATCGATGCCGGCCAGCGCTGCTTCCACCGCGCGCTTCATGCCGTTCTCGTCGATGTAGCGCATGTCGTACACGTCGACCTTGTGGGTCTTGATCAGGCGCTTCTCTTCCGGATCCACCGAGCGGATGCCGATCTGGTGCATCTGCGCCGGGGTGATCGCCGGCGCGCTGCCGCCCAGGCGGGTCAGCGCGTCCGGGCCGAGGCCGCACAGGCAGGCCACCGGCATGCCGTGGATGTTGCCCGACGGCGTGACATCGCTGGTGTTGAAGTCCGAGTGCGCATCCAGCCACAGCACGCGCAGGGTCTTGCCCTGCTCGCGGCACCAGCGCGCGACGGCGGTGATCGAACCGATGCCCAGGCAATGGTCGCCACCGAGCATGATCGGCATGCGCCCGGCCTGCAGTTCGGCATAGCTGGCTTCCATCAGCGCATGGTTCCACGCCACCACCTCATCCAGGTGGCGGTAGCCTTCCACCGGCGCGGTCCACGGGTTGCGCGGGCCATCCAGGTTGCCCAGGTCGCGCACGTCCACCCCGCGCGCTTCCAGCGCCTCCGGCAGGCCCGCTACGCGCAGCGCTTCCGGCCCCAGCCGTGCACCGCGATGGCCTGCACCGACATCGGTGGGAACGCCAATCAGGGATACGGAAATGGGATGGGCCATGGGTGCCTCCTGCGGGGGAAAAAGAAGCACAGTCTAGCCAGAGCTGTGTGACACCACTCGCGGCGGTGCAGCAGGCCCATCGCCAGATCGCCGTGAACACGCAGGCGTTCCCGGTCAGGCATTCCAGCGCTGAATGGTCAGAAACCCGCCCTTTCTTGATCCACTTCACACCCGAGTCGGTATCGCCTCTTACCGACGGCGGTCTTTGTCTCCACCCTGCGTCGGCACCCGAAAGGTGCGGCTTCAATTCCCCAACCCTGGAGAACGACGCACATGAAACATGCACTCATCAATGGACTTGCGGTACTGGCGATTGCCCTGGGCGGACTGTTTCCTGCAGCTGCCAGTGCATCCTCGCAACGCGTCACGCAGACGGTGACATCGGATGCCTTTCCAATGCAGACAGCAGGCGCACGCCAAGTATTGGACTGGGTGGCACAGCGTGTAAAGCCGTCGTTCGCCCCCCAGGGCTACGGCAACGTACGGGTGGAACGGCAGGCGTTCTCCGTAGGGCGCGCGTCTGCACGCTCGGATGAATCGATTCCCGGAAAGCTGCCGGGGCAGGGCATCCCCGGTGAGGTCTACCGGGTGGAAAACCTGCTTCCCGACGGCTCCCTGCAGACGTGGGAGTTCACCTGGGTAGAACCTCCGTCCGGTCATGGCGGCGGCTGGGATGTCACTGGGTACACCTACAGGAAGGGAAATGACCCGGTAAACCAGCAGTAGCGGGGACAGGGGCAACGCTCGCCGCATTGCCCCCTTCGAACACGCGGCCGACGGCGGTCGCGCCGCCGCGGCACCTCAACCGCCGCGGCGGCGAACCGGCGTCAGGCTCTGCACCTGGCCGTTGTTGCGCATCATGCACAGGAAGCGGCCATCGGGATAATCGATGATCAGTTCCTGGTAATCGCTGCCCACGGGCATCTGGGTCACCAGCGTGCCCTGCGCGCCCTTGCGCATGTTGCAGGAACCCAGCGCGGTATCATCCGCCGGTGCGCTGTACGCCACCTTCGACACATTGCGGAACACCGCACGGCAACCGCCATTCACCCATACCGAGTGCCGCGACAGGCCCCAGTTCTGGCCCTGTTCGCAGCGGGTATGGCTGAGCTGGCGCGCCACCTCCACGTTGCCACGGGTATCCATGTCGCACGACACCTGCTGCTGGTCGGTGGATTCGCAGGTCACCTCGCGTGGTAGCGCAGCGTCGTTGGCGGCAGCACCGCGAGGGTGATTACCGTGTTCCTGCGACGCAGGTGTTCCAGTGGTACTGACCTGACAGATGCCATTGGCACCGTCACGGCCGGTGTAGCTGATCTGCGGCGTGCCGTTGTCGTTGCTGCTGATCGACAGGGTGATGCCGCTGTTGGCATCGCGTGCTTCGAAATAGCGGTCGTTGAAGCGCTTCAGCGCCGCCTCTCGCCCCTGCACGTAGACGGGACCGCCTTCGTCGGCGTGCACGTCGATGCCGCCCGGGCAACGGGCGTTGAAGAACGGCACGGCGGCCATGGCCGGGGTCACAACGGCGGTGGACAGCAGTGCGGCGGTGAGCGACAGGGCGTGGCGACGCATGTGCGGATCCCGAAGGGCCCCAGGGTGGGCGTGTGGCGGCAGTATGCGGTGGGCCGTTGCGGGCTGTCCGTGAGGAATATCAAGATCCGGGCCGCACGCATGGGAATTCAGGTCTGGTAGGGTGTGCTTGAAGCCCTGCCTGGGCAGTTAAGCCAGCTTTACTGGGTGGGCCATCATGAACCGTGCGGCAGCAATGGCCCGGCCAGATTTCTCGATGATGGCGGCACTGCGCCATATGTCGCTTCTGGCATTGCATTGCTGGAAACAGGTCAGACGCGATAATTCATTTTTCCTTTCAGATCACCCGGTGCCATCGAAACAAGCGACTGGCAGGCGGTGATTTCGCGTGCGCATGATGAATTGCCACCTGTAGAGGTGGCCGGGATTTCCAACCCGATGACTGAAAGCTGTTTACGCTTGTCAGCCGGCGTCGTCTTCCCAAGAGCGGCGCCGGCTGGCAATCCGTCGGCCGACTTATGGCGGGCGGTGCGTGGGGGCCTTGTGCCCACCGGCTCATTCAGTCCCGGGATTGGAAACCACGCATCGTCCGCCACCCTCTCGCGGTGGCACCTCTGTTCCGCACGAGGATGCCCGCATGTCCAGAACCCATTACCCGTACCTGACCGCCACCCTGGGCGAGGCCGCCCTGCGCCTGCCGCCCGAACTGGCGCAGCCGTTGGAAGCCGCTTTCGCCGCTGCGAACGAGGCCCCTGCACTCATCAACCTGCCCGGCTGCCTGCAGCGTATCCAGGCCGGTGACGCCGCCGACGGACAGCCATTGCAGGGTCCGGCCAGCACACCCGGCCAGGCCGTGGCCGCCGCACGCCGGGATCGCGCCGCAGTTGGCCTGGTGTCGCTGCTGGAGCTGTACCACGCCACCGAGCGTGTGCGCGTGGACGGGGAAGAGAAAGACGATATCGGCGACGGCACGCGCGAAGGGCTGATGCTGGCCTGCCGGGGGCTGGCGGAATATGTGGCGTTGCAGGTGGGTGGGAGATAGCTGGCGAGAGCATCTGCACAATTGCCCGGGCTCTACTTCGTTGTGGGATGTTCCCTTGCCCTCGCACATGCGCGCCTCATTCCCGAAGGTGATACTCGACGACACCGACGGATACTCGATACCAAGACCGAAGTCACGTCTACCCCTGTCGATCTGATGTCAACTGCTCCGCGTGGTTTCGAAACCACGGTGCACCACGCATCCTTCTAGACCAAGGAGAGATCTAGCATGAGAATGAATTCCAAGAGCATATTGGCGGCCTCCACTATCGCATTGGGAAGCGCACTCCTGTTCACAGGTTGCAACCTGAAGAGTGTTCGAGCTTATGGCGAGTGCAGCGGAAAACAGGCAGGTGGCGGGGAGTGCAAGGCGGGTATGGAAGTCATATGGGAAGGGGACGGTGGTGGTAAGAAGAGCATTTACAACTCCCTGCTGTCCTCTCTCAGCGTGCTCCCAGATGCCGCGACGTTTGAGCTGGATACATCCGGATCAACCATACCGTATCCTGCCACGGGCAATGCGGTACTCCGGGTAAAGAACGTCGCTACGGGCGCAATCAGCGCGTCCCAAACATTTTCATGGGTCAGAACAGGCACAGTGATCCGGGTTGCGGACCCAAACGTGGTGAATGCCTGGATATATGCCAATGTGGGTAATGGTGATGCTTTGAGCTACGACCTGCTCCCCTTCCATTCGGCATACGGAAATGGCCCGCAGGTTATCGCTGGACAAGCCAAACAGGAGGGCATCACCAAGGCGAGCTACTACCTGGAATTCGAAGGAAGGGATTGTGTCAACCACCCGTCGCCGCACTTGTGCATGGAGATGTAGTAAACAACGGGAGATGCGGGTGCGCATTGAGCACCCGCACCTTTGGGAGAAGCGATGAAAGGAGTCGTACTCACCGCATTCGCCGCCTCCATCCTGGCTGGCTGCGCCACAACGATCAGATTGCCACAAGGTATCCCTCCGGATGGCTACACCGAGCTGGTGTCCACGCCTCTCGGGCCATTCCGCTACTTCCGGTCGCTGTCCATTGTTCCAGGGCGCAGAAGCCTGCCTCCCCTGGAATCGTTTCAATGCAGGCACACTCAGCACGAGATCTTGCTCATGATGACTGCGGGATCACAGGTTGACGTTGCAGATACCTGCGAGCGCATTGATGCAGCAGCGAAGTTTTCCGAATCATGGATAGAAGCAAAAGCGAACAGATACCGGATTCTTCTCGCGCCAACGGATACCACCGCGACGATACAGTCGCGTACTTTTGGATCGTTTTCGGGTGGGAAGACATTGGCACTTGCGGCTTCGATCCATGACGACCGCGGACGGACTGTTGCGAACCTCGTCGATCTGGTCGCACACGAGACATTCCATGCGCTAGGTCATGCCACAAGGCACCCTCAGGCGCTTGATGAACGCATCGCCTACTACGCCGGAATCTGCGCACAGCTTCAGGTAAATGGCGTTGTTCGAGAAGATTCACTGCCTGGAGCCACGATCGGCACGGACGACGATGCAGTGCAGCTGTCTTCGCAAGCGGCCTATCGTGTCCGTCTCGAGACCTATCCCCTTCTCGCTGATGGCAGCATTCAACTCAAGGAGCAATCTGGCGAACGTATGCTCCAACGTTGCAGTCAGCTTAGAAGGGGCCTTGCGGCGTCACGGTGATCATGCCTGCAGGCTCTCATTCTTTCCCAGAACGACAACGCACAAAAACCCGCCATTGCAGCGGGTTGATTGTTCTCCGTGGACATTTGCGGATGCCAAGGGATCGAAGATGGTGCCGCTTATCCGAATCGAACGGATGACCTACTGTTTACAAGACAGTTGCTCTACCAACTGAGCTAAAGCGGCATGGGTGGATCACCGGCGGCAGCGCCGCGGTCCGGGGATTCTAGCGCAACCGTGTGCATTCCAGCGACCGGCTCTGTGCCGCGCCACTGCGCTGCTGGGCCTGGGCCGCCTGCGTACCCGTCGCCAGCTGCCCTTCCAGCCACCACTGGCCGGCATCGCCGCTGGCGACCAGGCGCGGCTGGAAGCCGGCGGCCTGCACTGCGGCCATGCGCCGCTCGGCGCCTTCGCGGTTGCGGTACTGGCCCAGCGCCACGGCGTTGGCCTCCTCGCCCTGGCTGATGATGTAGTAGTCGCTCAGGCCGGCGGCGACGATGCGCTTCACCGTGGCCTGCGCTTCTTCGCGGTTGGCGGCAGCCGGTAGCATCACCCGGTAACGGGCACTGCCGCTGGCAGCGGGCTGTTCACGCAGGCGTACCTGGCTGAGCACGTTGCCGGCCTTGCCCTGCGCGCCGCTCGCGGCGGCGTGGTCGGCGAACGGGCCCAGCGCCACGCAGCGCGGCGGCTCGGCAGCCGCGGGCGGGGTTGCTGGCTTTTCCGCTGCCGGTGCCGGTACGGGCGGCGCCACGGGTCTGGCAGCGGCGGCAACCGGCGCAGCGGCAGCGGCAACCTCAGCCAGCGGCGGCTTGGCGTCCTCGGGCTTTGCCGGCACGGCCGGCGCAGGCGCAGGCGTCGCAGCCACGGCGGTCTTCGCGGCCGGTTCGCGCTCCATCAGCGGTGCGGTCGGGGCCGCAGCAGTGGCCTGCGCGGCGGCATTCGCATCAACGCCACCGGGCACCCAGCGCAGCTCGGCCACGCCGGCCGGTTGCGGTGGCGGCGCGGGCGCTTGCGGCGCGTCGCGCAGCAGCCACCAGCAGGCGACGCCAAGATTGAGGATGGCCAGTACGACGATCAGGGCACGGGTCAGCATGCGCGGATACTAGCCTGCGGGCTGGTGCACCGCCCAGCGGGCGAGGCCATCCAGCACCAGCGATGGGTGGTAGTCGGCGCCGGGCAGCAAGGGCATCAGCGCCGGTGCGCCGCCACCGTGCACCAGCAGCGAGGGTGCCACGCCCAGCAGCGCGTGTGCCTGCTGCGCACTGCGTTCGATCAGCGCCACCGCTGCACCATCGCAACCGGAGGCCAGCGCGTCGGCGGTGTCGTTGGCAAATTCGCTGTAGTCACCGCCGGTAGCGGGCAGCTGTACGGCACGGGCATGCAGCGCTTCGCGCATGGTGGTGGGCGATGCGGAGATGCGGCCACCATGATGCTGGCCATCGGCGTCGAGCAGATCGATCGTCAGTGCGGTGCCCACGCCGACCACCAGCACCGGGCGCTGCGCCTTGGCCGCCGCCAGCAGCGCCAGGAAGCGGTCAACGCCGAACTTTTCCGGCTTGGCATAGGCGATGCGCACGCCCGCACACTGGGCGCTGGTGCGTACAACGTGCACGTGCTCGAAGCGACGCTGCAACTGGTCCAGCATGGCGCTGGTCAGCGACGGCGCGGCCACGCTGGCCACGAACGCGGTGCTGCCGCTGGGCAGGCTGTGCGGCGGCTGCCCGGCCATGCCTTCGGCGCCATGCGCCCAGGCCTGCACGTCGCCGGCACGGTCACCCTGCAACGGCGCGAACTTGAAGCGCGAGTTGCCGAGGTCGAACAACCAATCGCTCATGCCGCCCTCACGCTGACTTCGCCGGCGTGCAGCAGGCGTTCCTGGCCATCGATGCGCACGCGCAAAGCGCCGTCATCGGCCAGGCCAAGCGCGGTACCGTGCTGCCACTGCCCTTCCAGTTCCACGCGCACTTCGCGGCCGGCCAGCATGTCGAAGGCAGCGTAGCGCGGCAGGAACGGAGCGAGACCTTCGCGATCGAACTCTTCCAGTGCCGGCAGCAGGCGCGCCAGCACGGCAGCCACGACCAGGTTGCGGTCCACCGGCTTGCCGGCCAGCGTGTCCAGGTCCACCCATGGCTGGGTGATCTGCTCGGCGAATGACGGCGGCATGTGCGTGTTGATGCCGATGCCGATCACCGCGCGCGCCGGGCCGGCGTATTCGCCACCGCCTTCTGCGAGCAGGCCAACCAGCTTGCGGCGGCCATCGACGATCAGGTCATTCGGCCACTTCAGCTGCGCCTGGGTGTAGCCAAGGTCGTGCAGCGCTTCGGCCACGGCGATGCCGGCCACCAGGCTCAGCCCGGCCAGGCGGCCGAGGCCACCGGAGTACAGGCGCATCACCGACAGGTAGATATGCGCGGCCAGCGGCGAGGCCCAGGTACGGCCACGACGGCCGCGGCCACCGGTCTGGCGTTCGGCCAACAGGACGCTGACCCCGCGCTGGGGCGCGCTGCACCGCAGCAATTCGGCGTTGGTGGAATCCACCGTCCACGCCACCTGCAGGTCGTGCAGCAGGGCCTGGGCGTCGGCAGGCAGGCCGGCGCGGATCGCGGCCGGGTCCAGCAGATCAACCGGGCGGGTCAGGCCATAGCCTTCGCCAGCGCGGCCCTCGATGTCCACACCAGCGGCCCTAAGCCCTTGAATACGCTTCCAAATAGCCGCCCGGGTCTGGCCCAGCTCACGGGCCAGGGCGTCGCCGGACAGGCGACCGGCAGCGAGTTTGGCCAGCAATTGGCGATCGTCCACGGCAGCTTCCACGAAGTCAGGAAGGAATTATGCGGGAAAGCCGCCAGTGACGCCCGCCACGCTGGGTTCCGCAGGGGCTTCCAACGCGGCGCCGGGTTCGGGCTAGAATCGGGAACTCACCCTCCCTTAACGTGGATGTCGTCAATGCGCCGTTATGCCCATTGCCTGATCCTGCTGATGATGCCCTTCGCGGCGTCTGCGACGGCAGCGCTGGACGACAGCCGTGGCGCCTGCGTGTCCTCCAACGGTGATGCCGCCTCGCAGCGCGCGCCGACCGCGACCGCCTCGGCCGCCACCACCAAGCCGGCAGCGGTGCGCCCGGCGGCCAGCAGTGCCACCAGCACCGGTGGCGGTGGCAGCGACGACGACGTGCTGCAGCGCATCCGCGCGCCGAAGTGGCACAGCTACCTGCCGGGAATGTTCCGCTGATCAAGTCGTTGCTGCAGTGGCTGCGGCCCGCGCCGCGGCCGATCGACGATGCACTTTGGGAAGACGCCTGCCGCCGCGCGGCCTGGCTGCACGGTCTGGACGACGAACGCCGCGCGCGCCTGCGCGTGCTGGCCACGCGCTTCCTGCATGAAAAGACCATTACCCCGATCGGTGAGCTGCAGCTGCAGGCCGGCGACGGCGTGCTGCTGGCCGCGCTGTGCTGCCTGCCGCTGCTGGAGTTCGGCCAGGTAGGGCTGGAAGGCTGGTCGCAGCTGATCGTCTACCCCGATGCCTTCCGCGTGCACCGCAGCCACATGGATGCCGCTGGCGTGCTGCACGAGTGGGATGACGAGCTGATCGGCGAGTCGTGGGACAGCGGGCCGTTGATCCTGTCCTGGGCCGACGTGCAGGCCGACCTGGCCGCACCGCACGAGGGCTACTGCGTGGCGGTGCACGAGATGGTGCACAAGCTGGATGCGCTGGATGGCGCGATGGACGGCACACCGCCGCTGCCGCGCGAGTGGCAGCGCGAGTGGGCGGCCACCTTCCAGCGCGCCTATGACGCCTTCTGTGCGCAGGTGGATGCAGGTGAAGAAACGCTGATCGATCCGTATGCGGCCGAAGCGCCGGAAGAGTTCTTCGCGGTGGCCAGCGAATACCACTTCTCGGCCCCGGATCTGCTGCGGCAGGCGTTGCCGGAGGTGGCTGCGCAGCTGCGGCGGTTCTACGGCGAGCCACCGGCGTTCGAAAGACGGTAGTGCCGGCCGCTGGCCGGCAGAAATCGTGAGGGTGCCGGCCAGCGGCCGGCACTGCCGATTGCGGAGGCCTAGGGCCCCGGCGGCAGGCGCACCTCGAAGCGGGCGCCACCCAGTTCGGCGGAACGGCCCACGGTCAGTTCGCCGCGGTAATCCTTGATCAGGTCCTGCACGATCGACAGGCCGATGCCGTGGCCCTGCACGCGCTCATCGCCACGCACGCCACGCTGCAGCACCTTGCCGATGTCGTCCGGGGCAATGCCCGGGCCATCGTCGTCCACCGCCAGCAGCAGGCCGGCGCGGCGCGCGTTCGGTGCCGGCAGCGGCTGCGTGGTCAGCAGCACGCGGCGGTTGGCCCATTTGAAGGCGTTCTCCAGCAGGTTGCCGAGCAGTTCCTGCAGGTCGCCCGGTTCGCCGTGGAAGCGTGCCGCCGGGTCGATATCGAATTCGCACAGCACGCCCTTGGAGGCGTAGACCTTTTCCAGGCCGCGCACGATTTCCTCGGCATTGGACTCGATCGGCAGCGGCGCGGAGAACAGCTTGTGGCCCGACGACGCCGCGCGTGCCAGCTGGTACGAGACCAGGTTGTTCATGCGTTGCAGCTGCACGTCCAGTTCTTCGCGCAGCGCGCTGTCGTCGGCGCCGCTGTCCATCTGCGTGCGCAGCACCGCAATCGGCGTCTTCAGGCTGTGCGCGAGGTCGGCCAGGGTGTTGCGCTGGCGTTCGAGGTTCTCGCGTTCGCTCTCGATGAAGGCGTTGATGCTGTCGGTCAGCGGTTCCAGCTCACGCGGGTGGCGCTCGCTCATGCGCTCGGTCTCGCCGCGCTGCACCTTGGTCAGCTCGGTGATCACGCGGCGCAGCGGTCGCAGGCTCCACTGCAGGATGACGGTCTGCAGCAGCAACAGGATCAGGCCGATGCCACCCAGGTAGAACCAGACGCGGCCACGGAACACGCGCAGCTGTGCACCCAGCGCGCGCGAGTCTTCCATCACATAGATGGTGTAGGGGAATTCAGTGGCGGGGTCGGCGTCGGCGCCCCACACCAGGCCCAGGCCATAGCGGTACACCGAGCCCTGGCTGCCATCGATCTGGATCATCGGCAGCGGGCCTTCGAACACTTCCTGGCGCGGTGCCAGCAGGCCGCCGCCAACGGTGGGCAGCATCGGGCCTTCGGCGGACATCGAATTGCCCTTGCCGTGCGGCATCACCACCTGCAGGTACAGGCCACTGCCGGGCACATCGAAGCGCGAATCCGGCGGCTGCTCGCGGATGTACAGCGAGCGGTCGCGGGTGAAGTCGATGCCGGCCGCGTAGGAGGTGGCGTAATTCTTCAGGCGCTCACGCAGGTTCGCCTTCGCCGTATCGGCGAAGGCGGCGTCGAGCGCGTAACCGGCCAGGGCCAGGAACGCAACCAGGCCCACGGACGCGGCGAGCATCTGGCGCGCCTGCAGTGAGCGCGGCCGCCAGCGTCGGAAGAACCACAGACGGCCGGACATCGTGTTATCGCCAGGGTGAGCCGGCTCAGCCCTCGTTGCGCGGGATCGCGAAACGGTAGCCGCGACCGCGCACGGTCTCGATCGGCTTCAGTTCGCCATCCGGGTCCAGCTTCTTGCGCAGGCGGCCGATGAAGACTTCCAGCACGTTCGAGTCGCGGTCGAAGTCCTGCTGGTAGATGTGCTCGGTGAGGTCGGCCTTGGAGACCAGTTCACCGGCATGCATCATCAGGTACTCCAGCACCTTGTACTCGTAGCTGGTCAGGTCGACATTGCTGCCGGCCACGCTGACGGTCTGCGCAGCGAGGTCCAGGGCGACCGGGCCGCATTCCAGGGTCGGCTTGCTCCAGCCGGCGGCGCGGCGCAGCAGCGCGTTGACGCGGGCCAGCAGTTCTTCGACGTGGAACGGCTTGACCAGGTAATCGTCGGCGCCCTGCTTCAGGCCCTCGACCTTGTCCTGCCAGCTCGAACGCGCGGTCAGGATCAGCACCGGGAACTTCTTGCCTTCGTCACGCAGGGCCTTGATCAGCTCCATGCCCGACATCTTGGGCAGGCCGAGGTCGATGATGCCGACATCGAACGGAACTTCGCGCCCCATGTAGAGGCCTTCCTCGCCGTCCTGCGCAGCATCGACGGCAAAGCCTTCGCGCTTGAGCCGGGCTGCCAGGGTCTCACGCAGCGGGGCTTCGTCTTCGACCAGAAGGATACGCATGAACTCTCCCTAGTGTCCTGGGTGTGGCCCGGAGGCCTGTGGGGTACGGGTTGATAGCGGCAACTATCCCTGTTCAGGGGTTATCGCCGCGTAGTGATGACATATCCGACCGCGGCGTGCGCGGCTGTGAACGCGACGGGGCGGGGTCGTCCATGTAGCGGACCCGGCCCCGGTCGTCCATGTACTTCACCCGGTTGATATCACGACCATCGAACGGCACGCGCTCGGCACCGAGGATGTGGCCACCCGTGGTGCGCTGCACGCGGCGCACGGCATCGGACAGCGAACGCTCGTCGCCACGGTTGCCACGCTCGCCTCGATCCATCATCTCCGCACGCCCCTGCTCACCACGCGGCGGCTGCTGTGCCAGCGCCGACGACAGCGGCGCAGCCGCCAGCACAACGCAGGTGGCCAGGGCAATGCGGCAATGGAGGGAAGCGGAAGACATCGATGCGATCCTAGCCGAGCACGGCGATTCGTTCAAAAGTCGTAAATCCGGATGCCGGGTTTCGGGCCCGGCGCTTTACAAATCCTTTGCAAATTCTTGGTTTGGGGCAGTGAATCCGGTCTGAACTTTTCCGGCCGCTGCCCCGCGATGTTCAGCTAGGTGAACATTCGGGACCAATTGCCGCGTCGTGTCAAGTCAGGAATGTGACGTAGGTCACGCGGCAGCGCGATCGGCGTCGCGTTCGGTCACTGCCAGCGCCTGCTCGACCAGGCTCCAACCGGCGCCCGGGCGGTGTGCGCCCTCGCTCAGCACCTGGCGGAATGCGCGGCCACCGGGCTGGCCGTGGAACAGGCCGAGCAGGTGGCGGGTGATGTGCTTCAGCGCCAGGCCCTCGCCCAGGCGCGCTTCCACATAGGGGCGCAGCGCGCGCAGAAGGTCGCCGCGGGCCTGCAGCGGGGCGCCGGTCTGCAGCGCCTCCAGCTGATGCAGCAGGTAGGGGTCGTGGTAGGCCGCGCGGCCCAGCATCACGCCATCGACGTGCGCAGCCTGCGCCTGCACCGCCTCGATGCTGGCCAGGCCGCCGTTGAGCACCACCGGCAGCGCCGGGCGCTCCTGCTTCAGGCGGTAGGCCCAGTCGTACTTCAGCGGCGGAACCTCGCGGTTCTCCTTCGGCGACAGGCCCTTCAGCCACGCGTTGCGCGCATGCACCACCACCATCGCGGCACCGGCTGCGACCTGGCGGTCGACGAAAGCGGCGAACACGTCGTAGTCGTTGTCCTCATCCACGCCCAGGCGGCACTTCACCGTCACCGGAATCCCGACGGCATCGACCATCGCCGCCACGCAGTCGGCCACCAGTACCGGCTCGCGCATCAGGCAGGCGCCGAAGCGCCCGGCCTGCACGCGGTCGGACGGGCAGCCACAGTTGAGGTTGACCTCGTCGTAGCCCCAGTCGGCAGCGATGCGCGCGGCCTGCGCCAGCAGCGCCGGGTCGCTGCCACCCAGCTGCAGCGCCAGCGGCTGCTCGCTGCGGTCGAAGCCGAGCAGGCGCTCGCGATCACCGTGGATGACCGCGTTGGCGTGCACCATTTCCGTGTACAGGCGCACACCCGGTGCCAGCACGCGATGGAACACGCGGCAATGGCGATCGGTCCAGTCCATCATCGGGGCAACGGACAGGCGCAGGGAATCGGCGTAACGGGCGGTGGCGGACGTCATCGGCGTGTTGATCGTGGAGACTGGCATTGCCAGTGAGATCAATAGTTTACACCGGACGGCTGAATGGCGGCGGGTGGCTCCGGGGCCGGCCGACCGGCCCCGGGACGCCGCGTGGCTTACAACCCGCGGCTGCGCACCTGTTCCTGCTGCTGTTCCTGCGCACGCTGGTTGAACTGGCTGTCCAGCGCTTCGCTCTGCCGGCTGCTGGCCTCGACCGACTGCGATACCGCCTGCTGGCGGTCGACGAAGGTCCGCTGCGCCGCCGGATCACCCGGCTCGCCCTGCACCGCGAACAGGCCGGTGCCGTCGGGACGGGCCACGACGTGGTCGATCTGGCGCATGCCGGACACCTTGCTTTCGTAGGCCAGCTGGCCGGCCGCACGCTCGGCTTCCTGCGGGTTGGCGAACAGCGGCTTCAGGCCAGCCTGGGCGCGCTGCTGCTCCAGCGCCTGCAGCTTGTCCAGGGCCTGGCCGAAACGCGCGTTGTCGGCATGCCCGGGGTCACGCATGCTGGCCGGCGCCGCAGGTTCGGCCCGGGCCGGTGCCGCCGACTGGGTAGCGGCCTTCACCGCGTCGGGGGCGTCGACCTGCGCCAGGGTCTTCCGGCCAGCCTTGCCATCGTCGTCCAGGCCGTTGTTGGCCTGGAACTGCTTGACCGCTGCGAGCGTGTCCTTGCCATACACGCCATCGGCATGCAGCGGCCGGCCATCGGCCCCGGCATAACCCAGCGCGGCCAGCTTGCCCTGCAATGCCTTGACCTCATCGCCGCGCTCGCCCTGCTTCAGCACGCCATCGGCCATCGGCGCCTGCTGCGCGCTGCGTGCGGCCTGTGCGGCCTCGGGCCCCTGCGCCTGCACCTTGCCGCCCAGGGTGATGCGGTCGTTGAGGATGTCGCCCAGATAGCGCCGATACTGATCCGGCTCGACCTCGATGTGCGCATGCACGGCACCCGGCGAGCCCACGTCCGACTGCCGCACCAGCGGCGCGCCGTACTCCACGAAGTCCCCGTTCTTGTACGGAATGGATCCGCGCTCGCCGTGCAGCACCTGGCCTACCAGCTCGCGGCGCGCATCGTCGAGCGGATGGCTGTAGATGCTGATCGAGTTGGTGCCGTCGTTGTTGAGCTTGACGTAACCGGCGACGGGACTGGGAACCATCAGACTGCGCCCGCCTGACCGGTCGGTCAGGATCAGGTCCTTCTGCACCAGCGGAATACCGTTGACGTCGCCGCGCCTGCGCACGGCCTCCAGCTCGCCCTCGACCATTTCCGCACTGCGGTCGACCCGGCTGGCATCACCCGCGCGTACGGCAGCCGCGTTGGTGTTGGGGTGGTGGATCTTCAGTTCGCGGAACGCTTCTTCGCCGCTGATGCCGTGGCGCAAGGTGCGGTTGCTGCCGCCATTGCCGAACGGCTCCACGACCGAGATGCGCTGGCCGCCGGGTGCGGCGGCTGCGGCCGGTCCACTGTGACGTTCGGGTGCGGGTGCAGCGGCCGGTGCAGCGGGCGCGGCCGGTGCCGGCGTTGCAGGTCGGTGCTGTGCCGCTTCGGCCTGGAGCGCACCGCGCGTGCCGGCGTCGGCCATGCCGGTGGCCGGCAGATGGTGCCGCTGCTGGAAGGTGTTGAGAGCGTGCTGGCTGCCAGCCCCCAGGTAACCATCGGCGGTGATCGCTTTACCGTGTGCATCGGTCAGACCCAGCGCTGCCATGTCGCGTTGCAGCCCACGCGCCTCGCGATCGATCGCGCTCAGCGTGGCCGGCCCGGCCTTGCCATCCACCGGGGTCAGCCCATGATCGCGCTGGAAGGCTTCGACGGCCTGCCGGGTGGCCGCATCGAACTGCCGGTCGGGATGGATGGCCTGCGCGCCTGCGCCGCCATAGCCCAGCGTGTGCAGGTTGTGCTCCAGCTTTTCCACCGCGCGGCCGCTGGAACCTTCCTTCAGGACCTGTGCACTCCCGCCGGCGTGGTGCGAACGTGCCTGCTGCAGCGCAACGCGGATATCAGGATCGCTGCCTTCGGTGGCGGGCGCGAAATCGCGGCTTCCGACCTTCAGGTGCGCGCGGTCCATTTCGGCGGAGTGCTGCGCATAGGCATCTTCATAACCTGCTGCGACGTCGGCAGCGGCCAACCCGGCATAGGAAGGAGTGCGATGGCGGATCGCGGTGGCCTGATCGCGCAGATCCTGGTAATCCCCCCCGCGCTTGAGCACTGCTTCCAGGCCATCCAACCGGCCCGGCAGCTGGTTGGCGGTCTTGGCGATCAACGCGATGGCTTCGAAGCGCTTGTCCTCGGCAATGCCGCTGCCATGCTTGTCCAGCATGGTCATGGCGATATGCGTTGCATTGCGCACCTGCGGGTAATCGATGTGCGTGTGGATCCACTGCTTGCCTTCCGGCGAGCCGGCCCAGGCATTGATGCTGTCGCGCGTCGGTGCATCGATGAACCGGATGGACGAGCGCTTTCCCTCACCGTTGCCGTGGCTGAGCAGATCCGCACGCAGATCGGCGCGGTCATGCGTGAAGGGCAGGTTGTGTGCCTTGGCGTAGGCGCTGGCCTGGCCGATGACCCCATCGACATACGTTGTCTCGCCCGGCTTCAGTTTGCGCTCTTCAGTCGCGCCCAGCGGCCACTCGCCACGTTGGCCGAAATCCACCTGGATGGTGCCCAGCGAATAGCCGCTGTTGTCCCTCACCGCGCTGACCGTGCCCCATTGCGGCTCGTTCAAGTTCCTGGTGATGCCGGCAATGCTGAGGTGGTACGACGATCCACCGCCTTCGGTGCCGCGTCCGACAGCAAAGAACACCGCGCCGGCAGTGGCGTCCAGGTTGCGGGTGTCAATGTTGTTTGGCATGTCTCACTTCCTTGTCCGTGGAGGAATGACCGGGTGCAATCGCCTTCTGGCGACGGTGGATCAGGGCGTCAGCACGCGCGCGTGCAGCTCGACGGCGCGGTTGGCATACCGGTTGATGCGGCACGACTGTGCATCCAGCATCGGCCCCACATGGTCGCTGGCAGGCGCACAGCGCTTTTCGGTGTCTGCGACCCAGTTGGCCTGCTCGTCCATCCAGCGGTCCTTGGCCGGGCCATCGGGGCTGTCCATCAGTCGCGCGACCTGTGCTTCCAGCAACGCCTTGTGATGGCTGAGCTCGGCCGCATCACAGGCTTCCAGCTGGTCGTCGAGGCCGCGGGCGTCCTGCACGCAACGGGTGTACTCCGGACGCAGCGTTGCCTGGGTATACGAGGTATCCGGCGGCGCGCTCTGCGCCAGCAGCTGGTCGGCACGATTGGCGACACGGTACAGGCGGCATTCCTGCGCGACCTGCAGCTGCTGCACGCTGCCGTTGGGGGCCTGGCGGCAATAGCGGTCTGTATCGCTGCGCCAGCTCGCCTGGGTGGCCTGGAACGCGGTCCGGGCAGCGGCGTCGAGCCCAGCCACCGCCTTGCTGGCCGCCTGTTCGAGGCGCCCTTCCTGGTAAGCGAGTTCGTCCTTGCCACAGGCCTGGAGCTTGCCTGCATCCTCCACCCCATCCACACACCAGCCATAGGCGGGACGCAGCCGACCTTCGGTATAGGACGTATCCGGGTACCGTGGGGAATCTGCGGATGCCGGGCCGGGGGACGCTACCGGCGATGTCGCGGCGATCGACGCGGGCGCAGCCGCTTCGGCCGCTGCCTGGGAAGAAGGTGCCTGGCATGCGGCAAGTGCCAGGCACAGGGCCAGCACCTTCCAATACCCACGGCCGAAGCCGACCCGTACGTTGCGCCCAAGCGCGCCTGTTGCCTGCATTGCCTGCTTCTCCCTTGCGTGTCGCCAGCATCGTGCTGGCAGGGAGGGGCCGTCCATCGGCCCCATCACGCGGGCAATGCTACGACAGCATGGATTTCAGATGCCTGACTGGATTCAGAATGCGTGCACGTTGTCGCAGAAGCCGGACGCCTGAACGTCAGTGCCCGCCAGCGCGCCCGCCTACCTGTTCGATCAACGTCTGGCTGGCCGCATTGAGGCCCACCACCGTCACCCCGGCACCCTGCGCGGCCAGCTTTTCCTGCGCGCGCTGCAGTGCAGCCACAGCCGTCAGGTCCCACAGATGGGCGTCGCGCAGGTCGATCTGCACCTTCGGCGCCACGTGCTGGTAATCGAACGCGGCGCCGAGCTGGCCGGCCGAGGCGAAGAACACCTGGCCACGTACGCGGTAGACCTGCATGTCTCCAGCGTCCTCGCGCCGCACATCCAGCATGCGGCCAACCTTGCGCGCGAAGAACAGCGCCGACAGCAGCACGCCACTGAGCACGCCCTTGGCCAGATCGTGGGTGGCCACGGTGACCACCACGGTCAGCAGCATCACCGCAGATGAACTGCGCGGATGCGTGCGCAGGTCGCGCAACGAGCGCCAGCTGAAGGTGCCGATGCTGACCATGATCATCACTGCCACCAGCGCGGCCATCGGGATCTGCCGCACCAGGTCGCTGCCGTACACCACCAGCACCAGCAGCAGCACGCCGGCCACCAGGCAGGACAGGCGACCACGGCCACCGGAGGTCACGTTGATCACCGACTGGCCGATCATCGCGCAGCCCGCCATGCCGCCGAGGAAACCGGTCACCGTATTCGCCACGCCCTGCCCGACGCATTCGCGGTTGCGCTGGCTGGGCGTCTCGGTGATGTCCTCGACGATCTGCAGCGTCATCATCGATTCGAGCAGGCCGACCACGGCCAGCGTGGCCGACACCGGCAGCAGGATGCGCAGCGTTTCCCAGGTGAGCGGCACATCGGGCAGCAGGAAGTGCGGCAGGCTGTCCGGCAGCTGGCCCATGTCACCCACGCTGCGCACCTCCACATCGAAGCCGATCACTATGGCGGTGAGCACGACGATGGCCACCAGCGGCGACGGCACGGCGCGGGTGAGGCGCGGCAGCAGGTAGATGATCGCCAACGCGGCGGTACACAGTACGTAGACGGCCGGGCCGCGACCGATCAGCTCGGGCATCTGCGCCAGGAAGATCAGGATCGCCAACGCGTTGACGAAGCCGGTGATGACCGAGCGCGAGACAAAGCGCATCAGCGAACCGAGCTTGAACACGCCGGCCAGCACCTGCAGCAGGCCAGCCAGGATGCTGGCGGCAAACAGGTACTGCAGGCCGTGGTCCTTGACCAGATCGACCATCACCAGCGCCATCGCACCGGTAGCAGCGGAGATCATGCCCGGCCGGCCGCCCGCGATGGCGGTGATCACCGCGATGGAGAACGCGGCGTACAGGCCGACCTTGGGGTCGACGCCGGCAATGAGCGAGAAGGCGATGGCCTCGGGAATCAGGGCCAGGGCGACGACCATGCCGGACAGCAGATCACCACGGATGTTGCCGAGCCATTGCTGGCGCAGGGGGTAGGACGTTTGCATGGAAAACTCCGCACGCACGCGGGCGTGGCCGCATGGCGCTGCAGTGGAAAGACACGGGTTCCTGAGCCGGGCGGGCCGGCTGCCGATGGGCGGCAAGGGTCAGGGTGGCGTGATCACTGCAGGCGGGCGTCGATACGTAGGAGGCGCGCAGTCTACGGGAACGGCGCGGGCGGCTCAAATGGCCGCCCGCGCCGCTGTTTCCCGACCGACGCGTGGTCTGCACTAGTAGCCGGTTACATCAAGCACCGCGAGAGCTGCATTGTTCCCGGTATAGGTGAACCGGGTGGGGAGAGGTAGTCCGTAGTAGGGACCGTAAGTGCGCCGCGCCGTCCGCGTCATCCCGAAGGTGATGGCTCCACCGTTGATCGCCGCTCCGGAAACACTTACGTCCTCGTGTTGCAGGTACTCCTGTGGATCGCCCCATCGCTGGAACGTGTTCACCGAATCGTACGCGTAGACCAAGGGCATCACTGCCCAGGCACGTCCCGGATCAAACTGGGCACTCCCCTGCCAGCCAGGCCGTGTCGATGCAGAGCGGAGGCCAGCCACACGCGCAGCTTTTCTGCCTGCATCGAACATCAGCCGGCCGGCACCGTCACGGATGATCAGGCCAAAATTGCTCGGTGGCTCCTGCGGCGGCGCGTACACATACCACTGCACCACCGCGCCGGGAGGTCCGAACAGGTACAACCCAGCCGGATATCCGTCGATCTCGTTGAAGTGCTGGCTTCCGACCACCGAGGTCGAACGCACGGCCACCATGCCAGCATGGTTGCCGATGTACCCGCTCCCCTCGCCATCCAGCGTGGTGGTGCCTTGCGCCAGCATGGCGAGTGTCGGGAAGGCATCGTCGATCAATACGGTGCCCCAGTCGTTGATGATCTTGATTCCTGCAGTCATGTCAGCGGGCCCATACTTCGACGATACCGGGATAGCGGTCCTTGGCGGGAACATTGACATGGCGCCAGCTGACAATGCCGGAGGCCACGTCAATGGAGAATTCCGGGGCATACCTGCCACGGGCAACCGCCGTCAGGTCGGTATCTTCCGGTTGCCGGGAGAAGGCTGCGCTGCCGTCGACCGTGCTGTACTGGATGCTTGCAAGCACGCGAAACAACCTGCCTTGCGGGTCATAGCCCAGACTGCCATCAGCGTTGAAGACCTGGATTCCTACTGGCATCACCACACCCCCATCTGCACGCGCAGCGTTCCTGCTGCATCAAATACCTGGATCACATTGTTGACGATGGTCAGATAGCCGCCATTGTCGGGACCGGTCATGGTCATCGCGCCGCTCTTGTCCAACCGCCAGCGTGGCTGCCCTCTCGCACCCACCGCATTGGACTGGATGAAATCGCCGATCATCGCGTTCTGGATCCTGCCGTTTCCGATCAATGCCTGGCTGATGAAGGTCTGGCCGTTCTCGACCACGAAGGGCGTGGTGATCTGTCCGTTTCTCTCGTTGATCAGCGCGAAGCGATCGGCCTGCATCAGGATCTGGCTCTGGTAGCTGCCATCCGGCTGCTGCTCGACACCCAGACCCATGCCGGCCATGTAGATCTGCCCGGCGCTGGTGATCTGCGCCTTGACCGTATAGGTCGCGCTGACCTTGCCATCCAGGTTGACCACGGCCTGCGAGACCTGCTGGACCGCCGCACTGACGCCTTCGATCTTGCCGGGTACACCGTCGATGGACGCTTCGACTGTATCCACGCGCTTGGCCAGTGCCGCATCCTTTTCGGCCATCACGCTGTAGACGGTGATGGCGCCGGCGCTGACATCGTTCTCGCCGACGTTGTAGTCCTCCTCACCGGCACTGTGATCGCTGACCTGGGCGAACAGGCCATCGACCTTCTGCCCCTGCGCGGCCACCTTGCCATCGACGTCGGTCACGTCCATTTCCAGCTGGTCGACACGGCCAACGATGGCGCCCGCCTCGGCGATGGCATCACCGATGTTCTTCCAGTGGCTGCCCGGCGGCGTTTCATTGCCTGCGGCAGTGCCCTGCCAGCTCCAGATCCGGCCGTCATGAATGACGGTCTGGCCCGGGGTGTAGGTTGCCGAGGCATCCCAGACCAGCGGCAACACCTCGGTGACGCGCTCGATCTTGCCCTTCAGCTGTTGCCCCAGCGCGCTTTCGTTGATGCGGCCGGCAAAGTAAGCGTCGTAGTCGTCCGGGTTGCTGCTCGATTCACCCATCACCCCGGCTTGCGCCGGGTACCACGGGCCGATGTTGCCACTTCGGTCCACCAGCCGACCCCAGAACCAGAAGCGCGCGCCAGCGGCCAGGCCGTTCATCTGATGCTGGGCCTGCGGATAGGCGAAATCGCCCAGCTTGATCGCGCTCTCGCGATTGGGGCCGGTGCTGTACCAGAGCTCGGTCCTTTCAGTATCGGTTGCACCTGCGGGGAAACCCCAGGACAGTGCGATGCCGAAGGGGCGAGCGGTGCTGGTCAACGATGCCAGCGAGGGTGGCGGCGTCGTCTTTCCTTCAATGGTGGTGAGCACACTGAGCGTCGGCTGCGACACCGCGCCCAGCGCATTGACCGCGCGTACGCGGGCCAGGTACTCGCCTGCGTAGACGCCCCGCACCTCCAGGCTCTGCGTCCCGACGCGGCCAGCGCGGACCCAGTTGAGATCACCACGCCGCCATTCCACGTCATAGCCGATCGCTTTGTCCGCGGCATCCCACTCGATGGTGAGCACGGAGGTGGCGATGCCCTGGTCCACCACCACATGCGAGGCCATCCGCACGTTGGCCGGTGCCGGCTGCACGCTGGGCGGGATGATGCTGATCGGCGGCTGCTCCAGGCGCGTGCCATCGTCGATGGCCGCGTACTTGCCCGGCACGTGCTTGAGCGCGGTGATCTGGTAGGTCAGCTCGTCGCCCTCGCTGATCGACAGCACGCGATAGTGCTGCAGGGCCAGCTCCGGCGATTCCAGCGCCCACACCGACTGCGCGACCGGCAGCGCCGACCACGGCGCGGTGACGGTCACCGTCTCGCCGTCCACCGACTGCACCGTGCGTGCTTCGGTCTGCCCGCTGGGCAGGGTGGCACGCAGGGTGTCACCGGCAGCGACCTGTTCCGGCATGCGGTCCAGCACCAGGCTGCGTGTACCTGCACTGCGGATGCGACCGGCATTGCGGCGGCCGGCGCGGTTCGGGTCGGCCACCTGGATCACATCACCAGGCATGCAGCCCAGTGCATCCAATCCCACCGAAAAGCTGATGGTCTCTGTTTCCAGCATTTCGGTATGCAGGATATGGTTGCCCACGCGCTGCGCCTGCGAACGCGAATGGCAGCCCACCGCCGTCACTTCGGTCTGGTTGATGCCGTAGCGGGCCACGCCGGGCAGATGCTGCACCACCTCGACCTTCTGCCGGCCGAAGTCGTCCGGATCGATCCACGACACCAGCGCCACCGTGTGCCGCGCCGTGCGGCTGCTGCCCGCATAGTGGAAGCGCCCTTCGATGACGTTGGCCTGGCTGTAGGTCAGCACCGGGTCCTTGGGCATGTCGGCCGAGGCCATCACCTGCCCCGCCGCATAGAAGCTGATGCCGCGGAACATGGTGGCGATGTCCTGCAGCACGCGATAGGCCTCGGCGCGGGTCTGCAGGTACAGGCTGCAGGTGAAGCGCGGCTCCTTGCCGCCCTGGCCGTCGCTGACCAGTTCATCGCAGTAGCGCGCGATCTGGTACAGCCGCCACTTGTCCACCCAGTCCAGCGGAACACGATGGCCCAGCCCGAAGCGATCGTTGGTGACGATGTCGAAGAACACCCACGCCGGGTTGTTGGTCCACCCGCTCTTGAAGGTACCGTCCCACACGCCGCTGTAGAGACGACTGAGTGGATCGTAGTTGGAGGGGATGCGCACGATGCGCCCCCAGAGCTGGTAGGACCGGGTGGGGATGTTCTGGAACTGGCTGGCGTCGACCTGCACCGCCGCCAGCGCGCAGTTCGGATAGCGCAGCTTGGCATCGATGATCTCGGTCATCGACAGCACGTTGATGGTATCGGCGATGGTGCTGCTGTTGGCGTTGGCGGTCAGACGGCGGATACGCACCTGCCACTGGCTACCGGCAGGCAGATCGATGCGGCGGCTGCGCTCGTACTGGGTGGTGGTCTTGCCACTGAAGGCATCGGTCAGCACCGTGCTGAACGGGCCACCGTCGGTGGACAGATCCACCGCATACATGATCCGGTAGCCTTCGGTGTCACCGTTCTCGGTGTTGGTCTTCTGCAGCGCCGGCACCGCGAAGCGGATACGGACGGCCGACAGGTCGGCACCGGATACGGTGCGCACCACCGGCGCATCGCTGCGCAGCTCGACGTTGACGCCGACTTCGTTCTCGATGGACGGGAAGCCGCTGATGTGCTCCTGGTCCTGGGTGCCGGAACGCGTCTGCACGTCCACGCCGGAGAAATTCAGCGTGCCGTCCGGATTCTCGATCGGCACCTGGTCCAGGTAGATCGACTGCCTGCCGGCGACCAGGCCGCGGATCTCGCCTTCGCTGGCCAGGTCGATGATGCGGGCAACCGCCATCGAGTGCAGGCTGTCGGCGGTTTCGACCGGGGTCCGCGCATTGCTGCTGCCCTTCTTCGCACCCGCCAGCAGGGGAGCCGATGCACCGCGCGTACGCGGCGTGGAATGAGTGATCTGGTTCAAAACTGGTCCTCCGCCAGGATGCCGCCGCTGATCACGGCCGAGCCGATGAACATGCCCTTGCTGTCATGGCCGCCATAGGCGACCGGTACGGGATTGCCTTGCGCCTGTGTGTTGACAGTGCCGTTCATGCTGTAGCTGGGGGCGTTGTCCGGTGTGTCTTTGGCGCCCAGGCCCTTGGGCTGAGGCGATAGCATCTGCACGACACCGCCAGCGATCATGCTGGCACCGGCGACGATGACATTCGGACCGTATGCCGCAAGCGGCGTGTAAAGCATGATGACGCCGACCACGACCATGACGACACCCGCAATCGTCTGCAGCACGCCTCCCCGCTTGCTGCCCACCATCACCGGCGCGATGCGGATGTCATCCTGCCCCGGCGGGTCGTGCAGCTGATCGCGGGACAGGTTCTGCCGGCCGTTGAACACGGCAAACTCCATGCCCTTGGCCTTGGCACCCATCAGGTACTGCTGGAATCCCGGCAGCATCGTGCACAGCGCATGCACGGCCTCGGCCGGGCTGTTCACCGCCAGCCGGAACCTGCGCCCGAAGCGCGCACCCAGCTTGCCGTACAGGCGGATCGTACGAAGACGGTCAGTCATGGCGCACCTCGCGATGGCGGACAATGCAACGGGTGCGCTCGGCCCACATGCCGCCATAGGGCACGGTCTCGGACAGGCGGCCATGCAGGTGATGCAGCATCTGCCCGTCGCCGAGGTAGATGCCCGCGTGGTTGGTGACCGGCGAGCGGATCTGCATCAGGATCATGTCGCCCCGCTGCGGCTCGCCCTCGATCAGGTCGAAGCCCTCGGCGTGCAGCCGTTCAAGGCTGTACAGGTCCTGGCCGTGGCTCCACCAGTCGTCCTGGCGTTCGTACTCGGACAGCGCGACGCCCAGTTCGCGTGCATGGAAATCGCGGACCAGGCTGTAGCAGTCCAGCACGCCGTGGGCGAACTGGCGACCGACCAGCGGTGCCACGTAGCCAGAGGGATGCAGCGTCTGCAGATCACCGCACAGCGGCGCCTCGCCGGCCACCTGGCCGACGCTGACAATGTGCCAGGTCAACCCGCTGCGCTCGCACATGACCCGGTCGGCGTCGGAGGGCGTCGCGGCGGCATCGGGATGGCTGTGCACCAGGGCCAGCACCTCGCCCTTGTCCTCGGCCACGGCATAGTCTTCAGCCGGCAAGCGGAAATGCTCGCTGGGCGTGGCGGCCACGTTGCGGCAGGGAAGATAGCGTTCGTGGCCTTCAATGGCCACGATCAGCCCGCAGCATTCGCGCGGGTACTCGGCCACGGCGTGTGCCTGGATGGCCTGCAGGGTTGTCGGTTGCATGTTTCACCCATGAAAAAGGCCCGCGCGGGCGGGCCTGGAAAGTGGAATCGGGAAGGGGCCGATCAGGAGCGCAGCAGGCCCGCGGCGGGGAAGCCGCCATAGGGCAGCGGCTTGTCCTGGCCGAAGCGCAGCTTGCAGCTGCGCACCCGGCCGCCGCACTGGTCACGTGCCGGATCGTCGGTGGCGACGTCGTCGCTGTCGGCCACCGCTGGACCGTTGTAGCCGCAGTACGCGCCGCGATAGCCGCCACGCACCAGCCAGCCACACATGCCGGCGATGATCTGCCTGCCGGGCAATTGCTGGCCATTGAGATCGATCGCGGTGGTCAGCTCGAACTCGACCATCTGCTTGTCTTCGCCGATCTTGCGCTCGATGAACCAGACTTCGTCGGGGAAGTGCTCGGCGGGGTCCGCGCTGGGATTGCCCTCCTCGAAGTTGGTGGCATCCAGGTACTTGGCCAGCGTCTGCCGGCGGACGATGCGAGCACCCACCAGATCATCGAACAGCAGGCACATGGCGGTGATGCGGCCGTCGATGTTGCTCACGCGCAGGCGCGGGTTGGGTGGCTGGTCGCTGGTGCGCTCGAAGCCGCTGGCCTCGATCGGCCAGGGGCCATATTCCTGGCCCTGCCACCAGATGACACCACTCTGCAGGTGTGCGTGGAAGAACAGCTTGTCGGCGCCGAAACTGCTGGCGTCCAGTTCGTAGACGGTGATGCGGCCACCCGGCTCAAGCTGCTGGGCATCGGCGGTGATCATGGGGTGTGCTCCTGTGCGGCAATGGGAAGAAAGGGCGGTGCGGGATACGGTTCCTGGCCGCATGGCACGATGACGTGGTGGCCTGGGCGCAGTGACGTAGTGGTGGTGAAGCAGGCGTGCGTTGACGCCTGCGGAGGGGTGGCTGTCATGGCTCAGAGCTCCGCGTCGGCCTGCACCAGCACCTGCGAGGTGGTCGACCACACCACGACCGCGCCCCAGAGCTGCATGTTGTTGGGCATCGAGGAAAGCACCGCCGCGTCCACGGTGGACTCCCAACCCGGGGTACCCCCGTCGAAGTTGACCAGGTTGCCACCATTGCCGAAGCCCACCAGGTTCAGTGCCGTGGAGGGGGACGAGATTCTGGGTGCCGCACGCTTGCGCACCTTGAACGGAATGCAGGCACGCGAATCACCGTTGGCGGTGTAGGTGATACCGATGATCCGGTTCACATCCACCGTCTCGTAGTAGCGCTGGCATAGCAGCAGTTCCAGTGCCTCAGGCCGGCGATCGAAGTCGGTGGCGGTATCGCCCTCCTCGATCTGCACTTCGGCCAGCTGCACGCTGCCGCTCTTCTGCCCGGCGGCAAACGAACGGCCACTGAAGTCGGCACCGGCATCCAGCCAGAAGCTCAGCTGCAGATAGCTGTCCGGGGCCAGTGTCTTGCCGGAAAGGCCGGGAACGTCCACGGTGACCTGGTGCCATCGCCACAGGGTATCGAGTACGACCGATGCGCCGATGCTGTCACGCGCGGTGGACCCGCCGGCGCCATGGGACTGCTGCAGCTCCACGCCGATGCGGAAGTCGTCCACCGAGGCCCGTGCCTTGAAGCTGATGGTAACGGTGCGTCCGGCCAGGGTCCGGACGTCCTCGATACGCTGTTGGACCAGTGCCATGTTGCCGGCACCGGCCACGCTCTGCACGTCCAGCCGGAGCAGGTGGCGTGATCCGGCCAGCAGGCGCCCTGCCTGGCCGCCGCCTGCGGGCACCTCCTCCCGCGTGGCGGTCACCTTTGTGCCGGTGGCATTGGCCAGCCAACGGTCGGCGATGTAGCGCGGGCCCGTGGATGCAGGGAACGCCGCACCTCGCTGCCAGAGCCGGAAGTCGCCATTAATGAGGAGATTGCGGCCTGCCATTCGGCCATCCAGCCCATCCACTGCAGTCTGGACGGCATCCAACCCGCCATACACTTCGGCGAAGTTCTCGTTGACCTTGGTGAATGCCGGGCGCTGTGTTTCACCCCGCTTGCCGTTCGCCTGAACGGTATCGAGGTCGATGATTTTCATTACCATTGTTGTTTTCCTGATTCCAGGTCGCTGGTGCCGCAACAGCGCGTTGTCCTCTTCGCCGATGCGAAAAGGAATCGATGGATCAGATCTCAGCTTCAAGGATGATGCTGATTCCCCCGGCTTTGGGCGCGACATAGCCCGATGCCCCCGGGGACATGCCGCCTGTAGCCACTCCCGCGGTGATCGCCGCACCCGATACCGAAACCGGAATGATGTTGAAGGACGAGCCAGGAGCATTGCCCCCGGCGATACCGAAGCCTGTCATGTTGACACCGCCCCCTAGCGTCCGTGCCGTGGGCTTGCTGCGCATCGGCTGGAACGACAGCTGGCCCACGCAGTCGAACTGACCGAGAGCCGTGCAAACCGAGAACGCATCACCCGCACTGATATCAATGCGTTGCGCATACCAGCCACACAGCGCAGCCTCGTGGGACAGTGGCCGGGCGTCATAGCCTGTGGCCGTGCCTCCCTGCTCCCACTGGAATCCGCCGAAGAACAGCTGCCCCGACTGGGCACCCAGCCTGGCGTTGCGGACATCGAATCCATTGCCGGATGACAACCACACTGCGACGGCTGCGTAGTGGTTCGTGCTCGCTACTGTTTTCCCAGAGACCGACGGCAGGGTGACCGTCTTTCTAATGTGGTTTACCCCTTGCGCCAGGCTGAAAACCTCAGCGTCCACTCCCAGAATCGTCTCCGAGCCCCCGGTACCGAAGTTCTGCAGGAACTCAACTGCGATCTTTCGTCCAGCCGCCCCTGGGTTGTAGACGGTGAAAGAAACGGTGCTGACCACTCCAGCAAAGGTCCGCACATTCTCAACCCGCTGTTCGAACACGAAATAGTGTCCGAACGCGTCCTGATTGCCGGTCGAGTTTGTACCCATCGAAAGGCGGGCATCGTCAAAGACACCGTCTCCCGGTACGTTGTTTCTGGCGAAGATGCTGGCGTCGGTCATGAGTCCGATCTGGACGAACCACCGATCCGGGCCGTACCCGGTCTGTCCAATCGGTGTTCCTCTCGTCCAGAAATCGAAGTTGCCATTGATGAGGCGGTTCTTTCCAGGAATTCGCCCGTGAATGGCGCTGTCCACCGCTGCAGGAAGCGTGGCGATGGCGCTACGAACTTCGGCTTTGGCCTGCTCTGCTTCCTTCTCGATTTCCGTCTTCAGTTGTTCAACGTCTTCTACGATGGTCGCCACGCTGCCCAGCGCGCCGTACACTTCGGCGAAGTTTTCGTTGATCTTGGTGAACGCGGGACGCTGGGTTTCACCTCGTCTGCCGTTGGGCTGTACGGTGTCCAGGTCGATGATTCTTCGTGTCATGTGCAGTCCTTGCTGCTCAGGCCGGTGTTGACGGCCAGGATCAGATCTCGGCGTCAGCCGCCCAGTTGCCGCCCACCAGATAGGCATAGAACGGCGTCAGGCCAGAGCCGAAATCAAGCTGGAGGGTGAATCCATCGGGACGAAGGAACAGCGGGACAGCCATCCCGCGTGACCATCCGTTGCCGTTGAACAACGACCAGTACCCGAGGGCCGGTGCCACTTCACTGTTGGAGTAAAGCGTGAGCGCAGGCACCGTGCGTTTGGTGACCTTGAAGGAGATCTGCTCACTGCGCGCCAGGCCTGCCTGGAATGCGGCGGCGACGCCCTGCGGCGACGGCAGGCCGTTTTCGGGCGCCTGCTCCAGCGGGAAGCTCTTCTCGTAGTATCGCTGGCACAGCATCAACTCGGTCGCGTCATCACGCATGTCGTAGTCGGTAGGTGTCGCCCCGCGCTCCAGCTGCATGCAGGTCAGCGAGAACGAGCCGGACTGGCCCACAAGCTGTCCGCCGTAGCCACCGGGCGTCGCGAAGTCGACGATGACGTGCAGCTTGCTGTTGGCCCCGACGGTCTTGCCAGCGATGGACGGCAACTCGGCGGTGAAGTACCTGAGCGCAGCCGCGGTGCCGATTTCCTGGACGCCCGCCCGGACCGTCACATCCGGAGACCCATTGGTACCAAACGTCTGGATGAAGCGGACACCGATGCGACAGCCCGGCGTCGCGGCCCATGCCTGCATGCTCAGCGTCACCGTACTTCCTGCCAGCGTCTGCACTCCTTCCACCGGCTGGGTGACGAATGCCTCGGTGGCCGCCGTCGATCCGGTGAGATCGCAGTTCATGAACCCCGTGACCCCGAAGGCCGGGGTATCGAAGCTGCGGCGTGACACCGCGACCTGCCCGGCCCCGGTACATACCACCTGGAAGCGATCAGGAACATATACCGCAAGAGGCGCCACCACGGTGCGGCGGCTGCCGCGCTGCCAGAATCTGAAGTCGCCGTTGATCAGCCGGTTCCGGCCGTTCTGTCTGCGCCGGAGATCCTGCACGATGGTTTCGAGTGCATCCAGATCCGTGTAGAGGTCGGTGAAGTTCTCGTTGACCTTGGTGAAGGCCGGTCGTTGCGTCTCACCCCGCTTGCCGTTCGGCTGCACGGTATCGAGGTCGATTGTGCGTCGTGCCATGCGTCCTCCTCCTCAGCCGCCGATGATTTCCAGGGCCTGCTCGGCAGGCCAGCCGAATGCAGCCGGCTGCGGCAGTTGCGCCTGAACCTGCTGCCAGTCCGGCGCGGTCACCCCGGTGGTGGACTCAATGGCTTCCAATGCGAGATTGACCCCGTCGCGCCAGGCGATCATGGCGATGGCGTCCTGCGCATAGCGCGGCACCGCACTGCCAGCGTAGCTGCAGCAGCTCTCGATGCTGTCATAGCCGCGATCGCGGGCGCACTGGGCCATCCACTCCCACGCCCTGCCACGGATGAAGCGATGGAACTGCGTCGAGCCGGGCGCGAACGGCGGAGGTACCGGCTCTGGTTCATTGCCTGCGGTGCACCAGGCCTCGTAGTCGTTCCACAGACGGTGGCCGCGTGGAATGAAGGCGCCGGTCTGCAGGCACCTGATGGTGTCGATCTCTTCAGTCAGTTGATACATGTCATAGCTCCGCGTCAGCGGTCCAGTGGAAGGAGGAACCCCAGTTGCCTGCGGCGGATTGATAGTTGACCTGTGCACCGGACTGGCCGGCATACACGATGGACGTCACCGTGCCGATGCCGCCGCTTGCGCCGGATACGCGCCCGGCCTGCCCGTTCACATCGCTGTAGACGGTGTAGGCAGGAATGACGCGCTTGGGGACGCGGCACCGGATATGCGAGGTACTGCCAACGCCGACGCTGCGGTCGTAGAACTGGTTGTCGCGGCCGATACCATCGGCCGTGCCTGGCGGTACATCCAGGTTGTAGCTCTTCTCGTAGTAGCGCTGGCAAAGCTGCAGCTCGTGGGCCAGGGGGCGCAGGTCGAATGCCGTCGCCCGATTGCCGCGCTCCAGCTGCATCATCGCGATGCCGAACTCTCCGCTCTGGCCTGAGATGACACCGCCATAGGCATCCGCGCACAGGTCCACCACCAGCCACAGGAAGTCGCTGTCGGCATTGCTGCCCAGCGTCTTTCCCTTCACCGAGGGCAGTCGCGCACTGAGCTGGAAATAGGTCCAGGACGCGGCGGTGACCGCTACGGTTCCCAGCTCCACACTGACCGCGGCGGACGGCGAACCACCGGTGCCAAAGTGCTGGATGAGACGAACACCGATGCGTTTTCCTGGCGGGCCATAGGCGAAGCCGGAAACCGTCACTTCGCCGTCGGACAGTGTCACCGCGCTCTCGACCTTCTGTGCGACGTAGGCGCTGCTACCTGCACTGGTTTTGGAGACAACGCTGTTGAGGAAACGGCGCGATTCCGGCGCGGCACCGCCGGCAGGCAGATTGGCCCCTCGATTTGCGGTATGCGTGCAGCCCAGTGCTGCCACGGTCCAGCGATCGGCTACATAGATCTCGCCGCCCTGGATGGTGCCGGTGGTGGCCCGCTGCCAGAAATCGAAGTTGCCGTTGATCAGGCGGTTCCTGCCTGGAATTGCAGTCTGAAGAGCGCGCTCCAGTGAATCCACACGCTGTCCGATCATGGTCACGCCATCCAGCGCCCTATAGATCTCGGCGAAGTTGTCGTTGATCTTGGTGAATGCCGGGCGCTGCGTCTCACCCCGCTTTCCGTTCGGTTGAACGGAATCGAGGTCGATGATCTTTCTCGTCATTGTGGGTTCCTGGAGTTCGAACGGGAAGCGGTTGGAGATCAGAGCTCAGCGTCGGCCCACCAGTGCCACCACCCACCCCAGCGTCCTGGATTGTTGGTCCAGCTCACCTCGTAGCAGGAAGGCGATGCATAGTTGACAAGGCAGGGAACCCGGGACACGTCATCCTCGGCGATGTGCCCGTTCTGCTGGGTGGTGTCGGCCGAGATGATCATCACGTAGGGATGGGCACGTTTTGCCGTCTGGAATCGCACGCTCTGGTAATGCGCCATTCCCGGCGAGTTGACCGAGAACGCCTCTCGCCCTTCGTTGTGCGCTGTGTTGGGCAGGATGTCGAGGTTGTAGCTCTTCTCGTAATACCGTTGGCACAACGCGAATTCCACGCCCGGCGGGCGCCAATCAAAGCGCGTGGCCACGCGTCCCGCCTCGACCTGGAACTGTGTGAAGCCAAACGAGCCGTTCTGCGCCACCAACTCGCCCTTCTGGCCGGTACCGCACAGGTCGAACACCACGTAGAGATGGTCGTTGCCATGGACGCCGAGCACCTTGCCCCTGGTGCTCGGCAAAGTGACAGTGACGCTCTGGTGCGTGGCCGAGGTGCCCAGTGTGAGCACACCCGCTTCGATCACCACTTCCCGCGCGGGCGAGCCGCCCGTGCCGAAGTTCTGGATGACGCGCACGCCGACCTTGCGGTTCGGTGCATCGCTGTTTGCCCACACAGAGATGGTGATATCGCCGCTCGCGCTGCGCACGCCCTCGATCTTCTGCCCCATCCACGCACCACTGCTGGCAGCGGCACCGGACACGGTGCATACCAGGATCGACCGCGTGTCCTCCGGGTAGCCAGTCTGCCCCTCGTAAGCCACGCGCTGGACGTCCTGGTTGCAGCTCAATGCCGAGTTGGTGAAGCGATCGGCAAAGAACGTCTCCGCCCCCAGGGTACCCGCCCCGCTGCCGACACGGCCGGAAGTCCGGCGCTGCCAGAATTGCAGACCACCATTGATGAGCAGATTCCTGCCTGGGACGCGCTCGGTGATCGCATTTCCGACCGTCTCCGGGATCTTCGCTACATCCGCCAAGGCATCGTAGACCTCCGCGAAGTTTTCGTTGATCTTGGTGAACGCCGGGCGCTGTGTTTCACCCCGCTTTCCGTTCGGTTGAACGGAATCGAGGTCGATTGTCTGTCGTGGCATTTTTGCTGTTTCCTTATGGTTTCAGGTGTGACGGGATGCTCTCCAGCCGGCCCGTGGACCTCAGATTTCGGCATCCAGGGTCAACCCGGTCCCCTCTGCAGCCGAATCTCCGCTCTGCAGGATGCCGGCCTGGCCGGCCGTAGCACCGCTCAATGCGCCGATGATGGTCATCCGGGTCAACGAGACTTCGGCCGCGCTGAGCGCCGTCAGGCCAGTCGCGCCGTTGCCGGTAAGCAATCGCCATTGCGACAGGTTCGAGAAGCTGACTGTGGGCGCTACCCGCATTCGCTGATTGAATCGATAGGTGAGATACACCGCGTTGTCTCCCCGGATCAGACCCACGCCGGCATTGAAGCGCAGTCCCCCGTCGAAGTCCGCGCCAAGGGCATCTACCTGGTAGTAGCGCTGGCACTGCCATAGCTCTTCACTCCTCGGTCTCCACTCGAAAGGCGTTGCGAGCGTGCCCGCCTCCCATTGGAATTCTCCGAAGTAGAGCTGGCCCTGCTGCGCGCCAAGTCCAGCAGTGCGAGCGGAAAAGTTCGTGCCCGCTGTCACCCATATGCCGACCACGGCCGCACCCTCACCCGCCAGGGTTTTCCCTGAAATGGTGGGCAATGTCACCGTTTTACGGATGCGGTTCAGGCCCGGAGCCAGCTCGAAGACTTCTGGCGCGATTCCCAGAACGGGGGTGCTTCCACCTGCGCCAAACGTCTGGGCAAATTCAAGAGCGATCTTTCGCCCAGCCGCTCCCGCGTTGAACACCAGGAACGAGACGGTACTTTCCACACCGGTGAGGCTGCGGACACCCTCCACACGTTGCTCGAAGACAAAGAAGTGATTTGCCCCATCCGTGTTGCCACTCGAGCTGACTGACAGCGTGTAGGTGCTGAGCGGGAAGTTGTTGTCACCTGCAGCAACCGGGTTTCGCCTGAACACGGCATCTTCGACGCTTCCCTTCTGCAGGAACCAGCGGTCGGCCGTGTAGTTCCCGGAGATACTGAAACTGCTGCCGCGCTGCCAGATGTCGAAGTTGCCGTTGATCAGGCGATTGCGCCGCGCTGGCGTGCGGACCATGGCGTCCGCCAGCTGCCCAGGTATGTCATTGACCGCCTGGCCAACCTGCTGGAAGTTCTGGTTGATCTTGGTGAAGGCGGGCCGCTGGGTCTCTCCGCGCTTTCCGTTGGGCTGGATGGTATCCAGGTCGATCCGTTCAAGATCCATGCTCATGGCTACGCCTGGAAGGTCTGCTCGAACGTGGCGGTGATGGTCGATACCTGCCCGCCGAGATGGCTGTCGGTGTAGGAATCACACATGTACAGCCCCTGCCCCAGTGGCCCCTTCCACAGGAAGCTGCGGCCGGCATGACCATCCAGGAAGGCCACGATCTCGTTGATCGTGCTGCGGTTGCCGACGAACTGCAGCTGGTAGCTGCGCGAGGTGGCATTCAGGCCATCGGCGGCGGCCTGCGCATAACCATCACCGAACTTCGCGCGCTTCACGGCGGCGGTGGTGGTTCCGGTGCTCTGGCTGGTTGCCGGCCAGGTGAAGGTATCGGTCATTGCATGGCACTCCTGCTGAGCACACCACCCGCCTTCAGGTCACGACTCTGCAGTTCGCGGTACTTGCGTTCCACGAACTGGCCGATCTCGTTGCCGAACTGCTGCAGCATACCTTCGTTGGTGGTGACTTCCTTGCCACCGTTGTTGTCGATGCGGATGCTTACACCCACTCCACCACCGCCGCCGCCGTGCGCGGCCACACCGAGACGACCGTCCGGCCCGCGCCGCAGCGGCATGATCGCTTCCGGTCCCGCTTCACCGAATACGCCGGCGCCCTTGGCGAAGGCGAACAGATGCGGGGTGTTGTAGACGCCTCCGGAGTAGGCCGACAGGCTGGGCGACTGGTAGACGCCACCGTTGGCGTTGGCCTCCGCCCCCGGGCCATAACCGAGCAGTGTGGTGATCTTCTTGACGCCCCAGACGATTGCCTGCTGGATGGCGATCATCTTGAGGTCGGCGATGATCGACTTGGCCAGGTCCTTGTAATTGGACTTGCCCGTCTTCACGAAGCTCTGCAGCGCCGCCTCGGCTCCGGTGAATGCCTTGGAGAATGCATCCTGGGTGGACTTGGCGGAGTTCTCGGTCTTTTCCATGTATTCGCCGAGCGCACTGCCGAAGCCTTTGCGGAACCCCGAAAGACCTGTGGCGGCCTTGGCATCCTTGGTGTCCTTGGCGTCCTTGGTACCTCCCGCCTTGGCTTCGCCGGCCTTGGCATCCTTGGAAGCCGGCAGGCCTGCCGCAGTTGCCGCCTCGTCCTTCTCTGCATCCTTGGGGGTCAGGTCGATCCCCATCAGGTCGGCGATCTTCCTCGCCCCCCAGACCAGCGCCTGCTGTGCGGCAATCATCTTCAGGTCGGCCAGGATGGACTGGGCCAGTTCCTTGTACTTGGACTTGCCGGTGGTCACGAAGCTCCGCAGGGCTTCGTCAGCGCCGGTGAATGCCTTGTCGAACGCCTTCTTGGCAGCCGTCGCGGTGTTTTCGGTCTTGCCGATGTAGTCGCCGAGCGCGCCACCCAGGCCCTTGCGGATGCCCGCTCGGCCCATGTCATCCTGCTGCGCCTTCTCCTGCTTCTTTTCAGCCTTGCCGGCGTCCGCGCCCGCTGCGGTTGCGCCCGCCTTCGCCGCCGCCTGCAGCTGCGTGTTCAGGGCAGTCAGCTGCGTGGACAGTGCGGTGACCAGCGATGCGCTGGTGGTCAGCACGGCATTGAATGCCTGCTGCACCGTATTGATCTTTTCCAGCTGCCGCTGGAACTCCTGTGTGGTGCCGGTCATCTCGGTCATGCTGCGCCTTGCTGCCTGCATGGCCGTTTCCAATGCGTTGCTGGCCTCCACGGCGGCCCGTGTGCTGCCAGGCGATGTAGTGCTCATTGAGTGTTCCTCGGGAGAGTCGGCTCCGCATCGGCGGAGTCGGGACCGGCCATCGGCGTTGCCGCGATGGCCGGCTCATTCCTGTTGCATGTGCTCCAGTGCCGCACGCTCGATGATGCGGATGCCCGCCATCACCTCGTCGTACTGTTCGCTGTCGAGCGCTTCGCGCTGCAGCTCGTGGTAGACCACGTTGTAGTCCAGCCCGATCGGGCCACCTGCGCCGACGCGCCACTGGGTGGCAACCCGCGAGAAAAGTTCGATGGGAAGTACGCACTCCGGCCACAGCTCAACCTGTGGCGGCGGAAAGTGCTTTGCCTTCAATCCGAGCTGCAGCAGCTCGGACTCGGTGGGGGCCCGCCAGTACAGGGCCCCCACCGCCTCGATCAGTTTCCCTTGCGTGCGACCTGCAGGGCCTGGGTGTAGCCACCGATGATGGCGCCATCCAGGCCGGCCTGCTGCTGCAGGGCCAGTTCGACACCTGCGGTATCCAGCGTGACGTCCGCATCCCAGTCGACGACGATGTCCAGGATCGCCTGGGCCACACTCAACGTGTCATCGCCCAGCCGCTCCAGCAGGCTGGCATAGTCGGCCACCGGCAGATGCCGATAGGTCAGGTTGAGCTTCTGCTCGCGGCCGTGACCGACGATGGTCAGGGTGCTCTTGAAGCTCTCCGGCGCCTTTACCTGGAACATCAGGCGCCCTCGACCAGGATGGAATCAGCCAGCGCAGTGAAGGTTGCGGTGGTGCCCATCGGGGTGTTGGCGGCCATGGTCGGGTCGCCGTTGTAGCTCAGGTAGCCGTACCAGTACAGCACGTCACCACCGATCAGCTTTGCGCGCAGGATCACCGGCTCGCCCTTGGCGTCGGCGTTCTTCAGCGCTGCGTACCACGGCTTCTTCGGGTCGTAGAACAGCGGCAGGGTGATGGTCTTGGCGTTCTTGAAGGTCGGCAGCTGGACCTGGCGGCCGGTCGGGTCCTCCAGCAGGGTGCCGCTCCAGTACTGCTGCTCGCCACCGGCGGTGGTCGGGTCGCCCTGCTGGTCCAGGTCGACGAAGGCGCCGGCCTTGCGCAGCACGCCGGCACCGCTGGTGCCCGGGAACAGCACGGTGTCGGTGGTGTCGATGCCCAGCAGTTCAACACTGCCGGTGGCTTCGGCACCGGCGCGGGTGGCGCGGTTGTTCAGGGCCGGCCAGCCCGGCAGTTCAATGACCACCACATCGCCGGTGTCGACGCTGTTGGCGGCGACGCTGGCCAGTGCCGGCGCGGCCTTGGAGATCGCGCTGGTGGCGATGGCGGTGGAGACGACCGGTGCGAAACCGAACTGGGTGCCCTTGGGAAGCTTGAGTGCCATGGTGTATTTCCTCGTTGGATGAAAAAAAGCCCGGCGGTTGCCGGGCTGGGGTGTTGCACGGGTGATGCGGTTTACGGGTCGACGTACCACAGGCCGAAATCGAGCCGCGCACCGTACTTGTGCAGCAGCGGCTCATGCACGGCGATTGCAGCGCCGAACGACTCGGCGGTCGGCAATCCCGCGCAGACCTGGTCCTCGATCTCGCGGATCAGGGTGTTGGCCTGGGCGCGGCTGTCTGCCCAGACGGTCAGCTGCACGCGGGCGTGCTTCTGTTCGGGAGTGGAACCTTCGTTGAACCACACGGACTGTCCACCCATCTGCTGGTAGACGGCGCACGGGTAGATGACCGGTTCCGGCGGGACGTCGGGATACAGCCGGCCCTGCAGCAGCGGGGCCAGCAGCGCGTGCAGCTGTGCTTCGTAACTCATCGCGGTGTCCTGGTTGGCGTCGCTCAGGCAATGCCTGAAGAGTGTTCGGTGAACAGCACCGTGGTCTGGCGCCGGCTGAAGTCGGGAGCAACGCCGGTGATGTTGAAAACACGACCGTCATGCACGATGCGCATGCCGACGTGGATGCCGGCCTGTCGTGCGGCCGCCAGCCGGACATGGAAGCGCTGGCGCCGGATGGTTGCAGGCAGTCGGCTTTCCAGCGTCAGCCGCTGGCCGCTGTCGGTGGCATCGGCGGTGATGGCGGTCCACAGTTCGGCCACCGGTTGCCAGGCCTCCAGTGGCTGCCCCCAGGCATCGAGCCGGCCGTCCTGGCGCTCGATGCGGATGCGGCGATTGAAGTGGCCGGCGTTCATGGCGTTGCGGCCGGTCGGTACGGATCAAGCAGCGCGGCCACGCCGAACGGCAGCTCCATTGCGATGGCGGTGGCGCCTGCCGGGGCGTCGAGCGTCTGCGCAGAGACGACCACGGCTTCGCGGTGGGCATACAGGTGGCCCAGCAGCAGGCGCACCGCTGCACGGATGCTGTCGTTGGCCGGCATGCCCAGCAGCAGGCGGGCGCTGCGCGCGGTGGCCACGGCCAGGCGGCGGTCGGCCACATCACGCATGGCCTTGGCCTTGGCCGCGTTGGTCTCGGCATTGGCGGCGGCAACCGCGGCTTCATGCCCGGTCACCGCCGCCGCCATGTCCTGCGGCAGCTGGTCCAGCGCCTGGTCCAGCGCGGCCTGGTCGGCGTACAGTTCGCGGCCCAGGTAGGCCGCGGCTGCGTCGCTGGCTGCAGCCAGCAGGTCACCCAGGATGGCGTCGTCAAAGTCGCCGTCGATACGGCAGTGCGCACGGCACTGCTCAAGGGTCAGCAGGGGCATCGAATCCTCCTTCGTTGATGGATGTGGAGTGCCCCGACCCTGCGCGCACGGCGGCGCCCCACGCGGTCACCAGGACGGCGCGGGAAAAGCAGGATCGGGGCGGAAAACAGAACGGCCGCTACAGCAACGTCAGCGCCGGTGGCGATGACCTCGCAGCGCGCGATGGCGCAAACGAAAGAAGCCCCCGGGGTCACCGGAGGCTTCTATGTCATCGTGGTACAAACGATACGCTTCGGGTGTGCACCCGTCAATCCGCAAACCGTTACCAGTCTGGTGACTTTTCCAGACGCTGTGCGGGTGCGGTCACGGCGCCCTGCTGCAGGCTGGATAGAATGGCAGCGCGCTGCTTCCGCAGCCCATTTCCCGCTGGATTTCCGCATGCCTGCCACCACCGAACGCTTCTTCGATACGCGTACCGAACAGGGCGTGCTGCGCCTGTCCATCGCAGGCTCATTGCTGCTGGCCGCGGCGGCAGTGGTGTTCGGCCTGCTGGCCAACTCCTCGCTGATCATCTTCGACGGCATCTACGGCCTGATCGACGTGGTGATGACCTGGCTGTCGCTGCTGGTGGCGCGGCTGATCGCGCTGTCGACCAGCACCGACGCGCTGCAGTCGCGGCTCAACCAGCGCTTCACCATGGGCTTCTGGCACCTGGAGCCGATCGTGCTGGGGGTGAGCGGCACGCTGATGATCGGCGCGGCGCTGTATGCGCTGGTCAATGCAGTGGACGCGCTGATGTCCGGCGGCCGCCACATCGCGCTGGGTCCGGCCATCGCCTTCGCCGGGTTGTCGATCATCGGAGAAGGTGCGCTGGCCGGGTTCGTGCTGCGCGCCAACCGCCGCATTGGTTCGGAGTTCATCGCACTGGACGCCAAGAACTGGGTGATCGCCGCCAGCATGTCAGCCTGCTATCTGCTGGCCTTCCTCGGTGGCGTGCTGGTGCGGGGCACCTCGCTGGCCTGGGTCGGGCCGTACATCGACCCGGCCATCCTCGCCTTCGTCTGCGTGCTGGTGATGATTGCCCCGCTCGGCACCGTGCGCCGGGCGCTGGCCGGCATCCTGCTGGTCACTCCGCCGGAACTGCAGGCGCACGTGGACGCGGTGGCACGCGCGATCGTCGCCAGGCACGGCTTCGTCGAGCATCGCAGCTACGTCGCCCAGGTGGGACGTGGCGAGCAGATCGAGCTGTTCTTCGTGGTGCGTGAGGACGACCCGCCGCGGCCGTTGGTGGAATGGGATCAGCTGCGCGACGAAATCGGCGATGCGCTGGGCGAGGCCTCGCCGGACCGCTGGCTGACCATCATGTTCACCACCGACCGCGAATGGACGATCTAGGCTGACGGGACGATCAATCAAGTTTTTCGTACGAACTGCAACCCAACGTACGCAGAAACCGGGCAAAGTAGGCTCCAACGCAACACCCACCCACTGACCAGGAGCATCCCGATGTCCATCGAAAAGGTTCTGTATACCGCCCAGGCCACCTCCACCGGCGGCCGTGAAGGCCGTTCCGTCTCGTCCGACAACGTGCTGGACATCCAGCTGTCGACCCCGCGCGAGCTGGGCGGTGCCGGTGGCCCGGGCACCAACCCGGAACAGCTGTTCGCCGCTGGCTACTCGGCCTGCTTCCTGGGCGCGCTGAAGTTCGTGGCCGGCCAGGCCAAGGTCGCACTGCCGGCCGACACCACCGTCACCGGCAAGGTCGGCATCGGCCAGATCCCGACCGGTTTCGGCATCGAAGCCGAGCTGACCATCAACGTGCCGGGCGTGCCGCGCGAGCAGGTGGAAGAACTGGTGCAGAAGGCACACATCGTGTGCCCGTACTCCAACGCCACCCGCGGCAACATCGACGTGACCCTGATCGTTGCCTGATGCGGCTCCGGGGTCGGATCCCTTGGCCAATGGCAAAGGGCTCTGACCCCAACCGCGGCGTCTTCGGGGTCAGAGCCCTTTCGCGATGCGAAAGGGATCCGACCCCAAAAAAATGGGCGGATGCCGGTCGAAACCGAACATCCGCCCATCCCACCTTCGTTGTCCCGCACGGGGGCATGAGGTTGCCGGCCAGCGGCCGGCACTACCAGGTCACTTCTCGCTCGTGATGAGCTGCACGACGCTGGAGAAGTCCAGCTTGCCGCGGCCGGCCTGGTGGTTCATCGAGTACAGGTTGCGGGCCACTTCGCCCAGCGGAATCGAGGCGCCGACACTCATCGCCGCTTCCACGGCCAGGCCCATGTCCTTCAGCATCAGATCGCTGCCGAAGCCACCACTGTAGCCGCGCGAGGCCGGCGCGTTTTCCAGCACGCCCGGCCACGGGTTGCACACTTCGGTGGCCCAGCTGCGGCCGGTACTGACCGCCATCATCTGCGACAGCACCTTCGGGTCCAGCCCGTGCGCCACGCCGAGGGCGATGGCTTCGCCGGTCACCGCCATGATCACGCCCAGCGCCATGTTGTTGCACAGCTTGGCAACCTGGCCGGCACCGCTGGCGCCGACGTGGAAGATGTTCCTGCCCATCGCCTGCAGCACCGGACGTGCGCGTTCCAGCGCATCCTCTTCGCCACCGACGATGAAGGTCAGGGTGCCGGCCTGGGCACCGGCGGTACCGCCGGATACCGGCGCGTCGATCATCTGCAGGCCACGCGCGGCGGCCGCTTCCGAGACCTTGCGGGCGCTGGCCGGCGCGATCGTGCTGCAGTCGATGACCAGCGCACCGGCCGGGATCGCGGCGAGGATGCCGTCGTCGCCCAGGTACACGCCTTCGACGTGGCGGCTGGCCGGCAGCATCGAGATCACGACCTCGGCATCGGCGAGGGTTTCGCGCGCCGATGCGGCCGCGCTGGCACCGGCATCGACGGCGGCCTGCACCGCGGCCGGGACCAGATCGAACACGCGCACGGTGTGGCCGTTCTTGACCAGATTGGCGGCCATCGGGCCACCCATGTTGCCCAACCCGATGAATGCAATGCGGCTCATGCAAGGCTCCTTTCAACAAGGGGAGTGCCCAGGTCGGCCAGCGGGTGCGCGGCATCGGCCCAGGGGGAAGCGAAGAAAGTGTCGGCCCACGCGCCGGTGGCGTCGGCCAGGGTGGCCGGCTTCCACTGCGGATTGCGGTCCTTGTCGATCAGCAGCGCGCGGATGCCTTCGGTGAAATCACCGTGGGCGGCGCAATGCAGGGCGACGATGTACTCCAGGCGATAGATCGCAGCCAGGTCCTGCCCGGCACTGCGACGCTGCAGTTCGTACGACAATCGTGCCGAACCCGGTGCACCGGCGGCGAGGGTCTTCTGTGCCGCCTGCAACCAGGCATCGTCGGTCTGCAGACCGGCAATGCGCGCAACGATGGCCTGCAGGTCATCGCCTTCGCACAACGCATCAACCTGCGCCGCATTGGCCAGCAGCGGGCCGGTGGCGGCGTCGCTGGCATGCGACTGCAGCAGATGGGTCAGGCGTTCGTGGTTGTGTGCAGGATCGCGCGACCAGGCCACCTGCAGCAGCGCATCGAACACCGCGCTGCGGCGTTCCTCGGCCACGTGCACATCAGCCAGACCGGCGTAGATCGCGTCGCCCGGATTGAGCAGCGCGCCGGTCAGGGCCAGGAACAGGCCACCTTTGCCCGGCACGCGCGGCAGCAGCCAGCTGCCACCGACATCGGGGAACAGGCCGACGGTGATCTCCGGGAAGGCCAGCTTGGAGCGCTCGCTGACCACGCGATGGCTGGCGCCGGACATCAGGCCGATGCCGCCGCCCATCACGATGCCATGGCCCCAGCACAGGATCGGCTTGGCGTAGGTGTGGATGAGGTAGTCGACGCGGTACTCGACGTCGAAGAACTCGGCCGCGTAGTCGTTCTCGCGGATGTCACTGCGGCCGGCCTCGCGGAAGGCGACCATGCTCTGGTACAGGCTGTGCAGATCGCCACCGGCGCAGAACGCCTTTTCGCCAGCACCCTGCAGCACCACCATGGCGATGCCGTCGTCGTCGGCCCAGGCATTCAACTGTTTCAGCAGCAGGTGCGCCATCGGCAGCGAGAAGCCGTTGAGCGTACGCGGCGCATTGAGCGTGGCGATGCCGATGCGCGCGCCATTGCCGGCTGCGCGCTCTTCAAACAGCACCGGTGCGTCGTCGGCAACGGTGTCGGTGCTCATGCGTTCTTCCACTGCGCGGCGCGCTTTTCCAGGAAGGCAGTCACACCCTCAACCTGGTCGGCGGTGTCGAACAGGTCGACAAACGCTTCGCGTTCAGCCACCAGCGCCGACGCGTGGGTACCGGTGCGGGTGGACTGCACCAGGGTCTTGCAGGCGGCGATGCTGGTCGGGCTCTGCTTGCCGGCCTTCTTCGCCCACTCAAGTGCCAGTGCCTTGGCTTCGCCCTTGCCGACCTTTTCCTCGGCCAGGCCGATGCGCAGTGCGGTCTCGGCGTTGATGCGCTCACCCAGCAGGATCATGCGCTTGGCCCAGCCCTCGCCGACCAGGCGCGGCAGGTTCTGGGTACCACCGGCGCACGGCAGCAGGCCGACAGTGGCCTCCGGCAGCGCGACCTGGGCGTGGTCTTCGATGATGCGCAGGTCACAGGCCAACGCGCATTCCAGGCCACCGCCCATGGCGTAGCCATTGATCGCGGCGATCGACACGCCACGGAATGCCGACAGCGCTTCGAAGGCTTCACCGAAGCGGCGCGCGGCTTCGCGTGCGGCAGCCTTGTCGCCGGAGGCGAACTGATTGAGATCGGCACCGGCGGAGAAGAACTTCTCGCCGTCACCGGTGATCACCAGCGCGTAGATGTCGCGGTCCGCGTTGAGCGCACCGACCAGGTCGCGCAGCGCCGACAGGCTGTGCACGGTCCAGGTATGCGCCGGCGGGTTGTTCAGGGTGACCACGGCGGTGTGGCCATCAACCTCGACCTTCAGGCCCACGTGCTCCTGGGTACGCCAATCCTTCATCGCAGTTCCTCTTCGGTGTTGAGCAGGTGACGGGCAACGATCACCCGCATGATCTCGTTGGTGCCTTCCAGGATCTGGTGCACGCGGCAGTCACGCAGCAGGCGCTCGATCGGGTACTCGCGGATGTAGCCGTAGCCACCATGGATCTGCAGCGCTTCATTGCAGACGTTGAAGCCAGCATCGGTGGCGAAGCGCTTGGCCATCGCGCACCACACGTTGGCATCACTGGCACCGGCATCGAGCTTGCGTGCGGCGGTGTGCACCATCTGCCGTGCGGCCACCAGCTGGGTAACCATGTCGGCCAGCTTGAACTGCAGCGCCTGGAACTCGGCCAGCGCCTTGCCGAACTGGCGGCGCTCGCCCATGTAGCGGCGTGCAGCATCCAGCGCACCCTGCGCGGCACCCAGCGAGCAGGCGGCGATGTTGATGCGGCCGCCATCCAGGCCCTTCATCGCCAGCTTGAAGCCGCCGCCTTCCTCTCCCAGAAGGTGGCTGACCGGCACGCGGACGTTCTCGAAGGTGATGCCGCGGGTGGGCTGGCTGTTCCAGCCCATCTTCTCTTCCTTGCGGCCGAAGCTGATGCCCGGCAGGTCTGACGGCACTGCAATGGCGCTGACGCCACCTGCACCGGCACCGCCGGTACGCGCCATCACCACCAGCAGCTCGGTGGCACCGGCGCCGGAAATGAAGGCCTTGGAGCCGTTCAGCACGTAGAAGTCACCATCGCGCACGGCGGTGGTCTTCAGCGAGGCCGCATCGGAACCGGCACCCGGCTCGGTCAGGCAGTACGAGGCCAGTTTGAGGCCGGCGGCCAGGTCCTGGCCCCACGCATCGCGCAATGCCGGCTGGCCCCACTTGGATACCATCCACGAGGCCATGTTGTGGATGCTGATGTAGGCCGCGGTCGATGGATCGACATTGGCGAGCTCCTCGATGACGACGGCGGCGTCCAGTCGGCTCAAGCCGCTGCCGCCCACTTCCGGGTCCATGTACAGACCGCAGAAGCCCAGTTCACCGGCCTTGGCGATCGCCTCGCGCGGAAAGATGCCCTCCGCATCCCATCGCGCGGCGTGCGGCGCCAGTTCGGCCTGTGCGAAGTCGCGCGCAGCCTCGCGGTACGCCTGCTGCGCTTCTTCCAGTTCCGTCGTCATCGAGTGGCTCATGGCTGCTCCTGCCGTTACTTCAGGCTGATCGTGGTGTTGACGCCGTGGCTCAGCGTTTCGTCATCGAACCAGCGTGCGGTGACGGTCTTGGTCTGGGTGTAGAACAGCACCACCTGCTTGCCGTACGGGCCCAGGTCGCCCAGCTTGGAGGCGCGCGAACCGGTGAACGAGAACAGCGGCACCGGCACCGGGATCGGCACGTTGATGCCGACCTGGCCGACGTCGATGTCTTCCTGGAACTTGCGCGCGGCGGCGCCGGACTGGGTGAACAGTGCGGTGCCGTTGCCGTTCGGGTTGCTGTTGACCATCGCGATGGCGTCTTCCAGCGTTTCTGCTTCGAGGATGACCAGCACCGGCCCGAAGATTTCTTCCTGGTAGATGCGCATGTCGGTGGTGACACCGGCAAAGATGGTCGGGCCGACGAAGTTGCCCTTCTCGAAACCATCCACCTGCGGCTTGCGGCCATCGAGCACCAGCCTGGCGCCCTGCTCCACGCCCGAGGCGATCAGGCCTTCCACGCGCTCGCGGGCACTGCAGGAAATGACCGGCCCGACGTCGGTGCCGGACACGGTGCCGGCGCTGACCTTCAGGGTCTGGGCCTTGGCCACCAGGTCCGGCACCCAGTTGCGCGCTTCACCGACCAGCACCAGCGTGGAAGCGGCCATGCAGCGCTGGCCCGCGGCACCGAAGGCGGCACCGACCATCGCGTTGAGGGTCTGTTCCTTGTTGGCGTCCGGCAGCACCACGGCGTGGTTCTTGGCGCCCATCATGCACTGCACGCGCTTGCCGGCCAGCGAGGCGCGGTTGTAGACGTGGGTGCCGACGCGGGTGGAACCGACGAACGACACGGCCTTGATGTCCGGGTGGTCGCAGATGGCGTTGACCACTTCTTCGCCACCGTGGACAACGTTCAGCACGCCCTTCGGAATGCCCGCTTCCAGGGCCAGCTCGACCAGGCGCATGGTGACCATCGGGTCCTGCTCGGACGGCTTGAGGATGAAGGTGTTGCCCGTGGCAATCGCCATCGGGAACATCCACAGCGGGATCATCGCCGGGAAGTTGAACGGGGTGATGCCGGCGCACACGCCCAGCGGCTGCATGATCGAGTAGGTGTCCACGCCCGTGGCCACGTTGTTGGCCAGCTCGCCCAGCTGCAGGTTGCCGATGGCGGCCGCATGCTCGACCACTTCCAGCCCGCGGAACACATCGCCTTCCGCATCCGGCAGGGTCTTGCCCTGTTCGGCGGTCAGGATGTGGGCCAGCTCGCTCATGTTCTCGCGGATCAACTGCTGGTACTTCAGGAAGATGCGCGCGCGGGTGCCGATCGGGGTCTTGCGCCAGGTCTTGAAGGCTTCCTTGGCGGCGGCGACGGCGGCGTCCACTTCGCCGGTGGTGGCGAACGGCACCTTGGCCAGCACGTCCTGGGTGGCCGGATTGATCACGTCCTGCCAATGGGAAGTAGCCGATTCAACGAACTGGCCATCGATCAGCATGCGGATACGGGGCGCTGCAACAGTCATGACGACAATCCCACAGGGTGCGAAAGATGCTTGGCATTATTCACAGCACCCACCTCGATTTCCGCGCTGAATCCGCTTAATCTGGCCAACGCGCCCCACGATTCCTGTTAATTTTGTGAATTATTCAGCTCCCCAGCGGCAACTCGGCCTGCGCCTGCTGCGGCTGCGCGAACAGCGCGGCTACAGCCAGGCGGACCTGGCGCGGGCGCTGGGGCTGTCGGCCAGCTACCTGAACCAGATCGAGCGCAACAAGCGCCCCCTGACCCCTGCGGTGCAGAAAAAGCTGGGCCAGGTGCTCGGCGATGTTTCTGCGCTGTTCGACGAAGATGAGCCCGCCGCGCTGCAGGAAGCGCTGGGCGAAACCCTGCGCGACCTGGGCCTGGCCGAGGTCAGCGCGACCGAACTGCGTGCCCTGGCGGGCAACCTGCCGCAGGTCAGCCGCGCGCTGCTGGACCTGCACCGCCGCCACCTGGCGCTGCGCGAGCATGCCGCCGCACTGGAATTCCAGCTGGGCGAACCCGGCGCTGGCAGCACCCTGCCGGCCGGTGACCAGGTGCGTGAGTTCTTCAACCGCATGCACAACCACATTCCCGAGCTGGACGAGCTGGCCGAGCACCTGTTCGCCGAGTGGGGGCTGTCGCCCGGGCATGTGGCACCGCGCCTGCGCCAGCTGCTGGCCGACCGCCACGGCGTGCTGGTGGAAGTGGCCGCGTTGCAGGCCGGGCGCGAGAAACGCCAGTTCGACGCCGGCACACGTCGGCTATGGCTGCCCGATTATCTGGAACCGGGCCAGCAGGCGTTCCAGATGGCCGCCGAACTGGCCCTGCACGGGTACCTGGCGCAGATCGATGCAGTGGTGGCGCGCGCCGGGTTCACCGATGACGCGCGCATCGCGCAGGCCCGCATCGGCCTGTCGAATTACTTTGCCGGGGCGCTGGTGATGCCGTACATGCGTTTCCTGCGTGCGGCCGAGGCCAGCAACTATGACATCGAGCTGCTGGCGCATCAGTTCGGCGTCGGCTTCGAGGCGGTCTGCCACCGGCTGAGCACGCTGGCACGGCGCAGCGCGCCTGGCCTGCCGTTCTTCTTCATCCGCGTGGACCGTGCCGGCAATGTATCCAAGCGCCATTCGGCCACCGATTTCCACTTCTCGCAGGTGGGCGGGTCGTGCCCGCTGTGGATCGTCTACGAGGCGTTCAACCAGCCCGGGCGCATCCTTACGCAGACGGCGCGCATGCCCGACGGGCGCCGCCATTTCTGGCTGGCGCGGCAGGTCAGCAGTGGTCCGGTCGGCCATGGCCAGCCACGCAAGACCTTCGCGGTGGCACTGGGCTGCGATCTGCAGCATGCCGAACGGCTGGTGTATTCGCTAGGGCTGGATGTGCAGAGCCCGGGCAATTCGGTGTCGATCGGCCCGGGTTGCCGGGTGTGCCCGCGCGAGGACTGCATGCAGCGCGCGTTCGCGCAGTTGCCGGGGCGGTAAGGGGGGGCGGCAGGGCTGCGCCCTGCACCTCCCCTCGCGGTCTGGTGTAGAGCCGAGCCCATGCTCGGCTGCTCTTCGTTGAATCGCCGAGATATTCGATTCCGATGGAGATTCATCCACGCGTGGCGTGGATCTACTAAACCTTTCGCGCGTAGGCTGCATCCCATTGCAATGCCCGCCCTGGAGATGGCCATGTCCCTGTTGCGTCCCTGCCTGGCTCTACTGCTCGCTGCCGTCGCTACGCCGGCATCGGCAACGTTCCATCGCGGTCTGGTGTAGAGCCGAGCCCATGCTCGGCTGCTCTTCGTTGAATCGCCGAGATATTCGATTCCGATGGAGATTCATCCACGCGTGGCGTGGATCTACTAAACCTTTCGCGCGTAGGCTGCATCCCATTGCAATGCCCGCCCTGGAGATGGCCATGTCCCTGTTGCGTCCCTGCCTGGCTCTACTGCTCGCTGCCGTCGCTACGCCGGCATCGGCAACGTTCCATCGCGGTCTGGTGTAGAGCCGAGCCCATGCTCGGCTGCTCTTCGTTGAATCGCCGAGATATTCGATTCCGATGGAGATTCATCCACGCGTGGCGTGGATCTACTAAACCTTTCGCGCGTAGGCTGCATCCCATTGCAATGCCCGCCCTGGAGATGGCCATGTCCCTGCTGCGTCCCTGCCTGGCTCTACTGCTCGCTGCCGTCGCTACGCCGGCATGGGCAACGTTTTCCATCGCCGCCTGCAACGAGGCCGGCGACTGCGGGGTGGCGGTGGCCACGCACAATCTGGCGGTCGGGGGCGTGGGCGTACCGTGGGCGCAGGCGAAGGTGGGCGCGGTCGCCAGCCAGTTCGAGACCAACCCGACCTATGGGTCGAAGGGCCTGGAGCTGATGGCCAAGGGACGCACTCCTGCCCAGGTGCTCAAGCAGTTGCTGGATGAGGACGGCGACTTCGACGGCACCACGATCGCCGAACGCCAGGTCGGGCTGGTCAGCGCACGTGGCGGCAATGCGCAGTACACCGGCGCCACCGCACAGCAGGCCGACTGGGCCGGTGCGCAGGGCGAGGGCAAGGTGAGCGTGCAGGGCAACGGCCTGGCCGGGCCGGAGGTGCTGGCCGCCATGCAGCGGACTTTCGCCACTACCCGCGGCGAACTGGCCGCCCGCCTGCTGGCCGCGCTGGAAGCCGGGCAGGCGGCGGGCGGGCAGCGCAGTGGGCAATGGTCGGCGGCGTTGCTGGTGCGCACGCCCGGCGGCGACTGGCAGGACACCGACCTGCGCGTGGATGCCGATCCGCATGCGGTTGCACGCCTGCGCCAGTTGTACGACATGCGCCTGTCCAATGCCGCGATCATCGACGCCGAGCAGCGTTGGGAGAACGGCGATGTGGCAGGTGCGCGCGCTGCATTGGCGACGTCGCTGTCGCTGGCCCATGGCTGGGACCGCACCTGGGCACGCGCCGCGCGCCTGGCCATGCGCCAGGGCGATGCCGCACTGGCCCGCGAGTACCTGGCGGGGTTGCGTGCACTCAATCCCGGCTGGGTGAAGCAGGAGCTGGCGCTGCCGTTGTATGCGCCATTGCAGGGTGACGCGGTGGTAGCGCCCTGGCGGTGATGTCCGGAAACATCGTGCCGACCAGGGTCGGCACCCACCAGGACGGACAGGGCGAGGCGTTGCCGTACGGCGATCAGTAGATCGGCGTCACCTTCATCTGCGGTAGCGGGCGCGGTGCACCGTCGGTAAGGTCCGGGCCGAGGTCCTCCCAGGTGCGTCCCTGCTCGACCATCAAGCCCCACAGCTGCTGCGAGGCGAGCCGCTTGTCTTCCGAGCCCAGCTTGTACGACGGCGGTGCCGGTTCACCGCGGGCAACCATCGAGTACGCCGCGCGGTAGGCCAGCACCTGCTGCGCCGGGTCGTCGGTACGCGCTACTTCCAGCGTGTAGCGCTGGTAGGCCGAGGCCAGGTTGCGCCAGCGGATCCAGTAGTGGTTCTCGAACGAGAACGAACAGAAGCGCGCACCGGCCAGGCTGCCCTTGTCGGCGATGCGGGTCAGCACCTCCTGCGGCATGTCCAGGTTCATGCCACCTTCGTCGCCCTGCAGGCTGACGTGCACGATGCGGTCGCGGTAACCCGGCGCGCGCGCCTGCAGCAGATCGCGCCAGTTCTGCATGGTCGCCACCACCGCGAACAGGAAGCGGCCCAGCTCGGCGGCCGCCAACGGTGTGGCGATCGACTGGTAGGTCCGCTGCCAGCCGTGGCGGTTCTCGGTGGGCAGGAATACGGCATGTTCCAGCGCCTGGCGGCCACTGCTGCCGTGGCTGACATCTTCGGCGTGCTGCGGATAGACCAGATTGATGGCGAAGGTCGGCCAGCGCGGCAGCGCGGCGTCGAACAGGTGGATCGGGAAGTTGCTGCTGATGCCGCCGTCGGAGAACCAGCAGATGCGGAACGCGGTGATCACCGGGCCGCAGGCCTGCCCGGCACTGGTCAGCCCTTCCATGCTGTCGGCGACGTTGTGCTCCTGGTCGGCTGCGGGCGCGGTGGGTTCGCAGCGACGCTCGCGCCGCGAGGGCTCATGCAGTGGCACCGCGCTGATCAGCAGCGGGAAGCTCAGGCTCATGCGCGTGGCCACCAGCACTGGCAGCTTCGGGCCCTGCGGCAGGTGGTAGTACTGCCGCCCTTCCACCTCCAGCGGCGGGCCGGCCTGCTTCACCAGCCACTGCACCACGCTGGCGGGGAACAGCTGCTCGAACTCCTCGCGCAGGAACCAGAACTGCGCGCCGCCAAGCGGCAGGGTGCGTGGCTCGTTGTGCGACACGCAGGTGGTGATCATCTGCAGGCTGATCGCATGCGGGCTGTCCGGCTCTCCGGCATAGCGCGGCGCATCGTGCAGGTCGGCGAAGGTCAGCGGTGCATCCAGTGGCTTGCCGGACAGCTGCTGCAGGCATTCATGCAACCACTCGGTCAGTGCCGGTGTGCGTGCATCGTGGCCCAGGCCGCTGCACAGGCCCAGCAGGTTGCGCCGCGCCACCCGCGCCACGCGCAGCGCAGCACCGGCTACGCCGGCACCGTACGCGCACAGCAGTGATGGCAGCAGCGTGGCGGCCACACCGCTCCAGCCACCGCCCCACCAGCCCAGGCCGAGCAGCAGCGCCAGCGACACCAGCACTTCCAGCGGCGCGATCTCGAACACGGCAACGGCCAGGCACAGCAGCTTGTGCGGCAGGCTGGCATTGCCGGTCAGCACTACCAGCAGCCGATAGGCGGCGCGCGCGCCCCGCGCCGGTTGGAACAGGCTGTAGATGAAGCCGCGCCGCGACAGCTGCGCCGATACCGCCGACAACCCGCCATAGCCGGCATCGCCAGGCAGGTGCGCGCCGGCCTGCTGGCGGCGATCACCGCAGGCCGCCGCAGCCGCCACGGCGGCGGCGATGGCGCCGGCCGAGGTGCCACCGATGCTCTTGAACCGATACTCGCGCGCCAGCGCCAGTACCGCATTGGGGTACACGATGCCGCTGGTGATGCCGCCTTTCATGACCAGATCGCAGTACTTGTCCGCCATTGTCTTGCCCCCGAGCATGCCGTCCGCCGCGTGGGTGCCAGTATGGCGCAGAGGCTTCTCAGGGCCTGAGAACAACAGCGCAGTCCCGGCAGGAAGCTACGGCGTTCAGCCGATGGCATGCCTGCAGGCTTGACCGGCCCCGCCATCGGCGTAGCATCTGCAGCAAGCCAAGGGACAGACCCGCGGCTGCCACAACGACATGAGGGATTCTCATGGAATTCGACTATCTCGTCTTCATCGGGCGATTCGAGCCCTTCCACAACGGCCACGCCGCCGTTGCCCGCCTGGCCCTGAGCCGGGCCCGCAAGCTGATCTTCCTGGTCGGTTCTGCCGATACTCCCCGCAGCCTCCGCAATCCCTGGACCGTGGCCGAACGCGCCGTGATGATCCAGGCTGCCCTCGATGGCCACACCGACCGCCTGCTGATCCGGCCGCTGCGTGACCACCTGTACAACGAAGCGCAGTGGATCGCCAACGTGCAGCGCCAGGTGGCCGAAGCGCTGCGCAACGACGGCGCCGCCGCCGATGCGAAGGTGGGCCTGATCGGCATGGACAAGGACGCGTCCAGCTACTACCTGCGTGAATTCCCGCAGTGGCCGCTGGTGGACGTGCAACACACCGCCACCCTGTCGGCCACCGAGCTGCGGCGCTACCTGTTCGAGGCCGGCGACGTCGATTTCCACGGCGCGCTGTTGATGCTGCGTGGCAACGTGCCGGCGCCGGTGTACGACATGCTCGAAGCGTTCCGCAGGAGCGCGCCGGCGTATGGCCAGCTGGTGGCCGAGTACCGCTTCATCGAACAGTACAAGGCAGCCTGGAAGGACGCGCCCTACGCGCCTACCTTCGTCACCACCGATGCGGTGGTGGTGCATTCGGGCCACGTGCTGCTGGTGCGGCGCCGTTCGGAACCCGGCAAGGGGCTGTGGGCGCTGCCCGGCGGCTTCGTCGGCCAGGAGCAGAGCCTGCTCGACAGCTGCCTGCGCGAACTGCGCGAGGAAACCCGGCTGAAGATTCCGCTTCCGGTGTTGAAGGGTTCGCTGAAGGGCCAGCAGGTCTTCGACCACCCCGACCGCAGCCAGCGCGGCCGCACCATCACCCACGGTTTCCACTTCGAATTCCCGGCCGGCGAACTGCCGCCGGTGCGCGGCGGCGACGACGCCGACAAGGCGCGCTGGATACCGGTGAGTGAAGCGTTGGACATGGGCCCGCAGCTGTTCGAAGACCACCTGCACATCCTGGAGTATTTCCTCGGCCGCGGCTGACAGGCCCGGCTTTCCCACCGGCGGATAGACCGCCGGTGCCACTCGACGCGAAGGAGCTTCCGTCATGCACTACCTCGATAATCTTCTCCTCAACACCGACAGCTACAAGGCCAGCCATTGGCTGCAGTACCCACCGGGTACCGATGCCACGTTCTTCTACGTGGAATCACGTGGCGGCCTGCACGATCGCACGGTGTTCTTCGGCCTGCAGGCGATCCTCAAGGACGCCCTGGCAAGGCCGGTCACCCACGCCGACATCGACGACGCCGCCGCGCTGTTCGCCGCCCATGGCGAACCGTTCAACGAGGCCGGCTGGCGCGATATCGTCGACCGGCTTGGCGGCCATCTGCCGGTGCGCGTCCGTGCCGTGCCCGAGGGCAGCGTGGTGCCCACCCAGCAGGCACTGATGACCATTGAATCGACCGATCTGGCCGCGTTCTGGGTACCGTCGTACCTGGAGACGCTGCTGCTGCGCGTGTGGTACCCGGTCACCGTGGCCACCATCAGCTGGCATGCACGGCAGACCATTGCAGCGTTCCTGCAGCAGACCAGCGACGATCCGCAGGGGCAGCTGCCGTTCAAGCTGCACGACTTCGGCGCGCGCGGTGTATCGAGCCTGGAATCGGCCGCGCTGGGCGGTGCCGCGCACCTGGTCAACTTCCTCGGCACCGATACCGTATCGGCCCTGTGCCTGGCCCGCGCGCACTATCACGCACCGATGGCCGGCTATTCGATTCCCGCCGCCGAGCACAGCACCATCACCAGCTGGGGCCGCGAGCGCGAGGTGGATGCCTACCGCAACATGCTGCGCCAGTTCGGCAGGCCCGGTGCGATCGTAGCGGTGGTGTCGGACAGCTATGACATCTACCGGGCCATCAGCGAGCACTGGGGTACCACCCTGCGCGATGAAGTGATCGCCTCGGGCGCCACCCTGGTCATCCGCCCCGACTCGGGCGACCCGGTGGAGGTGGTGGCCGAAAGCCTGCGCCGGCTGGATGAAGCCTTCGGCCACACGATCAACGGCAAGGGCTACCGCGTGCTCAACCACGTGCGGGTGATCCAGGGCGATGGCATCAACCCGGATACGATCCGCGCCATCCTGCAGCGCATCACCAACGACGGCTATGCCGCCGACAATGTGGCCTTCGGCATGGGCGGCGCCCTGCTGCAGCGGCTGGACCGCGATACGCAGAAGTTCGCACTGAAGTGTTCGGCGGCGAGGATCGACGGTGAGTGGATCGACGTCTACAAGGATCCGGTCACCGATGCCGGCAAGACCAGCAAGCGCGGCCGCATGCGCCTGCTGCGGCGCCTGGATGACGGCAGCCTGCATACGGTGGCGCTGCCTCCCGGCGGTGACGAAACGCTGCCGGCCGGCTTCGAGGACGCGATGGTGACCGTGTGGGAGAACGGCCGCCTGCTGCACGATCAGCGGATGGATGACATCCGGGCCCGGGCCGCTACGGGGCGCTGAAGGTGCATCCCGACCGGGGTCAGAGCCCGCTGCGTGGCGTCAGGATCCGACCCCTTCCTTCCGCTGGGGTCGGATCCTGACGCCCCACAACGGGCTCTGACCCCTGCGCTCTTGACCCGCGCCGCCAACAGGTCCACTTTGCACACGCCGAAGGTATCCCTGCCGTGGCTGGATGGCGGCAGGGATTTAAACGGGAATCCGGTGAAGGCGCCTCGCGCGCCCATTCCGGAGCTGCCCCGCAGCGGTGAATGGAAACGAATCTGCCAACAGCACTGGGCTCGCGCCTGGGAAGCGGCAGGTAGTAGGTGGGCTGCGGCCCGTGTCCATCAGCCCGAATACCGGCCCCGGCCAGGGGACACGACCGTCCCCTGATCCGACCTGGAATCTCCGAGGGGAGGTTGCCGGGGCCGTCGTTGTCCTGCGCGTGCAGGCAGCACGGCCGCGCGCGTCCTTTTCACGGTAGCCGGCCAGGCCTGTTCCCACGCGCTGATGCATGGGCCACCGCCGTTGCCGGCGGTCCATGCGGTACCTGACGATGACCGAGTTCCAACGCCCTGCCCTGACCCTGCCTGCCGACGGCAAGCGCCTGCTGCTGCATTCGTGCTGCGCGCCCTGCTCCGGCGAAGTGATGGAGGCGATCACCGCCTCCGGAATCGACTACGCGATCTTCTTCTACAACCCCAACATCCACCCGGTGAAGGAATACGAATTGCGCAAGCAGGAGAACATCCGCTTCGCCGAGCAGCACGGCATTCCGTTCATCGACTGCGACTACGACACCGACAACTGGTTCAGCCGTGCGCGCGGCATGGAGAACGAACCCGAACGCGGCATCCGCTGCACCATGTGCTTTGACATGCGCTTCGAGCGCACGGCGCTGTACGCACACGAACACGGTTACGACACCATCAGTTCTTCGCTGGGCATCTCGCGCTGGAAGAACATGGCGCAGATCAACGACTGCGGCATCCGCGCCGCGTTGCGCTATGAAGGCCTGCAGTACTGGGACTACAACTGGCGCAAGGGCGGCGGTGCCAGCCGCATGATCGAGATCAGCAAGCGCGAGCAGTTCTACCAGCAGGAGTACTGCGGCTGCGTGTACTCGCTGCGCGATGCCAACCGCCATCGCCGCGAGAATGGCCGCGAGCGGATCAGGATCGGCCTGCTGTACTACGGGCAGGACGCTGAGACGCCGCAGGGCGATTGACGTGTGAACATGGGGCGGCCACGCTGGTCGCCCCTTCTGTTGTAGCGGAACTGCCATGACTGCCCTGCCCGCCGATGTCGCCCTGCTGGTGATCGACCTGCAGCCGGACTTCATGCCCGGTGGCGCCTTGGCCTGCGACCAGGGTGATGCACTGGTGGCGCCGATTGCCGAACTGCTGGCGCAGCACCACTACCGCACCGTGGTGGCGACCCAGGACTGGCACCCGGCCGACCATGCCTCGTTTGCCAGCCAGCACGCCGGCCAGCGTCCGTTCGAGACCATCCTGCTGCATGCGCAGCCGCAGACCCTGTGGCCCGACCACTGCGTGCAGGGCAGCGCAGGGGCCGCCCTGCATCCGGGCGTGGACTGGACCGCGGCCGACCTGATCCTGCGCAAGGGCACGCGCCAGCAGGTGGATTCGTACAGCGCCTTCCGCGAGAACCACGGCCCGGATGGCGAGCGCCCGGCCACCGGCCTGGCCGGCTGGCTGCATGAGCGCCGCATCCGCGAAGTGCACGTGTGCGGGCTGGCCCGCGACTACTGCGTGCTGTGGAGCGCACAGGACGCGGTGAAGTCCGGCTTCCGGGTGAAGTTCCTGTGGGACCTGACCAGGCCGGTAACCGAAGCCAATGACACGATGGTGCGCGAAGCACTGGGCAAGGCGGGGATCGCGATCGCCTGACGGGCGACCGCCGCTCGGCGGACGCTGCGTCGCTGGGTGCAGGGTACCAACGCGGAAATTGTCGCCTCTGCCGCTTGCAGGCCCCTGCGGACGGCAACACAATGGACCCATCCAGCCCTCCAAGTACGCCCCCCTACAGATCGCGGGACGGCCGAACCGAGGGCTTTTTACCGGGTGGAATCGAAAGGGCAAGGGCATGCCAACAGCGATCCTCATCGATGGCGGTTACTTCGTTAAGCGATTCCGCCGGATTGAACCTCACAACGCCAGCAACGCTGAACGTGCCGCAGAAGTAGCGCATCGATGGGCGCTCGCGCACCTGACCTCGTCGGGGGGTGAGCGACGGGATCTCTACCGGATCTTCTTCTACGACTGCCCTCCGCTGCAGAAGCGGATGCACAACCCCATCTCGGGAACCTGCATCGACTATGCACGCTCACCGGAGGCGCGCTTCAGAATCAGCCTGCACGAGGCCCTGAAGCAGAAGCGAAAGGTGGCACTGCGCCTTGGTCATCTCGCGGACTCCAGTTCGTGGACAATCGATTCCCGAACGCTCGATGCACTTCTGAAAGGCAAGCGCGCGTTTTCCACGCTTCTGCCCGATGAGCTTCATCCAGAGATCAGACAGAAGGGCGTCGATATGCGCATCGGCCTGGATATCTCTTCACTTTCTCTCAAACGACAAGTCCGCCAGATTGTCCTGGTAGCCGGTGATGCCGACTTCATCCCCGCTGCCAAGCTCGCTCGACGCGAAGGCGTGGACTTCGTCCTGGATCCGATGTGGTCGCCCACCCCCCAGGGCCTTCTGGAGCATATCGACGGTGTCCGCTCCACCTGCCCCAGGCCCGCGAACAGGAGCGTGGGAAAGACGATGATCGGGCGTGCGACGGTGGATGCAACCCGATCCTAGCGGAACACCACCGTGCGGTGCCCGTTGAGCAGGATGCGGTGCTCCACATGGCGGCGAACGGCGCGCGCCAGCACCAGCGATTCGGTATCGCTGCCCAGCCGCACCAGCTCGCGCGGGGCCATCGCGTGGTCCACGCGGGCCACGTCCTGTTCGATGATCGGGCCTTCGTCCAGATCCTCGGTGACGTAGTGCGCAGTGGCACCGATGATCTTGACCCCGCGCGCGTGCGCCTGGTGGTATGGCTGCGCGCCCTTGAAGCTGGGCAGGAAGCTGTGGTGGATATTGATCGCACGGCCGGCCAGCGCGCGGCACAGCGTGGGTGACAGGATCTGCATGTAACGCGCCAGCACCACCAGATCGATGCGCTCGCGCTCGACCAGGTCGATGATCTGCTGCTCCTGCACCGCACGCGTATCGGCGCTCACCGGCAGGTGGTGGAACGGCACCTGGTAGGACGCGGCCAGCGGCGCGAAGTCGGCGTGGTTGGAGGCCACCGCTGCGATGTCGACCTTCAGTTGGCCGCTGTGGGCGCGGAACAGCAGGTCGTTGAGGCAATGGCCCTGCTTGCTGACCAGCACCAGCAGGCGCGCGCGGCGGCGGCCATCGTGCAGCTGCCAGTCCATGCCGAAGGCTTCGGCAAGCGTGGCCATGGCGGCGTGCACGGTCTCCAGCGGCAGGCCGGCATCGCGATCGAAATGGACACGCAGGAAGAAACGGCCGCTCTCCTCGTCGCCGAACTGCTGGGCGTCGAGGATGTTGCAGCCGTGGTCGAACAGCAGGCCGGACACGCGGTAGACGATGCCGGTGCGGTCGGGGCAGGACAGGGTAAGAATGGAATCGGGGCGCATCGCCCGAGTGTAGGGCAGCGCCGTGCGCGATGGACCGATGGTCACCGATGCAACCGAACGGCTTGGTTCAGTCCCAAGCGATACTTGGGCCCTCCCGTGGCAAGCTGGTTGGTCATGAACCTGTTGCAACTGATCCGCAGCTTCACCCGCACCGCAGAGACCGGCAGCATTGCCGCCGCGGCCCGCATCCTTGGCATCAGCGCCACCGCAGTCGGCCAGAACATCAACCGGCTGGAGGCGCATCTGGGCGTACGGCTGCTGAACCGGAGCACGCGCCAACTGGCCCTCAGCGAGGCCGGCGCGCTGTACCTGGCGCAGGTGCGCCACATCGAAGCCGACCTGGCGCGCGCGCAGGCGATGGTCACCTCCGGTGACATCGAGCCGGCCGGGCCGCTGCGCATCGCCAGCAGCAGCGCCTTCGGCCGCCACGTGCTGGCACCGCTGCTGCCTTCGCTGCAGCAGCGCTACCCGCAGCTGCAGCTGGAGCTGCGCCTGACCGACCGTGCCGTGCAACATGGGCCGGAAGCGGTGGATGCCAGCATCCGCATCGGCGCGCAGCTGGAAGACGGCGTGGTCGCACGGCAGCTGGCGCGCGTTCCGTTTGTATTCTGCGCCTCGCCTGCCTACCTGGAAGCCCATGGCACGCCGCAGGAGCCGTCCGAACTGGGCGGCCATCGCGGGCTGCTGCACCGCTTCCCCACCGATGGCCGGCCGCTGCGCTGGGGCCTGCTGAAGGACGGCCAGCGCGTGGACGCTGCGCTGCCGCCGAGCATGGTCTGCGATGACATCGATGCGCTGGCGTCGCTGGCGGCGGCCGGCGCCGGCATCACCCGGCTGGCCGCCTTCGTGGCCGAGCCGTACCTGCACGATGGGCGCCTGCAGGCGGTGTTCGGCGCCGACAGCAGGTGGCGCCCGGAACCGATGGAGGTCTATTTCTGCGTCAGCGACCGCCGCGACTTCACCGCCAAGATCCGCGCGCTGTTCGAGCACCTGCAGGCCGGCATCGCGCCGGCCTGGCGGGTGTGACAGACGGATATCAGTCGCGACATGGGCACGCACTGAGAAGAGTGGCGTTTCCTTCCCCGGTCAGAAGTCCCCCTTCAGGCGCATCAGGTGAGCGCTGGCGTCTGCCCATCCTGTCAGGGTGCGCTGGCATAGCCCATTACTGAAAACATGAAACACCGGAGTTTCATATACATCCAGGTATTTCCAGCCTTCGGTTCCGGCCTGGAGCAACATGGGATGAGAGGGATTGCGTGCGTTCCACTCGCTGACACCAAGCTGAGGCCATGCGGGGGATCGGCGCACGACAAAGCGCACGCTGGATCGAATCCATCTCCATTCCGGCTCGTTCAAGATCACCTGCATCGCCCGCCGGGAGGGAGCGCATGCCGGACTGACATAGACGACCACTTCCAATCCCTCCTTGTACTTCCACCGCCGCCATTCCAGCTTTCCACTCGCAAGAGGGTGGAGAGTTCCCTGCTGATCGGGCGCGTTCCGCTCTATCTCGGGAAGTTCGTCTACACGTAGCGCCGCCGCTTCACGCAGCCTGTTGGCCTCGGCAAAATGCCTGACCTGCACCAGAAGCGAGTGCATCTTCCTGTGCGTTGCCTCTGTGGCAATACCTCTCCGCCCCAGCTCTGCATGAATGCATCGGACCTTGCCAAGCCATTCCTCGTCTCCAACGTACATCGAGACGTGGAAGCTGGCGCGAAACGCAGCCTCAAGGTCCGGATCGCTCAGCTTGTCGCAGCCGCCACCCCGCGACGCCGAGGACTCCCATGAAGCGTAGGCTTTCGCGAGCCTGGCGACTCGATCCGATGCGCCTGAAGCCAGCATCGCTTGATCGAGCTCTCGCAGCTGGGCGTCTATTGCAGATGCTGCCCATGCACCGGTGGGCAGCATCATGCACCAAAGAAGCAGCCTGCACGCCAGCATGCGGTCAGCAGCTCGACATGCAGATGCTGTGCATGGACTCTGAGCAGGTCGCACGCCCCGAACAGGCGTATCCCGGATAATCTTCAACGACCGGATTTGGATTGAGCGACCGCACAAGCACACGTTCCGCTTCCGAATCCTGCCGCAACCCCGGAATGATCGCCGAAATCAGAACCATCAACATCGTGGACTTCATCATGCTTCTCCATTGGCCGCACACTCCTGTGTGCGGCCCAACGTTGCAGCGCTCGCGCATCGCGCGATGAGAAGTCATTCACATAAGCGGATATCCATGATCATTGCCAGCTCATCGTGGCATTTCATGCCGCACCTAACCTCCCTGCAGATCACCTGCATCCTGAAGCGTCACATTGCGCCCACAGATTGCGTCAGCGCGCCTTGAACACGCCGCGCGCATCGCGCGGCTCGCAGCGCAGGTACTGCGGCGCCGCTTCCACGCTGTCGCGCAATGCCGCGGCGGCGTGCCACGGCCAGCGCGGGTCGTAGAGGATGCCGCGCGCCAGGGCCACGGCATCGGCGTGGCGGTGGCGCAGGATCGACTCGGCCTGTTCCGGTTCGGTGATCATGCCCACCGCGATCACCGGCATGCGCACCTTGGCCTTGATCGCCGCGGCGAACGGCACCTGGTAACCGGGGCCGACGGTGATCTTCTGGCGCTCGTCCAGGCCACCGCTGGAGACATGCAGGAAATTGCAGCCGCGCGCATCCAGCACCTGGGCCAGCGCTTCGCTCTGCACCAGGTCCCAGCCACCCTCGACCCAGTCGCTGGCAGAAATGCGCACGCCCACAGCGATCCTGGCGGACACCGCCGCACGCACTGCGTCGAACACCTCCACCAGCAGGCGCAGGCGGTTCGGCAGCGACCCGCCATAGCCGTCGGTGCGGCGGTTGCTCAGCGGCGACAGGAACTGGTGCAGCAGGTAACCGTGCGCGGCATGCAGCTCGATCAGCTCGAAACCCAGGCGCTCGGCACGCACCGCACTGGCGGCGAAAGCAGCGATGACCTCGGCGATGCCGGCCTCGTCCAGTTCCTGCGGCGCCGGATCGGCAGCATGGAACGGCAGCGGCGACGGCGCCACGGTGGCCCAGCCACGCGCATCATCGGCCGGCAGCTGACCACCACCGTCCCACGGACGGTTCACCGAAGCCTTGCGGCCGGCATGGCCCAGCTGGATGCCCAGCGGCATCGGCGACCAGCGGCGGACGCTGGCCAGCACCTGCGCCAGTGCGGCCTCGGTGCCGTCATCCCACAGGCCCAGGTCGGCCCAGCTGATGCGGCCGCGCGGCTCGACCGCGGTGGCTTCCAGGATCAGCAGGCCGGCGCCGGACTGCGCCAGGTTGCCCAGGTGCATGGCGTGCCAGTCGCTGGCGCGGCCGTCTTCGGCGGAGTACTGGCACATCGGCGCGATCACGATGCGGTTGGACAGGGTCAGGGGGCCGAACGAGATCGGCGAAAACAGCTGGGTCACGGCGATGCAGGGGACAGGCGGATGGAGGGGACGTATTGCACCGCCGCACGGCCTGCGAATCAACCGTCTGGATGGATCGCTGTTTCGCAGCCGATCATGCAGCCGAGCGTGGGCTCGGCCCTACAGAAGCCGACAGCCCTTGTAGCGCCGAGCCCACGCTCGGCTCAGCGCGAAGCCCAACCGGCCAGTGCTTCGGCACAATCGCGCTCGTCCTTGAACTGCAGCAGGTCATCGGCACGGGTGCGGCCACGGTTCAGTGCCGCCACCGGCAAGCCTGCCCGGGCCGCTGCCTGCACGAAGCGGAAGCCCGAATAGACCATCAGCGACGAGCCCACCACCAGCACGGCATCGGCCTGATGCAGGTGGTCATGCACCGCCGCCACGCGTTCACGCGGCACGTTTTCGCCGAAGAACACCACATCCGGCTTCAGCAGTCCACCGCAGTACGGGCAATCGGGCACCACGAAGGCGGAGAAATCGGTCTCCAGGTCGGCATCACCATCGGGGGCGATGCCAGCCTCCAGCGCATCCCAGCCGGGATTGGCGTCCAGCAGGCGCTGCTGGAAATCCTCGCGGCCACTGCGGCGCTCGCAGCCCATGCAACGCACCAGGTCCAGGCGGCCATGCAGGTCGATCACCTTGTGGCTGCCGGCACCCTGGTGCAGGCCATCCACATTCTGGGTCAGCAGCAGCTGCAGCTTGCCGCGGCTTTCCAGTGCGGCCAGGGCCTGGTGGGTAGCGTTGGGCCGGGCCAGGCCGAAGCGCGGCCAGCCCAGCAGGCTGCGCGCCCAGTAGCGCTGGCGGGTGGCCACCTCGCCCATGAACGCCTGGTAGGTCACCGGTGGGGTGCGTTTCCACTGGCCGTCGCTATCGCGGTAATCGGGAATGCCCGAGGCGGTACTGCAACCGGCGCCGGTCAGCACGAACAGGCGCTGGGCGCGGTCGATGAAGTCGGTCAGTGGCGGGGTCATGGCTGCCAGATGGGGGCGCCAAGGCACCCCCGCAAGCACCGGTTCAGCCAGCGTACTCAGGCGGCCGGCAGCGGCGGCACCGCGATCGGGTGGCCTTCCTCGTCCAGCGCGATCATCACGAAGTGGCCGCGGGTGCACAGCTTGCGCTCGCCGCTGTGCAGGTCTTCGGCGACCAGTTCCACCTCGACTTTCATCGAGCTGCGGCCGACTTCGACGATGCGGCCGATGGTTTCCACCATCTGGCCGATGCGGATCGGCAGCTTGAAGTCGACCTGGTCGCTGCGCGCGGTCACCACCGTGCGGCGCGAGTAGCGAGCGGCGGCCAGGAAGGCGGCCTTGTCCATCCAGGCCAATGCCTGGCCACCGAACAGGGTGCCCAGGTGGTTGGTGTGGTTGGGGAAGACGATTTCGGCCATGCGCACTTCGGTGGGCGGCACGGTCTCGGGGATCGGGGTCATGGGGGTGCTTCGGTGTGGGGTCCGGCAATTTTAAGCCAGGCCCCGTGCAGGCGGCGCTACACTGCGCCACGCCCACTGCCCGGACCGCCCATGCCTGCACTTCCCGACCTCCTGGCCTTTGCACTGGTCTCGCTGGCCATGGTGCTCACCCCTGGGCCGAACATGATCTACGTCATTTCGCGCTCGATCTGCCAAGGACCGGTCGCGGGGCTGATCTCGCTGGGCGGGGTGGCGCTGGGCTTCGTGTTCTACATGCTGTGCGCGGCGCTGGGCATCACCGCCCTGCTGATGACCGTGCCGTTTGCCTACGATGCGCTGCGCATCGGTGGCGCGCTGTACCTGCTGTACCTGGCCTGGCAGGCGCTGAAGCCCGGCGGCCGTTCACCGTTTGCAGTGCGCGACCTGCCGCAGGACAGCCCGCGCAGGTTGTTCACGATGGGCTTCCTGACCAATCTGCTGAACCCCAAAGTGGCGGTGATGTACCTGTCGCTGCTGCCGCAGTTCCTGCATCCCGACGGCGAAGGCAGCGTGCTGATGCAGTCGATCGTGCTGGGCTCCACCCAGATCCTGGTCAGTGTCAGCGTGAACGGCGTGATCGCGCTGACCGCCGGCAGCATCGCCGGCTTCCTGGCCGCACGCCCCACCTGGCAGGTGGTGCAGCGCTGGCTGATGGGCACGGTGCTGGCCGGGCTGGCGGTGCGCATGGCGGTGGAAGGGCGGCGGTAACCGCTCGACTCTACGCAAGCCACGCGCGCAACAAAAAACCCCGGCATTGGCCGGGGTTTTCTGTTGCGACAGGCCTGGCCGCTTCGATCAGAAGTTCATGTCGAAGGCGACTTCGCCCTGCACACCGACCTGGTAGGCCGAAACGCGGCGTTCGAAGAAGTTGGTCAGCTCCTGCACATCCTGCAGTTCCATGAACGGCAGCGGGTTGCGCACGTTGTACTTCTTTTCCATGCCCAGCTTGGCGAAGTGCTGGTCGGCACAATGCTGCAGGTACTGGCGCATGTCGCGGGTCGAGATGCCGGCAACGCCGCCGGACAGCACGTCCTCGGCGAACTGCACTTCGCATTCGATGGCTTCGGCCAGCATGTCGTAGACCTGCTGCTTCATCTCGTCATCGAACAGGTCCGGCTCTTCCTCACGCACCACGCGCACCGACTCGAACGCGAACTCCATGTGCGCGCTCTCGTCGCGGAACACCCAGTTGGTGCCCGAGGCCAGGCCCGGCAGCAGGCCGCGCGAACGGAAGTAGTACACGTAGGCAAACGCGGCGAAGAAGAACAGGCCTTCGATGCACGCGGCGAAGCAGATCTGGTTGAGCAGGAACTGGCGGCGCTCGGCACGGGTCTCGATGCGCTTCAGGTCCTGGATCGAGTCGATCCACTTGAAGCAGAAGTCGGCCTTCTTCTTGATCGAGTCGATGTTCTCCACCGCGGCGAAGGCTTTGACGCGCTCTTCCGGATCCGGCAGGTAGTTGTCGAGCAGGGTCAGGTAGAACTGCACGTGCAGCGCTTCTTCGTACAGCTGGCGCGACAGGTACATGCGCGCTTCGGGCGCATTCAAGTGCTGGTACAGGTTCAGCACCAGGTTGTTGGACACGATCGAGTCGCCGGTGGCGAAGAACGCGACAAGGCGGTGGATCAGGTGACGCTCACCCGGCGACATCTTGCTGTGCAGGTCGGTGATGTCGATCTGGAAGTTGATCTCTTCCACCGTCCAGGTGTTCTTGATCGCGTTCCGGTACATGTCATAGAACTGCGGGTAGCGCATCGGGCGCAGGGTCAGTTCAAAACCGGGATCGAGCAGCATCTGCTTGGGCTTGTCGGCCATGGGTGTTTCCTTGTCTTCTCGGGTCAAAACGCCGGGCGTGGCCCGGCGCTACCTGGGTGTTTCCATGCTGCAGCCGAGCATGGCTCGGCTCTACAGGTGCGAGGTCTTCGAGTGCCGACCAACGGCCGGCACCCACCGCGCGGTGTTACTGGCAGGCTTCGCAGGCTTCCGGGTTTTCCAGCGAGCAGGCGATGGCTTCGTCCGGGCTGAACACCTTGGCCGGGGCCGCAGCGCTGACCGTGGTCTTGGCGATCTTGGTGGCCGGGCGCGAACGCAGGTAGTAGGTGGTCTTGATGCCCTGCTTCCAGGCATACATGTACATGGAGGACATCGCGCCGATGTTCGGGCTTTCCATGAACAGGTTGAGCGAGGCCGACTGGTCGATGAAGGCACCACGCTCGGCGGCCATGTCGATCAGCGAACGCATCGGCAGTTCCCACGCGGTGCGGTAGACCTCGCGCAGCGCTTCCGGAATCTGTGCCACACCGGCGATGGAGCCTTCGGCGAGCTTGATGGCATCGCGCATGTCGGCGGTCCACAGGCCCAGCTTCTTCAGTTCATTCACCAGGTAGCGGTTGACCTGCAGGAAGTCACCGGACAGGGTCTCGCGCTTGAACAGGTTGGACACCTGCGGCTCGACGCACTCGTAGCAACCGGCGATCGAGGCGATGGTCGCGGTCGGCGCGATCGCGATCATCAGCGAGTTGCGCAGGCCGTGTTCCTTGATGCGGGCGCGCAGGGCATCCCAGCGTGCGGTGTCTTCCGGCACCACGTTCCAGGCGTCGAACTGCAGTTCGCCACCGGCGGCGCGGGTGTCGTTGAACGACGGGTGCTTGCCGCGTTCCTGGGCCAGCTCGCAGGAGGTTTCCAGCGCGTGGAAGTAGATCGCTTCGGCAATCTTCTTCGACAGCGCGCGGGCTTCGGCGCTGTCGAACGGCAGGCGCTTGCGGAAGAACACGTCCTGCAGGCCCATGCAGCCCAGGCCGACCGGACGCCAGCGCAGGTTGGCGCGGCGGGCGGTTTCGATCGGGTAGAAGTTCAGGTCGATGACGCGGTCGAGCTGGCGCACGGCCAGGCGCACGGTCTCGGCCAGCTTCTCGAAGTCGAACTCGTTGTGCTCGTCGAAGTGGTTGCCCAGGTTGATCGAACCCAGGTTGCACACCGCGGTTTCATCGTTGGAGGTGACTTCCAGGATTTCCGTGCACAGGTTGGACAGGTGGATCACGTTGCCGGCGCGCAGGGTCTGGTTGCTGGCGCGGTTGCACTTGTCCTTGAAGGTCATCCAGCCATTGCCGGTCTCGGCCAGCGTACGCATCATGCGGGCATACAGCTTGCGCGCGGAGATGGTGCGGTTGGCCTTGCCCTGGGCTTCGGCCTGCAGGTAGGCCTGCTCGAAGGCTTCGCCGAACAGGTCGGTGAACTCCGGCACGACGCGCGGATCGAACAGCGACCATTCCTGGTCGGCCTCGACACGCTTCATGAACAGGTCCGGCACCCAGTTGGCCAGATTCAGGTTGTGCGCACGACGGGCTTCGTCACCGGTGTTGTCACGCAGTTCGAGGAAGTCCTCGATATCGGCGTGCCAGGTCTCCAGGTACACGCAGGCCGCGCCCTTGCGCTTGCCACCCTGGTTCACCGCGGCCACGGACGAATCCATGGTCTTCAGCCACGGCACGATGCCGTTGGAGTGGCCGTTGGTCGACTTGATCAGCGAACCACGCGAACGCACGCGGGTGTAGCTGACGCCGATGCCGCCGGAGAACTTCGACAGCTGGGCAATGTCGCCGTACTTGGAATAGATCGACTCCAGCGAGTCCTGCGGCGAGTCCAGCAGGAAGCACGAGGACAGCTGCTCGTGGGTGGTGCCGGAATTGAACAGGGTCGGGCTGGACGGCAGGTAGTCCAGGTTGCCCATGCGCTTGTACAGCGCCAGGGTCTCGGACACGTCCTCGCTCAGCGCGCTGGCGATGCGCAGGAAGAACTGCTGCGGGGTCTCGATCACCTTGCGGGTGTGCGGGTGGCGCAGCAGGTAACGGTCGTACAGGGTGCGCAGGCCGAAGTAATCGAAGTTCAGGTCCAGCGCGCCGTCGATGGCGTCGTTGAGCTTGCGTGCATTGGTCTGCACGAAGTTCAGCAGGCGGTCGTTGATCAGGCCGACTTCATGGCCACGGCTGACCGACTGCGAGAAGGCGTAGATTTCCTGGCCCGAGACTTCCTTGGCGATGTAGTTGGCCAGCAGGCGCGCGGCCAGGCGGCCGTACTCGGGCTCTTCACCGATCAGCAGGGCGGCGGTGCGGATGGACAGTTCGTCCAGCTCGCGGGTGGTGGCACCGTTGTACAGGCCGGAAATGGTGCGGGTGGCCACGCGCATCGGATCGACGGCGTGCAGGCCTTCGGAGGAACGCTGCACCGCACGCACGATCTTGTTCAGGTCCACCAGTTCGGTGGTCCCATTGCGCTTGGTCACACTCATCGCGTTGGCCGTCGGCGGCGACGTCAACAGGAATTCGCTTTCCTTCTCGATGGTGGCGCTGGATTCGGTGCTCACGGCGTGTGTCCTCTTGGCGTGATTGGGGGTGCTCGATGCATCGGGTGACGCAGCCCGGGACATGACAGCCCAGGATGGCAGGACGGCGTCGCAGGGGATGAGACCCTGCGCCTGCCACTGCCGTTGACGATCGCGGATGGGTACTGCGGCCAACCCCTAGACTTGGGGTTGCTGCGACCGACAGCCACAAGATAGTGGGGGTAATGGGGTCCGTCAACGCCAAATGTAGTGAAATTCGGCAATCCCTTGCGCCGCAAGGATCGTGCCATCGGCGCCCTGATCAGACGCTCCGGACCTGCCGGATCGGGCTGCGCAGTCAAGCCCGAAAGGCGTCTTTGCGGTGGTACAACGCACCGCGGAAACGGAACAATGACAGCTTCACATGACAGCGATGAAACTGGCTAGGGACAACCCTGTGGATAGGTGGTGGGCAGCCGGTGGGAATCCGGTGGACGGGTGACTTCCGGCCGGTGACGCCCGCGCGCTGGCGGCGGATGCTGGCCGTTCGCTTCCGGAAAGGATGGTCCGATGCACCTGCGGTTGCCCGCTCTGGCCCTGCTGCCCGCCCTGTTCATCCCCCCGGTGCTGGCCGCCGAGGGGCCGGACCTGCGTTCGGACCAGTGCGGCATCCACACCGACTATGACGTGCTGGTGGACAGTGGCGGCATCTGGCTGCGGCATGGCCCGCAGGCGCCGCATGAAGTGGTGTTCCACGACGGCGAGCTGAGCCTGGACGGCAGGATGGTCACGGTCAGTACCGCCGACGCGGCGCGCCTGCGGCAGATGGAGGCCGGTGCGCGCCAGCTGATGCCGGCCGCCACTGCGCTGGCCCACGAAGTCTCCGGGGCCACCTTCGATGCGCTGGACGCCGCCTTCGAAGCCATCACCGGCAAGTCCCGCAACCGCCAGATGCGTGCCATGCGCGGCGAGATGCAGGATTGGATCGACGACAGCCTGGGCCGCGGCTACTGGGAGCAGGAGGCCTTCGGCGACGGCTTCGACGCGCACATCGACCAGATGGCCGAGACGATGGCCGCGTCGATGACCCGCAGCGTGCTGTGGCAGGTGTTCACCGGCCGCGCCGGGGCCATGGAGCGCCGTGCCGACCGCCTCGATGCGGAAGTCGACCGCCGCATGGAAGCGCGCAGCCAGCAGCTGGAGGCCAGGGCGATGGCGCTGTGCCCGCTGGTGCAGTCGCTGGCAGCGGCGCATGACGCGCTGGAGGTCCGTTACCAGGGCCAGCCACTGCGGCTGCTGGAGCGCGGCGAAAGCGTGCGGGTGGAACACGGCAGCGGCTCGGGGCTGCATGTGTCGGCCGGGCCGGATGAGCAGCCGCGTGGGAATGCAGTGGCGCCGTCGCGGTAACCACGTTGTGCTGTTGTAGAGCCGAGCCCATGCTCGGCTGCTTTCCGGCACATCATCCAGAAGCAGCCGAGCATGGGCTCGGCTCTACAGTAAACCGCCCTCACGCCCGGTGCGGGGTACCCAGGTACTCGGCGCTCTGCATTTCGATCAGGCGCGAGGCGGTGCGCTCGAACGCACCCTGCAGGCGCTGGCCGGTATACAGCTCGATCGGCGAGGTGCTGGCGGTGCACACCAGGTTGACGTGGCGGTCGTACAGCTCGTCGATGAGGTTGACGAAACGGCGTGCCGCATCCTCATTCAAGCGGTCGAAAGCGGGAATGCCGCCCAGCAGCACCGTGTTGAACTCGTGCGCGATCTCGATGTAGTCCGACGGACCGCGTGGGCCTTCGCACAACGCGGCGAAATCGAACCAGGCGATGCTCTTGCCACGGCCACGCACCGGGATCTTGCGGCCTTCGATCTCGATGTTGCCGGCCTTGGCCGGCTGGCCCCCGCTCAGCTCGTTCCAGCGCGTGGCCAGCCAGTCATCGCTGTCCGCCGCCAATGGCGCGCGGTACACCGGCGAGCGGGTCAGCGCGCGCATCCGGTAATCCTCGGTACCTTCCGCATACAGCTCCACGCAGAAGCGTTGCAGCAGGCCGATGGCCGGCAGGAAGCTCTCGCGCTGCAGGCCGTTGAGGTACAGGTTCTCCACCGCGGTGTTGGAGGTGGTGACCAGGGTCACGCCCTCGGCGAACAGGCGCTCCAGCAGCCGCGCCAGCAGCATCGCATCGCCGATGTCGGTGACGAAGAACTCGTCCAGCACCAGCACGCGCAGGTTGCTGCGCCATTCCTGGGCGATCTTCGCCAGCGGGTCGCTCTGGCCCTGGTGCTCGCGCAGGCGCTCGTGGACGCTGCGCATGAAACGGTGGAAATGCGTGCGGTACTTCTGCTTGATCGGCAGGCCGTCGTAGAACAGGTCGACCAGGAAGGTCTTGCCGCGGCCGACGCCGCCCCAGAAGTACAGGCCCTTCACCGGCTCGGGCTTCTTCCAGAACGAGGACAGGCGGTCCAGCCAACCGTCCTCGGCGCTGTCCAGCAGGCCCAGATGGATGCGGTCCAGCTCGGCCAGCGCCGCGTGCTGGGCCGGGTCGTTCTGCCAGTCGCCACGGGCGACCCCTTCCGCGTACCGCTGCGACGGGGTCAACTCGGTTGCACTCATGCCGCCGCGCCCAGCCAATGCTTCACGCCGTGGGTCAGCGCGCCACGCAGATCGATCAGCTTGCGGTGGAAGAAGTGGCTGGTCTCGGGCATGCGCACCAGCTCGTGCGGGAAGGCCAGCGTGTCCAGCCACTGGTACACGGCCTGCGGGTCGACGATCTCGTCCTGCTCGCCCTGGATCACCAGCCAGCGGGCCGGCGGCGCGATGCCATCGAAATCCCAGCGGCCGGCCGGCGGCGCGATCGAGATCAGCGCTTCCGGCTGCAGCTCGGCGGCTGCCTTCAGCGACACGAACGAGCCGAAGCTGAAACCGGCCAGCCACAGCCGGTCGTCGGGACGCTGGCTGCGCACCCAGGCGGCGACCGCCTTCAGGTCATCCTGCTCGCCCACGCCGCCATCGAAGCTGCCGGCCGAACCCCCCACGCTGCGGAAGTTGAAGCGCACCGTGGTGACGCCCAGCTCGCGCAGGGTAGTGGCGGTCATGGTGACCACCTTGTTGTGCAGGGTGCCGCCCTCGGTGGACAGCGGATGGCAGACGATGGCCACGATCGGCTGCAGCGGCACATCGGCCTTGGGCAGGTCGACGACCACTTCCAGCGGGCCGGCCGGGCCGTCCAGTTCGAGGCAGGCGGTTTCGCCGGGGGCGACGGGGAACGAGGGCTTGTGCATGGCACCATGATACCGTCCCCCGCCCCTGCCCTGTGCCCGCCCCATGCTCTACCTGTCTTTGGCCGTGATCTGCAGCGTGCTGGTTTCGGTGTTGTTGAAGGTGGCCGGACGCCGCCAGCTGGATGTCGCGCAGATGGTCACCTGGAACTATCTGGTGGCGGCAACGCTCACGGCCGTGGTGCTGCAGCCGCCGCTGGATGCACTGCGCGCACCGCATGCGCCGTGGCTGTCATTGCTGGCCCTGGCGGTGGTGCTGCCGTCGATCTTCCTGGTGCTGGGCCGTGCGGTGGCGGTGGCCGGCATCGTCCGCAGCGATGTGGCACAGCGGTTGTCGTTGCTGCTGTCATTGACCGCCGCGTTCCTGTTCTTCGGCCAGACCGCCACACCGTGGAAGCTGGCCGGGCTCGGCCTGGGCCTGCTGGCGATGGTGGCGATCAGCCTGCGCCCACGCGGCCCGGCGGTGGCCCCCGCGGCCGGCGGCTGGGGCTGGCTGCTGGGCGTATGGGCCGGATTCGCGGTGGTGGACGTGCTGCTCAAGCAGGTGGCGCTGTCCGGCACACCGTCGATGGCGGCGGTGCTGGCCAGCTTCAGCGTGGCCTTCGTGCTGATGCTGGCATTGCAGCTGTGGCGACATTTCAGTGGCCGCAACCGGCTGGCCTGGCGCAACCTCGGCGCAGGCGCGCTGCTGGGCCTGCTCAACGGCGGCAACATTCTTTTCTATGTGCACGCGCACCAGGCGATGCCAGAGAGCCCGGCCACCGTGTTCGCCGGGATGAACATCGGCGTGGTGGTGCTGGGCGCGCTGGTGGGCGTGTTCGCCTTCGGCGAGGTCACCACGAAGTGGAACCGTGCCGGCCTGGCGCTGGCAGTGCTGGCGATCGGGTTGATCGCCTGGGGCTGAGCGTGGCCTGGGATCGGATCCCATTCCAACGGAATGGGCTCTGGCCCCTGCGTTTCAGACCCCGCGATGCATTGGGGTCAGAGCCCATTCCGTTGGAATGGGATCCGACCCCGGCGTTTGGGGGGGTTATTTATCGAAACCCAGCAGCAGCGGGTCGTGGTCGGAGCTGCGCCACGGGCCCTGCACGTTGCGGCCCTGGTAGCCGCTGGCGTCCTGCTCATCCGCGTTGCTGTGCCATTCGGCGGCACCGCGCAGGCGCTTGGCCATGCCCGGGTTCAGCAGCGCGTGGTCGAGGCGGCCGGTGTAGCCGTTGTAGACGTAGCTGTAGGGATGCTCGACCTTGGCCACCTTGAACGCGTCCTGCCAGCCCAGGTCATGCAGGGTGCGGATCGGGTCCTCCATCGCGTAGGCATTGAAATCGCCCAGCAGTACCGCGTCCTTGGCACCGGTACCCGTCGGATCGGTCTGCAGCCAGGCGTGCAGCTGCTGCGCCGAGGTCACGCGGGTGGCGTTCCAGCAGCCCTGGTTGTCGTTGCGGTCGGCATCGGCACCGGACGCGTCACGGCAGCCCTTCGACTTGAAGTGGTTGGCGACCACCACGAACGGCGCGCCGTGCTTGCCCTGGAAGGCCTGCGCCAGCGGTACGCGGCTGTGCTCGACGAACGGGCCGCCGGTCAGCGTGGCCGGCGTGCCGACCGGCTGCAGGCGCGAGCTGCGGTAGATGATGCCGACCCGGATCGGGTTGTCGCCCGGGCCCGTGCCGGCGTCGACGAAGCGCCAGTCACCCTGCGCGCCGCGGTCACGGTTGAGCGCACCGACCAGTTCGGCGATGGCCGACTGCGGACCATAGCCATCGTTCTCCAGCTCCATCAGCGCCGCGACATCCGCGCCCAGCGCGTTGACCGTGGTGACCAGCTTGGCCACCTGCGCCTTGTGCTCGTCCAGGGTGCGCGCGCCACGCAGGGTCGGGAAGCCACCGCCCTGGCCATCACCGTTGAAGAAGTTCTCCAGGTTGAAGGCGGCCACATGCAGGCTGCCCGGTACCACCGGCACGGCTGGGCGCTTGAGTTCCGGCAGTTTCAGCACACCCTCGACCTGCAGGCGCGGGCGGCCCTGTGCGTCCACGCGCACGATGCCCTCCACGTTGCGCAGCTGCATGCCGGTGCGCAGCACCGGGTTGCCCGGCAGGTAGGCCACGCTGGCCGGATCGCGGGCATCGCTGCCGTCGTCAAGCAGCAGGCGACGACGCTGGTTGTCGGCCATCACCTGCTCATAGCCGGCAGTACCTGGCGCGGCCACTTCGGTCGGCTGCCAGAGGCGGCCATCGAAGGCCACGGTGAGCTGGCCGAAGCGCTCCAGGCCATCGGTACCGGCCAGGGTGAGCGGTGCGGCGATGCGCACGCGCTGGCCATCCAGCGCACGCCAGTCGGCCCGCGCGGCGGTCAGCACCACGGTGGCGCTGCTGCGCGCGGCGGAGGGCGTCGCGACCGGTGCGGCCTGTGGCAGGGCCTGGGCGAAGGCGCCGGCCGGCAGCAGCAGGGACAGGGCAAGGGCGAGGGAGCGGCGGCGCATCGACGGGCGATTCCTTGGAAGAGGGCGCACAGACTAACCCTGAAATGCGAAACCCCGCCTGCAGGCGAGGTTTTGGCCTTGGCGGGCAAACCCTGGCGATTGTAGAGCCGAGCCCACGCTCGGCTGCCTCGGCACGGTTGCCGCAGACAGCAACCGAGCGTGGGCTCGGCTCTACAGAATGCGGCGCGTTGCGCCGCTTACTTCAGGTTGCCCAGCATCCAGTCCACGGTGGCGTGGATCTGCTCTTCGGTCAGGGCGGGGTTGCCGCCCTTGGGCGGCATGATGCCGCCGTCGGGGCCGGTATAGCCCTCGATGGCGTGCTTGTAGAGGGTGTCCTTGCCCTGCGCGATGCGCTTGTCCCAGTGCGAATGGTCCAGCGTCGGCGCCATGCCCACGCCGGTGGTGTGGCAGGCAGTGCACAGGTTGTCGAAGATCACCTTGCCATCCTTGGTGCCACCGTAGGCCACCTGCGACGCGGCCTTGGCCAGCGCGGCGGCCTTGGCAGCGGCCTGCGCGGCGGCGCCGGTACTGCCGGCATAGACCGCGCCGGTGGGCGAGATGCGCTGCTGGGTACGCTTGGCCGCGGTCGGCGACACCTCGGGCGGAATCCGGGTGTGGATGTAGGCGGCAAGGAGGATGAGGCCGAGGGTGATGGTCGCCAGCAGCGCGATCACCATGGAGAAACGTTTCAGGAACTCCAGATCGTAATTCCGCACTCTTCGTTACCCCTGGCTGATAGTCGTTGGACCACGGCTGAGCGACTGCGTGATGGACCGAGTATAGAACGCGCTTTGCGTGCGACAACAGGCGTCACTGCTGGTGCGACGCAGCATGCCGGGGCTGGGGTCAGATCCCTTTTGCCGTGCAAAAGGGATCTGACCCCGGCAACAGAAGCCGGCCAGCGGCCGGCGCTACCGTTTTGCGGGGGCACCGATCGCGCGCAGGCAGAAGCTGCAGATCGCATCGACCAGCGCATCTTCATCGCGGTGCGCTTCGCGGCTGGGTGCGGTCGGGCCGACCATCGCCTCGGTGAAGGCACCGACCAGGCAGGCGGCGGCCACATGCGCGTCCTGCGCCGGCAGTTCACCGGCCGCCACGCCCTCCTCCACCAGCCGCAGGAACACGTCGCCGAACGCGCGACGGCCGCGCATGCGCTCGGCTTCCACGTCCGGATCGACCGGTTCGACGATGAAGGCGTGCGCCAGCCCCGGCCCGGCCAGGGCGCGGCGGACGAAGGCGGTGATCGCCAGCCGCAGGCGCTCGCTGGCCACCTCCGGGCCACTGGCGATGCGCTCCATGATCGCGACCTCATGGGCCACGGCGGCATTGAGGACTTCCACGAACAGTTCGGCCTTGGACGGGAAGTGGCGATAGATCAGGCCGGTGGACACCCCGGCCTGGGTCGCCACGGCGGTCACCGGGGCGTTGCGCCAGCCGCCGGTGGCGACCAGCTCGCGGGTGGCCAGCAGGATCCGTTCACGGGCGCCCGCCAGGCGTTCTTCCATCAATGCAGAGCGTTTATAGGCCATGTTCTGATTCTATTTTCAATTTTTGAATTCGTATTCACTTCTTACCCGAACCCCGCTACGCTGGGGCCATCGCCCGTGTGGGTGGCGGTCCTGCCGACCGCCGCCCGCTCCCCCGCCGGGTGCGTCCATTTCCTGCCATCCCGTCGTGGAGCCACCACAATGCACGTGCCATCCCTGAACTTCGATCTTGGCGAAGACATCGACCTGCTGCGCCAGAGCGTGGCCCATTTTGCCGCCGCCGAGGTCGCACCGCTGGCCGCCGAGGCCGATGCCACCAACCAGTTCCCGCTGGCACTGTGGCCGAAGCTGGGCGAACAGGGCCTGCTTGGCCTCACCGTGGAGGAAGAATACGGTGGTACCGGCATGGGCTACCTGGCCCACGTGGTGGCGATGGAAGAAATCTCGCGCGCATCCGGCGGCATCGGCCTGTCCTATGGCGCGCACTCCAACCTGTGCGTGAACCAGCTGCGCAAGAACGGCAACGAAGAACAGAAGCAGCGCTTCCTGCCCGGCCTGTGCAACGGCAGCCTGGTCGGTGCACTGGCGATGAGCGAACCGGGTGCCGGTTCGGACGTAGTGTCGATGAAGCTGCGCGCCGACAAGCGCGGCGACCGCTACGTGCTCAACGGCAACAAGATGTGGATCACCAACGGCCCGGACGCCGACGTGCTGGTGGTCTACGCCAAGACCGACATGGAAGCTGGTGCCAAGGGCATCACCGCGTTCCTGGTCGAGAAGGGCATGAAGGGTTTCTCCACCGCGCAGAAGCTGGACAAGCTGGGCATGCGCTCCTCGCCCACCTGCGAGCTGGTGTTCCAGGATTGCGAAGTGCCGGAAGAGAACGTGCTGGGCCAGGTCGGCGGCGGCGTGCGGGTGCTGATGTCCGGCCTGGACTACGAGCGCGTGGTGCTGTCCGGTGGCCCGCTGGGCCTGATGGCCGCGGCCATGGACGTGGTGATGCCGTACGTGCACGAGCGCCACCAGTTCGGTGAAGCGATCGGCAGCTTCCAGCTGATCCAGGCCAAGATCGCCGACATGTACGTGGGCCTGGGTGCCTGCCGCGCGTATGTCTATGCCGTGGCGCGCGCCTGCGACCAGGGCCGCACCACCCGCCAGGACGCCGCCGGTGCCATCCTGTACGCCGCCGAGAAGGCCACCTGGCTGACCGGCCAGGCGATCCAGATCCTCGGTGGCAACGGCTACATCAACGAATATCCGACCGGCCGCTTGTGGCGCGACGCCAAGCTGTATGAAATCGGCGCCGGCACCTCGGAGATCCGCCGCATGCTGATCGGCCGCGAACTGTTCCAGCGCACCCTGTAAGGCCAACGCGATGACCGTCCTGAACAGCCAGCTGCAACCGGGCAGCGAAACGTTTGAAAGCAACCGCGCGGCCATGCAGGCCGTGGTCGACGACCTGCACGCCACCCTCGCCCGCACCGCACTGGGTGGCAGCGAGGCGGCGCGCGCCAAGCACACCGCGCGCGGCAAGCTGCTGGTGCGCGACCGCATCGACGCCCTGCTCGACCCCGGCAGCGCCTTCCTGGAAATCGCGCCCCTGGCCGCGCATGGCATGTACGACGATGCAGTGCCTGCCGCCGGCGTGGTGGCCGGCATCGGCCGGGTGAGCGGCGTGGAGTGCGTGATCGTGGCCAACGATGCCACGGTGAAGGGCGGCACCTACTACCCGATGACGGTGAAGAAGCACCTGCGCGCACAGGAGATCGCCGAGCAGAACCATCTGCCCTGCATCTACCTGGTCGATTCCGGTGGCGCGTTCCTGCCGCTTCAGGACGAAGTCTTCCCCGACCGCGACCATTTCGGCCGCATCTTCTACAACCAGGCCAACCTGTCTGCGCAGGGCATTCCGCAGATCGCCTGCGTGATGGGCAGCTGCACCGCCGGTGGTGCCTATGTGCCGGCGATGAGCGACGAGACGGTGATCGTGCGCGAACAGGGCACGATCTTCCTCGGCGGCCCGCCGCTGGTGAAGGCGGCCACCGGTGAAGTTGTCACCGCCGAGGAACTGGGTGGTGCCGACGTGCACACCCGCATCTCCGGCGTGGCCGACCACATGGCCGACAACGATCTGCAGGCGTTGGCGCGGGTGCGCGCGATCATCGCGCAGTTGAACTGGCGCAAGCCGGAACCGGCGATGGCGGTGCAGGCAACGGAAGAACCGCTGCTGCCGGCACACGAACTGTACGGAGTGATCCCGGCCGATACGCGCAAGCCCTACGACGTGCGCGAAGTGATCGCGCGGCTGGTGGATGGCTCGCGATTCGATGAATTCAAGCCGCGCTACGGTGCAACGCTGGTGACCGGCTTTGCCCATCTGAACGGCTACCCGATCGGCATCATCGCCAACAACGGCATCCTGTTCTCCGAGTCGGCGCTGAAGGGCGCGCACTTCATCGAGCTGTGCACCCAGCGCAACATCCCGCTGGTGTTCCTGCAGAACATCACCGGCTTCATGGTCGGCCGCAAGTACGAACAGGGCGGCATCGCCAAGGACGGCGCCAAGCTGGTGATGGCGGTGGCCTGCGCCAAAGTGCCCAAGTTCACCGTGGTGATCGGGGGCTCGTTCGGTGCCGGCAACTATGGCATGTGCGGCCGGGCGTACTCGCCGAACTTCCTGTGGATGTGGCCGAATGCGCGCATCGGCGTGATGGGCGGCGAGCAGGCCGCCAGCGTGCTGGCCACGGTCAAGCGCGATGGCATCGAAGCCAAGGGCGGCCAGTGGCCGGCGGCGGAGGAAGACGCGTTCAAGGCACCGATCCGCGACCAGTTCGAGCAGCAGGGCCACCCGTACTACGCCAGCGCGCGCCTGTGGGATGACGGCGTGATCGATCCGGCCGATACCCGCCGGGTGCTGGCCCTGGCGCTGTCGGCCAGCCTCAACGCCGCCCCGCAGCAGACGCGCTTCGGCGTGTTCCGCATGTAACCCGTGCCATGACCGAGCCTGTTGCCATGTTCACCAAAGTCCTGATCGCCAACCGCGGCGAAATCGCCTGCCGCGTCATCGCCACCTGCCGCCGCCTCGGCATCGCCACCGTAGCGGTGTATTCCGATGCCGACCGCACGGCGCGCCACGTACGCCTGGCCGACGAAGCCATCCACATCGGCCCGGCCGCCGCGCGTGAGAGCTACCTGCGCGGCGATGCCCTGCTCGATGCCGCACGCCTGACCGGCGCGCAGGCGATCCACCCCGGTTACGGCTTCCTGTCCGAGAATGCCGACTTCGCCGAGGCCTGCGCCGCCGCCGGCATCACCTTCATCGGGCCGCCGGCCAGCGCCATCCGCGCGATGGGCGACAAGAGCGCGGCCAAGGCACTGATGGCCAAGGCCGGTGTACCGCTGACGCCGGGCTACCACGGCGACCAGCAGGCGCCGGAGTTCCTGCACACGCAGGCCGATGGCATCGGCTACCCGGTACTGATCAAGGCCAGCGCCGGTGGCGGTGGCAAGGGCATGCGCAAGGTCGAACGCAGCGAGGACTTCGTCGATGCACTGGCCAGCTGCCAGCGCGAGGCGGCCTCGGCGTTCGGCAACGACCACGTGCTGGTCGAGAAGTACGTCGAGCGCCCGCGCCATATCGAGATACAGGTGTTCGGCGACAGCCACGGTGATGCGGTCTATCTGTTCGAGCGCGACTGCTCGGTGCAGCGCCGCCACCAGAAGGTGCTGGAAGAAGCACCCGCGCCGGGCATGAGCGCCGAGCGCCGCGCCGCGATGGGCCAGGCTGCGGTCGATGCCGCGCGCGCAGTGGGCTATGAGGGTGCCGGCACCGTGGAATTCATCGCCGGCCCGGATGGCGATTTCTACTTCATGGAAATGAACACCCGCCTGCAGGTCGAGCATCCGGTCACCGAGTACATCACCGGCACCGACCTGGTGGAATGGCAGCTGCGCGTGGCCTCGGGCCAGCCGCTGCCGCTGCGCCAGGATCAGCTGGCCATCCACGGCCATGCGATCGAAGCACGCCTGTATGCGGAGGACGCCGACCGTGGCTTCCTGCCCTCCACCGGCACCCTGCGCCGCCTGCGCCTGCCGGCGCCGTCCGCCCATGTTCGCGTGGATACCGGCGTCGAGGAAGGCGACAGCATCACCCCGTACTACGACCCGATGATCGCCAAGCTGATCGTCTGGGACGTCGACCGCGACGCCGCGCTGCGCCGCATGAGCCAGGCGCTGGCTGACTGCCAGGTGGTGGGCGTGACCACCAATGCCGGCTTCCTGCGCCGCCTGGTGAACACCGATTCGTTCGCACACGCCAAGCTGGACACCGCGCTGATCGAACGCGAACAGGCGGCATTGAGCGTGGTCGGCGACAGCGACGATGCCCTGTGGCTGCTGGCGGCGGTTGCCGCCGTGGCCACTACCGCGCGCGCCGGCAGCGATGCGCGCGACCCGCATTCGCCGTGGCAGGCGCAGGACGGCTGGCGCCTTGGCGCGCCCGCGCCGCGCGTGCTGCCGCTGCAGCAGGGCGAACGCCGGCACACGCTGAAGGTGTGGGCGCAGGCCGATGGCTGGCGTGTGCAGTGCGATGACGCAGCGCCGGTGCAGGCGATCGGCACGGCCGATGTGCAGGGCCTGACGGTGCAGCTCGGCGAGCGCCGCTGGACGCTGCAGCCGCTGCGCGAGGGCGACCAGCTGTACCTGTTCGGCGCCGACGGCCAGCACCGCTTCACCCTGCACGATCCGGTGGGTGAATCGGACCACGCCGCAGCCGACGCCGGCAGCCTGTTGGCACCGATGCCGGGCAGGATCGTCGCCACGCTGGTCGCAGCGGGCACCGAGGTCAAGCGCGGCACGCCGCTGGTGGTGCTGGAAGCGATGAAGATGGAGCACACCCTGCAGGCACCGGCCGATGGCACGGTGAAGGGCTACCGCGCCAAGGCCGGTGACCAGGTCGGCGACGGCGCGGTGCTGGTCGATTTCGAGGCGGCATGAATGCCGGGGCGGCGGCCGCTCAGCGGTCGTCGCCCGTCGCCACCCGCCCGGCGGGATCGAATTCCGCCGTGTCCAGCGTGGCGCTTCGCCAGCCCAGGCCACAGATGGCCATCGCGCTCTGGCCGATGCCATCGAACCCGAAGGCACGATCGACATCAGCATCGTTGATGGCCGCCGTCACGAACGCCGCCAGCCCACGCTCGGTGGCGCACAGATACAGCAACTGCGAGATGTGGCCGACATCCAGCGTCACCGCACGGTGCGCCTTGGCGTGGTTGCGGTACTTCCAGAAACAGCGGTCATAGCGCGGCGCCAGCACCAGCAGCGCCGGCGCATCGGCGAACCACTCCTGCCCGGACAGCATCCGCCGTGCCAGCGCCGGCAACGCCTGCGGCGGTGGCGAGGGCAGCGGCAGCACGGCGTGCTGCACCGGGTGGTAGTGGTACAGGCCCGGTACCAGCCCGTCCACGTTCTGCACCAGCAGGAAGCCTTCGGTGGGATGCAGGCCGCCACCGGAAGGCACGTTCTTCTTCAGGAACTCGGTATCGCGCTCGACTTTCTGCACCGCGTGGGCCATCAGCGTGCGCTGCAGCACCTGGGCCAGCAATGGCAGCGGCAGCGCGCGCTGCGGGTCGAAATTGCGGCAGGTGGTGCGGCGCGCCAGCAGCGCGTCGAACACGGCCTCTTCGCTGCGCGGCAGTGGCTGGTAGTCGCCCTGAATGGACTGCACCACCGGCGGTGGCGGCCCGAGGCGCTGGCGCAGGCCGGCAGCGGTATCCAACCCCTGCCGGCGCATGTCCTCCACGCTGTCCACGGCCTGCCAGCGCGCATGGCGATGGGCCAGCGCGGCCAGCGGCCACCACTGGCTGCGCCGCAGCGCCTCGTCGCGCATCTGGTGCCCCACCTCGCTCGGCGGGTCGGTCAGCAGCAGGCCCTGCTCGACCAGGCGGGCCAGCATGGCCGGGGAGGCATCGGCGGGCGGTTCGCTCCAGCGGTGCGCGCTGAGCTCGCCCAGCAGCTGGCGCTCCTCGGCATCCACCGGCAGTGGCTGGTCCAGATGGGCGGCCAGGGCCACCCAGCTGATCTGGCTGTCCATCTCGGCGTGGCCGGCCAGCATCGCGCGCAGGTCCAGGGTGACCGCCTCGCGGGGCTCGAACATCAGGCTGGCGCAGCGGCGCAGGCGCATGGGTTTCCTTCCTTCTGCCGCACAACCGGCATAGCAGCAACGACCGCGGCGCGGCCAACTTTAGCGACGTGCACAGCGCGGCCCTCAATGGCAGGCTGTTGCGGCCGATACGAGAAACTCCACCTACGGACGATCCCCATGAGCACCCATCCCCGCCTTTCCGCCGCAGATGCCAGCACCCTGCTGGACCACCTGATCGGCAATGACGAATTCCGCAGCCACTTCACCGCTTCGCCGGCCAAGGCCCTGGCCTCGATCGGCCTGGACGGTGCGGTCGGCGAAAACGACTGCATGAAGATCGGCACCCTGGCCTCGGTCGAGGAGCTGAGCCAGGTGCGTGACGGGCTGCAGGCCCACCTGTCCGGGTCGGTGGCGGCCATGACCGTGGTGTTCTGCTTCGAAGCCGGCAAGGTCGGCGAGCGCATCGACGGCTGACGCGCCATCAGGGCGCGCCGGCCGTGGCCGGCGTTGCCCACGTAGAGACGTCATACACGTTCAGCGGTTGCCACACCTGCAGGGCGGTGACTTCGGCAATCGCCCGGCCGCGATGCTGGGCCAGCCAGGCCTGCTGGCGGCGTACGGCGGCTTCATCGCCCTGCGCGCGCAGCGCGAGCAGCAGCACTACGTGTGCCTGTACCGGCTCGTTGCCGTCGAGCATCGGCTCGATCAGGGTGCGGGCAGCCTCGGGCCGCTGCATCTGCAGCTCATCCATGGCACTGACAATGCGCAGCCAGCGGTCCGCGACCGGACTCCGCAAGCCGCGCAGCAGGGACTGCTGATCGTCCAGCCAGCGCCTGGCCAGCTCGAACTGGCCCTGCCGCTGTGCCAGGTGGACCAGCGCCAGCCACTGCAGGCCACGGGCATGCAGCATGGGATCATCGCGCTCCTGCAGCATCGGCTGCAGCAGCGCTGCAATGGCCTGCAGCTCGGCACGGTCAGCGCCCGGGCACAATGCCGCCACGCTGGCGTGCTGCAGGCGCTGCTGCACCTGGAGGTCGATCAGCGCCGGCGCCGGTGCGTCTTCACGAATCGCCTGCTGCATCGCCGTGCAGTCACGCTGCGCGGCCGCCAGCAGCAGCTGCGCACGCAGCTTCATCCGCTGCTGCAGCGCATCGCTGGCATGGATCTGCGGCAACAGCTTCGCTGCCTTGGCGTACTGTCCCTGCGCCACGAGCACATCCACACCGGTCTCATCGGCGTCATCACGACCGCGCAGCACCTGCGCCTGGGCCAGTGTTTCGGCGGCGAGCTGCGGTTGGTTGGCAGCGATCTGTATCCGCACCAGATGGACCAGCGGATACAGCCGCAGGGGGTCCTGCGGCACCGCGGCCGCACGCGCATAGGGTTCGGCCTCGGCGAACTGGTTGGCCTGCAGCAGGTACCAGGACGTGTTGGACAGCCCCGCGAACGAGTCCGGATAGACCTTGGCCAGGGTGCGCCATTGCTCCAGTGCCCAGCCGCCCGGCTCCAGCTCGGCCATCCAGGCCTTCAGGTACAGCCGCTCGCGTGGCGGCAGCCGGTCCTGCAGGTCCAGCGCATGCTGCATGGCTTCGCGCGCACGCCGCCCTTCCTCGACACGCGCATGCAGCTTGGCCACGCCCATGTAGGCCAGGGCGAAACCAGGGTCGATATCGATCGCAGCCTGGTAGAGGTTGCGTGCTTCCTCGAAGCGACGCTGGCCCAGTGCACTCTCGGCCAGCGCGAATGCACGCAGCGCGCGCAGGTCCTGGGTCGACGCCCGCGGCAGCGGCAACGACTGTTCCAGGCTTGCCACCGACTCGCCCAGTCCGCGCCGTAGTCGCCCGACCACGTCGTCCACCGCGAACACCATCTGATCGGAGCGATCCGCAGTGGCGGTGAATGTCTGGATCACCTGGCCGCTGCCCGGCGCAGCGACATCGATGGCCAGTTCATAGCCATCGATCTTCTGCCGCACGGTCGGCAACAGCACGGCGCGCGCACCTTCACGCACCGCCACGTCGACAGCGGTATCGCGGTTCAACCGGGTGTCGCCCGAGAGCCGCGCCATTTCCAGGCTTTCGCGGATCTTGCCCTCCGAGAGCACGTTCACGTAGCGCGACTGTTCCAGCGCAATCCGGATCGCGTGCCGCATCGAGTCGTCGAAGATCGGGTCACCGGTCAGGTTGTCGACATCCCCCAGCACCACCCAGTCACGCTCGGCGAACGCGATCGCCGGTTCCGGCCGCAGCAACAGCCAGCCGCCCAGCAGGGCCACCGCCAGCACCAGGCCTTCAGCAGCCAGCACCAGCGGCTGCCGCCACAGCGGCAGGTCACGGCGCGCCTTGGCATTGGCGCGCGGCATGCGCAACGGTGCCGAACCGATCTCGCCCACTTCGATCACTTCCTGCACCACCGGCACGCCCTTGAAGCGCCAGCGCCCGTGCGACTTCCACAGCAGGCGCGCACCGCGCTCTCCCAATGCATCGGTGGCACGGCGGGTCAGCGATTCAGCCACCGCCGACAACAGGATCTGGCCGGGCCGGGCCAGCATCATCAGGCGCGCCGCCATCGGCTTGGCCAGGCCTTCCACTTCCATCGATTTGGCGCCGGCGCGGACTGCCTCGGCACTGTTTTCCCAGGTCAGCACGTCACCCACATGCAGGCCGGCACGCGCGCGCAGTTCAATCGCGCGCTGCTGGCCCAGCGCATGCAGTTCGCGCTGGTAGTCCAGGGCGAAGCCCAATGCATCGATGGCGCGCTCGAACAGCATGAACAGGCCGTCGGAGCGATCGATCAGCTGGCCATTCCAGCGGTGCTGCAGCACCAGCACCAGGCGGTCGTGTTCCTGGAACAGGCTCGCCGCCGCCACATCGCCGATCCGCTCGACCAGCTGCAGCGAATCACACAGATCGGTGAACAGCAGGACGCGTAGCTGTGGGCTATGCGGGGCCGACGTTCCGTTGTCGCCATTCATCGCCTGCATCTCCCTATTGATCGTCCGGATCATCTACCCAGCGCAGGCAGTTGCCGCCGTCGCGCTTGGCGCGGTACAGCGCCCGATCGGCGCTGGCATACCACTCGCTCCAGTCCGCGTCGGCGGCCAGCAGGCTGGCTCCGATGCTGACCAGGCTTACATGCGGCGTGCCGTGGCTGCGCTCGAGCAGGCCATGTACCGCACTGAGGATGAACTCGGCAGCGTGCTGCACGATCTCGTGGTTGCCTCGGCGCAGGATCAGGCAGAACTCATCGCCGCCAAGGCGGCAGGCCAGGTCCTGTTCGCCGGCCATCGAGCGCAGGATGTTGCCCATGCTCTGCAGCACGCGATCGCCGGCCTGGTGGCCGTGGCGGTCGTTGATCTGCTTGAAACGGTCGCAGTCGATCAGCAGCAGCGCCTGCGGCGGCCCCTCGCCATGCTCGTGGCACTCCTGCAGGTACAGGGTGAGGCCACGGCGGTTGTGCAGCCCGGTCAGTTCATCGGTACGCACCAGCTCACGGGTGTGGGTCAGCTGGTGGGTGGTGATGTAAAGGTTGTCCAGCGCGGTTTCCAGATCGTGGTTGCGCCGGCGCAGCTGGCTGATCAGTGCCTGTTCGTTGGTCAGCACGCGCATGATCGTGCGGCGCAGGAAGTAGGCCACCAGGCCGGGATCGGATTCGACCAGCCGGTGGAAATCGGCCGGGCCCAGCTCCAGCACATCGCAGTCGACCAGCGCGCGCGCACTGGCGCTGCGCAGGTGGTCGCCGACCAGCAGGCCCAGTTCTCCGAAGAACTCATGCTGCCCGAGCGTCTTGATCACCAGGTCCTCGCCGAAGTCCAGTTCGATCTGGCCTTCGAGGATCACATACATGCGCTCGCCGCGGTGGCCACGCTGGAACAGCCACTGTCCGGCACGGAGCTTGCATGCGCGGGCGAATCTGGCGAACAATGCCACCTCGGCATCTGACAACAGAGCGTGCACGATCTCGGCCATCGCCACCCGGGCGATACCTGTCGTCATATCACTGTTCTCGGCCGCACCCCTGCCGGTCATTCCCTGCACCCGCCGCCAGCGTCCCCTGGTGAGCCGCGGAGCATAGCACCGCTTTAAAGTGTGCGCCCTATCCCATTTTGACCCTTCCGCCGATCTTGATTGATGTGAAGATCGGTGGTGGCCCGTTCTGGTCACGGGTGTCCGGGCAAAACTCCTGCTGGATCAATCCGATGCCGGGTTTCACAGGGTTTCGGCCAAGTTGCCGGGACCCGGGGTGCGCCTGATTGACGCTGCCCGCTGCCAGCACCTTTGCATCGATACAACAACGCCGGCAGGTCCCCCGACCGGCCGGCGTTGTCTGGCCCTTCCCTGGCCACCCTGATCAGATTTCGAGGCTTCGGTAGTGCCGGCCGACGGCCGGCACTACCGGGTCACGCCGCGCGCTCGCTGCGCCCGCCATGGAACTGCTCTTCCTCGGTCGAACCGGTCAGCGCGGTGGTCGACGACTGGCCCTGCTGGATCGCCTGGGTCACCGCGTCGAAGTAACCGGTACCGACCTCACGCTGGTGCTTGACTGCGGTGAAGCCGCGCTCGGCCGCTTCGAACTCGGCTTCCTGCAGTTCCACGAACGCGCTCATCTGGCGGCGCGCGTAGCCGTGGGCCAGGTTGAACATGCCGTAGTTCAGCGCGTGGAAACCGGCCAGGGTGATGAACTGGAACTTGTAACCGTAGCTGCCCAGTTCGCGCTGGAACCTGGCGATGGTGGCGTCGTCCAGGTTCTTCTTCCAGTTGAAGCTGGGCGAGCAGTTGTAGGCCAGCAGCTTGCCCGGGAACTTCGCATGGATCGCCTCGGCGAACTTCCGTGCGAACTCCAGGTCCGGCTTGCCGGTTTCGCACCACACCAGATCGGCATACGGCGCATAGGCCAGGCCGCGGCTGATCGCCTGGTCCAGACCATTCCGGGTCTTGTAGAAGCCCTCGACGGTGCGCTCGCCGGTGGCAAAGGGCTTGTCGTTGCCATCGATGTCGCTGGTCAGCAGGTCGGCGGCTTCCGCATCGGTGCGCGCCACCAGCAGGGTCGGCACGCCCAGCACATCGGCGGCCAGGCGCGCGGCGTTGAGCTTCTCGATCGCCTCGCGGGTCGGCACCAGCACCTTGCCGCCCATGTGCCCGCACTTCTTCACCGAGGCCAGCTGGTCCTCGAAGTGCACGCCGGCGGCACCGGCCTCGATCATCGCCTTCATCAGTTCGAACGCGTTGAGCACGCCGCCGAAGCCGGCCTCGGCATCGGCCACGATCGGCTGCAGGAAGTCGATGTCATCCTTGCCTTCGGCGTGGTGCAGCTGGTCGGCGCGCAGCAGCGTGTTGTTGATGCGCTTGACCACCGCCGGCACCGAATCGGCCGGGTACAGCGACTGGTCCGGATACATCTGGCCGGCCAGGTTGGCGTCGGCCGCGACCTGCCAGCCGGACAGGTAGATCGCCTTCAGGCCGGCCTTGACCTGCTGCATGGCCTGGTTGCCGGTCAGTGCACCCAGCGCGTTGACGAACTCGCGCTCATGCAGCGACGCCCACAGCTTCTCCGCACCCAGTCGGGCCAGCGAATGCTCGATGTGGACGGTGCCGCGCAGGCGCACCACGTCGGCGGCGCTGTAGTTGCGCTGGATGCCTTCCCAACGCGGGTTGGTATCCCAGTCGTGCTGGATCTGTTCGGCAGTGGGCAGCTTGCTCATGTCTTTCTCCAGTTCGGTTCGTGCGTGCAGCGGGGAGGAAAGCGACGGAAAACGCGGGCGGCAGTCAGTCGATGCGCGCGTAGGCCGGCAGGGTCAGGAAATCGGTCAGTTCTTCGCTACGGCTCAATTCGCCGAGCAGGGTGATGGCTTCGCTGATGCGTGCGCCACCGGGCAGCGCGGCGGTATCGCCCAGCCGTGCCGGCAGCTGCGCCAGGGTGGAATCCAGCAGGGCCAGGTCGATCGCGGTGCCATCGTCCAGCTGCTGGCCCGGCGTATGCAGCCACTGCCACAGCTGGCTGCGGCTGATCTCGGCGGTGGCCGCGTCCTCCATCAGGTGATGGATCGGCACGCAGCCGTTGCCATCCAGCCACGCGGCCAGATAGCGCACGCAGACTTCCACGTTGCCTTCGAAACCGGCGCGGGTGATGGTGCCCGGCGGCCGCGCGATCAGTTCGTCGCGGCTGACGCGCACATCCTGGCGCAGCACGCTGTGCTGGTTCGCACCCGGCATGTGCTCGTCGAAGATCGCCATCGCCACCGGAATCAGTGCCGGGTGCGCGACCCAGGTACCGTCGTGGCCGGCGCTGACTTCGCGCAGCTTGTCGGCGCGCACGCGGGCCATTGCCTGTTCGTTGGCGGCGGCATCGTTGTTGATCGGAATCTGCGCGGCCATGCCGCCCATTGCATGTGCACCACGGTGATGGCAGGTCCGGATCAGCAGTTCCGAATACGCCTTCAGGAACGGCTGGGTCATGGTCACCTGGCCGCGTTCGGGCAGCACGCGGTCGGCGTGGCGGCGGAACGTCTTCAGGTACGAGAAGATGTAATCCCAGCGCCCGCAGTTCAGGCCGACGATGCGGTCACGCAGCGCGTGCAGGATCTCATCCATCTCGAACACCGCCGGCAGCGTTTCGATCAGCACGGTCACCTTGATCTGGCCGTGCGGCAGGCCGAGCATGCCCTCGATGTGCGACAGCGCGGTCTCCCACAGCGCCGCCTCTTCCATGCTCTGCAGCTTGGGCAGGTAGAAGTACGGGCCGCGATCCTTGGCCTGCAGGGTGCGGGCGTTGTGGAAGGCGAACACCGCCGCGTCGAACAGGCCACCGGCAATGAACTGGCCATCGATGCGCACGTGCTTCTCGTTCAGGTGCCAGCCACGCGGGCGCACGATCAGCACCGCCTGCTCGTCGTGCGGGCGCAGGGTGTAGTGCTTGCCATTGGGTGCGGTGTATTCCAGCTCACCACGCACCGCGGCGGCCAGCGACTGCTGGCCCGCCAGCAGGTTGCGCCAGGTCGGCGAGGTCGAATCCTCGAAGTCGGCCATGAACACCCGGGCGCCGGAGTTCAGCGCGTTGATGACCATCTTCGGGTCGGTCGGGCCGGTGATCTCGACGCGACGGTCCTGCAGCGCGGCCGGCAGCGGTGCGACGGTCCAGTCTCCGCTACGGATCGCGGTGGTGTCTTCGCGGAAATCCGGCAGGCCGCCCTGGTCGAAGAACGCCTGGCGCTCACGGCGGGCCTGCAGCCGCGCCTGCCGGCCCGGTTCCACCGCACGGTGCAGGGACACCAGCAGGGCCAGCAGCGGCGCCGGCAGCAGGGTGTCCTGGCCGGCCACCCGGGTCGCCAGTGCGATGCCGGGGGTCGCCTTGGTGGCGGGGGTGGAAACAGCGGAAGCGACGGCGGACATGGGACGACTCCAGCAGTGGGGGAACGACTCCACGGTGCCGCCGCGCCTGAGTATTTGGCAAAACAGTTTTTGCAATGTTCTACATAAGTTGTGCTAATACTCGTAACACGATGACCACGCGCCCCCCGCCAAGCCCGCGTTTTTCCTACAAATCCGACCGGCTGAAACCGCTGCGCGCGTTCTGCCAGACCGTGCGCCTGGGCTCGGTCTCACGGGCGGCTGAGGCGCTGTTCGTCAGCCAGCCGGCCATCAGCCTGCAGCTGCAGGCGCTGGAACGGGAGCTGGGGGTACCGCTGTTCGAGCGCAGCGGGCGGCGCCTGGTGCCCAGCCGCGAGGGCCAGCTGCTGTACGAGATGGCGCAGCCGCTGGTGGAGAACCTGGACGGGCTGGAGGCGCGCTTCCGCGACAAGGTGCGCGGCCTGGACGCGGGCGAGCTGAACATCGCCGCCAACAGCTCGACCATCCTGTACCTGCTGCCGAAGATCGTCGAACGTTTCCGCCTGCACCACCCGGATGTGCGCCTGACCCTGCACAACGCGATCAGCGCCGACGGCACCGACCTGCTGCGCGAGGATGCCGCCGACCTGGCGATCGGTTCGATGACCGATGTGCCGGCCGACCTCAGCTACGCACCGGCGTATCGCTTCGAGCAGGTGCTGATCGCACCGCACGACCATCCGCTGGCCGGCGGTGGCGAGCTGGAACTGGCCGATATCGCACGCTATCCGCTGGTGCTGCCGCCGAAGCGGCAGATCACGTATCGCCTGGTCGACCAGGTGTTCCAGCGTCACCGCATCGCCTACACCGTGGCACTGGAAGTGGGCGGCTGGGAGGTGATCAAGCAGTACGTGGCGATGGGCATGGGCATTTCGATCGTGCCGGCGCTGTGCCTGAACGAGGCCGACCGCGAGCGGCTGGCGGCGCGGTCGATGAAGCGCTGGTTCCCTGAGCGCAGTTACGGGGTGATCGTGCGCCGGGGCAAGGCGTTGTCGGCGCAGGCGCGGGCGTTCATCGAGCTGATCCAGCCGGAGCTGTTCAGTCCGCGCGACTACGACCAGAGCGGGCATTCGGAGCGGTGAGGGGTGTCCGGCGGGGCTGCGCCCTGCACCTGCTTCAAGCCAGGGCAACGCCGGCCTCAAACGCGGGCATTCCGTGGGATGGCGGGGCGGCTCGGTCTTCGACAGCTTCCCGCCGCTGTTGGTAGGTGTCGACCTTGGTCGACAGGTAGATCCACGCCATGCATGGATGCTTCTGCAGAGTCGAGCCATGTCCGGCTGGCGGGAAAACGATCGAAGAAGACGACAAGCCCTGCGTCAGGCTGGCTAGACTGCACCCATGTCCATCGAACTCCGCCACCTGCGCTACTTCCTGGCCGTTGCCGATACGCTGCACTTCGGCCAGGCGGCGGAGCGGCTGGGCATGTCGCAGCCGCCGCTCAGCCAGCAGATCCGCCAGTTGGAGGACCTGATCGGCGCGCGCCTGTTCGTGCGCAGCCACCGCCGCGTGCAGCTGACGCCTGCGGGCGAGCTGCTGCAGGAACGTGCACGCGCCATCGTGCAGCACGTGGAAACCGCGGTGGACGAGGTGCAGCGCGCGCAGCGCGGCGAACAGGGTGAGCTGCGTATCGGCCTGACCCGGGCCACGCCGCTGTCACCGCAGATTCCGCGTTCGATCCTGCGCTACCGCCAGCAGTACCCACAGGTGCGGCTGCAGCTGAGCGAGATGAACACACTGCAGCAGATCGATGCACTGCTCGACGGGAGCCTGGATGTGGGCATCATCCGCAAGCGTGCATTGCCGCCGGAACTGGTGGCGCACAGCCTGTTTGTCGACCCGCTGGCGCTGATCGTGCATGCCGACCACCCTGCCCTGCGCAGGCTTTCGAAACAGGGCACGCTGTCGCTGCGCGACTTCGCGCAGGAGCCGTTCGTGGCGTTCCGCCGCAGCGCCGGTGCGGGCATCCACGACCACATGATCGCGTTGTGCGCGGCCGCGGGCTTCACCCCGCGCATCGTGCAGGAGGCAGGCGAAGCCTCGACCCTGATCAGTCTTGCTGCTGCCGGCCTGGGCGCAGCAATCCTGCCGTCGTCGTGCGACCACATCCGGGTGGAAGGCGCGCGCTTCGTGGCACTGGCCGATGCCGGCGCGCATTCGGAGGTGCAGCTGGCGTGGCATCGCGAAGGCGTGACACCGCTGATCCGCAACTTCGCCGGGTTGCTGCGCGAAGCGTTCGCGGAGGGCTGAGCCGAATGCAATCCGGTAGCGGCCAACCCTGGTTGGCCCAAAGCCACAGCGCCGACCAAGGTCGGCCGCTACCAGACGCTGTGCGAAGCGTTTGCGGAGGGGTGCCGGCCAGCGGCCGGCACTACCTTACGGATGGGATCACGCCGTGACCGGCTGCGGCGCGCGCTGCTGCAGCGCCCAGACGATGCCACCACCGATCAGGGTCAGCACTGCGGCGAATACGCAGACACCACGCCAATCCCACGCCGCATAGGCCAGGCCACCCACCCCGCCCAGCACGCTGGACCCGAGGTAGTAGGCGAACAGATACAGCGCCGAGGCTTCGGCACGCATCGCACCGGCACGGCTGCCGACCCAGCTGCTGGCCACCGAGTGGCCGCCGAAGAAGCCGAAGGTCACCAGCGCGATGCCCAGCGCCATCGTGCTCAGCCATGGCATCGCCAGCAGCGCGATGCCGGCGCCGATCAGCGCGAACGAGATCGACAGGATGCGGCCGCGCCCGTATCGCGTGGCCTGCTGGCCCATCCACGCCGAACTGAAGGTGCCGACCAGGTAGACACTGAAGATCAGGCCGACCACGGTCTGGCTGAGGTGGTACGGCGGCGCCAGCAGGTGATAACCCAGGTAGTTGTAGAGGGTGACGAATACACCCATCAGCACGAACGAGGTGGCGAACAGCCACGGCAGGCCCGGGTCGGCGAACAGCGCGCGCCAGCGCGACGGCAACTGGCGCAGCCCGTCACGACGAGGATGGAAGTGGCGCGACGGCGGCAGCTGCAGCCACAGCAGCACGGTACTGGCCACTGCGATGATCGAGACCACGCCGATACCCCAGCGCCAGCCCCAGTGGTCGGCGATGATGCCGGCCAGCAGGCGCCCGCTCATGCCACCGATGGCGTTGCCGCCGATGTACAGGCCCATCGCCAGGCCCAGTGCGCGGCTGTCCATTTCCTCGACCAGGTAGGTCATCGCCACCGCCGGCACGCCGCTCAGCGCCAGGCCGAGCAGGGTGCGCAGCACCAGCAGCGTGGTCCAGTCATCCACCAGCGCCGTGCCCAGCGACAGCACGGCCGAGGCCAACAGCGCGACGATCATCAACGGGCGGCGGCCGATCGCATCGGACAGCAGGCCGGCCAGCAGCATCGCCACGGCCAGGGTTCCGGTCGTCAACGACAGCGACATCGCGCTGCCGGCGGCGGACACGCCGAAATGGCGGCTGAATTCGGGCAGCAGCGGCTGCACGGTATACAGCAGGCCGAAGGTGGAGAAGCCGGCCAGGAACAGTGCCAGCGCGGTGCGGCGGAAGGCCGGCGTGCCCTGCTGGATGCGGGTCTCGGCGCTGGAATCGACAGTGTGGGGGCGGCGCTCGAGGGCCGCCGCGGTTTCGCCAGTCATGGGATCGATGGGCCGGTGGGGCGGCCGGGCGTGGGAGGGAACGGGCCTCAGACTAGGCCCGTCCATCCAGTCGATCCATAACCTGATAAGTCAGGATTGATACTCCTGACGTATCGATTCAGCTTACAGCCGCTGCCACTCGAAGCCGTCGCCGGAGCGGTAGTACACCGCCACCGCACGGCCGTAGAGCTTGTCGGCGTCGACGAAGCCGAAGAAACGGCCGTCGAAGCTGTTGCCGCGGTGGTCACCCAGCACCAGCACCTTGCCGGCCGGCACCACCAGATCGGCGATGTCCGGACCGCCGCCCATGTCCAGGTCGAGGCGGGCACGGCGCGCGCCGAAGGCTTCCACGTCCTGCAGGTCGGCGATCTGCAGCGGCTGGCCGTTGATGCTCAGGTGGCCCTCGCGCATCTGCACGTGGTCACCGGCCACTGCCGCCACGCGCTTGATCAGGCGGGTGCCGTCGGCCGGTGAATCGAACACCGCCACTTCACCGCGCTGCGGAACGCCGGTGGACATCAGTTCCTTGCCGGTGAACGGCAGGCGCAGGCCATAGGCACGCATGTCCACCACCACCCGGTCGCCGGGCTGCAGGGTCGGCTGCATCGAGCCACTGGGCACTACGTAGTGGTTGGCGAGGGTATCGCGGGCGGCAGCGAGCAGGCCGAGCATCACCAGCAGCGGCAATGCTTCCTTCTTCAACCAGGCCAGCGCGCGTTCGGAAAAGGGAGGGCGGGCAACAGCATCCATGTCAGGCTCCGGGTAGGTGGTATCGGCATTGGACCACAACCGCGCGGCATAGGTTCCCGCGCCGGAATCCTGTAGCGCCGGGCCCACACTCGGCTGCACCCGGGGCAGGGATCCGGCTTGCCTGAGTGGCAGCCGAGCATGGGCCCGGCGCTACAGGAAGGGTTACGCAGGTTTTACGCGCCGGCCCGGCAGCAGGCATCGCACCTTTACGGGCGGCACGCGCATCGTGTGCCCACCGCGCCGCAGGGCGCATTCCGCAAGGTGTTGTATGACCCTCCTGGTGATCCGCCACGCGTCTTCGTCGGCGCCGCGCCCGCAGCTGCCGGCGCAGTTGGCCGGCCATCGCGTGCTGTGCAGCGACTGCGCCAGCCTGTCCGAAGTACGCCAGTGCCTGTGCCAGCCGCAGGCGCGTTCGGCCGACTGGGTACTGCTGGATGTCGGCGTGGCCGACGAAGCGCAATGGCAGGCCGAAGGCGGTGCGTTGCAGGCGGCGCTGGAACGGCTGCCGGCGCAGTACATCGAGCTGCAGGCCCCCAGCGAACCCGGCCTGGACGCGCGCCTGCGCCTGCAGCATGGTCCGGCCGCCGTGGTCATCGACCAGCGCAGCCAGCAGGCCGGTTACCCGCTGTCACTGGCCATCGTTGGCCGTCGCCTGGCGCAGGAGGGCTGAGCCATGTCGATCTTCATCATCCGCGGCCCGGAAGCGGCCGGCGCGTTGATCCGCACGGCGATGCCACTGCCGGCGCCGGTACTGAAGTCGCTGGTGCATCGCGCGATCGACGCCGGGACCAGCGTGGCGATCCGTGCCTGTGGCTCGGAGCAGGAACTGCTGGATGCCCTGCGCGTGGCCGACCACAGCCGCGGCGAGGTCACCCTGCTTGACCCGGGTGCGTGTGCCGGCAGCCTGCGCCTGCAGCGCCTGCTGCCCTACCTGCACAATGCCTACGTGGAAGTGCATGACGACGGCGCGGTGGCCGAACCGTGCCTGCCGGCCGGCGTCGGCCAGCGCCTGGGCATCGCGGCCGGCTATGGCGCGCAGAGCTACGTGCTTGCACTGGATATCGCGCTGGATCACCTGGGCCTGGCCGAGCAGGCCAACCGGGTGCATGTGGGGACGTGATGGCCGGGCTGTGCCCGGCACCCGGTAGTGCCGGCCGCTGGCCGGCAACCTCAACAGCAACAGCAGAAGCTGGATTTCCGTGGGATGGCGGGGTGGGTCCGGTTGCGGGGGACGCTGCAAGTACGTCCCTGTAAGCTCGGTCGCGCCATCCATGGCGCTCACGCCCCCGCAACCGGACCCACCCCACCTTCGACAGTTTTCCACGATCTGCAGCAGATCCACGCCATGCGTGGATGAGCGGCAAACTGCGGAATCCGTCGATGGCATCGACGCAACGAAAAACGGCGGGGTTGCCCCCGCCGTTTTCGTTTTCTTATTTCAGCCCGCGGAACTTCAGCAGCGGTTCCACCGACGGGTCCTTGCCACGGAAATCGCGGTACAGGGTCGACAGCTCCACGCTGTTGCCGCGCGAGAGGATCTTGTCGCGGAACTCCTGGCCGTTGGCCGCGGTCAGGCCACCGTGCTCGGTGAACCACTGGTAGGCGTCATGGTCGAGCACTTCGGCCCAGAAGTAGGCGTAGTAACCGGCCGAGTAGCCGCCACCCCAGATGTGGTCGAAGTAGGTGGTGCGGTAGCGCGGCGGCACCTGCGGCAGGTCGACCTTGAACTTCTTCAGCGCGCTGGCTTCAAAGGCGCCGACATCCTGCAGCGGCGCATCGGCCTTCTGCGTGTGCCAGGCCAGGTCCAGCAGTGCGGCCGACAGGTACTCGGTGGTCGCATAGCCCTGGTTGAAGCTGCGTGCCTTGAGGATCTTGTCGACCAGCTCCTGCGGCATCGCCTCGCCGGTCTTGTAGTGCTTGGCGTAGTGCGCGAACACCTTCGGGTCCAGCGCCCAGTGCTCGTTGAACTGCGACGGGAACTCGACAAAGTCGCGCGAGGTGGCGGTGCCAGCGATCGACGGGTACTTCACGTTCGAGAACATGCCGTGCAGCGCATGGCCGAACTCATGGAACATCGTGGTGACGTCGTCGAAGCTGATCAGCGCGGGCTGGCCGGCAGCCGGCTTGGTGAAGTTGCAGACGTTGTAGACCACCGGCTTGGCACCGGTCAGGCCGTCCTGTTCGACGAACACGTCCATCCAGGCGCCACCGGACTTGCTGTCACGCTTGAAGTAGTCGGTGTAGAACAGGGCCAGCGAGGTGCCGTCCTTGTCGAACACTTCGTACACCTTCATGTCCGGGTTGTAGGTCGGAATGTCGGTGCGCGGCTTGAAGGTGATGCCGTACAGCTGGGTGGCGGCGTAGAAGACGCCGTTCTGCAGCACGTTGTCCAGTTCGAAGTACGGCTTGATCTGCGACTCGTCCAGATCGTACTTGGCCTTGCGCACCTGCTCGGCGTAGAAGTCCCAGTCCGAAGCGGCCACCTGGAAGCCACCCTTCTGCGCGTCGATCACCTTCTGGATCTCGCCGGCTTCGGCGCGTGCCTTGGCGGTGGCGGCCGGCACGGTGTCGGTCAGCAGCTTGAGCGCGGCGGCCGGGGTCTTGGCCATCTGGTCGCCCAGCTGATAGTCGGCGAAGGTCTCAAAGCCGAGCAGCTTGGCCTTCTGCGCACGCAGCTGGGCCAGGCGCTGCACGGTCTGCCGGGTGTCGTTGGCATCGCCACGCTCGGCGCGGGTTTCCGAGGCCTTCAGCACGGCGGCACGCTGGTCGCGGTCGCTCAGCGAGCCGAGCACCGGCTGCTGGGTGGTGTTCTGCAGCGGCAGCAGGAACTTGCCATCCAGCTTGCGGTCCTTGGCGGCGGCCGCAGCGTTGTTGATCGCGTCCTCGTCCAGGCCGGCCAGCTTGGCCTTGTCGTCGACGACAACGGCAGCAGCAGCGGTCGCGGCCACCAGGCGGGTGTGGAACTGGGTGGAGAGCGTGGTCTCTTCCACGTTGAGCTTGCGCAGGGTCGCCTTGTCGGCGTCGGAAAGCTGTGCGCCCGCGCGCACCAGGCCGTCGTAGTAGTGCTCGACCAGGCGCTTCTGCACCGGGTCCAGCTCCAGCGTGTCACGCTGGTCGTACAGCGACTTCACGCGGGCGAACAGCTTCGGATCGAGGTTGATCTCGTCCTGGTGCGCGGCCAGCTTCGGCGCCACTTCTTCCTGGATCTTCTGGCGCGCATCGTTGGTATCGGCCTGGACCAGGCCGAAGAAGATGCGCGACACGCGGGTGAGGGTCTCGCCGCTGCGCTCCATCGCCACGATGGTGTTGTCGAAGGTGGCCGGCTCGCTGCTGTCGGCGATCTTGCGCACGTCGGCCAGGTGCTGGCGCATGCCTTCTTCGAAGGCCGGCAGGTAGTCGCTGTCCTTGATCTTGTCGAACTGCGGTGCCTGGAACGGCAGCGTGCTCGCGCTCAGCAGCGGATTGGTGGAGGCTTCGGCCGGCTGCTGGGCCGGGGTCTTCTGGGCTTCGGACACGGGGGTGGACTCCTTGCCGGAACAGGCCGCCAGCGCCAGGCTGATGGCGGCGGCCAGGACTACGGTACGCGACATATGAAACGCTCCTTGGGCAGACGGTACGGAATACCAGCCCTCCACCCTACTCCTGTCGCGCTCGCCCGGCATGTGCCGGACGTGGCGTCTATATGGTGGCCTGCGGCCGGCTCAGACCGTGCCGCGGGTCTTGCCGATCCACGGCCGGTAGAACTCGCGGATGGCGGCCATGTCGGCGGCGTCATCGCCGGTCGGCGTGAACAGCGGGCCGATGCCGATGGTCTTTTCCGGGTAGTGGAAATACGCGGCCAGGATCGGCACGTCGGCCATCCGGGCGATCTTCAGGAAGCCGGCCTTCCAGTCCTTCACGGCCTTGCGGGTGCCCTCGGGCGTGATGGCGAACCACATCTTCTCGTTGTTGCGCAGCAGGTCCACCGCCTGGCCCACCGTGCCCTGCGGCGAGCTGCGATCGAGCGGGATCACGCCCAGCTTGTGCAGCAGCGGGCCCAGCGGCCACCAGAACAGCGATGCCTTGCCCAGCACCTTCACCTTCATGCCCAGCGCGATCTTCGCCGCCATGCCCCACAGGCCATCCCAGTTGGACGAATGCGGGGCGATGATGAAGACCAGCCTGGGGATGTCGGGCAGGGTGCCGGTCACCTTCCAGCCCCCCATGCGCAGGGTGCAGCGCGCCAGCCAGCGCAGGAAAGCGTTGGGTTTGACCTGTGGCATCTGTGGCGGCACGGCCGGCAGCAACGAAGTCGGGTTGTTCAAGCAATCACTCCCAGTCACGTGATGAGCGCCCGCGCTTGATCTGCGCGCGCCCGCGTTTGGCGTCCAGACGACGCAGTTTCGACCCGAGGGTCGGCTTGGTGGCCTTGCGCGGTTTGGGCACGCTCAGCCCGGCCTGGATGAAGGCCGCCAGCCGCTCGCGCGCATCCTCGCGATTGCGATCCTGGGTGCGGAAACGTTGCGCGTCGATGACCAGCACGCCTTCGCCGGTCATGCGCCGGTCACGCCGCGCCAGCAGGCGCGTGCGCAACGGTTCGGGCAACGAGGGCGAGTTGGCCACATCGAAACGCAGTTCCACCGCGGTGGAGACCTTGTTGACGTTCTGGCCACCGGCGCCACTGGCACGCACGAACCGCTCGACGATCTCGCCGTCGGGGATTTCAAGCTGCGCGCTGATGGTGACCGGTCCACTGCCCATCCGCGCATTGTAGCGGCAGGCACGCGGCGGAGTGCGGCATCGCGCCCCGTATGCCGCCGATCAGGCACCGAACACGCCGCCTTCGCCTTGGCTGCGGGTATGCTGGCCATCCCATGTACCGCAGGAAGCCCCGCATGACCCGCTTCGCACCCGCCCTGCCGTCCCTGCTGCGCCGCGGTGCCCTGCTGCTGGCACTGGCCCTCGCCAGCGTCCCGGCCCTGGCCGCCCCGCCGACCGACGGCGACATCAACCGCCTGCTGTCGGCCTCGCGCGCGCAGAGCATGATCGACACCATGGTGCCGCAGATCGAAGCGATGCAGCAGCAGCAGTTCCAGCAGGTGGCCGCGCAACGCCAGCTCAATGCCCAGCAGCAGGAACAGCTGAAGCGGATCCAGGCACGGACCAGCCAGACCCTGCGCCAGGCCATGTCGTGGCAGCAGCTGCGGCCGATGTACGTGGACCTGTACAAGAAGACCTTCAGCAAGGAAGACGTGCTGGCGATGGCCGAGTTTTACGAGAGCCCGGCCGGCCAGAGCCTGCTGGACAAGACCCCGGCGCTGATGCAGAACGTGGTGGTGGCGATCCAGGCGCGCATGCAGCCGCTGTTCGCGGACCTGCAGAAGGACCTGGAAGCGATCGTCAACGAGCCGGAAAAGAAGTAACCGGAATTTCCGTAGCGCCCGAGCCGACGCTCGGGCGGCGGCGCGCAGCGCCGGCAAGCGCAGCCGAGCGTGGGCTCGGCTCTACAGCTGGCAGCGGCAACCGGAACATCCGTAGCGCCCGAGCCGACGCTCGGGCGGCGGCGCGCAGCGCCGGCAAGCGCAGCCGAGCGTGGGCTCGGCTCTACAGCTGGCAGCGGCAACCGGAACATCCGTAGCGCCCGAGCCGACGCTCGGGCGGCGGCGCGCAGCGCCGGCAAGCGCAGCCGAGCGTGGGCTCGGCTCTACAGCTGGCAGCGGCAACCGGAACATCCGTAGCGCCCGAGCCGACGCTCGGGCGGCGGCGCGCAGCGCCGGCAAGCGCAGCCGAGCGTGGGCGCGGCTCTACAGCTGGCAGCGGCAACCGGAACATCCGTAGCGCCCGAGCCGACGCTCGGGCGGCGGCGCGCAGCGCCGGCAAGCGCAGCCGAGCGTGGGCGCGGCGCTACAGGTGGCAGCGGCAACCGGGATATCCGTAGCGCCCGAGCCGACGCTCGGGCGGCGGCGCGCAGCGCCGGCAAGTGCAGCCGAGCGTGGGCGCGGCGCTACAGGTGGCAGCGGCAACCGGAATATCCGTAGCGCCCGAGCCGACGCTCGGGCGGCGGCGCGCAGCGCCGGCAAGTGCAGCCGAGCGAGGGCGCGGCGCTACAGTTCCTGGCTCCAGCCGAACAGGTCCAGCGCCTTCTGGAACTCACGGTCCAGCGGCGCGCGGACATCCACCGTGCCGCCGTCCGGATGCGGAAAACGCAGGCGCTCGGCGTGCAGCAGCATGCGGTGCACGCCCTGCATGCGGAAGATGCGGTTATGGCGGCCATCACCGTGGCTGGTGTCGCCGATCATGTGATGCGACAGGTGCTTGAGGTGCCGGCGGATCTGCCGGAAGCGCCCGGTCTGCGGCTGGCAGCGCAGCAGCGCGTAACGCGAGCTGGTGAACTCGCCGATCGGCACCGACAGCTCGCCGGTGGCCAAGCGCTGGAAGTCGGTGACCGCCGGCTTCTTCACCGGCTTGCCCGGGCCGCCATCCAGATCATGATCGACCCGCCAGGACAGCTCGGCCGGCCAGCCACGGCAGACGGTCAGGTAGTCCTTGAGCACTTCGCCGCCCATCAGGGCCTTGCCCAGCGCGCTGGCGGTGTCACGGTCGAAGGCCAGCAGCAGGCAGCCGCTGGTGGCGCGGTCCAGCCGGTGGACCAGGAAGATCGGCCGCCCCAGCTGCTCGCGCAGGCGATCGGCCAGGAAATCATCTTCGCCACGGGCCAGCTTGCTGTCGTGGACCATCAGCCCGGCGGGCTTGTTGACCACGGCCAGGCGCTCATCCAGGTGCAGCAGCTGCAGGGGCGCGGTTTCGGGCTCGACCGCGGCGAGGGTGTCAGGTTCGGTACTCACCGCAGGAGTATAAGGGTGCGCCGTATGGGGTCAGATCCCTTTTCCTCGGGAAAAGGGATCTGACCCCGGGGTTTGTGGCGCGGCGGTCAGGCGTTGCGCACGGCCAGCAGCTCGCCGTTGCCCACCGGCACCAAGCTGCTGCTGAAGCTCCCGTCGGCCTCCAGCAGCGCCCGCAGCGGTTCCATCTCGTCCGCGTGCGAGGTTGCGTTGTCCACCACCAGCAGGCCACCTGGCCGCAGCACACGGCGCAGCTGCGGCCACCAGCCGGCGTACTGCCCACGGTCCGAATCGAGGAACAGCAGATCGATGCTGTCCGCGCCGGCCTGTGCCAGCCACTGCCCGGCATCGGCGTGCAGCAGCGTGATGCGCTCAGTCAGCCCGCTGCGCGCGAACGTAGCACGCGCCATCGCCACCTTGTCCTGCGCGTATTCCAGCGTGGTCACGTGGCCATCGATGGCGGCAGCGGCTTCGGCCAGCCACAGCGTGGAATAGCCGTTGGAGGTGCCGATCTCCAGCACCCGGCGCGCATTGCCGAAACGCACCAGCACCGACAGGAATTCACCGGTGTCCGGGGTGATGTTGAGCATGCGCCGGGCGCGCTCGGTCTCATGCGCGTCGTTCCCGGCGCCGAAGCGCACCAGCTCATCCTTCAGCGCCTGCAGCATGGGGCCTACTTCCACCACGCGCGCGCCAGCACCAGTGCGCCGACGGCACCGGACAGCCAGCTCCACATCGGCAGGTCGCCCCAGTACCAACCCGGCGGCTGCAGCACGTACATCAGCGCGGCGATGGCCAGCAGGCCGACGCCGGTGATCGCGCCGACCGCGCGCTTCTGCAGGCGCTGCACGCTGGCATCGAGCGCGACCAGGTCGCGCGAGCGCATCGCCAGCTCATGGCGACCCTCCACCTGCTGGGTCAGCCAAGCGTGTACCAGGCGCGGCATGTCCGGCGCATGGGTCATGATCTCCGGCAGGCGCTTGCCGATCTCGCGTACCACCCGCCGCGGGCTGTAGCGCTCGCGCAGGATCTTCGCCAGCACCGGCTTGGCCACCGCCCAGATGTCGATCTGCGGATCCAGCTGGCGGCCGACACCTTCGATGTTCAGCAGGGTCTTCTGCAGCAGGATCAGCTGCGGCTGCAGGGTCAACTGATAGCGCTGCGCCACGCGGAACAGCTTCATCAACACTTCGGCCAGCGAGATCTGCGACAGCGGACGGGTGAAGTACGGCTCGCACACCGAACGCACGGCCGCTTCCAGATCATCGATGCGCACGTTGTCCGGCATCCAGCGCGCCTGCACATGCAGTTCGGCGATGCGGCGGTAATCGCGGTTGAAGATGGCCATGAAATTCTCGGCCAGGTAGTACTGATCTTCCTGCGAGAGCTGGCCCATGATGCCGAAATCCAGCGCGATGAAGCGTGGATTGGCGCGGCGCGACGGATCGGTGTCGACCCAGATGTTGCCGGCGTGCGCATCGGCATGGAAGAAGTTGTCGCGGAACACCTGGGTGTAGAACACCCGCACGCCCTTGGCGGCCAGTGCCTTGCGGTCGATGCCCGCCTTGTCCAGCGCGGCGATGTCGTCGGACGGAATGCCCCACACCCGCTCCAGGGTCAGCGCGCGCTCGGCGGTATGGCTCCAGATCACTTCCGGCACGTACAGGTCGTCGCTGTTATCCCAGAAGCGGCGCAGCACGCTGGCATTGGCGCCTTCGCGCTGCAGGTCCAGCTCGGCGGCCAGGGTGTTCTCGACTTCGGCCACCACTTCACGCGGGCGGATCTTGTCGGCACGGGGATGGGTACGCTCGACCAGGGTGGCCAGCGAGTTGAGCAGGGCGATGTCGGCGTCGATCTGCTTCTCGATGCCGGGGCGCAGCACCTTGACCACCACCTGGCGGCCATCGGCCAGCGTGGCCGCATGCACCTGCGCGATCGAGGCCGAGGCCAGCGGTTCGGTATCGAAGCTGGCAAACGCCTCGCTGACCGGCAGGCCGAGCGCCTGCTCGACGATGCGGCGCGCGGTATCGCCGTCGAACGGCTTGACCCGGTCCTGCAGCAGGGTCAGCTCATTGGCCACGTCCGGCGGCACCAGGTCGCGGCGGGTGGAGAGGATCTGGCCGAACTTGACGAAGATCGGGCCGAGATCCTGCAGCGCCAGGCGCAGGCGCGCACCGCGCGACTGTGCGGCGATGTCGGCCGACGCACGCGGCACGAACGGCTTGGCCAGGCGCAGCCAGCGCTCGGCCGGCGTGCCCTGCAGCAGGTCGTCGAGGCGGTAACGCAGGATCACCCGGCCGATGCGGCTGGCCCGCAGCACGGCCTTCATGCGGCACCCCGCAGGCGCTGCACGCGCGCGCCGAGACGCTCGACGTCATCACGCAGCACGTCCACGTCATCGTGGAAGGCGTCCAGTTCGGCGCGTGGCACCACGTCGCGCGACTCCTCGGTGATGAATTCGGCGGCGCTGTGGGCCAGATCGATCGCACCCTGGCGCGCATGCTGCAGGGCGCTGCGCAGGGTGTTGGCAACCTGCACCCCCAGCACGTCGCCGAACACGCTGACGAACGGCTGCTGCCAGTCCGGATCGAAGCCCTTGGCCAGCTGCTGCAGGCGGCGCGCCAGTTCGGCGTCACCGGCCACGCGCACGCGGCCCTTGCTGCTGGTGTCGCCGCGCCGTGCGTTGGCCAGCAGCGGCAGCTGCGCCAGCACGCCGGCCAGGCTGCTGCGCACGGCGAGGTCGGCTTCCTGCGCATCCACCGGGCCGACCCGCAGCTGGTCGCCGTCGACGCTGATACGCATCGCCAGCGACGGTGCTTCCAGGGTCAGGTCGATATGCCGGCCATCGAGGCTGGCCAGCGCATGGCGGGTATCCGGATCCAGCGCCAGCGCGCGGTTCAGGGCAATCTGCAGGGCGCGGCCAGCGACCGGCTTGAGGGACTTGAGCAGGGAAAGAGCCATGTGCGCATTCTACCCGCGTGGGTGGGGTCGGATCCCGTTGCCATGCAACGGGCTCTGACCCCGGCTGTCGAATCGTGTCCTGGTAGATGCCGACCTTGGTCGGCGCCGGTTGTCCCGGTGATTCATCTGTGCCTCATCCGAGGGGCAATGGAAGGTTCATGCTGTACGGCCACGCAGCGCACAGGACACCGCATTCCCCATGGCACGGACCCGGGTCGGCATCATCTTCGGGGGCAGATCCTCCGAGCACGAAGTTTCACTGCAGTCGGCGAAGAACATCCTCGACGCCCTTGATCGGGAGCGCTTCGAGCCGGTGCTGGTCGGCATCGACAAGCAGGGCCAGTGGCATCTGAGCCAGCCGGACACCTTCCTGATCAATGCCGATGATCCGTCGCGCATCGCGCTGCATCGGTCCGGCCAGTCGCTGGCGGTGCGCCCGGGTGCCGAACAGTCACAGCTGCAGCCCTCCGATGCGGCCAGTGCGCTGGGCCAGATCGACGTGGTGCTGCCGATCGTGCACGGGCCGCTGGGCGAGGACGGTGCGCTGCAGGGCCTGCTGCGCATGGCCAACCTGCCGTTCGTTGGCTCGCCCGTGCTGGGATCGGCGGTGGCGATGGACAAGGACGTGACCAAGCGCCTGCTGCGCGACGCTGGCCTGCAGGTGGCACCGTGGTTGTGCATCCGCCGCCACCAGGCGGCGGAAGTGGATGTCGATGCGGTGATCGCCCAGCTCGGCCTGCCGCTGTTCGTGAAGCCGGCCAACCAGGGTTCGTCGGTGGGCGTAAGCAAGGTCAAGGATGCGGCGGGCTTTGCCGAAGCGCTGGCGTTGGCGCTGCGCTACGACCACAAGGTGCTGGTGGAATCGGCCGTGGTCGGCCGCGAGATCGAATGTGCGGTGCTGGGCAACGCGCATCCGCAGGCCAGCCTGTGCGGTGAAGTGGTGGTGCACGACGAGTTCTACGCCTACGACACCAAGTACATCAACGAAGACGGCGCCGAGGTGGTGGTGCCGGCGGATATCGATGGCCATACCCAGGCACGCATCCAGCAGGTCGCATTGCAGGCCTATCAGGCGCTGGAGTGCGCGGGCATGGCGCGCGTGGACGTGTTCCTCACCGGGGACGGTGAAATCGTCATCAACGAGGTCAACACACTACCGGGCTTCACCCGCATCAGCATGTACCCGAAGCTCTGGGGGGCCAGCGGCGTCGACTACACCACGCTGATCACCCGCCTGATCGAGCTGGCGCAGGAGCGCCACGAAGCCGATCGCCGATTGCACAGCGCCGTGTAGAGCCGAGCCACGCTCGACCCTGCAGAAGGGGCGTGCCGGCCAACGGCCGGCACCTGCCGGGAAGAACGGTGCCGGCCAGCGGCCGGCACTGCCCTGCGGTCTTCTATCCGCGCTTGCGGAACATCGACACCACCGCCAGTACCAGGAAGATCACGAACAGGATCCAGGCGATGTTGCTGGCGGCACCGGCGATGCCGGAGAAGCCGAGCACGGCGGCAATGATGGCGATGACGAAAAAGATGACGGCGTAATGCAGCATGGTGCTCCTCGCAGATGTCCGGGCCAATGGATGGCGTGGGTCCATCCTCCCGATCCTGCGGTGTGCAACCAGTGATGGCGAGCTATGCAGCAGATGAAGCCTTCAGCCTGCGCAGCCCTTCTTCGATGCTGACCTGCGGCACATAGCCGAAGTCGCGGCGGGCCGGCTCCATGCTGTACCAGTGCGGCGTGCACAGCTGCTCGGCCAGGAAGCGGGTCAACGGCGGCTCGCCGCGCAGGCGCAGCAGCGGCCAGAGCCGCTCGCAGACCGCGCCGATGCGATAGGCGGTCTTGAAGCTGATCGCTTTGTCCACGGTGGGCGCACCCACGGCCTGCAGCAGCTTGTTGACCAGCTCGCGCATCGGCAGCGGTTCGCCATTGGAGATGAAGTAGGCCTTGCCCGCACACGCGGCACCCGGTGCCAAGGCCTCGAAGGCGAGGAAGTGGGCGAGCGCGGCGTTGTCGATGTAGGTGGTGTCCACCTTGTTGTTGCCATCACCGACCAGGCGCAGGCGCCCCTGCCGCGCACGCTCGGCCAGCCTCGGTACCAGCTGCTGGTCGCCCGGGCCCCAGATCAGGCGCGGGCGCAGCGCCACCGTTGCCAACGCGGCATCGTTGGCGGCCAGCACGCGTTGTTCGGCGATCGCCTTGGTGGCCGCATACGGCGCCTGGAAATCTTCGCCGTACGGCACCTCGTCAGCGCCCAGGCCTTCGACCGGATGCGTGGCGCGATGGGTCACGCTGGGCGTGGAGGTGTAGACCAACCGGTTGATGCCATGCGCACGGCAGGCCGCGATGACGTTGTCGGTGCCGACCACGTTGGCCTGGTGGTAGCTGTCATAACTGCCCCACGCGCCGGCCTTGGCGCCGTTGTGGAACACTGCATCGACGCCGGCCACCGCATGCAGCACTGCCTGCGCATCGGCAAGATCGCCGCGGATCTGGCCCACTCCCATCGCCTGCAGTTCCGGGTAGTGACTGCGGTTGAACGCCAGCACCTGGTGGCCACGCTCAACCAGCCCGCGGCACAGCGCCTGGCCAAGGAAACCACCACCACCGGTGACCAGGATCTTCATGCGCGCTTCTCCAGTTCGGCGCTGGCCCAGACGGCGAGCTTCTCGCGGCCGATCTTGGCGTTGTGACGGATATCGACGGGGAACGCCGGGTGCACCAGGAAATGCTGCAGGCCGGCCTCGGCCAGGCACGCGGCTGCCTTGGTGCGCAGCGCGTCCTGCAGCGCCGGGCTGTCGGCCTGGCCACGCAGCAGTTCCACGCACAGCACCGGCACCTGCGCACCCGCAGCACCGACACCGACCAGTGCCGTGCGCGCCACGCCGGCCACGGTGTTGAACACCGGCTCGACCTGCTCGGTGTACAGCGGCCCGCGCGCGGTTTCCACGCGCTGCGTCTTGCGCCCGCAGAACCACAGGCGGCCCTGCGCATCGAAGTAGCCGACGTCGCCCATGCGATGCACTACGCGGGTGCTGCCATCGGCCAGCGTCTCGCTGATCTTCGCCGCGGCCGTGGCCTGCGGGCGGTTGAAGTAGCTGTCGGTGGCAGTCGGCCCCGCCACGGTGATCTCGCCCACCTCGCCGGTGGCCAGCACGCGCGCCTGCGACCAGTCCGGCAGCGGTGCGTCGTCGATGGCGATGATGCGCACCTCGTTGGGGGCCACCACGCTGCCCACGCAGGTGCCGGCGCCGGCCTCGGTCGCCGCGCGGGTACGCTCCAGTTCGCGGCCCTCGACCACCGCCACCGGCAGGCACTCGGTGGCGCCGTACGGCGTCCAGAACTGCGCATCGGCCGGCAGCAGGCTGCGGATGGTGGCGACCACGTCCGGGGGCACTGGCGCACCGGCCGAGGTCACCCGGGTCACCGACGGCAATGGCCGGCCGTGCCGGGCCAGCACCCGCATCAGCGCTGGCGAGCCGAACAGCTGGGTCACGCCGAAGCGCTGGATGGCATCGTGCAGGCGGGCCGGGTCGGCCTGCGCCGGCCGCGTCGGGTCCATGTCCGGAATCACCGAGGTCAGGCCCAGCGCCGGATCGAACAGCGCGAACGGCGGGAAGGTCGGCAGGTCCACCCCACCCGCTTCCATGCCGAAGGCACTGCCCAGCAGCTGGATCTGGCCGACGAAGTGGCGGTGGCGGTAGACCACGCCCTTGGGTACGCCGGTGGAGCCGCTGGTGAACAGGATCGCCGCCATGTCCTCGCCGTCGGTGTCGGCCAGCATCGGCCCCCCCCTGGCGCCGGCGCGCTCCAGCGCGGCCAGGCTGGTACCGCCCCAGCCGAGGCGGCGGCCGACGGTCACCAGGCGGGTCGCCGACGGCGCCCAGCGCAGCACCAGCCGCGCCACGTGCGCCAGCGGAATGCCGATGAAAGCCTGCGGCTGCGCCTCGTCCAGGCACTGCTTCAGCGCGCGCCTGTCGATACCCGGATCGACCAGCACCGGCACCGCGCCCAGCTTGAACAGCGCGAACATCAGCAGGAAGAACTCCGGCGATGGCCGCACCATCACCACCGTGCGCACCCCGCGGCCGATCCCATAGCCGGCCAGGCCGGCGGCCATGGCATCACTGCGGGCGTCCAGCTGGCGGTAATCCAGGGTGACGTCGTAGGCGGCCATGCCGTTGCCGGCGCCACGCCGGCCCGGGCAGCGGATGGCGATCTGATCAGGGCGTTCACGCGCCAGTTCAGGCAGGCGCGCGGCAATGTTGCAGGGTCGGTTCATCCGTTCATTGTCGCCGCTTACGGAATTTCTTGCGCGGCGGCCCACTTCGTGGAAAATCCGCACCCTCGTTCCTGATTCCGACTGCCGCCCGAGGCGGCTTGCCCATGCAACATCCCTGCATGACCTGCGGCGCCTGCTGCACCCAATACCGCGTGGCCTTCCACTGGATGGAGTCAGACGAGGTCACCCCCGGCGGCGTGCCGCACCAGCTCACCGAGGTGCTGGACCCGCATCGCCTGTGCATGCGCGGCACCCATTCCAAGCCGGTGCGCTGCGTGGCGCTGGACGCGCAGATCGGCGTGTATTCACGCTGCACCATCCACCCCAACCGGCCCAGCGTGTGCCGTGAGGTGGATGCATCGTGGGAGTACGGCAAGGCCAGCCCGCAGTGCGACAAGGCGCGCATTGCCTATGGCCTGGATCCGCTGACCCTGGCCGACTGGCGTTGGCGCGATGACGCCGACAATGACGACGATCACCCCGACGACAACGGCAACAGCCCGGCTGCCGCCTGAGGCGCGTGCCGACCAACGGTCGGCACCCACCCATTCCTTTTCCCGCTGGGTGCCGACCGTTGGCCTGTGGGTGCCGACCGTTGGTCGGCACGCCCCCTCAGATCGGATTCCTGTCCAGGAACGCGCGGATCTCCGGCACCAGCACTTCGTGCTTGTCTTCCAGCACGTAGTGGCCGGCATCCTCGAAGGCATGTACCTGCGCCTTCGGCAGCGCGGCCTGGAAGCCCTTCAGGAAGTGATGGTCGAACACGAAGTCGCGCAGGCCCCAGCCGAGGAAGGCCGGGCGGTCGGCGAACGATGGCAGCGCCTTGCCGGCACGCTCCAGCAGCGACCAGGCCTTGTCGGCCGGCGACAGCGGGATGTCCTGCATGAAGCGGATGGTGCTGATGCGGTTGGCCCAGTTGTTGTACGGCGACACGTAGGCGCGGCGCACGTCGGCCGGCATCCTGCGCTCCACGCCCAGCCACGAGGCACCGGACGAGAACGCGTTGAAGGTGCGGATGATCCACTCGCCGATCTTCCAGTGGCGGCCCAGCGCGATCTGCCACGGCATCTTCTTCGCCGCCGGCATCGGGAACGCGGCGGTGTTGAGCACCACCAGGCGCTTCACCTGGTCGTGGTGCGACAGCGCCCAGCCGAAACCGATCATGCCGCCCCAGTCGTGCACGGCCAGGGTCACCGGGCCGGTGATGCCTAGGTGCCTGAGCAGCGCATCGAGGTCGTCCACGCGCGACTGCAGCGTGTATTCGTAGCGGCTGTCGTCCGGCTTGTCCGACAGGCCCATGCCGATGTGGTCCGGCACGATGCAGCGGTACTTGTCCGACAGGCCGGCGACCAGCGTGCGCCAGTAATAGCTCCACGACGGATTGCCGTGCACCATCACCACCACCTCGCCGTCGCGCGGGCCCTCGTCGAGATAGTTCATCGACAGGCCAGGGCGTACCTCGAAGCGCTGCGGGTGGGCGGGGTAACCGGGAAGATCGCGCATGCGGAGCACCTAGGGAGAATCGCGGCGCGGTGTAGAGCCGAGCCGATGCTCGGCTGCTCTCCGGTCCGCTGCGGAAGAGCCGCGCTGCGCGCGTGAGCCGAGCATGGCTCGGCTCTACAGAAGGTCGGTCAGCGGGCTGCTTACCAGACCACTTCAGCCATCGAGCAGTTCAGGCCCGAGCCGATGCCCAGAAGCGCGATGCGATCGCCCTTCTTCAGCTTGCCCAGCTGCTTGAGCTTGCTCAGCACGATCGGCACCGAGGCCGGACCGATGTTGCCGTGCTCGCCGAAGATGGTCATGACCTTCTTCGGGTCGATGCCGAAGTTCTTGATGAACGCGGCAGTGTGCGGCTGGCTGACCTGGTGGATCACGAACTGGTCCAGTTCTTCCACGGCCCAGCCGAGTGCGATCTTGGCGGCGCTGAAGGTCTTCTGCGCCAGCTTGATGCCTTCGATCAGCAGCAGGCGGGTGTCGGTGACCATGCGGTCCAGGTTGCCCAGGCACAGCTGGTTCCACTCGGTGGCCGAGCGGGTCACGCCGCCCTTGTAGCGCGGGGCGTCCGGCACCAGTTCCGAGCGCGCCATCACCATCGCGGCGGCGCCCGAACCGGTGGTCAGGGCGGCCAGCTCATTGCGGAAGTCGTCGGCGGTGACATCCGGGGCGGTCATGCGCTCCAGGGTCTTCTCGTACACCAGGTTGGCGGTCTCGCCGTCCACCACCAGCGCGTAGTCGATATCACCGCGCTCGATCATGCGCGCCGCGATATCCATGCCGTTGATGAAGGCCAGGCAGGCATTGGCGACGTCGAAGGTCATGCATTCGTCGCTGACGCCGAGGTTGCCCGAGACGATCGATGCCGTGGACGGCTCCAGGTAATCGCGGCTGACCGAAGTGTTGACCAGCAGGCCAACCTGCGTCGCATTGATGCCTGCGTCTTCCAGTGCCTTGCGGCCGGCCATGGTGGCGGCATCGGAGGCCAGCACGCCGTTATCCCACAGGCGGCGGGCGTGGATGCCGGCGATGTCGCCGAGCACATCGGTGCGGATACCCAGGCGGTCCAACGTCGGCTGCAGCCGCTCGTTGATTTCCTTGGTCGTCAGCGTGTGCGGCGCGTCGACGTGTGCCAGGCCGGCGATCGAGACATTCTTGAAGAGCATCGAGGTTAGCGCCAAGGCTCAGGCAAAAGGGGGCGCTATTCTATAACCCCCGGGGCCTTCACCGCATCTTTACGAATTCAGCCTCGGCCGTATGGTGAAGGGTTCAGCGCGGCGGGCACTGGAAGGCGGCGAAGCGCTGGCTGCCATCGGCGGGGGCCGCAGCGGCCTGCACGGCATTGGCGCCGGCGCTCGGAGCCTCGTTGCGGGCCAGGGTTTCCAGCTCTTCCTGCACCCGCAGCGGGTTGCGGTTGTAGAAGCCAACCTTGCTCTTCACGGTGACCACCACCTCGCCCTTGGCGATGCAGCCAGCCGGAACCGGCCCTGCCGGCAGCACGCGGGTCGCCTTGCCCGCCGGTTCGATCGGCACCCAGGTGCAGGCGGTGACGGTGAGCAGCAGGGAGGAAAGCAGCAGAACGCGCATGGGCAGATCCTGGAAGGGTATGGGGGGATTCTGCCTGAACAGCCTGAATCGGGGGTAGCCGGGGCCGGGGTCAGAGCCCCCTGCGGGGGATCCGACCCCAGGTCGGCAGAGGAGTCGGATCCCCCGCAGGGGGCGCTGACCCCGAATGCACGGTGGGGGTCGGAGCCCTCCCGAGGGGAGGGGTCCGACCCCTGGCCGACGTATTGCCTTACTTCTTGACCGGGTTGCCTTCGGCGTCGATCACCGTCACCTCGCCCAGGTTCAGCGCACGCACGGCCGCTTCGGTCTGCTTGAGGTCACCCACCACCACCCAGGTCAGGGCCTGCGGCTTGATCTCGGCGGCGGCCTGCTGCACCTGCGCCGGGGTCATCGCCTCGATCTCGGCCTTGCGACGCAGCACGTAGTCGTCCGGGCGCTTGAACTGCACGATCGAACCGATGGTGGCGGCCACCGCACTGGCGGTCTCGTAGGCACCGGGCAGGCTCAGGGTCTGGATGTTGCGGATGCGGTTGACCTCGGCGGCAGTGGCCGGCTTGCTGCCATCGGCGAACGCGGCGATTTCCTTGCGCATCTCCGCCAGCGCCGGGCCGGTCTTGTCGATCTGCACCGGCGCGCTGGCCATCCACGGGCGCTGGCCCACCGAATTGACCGCGCTGCTGCGCGCACCGTACGACCAGTGCTTGTCCTCACGCAGGTTCATGTTCAGGCGTGAGGTGAAATCACCACCGATCACCCCGTTGGCGATGTCGAAGCGGATCGAGCTGGACGCACTGGACGGCGGCACCACCTGGCCAGCGAACAGGTTGGCCTGCACCGCGCCCGGCTGGTCGATCAGGAACACGCGCGGGCCCTTCGGCAACGCGACATCGGTGGCCGCCTTCACCTGCGGGGCATCACCACCGGCCTTCCAGTCGGCCAGCTGCTTGTCCAGCAGCGGCACGATCTCGGCCAGCGTGGTGTCACCGACCACGATCAGGGTGCCGTTCTGCGGGCGCAGCCAGTCGTGGTGGAAGTCGACCAGGTCTTCGCGGGTCAGGCCGTTGATCGCCGCCTCGTCACCACTGCCGGTGAACGGAATGGCATACGGGTGGCCCTTGCCGTACAGCAGCGGCGGCAGCACGCGCATCGCCACCGCACCCGGGTTGACCTTCTCCTGCTGGATGCCGGCGATCCAGGTCGCCTTGACCCGGTCGATCTCGCCCTGCTCGAAACGCGGCTCGCGCAGCAGGCTGCTGTACAGCGCCAGCGACGGTGCCAGGTTTTCCTTCAACGCCGACAGGTCCACGCTCATCGAATCCAGACCGGCCGAGGCATCCAGGCTGGCGCCTAGTGCGTCGGCGGCGTCGGCGAAGGCCAGCGAACCCAGCTTGCCGGCGCCTTCGGTCATCAGGCTCATGGTGAAGTTGGCGGTGCCCGGCTTGCGGCCCTGGTCGGCACTGAAGCCGCCCGGGAACTGGTAGCTGAACTGCACCACCGGAATCTCATGGCGTTCGGCCAGGATCAGCTGGGTGCCGTTCTTCAGCGTGGCGCGCTGCAGCGCCGGGAACTTCAGCTGCGGGAACTCGCGGGTCTGCGGCACGCCGGCCTTGCGGTCGACCTGCTCCGGCAGGGTGCTGTACTTCGGGTCCACCGCCGGCACATTGAACGGCTTCGGCGCCTGGCTGGGGTCTTCCTTCAGTGCCACGCGTTCACCCGGTGCGATCACCAGGGTGTGGCTGCCCTTGTCCAGCCACTGTGCGCCGAGCCGGCTCAGATCGGCGGCGCTGGCCTTCTCGATGTTGGCCAGCGAAGTGCGGAAGCAGCCCGGGTCACCGGTGAACACGGCGCACTCGGCCAGTGCGTCGGCCTTGCCGCCGAAGCCACCGATGCGCTCGATGCCACGGATGAAGCCGGCGCGGGCACCGGTCTTGGCGCGCTCCAGCTCGGCCGCGGTCGGGCCCTGCTTGATCAGGCGATCCAGTTCCTCATCGATGATCTTCTCGACCTTGGCCGGGTCCTGGCCCTGCTTGACCGTCGCCATGATCACGAAGTTGGACCCCAGCTGCGAGGTCGACAGGCCCGAAGCGATGCTGTCCACCAGCTTGTCCTGATGCTGCAGGCGCTGGCTCAGGCGCGAGGATTTGGCACCGCCCAGCACCTGCGCGAACAGCTGCAGCTGATCGACCTCGGTGGTGCCGACCTGCGGCACGTTCCAGGCGCGGTAGATGCGCGCCTGCGGCACCTTGTCGGTCATCGTCTCGCGGGTGTCGGCGCTGCGCTTGGCCACGTTCACTGCCGGCTGCGCCATGGTCGGGCCGGCCGGGATGCTGCCGAAATACCTCGCCACCTTCTCCTTGGCGGTGGCCAGATCAATGTCACCGGCCAGCACCAGCACCGCATTGTTCGGGCCGTACCAGGTGCGGAACCAGGTCTTCACGTCATCCAGCGAAGCAGCGTTGAGATCGTTCATCGAGCCGATCACGCTGTGGTGGTACGGGTGTCCGGCCGGATACAGCGCCTTGTTGAGCTGTTCCCAAGCCTGGCCGTAGGGCTGGTTCTCGCCCTGGCGCTTCTCGTTCTGCACCACGCCGCGCTGTTCATCCAGCGCGGCCTGGTCGATCGCACCGACCAGATGGCCCATGCGGTCCGACTCCATCCACAGCGCCATGTCCAGCGCGGTGGTCGGCACGTTCTCGAAATAGTTGGTGCGATCGGTGTTGGTGGTGCCGTTCTGGTTGGTGGCACCGACCTGCTTGAACGGTTCGAAGAATTCGCCGTCGTGGTTTTCGCTGCCCTGGAACATCAGGTGTTCAAACAGGTGCGCGAAGCCGGTACGGCCGGCCGGCTCGTCCTTGCTGCCCACGTGGTACCAGACATTGACCGCGACGATCGGCGCCTTGCGATCGGTATGCACGATCACGCGCAGGCCGTTGGGCAGGGTGAACTGCTCGTACGGGATATCGACCTTGGCCGGTGCCGCCGGCTTGGCGGCGAGCGCGGAGGTGGGCGCAAGCGTACCCAGGGCGGTGCTGAGGGCGACGGCCAGCAGTGCAGCGCGCGGGCGAAGGGCGAGAGACATATCCGGATCCTTGGTCACATAGGTGAACCCCGATCCTAGCCTGCGCGCGCGGCGGCAGGAATCGGTCGCCAGTCACTGGGGGTGTTTGCCTCGAGGGCCATCCGGCCCGGCCCATCGCCTGTCCTATGCCGTCACATGCGCCGGCTGAAGACGTCCGGACAGTGTCCGCGGCCCATCGAATGGACAGGTGTCCGCCCACCGGACACTTTTTGCCCGACAGAAAATCCTTGCAAATCAATGATTAAAAGTTGGCACGGGGTTTGCTTGGTACTTACTGCGCCAGGAAGGGCTTCAGACGAAAGCTGACTGAAGACTGAACAAATGCAGGAAATCGAAAATTCTCCTTGCATCCCCAGAATCGGTGTACTACCTTACTACCACACCACTGATCACCAACACTAAACAGGCCCCGTCATGAACGCCAAGACCATTGCCATCGCCATCGCCCTGATCGCCGGCACCGCGGTTGTTTCGTCGGTGCAGGCCTCCGAATCCCTCAAGACCCTGGCCACCGTGCAGGTCCGCCCGGCCGCCGACCAGCTGGCCCAGCAGGCCTGGGAACAGGCCAGCGGCATCCCGACCCTGGCCACCGTGGAAGTGCGCCCGAGCGCCGACCAGCTGGCCGAGCGCAACGACTACGTCGCCGCCCCGATTGCCGCCGCCCTGCCGATCACCACCCTGGCTTCGGTGGAAGTGCGCCCGAGCCTGGAGCAGCGCGTCGCCCTGGCCGCCGAACTGGAAGCCCAGCGCTACGCCGCCACCCTGGCCGCCGCCGCCACCAACGTCGCCCACTCGGTCATCGTCAACCTGCCGACCCTGCAGGTGCGTCCGAGCGCCGCCGACCTGCAGGCCCTGGCCACCGAAACCGCCCAGGTCCTGCTGCGCCCGTAAGCGGTGCCGCCCTGCCGCGTGCAGGGCGTGCGCCGTAAAGGCGGCCGCCGTCGCAGGTACACTGCGCCGATGAATGCCGCGCCCCAGTTCCACGTGATCCTGTTCCAACCGGAAATCCCGCCCAACACGGGCAATGTGATCCGGCTCTGCGCCAACACCGGCGCGCAGCTGCACCTGGTCGAGCCGCTCGGCTTCGCACTGGAAGACAAGCAGCTCAAGCGCGCCGGGCTGGACTACCACGAGTACTCGCGCCTGCAGGTGCATCCCGACCTGGACACCGCGCTGGCGCGGATCGCTGCGAAACGGTTGTTCGCACTCAGTACCCGGGCCAGCGTGCGCTACGACAGCGTGGCCTTTGAAGATGGCGATGCATTCCTGTTCGGCCCGGAAAGCCGCGGCCTGCCGCAGGACGTGCTCGATGCCCTGCCCGATGGCCACCGCCTGCGCCTGCCGATGCGGCCGGACAACCGCAGCCTCAATCTTTCCAACACCGTCGCCGTGGTGATGTACGAGGCGTGGCGGCAGCATGGGTTTGCCGGCGGCCAGTAGATACGCGCCATCGCGGACGATCGTCTGGTAGATGCCGACCTTGGTCGGCGCCGGGAGCGCCAACCAAGGTTGGCGACTACCGCCATCCCGGTGGATCCACGCCGTGCGTGGATGGCTGTCAGAACGCGTTGATGCCGGTCAGTTCGCGGCCGATCACCAGCTGGTGCACGGTCTCGGTGCCTTCATAGGTGATTACCGATTCCAGGTTCAGCGCATGCCGGATCGCCACGTGTTCGGTGGTGATGCCGGCGCCGCCCAGCAGATCGCGGCATTCGCGCGCGATGTCGATGGCCATGCGGCAGTTGTTCCACTTGGCCAGGCTCACCTGCTGCGGCTGCAACTGGCCAGCTTCCTTCAAGCGGCCCAGCTGCAGCGCCAGCAGCTGCGCGGTCGTGATCCGGCGGGCCATTTCGGCCAGCTTGATCTGCGCGCTCTGGGTGGCCGCCAGCGGGCGACCGAACAGCACACGCTCCTTGGCATAGCCCAGTGCTTCATCCAGGCAGGCAATCGCCGCACCGATCGGCCCCCAGCTGATGCCATAACGGGCCTGGGTCAGGCAGCCCAGCGGGCCCTTCAGGCCCTTCACGTTGGGCAGGCGATGGCTGTCGGGCACACGCACGTCGTCAAAGAACAACGCACCGGTCAGCGACGCGCGCAGGCTCATCTTGTGCTTGATTTCCTGCGTGGTGAAGCCGGCCATGCCCTTTTCCAGCACGAAGCCCTGGATGCCGTCCTCGGTCTGCGCCCAGACGATGGCCAGATCGGCCACCGGGCCGCTGGTGATCCACATCTTGCTGCCACTGATGCGCCAGTCGCCGCCATCGCGCACCGCGCGGGTCTTCATGCTGGCCGGATCGGAACCACCATGCGCCTCGGTCAAGCCGAAGCAGCCGATCAGCTCGCCGCGTGCCATCGCCGGCAACCACTGCTGGCGCTGTTCCTCGCTGCCATAGGCGAAGATCGGGTACATGCACAGCGAGCTCTGCACCGACACGAAGCTGCGCAGGCCGGAGTCGCCGCGTTCCAACTCCTGGCAGATCAGCCCGTAACTGACCGCTCCGAGGTCACCACCGCCGTACTGGGCCGGCAGGGTCGCGCCGAGCAGGCCCAGCGAAGCGATCTCGGGCACCAGTTCCGCCGGAAACCGCGCCTGGTCGAAGGCGTCCCCGATGATCGGCAGCACGCGTTCGTTGGTGAAGCGGGCCACGCTTTCCTGCACCGCGCGCTCTTCCTCGTTGAGCAGGGAACGGACATCGAACAGATCGTACGGATGCAAAGCCATGGCACTCACACGCAGTCAGGACCCGGCCATTGTCGGTCATCCGGGCAGAGCGTGCCGACCAAGGTCGGCACCCACCAGAGCTGCGGCACTACGCTGCACTGCAGCAATCCGGGTGTGAACATCGCCGATCTAGCTCGATCACGCGTGGACCGGTACCCTGACACATTCAAACAACCGTTTCGCTCGTGGCCGCACGCGCGATTCCCAGGCACCGCCGGTGGCCCCGATGCCGGCCCTACCCACGAGTCATGCAATCGATGAGCGCTGAAGCCAACGCCCTGCCCCCGCGTGAAGTAATGGAGTTCGACGTGGTGATCGTCGGCGCCGGCCCCGCCGGCCTGGCCACCGCGATCCGCCTGCGCCAGCGCGCGATCGAAGCCGGCCGCGAACTGTCGGTATGCGTGCTGGAGAAGGGCTCCGAGCCGGGTGCACATGTGCTGTCCGGCGCAGTGATGGACCCGCGCGCGCTGACCGAACTGTTCCCGGACTGGGCCGAGCGTGGCGCACCGCTGAAGCAGAAGGTCACCCGCGACGAATTCCTGTTCCTCAGCGAAACCGGCGCACGCAGCACGCCCAACGCGCTGCTGCCGGAGTGCTTCCACAACGAAGGCAACTACATCATCAGCCTGGGTGAAGTGACCCGTTGGCTGGCGCAGCAGGCCGAGGCGCTGGAGGTGGCGATCTTCCCGGGCTTCGCCGCCGCCGAGGTGCTGTACGGCGACAACGGCGAAGTGATCGGCGTGGCCACCGGCGACATGGGCATCGAGAAGGACGGCAGCATCGGCCCGGCATTCGAGCGCGGCATGGCGCTGCAGGCCAGGTACACGATCTTCGCCGAAGGCGCGCGTGGCCACCTCGGCCGCCAGCTGATCGCCCGCTACAAGCTCGACGCAGGCAAGGATCCGCAGGCCTACGGCATCGGCATCAAGGAGCTGTGGCAGATCGACCCGGCCAGGCATGAGCCGGGCCTGGTAGTGCACGCCGCCGGCTGGCCGCTGGACAGCGACACCTACGGCGGTGCGTTCCTGTACCACGCCGACGGCGGCAAGGTCGCCATCGGCTACGTCGTGGGCCTGGACTACAAGAACCCGTGGCTGAGCCCGTTCGAGGAGTTCCAGCGCTTCAAGACCCATCCGGACATCCGCAAGCACCTGGAAGGTGGTACCCGCATCGGCTACGGCGCGCGCGCGATCACCGCCGGCGGCCTGCTGTCGCTGCCGAAGACCGTGTTCCCGGGTGGCGCACTGGTGGGCTGTGAGGCCGGCTATCTCAACGCCAGCCGCATCAAGGGCAGCCACGCTGCGATCAAGACCGGCATGCTGTGCGCCGACGCCGCGTTCGATGCACTGGCCGCCGACCGCCAGCACGATGAGCTGAGCGCCTACCCGAAGGCCTTCGAAGCCAGCTGGCTGTTCACCGAACTGCAGCAGGCCAAGAACTTCAAGCAGTGGTTCAAGAAGGGCCAGACCGTGGCCACGCTGATGACCGGCGTGGAGCAGTGGCTGCTGCCGAAGCTGGGCGTGCGCAACCCACCGTGGACACTGCACCGGACCCAGCCCGACCACGTCTGCCTGGAACCGGCGTCCAAGCACACCCGCATCGCCTACCCGAAGCCGGATGGCGTGCTGACCTTCGACCGTCTCAGCTCGGTGTTCCTGAGCAGCACCAACCACGACGAGAACCAGCCCAGCCACCTGACGCTGAAGGACCCGAGCATCCCGGTGAAGGTGAACCTGGCCGAGTATGCCGGCCCGGAAGCACGCTACTGCCCGGCCGGCGTGTACGAGTTCGTCGGCGAAGCCGACAATGCGCGGCTGCAGATCAACGCGCAGAACTGCGTGCACTGCAAGACCTGCGACATCAAGGACCCGACCCAGAACATCGTCTGGGTGACCCCGCAGGGCGGCGGCGGCCCGAACTACTCCGGCATGTGATGGCCACGGGCTGCGACCGCGTGTCGCAGCCCATCGGTTCGCGCGCACCGCTATCCTGCCCGCCCATGCGTGCCTCCCGTCTGCTCTTCGCCGTTGCCGTGGCCCTGCTTGCCACCGCCTGCCAGCGCCCGCCGGCAGCACCGGTCACGCCGGAACAGGCACACCAGCAGGCCATGCAGCGCGCGTTCGAACTGTGCGCCGGCTGCCACACCGTGCAGCCCGGTGGCATCCACCGCTTCGGTCCAAACCTGCACGGCGTGATCGGCCGCCGCGCCGGCAGCCTGCCTGACTACGGCTATTCCGACGGCATGCGCCGCGCCGACATCACCTGGACCGCGCAGACGCTGGATGCCTTCCTGCAGTCACCCACCCACCTGGTGCCGGGCACGCGCATGTACAACGCCTTCCCCAGCGCGGAACGCCGCGCGCTGGTGATCGCCTACCTGCAGCAGCAGTCGCCTCAGTGAGCCAGGCGCTGCAGCTGGTGCTGCAGCTGCGCCACGAACTCCGCCACCTCGACGAACAACGGTGCCGTATCGGCTCCGGTTGCGTCCTGCAGGCGCTCGACCAGCGTGTTGGCCTGCGCGGCCAATGCCTTGGCGCCCACCGCACCCAGTCCGCCCGCCTGGCGATGCAGGTGAAGTGCTGCAGTCTCACGGTCACCGGCCTGCAGCGCGCGCTGTACGGCCGCCAGGTCGTCCTCGCTGGCCCGCAGCAGGCTGTCGCGGAGCTGCTCGGCCACGGCACGCGAGCCGAAGCGCTGTTGCAGGGTTGCCAGATCGGGCACCGCATCAGCGTCGTCGGCTGCCACTTCCGCCGATGGTGCGTCGAACAACTGCCCCTGTGCCTGCGGCAACCAGCGCAGCAGCGCCGCGCGCAACGTCGCCAGGGTCAGCGGTTTGGCCAGCACCTCGTCCATCCCCGCTTCACGGCAGCGGCGCGCATCGTCATCCAGCACGCTGGCAGTCAGCGCCAGCACGGTCAGGCGCGGTTGCCCGCTGCGCCCCTCGCGCTCGCGCAGCAGGCGGGTGAAGGCAAAGCCATCCAGCACCGGCATCCGGCAATCGGTGATGACCAGGTCGAAATGCTCCGATGACAGCCGGTCCAGTCCCTGCTGGCCGTCACTGACCAGTACATGTGGCACGCCCAGCTGCTGCAGCCGCCAGGCCATCATCGCCTGGTTGGTCGGGTGGTCCTCGATCACCAGCACGCGCGCCTGGCGCAGGGCCGCTGGCAGCAGCGCAACCTGTTCCTGTTCGGCCGCCAATGCCTCCACGTCACCACTGCCCGCTTCCACCAGTGCCAGCCGCACCTCGGCGCGGGTGCCTTCGCCGAGCGTGCTGTGCAGCTCCAGCGTGCCGTCCATCATCTGCACCAGGCGCTGGCAGATGCTCAGGCCCAGGCCGGTGCCACCGTGGTCGCGCTGGATGTAGGCGCCGGCCTGGGTGAAGGGCGCGAACAGATGCTGCAGCTGTTCCGGCGCAATGCCGATGCCGGTGTCGGTGACGCTCAGGCACAGCGGCTGGCTGCCATCTTCGGCGGTCGGGCCCAATACCTCCAGCTGCAGGCGCACCTCGCCCTGTGCGGTGAACTTGATGGCATTGCTGAGCAGGTTGAACACGATCTGGCGCAGGCGCACGCCGTCCACTTCGTGTGCCGGCGCCAGCTGCGGGTCGATCTGTACCTGCAGCGCCAGGCCACGCGCACTGGCCTGCGCGGAAAGCAGGCGGCACACGCTTTCCAGCAACGGCCGCAGCGGCTGCGGCACCGGCTCCAGGCGCATCGCGCCGGCCTCCAGCCGCGAGTAGTCGAGGATGTCGTCGAGGATCTGCCGCAGCATCTGCGCCGAATCCTCGATCACCCCCAGGATGCGCTGCTGCTCGCCATCCAGCGGCGAATGCGCCAGCACTTCCAGCATGCCCAGCACGCCACTCATCGGGGTGCGGATCTCATGGCTCATGGTGGCCAGGAAGCGGGACTTCGTCTCGGCGGCCTGTTCGGCCTCCGCTTTGGCTGCGGTGAGGTCGTCAGCCTGGGCGCGGGCCTCGCTGGCATCCACCCAGTAGCCGCTCCAGGTCACCACACCGGCCTCTGCCGCGTAAGGTTGCGCCTGGCTGCGCACCCAGCGTGCGCCCGTGCCGTCGCTACGCAGGCGGAACTCGAGGATCAGCGGCGCGAACTGGTGCGCGGCCTGTTCGACGGCCTGCAGGATGCGGGCGCGATCCTCCTCTTCGATCCGTTCCAGCAACGTCCTGGCATCCTGCTCGGCCTGCTGCCGGGTGATGCCGAACAGCGCCTGCAGGTCACCGGCGATGAACGGGAATCCGAGCGTGCCATCGGCCTCGCGCCGGGCCTGGTAGACCACCGCAGGCAGGTTGTCGGTCACTTCGGCCAGGCGCTGCTCCAGTTGCCGCCGTCCGTCGACCTCGCGACGCAGGCGCCAGTAGCCGATGCCATGCACCAGCAGCGCGGTCAGCAGCACCAGCAGCAACGGCACGCCCCAGCGCAGCACGCTGTTCCAGTCGACGCCGTTGCGGTACTCGACCGCCAGCCAGTCGCCACGCAGCGCCTCGCGCTTGCGCGGGGTCATCTGCAGCAGCAGGCGGTCGAAGGTGGTGGCCAGGGCCGCATGGCGACGCTCCACGGCCAGGGCCAGCTGGTCGTTGAACCCTGCCGGCGCGGCCACCTGCAGGCGACCGGGGAAGCGTGTGCGCAACAGGTGGTCGACCAGGGCCAGGTTGCCCACGTAGACGTCGGCATCGCCATCGATCACGCGCTGCAGGGCCTGCTCGGCGCTGCGCGCGGCAATGATCCTGGCCTGCGGTGCCTGCTGCAGCACGTAGCCGCGTACACGCTCCGGATCGGACAGCAGCACGCGCTTGCCCTGCAGGTCCGACAGGCCCAGCAGCGCCGGTGCGTCACCGCGGCTGACGATCACGTTGGGCACGGTGATGAACGGCTGGCTGAATACCCAGTCCGGGCCCAGGTAGCGCGAATCGACGGGAATGCCCATCACCGCCTGCAGTTCGCCACGGCGCGCCTTCTCGCGTACGTCGTACCAGTCGTGGCTGTTTTCCACCTTCAGGTTGGCGCCGGCCTGCAGCAGGCGCCGCAGGTACTCGCTGGCCAGGCCACTGGGCTTGCCGTCCTCGTCGGCGAAGGACAAGGGCGCCGCATTCGGCGCGAAACCGATCTTCAGCGGCTGCTCCAGCACCCGCTGTTCGGCCTGGCTCAACGCCAGCTGAGCCGATGCCGACCACTGTGGCGGAGACAGCCAGCGTTGTGCCAACGCATCACGCTCGGCCTGGCTGGTCGCGGCCAGGGCCAGGTCCAGCGCTTCGGCCAGCGGCTGCTTGCTGTTCGGAACTCCCAGGTACAGGCGCTCGGGAGGCAGATCGCTGGGCCGCAGCAGCGCCACGCCCTGCAGCCGCTCGCGGGTAATCAGCTCGGTGGCAACATAGGCATTGCCGATGTAGACGTCAGCCTTGTCGTCTCTGACCATCTGCAGTGCCGCAAGCGAGCTGCCTGCGACAAGCTGCCGGGCGCGGGGAAAACGCGCCCGCACCTGCGGACCGGTGAGGAAATCCTGCTCGATCACCACCCGCAGGCCGTCCAGATCGGGGTTCTCGGAGGCACGCAGGTCCTGCGGTCGCCCCACCAGCGCCAGCGGCGACTCGCCATAGGCGGCGGTATAGACCATGCAACGGGTGCGGTCGGCGCTCAGCCCGACGTTCATCACCACGTCGATCTCGCCACGGCATGCCGCGTCCAGCACGGATGTCCAATCGGGGTAGCGGCGGGTCTCGACCTTCAGGCCCAACTGCCGTGCCAGCATGGACAGGTAATCCGGCCCCAGCCCGACCTGCCGGCCATCGCGCAGGGACTCAAACGGTGGCCAACCGCTGTCATACTGGCCCACGACGATGCTCGGATGGGCAGCAAGGTACTCGCGTTGCAGGGGACTGAGCGGCAGCGGCCCTGGTGCTGCCTGCGCCAGGGCCGCCGGCAGCACCAGTGCAGCCAGCAGCAGGACCAGCCCGCGAACAGCCCAGCTACGCATCGGCGTCTATCTCCTAGAATCCTGCCAAGGTCCGCGATGGTCGCGGTCCGGCCTGCCCGGTGGTCATACTAGAGCATGAGCTTGCGCATCATCATCGCAGACGACCACCCGGTGGTCCGTATCGGCACCCGCGCCGTCATCGAATCGAGCGGGGTGGGACGCGTGGTCGGCGAAGCCGACAGTGCGCAGGCGCTGATGGCCCTGCTCGGCAGCCAGCCCTGCGACCTGCTGGTGACCGACTACTCCATGCCCGGCAGCCCGCAGGCCGATGGCTTCGCCATGATCGGCATGATCCGGCGCCGCCACCCGGACCTGCCGGTGCTGATGCTCAGCGTCTCCAACAACCTGGCGATCCTGCGCATGGTGCTCGACAGCGGCGTGCTCGGCCTGGTCGACAAGAGCTCGTCGATGGACGAACTGCCACAGGCCATCCAGTCGGTCTACCGCGGCCAGCCCTACATCAGCCGCAGCCTGCGCGAGCGGGTCGACGCCGCCGGCAGCTGGCGCATGCGCGAGGGCGACGGCAAGCCCCTGTCGCCGCGCGAGGTGGAGGTGCTGCGGCTGCTGGGCACCGGCATGACGGTGAAGGAGATCTCGCTGCAGCTGCACAAGAGCGTCAGCACCATCAGCCGGCAGAAAGGCGACGCGATGATCAAGCTGGGCCTGAAGGGCGACGCCGAGCTCTTCGACTATCTGCGTGATGGCAATATCTGAGAAGCAGTTCACATAACGCCAGAACCGCTGCCCGGCCTCTTTGACCGGCCGCGGTTCTGTGCAAAGATGGTCGGGCATGGGTTCTCAATGCGAGGTCGAAGGAATCGACCGGCTCATGTCCTCGCTCCTGTCCGCAGTGGATGGGGTGCGGCTTCCTGCCGGCCGTCTGGCCCGGCAACGCTGACCATGGAGAGGCGCATGCACCACCCCCCCGAGCTACGTTGGACCCTGCCGTTGCGGCCCCTGCGCGCATTCGCGGCGTGCCTGCTCGTCTCTCTTTCCGCTGCAGCCTGCAGCGCCGCCGACCCGGCCCCCTCGTCCTCCCAGCCTGGCGCCCCTGCGCAGGCTGCCGATGCGCTCCGACAGGATGTTGCCCCGATGCAGAACACCTCTCCCGACACCGCCGTTACCCCGCCCGACGCGCCGACCGTGATGTATTTCACCTACCAGGTGGACGGTGATGGCGCGGTCTCCTACGAGGTCCAGAACGGCAGCGTGGCGACCTTCTGGTTCGGCCACACCTTCACCCTCGATGGAATCACGTACTACACGGGTTTCTCGTGGGATACCCGCGAGCACTACGGCAAGCCGGGCGAACAGCAGCCGGCCGGCCCGGATGACCGCGCCAACCTCGCCGAGGCCACGTTCGTACTGGCCGGCAGTGACGCGAAGAAGCCGTGGAAGTTCCGCGGCCAGGAATGGACCATCGGCGCCATCGGCGCCTACGACAAGGCCGACGACGTCGATACCCGTCGCAAGCCGATTGAACATCGCACCGCCGACGGCCGCCTGCTGCTGGCCGTACCCACCAGCAGCTTCGACCGTGGCATCAGCAGCACCGGCTATGCGCTGCTGCTGTTCAATCCCAAGCGCAGCGAAGACGACGTGGACGGCAAGACCTGGCGCTACGTCGGCTCGGTGCGCACGGGTGAAGACAACAGCGCCGCCTGCGACGAAGGCAACGTGATGCCCTGCACCGACAGCGATGGCGAACTGGCGTTCGTGGCCGATGGCAACGGCCTGCCGCGGCTGACCGTCAGCTTCAAGGGCACCACCATCGACGCCCCGGGCAGGACCCGAGCGCTGGGTGCCGGAGATGCCGTGCACTACACCTTCGACCGCACGGCCCAGCAGTACGTCACACCCTGATTCCAACCCGCCACACGCGGGTGACCTGTTGACCGACATGTTCTTGACTCATGGATGAGTCCGGTTGGCGATTCGCGGCATCGGCCGCTCCATCAACCCCGAGGAAAACGTCATGGCACAGCATGACTACAGCAGAAAGGACGTCCTGGACATCGTCGAGCAGGTCGCCCGCCACAAAGGCATTCCCGTCGATGACTTCATGCGCTTCGCGTACATCGAGACCGGCGGTACCTTCAACGAGCGTGCCCACAACACCTCGTCCGGTGCCAAGGGCCTGTTCCAGTTCGTGCCCGGGTCGGCACGCCAGTACCACTTGACCGGCCATGAGTTCGACCCGACCCGCAACACCGAAGCGGCCGCACAGATGTACCAGGACAACCTGGACTCGATGGCGCGCCGCAACGAACGCACCGGCAACCCCTACCTGTCCGGCGGCGCCAGCCCGACCGGCCTGGACCTGTACCTGGCCCACCAGCAGGGCAGCGCCGGCTATGGCTCGGTGCAGACCGCGATCGCCACCGGCACCTTCGGCGTGGTGCGCAACGGCCATGGCGAAGAGATCAACATGCGCCGCAACGTGCTCAACCAGATCGGCTCCGATGCCAAGGCGCTGACCGGCCACACCCTGGCCGAGATGCGCGGCATGAACGATGGCGACCTGGCGCGCACCTTCTCCAGCTACTACATCCACAAGTACGCGGCGATCAGCATTCCGGAAAAGAACATCGCGCCGCAGACGCTGACGTCGGGCCAGAGCCCGAGCCCGGTGGCACCGGCACCGGCCAGCGCCGCCGTGGCGGCCGGCGCGGCCACGCTGGCGGCAACCGCGACGACCGCGGCCACGCCGAAGCCGGGCATCGAGCTGCAGGCCGCCTACGAGGCGGGCGTGAAGTACGACGATGTGAAGTACGCCATCAACATTCCAGGCCACGCGCTGTACGTGCCGGGCAAGACCGGCAAGAACGTGGAGCAGGGCTACATCGATTGTTCCGGCTGGGTCGGCACCCTGCAGAACCGGACCATGGACGAGATCAACCAGAAGGCCGGGCATGCGGTGTTCAGCAAGGCCGATCGCATCGATCTGGGCAACCTGGGTTCCGGCGGCATCGTGCGCAAGGCGTTCGACCAGTCCGGCGTGCTGCTTGACCGCGACGCCATCCTCAAGCCCGGTGCGCTGAAGGAAGGCATGGTCATCGGCCTGGATACGGCCAGGACCCGCCACGAGCACTGGAACGGCATCGACCACATCGTGATGGTGGTGCGCGACCCGAACACCGACAAACTGCTGATCAGCCAGTCCACCGGCAGCAAGGGCGTGCACACCATGCCGGTGGAGGACTACCTCAAGCAGGTGAAGGACCACCCGAACTGGAAGTTGTTCGCGTCGGACCCGTTGTCCAAGGCCCGCGACCTGCTGGAGAACCGTACCCCGTCGCACGAGCAGACCCAGGACAAGGCGGCCACCGGGCACAAGGCCACCACCACCCCGCATGCCGAGACGTACAGGCAGGGCGCGCACAGCGACGGCGTGCGCACGGTGCAGGAACAGCTGGGCCACCTGGGCTACGTCGGCACCGACGGCAAACCACTGGTCGAGGACGGTCGCTTCGGCCGCAACACCGAGGCGGCGGTGCGCCAGCTGCAGAAGGACAACGGGCTGGTCGCCGACGGCATCGTCGGCGCGAAGACCCTGGAGGCGATCAGGGAGGCCCGCGAGCGCCCGCTGCTGAACGACGAGCGGCACCCGCGCAATCCGATGTACCTGCAGGCCACCGAAGGCCTGGAGCGGATGCCGGCGGGCACCTTCAAGGATCGCCACGCGCTGGAAAGCGCCGCAGCGGCCCTGACCCGGGAAGCCCACGCCGCCGGCCTGCAGCGCATCGACTCGGTGGTGCCCAGCCCGAACGGTGAGCGCCTGTTCGCCGTACAGGGCACGATCGGTGACCCGGCGGCCAGCCGTGTCGCGGTGGAGACCCGTGCCGCCAGTGAACAAAGCCTGGCGCTCAGCAGTGGTGCCGTGCAGGGCGCGCCGAACGTGCTGCACCAGCAGCAGGACGCCCAGCAGGAGCAGACCCGCCAGGCGCAGAAGGCGATGGGCGTCTAAGCCCGCAGCGCCTTGCAGACCGGGGAAGGGCCGCGCCATGCGCGGCCCTTTCCCTTTCTGCCAGCTGAGCGGCCGCGGTCGCTTTCAGCCTTGCTTCATGCCACCTGCCGCTAGATGAATGCGCAAGCCGCCCGGTAGGCCAGGCAATGTTCCGGCAATGTTGGAACGCCAGCGTGGTCTCCACGGCAGCCGGGGCGCCCGCGCCCTCCCTGCCCAGCGTGGCATGCACCTCACAGGAGAACCGAACATGCTCAGTACTTCCACACTCAGCTTCCGTGGTCTGGCGATGGCCCTGGCACTGGTTGCCGGTGTCGCCGTGGTCAGCGATGCCAGCGCGATGTCGAGGAAGGACAAGCGCACCCTGGTCGGCGCCGTGGTCGGTGGCGTGGCCGGCAACCTTCTGTCCAACGGCGACCCTGCGGCCACCGTCGGTGGTGCCGTGGCCGGCGGCGCGATCGGCAACCTGACCACGTCAGACCGCCGCGACCGTCGCTATTACGACAATCGCTACTACGACAACCGCTACGACCGCCGCTACGATCGTGGCTACTACCGCAGTGGCTACTACAACCGTGGCGACGACCGCCGCTGGCAGCGCGATCGTTACTACGACAACCGCTACTACAACGACCGCGGTCGCCATCGCGGCTGGTAAGCGGCACGACGGCATGACCGATGCCGATGTGGAGACGGGCGGGTCGATGACCCGCCCGTTTGCGTTGGCCGCGCTCATGGCGTTGAATGCGCAGCCTTGGATATGACTTTCCCCTCTCGGGCTGCGGCATGACGTCTTCCTCCCACCGGGTGCAGGGCCTCAACAACGACGAGGTCGCTGCCGACTGGCCAGCGATCAGCGCGGCGGACATCGCCTGGCTGCGCCAGCGCTACCCGCAGCTGCACAGCGCCAGCCAACCGCGCTGGCACAGCCCGCGGCCGCTGTCGGCCGCCGCCATCGTCGACGGCACGCGCGGCGCGGTGTTCATCAAGCGCCACCACCACAGTGTGCGCAGCGCGGCGTGCCTGGAGGAAGAACACCACTTCATTGCCCATCTCGCCGCCGCCGGCGTGCCGGTGGTGCAGGTGCTGGCAGCCGCCGATGGCCGTAGCGCCGTCGAGCACGGCGAATGGACGTTTGAACTGCACGACATCGGCGTGGGCGACGACCTGTACCGCGACGCGGTGTCGTGGTCGCTGCTGACCGATGCCGCGCAGGCCCGCAACGCCGGGCGCGCACTCGCGCAGCTGCACCGTGCCGCAGCCAGCTACCACGCGCCCCAGCGCAGCACCCATCTGCTGGTCGCGCGCGATGATCTGATCCGCGCCGACGATCCGATCGCAGCCATCAAGGCGGAACTGCACGAACGCCCCGGCCTGGCCCGCTATCTCGCGCGCATTCCATGGGAAGCGCAGCTGCAGCGCGACGTGCTGCCGTGGCACGCCGGGCTGGCCCAGCGGCTGCGCGCCGAGCCCCGGCTGTGGGCGCACAACGACTGGCATGTCTCCAACCTGCTGTGGCGCGACGGGCAGGTCAGCACCGTGCTGGATTTCGGCCTGGCCTCGCCCACCAGCGCCCTGTTCGACCTCGCCACCGCGATCGAGCGCAATGCCGTGGCCTGGCTGGAACTGGAGCGCGGCATGGAGGCGGTGCGCATCGATATCGCGCTGGCACTGCTCGACGGCTACCGCGAGGTGCTGCCACTGTCGCCGGCGCGCGTGCACCTGCTGGCCGACCTGCTGCCGATGGTGCATTTCGACTTCGCACTGTCCGAAGTGGAGTACTTCGAAGGTGTCACCGGTTCGACCGCAAATGCGGATGTGGCCTGGCAGCCGTTCATGCTGGGGCATCCGGCGTGGTTCCGCAGCGCGCCGGGGCAGGCCCTGCTGCAGGCATTGCACGCCGCGGCGTGAGCCCTGGCCCCCGGGACCGCGCACCTCCCCGGTAGATCGACGCCATGCGTCGATGAGATGGCCGGTTGGGGGTCAGAGCCCTTTCCTGGGGAAAGGGATCCGACCCCGGGTGGCGCTCGCAAATCCGTACCATTTGTAGTGAAATGGTCACCTGAAGCGGGGGTGCCTGGATCTGCCAGGCTGAGAGAGTCCCTTGGAACCTGATCCGGTTTGCACCGGCGTAGGGAGCTTTGAGCCGCAGCCACACCCCCGTCATGGGCCGGTGCACCTGCGCGCCGTCGCTTCGTCTCCCTTGTTGTCCGAAGACGAACCGAATGAACCGCTGCCTGCGCCCTACCCTGCTCTCCCTCGCACTCTGCGCCGCGTTGCCGCTGCATGCCAGCGCGGCCGACGTTGCCACCGATGCGGCCGCTACCGGCGCCGAACGCTCGCCGACCGAACTGGCGGCAGTGCGCGTGGAGGCCGGCAAACCGAAGGCCGATACCTCGCGCGTGAACGCCTTCGGTGGTGGAAGCTGGAAGGACACGCCGGCGTCGGTGAACGTGCTCGAGCGCGATTACCTCGACCGCCGCCAGGTGCGTTCGCTGTCCGAGCTGGCCAGCAACGATGCGTCGCTGGGCGATGCCTATGCGCCGGTGGGCTACTACCAGAACATCGCCATCCGCGGCTTCGCACTGGACGCCGCCACCGGCTACCGCTTCAACGGGCTGTCCATCGCCGGCGAACAACGCCTGGCACTGGAGAACGTGCAGTCGGTGGAGATCCTCAAGGGTGAAGCCGGCCTGGCGGCAGGCGTGATGGCACCGGGCGGGATCATCAACTACATCGGCAAGCGGCCGGCCGAAGTACGCACCGCCACGCTCGGCACCGATTCGGAAGGCTCGCGCTACGTCGCTGTCGATGTCGGCCACTGGATCACCCCGCGCTTCGGCCTGCGCCTGAATGCCGCATGGGATTCCAGCAACTCCTATGTCGAGCACGCCGACGGTCGCCGCAATTTCTACTCGCTGGCCGCCGATTGGCTGATCGGCGAGCGCGGCAAGCTGGAAGTGGATGCCAACTACCAGACCAGCTCGCAGCGTTCGGTGTCCGGCTACCAGCTGCTGGGCGCACGCGAACTGCCGCGCGGCGTCGACCGCGAGCACCTGCTGGGTTACCAGCCGTGGCAGCGCCCGGTGGATATCGCCAGCACCAATATCACCGCCCTGCATACCTACGATTTCAATGACGCCTGGCAGTCGCGCGTCTCGGTCGGCCACAGCCGCTCGGTGATCGATGACAACGTCGCCTTCGCCTACGGCTGCTACTACGCCGTGCAATGCGCCGATGGCAGCGTGCCGGGCAACTACTTCGCGCCCAACGGCGACTACGATGTCTACGACTATCGCAGCCCGGACGATACCCGCCGCAACCAGCAGGCCCGTGCCGAGCTGCGCGGCCGCTTCGAGACCGGCAGCGTCGGCCACCAGCTGACCGTCGGTGCCGACTACTTCCGCCGCACCGTGGACAAGCGCCCGAGCGTCAACGAGTACGTCGGCACCACCAACATCCACGACGCGCAGGTGCCGGTGTTCGAGCCGTCGCCGAAGATGCCGGGGCCGTCCGCACGGCGCCTGGACAGCCGCCAGACCGCATTCTTCGCGCTGGACCGGATGAACTTCGGTGATGACTGGCAGTGGCTGGCCGGCGGCCGCTTCGTGCGCCTGGACGAGCGTGCCTACGACAAGCGAGGCATCCCGCAGCGACACAGCCGCCTGTCGCGCTTCCTGCCGCAGACCGCGCTGGTGTGGAAGGCCACCGATCAGCTCAACGCCTATGCCAGCTATGTGCGCGGCATTTCGCTGGGCCAGGAAGCGCCGTTCTGGACCAGCAATGCCGACACCTTCCTGCCGTCGGTGCAGTCGCGGCAATTGGAAGTGGGCGTGAAGTACGTGCCGGTCGAGGCGCTGACGCTGGGTGCAGCGGTGTTCCGCATTTCGCAGCCGTACCAGTACGCCAGGCCCGACAGCAGCGACGTCGGCTACACCTTCGTCGAGGAAGGCACACAGACCCACACCGGCCTGGAGCTGACCGCCAACGGCCAGCTGACCGATGCGCTGCAGATCGTGGCCAGCGCCAGCGTGCTGCAGGCGCGCGCGCGCGATACCGGCACACCGGCCTATGAAGGCCATCAGCTGGTGAACGTGCCGAAGGTGCGCGCCAGCGTGCACCTGGCCTACGCGTTGCCGTTCGTGCAGGGCCTGCATGTCACTGGCGGCTGGCGCTATGCCGGTGCCAACGTGGCACGCGCCGACGGTGGCGTGCGCGCACCGGACTACTCGGTGTTCGATGCCGGCCTGCGGTTCCAGCATCGCCTGCACGAGCGTGCGGTGACCTGGAACCTGTCGGTAGACAACGTGTTCAACCGCTTCTACTGGCGCGATACCGGCAGCAGCGGCGGTGACTACTACCTGTTCCCCGGCGCACCGCGACAGGCCCGCCTGTCGGTGACGTTCGCGCTGTGAACGGCGTGATGCTCGAGTGGACCGCCGCGCTGTGCAGCATCCTCGGCGTCTGGCTGATGGCCCGGCGCCGGTTGGCAGCGTGGCCGGTAGGCCTGCTGTCGGTGGCGCTGTATGGCCTGGTGTTCGCCGAGGCCAAGCTGTACTCGGACACCCTGCTGCAGGTCGCCTTTGGTGGCTTCCTGGTCTACGGCTGGCTCAACTGGCGGCAGCACGCCGCCGATGAGGGCAACATCCGCATCGTGCCACTGGCGCGCGGCAAGCTGCTGCGCGACCTGGCCATCGGCCTGTGCGGTGGCGCGGCGCTGGGTGCGGCCATGCATACCTTCACCGATGCGGCACTGCCATGGCTGGACGCCATGCTGACCGCGCTGAGCCTGGTCGGCCAATGGTGGCAGGCACGCCGCCACGTCGCCTGCTGGTGGGTGTGGATCGTGGTGGACGTGGTTTACGTGGGCGCGTACCTGTTCAAGTCGCTGCACGTGACTGCCGCGCTGTACGTGTTCTTCCTCGGCCTGGCCGTGTTCGGCCTGCGCGCGTGGAGCGCAGCCGCGCGCGAACCTCAGGTGGCAACGCAGTAGAGCCACGCCATGCGTGGCTGGGGTTTACCGGTAGCCGCCAACCCTGGTTGGCACGCCCCGGCCGACCAAGGTCGGCTTCTACCAGGTCCATCCGCGCATGGCGTGGATCTACTTCGGTTCCAGCACACTGCCGCGCTGTACGTGTTCTTCCTCGGCCTGCGCGCGTGGAGCGCAGCCGCGCGCGAACCTCAGGTGGCAACGCAGTAGAGCCACGCCATGCGTGGCTGGGGTTTACCGGTAGCCGCCAACCCTGGTTGGCACGCCCCGGCCGACCAAGGTCGGCTTCCACCAGGTCCATCCACGCATGGCGTGGATCTACTTCGGTTCCAGCACACTGCCGCGCTGTACGTGTTCTTCCTCGGCCTGCGCGCGTGGAGCGCAGCCGCGCGCGAACCTCAGGTGGCAACGCAGTAGAGCCACGCCATGCGTGGCTGGGGTTTACCGGTAGTCGCCAACCCTGGTTGGCGCGCCCCTGCCGACCAAGGTCGGCTTCCACCAGGTCCATCCACGCATGGCGTGGATCTACTTCGGTTCCAGCACACTGCCGCGCTGTACGTGTTCTTCCTCGGCCTGCGCGCGTGGAGCGCAGCCGCGCGCGAACCGCAGGTGGCAGCGCAGTAGAGCCACGCCATGCGTGGCTGGGGTTTACCGGTAGCCGCCAACCCTGGTTGGCACGCCCCGGCCGACCAAGGTCGGCTTCTACCAGGTCCATCCACGCATGGCGTGGATCTACTTCGGTTCCAGCACCAGGCCCAATCGCATCGGCTGGCGCATGTCGGCCGGCGGTGCCGCCTGCAACGGCGCGGCCTGCAGCGTCGCGCGCAGGTCGGCGTCGACCTGGGCGTCACCCAGGCTGTCGAACTCCAGTTTCGAAATGCGGCCATCCGCCGCGATCCATACGCTCACCGGCAAAGGCGTCGGCGTGTCCGGGTGTGCCTGCAGCCATGCCAGTACACGCTGCGCCTGCGGGTCCTGCTCCTGCTGCAGGCGCTGCTGCAGCTGGCCGCCCACGGCGGCGGCGTAGGCCATCCAGTGCGCAGGGGCTTCCTGTGCGGATACCGCGGTACTCCCCAGTGCCAACGCACCGATCACTGCGGCCAGAGGCCGCCACCAGCGGCGTACGCCGGTCCTGTTCCCTGCCATCGCCATCGCCTGCCTCCTGCGCTCCCATCCAGCGCGCCATGGTCGACGCCTTGGATGACAGGCAGATGGCGGGCCGTGATGGCGCGGCGCGTCGAGCTCGCCCGACTGAGAGGGATTGCCTTCGATCAGTCCAGGCAGGCCTTCAGATCATCGCGCGTCCAGCCGGTGAGGCCTGCGCCCTTCCAGTAGCGTGCAGACGTACCAGCCGGGGTAGAGGCAAGCTCGACAATGGCAATCACCCCATAGTTCACGGGGTTGTCGATGACAATGCGCTGCCCGGATTCGGTGGGCAGCACGCGCACAACCTTGTTGCGCTGGGTCCACGTCTGGGAAAGGCACACGGTGACCTGCTGCACCGATTTCGAAGAATCAAATGACTCAGGTGTCTGTTCAAGCAAGCCAGGTGCTGTCGAGCATCCAGCGATGCCCATGAACAATGCCGCCAGGAAGGGACCTCTCAAGACAGTCATACGTCCTCCAGATGCATATGCATGCGTTGATCACTCGCCCAGGTCGGCCAGCACCTTGCGCGAGGGCGCGAAGAAGGTCACGCCGGTGGTGGCGGTGGAGAAATCGAGGATGCGGTCGTGCAGCGGCGCAGGATTGCCGATGAACATGCGCTCGAGCATCTTCTCGATCACCCACAGGCGGCGGGTGTAACCGATGAAGTAGGTGCCGTACTCGCCACGGCCCGGATTGGCGAACGGCATGTTGTCGCGCAGGATCTCGTGCTCGCCGTCGGCGTCTTCGATGGTGCACAGCGTCTTGTGCGATTTCTGCGCATCGGCCGGCGCATCATCCAGCTCGATGTTGTCGTGCTTGGTGCGGCCGATGATCGCTTCCTGCGCCTCGGTCTTCTGCGCGCGCCAGGCATCGAGGTTGTGCAGGTACTTCTGCACCACCACGTAGCTGCCACCGGCATGCTCCGGGTCTTCCTCGCCCACGATGGTGGCTTCCGGCAGCGACAGCCCTTCCGGGTTGGCGGTGCCATCAACGAAGTCGAGCAGGTCGCGGCCATCGAAATAGCGGAAACCGGCCACGTCATCGATCGCCTCCACCGCATCGCCGAAGGCCATCAGCAGATTGCGCTCGAACGCCACGATCAGGTCCATGGTGCGTGCGCGGATGTGGTACAGCAGGTCACCGGGCGTGGACACGGCCGTGTGGGTCGCGCCCTTGATCTCGCGGAACGGTGCCAGCTCGCGCGGCGGCGTGGTACCCACCAGCGGCTGCCACACGCGATGGCCGATGGCCACGTTGCAGGTGAAGGTGCGCTCGATTTCGCGGATGGCGGTGTTCTTGATCAGATCATCGGTGCTGCCCAGCACCTCGCGTGCCCTGGCGATCGACGCCGCGTCATCCTTCACCTTCAGCACCAGGAACGCCGCCGAATGGGTGAGCGGCGCGGTGATCTGCTGCGGCTCGTTGTCGAGCGTGTGGTTGAGGGCGGTGATCGGTGCGGGCTGGGAGTTCACGGCGGTTCCTGCTGGCTTGAGGCGGGTGCATCGCCGGTGGCGATGTGCCGGCGATCATAGCCGAACCGCCTGGCCGGGGACGGAGCGGTTCTCGTTCCGTCCCGCGGCAATGCTGCGAGGACTCACTCCACATCGCACCAGACCGCCAGTTCATAGCCATCCAGATCGCGGAAGTGGAAACGCCGGCCACCAGGGAACGCGAACACCGCCTGCACCACCTCACCGCCCGCGGCAATCACGCGATGCTGTGCATCGGCAAGGTCCGTGCAGTAGAGGATCACCAGCGGGCCACCTTGGGCACGTACCGGCGCATTGGACACGAAGCCGCCCTTCAACCGGCCGTCGTCGAACTCGGTATAGGCCGCGCCGTAGTCGGTGAAATGCCAGCCGAACACCTCGCCATAGAAACGTTTGCTGCGGGCGATGTCGGCGACGTTGAATTCGATGTTGTCGATGCGGCGTTCGGCGCCGGGATTTGCTTGGCTCATGGCACAGCTCCGTGGATGGAGCCTGCAGCTTCGGTCAGCGCCGCCCAGAGGTCTTGAACGAAACGGCCACCATCACCCCCATTCCAGGCGCAGCTCACGCGCGGTCATGCCGGCCAGCTCGCGGGCCTCGCGGCTGAGATGGGCCTGGTCGGCATAGCCGGCACCGGCAGCCAGCATCGCCAGGGAATGCTGCGGCAAGTCACGGCTCTGGCGCAGGAAGCGTTGCAGGCGCAGGATCCGCTCCAGCGTCTTGGCTCCATAGCCGAACTGCGACTGGCTGAAGCGGCGCAGGCTGCGCGGGCTCAGGCCCAGGCGTGCCGCAAGCTCATCCAACGAGGCATGACCCTTGGCAAGCGCCTGGAACAGGGCATGCGCCCGCTGTGACCGGGTGTCGAGGGCCGCGCCTGCGAAGTGCGGCTGCAGGCATTGCGCCATCCGCTGCAGGCGGTGTGCAGGTGCGGTGTCGCCGATGGACGCCGCAGCCCGCTGTGCCCATGCGCCCTTCAGATCAGCCAGCGGCACGGCCTGGCCGATGATCCCGGCCAACGGCAGGCCCAGCGCGGCCAACGCCTGCCCAGGCCGGAAACGCGCGCCCAGCACCTGCGCGCGCGGTGCCAGCGCCGGATGCGCCGCTACCCGGTCGGGGCCGACCACGAACAGCGCGCCGTCGCGCCAGAGGATATCCACGCAGCCATCGGGCAATACGGTGATGTGCCCAGCTGCATCGTCAGGGAGCTGGCTCTGCCACAGCTGGCCGAAGTGGCCACGCAGTGGGTCCGGTGCCAGATGCTCCTGGTAGGCCGTGCCGGTACCTGCGAGAGAGGAAGAGTCGCCCATGCCGCATTGTGGCGCCACGCCGCCCCAAAAAGTGAAGCCCGGCGCGAGGCCGGGCTTCGGTTGGCGTGTGGGAGAGAGAGAGAGTCACACGCCAGCACAACACGCACTAACGACAGGCGTTTGTTACCAGGTGAAGCGCGGGCCCACGAACCACTCGCGGTCACCGGCCTTGGCCAGCTTCACTTCGCCGCTCAGGCCCCAGTTCTGGTTGAACTTGGCGGTGGCGCCGACGCGGCCGTAGAACTCGCCGTCCGGGTTGATACCGTGCTTCTTGGTGTAGTCCTCGTAGCCGGCCATCACGTAGCCTTCCACGTACGGGTTGAACGCGGTGCGCACGCCGACTTCGGTCGAGTAGCCGTTGAAGTCCAGGCCGTGCTTCATGTCGAACTTCTGGTACGCGACGCGGGCCACCAGGTCGGTGTTCGGTGCGATGCCGTAGTTGTAGCCGGCACCGATGCGCCACTGGTCGACGTCATTCTTGAACTTGTCGGTCTCCTGCGCGCTGTAGTCGCCGAAGATGTGGAAGTTCGGGTGCACCGCCACGGAACCCTTCACCTTCCAGCCATCGGCGTCGCCGCCCTTGGCATCGGTGTTCACGTAGCCGCCTTCAACGTAGTTGTACGACAGGCCATCGGTTGCCGATGCAGCGAACGGCAGAGCAGCCAGAAGACCCAGGGCAAGCAGCGAATTCTTGTTCATCGGGACACACCTTTAATTATTTTGGTTTCGTCGGCCGCCTCCCGGGAGGGGGAGAGAGAAGAGGCGGTCGACAGGTGTGAATTATCCGTTAGGGGGTCTAATCAACCCTGAATATTGAACTGACTGGTGTATAAATAAGGCTGGCGTTCAGGGAACTCTGCGAAGAGAGGCGGTCGGCGCGAAGCCCGATTGCAGCTTCATCCTGAAGCATTCACTGGAAAGCGCTATGCCGCTCCCAGCATCACGCCGATACTCGGGCATCAGCCACCTGGAGGCAGACCCTTGCGCATTTCCATGCTTCCGAAAATTGTCGGGTTCGACGTTCCACCCCTTCGCGAGCGCGTCGACGCGTCTGCGGATGAAGCGATCACCGCGCTGCTCGATCTCGCTCCGGGTCCGCGCTGGGCTGAGCTTTTCGTCATGAAGTGCGAGTCGCTGGCTTCGCAGCCTTCTCTCGCGGAAGTCCGGGTCGAAGGATCACGGATCTTCTTCTACGGGTCGATCAACGATGCCCGTGCGTTGGCAGATGCGGTGATCTCCCTGGTCAATGTATTGAACGACCAACTGATGAGAGAGGGGAACGACAACGCCAGCCAGCACAGCGACTGATGCTTCAACCTTCAGTGCTGGGCGAGAAGTGCCCAGCAACCCGTCGCGATCACTTCAGCGCCCGGGTTTCCGCGCAGGCTTGAGCGCATCGCCAGCCGCTGCTTGAGTACCTGCAGCCAGGCCAGCTGGCTGCCATGTGGATCCCTGACGTAGATGTCACAGGCCAATCGAGCAACCGGTGCCACCTCATGGCGGAAGTTGATCGCCGGCAGCGATCCTGCCTTGAAGGCGGTCTCCCAATGTGCAAGTTCACGATCGACGTCGACGAAATCCTTGTTCCTGCTGCGGTCCATGTTCGTATTCCTTTGGGAACCCCACCCTATACCCTTTCGATCGTGCACCGCATTCATGGCATCCGTTCATGCTGCTCCTTTCCTGGCACGACCACGTAACAGCGGCAGGGCCACTGTGGATTCGCAGCAGATCCGCTGCACTGGAGCAACGAGATGAACAACACACCGCAGCAGAACCAGAACAATCGCTCCAACACTGCAGCCGACGCCAAGCAGACCCCTCCGCAGGGACAGGTGGATGGAGACGAGCCCGGTGGCAACGTCGACGCGCCGGGCCAGCAACAGCAGCAGGACAACAAGGATCGTGAGCCTCCCAAGCCCGGGCAGGAGCAGAAGGGCGACGCGGCCAGCAATCTGCGCCGCTAAGGTATGACGGGGACGCCGCGTGATGCGCGGCTACCTCCGCTCTGGAATCGATCATGTCATCGCATGCGCGTGCCATCAGCCTGATGAAGAAGATCATGTATCAATGCAGGCCTGAGGCCACCACCACCATGGCGCAATGCCGTGCGTGCCGGGCTCCAAGCCCGGGGGGAATGGAATGTGCACGCTGCCTCACCGAAGAACTCGGAGGCGCCATCGGCAATCGTGGTGCTGCGTTGCGTTGGCTGGATTCATTCCTGAAGGTCCAGCAGGACGAGCAGCAGGTGTTTCGCTGCGCTCACCGCGTGGACGCTTCGGCATAGCCACCGTCGCAATCAAGGCTGACACACCTCGGGCGTATGCTCAGGCCTCAACAGGAGCCTGCCCATGTCTTTGCAGATTCGCATTTACGATCGGACCGGGCTTGGCCTCCGGCTGCCCGAGGGCTGGTGGATTGACCTGGAAGCCAATGTGCCGGCCCTGGTCAACGGAGCCGTCCGCATCGATCTTCCCTGCACGGCAAGCAACGCGCATCCACAGCTTGATCCTGAAATACTTCGGGGACTTCATCGAAGTATTGATGGTGCGCAATGGCTAAGTTAGTACAAAGCCCGCCGGCAGGAGTCCGCTGGCTCTTCTTCCGTCTCAAGCCAGGGCAATCCATCAGCCCGACCAGGCTGAAGGCAGCCTGGTCCGATGCGACCGAGACGGATGACTGCTCGGTGCGTCGCGAGGAGATCGAAGGCGCCGGCTATGTGTACGCTCTCTACGCACCCAACGGACTGTGCATGCCGCGTCGTGCAGAGCTTCGCATGAGAGTTCTGCTGGAGGAGGCAGGGTACTCTTTCACCATGGGAGCCTTGGCCGGTCGCCGGCCCGGTGATACCTGATGCCGGGAGATTGCAGTTGCCTGGTGGGGCCGCACTGCCCGGCCACGCACGATGGTGGCAGCTGAAGTCTTCAGGGCGAGGCATTCCGGCTAGTGCGTGGAAGGATCGAACTGCGCGAGCAGGCGCTCGCGCCGTCGTTGCTCCAGCCAGTGCCCCCATATCTCCAGTTCGTCCAGTATCGCAATGGCGGCGCAGGACGGACAGGTCAATACCGTGGCCATCGCGTTGACCGCAAAGCCGGCGTTGTTGCCCAGCGTCGATCGCGTTGTGCAGGATGCGCAGGTGACATCCAGCAGATCCAGCCGGTCGATCACGCCATTGCGCAGGAAAACAGGTTGGATCGCGTGGATCCTGAAGGCCTTGGGAGGGTGCATATGCCGTGCCGTCCGGGGCTGGACACGGGGGCAAGGGATTTCGCACCAGAGAAGAGCCAAGTGGCTGGAGTCTCCCATTGAAGGGTGAACAGCACATCAAAGCGAGCGCTGCGGCGCTTCCCGCCGTGAGCGCGTCTTGCGTTGATGAATGGGCTGCCTGTCACGCATTTCCGACGCGCCTGCGACGCAGATCAGCTCGCTTGATCCCGCTTGTTAAGGATTGTTGATCAGCGGACTTCACAGCTCATCGACCTCTTCCAACTGCAGCTGAAAGCCCTTGACGGCTTCGGGAACAAACGCCGCTATATTCCAGCTTCCCCAGACGAAGGAGGGAGTGCAATGAACCTGAACCCGCAACACATGAAGACGGCCCGCGCGCTTGCTGTAGCGCTCATCGCCACCGTGAGCCTTGGCGCTTGCGCCTCTTACAAGAACGAGTTTGCAACCATCAACTCGCGTCTCGATCAGCTCGATGTCAAGGTGCAGGGTGCTGCGCAGAGTGCGGAGTCCGCCAACCAGTCCGCGCAGCAGGCCAACCAGCGTCTGGACCAGATCGAAGGCCGTGTGCAGCAGCTTGAAAGGGCACCTGCCGGCCGCAAGCCGCGCGGGTAATCGCTCCCTCACTATTTGAATTGATCCATCTCTGTATCGGGAACCAGTGGCCTTCGCCGGCCACTGGCGTCCTTCCACCCAAGATTGCATTGCAAGGAGCCGTCCCATTCGCACTTCCTCCTCCCCCGCACGCCGCGCCCTCCATGCCGCACTGGTCATGGCACTGGTCGTTGCGTGCAGCGGCGTAGCCAACGCCAGGGACAAGGACGCACCTGCACCACCGGCGGCTGCCATCGATGAACTTCCGCCCGACCAGAGCGTTTCCGAAACCGTGATCGAGCTGGCCGGCTGGGTGGTCGCAAGCAAGGACAACCAGGGCTATCCGTTCGCAATCATGGACAAGGCGGCGGCGCAGGTTCTGATCTTCAGCGGCGACGGCAAGCTGCGTGGCGCCGCACCGGCCTTGTTTGGTTCGGCCATCGGCGACCATTCCGCGCCCGGCGTCGCCAAGCTCGCACTGAGCGCGATTCCGGGCCATGACCGCACCACGCCCGCCGGCCGCTTCATTGGGGGCTATGGCCCCTCGGATGATGCCGGGCGCGTGCTGTGGGTGGACTACGATTCCGCTGTCTCGCTGCACCCGCTGCCGCCGGGCAGCCCGAAGGAAAAGCGCGCCGAACGACTGGCAACGCCGACGCCGGACGACAACCGTGTCACCCATGGCTGCATCAATGTCTCGCCCGCGTTCTATGAGCAGATCGTGCAGTCCACGTTCGAGAAGGGCGGCGTGTTCTACATCCTGCCGGATAAGGATTCGATCGCGAAGACCTTCCCGGAGTTCGCGCAGAGCCGTGGGGATGCCAAGGACGAAGACGAGAAGGGTGCGCGGCGCGCGAGCAAATAGAACACGCGTCGACGTATTGGAACTCAGGAAGATGTGGCCCCCGCTGCCCGCGCCAATGCAGCGGCGTGCGCATCGCCTTTCCGCTCGCTGTAGCGGTCCACCAGATAATCCGACCGGCCTCGCGTCAGCAGCGTGAACTTCACCAGTTCCTCCATCACGTCTACCACCCGGTCGTAGTACGGCGAAGGCTTCATTCGCCCGTCGTCATCGAATTCCTGCCAGGCCTTGGCCACCGACGACTGGTTGGGGATGGTCAGCATGCGCATCCACCGGCCGAGCACGCGCAACGTGTTGACCGTGTTGAACGACTGCGAACCGCCGCTCACCTGCATTACTGCCAGCGTCCTGCCCTGCGTCGGCCGTACGCTGCCATCCTCCAACGGCAACCAGTCGATCTGGTTCTTGAATACGCCGGTAACCGTCCCATGCCGTTCGGGACTGACCCAGACCTGGCCTTCCGACCACTGCGACCAGGCGCGCAGCCGCTGCACTTCGGGGTGGCTCGTGTCCACGCTGTCCAGCATGGGCAGCGCATGCGGATCGAACACGCGGGTCTCGCACCCCAGGTGACGCAGCAGCCGTTCGGCTTCCAGCGCCAGCTTGCGGCTGAACGACTGCGGCCGGAGCGAGCCGTAAAGCAGCAGGATGCGCGGTGGCCCCGGATCGGCGGCGGCGAGCTGGTGGTGATCGGGCTGGGGCAGCGCGGTGCCCACCAGGTTTGGCAGAGGGGTACTTGTGATCGGCTTATTCATTCGACTATTCTAGAAATATGGAAACATCGAATGCAATCACCGCCCTGACCGCCCTGGGCCACGCCACCCGCCTGGCCGCCTTCCGCCTGCTGGTGGAAGCCGGTCCGGCAGGACGCATGGCGGGCGACATCGCCACGGCCCTGCAGGTGCCGCCGGCCACGCTCAGCTTCCACCTGAAGGAGCTGGTGCAGGCCGGGTTGGTGGAGAGCGAGAGCCAGGGCCGCAACGTCTGCTACCGGGCCAACTTTGATGCCATGAACAGCCTGATCGAGTACCTGACGCACAACTGCTGCGCCGGCTCGCCGGCCGGGCACTGCCTGCCCGCTGCGCCCGCCTGCAAGTGCTGAACCCGCACAAGTCCCTTTCCCTCAAGGCCATTGCTCCATGACCCGCACTGTCCTGTTCCTCTGTACCGGCAACAGCGCCCGCAGCGTGCTTGCCGAAGCCACCCTGCGCGCCTGGGGCGGCGATCAGTTCACGGCATTCAGTGCAGGCAGCCAGCCCACCGGCCAGATCAACCCATTCGCGCTAGCCCAGTTGCAGGCCGAAGGAATGCCCATCGATGGATTGCGCAGCAAGTCGTGGGATGAGTTCGTGGATGCGGCGCCGATGGATCTGGTGATCACCGTATGCGATGCAGCCGCTGCCGAGGCCTGCCCCGTGGTGTTCGGTGACTTCATCCGCAGTCACTGGGGCCTGCCCGATCCAGCAGCCATTGCGGGCGTCGATGCCGACAAGGCCACCGCCTTCGCGCAGGCCCATGCCATCGTGAAGCTGCGCCTGCGTGCATTGCTCGCGCTGCCCGAATCCCTGTGGTCCGACCGCCCGGCACTGCAACAGGCGCTGGACCGGATCGGACAGCTGTTGCCGGCCGACGGCACGCCGTGACGGCGTCACGGCCATGAACCTGTTCGAGCGCCACCTGACCCTGTGGGTCGCGTTGTGCATTGCGGCCGGTACCCTGCTGGGCCACTTCCTGCCGGGTGCCTTCGCAGAGCTGGCCTCCGCCGAAGTGGCCAAGGTCAACCTGCCGGTTGCGATGCTGATCTGGTTGATGATCATCCCGATGCTGCTGAAGGTCGACTTCAGTGCGATGCGCCAGTTGCAGCAGCACTGGAAGGGCATCGGGGTAACGCTGTTCATCAACTGGGCCGTAAAGCCGTTCTCGATGGCACTGCTGGGCTGGCTGTTCCTGCGCCATGCGTTCGCGGACTGGTTGCCGCCGGGGCAGATCGACAGCTACATCGCCGGGCTGATCCTGCTGGCGGCTGCACCCTGCACCGCCATGGTGTTCGTCTGGAGCAACCTGTGCCGCGGCGATGCGAACTTCACGCTGAGCCAGGTGGCATTGAACGACGCGATCATGGTGGTCGCATACGCGCCGGTGGTTGCGCTGTTGCTCGGCATGTCCGCGATCACCGTGCCGTGGGATACCCTGCTGCTGTCAGTTGGCCTCTACATCGTGGTGCCGGTGCTGGTGGCCGCGTTGTTGCGGCGCTGGGTTCTGCTGCGCCGTGGTGAAGCAGGCCTGCAGCGTGCACTTCGACGGCTCGGGCCGCTGTCCCTGTCCGCCCTGCTGCTGACGCTGGTGCTGCTGTTCGGCTTCCAGGGCCAGCAGATCGTGAAGCAACCGCTGGTCATCGCGCTGATTGCGGTACCGATCCTGATCCAGGTCTATTTCACCTCGGGCCTGGCCTACCTGCTCAATCGTCGCCTGGGCGTGGCGCATTGCGTGGCCGGCCCCTCGGCGTTGATTGGCGCCAGCAATTTCTTCGAGTTGGCCGTGGCGACAGCCGTGGGGCTGTTCGGCGTGCATTCGGGAGCGGCGCTGGCGACCGTGGTTGGCGTGCTGATCGAGGTTCCGGTGATGCTGTCTGTGGTGCGGATCGTGAACCTCTCTCAAGCCTGGTATGAGAGGCGCGAAGAGCGCTGACAGATCAGAGTGCACGGATGTCGGGCCATGTGCTCTGCCCCATCAGGTCGTCATCGGCGACGCCGGGCCGCTGCATGGCACTGGCCGATGCGGACTTCGCACTGGCAAGCCAGCGCGTGACGCTGGAACTGCTGCTGGCCGCCGAGCGCGTTCGCCAGAACGGCGCGGAGGCCGGGTACGTAGCCGACCGGGTGATGGAAGCGATGATCATGGCGTGCCTGATCAGCATCGCACAGGACAGCGCGCGCATGCGGCCGCAAAGGATGACGCGGAGAACAACACCTGCGGTAACGCCGGGCATGGCCCAGCGTTACCGCGCGCACCCCATCACTCGCAGAGCGCGCTGCCTTCCTTCAATGCGGCATCATCCAGTGGCTTGCGCTGTTCGATCTGCGCTCGCTGTTCCGCCGTCGGCTCGCCCAGCCACCACACCCGGCAGCGCGCGGTAAGGCGGCCGACCATCTTCGCCTGATCGGGCGAGTACAGCATCGCCAATGCGGTGCCGGGGCAGTCGTGGGCCTGGCAGGCGGTGTAGAACCACCACGGCTCGCCCTGCAGCACCAGCAGCTCGCCAGGCCCACTGGGTCCGCTCAACAGGCGTTCGCGCAGCGAGGGAATTTCCTTGTCGGCGGACTCGGCCGCCACCGTGTTCTTCATCAGGGCATTGAACGCGGCCAGCACCTTCGGGTCCTTGCGGCCGCAGTCGTCCACGGTGTTGCCACCGACAAGGGTGAAGAAATGCGTTGCCAGCGGGTTGTCCGCGCAGGTGAGTTCCCCGCCGGCGCTCTGGTCTTCCGGCTCGCCTTCGTTGTCCCACACCGAGGGATCCACGCCGTCTTCGATGGACGGTTCCTTCTCGACCACCGTGGCCGTGGCGGCCGGTGCTTCGGTGGTCGGCGCCGGTGCCGCCGCGGGCGCGGTCTCGACAGCCTTCTCCGGTGCCTGCCCGCAGGCGGCCAGCAGCACGGCCATCACCGCCATCCCTGTGATTCGAATCTTCATTCCCTGTCCTGTTCCATCCATTCGAGATCCACGGCAGGTGCGGTCAGCGCACCTGCCGGGTCTCTGATTGTACGGGTACAGGTTTGCGCTGCAGCGCGCGGTGGCGGCGCAACAGCCGCCACCGCCGGCACCGTTACGGCGGCAGGGTTTTCTGCACGCTGATCTGGATGCCCTGGTTGTCGCGGCTGCTGCTGTCGAACTGGCTCTGGTACTCGGCGCGCAGCGACCAGCCCTTCAGCGTCTGCAGGCCGATACCCGCGCCCAGCAGCGTGTGGTTGCGCGACTGACGGTCGAGCGTGGCGCGGTAGACCGGCCCGGACATCAGGTCGGCGTAGCGCATGAAGGCCTCGCTGGAGCCCTGCATGTCATGGCCGAACTCGGCGCGCAGCTGCGGCGTCCACATGCCGTAATCGCGCTTCACCAGCCACTGCGCCAGCACACCTGCGGTAGCGGTGCTGGTGTTCACTGTCTGCTTCTCGTAATCGAGCACGTACACCGCATCGCCACGCTCGCGATAGCCATCCAGCGTTGCCCGGGCCAGGTCCAGGCGCCCGTACGGGGTCAGCAGCAGGTTGTCCAGGCGATGCTGGAAGCCGGTGGAGAACGAAGCGAACCACTGCGTACCGTCACGGCTCCCGTAGGCGGTATTGCCGTTGTCGGCGATGAAGCGGCGTGCATCGAAGGTCAGCCACTGGTAGCCGAGCAGGCCATCCACATAGAACCCGCCTTCCGGATGGAAGCTGGCATAGCCGGCGATGCTGTAGCCATCCACCGTGCTGCGGCTGCCATTGCGACCGATATCCGATGCGTCATGGCCATAGCCGATGCCCGCGCCCAGGCTCAATGACGGACCCAGCTGACGGTCCGCGCCCAGGCTGACGCCGGAGGTGGTGAAGTCGATACCATTGCTGCCTGCTCCCGGCTTCAGCGTGCCGAAGTTCACTGCACCGCCGGTCCAGAAGGCGAAGCCGTCGGCCGACATGGCCGCCGGCACGGTATCGCCCTGCAGCGCCGGTTCCTCGACGATCGCCAGCGCCTCGCCGCTGGCGCCAATGCCCTTCTTCAGCCACTCGGTCTGCTGCGCACGACGCTGGCTGCTGGCCGAACTGAAGGTGATGCCGTTGCTGAAGCCGGCACCAGCGCCCCCTGCGCGCAGGCTTTCCAGGCGGCGCTGGAAGTTGTTGATCTGGCCAATCGCCATGCGCCGCGCACCTTCCACCTGCGCCTCCAGCACGCCCAGCACTTCAGCATCGCGCGAGGGATCGCTGCGCGGCTTGACCATCACATCGACCGTAGCCGGCGCCGAGGTCGCGTACGCGTTGCTCAGCGTGTAGGTGATGCGTACCGCGCCACCGAAGGTCGCCGCCGAGGTGAAGGCGAGGGTGTAGCCGGCGCCGCTGGCAGTGATGGTGGCGGTACCGGCGTCGGCGGGCGATATCGAGACCAGGTTGGCGGCGGTGAACGGACCACCACGCGCGGTCGAGGTGAGATCCACGTTGACCACGCGCCCGGCGATCGCCGTCGCCGTCAGCGCCGGCGCCACCGGCCGCGGATTGACGGTCACGCTGATCCGCGCCGGTGCCGATGCACCGAACGGGTTGCTGAGCGTGTAGTCGAAATCCACCACGCCGGATGCATCGGGCGCAGCGGTGTAGACGATGCTGGCGCCCTGCACCACCGCCGTACCGGACGACGGCGCACGGCTGATGGTCACCGCGGTGAACGGGCCATTGATTGCCCCGGCCTCGGCCTGCACGGTCACCGACTGCCCAGCCAGCACCGTCGCGTTCTGCGCAGCCGCCACCGGCACCGCCAGCGGCGTGACGCTGACGCTGACCGTAGCCGCCGCCGAAGTACCACCCGGACCGGTGGCGGTGTAGGTGAAGCTGTCGTTGCCGAAGAAGTTGCTGGCCGGCGTGTATGCCACGTTGAGCCCGTTGACCGTGGCCGTGCCGTGCGACGGTGCCTGCGCAATGGCGATGCTGGTGATCGGGCCTGTGTCGTTGGCGGTGACGTCGATGTCGGCGGCTGCATTGGCCGGCGTGGTCGCCGCATCGTTCACCACCACCGGTTGCGGCTGGTTGATGCCCACGGTGAACGGCTGGCTGCCGCTGAAGCCGAACGTGTCGGTGGCGGTGACGGTGAAGCTGTAGCTGCCGGCGGCGGTGGGCGTGCCGCTGAGCGCACCGGCGCTGCTGAGGGCGATGCCCGGCGGCAGCGCACCCGATGTCAGGCTATAGGTGAAGCTGCCGCTGCCACCGCCGGCACTGAGCGTCTGGCTGTAGGCCGCGGCGACCTGACCACCGGGCAGGGTGGTCAGCACGAACACGATGGCCGGCGCGTTCACGGTCACGGTGTAGCCCTGGCTGCCGGTGAAGCCGAAGCCATCGGTGGCGCGCACGGTGAAGCTGAAGCTGCCGGTGGTGGTCGGCGTGCCACTGATCACGCCGGCACTGCTCAGCGCGATGCCCGGTGGCAGCGTACCGGCGGCCAGGCTGAAGGTGTAGCCGCCATTGCCGCCGCTGGCAGTCAGTGCCTGGTTGTAGGGGGTGCTGCCCGCCGCGGCAGGCAGCGTGGCCGGCGTGATGGTGATTGCAGGCGCGTTGACGGTGAAGCTGTAGGACTGGCTGCCAGTGAAGAAGAGACTGTCGGTGGCGGTGATCGTGAAGATGTAGCTGCCTGCGGTGGTGGGTGTACCGGACACGGTGCCGCCGCTGCTCAAGGCGATGCCCGGCGGCAACGCGCCGCTGCTCAGGCTGTAGGTGTAGCTGCCGGAGCCTCCCGTGGCACTGACCGCCTGCGAATAGGCCTGACCGCCGGTCGCCGCCGACAACGACGAGGGCGCCAGCGTGATCGTGGGCGCCGACACGGTCAGCGTGTAGCTCTGGTTGCCGGTGAACGGTGCGCCGGTGCCACTACTGCTGTCGGTCGCCCGCACGGTGAAGTTGAAGCTGCCCACCGCAGTCGGTGTGCCGGACAACACGCCCGCACTGGACAACGACAAACCGGCGGGAAGTGCACCGATCAGCGTGTACGTGTAACCGGGTGTACCGCCACTGGCGGTGAACACGTGGCTGTAGGCTGCGCCCACGGCCGCATTGCTCAACGTGGCTGCCGGCAGTATCACGATCCCCGGGTTGGTGGTGCCCGAATAGGCCCGGCTGCCGGTGAATCCACCGCCATCGGTGGCGGTGATGGTGAAGCTGAAGGCGCCGGCCTGGGTCGGCGTTCCACTCAGCGTCCCGGCGGTGACGTTCAACGAGAGGCCTGCGGGGAGCACACCCGAGCTGACGGCATAGGTGAACGTGGCCGGATGACCTTCCGAAGCCACGAAGGTCTGGCTGTACGCGACGCCTACCGTTGGTGCGGGCAACGTGGCCGGTGACACGGTGATGGTGGGTGCGGCGACCGACAGCGTGTAGCTGCCCGGCACGCTGAAGGGAGCGCCCGGACCACTGGAGCCATCGGTGGCGGTGACGGTGAAGTTGAAGTTGCCGGTGGCAGTCGGCGTACCCGACAAGCTGCCGCTGGAGGCCAGGGTGACGCCGGGCGGCAATGCGCCCGCGGTGAGCGCGTAACTGTACGGTGCGGTGCCATTGGCGGCGGTGAAGCCCAATCCAGTCACGGCTGCGCCTACCGTTGCGTTGAGCACGCTGCCCGATGTCGGCGTCAGTGTCAGCGTGGGTGCGTTCACGGTGAGCGCGTAGGCGCGGCTGCCGGTGTACGGGCCAGCCCCCGTGCTGCTGTCGGTGCTGGTAAGCGTGAAGTTGTAGGTACCGCCTGCAGTGGGCGTACCGCTGATCACACCGCCGGCTGACAGAGTCAGGCCCGGCGGCAGTGACCCGGCAGTGGTCGCGAAACTGTAGCTGCCGGTGCCGCCGGAAGCGGTCACGGTCTGCGAATAGGCCGCGGCCACGGTGGCACTGGGCAGGGTGCTCGGCGCGATCGAGATCGTCGGCGCATTCACGGTCAGCGCCAGCGAAGTGCTGGTCGTACTGAAGGGTCCGGTGCCACCGCTGCTGTCGGTGGCGGTAACCGTGAAGTTGAAGGTACCGCCCGCCGTCGGCGTGCCTGTCAGGCTGCCGTCGCTGGCCAGCGAGATGCCCGCCGGCAGGCTGCCCGAGGCGATCGCATAGCTGTAGGGAGCGGTGCCGCCACCTGCGCTTGCCAGCGAGCCACTGTACGCAGTGCCGACCGTTGCGGCGTTCGGATTGCCCGGGGCGTAGCTGAGGGTCGCGGCGGCAATGGTCAGCGTCAGCGTGCCGCTGGTGGCGCTGAACGGCCCGCTGCCGGTGCTGCTGTCAGTGGCGCGTACGGTGAAGCTGAAGCTGCCATTGGCGGTCGGAGTGCCGGACAGGAGGCCGTTGCTGGCCAGCGTCAGCCCAGGCGGCAGGCTGCCTGTAGCGATCGCGTAGCTGTATGGGGTGGCGCCGCCGCTGGCCCCGATCAATGACTGGCTGTAGGCCAGCCCGACCGTGCCTGCGGCAGGGCTGGACGGCGCGTAGGTGATGGTCGTCGGCGAGACAGTGAGGGTCACGGTCGCCGGGCTGGACGTACCGCCGGTATTGGTGGCGGTATAGGTGAAGCTGTCCGGCCCTGCATAGCCCGGCGTGGGGGTGTAGGTGATCGAGGTTCCCGAGGCGGTTGCCGTGCCATGCGCGGCCTGCGTACCGACCGCAACCGATGCCGGGGCGCCGCCGGTGATGTTCAGGGTGATGGGATTGCTGGTACTGCCGTAGGCAACCGTCGCGCTGAGGGGGTTGGCAACCGGCGGCATCACGTTCTGCACGTTGATCGACAGGTTGGCCGCTGCGAAGAAATGCGTGGGCGTGCTGCTGTCGGTGACGCGCACGCTGAAGTTCTTGTTGCCCAGCACGGTCGGCGTACCACTGATCGTGCCATTGCTGGCCAGCGACAGGCCGGTCGGCAGCAGCGTGCCGCCGTCCATCGTGTAGGTATACGGCCCATTACCGCCGCTGGCGGTCAGGGTGAAGGAATACGGCGTGTTGATGACCGCCGCCGGGGGCGTATTCGTCACGCTGATGGTCGGCGCTGCCACCGTGATCGAGTAGCTGGCGGTACCGGTCAACGGCGTGCCCGCACTGTCGGTGGCGGTGATCGAGAACGCAAACGTACCTTGCGTGGTGGGTGTGCCGGACAGGACGCCCCCCACCAGCGTCAAGCCGCTGGGCAATGCGCCGGCCGAGACCGCGAATGCGTAGGGTGCGGTACCGCCGCTGGCGCTGAAGCTGGTGCTGGCATAAGCCACGCCCACCGTTCCGCCGGGAACGCTCGCCGGGGAAATCAGGATCGGCGAGGTGGCGGGCTGGATATGCACGGTGACGATGACGTTGTGGGAGCCCGTGCCGTCATCGAACGTGAAGGTGTCGGTCGTCGCACCATCGCCATTGTTGCTGTACGTGATCTCCGACGCGCCGTTGTTGGTGGTGGTGGCCACGCCGTGGCTGGCGGCCCCGACCACATTGCCGATGCCGAACCCCGGCGCGCCTTCACAGGAGCTTGCATCGATCACGATCGTTCCGCCGGAGGCCATCGGCGTTCCCGGGCTGGCGTTGCTCGGCGTGAGGCCGGGGCACGCCGCGTATACGACGCCAGGCATTGCCAGCACCAGGCACAGCAGGAGGAACGCTCCCAGACGGCCGGAAACACCACGGCCGAGCCCATGGCGCATCGCGTCGCGATGCATCGACTCCGCATGCCACATGACCTGCCCCCTGGTGCCCATCTTCCCGATGGGCGATGCGCCTGCCGGCGCGGATGAGAAAGCTGCCGTGGCTCGCGAACGAGCGGCCGCGGTTCCGGTTTTCACCGCCAGATAATCCCTTGCCGCGCCTGGCGACCGCGTCCCCCGGGTACTCCCCCCCGGGCGGCTGCGGGATATTCTCTTACAAATGACAAGACACTTGTCAAGACCCCGGTAAATGCGCAAGAGTGCCGCGACCGGCAGGGGGCCACGTGCCGGCACTAAATCTCAAGGGGAAAACGTATGTCGCAACCCTTTCTCGGGCAGATAATGCCCTTGGCGTTCGCGTTCGCGCCAAGAAGCTTTGCCTTCTGCAATGGGCAGCTGATGCCCATCACGCAGAACCAGGCACTGTTTTCGCTGCTTGGCACGTTCTACGGTGGTAACGGCACGACCAATTTCCAGTTACCCGACCTGCGTAGCCGTACACCTGTCGGCAGCAACGCTGGCAGCGATATCGGCCATTCCGGGGGCGTGGAAAGCGTGGTGTTGAATATTTCCCAGATGCCTGCGCACAACCACAGCTTCAACGGCACGACCAGCCCTGCCAGTACCCGGATTCCGGCCGGCAACGTACTGCTGGGAGCAACCGGCACGCAGAATGTCTATGGCGCTTCCGGCGGTAATCAGGTTGCACTCACGCCTCTCGACCCTGCAGGCCAATCGACGGCGCATTCCAATATGCAGCCCTACCTGGCGATCAATTTCTGCATTGCGCTGCAAGGCGTATTCCCCTCGCGCGGCTGACCGGAGCCACTGCCATGTCACAACCCTTTGTTGGCGAGATCCGCTTGTTTCCCTACAACTTCGCGCCGTTGGGATGGCTCGACTGCAATGGCCAGACATTGCAGATTTCAGAGTACGAAACACTGTACGCCTTGATCGGCACCACCTACGGCGGCGATGGCGCGGTCACGTTCATGCTGCCCAACCTTTCAGGCCGCGTACCGATCCACCAGGGCACCGGTCCAGGGTTGGGAACCTACGTGATGGGGCAGGCCGCAGGCAGTGAATCGGTGACGTTGACCAGCGCCCACCTTCCCGCTCATACGCACGCCTTCAATGCCGTCGATACGGTAGCCAGTTCACCAACACCGGCTTCCAACCTGCAGTTGGGAGCGGTCAGTGGCGAGACGCTGTACACCGACAGTGTCACCGGAATCGCAGGCGGCCTGCTCGCGCCTGCGGCGGTGGGCAATGCGGGCGGCACCCAGCCGCACGACAACACCATGCCATCGCTGGTCGCGCGCTACTGCATCGCGTGGGCCGGCGTGTTCCCCTCGCAGGGCTGACCCACTCCGTTCGGCTACAAGGATTCCATCATGAGCGATCCCTTTACCGGCGAAATCCAGATGTTCGGCTTCAATTTCGCTCCCAACAACTGGGCCATGTGCCAGGGCCAGCTGATTCCCATCCAGCAGAATACAGCGCTGTTCTCGCTGCTTGGCGTAACGTTCGGAGGCAACGGATCCAGCAACTTCCAGCTGCCTGATTTCTCCGGCAATGCCGCCTGCGGGCAGGGCAACGGGCCCGGCCTGACGCCACGCGTCATGGGAGAGCTCTTCGGGTTGGACACGGTCACGTTGCTCTCTCCCCATATGCCGGCGCACTCGCACGGTGCCCGCATCTACAACCAGCCCAACAAGGCCCATCGTAGCGGCGTTCCCGCGGCCAACGATGCGCTGGTCACGCCGGAGAAGGTGTCGATCCTCGCCCCCACCACCACCGCCAACAGCGTCTTCCCGCCCAACACGGTCGGAATGACGGGGGGCACCGCACCGCACCCGAATCAGCAGCCCTATCTCACCGTGAACTTCTGCATCTGCCTGTACGGCAACTTCCCGCAGCGGCCGTGACTGTGAACGTGGCACTGGCCTTTCCTTCGTTGCGGGCGGCCTGGCTGCCCGCAACGAGGGACGGTCTTCCCGCAGGCGTGAGCGTGCGTGAAGCGCAGGATGGCGACCTGCCCTTCCTGCAGCGGCTCTATGCCGAATCGCGTGCGGCCGAGCTGGCCAGCGTGCCGTGGCCCGACGCCTTGCGGCAGGCGTTCCTCGACAACCAGTTCGCGCTGCAGCACCTGCACTACACCCGGCATTACCAGCCCGCACACTATCTGCTGGTCGAGCAGGCCGGACAGCCGATCGGTCGCCTCTACCTGCATTGCGACGAACACGAAGCGACCCTCATCGATATCGCCCTGCTGGACGCCGTGCGTGGCCGTGGCATCGGCTCGGCCCTGGTGCGCTGGGTACAACGCGCGGCGCACGCCGTGCCGCTGCACAGCGTCGTCCTGCATGTCGCCTGGGAAAACCTGGCCGCGCGCAAGCTCTACGAACGGCTCGCGTTCCACACCGAAAGCGATACCGGCAGCCACCTGCGCATGCGCTGGGTGGCGACGGCCGTCAGTTGAACAGCGCCTGGTAGATGAAGCCGGTCCGATCGCGCGCGATCGGTACCAGGAAAATGCCGAACTCGCCGAGCCCGTGGTGGCGCATGGTGTAGGTGCGCTGCGGGAACAGCACCGCCGATTCATTGCGGAACAGCAGCGAGAACGGCGCACGCATCTGGCCTGCGATCTGCCGATCGGGCATCGGCGCGGCTTCCACCAGTACAAAGGGGACACCGGTGTTCTCGATGTCGGCACTGAACGTTTCGTTGAGATGACCTGCGAACTGGTCCAGCTGGAAAAAGTGCATGCGTCCCCTCCCGCGATTGCCGTCGAGCATGCCGAAGCGTCCGCGTGCTTTCAATGGGGCCTGCGCCAGGACCTGCCGGCTGCGGATGGGGGATACTCGCCACTGCGCTCACCGGCGCGCCCAAGGTCTGAGCCGATGCGTATCTGCCTGCTGCTTCTCGCCCTGTCCGGACCGCTGCTGGCCGCCGATGGCCCGCCACCGGCACCGGCTGCCGTTCCCCTGCCGGATGTACCACTGCCCCCTGCATTGGATCGCGTGCTGCGTGACTACGAGCAGGCGTGGCGCACGGGTGACGCCAGGGCGCTGGCCGGGTTGTTCGCCGAGGAGGGGTTCATCCTGCAGAGCAACCGACCACCGGTGCGCGGGCGCAGTGCGATCGAGGCCGCGTATGACGGCCAGGGTGGCAGCCCACTGCGGCTGCGTGCCCTGGCGTACTCGGTGGCAGGCAACACGGGCTACATCATCGGTGCGTACCGCTACGGCAACAACGTGGGCGATACCGGCAAATTCACGCTGACGCTGAAGCGTGAGGGAGATGGGCCCTGGATGATCTTTTCCGATATGGACAATGGCAACGCGCCACCGCGGGCGCGGTGATGGATGCCGCCGGGCATGGCCCGGCGCTACCGAAAAAAACTCCGGCGCGCACATGAAAAATGTCCGCTGTCAAGTCCTTTGTGAAGGCAGACAGCGACACGAAAGGTCATACGGGGCAATAGGTTAGGCTATTTTTCGGTCGCCGCGCGATCTTGCCTCGCTTCGAGCTAGGTGTCGCATAGGCGCATCGCCGTGGAAAGCCAGAGAGCACCGCAGAGGGCACGGTGAGGTCGTCACCACAGCGTCACCTTATCCGACCGTCCTCCAAAGCAAAAGCGCAGCCCATCGGCTGCGCTTTTGCTTGCGGCCTGTCACGCGCCGCTAGGCGGGCTTCTGCGGGCCGGCCTTGGTGCCTGGGCCTCCCTTCTTGAACCCACGATCCCCCGCCATGAACGCCTCTAGCATGTGCGGGATCAACGTCGCCGCATCGACCACTTCGCCATAGGTCTGCGCGTGCAGCGCGGCGTAGCGGTCGAGGTCGGCTTTCAGGCTGGCCGGACACGCAAAGGTCAGCTTGACGCTGGTGGTGGACGGCAACGGCCCAAGGCGTAGTTTTCGTGCGCTCATCGCTGGCCTCCGCGCTGGTAGAACGAGGGCTGGTACGGTCGCAGAACCAAATCGCGGTTGACGATGATCCGCACCGGCAGGCCCGGTCGCTCGGTCAAGGTCGGCTGGATGTTCATGTTGCGCCGGGTCATCTCCTGGCCGACTTGATTGATGCTGTCCTGGGCGCTGTCGCGCCCTGCGATGACGATGCGGTTGCCGTCCTGCCGGTTCTCTGGCGCGGCCAGCTCGGCGCCGACGCCCAGCAGCGTCGTCAGTGCCGCCCCGGCGAAGATGCGGCCCCAGTGGTAGTCCACACTATCTTCCTGCCCGGCATAGCCGGCCGGGTCGGTGCCGACCAGGTTGTCGAGCGTGAGCGAGGACGTGTCCGGCAGGATGATGCGGTTCCACACCACCTGCACGCGGCTCTGTCCGTAGCTGACCTGGCTGTTGTAGCGCCCGAGGATGCGCGAACCCTGCGGGATCAGCAGGAACTTGCCCGTGGCCGTGTCATAGACCGGCTCCGTCACGGTGGCGATCACATCGCCCGGCAAGTCCGACTTGATGCCCGTCACCAGCGCCCCGGCAATGACCGTGCTCGCCATGACCTGATACGGCGACGCGGGCAGCGCCAGATGGCCGGAATTGCGGGTTCCCGTAGAACCACCTTTCAGGAACGCCTCTTTCTGGTCTTGCCGGTTCTGGATGGCGGTCGGATCGGCAGGCTGGGCCGCCATCGAGGCCGGGCCGGTCGCCAGCGGGTCGAAGCCCGCCAAGGCGCTACCCGGCGCAGCCGCAGCGACCTGGACTGCGGCCGGCGCTGTGCCCTTGCCCTGGCCCGAGCGGAAGAACACCGCCGAGGCTGCCGCCGCTTCGGCCTCTTTACGCAAAGCGTCCGCCGGGTCATGCCCAGGCGGCGCATAGGTCGGCGTCACTGGCTGCTGCGAAGCCACGATGGCCGGGCCAAGATCGCCCGGCAGCGGCGGCCCCAACTCGGGCGTCTTCGGCGGCAGCTTGGAGTAGTCGGTCGGCAGGCCGTCCAGCCCTTCGGACTTCGAGACGCGATCGACGTTGTAAAGCTCGGTCTGCTCGCCCGCGCCGCGCTGCTGCGGTTGCAGCGACCAGATCGTGGCCCCGAGCACGGCGACCGAGAGGCCGCCCACGAGCATCGCCAGCGTGCGCCGGTTCAGGCGGGTGACCGGGCGCGGCTGGGCGCGCAGCGCCACCGCTTCGGGCGCGACCTTGCCCGCCTGCGGCGTGGCGAGGTCGGGAGTGTCGTCCTGGCTCATGGTCAGTTCCTCCGTGCCACGCCATCCGTGCGCTCGATCCGCACCACGTCGCCCTTGTCACCTCCCAGGCGCAGCTCGGCCGCGCCAAAGAGGCGATCCACGATGTAGTAAGGCGAGCGGAAGCGATAGTTCACCAGTTGGCCGTCGCCTTCGGCCCCGATCACGAACAGCGGCGGCAGATCGCCCTGCGCAATGCCGGCGGGGAACTGGATATAGACCTTCGCGCCATCGTCGAAGGCGCGCAGCGGCTTCCACGGCGTATTGCTGCCGCTGATCGCGTAGCGAAAGCGCAGGCTCTCCAGCGACAGGCCGCTATCGACCGGCGCGGCGGCACTGGCCGCCTGCGCCTGGCGCTGCAAGGCCAGCATCCGGTCGCGCGGGTACTCCCACGAGACTGACGCCATCCACGTCTTGTCCGTGGAAGTCAGCTCCAGCAAGTACGTCCTGCGGCTGGTGGTGATGACCAGATTGGTTTTCAGGCCCGAGCGGATGGGCTTCACCAGCACGTTCACGCGCAGGTCGGCACCGTTGCCGCTGGACGTGTCACCCACGATCCAGCGCACCGTATCCCCGGCGGCCACCGTCACCAGTTCTTCGCCGGGCTGGAGCGACACCACGGTCACGCGGCCCACGGCCGCATAGACCTGATAGAGCGCGCCATCGGTGAAGGGCCACACCTGAATCGCATTGACGTAGCCCTCGCGCGTGGGCGCGACGCGGGCCTCGGCATTGGCGCGCAAGACGCGCACCTTCTCGTCTGCTGGTTCGGGCGCGGGCTTGGCGTCCTCGGGAACCGGCATCAACTGCGCCGGCATCGGCAGTACCTCTGGCACGGCCACCACCTCCACCGGCGCGGGCGGCTCGGGTAGCGGCTGGGCCTGCACCGGCTCATCGAGCAAGATGGTCGGCGGTGGCTTGCCCTGCGTGGCGCAGCCCGAGAACAGGACAGCCAAGGCAAGCAGGGTCAACGGCAATGCGGTTTTACGGAAAACATCATTCATGGCTTTGCTCCTTCGGAAGAATCCAGTTCGCGGCTCCACGACAGGCCGTTGACGTAGATGCCAAGCGGGTTCTTGCGCAGGCGTTCTTCGGTGCGCGGCGGCTGGAGCACGATGGACACCACGGCCGTCCACCGCTCCAGGCCCGCCGCAGCGCCATTGACGTAGCGGCGTTCCGTCCAGCGCACGTTGAAAGACGTGTCGCTGGCACGCACGACGCTGGTGATCTGCACCGTCACCGATTCCTTGCCGATGCGTGCGAACGGGTCGTTGACCCGCGCGTAGTCGTTGAGCACGGCCGCGCCCTTGTCGGTCGTGTAGTCGTAGGCGTCCAGCCAGTTCTGGCGGACGACGATGGGGTCGATGGACAGCGAACGCACCAGCGTTACGAAGCGCGCGATGTGGTGCGCCGTCTGCGCATCGCCCGGCCGGTACGGCGTGGCGGCTTCACCCACGGCGCGCACCTGGCCCGCGTTGTCCACCTCCACGACGTAGGGCGTCACGATGGACTGCGCCGAGCGCCACACCAGGCCGCCGGCCATCAGCAGCGCGAGCGTCAGGCACCCGAACGCCATCAAGCGCCAGTTCTTCGCCTGCACGCGCGGCGAGCCGATACGGTCGTCCCACACCTGGCCGGCAGCTTGGTACGGCGTGGCAGGCTGCGGCGTTTCGGCGTAGCGCACCTGCGGTCTCTTGAATCGCATGGTCAGTTCTCCTTATGAATCGGAATCGCGCAGGCTCGGCCCTTGGCCGGAGCCGCCGCCATCGCCACCGCGCAGCGTGTGGGCGGCGGTGGTCGCGGCATGGGTGAGTTGCTGGCGGCGTTGCAGCCGGTTGGCCCAAGCGGGTTGCTCGGGCGGCTGCGCAGCGGCGGCACCGGCGGCACCGGCGGGGGCGGCACCTGTGGCGGCCTGGCCGGCCGACGTGCCAGCGTCACCATTCCAGCCCTCGCGGAACGGCGCGGCCATGCGCTGCCCGGCAGCGGAAGCGCGGGATGCGGCAGCGCGTCCGGCAGACTGCGCGCCGGTCTTGGCGACGTTGCCCAGGCCCGCCATCGCACCCTTGGCGCCGCCGCCAGCGGCGGTGGAACCGGCCTGGAACGCCGACTTCGCGCTGCCAGCCGCCGACGTGGCGGCACGCGCGCCGCTGCCGGCCAGCTTGGCGGCGGCCGGGGCCATGCGGGCACCAGCGGCCACCGCACCGCCCACGCCCGTCGCGGCAGCACCGACGGCCACCGCCGTTCCGGCTGCGCCGACGGCGGCGCCGGCCATCGCGCCCGCGCCGAGCTGGGGCGCACCGGACACGAGGCCCGTGGCGATGCCGGGGCCGAAGATCCCCAGCGCCAGCAAGGTGAGCGAGGCCAGCATGATGACCAGCGCGTGGTCGATGGACGGCTCGGCGGAATGGACTTGGAACTGCGCGAACAGGCCCGAGCCTATGCCGACGATCACGGCCAGCACCAGCACCTTGACGCCGGCGGACACCACGTTGCCCAGCACCTTCTCGGCGAGGAATGAGGTCTTGTTCCACAGCGCGAACGGCACCAGCACGAACCCGGCGAGCGTGGTCAGTTTGAACTCGATCAGCGTGATGAAAAGCTGGATCGCCAGCACGAAGAAGCACAGCAGGACGATCAGCCAGGCGAGGAACATCACCACGATGGGGTCGAGGTTCACGAACACCTCGGGGAAGCCGGCCATCTCGCCGATCTGTTCCAGAATCGGTGCCCCGGCGTCTATGCCGGTCTTGGCGAGCCGGCCCGGCTGCAAGAAGTTCTCCATCGTGATGGCCGAGCCGGTGGCGGTGATGCCCAGCCCCGCGAACGAGCGGAACACGATGCTGGCCAGCCAGTTGAAGTTGTTGAGGATGTAGGCGAAGGCACCGACGTAGAGCACCTTGCGCAGCAGCTTGGCGATCACGTCATCGCCCTGGCCGGTGGCGTGGCTCATGGCCCAATACAGGCCGGCGATCGTCATGTCGATCACGATCAGCGTGGCCGAGAGGAATGCCACTTCGCCGCGCAGCAGACCGAAACCCGAGTCGATGTAGGTAGCGAAGGTGTTGAGGAACTGGTCAATGATGGTCACGTCATTCATCGCGCGCCCTCCGGTTCCTCGAAGCTGGGCGGGATCGGCGGCAGGTCGGCCAGCGTCCGGTATTCATCCGGCCCGGCCTCGCCGGAAAAGAAGCGCCGCCGGAAGGCTTCGGCGGCGGCGCGGCAAGCGTCCTCGCCCGTGGCCAGCCGGTCGGCCGCGCATTGCACGCGCAATGCCTTGAGCCGCGCGGGATCGGCGGCCAGGGCATTGGCGAGGTTGTCGGCCGGCTGCTCGCCGCAGGCGGCCAGCAGCACGGCACCAAGGACGAGGACGCATCGCATGTCGGCCTCCCGTCAGTCGCGGTAGAAGTTGACGGACTGCGGCGTGTACGGCGTGCCTTCCCCGAGAAAGCGCCGCCGCACTTCGCGGGAGCGCTCGGCCGCCGCCGCCTGCCGCGCCAGCTCCAGCGAGGCCGCGCGGTCTTGCGTGATCTGTAGCCGCTGCGACTGGATCGACTGCTTGGCCTGTAAGGCGAGCAACTGGTTCATGGCCTGCATTGCCTGCAACGCGCCCTCGGCCGACTGGCTCTTGCCCACGAGGTCGGCCAGCACGCTTTCGTCGTCGCTCAGGTTCTGCGACGCCTGGGCTTGCATCTGCATGGTGGTCTGCAAGCCGTTGAGCGTGTTCTTCCAACGCTCCTGCGCATCGAGGTACATCTGATTGCCGCTCACCGTGGCGGCGTACTTCTCGGGATACAGGCGGGCGAACTCGCGGTCGATGCTCGTCACGTCGTAGGCCAAGCCCTTGGCTTGCGCGATCAGCCGCTGGGTGGTCGCCAGGTTCGCGCGCAACTGGCCCACCACGCTGGACGGCAGGCTGGCCAGGTTGCGCGCCTGGTTGATGAGCATCTGCACTTCGTTCTGGAGCTGGCGGATCTGGTTGTTGATCTGCTCCAGCGTGCGAACGGCGGTCAGCGTGTTCTGCACCAGATTGGTCGGGTCGAGCACGATGTCGCCGACGCCGAACAGCGCGTGCGCGGGCTGCGCGATGCCGAAGGCGAGCAAGCAAACGACGGTCAGTGCGGCGAGCTTTGGGGTATGCAGTTTCATGGCTGGTTCTCCTGTGGGTGGTTGGCGGTACGGAGGGAGCCCGGCGCGAGGCCGGGGAACGAGGGCAACAGATCGGCCGCCCAATCGAGGCCGCGATGGCGCAGCCAAGCGGCTGCGAACGGGGAAGACGCTGCGGAGCTGGCATCGACTACGGCGAGCACCGCATCCATGTCGCGCTGGTCTTGCGGCGTGGATGCGCCCGCGAAGGCCAGCGTCGCCGGCCCCAGGTCGAGGTCGAACAGGCGGTTGCCGAGGCGGGATTGGTAGTAGTAGTCGCGCTTGGGCTGCGCGGTGGCGACGATTTCGATCTGGCGGCTGTTGAGGCCGAAGCCCTGGTAGATCGTGCGAATCTGCGGCTCGGTCGCCTGCGGGTTCGGCAGGAAGATGCGGCTCGCGCAGCTTTCGATGATCGCGGGCGCGATGCTCGAATCCTTGATGTCGGCCAGCGACTGCGTGGCGAAGATGACGCTGACGTTCTTCTTGCGCAGCGTCTTGAGCCACTGGCGGATGCGCGCGGCAAACACCGGGTCATCGAGGAACAGCCAGGCTTCATCGAGGATCAGTAGCATGGGCGCACCGTCAAAGCGTTCATCGAAACGCGCAAAGAGGTAATGCAGCACGGCCATGACGGCGGCCTTGCTGTGCATCAGTTCCTCCATCTCGAAGCACTGCACGTCGGCCATGCCCAGCCGGTCGTGGTCGGCGTCCAGCAGCTTGCCGTGAGCACCGCCGAGCACATAGGGCGCGAGCGCCTGGCGCAACGCGTTGGACTGCAAGAGGACGGACAGCCCGGTCATCGTGCGCTGCTCCACCGGCGCACCGGCGAGGCTGCCGAGTGCCGACCAGATGGCGGCCTTCTCGTCGGGGCCAACTGCTACGCCTTCGTGTAGTAAGCGGCCTTCGATCCATTCGGCCGCCCAGGTGCGGTAGCCTTCGCGGTCGATACGGGCAAGCGGCTGGAAGGCGATTTCGCCATCCGTGCCCAGGTCGTAGTGCTCGCCTCCCAGCCCGAGGATCGTGGCGCGCATCGAGCGCCCCATGTCGAAGGCGAAGATGCGCGAGCCGCGATAGCGGCGGAACTGCATCGCCAGCGTGGCAAGCAACACCGACTTGCCCATGCCGGTCGGGCCGGCGACCAGCGTGTGGCCCACGTCGCCGATGTGCGTCACCAGCCGGAACGGCGTCGCGCCATCGGTGCGCGTGACGATCAGCGGCGGGCCTTCGAGGTGGTCGTTCTTCTCCGGCCCGGCCCATACCGCCGACACCGGCATCAGGTGCGCCAGGTTCAGCGTCGAGACGATGGGCTGGCGAACATTGGCGTAGGCGTTGCCCGGAATGGACGACAGCCACGCATCCACGGCATTGAGCGTTTCGGGGATCGTGACGAAGCCGCGCCCTTGGATGACACGCTCCACCATGCGCAGCTTCTCGTCGGCTGCGCCGGCGTCCGCGTCCATGACGGTGACGGTCGCCGTCAGATAGCCGAAGGCGACTTGATCGCTGCCCAGCTCTTGCAAGGCCGCATCCGCGTCGGCAGCCTTGTTGCTGGCGTCGGTATCGACCAGCGGGCTTTCTTGTTGAAAGATCGTTTCGCGTAGCAGCGCGATGACGTTTTTGCGCTTGGCAAACCACTGGCGGCGCAGGCGAGCGAGTTCTTTTTCCGCCTCGGATTTGTCCAGGCACAGGAAGCGCGTACTCCAGCGATACGCAAATCCCAGGCGGTTGAGGTCGTCCAGAATCCCCGGCCAGGTCGAGGTCGGGAAGCCCCGCACCGTCGCCACGCGCAGGTGCTGGTCGCCCAGCATCGGGGCCAGCCCGCCAACAAGGGCAGAATCCGCCAGCAGTGCGTCGATGTGGAACGGCACCTCGGGCACGGCCACGCGATAGCGCCGCGTCGAAATGGTCGAATGCAGATAGGTCAGTGTCTGGCTGTCATCCAGCCAGGCGATCTCCGGCATCACGCCATCGAGCAGGTCTAAGACCCGTTCGGTCTCCGCCATGAAGGCGGTCAGGCGCTCGCGCCAGTCCACGCCTTCGGTGGGACGGTTCTCATACAACATGCCCGCCGCGCGGGCGCGGGATTCCTCGGGCGGCTGGTACACCAGCGTCAGATGGTAGCCGCTCTCGAAATGGTTGCCCGATTCCTCGAACGCTGCACGGCGTTCCTCGTTCACCAGCCACGACAGCGCCTCGGGAAACTCGGAGTGCGGGTAGTCGGCGGCGGCGCGGCGCTCGGCTTCGATGAACAGCGCCCAGCCCGAATCCAGCCGGCGCAGTGCGTTGTTCAAGCGTGCCGACGTGGCGATCAGCTCGCCTTGCGTGGCGCTGTCGAGGTCAGGCCCGCGAAACCGCACCGTGCGCTGGAAACTGCCGTCCTTGTTCAAGACGACACCCGACGCGACCAGCCCGGCCCAGGGCAGCCAGTCGGCCAGCAGCGCGGGCCGCTGGCGGTATTCGGCAAGGTTCAGCATGGCGGCGTCCCCTCACACGTCCAGCAGTGGGCGGTGCTTGATGTGCCGGGCGAACACGGCCATGAACTGCGGATCGACACGCGCACCCCATACCGCCAGCGAATGGCCGACGATCCAGAGCGCGAAGCCAGGAATCCACAGTTGCAGGCCCAGCCCGACGGCGGCGGCCAGCGTGCCGTTGGTAATCGCCACGGTGCGCGGTGCGCCGCCCAGCAGGATCGGCTCCGTGAGCGAGCGATGCAGCGGAACCTCGAACCCAGCCGCGAAGGTATCGGGCGCGTTCATACGACCGCCCCGCCCGAGAAGCTGAAGAACGACAGGAAGAACGAGGACGCGGCGAATGCGATGCTCAAGCCGAACACGATCTGGATCAGCTTGCGGAAGCCGCCCGACGTGTCACCGAACGCGAGCGCAAGGCCCGTGGCGATGATGATGATGACTGCGACGATGCGCGCCACCGGCCCCTGGATGGATTCGAGGATGGATTGCAGGGGGCCTTCCCACGGCATCGAGGAACCGGCGGCCTGAGCGGTTCCGGCCAGGAACAACAGCAGTGCGGCCAGCAGCAGTCCTTGCGCCGTAGGGCGGGCCAAGCTGCGCAGCCGCGCGAGGCCGGACAGGTTGAAATGCGGATTTACGGAAACACGGAAAGCATGGGCGTGCGTCATCATGGAAGTTCTCCAGAAAGGTCGAGGGATAGGGATGGCGCCGCAGCGGGTGCGGCATCGGGAAGTGGCGGCAGCTCGGGAAACGGCGTCTCCAGCGCGTCCGCCCCCCAATCCACCAGTCGGTAGCCCACGCCATCGAAGCCGACGACGCGGGCGATGCTCTCGATGCGGCGCTTGCGTCCGCGTCCGGCAATGTGGATCACCACATTGACCGCCTCGGCGATCAGCGCACGCGGCGGGTTCACCGCCACTTCGAGAATCAGTTGCTCCATGCGCAGCAGCGCGCCCAGCGCGGAACCCGCGTGGATCGTGGCGATGCCGCCGGGATGGCCGGTGCCCCACACCTTGATGAGATCCAGCGCCTCGGCGCCGCGCACCTCGCCGACGACGACGCGATCAGGCCGCAGGCGCATGGACGAACGCACCAGCTGGGTCATGGACACCACGCCGGAGCGCGTGCGCAACGGCACGTGGTCGCGGGCCGCACATTGCAGCTCGATCGTGTCTTCGAGCACCAGCACGCGGTCGCCCGTGGCGGCTATCTCGGCCAGCAGCGCGTTCGCCAAGGTCGTCTTGCCGCTGCTCGTCGCCCCGGCGATCAGCACGTTCTGGCGCTCGCGCACGGCCCGCACCAGAAAGCCCGCCTGGGCGGCGGTCATCATTCCCTCCACGACGTACCGCTCCAGCGGAATCACGCCGATGGCACGCTTGCGCAGCGCAAAGGCCGGCCCCGGTGCAGCGGGCGGCAAGATGCCCTCGAAGCGTTCGCCGGTTTCGGGCAGCTCGGCGGACAGCAGCGGCTGGCCGCGATGCACCTCCGCGCCGACATGGGCAGCGACCAGGCGAATGATTCGCTCGCCATCCGCTTCGGGCATTTCCACGCCCATCGGCGCGCGGCCCGAGGACAGGCGATCCACCCAAAGGGTGCGATCCGGGTTGAGCATGATTTCCACCACGTCGGGGTCTTCGAGCGCGGTGGCGATCAGCGGCCCCATTGCCGTGCGCAGCATCTGGATGCGCCGGTCGAGCGACGTGGCGCTCATGGATTGGGGAACTGCGCTCATGACGCACGCTCCTGCGCTTCTGTGGCTGCCGCCGCGTCCTCCATCCGTACCGGATCAGGATGCAGTTCTTCCACTACGTCACGCACGAGGCTTCGCCCGCGCAGCAGGTGGCGACCAAGCTGCTCCACGAACTGCTCGAAGCGCGCTTTGCCCTGGGCGCGCGCTGCCTCTTGGTGCGCCTCGGGAACCGGCGTGCTGACCGTGAGGTAGTAGCGGATGAACAGCGCCAGCGTTTCGATGGCGATGTTCTGGTCGCGCTCCATACGCTCGGCCTGGCGCGACAGGCGATCCAGCCGCTTGGCGATGGCCGCCTCGCGCTGGTCGGCGGCATCGGGCGACAGCCAGGACGCCAAGGCGGCAGCGACGATGCTGGATTTGGACACGCCTTTCTTGGCGGCCAGTTCGTCGAGCCGCTGGGCGTGCTCGGGCTGGATAAAGAGATTCAGGCGATAACTTGAACGATGTGGGCTCATAGTTCGATTCCATCGTTGGGGTCGAGGGATGCCAGCCGGGCCGTGCGCTGCATGGCCGTATCGAGCTGGCGAGGAAGGGGAAGCGGCAGGTCGTCGTCGTCATCGAGCAGCCCGAGGTCGGCCGCGGGTGCGGCTTGCTCGGGGTCGTAGGCGACTGCCTCAGTTAGCTCGGGCTGGCGGCGCGGGCCGCCGTCGTCGGCCGTTCCCAGGTGCTCCAGGCCATCGGCGGATGCCGTGGCCGGTGCGGCAGGCGTCGGCGGAATCGCCAGGCCACTCCAGTCGTCAGCGCGTACCGGAGGAACATCGGCATAGCGCCCTGGACTGGACGCTGTGGCGAGCGCAGGCGGCGACAGAACGCGCCGCTTGAAGTTGGCGTCGGCGTAGTAGCGCAGCTTCTTGGCCCTGATCGGCGCCACGCTCGACACCATCACCACGGCTTCGTCGGGTGGTAGCTGCATGACTTCGCCCGGCGTGAGCAGCGGGCGGGCCGTTTCCTGCCGCGACACCATGAGGTGCCCCAGCCACGGCGCGAGGCGATGGCCCGCGTAGTTGCGCTGCGCGCGCAGCTCGGTCGCGGTGCCCAGCGTCTCGGAAATGCGCTTGGCCGTGCGTTCGTCGTTGGTGGCGAACGTCACGCGCACATGGCAGTTGTCGAGGATCGAATGGTTCTGCCCATACGCCTTGTCGATCTGGTTGAGCGACTGCGCGATGAGGAAGCTGCGGATGCCGTAGCCCGCCATGAAGGCCAAGGCCGTCTCGAAGAAGTCCAGGCGCCCGAGCGCCGGAAACTCATCGAGCATCAGCAGCAGCTTGTGGCGGCGCTCGATGCCATCGCTGCCGTCGAGTGATTCGGTGAGCCGCCGCCCGATCTGGTTGAGGATCAAGCGGATCAGCGGCTTCGTGCGCGAAATGTCCGAAGGCGGCACTACGAGGTACAGCGATACCGGGTGCTCGGCGGAAATGAGGTCTGCAATGCGCCAGTCGCAGCGCGACGTGACTTCGGCCACCGTAGGGTCTCGGTACAGGCCGAGGAACGACATGGCGGTGGACAGCACGCCCGAGCGCTCGTTGTCGCTCTTGTTGAGCACTTCGCGCGCCGCAGAGGCCACCACCGGATGCGGGCTTCCACCGTTCCCGTTCATCAGGTGGGGCGTGGTCATCATCCGGTGCAGGGTCAGCTCGAAGGGACTGGCCGGATCGGAGAGGAAGTTGGCGACGCCGCGCAGCGTCTTGTCTTCGCCCGCATACAGAACATGCAGGATGGCGCCCACCAGCAGCGCGTGCGAAGTCTTCTCCCAATGGTTGCGCTTCTCCAGCGCGCCTTCGGGATCGACCAGAATGTCCGCGATGTTCTGCACGTCGCGCACCTCATGCGCGCCGCGCCGCACCTCCAGCAGCGGGTTGTAGGCCGCCGACTTCGCATCCGTGGGGTTGAACAGCAGGCAATGCGAGAAGCGCGAGCGCCAGCCGGCGGTGATCTGCCAGTTCTCGCCCTTGATGTCATGGACGACGGCGGACGCGGGCCAGGAAAGCAGCGTTGGCACCACCAGGCCGACACCCTTGCCGCTGCGCGTCGGCGCGAAGGTCAGGACGTGTTCCGGGCCTTCGTGGCGCAGGTACTGGCGGTCGTGCTGGCCGAGGAACACGCCGGCCGGCTGCGTGAGGCCCGCCTTGCGAATGTCCTCCGCGTTGGCCCAGCGGGCCGAGCCGTAGGTGGTGACGAGGCGTGATTGGCGCGAGCGCCAGATCGACATGCCGATGGCGACCAGCACAGCGACAAGGCCGCTGCCGCCGGCAAACGCACCGCCGATGTCGAAAACACGGGGCGCGTAGGCGTCGAAGAAGAACCACCACTCGAACAACCGCCACGGGTGGTAGATCGGCGTACCCAGGAAATCAAACCAGGGCGAGCCAAGGCGTAGCTGATAGCCCAGAGCGGCGGCTGTCCATTGCGTGGCGCTCCAGACGCCAGCGATCACGATGCCGAATACCACGGCGATCTGACCGAACAGTACGTTCGTCCCTTGCATGACCTTGCCTCCGATTTCTCCTGCGCTGATTCCTCATGGGAAAAGCGGCACAAGGGCGTGCCGCAACCGTCAGGATCGGTGTCAGGTCAGTGCCGGTCAAAGACCGTTTCAGGCAGAAAGATCGAGCAAAAGGAAAGAATTCGTGAAGCGGCGAGTCAAAGAAAAACGCCACAAGCACTGGCGCATTGCAGCGTGTTGAGAAAATAATGAGGTGATGCGGCTAACCGCCAACAGTCAGAACTTCGGCGATTCTTTCGGTGGCGCGTACGGGGTTTCGCCGTCGCCATAGAACCGCTTGCGCGTGGCTTCGGCGACCCGGTTGCACAGAAGGTCACCCAACTTGGGGCGGCCGGCTTTGCATTGCCGCCGCAGCTCCTTGAGCCGTTCGGGGTTGGCTGCCAGTTCTTTCACCGTTGGAATGCTGACCTCTGAGACGGCGGCCTTTTGAGGCGTCTCGGACTGGCCGCAGGCTGTCAGGGCTGCCACGAACAGGAAGGGGATGATCTTCTTCACGGCCTCGGTTCCTCCGGTGGATCGGGATGGAGGTCCGGTATGGGCCCGGGCGACTCCGGTGACTCGACGGCCTGCACGCGCTCAATGAACCGCGCCAGCACATCGGACGAGTTGCCTTCGAGACGCAGCAGGTAAGTTGTCAAAGGCGGCACGCGCGATGCCAACGGCCGGGCCACGACGCCAGGCTCGCGATTGGCAGCAATGCGTGCGGCACCGACCAGTCCCAGCGCGAAGCCGGCTGATACCAGGGCCATCATCAGGTCAGTGGATGCCACCCGCTCTGCAATCAGTGGCTCCATATCCGCGCGGCGTAGCACCCGCTCAACGTGCTTGGCATGGCCTTCACATGCCTGTGGATCGCACAAGACCAACGGATAGCGCAAAAGTTCGTCTAAAGGAATGCGCTTATGTGCCAGTAGGGGGTGCCGAGCGGGCACTGCCACTATCAGCGCATCGCTCCAAGCGGGCACGGAAACGATGCCATTGCCAACTTCGTTGGACTGGGCGAACCCTACGTCATAGAGATCGTCATGCAGCCCTTTGATCTGCTGCGACAGCGGCACCTCGAAGAGGCGAATCTCGACCTCAGGTTCTTCTTGGCGACAAAGTACAAGCAAAGCGGATAGGCGCGACAGCGTGATACCGTCGGACAGAGCCACGCGCAGTTGCCTGTGAAAGCCATTGGCTGCCGCTTTCACGCTGTCACGCGCTTGTTCCAAGGCAGCAAACACGCGACGCACGTGCTCAAGGAACAGATTCCCGGCTCGGGTTAGCCGCGTGCTGCGTGTGGTACGAGCAAACAAAATCACGCCTAGTTCTTCTTCCAGTTCCTTGATGGCGCGCGATAGCGGCGACTGCTCGATATACAATCGCTCGGCGGCGCGGGCGAAGTGGAGTTCTTCGGCCACAGCCAGAAAGCAGCGCAAATGACGAAGTTCCATATCCCGTTCCTCACTAGGTGACTGGCAAAGCCTTGTGGTGATGCATGGCCGAGTGACCTGCCCCAACGCGTGCATTGCCTTCGATAAGTTCTACTTCGTTGCCCACGTCACAAGCGATGTTGACTAGACGCCTCACCTTGGACAGAAGATCCAACCGGATCTCGAGGGCTCATGCTGGGCGTTGATCAGAGACCGCATCCGCCTGTCCGCCTTCCTACGGGCCGATCTGAGCAGCCTCATCACCCAAGTTGCGACCAAGCGCACGGCGCGCGAGCCTTTACCGAAAGCGGCTGCACGAGTTCCCCGTTCGGAAGCAGACCATCGTCGCGTGCGAGATGCGCACCCAGTGGTACACGACCTTCATGCGCTCCGGGGTTGAGCCGAGGAGGGGCGCTTGTCTGATCCGCAAACATTTCGAGGACATCGTTGCCTAGACGTAAGTCCGTCAGACCAACGGCTTCTTCCATGCGGCTAAGCGCAAGGCGCGCGTCTACCCGCTTCGCCACCAGGTGAACCGTATTCTTCCTGAGCACAGGCAAGCCCAACTTCGTTCAGATAGGCCCGCAACTGCTTAACCCACGCAAAGTCGGAAAGAGTCTGTAGCGAAAGAGCCCTTGATTCACCTCCAGACTTGCTTGGGTAAACTGAAAATCCTTTCAAATTGGTATGAATTTCTCGCCGTCACCCACGCAGGGCGTTGACGAAAATCCTCGGCAGCTTGGTCCAGCTGGGTTTGAACTGGAAGTCGGTCAAGAGACGGCCAATCACATCTTGCCGCCGGTTCGTGATGAACCAAGGTGGCCGAGGAAGGAGCGTTGGATGCAGTGAGAGCAGACTGCGAGGGAATGGTCGCCATGGGGCGGATATGACGGTACGCTCCGTTCCTTCAAGCATGAACGAGTTATGTACCGTCCCAATACCAGATTGCGGATCGCGCGACGACCCTCCGGGAAATCCTCCCCAGGGGCAGGGTGCAAGCAGAAATCCCAATCCGGTCCAAGCATTAACGGCGATGGTGCCGTAGCGCAGCTTTTGAAGCAGTTCTTCGAAGCGTTGACGACCGATCTCTCGCACAGTCTTGGGGTGAATCAGAATATTTGCCCCCAGACTGCCGTACAAGCGGTCATTAGCGTACACAACGGCTGATTCAAGGTATGACCCCGCATCTTCATATTCGAAGGATTTCATTGCTAACGCCGTGCCGAAGATTTCGTGCTGCGCCAGCCAGGACTCATCGCCCCGATCCATGTTCGCAAGAACGCACGCGGGTGCACGAAGCCCACGGTCGATCGCATCCGAACCCCCAGCGTGGGCAGCAAATTCCTCAATGCGCTGCTGGTTGCCAGGGTAGTAGGCCTCCCGCTGGCCGTAGCGCGACATGACATTGGATATAGCAGACAAAAGTTTGTCCGTATGTTGCCAGCCACGAGGTACTATTAGGGTTTGGCATGCCACGCAGTTAAAGCCGGAGTTGTGCAACTTGTGAGTTGCTATCTGTTCGGCTTGAAAGCGGATGTCGGCGGTCGACCACGGCCCGGGCACCACAATGGTGGGGCAAACTGCGCCTAGTTCGGACGTGATCTTTCGGTGGTTCTTCGGTGTATTCGCGGCCTTATTGCGTGCGCCTTCTTCTCCGATGCCCCAAACGATGGCATCGTGGGTGGCCTTGGCGCCGGTGATGTGAATTTCCTCCACCAGCGGATGCTCGCACAAGTAGGCCCCCACAGCGCCATCGCCGCGAACGATGCGTAGTGCGTTGCATTCGATCAGGGGCCGCAGGGCTGCATTGAGATAGTCGGTCAGGTAGTCGTTGACCGGATTCATCTTCAGCAGAACCACCTGGTTTTCGATAAACAGCTTCTGAAATGCATCGAGAGGCGAGATGGCCGCGATGTTTCCTGCCCCCAAGACTAGGGCCACCTTACCGCGCCGCTGTTCGGGAGCGATGTCATAGGCGACCGCAGCATGTTGAGCGAGACTGGCCTCGGAGATTCCCTTTTGCATCCAGACTTCAGCTGAGACCCCGGATAGGAGCAACCGATCCCAGATCGAATGGGGCAGAACTCTAACCGCCAATAGCCCATTCTTGAGGTGGCGCAAGGGCAGGTGATTGAGGTATTCCTTTCTATCAATGGCACCGAGTGTCTGCATCAACCCGTTGCAGGCGCCCATGAGGGCGTAGGGGCCGGAGAGCCATTCCTCCCCGGCCAGCGGCGATGCATGCGGAATGCGCTTCTTCCGGGCAGCTGTCTCCGCCCACCCCTGCGCAACCTGCATCAGCGCCGGCTTGATGCGGCCGAGGATAGCAATCCGATCCGCGACCGAGGTTTTTGCCCAGTGGTGCTTGGCCCCATCCAGTGCCTGCAAGTCCTGATCCAACAGGGCCTGAATATCGAAATTTGGGAGAGCGGTACCCGTCACTGCGTGCTCTCCCTGGTACTTCCGGCCAGGAGGCCGCCATAGGCTTCGCGGAGCCTGTTCTTGAACACCTTCCCAGTGCCACTGAGTGGCAACGCGTCAATGAAGACGGCTTTGTCGGGGATCTGCCAGTCCGGCAAACGTCCTTTGAAGAAGGCCAGAAGGTCCGCTTCGGACACATTCGCGCCTTCCTTTTTCACGGCGACCAGAACCGGTCGTTCGTCCCACTTCGGGTGGGGCACGCCGATTGCCGCCGCATTGGCGATGGCAGGATGTCCGATAGCGATGTTCTCGATATCGACCGATGAAATCCACTCTCCACCAGACTTGATGATGTCCTTGGCGCGGTCGCGGATGACCATATAGCCGTTGGCATCAAGCGTTGCTATATCACCGGTGTCGAACCAGCCATCACTGGTCAGCGCACTGGATTCGGCGCCGAAGTAGCTGCTGACGATCCAGTGCCCCCTGATCTGTAGTTTGCCCGGGGATTTGCCGTCGTTCGGCAAGACTGCGCCGCCGTCATCGACCACGCGCAGCTGAACGCCGTAGGGTGGTCGTCCCTGCCCCAGTCGCACTTCGCTCTGCCGCTGAGGATCAAGATGAATGTGGCGAGCCAGTGGTTGATTCAGGGTGCCCAGCGGGCTCGTTTCGGTCATGCCCCAGGCATGGATCAGTTCGACACCGAACTCGTCCCGGAACGCGGCGAACATCGACGGCGGCAGTGCCGCGCCGCCAACGATGGTGCGTTTCAAGCTTTTGGGCTTGGTGCCGCGCGCCCTCAACGCCGCCAGCAGTCCCATCCAGATCGTGGGAACGCCAAGTGCCAGACCGACTTCCTCGTCGTCGATCAGGGTGGCGAGACTTGGGCCGTCAAGGTTCGGGCCAGGCAATACCAGTTTCGCTCCCTGCGCCGCCGCAATGTAGGGCACTCCCCAGGCGTTGACGTGAAACATGGGAACAACCGGCATGACAGCATCGCGGGCCGAAACGCCAATGCCGTCCGGGCTGTTGCCCGCCAACGCATGCAGCACCGTGGAGCGGTGGCTGTAAAGCACACCCTTCGGATGTCCCGTAGTGCCGGAGGTGTAACACAACGACGAAGGTAGATCCTCGTCAATGCTCGGCCACGGGTAGTCGGCGTCGCCCGATGCGACCACCTCGTCGTAGAACCGCAAGCCATCCAACATGCCCGATGCCTCCTCATCGCGTGGCCCCATGAGAATGACATGTTTGACGGTGCTCAATGCCGACCGAAGCTTGGCGACAATGGGCAGAAAGGTCCGGTCGATGAACAGCACCTGATCATCGGCGTGGTTGACGATGTAGATCAGGGTTTCGGCGGACAGGCGCGGATTGACCGTGTGGCACACCATGCCCGCGCCGGAAACGCCATAGTAAATTTCCAAATGTCGCCGATTGTTCCATGCAATGGTCGCGCAGCGCTCGCCCGATTGCACGCCCAGCTTGGCCAGCGCTGACGACAGGCGTCGCGCATTGATCTCGACTTGACCCCAAGTCGTGTGTTCGATCCCGCCCGTGGTGTTGACGGAAACGACTGGCGTATCGGCATGGTAACGCGCAGCATGGGCGATGAGACTGGAGACGAGCAAAGGCTCGCGCATCATTTTTCCGAGCATTTTTCTACTTTCTTTCAGAATTGGTGTTTGAGGCCGACGTCGACAACAAGAGGATTGAGGCGAATGGAGACTGAAGTAGACGGTCCACCAAGCGCAGGCAACGTGCCAGCGGCCTTTAAGAGGTTTTTCTATTGGTATGCAAGAAGTAATACACCAGATTTACCTGAGGAGTGCGCTCTCGTATGCTTGGCGTTCGTTCTTTCGGGAAGTCTGGGCTGGGTGTCCATGTGCTCGTTTAATGAGGTCCGCAGTCCTCTCGGCGATCATGATGGTTGGCGCGTTGGTGTTGCCGCTGATCAAAGTCGGCATGATGGAGGCATCGACGACGCGCAGCCCTTGAATACCATGTACCTTCAGCTCCGCATCGACCACGGCCATTGGGTCCACGCCCATCTTGCAGGTGCCGACCGGGTGGTAAATGGTGTCGGAGCGGTCTCGAATGAGCTGGGCCCATTGCGCATCACTCATGCCATCGGTAACGCCGAACAATTCGCGCCCACGGTACTTGGCCAAGGGGGATGCCAGCATGATCTCTCGCATGGCCTTGGCCCCTTGGACCAGGAGCTTCACGTCACGCTCGTCAGACAGGAAGCGTGGATCGATTCCAGGGTCGTCCAGCGGGTTGGGTGATTGCAAGAATACCTCGCCACGCGAGTAAGGGCGCAGATTGCAGACGTGGCACGAGTAACCATACCCGATATGCAGTTTGCGCGCGTGGTCGTCCACGATCGAGATCACGAAGTGCAGTTGCAAATCCGGCCGATCCACGTCAGGGGCGCTCTTGAAGAATGCGCCACCCTCGGCAAATGGGGTGGCAAGCATGCCGCTGCCATCCTTGCGCCAACTTGCAATGTGGCCCAGCATGTCCACTGACCCTTTGAGTCCGATGCCGAAGTTGTCAGTGTCCTGGGAGGTGTAGGCCAGAATGAAATCCAGGTGATCCTGCAAGTTCTGGCCCACACCGGGCAACTCATGCACCATGCGGATGCCGTGATGGGTGATGTCTTCCGGGCGCCCGACGCCGGACAGTTGAAGAATCTGCGGTGAACCAAAGGCGCCGGCAGCCAGAATGACCTCCCGCCCGGCTCTGACCTCGTGTTCGGCACCGCTGGCATGGTAGGCCACGCCCACGGCGCGCTTGCCCTCGAAGAGGATCCGGCTGGCGCGGGTATTTGTCTTGATCGTGAGATTCGGCCGTTGCCCCCGCAGAGGATGCAAGTATGCGGCTGCCGCGGAGCAACGCTCGCCTCGGCGGGCGGCATCGTGGAATTGCGTGACCTGATACAAGCCAACGCCTTCGTTGTCCCCATCATTGAAATCGGCACGAAACGGAATGCCGCGCTGCTTGGCTGCCTCAATGAACGCAAGCGTGATCGGCCTGGGGCTACGTTGCTCGGACACTTGCAAAGGTCCGCTCCCGCCATGGAGTTTGCTCGCTCCACGCTCGTTGTTCTCTGCCTTCAGGAAATACGGCAGCACCGAGTCCCAGTCCCACCCATCACACCCCAGATCGGCCCATTGATCGTAGTCCTGGCGCTGGCCCCGGACGTAGAGCATGGCGTTGATGGCCGAAGATCCGCCAAGGGCGCGGCCCCGCGGTTGATAGCCCAGCCGACCATTGAGGTGCGGCTGAGGTACCGTGTTCAATGCCCAGTTATTGATCTTGCCCTTGCCAGGCATCATGGCCGCCGTTCCTGCCGGCATGCGGACGACCAATGAGTCGCCTTGTCCGCCCGCTTCAAGCAGGCAAACACTGATGCTGGAATCTTCACTCAGCCGCGAGGCCAGGGTGGCGCCGGCAGAGCCGCCGCCTACGATGATGTAATCGAAATTCATAAAATCCCACTGCGGAGCCGAGGTGGCTCCGCATAGAAAGAAGGGGGTGGAGGGGTAGCGGCCGTGTTCAGTCAGCCGCCAATTCCTTGTTCCATTGGCGTGGGTCGTAGCGCCGCAATGCCTTCAGGCCGCTTTTCTGGTTTGCACGCAGCGCCAACACCCTCTCCTCTGGCGTGGCGTAATGCCGATCCCACTCCACGATCTTGGGGACCATGATTCGCTGCCAAAGCGGCGGGAGCAGCGTCAGCAGTATCGTGCTGAGGTAGCCAGCGACCATCGTCGGGGCCTCCGGCAACGGCATCAAGTTCTGGTAAGGCACCTCGCCTTGGGCATGGTGGTGCGAATGCCGACTGAGATTGAACATGGCCCAGGAACTCATTCTGGCATTGGTATTCCATGAGTGCCGTAGTTGTACAGCCTGATCGGGAGCGCGCACCATGCCGTAATGCTCCATGTAGTTCACGATTTCCAGCAGCGATTTTCCGAACAGCGCACTGCCGGTAAATCCAAGCACGCCGATCCATCCCGCCATCCAGTAGGCGATGGCCACGAGCACCGCACTCATGAGCAAGCCGCGGATATAGGCGTTGTGGATGGAGATCACCGGAAGATGCTTGCGCTTGAGGCGTTCAGCTTCGATGCGCCAGGCGCTGACGTTGCCGCGAATGGTGGACATCACGATGTGTAGATACACATTGCGGCCTCGCGGGGCCGTGGCCGGGTCATGCTCGGTGGATACATAGCGGTGATGCCCGTAGACATGCTCGATGGCGAATCCCACGTCGTAGCTGAAAGACAACAACCAACGACCAATGAACATCGAGACCGGTTCCCAAGTGCGATGCGTCAACTCGTGCGCCGTGATCGTTCCCAGGACACCGATCATGAAGCCGGTAAATACGCCGCCGGCGAGGTGGTGCCAAAAGCCCGTTGCCTCCCGGGCGGCCAGTATGTCGTATTGGGTGAGATGGGTCACCCACGCGCCGAATCCCAATGGATCACCGGAAGAAAGCGTCCAGACGTAGGCGAATACGATCAGCGCCACCAGGGGCAGGATGAACCACAGTTGCACCGTCAGAATCCACGGTGATTTGTATTTGGGCGTTCGGGTGTCGTGGCCCAACAGCGCATCGCCGCCAATGTAGAAGATGAGAAAGCCGAGCAGCCCCAAACTGGTGTAGACGCCGCCCGCCAGAATGGACGCCACAGCACCGATCCCCACCCCATGCAAAAGAAAGAACTTCAGATAGTCCAAGATATTGGCTGGCACACGCTCAACAGTGGGCAAGCCGACAGCGCCGTAGAACCCGGTGTGGAGCTTGGGGGCCTGATCGACGAAGCGGTCCGCGTGCAAATTCGTGTCTGCAATACCACGCTGGCGCAGGGCGGCGATGGCCGAGTCGATCATGGCTGGTGGGCCACACAGATAGGCCGACGTGGCACCCCCAAGCAGTTCTGGAATGTGCTCCGTCACCAAGCCAGTGCGCCCGTCCCAGGGCGACGAAGGGTCAGCCGCGGACAGCACCGGCACGAACCGGAAGTTCGGCCAAGCTTTTTCGTAGGCTGCCATCTCGTCGAGCGCGTACAAATCCTTCTGGCTCCGAGCGCCAAACAGTACCGTCACCGGCCGCATGTCGCCCGAGCGCTTCATGTCTTGAAGCATCGCGAGGATGGGTGCCAAGCCGCTGCCACCGGCCACCATAAGGACTGGCTCCCGGCCCGGGCGCATGTAGAAGTGACCGCCGGGACCGCGCACGGTGACCGACTCGCCCACCTGCGCCTGGTCCACGAGATGCCCGGACACCCGCCCCCCCGGCACACGGCGCACCGTGAAACTCACTTGGCGATCATTGCCAGGCGCGGTCGAGAACGAATAGCTGCGAGGGGCATCCGCCATCGAGGACAGCGTGACCTCTGCAAACTGGCCGGCGCGATAGCGGATTGGCGTGTCCAGTCGAAGGTCGATTCTCGCGATGTCGTGAGTCAGCATTTGCTTGCCGACGATCACGCCCTTGACCGGAGGGCCATCGATCGCGCCCTCCCGATCCAGCTCGATTTTCACATCGCTGCGCAGGCGGCTCTGGCAGGCCAGTATGAACCCGTCGGAGATTTCCTTCTCCGTCAGCAGGTACGCCGTCTCGGTCAGTTCGTCAACCTTGCCGCTCTTGAGCTTGCACTTGCAAGTCCCGCAGCCGCCGACGCGACAGATGGAGGGAATGTTGATGTTCTGGCGTTGCGCTGCCTCCAGCAAAGTCTCATCGGGCTCGACGGTGATGGTCTGCCCGTTTATCTCCGCCTGGTGCAAGCTTCTTCCGTGAAGAAAATTCATCGCAGTTGTCTCCTAATGAATGTTTTTTTGCTTTTTTATTAGACTTCGCCACCACTTTCTGTCGCAAGCGCATAAACTGACAAACATGGTGCATTTCTTGCCAAGCACCTGTCGCTACGTGTAGGATCGTTTTGATAGTCATCAGAGGAAGAAGGCTGAGGAGCCTGTCGGACTCCTCAGGGAGGCCACCGGCCGGCACAAGAACATGGAGCGAGACAACCGTGAACCCAAAAACTGTTCGAGTCACCTACCTGCGGCAAATTGCAGATCAAGCGGCTGAACTGGGCGTGGATACCGTGGCGTGGCTGGCCATTTCCGACCTCAAGCAAGATGATCTTGCCGATGCGTCGGCGGTAGTTGCCGTCGAAAAGTTTGGAGAGCTGATCACCCGCGCCGTCAGTCTGTCGCGTGAGACGGGCTTCGGGGTATTGGCTGGGCGTCGTTTGCTTACAGCAACCCATGGTGTCCTCGGCATGGCGGCTGCGGCAAGCCGCAGCATCCGTGAAGCCATGCAAATCGTCGAGCGTTTTGTCTGCATCCGAACGGAGGCTATCAGTATTCATACCCGCGAGGTAAATGGAAGTCTGGAGGTCTGGTTTGAACCGGCGATCGGTCTGGGTTCTGCAAGCAACACGGTGACGGAAATCGCGATGGTTGCAGTCAAAAATATCGCCGACGACATATTTCTGAGTCGCAGTGCCTGCAATATGGTTTACTTTCAATTTCCTGAGCCGCCTCATGCGGCACTGGCACGCGGCGTTTACGGCTGCGCAGTTCGATACAATCAGAAATGGTCAGGTTTATCTTTTGATATTTCTGCTGCCGAAGAAGTCACCCAGAAATACGATCCATTGGTTCTAACAGAGGCAGTACGCTTCTGCGTCGAAGAGTTAAATGAAACTGGAGATAACAGGAGCGCAGGCTCGAAATTGGAGAAAATTGTTCTAGAACGGCTTCCGCCAATTCCTCATCTCACCGTATGTGCACGGCTGCTGAGCACGACGCCTCGGACACTTCATCGGCGCTTGATCGAAGAAGGAACCTCTTACCGTGAAATAGTGGAATCAATTAGGCATCGCATGGCGTTGAAACTGCTCAGAAAAGGGTCTTCCATCAAAGAAGTGACCTATTTCTTGGGCTATGCGGACATCGCCAGTTTCAGGCGCGCATTCCGGCGCTGGGAAGGTATGGCGCCGTCGGATTGGACTACAAGAGTGCAAGAGCCGGCGGGTGAGTCCAGGTAATCGAGGGCTCCTAGAATGCGAATGCGCAGGGGACATTCGTCTGCGTCTCCGGCGTTGGGGATGGCCTGCATAACTCGTCGTCCCTGAAGAATCCCCGGAGCCCGCATGAACACTGGCGCGTTGGGGTGATCGCGGGGGCGCAGAACTCCCAGTTTGATTTCCAATAGGAGCTGTTTTCTGGGAGTTCTGTCGTGATGTTTGCCTGCCCCGCCACCGACGATTTCTTTCGCTCGCGCATCGACCACATGATCGATCTGCGCCACCCGTTGGCCGTGCTGGCCTCGCGCATGCCCTGGCAGGAGATCGAGGCACGGGTGGCCCAGGTCTTCTGCCGCAAAGGCCGCGCCGGTGTGGCCATGCCCGACCTGGACCTTTTCGGTGAACAGGCGCAGCGTGTGGCTGTTGCCAGCAACGCCGGACGGCCCCGCGTGCCGCTGCGCATCATGATTGCGCATTCCACTGATGGCGGACAGTGATTCCATTTCCATCGCGGACAGCGTTCCAGGCGATGGCGGACACGCTGCGCGGGTGTCCTGAGTGACGCTCAAATCGTAGCCGAAGTGTCCGCCATCAGCGTGGAACGGCGGTCGGCGCGGTCGGCGCGGCCGGCTCAGGCGGCCTTGGCGAGCTTTCGCATCGATTCGCCCTTGAGGGCAATCTTGTGCGAACCATGCACGATGCGGTCCAGGATGGCATCGGCCAGCGTGGGCTCGTCCAGCCAGGCGTGCCAGGCTGTTACCGGCAACTGGCTGGTGATGAGCGTTGAGCGCGCGCCCACCCGGTCGTCGAGCAACTCCAGCAGGTCGTTTCGCTCGTGCGCGGCAATCGGCGCGATACCGAAGTCGTCCAGGATGAGCAGGTCCAGCCGCGCCAGTTGCGCCAGCCGTTTGCCCAGGCTGCCATCTCCGTGGGCCACGTGCAACTCCTGCAGCAACCGTGGCGCGCGGGTGTAGAACACCGAGAAGCCTAGGCGCGCGGCCTGCTGCCCCAGCGCACAGGCCAACCACGTCTTGCCGCAACCGGTGGCCCCGGTGAGTAGCACGTTGTGGCCGTGGCGCAGCCAGTCCCCGCCGGCCAGGCTGGTGATGACCTCCCGGCTCAGGCTCCGGCTGGCGCGCCAGTCGATGTCCTCCAGGCAGGCACTGGAGACCTTCAGGCGCGCGGCCTTGAGCAGGCGCTCCAGGCGCTTGCTGTCACGCCAGTCCACCTCGCGCTGCACCAGCAGCGCCAGGCGTTGTTCGAAGGTGAGCTCGCTGGCTGTGATGTGGGTGACCGCGTCGCTGAGGGCGGCCACCATGCCGTCCAGGCGCAGGACGCGCAGCTGATTGAGGGTCTGTTCGTTGAGCATGGTCGTTGGTGCTTTCTTTGTCTGTATGGGGGTGTCAGTGGTAGTAGCCCGGCCCGCGCACGTTCTCGTGCAGCGGCAGGCTCGCCTGTGCGGCCATCGGCGCGTCCAGCGGCCGCTGGTCCAGGCCGCAGCCGAGGATGGAAGCGATGCTCTTGTAGGACGGTGAGCGAATCGACTGCGCCCGCGCGCAAGCCGCCTCCAGACGCTCGGCACCATACTCACGGCCCAGTCGCATCAGGCCCAGACAGGAGCGGTAGCCCTGCTCGGGGTGCTGGCGGTGCTCCATCTGCCAGCGCACAACAGCGGCGGTGGCCGCGCCCACGCGCTCGCCCCAGGCGATGAGCTTGGCCGGCGTCCACTGCAGGTGCGCGCGGTGCGAGGCCGGCATGTGCTCGGGCGTGGTGGTGTGCGCCCCCCGGCGGGGATTGAGGGCGTGGGCAGCCACCCGTTTGCTGCCGTGCAGGACTTCGAGCGTGCCGGCCGTGATGCGCAACTCGACCGGCTCGCCCACCAGGGCATGGGGCACCGAGTAGTAGTGGCCATCGAGCTCGACGTGGTAATCGATGTTGACGCGGGCGGGCTTGAAGCGGGCGATGGGCATGCGCTGCGCCGGCAGCGGGCGCAGGGCTGGCCGGTCGAGCTCGGCGAAGGCGCTGGCGCGGTTGCCCGGCAACTTCTTGAACGCGCGCTGGTTCAAGTCCACCAGCAAGGCGGCTATTGAACGGTTGAGCTCGGCCAGACTGAAGAAGGTCTGGTGGCGCAGCCTGGCGAGAATCCAGCGCTCGACCACCTGCACCCCCACTTCGACCTTGGGTTTGTCGCGCGGCTTGGCCGGGCGCGCGGGCATCACGGCCAGGCTGTAGTGCGCCGATAGCTCTTCGAGCAGGCGGTGCGCAGTGGGCTCGTAGCGGTCGGGGCGGGCCATGAGGGCGCGCGGCTGGTCGGGCACCAGCAGACGGGGCACGCCACCGATGAACTCCAGTGCGGCAATGATGCTGGCCACCCAGTCGGTGGCCTTCTGGCTGGCGGTGGCGCAGGCATAGGTGTAGTTCGATGCGCCCAGCACGGCCACGAAGACTTGGGCCTGGCGTATCTCGCCAGTGTCGGCATCCACGACAGGCACCGTCTGGCCGGCGTAGTCCACGAAGAGCTTGTCACCTCCCGTGTGGGTCTGGCGCATGGAGCGCTGCAGGCGCCGGGCCCAGGCCTTGTACTTCTCGCAGAAGGCGCTGTACTTGTACGCCTGACCGCCGTGCTGCTGCTGATATTCCTCCCACAGCAGTTGCAGCGTCACGCCGGGTCGGCGCAGCTCGCGGTGGATGTGGGCGTGGTCGGGTTCAAGGTGACGGGATTCGCGCGCCACCGGCGGCCGGTACAGCCGCGCTTGCAGTTCTTCATCGCTCAGGCTCTGGGCCAGCGCCCAGTCCACACCGGCCACGCGCGCGTAGCTGGCAATCTCGCTGACAGTGGATTTGGAGATGCCGAGGGCGGCACCGATTTGGCGGGTGCTCAAGGCCCCGCCGTGCAGCAGTTGAAGTGTGTGTCGTAGTTTGCTCATGGTGACCCTGGGTGTGGGCATCGCTGGTTCCGGTCAAAAAACCGGGCAGCGTATCCCGCGTTCGGGTCACTCAAAACACCCCGCAGGTGTCCGACATCAGTTTGGAATGCTGTCCGCCTTCAGCGTGGAACGGTGTCCGCCATCACGCTGGAACACTGTCCGCCATCAGCATGGAACCGTGTCCGCCATCGCGTGGAATACGCAATGATCGCGCTGCTGTACCTCAAGCACGCGTTCAACGAGTCCGACGAGGGCGTGGTGGCCCGCTGGGCCGACACCCCGCGCTGGCAGTTCTTCTCGGGCTGTGCGTACTACGAAGACCGCCAGCCCTGCGACGCCACCACCCTGGTCAAGTTCCGCCAGCTGCTGGGCGAGGAAGGCGTGGAGGAGTTGCTGGCGCAGAGCATCAATGTGGCCGTCGAGCTCAAGCTGATCAAGCCGCAGGAGCTGACCCGCGTGATCGTGGACAGCACGGTGCAGCACAAGGCCATTGCCCACCCCACCGACAGCCGTTTGCTGGAGACTGCTCGCACCAAGCTGGTGGAAGCGGCCAAGGATGTCGGTATCGACCTGAAGCAGACGTTTGCCAAGGAGGGCAAGGACCTCACCCGCAAGGCCGGGCGCTATGCCCATGCCCGCCAGTTCAAGCGCATGCGCCGCGCCATCAAGCGCCAGCGCACCATCGTCGGCCGCCTGCAGCGCGAGGTGGACCGCAAGGCCAGCGCCATCGGGGCGGCCGTGCGGCAGGCGCTGGGTGAGACCTTGAGCAAAGCCCGGCGCATCGTGGCCCAGAGCGGCCAGCGCAAGGCCACCGACGGACAGCCCAAGCTCTACGCCTGGCATGCGAGCGAGGTGGACTGCATCAGCAAGGGCAAGGCCCGAACGCCCTACGAGTTCGGCGTGAAGGTGGGCATTGCCAGCACGCTGAGCGGCAACCTGATCGTGGGCTCACGAGCCTTCCACGGCAACCCGTACGACGGCCACACCCTGAACGAGCAACTGGAGCAGGCGACGATCCTGATGCAGGACAGTGCGGTCAAGCCAGCGACGGCGTTTGTGGATCTGGGCTACCGGGGCGTGGATGCACAGAACCCGGATGTGCACATCGTGCACCGAGGCAAGGCCAAGCGGATCAGCGAGCAGGAGAGAAAGCAACTGAGGCGGCGCCAGGCGATCGAACCGATCATCGGCCACCTCAAGGCTGATCACCGCATGGATCGTTGTCACCTCAAGGGCGCGCAGGGTGACCGGCTGCATGCGGTGCTGTGCGCGGCGGGCTACAACATCAGCTGGTTGCTGCGCATGATCGCCAAGAAGGGGTTGGCCTTCTTGCGGCGACTTTATTTGCGCCTGTGCACGGTGGCGGGCGTGTCGCCGAACTGGCAAAACGCGTTGGGTACTTTGCTCACTCGCGCACTCGCCGGCTCAGTCCAGCGCCCTGTCGGCGCTTGCTTTTGAATAAATCAGGGACGACTAACTCCCTGCGGCCCGTGATGGCGCGGCCTCGGGCGGTCCACTGCCTTTCCTTTCTTGCCAATAGCCGAGCTATTGGCCGCAAAAAGACGCTTTGTGGCCCATCCCGGTCCGCACTACCACCGACTCGCGAGGATTATGCAGGCCATCCTTGGGGAAATTACTGTAAGCGTCCGGCGAACCCATGTTGACCGCTGCAGTCGCTCGTGTCTGACGATCAGAGGCCAGTGGGTTGCCAGCGATGGGGCAAGAGCTCGTCGATTCGGCTGGCCTTGTGCGTGGGCAGCCGCGTGAGTACATCCTTGAGGTAGGCATACGGGTCGTGCTCGTTCATGCGCGCCGACTGGATCAGGCTCATGACAGCGGCCGCCCGCTGCCCCGCGCGCAGGCTACCGGCAAACAGCCAGTTGTTTCGGCCAATGGCAATGGGCCGGATCTGGTTCTCGATCCAGTTGTTGTCCACTGGCAGCTGCCCGTCATCTGCAAACCGGGTCAGTGCATCCCAGCGCCGCAGGCTGTAGTCCAGCGCTTTGGCGGTTGCTGATCCGTCGGGCACCTGGCGCCGTTGCAGCGTCATCCACTCGTGCAGGGCATCCAGGATCGGCCGTGTCTGCTGCTGCCGAACGGCTTGCCGCTGCTCGGACCCCAGTTCTTTGACTTCGCGCTCGATCTCATAGACCCGGGCGAACTGTTGGAGGGCAAACTCGGCGATCTGGCTCTGGTTGGCCGCATGCAGATCGAAGAACTTGCGCCGCGCATGGGCCAGACACCCCACCTCGGTCACGCCGCTGGCGATCAGGGCCTTGTAGCCACTGAAGTCGTCGCAGGTCAGGCTGCCCTTCCAGGCCTTGTCGGTGCCGTGGCCCAGGAAGTGCCGGGCGTGCTCGCCCGAGCGAGACTCGCAGAAGTCGTAGACCACGGCTTTGATGCTCTCGAAGGCCCCGGGCGCGTAGGCCCAGAGGTAGGCGCGGTGCGTCTTGCCATCGCCGGGCTTGAGCATGGCCACCGGTGTCTCATCGGCATGCAGCACCCGGTGGCCCAGGATCTCGGTCTTGAGCGCATCGACCAGCGGTTGCAGCCGCACCCCGCAGGTGCCTACCCACTGCGCCAGGGTCGAGCGCGGGATGGCCAGGCCGGCGCGTCCGAAGATCGCTTCCTGCCGGTACAAGGGCAGGTGATCGGCGTACTTGCCCACCAGCACCTGGGCCAGCAGGCCGGTGGTGGGGATGCCTTTGTCGATGACGTGCGCCTCAACCGGCGCCTGAGTGATGCTCTCGCACCGGGCGCAGGCCCACTTGCCGCGGATATGGCGCTCGACGCTGAAGACGCCGGGCATGTAGTCCAGCTTCTCGGCCACGTCCTCACCCACGCGTTTCATCTGGCAGCCACAGGCGCAGGTGGTGGACGCAGGTTCGTGGCGAACCTCGCGGCGCGGCAGGTGCGCCGGCAGCGGTAGCCGTTTGGCTTGTTTCTTATCGGGGGTGGCAGGTGCTTGTGTCTGCGTCAGCGCATCGATCTCGCTGGCCACAGCCGCCAGGTCCGCTTCGATCTCGTCTTCAAGCAGGCTCTTCTGCTCAGGGTTGAAGCGCTCGGACTGGGCTGCGAACTTCATGCGCTTGAGCAGTGCGTTCTCGTGGGTGAGTTTCTCCAGCAGCGCACTCTGGTGGCGAACCTGAACCATCAGCCGAGCGGTCAGCTCGCGCAGTTGTTCTGCACTCAGACTGTCCAGCGATTGAGGTTCCACCACCATGGGCGTGACTGTGCCAGCGCGGGCAACGCTGCGCCATTGGCGCATGCACCGATGGGCAAGCACCAGAACATCGGTCAGATTCAGAGCACGGTGATGACACCACCATCGCCCAGGCGTTGCCAAGGCAGGCCCAGCACCAGGGCATCGAACTGTGGGCGACTGAGCGTGATGGTCGATACCCCCTCACGCGGCCAGACGAATTTGCCGCTGTTCAGGCGCCGCGCAGCCAGCCACACCCCGATGCCGTCGTGCACCAGCACCTTCATGCGGTTGGCAAACAGGTACGCGTGGTGCGGTCGTGCGGCGCCGAAGACGGCCACCACGCGGGCCAGCGCCGACTCCGTGCCGGCGCGCATGTCCAGTGGCTCGGTGGCCAGCCACAGGGCGTCGATGCGGATCACTTGAGCAAGTCTCCCATCCAGGCTGCACAGTGCTCAGCCGCCGAGACTGGCCAGGTCAGCGTCACGCTGGTGGCGCCACGGCGCAACTCGATGCGGATGTCTGGGGCCGGTACGCAGTTGGGTGCAGGCAGCGCCACCGGCACGAAGGTCGGGACTTGCACATCTGTGCTGGGGGCATGTGCCAAGCGGCGCCAGTTGTGCACGACGTTGGCATTGATGCCATGCGAGAGCGCTACGCTGGCCACCGAGGCGCCGGGCCTGGCGCACTCGGCCAGGATCTGCTGCTTGAGCTGGGCGCTGTGCCGCCGACGGGTCTTGGTCTTGGCTTCGGTCATGGTGTCCACCTATCTCGTTGGGTGGACACCATCGTTGCCGCTTACGCCGTCGCCCTCAAGGGTGGGATGGCCGGACGCTTACAAATTACTTTTTGGCCTCGTCGATGGACTGGCGGATAGACGCATAGGTCTCGGAGAAAAGCCGTTGGGCTTCCCCATAGCTCTTTTTCGTGGTCTCCCATACCTCGGCCGAGGCTTTTGAGACCCGGGCCTTGGTTTCCTCCACATTTGCATTCAGTGCGGCAATACGCCCTTCAATGGCTGTGCGCTGATCCCCCGCGAGCTTGGCCGCGTCGGCACGCAATCCAGCGAGCGCTTTCTGCTGCGCATTCAGTTCAGCCTCCAGTACGGCACGCTGCGTAGCGATACTGGCCTTGCTTTCTTCAAGGTACTTGTCTCGGGCGGCCTGGAAGGCGGCCCAATCATTGTCGAGTGCCTGACGTACTTCGGCGACTTGGGCATCGCTCCAGTTCTTTGCGTTGGCTGCGGCATCTTGAGCCCGGCGGCGATAGGCGTCCCGCTGCTTGCGCAGGTCCGCCAACGCCGCATCAGCCTTGGTGCGCGCCTCGCCCCGAAGCTTGCTGGCATCTTTTTCCAGGGCAGTGATGTTGGCATCAAGCTGGGCCAGCCGGTCCTGCGACCACGCCAGTGCTTGGTGAACCTTTGAGGGCTCCTTCTGTGGAGCGGCTGAATCGGCCTGTGCTTCTGCATTCTGTGCCAGGGCGGGAGGAGCCGACAGCAACGCTGTCTGAGCAAGCAGCGCCAAGGCGATTGTGGAAAAGCGAAGTTTCATGGTGATTTCTCCTGATGAGTCAAAACAAAAGCAACGTGGCGCCTAGGTTCAGCGAACCTTGAAAAAGGCATCCTTGATCTTCTGGACCGTGACGGCGTGAGCGGCCTTGGCATCGGCAAACCCCTGCTTGACGGCACGCCAGGATTCATCGCCAGCATCCTTGACCTCACCGATACGCGCCTGGAACTTCTCGGCCTCGATGGAGAGGCGATCGAACGCGGCATCGAGTTCGCCGCGGGCCTTCTCGACGGCATCGGCCGCCTGGTCACCCAAATCCTTCAGGGAGTTTTGCCACGCTTGCCGCTGTGCGCGCGCACGGACGATGACGATGTTGCGCACGGTTCTCACCTCGTCGCCGGTCGTGCTGACAAACTGCTGGAGGGCGGACTCGACCTCGATCCATTCGGCTTCGAGCTTGTCCTGAATCTCGCTCGCTTCCTGCTTTGCGGTGTCCGCCTGAGCGCGCAGATCATCGTAGTACTGCTGCAGCTTCGCGCGGGATGCCGCGAGGCGTGCGCGAGCTGCATCGGCTTGCTTGCGGGCATCCTCCTTGATATCGGCGGCCGATTTCTCGACCTGGGAGAGAATGGCATCGGTCTCATCGAGACGGTGCTTCGCCCATGCGATGGTCTGGTGTACGTAGGATTGGAGCGTCATGGTGCATTTCCTTTCAATGGGAGAGGGGTTGATGGAATCAAGCGGGGCCTGTTTTTCGGTCAGCGCCATCATCAGGCGACCGAACGGCAAGAAAGCCGCTTCGGCAGAGATCGCGGACCATGTCCGTGATTTGCCTGATGGCTTCGTTCTGAATGCTTTTCCAGTCCATGCCACGGAGCATCACGCCGCGCAGAAACCTGAAACTGAAAACTGCCGTCACAATTGCGATGACGCGCAGCCGCAGCGCCTCGTCATCGGAAGACCGGCCGCTAAACTGGCTGGCGGCATGTACCAGACGCTTTTGCAGCGGAGCGATCGCGCGTTCATGAATCAGGGCGAAGGCGTCGTCGTTGTCGTAAGCGCAGCGGGCCACGAATGCCGTCCAGGCGTGCGGCTCGGCTTCCTCCAGCATGGTGTGGAGCAGTTGGATCAGTGTGCGTTCGAAGCGAACGGAAAGCTCGACGTCCGAGGTATCGTCAAGCAAAGTTGCGGCCTCCGCGAAGCGATGGGCCGCATACTCGGCGATCATGTCCGCTGCAGCCAGATAGAGCTCCTTCTTGCTGCCGAAATGGTAGGGAATGGCCGACAGCGTGGTTTTGGCCGCCTGGGCCAGAGCGCGCGTGGTTGCCCCCTCGTAGCCAACGGCGGCGACAACGTCAACCGTCGCTTCAATCAACTGCGATCGGGTCTTGGCACTGCGCGCCTCGTGGCCGCTGGTTGATTCGGCATGACTTGACATACATCCTCCGATTGTTCCGATAAGAACATAGTTCATACGAACGAGCTTTTCAATGGCAATGAAACTGCGAAAAATCAGGAGCCCCGTGATCGGTGGCAACGGTCATAGGGGTCATCAAGCCGATGAGGAACTTCGCCTGGCTGATCCGAAACTCCTTCGATGGCATCGTCGCCTGGACCCAGACCCACCGGGCTGGCGGCCTCGTGGAAGCCCTGAACGGGCTCTTCCATGTCACCAAGCGTCAAGCGCGTGGCCGGTTCTGCTTCGAGACCATGCGCGTCTTGCTCTTGCGCATCGCCGCTGGGCTCGACTTCGCCCGGATCAACCCGCATGCCGCTGAACCCACTTGTCTCCCTGCTGCGAGGGTGCGACCGCGCACTGGGGCGAGCAAGCGCCGCCATTCTGTGCCACCAGACATGCAGCAGCGCCGACGAAGTGCCCGGGGGCACGTCACGCCCCAGCGCCGACTCGAACGCCCAAAGCCGCGCAAGGTAGGCCTGCACATGGCGTGCCTCCAAGCGCTGCGGGTTGATCCGCCCGTAGGCTTCCACGAGCTGGGTGAACAGCGCACGCAGGCGATAGGTGCGAGGGCGCGGATCATCCTCGGCATGCTCGGTGGCGAGTCGGGCAAGTTCGATCCCGCGATCGACGAGGCGGTAGAACGCCGCTGCGGCGGGAAGGTTCCCCAGGCGTTCGATCCGCGTGAGCGGCAGCTTCACGTAGGCCGCGAGCAGGCGCCGCAGATCGGCGAGGATGGCCCGTTCCAGCGCCAAGTGGGGACGGCCCGCGGCGGGCGAAGCGGGCCAGCATGCCCGCAGGTCCTCCACGTAGAGCTGCCGGTCGCCGAAGTAACTGGTGACCTGCCGGGCCACCGCCTGTTCGAGCGCGTCTGGCTGCGCATCGCCCAGGACGCGCGCCATCGAGCGCAGCGGCTGTCCCATCGACAGCGGGAAACGGGAGAAACGGTAGCTTGCCTGCGTTCCAGGCAGCAATCGGTAGGCGACCAGTTCTTTCCGCAAAGCAGGGTCTTCCTCGAAGCGTGCCCGCATGCGCTCGAACAGGTCCAGCGGCATGCTCGGCAAGCCCGCCCGGTCGTACAGGGAACGGTCGTCGTAGCCGCCGGCAGCGAGAATTCGCGCCACCACGTCGGCGCAATTGAGATCGCTCCTGCTCCAGCGCAGGCTGGCGTCGCGGAATCCGGTTTCGATGCGGTGCGCCTCGGCCACCATCGCCGCACGACACCCGGCGGGAATGCCCTGGACCCGCAACCCGAGCGTCTCACGGCCATAAGCCATGCCGTAGGTGTTGGTGTGGACTTGCGAACGGGACGGGCGATCGATGCCGTACAGGTAATCCGGCAGGCTCACGTGCTGCAGGAAGTTCGGATCGACGGACGGGTCTGCGATGTAGTTCGCGCTGTAGACGATGCCGCTGATGCGGATGGCCAGATGCCCGAACGGGTTTTCGAGCACGACCCGTTGCGGCGTTTGCGAGGTGGCATAGGACAGCAGCAGTTCGACCTCTGCCGGCGCTTCGGCATCCAGTTTCGCCAGTGCCTGGCCGATGCCCTGGACGGGCGCGCCGTTCTCGACGCCGAAGTCGGGCAGTGGGCGGGCCGGCCTGAAGCCTTCGTCGAGCGCAAACCGGACGATGCTCGCGATGTCGATGCTCTGCCGGAACTCCCGTTGGGCGCGCAGCATCGCCTCGCGCTGGGCGGGGTCGCACAGCAGTTCCATCGCGAACTTCCCCGCATCGTCGGCGCTGGCCGCAAACCTGGCCAGGCCCTGGCGCTGGAACAGGGCTGCATTCTCGCGCTCGTGGCCGCTGATCACGTCGAGCAGCACGGTCGGCACCCCGAGTGCAAAAGCCTCTGCCGGCGTCATCCCGCCGGCCTTGGTGACCAGGATGTCGGCGGCGGCCATGCAGGACGCCATGTCACTGCGCGACAGCAGCCCCAGAAGCTTCAGTGTCGCCCTCTCCGGCAGCTTTCCCTGCAGATCGGCGAGCACTTCGTGCTGCCCCGAATTCGTGCCGCACACCGCGATGATCTGCAAACGACCCGGGCCGTGGCGAACGACACTGCCGATGACCCCGGGATAGTCGCCCACCCCTTCCTTGCCGCCGGTCAGCAGCAGTGTCGGCACGTCCGCCGACAGCCCAAGGCCCTGGAGCGTGGCGCGGCGGGCGTCGGCGGATGTCGCAGGAATCCGCACCGGCATGCCGCTGGTAACGACCTTGTCGGCCGGAACGCCTGCTGCCAGCCAGCGCGTTTCCAACTCCGGGTGGGCAAGAAAGGTACGGTCGATCCGCTTGGAGATGCGCGGGAAATAGCCCTCGAAAAAATCCGTGTGCAGCCAGCCGATTCTCGTGTCGGACAGCAGCCCTTTCTCCCGCAAGGTTCCCAACACCTGGGCGGCCCCGTAATGGGTGGCGAGAACTGCATCCGGCCGCTGTGCGGTCAAGTAGGCCAATACGCTTTCTTCCGGATAATCGTTGGGCAGCATCGACAGCGAGGGCGCACGGCTGCCGCGCGTCTGCATCGCACGGAACAGGCTCTCGAAGCACTCCGGCAGATGGTTGGCGACGAACCAGTACAGGCGCTCATCGACCCGTCGCCACACAGGATGCATGAAGGCGCGGATATCCTGCAGCAGTACCGGGGTCGCCGGAGATTGCCGCATTATCTCGTCCCGAATGGATTGTGCGGCACAGATGTGTCCGTATCCGATAGAGGAATAGAAGATGACGACCTTCCCGGTGGTGCTCATCGCCCTCTCCCGCTGCGCAGAATGAAAAGCAGGAGCCATAGGCTGCCGATCATGTAGCCCGTGAGCAGATAAGGACATGGACAGCACCGGCGGTGCCAAGCATGTGAATGGGATCTTTTCTCATGAAATGGGACTCTCTTGTTTCACTTGGTATTGGTCAGGATGCCGGCATGTGGTTCCCGGGGGGGTGCCCCGTCGCATTGATTCTTGCCGCGATCAGTTCAGCGAGTTCGAGTGGATGGCCGTTCCCTGTGGCCGTCGCGATGGTCCGTGCTCCCTGCATTGCTTGGCGGCACAGGTCGAGTGCTGAACGTTGGACGGTCGTGCGCGCCACGAAGTCGTCCATGACATCGGCTTCCTGCAACAACACGCAACTTGCAACGAGGGTTTCTCCGTAGCGCCGCGCTACTTTGGCTAGAGAATCAGAGTAGCCTGCGAGAGTGGCCCCTGTGGCGCCAGCCGCCTCACCCAGCGGCACGGCCAATCTTTGACGAGTCCGCAACCATTGTGCTGGATCGTCGCCTGTGATCTGCACATGCTTCAGGTTGGTGGCCTCCAACTCAGCCGCCCGGTTGACCGCATCGGCAACCAGGGCCAGGACTTGAAGGTCATCGCAACGCACCAGCAAGCGGAAGGCACCTGTGGTCAGGTAATCCCCCGCCAGCACGGTGGCCGCATTGCCGAGCAGCGCAGATGAGCCGCGCGCCGCATGGACGTGGGCATGCAATTGCTGCAAGCTGATGTAGATCAGGTCCAGCGCGGTACCGGCGTTGATGCCCTGCTGCCCGGAATGGATGCTGCAAGTCACCAGTGCCCGGATCGGTATCTGCTGGTCCGACAGCAACAGGCGCACGGCAAGCTGCACGGGCGCAGCCTCACAGGTCAGGGTACCCGTCACGGCGGCGCGGACGCCGGTCATTACAGTCTCGGTAAAGCTCATGAGATGCGAGTCAGCCATGGGTTGACGTTTCTGCCCAGCGAGCCAACTGCTCGGCTGCGCAGCGATAGCCGATCTCGACGATTTCCTCGGCGCGGGCGAATTGGAGGAAGCGGATGTGACCCAGGGGCGGCTGGATGAGGATGTCGGGTTTTTCCAGTTCGAGGCGGGCCTGCGTGATGCGGGTCTCCATCACATTGATCGACGCGAGCAGCACTTCGAAGATGTTGGGGGCCGGCTCTTCGACCGAAGCCCAGCGGGCCAATTGGGCAGAACCCGGAATTTCATGAGCAAGCATGCGCTCCTTGATCCACTGAATTGCCTGCCGATAACCCTCAACCCAGTCGCCCCTTTCCGTCAGTCGGCCTGGCGGCAATACGGGCTTGAAGTTCTTCCCGGAAACGATCTCATGGTTGAGATCAACCGCGATGACAACGTCGGCTCCCATAGCGCGCGCCACGCCAACCGGCACCGGGTTGACAAGGCCTCCATCAACCAAGATCCGGCCGTTACTTCGTATTGGTGTGAAGACACCGGGTACGGAAATGCTGGCACGCACGGCATCAATGACATCGCCGCTGGCTATGGTGAGTTCCTCGCCGCTAACAATGTCGGTGGCCACGGCGGCAAACCGTTTTGGCAGCTCCTCTATGCGCGCGGATTGCACGTACTCACGCACCAGATCGCTGACCTTGGCACCGTCCAGCAGCCCGGACTTGGGCAGCACAACATCGAAAAAGGCAACGGTTTTCTTCCAGTCGAAGGACTGAAATACCGCTTCGAGTTCATCCAGCTTGCCAGCGGCGTAAACAGCGCCAACCAGCGCGCCCATGCTGGTGCCGGCGATGAAGTCGATCTCGATGCCGGCTTCCTCGACGGCCCGCAGCACGCCGATGTGCGCGAGCCCCCGCGCGGAGCCGCTGCCCAGCGCCAAACCAATTTTTGGCACGAACCCCTTTGAATCTTTGCCATCAGCGAACTGCATCATGTTCCGCCCTTGCCACCACGCCAGATGGAGACCAGCACCCAGATGCCACCAATGACGGCAGCGATGAAACCGAGCAGTCCGAAAGAGGGCAGGCCCGGCAGGGAGGGTTCGCGCTCGACGGTCATGACGATGGCCGAGCCGACGATCAGAGCGGCGGTGACGATGCTTATCGCCAGGCGGCTGACGGCGCGATCTAGCTGATCGCCGACCCGCCTCAGATGGGTGACGTCGATGTGCACTTCCAGCCGGCCACGGCGGGCGGCTCGCAGCAGCCGGGAGAGGTCCTGGGGCAAGCCTGCCAGCAACGAGAAGATGTCACCGGCCGCCCGCCGCCCCCGTCTGAGCAGCGCTGCGGGGGAGTAGCGCGCGTACATGGCACGCTCCAGCAGCGGCAGTGCATGGTTGGCCATGTCAAAGCCGGGATCGAGTTCACGACCCAAGCCTTCCAGTGTGACGAAGGCTTTGATCAGCAGGGACAGATCGTTGGGCAGGACGAGGTGATGCTGGCGCGGGATCGCCACGAGGTCGGACAACATGGCGCTCAAGCGCAGTTGCTTCAGCGGCACGCCGTGGTAGCGATCGATGAAAGACCGGACTTCCAACAACAGATCCTGCTCATTTGCCACGCCGTCGCTCGTCCATTCGAGCATGACGTCGGCGACGCCGCCGGCGTCGTTCCTCACCAGCCCCAGCAGCAGGCGGATCAACTGGTCGCGGCGTTCCTCCGCCAGCCGGCCGACCATGCCGAAGTCGATGAAGGCGATACGGTTGCCCGGCAAATAGAACACGTTGCCCGGATGGGGATCGGCGTGAAACAGCCCGTCCTCGACGATCATCTTCAATACCGCACTGGCACCACGCCGTGCGAGCACCTTGCGGTCCAGGCCGGCCTGGTCAACGGCCTGAAGCCTGCGCCCGGAAATACCACCGATGAATTCCTGTACGCAGACCCGCTCGCCGGTCCACTGCCAATACACGCGGGGAATGACGATGATGGGAGGTGCGCCATCCGCGTCCGGCTTTACCTTGCCCGGGACGACAGGGGGAGCATCCTGATCGGCATAGCCGGTGAAGTTCCCGGCGATGCGTTCGGCGTTGCGGCATTCGTCAGCGAAATCGAGTTCGTTGCGCAGCGACTGTGCGAACTGGCGCACCATCTCGCGCGGATGCAGGACGCGCCATTCCGCGCTCTCCGTCTCGGCGAGTTCGGCCAGGCGTGCAAGCCAGCGCAGATCGGCTTCCAGAATGTGCCGAATGCCGGGCCTGCGCACCTTGACCACGACTTCGCCGCCGTCGTCGAGACGCGCCCGATGCACCTGCGCAATGGAAGCGGCCGCCAAGGGCTCGGGATCAAAGGCCGCGAAGATTTCCTCGGGGGGCGCGCCGAGGTCTTCGCTAAGCTGCTGGTATACGGCTGCCCAGGGGGCGGGCGGCGCACTGTCCTGCAATTTCCCGAATTCGGCGGTCCACTCGGGTTCGAGCAGATCGACCCGGGTAGCGAGCACCTGGCCGAGTTTGACGAAAGTCGGCCCCATCTCCTCCAGTGCCCGCCGCACTCGTTCGGGGGGCGTCATGTGGGCGAAGTCTGCCGCTTCGCTCCAGTGCAGTGCCGTCCCCGCCCGCTCCAGGGCTTTGGACAGCCCTATCCGGCGCACCATGTCGCCAAAGCCGTAACGGACCAGGATCGAGGCGATTTCGTGCAAACGCCGTAGATCACGCATCGCGCTCAGTGCCTGCCAGAACATGGCGCCTCCTCATCTTTTCGGGGCTTGCTTGGTGCCGCCGCCCAGCGCCGCGTACAGCCCGATTTGGCTTGACAAGGCCGCCTTGCGGACCTGCACCAGCTGCTGCGCGAAGGCAAGCAGGTCGCGCTCGGCGTCCAGTACCTCCAGGTGCGCCGCCGAACCGGCATCGAACAGCATCCGCGCCAGTTTCAAACGCTCGGTCTGCGCGGCGTGGGCCTGGCGCGCCACGGCGAGTTGCTCGGCGAGCTTCTGCCTTGCGGCCAGGGCGTCGGAAACGTCGCGAAACGCTGCCTGGATGGCGCGCTCGTATTCGGCAATGGCGATGTCGCGCCGCACGACGCTGACGTCGAGATTGGCCTGTCGCATGCCGGCATCGAAGATCGGCAGTTCGATCGTCGGCTGGAACAACCATGCCCGGGTGCCCGACGAGAACAGGTCGCTCAGGCTGGTGCTGACCGTGCCGGCGCCGCCGGTCAGTGCGATGCGTGGGAAGAACGCGGCGCGCGCCGCACCGATGTTGGCCTGGCGCGCCCGCAGTGCATGCTCGGCGGCCAGGATGTCCGGGCGGTTGAGCAGCAGGTCCGACGGCAGCCCGTGCACCAGTTCGGGCATGACCAGGGCTTCATCCATCGGGGCCGATGGCGGCGGCAATTGGGGTTCGCTGCCGAGCAGCAGCGCCAGGGCATTGCGCTGCTGCTCGCGCTGCAATTCGAGCTGCACCTGCAGGGCTTTGCCCTGGCTGAGCAGGGTGCGCACCTGGGTCAGCTCCAGCCGGGAGCCATGGCCCAGCTCGAAGCGTTTCTGGAAGATTTGCGCCAGCGACTGCTGGTTTTCCACCGTGCGCCTTGCCAGCGCGATGCGCTCGTCGAGTTCGCGCAGGCCCAGGTAGGCATCGGCGACCTGGGCGATCAGCGCCAATTCCACGGCGCGGTGGCCCTGACCGGTGGCCAGCCATTGCTCGAATGCGGCGGTTTTCATGCTGCGTACGCGGCCCCACAGGTCCAGCTCCCAGCTGCTGATGCCCACGGAGGCTGCGTTGACCTCCAGGACCGAGCGGCCCGCCAGCGGCTGTAGCCCATCGGGCAGGCCGGCGCGTATCTGCTGCACCCCCACGCCAACCATTGGCGCCTGCTGCGCACGCTGGATGCGGAAGGCGGCGCTCGCCTCCTCGGTGCGCAGCAGCGCCACGCGCAGATCGCGGTTGTTTTCCAGCGCGGTCTCGATCAGCGCCTGCAAGGCCGGGTCGGTGAAGTACGCGCGCCACGCCAGGTCGGCCGCTGCCGCAACGCCCGGCGTGTCGGGCTGCGTCCGCCAGTTCGATGCGACGGGGAGCGCGATGGGATCGAGCGCGGGCGCCAGCGAGGCGCAGCCGCTCAGCACCGCCAGCACCACCAGCGTGCCGACGAGCCGATGGCGGGCCGATGGGCCGGTCTCATGGCCTGCGCGGGCTTGGCGGCGGCGGGGGGACGATGTGCCGCGGTCATTCTCATGCATGGTCTGCTCCTGTGGCCGCCGGGGCTGTATGGCGCTTCGCATGCAGCTCATAGAGCAGCGGCACGACGAACACGGTCAGCGCGGTCGAGACCAGCGTGCCGAAGATCAGCGAGACGGCCAGCCCCCCGAAGACCGGGTCGGTCACCATGACGGCCGAGCCGAAGATGATCGCCAGCATGGTCAGCAGGATCGGCCGCAGACGCACCGCGCCGGCCTCGCGCACGGCCTCCCTCAGCGGCATGCCGCGTCGGATGTTGTCCTGGATGAAGTCGATGATCAGCAGCGAGTTGCGGATCACCACGCCTGCCAGCGCGATGATGCCGACCATGGATGTGGCGGAGAAATCCACGCCGACCAGCCAATGCCCCGGAAAAATGCCGATGATGCCGAGCGGCACGGCCGACATGGCCACCAGCGGAACGATGAACGAGCGGTAGTAGGCGACCAGCGCGAAATAGATGATGAGCAAGGCGCCGCCGAGGGAGAGGGAGAGATCCCGGTACACATCCAGCGTCATGCGCATCTCGCCGCCCCAAAGCAACTGGTAGCCGTCGATGGTGTCGGGCACGTCCTCCTTGAAGCGCAGGTTGCCGGTGCGCAGCGGGCGTCCGTCCGGCGCGGTGATGCCATGCAGGCGCCGCTGCAGGTCGAGCACTGCGTACAGCGGCACCGAGTCCGACAGCTCCGCGCCGACGAAGGTAACCTTCTCGTTGTCGCGGTGCAGGATGGGGCGATCGACCGATGCGGGGACCACTTTGACCAACTCCGCCAGCGGCACGGGTCGGCCGGCGGCGTTGTCCACGAACACCCGGTCGAGCCGGGCGGGATCGACCTCGAAGCGGCGCGGCACGAAGGCCCTGACCGATACCGGCAGTTTCTCGTCCGGTACGTGGGCGCGGCCGAGCGTGGTGCCGCCATAGACCAGCGCCAGCGCCTCGGCAATCTGCGCAGTCGAGACGCCGGAGAGCGCGGCCTTGTCCTTGTCCGGCACGATGCGGTGTTCCCGCACCTCTTCCGGTTCGGTGTCGGTGATGTCGACGGTGTCGTAGGTTTGTGCGAAGGCCTCGCGCACCTGGGCCGACAACGTGCGCAGCCCCTCGGCGTCGGGGCCGTAGACTTCCGCCAAAACGGTCGAGCGCAGCGGCGGACCCGGCGGCTGCTCCACCAGCGCGACCTCGGCACCGGGCCAAGCAGCGCGGACCGCTTCCACTCGAGGGCGCAGTTCGCGCACGACGTCGATGGAGCTTTCCTTGCGGTGACGCTTGTCGGTGAGGTTGACGCGGATTTCCGCGACGTGGCTGCCGGCACGCGCGGCGGTACCCTTGAACAGACCGCTGAAGTCGGCCACACCTGCCTGGCCGACCCAAGTCTGGTAGTTGAGCACGTGTGGTTCCCGCGCCAGCACCGCGGTCACTTGGCGCACCAGGCGATCGGTGTCTTCCACCGGTGTGGTTTCCGGCATCGAAACCACCACGTTGAAGGTGTTCTGGTCATCCTTGGGCAGAAAGCCGATCGGCACGCCCAGCGCGGACACTGCCCCGCCCACGCCCGCCGGGCGGACGAACTGCCAGCCGCCTTGCATCAGCGAAACCGCCATCAGCAGCAGAACCGCCAGAGCGAAGCCGATGCGCACGTTTCTGCGCTGCTGCAGAGGGCCGAACAGGCGCAGGTAGAGGCGCTCGATCCGTCCCGGCGTGCCGTGACCATGGACAAGCTGTCCGTGTTCGGTTTCCGGCCATGATGATTCTTCCCGCAGGACTTCGTGGCGATGAAGCCAGCGATTGGACGCCCACGGCACGACGATGTAGGCCACCACGATGGAGGCGGCCATGGCGACAGGCACGGTGACCGCTATCGGGAAAAAATACTGGCGCGGCATGCCGGTCAGGGCCAGCAGCAGGGTGATGAAGACCAGCATCACCGCAAAGGTGGCCAGATTGGTGGCGTTGCCGATCTCGTTGGTCGCCAGCACGGTTTCCGCCTGCTTGTCTGCCTTCGGTTTGCGGCTGGCGTAGTGGCGGTGGATGTTCTCGATGACCACGATGGCGGCGTCCACCAGCAGCCCCAGTGCCAGGATCAGGGCGAACAGCGTGACGCGGTTGATGGTGACGCCGCCGAGCAGGTTGGCCGTCAGCGTGATGCCCATGATCAACGGCACCGTGATCATCACGATCAAGGCCTCGCGCCAGCCTAGGAAGAGGATCAGCACCAGGCCCACGGTGACGAGGGCGATCGCCAGGTGTTCCAGCAGCAGGTTGACCGCGTCGTCGGCCTTCTGGCCGTCGTTGCGCGTCACCACGACCTGGATGTCCTGGGGCACGAAGCTGGCCTGCATGCGCTGCATGCGGTCGATCACTGCGTTGGCGACCAGCACGGCATTGGTGCCCTTCTTTTTGGCCACAGCGATGGTGACGGCGGGCAGGTCTGTGGCATCGGCCGTGCCAAAGCGTGGATCGCCGGGGCCGAAAGAGAGGCGGCTGGCCGTGGCCGGCTCCGACGGCGGGCCGTCGGTAACGGTGGCCACGTCGCGCACGTAAACCGGCCGCTTGTCGCGCACGGCGACGAGCTGGTTGCGCACATCCTCGGCTGAAGTGTAGGCCGCAACCAGCTTGATGGCTTGTACCTGACCGTCACGTACGGTGGGATGCAGTGGCAAGGTCAGGTTGCTGGCTGGGAAGGCCGCTCGGGCTTGGCCCAGGGTCACGCCGTAAGCCTGCAGGCGATCGGGGTCCAGTTCGATGGTGATTTCGCGGTGCTGCCCGCCGCGCAAGGAAACCACCGAGACATTTTCGGTACTGCGCAGGCGCTCGGCCATGCGTTCGGCCATGCGGTTGAGCGCGTAGTCATCGTATTTCGACGAAGCCAGCGTGAAAGTGACGATCGGCACGTCGTCCGCGTCGATGCTTTGCACCAGTGGCGTCGTGGCGTCGGCAGGCAGCCAGGCGCGGCTGGCCATCACGCGGTCATAAAGCTTGACCAGTGACTGCTCCTTCGATTCGCCGACCTTGAATTGCACCTGAACGATTCCCTGCGAGTTGCGGGAAGTGCTCTCGATGTGATCGACGCCGGACAGTTCGCTCAGAACGCCTTCGAGGGGCGTGACCACCAGCGCCTCGACCTCACTGGCAGAGGCGCCCGGCAGGCCGACCATCACGGCGGCAGCGGGCACGATGATCTGCGGGTTTTCCTCGCGCGGGGTCTGCAGCACCGCCACGACGCCCATCAGCGCCACGGCGATGATGAAAACCAGCGTGAGCTTGGAGGTGATGAAGTGCTTCGCGAGAAAACCCGCGAAGTTCAGGCGCTGCTGCGTCATCGCGCGCCCCCGGCGGCCTGGACCGGCATGCCGTCATGGACGGTGTCGGCGACGCTGGCGAGAATGGTTTCTCCGTCCGACAGGCCGGCGCTCACCTCCACCACATCGCCCAGGCGCTGGCCGGTGCGCAGCCAGCGAAAACGCGCCACACCGTCCTGCAGCACGAACACGCCGTCCAAGCCACCGCGCCGAACGAGGGCCGCACGCGGCACCGTGACGGCCCGTTTCTCGTCCAGTAGGATTTCGAGGCGGCCGAACATTCCCGGCAGCAGGCGCGCGTCCCGCGGCAGCACGATGTCCACCTCGTAGCGGCGGGTCACGCCATCACCCGACGGCACAACACCCCGGACCCGTCCCTTGAGCCGCTCATCGCCCAGCGCGTCGATGCGCACGGGAATCGAGTCGCCGGCCTTGACTGCCGCCAGGCTGCGCTCGGGCACGAACGCCTTGAACAGCAAGACCTCACGCGACTCCACCGTCATCAGCGGCGCGCCGGGAGCGGCCATCTCGCCGCTGCGCCGGGCCACCGAGACGACCACGCCATCCACCGGACTGGTGATGGTCACGTAGTTGCGTTGCGCCTGTGCCGCCGCCAACGCCGACTGCGCTTGTTCCAGCGCCGCGCGGGTGGTTTCCTCCCGCACCCTGGACTTGCGCAGCGCATCGGCCGAGATCGCGCCAGCCGGCACCAGTTGCGCGTTCTGGTTCACGTCGTGCTGCGCATCCCGCCAAGCCTCCTGGGCGGCCTGCACGCCGGCGCGTGCCTGCGCGATGGCCGCGTCGATGTCAGAGGCGTCGATGCGCAACAGCAGGTCGCCGCGCCTGACCGCCTGGCCCTCGCGAACATCGAGTTGGCGAATGAATCCGGTCACGCGCGAAGCCACGTCGATGCGTCCATCAGAGACGACGCTGCCAGTCACATCGTTGGTAACAGGCCATCGTGCCTGCCGTACCACGACAACATCCGCAGGCATCGGCTTGGATGCGGATCGAGGCGAGCTTGAGCCATCCGTGCAGGCAGCGAGCAGAAATATGCAGCTAGACAGCACAGCCACCCTGCACGCCTGCGTGCCCCTGCCTGTGCTCTGCGTGCCAGCCTCCCAGACCGACGGCACATGGCCATGGCGGCCGAGCGCATAGGTAGTCAAGCGATTCATGGGTGCCTCGAAGTCTTGGTCATGTCAGATTCTAAACATGTTCGTACGATCGAACTATATTTAATCGAATAATTTAGTCAAGTGCAGAACGAGCGGATGACCTCCGTGCGCGCTCGATGCTTTCTTGATCGGAACATTGCAGGCCTTCGGTATCGAATGGAAAAAACGTTTTGTCCATCGTCTCAAACGATAGCAGGCCCGCGTTTACGCCCGATCTCCCAACATACCCCGCTACCGCGCACTATGGCCGCAAGCGGCTGCCCCAGGCGCTGTTCAATTACCGGTTTCCAGGGCACCAGGCTGAATCCCATGCCATCGTCCAGCATCGCGTAGCGCCCACTGGCGAGCATGACGCTGCGGCGGTAGATGCCGGCCACGCGCTGCCCGTCGGCCACCGGGCGATGCTCCAGGCCGGTTTCGCCGGCAATGTCCTTCGCGGCCTGCGCCAGTTCCCGGTTGCGCAGCGTGCCCAGCAGGTTGCGCGCCAGGATCACACGCTGCCCGCGCCGCTCGGCCAGACCCTGTTCGGCCAGGAAGTCGGCGCGCTGCTGCATCGCCTGCTTGGCCTCCGCGCCAAAGCCCAGGTCGCCCAGGCCCGAGCCGCCGCCGATCAACTGCTGGTCGAGCCAGGTGGCCCCGATCACGCGTGCCTGCCACTCGATGGGCAAATGCGATTTCAGCTCCACGGCCACGCCGCCCAGGCGTTGCGCGTCGTAGCGGCGGCCCTGCTCGGGCAGGTCGCCCGGCACCTTCCATAGCCCTTCCGCCACACGCTCCACGATGCCCGCCCGGCGCAGGGCTTCCAGGCGGCGGACATGGGCCGCCACAACTTCCTGCGGGTCGCGGCCCGGTACGGCCTGGCCCTGCGCGATGGCGAGGTGGTGGTCGGTGCGGTACAAGCCATCGCTCGCCAGCGCGGCGATGTTCCTGTCGGCCGCGCGCACGTCGGCCGAACCCTTCACCTCCACTACGGCCCCGGTCGGATAGTTCGCCAGCTCGTCGCGGGCGTTGAGCGCGACGTAGTGGGCCTTGCCGTCCACGCCGTCGATGACCAGATAGCCCCGGTCGTGCAGTTCGTCGGCCAGTCCCTTCGCAGCCACGCGCCCGAGGATGGTTCGGCCATCGTCGCCTGGCTCGAACACCGCCATCTCGCGCGGCTCGCCGCGCATGGCCCGCTGCATCGTGCGGATGATGTCGCCGCGCTCGCCCAGGGCGCACAGGGTCTTCTCTGCATCGGCATGGACGGCCCAGGTGCCCGGCCGCGTCTCGTCGGCCAGGCCCAGGCGCTGCAAGCGTTGCAGGCGGCCGATCAGCAGCAGGCGCCGGCGCTGCAAGGGGGGGGCGTTAAGCCGTTCGGTATGCACCAGGCCATCGCCGCCGGCCTCGCCCATTTCTCGTTTGAGGGTGCGATCCAGGCTCGTCCACCGCTCTTGCTCCACCTCGCGCTGCAAGGTCTGCTGGATCTCCAGCTCGGTGCGCGGCCCCAGCCATTCGGTCGCCAGCTCGGCGGCGCGGTGGCGGAAGCCATCGGCGATGTAGTCGCCCGCGATGATGAGGTCTTTGCCCGTGTCGTCGCGCCCGCGCACGACGATGTGCGTGTGCGGGTTGTCGGTGTTCCAGTGGTTCACGGCCACCCAGTCGAGGCCCGTGCCCAAGTCGGCCTCCATGCGGCCCATGAGGTGCCGCGTGTAGGTGCGCAGGTCTTCCAGCTCCACGCAATCCTCGGGCGAGAGGATGAAGCGGAAATGGTGCCGGTCGTCGGCGCAGCGTTCCTTGAAGGCGTCGAGGTCGGCCATGTCTGTCTGCGGCCCATAGGCTTGGCCCGGCTCGCCGTCGCGACCCACGCCATCGCGCTCGATGTAGCGCAGGTGCTTGGCAAGCGACTGCGGGCTGGCCCGCTGGTGATTCACCAGCAGCGTCTTGATGGTCACGCGCCGGGACATCGGCGTCAGCTTCGCGCCCGCAAAGCGCGCCGCCGTATGGCCGCGCCCCAGGCGCGATCCGGGCCGTTGGCCGGTGCCGCCCGCCGAGCCAGGACGGCGCACTGTGGACTTGCCGCTGCTGGCCTTGCCCGTCTGCTTGAGCACCTTGGAAACGAAGCTCTGCCCTTGGCCCTTGCCCCGGTTCTTCGGGGCGCTGGGGCGCACGCGAAAATCGTCATCGCGGCGGTCGCTCATGGCTGTGCTCCCTGCAAGCTCTGGCGTGTCCTGTCGTGCGAAGCACGCGGACATGCCTGCATTGGCGCGGGCCTCGCGCCATACGCGGCACGGCGGCGAAGCCGCTCCGTGCCGCACCAACCCCATGTGCAGACTGGCTTTACGGGCCGACAGGTGCCGCCCCCTTTTGTCTTGCCTTCCGCCTTTGCCCCTCGCTGTCGCTCCGGGCGTCGGCGGCCCGGCGGCGCTGCTGCGCAAGCAGCCAGCCCGCCGGCAAACGCGGCGACGGCCATAGACCGGGCGCGTTCGAGGCAAGACGCCTGCACGTTGGACGGCTGCGCCGAAGGCAGCGCGAAGTGCGGTGCGAATGCACCCGCACTGCACGCGCGACGACACGGCGACGGCCAGCAGAACGACACGCCCGATGGCACGATGAGATGCACGGCAACGTGCAGCGAATCGGCGGCCATCATGGACGTGTCTCCAGCCACACCGGATGCGCGACGCCGATCACGGTGGATGCGCTGACCGGGCCGAAGTAGCGGCTGTCGAACGACGCCGGATTGGTCACGCTCAACAGGAACAGCTCGCCCGGTTCGAGGCGGCGGCAAAGCTGCAAGGATGGCAGCGGCCGACCCAGCCGGTCGGTCGGCAGAACGGCGGCCGCAGGCACGCCGTCGATGCGTACCTGACCGGAGACGATGCAGACGTGTTGTGGCGCGACCGCGCCCACACGTTTGAGCAGCGAAACGTGCGTCGGCAGGTAGCCGCGCTGCGCAGCCAGCACGGCGGCCCTGTCGGGCAGCGGCACCAGCACGATGCTGTCCACGGACAGCGGACGTGGCAGCGAGGCGGTGCGCGGGTCGAACGGTTCGATGCGATACCAGCCAACCGCCACGCTGTCGGACGGGTTGTAGGTCAGACGCGGCAGCGGCGACACGAAAGCCGCCCAGGCCAGCGCAGCGAGGCCGATGGCGGCCAGTGTCGCCACGATGACGCGAGCGCGCAAACGTGAAGGTGGGTGCAAGCGAGGACGCGGCGCGACGGCCGACGCGCCGCCCGTGTTGGTCGGGGCCGTCATGGCAGCACCTTCCCGGCCAGCCAGGCGGCGTGCCGCTCGGCGGTGTATTCGGGCAGCGCAAGGCGAGCCGCCAGACGGTTGCCCAGCGTGCGCCAGTACGCGGGCGACACGTCAATGGCAGCGATGCCCAACGCCTCGATGCCGTCGATGCGTTCCAGCACGGCGCGCACATTGGCGTCACCTTCGGCGTGCAGCAGCAGGCGCGCACCCGGCTGCACGCCTGGTATGCGCTGCACGGCATCGAGCGGTGTGGCGGTCTGCATCACCATGAGCTGCCAGCGGATCGTGCCGTAGTCGTTTGCCTCCCAGCGGATGCGGCAGAACATCGCGCCCGGCAGGAACACTGCGCAGCGCCGCCAACGGTCGAGCTGGAGTGTGCGCGCCGGCTCTCCGAAGCGCAGGTAGAGTTTGAAACGGGCCTCGATGTAGGCCAGCGAAACGCGGGTCAGCGGCACGTTGCCGGCCTGTCCGGCGAGTGCCGAAAGCGCAGGCAACGGCGTAGCCGGTGCCGCGCCAGCGGCAGGGGAAGCGGATGCGGTCATGGTGCGTTCTCCCTGTGGTGCTCGGGAAACTCCCGCTCCAGCAGGGCGCGCAGCAGGTCGGCCACGGTCACGCCTTGCGTGAAGGCCGACACCTTGATGCGCGCCCGCATGGCGGGTGTGATGTCGAGCGTCAGGCGCGCGGTGTAGAGGTCGCATTTGCCCAGCGCATCGGCATCGCCCTGGCGAATCCACGCTTCTGCGTGTGGATTCGCGGGCGGACGTGCGCCGATGCCGACGCGCTTGCCGCGTGGTGGTGGCTTCGCCGTCATGTCGGCCACCGCAGCAGTTCGTCCACCAGGGCGGTGATTTCGCGGGCAGCGGCGCTGTCGGGCGTTGTCTCGCGGGCGAGCCGGCCAGCGGCCACGCTGTCGGCGAACACGATGCGCTGATGCACCTCCGAGCGCAGCGCGGGCAGCGGCTGTTCGGCCAGCGATTGCCGCGCCTCGCGGCCGATGATGGTGGTGCTGACGCGCCGATTGATGACGAAGGCCGCGCGCAGCGCAGGCCGGAACACCTGCGCCTCGCGGATCAGCGAAACCATCTCGGCGCTGGCCCACACGTCATAGGGACTGGGCTGTACGGGAATCAGCACGCGCTCGGCCGCCAGCAGCGCGGAGCGCGCCAAGGCGGCGATGCGTGGCGGGCCGTCGATGATGACGTGATCGGCCCGCCTGGCGAGTTCTGGTGCTTCCTGATGCAGCGTTTCGCGGGCAAGGCCCACGGCGCTGAACAACCGTGGCAAGCCTTGCTGGCTTCTGCGCTGCGTCCAGTCGAGCGAGGAACCCTGCGGATCGGCGTCCAGCAGGATGACGTGCAGACCGCGCATCGCCAGTTCGCCCGCGATATGGGTGGCGAGCGTGGTCTTGCCGACACCGCCTTTCTGGTTGAGAAGAGCGAGGATCATGGCGCGGCCCTCCGTACTGGAAAGCCGGTCTTTCGCTCCTGCTTTTCGTGCCGTTTGGCGGTTGTCCACCGAAACGGCGCGCTTCTACTAAAAGTTATGTATTTACTGTTAGGGAAGTTAAGGGGCGCGCAAACCCAGCAACGGCGCGGGTTTGCAGCCGATTTTTGTGCCTGATAGCACGAGGATTTGTTGCCTGATAGCACGAGCCTCCTGTTGCCTGATAGCACGAGTGAATTAACAGGTTGTCCCGCAGTTATCCCCGTGCCGTGGGCGGCACGGGCCGGAAGGTCAGCAGTTCGGTTTTCTCGCCGGGCATCCGCTCGATGCCCAGGACGTAGCCGGGCAGCGACTGCCGTGCCACCAGCGCGCGCAGGTCGGCGGCGAAGTCGTAGAAGCGCGCCACGCTGCCCGACTTGCGGTACAGGTGCTGGAAGTCGAATTGCCAGCCGTGTTCCTGCCGTCCGCCGTGCTTGCGCACCAGCCGGTACAGCCACCGCTCGATGCCGCCCGTGAGCCGGAAGTACGTCGGGTCGATGGTCAGCACCAGGGCCGCGTCCACCACGCCCGCGTAGAACCAGTCCGGCAGGATCAGCTCGATGCCCAGCGGTGTGCCGCTGGCATCGGCCAGTTCCTTCCACTCGTTGATCCACGAGAAGCGATGCAATCGCCTTCCCGTGGTTTCGCGGATGGACGTGGCCACTGTGGTCGATTGCAGCCGGTCGAGCGCGGCTTTCAGGCGCTGGTAGTCGCGCAGCGACGTACCGCGCCCGATGAAGCGCAAGATCTCGTAGGGGCGCACCTGCATCAGCCGCGAGGTCGGTATGCCCGCATCGCGGGCTTCCACGATCTGGCTGGCGGCCCAGATCAGGATGTCGGCATCCCATATCGTGGCGATGCCGTGCTCCTGCGTGCCTTCCACGCGGATGGTGATGCCGCCCGCCCGGAAGTCGATCGGCGCGGTGCGACGCGACTTCGCCAGCGAGAAGAACGGAAAGGCCATCAAGTCCTGGCTGTCGCGCGGCGCCATGTCGCCCGGCAGGGCGCGGAACAGGTCGAGCTGTTCGCGCTGCTGCAAGGCTTGCCCTGGCGGGCTGGACATGGCGACGGCCACCCACGCGCCGACGGTCAGCGGCCATCACGGTAGTCGCCCGCATGGCGCTCGGCGTACTCCGGGTCGGAAGTCGCATCAAAACTGCGCGCATCGGCCCAGGCGTCCAGGTCGGACACCGCGTACATGACGCGGCGGCCGAACTTGCGGAACTTCGGGCCGCCGCCGATCACGCGCTGCTTCTCCAGCGTGCGCGGCGACAGGCGCAGGTAGTCGGCGGCTTCGTCGTTGGTCAGGTAGCGTTGGGGCTGCGCGGGCGCAGCGACAGCGGCGGCGGCAGGCCGCAAGGGAGCGGGTCGCATGGGAAGTACCTCCATCAAGCCCGGCCACACCACGCGGCCGGATAGAGGCACTTTCAAGAAAGCGAGGCTTCTTGCTAAGGGACGAATTGCAGGGACTGCAAAACGTCCCCCCTTACTGCGATGCAACTGGCGGGAGCTGCGCCAGACTGCGATAGCCGCCGCGCATCAGCGCCTCGCCACGCCGTACCAGCCGCCGCACGCGGGCACGCAAGGCGCTGTCCTTGTGCCAGTCGGTCACGACTGCATCCGCGCCGAACAGCCCTTCGGCGACTTCGCGCAAGGATGCACCCGCCAGGGTCGCGTCGAGCGCCTGCAAGGTGTGCAGTTCCAGCACCGCGGCCGGTGTGGGCCGTGAGCGGGCCGTCGCCATAGGTGCGGCGACGGTCGCGGCCGACAGTGCATCCAGCTCGGCCGCCAGCGTGCGATAGCGCGCGCAGGGCGCGGCGCAGGCACGGGTGGCGTACAGGTAGGCCATGCCGTCTTCCAGGCCGGGCGCGAGCGCGAGCCGCATGCAGCAGCCGGGCCAGTGCGAGACGAGCACCAGGCGCTTGCCGTCGTGGATTAAGTGCTTGCGGCCAGGCACGCGCCAGAACTCGAAGGCGTAGGCTTCGGGCGGTGGGTCGTCATCCGGGTAGAGCACCACCACGGCCTCATGGTCGGGGAACCAGGCTGGATGCGCGTCGCGCGCATCCAGGGCGGGATCTTCCAGCAGGCGCAGGCCCCAAGCCTGCGCCGCGTCCGGCCGCCGGCGACGGCGCAGCCAGTCGCGGCGGTAGCCGGGGTTTCGGCGCAGGTATTCCCAAGCCAGCGCGGGGCCATCCAGGTGCAGGACGTAGAGATAGGCCGCTGTCGGATACCAGTGTTCGGCGCTACGATCAGTCATGGCAAGACCTCCCTGTTCTTGGGATGCGTCGCCACGGATTCCGCCGTGCGGGAGCTATCGAAACGCCATCAGGTCGTCATCGAATCGGGGTACGCTGTAACTGCTGGTGCCAAGACGGATTCGCTCCGGTGCATGACTGAAATCGTCTGAATGCGACGGCTGCGCCGCCTGCAAATGGCGCGCGGCATTGGACACCGTGCCGCAGCCGGCGGCCGGCATCATGACTGTTTGCATCTCGAATGCACCGCTTCGGTGCAAGCATGCGGATTCAGACCTGTACGGTCTTGGGTAAGACCGAAATAGTCACAATGCGCCCCGGCTGGCCGGGCTGCGCTGGCCTTTATCAGTCCGTGATCGCGCCGTTCTCCTGCGCCAGCCGGACGTACTCCGACAGCGGGCGCAGCGCCTGGAAATACCGATCCCGCCGCACCGGCAGCTTGTGCGGGCCGACGATGCCGGCCAGGTCGGAAAGCTTGACCGTGCCCAGCGAGGGCATCCCGATACCGAGGTCGATCAGCCCGTAGGCCGTGTCGTCATCCGCAGGGTCGAGTGACACCAGCAGCCAGGTCACATGCGCGTCGGGGGTGAACAGCCGCACCACGGGCAGCGGGTCGAGGTGCTGGCCAGCGGCGAGCGCCGCTCCGTGGGCGAGCAGCCGGGTGTGTTCGTCAGCGGTGACAAGTGGCAGGGTCATGGCCGGAACCTCCACGAAACCGAGGATGCGCGGATGCGCTTGTGCGTCGAAGCACGGAACCGCCAAACCGTCTCCGTGCTTTCGTGCGCAAGCACGGATGCGCAAGCCATCGCATCCTTGGAAGAACGCAAGCGCAAAAGCGGAATTGTAGGAAGCCGGAAAGACACGGATGCGATTCCCCGGTTCTGTTGGAATCCGTAGATACGGATTCCCGTAAAGGCACGAATGCGGAAATAAACACCACCAAATGAACACTATAGATTGTAGCCCTATAGGGTGCAATCGGCTGTCATCTTGGTTTTTCAGGGAAAACCATTGGTGGCAGCGAAGAACTCATTGGCGAAGGCGATACGGACGGTCAGGAAAGCGCGCGGCTTGAGCCAGGAAGCGTTCTCCGACGTGTCCAGTCGCACCTATTTGAGTTCGCTGGAGCGCGACCAGAAAAGCCCGACCATGCACAAGCTGACCGAGCTGTGCGAGGTCATGGAAGTGCATCCGCTCACGTTGCTGACGCTGGCCTACGCCGGCGACAGCACGCGCAAGACCGAGCAGCTTCTGGCGCAGGTGCGCCGGGAGCTTGAGGCTGTCTTGAAGGAACGCGACGCGCCGTAGGCGCGTGCGTGACGTGCTGCGTCAGCAGCACCGCGCCCCGCCGCAATGGGCGGGGCGTGGTGGGCGGCCGTCAGGCCGCCTTGGGCTTGCTGCGCGACCAGATCAGGTCGTGCGTGCCGTCCTCGCCTTCGATCAGGCGGGCATAGACCGTTGCCGGGAACGAAGGATCGTCCAGGGTCACGGACAAGTAATCTCGCTGGGCTTCGCTGGTCTTCTTCCACGCCGCGCCGATGTCGTGGCCCGCTGCCTGTACGCGGAAGTCGGGGGCGTTCTCGCTGTCGCCCTTGTCGTTGGGAACCAGCTTGACCTTGACGTTGAGCGTCAGGGTGCGGAGCGTGCCGGTGAAGCCGTCGTTCTGAGCGGTGAAGGTGCCGATGTTAGCCATGATGATTTCTCATTTCGGGTTGAACAAGGTCGCGCCATTGCGTCCTTGTTGTGATCCGGCCGGCGGGGGATGGGCGGGCCGCACCGCTTGCGGTCGAAACGTAGTGGAGAACCTGGAAGCGAAAAGAATTTGTCCCGCGAGGAATGCGCGCAGCGCAGGGGAAATTGTTTTCGCTGGAAGGTTGCGGCCATGACGCCCAAGGCGCAGCCGCGCCCTCGCCAGGATTCACAACAAGACAAGGACGCAAAGGCCGCCCTGTCCCGCATGGAGACATGGCCGACTCGGCATCCCCGCGTGACGGCTTTACTGGCTCGTTCCCTGACGCGGGCAAGGCCGACCACCAACGACAAGGCGAGAACGCCCCTTGCCGCCGCAGGCGGCAACGTGCTTGAGGCGTGGCGTGGAAGCTCCATAGCGAGGCCGGGCGGCGTGTCGGTGAACCGTGCTTCGTGACGTGTGGATAACGAACCGCCAGCGTCGAGGACGGCACGCTTTCGTGCAACCTGCCGCAGCAAGCCGGGGCGTAGCCCCACAAGCCCCTCATTGCGGCGGGGCGCCGCTTTCCCCGCAAGCGGAGCGCGCAGCGCCACAGGCGCGAAGGCGTGAGGGATTGAAGCCGGATGGCCATGACGCCATTGGCGACATGGGGCGAAGCCCGAAAGCCCGGCGGCGGAAACGCCGACACGATCAAGCCAAGTGGCAGTCAATGTGTGAGTTTTTCTACCCGCAAGCACTTGCGGAGAAGTACGATTGAGATTCTGTATGCCGACCTGCTGTCATGCAGCGTTTCTATGCTGGGAAAATGGCCAAAACAACAACACCTCACGACTGGGTTCAACACGCCACTCGACCAGGAAAGATCGAGCGCATCGAAGCCTACTTCGGTGGTCATGGCTATACCCCGCACCGGCACGACACGTATGCCATCGGCCGCACCTTGGCGGGTGTGCAGAGTTTTCAATATCGCCGTGCCCAGCGCCATAGCCTGCCCGGAACCATTCTGGTGCTTCACCCCGATGAAATCCATGATGGAGAAGCCGGCACTGAAGCAGGATTTCATTACCGGATGGCGTATATCGAGCCTTCCTTGATCCAGCAGATTCTCGGCGGCAAGCCGCTACCGTTTATTGAAGGTGGCTTGTCCAGCGACCCACGACTTCAAGCGGCGATCGAACCGTTATTGCAGGACATGGACAGCGGCATTGACCCGATGGAAGAAACCGATGCGCTGTACGATCTGGCACATGCCTTGGTTGCTGTTGCAGGGCAGCGCCGCATCCGGCGCCATCCTGATTTCATAGCGGTGGAACGCGCTCGTGCCTTTATCCATGAAGCGATGGAACAAACCATCACGCTGGATGTATTGGCCGAGGCCAGCGGATTGGATCGCTGGCAACTATGCCGGGATTTCCGGGCGCTCTATGGCACCAGTCCCTATCGCTACCTGAGCATGCGCCGCCTGGATTGCGCCCGGCGGTTGATGCTGTCGGGGCAGTCCATCGCCGATGCGGCGCTGATGGCAGGTTTCTTCGACCAAAGCCACATGGCACGCCAGTTCACGTCTGCCTATGGCGTTCCACCGGCGAGATGGCTGAAACGCATCAAACAGCCCAGATAGCTCCAGGCCATCACCTGCACGATCGCACAAGACCCTTCAAGGGGGCATCTTTAGCATGCTGATTTCGAGTTTCCATCAGGATTCCAGCATGACGCAGGCACACAGCAAAGGCCGTTACAACGCCATCAACTTCGCGCATAAATTCACCCTGTTCAGTGAGCAGTGGACACCCAAGGTCGTGGCCGAGATGAACGACTACCAGTTCAAGATCGTTCGCTTGGAAGGTGATTTCATCTGGCACGTTCATGCCGACACTGACGAAGCCTTTCTCGTGCTCGATGGTGAACTGCGCATCGACTTCCGCGATGGCAGTGTCTTGCTTCGGCAGGGCGAGTTGTATGTCGTCCCCAAAGGGGTGGAGCACAAACCTTATGCGGAGCATGAGGTGAAGCTGATGCTGATCGAGCCGCGCGGCGTGCTCAATACAGGAGACACAACAGGAGCGCGGACGGCACAAAACGATGTGTGGGTCTGAATGACCGACGGGATTGAGAACATCCGTGTGATCGCATAGCTCCACAAGCCCCGCCGTTGTGGCGGGGCGTTATCTGGCACATCGCGGCGCGTAGCGCAGCCGCATTGCGAGCCTTGGCCGTTCCTCGCGCACAAGGCCACTTGTGCGCGGCCCCTTCGCTGCCTGACCGAAGGCGGTGAAGGGGCGATTTTGCTTTGGACGTTGGAACCGGGCGCGGCCACCGCCGCGCCCGGATTTTTGACCACCGGCCCCAAGGCGGAACGGCTTGGGGCCGGTGCTGATCGCTATTCCTTGGTTTCGATGATCCACCACACGGCACGCGGCAAGGCGCGGCCGGTGATGGGATGCAGGTCTGTCAGGTCGGCGCGGGCAGTCCAGCCGCGAGGCGGACGGTAGCCGCGCACGTCGCCATCGCCTTGCCAGCGGCGGGCGCGTACCGTGCCGGGAGCATAGGTTGCGGCCATGCGGGGGCGGTTCGTGGTGTCGTGGCTCATGGGGGGAATCCTCGGCATGAAGCGCCCCGGCCGGAACCGGGGCGCTATCTGTGGTGCAAGGTCACGCGGCCAGTGCCTCGGCCTGCGGCTGTTCATCCGCCACGGCGGCGGCTTCCTCCGGTGCTTCTGCTGCCTCGTCCGTCATCACCTCCTGCGCGTTCTGCTGCGTGGCTTCAGCGGCGAAGATGGCGGGCATCCAGCCGGTGCCATCGGCCAGCCGTTCGGCTTCGCTGGCAATGTCGGCCTTCTTCAACTTCGCCAGCCGGGTGACGTGCGCCGGGGCATACTGCTCCACGGCTTCCAGAATCGCGGGCTTGGCGATGTGGCGGAAATAACCTTCGGCGGTCGGCCTCCACCATGCGGCCATGTCCAGCCCCACGGCCTGCGCCAGTTCCGCGCCGGGTTGCTGCGCCGTGGTGCGAGGTGTCACCACGTCCACCGTGGAAGCCACGCACACGGCCAGCAGCCGCACCAGTTCATCCTGCGACTTCGCCAGCAGCAAGGCGAACAGTTCGGCGCGGTCCTCCGGCAAGGCTTCACCGGCGACTTCCTGCAAGGTGCGCAGCGCCACGGCGGCAGGCGATTCCGACACGTCCGGGGCAAGGCTTTCCAGCCGGTCTTGCAGTTTCAGGCTCACACCCAGCGGCAGATCGTGGCCGTAGTAGCTTTCCTGCAAGACGGTCTGCACCATGCCATGCACCAGCGCGGCCAACGCCACCTGCGGATGCCGGGCGACTTCGATTTGCAGCGCGGCGGTGCGGTGGGCGCTCAACCGCTGCGCCAGTCGGTCGGACATGGCGGCGGTCTTGGGTGCGTTGTCCGCTTCCTCGCCTTCGTCGTCGTTGTCGGCTTCGCCTTCGCTGCTGAAACCCTGCCGCAGCCGTTCCAGCGTGCGCAGTGCCTTGGCCTCGGCTTCGCGCAGCAGTCCGCGATGAATCACGGCCTGCCCGTCGCGGTCGATGCTGACGATGGCACCGGCTGCGGCCTTCACGTTGGCCGCATAGTCCAGCAAGCCATCTTCCAGCGCCTGCAACTGCTCGCCCAGGCGTTCGCCTTCCTCCTGCAAGGCATCGGCCTTTTCTTCGTCCTCGTCGTCCAGCGCGGCATCCACGGCTTCGGCCAGTTCGTGCATCTTGGTTTGCAGCTTCTCGATGCGCTGTGCGTCGCGCTTGTTCGGGCTGCGGCGTTCCCTCGGCGCACGCTGAAAGGCTTGCAGGTCGGCATGGGTCATGCCCGGCGTGGCATCCACCCACGCCCAGCCTTCGGCCTGCACCTCGGCGGCGATGCCTTCCAGCTTGTCTTGCGCCAGCCGTTCCAGCAGCGCGGCATCGGTCAGATACACGCCCTTGTCGCCTTCCGCGAACAGGTCGCGGCGGATGCCGCCGCCTTCCTGCTCGTAGGTGTCCAGCCCGACAAAGCGCACCAGCGGATGCCGGTAGGCGTCGATTTCGCGTTCTGTCAGGCGGTCGCGCAGGTTGTGCGGGTTGCGCTGCCATGTCAGCGCGTCGTAGAAGGCGCTTTCCTGCGCGGCGTGGTCGTCGGTGATGGCAAGGGCCATCAACTGATCGAGCGTGACGGCTTCGGCGCGGTAGTCGGCCAGCAGGCGCGGCGATACGTTGGCGAGTTTCAGGCGGCGTTGCACCACCAGCGGCGTGACGGAAAAATCCGCTGCAATGTCCTCGATGGGTCGGCCTTCGGCCACCAGCGCGGCGAAGGCTTCAAACTGGTCTGCAGGGTGCATCTGCTCGCGCTGCACGTTCTCGGTGAGGCTGGCCGTGCGGGCGGTGCCATAGGCTACCAGCAGGCAAGGCACCTCCCATTCCTTGCTGATGCGGTGCTTCTTCGCCAGCAGCTTCAACGCGGCCACCGGCCACGACTTCGTAATGCTCGCCATCGGCGGCGGCAATGACGATCAAGTTTTGCAGCAGGCCGACACGCTGGATGCTGGCGGCGAGTTCGGGAATGGACATGCGCGGGGTCTTGCGCACGTTGCGCCCGGTCGGGCGCGACACCAGCCGCGACAGCGAAACAAGAATCAGGTTCTTGGTCGGGTCGGCTGCTTCCAGCGCAGGGGCTTGGATGGCGCGGGCTTCGGTTTGGGTAACGGCGTTCATGGTGACAACTCCTATCGGTTCAGGGATGCAGCAGCGAAGAAAGCGGCAAGGGCTGCTGCCTGCCCCTGCCGCGTGGGGATTCAGGCTTTCAACTGGCGCATGCCATCGGCCAGCAGCCAGAGGGCGCGATTGAGGCGCACGTCGGAATCAATGCCCTGCACCGGGCGGGTTTGCTGGCGGCGACCGTTGGCGCTGCGGCCATGCAATCCGCCTTTGGTCAGGTTTTCCTGGGTGCGGTTGAACACGCTCCACAAGTCCGGGCGGCGGTCGTCGAAGCGGCGCGGCATCAGGATTTGCGATTCGGTGATGGGCGCGGGCTTGTTGTCGGTGGGGTCGTACTTGAGGGCCAGCGCGGAACGGGCGAACACTTCGGCTTCGCCTTCGTCCAGCGTGATCGCGCGCATGGCATCGCGGGATTCCTTCACCCGGTCGAAGCCGCGCAAGACTTCGTAAGCGCCTTCGATGACGTGCCCGGAAACGTCGCCTTTGTGGGGAACGCGCACATCGGCTACCGTGTCGCCGCACACAAGGCCATTGCTGCACACGAACCGGAACATGCCGGCCAGCATCTGATAGCTGCTGGTGCCATCGTGCGAGTTCAACAACACGATCTCATTGGCTTCCGCGCCGTTGATCTGGCTGGCGTGGCGCAGGCGCAGCATGTGTTTGGTGTGTTCGCGCTTGCCTTCATCGCGCACGCGGGTCTGGCAAACCATGAAGGGCTGGAACCCTTCTTTGCGAAGCTCGGCCAGCACGGCGGCGGTGGGGATATAGGTGTAGCGCTGCGAACGGCTCTCATGCGGGGCATCGGCGAAGATGGACGGGGCCACGCGGTGAATCTGGTCATCGGACAGCGGGTAATCGCTGCGCAGCGAGGGGGAACGGGAAGCGAAACGGGATGCGAGTTGCATGGTCTTTCTCCTGACGAAAAGGGTTTGCTGTTCAAACCGCATACCGGATTCCTAGATTCGGAGCCCAGCCTTTCGGCTGTTCGGTGCGGTTGGCACGAGAAACCCGGTTGGCCCTGTTGCCACCGTCTTTCCTGAGTTCATCGCCCGCGGCCAAAGGAGCGCGCGGACGGGGGCCGTCAAGGAGACAAGCGCAGGGTTGGTGCGGCCCGCAGGCGCAGCCGAGGACACGGCCCTGCGCGCCTTGACGGCACACGGGAGCGGGCTACGGTCGCGGACAAGGTGATGGAGTCAGGAGAGACGGCTGAACATGGCAACGGCCGCCCTTGTGTGCCGAACCGCACGGCAAGCGAAGCGCGCAGGCCCGAAGCTGGAAGCCGGGCCGAAGGCGTCAGCCGAGCGGAGCGAGGGAACGATGGAAGCCCGTCAGGGGCGAGACTCGCGCAGCGAGGCTCGATGCGCAGCACGACAGCGCGACCGGCCATGTTTCCTGGCCGGGGACGCTCAGGTTTTAAGGTGTGATGGGAACCACTTGAAATGGACGCCTACGCCGCCATATTCGTTGTTGGCATACCGCCATCAACTTGGAGGAGAGAAATATGGCAGATTTCTGCATCACGGCCGTCCGTTACAACAAGGATCAGAGCCACATCGAGTATGTGCAAGTACGAGAGGAAATTAAGCGGGAAGGACAGATCAAAATCGGAGCAGCGCGAGCCGTTCCGCGTGCCTTCGTGGCTGATCTCATTCGTCGAGGCAACGCGGCATTCCAAACGAGGACGAAGACGGCCGATGACAAGTGGAAGGTCGGGGCTGACGTCCATCTCATTGATGACGAATACCTGACGACTGACAGGAACAGCATCAAGCGGGACAACTTGGGGAACCTGCCGGAGTTCTGATAGCGTGCTGCCGTGCATCGGTCTCTAGGGGCGTCTGGCACGCCCCAGGGCGAAGTCAGGCAACTCCCGCCGCGCTTCACGTGCATAAGCGTTCAACCGCTTCTTGGCGCAAAAAGATAGGTCGCATTCGATCGGCAGGCTGAGCCGCCCGAGCACGGTCGCCAGCTCCCGCAAGCTGACCCAGCCAAGTTCGGGTTCGCCCAGGCCGAGGTCGCACAAGCCGAAAGCGTGGTCGTGGTCATCGGGATCAATCTCGGTCAGCAGCCAGATCGCACCGGCATCCGGCGTGAACAGTTTGGCCACGGGAGCCGGATCGAAGTCCGGGTTCTGAAGTGATTCGCGGCCGTTGGCCAGCAGCAGGAAGCGTTGTTCGTAAGTGATGAGTGCGCTTATGGCGATCTCCGGTTGCACGGGCGGAATTGCCCGGAACCGTCGCCAGCACGACGCAGCGCAGCCGTCAGGGGTCAAGGACGGCCACGGGCCGCAAGCATGCTCGCACGCGCAGCCCTTGACGGCGAGAACGACGTGATACGGTGAAGGAAATAGCAAGACCGCCACATTCTACTAGCTCGATGCGATGGAGCAGAGACGCTCAGGCAGGTCATCCATATTAATCCATATACCTGCAATCGGGCACCCCAGTTGCCTACGTCCGTAGGTACAATGGAAAGCAGTTCAACCCTCTTGCATCCTCTGACAAAAAGGTGATTGCGTGCTCAAGCTAAAAGACATCTCATTCGGAAGCATAGATGCAAAAAACGAAGTCTTGAGCAACACGCCAGAGGAGATAAGTCGTTTTCTTGCTTCTTTTGTTATCCCGCCAGCTCTAACTATCGAGAAATTTTTCTCTCGGCAGAAATACTATGTCGTTGGCCTAAAGGGAACCGGCAAGACTGCGCTGCTCAGATATATTTCCCTCAAGCTTGAAAACGACGAGGAATCTTCCTCAAGCTTCATACTCTTCAAGTCCGATGTTGATGAAGATCTTCGGAGGGACTTTGCACGCGCTGCGCGAGTCCAACTGGTTGATGAGAATAGTGATGCATACGATGGTGATGACTATGAAACAGTCTGGCGATGGTTCATCTATCGGAAAATTGCCGCCCTGCTCCAAGATGGTCGCACCAAGCCATTTCAAGATAATGCAAACTTGTCTTCATTCATCGCGCTAGTCAGTTCTGAGGCGCTTACCAAGCCCGAAAGAACAGGCGTGATGCGTCTCGTTCCAAATATTCGCAAAGGAACCATCGAGATCAGCCAATCACCAAAGCTTGGCCTCGAATTTGACTGGGATGAAAAGGGGCGTGCCAAGGTAAATTTCAACGACCTGGTTCGCAAGGCAGATCATGCTTTCCAAGAGCTAGATCCTGCGACAGATAGGTTGAATATTTTCTTCGACGAGCTTGAGCTCAACTACGCCAGCTCTAAGCAATATCAACGCGATGCACGCCTAGTTCGAGATTTGGTCGTTTCCGTCGAGCGTCTGAATGCTGTTTTTAAGAAAAATAGCTACCCAATTTGCCTGTATGCAGCCATTCGATCTGAAGTCCTCAGTGCGGTGGATGCGCTCGGAAAGGAAATCAACAAACCGATCACGGACTTCGGAACTGTTATCTTGTGGAATCGCCCTGGACTTGATGCAGCACAGCAACCGCTGCTCGATGTTGTCGAACAAAGAATTAATAATGCCAGATCCGAAGCTGGATTAGAGAAATTAGCCTCGCCGGAGGTTTGGTCGCAGTATTTTCCCGGCAAGATCGACGATAAAAAGCCGCAAGTCTATATTCTTCACAATTCCTGGTATCGCCCCAGAGATGTGGTTCGCTTACTCATTTCGGTACAGGACCAATACCCTGATGAGGAACGGTTTATCCTGCAAGGACTTGAGGCCGTAAGGAAAGCATACTCCACGGCCTCTTGGATAGAACTTACTGAGGAGTTAAAGGCAAAATACAAGCCGACTGACGTGGATGGGATAAAATATATCTTCTATGGTTACAAGCAGATTTCAACACTCGCCGAGCTGTCCACGAGAGCGGACAAGGTCGCCTCTGAGCACGATGAAACGAAGAACCTCCTTGATCGAATTAAAATTCGGGAGGTACTAAAAGATCTGTTTCGAGTTGGGATTATTGGAAATATAGATCATCGCCGAGAGAAAATGAGATTTTCATTCCGTGGCGACGATGAAATTCTCTTCGAGCATGAAATATTTATTCATAACGCGCTCAGAGCACACTTATCCATCTTCGGGTAATAAGCAAGGAAAAAAGCGCGGCGAGTACGAGACTGAGTTCAAGCTGTGACGGTGATTCCGTGCGTATGGGTATTGCGCGCAGGATGCACCACGATTTCGACGTGCTGATCCAGCGACACCAGCGCCTGTATCAGCCGTTCCAGCGAAATGCTCTGGAGCTTGTAGCGACGCACCTGCGACACCTTCGGCTGGGTCATGCCGGTGATCGCCGCCGCTTCGGTCTGGCTGAGCTTGCGCTGGTCGAGCAGCTCGTTGAGCTTGAGCGTGAGCGCGGTCTTCGCCGACAGTTCTTCGGCGTCCTCGAAACGAGGTCGAGCAATACGTTGTCGGTGCTTTCGGGATGGTCGATACGGGTCATTGAGTTCTCCCGCTCGCCCCGTAGCGGGCGAGCACTGCTTTCAGCCGCTGTTCGATCAATTCCAAGTCCGGCTGCGGCGTGGCGATACCGGATTTGGATTTCTTCTGGAAGGCATGGAGAACATGCACCGCGTCGCCGATCCGCACGGTATAGACCGCGCGGAAGGTTTCGCCGCGGTGATCTTCTGAAGTCATCGTGAAAAAAATAGCGCGTCATCCCGAAGGACAACGCGCCGGATCAATGCCGCGCGATCAGTGCGCGGTCATCGCCTGCAACTGCTCGATCACACCGGGTTCAACGAACACGCATGGCTGCTTGTCCTCGATCGGCACATTGAACACATCGGCGAACACCTCGCGTTTCAGGTGCGCCAGGCGACCAGTCCGATGCGCCTGATCGGGCTTCATGCGAGCGGCGCCCGCCGCAGCACCGCTGCGCTGCGGATCGCATTCGACCAGCGCGACAAAGCCATCGTCGGACAGCTTCTGATGTTCAGGGCACAAGCCCCAGCCTGTCGCCGTGTGGCGCTCCATGCTTGCGCGCAGGCGCTTGTCCAGCAGGATGGCGCCGGTGTCGAAGCGAGCGCCGCAGACCAGGCAAACGTGTTGTTCGAGGGAAACGTGTGATTTGTCGTTCATGACGATCTCCGGTTGCACGGGCGGAATTGCCCGGAACCGTCGCCAGCACGACGCAGCGCAGCCGTCAGGGGTCAAGGACGGCCACGGGCCGCAAGCGTGCTCGCACGCGCAGCCCTTGACGGCGAGAACGACGTGATACGGTGAAGGGGACAGCAAGACCGCCCCACGTCATGCACAAACCTTGGCATGCTGAATTTCCGAAACACTGTCTCGGAAATCCCAGGCGGTTAGCGCGATCCGCGCGCCACCGCCAGCAGAACGCCAAAGCCGACCAGCAGCCCACCGAAGGCGCGGTCGATCCAGTGGCGCACGGCCAGCAGCCGGTCACGCACGGCGCCAGCGGAGAAGCACAAGGCCACCAGGCTGAACCAGGCCATGTGCGCCACCGAGATGAAGGCGCCGTAGCCGATCTGCACCGCCAGCGGCGTGTCCGGCCGCACCACCTGCATGAACAGGCTGACGATGAACACCGTGGTCTTCGGATTCAGCGCATTGGTCAGGAAGCCGGTGCGTAGCGCCGCCGCGTCCGACAGAGGTGCCACGGTGCTGTCAGCCAGCGCGCCAGCAGGCTTGGCCCGCAGCATCTTCACGCCGAGATAGATCAGATAGACGGCACCGACCAGCTTGATGGCGTTGAACAGCCACAACGACTGCTGGATCAGCAGGCCCACGCCGACCAGCGTATAGGTGACGTGGACGAGCACGCCCAGGCCGATGCCCAGGGCCGTTAGCACACCGGCGCGGCGCGACAGCATCAGGCTGTTGCGCGTGACCATCGCAAAGTCCGGCCCAGGGCTGATGACGGCCAGCAAGGTGATTGTGATGACAGCTATCAGTTCGGTCATGGCGTATCCTGTCGAAAAGCAACGTATCAAGGCGATCATATCGACAATAAGGCCCAGTGAATAACGATGATTTATGACATTAATGGTGATCCTGATTCACCATCGAACGATGCGCGCCTGCCTTCGCTGCTCGCGCTGCGCTGCTTCGAGGCGGCGGCCCAGCTGGAGAACTTCAGCCGCGCGGCCGACGAACTGCACCTGACCCACGGCGCGGTCAGCCGCGCCGTGCGCCTGCTCGAAGACGAGCTGGGCGTTGCCCTGTTCGAGCGGCGCAGCCGCCGCGTGTTTCTGACCGATGCCGGCCGCACGCTGGCGCGGGCCGTGGGCAATGGGCTGGATCTGATGCGCCAGGCCGTCGGCGAACTGCGCGCCAGCGCCCGCCAGGGGCGGCGCTGGGTGCTGTCGTGCGAGCCGACCTTGCTGATGCGCTGGCTGATCCCGCGCTGGCCGGATTTCCAGGCCCGGCATTCGGGGATCGACGTGCATCTGGTCGCCGGCGGCGGGCCGTTCTCCTTCGCCAGCGGCATCGACCTGGCCATCCGCCGCGACGACTTCCCCTGGCCCGAGGGCTACCACGCCGAACCCCTGTTCGCGGAAAAGGTCGGCGCGGTCTGCCGCCCCGACAAGGTGGCGGCGTGGTTCAACACGAAGAAGCCCGGCGCCGCGCTCAACGCCGGCGCACCGCGCCTGCACACGCGCACGCGGCCGGGCGCGTGGCCGGAATGGGCCGCAGCCGCAGGCCAGCCCGTGCCGGACGCGCCGGAGCAAACCTTCGAGCACTTCTATTTCAGCCTGCAGGCGGCGGTGGCCGGTCTGGGCGTGGCGATCGGCCCTTGGCACTTGGTGCGCGACGACCTTGACAGCGGTGTGCTGACAGCGCCGCTGGGCTTTGTCGAGGACGGTTCGCGCTACTGCCTGCTGTCGCCGCAGCCCTTGCAGCCCGACGGCCCGCAGGCGGACTTGCTGGCATGGTTGCGGGCAATGGCCTGAGCGGCCAGTGGACGCAGCAAAAAGGGGCCGAAGCCCCCAGGATCAGATCAGACCACGTTCGGCAAATGATGTCGTTCTCGTGCCGCCGACGATGATGTGATCCAGTACGCGCACATCCACCATCGACAACGCCTCCCGAAGCCGCTTCGTCAGCGACTCGTCGGCTGCGCTTGGCTCGGGATTCCCGCTTGGATGGTTGTGGGAGATGATGACCGCCGCTGCATTGAGCCGCAGCGCTTCTTTGAGGACTTCACGCGGGTACACCGATGCAATGTCGATGGTGCCCCGGAACAGCTCGCTGTACTCGATCAGCCGATGCTGCGTATCGAGGAACAGCACCGCGAAGACTTCATGTTCCAGGCACGCCAGCTTGGTGCCCAGATACTCCTTTACCGCCATCGGTGATGTAAAGGATTCGCCGCGCGGCATTTTCTGGTCGATGACCAGGCGTGCGGCTTCAAGGATCTGATCGGCAGAGGCCGGCTGGTAGCACCCACGCGCGCTACGCACCATCAGAACGGAATCGAAGGAAGAGAGAGAAAGTTGCGACATGACCATGCTCCGGTTGCACGGGCGGAATTGCCCGGAACCGTGGCCAGCACGGCGCAGCGCAAGCAGTCAGGGATCGAAGACGGCCGACAGGCCGCAAGCGTGCGAGCACGCGAAGTCATTGACGGCGAGAACGCCGTGATACGGTGAAGGGAACAGCAAGACCGCCCACACCCTACCCACTGCACACACCCGCTTTTGGCAAGCGAAGCGCGCAGGCCCACATGGGCCGAAGGCGTCAGGGGTCAAAGCCGGACGACCGCGATTCGGCATGAAGCGTGGGGCGCAGCCCGAGAACCCGACGGCGGCACGCCGGGACGCTATGAAGTCATTCTTTTGAAGCACTACTACGGCACTTACATAGCCTCAAGAGCCCTATCAATCGAGTGAGTCACAGTTTTTATTTGTTACTATCTTTTTTCAGAGGCAGGGGCACCTCGGATCTATGGTCACAGCCACCGGGAGGAGACATCTCGACTCCATATTGGGCGTCGAGAACTGCTCACCATCCGGTGTCTTACCGTTCGGAGCCCCGCCAATAGATCTATAAAAGGAGCTGGGCATGGCGAAGGCCACTACAGACAAGTACTCCGCCGGAGAGCAGGGCTTGGGATACATCTACCAAGCGCGCCTTGCCCTGCTTCACTTGTTGCAGCTACCCGAGGACACTGCCGTCTTCTTCGAGAAGGATGACGACCTAGACTTCCTGAACGGCGAAGGGGGCAAGTCGTTGGCCTCTCTCAAGCACAAAGCCATCGGTGATCGCCTCACTGATCTCTCCACGGACTTCTGGAAGTCAGTTCGTATCTGGCTCGCACGGTATAAGCGTGACGGTCGTAGTGTGTCCAACCTCCGATTCTTCCTGTTCACAACAGGCACGGTTTCGGACGACTCGTTTCTCAAGAGATTCCAGCCGACCCAATCCGGTGCAGTGGCTGATCCGACTTCATTGTCCGAGTTGGCAGAAGTAGCCATTGGCAAGTCAAAATCCGCCCTCATTGGCGAAATCGCCAAGGAATTTCACGAACTGAACGACGCCGAGAAGCAAGATTTCCTTGAGCGCATTTTGATCCTTGATGGCAGTCCGCGCATTGAGGACATTCCAGCGTCCATCAAGGACAAGCACATGCGAAGCGTCCGACGCGAGCATCGAGATTTTGTTTTTGAGCGACTTGAAGGTTGGTGGAACGACGCAGTCATCAAACAATTAATTGGCAGCAAAGAGGAAGGAATCTTCGGATATGAGGTTTCGGACAAGTTGTCTGCTTTTACAGAGGAATACAAGTCGGACAACCTCCCCATTACCTTCCGCGGGAAAGTACCTGCTGGCGACATCGACACCGATAACGATCCGCGATTGTTCGTGGCGCAGCTACGTGAGATCGGCATCTCCTCGAATCGGATCAGAAGTGCGATTTTGGACTACTACAGGGCATTTGAGCAGCGATCCGCCTGGGCACGTGAGAACCTGCTGATATCTGGCGAAGTCGAGGAGTATGAAGATCGCCTTGCCGACGAGTGGGGTCGCTACCGCGACGTTGCCTTCGAGGCATTGGACGATGACAGCGCCGAGGATGCACTGCTGCAAGCTGGAAAAACACTCTACAACTGGGCAGAATTCGAGACCGGAAAAATCGAATCTCTCCGCATTCGTGCGCGTGTGACCGAGTCCTACGTAGTGCGTGGCAGTTTCCACATACTGGCGGATTCAAGGCCAGAGCCAAAGGTCTATTGGCACCCGCGATTCATTGAACGCCTCGGCACGTTGTTGGAGGTAGCCAAGTGAAACGCTGGGATCGACGCCCTATTGAAATACGAAATCTTTTTAATCCGGCCTTTTGCGGCCTTGTCCTGTTTCGCGCCTTGCAGGGTTATGAAGAAGAAGATACGAGAGGAATGCCATTCTCGCTGTCGTTGCTAGTGCTTCCTCTGTGTCTTCACAAGGATTCACGCGAGGTCATCGCCGGCAGTTCGCGCAGCTATCTGCTGAAGACTGCGGAAAAAAATCAGCAAATTATGGTTGGTTTCCCTGATCGAGCAGCCCAGATGTTGCCCTACGCCCTCGAAGGGTTCGGCCTGTTGATGGAACGAGGTTGCCTCATTGTCGCTGAGGATGGGCGCATTCAGACTGTACCCGACAAAGTGCGTAAGACCATCAAAGGAACTGACGAGACCGTCTCCTGCCAACGAGTGGCGCGTATCGTCGGGAGAGAATTTGCACGCATCGCTGACCGAGTGACTGTTTACACGACTTTCGGAATTCGCCCATGAAGATCAGTTCCATTCATATCTACAGCCACGACGGCCAACGCCGGGACCTTCAATTCAGAGTGGACGGACTCAACGTCATTACCGGCCGATCTTCAACTGGCAAGTCCGCGCTCTCCGAAATCATTGAGTACTGCATGGGACGATCCTCGTTCAACGTCCCCGAAGGAATCATCCGCGACAAAGTGGCTTGGTTCGCCGTGATCTACCAGTTCGCAAACGAACAGGTTCTTGTAGCGAAGCCGACGCCAGCCGCCGGGGCCGCCAGTTGCAGCACTGTGATGCTCCGTCGTGGAGGACAGTTGCAAGTGCCGGAATTCAATGAACTGGCGGTCAACACCGACGATGATGCCATCGTCGAGTTGTTGTCTCGGCTGCTCGGAATCCCTGAAAACCGAACTGATGTCGCTCTCGAACATAGCAGGGAAAGTTTCGATGCGAACGTCAAGCACACGTTTTATTATCTTTTCCAGAAGCAAGGACTTGTCGCCAACAAGGATCAGCTTTTCTATCGACAGAACGAGCAGTTCCAACCTCAGGCTATCCGAGACACTCTCCCTATTCTGCTTGGCGTTTCCTCTCATGATCGCTACGAGTTGGAATCCAAGCTGCGCGTGGCGCAGCGGGAATTGCGGATCAATACGAAGCAGCTAGAACAAGCACGTGTGGCGGTTGACACGTCTCACGAGAAAGCCGTCGGCCTCTACTCCGAAGCCAAGACAGTCGGCATTATCGGCAAAACTGAGAGGAACCCCAGTGCGGACGGAATCATAGAAGAGTTGAGGTTGTCTCTGTTGTGGAAGCCAGAATCCCTTCCTGACGACGACGACGGGAGCAGGATTTCTCGACTCGAAGACGAACTTAGTCAGTTGCGCAAAGATCGCCGCGATGTTCAAACTCGGATCGACTCAGCGCGACAATTCGCCAAGAGAGCTGGTGGCTACGAAAGCGAGGCCGTTGAACAGCTTGATCGACTTGCGTCAATCAAGGCACTGCCAAAGAACCCAGAAACGGGCGAATGGCAATGGCCGTTCAGCGAACAAAATCTTGCGCTTGAATCCCCAATTGCCGCTGTTCTGCTTGGCGAGTTGTCGTCGCTCGATAAGGAGTTGCGCATTGCCACAGGCCAGCGCCCAAAGCTCGAAGCCTATCTGGCTGAACTGACTGGCAAAGTGGATGAAATTGCGAGTGCCGTCAGACAGAAGGAAGCAGAGCTTTCGGCCGCGATCTCTGCGAATGAAGTCATTGCCCAGATGGGTACTCGCAATAATGCAGCCGCGCGTGTCGTTGGGCGGATCAGTCTTTTCTTGGAAACTCTGCTCCCGAACGAAGATCTTGTTCGGCTAGAAGCAGAAAATCGCCGTCTTAAGTTCAAAGTGGAGCAACTTGAGGGTCAAATCGGGGCCGATGACAGCAACGAGCGCTTGGCATCAATACTGAACAACATCTCTGCGCAGTTGAGCCAATACACTCAGGCATTCAACGCCGAGTTCGGCCCGTATCCTGCACGACTAGATCTCAGCCAGATGACGATCATCTTTGATCGGCCAGATCGCCCGGTTCCGATGAGCCGGACAGGCGGCGGTGAAAACCATTTGGCATATCACCTGTCAGCTTTGTTGGCTTTGCATCGGTTTGCCGCCAAGAACAATCGCCCAATTCCGCAGTTCCTGCTGATCGACCAGCCGACTCAAGTCTATTTTCCTTCTGAGCAGGTCTACAAGGAAGCCGACGGATCGGTGCAGAAGACCGAAGCGGATGCAGATCTCAATGCAGTCCGCCGGCTGTTCGAGCTATTACTGAAATTCACTCAGGAAGAAGTCCCGGGCTTCCAACTGATCATCACAGAACACGCGAACCTTCGAGATGACTGGTTCCAGGCCGCCTTAATTGAACAGCCGTGGACTAAGCCACCTGCGCTTGTCCCGGAAGATTGGCCTGAGCAATAAGGTCGAGCAGGGGCGCAAGACTCACTTGGATGGCGTATAGCAGGCATCAAATGATGGCCTGCAAGCCCTTGTCGGCAATGACGTTGAGCAGCTTGAGCGCCGGGCCGGCCGGGCGAGTCTCGCCTTGCTCCCACTTGCGCACGGTCGAGGCCGAGGTATGCAGGTGTAGCGCGAACACCGGCTGGCTGAACTTCAAACCTTCACGCAGGCGCTTGATGTCAGCAGCGCCGAACTCCCGCACCGGCGGCGGGCAAATCGCGTCGAACTCGCGCATCGTCACCTTGCTGATCGCTCCGACTTCTTGGAGCGCCGCCAGGTCGCCGCGCAGCGATTCAATGATCTTGCTCACAATGCACCTCCAGTAAAACACCCGACTGCAACGCCTTCGACAAGGCTTCGGCGGACAGTTCCAAGAACACCTTGCCGGCAAATTGCAGCGCCTTCTTCTCGTCCTGCGTGATGTTCGCCTTGTCGCTCTTGGGGAACCCATGCAGGAACACATAGCGGCTGCCGATCTTGGCCGACACCAGCGTGCGATAGCCGCCGCTCTTGCCACCACCAGGGCGGGCTACCCGCTTCTTGTAGAGGAAGCCGCCCAAGTCCGCGTCGATCAGACCGCTTTCCATCTCTTGAACCGCCTTGCACAAGGCGGCATCGGGCAGCTTCTCGCCCAACTGCCATCGCGCAAAGTCCTTGCGCTTGAGGATGCGCGTCATATCGACCTCCAAACTGTACCCGTAACGGGCACACTTTTCAAGATGGCATGGTGAGGCCGCCCCACAAGGGGCGGCACGCCCGATTGTCGTGACAGCGACACGACAATCGGAGCGTGCAAGGCAGGAACATGATCGCCAGTCACGCCGTCGCCTCTGCCGGACGCGATGCGCCGGTGATCGCCTGCCGCCGGCTCGCCACCAGTTCGGCCGCTTCGCGCACCGGCTTGTCCTCGGTGTGGACGTAGCGCATGAACATCGCCACGGTCTTGTGCGCCGTCAGCGCCATGCCGACCTTGACGGGGATGCCCGAGTTGGCAATGTCGGTCGCCGAGCGGTGGCGGATGCCGTGCGTGCCCACATGGGACACGCCGGCGCGCTTGAGGATGCGCGTCCAGCCGCCGTAATACTCGCCCGTGGTCATGTGCTGCCCCGGATGGTTCGGTGACGGGAACACATACGGGCATCCGTCTTGGCGGGGCGCAGTGGACAGCAGCCGATAGGCTTCCTCGCTCAATGGCTTGGACATGCCGCCGGTCTTGCTGTCCGGCCAGACCACGCGCCGGTTCTCCAGATCGACCCAATCCCATTGGAGCGAGACAATCTCGGAGCGCCGACCGGCGAACTCGAATTGCAACCGGATCGCCAGTGGCAGGACGGCATGATCCAGACCCAGCCCATCGGTTTCGAGATATTCGAGATACCGGAACAGCTTGCCCATTTCCTCGTCGCTGATGAGGTGGGTGGCCTTGCCGTTGGGGTACATCGGGACGTGGCGGCATGGGTTGGTGCCGTCGGGCCGGTAGCCCCACACTTCGGCCAGGTTGAACATCTTGCGCATCACGCTGAACGTGCGGTTTGCGTCGGCCGGCTTGTGGGCCATCTTTTTCATCATCGTCGCCACGTCCGGGCGCTTCACGTCCTGCACCTTCATGCGGCCCAGCATCGGGATGATGTTGTTATTGATGCACTTCTGGTAGCCGACCTGCGTGCTGGGCTTGTTGCGCTGCTTGGAGTGATCCTCCATGAACTTCTTGCACAACTCCGCAACGGTAGGGGCAGATCGGGCCGCTGCCTTGTCGGCGGCCGGGTCGCCGCCCCGGCGCACCTGGGCCAGCCATTCCTGCGCCAGCGAACGGGCCTGTTCAACGGTCAATTCCCCGTAGAGGCCCAAGGCAGGCTTGCGGCGCTCCCCGGCGTTCGTCCGGTACTGGAGCATGAACACCTTGCGGCCCGCTGGTGTAATCTTGCACAAGAAGCCGGGCACCAGGGTGTCCCTGAGTTCGACGGCCTGCGCCTGGGGTTGTGCCGCATCGACTGCGGACTTGGTGAGCTTGATCTTCGCCATGATGACTCCTCGGAAAGACCCGATTCCCAAGAGCCTTATAGGGGCCACCAGCCGGGAAGTTGGGTCAGATTTCGGAAAGCACCGGCATATGTTGAACTCACCTAAGTGATTGATAAACCTGCTGTATCGAGCTTCGGCGTAGTCCAGCAAAGTTCGGTGCTGGAGTCATGGTGAAATGAAAAAACCCCGGCGCGGGGCCGGGGTTTTCGGTTTACTTGAACAGCGTGTCCGGATATTCCGGTTTCTGTTCCCGCGCCAGCAGTGCGCGCAGGCCATCTTCCGGGGTCTGCTCGCCATGCAGCACGGCACGCACGCGGTCGGAGATCGGCAGGTCGATGCCATGACGGCGCGCCTGTCGCATCACTTCGTCGGCGGTCTGCACCGACTCGACCACCTGGCCGATTTCGCGCACGGCATCCTGCAGCGTCTGGCCACGGCCCAGGGCCAGGCCCAGGCGGCGGTTGCGCGACAGGTCGCCGGTGCAGGTCAGCACCAGATCGCCGAGGCCGGCCAGGCCCATCAGCGTTTCCGGCTTGGCACCGATCGCAGCGGCCAGGCGCAGCATCTCGTTGAGGCCGCGGGTGATCAGGCCAGCGCGGGCGTTGAGGCCCAGCTGCATGCCGTCGGCCACGCCGGTGGCCACGGCCAGCACGTTCTTCATCGCACCGCCCAGCTCGGCACCGACCATGTCGTCGCCGGTGTAGGCGCGGAACGCCGGGCCATGCATCGCCTCAGCCACCGTCTGCGCGAACTCGGGCACGTCGCCATGCACGGTGATCGCGGTCGGCAGGCCCTGGGTCACTTCCTTGGCGAACGACGGCCCGGTGACGACGGCCAGCGGCACGTCTTCACCCAGTACTTCGCGCGCCACTTCATGCAGGAAGCGGCCCGAACCCGGTTCAAAGCCCTTGGTCGCCCACGCCACGCCGGCACCGGCCGGACGCAGCGGCGCCAGCGCACGCACGGTTTCGCTGAATGCATGCGACGGCGTCACCACCAGGATCCAGGCGGCGCCTTCCACGGCCGACGCAAGGTCGGTGGTGGCACGCAGGCTGTCCGGCAGCGGGATGCCCGGCAGGTAACGCGGGTTCTCGTGGCGCTGGTCGATGGCCTCGACCACGGCGGCATCGCGCCCCCACAGCACGGTCGGGTGACCGTGCCGTGCGAGCAGGCTGGCCAGTGCGGTTCCCCAGGAACCGGCACCGAGCACGGCGATCTTGTCAGCGGGAGTGCTCATCCGTGACGTCGGCAGGGATCAGGCGTTGCCGGCCGGCTCGGAGTCAGCCAGCGACGGTGCGTCGCCCTGCTCCTGGCGCTGGCGCAGGGTTTCTGCGTACAGGCCTTCGAAGTTGATCGGCTGCAGGAAGAACGGCGGGAAGCCGCCGGCCTGGATCAGGTCGCTGATCAGCTGGCGCACGTACGGGAACAGGATGTTCGGGCACTGGGTGCCGAGCAGCACGTCGATCGACTGCGGGTCCAGGCCGACCAGGCCGAACACGCCGGCCTGCTTCACTTCGGCCACGTAGGCGGTGCGCTCACCGGCCTGGCAGGTCAGGGTCACGGCCAGCACGACTTCGAAGGCGTTCTCACCCAGGCGCTGCACCTGCTGGTTCAGGTTCAGCTGCAGCTCCGGCTGCACCTGGTCGTTGAAGATGGTCGGGGCGTTCGGCGACTCGAAGGAGACGTCCTTGACGTAGATCTTCTCGACGGTGAAAGCGGGGCCGGTAGCGGCATCGACCGGCGCAGCGGCGCCGTTGGTGATCTCTTCGGACATTTCCAGTAACTCCAGGTGAATGCAATGAAAACGATGGTCGAACTACTGCGATGGGGGCGGGATCAGGCCCATACAAGGCCGGACCCGCCGCCTGCGACAATCAGTTGCGGCCCTTGACCAGCGGCAGTTCGGCCTGCTGCCAGGCGGGAATGCCGCCGTCGAGCACGTAGACCTTCTCGAAACCGGCCTTCTTCAGTGCCTTGGCGGCGGTTTCCGAAGCGTTGCCGCTGCGGCACACCAGCACCACCGGCGACTGTTTGGCATTGGCCACCAGCTTGTTTTCCGGGCCGAAGGCACTGGCCTGGGCATTGCGGCTGCCGGCAATGTGGCCCTTCTCGAAGTCACCGCTGGCCGACAGGTCGACCACCACCGTGCCGCCCGCGTTGATCAGCTGGGTCAGTTCGGCGGGCTTGATGCCCTTGAAGCCCCGGAACAGGCGGCGGATCTCGGTGACGATGATGGCCACGGTCAGGCCGACCAGGGCCGCGGACAGCATCGGGTTTCGGCCTGCAAAGGCCAGCAACTCTTCGTAATTCACTCAGGTCACGGGTCGATTAAGCGGGCGCCGATTGTCGCACAAGCCGGACGCGGCCCGTCACTGCCCCTTCCACAGGTCCGGCAGGCCGGCGGTCTGCCACCAGCGCTTGGCCCCGGGGTCCCAGCGCCAGCGCTCGACCACGACCACGGTGCGCTCGGCCTGGGTGTTCTGGTTGATCACCCCGATTTCGACCCGGCGCTCGACCAGGCCACCGTCCAGCGAGGCGCTGCTGCGCTCGCGGTAGGACGACACGCGCAGCTGCGCGTAACGGTTGAGCTCGAACTCGGTCGGCGGCTTTTCCTTGCGCAGCTTGGGGTCGAGGTAGCCGATGGCATCGTCCATGCTGCCCCAGCGGATGGTGGCGCCATAGGCGACCTGGGTCTCTTCCAGCAGCTTGCGCTGCTTGCGGCTCAGGTCGTCGGCCGAGGCCACGGCGCTGGCCAGCAGCAGGGAACACATCAGGAACTGGATGAGGCGGCGCATCGGTGGTTTCCCCAGAACGTCAGCCTGCCATCCTACCCTTTGGCGAAGGCAACAAAGCGACCGCTGAACTCGGCGGCGGGCTTGCCATCGGCACCGGGCTGGGTGGCGATGATGCTGATGCGGGCCTTGCGGCGCTGCCGGAAGGTATTCAGGAAGGCATCCCAGCCGCTGGCTTCGGCCGCTTCGGCGTGGGCGTGCAGGTCTTCGTAGACCGGCGCCAGGTAGCGCAGGTTGCTGTCGGCCACATAGACCTCGGCATCGTGGCCGGCCAGGCGCAGGCGCAGGCTGACCAGCGCCCAGCCGGACAGGGTCAGCACCGAGGCCAGGCTGCCGCCGAAGGCGTTGCCCTTGTCGTTGACGTTGGCGGCCAGCGGCGCGGTGATGCGCAGCACGCCGTCGGCATAACCATCGAGGCGGATCTGCATGGCGCGCACCGCCGGCATGCAGTCCAGCACGTCCTGCAGGGCGGCCAACGAGGAAGTCAGGGCATCAACGGACATCGGAGCAGCGACCACGACAACGAAGGGCCCGCATAATGCAGGCAATGGTCGACCATACGATACCCACTGGCGCCACCCGTTCCGGCGCGCACTGGACCCTGATCTCGCTGCGCCCGCAGGGCCAGAATACGGCGCTGCGCCGCGCCGTTGCTGGGCTGGGCGGGGATGTTCTGGCCTTGGCACCCTGGCGCCTGCAGCGCCTGCATGGCACGCCTGTGGTGTGCCAGCTGCAACGCGCGCTGAACTGCGATCGGGTGGTGTTCACCAGCCCGGCTGCTGTCGCCGCGGCGGCGGCACTGCTGCCGCTGGCCGATGCGCAGTGCAGCCCGTGGCTGACCGTGGGCGAAGGCACGGCGCGTGCGCTGCAGGCGCTGGGCGCCGGCGAAGTGCATGCGCCGCAGCGGATGGACAGCGAGGGGCTGCTCGCGCTGCCGGCGCTGGCCGACGTGCAGGGCCTGCGCATCGGCCTGGTGACCGCGCCCGGCGGGCGCGGGCTGATCGCCGCGCAACTGCAGGTGGCGGGCGCCACGATCGAGCGTGCCGACGTCTACCGGCGCCGCCTGCTGCGCCTGCCCCCGCGCGCGCTGGCTCGATTGGCGCATTCAGCGCAGCCGTGGGTGCTGGCGGTGAGCAGTGGCGAAGCACTGCAGCATTTCTGGCAGCAGCTTGCGCCGGCCTGGCAGCAGCGCCTGCGGGCGCACGCCCGCGTGGTGGTCGCCAGTGACCGCCTCGGCGAACAGGCGCAGGCGCTCGGCCTGCAGCGCATCACGCGCAGCGCCGGCCCCACCGCTGTGCAGCTGGTGGCCGCTGCACACGCCACGCTCACCGGCCCGGCAGCGACCTGAACAGGGACGTGGATCACGCTTGCCGCTGTGGTCGGCAACAGTGATGCTGTGCACAACGCGGCCTGCCGGCACCCGACCGGCGACGCTGCCGACAAGGAAGCCCGATGAACGACACTCCGCCCGCTCCCCCACCCCATCGACCCGTGCGTTGGCTGCTGCCGCTGGCCGCTGTGGTCGTGCTCGGCGCGGGCGGCTATGCCGGCTGGTACGTCTGGCAGCAGCAACAGCACCAGCAGGAAGCCCAGGCACAGACCACGGCCGTACAGCTGCAGGGGCTGGAGGCCACGCTGGATGCGCTGCGCCGTGACCAGCGCGCGACCAGCCAGCGCCTGCAGGACGCAGCGACCACCAACCGCGTGCTGCGCGACGAGATGCTGGGACTCTCGCAGCGCAGCGCGTTGCTGGAGGAAAACCTGGCCAAGCTGGCCGACAGCGCCAACCAGGGCCGCCAGGCGGTGCAGCGCGATGAGGCCGAGCTGCTGCTGACCCAGGCCGCGCAGCGCTTGAACTACGCCGACGATGTGGACGGCGCACGCCGTCTGTATGCACAGGCCGCCACCGCACTGGCTGAATTGCCCGATACCGATGGCCTGAACCTGCGCCAGGCGCTGGTGCAGGAGCGCGAGGCACTGGATGCGCTCGGCAGCGGCCCGCGTGTGCAGGCACTGCAGCGCCTGGATGCTGTGGCCCGTGCACTGCAGGGCCTGCCTTCGCAGGTCAGCGGCGCGACCGGCAGCAGCACTGCCAAGTCCTGGTGGCAGGCCACGCTGGCACCGTTCGTGGACATCACCCCGAGCCGCCAGAACGGCCCGCTGACCGCCGCCGAACAGCGCAACGCCGACGATGCGCTGCAGCTGGAACTGACATTGGCACGTGCCGCCATCGAGCGCGGCGACCGCGCAGGCCGCAATACCGCATTGGACCGCGTGGAGCACTGGGCACAGCGGCGTTGGCCGGATTCACCAGCCCTGCGCGCGCAACGTGCTGAACTGAAGGCCTTGCGCGAACTTCCGCTGCAGGCCAGCGACGCTGTTCTTGGCAGCACCCTGCAACAACTGCGCACCCAGACCGACCGGAGGTAAACCCGCATGAAACCCCTGCAATCCCTGGTCGTGCTGTTGCTGGCCGTGGCCATCGGCGTGGTCGCCGCGCAATGGCTCGGCGCCGATGACCTGAACCGCTTTGGCGAGGTGACCCTGCGCTATGGCGGCTACGACTACCACAGCAATCTGCCGAAGGTGGCGCTGCTGGCAGTGATCACGGTGCTGGTGCTGTGGCTGCTGTGGAGCCTGATCGCCGCGCCGTTCCGTGCCTGGGGCCGCTACCGCCGCAAGCAGGGCCGGGTGCGCCTGATCGACGGCCTGCAGGCCTATGAGCACGGGCAGTGGCAGCGTGCGGAGAAGCTGCTGGACGGTGCTGCCAAGGACCCGGAAGTGAGCGCGGTGGCGCTGGCCAATGCCGTGCGCAGTGCGCAGGCACGCGCCGACGGCCCCGCCGGAGAGGCGCTGCTGCAGCGCCTGGGCGAAAGTGATGCCACCCTGCAGGCGCTGCTGCGCGCCGAACAGCTGCTGGCGCGCGATCTGCCGGTGGATGCGATCAACGCACTGGACGTAGCGGCAATCCAGCCGCTGCCGCCGCGCGGCCTGTGGCTGCGTACCGAAGCGCTGGCACAGGCCGGCCGCGCCCACGAGGCGTATGGCCAGCTGGGTGCGCTGCGCCAGAGCAAGGTGCTTCCGGCCGACGCGAACAGCGAACTGGAAGCGCGCCTGGCCGCACAGGCACTGCTGGAAGCGGCCGACGTCAACGCGCTGGCCGCGCAGTGGGAAGCCACGCCGAAGGCGCTGCGCCCCACTCCGGACGTGGTGGGCGCCTACGCCAGCCGCGCCGTGGCCCTGGACTGGGATGAGCCGGCGCTGCTGGCACTGGAGCAGGCACTGGACCAGCGTTGGGACGATGAACTGGTGGCGCTGTATGGCCGCCTGCCGGCCGAGCGCCTGGCCACGCGCCAGGCCAATCTGGCGCGCTGGCGCAACGTGCACGACGGCTCGACCGCGCTGCGCCTGGCGCAGGGCCGCGTGGCCCTGGGCCAGCAGCAATGGGATGCCGCCGATGCGTTCCTGCACGAGGCCATTGCCGCTGGCGCGGGTGCACCGGCGTGGGAAGCACTGGGCGAACTGTTCGCGCAGCGTGGCGAACACGCGCTGGCGGCACAGTGCCTGGCCAATGCGCTGCGCCTGCAGCGCGGCGAGGACAGCAGGGAACTGGTGCGGGGCACCGAGGCGCCGCTGCGTGCCACGGTGGAAGAGCAGCCCACCGCCGCACAGCCGCCGGTATATGACGCCAACGAAGAGCGCGACGAATTCGGCAACCCGCGGTTGCCGTGATGGCTGCTGCAGTGTGCCGACCAACGGTCGGCACCCACTGGAGCAACAACAAAAACGCCGCCCATCGGGCGGCGTTTTCATGTGCGCAATGTCGCCAACCTCGGTTGGCGCTGGGCATCGTCCGAACGATGCCGCTTCACGGCCGACCAAGGTCGGCATCTACCAAAGCAGGTCCAGCGCGCATTCCGCGCGATCAGCGCTCGACGATCGCTACCACGCCCATGCCGCCGGCGGTGCAGATCGACACCAGCGCACGGCCACCGCCGCGTTCGGCCAGCTGCTTGGCTGCGGTGGCGATCACGCGTGCACCGGTGGCGGCGAACGGGTGCCCGGTGGCCAGCGACGAGCCCAGCAGGTTGATCTTGTCCGGGTCGATGCGGCCCATCGGCGCATCCAGGCCCAGGCGGTTGCGGCAGTAATCCTCGCTCTCCCACGCACGCAGGGTGCACAGCACCTGCGCAGCGAAGGCTTCGTGGATCTCGTAGATGTCGAAGTCCTGCAGGGTCAGGCCATTGCGCTTGAGCATCTCCGGCACAGCCACGGTCGGCGCCATCAGCAGGCCTTCGCCATGCACGAAGTCCACCGCAGAGACATGCGCATCACGCAGATAGGCCTGCGGCTCGTGGCCGTGGGCACGCGCCCACTCCTCGCTGGCCAGCAGCACCGCGGCAGCACCGTCGGTCAGCGGGGTGGAGTTGGCGGCGGTCAGCGTGCCGCGGCCGGAGACCTTGTCGAACGCCGGCTTCAGCGTGGCCAGCTTCTCCAGCGAGGTATCCGGGCGCAGGATGTTGTCACGCTCGACGCCACGGAACGGTGCGATCAGGTCGTTGAAGAAGCCACGCTCATAGGCTGCAGCCAGCTTCTTGTGCGACGACACCGCCCACTCGTCCTGCGAGTCGCGCGAGATGTTCCACTCCTTGGCCATGTCCTCGCAGTGGTCGCCCATGCTCTTGCCGGTGCGCGGCTCGGCCACGCCCGGGAACTCGGGCTTGAGCTCGGAGAACTTGAAGCCGGCAGTGAGCGCGCGGATCTTGTCGCCGGTGCTCCTGGCACGGTTGGCGGCCAGCAGGCGCGCGCGCAGCTTCTTGCCATAGACGATCGGCACGTCGGAGGTGGTGTCCGAACCGCCGCCGATGCCCGATTCGATCTGGCCCAGCGCGATCTTGTTGGCAACGGTGATGATGCTGTCCAGCGACGTGCCGCAGGCGCGCTGCAAGGTGATGCCCGGGGTCAGCGGCGACAGGCCGGAGGACAGCGTGGCTTCACGGCCCAGGTTCCAGTCGCTGGAGTGCTTGATCACCGCACCCATCGCCACTTCGCCCAGCTGCTGGCCGTGCAGGCCGAAACGTTCGACCAGCGCACCCAGCGTACGGACCGACATGCCGAGGTTGCCGACATCCGAATACGCGGTGTTCTGGCGGCAGAACGGAATGCGGACGCCACCGAGGATGGCGACGGGACGAGCATTGGGCATGGAGATACCTGGCATGGATGAGGGTGTCTGCAACATGGCCTGCACGACGGAGCAGGCATAATGGAGGCAAGTGTAGCTGCCGCCCTGTGATGGGCCAACCGTGGAACCATGAGCAAACCCGACCCCGCGATGAATGCCCTTGGCGTGCTGGCCCTGGAACTGGCCGGCGGTGAAATCCCCCGCCAGGCGGTGCTCAGCGCTGAACAAGCCGGTGAACTGGCCGAACGCGTCGGCCGCGACCTGTCCAAGCTGGTGCCGCAGGTGGCCGAGCTGGACCTGGTGTTCGCCGCCGCGCATTTCGACCCGGCCGAAGTACTGCGCCCGGGCTGGCCGATCCATCGCCGCCTGGAAGAACTGCAGATGCGTGCCCCGGGCCGCCACCAGGGCCCGCGCCTGCTGGCGTTCGGCACCGATGCCGAAGGTGATGTGCCGCTGCCGTTCCAGGCCGATGCGACCCTGGTGGGAGGCGGCCTGCGCGTGGTGCCATTCCTGCTGACCGGGAGTGATGTGGCCACCACCCATGCCGTGTCCGAGGCGCTGGAAGACACGCTGCTGGCCAACGGCATGGCGCATGCCGATACTGCGCTGATGGCGCAGAACAGCTTCGGTGCCCGCGTCGAGCATGCGCGCTACTTCACCGTGAACGACCTGGCCGCGATGATGTCGATGCAGTACGACAACCAGGGCCTGGCCGCGCTGTGGCCGCTGATCGAGACCGCGATCATGGCGCCGGGCGAGGACGAGTGGCTCAATGCCGCGCCCGAGCCGCTGCTGCGCTATACCCATGGCGAGGCACGCATGGCGCTGTTCGACCCGGCCGGCTGGTGCGCGCACTACAACCACGGCAAGAACGACTGCGACCGCCTGAAGGGCATCTACGAGCAGTTCCTGATGCGCCAGCGGCAGATGGCTGCGGTGCTGGAAGCGCACGGCGTGCCGGTGCTGTTCGTGCACTGCGAGGCCGGCCAGGACGCGCGCGAGCTGCTGGCACGCTGACGGGAAGGGGGGCCGCGGCGTGTTGTAGAGCCGAGCCCACGCTCGGCTCAGGGCGCCGGAAACGCAGCCGAGCATGGGCTCGGCTCTACAGGAAGCGACGCAAGGAAAAACGCCGGCCTGCGCCGGCGTTTTCCATGTCCAGCAGGACCTCCCTTACGGAGCCTTCTGGATCACCGCACAGGCCAGGCGCGCGCCGGCGTTGCCGGTCGGCTGGGTCTTGTAGTCGTCCGCATCGGCGTGGACGATCAGGCCGCGGCCGATGATGTCGAAGTCGTCACCCTTGCCGATGTTGACGTTGCTCGACACCGGGCCGTCGATGGTGGCCACGCCCTTGTCGTCGGCCTTGATGTTGGGCATGTCGCCGCCGTGGTGCGGATCGGTGGCGACGTTGCCGTGATCCTGGTGGCCCGGGTTGAAGTGGCCGCCGGCACTCATGCCGTCCGGCGCGCTGCAGTCGCCCTTTTCGTGGATGTGGAAGCCGTGCTCGCTGCCCGGCTTCAGGCCGGTGATCTGGCCAGTGACGTGGACCTTGCCGTCGACCACCTTGAAGGTGACGCTGCCCTTGGCCTCGTTGCCCTGGGTCGGTGCCAGTTCGGCGCTGGCCGAGGCATCGCCCGCCGGTGCAGCCGCCGGTGCCGGCGCGGCGGCCGGTTCGGTGGTGGCGCCGTCAGCCGGTGCTGCCGGCGGCGTTTCAGCCTGCGGAGCGGCCGGCTGCTGGCCGCAGGCCGCCAGGCCCAGCGCGGCGATGGCCGCAAACAGCGAAGTGTGGATCAGACGCATTGGATTCTCTCCCTGGATGATGCCTGCAGTGATCAGCGGACGACCCGGATCACGCCACAGGCGATGCGGACGCCGGCATTGCCGGCGGGCTGGCTGCGATAGTCGTCGGCGTTGGCATGCACGACCAGTGCACGTCCGGCGATATCGGTGGCGGCGCCTCCGCCAAGGGTAACGCCCTTGAGGTGGATGTCGACGTTGGCGCGGCCCTGGGCGTCGGCACGCAGATTGTCCATGTCGCCCAGGTGATGCTTGCCGGTGCCGGCACGGCCATGCGCGGCGCCACCGGGGTTGAAGTGATTGCCGGCACTGCTGGCGTCCACCGCGCTGCAGTCGCCACGCTCGTGGATGTGGAAACCGGCCTGCTGCATCGGCTGCAGGCCACCGACCAGGCCGGTGATGTGGATGCCGCCGGGCTCCACCATCAGCGCGATGCGGCCACTGACGATGCTGGCCGAGGCTGGCGCCAGATTGGCCTCGGCCTGCCGGGCGGCACTGACCGCGACCGGCGGTGGCGGGGTGGGTTCGGCCTTCTTCGGCGCACTGCCACAGGCAGACAGCAGCACGGCGGCGGACAACGGCAGGATGGCAAAGGACAGACGCATCTAGGACTCCTTGCAGATAACACTAAGGACGGCATCGTCCATGACGGATCAACGGTTCGGCAAGCGGGCGCGAGGATCGCGTGCAGGGGCCGTTCAATGGCCCCCGCGGCGGCGTCCGGCGCCCAGCTTGCGGGTAAGGGTATTGCGGCCAAGGCCCAGGCGAGCGGCGGCTTCGGCGCGACGGCCATGGGTGATCTGCAGCGCCGCTTCCAGCAGGGCATGGTCGACCCGCTCGCGCACCTGCGCATGCAGCCCCTCCACGCCCTCGCCGAGCTGCCGGCGTGCCCACTCCGACAACATCGCCTCCCATTGCCCGGGATCGGCACTGCTGGCGCTGCCGCGGCGGCCTCGCGCGCGGTTGAGCGCGGTATCGACGTCGGCCACGCCGATGGTGTCGGCGGCGGCCAGCGCCGCCATCCGCCAGCACACGTTCTCCAGTTCACGCACGTTGCCCGGCCAGTCGTGCTCGCGCAGCGCCTGCAGGGCCGCGGCGGTAAGACGCTTCGGGGGCGTGTCCAGCCTGCGTGCGGCGGCGGCCAGGAAGGTACTGGCCAGTTGCGCGATGTCCTCGCGGCGCTCGCGCAGCGGCGGCAGCTGCAGGCGCACCACGTCCAGGCGGTGCAGCAGATCGGCGCGGAACTTCCCCTGCGCGACCAGGCCTTCCAGATCCTGGTGGGTGGCGGCGACCACGCGCACATCGACGCGGATCAGTTCACGGCCCCCCACGCGGAAGAACTCGCCCTGCGCCAGCACGCGCAGCAGGCGAGTCTGCAGCGGCAGCGGCATGTCGCCGATCTCATCGAGGAACAGCGTGCCGCTGTTGGCCTGCTCGAAGCGGCCGATATGGCGGCGCTGCGCACCGGTGAAGGCGCCGGCCTCGTGGCCGAACAATTCGCTTTCCAGCAGCTCGGCGGGGATCGCGGCGGTATTGAGCGCGACGAACGGACCGTGCGCGCGCGGCGATTCGCGATGCAGCGCATTGGCCACCAGCTCCTTGCCGGTACCGGTCTCGCCGGTGATCAGCACCGCCAGCGGCGCCTGCGCCAGGCGACCGATGGCACGGAACAGCGCGCGCATCGGCGGGGTATCACCCACCAGTTGCGGCGGCTGGTCGCTGGAGGTTTCCGCTGCGGGACTGGGAGCTGCCAGCGCGGGCGCCACCGCTGGCAGCACACGCTGTGCCAGCGCCACGGCATCGTCCAGGTCGAACGGCTTGGACAGGAATTCATGCGCGCCACCGCGGAACGCGCCGGCAGTGCTGGCCACATCGGTATAGGCCGACATCACCACCACCGGCAGCTGCGGCAGCGCGGCCTTGAGCTTGTCGAGCAGCACCAGGCCATCGTCGCCGGGCATGCGCACATCGGTGAACAGCAGCGCCGGTGGCGGGCCCTCGCCCAGGGCCTGCAGGGCGGGGGCGGCACTGTCGAAATCGACGACCTGATAGCCCGCCTCGCGCAGCGCCGTGCACAGCACGAAGCGCACCGCACGGTCGTCGTCGACCACCCAGATGCGCTGCGGGGAGGAAGAGGACTCAGACATCGCGCGGGGCCTCCTCGGCCGGGGCGGCGCCGTTGCCGATCGGCAGCAGCAGGGTGAATACGGTATGGCCCGGGCGCGAGCGGTAGGTGAGCGTGCCGCGATGTTCGCGCGCTACTTGCTGGGCCAGCGCCAGGCCCAGCCCGGTGCCTTCGGCACGGCCACTGACCAGCGGCAGGAACAGGTGTTCGGCCAGCTCCTCGGGCACACCACGGCCGTCGTCGGCGATCTCCAGGCGCAGCGCCAACGTGTGCAGCTGCTCGGCGATGCGCACACCGTGCTCGACGCGGGTGCGCAGGGTGATGGTGCCGGCGCCGGCCTGGATCGCGTTGCGCACCAGGTTCCACACCGCCTGGGTGAGGCGGTCGGCGTCGCCGTGGAATTCGGGAATGCTGGGGTCGTAGTCGCGCTGCAGCCGTACCGCCCAGCCCGCCTCGTTCTCGGCCAGGCGCAGCACGCGTTCCAGCGCGGCATGGATGTTCAGTTCGGCATGCGGCGCGGCCGGGGCCGGTGACAGCAGTTGGTCGAGCAGGCCGTTGAGGCGTTCGATCTCCGAACCGATCAGCTCGATCAGCTCGCGTTCGCTGGCATCGCGCTGGGCGGCACGGCGGGCCAGCAGCTGGGCGGCACCCTTCAACCCGGCCAGCGGGTTGCGCAGCTCATGGGCCAGCCCCTTCAGCGCTGCACTGAGCGCGCTGGGCAGGGCCTGGGTCGGGTCGAGCCCGGGGAATTCATCGACCGGATGCGCCTCCAGCAGCCAGCCGCCATCGTCGCGGCGGCTCATCCAGCCCTCGGCGAAGCGCGGGGCCTCGCCGGGCACCGCCAGCGCCAGCCGGTTCAGGCGCAGGCTGTCGCGCTCATCGCGGGCCAGGAAATGGGCCAGCGCCTCGCCCTGTACTTCCAGTGCGGCCAGCGGCCGACCCAGCAGGCGCCGGACGCTGACGCCCAACCAGCGGGCAAAGGCCGGATTGCAGCCGGCTATGCAGCCATCGGCCCCGGCCCAGGCCAGCGGCGTGCCCAGGGCATCGAGGGACGGCGGGGGTGCGGGGTCGGACATTGCACCAATGTAGTGCAAAAGACCATCGAGCACCGGATCGCACTGAATGCGTCGCTGAATGTCGTGCCGGGGAATTACGCATCGCGACTTGCGGAGCCGATACTAACGACTTACGATACTATCGCCACACGTTATCAATATGCCGATCCAATCGTTTGCCTGCAAGCGTACGCAGGCACTGTTCGATGGTCATCGCGTGCCGAGATGGCGCCACATTGAAGCCGCCGCGCTGCGCAAGCTGGCCATGCTCAATGTGGCAGCCGATCTGCGGGATCTACGCCTGCCGCCGGCGAACAGGCTGGAGTCGCTGCTTGGGAATCGGCTGGGCCAATACAGCGTCCGCATCAATGATCAGTTCCGCTTGTGCTTCATGTGGTCCAGGGAAGGTCCCGCCGAGGTTGAAATTGTCGATTACCACTGAAGGAGTCGCGCTCATGCGAACCGTTCCCTACCCTGCCCCCGGCGAGGTCCTGCTGCACGAATTCCTGGAGCCCTTGGGCATCACCCAGTACCGCCTGGCCAAATCCATCGGCGTGTCGCAGCGCCGTATCGGCGAGATCGTCTCGGGCCATCGCGCGGTGACTGCGGACACGGGACTGCGCCTGTCCCGCTACTTCGGCGTCTCCGACAAATTCTGGATTGGCTTGCAGGCCGACTTCGACGCGGCGATGACCAAGGAAAAGCTGGCCGATGTGCTGGCCCGGATCCAACCGCACAACGCAGCTGCGTGAACCCGTATCCGGGGTCAGAGCCCTTTCCGTCAGGAAAGGGCTCTGACCCCGGCCGCGCAGCGCTACACCGGGTAGCCGGTGGCTTCCCGGGCCTTCTTCCAGGCGGCTTCGAATTCACGCGCGGAGATTTCGTCGTCTTCGTCGAAATCCAGGAACGACACCGGCTGGTCGGCCAGCAGGAAACGGTCGTCGCTGTGGGCATGCTCGTCTGCCCAGACCATCTTGGTGCCGTAGATTTCCACCTGGCGCACGATCTTCTCGCCACGCGCTTCCATCAGCACGTTGCCCTTGCCCAGGCCCGATTCGGCCCAGTGCTTGTAGTACTTCTTTGCGGCGGACTTCGCGCCGGGTTTTGCGTTGTGCTTTGCGTAGGTCATTGCAGAGGTCCTGGCCGCAGGCGCGGCCGGAAAGTTCGGAATGGCGCCATTATCGGGCATCCGGGGCTCAGATCCCTTTCCGGCGGAAAGGGATCTGACCCCTGCCGACCTACCGCGGCAGCGCCACGCCCTTCGGCCACAGCATCCAGATATTGCCCTTCTGCTTCATGTCGCCGGCCAGCTTGCCGGCAGCATCGCCGCTGCCCCAGTACAGGTCCGCGCGCACTTCACCGGCGATGGCGCCGCCGGTGTCCTGCGCGGCCACCGGGCGCACCACCGGGCTGCCGTCCGGGCGCGTGGTGGACAGCCACAACAGGCTGCCCAGCGGCACCACGGTGCGATCCACCGCCACGCTGTAACCGGCGGTGAGCGGCACGTTCAGCGAACCGCGCGGGCCTTCCGGGCTGTCCGGGTTGCGCACGAAGAACACGTAGCTGGGGTTGCTGCGCAGCAGTTCCGGCACGCGCGCGGGATTGGCCCGGGCCCAGGCGCGGATGGCGTCCATAGTGACGTCTTCCTTCTTCAGCTGGCCCTGGTCCACCAGCCAGCGACCAATGGCGCGGTACGGATGGCCATTCTGCTCGGCGTAGGCCAGCCGCACCTGCGTGCCGTCAGCCAGGCGGACCCGGCCCGACCCCTGGATCTGCAGCAGCTGCAGGTCCATCGGGTCGGTCAGCCAGGCCAGCACCGGGGCCTTGGCACCCTTGGCTGCGATGGTGCCGGCGTCGTCATAGGGCTTGAGCACCTTGCCGTCGAGGCGGCCGCGCAGGCGCTTGCCTTTCAGCTCCGGGTAGAGACTGTCCAGCTGCACCACGATCAGATCATCGGGCGTGCCGTACACCGGCACCGTGGCAGCCGCCGTGCGGGTGAGGCTGCCGGCGTAGATCGGCTCGTAGTAACCGGTAATCAGCCCGTCGGCCTGGTGGCCGCCGGCACGCAGCGCATAGACATCGAGGTCGCGCTGCAGGAACTGGCGGATCGCGGCCGGATCCTTGTCCGGCACCTTCGCGGCGGTGGCACAGGGGCCGGCCCAGACCGCATCGTTCTTCAGCCGGGTGCAACTGCTGCGCCAGGCAACGAAGCCGGCCTGCAGATCGCTGTCGGAGACCGGTGGCAGTGCACTCCATGCGGCCTTGGCATAGGTGGCCGCGGGCGGCGTGGCTGGCGTCGGCGCTTCGGAACCGGTGCGGGGAGCGGTGGTGGAGCAGCCGGCGAGCACCGCCGCTGCCAGCAGGATCCAGTGCTTGTGCTTGAAGAAGGTGGCGGAATCGATCATGCCGCCATGGTGGAGTGCCGGCCGCTGGGCGGCAACCCAGCGCGCGGTCAAGCATTCATGCACGCGGTCACGGCGTCTGCAGCAGCAGCGAGTGCAGGATGCGGGCGTCCTCGGCATCCAGCGTCTTCGGCAGATCGTCGCGGCCACGGAAACGGCGGTGGAAGGCGGCAACGGTGGCTTCGCGGTTGTCCAGTGGATAGCCGAAGCGGGCCAGCGCATTCCACGCGTCGAAGCCCTCCGGTGCGGCACCGTCGGCCGCGCGCGGCCACACGCCGAAACCGGCCTCGGCCAGCTGCTGCCACGGGAAGAAGCGGCTCGGATCCTGCTTGCGCGTCGGCGCCAGGTCGGCATGGCCGATCACCTGGCGCGGCGGGATGTTCAACCGGGTGGTGAGATCGCGCAGCAGCACGATCAGCGATTCGATCTGTGCCGCACTGAACGGGCTGCGGCCATCGTTGTCGAGCTCGATGCCGATCGAGGCGGAGTTGAGATCGGTGATGGTGCCCCAGCGCCCGGCCCCTGCATGCCAGGCGCGGCGCTCATCGGCCACCAGCTGGTAGCGATGGCCATCGGCACCGATCAGATAGTGCGCACTGACCGGGCCACCGCTGTTGCCGGTGCGCAGTGTACGCAGGCTCTGCTGCACCGATTTCTGCTCGGTGTGGTGGATGACGATGATGACCGGCGTGCGCGCGTTCTGGTTGGGTGACGGCACCCAGGTGGCGAGCGGGTTGTGCGTTTCCCGCGGCGTGGAAGCGCAGGCGGCCAGCAACAGGCAGGCCGAGAGCATCAGGACAGTGCGGATCGGGTGCATGGCCTGATTGTGCGCGATCAGGCGCGATGATGCATGCCGCTGTGCCGACCAACGGTCGGCACCCACCCAAGAGGATGCGGTAGAGCCACGCCATGCGTGGCTGAGTCGCCGACAGTGCCAAGCAAGCTTGGCACCCACCCAAGAGGATACGGTAGAGCCACGCCATGCGTGGCTGGGTCGCCGGCAATGCCAAGCAAGCTTGGCACCCACCCAAGAGGATGCGGTAGAGCCACGCCATGCGTGGCTGGGTCGCCGACAGTGCCAAGCAAGCCTGGCACCCACCCAAGAGGATGCGGTAGAGCCACGCCATGCGTGGCTGGGCTGCCGACAGTGCCAAGCAAGCTTGGCACTCACCCAAGAGGATGCAGTAGAGCCACGCCATGCGTGGCTGGGCTGCCGGCAGTGCCAGGCAAGCCTGGCACCTACCAGAGCAGGGAAGTGCCGACCAACGGTCGGCACCCACAGCATCAATGCAGCAGCCCCGCCATTACTTCAGGCCTCGTAGGCGGACTCGCCGTGCGAGGTCACATCCAGGCCGGTGCGTTCGGCTTCCTCGGTCACCCGCAGGCCAACCACGCTGCGCACCACCAGCAGGATCAGCGTGGTCACCACCGCCGACCACACCACGGTGAGGCCGACGCTGACCACCTGCACCCACACCTGGTGGGCGATATCCAGATCGGCCTTGGTGCCACCCAGCGATTGGGCGCTGAACACGCCAGTGAGAATCGCGCCGACGATGCCGCCGACACCATGCACACCGAACACGTCGGCGGTGTCATCCACCTTCAGCAGGCGCTTCAGGCCGGTCACGCCCCACACGCAGACGATGCCGGCGATGAAGCCAATGACGATCGCACCGAGCGGGCCGACGGTGCCGCAGGCCGGGGTGATGCCGACCAGGCCGGCCACCGCACCGGAGGCCGCGCCCAGCGCGGACGGCTTGCCCTTGCCGATCGCTTCCACCAGCGTCCAGCCGAGCACGGCAGCAGCGGTGGCCAGCACGGTGTTGAGGAAGGCCAGCGAGGCCACGGTATCGGCCGCCGCCGCCGAGCCGGCATTGAAGCCGAACCAGCCGACCCACAGCAGCATCGCGCCGATGTAGGTGAACGGCACGTTGTGCGGCTTCAGCGCGGTCTGCCCATAGCCCAGGCGCTTGCCGACGAACCACGCGGCCACCAGGCCGGCCACGCCCGCGTTGATGTGGACCACGGTTCCACCGGCGAAATCGATCGCACCCATTTCCCCCAGGTAGCCGCCGCCCCAGACGATGTGCGCCATCGGGATGTAGCTGAGGGTGAACCACAGCGCCGAGAACAGCAGCACCGCACGGAACTTGATGCGCTCGGCAAAGGCGCCGACGATCAGTGCGGTGGTGATGCCAGCGAAGGTCGACTGGAAGGCAACGAACAGGTAATCCGGCAGGCCCTTGATCGGCGTGTTGCCGACCGAGTCGGGGGTGAAGCCCTTGAGGAAGGCGAACTCGGTGAACGACCCGAAGAACGGATTGCCCGCGCTGAACACTGCGCTGTAGCCGTAGGACACCCACAGCAGCAGCACCAGCGAGAACACCACCAGGATCTGGCTGAGCACCGACAACACGTTCTTCGAACGCACCAGGCCGCCGTAGAACAGGGCCAGGCCCGGCACCACCATCAGCAGCACCAGCAGGGTGGAGGTGAGCATCCAGGCCACGTCGCCACGATCATAGGCGGCGGCCGCTTCGGCCACGGCCGGTGCAGCCGCTGCAGCGGCGGGGTCCTGCAGCGGTTCAACCGCCACGCTTTCGCTGGGCAGCGGCGAGACCTGGGCCTGGGCGTGGGCGCTGCCCGGCCAGGCGCCGGCAGCCAGCGCGCTGAGCAGCATCAACAGGCACACCAGATGGAACCGGGCTTGCCACCCGGTAAGAAGGCGCATCTTCATGGGGGAGTCTCCGGAAGGGGGTTACAGCGCGTCTGCACCGATTTCGCCGGTGCGGATGCGGATGACCTGTTCGACGGCGGTGACGAAGATCTTGCCGTCACCGATCTTGCCGGTGCCTGCAGACGATTGGATCGCTTCGATCACCGCGTCGGCACGCTCGTCGGTGACCACGGTTTCGATCTTGATCTTGGGCAGGAAATCGACGACGTACTCGGCGCCGCGATACAGCTCGGTGTGGCCCTTCTGGCGGCCGAAGCCTTTTACTTCGGTCACGGTGATGCCCGACACGCCTGCGTCGGACAGGGCCTCGCGGACCTCGTCGAGCTTGAACGGCCGGATGATGGCGGAGATCAGTTTCATGCGCATGTCCCGAGGGTGGATGGGGCCAGCGCGCCAGCGCGCGTTGGCATCAGGCAACCACCGGCCATCAGGGTGATGGCCGTGGCTGTTGCACCGGACACGTACAGGGCCGGGACGGCCGTGCCTCTCTCCTTGCACGACCGACGCGGGAGGGAGGGCAGCCCTGGTCGCGTATCCGGTCTCTCTCTTGCCCCTGGATCAGGGGTCCTTGGCGTGGGGTCAGAGCCCTTTCATGCATGAAAGGGATCCGACCCCGTGCAACGACCCCGATCTGACCGCGGCTCCCCAGCCGCGAGAACGGGTGCGATGGCGGTGTGCGGGAGGGGGATGCCCACCGCCATCGCCCCCGGTCAGCTGGCGTAGTACAGCTGGTATTCCAGCGGGTGGGTGGCCGCGCGGAACTTGGTCACTTCCTGCATCTTCAGCGCGATGTAGCCATCGATGAAGTCATCGCTCATCACGCCACCGGCCTTCAGGAACTCGCGATCCTTGTCCAGTGCTTCCAGCGCCTGGTCCAGCGAGGAGCAGACCTGCGGGATCAGCTTCTCTTCTTCCGGCGGCAGGTCGTACAGATCCTTGCCGCTCGGTGCGCCCGGGTCGATCTGGTTCTTGATGCCGTCCAGGCCGGCCATCATCAGCGCGGTGAAGGTCAGGTAGCCGGACTGGATCGGGTCCGGGAAGCGCATTTCGATGCGGCGCGCCTTCGGGTTGGAGACCCACGGAATGCGGCACGAAGCCGAACGGTTGCGGGCCGAGTAGGCCAGCATCACCGGTGCTTCATAGCCCGGCACCAGGCGCTTGTAGCTGTTGGTGCCCGAGTTGGCGAAGGCATTGATGGCCTTGGCGTGCTTGAAGATGCCGCCGATGTACCACAGCGCCAGCTGGCTCAGGCCGCCGTAGCCGTCACCGGAGAACAGGTTGGTGCCACCCTTGGACAGCGACTGGTGCACGTGCATGCCACTGCCGTTGTCGCCGACGATCGGCTTGGGCATGAAGGTGACGGTCTTGCCATTGCGGTGCGCGACGTTCTTGATCACGTACTTCATGCGCAGCAGTTCGTCGGCCTTCTGCACCAGGGTGCTGAACTTGGTGCCGATCTCGCACTGGCCGGCGGTGGCCACTTCGTGGTGCTGCACTTCCACTTCGATGCCGACCTGTTCCAGGGTCTTGCACATCTCGGCGCGCAGGTCGTGCAGGGTGTCGGTCGGCGGGACCGGGAAGTAGCCGCCCTTCACGCCCGGACGGTAGCCGCTGTTGGCGCCGTCGTACTTGGCGCCGCTGTTCCACGCCGCTTCTTCCGAGTCGACCTGGAAGAAGGTGTGGCCCATTTCATTGGCGAAGCGGACCGAGTCGAAGATGAAGAATTCCGGCTCCGGGCCGAAGAATGCGGTTTCGGCGATGCCGGAGGACTTCAGGTAGGCCTCGGCGCGCTTGGCGATGCCGCGCGGGCAGCGGCCATACGGCTGCATGGTGGCCGGGTCGAGGATGTCGCAGCTGATCACGATGGTCGGATCGGCATAGAACGGGTCGACGTAGGCGCTGGCGGTATCCGGCAGCAGCACCATGTCCGATTCGGCGATGCCCTTCCAGCCGGCGATCGAGCTGCCATCGAACATCTTGCCTTCTTCGAACAGCGACGGCTCGACGATGCTGACCGGGAAGGTCACATGCTGCTCGACGCCACGCATGTCGACAAAGCGCAGGTCGACGAACTCGATCTGGTTGTCCTTGATCAGCTTCTCAACGTTTTCCACGGACATCGGTACGACCTCGGATGGGGATGAATGCCTGCTGAGGTACAGCAACGACCGTGCCAACTTTTCGCTGGGCGCAAGTCATTGATTTCAAAAAGAGCGCCCCGGGGCGGTGCAGAACGGTGCGCACCAAACGGGTGCAGCCACCACCAGACGCACCCGATTGGTGCAGCAGGGATCGTCTATCCTCTCGACCTTCTTCCTTCCGCCGCGCGTGCACGCACCGTCCATGTCCGACCTGCTCTCCGCCCTGCTGCTGGGCATCCTCGAAGGCTTGACCGAATTCCTGCCGATCTCCAGCACCGGCCACCTGCTCATCGCCCAGCACTGGCTGGGCGCCCGCTCGGACTTCTTCAACATCGTCATCCAGGCCGGCGCGATCGTGGCCGTGGTGCTGGTGTTCCGCCAGCGCCTGCTGCAGCTGGCCACCGGCTTCAACCAGCGCGAGAACCGTGAATACGTGTTCAAGCTGGGCGCCGCCTTCCTGGTCACCGCGGTGGTCGGGCTGGTGGTGCGCAAGGCCGGCTGGTCGCTGCCGGAGACGGTCAGCCCGGTGGCCTGGGCACTGATCATCGGTGGCGTCTGGATGCTGCTGGTGGAGGCCTACACCGCGCGCCTGCCCGACCGCGACCAGGTGACCTGGACGGTGGCGATCGGTGTCGGCCTGGCGCAGGTCGTGGCCGGCGTGTTCCCGGGCACCTCGCGCTCGGCCTCGGCGATCTTCCTGGCCATGCTGCTGGGCCTGAGCCGTCGCGCGGCCGCCGCCGAGTTCGTGTTCCTGGTCGGCATTCCCACCATGTTCGCCGCCAGCGCCTACACCTTCCTGGAAATGGCCAAGGCCGGGCAGCTGGGCAGCGAGAACTGGACCGAGGTGGGCGTGGCCTTCGTTGCCGCGGCCATCACCGGCTTCGTCGTAGTGAAGTGGCTGATGGGCTACATCAAGTCGCACAGGTTCACCGCTTTCGCCATCTACCGCATCGCGCTGGGCGCGGCGCTGCTGCTGTGGTTGCCGTCCGGCAGCTGAACAGCGCCGGGGCCCGGTAACCCCATTGCCGGCCCCACCCCGTTTCCCCCACGGTTCCCCAAGGAGAATCACCATGAACCGCAAGCTCACTCTGCTCCTCCCGCTGGCCCTGATGGCCGCCTGCAGCCAGACCCCGGCCCCGGCCGGCAATGGCGGCGACGACGTGGCCCCGGCCGCGGCCAAGGCAGCAGACCAGCAGACGCTGGCGCACCTGGATGCGCAGCGCCTGCAGAGCCAGCACTGGCTGCTGCAGCAGGCCACCGGCGCCGACGGCAAGCGCATCGACGCGCTGTTCGCCCGCGAAGACAAGCCGGTCACCCTGGACTTCGCTGATGGCCGCCTGTCGGTCAGCAACACCTGCAACCGCATGGGCGGCGGCTACACCCTGGCCGATGGCAAGCTGAGCGTGTCGGCGATGGCTTCGACCCTGATGGCCTGCACCGACAAGGCGCTGATGGCGCTGGACGAGGCCGTGTCGAGCCGCCTGCAGGGCGAGCTGAAGGCCGAGCAGGACGCCGACGGCAAGCTGACCCTGACCAACGCCAAGGGCGACGTGCTGGTGTTCAACCCGGAACCGACCGCTGAAACCCGCTATGGCGGTGCCGGCGAGACCGTGTTCCTGGAAGTGGCGGCCAAGACCGAGAAGTGCTCGCACCCGCTGATCCCGGACTACCAGTGCCTGCAGGTGCGCGAAGTGAAGTTCGACGACAAGGGCCTGAAGCAGGGTGAGCCGGGCAAGTTCGAGAACTTCTACGGCAACATCGAGGGCTACACCCACGAAGACGGCGTGCGCAACGTGGTGCGCGTGAAGCGCTACGAAGTGAAGAACCCGCCGGCCGATGCGCCGTCGCAGGCGTACGTGCTGGACATGGTGGTCGAGTCGGCCATCGAGAAGAAGTAAAACGATGGAAGGGCGGCCGCAAGGCCGCCCTTCTTCGTTGGCGTTGTAGAGCCGAGCCCATGCTCGGCTGCTGTCTGCCCGGAAGAGCAGCCGAGCATGGGCTCGGCTCTACGGAAGCACGTTGCCGCCTCAGCCCAGCGCCGGGTTCAACGTGTAGGTACCGTGCAGTGCGGCTTCGGCCAACACATGGCCATGCATGGCCCGATACGCGTCGGCAGCGGTGAAGCGTGCCGGCAGCTGCAACGACGCCACGTCCAGCGCGAATACGCGGAAGAAGTAGTGGTGCAGGCGCTCGTCGTTGAACGGCGGGTACGGGCCGTCGTAGCCCAGATAGTCGCCGGCCATGTCCGGATTGCCGGCGAACCAGCCGGTGAAGTCGTTCAGGCCCTGGCGGCTGCCGGCCGGCCCGGCCGGGGTGCTGCGGCCCTTCACCACGAAACCATCACTGCAGCTGCCTGCGGCGATCTCGTGCACGGAGGCCGGGATATCGGCCATCACCCAATGCACGAAATCACAGCGTGGCTGGTCGCGCGGCACGCTCATGTCGGTGCGGCCGACCGTCTCCGGCACGGTCGGCACGTCCGGATCGACGCACACCAGCAGGAACGAACGGGTGCCTTCCGGCGCGCCGCTCCAGGCCAGGTGCGGATTGCGGTCCGGTGCGAAGCCCCCAGCATCGCCGGCGGCGAATTCGCGGTCGATCGGTGCACCGTTGGTCAGGCTGTGGCTGCTCAGTTGCATCGGCGTGTCCTCACTCTTCCGGGTAACCCAGGCGCACCGCGATCGGGGTGAGCTTGGCGAAGGCGGCGCTCATCACGTCGCGGTAGTTGCGCCAGTGGCCCGGCGGGAAGCGCGGCGCGCCCAGCTGTGCGGCCGGCGGCATCGGCCGCTCGAACAGGCGGCCCAGCAGATCGGCCATCGCCTGCGGGTCATTGCCGATCTGGTCGATGCGCAGCAGCACCTGCGGGTACAGGTCGTCCTCGTGCAGGGCGGCGACCTGGGCCAGCGCGCGCGCCAGCCATTCGCTGGCTTCGGCCAGCGAGGTCATCGCCAGCGGTGCGGCGGCACCGTAGGCCACCCAGTCCAGCAGCATGTCGCGCGGATCACGCAGCACCACCAGCAGGCGGCCCTGCGGCAGCTGCGGGCGCAGCGCCCACAGCAGCGCGTTGTCCCACCACAGCAGCCAGTCGATGACCGCGTCGTCCTGCACGCCGCGCGACGGCAGCTGTTCGCGCCAGCGCTGCACCAGCCGCTCCGGGGTCAGCACGCCGGAGGCGAGGTCCTGCAGCGTGTGGTAGTTCTGGAAGGCATCGTCGGGCGCGTTGGAGGTATAGCGGTCGCTGCGCAGCACCGGGCTGGCGGCGGCCAGGCCGGTCGCCACGCGCTCCACGCCCGAACCCGGCGCGCCCCACAGGAAGATCGGCGCGGAGGTGGCATCACCGTCGATCTCGCCCTTGTCCGGCCAGCTCGGCGGCGCCTTGGCCTGCGGCGGCAGCGGCAAGCGCTGCGATGCCTGGTCGGCCTGCAGTGCCAGCCAGGTCTGCAGCGCGTCTTCGTGCTGCCCGGCGCGATCCTGGATCTCACCCAGCCAGGTGCGCAGGTCGGCGCGGTGGCCTTCCGGTGCCATGCCGATCAGCGCCTGCACGCGGGCGACCGCGGCGGCCGGATCGCGCTGCAGCAGGCCTTCGACCAGGCGGGTTTCGCCACTGACGCGACCCGGTTCAAGGCTGACGATGCGCTCGGCGATCGCTTCGGCCTGCGCGTGTTCACCCACCATGTCGTGCAGGCGCAGGCGCGCTTCCAGCGCCGGCAGGTGGCCCGGCATCGCGTCCATCCAGCGCTCGACCGTGGTGGCGGCGGTGGCACTGCCGACCTCTTCCACCGCCAGCCGTGCCAGCCACAGGTCGTGCAGCAGCGGGTGCTGCTCCAGGGTGGCATCCAGGCGTGCGCGGGCCTCGTCTTCGCGGCCCAGGCGCTGCCAGGACATCAGCAGCAGCTGCAGCACGTCGCGGTCGTCAGGCAGCGACTCCAGCAGCGGCAGCAGGTGCTCCAGCGCCTGCAGCGGCTGGCCGCTGCGCAGTGCCAGTTCGCCGGCCAGGCGGCGCATCGACGGCGTATCCAGGCCCTGCTGCTGCAGTGCGATCTGCATCGCTTCGGCGGCGGCTTCCAGGTTGCCCTGGCGCATGGCCAGCTGCACCACCAGGCCATGCAGCGAGGCAATGCCGGGGTTGAGTTCCAGCACGCGGCGGAACGCCTGTTCGGCGAAGGCCAGCATGTTCTTGCCCAGGTAGGCGAAGCCCAGTGCGTAGAGCACGCGGATGTCGTTGGGCTGGGCCTGGTTGGCGGCTGACAGCAGCGTCAGTGCACGGTCGGCATCATCGCGGCGCAGCGCGATCATGCCGTCGATGGTCAGCAGTTCCGGGTGGTCCGGTTCGACACGCGAGGCCAGGGTGGACAGGCGCTGCGCTTCATCGAAATCGTTGCGGCCGATCGCCAGATGGGCCTGCATCAGGTACGCGGCGAATGCGTTCGGGTCCAGCCCGGTGGTGCGCGTCAGTGCTTCGCCTGCGCCTTCGAACTGGCGCAGGGCCAACAGCAGGCCGGCGTGCTGCAGGTGCAGCTGGGCATTGTCCGGTGCCAGCTGCAGCGCCTGCTGCAGGGCCTCCATCGCGTCCTCGGCCTTGCCCTGCTGCTGCAGCGCAAGCGCCAGCCAGCGGTGGGCCTCGGCCTGGCCGGGTTCATCACGGGTCCACGCCTGGGCCAACTGCACGGCCTGGTCGGCCTCGTTCTGGCGCAACGCTTGGATGATCTGGTCTTGCATGGCGGTCCGGTTCAAGGGCAAACCCGCATTGTAGCGGCCTGCGCGCCCGTGCCGGTTCAGCCTTGCAGCACGCGCTGCAGACGCTGCGCCACCCAGCGCTCGGAGAAGCCGTCACCGCGCCAGTTTTCCAGGAAGCCACAGTGGCCGCCCCAGCAGGCGGTTTCCAGGTGCGCCTGGCGCGGCAGCTGCCAGTCGCTGAAGGTCGCGTACGGGATCACCGGGTCGTCCTGCGCCATCAGGATGTCGGCCGGCACCTGCAGCGTGGACAGGCGATCGCCGGCAATCGAGTAGCCATCGAAATAAGCCTGCAACGAGCCGAAACTGGTGTGGCGCTCGACCAGCCAGGCGGTCAACGCGCGGATGTCCAGCTTCAGCACGCGGTCGTCGCAGTCGCTCAGTTCGGGGAACAGGTCGCGCTTGCGCCGCAACGACCCGGCCCACTTGCGGCGGAAGTACCAGTCGTACATCGCCGGGCCGTTCTCGATGCTCTCCATGGTCAGCGCCGGATCCAGCACCGGGCATACCGAGGCGACGCGCAGCAGCGGCACGCCGGCCGCCGGCGCACGCAGCGCCAGGCGCAGCACGAAGTTGCCGCCTAGCGAGTAACCGGCGGCCACCAGCGGCAACTGCGGCCAGCGCTGGGCGATATCGCCCGCGGCATGCACCACTTCGTCGATCAGGTTGGAGTGGAAGATGCCGGGGTTGAGGTGATGGGTATTGCCGTGGTCGCGGAAATTCAGCCGCACCACGTCGAAGCCCTGTTCGAGCATGCGCGCGGCCGCCATGCGCATGTAGCTGGATTCGGCGCTGCCTTCCCAGCCATGCAGCAGCAGGGCCATGCCCTTGGGTTCGCGGCCTTCGATGTGGCTGTGCCAGCCCTGCAGGCGCACGCCGTCGCCGCCGTCGAGGATCAGTTCTTCGCTGATCGCGCCGGTCGCTGCCAGCAGCAGCAGGCCGCGCTGCAGGCGCATGCGGCTGGAGCTGAGCATCGATTGCAGATGCGGATTGCGCAGCCAGCGCGGTGGCTGGTAGTCAGCCGCGTGCAGCGTCGGTGTGCCGGCGTCCAGGACGGGTGGCGGGATCAGGGCCACCGCAGCCTCACCCGGTGCTCATGGCCGCCACGATGCGCGCGCGCGAAGTCTCCGCGATGCGCCGACGGCCTTCCAGGTCCTGCGCACCGATCGGTGCCAGGAAGTGCACTTCCGCACGCCGCGCCGGCTCACCGAGCAGGCGCAGGAAATTGGCGAAGAAACTCTCGCCGGGGCCGAATGCGACAATGGTCTGCGCATCACCCTTGACCCCGTACACCAGTGCCACCGGCTGCACCGGCACGCCGGTTTCAACCGCAGCCTGGAAGATGCGGGCATGGAACGGGCCCACTTCGTGGCCACCGCGGGTACGCCCTTCCGGGAACACGCCCACTGCCTTGCCTTCGCGCAGGCGATCGGCCATCACCTGCATCACGCCACCGAGCGATTCGGTGTTGCCGCGCTGGTGGAAGATGGTCTGGCCACGCGCGGCCAGCCACCCGACCAGCGGCCAGCTGGCAATCTCGCGCTTGGCGACGAAGCCCATCATGCGCTGGCTGTGCAGGATGCAGATATCGACCCAGCTGACGTGGTTGGCGACGAACAGCACGGCACCGGGCAGCGGCCTGCCGATCTGCACCAGGCGGAAGCCGAAGATCCACATCAGCCCGCCCTGCCACCAGTTGACCACTTTGGCGCCGAAGGTGGCCTCGCCCACGCGCAGTTCGCCCCACGGCCGAAGCATGCCGATCAGGATGAGCGGCAGGAACACGATGATGTGGACCAACAGCAGCGGTACGCGGTACAGGTAACGGCACACACGCGCCACGCCGCCACGGGGGGCCGGAGTGGGGGAAGTCATCCGCGCACGATACCGGAGGGCCGTCATCGCTGCCAGCCGATTTAGGCCATAACCGCCATCGACCGGGGCAATCGACGGGGAACGCTGGGTTCCGCTGCCGTGGCTGGCCGTCCGGGGCTCAGCCGTGGCCGGCCGCCACCACCGCCAGGGTCAACCGCGAGATGCACACCAGCCGGCCCTGCTCGTCCTCGATGCGGATCTCCCACAGCTGGGTGCTGCGGCCCACGTGCAGCGCGCGGGCGGTGCCGGTCACGGTGCCCGAGCGCACGGCGCGTACATGGTTGGCGTTGATTTCCAGCCCGACGCAGATCTGCTTCGCCGTATCCACGCACAGGTTGCCGGCGCTGCTGCCCAGGGTCTCGGCCAGCACCACCGACGCGCCGCCGTGCAGGATGCCGTAGGGCTGGCGGGTGCGCTCGTCCACCGGCATGGTGGCCTGCAGCCAGTCTTCACCGGCCCCGCTGAAGACGATGCCCAGCGACTCGATCGCGGTGTTGCGGCTGAGCGTGTTGAGCTGCTCGAGGGAAACGGCTTCGCGGAACACCTGGGTCATGCGGGCACCTTCAGAGGATGGGAACGAGGCCGGCACCGAATGCGGTCAGCATGCGTACCAGCAGCCACTTCGGGCCGACATTGACCTCGGGGAAATCGCCCACGGCCACATAGCAGCGGTGGAAGTCCGGGTCCTGCCGGGGCAGCGGCTGCGGGCAGTCCGGGCCGGGCTTGAACTCGTAGTCGGTGGCATAGCGCCACGGCCAGAAGTCGAGGATGGGCAGTGCTTCGGAGGCCTTGCCGACGCTGTAATTGAGCCCGGACAGCACCGGCGGCTTGGCCCGCGGCGCCACCGTCCACGAGTTCTGCGGGTGGGTGTCGCGCAGGATGCTCTCGGCCAGCTGCTCGGCGAAGGCCGGGTCATCGATGATCACCGCGCCTTCGGTGTTGTAGTTCTCGCTGCGCGGATCGAAGTTGTGGGTGCCGACCACGCCGATGCGGCGATCGACCACCAGCGACTTGGCATGCAGGCCCATGCGCGCGCCCTTGCGGGTAACCGGCAACGGCTTGTTGACCGCCTTGCTGCCCAGGAACGAAGGCCGGGTCTCGGTGCGCAACAAGCGGGTCTCGACCGCGCTGCCGGCCGCGCGGCGGCGCTCGCGCGCGTTCTGGTAGGCACTGCCGGTGCGCGGATGGTTCACCGGGCCCTGCTTGCCGGTGGGTGCCGGGTGTTCGTCGCGGCTGTCGCCGGCATTGCTGCCGGCGGCGCTGCCGCCGATCAGCGGGTTGCACTCACGGTCCCCGTCGCCCCCGGGTGCGGCGATCGGGTCGGGCAGCAGGTTGCGGTAATCGACCGGGGCATCCAGCGGGAACGGCTTGTATTCGAAGATGTTGAAGCCCAGTTCGCGCATGTTGCGCCGCTTGTACTTGTACGACAGCGCATACACGATCGGGTTGTCGGTGGCCGCCAGGCTGTTGCTGGACACCACCACGCGCGGCGGCTGCGGGCGCTTGCGCAGCTCGCGGAACAGCTTCTGCGCCGGCTTGGACAACACCAGGTACGGCGTCTGCAGGATCACTTCCTTCTGCGCGCCGGCGATCAGCGCATCCAGCTGCGGCTCGGTCACGTGCTGGCCTGCCAGCGGCGCATCGGCCTTCTCGCGCCGGTGCTTGCGTGGCAGGTCGGCGACATAGCGCACCGAAGCCACCGGCAATGCGGTATCGACGAAGGAACGGGTGACGAAGTCCGTGTCGCTGGCTTCGGCGCTGACCCGCTGCACCCGCTCGGGGCGGCGGAAGCTGGCCGGCGGCAGGGTCGGTACGCCCTCGCGCAGCAGGGTGCGGCCGACATCATTCAGGCGCTCGGCCGGCACGCTGCGCTTGGCACGCCAGAAGGCATCGAAGTTGGCGGCCATCGCCCGCGCCTCCGGCCCAGCGATCAGCACGTCGCGGTCGCGGAAGTTGTACTCGCGGTCCCAGTCGTAATAGTCGTCCTGGTAGTTGCGGCCGCCGACCACGCCGATCGCATCGTCGATCACCAGCAGCTTGTTGTGCATGCGCTGGTTGAAGCGGCGGAAGCAGCACAGCACGCTGCCGGCATAGTCGAAGTAGTTCAGCCGGGCCTTGCCGAAGGTCGGGTTGTAGACCCGCAGCTGGAAATTCTGGTGCGCGCCGGACAGCGCACCGAGGATCTGCAGGTCGGAGATCGCCGAGAGCTGGTCGATCAGCACGCGCACCTTCACCCCGCGCCGCGATGCGGCCAGCAGCTCGTCGATGACCAGCCGGGCGCTGTCGTCCTTGTCGAAGATGTAGGTCTGCAGGTCGATGCTGCGGGTGGCGCTGCGCAGCAGGTTCAGGCGCGCCACCAGGGCGCCTTCGCCCTCATCGAGCAGGGTGGCGTAATGGCGCGGCCGTTCCGGGGTGGATTCGGTGAACGCGCGGCCGGCCAGCGCACGCAGCGGCGAGTCCTGCGCGCAACGGTCGGCGCGCTGGCAGTCGACGTCGGTCGAGCGCGCCTGCACGGCGATCGCTTCGGCGCGATCGCGCTCGGCATGCGAGAGCGACGCGCAGCCACTGCCCAGCAACACGGTTGCCAGCGCCAGTACACGCAGCAGGAGGTTCACGGTTTCGGCGCCTCGCTCAGGCGCGCACGCAATACGAAGGTCACTCGGTCACTCAAGGCTAGCTGCCAGCTGTCCATTCCATACCGGCCTCGCTGCACGGTACCGCGGCTGACGACATCGCAATCATAGCCGGGTCGGGCGCACTCCGCCTTCTCGACCTGCAGCGACTCGGGGTGGCTGATGCCGCGCAGGGTCAGCCGGCCATTGATGTCGCCGCCCTGCTCCACCGTTTCCGGCCAATACGGCAGCGAGTCGAACTCGACCACCGGATGGCGCCCGGCATCGAAGAACTCTTCGCCGCGCATCCAGCCGGTGTAGCGCGCCTTGCCGGGGATCTCCACCGAACGGGTGAACATCTTCAGGTGCACCTGGTGGCGGCCGTCGGACAGGATCTCGATGCGCCCCTCGAAGTGCGGGAACACGCCTTCGATGCGCTGGCCGAAGCGGGTACGCACCTCGAAGCCGATCTGCGAGCGCTGGGTGTCCAGGCGCAATACCCGTGGCGCTTCGGCGGACACGGGCGGCAACGGGGTCGGTGGGGGCGCCGCGGCCCAGGCCGGGCCGAGCGCCAGCAACGCGGGCAGCAGGAAGCGGCTGCGCCGCGCCAGGCTCATCGGATCACGGCCACCAGAACGCGTTCAGGCTGGCCACGCCCGGTTCGATCGCGGCCTCGCGCGGGAAGCCGAGGACGGCCACACCGCCCGGCGGCATGCCGCGATAGTCACTGCTGGTGCCGTCGGTCATCAGGGCCACCAGCTGCTCCAGGCCCGGGTTGTGGCCGACGATCAGCACCCGGTCCAGGTCGCGACGCTCGTCCACCAGCGCCGCCAGGGTGCCCGGGGTGGCTTCGTAGATGCGGTCTTCCAGGCGCTTTTCGACATAGCCGATGGCCGTCATCACCGCTTCCAGGGTCTCGCGGGTACGTCGCGACGGCGAGCACATCACGCAGTCGGGCAACAGGTTGTTTTCCTTCAACCACTTGCCGGCGGCTTCGGCTTCGGCCAGCCCTACCGGCGACAGCGGCCGGTCGAGGTCGGCCTGGCCGGAAACGGCCGGTTCGGCATGGGCATGGCGCAGCAGGATCAATTCACGCATCGCGGGGTTCCATGAAAAGAGGGTGGAGACGTGCAGCGTTACAGCTTCAACCAGGACAGCAGCGGCTCCCAGTCGGCCTGGTGCTCGCGCACCTGGGCCGAGCGGTAGTCGAACAGGCTGCGGCCCAGGCCGGTCATGACCACATAGCTCTGGCTGTCACGCAGCTGCGCGACCACCGGGTACGGCCATTCGGCCAGCATCTGCAGCGCCTGCTGCGAGGTCTGGGTCCAGGGTTTGGTGCGGTTGAGGACCAGCCCCACCGGCAGCTTGCGGCTGTGCACGCGCGGGTTCTGGGCCAGGCTGTTGAGGAAGCCGACGATGGCTTCGATATCCAGGGCCGAGGGCAGCACCGGCACCACCACGGCGTCGGCCGCGTCCAGGAAATGGGGGATATCGTCGGCCAGCGCACCGGCCGGTGCATCGATGATGACGGTATCGGTACCGTCCGGCAGCTTCTGCGCCCACTGCTTCCTGCGATACACGTCGATGGGGAGCACCGCGCTTTCCAGCCCGGCACGCCGTTGTGCCCAGCGGGTGCTGGAGCCCTGCGGGTCGGCATCGGCGATCACCGTGGCCTTGCCCTGCAATGCCGCGTACGCGGCCAGGTGGGTGGCGACGGTGGTCTTGCCCACCCCGCCCTTGGAACCGGCCACCAGGATCGTCTTCATGCCAGCCTCGCTTCCGGGTACGTGCCCCGAGCGTACACCGGCGGTGGTGACGGGAGGTAGCGCCGTGCTGAACCAGTGGCCATCGCCTTTGCTATCGTGGCGCCCCCGAAGGATCGAACCGGCATGAGCGAACTGCAGGACCTGAGCGCACTGATCCGCGCCAATACCCCCCTGATCGTGATCGAGACCCAGGATGAGGGTCGCATCGTCGAGCTGTTCCGGCAGACGCTGATGCATGTGTGGCGGGCCCTGCACCGCTGGTCCATCACCGAGGGCCTGCGCCGCATCGACCTGGACCGCGAGGACCCGCCGGTCGGGCCGCCCGATGCCAGCGCCGCGCTGCAGATGATCCGCCAGGCCGATCAGCGTGGTGTCTACCTGCTGCTCGATTTCCACCCCTACCTGGGCTATGCCAGCCACCAGCGCGCGCTGCGCGACCTGATCCAGCGCCGCCACAGCGAACCCCATGTGCTGGTGCTGATCGGCGCCAAGGTCGAGTTGCCGGCCGAGCTGGAAGCACTGGCGGTGCGCTTCAACCCGCGCCTGCCCGATGCCAATGCCCTGCTGAAGATGCTGCGCGAGGAGGCCGACGCCTATGCGCGCGAGCACGGCGGCCGCCGCGTCGAGGTCGACAGCGAGGCGGTGAAGAAGATCCTGAAGAACCTGCAGGGCCTGAGCCTGGTCGATGCCCGCCGCATCGCCCGCCAGCTGATCTACGCCGACGGCGCGCTGCGCGACGACGACCTGCCGCAGCTGGCACGGCTGAAGTTCGAGCTGCTCAACCGCAGCGGCCATCTGTTCTTCGAGCATGACAGTGCGCGCTTCGGCGACGTGGCCGGTGCCAACCGGCTCAAGCGCTGGATCAGCCAGCGCCGGGTGGCCTTCATCGCCGGCTCGGCACCGGCCGGGCTGGACCCGCCGCGCGGCATGTTGCTGCTGGGCGTGCAGGGCTGCGGCAAATCGATGCTGGCCAAGGCCACCGCCGCCGGCTTCGGCGTGCCACTGCTGCGCCTGGACGTCGGCGCGCTGTACAACAAGTACCACGGCGAGACCGAGGCCAACCTGCGCCAGGCACTGGCCTCGGCCGAGCAGCTGGCGCCCTGCGTGCTGTGGATGGACGAGATCGAGAAAGGCCTGGCCAGTGGTGGCGAGGACGGTGGCGTGTCACGCCGCGTACTCGGCTACCTGCTGACCTGGATGGCCGAGCGCAAGGCGCCGGTCTTCATCGTCGCCACCGCCAATCAGGTGCACGAGCTGCCGGCCGAGCTGCTGCGCAAGGGCCGTTTCGACGAGATCTTCTTCGTCGACCTGCCCAGCCCGGAGGTGCGCGTGGAACTGCTGCGGCTGCACCTGGGACGGCGCCAGCTCAATGGTGACGACTTCGCGCTGCCGGCGCTGGCGGCGGCGGCGAATGGTTTCTCCGGCGCGGAGATCGAGCAGGCGATCGTGGCCGGGCTGTACGCGGCGCACGCCGAAGGCAGGCCGCTGGATACCGAGCTGCTGATGAACGAGATCCGTGCGACGCGGCCGCTGTCGGTGCTGATGGCCGAGCAGGTCGAGGCCCTGCGGACGTGGGCATCGGGGCGGACGGTTTCCGCGGACGATTGAGGTTCCTGCGAACGGCGCGGACTCTCGTGGATGGTCGCTGAAAGCAACAGCCACGGCTGGCCGGGCGGGGTCAGATCCGTTTTCCTGCGGAATACGGATCTGACCCCAGATTGATTTCGATCTCTGACAGATGTGTCGACCAAGGTCGACACCCACCCACACCGCCCCCTTCAGTAAATCTGCTGTTGCTGTTGCTGTTGCAGTTGCTTCGGCCGTTGCCTCTGCGGGCGCCGGGTGCAACCCGGCCTGCCCCCTTCCCTCAGGGCCAGGCCGGCGGGGCGGCCGCCCAGGCCTGCTGCACTTCCGCCAGCGAGGCGCGCTCGTCGTCACGCCACAACGGCAACAACTGCGCATAGCGGCTGCTGTCGCTCCATTGCGTCGGCTCGGTCCGCACCGCTGCGGCATACCACTGCACCGCCTCCTGCTTCTGCCCAGCTCTCCACAGCGCCAGCGCATAGGTGGGCGGCAACCAGCCCGGCTTGCTCAGCGAACCACCGGCGGCAGCCTGCCATTGCTCCAGGGCGGCCTCGGCCTGGCCCTGCCGCAGCAGGTCCCAGCCGTAATTCCAGCGCACGCCGCGGCCCAGGCTGCCCTGCACCGGCGCATCCTTCAGCGCTTCGCGATACAGCTGTTCACCCAGTTCGGTACGGCCCTGGGCAATGGCCACCGACGCCAGCTGCACGGTGGCCTCCACGGTCCGCCGGCCGCGCTCGCGCTGTTTGAGCAGCTGCGCCACCAGCGCATCGCCCTCGGACTGGACCACGACCATCGGCACTGCGGCCGCATCGCTGTCGAAGTAGAACTCCTGTGGTGCCGGCACCGCCGGCGCGGCCCACACGGGGGCCGTTCCCGAGACCAGCAACATGCTGCCCAGGATCTTTCCTGCAACTGACATCCCTTCTCCCCAGGCCGCAACCGCAGCCTCCCTCTCTCTCCCCGATCCTAACCGCAGCAAGGCCGCCGGCGCGAGTGCCGGGGCGGCCGGGCCTCGCTGCTACAATTCGCGCCTTTCCCGCCGCGTGCCCGCACGCGGCCGGTGCCAGCCGATCCTGACCGGGCCAGCCATGACCAGTACCGCGCAACTCACTTCGCCCTCTTCCGCCGATCTGATCGACCGTGACTACACGCTCGACCACAAGTACACCCGCAACGAGGGGCGGATCTACCTGAGTGGCGTGCAGGCGCTGGTGAAGCTGCCGCTGATGCAGCGGCTGCGCGACGCGCACGCAGGCATCGACAGCGCGGGCTTTGTCAGCGGCTACCGTGGCAGCCCGCTGGGTGGTTTCGACCTGGAGCTGTGGCGGGCGCGCAAGCACCTGGACGCGGCCAGGGTGAAGTTCACCCCCGGCCTGAACGAGGACCTGGGCGCCACCATGGTGTGGGGCACCCAGCAGACCAACCTGTTCCCCGGCGCCAACGTGCAGGGCGTGTTCGGCATGTGGTACGGCAAGGGCCCGGGCGTGGACCGCTGCGGCGACGTGTTCAAGCACGCCAATGCCGCCGGCACCTCGCGCCATGGCGGCGTGCTGGCGCTGGCCGCCGATGACCATGCCTGCCGCAGCTCAACCTTGCCGCATGGCAGCGAGGACGAATTCGTCAGCGCGATGATGCCGGTACTGAATCCGGCCGGCGTGCAGGACATCCTCGACATGGGCCTGCTGGGCTGGGCGATGAGCCGCTATACCGGCCGCTGGGTCGGCTTCAAGACGATCGCCGAGACGGTCGAATCGTCGGCCTCAGTCGAGGTCGACCCGATGGCGCGCCGCATCGTGCTGCCGGAAGACTTCGAGATGCCGGCGGGCGGTCTCAACATCCGCTGGCCGGACCCGCCGCTGGACCAGGAAATGCGCCTGCACCGCTATGCGGTGAAGGCCGCACAGGCGTTCGCCCGCGCCAACGGCATCGACAAGGTGGTAATGGACGCGCCGCGCGCGCGGCTGGGCATCGTCACCACCGGCAAGAGCTACCTGGACGTGCTGCAGGCGCTGGAATACCTGGGCCTGGATGAAGCAGCGTGCGCCGACATCGGCATCCGCGTGTACAAGGTCGGCATGACCTGGCCGCTGGAGCCGCAGGGCATCGCCCGCTTCGCGCAGGGCCTGGAAGACATCATCGTGGTGGAGGAAAAGCGTGCCTTCATCGAGCGCCAGATGAAGGAACAGTTCTTCAACTGGCCGGCCAGCTGGGGCCAGCGGCCGTCCATCGTCGGCAAGTACGACGAGAGCGGCGAGTGGATCCTGCCGTCCACCGGTGAACTGACTCCGGCCACCATCGCCGGCGTGATCGGTCGCCGCATCCAGAAGTTCTTCAACAACGAATCGATCGAGCAGCGCCTGCAGTGGATGCAGGAAAAGGAAGCCGAGCTTGCGTTGCCGCGCGCCAGCTTCCCGCGCGTGCCGCATTACTGCTCGGGTTGCCCGCACAACACGTCCACCAACGTACCGGAAGGCTCGCGTGCGCTGGCCGGCATCGGTTGCCATTACATGGTGACCTGGATGGACCGCAGCACCGACACCTTCACCCACATGGGCGGTGAAGGCGTGACCTGGGCCGGGCAGGCGCCGTTCACCGATACCCCGCACGTGTTCCAGAACCTCGGCGACGGTACCTACTTCCACAGCGGCTCGCTGGCGATCCGCCAGGCGGTCGCTGCCGGCGTCAACATCACCTACAAGATCCTCTACAACGACGCGGTGGCGATGACCGGCGGCCAGCCGGTGGACGGCCCGCTGAGCGTGCCGGACATCGCAAGGCAGATGCGCGCCGAAGGCATCCACACCATCGTGGTGCTGTCGGACAACATCGGCAAGTGGACCGGCCAGCGCGAGCACTTCCCCAGCGACGTCGAGTTCCACGACCGCAGCGAACTGGATGAAGTGCAGAAGCGCCTGCGCGAAGTGAAGGGTGTTTCGATCCTGATCTACGAGCAGACCTGCGCCACCGAGAAGCGCCGCCGCCGCAAGCGCGGCAAGCTGGAAGATCCGCAGAAGCGGGTGCTGATCAACTCGCTGGTCTGCGAAGGCTGTGGCGACTGCGGCAAGAAGAGCTTCTGCGTGTCGGTGCTGCCGAAGGAAACCGAGTTCGGGCGCAAGCGCGAGATCGACCAGTCCAACTGCAACAAGGACTATTCCTGCGTGAACGGCTTCTGCCCGAGCTTCGTCACCGTGCACGGTGGCCAGCCGCGCAAGGGCAGCAAGCGCGATGCGTCCACGCTGCTGGACAACCTGCCGGCACCGACCCTCCGCGGCACCCTGGAGCAGCCCTGGAACATCCTGATCACCGGCGTCGGCGGTACCGGCGTGGTGACCATCGGTGCGCTGCTGGGCATGGCCGGCCACCTGGAAGGCAAGGGCGCGACCGTGCTCGACCAGACCGGCCTGGCGCAGAAGGGCGGCGCGGTGACCACGCACATCCGCATTGCCCGTCGCCCCGAAGACATCCACGCCGTGCGCATCGCCGCCGGTGAGGCCGACCTGGTGCTGGGCTGCGACATGGTGGTGGTCAATGATTACTGGGCCCTGTCGAAGGTGCGCGCCGGCCGTTCGCAGGTGGTGCTGAACACCTATGAGGCGATGCCGGGCACCTTCACCACGCGCCCGGACATGCAGTTCCCCGCCGCCGATATCGTGGCCGGTGTGCGCGTGGCGCTGGGCGGCCAGGAGCCGCTGCTGCTGGATGCCACCCAGCTGGCTACCGCGCTGCTGGGCGATGCCATCGCCGCCAACCTGTTCATCCTCGGCTACGCATGGCAGCAGGGCCTGGTGCCGCTGTCGTTCGACGCGCTGATGCGCGCGATCGAGCTCAACGGCGCCGCCGTGGCGATGAACCAGCAGGCCTTCGCCTGGGGCCGCCTGGCCGTGGTCGACCCGCAGGCCGTGCAGCAGGCCGCCGGCCTGGTGCGCAACCGCCACACCGATACCGAATCCACCCCGGGCCCGCTGCATCCGCTGCCGCCGGGCGAGTGGGAAGGCAACGAGTGGGGCGCCACCGCCGCACCGCGCAACACCGGCGACGAACGCGAACTGCGTGGCCTGCCCTCGCACGGTGGCGACGTCGCGTTCCTGCCGCTCGACGACGCGCGCCTGTCGCGCTCGCTGGATGAAATGATCGAACGCCGTGCCGCGTTCCTGGTCGAGTACCAGGACGCTGCCTACGCCAACCGCTACCGCAGCCTGGTCGAGCGCGTGCGCGCCGCCGAAGCCGAGCGCATCGGCGGCTCCACTGCACTGACCGAGACCGTGGCCCGCTACCTGTTCAAGCTGATGGCGTACAAGGACGAGTACGAAGTGGCCCGCCTGTACACCAGCGGCGACTTCCAGCGCCGCCTGCAGCAGCAGTTCGAGGGCGACTACCAGCTGCGCTTCCACCTGGCGCCGCCACTGTTCGCCCGGAAGGACGAACAGGGCCGGTTGCTGAAGAAGGAATACGGCCCGTGGATGTTCAAGGCGTTCGGGCTGCTGGCGAAGCTGAAGTTCCTGCGTGGCGGCCGCTTCGATGTGTTCGGCCGCACCGAAGAGCGCCGCATGGAACGCAAGCTGATCGGCGATTACGAGGCGACCGTGCAGGTGCTGCTGGACGGCCTGGATGACGACCGCCTGGCCCTGGCGGTGGAGATCGCCAGCGTGCCCGAGCACATCCGCGGCTTCGGCCACGTCAAGGAAGCGCATTTCGAGCAGGCCAAGGCACGGGAAGCCACCCTGCTGGCGCAGTGGCGCAACCCCAAGGCGCTGCATATCGTGCAGGTGGCCTGAGGCCGCCTGCGGTGATGCCGGCCGCTGGCCGGCACTACCGGTGGTTCAGCCCAGCCGCCACAGCAGCAGGCGGTTGTTGGCCGGCATTGCCACATCCCCGAGGCGCGTGAATCCGTTGTCGGCGGCCAGCGCCTGCACCGCTTCGCTGTCGCGGATGCCACTGCGCGGGTCGCGCGCCTTCAGCCAGGCATCGAACTGCGCATTGCTGTCGCTGGTGTAGCGGCCGCCGTAGTTGAACGGGCCGTACACTGCCAGCAGCGCACCATGGCGCAGCACCGGTGGCAGCGCGGCGAACATCGCCTGCACGTGCTCCCAGCCCATGATGTGCAGCGTGTTGGCGCTGAATGCGGCGTCGAACGTGCTGCCCTGCGGCAGGCTCAGGCCGGGCGCCGGTGGCAGTTCCACCTGCAGCGCCACCGGCGGCAGCAGGTTCAGCAGCGCAGCCTCCGCCCGCCAGGCCTCGATGCCGGGCAGATGGTCCGGATGGTCACTGGGCTGCCAGCGCAGCCAAGGCCAGCGCTCGGCGAAGAAGGCCGCGTGCTGGCCGGTGCCACTGCCGATCTCCAGCAGCCGGTGACGGTCGCCCATCCACGGATCGAGTGCGGTGGCGATCGGTTCGCGGTTGCGCTCGCAGGCTTCTGAATACGGCTTGCTCGACATCAGGACGGTATCCAGGCGGGGTCGCCCCCATTGTGCACGAGGGGGGGTTTTACTGAGCAGGGCTGCGCCCTGCACCTGCAGAAGCAACGGCAAAGGCCGAAGCAACGTCAAAAGCTGACTTCCTGTGGGATGGCGGGATGGGTCCGGTGGCAGGGGACGCCGTAAACCCATCCATGGGGGCTTGGTCGCGGCATCCATGCCGCTCACACCCCTGCCACCGGACCCACCCCGCCTTCGACAGTTTCCAGCGGTCTGCTGGAACGGCTCTTGGGGTCAGATCCGTTTTCCGCAGGAAAACGGATCTGACCCCTGATTCATTTCGATATCTGACAGATGTGTCGACCAAGGTCGACACCTACCAACAGCTGCGGGAATCTGTCAGAGGTGGGGCGGTGTGGGTGGGCAGGACCGTTGGCGCCATGGATGGCGCCATCGAGCCCCCAGGGGTGAGGGCGCTTTGCTTGCGAAGCACTGCTTCGCAAGCGCCCGAACGCACAGCCGCCAGCGGCTGGGCCGGACCGCGGAGCGGGGTTTACGGCGTGTCCTGCCCACCCACAGCGCCCCGCCATCCCACGGACAGCCCGCAGTTGCTGTTGCTTCCGCTCTGAGCAGGTGCAGGGCGCAGCCCTGCCGAAACCTCCCCGACCATGACTGCAGTCACTTGCCCGGACGCCCCGCGCTGGCGAAAGTCAGGCAGTTGACGTGATCGGCTCGGCCCGTTGCCGGCCGCACGCAAGCGAGAGAGAGAAACGCTGTGCAACGACGTGAGTTCCTGGCTTTTTCCGGTCTGGGCCTGGCAGGCCTGCTGCTGCCGCATTCCCGTGCCATCGCCGCCGAGCAACTGCTCGCCCCGGTCGACACCCTCCAGCGCAGGCGCCTGGCGGACGTGGCGCTGGCCACCGCACGCACGGCCAAGGCCAGTTACTGCGATGTGCGCATCGGTCGCTACCTCAACCAGTCGGTCATCACCCGCGAGCATCAGGTCGGCAATGTGACCAACCGCGAATCGTCCGGCGTGGGCGTTCGGGTGATCGTCAACGGTGCCTGGGGCTTCGCCGCCACCCATCAGCAGACCGAAGCCGCCGTGCGCGCTGCGGTCGAGCAGGCTGCGGCCATCGCCCGCGCCAACGCCGGCATCCAGACCCGGCCGGTGCAGCTGGCGCCGACGCCATCGGTCGGTGAGGTGCGCTGGCAGACCCCGGTCCGCAGGAACGCGATGGCGGTGCCGATCCAGGACAAGGTCGAGCTGCTGCTGGCACTCAATGCTGCCGCGCTGAATGCGGGCGCCGACTACATCAATTCCACCCTGTTCCTGGTCAACGAACAGAAATATTTCGCCTCCAGCGATGGCTCGTTCATCGACCAGGACATCCATCGCATCTGGCTGCCGTTCACCGCCACCGCCATCGACAAGGCCAGCGGCAAGTTCCGCACCCGCGCCGGCCTGTCCTCGCCGATGGGCATGGGCTATGAGTTCCTCGATGGCGATGCGCGCGGCAAGGTGCACCTGCCCGGTGGCATCACCGCCTACCGCGATTCCTACGACCCGGTCGAGGACGCCATTGCGGCCGCCCGCCACGCACGCGAGAAACTGAAGGCGCCGTCGGTGAAGCCGGGCAAGTACGACCTGGTGCTGGACCCGTCCAACCTGTTCCTGACCATCCACGAGAATGTCGGCCACCCGCTGGAGCTGGACCGCGTGCTCGGCTACGAAGCCAACTACGCCGGCACCAGCTTCGCCACGCTGGACAAGCGCGATGCCGGCTTCCGCTGGGGCAGCGACATCGTCACCTTCTTCGCCGACAAGACCCAGCCGGGCAGCCTCGGTGCCGTCGGCTACGACGACGAAGGCGTAAAGACCCAGCGCTGGGATCTGGTACGCGACGGCATCCTGGTCGATTACCAGGCTACCCGCGATGAAGCCCATATCCTTGGCCGCGATGCGTCGCATGGTTGCAGCTACGCCGATTCCTGGTCCAGCGTGCAGTTCCAGCGCATGGCCAATGTCTCGCTGGCACCGGGCCGCAAGCCCCTCAGCGTCGAGGACATGATCAAGGACGTGGAGAACGGCATCTACATCCACGGCCGGGGTTCGTACTCGATCGACCAGCAGCGCTACAACGCGCAGTTCGGTGGCCAGTTGTACTACCAGATCAAGGACGGAAAGATCGCCGGCATGGTCGAGGACGCGGCCTACCAGATCCGCACGCCGGAATTCTGGAACGCCTGCACCGCCATCTGCGATGAGCGCGACTTCCGCCTGGGCGGTTCGTTCTTCGACGGCAAGGGCCAGCCCGGCCAGGTCTCGGCGGTCTCGCATGGCTCGTCCACCACCCGCTTCAACGGCATCAACATCATCAACACCGCGCGCAGTCTCGGCGCTTGAGCCACCCATCCTTCGACATGGAGAGCAGCCTTGCAAAGACGTGACTTCCTGGCCCTGACCGGGCTTACCGCGGGCGGGCTGATCGTGCCCTCCTTCTTCGGCAAGGTGATCGCCGCCGAACAGCTGCAGTCCAGCCTCGATCCGGCGTTGAAGAAACGCCTGGCCGACGCTGCCCTGCAGGCTGCACGCAGTGCCGGCGCCACCTACTGCGACGTGCGCATCGGCCGCTACCTGCGGCAGTTCGTGATCACCCGCGAGGACAAGGTGCAGAACGTGGTCAACACCGAGTCCACCGGCGTGGGCATCCGCGTGATCGTCAACGGTGCCTGGGGCTTCGCCGCCACCAATGCGCTGGGCACCGCCGACGTGGCCAGGGCCGCGCAGCAGGCTGCGGCGATCGCCAAGGCCAACGCCGGCGTGCAGACCGCACCGGTGCAGCTGGCCAAGGCGCCGGGCGTCGGCGAGGTGAGCTGGCGTACACCGATCCGCAAGAACGCGATGGAGGTGCCGATCAAGGACAAGGTCGGCCTGCTGCTGGACGTCAACGCCGCAGCAATGGGCGCTGGTGCCAGCTTCGTCAACTCGATGCTGTTCCTGGTCAACGAGCAGAAGTACTTCGCCTCCACCGATGGTTCCTACATCGACCAGGACGTGCACCGCATCTGGGCACCGATGACGGTCACCGCCATCGACAAGTCCAGCGGCAAGTTCCGCACCCGCTCCGGCCTGTCCTCGCCGATGGGCCTGGGCTACGAGTACCTGGACGGCGCCGCCGCCGGCAAGGTGGTCAGCCCCAATGGCGTGGTCAACTACAGCTCTTCCTACGACATGAAGGAGGACGCCATCGCCGCGGCCAGGCAGGCGCAGGAGAAGCTGAAGGCTCCGTCGGTGAAGCCGGGCAAGTACGATCTGGTGCTCGACCCGTCGCACACCTGGCTGACCATCCACGAGTCGATCGGCCACCCGTTGGAACTGGATCGCGTGCTCGGCTACGAAGCCAACTACGCCGGCACCAGCTTCGCCACCCTGGACAAGCGCGAACAGCATTTCCAGTACGGCAGCGAGCTGGTCAACATCTTCGCCGACAAGACCCAGCCGGGCAGCCTCGGCGCAGTGGCGTACGACGATGAAGGCGTGAAGTGCAAGCGCTGGGACCTGATCAGCAACGGCAAGCTGGTGGACTATCAGACCATCCGCGACCAGGCCCACATCCTCGGCAAGACCGAGTCCGACGGCTGCTGCTATGCCGACTCGTGGTCCAGCGTGCAGTTCCAGCGCATGGCCAACGTGTCGATGGCGCCGGGCAGGAAGCCGCTGAGCGTGCCCGACCTGATCAAGGACGTGGAGAACGGCATCTACATCATCGGTGACGGCTCGTTCTCGATCGACCAGCAGCGCTACAACGCGCAGTTCGGCGGCCAGCTGTTCTACGAGATCAAGAACGGCCAGATCACCCGCATGCTGGAAGACGTGGCCTACCAGATCCGCACGCCGGAGTTCTGGAATGCCTGCACCGCCGTGGCCGACGAGCGCGACTACCGCCTGGGCGGTTCGTTCTTCGACGGCAAGGGCCAGCCCGGCCAGGTCTCGGCGGTCTCGCACGGCTCGTCCACCGCGCGCTTCAACGGCATCAACGTCATCAACACCGCACGCAGCCTCGGCTGATCGGTCAGGAGCCCTTACACCATGAGTATCTTCACCGAAGCCCAGGCCAAGGCCATCCTCGACAAGGTCATCGCCCTGTCCAAGGCCGACGAGTGCACCGCCGTGCTGGCCGGCGCGATCAGCGGCAACATCCGTTTCGCGCTGAACAATGTCTCCACCAGCGGCATCGTCGACAACACCGAGCTGGCGGTCACCGTCGCCTTCGGCAAGCGCGTCGGCACGGCGTCCATCAACGAGTTCGACGACGCCGCGCTGGAACGCGTGGTGCGCCGTGCCGAAGACCTGGCCCGCCTGGCCCCGGAGAACCCGGAGTTCATGCCAGCCATCGGCAAGCAGAGCTACCGCGCCAGCCCGACCTTCAGCGAATCCACCGCCGCGATCGACCCGGCCTTCCGCGCCAAGGTCGCCGCCGATTCGATCGCCCCGTGCCGTGGCCATGGCCTGATCGCCGCCGGCTTCCTCGAGGACGGCCAGGGTTTCCAGGCCACCGCCAACAGCAACGGCAACTTCGCCTACCAGCGCACCACCAACTTCGACTACACCTGCACCGTGCGCACTGAAGATGGCCGCGGTTCGGGCTGGGTCGGCCGCAACCTGAAGGACGCCGCCGACTTCAAGGCCGACCAGGACATCCGCATCGCCATGCGCAAGGCCACCGAATCGGCCGAAGCCAAGGCGCTGGAGCCGGGCAAATACACGGTGATCCTGGAGCCGGCAGCGGCGGCAGGCCTGATCAGCTTCATGATGAACTTCTTCAGCGCGCGCTCGGCCGATGAAGGGCGCAGCTTCCTGTCGAAGAAGGGCGGCGGCAACAAGCTGGGCGAGCAGGTCTACGACCCGCGCGTGACCATGATCGCCGACCCGTGGCACCCGGATGCGCCGGTGCTGCCGTGGGACAACGAAGGCATGCCGCGCGAGCGCATCGCCATCATCGAGAACGGCAAGATCGCCAACCTGGACTACTCGCGCTTCTGGGCGCAGAAGCAGGGCAAGACCGCCAAGGCCTCGCCGGGCAACCTGTTGATGAGCGGTGGCGACAAGAGCACGGCCGAGCTGGTGCGCGGCACCCAGAAGGGCATCCTGGTCACCCGCACCTGGTACATCCGCATGGTCGATCCGCAGACCGTGCTGCTGACCGGGCTGACCCGCGACGGCACGTTCTACATCGAGAACGGCCAGATCAAGCACCCGGTGAAGAACTTCCGCTTCAACGAGTCGCCGGTGATCATGCTCAACAACATCGAAGAACTGGGCAAGCCGGTGCGCGTGGCCGGTGATGAATCCAGCTACGTGATGATGATCCCGCCGATGAAGCTGCGCGATTTCACCTTCACCTCGCTGTCCGACGCCGTCTGATGGATCGCCGGGCCTGCCTGCGCTGGTTGGCCGCTGCCGCTTCGGCGGCGGCGCTGCCAGCCTGGGCGCAGGCAGGCCCGCGCAGTTCGCGCTACGACTTCTGGTTCACCCGCCTGCAGTACGACTCCGGTGACTGGGACGTGGACGCGCGCATGCCGTCCAACCTGATCACCTCGCTGATCGACTACACCTCGTTGCGCGTGGACCCGCAGGAACATGTGGTGGCGCTGGCCGACCCACGCATGCTGGAAGCGCCGTTCTGCTACCTGGCCGGGCACACGCTGGTGGAGTTCAATGCCGCCGAGCGGCAGAACTTCGTGCGCTACGTGCGCAATGGCGGCTTCGTCTTCGTCGACGACTGCAACCACGACATCGACGGCCTGTTCGCCACCTCGTTCGAAGCGCAGATGGGTCGCCTGTTCGGTCCGAAGGCCTTGCAGAAGCTGCCCAACAGCCACGCGCTGTACCGCAGTTTCTTCCGCTTCCCGGATGGCCCGCCTGCCACCAGCTTCGAGCTCAACGGCTGGGGCGACGACCTGGTTCACGACTACCTGAAGGGCATCGAGGTCGATGGCCGCCTGGGCGTGCTCTACAGCAACAAGGACTACGGCTGCGAGTGGGACTACGACTGGCGCAACAAGCGTTTCCTGGCCGAAGACAACACCCGCTTCGGCGTCAACATCGTGATGTACGCGTTGAACAATTGATAGGACCTGCACGCCCATGACCTCCCCCGACCTCGATTCCCTGCTGCCGCGCCTGGATGAGCTGCGCGCTGCGCTCGCACGCGCGGTGGTGGGCCAGCACACGGTGGTCGAACAACTGCTGATCGGCCTGCTGGCCGGCGGCCACTGCCTGCTGGAAGGCGCACCCGGGCTCGGCAAGACCCTGCTGGTGCGCTCGCTCGGCCAGGCGCTGGAGCTGCAGTTCCGCCGCGTGCAGTTCACCCCCGACCTGATGCCCAGCGACATCCTCGGCACCGAGCTGCTGGAGGAAGACCACGGCACCGGCCATCGCCATTTCCGCTTCCAGCAGGGCCCGATCTTCACCCACCTGCTGCTGGCCGACGAGCTCAACCGCACCCCGCCCAAGACCCAGGCCGCACTACTGGAAGCCATGCAGGAACGCACGGTCAGCTACGCCGGTACCACCTACGCGCTGCCCGCGCCGTTCTTCGTGCTGGCCACGCAGAACCCGATCGAGCAGGCCGGCACCTACCCGCTGCCGGAGGCACAGCTGGACCGCTTCCTGCTGCACGTGCTGGTGGATTACCCCAGCGAAGACGAGGAGCGGCAGATCCTGGAACAGACTACCGGCGGCGCCACCGACGCGGTGCCGAAGGTGATGGATGCCGACGCGGTGATCGCACTGCAGGCCGCAGTGCGCCAGGTGCATGTCAGCCCTGATGTGCTGGCCTGGATCACCCGCCTGGTACGCGCCAGCCGCCCCGGTGACGGCGCGCCGGCGGCGATCAACCAGTGGGTGAAGTGGGGCGCCGGCCCGCGCGCCGGGCAGTCGCTGGTGCTCGCGGCGAAGGCGCGCGCATTGCTGCGGGGCCGCTTCGCCGCCACCCGCGAGGATGTGCAGGCACTGGCCGCGCCGGTGATGCGCCATCGCCTGCTGCTGTCGTTCGCCGCCGAGGCCGAGCAGAAGCGTGCCGACGACGTAGTCGCCGCCCTGCTGCAGGCCGTGCCGTTCCCGCGTTGAGCCACGCGTGAACGCTGGTGCCCCGCTGACGTTGCCACCGGAACTGCGTGCGCGCCTGCGCATGCTGCGGCTGCGGCCGCGCCTGGCCAGTGGCGCCAGCGGCATCGGCCAGCACGCCAGCCGCAGCCGCGGTGCCGGCCTCGAATTCGCCCAGTACCGTGCCTACGAGCCCGGTGACGAACTGCGCCAGATCGACTGGAAGCTGTATGCCCGCTCGGACCGCTTCTTCGTGCGCGAATCCGAGCGCGAAAGCCCGATCACGGTCTGGCTGCTGCTCGATGCCACCGCCTCGGCCGGCCAGGCCGATCGCGCGGCACCGCAGTGCACGCGCCTGGACCATATGCGCGGCGTGGCCGCCTGCGTGGTTGAACTGGCCCTGCAGCAGGGCGATCGTTTCGGCCTGCTGGCCATCAATGGCGAGGGGCTGCACCTGGTGCCCGCAGCGAACGGCGCACGCCAGCGTGATCGCGTGCATCTGCAGCTGCATGCCCTGCAGGCACGCGGCGGCTGGCCTGCAGCCGATCGCCTGCGCCCGCTGTGGGAGCGCGTGCGCCCGGGCGACCTGCTGCTGGCGATCGGCGACGGCTTCGACGAAGCCGGCATCGTGTTGCTGGAACAGCTGGCCAGTGCACGCCGCGAAGTGGCATTGCTGCAGATCCTCACCGCTGACGAGCGCGACTTCCCGTTCGATGCCGGCCACCGCTTCCGCGACCCGGAGACCGGCGAGGAACTGCTGGGCGATGGCGCGGCGATCCGTACCGACTACCTGCAGCGCTTCGCTGACGCACGCAGTGCACTGCAGTCGCGCCTGCAGGCCAGCGGCATCGCCAGTGCCAGCGGCTGGCTCGACCAGCCGCTGGACCAACCCCTGCAGGCGCTGTTCGGCCGCGGGGGCGCGGCATGATCCTGTTGTTCCCGCTGGGCCTGGCCGCGCTCGCCGCAGGGCTGCTGCCGCTGCTGATCCACCTGGCACGCCGCCACCCGTACACCCCGCTGGACTTCGCTGCGCTGCGCTGGCTGCGTGCACAGATCCGCCCGCGCCAGCGCATCCGCTTCGATGACTGGCCGTTGCTGCTGGTGCGCCTGCTGCTGCTGGCCGCGCTGGCGCTGTTGCTGGCACGACCTGCGTTGACCGGCCCCGCCCCTGTCCCCACTGCGTGGACGGTGGTGGCTCCTGGGCTGGACGCGACCGCACTGCGCGGCACCGCCGAAGATGGCAACTGGCACTGGCTGGCACCCGGCTTCCCTGCCATCGATCAAGCGCCCCCTGTGTCCAGCGCGCCGCTGCCCAGCCTGCTGCGCGAACTGGACGCACAACTGCCCGCTGGCACCGCATTGACCGTGCACGTTCCCGATCCCCTGCCCGGCCTGGATGGCGCCCGCCTGCAGCTGTCGCGCGAGGTGCACTGGCGCCCGCAGCCGATGCCGGTCACTTCGCAACCCAGCGCCACGGCGACGCCGCGCCTGCGCATGCACAGCGGTGCGCCGGCCGCGGCCCAGCACTGGTTGAATGCACTGCAGCGCGCGTGGGGCATGCAGGCGCCGCTCGCTCCCCTGTCGGCGGATGCCCTGCCCGGACGCGGCGAGATCGGCGTATGGAGCCGCAGCGACGCACTGCCGGCGAACTGGCAGGCGTGGCTGCGTGACGGCGGTCGTGTAGTGACCGCCGGCACGCCTGCTGACGAGGCCAGCATCCTGCTGCGCAACGCCGAAGGCACCCCGCTGCTGTGGCGGCAACGCATCGGCCACGGTGTCCTGCTGTCCCTGCCCGGTGACTGGGATGCCTCAGGCAACGCTGCGCTGCGCGATCCGCAGTTGCCGCGTGCACTGCTGCTGGCCCTGCAGGCGCCCCCTTCGCCGCGCCTCGGCGATGCGCGGGACCAGGCGCCACTTCGGTCTGCACTGCCTGCGGCAACACCCCCGGTGCGGGAACCGACGCCCTGGCTGTTGCTGGCCATCGTGCTGCTGTTCGCGCTGGAGCGCTGGATGGCCAGCAGTGGCCGCCGCAGGGTGGCCGCATGAACACCCTGCAACACGCCTGGCAACGCGCACGCCGCCGCCGAGCGCTCACCACCCTGCTGCTGGGCCTGCCGTGGGCGCTGGCCGCGACGGTGCTGGCGCTGCGCCTGGCGGGTTTCGACATCGCCTGTGTGGCCGGCACGGTCAGCCTGCTCGCCTGCGCAGCGCTCGCCACCGCACGTGCCCGCCAGCTGGACCCGCAGTGGCTGCAGCGCCAGCTCGATGGCAGCGGTGCAAGCGAGGACAGCGCCGACCTGCTGTTCGCCGATGCCGCCACGCTCAATCCGCTGCAGCAGCGCCAGCGCGCGCATGTGCTGGCCACGCTGCAGCGCGCGACACCGGAACTGCGTCCGCGTTGGCCGCGCAAGGCGTTGGCCCTGAGCTGGGTCGCTGGCCTGGCCATCGTTGTGCTGGCATTGGGCTGGCCGCGCTCCAACCCCGGCTCCACGCCGGCCCGCACATCGGTGCCAGGCAGCACAGTTGCCGCTGGCCCCGTGCACCTGCAGTCCACCCGCCTGCGCATCGACGCGCCGGCCTATACCGGCCAGGCCACGCTCACCCAGAACGCACTGGATGCCAAGGTCGCCGCTGACAGCCGGCTGTCGTGGTCGTTGCGCTTCGATCGCGCTCCGGACAAGGCCTGGCTGCAGTTCCACGACGGCCGCCGGCTGCCGCTGAGCGAGCAGGACGGGCAGTGGCAGGCGCAGGATGTGGCACGCGCGCCGATGCTGTACCGCGTGGTGAGCGAACCCGCACTGGCCGAGACCCGCCTGCATCGGCTGGATGTGGTCGCTGACCGCGCGCCCAGCGTACGCGTGCTGGAGCCGGCCGCTTCCCTGGTGCTGGGCACGCCCGGGCAGCGCCAGTGGTCGCTGCGCTTCGAAGCCAGCGATGACTACGCCGTGGCCACGCAGGCAACGCTGTCGATCACCGTCACGCAGGGCAGCGGCGAGAACATCACCTTCGTTCGCCGCAGTATCGGCCTGACCGGCAGCGGCGAAGCGACCGCACGGCGTTTCGCGCATACCCTCGACCTGGCCACGCTGGGCGCGCAACCCGGCAGCGATGTCATCGCTCAGCTGGAGGTGCGTGACAACCACGCGCCGACACCGCAGACCGGGCGCAGCAGCAGCGTGATCCTGCGCCTGCCCAGCGCCGAAGTCGCGCTCGGTGCCGAACTGGAAGGCCGGATCAAGAAGACCCTGCCGGCCTACTTCCGCAGCCAGCGGCAGATCATCATCGATGCCGAGGCGCTGATCCGGCAGCGACACGGCCTTGCCGCCGACGACTTCGTAAAGCGCAGTGATGCGATCGGTGTCGACCAGCGCATCCTGCGCCTGCGCTACGGCCAGTTCCTGGGCGAAGAAAGCGAAGGCGCACCGAAGCCACCGCCGACCAGCGACCTGCCCACCAGCGACGCGCCAACCGCAGACGGCCACGACGACGAGCACGAACACGATCATGACCACAGCCATGGCGCCGAAGCCGGTGCGCACGACGAGCATGGCCACGATCACGGCGGCAATGCGGCCAATGCCGATACGCCGCCGGTGTTCGGCAGCGCCACCGACGTGCTCTCCGAATACGGTCACACCCACGACCATGCCGAGGCGGCGACCCTGCTCGACCCGCAGACCCGTGCCACGCTGAAGGCTGCGCTGGACCAGATGTGGTCGGCCGAAGGCGAGCTGCGCCAGGGCCGCCCGGAGCAGGCGCTGCCGTTCGCCTACAAGGCATTGGCTTTCATCAAGCAGGTACAGCAGGCCGAACGCATCTACCTGGCCCGCGTCGGACCGGAGCTGCCGCCGATCGATGAAGGCCGCCGGCTGGGCGGTGATCGCGCCGGGCTGGCCAGCCGTGAACTGCCACTGGCCGCCCGCACCGCGCCCGATCCGGCCATCGTCGAAGCCTGGCAGCGCCTCGGCGATGACGCCAGCGTGCCCGACCTCGACGCACTCGCCACCTGGCAGCAGCGCAATGCCGCCTACCTGCCCGACGCACTCGATCTGGCTGCCGCCATCGAGCAGCTGCGTATTGAACCGGGCTGCGGCGACTGCCGCCAGCGCCTGCGTGCACAGTTGTGGCGGGCACTGCAGCGTCCGCTGCCGCAGGCGATGCGGCGCAGTGCCGCCGATGCGATGGGCCAGCGCTACCTCGACGCGCTGGAGGCGCAGCCATGAGCACCTCCGGCTTGAATCTGTGGATCGCCCTGGCACTCGCGGGGGTAGTGGCCATCGCCAGCGTGCGCCAGCTGCGTGGAAACACCACGCAGCGTGGCCGCCGCTGGATCGTGATCGGGCTGCAGGTCGTTGCCGCAGTGTTGCTGTACTTCTGCCTGGTTCCCCCCCACCATCCGCAACCCGCCTCCGGCCTGGTCGTACTTGCGGCTGACGCAAGCAGGGCCAGCCCGCTGCCGGCCAGCGACACCCCACCGCTGTTGCTGCCGGAAGCCGGCGATGTGCCCGGTGGCCAGCGCGTACCCGATCTTGCCAGCGCGCTGCGCCAGCATCCGGCTTCCACGCTCACCCTGGTCGGTGCCGGCCTGGTCGCGCGCGATCGCGATGCTGTACTACCGCGGGACGTGCGCTGGCAGCCGGCTGCACCGCTGCGCGGTTGGGTCGCATTGCAGCCACCCGCCGATGCCGCGCCCGGCGCACGCTTCGAGGTACAGGCGCAGGCACGCGGCGTTGCCAAGGCGACGGCGGAACTGCTTGACCCGGCCGACAGCGTGGTTGATCGCACGGAGGTTGCCGAAGACGGCCACGTGCAGCTCAGTGGCATCGCCCGCGCCGAAGGCCGTAGCGTGTTCCAGCTGCGCCTGCTCGATGCCGAAGGTCATGTGGTGGACAGCACGCCGGTACCGCAGCAGACCCTGCCGGCGGCACCGTTGCGCCTGCTGGTGCGGGCCAGTGCGCCGGGCCCCGAACTGAAGTACCTGCGCCGCTGGGCAGCCGATGCCTGCATCCGCGTGCAGGTGCAGGCCGATACCGGCGCTGGCCTGAGCATCGGCGACGGCGCCTTGCCGCTGGATGCGGCATCGCTGGCGCGCAGCGATCTGCTGCTGCTGGACGAGCGCAGCCTGGCGGCGTTGAGTGCAGGCCAGCTGGTCGCCGTGCGCCAGGCGCTGCGCGAGGGACTGGGCGTGCTGGTACGCAGCGCGGGCGCGCCTTCTGCCAGCGCGCGCCAACGCCTGCACGATCTGGGCCTGCCGGCGCAGGGCGATGGCAGCAGCCACGCCCTCGAACTTCGCGGCGACGGCGAAAGCGCGATCCTCGCCGCACGACGCGGCCCGCTCGCGGCGGGTACGCTGCCGACCGGCTACGGCGAAGAGGCAGACCGCAGTTCGCACAGCGCGACGCTGCCCACACTGGAGGCACTGGCGCTGCAGGCGCCGGGCAGCAACGCCCTGCTGCACGATCGCACTGGCAAGGCTGTCGGCGGCTGGCGCGCTGCCGGTCAGGGCCGCATCGGCCTGCTGCCCATCACCGACAGCTGGCGTTGGGTGCTGGCCGGGCGCGGTGACCGTCACGGTGAACTCTGGAGCGGCGTGGTTGCCACGCTGGCGCGGGCACAGGGCAGCGGAGACGCGCTGTGGTCGCCGCAGCCGCTCACCTGGGCGGGCGAACGGCAGGCGCTGTGCGGCGTGCAGGCGCCACTGCAGGTCTTCAACGCGCGCGGCGAAGGCACGCCGCTGATCGTCGATGGCGCGGCATCGGCCCTGCGCTGCGCCGGCTGGTGGCCGCGTGAGGCGGGCTGGCAGCGCCTGCAGCACGGTGACGCTACCGTCTGGCGCTATGCATTCGACCCGAAGGACGCGCCTGCACTGCATCGGCAGGCACTGATCGATGCGACCACGCGTGCACTGGCGGCCAGCACGCCGGACAGCACATTGACGATGCAACCGGTGCCGGGCTCACGCTGGCCATGGTGGCTGGCGTTCGTGCTCTGCGCATCCCTGCTGTGGTGGCTGGAGCGGCGGCGCTGAGCCCACGGATTGGATCGCAGACAGCATCCACGCATGGCGTGGATCTACTTGGCCGGATGCCCGGGTAGATGCCAATCCTGGTGGGCGCCTTTCCACGGGGTCAACGCTTGCCCGCGCGCCGGTACACGCCATTGAAGCGCACGTTCATGCCACCGCATTCGCTGTTGTCGGCCACGATCAGGACCTCGCCCAGCGAATGCACGTGCACCCGGCAGGTGTCCTCGACGAACTCGACGTCGGCGCCGTGCGGCGTCGCGCTTGCTTCCACCTGGCCCAGGTTCGGGCCATAAGGGCGCTGTTCCGGCGTGGGGTTGGCAGAAGGCCAGTAGGCATCACCTTCCACATCCAGTTGCCCGCCACGCACGGTGATGCGCAGGCCGTTGTCGCCATCCTTCCAGTCGCCCGCCCATTCCTGCAGCGATGGCACAGCCACCGGCAACGGCTGCAGCTTGCTGCGGTCGACCCAGCCGGCGCTGCCTCCCACCTTGTTCGGGAAGAACGCGCAGCGGTAACGGCCCAGGTCGCGCCCGGTCACCACCGTATCGCCGTTGACCACATAGCTGCGCTGGCGGCAGGCCGGTTCGCCCTTGGCGGGGCAGCCGTCCATGTCGCCGAGCAGATACAGGCGCGGCGCATCGACCACCCGCGCCAGCGCGAACCGGCCCTGTTCGGAGGGGAACGCGCCGTTGCGGCAGGCGCCATCACCGGCGATGCCGGCAGCGTAGGCAGACGCCGGCAGCAACGCGGCCAGCAGGCAGAACGAACGCAGGAACATGGCAGCGCTACCGGTTGAGGGACCGGCAGGATATACCGGCCTACTTCACCGGCGGTGCATCGCAGCCCTGCTGCTCCTGGCAGAACTGCAACGCGCGCCGCTGCTGCTCAGCGCTCAGCTCCGGCGGTGGCCGGGCAATGGCGGACTGGATCTGGTCGGGGCCTCCGGTGAGCTTGTTCAGACCCCGGCCCGCCGCCAGCACGCCCTTGACCACGCCCATCATGATGTAGCCGCCGCCCATGCTGACCTGCTCCGGTGACGGCGGCTCGCTCCAGTCACGGCTGAAGCGGTTGTCGCCGAACTTCACCGGATTCTTGAAGCGGTACAGGTCCAGCGGTTCGTCATCGGGCTTGAGCGCACGCACTTCGCCAAGGGTGGTGACGTTGTCCTGCGGCAGGGCGGTGGAGACGGGTGCGGTGGTTGCTGCCGGCGCATCTGCAGGCGGAGCGGGCACTGGATCAGGCGCCGCCACCGGCGCGGCCTGCTGTGCCTGCGCGATGCCAGCCAGCAGCATGCTGGCCAGGAGTGCTCCCTGCGTTCCACGTCGTGCCACAGCCATCCACCCTGTTGGTTGCGTCCAGCGGTCAAGGATACGGATGCCGGCTTCAGATTTCGTTGCTGCACCGGCGGCTGTTCAGCCAAGGGAGACCCGGCGATGCCACGGGGCACGGGCACTGCCGGGCACTGAATGGTTCACTCCATCCCCTGCCGGTGTCTCACATCCTGAGACGTGAGTGTGGTGCCATGTGAGCCCTCGCAATCCGTCCCGGCTCCCTCTTCCATGGCCTACGAACTCGCCAAGCGCACCGCCGATGCCGAGCAGAAGCTCGCCACCCGCGATGGCCTGCCCTCCCGCGACGGCGCCCTGCTCAGCGCGCGCCTGCAGCGCCGCTACCAGGACCGCATCACCGGCAGCTTCGCCATTCCCGGCCGCGAGGGCCGCTACGCCCCCATTCCCGACGCGGTGCCCCCGGCGCTGGCCGCGGCGCTGAAGGCACGTGGCATCGAGCAGCTCTACAGCCACCAGGCCGAGGCCTGGGACGCCAGCCAGCGCGGCGAGCATGTGGCCATCGTCACCCCCACCGCCAGCGGCAAGTCGCTGTGCTACACCCTGCCGGTAGTCAGCGCAGCGATGCAGGACAAGGCCAAGGCGCTGTACCTGTTCCCGACCAAGGCGCTGGCCCAGGACCAGGTGGCCGAACTGCTGGAACTCAACCGTGCCGGCGATCTGGGCGTAAAGGCCTTCACCTTCGATGGCGACACCCCCGGCGATGCGCGGCAAGCCATCCGCCTGCATGGCGACATCGTGGTGTCCAACCCGGACATGCTGCACCAGGCGATCCTGCCGCATCACACCAAGTGGGCGCAGTTCTTCGAGAACCTGCGCTACATCGTCATCGACGAAGTGCATACCTACCGCGGCGTGTTCGGCAGCCACGTCACCAACGTGCTGCGCCGGCTCAAGCGCATCTGCGCGTTCTACGGCGTGCAACCGCAGTTCATCCTGTGCTCGGCCACCATCGGCAATCCGCAGGCGCATGCCGAGGCGCTGATCGAGGCGCCGGTCACTGCCATCACCGAATCCGGCGCACCCAGCGGGCCGAAGCAGGTCCTGCTGTGGAACCCGCCGGTGATCAACCCCGACCTGGGCCTGCGCGCCTCGGCGCGCTCGCAGAGCAACCGCATCGCGCGCATCGCGATCAAATCCGGGCTGAAGACCCTGGTGTTCGCGCAGACCCGGTTGATGGTCGAGGTGCTGACCAAGTACCTGAAGGACATCTTCGACCACGACCCGCGCAAGCCGCCACGCATCCGCGCCTACCGCGGCGGTTACCTGCCCACCGAGCGCCGCGAGACCGAGCGTGCGATGCGCGCCGGCAACATCGACGGCATCGTCAGCACCTCGGCGCTGGAACTGGGCGTGGATATCGGCAGCCTGGATGTGGTCATCCTCAACGGCTACCCCGGCAGCGTGGCCGCCACCTGGCAGCGCTTCGGGCGCGCCGGCCGCCGCCAGCAACCGGCGCTGGGAGTGATGGTGGCCAGCTCGCAACCGCTGGACCAGTATGTGGTGCGCCATCCGGACTTCTTCGCCGAGGCCTCGCCCGAACATGCACGCATCGCCCCGGACCAGCCGCTGATCCTGTTCGACCACATCCGTTGCGCGGCGTTCGAGCTGCCGTTCCGGGTCGGCGATGGCTTCGGCCCGATCGACCCGGAGGTGTTCCTGGAAGCGCTGGCCGAAACCGAGGTGATCCACCGCGAAGGCGAGCGCTGGGAATGGATCGCCGACAGCTACCCGGCCAACGCGGTCAGCCTGCGTGCGGTGGCCGACGGCAACTTCGTGGTGGTCGACCGCAGCGATGGCCGCCAGCAGATCATCGCCGAGGTCGATTATTCGGCCGCCGCGCTCACCCTGTACGAGGGCGCCATCCATATGGTGCAGTCCACGCCCTACCAGGTGGAGACGCTGGACTGGGACGGCCGCAAGGCCTACGTCACCCGCACGCATGTGGATTACTACACCGACAGCATCGACTTCACCAGGCTCAAGGTACTGGACCGCTTCGATGGCGGTGTGGCCGGCCGTGGCGATTCGCACCATGGCGAAGTGCATGTGGTGCGGCGCGTGGCCGGCTACAAGAAGATCCGCTACTACACGCACGAGAACATCGGCTATGGACCGGTGAACCTGCCCGACCAGGAACTGCACACCACCGCGGTGTGGTGGCAGCTGCCGCAGGCACTGCTGCTGCGTGCATTCGCCAGCAAGCAGGATGCGCTCGATGGTTTCCTCGGCGCCGCGTATGCACTGCACATCGTCGCCACCGTCGCAGTGATGGCCGATGCGCGCGACCTGCAGAAGTCGGTCGGCAACGGCGATGGTGCATGGTTCGCGATCGCCGACCAGAGCGGCCGTGGCCAGCTGCGCGGCAGCAACGGCGACCCGGGTGCGGTGGAGCTGCTGCAGGAGTTCGTGCCCACCGTCTATCTGTACGACAACTTCCCCGGCGGCGTTGGCCTCAGCGAGCCGCTGTGGCAGCGCCAGGCCGAGCTGGTGCAGCGCGCGCGCGAACTGGTGCAGCGCTGCGACTGCAAGGCCGGCTGCCCGGCCTGTGTCGGGCCGGTGCTGGCCGCACAGGAAGAGGATGACACCTCACCGCGTGCGCTGGCGCTGCGCGTGCTCGACCTGTTCGATGCCGAGGCCAGCCAGCACGTACCGGATGTGGTCGCGACCTCGCGTGACCCGATGGAGCTGCTGGCACCGTGAGCCTGAGCCTGGACAAGCTGCGCCTGCTGCGAAAGCAGGCCGGCGACCCGAAGGCGAGCACGCCGGCCGCGCCGGACGTGCCCCCTGCGCCACCGGCACCGGTGGCCGCCAACGATGCACGGCAACCACCGGCCGAGCGTTCAGTGTTCGCCTGGGTCGAGCAGGAGATCCGCCACAAGCCCACAGGCGCCGCGGCTGCCACGTCGGCACCCGCGCCGGCACCGCTGCGGCGGCCGGAAGTGGGCAGCCTGCATCGCCTGCTCGGCCTGCGATCGCGCGGCGGTGCCACGCCGGCACGCGCCAGCGTGCAGGATCGCCAGCTGCCCGGCGAGGAAATCGCGCCGGGACTGTTCCTGATCGAATCGCTGCAACCGCAGCCGATCCCGGCCGCCCCGCTGTCGCTGGCCTTCGCCAGGCGCGAAGACCAGCAGGTGGCTGCACGCGACCTGCTGTTCTTCGATACCGAGACCACCGGCCTGGCCGGCGGCACCGGCACCCGCGCCTTCATGATCGGCGCCGCCGACTGGCATGTGTGCCCGCAGCGCGGCGAGGGCCTGCGTATCCGCCAGCTGCTGATGGCCACGATGGCCGCCGAGGACGCGATGCTCGCCACCTTCGCCGGCTGGCTGCAACCGTCCACCGTGTTCTGCAGCTACAACGGCCGCAGCTATGACGCACCGCTGCTGAAAGCGCGTTACCGGCTGGCCCGGCAACGCGACCCGATCAGCGCGCTGGACCATGTCGACCTGCTCTACCCCACCCGCCGCCGTTATCGCGGCAGCTGGGAGAACTGCAAGCTGTCCACCATCGAACGCCAGCTGCTGCGCGTGGTGCGCGAGGACGACCTGCCCGGCTCGGAAGCACCCGGTGCATGGCTTCGCTTCCTGCGCGGCGGCGATGCGGTGAACCTGCGCCGGGTGGCCGACCACAACCACCAGGATGTGGTGACCCTGGCCCTGCTGCTGCAGCGCCTGGTGCACGAGGAGCAGCGCGAGCGCGAGACATTGGCGCTGGTCGGGCAGTAACGGCGCGGGGCCGCGTTGACATGCCCTGACGGGGGTGGCGGTGACACTGCCGCCACCATCCACGCCTGGAGCCCGACGATGCGCCTCAATCCCCTTGCCCTGCTCGCCATCCTGCCGCTGGCCGCCTGCAGCCACGCCGGCAGCAGCACCGCCCGTGATCCCGCACCGGCACCCGTGGCCGATGCCGCGCACGAATGCAGGCCGGAGGCGCTGGAAGCCTTCACCGGCAAGACCGCCGACGAGGCCACGATCAGAAAGCTGGTCGCCGACAGCGGCGCGCGCAATGCACGGGTGGTCAAGCCGGGCATGGCGGTAACCATGGACTTCCGCCAGGACCGCGTGACCGTGCAGGTGGACGCGCAGAACCGGATCGAACGCGCCAGCTGCGGTTGATCGCTCCAAGTGGGTGCCGGCCTGCGGCCGGCACTACCGATCAGAGACGTTCGGCCTTGCCACTGGCCAGTGCGCGCGCGATCACCTGCTGCGCCTGCTGCGACGCCTCGGCATGCACGCGTGCCTGGCGCTCGCCCAACGCGGCCTGCTGGCTGCCCAGCGCCGCCTGGCGGCTGGCCAGTTCAGACTGCTGGCTGGCCAGGCGCTGCATGTCGCGGGTGTAGCTGGCCCGCGCGGTTTCGTTGTCCACTTCCTGCATCGCACGACGTGCCTGTGCGGCGGCCTCACGTGCGGCCTCACGTGCAACGGCCGCATCGTTGGTCGCGCCCCGCGCCGCCTTCGCCGCTTCCGCCGCGGCTTCGCGGTTGATGTCATGCGCGGCCATCGCACTGCGCGCAGCCTCGGCGGCGGCCCGTGCCATGCGGCGTGCTTCCTCACCCTGCAGTCGCCCCATCTCGCCGAACTGCTTGCCAATGTCGCTCTGCTGGCGGCCCAGCGCGCTCTGCTGACGGCCCAGCTCGCTCTGCTGGCGACCCAGATCCACCGCGCTGCTGTAGGCGCGCTGCAAGGTCTGGATCATCATCGGGTCACGCACCACGTAGCGCTTGTCACCCTGGCGGAACCACAACGCCGGGCCCTTGCCGAGCTGCCTGCGGGCCACCGTCACATCGTCCATGCCGCCGTTGGCGAAGGTCGAATCGCCATCGACCAGCACGAAGGCCTGCGGCGGCGATTTACCCAGGTCCAAGCGGCCGTAGGTGGTGATCGAGGTGGTGCGGGAGGTCGTGCGACCACTGTGCATACCGGTATCGACATCGACATCGACATCCACGTCGACCGCCACGTCCGCATCGTCCGGACCTGACAATGCCTCGACGTCAGCCGGTTCGGCCGGCGGCGCGGGAGCCACCGGCACGGCCGGAACGCGCGCGGCCGAGGGCGGTGCGGGCGGCGCTTGCGGTGCCTTCGGCGGGGGCGGCACCACGGCCTTCGGCGCCGCCGGTGGCGCGGGCGGTGCCGGCGGCACCGGCGCAGCGACCAGCCGCATCGGCGCCACGCCCACCAGCACCACGGCAGCCGTCAGCGCCGTCGCCAGGATGCGCGGGCAGGCCCGGCGTGGCTGCAACGAGAGCAGGCGACGCTTGAGGCTGGTGGTATCCGGTGCGGCGCTGGCCACGCCCAGGTGCGGCTGCGGTGCCACGCCCAGCTGCAGCAACAGACGGCCATAGGCCTGGCGGCTGGCACCATGCTGGCCAACCACCGCTGCGTCCACGGCTTCTTCGCGTGCCTGTGCATATTCACGCACCGACAGGCGCAGCAGCGGGTGGAAGAAGAACAGGTGCTGCGCCAGCGCCGGCAACAGGCCCCATTGCAGGTCACGCCGCTGCAGGTGCTGCAGTTCATGGGTCAGGGCCAGGTCCAGCGCGTCGCCCTGCAGGGCGTTGTCACCGGCCGGCAGCAGCAGCACCGGACGGAACGGACCGACCAGCTGCGGTGCGTCCACCTGCGTACTCATCCACAACCGCGGCGCAGGGCGCACGCCGTGCGCATCAGAGGCCAGCTGCAGGGCCTGCACCAGCGCCTCGTCCTCGCAGGGATAGGCCGCTGCCAGCAGCGCGCGGCAGCGGCGCCACTCACCGAAGGTGCGCAGGGCCATCAGCAGCACGCCGGACATCCACAGCGCGGCCAGTGCAACCGCCCACCACGCCACCGCCGGCACGTCCGCAGCCGGCACCGGCATTGCGGCCAGCAGCTGGGCCGAGGCTTCCGGAGCCAGCGGATGCAGCGTCTCGGTCATCACTTCGGTGGCAGTCATCGCCACCGCCTGCGGGGCCGGCAGCCAGGCCAACTGCAACGGCTGGCTCCAGAACAGGCCGAGCACGGCCTGCAGCGACACCAGCCACCACAGGCGGCAGCGGGTGGCCGCCGACAGCGACGGCAGTGCGCGGCACACGCCGTACACCAGGGCCACCAGCAGCACGGTCTGCAGGCTGGTCCAGCCCAGGCGTTCCAACATCGGAATCAGCATCGTGGTGTCCATGGCTCAGCCCTCGTGGCGGCGCGATTGGAGTTGGGCGACCAGCGCTTCCAGCTCAGCCAGCTCGTTGTCGCTGACCTGCTGGCGCTGCGACAGATAGGCCACGAACGGCGACACCGAGCCCTGCAGGGTGTTGTCGACGAACTGGGCCACGGCTCCCTGCAGCACGCTCTCCGGGCCACGGGTGGCCTGGTAGCGATAGACGCCGTCCTGCTGCTGGCGCTGAAGATACCCCTTCGCCCGCAGCCGCTCCATCATCGTCAGCACGGTGGAACGGGCCAGGCCGCGGGCCTCGCCATAGCCACTGGCGACCTCGCCGACCGTGGCCGGCGCATGTTCATCGATGTACTGCAGCAGGGCCAGTTCCTGGTCCCCGATCGTCTTGCCACGCATGACACCACTCCCTTGACTACACGTGTCGTCACTTTCTGCGTGACGACAACTGTAGTCAACCCCCCGGAAGTCATGGGCCGACGAACGGTAGGGGGCGACCTACCGCCTCAACGGCCGATCACGAACGGGTCGCCCCTGCACGGCAGCAACGGGCTGTCATCGCAGGGCCAAAGCGTGGCGGGAACGGTCCTGGCCACCTCGAAGTGATCCTGGTTCCAGCGCAGGAAACCGCCGTGGATGGCATTGCCATGGTCGAAGCTGCGCGCATCGGCGGCCAGTGGCTGTTCGGGATCGGCCTCGGCCACCCACCGCAGCACCGGTACTTTGTCCAGCACGCCGATGAAGGCGAACAGATCGCCTGCGCCCTTGTCCTGGTATGCCGTCATCGTCGCCCCATCGGGCAGGCCAGCCTGCGCCAGCAGCGACGCGGTGACGTCCTGGAGCGGTGCGGCTCCCTGTGCGATGTAGGCGCGCATGCCCGTGGTGGTTGCCGGGCAGTCCCGCAACTGCACCAGATACCCGGTGGCACCACCACTGCTGGAGAACGAGCGTATCCAGTAGCGGAAATGGGGCCCGCCGCGGTCGGTGACCATGAAATCCTGCTGGCCCCCCTGCGCGGGAATGGAAAGCACCTGCACGTTGCTGGCGCCCTCCACATTGCACTTCAACTGCGCCAGCACCCGTCTGGCAGGTTCGGGCAACGCGCCGTAGCGGCCGCCGGGATGGGCGCTGCCGGAGGCTTCCGGCAATGCAGGCAATCCGCGTTCAGTGGGCCCTGCCTGCGCAGGCAAGGCCGACGGTTTCGCCTCCGCCTTCGCGATGGGTGCGACCGGCACGGCGCGCTCCCCGGCGGGCGCACAGGCGCTGCAGGCCAGCAGCAGCATCAACGAAACGCTTGGCTTCAGGTGCGACCGGATCATCGTTCAACGCCCTCCCATCGCGGGTGCTTCGTGCTGCTGTGCCGGCGCGGGCACGGGTGCCCCCTGTTCGCGCGATTGCTGCTGCAGTTGGCGCAGGCTGGTTTCCACCGCGGTCTCGCGCACCTCCGCCGCATTGACCCCTGCACGCAGCGCCGCAGGATCGCCCGGACTGCCCTGCACCAGGAACAGCGTTTCGCCCGCCGCGCGGCCCGCACTCGGGTTGCTGGCCACGATCTGGTCGACCTGGGTGATGCCGGCGGCCTTCGCTTCGCGCAGCATCACCAGGCTGTAGGCATCGGCATGTTCGGCGTAGCGTCCGCCCAAGCCCCGCAGGTGCGTACTGATCTGCTGCTGCAGGGGATGATCGCGATGACCGGGTTGGCGAGGATCGTCATTGGCTGCAAGCGGTGCATCCTGCTCCAGCTCGCGCGCCTGCCCCGGTGCGACCGAGGTCAGCACGTACTGCCAACGGTTCTGCCCGGGCGTGCCACGCACCGTCGCCACGAAGTCGTCGTACTCGCCACCGCCGATGGTCTGGCAGCCGGCCGAATCGGTGTTGGACCGGCTGCCACGGTGGATCTTGAAGGTGTCGTTGAGGTCCTGCACGCCCTGGGTATCGCGTGCATCGAACCAGCCGTCGCCATTGCTGTCCCGTTCCACCCGGCCGGCGCCCGCGGTGATCGCGTCCTGCGAAGGACGCAGCGCGAACTCGGCGGGATGGCCATTGCGCGGATGGGTCGTTGCGCGCATCTCGGTGGTGCCCTCGCCCAGGCGCCCCAGGTCCTTGACCCGGTCGCCGTCGACGTCCTCACCCTCGGTCTTGGTGCGCGGCGCCACGTTGCCGAAGCCCGGGCTGCGCGGCGTGGTCTTGGCATGTCCGTCGTACTGGGCGGTCGGCTCGGTCGTGGCCTGGTTGAACTCGCGCACATGGCCGTGCCCCTGCGCATCCTTCCACAGCACCACGATGCGGTCGTCATAGACGCCACGCCCGCGTGCCTCGGTGGTGCGGTTCTCGTCGCGCAGCCCCAGAACAACGCGGTCCCGCGTTGCCATCGCGTCATTGGCCGCGCTGTTGCCGCGCTGGGCCACGATGCTGCCGTACACGTCGTACTGCTGGGCCTGGCTCAGGCCTGCGGTCTCTGCCGCATCGGGCATGCGCGGTGGGCGCGTCGCCTCACGCAGGCGATCCAGCATCGGATTGACCGTGGCCGCGTCTGCGGCGGCCACGCCATTGCTTCGGCGCAACGCTTCAAGTTCGGTGGCGCCACGCGCCGCGATGTAGCGATCCAGCGATTCCTGCACCACCGCACTCTGGCCGTTGTGCAGGGCTTCCAGGCGCGCGGCCGCACCACAGGCGTCGTGCTGCCGCAACAGGGCTACGACTTCATTGGCCGCTGCGTTGATGTCCATCTCGGGCATGATCGGTCCTTGAACGTGATCGGCATGGGGTCCCAGCCTACTCCAGCGCGCGCGTCGAGCCGTTGACACCTGCCGCACACCCCCACCAAGCCCCGTTCAGCAGGCTCCGCGCGGCCTGCCGGCCAGCGGCCGGCACTACCGGAGGCGGTGCATGCCGCTCCTGCAGTGTCTGCACCCACGCAGTCGGCAGCAGTGAATGCACCGTGTCCACGATGTGCACGGTATTCATTCCGCCACCACGCCTGTGGTCGCACGCTGCACGTAACCATTCAAGGAACGCGTCCATGAAACATGCCATCGCCACCGCCGCCGTCTGCGTTGCCCTCGCCGCCTGCAGCAGCACGCCGGTAGCCCAGGTGCAGCCGATCGACGGCGTGATTTCCGGCCAGTGCCACAGTGACATGGTGCGCGGCGCACTCGGCCTTGCTGCCTCGGACGCCACCGTGGCCCGCGCACGCGTGGACAGCGACAGCCTGCATGTGCGGGTACTGCGTCACGACGGCCCGAGGGTGCCACCGGCCAGCGAAGGCGGCGACCGCCTGACCATCGAGAAGGGCCGCACCAACAACATCACCGCGATCTACTGCGGCTGAGCCGGCGCGCCCTGCGCAGCACGCGCAGGGTCGCCTGTTCCCACTGGCGCGGCCCGCGCAGGCCGGCCAGTTTCGCCAGTTCGCCACGCTCCCAGCCGGCGAACACGCAGGGGTCGATGTAGGCCTTGCGGCACACCGCCGGCGTGTTGCCCAGCAGCGACGCCACCTCGCACACCACCGCACGCTGCGCCTGCGCCAGCGCGCGCTGGCTGGCCGGCTCCGGCAGTTCGGTGGCCGCGAACGCCTGTACCGCGGCCACGGTGCCGCCCCAGGTGCGGAAATCCTTGGCGGTGAAGTCTTCGCCCATCACCTCGCGCAGGTAGTCGTTCACCGCACCGGAATCCACCGGCTGCAGCGCACCGTCGTCATCGCGGTACTGGAACAGCGCCTGGCCGGGCAACTGCTGCAGGCGCCGCACCAGCAGCCCCAGCCGGCGATCGCCCACGGTCACCTCCTGCAGCTGCCCGGACTTGCCACGGAAGCGCATGCGCACGCGGCCGCCGCGCAGCAGTTCCAGATGCCGGTTGCGCAGTGTGGTCAGCCCGAACGAACGGTTCTGCTGCGCATAGGCCTCATTGCCGACCCGCACCAACGTATCGGCCAGCAGCGCGACCACCATGGCCAGCACCTTGTCCTGTGGAAACCCCGGCCGTTTGAGATCCCGCGACACACGCCGCCTCAACGTCGGCAGGGCCTCGCCAAAGGCGATGATGCGATCGAACTTGCCGGCGTCGCGCTCCCTGGCCCAGTCAGCGTGGTAGCGGTACTGCTTGCGTCCACGCGCATCGCGGCCGGTGGCCTGCAGGTGCCCATTGGCGTGGGCGCAGATCCAGACAGCGGTATAGGCCGGCGGAATCGCCAGCGCACGGATGCGCTGCAGGGTGGCGGCATCGCGGACCGCATGGCCATCGGCATCGCGGTAACTGAAACCCTTGCCGGCGCGGCGCCGGCTGATGCCCGGCTGGGTGTCATCGACATAGCGCAGGCCCGCGGCACGCGCGGCCTGTCGTTCGGGGGTAGAGGGGGTTGGCATGCCCGCAGTGTCGCTGTCGCGATGCCGCGAACCTGTCGATAACACAAGACAAACACGTGAGGATCGGTTCGCCGCTATGCTCGGGTTTTCACAATCCCTTCCGGAGTCATGATGTCGTTCCCGATTCGCGCCCGTTCGCTCTCCGCCCTGCTGCTGCCGGCCGTGCTGGCGCTGACCGCCTGCCAGGCACCGGCGCTGGATGAGCAGGATTCGGCCACGGCCCATGCACAGCAGGCCGCCGAGGCTGCAAAGGCACCGGCCGATGAGGCTGGCAAGGCCACCGAGGCACCGCCGGTCGGTGCCTGCGACGCCAGCCAGGTGCAGAGCCTGGTCGGCCAGGCCTATGCCGACGCGCTGGGCAAGCAGGCGCAGGAAGATGCCGGTGCCCACCAGCTGCGCGTCATGAAGCCCAATGACGTGGCCACGATGGAGTTCCTGGGCGACCGCCTGAACATCGAAGTGGACGACAAGGGCCTGGTCAGCGGCGTGCGCTGCGGCTAAGCCTGACCCCGCGCCGGCACGGGGTTGCCGGCGCGTTCTGTTGCACCTGCAACCGTGTATTGCGGCGCTGCAGCAACCTGTGATCTAGTCGAGGCATCCGGTGGCCTCACGATGCGCTCCAGGAAGAGCACGGCGTGTGCGTCAGGGTGGATGTGAAGACACTTGGCGTGCGGCCAGGCAAGGCGCGCGCCGCCGCGCAGGCGAGTGCCTGCGCAAGGTGGGCAACGCCGAAAGGGCGTGCGCCAGGCGGCTTCCCGAAGGGCCGCGCCATGCGCGGCACACTCCACCATGACGTACAGGGCGTGCTCTACAGAGCGGGGACGAGTGTCGCCGCCAACCCTATACGCATCGAGGTAGAGATGGCCCCCCGCAACCGCCAAGGGCTTTACGACCCGCGCTCCGAGCGCGATGCCTGCGGATTTGGCATGGTCGCCCAGCTCGACGATCAACCTTCGCGCCTGTTGGTTGATACCGCCATCGCCGCGCTTTCGCGCATGACCCACCGTGGCGGCGTCGCCGCCGATGGGCTGACCGGTGATGGCTGCGGCCTGCTGCTGCGCCGCCCCGATGCGTTCCTGAAACTGCTGGCCAGCGAAGCCGGTATCACCACGGCTGCGCGGTTCGCTGCCGGCCTGGTGTTCCTGCCGCACGACGCCGATGCCGCACACGCCTGCCGCACCCAGCTGCAGGCGCAGGTTGAAGCGGTCGGCTGCAAGGTCGCCGGCTGGCGCAAGGTACCCACCGACGACAGCGTCTGCGGCCAACTGGCGCGCGATACCCTGCCGCGCATCGAACAGGTCTTCGTCGATGCCGGCGTCGGCCAGGATGACGCCGGCTTCGCGCTGGCACTGTTCCTGGCCCGTCGCCGCAGTGAACAGCAGCTGCGCGCGCACGCCGACTTCTACGTCACCACCCTCACCCCGGATGCGATCAGCTACAAGGGCATGGTGCTGCCGGACAAACTCAGCCGCTTCTATCCGGACCTGCAGCGGCGCGAACTGGCCTCCAGCGCGATCGTGTTCCACCAGCGCTTCTCCACCAACACGCTGCCGCGCTGGCCGCTGGCCCACCCGTTCCGGATGCTCGCCCACAACGGCGAGATCAACACCATCGAAGGCAATCGCCGCTGGGCGCAGGCACGCAGCAAGGTGTGGAAGACGCCGCGCTTCGACATTGCCGAGTTCGACCCGGTGATCTCCATGCACGGTTCGGACTCGCAGAGCCTGGACAACATGCTGGAGCTGATGGTGTCCGGTGGCATGGAACTGATCCAGGCACTGCGCATCCTGGTGCCGCCGGCCACCCAGTCGCTGGAATTCAAGGACCCCGACCTGGCGGCGTTCTACGAATTCCATGGCCTCAACAGCGAACCCTGGGACGGCCCGGCCGGCATCGTCGCCTGCGACAGCCGCTACGCCGTGTGTACCCTCGACCGCAACGGCCTGCGCCCCGCGCGCTGGATGCTGACCGCCGACCGCCACTTCCTGGTCGCCTCCGAAGCGGGCGTGTGGGAAGTGCCGACCGAGCGCGTGGTGCGCAAGGGCAAGCTGGGCCCGGGCGAGATGATCGCCATCGACCTCAAGCGCGGCGACCTGCTCGACTCCGACGCGGTGGACCGCATCAACCGCGGCCGCGCACCGTACAAGCAGTGGCTGCAGCAGGGCGTAACCTACCTGCAGACCGAACTGATCGACCCCTCACTGGTGGAAGAGCCCTTCGACGAAGGCACCCTGCGCAGCTATCACAAGCTGTACCAGCTCAGCAGCGAGGAAGTGGAACAGGTGCTGCGGCCGCTGGCCGAGACCGAGCAGGAAGCCACCGGCTCGATGGGCGACGACACGCCGATGGCGGTGCTGAGCCAGCGCAGCCGTCCGCTGTACGACTATTTCCGCCAGGCCTTCGCGCAGGTCACCAACCCGCCGATCGATCCGCTGCGCGAAGACTGCGCGATGTCCCTGTCCACCCAGCTCGGCAGGGAGACCAACATCTTCCATGCCGGCCCGGAGACGGTGAACCACGTCATCCTCAATTCGCCGGTGCTCAGCCAGCGCAAGCTGCGCCAGCTGCTGAAGATGGACCAGTACGTGCACGCCAACCGCCTGCTCGACCTTTCCTACAGCGAGGACGAGGGCCTGCGTGCCGGCATCGAGCGTATCTGCGCCGAGGCCGAACAGGCCGCGCGCGAGGGCATGGTGATGCTGCTGCTGTCCGACCGCTACCCGGTGGCCGGGCGGCCGATGGTGCATGCCCTGCTCGCCACCAGCGCCATCCACCACCACCTCTCGCGGCTGGGCCTGCGCTGCGACGTCAACCTGATCGTCGAGACCGGCACCGCGCGCGACCCGCACCACATGGCCTGCCTGCTCGGCTTCGGCGCCACTGCGGTGTATCCGTACCTGGCCTACCAGACCCTGTTCGATCTGGGCCGGCGCGGCATCCTCAAGCTCAGCAAGGGCGGTGAGCAGTCGCAGATCGGCCGTCGCTACCGCAAGGGCGTCTACAAGGGCCTGTCGAAGATCATCTCGAAGATGGGCATCTGCACCGTGGCCAGCTACCGCGGTGCGCAGCTGTTCGAGATCATCGGCCTGGAACCGGAAGTGGTGGACCTGTGCTTCCCGGATACCGCCTCGCGCATCGGTGGCGCCGGCTTCGCACGCCTGGATGCCGACGCGCGCGAGCTGTGCACGCAGGCCTGGGACGCACAGCAGGACGTGGATGTCGGTGGCCTGCTGAAGTATGTGCACGGCGGCGAGTACCACATGTACAACCCGGACGTGGTGACCACACTGCAGCGCGCCGCGCGCAGCGGTGACCCGCGTGCCTGGCAGCAGTACTGCGATGCGGTGCATGCACGCCCGCCATCGGCGCTGCGCGACCTGCTGGAACTGGTGCCGGCCGCCACGCCGACGCCACTGGAGGAGGTCGCAGCGGCCAGTACGCTTTTCCCTCGCTTCGATACCGCGGCGATCAGCCTCGGCGCACTGTCACCGGAAGCGCACGAGGCGCTGGCGATTGCCATGAACCGCCTCGGCGGCCGCAGCAATTCCGGCGAAGGCGGCGAAGACCCGGCACGCTATGGCACGCAGCGGCGCAGCAAGATCAAGCAGGTGGCCTCGGGCCGCTTCGGCGTGACCGCCGAGTACCTGGTCAATGCCGAGGTGCTGCAGATCAAGGTCGCGCAGGGTGCAAAGCCCGGCGAGGGTGGCCAGCTGCCCGGCCACAAGGTCAACGAACTGATCGCACGGCTGCGCTATGCGCGCCCGGGCATCGGCCTGATCTCGCCGCCGCCGCACCACGACATCTATTCGATCGAGGACCTGGCGCAGCTGATCTACGACCTCAAGCAGGTCAACCCGACCGCGCTGGTGTCGGTGAAGCTGGTCAGCCATGCCGGCGTCGGCACGATTGCCGCGGGCGTGGTCAAGGCAGGCGCGGACCTGATCACCATCTCCGGCCATGACGGCGGCACCGGTGCCTCGCCGGTCAGCTCGATCCGCTATGCCGGCGTGCCATGGGAACTGGGCGTGGCCGAAGCGCACCAGGCGCTGCTGGCCAACGATCTACGCGGGCGTACCCTGCTGCAGACCGATGGCGGCCTGAAGACCGGCCTGGACGTGGTCAAGGCGGCGCTGCTGGGGGCGGACAGTTTCGGCTTCGGCACCGCGCCGATGATCGTGCTGGGCTGCAAGTACCTGCGCATCTGCCACCTCAACAACTGCGCCACCGGCGTGGCCACCCAGGACGAGCGCCTGCGCGAGAACCACTTCACCGGCCAGCCCGAGCGCGTGGAGAACTTCTTCCGGCTGCTGGCCGAGGAAGTGCGCGGTTGGCTGTCCTTGCTGGGCGCGCGCTCGCTGGAAGAGATCGTCGGCCGTACCGACCTGCTGCGGCAGATCGAGGCCGCGCCGCGCGACGGCGTGCGCGTGGACCTGTCGCGGCTGCTGGCCGACAGCCGCTACGAGGGCAGCCACTGCGCCGCGCAGCGCCTGTACGAATCGCCGGACAGCCTGGCCACGCAGATGGATGGCCTGCTGGCGCCGGCCATCGAGCACAAGCACGGTGGCGAGCATCGCTTCCTGATCCACAACACCGACCGCAGCATCGGCACCCGCCTTGCCGGTGCGGTGGCGCGCGCGCACGGCAACCAGGGCATGGCCGAGGCACCGCTGGAACTGCGCTTCCGCGGCAGCGCCGGGCAGAGCTTTGGCGCCTTCAATGTCGGTGGCCTGCACCTGGAAGTGGAAGGCGAAGCCAACGATTACGTCGGCAAGGGCATGGCCGGCGGCCGCCTGGTGGTGCGCCCGCCGCGTGGTGCCCGCTTCGAGGCGCGCAGCACCGCGATCATCGGCAACACCTGCCTGTACGGCGCCACCGGCGGCGAGCTGTTCGCCGCTGGCCGCGCGGGCGAGCGCTTCGCGGTACGCAACTCCGGCGCGCTGGCGGTGGTGGAAGGTGCCGGTGACCACTGCTGCGAGTACATGACCGATGGCGTGGTGCTGGTGCTTGGCAAGGTCGGCCTGAACTTCGGTGCCGGCTTCACCGGCGGCCTGGCCTACGTACTGGACGTGGATCGCGATTTCGTCGACCGCTACAACCATGAGCTGATCGACATCCATCGCGTGTCCGCCGAAGGCTTCGAGAACTACCGCCAGCACCTGCACCGGCTGATCGGCCGCCATCGCGAACTGACCGGCAGCATCTGGGCACAGCAGATCCTGGACGAGTTCCGCGATTACATCGGCAAGTTCTGGCTGGTCAAACCGAAGGCCGCCAGCATCGAGTCGCTGACCGAAACCCTGCGCCGCGCCGCGTAAGGCGCACCGGCCTCCCCACCGCTGTCGTGCCGGCCGCTGGCCGGCACCCGGAAAACACCATAGAGCCCGCCATGAGCCGCAAGCACGCCTTCCAGTTCCTCGACCTGCCCCGCACCATGCCGCAGCGCATCCCGGTGGAACTGCGCACCTCGGGCGACTGGGGCGAGCTGTATGGCAAGTTCGGCAAGGAAGACGCCCAGTACCAGGCCGGCCGCTGTCTGGACTGCGGCAACCCGTACTGCAGCTGGAAATGCCCGGTGCACAACGCCATCCCGCAGTGGCTGCAGCTGGTGCAGGAAAACCGCATCCACGAAGCGGCCACGCTGTGCCACAGCACCAACCCGCTGCCGGAAGTATGCGGCCGGGTCTGCCCGCAGGATCGGCTGTGCGAAGGCAGCTGCACGCTGGAGGAATTCGGTGCAGTCACCATCGGCGCAGTGGAGAAGTACATCGTCGATACCGCTCTGGCCACGGGCTGGCGCCCGGACCTGGGCGCGGTGCAGCCGACCGGCCACAGCGTGGCGGTGATCGGCGCCGGTCCGGCCGGCCTGGCCTGCGCCGACCGCCTGGCCCGCTCCGGCATTGCCGCCGTGGTCTACGACCGCTACGAGCAGATCGGCGGCCTGCTGCAGTTCGGCATTCCCAGTTTCAAGCTGGACAAGGAGGTGATCCATCGCCGCCGCGAAGTGCTGGAGGGCATGGGCGTGCAGTTCCGCCTCGGCGTGGAGATCGGCCGTGACGTCAGCGTGCAGCAGCTGCTGGATACCCACGATGCGGTGTTCGTCGGCACCGGCGCCTACCGCTACACCGATGGTGGCCTCGATGGCCAGGACCTGAAAGGCGTGCTGCCGGCCCTGCCGTTCCTGGTGCAGAACAGCCGCATCGTCGGCGGCGACGATCCGAAGGGCCGGCCGATTGCCGGCTGGGAGGACACCATCGCCCTGCCCGACCTCAACGGCAAGCGCGTGGTGGTGCTCGGTGGCGGTGACACCGGCATGGACTGCGTGCGCAGCGCGGTGCGCCTGGGCGCGGCCAAGGTCACCTGTGCCTACCGCCGCGACGAAGCCAACATGCCCGGCAGCGCGCGCGAAGTGGCCAATGCGCGCGAGGAAGGCGTGCGCTTCCTGTTCAACCGCCAGCCGCTGTCGATCGAAGCCGGCGCCGACGATGAAGTGATCGGCGTGACCGTGGTCGAAACCCGGCTGGGTGAGCCCGATGCCAATGGCCGCCAGAACGCCGTGCCGATCGAAGGCAGCGAATCGCTGCTGGAGGCGGACGTGGTGATCATCGCCTTCGGCTTCTCGCCGAGCGTGCCGGCGTGGCTGGCAGAACTGGGTGTGGAGGGCCAGTCCAACGGCCGCATCCTCGCCGGTGGCAAGGGCCGCCTGCCGTTCCAGACCGCGCATGCGCGCCTGTTCGCCGGTGGCGACGCGGTACGCGGTGCCGATCTGGTGGTGACCGCCGTGGCCGAAGGCCGCGATGCCGCGGCCAGCATCGTCCGCCTACTGGCGCACTGAGTCCGGCAGCAACAGCTTTTCCAGCAGCGCGCGCAGTTCGCGCGCCTCCACCGGCTTGGCCAGGAAGTGGTCGATGCCCGCATCACGGCAGGCCTCGCGCGTGCGCTCCAGCACGCTGGCGGTCAGCGCGATGATCGGCACCTGCGCACGGGCAGTGCAGGTGTCGCTACGGATCGCGCGTGCCAGCGCGAAGCCGTCCATGTGCGGCATATGGCAGTCGGTGATCACCAGGTCGAACGGCTGCACCTGCCAGGCCTCCCATGCCTGCAGCCCGTCGCCACAGACGTGCACCTGCAGCCCCAGCTCGCACAGGCGTTGCTCCAGCAACTGCAGGTTGGTCGGATGGTCTTCGGCAACCAGCAGCCGCGCTGGCGGCAGCGCTCGTTGCGTCGCCATCGTGAGCGCCGGTACCGCCACAGGTGCGGCACAGGCCGCCAGATCCAGCTCCAGCCATGCCGTGGTGCCCTCGCCCGGCGCGCTGCGCAGGTGCAGGTGTCCGCCCATCGATGCCGCCAGCTCGCGGCAGATCGCAAGGCCCAGACCGCTGCCACCGAAGCGGCGCGTGGTCGAGGTCTCGGCCTGTTCGTAGGCGGCGAACACCGCCTGCTGCCGCTCCATGCTGATGCCCACGCCCGTATCGGTCACCTGCAGGCGCAACCGCTGGCCGCCATCGCGCTGCTGCACCACGTGGACCTGCAACACCACGCTTCCCTGCAAGGTGAATTTGAGTGCATTGCCGGCCAGGTTGAACAGGACCTGCCGCAGGCGCAGGCCATCGGCCAGCGACCAGGCCTGCAACGCCGGGTCGATCTCGCTGTGCAGGTGCAGCCCGCGGCTGGCCGCAACCGGCATCAACAGCTGCTGCACCGCGCACACCAGGGCCGCCAGGTCGGTCGGCCGCAGCTGCAGTGGCGCTGGCTGCAGGCGCTGGCTGTGCAGCACATCGTCGAGGATCTGCCGCAGCATCTGCGCTGCGTCACCGACGGTGGTCAACACCTGTCGCTGGCCCGCATCCAGGTCACTGCCAGCCAGCCGCTCCAGCATGCCCAGCAGGGTGCTCATCGGTGTGCGTATCTCGTGGCTCATGGTCGCCAGGAAATGGCTCTTGGCCAGCGCCGCCTGCTCCGCCCCACGACGCGCCTCGGCCAGCGCCGTTGCACGCGCCTGTGCTTCGCTGACATCCATCCAGTAGCCGCTCCACTCCATGCTGCTGTCATCGCAGGGCAGAGGTCGCCCCTGCGAACGGACCCAGCGCCAGCCCTGCGCTGACCGGGTGCGGAAGGTGACGTCGATCGGACCGCGCACGAGCGCAGCCGCTTCGATGCTCGCCATCACCCGGCTGCGATCATCGGCATGCACCGCAGCCAACAGCTGCAGATGGTCGATCCGCGTGGCCTCCTTCCCTACCCCGAACAATGCCTGCACGTCGCCGGCGATCTGCACCAGGCTGTAGTGGCCGGTTGCCGAGCGGCGCACCTGGTAGACCACCGCCGGCAGGTTCGCGGTGACCTCGTGCAACCGCTGCTCCAGCACCCGTCGACGCACGCTCTCGCGATGCACGCGCCAGTAACCCAAGGCATGCAGCAGCACCAGCGCGAGCAGGATCAGCGACACCGGCACCAGCCAGCGCAATACCGAACCGGTGGACCGCGTACGTGGCAGGTCCGGCAGCCAGGCGCTGCGGTCCGACGCGCGATGCGCATCGCCCTCCTGCACGAGCTGCCGATCGAACGCAGCGACCACCTCGGCACAGCCCGGCACGGCTGCCAGCACCAGTGCATCGCCGAAGCCAGCGGGCGCTGCGATCACCAGAGCGTCGCCCGGCTCCGCGCGGAGCGCGGCTTCGACTTCGGCAAGATTGGCGACCACGGCATCGACCAGCCCGGCGCGCAGCAGTGACAGTGCGTGGTCCAGCGGCGCAGGTGCCAGCAGCTGCGCTCCCGGGGCCTGCTCGGCCAGCAATGCAGCCAGCGGCAGCCGGTCCGGGCTGGCCACGCTGCGGCCACGCAGGTCCTCCAGCCCCAGCACCGCAGCGGCGCCCTCGCGCCGCACGATCACCTGCGGCACTTCCATGTAGGCCCTGCTGGCCACCCAGCCGGCCGGCAGCTGCGCGCGCGGCCAGCCCAGCAGCACCTGGGTGCCAGCCGGCAGCGAGCCATCAGTGAGCACCGCAGCGGGCAACGGCTTTGCATTCTGCGCCGCCTGCGTGCCCAACAGCGGCAGATAGATGGCGGCCAGACCCGCAACCTCGCCCTGCAGGCTGTATGACAACGGCGGCCGGTCGGAGCGCCATGCCACCTGCGGGGGGCTCGCGCAGCCGGACGCAGCGGCGATGCCGGGCAACAGCAGCGATGCCATGACCGCGGCCACGGCGCGGCGGCCGGCGACATTCACAGTAGACGTCCTCATTTCGCGGGCAGGAACCACGGCCGCGCAGCGGTACCGCTGCCAGTCACGCTAGCGAGGCAGGCTTCTGCGACAACGAAAAAAATTGAAAAAACATCCGCATCGGCGAATGCCGACATACACTGCCGCTTCTACCCGTTCCACTGGAGCGCTCGATGCGTATCGGCCTGGCCGCCAACCGTCTCCATCACCACGATGCGCGTGCCGCGCTGTTCCGTTGGCTGCGTGCCAGCGAGGCGGGCCTGCGTGAACTGGGGGTGTCGCTGCATGCGGTCGGGCGCACCCACGATGCGATCGAACGGCAGGGATTCCTGGCCGGCTACGGCGGCCTGCACCGGTATCCCTACGGGCGCGAGGGTGGCCTGATGAAGCTGGTGGCCGAAGTGGTCGGCATGGGGTCGGAGCGGACACTGGACGGTGCGATCTACCTGATCGACCCGGTCGATCCTTCCTCGGTGTTTCCGGAGGCAACCGCGCTCAAGCGGCAGTGCGTGATCCACGGCAAGCCGTTCATTTCAACCGTGGCCACCGCGCGTGACTGGGTCGAGGTCGAGCGCATCCACGCCGGACTGGCTGCCGATACCGGTGCCGACGACCTGCATGCCTTCCAGGAACAGACGCTGGCGCTGATCGCGCATGATGCGATGAAGCCGGCGATGCTGGCCTTTGCCGATGAGCACTTCGACGTATTGGCACGGTTTGGCCAACGCGTTGCTACCGGCACCACCGGCCAACGCTTGAACGAGCTGGCCTGGAGCCGTGGCTGGCCCAGCGATACACCGTGGGTGACGCGTTACCAGAGCGGCCCGATGGGCGGTGATGCACAGATTGCCGACCAGGTGCTGGAGGGGCGCTGCCAGCGCGCGATCTTCTTCGAGGACCCGCATGTGGCACGCCAGCACGAGGCCGATATCCAGCTGCTGGAGCGCGCGGTGACAACGGTGACCGACCAGGCGGTGTGCATCACGGCGCCGCGGGTGGCGGCACGCTGGGCGGCGGCGGCGGCGTTGCGGGCGGGTTGAGGGTTTCGGCCAACGACCGAGCCCCTCGTGGTGGGCCCACCACGGAGTGCGCGCTTCAGTAGAGCCGAGCCATGCTCGGCTGCTCCTGGTCGCGGTGGCTCGATATCCGCACTGTGCGCGGCAGCCGAGCATGGGCTCGGCTCTACAACGGCCCGGCCACATCGGCCCACCACGGAGTGCGCGCTTCAGTAGAGCCGAGCCATGCTCGGCTGCTCCTGGTCGCGGTGGCTCGATATCCGCACTGTGCGCGGCAGCCGAGCATGGGCTCGGCTCTACAACGGACCGGCCACATGGGCCCACCACGGAGTACGCGCTTCAGTAGAGCCGAGCCATGCTCGGCTGCTCCTGGTCGCGGTGGCTCGATATCCGCGCTGTGCGCGGCAGCCGAGCATGGGCTCGGCTCTACAACGGACCGGCCACATGGGCCCACCACGGAGTGCGCGCTTCAGTAGAGCCGAGCCATGCTCGGCTGCTCCTGGTCGCGGTGGCTCGATATCCGCACTGTGCGCGGCAGCCGAGCATGGGCTCGGCTCTACAGGAGCTGGTGCAGCATCGCCTTCAGCCTGCGCCCTTCCAGTTGGAAGTAGTCGCGCTGTTCGCGCCAGGCGGGGAAGCGTTGTTCCACTTCATGCCAGAACGCGGGCGAGTGATTCGGCTGGATCAGATGGCAGAGCTCGTGCACCAGCACGTACTCGAACGCTTCGGAGCGGCCCAGCACCAGTGCCAGGTCCAGTGCCATGCTGCCATCGGGGGCCAGCGAACCCCACTGCGAGGACATCACCTTCAGCCGCAGGCGGCTGGGTGCGCGTGGCAGCGTGGGCAGGTACTTCGGCAGCCAGCGGCCGACATCGGCGCGGGTCTGGGCTTCGTAGAACTCGCGCAGCAGGCGGCGCAGGGTGGCATCGCCGCCCCGGGTCGGCCACTGCACGCAGGCCCCGTGTTCGTCGATCTCCAGCCGCGCGTAGCGGCCTTGCTGCCAGCGCAGCGGCAACAGTTCGCCGCGCAGTGGCAGCACGCCGTCTTCGCCGGGCTGCAGCGGGGCCGGCAGGCCCTGGCCCTGGTACTGGCGCAGCTGCAGCGCCAACCAGTCGCGGTGCTGTTCCAGGAACCGCTCGCCCATCACCAGGCTGGCCCGCAGCGGCAGGGTCAAGCGTGCACCACGCTCGTCCACGCTCAACTTGATCCGGCGTGCACGCGGATCGCGCACACGCAGTACCTCGATCTCGGCATCCTCCAGGCGCAGGCGAACGGTGTCGCGCTGCACGGTGGCGGGCGGGGTCGGCGAGATCAGGCGGCGCAGCAGGCGGCTCATGCAGCAAGCATAGCGCCGCTTCGGGCCGCTGGATGACCGGCGGCCCACGGTGTGCCTGTTCAGTCAGCCTTGCTGAGCTTGAAGGCTTCTTCCAGCAACAGGAACAGGCGGCGGATCTCGGCGCTCTGCAGGGCGAAGCGGGCATCGAATTCGGCACGGCGGCCGTCTTCGTCGGCATGCTCCAGCTGGTCCAGGGCACCGTCGAGGAACTTCAGCTTGCGCACGATCAGGTCGTCGCCGATCACGAAGGACAGGTTGTCCTCGAAGATCAGCGCCAGCTTGGTCACCTGCTTGCCGGCGTCCAGGTGCTTGTCGATCTCGTCGCAGCGCAGTTCCTGGTGCTGGCACTTGACCACCGCACCGCCTTCCACCGGATCCTTCATCTCGCACTCTTCGCCCAGGCTCAGCCCGGTCGGCAGCGGCTCGCCGGCGATCCAGCCGGTCAGGATCGAGCGCGGCGCGACTTCGGCGTTCAGCGGCATCGCCGGGAAGCTGCCGAGCAGCCCGCGGATGTCGGACATGAAGTACTCGCCGGTCTTGCGGCTGGAGGTATCCACCGCCACGTAGCCGTGCTGCAGGTCGATGAAGGCGTCGTTGCGCGAGGACTTCACGAAGGCGCGCGGCAGCAGTTCATGCAGCAGGTCGTCCTTCATGCGCTTGCGCTCGCGGCCACCCGGGCGGCGGCCTTCCTTCTCCTCGATCTCCTCCAGCTTGCGCTCAAGCAGGTCGTTGACCACCGCCGCCGGCAGGATCTTGTCCTCGCCACCCACGGTCAGCCACAGGTGCTCGGCGATACGGTGGGACAGCAGTTCCTTCTCCTCGCGGCCGAACGGCGAGATGAAGCCGCGCGAGTTCATTTCCAGCGCGCCGACCGGCTTCAGCAGGGCGTGCGGCAGCAGGGTGTCGACTTCGGAAAAATCGGTGGTGGTCGGGAAACGGAAGAACGTCAGGTTGCGAAAGAACATGGAATTCCGGATGGCAAAGGGGAAGGGCGACCGACCTTAAACGGTGGGCGTCTCGGGATCTGCATCGGCGTCGGCCGGGGAACCGGCCAGCCAGGCATGGGCGTCAGGCAGCGGCGCGTCGTCGCGACGGCCCAGCGCCATGAAGTCGAACAGGGTGGTGTCGGCCAGCTGCGAGGGCCGGACTTCACCCATGGCGCGCGCGATCTGCTCGATGCGCCCCGGGTGGTCCTTTTCCCACTGCTTGAGCATCAGGCCGACCTGGCGGCGCTGCAGGTTCTCCTGGCTGCCGCACAGGTTGCAGGGAATGATCGGGAACTGGCGTGCCTGCGCGTACTCGACGATGTCGTTCTCGCGCACGTAGGCCAGTGGCCGGATCACCACGTGCCTGCCGTCATCGCTGCGCAGCTTCGGCGGCATGCCCGACAGCTTGGCGTGGTGGAACAGGTTCATGAAGAACGTGGCCACCATGTCGTCGCGGTGGTGGCCCAGCGCGATCTTGGTGAAGCCATGGGTCTCGGCGTAGTTGTACAGCGCGCCACGACGCAGGCGCGAGCACAGCGAGCACATGGTCTTGCCCTCCGGGATGACCCGGCTGACCACCGAATAGGTGTCCTGCTCGATGATGTGGTACGGCACGCCCAGCCCGGCCAGGTACTCCGGCAGGATGTGCTCGGGAAAACCCGGCTGCTTCTGGTCCAGGTTCACCGCCACCAGCTCGAACGGCACCGGCGCCTTCTTCTGCAGCTGCAGCAGCACGTCCAGCAGGGTGTAGCTGTCCTTGCCGCCGGACAGGCAGACCATCACCTTGTCGCCGGCCTCGATCATGCCGAAGTCGGCAATCGCCTCGCCAACCTGGCGGCGCAGGCGCTTGGCCAGCTTGTGCTGCTCGCGCTCGGCCACGCGCGGATCGCGGGTGGCGCGCGGCGGGGGATCGGGAAGGGAAATCACGGCACTCATGGGTTCCATTCTAACGGCTCGGAGCCGCCCCGGCCGGGGGTCGGGGTTCCCCTCTCCCGGCAGTCATCATCGCTGTGTATGCTCGGAGGCTGTGGACACCTACAGCCCCGCCGAGATCGTCGAACACCTCGCCGCCCTGCGCGCCGAGCACCGCCTGCTGGATGAACAGATCACCCGCATGGCCGCCAATGGCGAGGACGAACTGGAATCCAAGCGCCTGAAGCGACGCAAGCTTCAGCTGAAGGACTGCATCGCCAGGCTGGAAAGCCTGCAGATTCCCGACGAGCCGGCGTAAAGCCGGTCCCGGTGGGTGCCAACCTTGGTTGGCATCCTGCCCTCGGTAGATGCCAACCCTGGTTGGCATGCCATTGGCCGTGCATGGCCCGGCGCCGCCTTCAATCCTGCGGCGCAGGCTCGTCCGGGCGAGCCGCTTCCGGGCTGACCCGCTCGATGGTGTGGCGCAGCTCCCGGCCCAGGATGAACTTGGCATCCTTGGCCCAGGCATCCAGGCGCTCGTCGAACAGCAGCTTGCTGTTTTCGTCCGGCCACACCAGGCGCAGTTCGCGCAACTTCTGGATGAAGCCGCGGAACAGGGCCTTGTCGAAGAACTCCGGCGCCGCCGGTGCGTACAGCAGGCTCAGCCGCTGCGCGGCCTGCTGGCACAGGCTTTCCAGCTCGGCGGCGCCGAGCACGCCGGGGCCGTTCTTCACCAGCACCGAGATGGCGATGTAGTAGCGCTCGAACGCCTGCTGCAACGAATGGCCGATCGCACGCAGGCGGAACACCTCGTCGGTCTGCCCGGTGTTGCGTGCCAGGATGCCGCCGTCGTCATCATTGACGTTCTGCAGCAGGCCTTCGCGCACGAACACGTCGATGGTCCGGTCGATACGCTGCGCGAACTCGTCCTCGCTCCACGGCAGGAACAGCTCGGCCTGCAGGAACGGGTAGACCGTGCGGCCCAGCTGGACCAGTCCGGTGCGGCTCATGCGGCGGTTGTTCTGGAAGCAGCAGGCCACCCACGACGAGGCGGTGAACAGGTGCACCACGTTGTTGCGGAAGTAGCTGAGCAGCACCGCAGTGTCGCCACTGACGCTGAGCACATCGCCCAGCGGATGCCTGATGCGGGTAAGGACGTTGATTTCCTCGGCGTGCGCGATGATCCGCTCCGGCGAGTGCGGGGTCACCGTCACCCGGTCCGAATACGGCATCTCGACCAGCAGGGTCTTGCACAGCTCGATCTGCGCGATCAGGTCGGCCTCGCCCATCGCGTGCTTCGGCGTGGACAGCAGGGCCAGGGCCAGCAGGTTGATCGGGTTGACGTCGGCGGCACCGTTGATGCGCACCTGGATGCGTTCGGCCAGCGTATCCACCGTGGTCGACAGCCAGGCCGGCTTCTCGTCCTCGGACACCGCCTCGCCCTTCCACTCCGGCGCCTTCTCGGCCAGCACGTCGTTCAGCGCGATCGGCTCGCCGAAGTTCACCACCACCTGGCCGTAGTTCTGCTTGAGCACCTTCGGGATGCCCCACAGCAGCGACCAGATCGATTCCTTTTCCTTCGGCCGGCCGGACAGTTCGTCCAGGTAGCTGCCGCCTTCCATCAGCTTCTCGTAGCCGATGTAGATGGGCTGGAACAGCACCGGCTTGCGCGGCTGGCGCAGGAACGCACGCAGCGTCATCGAGATCATGCCGCCCTTGGGCTGCAGCAGCCGGCCGGTGCGCGAGCGGCCGCCTTCGACGAAGTACTCCAGCGAGTAGCCACCGGCCACCAGCTGCGCGACGTACTCACTGAGCACCGCCGAATACAGTGCGTTGCCGCGGATCGAGCGGCGGATGAAGAACGCCCCCCCCTTGCGCAGCAGGGTGCCGACCACCGGCAGGTTCAGGTTGATGCCAGCCACGATGTGCGGCGGCACGATGCCACGGTCGTACAACAGGTAGGACAGCAGCAGGTAGTCCATGTGGCTGCGGTGGCTCGGCACGTAGACCACTTCATGGCCCGGCGCGGCGGCCTTGAACTTGTCCAGGTGGTGCACCAGCACGCCCGCATAGATGCGGTTCCACACGTGGCTGAGCATGAAGCTGGCCGAGCGCACCACCGGGCTGGAGTAGTCCGCAGCGATTTCCCAGGCGTAGGCATGCGCCTTCTTCCAGGCATCGGCCGGCTTCGAGTTGTCGCGTTTGGCCTGCGAGGCGATCGCTTCGCGGACCGGTTCGGCGGCCAGCACCTGGTCCACCAGCAGGCGCCGGGTCGACAGGTCCGGGCCGATCACCGATTCACGGATGCGGCGGAAATGGGTGCGCAGCACGCGCTGCAGCTTGCGCACCGTGCGTTCCGGCTCCAGGCCTTCGTCCACGGTGCTGCGCAGCGAGATCGGCGGGGCGAAGCGGACGATGGTGCTGCGGCCGTTGAGCAGCACCGCCAGCAGGCGGCGGAAGCGGCCGACCAGCGCCCAGTTTTCCGAGAACAGCACCGCGAACCAGCCGCTCTGCTTGTCCGGCGCGCGGCCGACGAAGATCGACACCGGCACCAGGTGCACGTCCAGGTCATCGCGCACGCGGTGGGCCTGCAGGACCTTCGCCAGCGAATCGGAGTGGGTCTTGGCGCCGCGCTGTTCGGGAATCAGCGAGTTGCTGGAGCTGCGCCGCGACAACGCCAGGTAAGCGCGCTTGCGGCCGGTCGGGTCACCGGCCAGCGGCACCAGCGGCGACGGCAGGCCGGCCTGGCGGCAGGCCTTGTCCAGGATCAGCGCGTTGGACAGGCCGTAGTCTTCCAGCACGTACATGACCGGGCGGCCATCGTTGTACTGGCCCGGGTCTTCCGGTTCGATCTTCAGCGACAGCCACGGCTCGACCAGGCGGCCGAGCAGGCGCGCCCACAGCGGGCGGCGTCCGGCCGGACGCGCGTGCGCGGGCGGCGGTACCGGATTCGGGCCGGTACCGGTCGAGGGGGACGCCGGCACCGTATCGGCGGGCGTCGACTGGGATTCTTCGCCGGGGAACGGCAGCGGGTTCTGTTTCGACATCGGCGCCATTATGGCTTAGGCGGCGGCGTTGCCGCTTCCCCACCCTCGGCGGGGGCTTCAGCCGGTGCCGGCGATGCAGCAGCGCGGGCCGCGTCGGCCCTGCGCAGCAGCGCGTCGGTATCGGCCAGGGTACGGGTCAGGTACCAGTGGCCCTCGCGCCGGCTCAGGGGCAGCTGCAGGGTCATCTCGCGGCCGGCCAGGTCGTAGTGCAGGCGCACCAGCGCATTGTCGCCCTCCACCGAGAGCAGCTCGCCACGCATGCTGCGCAGCGCGTCGTCCACGCCCAGCCCGTAACTGCCGAGCACCGCCTTGAGGGTGTGGATGAACGGCGCCAGCTGCTGCAGGCTGCCTTCCATGCCGGCAGCCTGCAGGCCGGCTTCGTCATCGAAGCCGACCTTGCCGGCCGCGCCGACCAGCGCGGCAATGGTGCTGCGCGCACGGGCACGGTCACTGATCGGTGCGCCCTGCGCCCACACCGCCAGGGTCTCGACCAGGGCGATGTAGTGGGCCTGCTGGCCCGGCGTGTAGCCCTTCTGGTGGCGCAGGTACTGCACACCGAAGTTGCCCATCGACTGCGCGGCCTGGCGCACGGCGCTGGCCTGGCCGGCCAGCTGGCGATCGAAGCTGCGCTGCAGTTCGGTGCTGGCATCAGGCTTGCGCAGCGCGGCCAGCATCGGCAGCAGCTGGTCACCCAGCGGCAGTTCGGTCAGCGGCCACTGGCTGTGGCCCTCAGCCCAGGCCTGCTGCAGGCGCTGGTACTGGCCCGGCGGTACCGACAGCTTTGCGTAGCTGACCAGATCATCTTCGGCCAGGCGCAACGCCATCGCCTGTACCGCAGCCACCGGCTCGGCCGCCGGCCTGGCCGGATCGTTGGCAGACTCGCGGCACGCCGCCACGGCCAGCAGCAGCATGGCCGCCAGCCCCCATCCACGCGCAGACCTTCCTCGCACCGCCACGCTCATGCAATCGGACTCCCCGGACCGGTCCGCATCTTGCGGCCTGCGACGTGACAGCGGCAAGCCGGGACGTCACGGTTTCCGGCCAAGCGGGGTCAGATTCCTGCTGCCCCAGGCAGAACGGATCCGGCCCCGGGGCTGCCGCCGGCTAAAAAAAGAGCCCGGATCACGGGGATCACAGGCTCTTCAAGCCGGCGCGAGGCCGGAGGACAGTGTTGTGGCACATGTCCGGTCCGAGGACCGGATGGCGGCGATCCTACGCTGCCGCTCAAGTTAAGGCAACACTTCACGTAATGACGCGTATCTATTTGATTTTATTGAATCAATCGCGTTGCCAGACCGCCTCGATGAAATCTACGGCATGTTTTTCGGCGATTCGGGCATAAACACCCGGGTAGCCGGCCAGCGCGCAGCCCTCACCCCAGCTGACGATGCCGAACTGGGTCCAACCATCGCGCAGGCGCAGCAGCAGCGGCCCGCCGGAATCCCCCTGGCAGCTGTCGATACCCTCGCGGCCGGCGCAGATGACCTTGCCGCGTGACAATTCACCAGCATAGGCCTGCTGGCATTCGGCGAAGGCAACGAACGGCACCTGCGCGGTCTGCAGTTGGGTCGGGTAGATCCGGCCATCGCCGATGTCGGTATCACCCCAGCCGATCACGGTGAATTCGCGGCCCGGCTTGAGATGGCTGGCGTCGGGCCGCAGCCGCAGGGTCACCGGCGGGGTATCGGCCAGGGGCGTGCCGAGATGGATCAGGGCGAGGTCGTGCTCCAGCGAGTTGCCGCTGCTGTAGGCCGGATGCATGTGGATCGCCCTGATGTTGGAGGCACGCGCCAAAGGTTCGGTGGACAGCGTGGTGCTGCCCGCCAGCACGGCCAGGTCGCCAGGGCGATCGCCTTCCACGCAGTGCGAGGCGGTAAGCACCCAGGAAGGGGAGATCAGCGTCGCGCCACACCAGTGACGGCCATGGTCGCTGTCACCCAGGGACAGGCGCTGGATGCTGAGCATGAACGGGTACTCGCCAGCAGGTGCCGCTTCGCCACCGATGATGCGCGGCACGTCGTGCACCTGCGGCGCAGCAATGGCGGATACGGCAGACGCGGCCAACAGCAGGCCGATGAACAAAGAGGTGTTGCGATACATATCCCTGTACTCCTCTATCGATGGTTGGAACCGGCGCGGCCGCGGTCCGTGCCGGAGCATCGATTGGGGAGCAGTGGAGAAGCCCACAGCGCGAACACGCGCACAGTTCTGGGGACTGGCGCTGCGTGCGACAGGCGCAGAGCCACAAATGCGAACGCCATCCCGCATGGATCGGGATGGCGTTCGTGGTGCCGGCGTGACCGCCGACAGCGGTGGGCTCAGCGTGCAGCCAGAGCCGACGCGATTTCCTGCTGGATTGCCCGCGCCGCGGCCTGCGGATCGGCCGCCAGGCGGATCGGGCGTCCGACCACGATGGCATCGGCGCCATCGGCAAAGGCCTGCGCCACGCCAACGGTACGTTTCTGGTCATCGCCGACCGGGCCACCGGGGCGGATGCCCGGGCAGACGATCGAGAACCCGCTGCCGGTGGCGGCACGGATCGGGCCGGCTTCCTGGCCAGAGGCGATCACGCCATCGACGCCGGCTGCCTGGGCGGCCAGCGCGCGCTCGACCACCACGTCCACCGGCTCGCGGTCGATGCCCATCTGCGCCAGGTCGGGGCGGCCCATCGAGGTCAGCACGGTCACCGCCAGCAGGCGCATGTCGCCGCTGTTGGCGGCCGCGCAGGCCTCCATCATGGCCGGATGCCAGCCATGGATGGTGGCGTAGCTGACCGGCCACTGCGACAGGCGCTTGATCACCGCCGCAGCGGTGGCCGGGATGTCGAAGAACTTCAGGTCGACGAACACGCGCTTGTCGCGGCGGGCCAGCTCATCGAGCACCTGGAAGTACTCGCCGGAGGCGAGCAGTTCCATGCCGATCTTGTAGAACGCCACGCTGTCGCCGAGGCGATCGACCCACTCCAGCGCCTGCGCGCGGTCAGGCACGTCCAGTGCGAAGATCAGGCGCTCGTCATCGCGCAGCGGCAGCGGTGCGCGGCTCACGGTGCGTAGTCCAGCGCAGCGCGCTTGGCGTCGTGGCGGGCCTGGCGGGACTGGCTGTAGTCGTTGTTGAACTGCGCCGGTTCGAAGCCGCCGTAGGTCGGGTTCGGCAGCATCCACCAGCGTTCACCGAACCAGTCGTGGTACTGCTGCAGCAGCGCGTCGCGGCCGTCGTTGGTGTTGGCGGTCACTTCGACGAAGTCACCCAGCTGGTCGCCGAACTGCATCAGCACCCGGTACTTCTGCCCGGCCAGGCGACGGCGGCAGTTCTTCTCGCTGCCGTTCTGCTCGCAGCCCGGCACCACCGTACCCAGGCCGAGGAACACGCTGTCATCGGCCACCGGCAGGCCCTGCTCGCGCAGGTTGGCCAGGGTCGCGTCCTTCAGGTGCACGGCGCGGTTGGAGATGTACAGCAGGGTCACGCCCTTGGCGTTGGCGGCCTTGGCGAAATCAACCACGCCCGGGATCGCCTTGGCCTTCTTTTCGGCCACCCACTGGTCCCAGGTCAGCTCGTCGTATTCCTTGCCATCGCGCACCAGGCGCGCCTGGTAGGGCGAGTTGTCCAGCACGGTCTCGTCCACGTCCAGCACCACGGCCGGCTTCAGGCCCTTGGCGTCGTTGCCGCGCTCTTCCGGCACCAGTGCGTCCCAGTGGGCTTCCTTCAGCGCCGCATCCAGGTGATCGGCGGCGGCACGGTAGGTCTGCTCGGTGATCGCCTTGTACTCCTGCGCGCGCTGCATCCACAGCACCGCGTTGAGATTGTCGTTGGCGGTGGCATCAAGTGCGCCACTGGCCTTGGCGGCGGCGGCCGGGGCCTCCGGGGCAGCGGCTTCAGCGGCAGGCGCATCCACGCGCTTGCAGGCAGACAGGCCCAGCGCCGCGGTGGCGAGCAGGGTCAAGGACAGGGAAACGGGACGACGCATGGGTTCACCGGCAATCAGATATACCGGCGCATTTTACCGGCAAAGCCGGCCCTGGGACGGCTATGCTTGGTGGTTGACCCGTTGCCCTTCCGGAAGCCGCCATGACCGATTCCACCCAGACCCCCGACGTCCCCCTGCTCGACCCCGTGCAGGCCCGCCTGCTGGGCTGCCTGGTGGAGAAGGAGGCGACCACCCCGGACACCTACCCGCTGACGGTCAACGCCGCCCAATCGGCGGCCAACCAGAAGACTGCCCGCGAGCCTGTGATGAACGTGGACGCCGGCAGCGTGCAGCACGCGCTGCGCCAGCTGGAGGCATTGGGCCTGGCCCGCCAGCACTTCTCCTCGCGCGCGGACCGCTACGAGCACCGCCTGCAGGCCGCGCTGGACCTGACCCGGCAGCAGACCGTGCTGCTGGCGTTGCTGCTGCTGCGCGGGCCGCAGACGCTGGGCGAGCTGGTCACGCGCAGCGAGCGCCTGCACCGCTTCGCCGACACCGACGAGGCCCGCCATGCCATCGATCGCCTGCAGCAGCGCGCGCTGCTGGTGGTGCTGCCGCGCGCCAGCGGCCAGCGCGAAGACCGCTACATGCACCTGCTGTGCGGCGAAGTGGACGGCGCGGCGCTGGCGGCGAAGTACGCCAGCAGTGGTGGCAGCAGCGATGCGGCCGACCCTGGCCTGGCCGAGCGCGTGGCCCAGCTGGAAGCCGCGGTGGCCGAGCTGCAGGCACAGCTGGCCGAACTGCGCGGCAACTGAGGGCGGTGGGTGCCGACCGTTGGTCGGCATCCATGATCCACAGGCTTGCCGGCCAGCGGCCGGCACTCCCCAGGCCGCGAGCCGCCCGGGATCAGACCTCGGCCGCACCCAAGGTAGCGAACAACCTGCTGGGTGTTTCAATGCCTGGCAGCTGGATCACCCCGCGTTCCTGCATGCCCAGCCCCAGCAGGATCTTTCCGGACACCACATTGTCCAGGTCGGTGATGCCATACAGATCGTGCAGGCCCAGCGCTCCGCGTGCATGCGCGAACACCGCCCGCGCCGCCTCACCGGCATAGCCCTGCCCGGCAAACTCCGACAGCATCGCGTAACCGATATCCGGCCCCGGCAGGCCATCACGCCGCACCAGCCCGGCGTTGCCCAGCCAGGCACCATCGGACAAGCGCTCGATCGCATACATGCCGAACCCGTTCAGCGCATAGCTGTGCAGCACCCGCAGCGCGATGTACTCCCGCGCCTGCTCCTCGCTGCGCACCTCGCGGTCACCGATGAAGCGCACGAAGCCTGGATCGTTCAACAGCGCCAGCATCGGCAGCGCATCGCGGTCGGGCTCGATCGCACGCAGGCGCAGGCGTTCACTTTCAATCGGATGCACGTGCAGACCTCCAGCCGAAACCCCGATTCTGCCTCAACCCCCGGCTGTTGCCGTGGCCTTTGATCTTCTTTTTCTTTTCCGTGGCTGGCGCGCACGGAACCTTTCCAAGGCCGGATAGATGGGTTGCGCAGGGGCGTGAGCCGCATGGGTGCGGCGACCGAGCTTACAGGGACGTACTTGCAGCGTCCCCTGCGCAGCCCATCTACCCGGCCAACACACAACGGCAGTCGACTGACAGTCGACTCTACCCACTGTCAGCCACGAGGGGCTGCGCCGTTCGCCGATCAATCGAACAACGCCTCGATCGCCGCCAACCCCGCCGTCGCCCGCTCCTTCTTGCGCGCCGCATCGGCCACCGGGTCAGCACCATCGCGCTGGATCTCCTCGGCCGGAATCTCCTCGAAGAAGCGGCTCGGCTTCAGCCGTACGTGTTCGCCGAACTTGCGGGTCAGCTTGCTGTAGCTCATCCACAGCTGGATCTTGGCGCGGGTGATGCCCACATACAGCAGGCGCCGCTCTTCCTGGAGATTGCCTTCGTCCAGGCTGACCTGGTGCGGCAGCACGCCGTCCTCGCAGCCAACGATGAACACGTACGGGAATTCCAGGCCCTTGGAGGCATGCATGGTCATCATGCGCACCTGGTTGCCGCCCTCGTCCTTGTCGCTGCGCGACAGCAGCGCCAGCTGGCCGGCCAGGTCGGCGGCGGTGGCACCACGCGGGCCACCCTCGAACCACTGCGCCAGTTCCTCGATGTTGTTGGCACGGCGCTGGTAACTGGCCTCTTCCTTGGCCTGCTGGCGAAGTTCGCTGAGCAGGCCCGACTCCTTGGCCACCTTGCGGATCATGTCGCCGGAACTGATCTGGCGGGTCTGCGCGCGCAGGTCGCGCAGGATGTCGGTGAAGCGCGCCAGGCTGTTGGCCGCGCGCGGCGGCAACTGCTGCAGGGCGCCGATCGCCTCGGCGGCCTGCGCCATCGGCATGTCCTTTTCCTGCGCCAGCTCGGCCAGCTTGGCCAGCGTGCCGGCACCGACATCGCGCTTGGGCGACTGCACCGCACGCATGAACGCGGTGTCGTCGTCCGGGTTCACCAGCAGGCGCAGCCACGCCAGCGTGTCCTTCACTTCCTGGCGCTCCAGGAACATCGTGCCGCCGGTCAGGTGGTAGGGGATGCGCAGCAGCTGCATCGCCTTTTCCAGCGGGCGCGACTGGAAGTTGCCGCGGAACAGGATGCAGAAATCGCTCCACGGCACGTTGCGCGACTGCGCCACGAAGGCGATCTCGGCCGCAACCTTTTCCGCTTCATGCTCGCTGTTGCGGCATTCCCACACGCGGATCCGCTCGCCGTCGGCCTGGTCGCTCCACAGCTTCTTCAGGTGCTCGTGCGGGTTGTTGGCGATCAGCGCATTGGCCGCGCGCAGCACGCGGTTGGAACAGCGGTAGTTCTGCTCCAGCTTGATGATCTCCAGCGTGGGGTAGTCGCGCCCCATCTGCTGCAGGTTTTCCGGGTTGGCGCCGCGCCAGGCGTAGATCGACTGGTCATCGTCGCCCACGCAGGTGAAATTGCCCTTCTCACCGGCCAGCTGCTTGAGCAGGCGGTACTGTGCGTCGTTGGTGTCCTGGCATTCGTCCACCAGCAGGTAGCCGATGCGCTCGCGCCAGGCCAGGGCGATCTCCGGGTTCTCTTCCAGGATCTGCACCGGCAGGCGGATCAGGTCGTCGAAGTCGACCGCATTGAACGCGGTCAACCGCAGCTGGTAGCGCTCGTAGACGCTGGCCGCTTCCTTTTCACGGTTGCTGCGCGCGGCAGCCATCGCCTGCTCGGGCGACAGCCCGGCATTCTTCGCGCGCGACACCAGGTTCTTCATGTCCTCGATGTCATCGGGCTTGGCGCCGTACATCAGGTCCTTGATCTGCGCGGCGGCATCATCGGCATCGAAGATCGAGAAGCCGCGCTTCAGGCCCACGGCGGCATGTTCGATCTGCAGGAACTTCAGGCCCAGCGCATGGAAGGTGCAGATGGTCACCTCGTCGGCGTCCTGCTCGCGCAGGCGCTTGGCCACGCGCTCGCGCATTTCCTTGGCCGACTTGTTGGTGAAGGTGATCGCGGCGATGCGGCGGGCCGGGTAGCGGCCACAGCCGATCAGGTGGGCGATCTTCTCCACGATCACGCGCGTCTTGCCGCTGCCGGCACCGGCGAGCACCAGCAACGGGCCTTCGATGTGCAGGACCGCGGCAGCTTGGGGAGGATTGAGACCGTGCATGGGGACAGGATTGTAGCGGGGTGCCGGCAGGCCCACCTGACTTGCAAGGAACCCGGGCGTAAGGTATTGAATCGGCACCGGAACACAGGAGCGTGGTCCATGTCCTTGAACGCCATCACCCGCCCGTTGGTGGCCACCCTGCTCGGCCTGCTGGCCATGCCTGCGACCGCGTCCAGCCCGGCACCGCGCACCGACGCCTATGAATCGATCGTGCTGCAGTCGCACGAGTTTCTTGTCTACCATCCGGACCTGCGCTTCCGTGGGCTCGGCATGCAGGCCCGCGAACGGGGCCGCCACGAAGAAGCCCGCAACGACTTCCGCAATGCCGCGCGCTACGGCGACAAGCTGTCACAGGCAGCGCTGGCCGACATGCTCTGGAACGGGCAAGGCGGCCCGGTCGACCGCGCCCTGGGCTATGCGTGGATGGACCTGGCGGCCGAGCGCGGCACCGAGTGGCTGGTGGTGCAGCGCGAACGCTTCTGGGAGGCGCTGTCGGCCGACGAACGCGCGCGCGCGGTGCGCGAGGGCCGCGCGCTGTACGCCGAGTTTGGCGACCCGGCGGCGACGCCGCGGCTGGAAAGGGAACTGCGGGCCGGCAGCATGCAGCAGACCGGCAGCCGCGCCGGCTGGAACGGCGCCATGCGCAGCCAGGGCCGCGGCGATGCGGGGTCCCGTGTGCTGCAACCGGAGAAGCATCAGCTGGCCCGTTACTGGGACCCGGTGGCCTACCGGCAATGGCAGGACGAGGAGCTGGCAAGGGCGGGACGATGACCCGCGCCTGCCAGGCCATCGCCGCCTTCGCGCTGGCGCTGCTGGCACCGGGGTACGCGGCCGCCAGCGCCTGTACGCCGGACCCGGCCGCGTCGATCCCGTCGGCTTTGCTGACCGAGGGTTTCCTGCAGGCCCATCCCGACCTGTACTGGCGCGACTTGGGCCAGCTGTCGTGGCGGCGCGGCAAGCCGGCACAGGCGCGGGTGCGGTTCCAGCGCGCCAGCCTGTATGCCGACAAGGTCTCGCAGTCGCTGGTTGCCCGCATGTACCAGGAAGGCATCGGCATCGACGCCGACCCGGTGCTGGCCTACATCTGGATGGACCTGGCCGCCGAACGCGGCTACCGCGACCTGCTGGTTGAACGCGAACGTTACTGGCAACGGCTGGATGCCGGGCAGCGCCAGCGGGTGCTTGCCGAAGGCCCGGCGCTCTACGCGCAGTACGGCGATGCCGTGGCCAAGCCGCGCATGGAAACCGTGCTGAGGACCGCCCGCAATGCGATGACCGGCAGCCGCACCGGCTTCGTCAACCCGGGCCTGCGCATGGCCCTGGGCGAAGGGCCGGAGGCCGACCGGCCGGTCACCGGCGATGACTATTACCGCGACGCCTTCTGGGAACCGGCGGCCTACTGGTGCCTGCAGGAGCAGATCTGGCAGAACACCCGGCTGCGGCCCAGCATCGAGATCGGCGCTCCCCGGCAGATCCGCGACGGCGGGCCGGGCGGCGACTAGAATTGGCCGATGGCCAAGCTCTATTTCTACTATTCGGCGATGAACGCCGGCAAGACCACCACCCTGCTGCAGAGCGCGCACAACTACCGCGAGCGCGGCATGCGGGTGGCGATCCTGACCCCGCGCCTGGACGACCGTGCCGGCGCCGGCGTGGTCGCCTCGCGGATCGGCCTGCGCGCCGATGGCATGGCCTTCGACCGCGATACCGACCTGCAGCGCTGGGTGGAGCAGGACCTGGCAGCCAACGGCCCGATGGGCTGCGTGCTGGTGGACGAGGCGCAGTTCCTGACCCGCGCCCAGGTCTGGCAGCTCAGCGAGGTAGTCGACCAGCTGCGCATTCCGGTGCTGTGCTACGGCCTGCGCACCGACTTCCGCGGCGAGCTGTTCGAGGGCAGCCAGTACCTGCTGGCCTGGGCCGACGAGATGCAGGAGATCAAGACCATCTGCCACAGCGGCAAGAAGGCGACGATGACCGTGCGCGTGGACGAGCATGGCCACGCCGTGCAGGACGGCCCGCAGGTGGAGATCGGTGGCAACGAGCGCTACGTGTCGGTCAGCCGTGCCGAGTTCAAGAAGATCACCCGCGGCGAAGGGCGCATCGATCCGGCGCAGGCGCCCCTGCCGTTGTAATGGGTATTCTTTTGCAGGGCTTGCAGCCCTGCACCTGCTCAACGCAACAGCAACGGCGAAAGCTGGCATTCCGTGGGATGGCGGGGCGGTGTGGGCTTGCAGGACACGCCGTAAACCCGTCCCTGGGGGCTCGATGGCGCCATCCATGGCGCCAACGGTCCTGCAAGCCCACACCGCCCCACCTCTGACAGATTTCCGCAGCTGTTGGTAGGTGTCGACCTTGGTCGACACATCTGTCAGATATCGAATGAAGTTCCGGGGTCAGATCCGTTTTCCTTCGGAAAACGGATCTGACCCCACGAGCTGTTCCAACAGACGGAATGCCGGCTTTTGACGTTGACGTTGACGTTGACCTCTGCAGGTGCAGGGCGCAGCCCTGCGAACCCACACCCCCTCTTAGTAAAGCGTGCGCTCCGGCGCCCCCGCCGGCGGCGGGGTGTACTGGTACAGCCAGGTCTCAGTGAGGGTCTTGCCACCACTGCGCAGGAACAGGCGGATGTCGATCTGCTCGGTACTGCCTTCCGGCGGCACCAGGTCGAACATCGCGCGATAGCCGTTGATCTCGCGCAGCGGGCGCGCCGACACGATCTCGACCCGGCCACGGCTGGCTTGCACCACCGCCTCGACCTCGCCCTTGTCGATCAGCCCGGCCAGCTCGCCACCTTCGAAGTCCACCGCGAAGCGCCAGCTGAAGTATTCGCGCTTCTTGCCAACCACGCCGCCCAGGCCGGTACGGCTGGCCACGCAGTGCGCCAGCGGCGGCCGTGCCGGCGGCTCGGCGCCCCAGTACAGGCGGTAGCCGACCAGCAGCTCCTGGCCCGGCTGCGGCTTTTCCTTCGGGTTCCAGAACGCCACGATGTTGTCGAACGTCTCGTCCACGGTGGGAATCTCCACCAGCTGCACCGAACCTTCGCCCCATTCGCCCTTCGGCTCCACCCACAGGCACGGGCGCTTCTCGTAGAACACGCCGTCGTCCTGGTAATGGTCGAAATTGCGGTCACGCTGCAGCAGGCCGAAGCCACGCGGGTTGCGATCCACGAACATGTTGAACCGCAGGTTGCGCGGGTTCAGCAGCGGGCGCCAGATCCACTCGCCGGCACCGGTCCACAGCGACAGGCCATCGGTGTCGTGGATCTCCGGGCGCCAGTCCCATGCCATGCGGCGGTCGTTCTCGCCCACCTGGTACATGCTGGTGCAGGGGGCGATGCCCAACCGCTCGATCGCCTTGCGCGGGTACAGTGCACTGTCGATGTCCATCAGCAGCACGTCGCCATTGGTGATCGCGAAGCGATAGGCACCGGCCACGCTGGGCGAATCCAGCAGGCCGTAGACCACGATCGTCTCCGAATCGGCCGACGGCTGTTCCAGGTAATAGGCGATGAAGTCCGGGAACTCCTCCGGCTTGCCCATGCCGGTGTCGATCGCAAGGCCACGCGCCGACTGGCCATACTGGCCTTCCTTGCCGACTGCGCGGAAGTAGCTGGCGCCGAGGAAGGCGGCGAAGTCGCGGTCGGTGTCCTTGCGGGTGTTCAGGCGGAAACCGGCGAAACCCAGGTCAGCCGGCAGCTCGCCATCCTTGATGCCGCTCTTGCCGTAGTTGAACGCCGCGCCGTCATAGGCCAGCTCCTGCGCCTTGCCGTCGACCACGTCGAACATGCGCACCGGGGAATGGAAGTACAGGCCCAGGTGGAAGAACTTGGCCTGGAACTTGCCCGGCTGGTCGGCCCACAGGGCATGGTCCTGGCGGTAGCCGATCGACTGGTACTGGTCCCAGTCCAGCCCTTCCAGGCGGCCCGGCAGCACCCGCTTGTGGCTCTTGTAGGGCGCCTGTGCCAGCGCGCGCGCCTGGCCCTTCAGGGTGGCGAAGTCGAACGGCTGCGGCTGGCCCAGGCGGCGCAGGCCCATCTGGCCGCTCTTGCTGGCCGCACACGCGGGCAGGGACGGCAGGCCGAATGCAGCCAGGGCGAGGGAGGCATTGCGGATGAAGTCGCGTCGTTGCATGCAGGCGCGTCAGGCACAGGGAGGAAGGTCGGCCATCATAGGCAGACAAACGTTAACGGGCAGCGGAGACGCGCCCTGCCCGTTCAGCTGCCGCTGGCTGCCGGCTCAGCGTTGGCAGTGGCTGCACCAGACGCTGGCGCGCTGGCCGATGGTGGCGTGCTTCAGCGCGCGGCCACAGTTCGGGCAGGGCAGCCCGTCGCGGCCGTACACCAGCAGTTCCTGTTCGAAGTAGCCCGGCGCGCCATCGGGGCTGATGAAATCGCGCAGGGTGGTGCCGCCGCGGGTGATGGCGTAGCCCAGGATCTCCTTCACCGCGTCGGCCAGCCGCTGGTAGCGTTCGCGCGAGATCTTTCCGGCCTCGCGCAGCGGGCTGATGCCGGCCTTGAACAGGCTCTCGGCCGCGTAGATGTTGCCCACACCCACCACCACCGCCTGATCCATCAGGAAGGTCTTCACCGGCGCACTGCGGCCCCGGCTGCGGGCGAACAGGTAGTCGCCGTCGAATGTCTCGTCCAGCGGTTCCGGGCCCAGCCCCTGCAGCAGCGGGTGGATCTCACCGGCCGGCTGCCAGAGCAGGCTGCCGAAACGGCGCGGGTCGTTGAAGCGCAGCAGGCGGCCGTTGTCCAGGCTGATGTCGACGTGGTCGTGCGTGCGCAGCGGGGTATCACCGGGCAGCACGCGCAGGCTGCCGGACATTCCCAGGTGCAGCACCGCGCTGCCGATGGCGGTATCCAGCAGCAGGTACTTGGCGCGCCGGCGGATGTCCTCGATGCGCTGCCCCGGCAGCAGCTCGGCCACTTCCGGTGGAATCGGCCAGCGCAGATCGGCGCGGCGCAGGATCACCCCATGCACGCGGCGGCCCTGCAGGTGCGGCGCCAGGCCGCGGCGGGTGGTTTCGACTTCGGGCAGTTCAGGCATGGGGCGATTCTACGCCCCACCACACGACGGTCGCCGGGCATGGCCCGGCGACCCTGCCGATTCAACGCGGCGGTGCCGCCAGCTCACGCGCATCCAGGAAGCCATCAGCATTGGCATCCTGCTTGTGGAAGCGCTGCACGATCATCTGCCGCTGCTGCTCGCGGCCGATCGCCCTGCCCTTGCCACCGGGCAGCTCATCGGCCGTCAGCACGCCATCACCATTCCGGTCCATGCGGTCGAAGGCGTACAGCATCCATTGCACATACTCGGCCTCGCTGACCTTGCCGTCGCCATCGCTGTCCATCCGCTGCAGGTAGCTGGCGGTATCGGTGACCTGGGCCAGCGCCGCACTCGGCAGCAGCGTCGCCAGCACAAGTGCGTACCCTGCCCTCACGCGCCCACCAGGCTGTAGCCCTTCAACCGCGCGGCGTAGGCCTGCAGCGCCGCGATACCGCTTTCCTCAGCCTCGCGGCACCATGCCTGCAGCTGGTGCAGGCGCTCGGCAGCATCGTGGCCACGGGCCTCCAGCAGCGCTGACAAGCGCGTCCGGTATTCGACCAGGGTGCGGATGCGCGGTCGCTGTGCCACCCACGCGCTCAGCTGGGCGCGGCTGTCCGGTTTCAGCCAGCGACCATCATTGACCAGGCCACGGCGCAACCGGCGCGGCAGCAGGCGGCGCAGTTTGGCCCCGGCCTGCGCGGCTTCCTCGCGCAGGGCCGGCATGAACACGTTGCGCTGGTAGTCGGTCATCGCCTGGAAGCGGTGCGACAGCAGCGCCTTCAGGGTTTCGGCATCGGGCACGGCGATGTTCGGGCGCACGTCCATGGCCGGCGCCACCCGCAGTACCCTGGCCAGGCGCAGCGCCTGCAGCAGGCGGATCGCACTCCAGCCGATGTCGAACTCCCAGCGCCGCATCGCAAAGCGCGCCGAACTGGGGAAGGCATGATGGTTGTTGTGCAGCTCCTCGCCGCCGATCCAGAACCCCCAGGGCGTGAGGTTGGTGGAGGTATCGGCCGACTCGTAGTTGCGGTACCCCCACCAGTGGCCCAGGCCATTGACCACGCCCGCAGCCCAGAACGGGATCCAGGCCATCTGGATCGCCCACAGGGCCACGCCGGGCAGGCCGAACAGCACGCTGTTGATCGCCAGCAGCAGCACCGGGCCCAGCGTGGCGTGCGGGGTATACAGGTGGCGCTCGATCGCATCGTCCGGGGTACCGCGCCCGTACTGCTCGATGTCCGCGCGCATGCCGCGTGCCTCCCGGTACAGCTCCACGCCGTGCCAGAACACCTTGCCGATGCCGCGGGTGACCGGGCTGTGCGGGTCGTCCTTGGTCTCCACCTTGGCGTGGTGCTTGCGGTGGATGGCCACCCACTCGCGGGTGATCATCGAGGTGGTCAGCCACAGCCAGAAGCGGAACACGTGGGCCAGCGCCGGGTGGAAATCGACCCCGCGATGGGCCTGGCTGCGGTGCAGGTACAGGGTCACCGAGAAGATGGTGATCTGGGTGAAGACCAGCAAGACCGCCAGCATGGCCCACCACCCCAGGCCGAGCACACCACCGGTCAACAGGGACATCAGGGCATCAGGCATGACAGCTCTCCGGATCGACGCGGCGATGGCAGACATGATGGGCGCTTGCGTTGCAAACTGCATCCCTGCGGCGGTGTATCGCATCGCCATCCGTGGCACCGTTCACAGTTGGGGACCTGAGTTGTCGAGCCTTGATCCACGCGCCAGCACCATGACCGCCGCCCCGCCCGTTGCGGAGCAGCCCCCGTTGATCGAACTGGACCGCGCCACCGTGGTGCGCGGCCAGGTGAAGGTGCTGCACGGGCTCAGCCTGCGCATCGCACAGGGCCAGCACACCGCCCTGCTCGGCCCCAACGGCTGCGGCAAATCGACCTTCATCAAGCTGATCACCCGCGAGCTTTACCCGCTGGCCCAGGGCGACGGCTCGGTGGCGGTGAAGGTACTGGGCCAGAACCGCTGGCAGGTGGACCGGCTGCGCTCGCAGCTGGGCATCGTCACCGGCGACCTCAGCAGCAACCTGGCCGACATGCCCGGGCTGACCGTGGAGCAGGCGGTGCTGTCCGGCTTCTTTGCCAGCTACGTGGTGCCGGCCTTCCGCGAGGTGACCGCCGACATGCGTGCGCGGGTCGGCGAAACGCTGGCGATGACCGGCGCCCTGTCCCTGCGCGACCGCGCCTACGCGGAGCTGTCCGCCGGCGAGACCCGCCGCGTGCTGATCGCCCGCGCGCTGGTCAATCGGCCGCAGGCACTGCTGCTGGACGAACCCTCCACCGGGCTGGACCTGGTCGCCCGCGAACAGCTGGTGGCGACCATGCGGGTGCTGGCGCAGCAGGGCATCACCCTGGTGCTGGTGACCCACCACATCGAAGAGATCATTCCCGAGATCGAGCGGGTGGTGCTGCTGCGCGACGGCCGCGTACTGGCCGACGGCACACGCGCCGAACTGCTGCGCAACGAACCGTTGTCGGCGGTGTTCGGCGGCGCGATCACCGTCTGCGAGCAGGAAGGCCGGCTGACCGCATACGCGGGGTAATCGACATGCCACTGTAGAGCCGAGCCTGTACTCGGCTGCTCCTGGCCGCGGGCAACGGCAGCCGAGCACAGGCTCGGCTCTACAGAAAACGGTGCAGCAGGCCGGATGTTCCGGCCCGCCACACCCTTGCTCAGAACCTCAACGCCAGCGCGCGCGACTCGATCGGTGCCATCCGGCTCTGGTCCTGCAGCTGCAGGTCGCGCAGTTCGTACGGCGCACCGAAACCGGCTGGCAACGCAGCCTGGTCGAACGGCAGCACCAGCTGGCCCGCGCCCGGCCCATCGAACCACGCTGCTGCATGTGCCTGCGCGACCGGCTTCAGCTGGCCGTCGCGGGCAGTGGCATACAGCGTGCCCCGTGCCTCGTAGCGGCCAGCGGCGGCTACCTGCAGCGGCAGCGCCACCTGGCGGCTGGCCGGATCCGGTGCCGCCTGGCCACTGAAGCGCGCGGTCGGCCGTGCCACCGCGAAGGCCACCTTGCCATCGCGCAGCACGCCATCGGCCTGGGCGAACACCTGCAGTTCCCACAGCCCCTGCACAGTGCCGACATCGGCCGGGATGCGCACCTGCGCGCGCAGGCTGCCATCGGTGGTGCGCAGCAGGCGCTGCGGCCAGCTGCGGCCATCCGGTGCGACCAGCAGGGCTTCACCGCCCAGGCCGCCACGACGCGATGCCAGCTGCGCGGTGGTGGCGCCGTCTTCCAGCAGGCGTGCCTGCAGCTGCACGTTGCCGCCGGCCAGCACCTGCGCCTGGTTGGCCTGCACCTCAAGCCGCAACGGGCTGTTCGGCTCCAGCACCTGCACCACGTAACGGCCCTGCGCCTGTGCGCTCTGCAGCGTGTAGGCACCAGCCGCACTGGTCGCGCCGGTGCGCAGCATGCTGCTGCCGTCACCCACCGGCATGCCGGCATCCTGCAGCGCGCGTGCATCGACACTGCGGGCGACACTGCTGCGGCCGGCCGGGTCGCGCACCTGCAGGGTGCTGGCCGGCAGCACGCGGGCACCTTCGGCCGGGCTCAGCTGGATCACCGCATCGGCCGCCGTCAGGGGCAGATCCAGGCCGCGTTGCAGCTGCGTGCCATCGACCTGCTGCCAGTAGCTGCGGCTGACCGAGGCATACGGCGTGGCGGCCTGCAGCGGTTGTGCCGGATCCAGCACCCAGGCAAAGGACAGCGGCGCGTGCTCGCTTTCATCGGCGGGCAGCGGTGCGGCTACCAGTGCGGCAGGCACCTGATCGCCCGCGCGGGCGGCCTGCAGAGGCTGCGCGGCCTGCGCAGCGGAAAGGGACAGCACTGCCAGCACGGCACTGGCCAGCAGAGTGGAATGGATGGTCATGGTCGTCTCCCTCACTGGGTCAGGTCGTTGCGCAGCAGGGTGCCGAGGCCGAAGCACTCGCGGCGGCTCTGGTTGTGGCTGAGCGGCTCGGCATCCTTGGTGCGCTGCTTGTCGGTGAACCAGGTGGTGCCGGCAGCCTTCTGGCTGCTGCACTCCAGGAAGCCATCGGAGCAGGACGACAGCCAGTTCTGGGTGAACTCAAGGCCGACATTGGCGGCGTAGCCACCGCAGTAGCTGTTGCTGTCCCACACCGCCGATTCCACGTCGCTGCCGACCACCGCACGGAACGGCTTGGGCAGCGCCGGGCGACCGGCGGTGCCGTACAGGTTCTGTGCGTTGTAGGTGGCCATGCTCGCCACCTGCTGCTGGCGTACCGCGTCGTTCTTGTAGCCCAGCAGCCAGCCCAGCGACGTTTCGAAGGTGTTGCCGTTGAGCACCGCATCGGCCAGCGGCGTACCCGCCGAGGACGGCGCCAGTGCGGTGACCTTGCGCACCGTACGGATGATCTTCGGATAGCGGCTGTCGTAGGTCGGGTTGGACAGGATCCAGCGCACCACGTTGCCGCCGTTGGAGTGGGTGATCACCACCAGCTGGGTGATGCCGCGGCTGTCGATGAAGCTGGTCAGCTGGTTGGCCAGGCAACCGGCGGCTTCCGGCTTCCACATGTACTGGGTGAAATCACAGTTGATGACCACGTAGTTGCTGCTGTTCGGCAGGCCCTGGCGCACGGTGTCGATGATCGCCGGTTGCCAGTAGTCCTGGGTGGCATTGGTCTGCGCGCCGGTGCCATGCACGAAGGCCACGCCGATCACGTCGGCGGCCTGAGCCGGGGCGGTTGCCAGCCCGAGGAGCAGGGCCAGGATGGTACTTCCTGTTGCGGTGCTGCGCATCGCTTCTCTCCCTCTGTCAGCGGATCCCCCCGACCCGGCTGGAACTGGACGGCCCCTGGCGCTCGCCGTTGTGCCGATGCTCGCGGTGCAGGCAGGTGAAAGTCCGTGCGCTGCGCCCGAATTCAGGAGATTGACGACACTCGATGACGCTTTTCATCTGTTCCGATGACCATGCCGGGTCTGGCCGTATGACCGATGGCCACTGCGGTGTCGCATGCGGGCTGCGATCATGAGGCGATGTTTTTCTTCCGGAGCCCGTCCATGTCGCTGATTTCCCACCCTGCCCGCCCGCTGCTCGGCCTCGCCGCAGCCGTGGCCCTGGCCGGCTGTGCTGCCACCGCCAGCAAACCGACCGCCGTCGAAGCCAACATCACCACCAAGGCGGTGGGCTATCTGGACAAGAGTGCGGTACCGGCCAGCCTGGACCTGGTGCCGGCACCACCGGTCGCCGGGTCGGCTGCCCTCGCCCTGGACGAACAGGTCAGCCGTGAAGCCCGCGCGCTGCGTGGCAGCCCGCGCTTCGCCCAGGCCGGCGTCGATGCGGAACTCGGCTTCCCCGAAGGCGCCAACCACTTCTCCTGCGCCGCCGACATCGACGTCGATGCGGTGAAGACCCCGGCGCTGTATCGCCTGCTGGAGCGCAGCCGGATCGACGCCAGCGCCGCCACCAAGGCGGCCAAGAACCACTACCAGCGCCCGCGCCCGTTCATGGTCAACGGTGAGCCGACCTGTGCGCCGAAGGACGAGGAAGGCCTGCGCAGGAACGGCTCCTACCCGTCCGGCCACACCTCGATCGGCTGGGCCTGGGCACTGATCCTGTCCGAGATCGCGCCGGACCGCGCCGATGCCATCCAGGCCCGCGGCCGCAACTACGGCGAGAGCCGCCTGGTCTGCAACGTGCACTGGCAGAGCGACATCCTCGAAGGCCGCTTCATGGGCGCCGCCGCCGTGGCCCGCCTGCACGACAACGCCGCGTTCAACAAGGATCTGTTGGCTGCGCGCAAGGAAATCGCTGCGGCGCGCAAGGCCGGCCTGCACTCCAGCCGCGACTGCGCCACCGAGAACGCGGTGCTGAAGATCCGCCCGCAGAGCGCGCTGTAAGAACCCCCGTCCTGCAGTACGCCTCTGTAGAGCCGAGCCATGCTCGGCTCAGGGCAGCCGAGCGCAGGCTCGGCTCTACAGGAAGCAGCAAGCAGAAGGGCCGGCATTGCGCCGGCCCTTCTTCATTGCATCATCGCAGCAACCGCATCAGAACTTCGCGGTGAACTCCACGCCCCAGGTCCGCGGCTCGTTGAGGAAGCCGGTCAGGTTGTTGAAGTCGATCGCGCCGACCACGCGGGTCTGGTTGGTCAGGTTGCGGCCGAACACGGCCACGTCGTACTGGCCGTAATCCCAGTTGTAGCCCAGGCGCAGGCCGCCTTCCAGCGAACTACGGCCGCGGAATTCCGGCGACTCGTAGATGAAGAAGTTCACCGCACTGCGGTAGGCCCAGTCGGTGTAGGCGTACAGCTCGCTGCCATCGCTGAGCGGGAAGCCCACGCGCAGGGTCGCATTGTGGATCCACTTCGGCGCCTGCGGCAGCGGGTTGCCGTTCACCAGCGCATAGGTCTGGCCGTTGATCACCGTGGTCGGGTCGGTGATGGTGCAGCCGCCGCCGCAGATCGCCACCGCCAGGTTCTTGTCCTTGATCTCGGTGTCGTTGTAGCTGCTGCCGAAGGTCAGCAGGACGTTGTCGGCCAGGTAGGCCTCCAGGTCCAGCTCGACACCCTGTCCGATGGTCTTGTCAGCGTTGAGCAGGGTGGCGGTGTTGTTGGTGCCGCCCACCGCGATCAGCTGCTGGCCATCGACGTTGTAGCGGAACACGCTCAGGCCCAGGCGCGCGCGGCGCTCGAACAGGTCGGCCTTGATGCCGGCTTCGTACGAGATGACCTTCTCCGAATCGGCCTGCGACAGGCCCGGTGCGAAGGCCAGGCGGCCCTGGATCGACGGCGCGCGGAAGCCCTTGGCCACGCGGGCGTAGGCGTTGATGTCGTCGGTCAGCTTGTAGACGCCGCTGAGATCCCAGCTGACGTCGTTGACGTCGGTGTTGGCCAGGTACGGGCCACTGACCGGGGTGCCGAACGGAACGGCCTGCAGCACGCTGGCGCTGAAGTCCTTCTTGTCCTGGGTATAGCGCACGCCGGCACGCAGCTTGAAGCGGTCGGTGACATCGAAGTCGCCCGAGGCGAACACCGCCCAGGCCTTGTTGCGCTGGTTCTGCACCACGTGGCCGGTCTGCGGATTGCCCGGGGCCAGCGAGTCGTAGTTGAAGTTGTTGATGGTCACGTCTTCATCAAAGTAGAAGACGCCGGCCTGCCAGTCGAAGCGGCCCCACTCGTTGGACTCGATGCGGAATTCCTGCGTCCACTGGCGGTGATGCGGCAGGCCGTCAGCCGACTCCGACGAGAACGGGATGAAGCCCGGGCCGTAGTTGCCGGCGCCGAGGAAGGCCGCACCGTAGCCGCCGTCGATATCACCGCGGTTGAGCGATTCGGCGGTTTCGTAACCGGTGATCGAGTGCAGCGTCACCGAGCCGAGGTTCCACTGCAGGCGCGCGCTGCCGCCCCAGGTCGTCAGGTCGGAGAAGTTGACGCCATCGTTGGCCACCTTGTCGCGATCGAAGTTCTCGACCAGCGAATTGCCACCCTTCTGGATGATGTTGGCGCGGAACAGGCGGGCGGTGCCGTTGAGCTTGCGCTTGTGCAGGTTGAACAGCGCTTCGAAATCATCACCTTCGTACAGGAACTGCACGCGGCCGGCGGCTTCGTCATAGCCTTCGAAGCCGCTGTTGGGCGCGCCGACACGGGTGTTGTCGACCCAATCGTCGCGACGCTGGTAGATCGCCGAGACGCGTGCCGACCAGCGGTCGGTCAGCGGGCCGCCGTAGGCGCCCTGCACGTTCCAGCTGTTGTAGCTGCCGTAGCCGACGCGGATGTAGCCGTCGGCATCCTGCGACGGGCGCGCCGAATCGAACTTGACCACGCCGGCCGGCGTGTTGCGGCCGAACAGGGTGCCCTGCGGGCCACGCAGCACTTCCACGTTGGCCAGGTCGAACAGCGGGAAGCCCTTCAGCAGCGGGCTTTCCTGCACCACGTCGTCGTACACCAGCGACACCGGCTGCGACGCATTGAGATCGAAGTCGGTGTTGCCCAGGCCACGGATGTAGAAGCGCGGGAAGGCACGACCGTAGGACGACTCGATGTTGAGGCTGGGCACGCGTGCGGCCAGGAAGCGGATGTCATCGCCGGCCGAGCCGAGCACATCCAGCTTCTCGCCCTGGATCGCGGTGACCGCGACCGGCACGTCCTTGGCGTTCTCGACGCGGCGCTGCGCGGTCACCTGCAGGGTGTCGAGGGCAACCGGATCCTTGGCAGCGGGGGTTTCCTGGGCAGCTGCTACCAGCGGCAGCAGGGCGGAAAGAGCGGCAACGAGGGGACGCGCGACCGGAAATCGGCCACGGGAAGTGCGGGTCGGGGACATGGCGGTAGGCTGTGTTTGGAGGGGTGGTAAAACGGCGCTACCAGATAATTGTTGCAATACAGCACCAATCCCGCAAACATCCGTCGTTTATGTCCCTCAATGATCCCGATCGGCAGCCGGCAGAGGGGCTCGCTAGACTCGGGGCTTCACACCACAGCGGACCCGCCACGATGACCCAGTGGTACTTCCATGCCTCCGCCCAGGCCGACCGCGTCGGACCGCTCGATGACGAGCCCGCGCGCCGCTATGCACAGGCCAACCCGCGTGCCCTGGCCTGGTGCCAGGGCATGAGCGGGTGGACGTCGATTGCCGAGGTGCCCGAACTGCAGGCGCCGGCCCCGGGCATGCCGAACACCCCGCCGCCGGTTCCGGCGACCGCCAGTGGTCGTGCCGACGACATCGAGTTCCGCATCGTTGGCCATGAAATGCAGTTCGTGGAAATCGAGCTCGACCCCGGCGAGAGCGCCATTGCCGAGGCCGGCGCCTTGATGTTCAAGGACGCGACCGTGCAGATGGATACGGTGTTCGGCGCCGCCAACGGCGATCAGGGCGGCGGCCTCATGGGCAAGGTGATGGCCGCAGGCAGGCGTGTGCTGACCGGCGAGAGCCTGTTCGCCACCGTCTACACCCAGACCGGCCACGGCAAGGGCAAGGTCGCCTTCGCCGCGCCCTACCCCGGCACCGTGCTGGCGATGCGTCTGGACCAGCATGGCGGCCGCCTGATCTGCCAGAAGGACAGCTTCCTGGCCGGTGCGCGTGGCGTGCAGATCGGCGTGCAGTTCCAGCGCAAGATCATGACCGGCCTGTTCGGCGGCGAGGGCTTCATCATGCAGAAGCTGGAAGGCGACGGCTGGGTGTTCATCCATGCCGGCGGCTGCGTGATCGAGCGCGAACTGGCGGCGGGCGAACGCCTGGACGTGGATACCGGCTGCGTGGTGGCCTACCACTCCAGCGTGGACATGGACGTGCGCCGGGTGGCCGGCATCAAGAGCATGCTGTTCGGCGGCGAAGGCGTGTTCCTGGCCACGCTGACCGGCCCGGGCAAGGTCTGGCTGCAGTCGCTGCCGTTCTCGCGCCTGGCCGGGCGCATGTGGATGGCCGCGCCGCAGGGCGGCGGCCAGAGCCGTGGCGAAGGCTCGGTGCTGGGTGGCCTGGGCCGGATGCTGGACGGCGACAACCGGTTCTGAGCCACTCGCCCGGTAGGTGCCGACCTTGGTCGGCACAGGAATCTGCGTGTGCCGACCAAGGTCGGCAGCTACCGGGTTGCTTTTCCTGAATAGGGAATTCCCCCACCCTGCCCGCCCCGCCATCGCTTCGGTATGCTGGCGCCCTTTCCCGAGTCCGGCGCCGCGAGCGCACTGCCGATGAGCCTGTTCCGCCCCCGCATGCTGCTGTCCGTCGCCCTGATCGGCCTGCTGGCCGGATGCGGTGGCGATCCGGTCCGTCCCACGCCGCCGCCTGCGCCGACCGTGGTGCCGCAGGCCAAGCCGATCAGGATCGGCATCGCCCTTGGCGGTGGCGCGGCCAAGGGCTTTGCCCACATCGGCGTGATCAAGATGCTGGAGGCCAACGGCTTCGAGCCGGCCGTGGTCTCCGGCACCAGCGCCGGCAGCGTGGTCGGCGCGCTGTATGCCAGCGGCATGGACGCCTTCCAGATGCAGAGCAAGGCGGTCGCGCTGGACGAAGCCAGCATCCGCGACGTTCGCCTGTTCTCCGGTGGCCTGGTGCAGGGCCAGAAGCTGCAGGACTACGTCAACGAGCAGGTCGCCAACCGTCCTGCCGAGCGCCTGAAGAAACCGTTCGCCGCCGTTGCCACCCAGCTGGAAACCGGCGAGCGCTCGATCTTCGTGCGCGGCAACGTCGGCCAGGCCGTGCGTGCGTCGAGCAGCATCCCGGGCGTGTTCGAACCGGTGAAGATCGGTGGCCGCAACTACATCGACGGTGGCGTGGTCAGTCCGGTACCGGTGGACGCGGCGCGCCAGCTCGGCGCCGACTTCGTGATTGCCGTGGACATCTCCAGCAAGGCCAGCGGCAAGGCGCCGACGGACATGCTGGGCATCGTCAACCAGTCCATCTCGATCATGGGCCAGCGCCTGGGCGAGCAGGAACTGGCGCGCGCCGACATCGTCATCCGCCCCAAGGTACTGGACATCGGCGCCGCCGATTTCAGCCAGCGTGGCACCGCGATCCTGGAAGGCGAAAAGGCCGCGATGGCGGCGATGCCGCAGATCCGCGCGAAGATCCAGCAGCTGCAGCGCGCACGTGCCGCCGCTGCGGCACCAGCACCGGTGGCCGTCCCGAAGTGCGAGGAAACCTCGCGCCTGGGCAAGCTGATGGGCCGCAAGGACAAGTGCTGATCCCTTGATGCGTGGCCACCGGGCAGGCCCGGTGGTCGCTCAGGCTTCCAGCTGCGACAACGGCAACGCCTGGAAGCCCTTCACCGTGCGCAGCACGAAGCTGGAATTGGCATCGGCCACGCCACCGGCGTTGAGCAGGCGGTCCAGCAGGAAGTGCGAGAAGTGCTCCAGGTCGCGCACGTAGACGTGCAGCAGGTAGTCCATGTCGCCGGTCAGCGCATGGCAGGCCACCACTTCATCCCAGCCCTGCACGCTGTCCACGAAGTGGCCGATGGCGGCCTGGTCGTGCTTCTCCAGCTGCACGCGCACGAAGGCCTGCAGGCCCAACCGCAGCTGCCGTGGCTCCAGCCGCGCGCCATAGCCGACGATCACGCCCTCGCTTTCCAGCCGCTGCAGGCGGCGCAGGCAGGCCGACGGTGAGAGGTTCACCCGCGTCGCCAGCTCGGCGTTGGTGGCGCGCCCATCCCGCTGGATTTCAGCCAGCAAGCGTATATCCGTGCGATCGAACTGGACTTCTCCGGCCATTGTTGCCCCGCAACATGGTGAGTACGCAAGGATATTGCGCCAACAAGGCCAATCGACGCAACTTTTGCAACCCTGTTGCGCGCGCCCTGCCCTAGCATCGTGGGTATCCCATCCAGGAGTGCCCCATGGACCTCGCCCAGCCCCGCCGCGTCGAACACCAGCAGACCGACAAGGGCTACGTGCCGGTGTATACCACCGCGCTCGTCGAGCAGCCGTGGGACACCTATAGCGCCGACGACCACGCCACCTGGAGCACGCTGTACCAGCGCCAGCGCGAGCTGCTGGTCGGCCGCGCCTGCCAGGAGTTCCTGGATGCGCAGGACGAAATGGGCATGAGCGCGCACATGATTCCGCGCTTCGACCAGCTCAACGAAGTGCTCGGCGCCGCCACCGGCTGGACCCTGGTTGGCGTTGAAGGCCTGCTGCCGGAACTGGATTTCTTCGACCACCTGGCCAATCGGCGCTTCCCGGTGACCTGGTGGATCCGCCGCCCGGACCAGATCGACTACATCGCCGAACCGGACCTGTTCCACGATCTGTTCGGCCACGTGCCGCTGCTGATGAACCCGGTGTTCGCCGATTACATGGAGGCGTACGGCCGTGGTGGCGTCAAGGCCCACGCGATCGGTCCGGATGCGCTGCAGAACCTGACCCGCCTGTACTGGTACACGGTGGAGTTCGGCCTGATCGATACGCCCGAGGGCCTGCGCATCTACGGTGCCGGCATCGTGTCGTCGAAGGGCGAATCGCTGTACTCGCTGGAATCGGCCGCACCCAACCGCATCGGCTTCGACCTGCAGCGCATCATGCGCACGAAGTACCGCATCGACACCTTCCAGAAGACCTACTTCGTCATCGACAGCTTCGAACAGCTGATGCAGGCGACCTCACCGGACTTCACCCCGATCTATGCGGCGCTGGCCGACCAGGCACACCTGCCGGCCGGTGAAGTACAGGGCGATGACCGCGTGTTCCAGGCCGGCACCGGCGAAGGCTGGGCCGACGGCGGCGACGTGTAAGCGCGCAACGCACACCGCTTCGCACGGGAACGGCGCACCAGGGTGCGCCGTTTCCGCTTCCAACGGCCTGCCTCGTTGCAACGATGCAGGCCAGGGCCGCGCAGTCAGCCGTCCACGGCCCGGCAGGAACCGCGCACCATCAGCTGCGGATGCACGCTGGCGGCGGTGGGCGCGTCCGGAACGTCGGTCTGCACCAGCATGGCGGCGGCGGTGCGGCCGATGTCGCTCACATGGCGGCGTACCGACGTCAGCGGCGGCCACAGCCGCGATGCCAGCGGGCTGTCGTCGTAGCTGACGATCGACAACTGCTGCGGCACCGCGATGCCTGCACGCAATGCCACCTGGTACACGCCAGCGGCCATTTCGTCGTTGCCGGCGAAGATCGCACTGGGGCGTTGCCCGCCCATCAGCAGCCGTTCGGCGGCATGCACGCCGGACTCGAAGGTGTCGCCCGCTTCCAGCACGCGCCCGTCCGGCAGGGTCAGGCCGACCTGCGCCAGCCGATCAAGGAAACCATGCGCACGTTCGCGTGCGGCGCGACGGTCGCCAGGGCCGGCAATCACCGCGATGTCGCGGTGGCCCAGCGAGAGCAGGTAGCCCGCAGCCGCGGCGGCACCATCGCGATCGTGGGTGACCACCGCCTGCACGTCCTCCTCCGACGCATGCGCGTTGATGCGGATGTAGCGGCAGTCGATCGCATCGAGCATCTGCGCCAGCGCCATCGATTCGGATGCGCGCGGGCCCAGGATCACGCCATGCAGTTTCTGCTGCTGCACGAAGCGGCGCACGCCGTCCGCACAGTCCGGATCCTGGCTGTTGCACGGGTGCACCACCAGCTCATAGCCGGTGCCGCGCAGCGCTTCCAGCGCGCCGTGCTGCAGGTCGACAATGCATTGGGCACCGGGGTCGTCGTACACCAGGCCGATCAGGAAGGAGCGGCGGAACGCGAGTCCGCGCGCCAGAGGGTCGGGCACGTAACCGACCTCGCGCATCAACGCCTCGACCTTGTCGCGGGTGTCTTTGCGCACCAGCGGCGAGTTGTTGATGATTCTTGAAACCGTTTTCTTGGAAACTCCCGACAGTCGTGCGATGTCGTTGATCGTGGCAGCCTTGCCCTTCGATGCCGGCAACGCGGCATCGCTAATATTTCGCACTGACATGTATAGAACCAGGTAAGTCGGAGAATTCTAGCCTTGCGCCCGTCGGGCGCGAAGTTGCGGAATGTCGCAGCGGATCTGAATCGTGTCGTGTTCGACACGTTCTGCTGCGTGAGGTTCCATTGTGATCGCTCTACTTCCTCTGCATCTGAACCGTTCTTCCGCGCGTGTTCACCCTGAATGCGGACGCGACGCGCGCGAACGCCAACATTCCCTTAACCATGCTCCGCTACATTCGGGGCATGGACCTGCAGACTTCTCCGTTCCCGCCGTTCCGTGGCCGCGACCGGTTGATCGCCGCAGTCGATGCGGCGATGACCTCCGGTGATGCCGAGCGCATCACTGCCGACCTGCAGCTGGCGCTGCAGGAAGCGATCGCCGACAGCCGCATCGAATTGCCCGAATGCGTGCATCGGCCGGTCAGTGATCATTACGCGCGACGCCCGCTGTACCACAGCCGCGAACACGGCTACAGCGTGATTGCCATGAGCTGGGGCCCAGGGCAGGGCACGCCGCTGCACGACCACGATGCCATGTGGTGTGTGGAGGGAGTGTGGTTGGGCGAACTGGAGATCACCCGTTACGAGCTGCTGGAGTGCGCCGGCGAACGCTGGCGCTTCCGCCGCCACGCCGCGCTGCGCGGGGGCTGCGGCAGTGCCGGCAGCCTGATCCCGCCGCACGAGTACCACACCCTGCGCAACGCCAGCGATGACGCACTGGCGATCTCGGTCCATGTGTACGAGGCGCAGATGGAGCGCTCGGCGGTGTTCGATCCGCTCGGCGGCGACTGGTACCAGCGCCGCATCCAGGCCCTGCAGGCCGACCCGGCCTGAATCCGGCGCGGGGCAGGGCAGCGCCGCGGTCCGCATGGCATCATGCGCCGCTGCGCTGCCGGGCCCGGCAGCATCCGCGATGCCCTGGCGGGCAAGGAGCAAGACGATGTCCAGCGCTGATCCGCGCCTGCGCGCGCTGTTGAAACTGGCACCGGTGATCCCGGTGTATACCCCCGAAGATGTGAATGAAGCGGTCGAAGTGGCCCAGGCGCTGTTCCGCGGCGGCCTGCCGGTGATCGAAGTGACGCTGCGTACGGCGCAGGCACTGGATGCGATCAAGGCCATGGTCGAGGCCGTGCCCGATGCGGTGATCGGTGCCGGCACCGTGCTCAATGCCGCGCAGATGCAGGCGGCGAAGCAGGCCGGTGCACGTTTTGCCGTTTCCCCCGGAGCCACGCCGGCGCTGTACGCGGCCGCGCGCGATGCCGACCTGCCGTACCTGCCCGGTGCCGCCACCGCCTCGGACCTGATCCTGGGCCTGGAGCACGGCGCGGACACCTTCAAGTTCTTCCCCGCGGTGCAGGCCGGCGGTGCCGCGCTGCTGGCCGCGTGGCACGGCCCGTTCGCCGATGTGCGTTTCTGCCCGACCGGCGGCATCAGCACGCAGACCGCGCCGCAGTTCCTGCACCTGCCCAACGTGCTGTGCGTGGGCGGTTCGTGGCTGACCACCCCGGCGCTGCTGCAGACCCGTGACTGGGACGCCATCGAGCGCCTGGCCCGTGAAGCCGCTGTACTGGCGGGGTAGGCGCAGAGCGATAGATCTGTTCGATTTGCACACAGATGCTGTGGGCTTGAAAGGGTTATCGGTGCGCGTAGTCAGCCGTACGCTGGCCACCTCATCAACCGAGGAGACTCCCCATGAAGAACATCAGCGTGTTTCTGGCCTCCCTGCTGGCCCTTTCCTGCGCCGCCTGTGCGTCCGCGAAGGTCGTTCTGGACAATGCCCCTGTATCCCTGTCGGCCGACAAGCTGCAATGGAAGGAGATGCCCGGTACCCAGGGCGCGGTCAGCTACGCCAACACCCAGGGCGACATCCTCAGCAACGGCGAAGGGTTCTACTCGGCGTTCGTGCGCTTCAAGGCAGGTATCGACAATGGCCTGCACACACATACCCAGACACTGCCGACGGTGGTCCTGTCTGGAACGTTCTACGCGCGCATCAATGGGGTGGAAACCCTGTATCCGGCCGGATCGTTCTACAACCTGCCGGCCAACCTGGTACATGAAAGTGGTTGCAAGGCCGGCGAGGATTGTCTGCTGTTCCAGTACCAGGCCAACAACTTCGACCTGAACCCGGCCAAGAACTGACCTGCAGCCGCAACGGAATCTGGATAGTTTGATCGTGATCAAAGCGCCGGCCTCGAGCCGGCGTCATTCTGTGGGCAAGCGCACTACGGAGATCCGAACATGAATTCCACCATGAAGGCCGCCGTCGTACGCGAGTTCGGCAAGCCACTGGTGATCGAGGAAGTCTCGGTACCGCGCCCGGGGGCGGGCGAGGTACTGGTCAGGATCGAGGCCTGTGGCGTCTGCCACACCGACCTGCACGCCGCCGAGGGCGACTGGCCGGTGAAACCGAACCCGCCGTTCATCCCCGGTCACGAGGGCGTGGGGCACGTCGTGGCCGTGGGAGGCGGGGTAGGGCACGTCAAGGAAGGCGACAGGGTCGGCATCCCCTGGTTGTACTCGGCGTGTGGCCATTGCGAACACTGCCTGGGGGGCTGGGAAACGCTGTGCGAAACGCAGCGCAACACCGGCTACTCGGTCAACGGCGGCTTCGCCGAGTACGCATTGGCCGATGCCAACTATGTCGGCCTGCTTCCAAAGGAAGTGGGCTTCGTCGAGATCGCGCCGGTGCTGTGCGCCGGCGTGACCGTCTACAAGGGCCTGAAGGTTACCGACACCAAACCGGGGGACTGGGTGGCGATTTCCGGTATCGGGGGCCTGGGCCACATGGCGGTGCAGTACGCACGGGCGATGGGCCTGAACGTGGCCGCAGTGGACGTGGACGACACCAAGCTTGCGCTTGCGCGGCAGCTGGGCGCGCAGGTCACCGTCAACGCGCGTACCACCGACCCGGCCGCCTTCCTCAGGAAGGAGATCGGTGGCGCCCACGGTGCCCTGGTCACCGCAGTGTCGCCGAAGGCGTTCGAGCAGGCTCTGGGCATGGTCCGCCGTGGCGGCACCGTCTCGCTCAACGGCCTGCCACCCGGCAATTTCCCGCTGGACATCTTCGGCATGGTGCTCAACGGCATCACCGTGCGCGGTTCGATCGTCGGCACCCGGCTGGACCTGCAGGAATCGCTGCAGTTCGCCGCCGAGGGCAGGGTTGCGGCCACGGTCAGCACCGACCGCCTGGAGAACATCAACGACGTGTTCGCGCGCATGCGTGCGGGCACCATCGAAGGCCGCGTGGTGCTCGACTTCGCCGCCTGACCCCCTGTGCATGGCCGCCGTCGCTCCGTCCCCCTCTCCCACGGACGCGGCGGCCATGCCGATCCATCGGGCCGGCAACCCCAGCTTGTCCGCAGCAGCCGTACAATGCGCGCATGCCCGGCCTGCTCAAAACCCTGTTCCTGTCCATCGTCGCCCTGATCGGCGGCGTGCTGTCGCTGGCGCTGGTCAGCAGCGTGGCCAGCTGGCTGCCCCCGTTGCTGGGCATGTCGCCGGACAACAACAGCGTGCAGCTGGGCTGGGATCTCAGCTTCAGCGTGCTTGGTGGCATCGCGGGCATTTCCTTTGCTACCTATTACGCGCCGTGCTGGCCGCGTTCGCATGGCTTCTCGATCTGGTCGCTGATCGCACTGGGTTGTGGCTACGCAATGTGGACGGTGGGTGCGGATTTCCCGTTCTGGTTCGTCATTTCGCTGCTGGCGTCACTGCCGTTGCAGCTGCTGGTCGGCTGGTGGTTTGGCCGCCGCGCCTCGCGCAGCGCAACACAGGCTTAATAATTTCTCCCTAGGCTCGGTGCCGGCCGAACGTCGGCAACGCGGCGCAGGGGTCTGTCCCATGGATATCGGGCAGGCGCGACGCACGTCACCACAGGGAACCGGGGAATCCATCCGATGCGTCACCAGATCCGGGAGGCTGCCACCGCAGCCCCCCATGCGAAGCGTTTGTCCCGTGCCGTGCACGCCGTGCTGATCGGCGGCCTGGCCGTGCTGCCCGTCGATGCCATGGCCGAAGTCGAAGAGGCCGACGGCGATACCCGTGAACAGCTGCAGCAGCTGGACACCGTCACCGTCAATGGCAGCTATGCGAAGAGCCTGGAACGCGCGGTCGATCTCAAGCGCGCCAACATCGGCTTCTCCGATTCGATCGTCGCCACCGACGTCGCCGATTTCCCCGAGCAGAACCTGGCAGAAGCACTGCAGCGCATGCCCGGTGTCACCATCGAGCGCAACAAGGGGCTGGGCAGCAAGGTCAGCGTGCGTGGCCTGCCCAGCGAGTTCACCCTGGTCTCGATCAACAACCTGGCCACGGCCTCCGGCAGCGGCGGTCGCGACGTCCAGTTCGACATCTTCGCCGCCGATGTGGTGCAGACCGTCACCGTACAGAAGTCGCCCACCGCTGCGGACGAAGAAGGCGGCATCGCCGGTTCGGTCTACATCGAAACCGCCAGGCCGTTCGACTACGCCGAGCCGAAATTCAGCGCCTCGGCCGAGGCCTCGCACAACTCGATCAACGGCAAGGTCGACCCGAAGATCTCGTTCCTGGCCAGCGATACCTGGGGCGACTGGGGCGGCCTGGTGTCGTTCTCCAAGGCCAGGCGCAGCAACCGCACCGATTCCAATTCCGGCATCAATTTCCGCCCGATGGGGCGCTTCCTGGAGGCCTCCGGTACGCGTTCGGCGCAGGCCGCAGCGGTGCTGGCGCGCGATGCCGGCATCGCGGTGAAGAACCGCATGGACAAGGACGAGACCAGCCGCATCATCTTCCAGGACAAGGTCGGTGACCGCGTCTACCTCAACGAGCAGGACCAGTGGGGTGCCACCGCGTCGCTGCAGTTCAAGCCCAGCGAAACGTTCTCGCTGAGTTTCGATGCGATGCTCGGCGGCTACGATACGCACGAAGACGAGTACGATGCTGCGGCCTACTCAGCCTCCAGCCGCAGCACGCTGGACCGCATCTACGACTACGACCGCACCACGCTGGGTGACTACGGCATCACTGTGCTCAAGGACGTGGCCTACACCGCCACCCAGCACGAGATCCTGAGCAAGGACCGCAATGCCAACACCGACTATCGCCAGTTCAGCAGCAAGCTGGACTGGAAGCTGGGCGGCTGGGATATCGATGCGCTGGTCGGCTACTCCGGTGCGCGCAGGCGTTCGGACTACGCCAACCTCAAGCACGTCGCCTATGCGCCGTCGCGTACGCGCTGGACCGGCAACGGCGGTGAAACCGTGCCCAGCAGCGCCGGCGGTTTCGACATGTACAACGCGGCGGACAAGTACCTGTTCGAAGCCTACGAAACCGAAGTGGAGAACGTGAAGGACGACAAGTACGCCGCGCAGCTCGACCTGCGCCGGCAGATGAACCTGGCGTTCTTCCCGGCACTGAGCGCGGTGCAGTTCGGTGCGCGCTATACCGACAAGACCAAGCAGCGCGAGTTCGGCAGCGGCAAGATCCAGGGCCCCTCGGCCGGTAGTGCGGCGTGGGTGAACAAGCGTACGCTGGCCGACAGCAACCCGGTGTGGATCAGCCAGCTGGCACCGGGCGGTGCCTATCGCCCGAGCGACCTGGACTGGCAGCAGATCTCCAACGCCTACGCGCGTGCCACCTTCCGCTATCCCGGCTATGCGACGCCGCTGGACCCCGGCCAGTACTACGAGGTGAAGGAGAAGACGCTGGCGCTGTATGCCATGGCCGATTTCTACTTCGACATCGGTCACGTGCCGGTATATGCGAACCTCGGCCTGCGTTCGATCGATACCGACGTCGATTCCTCCGGTTTCCATCCCGTACAGAAGCCTGATGGCAGCAGCGGCTTCACCGCCACCCCCATTTCCAGCAGCGGCGACTACAGCAAGCTGCTGCCCAGCTTCAACATGACCGCCGAGATCGCCGACGGACTGGTGCTGCGCGGCGCGGCGTCGGAGACCCTGATGCGTCCGTCGCTGACCGACATCGCCTACCGTCGTACGGTCAGCTGGAGCAGCTTCCGCTTCATGGATGGCAACCCGGCGCTGAAGCCGACCACCGCCAGGCAGTGGGAAATCGGCCTGGAGAAATACCTGCAGAACGGCGGCCTGCTGGCCGCGTCATATTTCTCCAAGAAGATCGACGGCGTGGTGCGGCAGTCGCTGACCGGCATCGTGCCCAACGTCGAGAAGCTCAACGCCAACGGTTCGCTGGATGGCTACTACGACTTCGAGGTGTACCAGCCGGTGAATGCCGATGGTTCGTACAAGGTCAGCGGCGTGGAGCTGGTCGCCCAGCTGCCGCTGTCGATGCTGCACCCGGCGCTGGAAGGGTGGGGCATCAATGCCAACTACACGCAGCTGGACAACTCGCTGACCGGCGCATCGGATCTCTCGATCCCGACACCGCCGGAGGGGCTGGCCGAGAAGGCGTACAACTTCACCCTGTACTACGAGAACGACCGCTTCAGCGCGCGCGCCTCGTACAACTACAAGGACAAGTACGTCGAGTACATCCACCTCAACATGTACCCGGTCTACCGCGATGCGTATGGCCAGCTGGATGCCTCGATCGGCTTCCGCCTGGACGACACCTGGAAGCTGAACCTGGAGGCGATCAACCTGCTGGATGAAAAGACCAGCGGTTACACGATCGACAAGGCGTTCCCGACCCAGTACGAGTTCTCCGGGCGCCGCGTCACCTTCGGCATCCGCGCGGATTTCTGATTGATGCAGGGGCGGCGCCTGCAGGCGCCGCCTTTTCCTGTAGAGCCGAGCCCATGCTCGGCTGCTCTTCCCGACGCTGCGCGCCGCCGCCCGAGCATCGGCTCGGGCGCTACGGAATCCTGGCCGGCGTTGTAGAGCCGAGCCCACGCGCGGCTGCTCTTCCCGGCGCTGCGCGCCGCCGCCCGAGCATCGGCTCGGGCGCTACGGAATCGTGGCCGGCGTTGTAGAGCCGAGCCCACGCGCGGCTGCTCTTCCCGGCGCTGCGCGCCGCCGCCCGAGCATCGGCTCGGGCGCTACGGAATCCTGGCCGACGTTGTAGAGCCGAGCCCACGCTCGGCTGCTCTTCCCGGCGCTGCGCGCCGCCGCCCGAGCATCGGCTCGGGCGCTACGGAATCGTGGCCGACGTTGTAGAGCCGAGCCCATGCTCGGCTGCTCTTCCCGGCGCTGCGCGCCGCCGCCCGAGCATCGGCTCGGGCGCTACGGAATCCTGGCCGGCGTTGTAGAGCCGAGCCCATGCTCGGCTGCTTCAGGTGCCCCGGCAGGGCCCGAGGCTACTGCAGCAAAGGCCTCACCGCCGCCGTCGGAATATGGTCCAGCGCGCGCCAGGCGTCTTCCACCACCGGCCGTGCCTGCGACCAGCTCAGCCGCGACTGCCCGCGCATCTGTTCCCAGTGCTCGGCCAGTTCCTCGCAGGTATCGGCGGCGTCACCGCGCGGCCAATCGGCGGCATGGGTGGTCAGTGCGAAGGCGTACACCGGGCAGAGATCGCGCCAGTTGCGGTGGTTCTGGCCACGACGCTCCTCGTAGTCGCTGAGCATGTACTGCAGGTAGTCCTGCGCCACCGCCTGCGGATCTTCATGGCGGCGCGTTCGGCGTTGCGCGGTGCGCTGGCCGAGCGGATCGAGCAGGGCGTTGAACACGGACGGTGCGGGTCGCTCAAGACGGGGCATGGCCGGCTCCTGCAGCGGGGGCGGGTGGGCAGGAATACGCGCGGGGCCGTTACCGGGGGGTGAGCGAGATGTTCATGACGCCAGGTTCGCGGCGGCTTTACCTGCAGGGCGGTGTAGTGGAGGCCCCGAGCGCAGGTAGCCAGACCATGAGCCGAGAGACCTCCCGCGACCCGCTGCGCGCGAACCATCCGCCCATTCCCGGCGAACAGCGTGGCAAGCACGATGCTGACAATGCCGACTACCGTGGCACCGGTGCGCCGTTCTTCGACGCGGAGCACGGAGGCGACCATCTGCCGGTGAAGCACGAGGCTGAACAGGCGGCCCAGGACCGCAAGGATGGCGGCGACCGCCATCGCGGCGGGCAGGAAAGCCCGCTCAAGCGCCGCGAACGCAAGCAGCGCGCCAGCGACAACCAGGACGAGGCGCTGGAGGAAACCTTCCCGGCCAGCGACCCGACCTCGCCCTTCGTGCCAGCCAAGGCACCCGATTGACCGGTAGTGCCGGCCGCTGGCCGGCAGGCTCCTGACGTCCTGCACGGCGCGATGCCGGCCAGCGGCCGGCACTACCGTCCTAGCGCCACGACCACTGCAGGCCGACGTTGGCCCGCCGTCCCGGTCCCGGCTCGTAGAATCGCCCATTGCCGTCGTTGACGATCACCGAGCCGATATAGGCCTGGTCCAGCACGTTCTCCAGGCGCGCGAAGGCGCGCAGCTCGCCCCCCGGCAGCGTCCAGCGACGGCCGGCTTCCAGGTTCAGTAGCGCGTAGCCCGGCGCGCGCTCGGTGGCCAGGTCGTTGACCACGGTATCGCTGCTGGCGGCGGCCTCCAGCGCCCACTGCCAGTCGGCGGGGGTCCACTGCAGCCGGGCGAAGGCCTGCTGGCGCGGCACCCCGGGCAGGCGGCTGCCGGCGGCAACCGGGGTGTTCGAGGTCAGGTACGGCGTACGCACCTGCGCCTGCAGCCAGGTCCAGGCCAGCTGCAGCTCCAGCTGCTCGGCCAACGGCTGCCGATACTGCAGTTCCACACCCTGGCGGCGGGTGCGGCCGATATTGCGATAGGTGCTGCGCCCTCCGATGTTGCTGGCAACGGCCAGCTCATCGTCGGTATCTGCGCGGAACAGGCTGATATCGAGCTGGGTTCCGTCCTGTGCGTGCCATTTGCTGCCTACCTCCAGGCTGCGGCTGCGCGCCGCCGCCAGATCCAGCGCCAATCCCGCCTGTCCATCGGCGCGATACCCCAGCTCGTTGAAGGTGGGCGTCTCGAAGCCGCGGCCCACGGCGGCATGCAGTCGCCACTGCGGGCTGGCCTCGAAGCTGATCCCGGCCACCGGCGTGGTGGCCTGGTAACGGCGGCGGCCACTGTCATCGGGGTTGGCACCGACGATGTAGCGGTCATCGGACTCGAAACGCACCGCGCTGTGGCGCACGCCGGCCAGCAACGACCAGCGCGGGCTCCACTGCCACCAGGCCTGGGCGAACTGGTCCACGTTCTGCACGGTGTCGATCTGGTCGCGGCGCAGGCGCCCGCGCACGCCCAACGTGCTGCCGACGAAGTTCTCGTAGCCGGTGCGGTGCTGGCGCTGGCGGTCGGCACTGAGCCCGGCCACCAGGTCCAGCGGCCGCCCGGCAAGTTCACCGTGCCAGCCCCAGCGCGCGTCGAGGCCGCCATAGCCGCCCTCCAGATCGATCACCCCGCCGGCATGCAGCGGGCTGTTGGCCTGCGCAGCCGGCGGGATCGGCAGGTACTGGGTTACCGCACGCTGCCCGGCATAGCCCATCAGCTGCCAGCGCTGCGCCCCGGTCTCCCGCGTCCAGCGCAGGCCGGCCTGCTGCTGGCGCACCGATTTGCGGGTGTTGTACTGGTGCGCCACTGCGGTGGCCTGGCGCGGATCAGCCGCCACCTGGGCACGGCTCAGGCCCAGCGGGTCCTGCGCGTCAGGGGCATCCAGCGCATTGAGCAGCAGCTCCAGCCGCCCGCCCCCCAGATCGCCACCGATACGCGCATTGAGCGATTCGCGGCGCGCACGGCTGTGATCGCGCCAGCCATCGGTGCGGAAGTGATTGGCGGCGATGTTGTAGTCCAGCCCGTGGCCGGCACCCTTCAATTGCGCGCCGACGCTGAGCGTGTTGTCAGCACCGGCATTGAGCCGCAGCCGCCACGGGTCACCGGCCTGGCCCTGTGCGCTCCACACCTGCAGCACGCCGCCGGAGGAATTGCCGTACAGCGCCGAGAACGGTCCGCGCAGCACGTCGATACGCTCAGCGCCCAGCAGGCTGGCGTGCGACAGCTGGCCCTGGCCATCGGGCATGGTCGCCGGCACGCCGTCGATCAACACCCGCACGCCACGCACACCAAAGGTCGAGCGCGCACCGAAGCCACGGATCGACAGCTGGGTGTCCTGGGCGAAGTTCTGGCGGTCGCGCGCGACCAGGCCCGGCACCCCGGCCAGCGCTTCGGACAGCTGCACGCCGGTGCCTGCACGACTGGCGTCGATCCAGACCGTGTCCTGGCTGGCCGGCAGCGCGAACGGGTCGATACCCGGCACCCGCGCAGCCTGCACCTGCACGCTGGGCAGGGCGGTCGGTGCGGGCTCGGCCACGGCCGCCCAGGGCGACAGCAGCAGGACGGACAACGGCAGGCAACGGTGGCGTGCGGCAGGATTCATGATTCAGGTTGATGGATCGGGCGGCAACGCACGCCATGGTACGGGGCCACGGATGACGATGGCGGCGGCCAGCCCCGGCAGGCTTTGTTACGATGGGCTGTTTCCGGCTGAAAGGCCGCAGACCGCGCAGCGCACTTCCTCCCCCTTTCCGTCTACCGAACGAGTACCGCCGTGTCCTTCTTTGCAAACGTGGAACTGGTCCCAGGCGACCCGATCCTGGGCCTGACCGAGGCGTACAACGCCGACAGCCGCCCGACCAAGGTCAACCTGGGTGTGGGCATCTACTACGACGAGAGCGGCCGCATTCCGCTGCTGCGCGCCGTCAAGCAGATCGAGCAGCAGCTTGCCGCTGAAGCCAAACCGCGCGGCTACCTGCCGATCGACGGCCTGCCGGCCTATACGCAGGCCACGCGTGAGCTGGTGTTCGGCAAGGACTCGCCGCTGCTGGCCGCCGGCCGCGTCACCACGGCACAGACCGTCGGTGGCAGCGGTGCGCTGCGCGTCGGCGCCGACGTGCTGAAGAAGCTGCTGCCGCACGCCACCGTTGCGCTGAGCAACCCGAGCTGGGAAAACCACCGCGCCGTGTTCAGCGCGGCCGGCTTCGAGGTGGTGGAGTATTCCTACTTCGACCCGACCACCCATGGCGTCAACTTCGACGCCCTGCTGGCCGACCTGGGCAAGCTGGAAGCCGGCACCGTGGTGCTGCTGCACGCCTGCTGCCACAACCCCACCGGTGCCGACCTCACGGTCACCCAGTGGAAGCAGGTCGCCCAGCTGCTGAAGGACCGCCAGCTGTTCCCCTTCATCGACATGGCCTACCAGGGCTTCGACAAGGGCATCGAGCAGGACGGCGCCGCCGTGCGCATCATCGCCGAAGCCGGTATCGACAGCTTCATCGTCGCCAACTCGTACTCCAAGTCGTTCTCGCTGTACGGCGAGCGCGTGGGTGCGCTGTCGATGGTGGCGCCGACCGCCGCTGACGCCAAGGCCGTGCAGTCGCAGGTCAAGCGCGTGATCCGCACCATCTACTCCAGCCCGTCCACCCACGGTGCGGCACTGGTGGCCGGCGTGCTGACCAACCCGGAACTGCGCGCGATGTGGGAGCAGGAGCTGACCGAGATGCGCGAGCGCATCCATGCACTGCGCCAGGGCCTGGTCGAGAAGCTGGCCGCTGCGGGTGCACCGCAGTTCGGCTTCATCAACGAGCAGGCCGGCATGTTCTCCTACTCCGGCCTGAGCCGTGAGCAGGTCGAGCGCCTGCGCGACGAGTTCGGCATCTACGCCGTCGGCACCGGCCGCATCTGCGTGGCCGCGCTGAACCAGAACAACCTGGAATACGTCGCCAAGGCCGTGGCCACCGTCGCCAAGGGCTGATCGATCCCTGTAGAGCCGAGCCCGCGCTCGGCTGCTTTTCCGCCGCCAACGACCGGCCGCGCTTCGCGCGTGAGCCGAGCATGGCTCGGCTCTACAAATGCCTGTTGGTCTGCTGCTTCAGCGCAACGCCTCTGGAATACGTCGCCAAGCCCGCGCTCGGCTGCTTTTCCGCCGCCAACGGCCGGCCGCGCGTCGCGCGTGAGCCGAGCATGGCTCGGCTCTACAAACGCCCGTTGGTCTGCTGCTCCAGCGCAACGCGTCTGGAACACGTCGCCAAGGGCTGATCGCCCCCTGTAGAGCCGAGCCCGCGCTCGGCTGCTTTTCCGCCGCCAACGACCGGCCGCGCTTCGCGCGTGAGCCGAGCATGGCTCGGCTCTACAAATGCCTGTTGGTCTGCTGCTCCAGCGCAGCGCACCTGGAAACGATTTCGCCTTCCCGCGCTCACGCACGCCCTCGCCAGACGGGCGACAATAGGCGTTTTCCCGCTGCCGAGACCTGCCCGCTCATGTCCCGTACTTCGTTGACCCGCTTCCTGATCCAGGAACAGCACGCCGGCCGCATCAATGCCGACCTGCGCCAGCTGATCGCGGTCGTCGCCCGCGCCTGCACCAGCATCTCCATCGCCGTCAGCAAGGGCGCCCTCGGTGGCGTGCTCGGCGACGCCGGTACCGGCAACGTGCAAGGTGAAGCGCAGAAGAAGCTGGACGTCATCAGCAACGAGATCCTGCTCGAAGCCAATGCCTGGGGTGGCCACCTCGCCGCCTGCGCCTCGGAGGAAATGGACCACAGCCAGCCGGTGCCGGACATCTATCCGCGCGGTGATTTCCTGCTGCTGTTCGATCCCCTCGATGGCAGCTCCAACATCGACGTCAACGTCTCCGTCGGCACCATCTTCTCGGTGCTGCGCTGCCCGACCAACGTCGAACTGCCGGGCGATGACGCCTTCCTGCAGCCGGGCAGCAAGCAGATCGCCGCCGGCTACTGCATCTATGGGCCCAGCACCCAGCTGGTGCTGACCGTCGGCCACGGCACCCACGCCTTCACCCTGGACCGCGAGAAGGGCGAGTTCGTGCTGACCACCGAGAACATGCAGATTCCGGCGGCCACCCAGGAATTCGCCATCAACATGTCCAACCAGCGTCACTGGGAAGCGCCGATGCAGGCCTACGTCGGCGACCTGCTGGCGGGCAAGGAAGGCGCGCGCGGCAAGAACTTCAACATGCGCTGGATCGCCAGCATGGTGGCCGACGTGCACCGCATCCTGACCCGCGGCGGCATCTTCATCTACCCGTGGGACAAGAAGGATCCGTCCAAGGCCGGCAAGCTGCGCCTGATGTACGAAGCCAACCCGATGGGTTTGCTGGTCGAACAGGCCGGCGGCGCCGCCTGGACCGGCCGCGAGCGCATCCTCAACATCCAGCCCGACCAGCTGCACCAGCGCGTGCCGGTGTTCCTCGGCTCGCGCGAGGAAGTGGCCGAGGCGGTGCGCTACCACCACGCGCACGACGACGCGCAGGGCTGACGGCCCGTTGCCTGACAGCGGTCATGGCAGAGCGATGACATGACCGTGGGGTGACACCGAGGGCGGCAAACGGCACCATCAAGCCGTTGCCGCCTAAGGAATGCACGCATGCACGAGCAGGGCCCGGTCGATTTCATCGAAGTCATCCACAACGCCGTCCCCAGCGAGGTCTGCGCGGCGATCGTCGAGCGCATGCGTGCGACGCGTGGCCTGCTGCCCGGTGCAGTGGGCAGTGGCGTGTTCCCGGAACTCAAGCACAGCAAGGATCTTCGCATCAGCGGCCTGGATGGCTGGCAGGATGTCGACCAGCAGCTGCAGATTGCAGTGTTCAATGGCCTGCTGACTTATCTACGCCGTTATCCACAGGCGTTGATCGCCCCGCTGATGTTGCAGATCCAGGACAGCAACGGCCAACCGCGACGCTTGTCTGCCGAGGACTTTCCTGACATGCCTCAGCAGCAGCTGGCCGATCTGGCCCGCACCTGCCTGCGTCCGGGCGCGATCAACCTGCAGTGGTATGCGGCGGGCGAGGGCGGCTACCCGTACTGGCACTGCGAGCTGTACCCGAAGGATGCCCAGGCCGAGACGCTGCACCGGCACGTGCTGTGGACGCTGTACCTCAACGACGACTTCGACGAAGGCGAAACCGAGTTCCTGTTCCAGGGCCGCAAGATCGCACCGCGCACCGGCAGCCTGCTGATCGCCCCGACGGCGTTCACCCACACCCATCGTGGCAACCGGCCGCAGGGTGGCGACAAGTTCATCGCAACCAGCTGGATCCTGTTCCAGAGTGCGCAGAAGTTGTTCGGGGGGTGACGCCGAGCTGCTCGACGGCCTCGGATGTAGCGTCGAGCCACGCTCGACTGACGGACTCAGAACAGACTACCCTGCGGCGAATCCTGCTTCGGCGGCAGCGGCTTCAGGAACCGGCTGCAATCCAGCTTCGGCCAATGGCTGTTCTGCGCATTGAACCCGAGGCGCTTGCGCGCCAGCTTGAAGCGGTTGTTCAACAGATCGGCATACACGCCCTGGCCGCGCATGCGCGTGCCGAACTGGCTGTCGTAGTCCTTGCCGCCGCGCAGCTGCTGGATGGTGCTCATCACATGCGCGGCGCGCTCGGGATGATGCGTATCCAGCCAGTCGCGGAACAGCGGCGCCACTTCCAGCGGCAGGCGCAGCAGCACGTAGCCTGCGGTGCTGGCGCCGGCATCGTGTGCGGCCTCCAGCACGGCTTCCAGCTCGCTGTCGTTGATCCACGGAATCACCGGCGCCACCATCACACCCACCGGAATGCCGGCTTCATGCAGGCGCTTCATCGCACGCAGCCGTGCATGTGGCGCTGATGCGCGCGGTTCCAGCTTCGCGGAGAGATGCGGGTCCAGTGAGGTCACCGAGAAGTGCACGCTGACCAGGTTCTCCGCGGCCAGCGGCGCGAGCAGATCGATGTCGCGCTCGACCAGTGCGTTCTTGGTGATCAGCGAGAACGGATGCCTGGTCTCCAGCATGACCTCGATCAGCTGGCGGGTCAGCTTGAACTTGCGTTCGATCGGCTGGTACGCATCGGTGTTGATGCCCAGTGCAATCGGCTGCGGCACGTAACCCGGTTTCGACAGTTCCTTGCGCAGCAGATGCGGCGCATTGGTCTTGGCGAACAGCTTGGTCTCGAAGTCCAGCCCCGGCGACAGGTTCAGATAGGCGTGCGAGGGGCGCGCGAAGCAGTAGGAACACCAACACTATATGTGTTTGAGGGGAAGTGTTCAGCGCAACCCCTATCGAACTGGTGCTCTGTCAAGGCTAACGCGGCTCAGGATAGAAATTCCCCCCTAGCCCATGGCAATGAAGGGGAGGTTAGCGTTCCGACTAATGCGGCGAGGACTCAGGGGCACTGTATTGGCCCCGTTGAGCGCCCGACGGCCCGTGAGTGGCCGGGCTAAAACATCGTTTGGTCAGCGTACGCTTCCGGCCAAAAGCGGACACCGCCAAACGCCTGAACTAAGCCGAGCCATCAGGCGGCTTCGGCTTGGAATCGTTAGATGCCGTCACCCGTTCCCTCCGTGACGGCCGCTTTGAGAAGGGGCTTGAGCAGGTTCGCAAAGGTGATCAACGCCGCAAGGGTACTGACGAGCACTTGCTTCGGCGCGCAGCTTGGTGGGAACAGGATCGGTTGGACCTCATTTTCAGCATTGAGCGCATGTTTCATTGTCATTGGCTCAATGTAGGTATCAACTATCTGTTGGGCAATGCGGAAATCTCCCCACTCATGCGCGCATTGATTGCGCAGCTTGTTGAGAAGGCGAGTATCAATGAATTGTTAGACATCAGTGCAAAGCACATGCGCCTTATAGATGGCATGCTGCCTTTCAGCGCCTGCTGCAAAGTGAGGTAGTTCAGCCAACAAGCGATCCACGAGAGGTGCCGGTTCTGGTAGAGGCCGAAACCCAATACCCTCCCACGCCCGCATGCTTGAAGGTGCCATAGCCTGAAGCTGGAACTCCAATGAAGTGAGGTTTGCGAAGTATGGCTCTGGCAGATAGCTACGAGGTATGGATACGTAGCTCGCCCCACAGTGCTTACGAATAAAGGCGTTTCTCAGCTTCTTTGCTGCGTCCGCATCTGTGGCGGACTGCTCGCGAGCGGCAGCTGGGTGATCAAGCTTCTTGCAGTAACGCCACATACGGCCGGTGCAATACGCTTGCGTGAACTTGTGGCTGCGACCTTCGCTGCCAGTGGCGTGCTTGCTGTAAATCCTGGTGCGGAATCCCTCGGTGGCTTTTGGTGTGCTACCGATGTACCGGATTTGTCGTTCATGGTCCCAAAGAGCGTAGATACCGAACTCTTCTGGGAGGTCTGCGAGATTGATTGGCACGGATCGTGTCAGTCTTTCAAAGATACTTCGGCTGTCCACCATCTCCCCCTGCTGCCTAACTACCTTGTAGCCGGATCCCTGGGTCCGGTTACACGACTTATCCACATACCACCATATGGTGGGCTATCCCCGCTGACAGCGGCTCGATCTTAGGGCTGCTGGGTCCGGCTGACAAGCCGAGGCATAGCCGGACCCAGCAAGCAGACCAGGCCGCATTTCAAGAGCAGTGGACAAGCACTGATGGATGTCCGCTTTGGGTCAGTTGCTGCCATGTCGAGCCCACGACAGCTTCCCGCCAGCAGCAGACAGAGAATTCACCGAACTACAGTCCAAAGAATATTCGCCGGTCACTCTCTTTATGCAAGTTGTGCTTAGCTATGTGATAGTGCGCCGGTGCTACACAGTCAGATCTTAATCTGAACGGAAGCTCGTCGATGCATATCTCTGCCACAAGCGCACTGAAATCCTTCTCGTAGCAGGCTTGAAGGACCTTCAGGTTGGTGGACGGGAAGCTGTTTTTGAACTCAATGTTGTACTCGGGAGAGAAGTACCGGATAAGTGATGCCTCATAGAGAGTGATTCGTTCTTGCTCACTAGTCTCGTATAGCTTCTCCAGCCCCGCGCGAATGCGCGTCCCATCATTATCTTTGTTCTTGGCGAATGGATTGAAGAACGTGAAGAGCTGACTGTTGGGAACAACTGTCAACAGCAGCAGGGTTAGCTTGTGCGTCTCAGGAATGCCTTTCAAGGCAATTTTCTGAAGCGTCTCGTGCTTCAGCAGTCTGTCTAAGGCATTGCGTGATCCATCTTTTCCGTAGGCCTGCCCGATGTACTTCACGTCGAAATCTATCGCCTGCGATATGGAGCTTAGTCGTGCCTGTAGGTCCTGAGGACTTGGCCATCCCAAGCGTCCCGATGCATCAACAACGTGATATATGTCATCGACCAGCTGCAACCGACACCCTTCTGGGCACGGGTACTTGACCTCGTAAGTCTGTCCTAGAGCACTCATAAAAATGCTCAGCTTGTCGTTCTCTAGTTTTGCATTCTCAAGGACAATCCTGGGTACGAGCCCAATAAGGTAGATATGGCAATCTTTGACTACGCTCATGACTGAAGCCAACGCATCTTTGTCATAGATTGCTTCTGCTGGAATGGTGCAGTAGCCAGAAGCGTACATTCCTAAAGCGTGCTCGACATCAAACACGGCTTCTTTGAGCTTTTCCTTCATGTCTTGCTTCATCACGTCCCCGTCCGCTGCCCAGAATGATTGCGCCGTGCTAAATGAACAATGGTCGGCTCCTCGAGTCGGGCTATACGAAGTACCCGCAGCCCGTGATTTGAGGACTAGACCCTTGATACGGCCTCATTTTAGGACGGCTGTGGTTCACTTAACAGTCCGATGTGTAGTGAGAGCTACCAGGGTGCAGAGCGTGCGCTCACGCTGATGTCCGCTCTGGATCGAAAGGTGCCATGCCCATGCCACGATAAACAACCTTAATCCACTGCCTTGGCGATGTCCGCTTTCGGCCATAAGCAGACATCCACCCCATCCCTGATAAACATCCCTAGGCCGCAGCAGACCTCGAGCCTGCTGCGGTCAATTGGTTTTGGGGCAGACTACGCCGATGGCCTAAATTCCCCTAGGTCAGTGAGTCTAGCCCGTCCCTTCTAGACGCCTTAGGCCACTTCAAGTTGATGTATCGTCCGCACAGAAGATCCCATGCATCGCGCCCAGCAGTGCTGCAACGCGCGGGTCTGCCATGCGGTAGACGATCGACCGCGATTCCCGTCGGGTCGCTACAAGCTTTCGTTGGCGGAGTTCGGCCAGTTGCTGGGAGAGCGCCGGCTGTCGGATGCCGGTGGCGTCCTCCAGTCCGCTCACCGTCATTTCACCTTGGGCGAGCTGGCACAGCAGCAACAGGCGGGAGGGAGTGGCCATGAAGCGCAGCAACTCGGCCACTTCGGGCACGCGCTCCTTCATCGTGGCTAGGTCTGACGGGCTGAATGGGGGGCTGGTCACGGGTAAGGGCAACTTGGCCGGGTGATGTGATGCAAACACCATGGGGAAGGCGCCCAGTCTAGCATGCTTCTATAGTTGCACACTTTATGTAACTATGTAAGTATTAAGCAACCAATCCCCCCGGAGCCAGTCGTGAACCAATCCGTAGCGGTAGACGCCCCCTTGGAGCAGGCTGTCCGCGTCGTCAACGATGCCCGTGCCGGCCTGCTCCCCTCGCCTCATGTAAAGACCTTCTTCGATCCTGCCACTTTCACTGCCAGTCACGTCGTACGCGATCCATCTTCTTCAGCGTGCGCCATCATCGACAGCGTCCTTGACTTCGACATGGCCGCAGCCCGCACCTCCACTGCCTCCGCATCGGCGTTGGTGGACTACGTGCGGACCGAGCGCCTACAGGTGCAATGGTTGCTGGAAACCCACGCGCATGCCGACCACCTCTCAGCAGCACCATGGCTGCAGGGCCAGGTGGGAGGTACGCTGGCCATCGGCGAGCGCATCACCACTGTCCAGGAAACCTTCGGCAAAGTCTTCAATGCCGGCACTGCATTCAAGCGGGATGGCAGCCAGTTTGATCGGCTGTTCGCCGATGGTGCCTCCTTCCGCATCGGTAATCTCCAGGCGATGTCGCTGCACGTGCCGGGCCACACCCCCGCTTGTATGGCGTACGTGATCGGCGACGCCGTATTTCCTGGAGACACGCTGTTCATGCCGGACTACGGCACCGCCCGCTGCGATTTTCCAGGTGGTTCCGCTCGCCAGTTGTATCGCTCGATCCAGCGCCTTATGTCCCTGCCCGACGCCACCCGCGTCTTCTTGTGCCATGACTACAAGGCCACCGGTCGAAACCATTTCGTATGGGAGACAACCATCCGTGCCGAAAGGACAACCAACCTGCATGTGCACGAGGGCGTGACCGAAGCCATGTTCGTGGAAATGCGGGAAGCCCGTGACGCGACGCTCCCGATGCCGCGACTGATCCTGCCTTCAGTGCAGGTCAACATGTGCGCCGGCCATCTGCCCGAACCCGAGGACAACGGCGTGCGCTACCTCAAGCTGCCGGTGGACCTGCTATGACGCTCTCTCATTTGGCTTGGTACTGGCCACTCGCTGGCGGTGCCATGATTGGAACAGCCGCCGGTGCCTATCTGGTCCTTCTCGGCCGCGTTGCCGGCATCTCGGGTCTACTTGCCAAGACACTGGGCATGCCGGGTGACGGCGGACGCGGGAGTGCAGCCCTATTCCTGGCGGGACTTGCCCTGGCGTCAGGCTTGGCATTGGCGGCCAGGCCCATACTATTGCCGGCGCTCTCCGCAAACGGAGCAGTGGTATTGGTGATTGCCGGACTGCTGGTGGGTTACGGAACTCGCCTTGGCGCTGGCTGTACCAGTGGGCACGGTGTCTGCGGCCTGGGCAGGGGATCGTCGCGGTCGGTGGTGGCTACCTGCGTGTTCATGCTCATGGGCATGGCCACGGCGACCCTGGTACGGATTGTGGCGGGGGGCACGGCATGATCCGTCTCGCCGCGTTCCTGTGCGGCGCACTCTTCGGACTGGGACTGGTCGTATCCGGTATGGCCAACCCAGCCCGCGTGCTTGCTTTCCTTGATGTGAGCGACGCCTGGGACCCCTCCCTGGCGCTGGTCATGCTGGGCGCACTGATCCCTTCCGGCGCAGCCTACCTGTGGATACGCGCCCGCAGAACGCCGCTGCTTGCCGTATCGCTGCACATTCCCACCCATCGCATCATCGATCGGCGCCTGGTGATCGGTGCGGCGATATTCGGCCTGGGTTGGGGTCTGGCCGGACTATGTCCCGGCCCAGCCATCGCGTTGCTGGGAACCGGCCAGCCCTTCGCGATCATCTTCGCCACGGCAATGATCGCTGGCGTGCTCCTGCATGGCCTCATTCACCGCCCCACTGCAACTACGGGAGAACCATGAACCTCAAGCCACTCTCCGCCAGCCTCAAGGTGTCCGGCCAGCTCCTGCCAAAGGACATTGAAGCCCTGAAGGAGCAGGGCTTTGCGAGCGTGATCTGCAACCGCCCCGACGATGAACAGCCGGAGCAGCCCAGTCACCATGCGCTGCAGGCCGCCTGCCACCAGGCGGGCATGCAGTTTGCCTATCTTCCTGCGCTGCCTGGCGTTATTACCGATGATCAGGTGCATACCTTTGCCAAGTTGATCGAAGCGCTGCCAAGCCCTGTTGCCGCGTACTGCAGAACCGGCACCCGTGCTGCGATGCTTTGGGCGCTGTCGGAAGTCGTTCACAATGGAGCGGCGTTTGACCACGTCCTGTCTGTTGCTTCGGATGCAGGCTATGACCTTTCTTCCATCGCAACACGGCTGCAGCAAGGCCCGGCGTCCGGCGACTGACATATGGAAGCGCTATCTCTGCTGCAGTTGGTTCTGGGCGGCCTGTCTGGCGTCCTGGTCGGCTTCGTCCTGGGCGTGGTCGGTGGGGGCGGATCCATCCTGGCGGTGCCACTGATGCTCTACGTGGTCGGAGTGGGAGATCCGCATGTGGCTATCGGCACCAGCGCCCTGGCAGTAGCGGTCAATGCGGTGTCGAATCTGGTGATACATGCCCGTAGAGGGAACGTTCGCTGGCCTTGTGCCTCGGTCTTCGCTCTGGCGGGGATCGCGGGCGCATACCTGGGTTCCAGCTTGGGCAAGGCGTTCGACGGCAGGAGCCTGTTGGCGCTGTTTGCTGTGGCTATGATCGTTGTCGGCATCGCCATGCTTCGCAGGCGCAACACGCCTGGACTCACGGACGCTCGGCTCGGCAGAGGCAACGCGCCCGCGCTGATTGGGCTGGGCGCCACCGCCGGCGGGCTTTCTGGCTTCTTTGGCATTGGCGGAGGCTTTCTCATCGTGCCCGCACTGGTGGCCGCGACGGGCATGCCGATGATCGCCGCAGTCGGAAGCTCGCTCGTCGCCGTCGCCGCATTTGGCATGACCACCGCACTGAACTACGCGCGTACAGGTCTGGTCAACTGGAAGCTCGCGGCAGTTTTCGTCGTTGCCGGCGTGGCTGGCGGTATTGCAGGTGCAGCAACTTCGACGAAGCTGGCCAACTATCGTGGAGCTCTGAACACGGTATTTGCAGTACTGATCTTCATTACTGCCGCATACATGCTGTGGAAGGTGAGCTGACCGGATGTGCTCCAGACCACAGCCGAGCACTGATAGCCAGCGCAGCGCTTCAAAGGCTTTGATAGGAAGATACTACGAACGGTGGTCCACATCTTCCAGAGTCAAATAAGATGCGACGGCTCGAAGCGCCTCGCGATCAGCTTCGAAATCCATGGCCAATAGGCCGCGCTCCAACGCGATGCGGGCATGCGCCTGTGATGCGACTCTTGTCGCTTCATTCGAGGACCCTGCCAACGCTGCGAAGGCCTTCTGCAGCCGGATACTGACCTCCAGGGACGCGGCGGCATCCCTGGCAATCGGAGTGAACGCGTCCTCAAACATGTCGCGTACGTCGAGACACTGCACGTGCACGCGCGGATACAGCACCTCGCCTGTCGCAGCGTCCCCTGCGTGGCTGGACCATGCACAGAGCAGCCTGACACATGTCCCGATGACGTCGATGCAGGTCCCAGGGTCGTTCACCGCAGGTGACATGGCTCGCTGCGCAATTTCCGCAAGCACGACCAGCCCGAACCGTGGGTCATTTTCGATGGAGCGCGCGTCGCTAAAGGAAATGGCTGAGATCACTTCACTCTGTACTTCAGGAAGTAGATTTCCCTCGATGGCTATCAACGGACGGGTTGGGGTTGCGAACGTACCCGGCTGGCAGAGCAGATGAACGCGTAGATCATGTTCCTGCGCAATGGCGTTGATCCGCCCGACATCCACGTGTTCAACGTAGGCCACCTGATCGCCGACCAGCTGCACCGCCCCCTCTCCTACCCGAACCGCACTGGCTCCGCCGAGCGAAGGCTCCTCGGCGCGGCGCTTCATTGCCACTTGGGTCGCCCGCTCCACCAGATCGATGGTTTCGCCGACGCGGCCAAAGCGTGAGAACTGCTCGATAGCCCGGAGCAACGTCACTGTGATGACGATGATGACCGCGATGGTTGCCCCGAACAGTACAAGCCGGCCGCTATCTCCGTAGATGCCAGTGCTGAGCGCGATGAGGCCCACGATCGAGAACAGGAAGGCACCAATGAAGGTGGCCAGCGCACCTTGGGCCCGGGTGTCTTCGATCAGCAGGCGGGCCGCGCGCGGGGTGGCGCTGTTGGACGCGGACCCGTATGCCGAGACCATGGTGGACAGCGAGAAGGTGGTTACCGTCAGCATCGACGCGGCAAGAATGCCAAGAATGTTGCCGACGGAATCTGCGCCGATCCGTGCGGCAAGGCCGACGGGAATGAGGAACTTCAGGAACGCGCCCGCCAACGCCGTGATGATGCCTAGGGCGCCATACAGGGTCGAGCGGAACCACATCCGCTTTGTAACTTTGCTGGCTGCAAGCCTCAATCTGGTGAGCATGGGCTACTTCCTGGGAAGTTCGACCATCAATAGCACGGCCGGGCGCCGAGGCCACGTCAACGCAGGGTCATGCCCGACCCAAGGCAGATGCCGCTACTCCGGGCGGCATCTGTGTGCAGATTCTACGAGCGCACCTTGTCCAGGAACTGACGGTGGCGCTCGTATTGATCGAGCACATCGTGGATGAGTTGAACCTTGGTCCATCCCATGACGTCGTAGTCCTGCCCGCCCTCCCGCAGATAGACCTCCGCACGGTAATGACGGGTACCCTCGCTGACCGGCCGACGAGGATCCTGCAGGGCGAACGTCGGCGGCTCATAGGGCTGGGGCCGTACCGAGTAGAAGAAGTCCATCTCCTCGCCATGGCCAACCTGCAGCCACGCACGACCATCCTCCCCCTTGGAGACTTGGACCGGCAGATCCTGCTTGCGCAGCTCAGCCGCAACCTCTTCCAATGCCGGGATGACACGCTGCTCGATGAAGCCGGTCACCTCGATCTTCAACGGATTGTGCGCCAGCAGGCGCAGGCGCGCCCGCCAATCCTCGCTGGTACCCGGCAAGATACGTGCCTCGCGCAGGATCGAGCGCTTGGTTGCATCCAGATGCATGGCCTTCAGCAGTCCCCAGCACATCAGGATCATGACGATCGTAAATGGCAACGCACTGGCAATGGTGGCCGCCTGCAATGATTCCAAGCCGCCGGCCACCAGCAGGGCAATCGCAAGGCCGCCGACCAGCAGCGCCCAGAAGATCCGCTGCCAGACCGGCGATTCCTCCTCACCCTTCGAGGTAAGCATGTCGATTACCAGGGCACCGGAGTCCGCTGAGGTTACGAAGAACAGCGCAACCAGGATGACCGCCAGCGAAGAGGTCAGCATGGTCAGCGGCAGGTGCTCCAGGAACTCGAAGAGCGCCATCGAGCTGTCGGTTGAGACCGCCTGCACCAACTGCTGGATGCCCTCCGTCCGCACCATGTGCAACGCGGTGTTGCCGTAGATGGTCATCCACAGGAATGTGAAGCCAAGCGGTACGAGCAGCACCCCTACCACGAACTCACGGACGGTGCGTCCACGTGAGATGCGCGCGATGAACATGCCAACGAAGGGCGACCACGCAATCCACCAGCCCCAGTAGAACAGCGTCCAGCCACCCAGCCAACCCGTGGGTTCGTAGGCATAAAGGTTGAAGGTCATCGAGAACAGTTGGGAAACGTACATGCCGGTGTTCTGCACCAGCGCCTGCATCAGGTGAACGGTGGGTCCACAGACCAGCACGAAGGCCAGCAGCGCCGCCGCCAGGATCATGTTGAGCTCGGACAACCTGCGTACGCCGCTGTCCAGGCCAGCCACGACCGATCCGGTGGCCACCAGTGTGATGACGGTGATCAAGCCAACCTGGGCGAGCGTACTGACCTCCAGGCCGAACAGGTAGTTCAGGCCGGCGTTGATCTGCATGACGCCCAGTCCCAGCGAGGTGGCCAGGCCGAAGATGGTACCCAGTGCGGCAAACGTGTCTACGGCATGTCCCAACGGGCCGTGGATACGGTCGCCGATGAGCGGATACAGCGCGGAGCGGACACGCAGCGGGAGATTGTGTCGGTACGCAAAGTACGCCAGCGACAGCGCTACCACCGCGTAGATCGCCCATGCGTGGATGCCCCAGTGGAAGAAGGTGATGCGCATTGCCTGGCGGGCAGCGGCGGCGGACTCAGGCGAACCAACCGGCGGCGTGGCGTAGTGCATGATGGGCTCGGCAACGCCGAAGAACATCAGACCGATGCCCATGCCCGCAGCGAACAACATTGCGAACCAGGAGCCGTAGCTGTAGTCCGGCGTACTGTGGTCAGGGCCGAGCTTGATGCGGCCGTAACTGCTGATGGCGACGCCGACGACGAAGACCAGGAAGCCGGCTACTGCAAGGATGGTGAACCAACCTGCATCATTGGCGGCCCATGACTTGGCCGCGGTGAACCACCGCGTGGCCATTTCGGGCGCGAAGGCGGCAAGCGCCAGCAGCGCGATGACGATGGCTGCCGTGGGAATGAACACCTGCGAAAGGATCCGCTGGCGAACGGGGGGATGTTGCGGAGCCGTGCTCTGCATGGATACCTCCGTGTTATTGGGTGGAAAAATCTGCGGCTTGCGCGAGGCCGATCAGAAGTAGAAGCCGATATTGAGGTTCAGCCGCGAATGCCAGCTGGAAAGGCCTCCTTCGTCGATGCCGATACCATCACCACCGGCAAACCACATGTTGCGGCCAGCGATCCAGTCGACATAGGTGAGCATGATGCCTTTCTGCAGGCTGCAACCGGTCACGTTCTGCCACGAATCACGAAGGCCCGCGCGGTGCCCGACCGGGCGGGTCATGCTGAGGTTGTTATAGCAGGTGATGTCATCCAGCCAGCCCTTCTGGCCGAACGAATAGGCGATGTTGGCGCTTGGCACATCCGCCTGCGCTGCAACCTGGAAGGGGGATTGGAACGCCGACATTGCGATGCGATCTCCGGGCACGTCATACCGGTACCGCGCCCACTGCAACTGCGCGGTCCAACCATCGCGCTGCCACTGTGCGTGGAGGGCCGCGCCCTGATGACCGTATTGACGCCGTGTCTGAGTGTTCTGCACTTTGCCAGCAAACGCTGATGCGCCCAGCAACAGTTCGCCGCCGCCCCAGTCGTGCGCGCTCTCCACGCGTGCATGCAGTCGTTGCCGCTCGCGATACGGCAATGCCTCGGTCTGCGCGACATCAAAGGAGTAGCGATCGTAGCGAGCCCCGGACCCGTATTCGTCTCCGGAGAACCAGCCAAGATGCCAAGTTGTGCTGCCGCTGCGGTGAATCACCACAAGGCCCGGATCGTAATCATCCTCGATGCCCAGGTAGTAGCCGGAGCCGAACCAGAAACTCTGCGAAACGGTGGGGAGCAGCCCGAACGGGACTTGCTGGATACCTGCCTTGAGCTGGGTAGCATCGGAGAACTGCCAGCCCGCGTAGGCGTGATGCACGGCGTCGAAGCCATCGTACCAGCGGTATTGGGCAGAGAAGGAAAACGGTCCGGTTCCAGCGTCAAGGTCTGCACGCAGCAGTTCAAGCTGCAGGCGGCTGGACGGCCCGTAGTCGAGCCAGCCATAGTTGAACCTGACGGCGCCTCCTGGATCAAAGTAAGGATCTCTATGTAGGTTATCCTCAGAAGCATCTGCAGCCAGCGAAGTTCCCGCCAACGCGGCAGCGACAATGAAGGGAATTGATCTCACGGTTATGCGCCTTGCCTCCCTGATCTGCTACGGAAAGCGCTTGAGTCTAACGTCGATTCATCCAATGCCTCAAACTGGCGATCTCAAAGAACTCTTGGCGACGCCACAGCAATCACTCACGGCGCGTCTTTAGTCCTCAGGTCCATATGCCACGTGAAAATCATGTGTAGTGAGAGAGTAGCTAACACGATCCACTTTTTAGTAGTCGATCCTGAGATTGAGCGACTCATAGTGGACATGGAGTGACACGCAATGTCATTTGAGAATAGGCTAGGGCCTCGACATCGGGGAAGAATTCATGACTATTGATATCAGCGGCCTTTCTGCCAAGGAACTTCGCTCACTGATTGCTCAGGCGGAGAAGCAGCAGTCCAAGGTGCTGTCACGCCCTAAGGCCACAGCGATGCGCGCCAAGATCAACAAGTACGTCAAGGATCATGGATACACGATAGAGGAACTCTACGGCGCTTCAGTGATCGTGCCCTCCGAAACCGCCAAGAAGCGAGGTGATCGGAGGCCTGCCAAATCGACAGGGTCCAAGATCGCTCCCAAGTACCGCAATCCTGCAGTGCGCGGCCAGACGTGGTCCGGTCGAGGGCGGCAACCGCGATGGATAGCCGAGCTGGTAGCAAGTGGAAAATCACTGAATGACTTCCTGATCAAGTAGTGATAGCGAGGTAGCCGCACACCGGTACCGCAGCAAGTCCTGAGAATCATTAGTCATCAGGAGGTAGCCGCACACCGGTACCGCAGCAAGTCCTGAGAATCATTAGTCATCAGATCGAACAGGATGCTGGTGCGCGGAATGCCCTTCCAGGTAGGCGATCAAAGATTTCAGCTAGTCGCAGTTGATGTGACAGCGGGCGAACAGCAGGCGCTCCCCCTTGCCTTTGGAGAGTGGGCTCAGGCAGCAATGATTGCAGTATCCACTTCTGGCCGACAGCTGCCCTCCGATCTGGCAGGATCCGCTTCCTAGCGGGGATTCGACGCTGCCCGGTCTCGCCGCGCTCGCAGATCCGGGTCATCATCGAACATTCCAACCGCATGGCGGCGCGCGTAGCCGAACTGGTGCAGCGCCAACGCGACCTGACCCATGCGATTTACCTGCCCAGGCGGCCAGCAGGCCAAGCCAGCCGGCGCGGGCCAAGCCCAGCAACACCCCAACCTGGCTGCTGGCTGGGCCTGGAAGCAACTGGCACAAGGCCACCAGATCCGAGTAGCTACGGTCCGTCAGCCACCGGCGGCGCTCGACAAACTCGAGGCGGAAGTAGCTCAGATGGGCAATCGGGCCACCGAACGAGGTCAGTCCCAGTCATAGGAACACCAGAAAGTCACGCCACGCACTTTCGCTTTTTGCGGGATGGAGCGTCGGCATGGGGCAGGATCTCCTGTTGTTCTCAAAGGCGGCCAGCCCGGCCCAGCACCCAGATTAGGTCGCCGGGCCTCCCCTGTGCTCGGCCACCAACTCTCCATCTTCCTTCCGGAATGGTCCGGGAAGCTTCGGCAGGATATCCAGCACCAGTTCGGAAGGCCGGCACAGGCGCGTGCCATTATCGGTTTGCACGAAAGGACGATTGATGAGTATTGGGTGCGCCAGCATGGCATCAAGCAACGCGTCGTCGCTCAGTGCCGCATCGCCCAGTGCTAGCTCGTCATAAGGAGTGCCCTTCTGCCGGATGGCGTCGCGCACGCTCAAGCCCGCGGCCCTAATGAGGTCGACCAGGCGCGCGCGGCTGGGCGGGTGGGCCAGGTAGTCGATCACTTCCGGCTCGATCCCGGCGAAGCGGATCATCGCCAGAGTGTTGCGCGAGGTGCCGCACTTGGGGTTGTGGTAGATGACCGCGTTCACGCACTTTCCTCCTCGTTAAAAACAGTTTCCACCACCCCTGCAGCGGCCGCCAGCGCCGCCGCCTCGATGGCCCCCTTGCGCTCGCTGTAACGGTCCACCAGGTAGTCGCTGCGCCCACGCACCAGCAGGGTGAACTTGACCAGTTCCTCCATGACGTCCACCACGCGATCGTAGTACGCCGAAGGCTTCATTCGACCTTCGTCGTCGAACTCCTGCCAGGCCTTGGCGACCGAGGACTGGTTGGGGATCGTCACCATCCGCATCCACCGGCCGAGCACACGCAGCGCGTTGACGACGTTGAACGACTGCGAACCGCCGCAGACCTGCATCACGGCCAGCGTGCGGCCTTGGGTGGGGCGCACGCTGCCCTCTTCCAGTGGCAGCCAGTCGATCTGGTTCTTGAATACCGCGGTAAGGGTGCCATGGCGTTCCGGGCTGACCCACACGTGGCCCTCCGACCACAGCGAGGCCTGGCGCAGCTCCTGCACCTTTGGGTGGGTGGCTGGCACCGAGTCAAGCATCGGCAGCTCGTGTGGATCGAACAGGCGGGTTTCCGCCCCGAGCTGTTCCAGCAGCCGCTGCGCCTCCAGCGCCAGCTTGCGGCTGAACGACTGAGGCCGCAGCGAGCCGTACAGGATCAGGATGCGCGGGCGGTGCGGCTGCGCGGCCGGGTCGTTGAGCTTGGTGGCCGTCGGAATGTCCAAGGCACCTGGGACCAAGTTGGGGATCTGCTGCACGGGGTTGTCCTACGGAATCGATTCTATTATTCTAGAATCATGGAACATAAAACTGCAACCCACGCTCTTGCTGCCTTGGGCCACGCCACCCGCCTGTCGATCTTCCGCCTGCTTGTACAGGCCGGCAGCGGCGGCAAGCTGGCCGGTGACATTGCCCAGACGCTCTGCTTGCCTGGCGCCACGCTCTCCTTCCACCTGAAGGAACTGTTGGCTGCGGGCCTGATCAGCGCCGAGCAACGTGGTCGGACGATCTGCTACCGGGCCGAGTTCGAGGCGATGACCGCATTGGTGGCCTATCTCACGGAGAACTGTTGTGCCGACGAACAGGCCTGCGAACGACCCGTTGGCTGCTGACCAACCCACCTTAGAGATCGCTCAGATGACCCGTCGCGTCCTGTTCTTGTGTACCGGTAATTCCGCTCGCAGCGTGTTGGCCGAATCGACCCTGAAGAAGTGGGGCCAAGGCCGCTACGAGTCCTTCAGCGCCGGCAGCCAGCCGGCCGGCCGTGTCAACCCGTTTGCCATTGCTCAGTTGAAGCGCGAGGGTTTCCCGGTGGACGGCCTTCGCAGCAAGTCGTGGGACGAGTTCGCCGAAGCGGATGCCGCGCCGATGGATCTGATCGTCACCGTCTGCGACAGCGCGGCGGTCGAGGCATGCCCGGTAGTGTTCGGCGACTTTGTACGGGTGCACTGGGGCCTGTTCGATCCGGCCGGCGTTGAAGGCTCGGACGGAGAGAAAGCCGAAGCCTTCGATCGCGCGCACCAGATCATCAAGGCGCGCCTGAGGGCCTTCCTGGAGATCTCCGACAGCGTCTGGGATGACAGCGAGGCCCTCAAGGCCCGGCTCGACCCGATCGCACAGATCAACTGACCGTCCTTCCGGAAATCCCCATGACCACTGATACCTCCCGCCTGTCCTTCCTGGACCGGTATCTCACGCTCTGGATCTTCGCCGCCATGGCGCTCGGCGTCGGCATGGGGGCGTTGTTCGAGGGTGTGCCCAGCGCGTTGAACAGCCTCTCCATAGGGTCGACCAACATCCCGATCGCGATTGGTCTGATCCTGATGATGTATCCGCCGCTGGCCAAGGTGAAGTACGAGGAACTGCCGCGGGTCTTCGCCGACAAACGGGTACTGATGCTCTCGCTGCTGCAGAACTGGATCGTCGGTCCGTTCCTGATGTTCGGCCTGGCCGTGCTGTTCCTGCGGGATTACCCCGAGTACATGACCGGCCTGATCCTGATCGGGCTGGCACGCTGCATCGCCATGGTGCTGGTCTGGAATCAGCTTGCCCGCGGTGACGGCCAGTACGTCGCTGGGCTGGTGGCATTCAACTCGATCTTCCAGATTGCGCTGTTCAGCGTCTACGCGTGGTTCTTCCTGTCCTGGTTGCCGCCGGTGTTCGGTCTGCAGGGCAGCGTCATCGATGTCAGTTTCTGGACCATCGCCGAGGCTGTTCTGATCTACCTTGGTATCCCGTTCCTGGCGGGCTTCCTCACCCGCCGATGGTTGAAGGCGCGCAAGGGCGTGCAATGGTATGAAGAGACGTTCCTGCCCGCCATCAGCCCGGTAACCCTCGCCGCACTGCTGTTTACCATCGTGGCGATGTTCAGCCTGAAGGGAGGCGATGTGCTGAGGATTCCGATGGACGCGGTACGCATCGCGATCCCGCTGACGTTGTACTTCATCATCCAGTTCGTCATCAGTTTCTTCATGGGCAACCTGATCGCCAAAGACTACCCCCGCACCACCGCGATCGCGTTCACCGCAGCAGGCAACAACTTCGAACTGGCCATCGCCGTGGCGATCGCGGCGTTCGGGCTGGCTTCCCCGGTAGCCTTCGCGGCTGTTATCGGCCCGCTGGTGGAAGTGCCCGTGCTGATTCTGCTGGTCCACGTCGCCCTGCGCCTGGGCAAAAGCTACTTTCCTGCCGATGCACGGAGCCGCTGAACCGCCTAGGTGCTGCAGCATGAGGAAGTCCCGATGGACAGCGTCGATGTCGTGGTGATCGGAGGTGGCCAGGCGGGTCTTTCGGCTGGCTACTTCCTGCGTCGCAGCGGGCTGTCCTATGTGATTCTTGATGCCGAAACGTCACCTGGCGGGGCGTGGCAGCATGCGTGGAAATCCCTGCATCTGTTCTCGCCGGCGGGCTGGAGCTCGATTCCCGGTTGGCCGATGCCTGCTACCCGGGAACCGTGCCCGTCGCAGGCGGAAGTGCTCGACTACCTCGCGCGCTACGAGCATAAGTATGCGCTGCCTGTCATCCGTCCCGTGCAGGTAAAACGCATCAGCCGCTCGGGGAGCCGGCTGCGGGTGGAAGCAGATGACGGCCGGCAGTGGCAGACACATGCAGTGATCAGCGCCACGGGTACGTGGCGGCATCCCTGCACGCCCGGATATGAAGGTCTGAACGCTTTCGGCGGCGTGCAGCTGCACTCGGCCCACTACAGCCATCCCGAACCCTTCGCCGGAATGCGCGTGGCCATCATCGGCAGCGGCAACTCAGGCGCACAGATTCTGGCCGAGGTCTCCAAGGTGGCCAAGACCACGTGGATCACCCAGCGGGTGCCAGCCTTCCTGGCCGACGATGTCGACGGGCGCATTCTGTTCGCACGCGCAACCGAGAAGTGGAGGGCTCAGCAGGAAGGACGCGAGCCGGATATTCAGCGGGATGGTTTTGGCGACATCGTGATGGTGCCGCCGGTGGTGGACGCACGGCGCCGCGGCGTACTGGTCTCCATGCCGCCACCCGTCCGTTTCACCGCCACCGGCATGCAGTGGGCAGATGGCAGCGAACGCAACTTCGACGCGGTGATATGGTGCACCGGCTTCCGGCCGGTATTGTCGCACCTGGAAGGACTGGGCATTGTCAACGCTCGTGGTCGGATCGACGTGGATGACACCCAGGTTCGGTCGGTCGCAGCGCCATCGATTTGGCTGCTTGGCTATGGCGACTGGAATGGCGCAGCATCGGCCACGCTGATCGGGGTGACCCGATACGCGCGCGAGGCAGTTAGGCAGATCAGCGACTACATCGGGGAGGCTTCTCCGGTGTTATCTGGCGCGTGAGCCTCGGCGCCATTGCCCAGCGCCCGCACCTGCGATTGCAGGGCCATGCGGTCCAGCGCTTCAGGCTTAAGCGCCAACAGCAATCCGAGACGGTGCTGGAGCTGGTGAAGCGTGCTCAGGAACGCCTTATGGACCTGATCAGCACTGCCCTGCACTGCGGCCGGGTCGGGGATGCCCCAGTGGGCGGTAGCCGGGTGGCCTGGCCACACGGGACACGCTTCACCCGCGGCACGATCGCACACCGTTACGATGAGATCCATCTGCGGTGCTTCCGGACCTGCGAATGCATCCCACGGCTTGCTCGACAGCCCGGCAACGTCGAAGCCAATCTCCGAGAGCACCTGCAGGGCCACCGGATGAACTACGCCCTTGGGATGACTGCCCGCACTGTAAGCGCGGATACGTTCACGCCCTAAATGGCTGGCCAGTGCTTCGGCAAGAATGCTGCGCGCCGAGTTGCCTGTGCAAAGGAACAGAACATTCAGGGGACGCATGTCATCGCAACCATTTATCTAGAATAATCGAAGTATTGCCTTGCCATATGTCAACTCGATGACTGCCGAAAAGGAAGCGGGCACCCCTCGGTGCCCGCTTCGCTCATCTGTTCAATGACCCGACGACCGTGTGGCGCCTGGCGTACGATGCTTTCCCAAGCGGTCTACCAAGGTCTCACTTGCATCGTTGAGACCGAACACCTCAACGGTCGCGCCGTGCTCGCGCAGCTTCATCACTACCCGGTCGAGCGCATCAACGGCGGTCAGGTCCCAGAAGTGGGCGTCCTTCAGATCGATGATGACCTCCTTGGGGACATCCAGATAGTTGAAGCTACTCACGAACTGTCCGGCAGACGCAAAGAACACCTGCCCCTTCACAACGTAGACGCGCGAGTCGGTCTCGACCTGGGTGTCGTCGATGATCAGCATCTTGCCGACCTTGCGGGTGAAGAACACCGCCGACAGGATCACGCCTGTCAACACGCCTTTGGCGAGGTCGTGGGTAGCCACGGTCACGATGACCGTGCCAATCATCACGACCGAAGAGCTCTTGGGATGAATGGCCAGCTCGCGCAGCGAGCGCCAGCTGAAGGTGCCGATGCTGACCATGATCATCACCGCGACCAGTGCGGCCATTGGAATCTGACTCACCAGGTTTGACCCATAAACAACCAGAAGGAGCAAAACCACGCCGGCCACAAGGCACGAGAGACGGCCCCGGCCACCGGAAGTGATGTTGATCACCGACTGGCCGATCATTGCACAGCCTGCCATGCCCCCAAAGAAGCCCGTTACGGTGTTAGCCAAGCCTTGGCCAGCACATTCGCGATTCTTCTGGCTCGGGGTATCGGTCATGTCTTCGACGATCTGCGCGGTCATCAGCGATTCCAACAAGCCAACGACCGCCAAAGTCGCCGAAACCGGCAGCAGGATCTGGAGTGTTTCCCAGGTGAATGGCACATCCGGAATCAGGAACGACGGCAGGCTGTCAGGCAGCGCCCCCATGTCGCCTACGGTCCGTACCTGGAAGCCGAAATACATGGAAGCGGCCGTGAGAACCACGATCGCCACCAATGCCGAAGGAACGGCTTTGGTCAGCAGCGGCAGCAGGTAGATGATTGCCAGACCCACAGCACAGATCGCATACACCATCCACGGCATGCCGATGAGCTCGGGAAGCTGCGCCATGAAAATGAGAATCGCCAGTGCATTCACAAATCCGGTCACCACCGAGCGCGACACAAAGCGCATCAGCGAGCCCAACCGCAGGGCGCCGGCCAGCATCTGCAGGACGCCGGCCAGGATGGTGGCGGCAAACAGATACTGAATGCCGTGCTCGCGCACCAGCGTGACCATCACCAACGCCATGGCGCCGGTCGCAGCCGAGATCATGCCAGGGCGGCCACCGGCGATGGCGGTGATGACGGCGATGCAGAACGAGGCATACAAACCTACCTTTGGGTCGACGCCGGCGATGATGGAAAACGCGATTGCCTCAGGAATCAGGGCTAGCGCAACGACAATGCCCGACAGCAGGTCACCACGGATGTTACCGAGCCATTGCTGGCGCAGGGGATAAATTGCAGGCATAGAAAATGATCTCCGCGCACAGCAGTGCGCGCCAAACGAAAGAAACAGGCACCCTTCCAGACCTAAGTGTCTGGGTCGCTTCTTCAATCAAGCGTCAGGGTGGAGTCATCGCTAGCCGATCCGTTGGGTATTTGACGGTATATTGTAGACTGGCATAGCGCCTGAGGGGAAATCCGGCCGGCATCGCGGTCGCCTCGGTGCACTCTCAAGGGTAGCTTCCCAGATCCCAAGATCATTTCGCAGGCGAAGTCGACAAGCTGGTAGGCAGTTGATCAGATTGAATTGAGCTCTGACCGAATCGCCAAAGAAGAGGTGGACATTCGCCGCGGGGCCTGTGTCCGCTATCGGCCAAAAGCGGACATTCAGATTGGAAGTTGCTGTCTACAGCCATTGGGGCGAATCACCTGCCCGCCGACAACTCACCATTCTGCCATAGGCGAAAGCTGACGCCGCCCGGAACCGAGTTGCGCGCGCTCCTGAAGGCAGCTTTGGTGGTCCTCCCGTCAACTAGCATCCAAGTGAGCATGGTTTGGCAAAACTGAGAGGCTGTCGCGCCATGAACCGAGTGGAACGGCGCTGCAAAGGTTTTACAGATGGTGAACCGCGAAAAGGTCTTTCCGAAATCTGCATAACCTGTTTTGCAACAGAGAGAGATAAATGATTTTGGCTTGGCACCACGATCCTTTAGGGCATCATCTTATGTTGGAAGATTGACGTCACCATCCACGCCAAAGCCAATACAGTCCCTGTTTCCATGCCCGATGAGGATAACGTGCGTGTAAGCTCTATGGTTCTTGATCCAGAACGCTTTCAACTCAGCAACGCTTCGGACTTTCACCGCGATAACCTGGTCGTCTGGAACGAGCAGGCGGCAAAACTGAAGCACTGACTTCGCGAGTGGGTCAAGTAACGCGGCCTCGCTAACGAAGTCGCCGATATTGATGATGAGAATGCCCACATCCGAGTGGAGCCGGCCTACTCCAATGGGCCCTGAAACAGCACCACGTGGTACCTCTACAGTTGCAGACCTAGCGTTGATGGATGAAATCTTTGTCCTGTAAAGCGCGGTGTCCTGATCCTCAAGGTCGGGCACAAGAAGGCACGGAACGTATACCCGATCTCCGACCGCAAAAGCTGGCATGTTTTTCCCCTGAATGGGCCAACCAGGAATGGACCGCTTAGAGCGGCATTGCGCGAAGTGTCGCCAATCCGGTTTCAACTTGGAATAGGAAAAATCCTACACCCATTCAACAGGCTGGTCCCCGGAAAAGCAGCCGTGCTGGGCAAGTTCTGGCGGCCCAATCCGGCGTCGATGCTACTTTTGGTGCTTTTGTGTCGTATCACACCGACGTTACGGCACGCCCTAACCCTCTCCGTGATACCACACGCTCATGCTCCCACCAAACCCGAGATCGATCGCGTATGCGAGGATCCAGAAAAGGGCCCTATGCGCGTGGCCGAGCGTCTCCGGCTAGAGGCGGCACACGACTCCGAGCTGATCCGGCCAATTTGACAATCGCTTGCCCGCATCCCAGCCCCTAACCACTTGTTCAGTAGACTCGGCAAACCTAAGATCGAAGACAGGAGACGCAGACTCACTGTCTTCCGACACGAGGATCGCAGTCTGCCTCCAGGGAGGCCGACCAGCCTAACGCCGGTCGGCCATACATTGGCGAACGAAGGGGGATAAATACGCAATGGCAGAGGTTTCTTACTTCTATGTATACAAGGACGTTGCGGGACAGTGGCGATGGCGGTTCACGGCAAAGAATGGAAGAATCATTGCGGTGAGCTCGGAGAGCTACATTAACCTTTCTGACTGCGAGCACTCGGTTATGCTATTGAAGCAGGAGTCTCAGTTCGCACCTGTGATAGGTGACGAGCATTTCGATCGCCTGCGGAAATAGCGCCCCTTTGGGCCGGGGTCGGGTAATACAGAACGATCCCGGCCACTCTAGCGAGAGCCTTGCGTCTCGCTAAGTCCCATTATTCAGCCTGGCGACCGACAGCATTTCCATCGTCCTGCAACGCCTCCACTTAACGCCGAGGTCAAGCACCTCCCGCTGGAGTATTCTGATTTCTGCATCCCTCTGAGCGATTTGCAATCCCGCCGGATTCTGCGGAAATATCGAAGCCATAAACTATGGCTTAGGCAGAGGTGGTCGTGGGCATGAATCGGTGCACCATGAGTTCAAGATCGAGGCGATCCAGCAGATCGTTGAGTACGGCCGCCTGGTAGCGGAGGCCGCCTAGCGGCTGGGCGCATCAATCGACAGTCTTTTCGGCCAGAAGCGGCAGCAAGGCAAAGGCGAGCTTGGCCGGCGCGTGGAGCAGGACCAGAGCGCGGCAGCGCCTCAAGGCTGAGCTATGCACAGCCAGTGGAGCAGCGATCCTGATGTCCGCTTCCGGCCAGAAGCTGCCATTCGACATCTATCAGGACCCGAGCATATCAGCCGTCCAGAGCTGCTTGATCAATCATTACCACCCCGGGGTGATGGCCTTAGACGAAGAGCGGGCTCTCCAGTTCAGATGCCCAGTGCAGACTCCAACTGCTCCCCTGATCACTGATGGGGCGCTGACGGAAGGCCGCCAGCACCAGGTCATATCGGAACTGGAGATGTATCCGCTCACGCCAAGCGGCCACCCCATGTGCGCAGAGGCGAAGCCAGCAAGTCCCGCCTGCGCCATCAAACCGCTCGGCAACTCGTCTGCGTGTTAAGCGAGCTAACTCCCTTTCGCTTGCAGGAAAACGTCGATGCCGTTCTCGCCCGCTATGAGCATCACCGCTGGTAGTCCGTGCGCACCCAGCCTTGTGCAGAGATGTGACAGAAGTTCCTGATCCTGGATGCTTGGAACTGCCTTCACACCCTGGGGATGCGAGTGCCAAGCACCTATCCAAAGCACCATACCGGCTGTTCGACGCTGGGCCTCAGTAATGTCTTCCTGCACGCCGCAGCTACCGCACTGGAAGTCCGCCTCAGTTGACACACTGTCCTTTGGTGCGGAACGGCCGTCCACGAGATGGATTGTGTTGAGCTTGAAATCGACGACGCCCAGAAGGATTCCTCCGGTTTCGAGTGGAAGCGAGTTGGCTCGTTCCCCTAGGAGTTGTTCGCAGAGACCTTCGTCCCAGATAATCTCCCAGTCTCCTACCTTTTTCGAAAAGGTTCGTCTGGCTGCCACCTCAATGTGACGAATGCTGCCGTCGCTCGAAGACTCCCATACATCGATACTTGCACCGGAAAGCATTGACCTATTCCTGATCTGCCCTGCAAGTAATGATGCACTTCGCAACACCTGGTCGTAGCCTAGGACTACAGAGACATCGCGACAGCCCGCCCCACTTCGAAGTGGGCGACCCTTTGCTTCGAGGTGCACTGCTCCCCAATCTTGCTGGATGATCGCCCTGTAGTACTGGGCCTCAAGCGATGCGCCTCTGATTTCCCGCGAGCTGTCCTCAGCAAGAAGCACGCAGCCATCTCCCGACGGCGTCAAGAAGGTTGCCATACCTCGAGGTAGGTCCGCTCCAGACCACGACCTAGTTACCTGGATGGTTGTTGATGCATCGATGAGGAGATCGCCACGCTTCAGGCACGCATGTACCGCCTCTGTATCAAGGTCCGAGGCCCGGTTCTGCAACGCTTTCACATCTGGGTCGGCAAACCCGAGCGTCCGCCGCGCATGGCGTTTGGCTACTTCGACTTTTGGCAACCCAACCTGATCTTGGGTGCCGACATGCCGGACGACGTTGTGCTGAGCTAGAACGTCGGGATCGATGTAGTCCCAGTGACCCCATGCGGAGCGTGACCATATATCGATAAGGGCACTTCCCAGGGCGCCCACTCCTGCAATTACGCCGCGGAACTCACCGTCTTCAATTCCCGACCATCGCTTCGCCTCGTCTCGATCCAGACTGCGGCTGACGTCGATGTGCAGCACTTCGATATCTTGCCAACCCTTCTCTGGCCACCTCGGTCCTTCTCCAAGTATAAGGACTGGCTGGACTGTATCGTTCTCTCCGTACCGGCCAAGTGCCTGTATTTTTAATCCTAGCGCGACCAGGTCACAGTCGATTCTGAAGCCCATCGAGTCGATGCTCACCACTTCACCGTCTCGTAGCCGCGGAAGACGAACGATCAAGATGATTCGCCCCTGACCCGGCTGGATGTTGGCGTTGCAGCATCGCCGGAAAGCCTCTTGAACTGATTTGGCCAGTCCCGGCATCAGCGAGCTTCCCTTAGCTACAAGCAGCTCTTCAAGGCTGCCAAGCGATGACGGCGGCGAGGAGAGTGGCAGGTGCGCGATTGGGGCGGCATCCATGATGAGTATGCGATGCGGCGCCCGTGCCGGAGAAGCAGACGCGACAATGCGCGTGCGATATGTCACTCCGCGTTCCCACTCCCACGCGTCCACAAAAGCGAGCTCCTTGGACGGATCGCTCAAAGCCTCCGCAAAGTCCGGCGGAAGCATTAGGCACTGCCCAAGGCTGTAGAAGACGGGTTCCAAGCCGCGGTCGGCCCCATGAATCGTCCCATCTGCCGTCTTTTCCAGCCAAGCTAGAAGGGTCTCGAGTAGCGCTTCTGGCGTGAACCTATGTTCCGCAAGCTCCCAGTCTCCCTCCATAATGCAGAGCGACGGCGGTCCTTGGTCACCCGTAGAGTACTGATGCAGCGCTCTCGGGAAGCTCTTCCTGAGAGGTCGAGCTTCGAATGGGAATCGGGCACCAGTTCGGTAGAGAAGTGCAATTCGTTCGATGCGGTGAATCCCTGCGTCGTTCCCAGGGGACACGGCGCCATCACCAACATCGGCCACTATGATCTCTGCAACGAATGGGTGTTCAAGCCGTCTCAGCTCCACAACATTGATATCCGCGTGTGCATTGCAGGCCCTGAGGAGGGCCCGCATGCGGCCATCGCGGAATGGATCAGGCTCATCTTTGGGGATGCTGACCCCCCAGTCGAGAAAATCTGAAGTCACTGAGGGCTGCCCGCGCGCGGCGCGGCAGCCAGTGCCGCTACCGTAGAAGAGCCTGCGCCTGCCTTCCTGACTCGGACACCTCCGAATGAAACCTGGAGATCCAGCGGAGCCTGCTCCCAATGGTGCGGATACTCTCCGGTGCACATGAATTTTCCGCCCACAGTAGCCAGGATGCTCTCGTACTCCGTCTTAGCGCGAATACACGGCGGATCATTCTTGTCATCCAGGATCCGCTTTGAGCTAGCCACAATCACCGCACCTGTCTTCGCCTGACCTAGGGCAGCTCGCGCTTCAGGTGACACTTGGGCCTTTTCGCCCTTTTCGGACCAGCTATCCCATGACAGCGAATGCCACGAGCAATGGTGCGGTGCCTGAAGAAGGTCGTACTGCAGCTCTCCACTCTTGCCATACTCAGCCCAGAGAAGCTCCCATACGTAAACTTCCGCATCACCGCCAGACAAGAATTTGCAGCGCGGCCGTCCGGCCTCGACAGAGTCCAAGGCGAAGTTGATGACGATGCTGGAATTGTTCTTCTTCAGCTCCTCAACAATGTCCGGGTCATCGCAGAGGATTGGCGCGAGCAGCGTTGCCTCAAAGTAGGAGCTACTAGCCCCATTGATACGGTTGAAGGTAGTACCAGGCTGGATGACGATCGGGGCGAGATCATCCGTCTTGCCGTCAACGTCCTCACCCATCAGAAGTACGCGCTCGCCGTCCTTGTTCCCTAGACCATGGCGGAACTGCGTTACCCGCCGCTTAGCCTCGCGATTAAAAGCCAATGCGTCGTCGCAGAGAACATGGTCCTTTGAACGACGGCGGAAAACCAACGGAGACGACCAGATTTCCCGGATGACTATCCGCTTGTCGTTGTCCGCCTTGTTGTCATCAGGATAGTTCTCGATTGGGCCCAGGTAGAAGTGACGGGCCAGACCGAGACAATGGTCTTGATCAGGGTGACTCAACATGAAGACGTCGACATAGGGCCGGCCAAATCCATCCCGCTGCAGCCTGCCCCGCAGGTCCGAAGCCACATCACGTACAGAAGTGTCGTCAGCATCGTCCGCCGCCGCGCGGATGTTAACGTCAATAAGGATAGAACTGACCGCAGCATCCGCGAGGCGGATCAGGGTCATGTCACCGCAGTCGACCGGGAAGAACGTGATGTTGCTCATTCGAGTTGCGCCTCATCGTGTTGACCACCCCGTGGCCTTCAGACGCACTATACTACGAAAAACTATGAGGTCATAAAAAGTAGTGGATATTTTTGGAAGATTCTCACATGCCTAACAAATTCAATGACTTAAAGGATGTGTCCGCCCGCAAAGAGCGCTGGGGTCAGGCACGCCGGCTAGAATTCATTGACTCTCGGCTCTTGTGGGCAGGTAAGGTCAATCGTTCTGACCTAGTGGAGTTCTTCAAGATCTCACCCCCTCAGGCGACTCTGGACTTTGCTGAATACGCCGCACGCGCCCCGCTGAATGCGAAGTACGACGCCAAGGAGCGTGCCTATGTGGCGATGCCGACATATGCGCCGATCTTCACCGAAGGATCGAGCGCCCGCTATCTGGCGGAACTGCATGCGATCACTACCGGCTTGCTGAGTCCCGATTTGAGCTTCTTGGGTAACCCGCCGCCTTCAGAGATCGTGAGCTTCCCTAGCCGCCGGGTCGATGTCTCGCTACTACGGGAGACCTTGTCTGCAATTCAGTCCGGCAGAGCTCTGGAGATCACCTACCAGACCATGGCACGTGCTGAGCCAGATGTAAGGTGCGTCTCACCCTTGGCATTGGCCTACGACGGATTCCGATGGCACATCCGAGCCTACTGTCACTTGCGCAACGACTACCGTGACTTCCTCTTTGCGCGAATCTTGCTGGCGAAGCCATCTGGAGACGCTCAAGCCACGATCAGTGGCGACGTACAATGGAACCGCGTGATCGATATTGAGATAGCACCAAACCCTGCTCTCTCGGAGGGCGCGCGGCGAGTGATTGAACTTGACTACGGCATGTCAGAAGGCAAATTGAAGCTGAAGTGCAGACAAGCAATGGGCTATTACTTGTTGGCACGCTTGGGTCTTAAAGAACAAGAGAACGAAGCGGCAAGATCGCAGCAGATTGTCCTTGCAAACCGCACCGAACTAGCTGCCTACCTTCCCTCAATTGTGCGGCCGGATTTCTAGTAAAGGGCCAGTCATGCCGAACCGGGAGCAGCGGAACCTGGCTGCGCGCCCTCTATCGCCAGAACAGTTCGAACCAGACGTACGCCCGCTACGCGCGCGACGACACTTGCGCCAAGGTATTGCAGGCAGAAGATTGCGGCCACGGGGCCTCGTGCGAAGCCGAGATCGAAGAACGTGAGCGCGATGGGGGCCACCACGGTAACCGGGAGTGACACTACTGCCAGATCCCGAAAAGTGAGAAAGCGACGATTGGCATCAAGAACTGCCTCGTCATTGCGATGGTCGCGGTAAATTTTGTACCACAGGCGCTGCTGTTCATCCGGGTCTGACGGAAGAGGACCCCGCCGCGCCGCAACTGCTTCACCGTCTATTCTCGAGTCTTCTCTTAGGTGCCTGGAGAATGCCGAATAGCCAGGCAAGTGATGCTTGGTTCTCCAGAAGACGAGTGCAGCCTTCATGTCTGGCGAGAGAATTGAGGTCATCATGTAGAGCATTGGAGGGGAAAGTACTGTCGTTAGCCCACCTATGATCATCTTCGGGTCGGCAGCACCCCAACGCCAATCGGGAATCAAGACGTAGGTTAGCAGCGCCATATCGAAAGCTATGAAGGCTCCGAGCCATCTCAGCAGTCCTCCTTTTGCAGACACTTCCTTCTCCCCGGTCAACTAGATTGGCAGGCGGTTGATATTTACCTCTCCCGCCAGATTATGCCTTCCCGAAGGCACATTTAGGTAGGGCGCACGAGCTTTTGGGCCTAAGGGCACGGCCCAAGCGTTCGGTGTCAGCCCGGATCTTACCTGTCAGCCTTCCGTGGGGAGATCGGTCAAGGAGCGGCGATGGGTGGCGCTAGCTCTGGGCCAGGAAGGCCCTGCACTTCTCTGCCGAGATCTCCCATCGCCGGAATGGGAGCGTCCTAGGCCGCAGGGACCATGACCTTGGATAGCTAACCAGTATCTGCCAACATTCTTCCTATAGACAGGGAGAGCCTCCAATGGAACGAGTGATCAATATCTACCATGATGGTCAGCTGGTGCGTCTGGTAGACGAGGCTAAAGTCAGCCCAAGGGATAACACATATACAGTTGTTGTGGGAGAGAACGGAGTTGGAAAAAGCCGGCTGTTGTCGGATATTGCGCGGCTTCGGATTAGCGAGTATTACGGCCCAATCGGCACTGGGCAATTTAGTCATCCCCCACATCCTGTGGTCGTTGCGGCTTCAACGAGTCCCTTCGACAAGTTTCCAGCGCCGCCAAGGCGGAGTGCAAAGGCGCAGAAGAACTACCGCTACGTTGGGATGCGTGGAGAGGGCATGTACGGCTCATCATCAGCCGTGTCGCTGCTGTCCTCCGCAGCTCGGGGATTGCTATCGAAGCTGGCTGAGACCCCGCCTAGCTTGAACCTACTAGGTGTCCTGGAATCTGCGGGTACCGATGAGATTGATCACCTGGACCAGCAGAAGATGATCACGCGACCGAGCCTGGTGACCAGCATCGTTGCTCGGTCAGAACCATCGTTCCCACAGGTCGCCGATAACTTTGATCAGATCAACGACCCCTGACAGCGCCGCCAAACGAACTCGACACCGCCGCCAGTCAGTTGGACACCTGACATGGCACCGATGCCCCCTTTCGGCCAAGAGCGGACATCACGTAGCAACGCCCGGGATGAGAGAGCGGCCGATGACTTACCGCCAAGCAAATCGCGCTGCACGCCCCAACAGATGTCATTTGGCCAGATAGGTGTCGGCTGAAATGACTTCCGCATACCCGAATGCGAGCGTTGACATCAGGGCCGTATGCACTTGCTCGGCGGGCACGCTCTTCCCATCGAACTCGAGCTCGCGGGTTGCGCAGGCGTCGTGCACGACCGTTGTCTTGTAACCAAAATAGCCGCGGCGCAAGTTGTCGCGTCGATGCACATGTGGCTCATCGGCCAATAACCGTGACTTATTCGATGCCGTCGGAATCGAGTGTCTCCTTGAGGTCCGTCTTGTGGAACGAGTTCGGATAGTTCTTTGTGATGACGTGCTCGTCGTCTTGGGGGGCTACCTTCGGATGTATCAGCACGCCCTCGGTGCCGGGTACGAAGAACGGCAGGTCGCCGGCGCGAACGCTTACCGGATCATGGACGCAGTCCGGCACTGACCGGACCCGGCACGCAGCGGTCGTTAGCCCGGGACCTTGCTCCTGGCCTGGGAAGCGTCGGCCTCGATCCTGCGGCGCACCTCTTCCTCAAGACCCTTGAGCCCCCAGGTTCTTCCGATCGCGATCGCTTCATCGGCCTCCTTTCCGTCCACCCATGCGGCCCGGAGCGCTGCCATCGCACCGACACGGTTGCCGCTGGCACAGTGCACGAGCACCGGACGTTTCGCGTCTCGAACAATGGCATCAAACGCCATCACGTTCTCACGGGTGAGATCCACTGCACCGCGTAATGGCAGGTTGGAGTACAGAAGGCCGGCCGCGCGGACGGCTGCCGCCTCGTCGAAATCTGGCGTCTCCGCATCCAAGGTGAGGTCGATGACGTGGCGGATGCCAGCATCACGCACGCGTGAGATGTCGTCGGCATCCAGCCGCCCCGCCGACACGATGCCCGGCGCAGGTGACACCGCATCCGCAACGGTCGGCAGTGCAGTCGGGTACGTGGCGGAGGCGCAGCCGGGGCCTGCGAGCGCAACGACAAGGAAGAGCAATGGAATAGGCTTCATGGCATAACCTCAGGCGCGGTTGACGACACGGTGCAACAGGATGCCAGCCAGCATGGCCGGGATGAACCACAGCGCTTCGACCGAGCCGATCCCCAGGCCCGCGAGTGCAGGACCTGGACAGTAGCCGGCGATACCCCAGCCGATTCCGAACAGTGCCGCACCGCCGAGCAGCTTGCGGTCGACCTGCTTCAGGTTCGACAGCTGGAACGTATCGGCGAGCACCGGGCTGCCACGGCGCAGCACCAAGCGGAACAGCAGCCCGGTGGTGGTGACGGCGCCGCCGAGGACGAACGCCAGCGTCGGATCGAAATCTCCGAACACGTCGAGGAAGCCGAGCACGATGCGGGGGTCGGTCATGCCCGACATTGCCAGCCCCAGACCAAACAGCGCACCCGACAGCAGCGCGGCAATCGAGAACTTCATCATCAACTCCAGACGTGGCGCACAAGGAAGGTGGTTGCAATGGCCGTGGCCATGAAGGTCAGGACGGCCGCCAGCGAGCGCATGGACAGTCGGCCGAGCCCACACACGCCGTGGCCGCTCGTGCAGCCGTTGCCCATGCGCGTGCCGAAGCCCACCAGCAGCCCGGCGACCACCAGCCCGACTCGCGAATAGTCCGTCCGCGGCAGTGGTGCACCGGGCACCAGTGCCATGTATAGGCCCGCGGCGACGATCAAGCCCAGCAAAAACATGGCGCGCCACGACACATCACCTGCCTTCGGGAACAGAACGCCGTTGAGGATGCCGCTGACGCCCGCGACCCGTCCGTTGAGCCACAGCAACAACGTCGCGGACAGTCCAATCAGCACCCCGCCTGCCAGGGCGATCATCCACGTGGTCATGCCTCACCTCCCAATTGGTTCAGGGGCAGCCGCAGGTAGCGGATGCCGTTCGCGTCCGTCGGCGGCAGCTCGCCAGCGCGAATGTTCACCTGCAACGCCGGCAGAATCAGCTTGGGCGCCGCCAGTCTTGCATCCCGTTCGGTCCTCAACTTCACGAACGTCTCCTCATCTGCCTCGCCGCCCACATGCACATTGCGCTGCTTCTGCTCGTCGAGCGAGCTCTGCGGATGCGCCTCGCGCTCGGCCGGCGGGTAGTCGTGGCACAGGAACAGGCGGGTGTCGGCGGGCAGATCGAACAAGGTGCGGATCGATCGGTAGAGCTTGCGCGCGTCGCCCCCTGGGAAGTCCACTCTCGCGGTGCCCGTTTCAGGGGCAAACACCGTATCGCCCACGAACGCGGCGTCACCAACGAGATAGGTCAGACTATCGTCGGTGTGACCGGGCGTCGCGATCGCACGCGCTTCGAGCTCGCCGATGGCGAACGTGTCTCCATCGGCGAACAGCCGATCGAACTGGCGGCCGTCGGTGGCGAACTCCGGCTCCATCCCGAACAGCGCCTTGAAGCGCTCCTGCACCTGGGTGATACCGCGACCGATCGCGACCTTCGCGCCGGTTTCGCGTTTGAGGTATGCCGCCGACGTCAGGTGGTCGGCATGCGCATGGGTTTCAAGGATCCAGTCCACGATCAGCGAATGATCGCGCACGAACGCGAGCACGCGGTCGGCCGAGGCGGTCGAGGTTCGGGCACAGGCGGGATCGTAGTCGAGCACCGGGTCGACGATGGCGGCATGGCCACCGTCACGATCGTAGACCACGTAGGTGAAGGTGAACGTGGCCGGGTCGTAAAAGCTCTGCACCTGCGGATTCATTTGACAGCTTCTTGCTCTGTACTTTAGGTACTGCTACATTACATTCGTCACCTGTCCTTGTCAAGAACTTACTAAACTACATCCGCCATGGCCCGTTCATCAAAGAAGATACGTCCGATGCCCTCGACCGAGCAGATGGCGCAGCATGCCAATGAAGCGGCCGCACTGTTGAAGGCACTGGCCCATCCGGCACGCCTGCTCGTGCTGTGCCAGCTGGTCGAGGGCGAGGCTTCGGTAGGAGAGTTGCAGCCGATTACCGGGCTCAGCATGTCCGCCCTGTCGCAGCACCTGGCCGTACTGCGCGAGATGCAGCTCGTCACGACGCGTCGCGAGGCGCAGACCATCTACTACGCGCTAGCCGAGGGCCCTGCTGCAAGCGTGCTCGATACGCTATACGCCGCCTACTGTGGCAGCCAGGAGGCTGTCCAATGACCACGTTCCAGTTAGTGATGGGGGTCATTTCCGGCGGCGTCGTCGGCTTCACGCTCGGGCTGGTCGGTGGCGGCGGCTCCATTCTCGCGGTCCCGCTCATGGTCTACCTCGTCGGGGTGCGCGACCCGCATGTGGCGATCGGCACCAGCGCGCTTGCGGTTGCGGCCAACGCACTTATCGGCCTGACCAACCATGCCCGCAAGCGCAACGTGAAGTGGCGTTGCGCCGCGGCGTTCGCTATCGCCGGCGTGCTGGGCGCGTGGTTCGGGGCGATGCTCGGCAAGGCCATGGACGGGCAGCAGCTGCTTGCATTGTTCGCGCTCCTGATGCTCGTGGTCGCCGGCATGATGTTCCGCCCGCGCGGAAGTGAAGGGGATCCGGCGGTGGTGCTCAATCGGGGCAACGCGCCGAAGCTGCTGGGTTCGGGCGCGGTCACCGGGCTCCTGTCGGGTTTCTTCGGTATTGGAGGGGGCTTTCTGGTAGTACCGGGCCTGATCGCCTCGACCGGCATGCCGATCCTGTTCGCGGTCGGTTCATCGCTGCTCGCCGTTACCGCCTTCGGACTGACCACCGCATTGAGCTACGCGAGCTCCGGACTGGTCGCCTGGTCGCTTGCGGTGGCGTTCATCGGCGGCGGCGCGGTCGGCAGTCTGTTTGGCGCCCGCCTCGCCACACGCCTGGGCGACCGCAAGGGCGTGCTCAACACGGTGCTTGCCGGCCTGATCGTCGTCGTCGCGGTGTACATGCTGTACCGCACCGCGAGTGAACTCGGCTGGATCTGAATTTCGTTCTTCCCCGCAAACGTTCCGGAGGCTCCCATGAACACACCCTGGCGCTTCGCTGAAGATCACTACGCCGGTGGGCAGCCCACGCCTGCGCATCTGGCCGAACTCGTGCGCGAGGGCGTGCGTACGGTTATCAATCTGCGTGCCCCAGAAGAGCCGGCGGAGTACGACGAAGCCGCCGAGGCCGCCCGGCTCGGCGTGCACTACGTATCGCTGCCGATCGCCGGCGCCGCCGATCTCGACCGAGCCCGGGTGCGCGAGTTCGGCCAGACGCTGGACGATGCGCGCCGCGAAGGCGGGGTCCTGATCCATTGCGCGAGTTCCAACCGCGTGGGCGCAATGATCGCGCTTGACGCGACACTCAACCGCGGCTGCTCGCTGGAAGCGGCGCTCAAGCGCGGCCGTGAGGCCGGTCTGGCGACGCTGGAGCCGGCGGTGGTCGCGCTCGCGGAAAACGAAGGAGCCCGGTCATGATCGGTCCCGCCACCATCTTCCGCCAGCTCTTCGAGCCGGTGTCTTCGACCTACACCTATCTGATCGCCTGCCCCGAAACGCGCGAAGCCGCCCTCGTGGATCCGGTGATGCCCGCCTGGCAGCGCGACCTGCAGGTAGTCAACGAGCTCGGTCTGAATCTCGTTATGACGATCGACACGCACATTCATGCGGACCACATCACGTCGGCGTCGATGCTCCGGCGGGAGGTAGGCAGCCGCATCGCTACCCCCGCGCTCGATGCATTGTCCTGTACCGACGTGCCGATGGAAGACGGCGTCCCCCTGCAGGTCGGCGGCGTGCGCATAGACCCGATGCATACGCCCGGCCACACCGACAACCACTTCGCGTTGGTGATGAATGACCGCGTGTTCACCGGCGACGCGCTGCTGATCGACGGCTGCGGCCGTACGGACTTCCAGAGCGGCGACGCGCGTGAACTGTACGAGAGCGTACGCGGTCGGCTGTTCGGCCTCCCGGGCGAGACGCTCGTGTACCCGGCGCATGACTACCAGGGGCGGTGGGTATCGAGCATCGCGCAGGAGAAGCAGCGCAACCCGCGGCTCGGCGCCGAACGCACGCTCGAGGATTTCATCGAGCTGATGGAAAACCTGAACCTGCCATACCCGAAGTTCATCGACTATGCCGTGCCGGGTAACAAGGCGTGCGGGCAGTGTCCTCCGGACCTGCCGGAGCACCTTCGCCAGTACTGTCAGGAAATGGCGGAAAGCCCCCAAGGTTAGCGAGGGTCGGGGGTTGGAGGCATTCCACGGCCGCCGAATCTAACCGTCCTGCCTCGGCAGGACGAGCTCCGCGACCGTCCCACCTCCCTCCCTGGGACGCAAGACCACGTACCCGCCATGACGCTCGGCGATTGCCTCGACGATCGTCAACCCCAACCCGCTGCCTCCTGCGCTGCCGGTCGCGCGTCCTCGCCAGAACCGTTGCGTCGCCTGCCGGTACTCGTCAGGTTCGAGACCAGCGCCACGATCGGTCAGACGGAACCGTACCGTGGTGGCATCGGCATCAGCAACAAGGTCTACGGCACTTCCCGGAGGCGAATAGCGCAACGCGTTGTCGACGAGGTTGCGCAACGCCGCCACGGACAGCGCGGGAGGCACCGCCGGCACCGCCTGACTACCGCTTCCAGCCACGACAACGACCCGGCCATTGGCCGCCGGACTGCTGGCCGCCACCGCCTGCTCCACCACCTGCGCGGCGGTGATCCACTGTCCGTCGTCGAACGGCAGCCGTCCTTCGACCCGCGCCAGCATCAGCAACTGGTCCAGCGTCGCACGCATACGCTGCACGCCTTCACCGGCATCGGCCAGCGCACGTCGTGAGTCCTCGCCACCAGTCAGCCGCGCAACCTGCAGGTGAGTGTCGATCGCAGTCAAGGGTGTGCGCAGTTCGTGCGCAGCATGGTTGGTGAAGCTGCGCTCTCGTGACACCGCGTCGGAAACGCGCTGCAGCAGGTGGTTGAGGGATTCGACCAATGGCCGGAGTTCGCCCGGCATTGGTTGCGCGTCGAGGGGCTCGTCGGCATCGGGCTGGCGTTGCGCAAGCGTGCGACGCAGCCGATCGAGCGGCGCGAGCGCACGGCCCGCGCCCAGCCACAACGCAAGCAAGCCACCCACCGCGGCAATCAGGAACGGCAGCCCGGCCGCCAGCGCGATCTGGCGGCTCAGTTCGGCACGCTCACCGAGACTGTCGGCAGTGGTAATGCTGTAACCGTTCGCCTCCAGCGTGTAGGTACGCCACGCCGTACCCTCGATCTCACGCGTGCGATAGCCCGGCGCGTCGGTCGCCATCAGTGCGCTGGATGCGCCCTGGGTGGTGGCGATCACCTCCCCACGCAGCGAGCGTATCTGGCACGCCATCCCGCGACTGCCGGCAACGGTCACCGCATCAGCCGCCGCTACCGGCGAGGCGCCCACCAACGCGCCCTGCGCCAGCAGTCCGGACACCATGCGTGCCGACATCGCCAGCCGGTCGTCGAGGGTATGCTGCAGGTTGCGATCGAGGTCACGCAGCATCCACGCCGCCGCCACGCTCCACAGCACCGCCAAGGCGATGCCGATTGTCAGCACCAGGCGGAATCGCAGGCTCATGGCTCGGCCCTGCCGAACCGATATCCGAGTCCGCGCACGGTTTGAATGACATCGGCACCGAGTTTCCGGCGCAGGTGATGGATGTGCACGTTGATTGCGTTGCTGCCGACCTCCTGTTCGAAACCGTACAGGCTGTCCTTGAGCTGTTCGCCGGACAGGCAGCGCCCGCCTGCCTGCATCAGGCTGGCGAGCAGTGCGGTCTCGCGACGCGACAGGTCGACGGGTATGCCGTCGAGCCAAGCCTGCCCACTGGCGGGATCCAGCGCCAGTGAACCGGCTTCGATTAGGTTCACGCTGCGGCCAGCGGCACGCCTCGACAAGGCGTGCAGCCGTGCCACGAGCTCGCCGAGATCGAACGGTTTGACCAGATAGTCGTCGGCGCCGCCTTGCAGGCCGGCGATGCGATCTTCCACCGCATCGCGCGCGGTCAGCAGCAGCACCGGCAATTCATCACCGCTCTGGCGCATGCGCACCAGCAGCTGCATACCGTCCTCGTCGGGCAGCCCAAGGTCCAGCACCATCGCGTCGCAATGGGTCGTCTGTCGCGCGAGTTCGGCGTGCGCGACGCTCTCCACGCGATCGGCTGTCATTCCAAAAGCCCGAAGACCGGAGACTATGCCCCGGGCGATCAATTCGTCGTCCTCAACGACCAGGATCCTCATTGATGCCAACTCCGGAAACCAGATGCGCGCTGCATCCTAGCGCAGGGTACCCGGCGTCGCCACCGCCGGGTCATGGCTCCAGCCTGGGGGGCCTTTAATCGTGACTTAATCGCGCGCCTTCATCGTGGCCGGCCTGGATCTCCGGAGTACTGAATGATGCTGTTGCTGCGCCGGTTGTTGCTAAGCCTGTTGATGTTGCCGATGTTGGCGGTTCCCGTGCCCGCGATGGCGCAAGGCTGGCTCGCACCACCGAGCGGGCAGCAGCAGCCCGAGTTCCTCGAGGTCAGCGAGGTGTTCAGGGTCGAGGCAACGGCCGTGAAGGATGGCGCGACCCGGCTGAGCGGCACTATCGCGCCGGGCTACTACCTCTATCGACACCGCCTGAGCGTTGTTCTCGACGGCGGCAAGGCGTTGCCGCTGCAGTTGTCGAACGGCAGGGCGAAAACCGACGAGTTCTTCGGCCGCACCGAGGTCTATTACGACACTGTCGAAATCATAGTCAATGGTGGCGACGCACGCTCGGCGACGCTGCATTGGCAGGGCTGCGCAGATGCCGGCATCTGCTATCCGCCGCAGACCATGCCGGTCGATCTGCCATCGGTCGAGACGCCACCGGCAACCAATGCCGCTGTGGACACCGCAGCGACGACGCCGCCCTCGGAAAAGGCGACAAGCGACAGCGCCCCGCAGCCGCCCACCTCCCCCTCTGCGGCCTCCGTCGCACAAAACTCGGCAGGCGTCGGCGCATCATCCGTCACGGGCTCGATCAGGGAGGCCGCCCCGGCGCCTTCCGTTGCCGGCGAGGACCAGCGCTTCGCCAGCCGCCTCGCCGATGCCAGCCTGTTCGCGTCGGTCGCGGTGTTCTTCGGCATGGGGCTGCTGCTCGCGTTCACGCCGTGCACGCTGCCGATGATCCCGATCGTTTCCAGCCTGATCGTTGGCGGACAGCCGACCACGCGGCGTGCGCTCGCCTTGTCGGTGGCCTACGTTCTGCCGATGGCGTTGACCTACGCCGCGCTCGGCGTGGCCGCCGGGATCGCCGGTGCCAACCTGCAGGCGGCCTTGCAGAACCCGTGGCTGTTGGGCGCCTTCGCGGCGGTGTTCGTGGTGCTTGCGCTGTCGATGTTCGGTGCGTTCGAGCTGCAGTTGCCGGCGTGGCTCGGCAACCGCCTGGATCGCGCCGGTCGCCAGCAGCGCGGCGGCACGCTCGCTGGCGCCGCCGCGCTCGGGTTCCTGTCCGCGCTGCTGGTGGGACCGTGCATGACTGCGCCACTTGCCGGCGCGCTGCTCTACATCAGCCAGTCCGGCAGCGCGCTGACCGGCGGCCTGGCGCTGTTCGCGCTTGGGCTGGGCATGGGATTGCCCCTGCTCGCGATTGCGGTGTTCGGCGCACGCATCCTGCCGCGCCCCGGCGCGTGGATGGATCGCGTCAAGGCGGTCTTCGGCTACGTCCTGCTGGCGTTGGCGATATCGGTGCTGGCGCGGGTGCTGGCACCGGCGACGGCGCTGGTGCTATGGGGCGCCTGGCTGCTCGGCGTGGCGGCGGGTTTCCTGGCCCTGGTCGCACCGCCTGCAAGCGGCCCGCTGCGCCTGTGGCTGCCGCGCTATTTTGCAGCCGCGTCGGCGGTCTGGGCACTGGCACTCATGATTGGCGGTGCCAGCGGCTCCGGCGATCCGTGGCGCCCCCTGGAACGACTCGGTGCCGGCGATGCGAGTGCGCAGACAGCCGCGCCGACGGTCGCCTTCGTCCAAGCCAAGACGGCCGACGACCTTTCACGTCGCATCGCCGAAGCCGGTGCGCGAGGCCAATGGACGCTGGTCGATTTCTACGCCGACTGGTGCGTTTCCTGCCATGTCATCGAACGGGAAGTGTTCGGTGATCCGCAGGTGGCATCGATGCTCGCCGGCATGCAGGTCGTGAGGCCCGACGTCACCGCCAACGATGTGGCCGATCGGGCATTGATGAAGGCATGGCAGGTGGCCGGTCCGCCGACGTTGCTGCTCATCGGACCCGACGGCCAAGAACACCGCGCCGAGCGCACGGTGGGCGAGATCACCCCCGAAGCATTCCTGGCCCGCCTGCAGCGCGTCCAGCAAGGAGCGCAATGATGGTCAGTCTTGGCCCGTTTCCCATGTCCCTGGTGGTGCTGCTGGTCGCACTCGCGATTGCCGCACTGGTCGCCCGGCAGTTCGTTGTGCCCTTGCCCGGGCAACCCGCGATCAAGCCGCTTTCGACGTTCCTCGACATGCTGATGGTCGGCGTGCTCGCGGCGCGGCTAGCCTTCGTGCTCGCATGGTGGCCGCAGTACCTCGCGGATCCGTGGTCAATTGTCCGCATCGGCGACGGCGGCTTCTCGATCTGGGCGGGCGTGCTCGCGGGCCTCGCATTCGGCGCATGGCGAGCGCGAAACGCTCCCGCGCTGCGACGTCCGCTGCTGTTCGGTGCGATCGCAGGGCTGGCTTCCTGGGCCGTTCTCGGTGGCGCGCTGCTGTTGATGCAGCAGTCGGTGGTGAAACTGCCGGCGACCGAACTGAGCACGCTCGACGGCGGCAGCACGAAGCTTTCGGCGATGACCGGCGAGCCGATGGTCGTGAACCTGTGGGCGACGTGGTGCCCGCCGTGTCGCCGCGAAATGCCGGTCCTGGCCAAGGCGCAGGAAGAACGCGGCGACGTGACGTTCGTCTTCGTCAATCAGGGGGAATCCGAATCGGAGATCCGTGACTACCTGCGCGAGAGTCACCTGCAACTGAGCAATGTGCTGCTCGATCCATTCTCGTCCGTAATGCAGGAGTCCGGCTCGCGCGGCCTGCCAACGACGCTGTTCTTCGATGCCGACGGCCGGCTTGTGGACACCCACATGGGCGAACTCTCGAATGCGAGCCTTGCCGTAAAGCTGCGGCGCTTCGGTGCTGCGCCCTCATCGAGTCCCCCAACCCTTCCAACCAAGGAGGTGCCGTGATGGCACGAGTGAACCCCACTGCAATACTGCTTTCGTCCGCCCTGCTGCTCGCCACCGGTTGCAGTCAGGCCGCCGAGGAAAAGTCGGTTTCCACCGCACCGGCTGTCCCAACGAACGCCACCAGCAACCCGGAGACTGAAAGGCCCGCCGTGATCGAAGCCATTGAAGCCCAGGGTTTCGAAGTGCTCGGCGAGTTCGACGCCCCATCGGGTCTTCGCGGCTTTGCAGGCGTCGCAGGCCAGCAGCCCGTGGCGGTATACGCGACCAACGAAGGCGAACATGCCGTCGTTGGGACGCTGATCAATGCAAAGGGCGAGGACATCGGCGCCGAGGCGCTGCAGCGACTTGTCGCCGGTCCGATGTCGGCCCGCACCTGGGCACTGCTGGAGGCGAGCGAATGGATCGCCGACGGAAAGGCAGATGCGCCCCGCGTGATCTACACGTTCAGCGACCCGAACTGCCCGTTCTGCAACAAGTTCTGGAGTGCAGCGCGGCCGTGGGTGGATTCGGGCAAGGTGCAACTGCGGCACATCATGGTCGGTGTGATCCGTCCGGACAGCGCCAACAAGGTTGCCACGATCATGACCGCCAGCTCGCCGTCGGAGGCGCTCCGTCGCAATGAAACCAGCTACAGCTCAGGCGGCATCAAGCCGGCGGCCTCCGTGCCCGCCAATGTGCGCGCCACCCTCGATGCGAACCAAAGACTGATGGTCCAACTAGGGTTCCAAGGCACGCCGGGCATCCTGTTCCGCGACGACAACGGCACGGTCCAGCGCCGAGCCGGCATGCCGGCACCAGATGACCTGGCCACCGTGCTCGGACCGCGCTGATGCGGGGCACATCCTTGCTATTGGGCCTGGTGCTGGCGGGCATGACCTACTTCGCGCAGGCGGCGACGCCGGCGACGTCTCCCGCCCACACTATCGCCATGCATGGCAAAGCGATCGTCCTGCCGGACGCCGCCCACCAACCCGACCCGAAAATGCGCCGGCGGGCGGTATTCAGCCTGACCGTGGCGCCGGCTTCACCCGCTGCGACGGATCCGGGCTTGGAGCGGGTCGCGCGCGCCGTCAACCTCCTCAAGGCAAGCGGAGTGACGAAGAAGCAGTTGGACTTCGTCGTGCTGCTCAGCGAAGGAGCAACGGATTCAGCGCTGGCTGATCCCGCGTACCGCGTCCGCCATGGGGTCGCTAACCCGAACCTCGGGCTGATCGCGCAACTGTCGGCGGCGGGAGTGCAAATGTTCGTGTGCGGCCAGGCCTTGCACTCCCGGCAGCTGGACAGCAACTCGCTGGCACCCAGCATCGCAATATCGCTTTCGGCGTTGACCAGCATCATCACGCTGCAGCAGCAAGGCTATGCGCTGGTTCCGCTGTGAACCAGCAGCAGACGCCGCTGGCTGAATCGACTGTGCCCAGCGATGGTCTCCGGACACCGATCTCGGTGCCTTCCGCAATAGGAGTTCGTCGGCAGTCACTGAGGGGGGGCTCGCCGGCCAGCTGCTCCAGGGTCGGCTCCTGTACCGCTTCTAGGTATGCGGTCGAAGCGTTGATCACGAGAATCAGTCGACCGCGACGGAGACTTGGAGCCAGCGATGTCCGCTTTGGGTCGATTGCAGCCGGCGCAATGGAAGGAACGGTGTCCAATTCGTTGGTGCTGCTGTCCAGTCCAATTGGCGCCGATGTTCGATCAACCTGTGGTGCTGTCGATGGTCAGGATCGTTTGCCGATCCTGACCATCGTACGAGCAGAGGGTTTCGGGGCCATACACCGAAGGCCGAGCGTCTAAAACACCACTTGGCCCGCGGCCCAATAGACCGGTATTCAGTTCACCAAGCGACCGTCGTTGCCCGGTCAGAATCATCGTTCCCGGCGCTCGCCGGGGAAAATGACCAGATCAACGAGGCCCGTTTTTGCGCATCGAGTCACCCCGCAACTCAATGGCATGCTTGTTGTGCAAAAAACGATCGAGGATGGCATCCGCCACGGTGGGCTCCCCCAGGTAGTCGTGCCACGTCCCTACCGGCAACTGGGACGTGACCAGTACCGAACCGCCAGGAACCCGGTCGTCGATCACCTCCAGCAAGTTCTGTCGACCGCGGGCGTCGATGGGAGAAACACCCCAGTCATCCAGAATCAACAACTTGGCTTTGGCAAGCTTGGTACGCAACGCCGGCAAGCTCCCATCCGCATGGGCGACCTCCATATCCTCCATCAGCCGCGGCATGCGTTGGTAGCTGACAGAAAAGCCCTTACGAGCGGCCTCACGCCCCAGCGCACAGCCCAACCAAGTCTTTCCGGTACCGGTCGGTCCGGTGATGACTACATGCTGGCCGCGCTCGATCCACTGGCACGTCAGTAGATCCATGACTTGTCGCTTATCGATGCTGCGCTTTGCCGAGAAGTCGATATCCTCCGGCACCGCGTTCGCTGCTTTGAGTTTCGCGGACTTCAACAGGCGGGCAACGCGGCTATTCTCGCGCCTAGCCAGCTCCGCATCTACCATCAAGCCGAGCCGGTCGTCGAAGGACATGGACTGGTATGACGGACTGTCAAGTTGCTCGTCGTAGGCTTGGGCCATGCCAGGCAGTCGCAGCGTGACCAGTGCAGCACGCGTGGGGTTAGTCAACACGGGTCACCTTCGAAGTGGAGTAGTAGTTCGGCCCGCGGACGTTGCCGTGGCTGGGCAACGGAGACGCCAAGGCGGAGATCGCCTCATGTCGTTCCAGACCGTTCTGCAAGATGGAACGGATACTCTTGACCGTCGGCGACTTGATCGCCAGCGCCCGACTACACGCCAACTCGAACCTTTCTGCGCCGTGCTTATAGGCAACCTTTTGCAGGTTCCCGCATGCATTGAGCGCTGCCGCGGGCTGGCGCGCCGCGTCCAGCAGCGATTGCACGACGGTCAACGCGCCATCTCCTACGCCTTTAGCCCAACCGAGATACCGCTCAGGAGTGTGGTCGGCCCAAGCAAGGTGGTTCTCTGGCAGATGCGATCGATCCGTCGTCTTCCCTCCCGTCACCTCCGACCGAGCATGCGAGGCGACCCTTTTGTTTTGGTTGAAAATTTCGATAACGCTTTGGCTGCAGCGTGCATGAATCTGCTGTTGGACCAAGCGGTACGGCACGGAGTAATAGTGTCCTCGGACAGGCACGTGATAATCCGGCGGAACGCGAACGGGCCCTATCCACTCGCCAAACTCGTAGCGCGCCGGAAGCGGCAGAAGTGCGGGACGGTCGATCTGCTCAAAGCGCTCTCGGCGGCTCTGGCGATACCGGCGCATGGTGCGATCGTTGATCAGCTCAAGGCACTCGGCGATCGCTACATTGAGCTCATCCAGTGAATGGAAGACCCGGTTGCGCAAGCGCGCGATGACCCAACGCAAGAACACCAACACACCGCCTTCGGCAAGCGATTTGTCTTTGGGGCGGCGACTGCGGGCCGGCAGGATCACCGTCCCGTAGTGATCAGCCATTGCCAAGTACGATGCGTTCAAAACCGGTTCGGATCCGGCTTTGGTGACAGCAGACTTTAGATTGTCGGGGACGGTGATCCGTGGCACGCCGCCGATGAAGGCATACCAGCGGCAATGCGCCTCGACCCAGTGCTCGATACGTTGCGATGGCACGGCCGTGGCGAACAGCAACCCCGCAACCCCGGCAGCCGCCACGAAGATCTCGGCCTTGTGCTGTTCGCCGGTGCCCGGGTCCACCCAGGCCATCAGCGTGCCCGAGAAATCGACCCAGCCACGTTCACCGGGATCGTACTGTTGCCGCATGGACAACGCCTGCGTTCCTGCCCATGCACGGTAGAGGTCGTTGAAGCGACTAAGTTCGTAGGCGGTGTCAGGATCTTCGTCCCGATACTCCAGCCAGAGCAGCGTACGTGTCACGCCTTTGCGTTGCAGCTCCCGCTGGATATGCGGCCAGTCCGGGATGCGCTTTTCGTCTAGGGCCGCTCCACGCCGATTAAACAGCGTTTGACGTGCAGGCTCACTCAACCCCTCCACGTCCTCCAACGTTAACGCATGCTCCATCAAAAGCATCCGATAGCGGCGGATCGTGTTGTAGGCCAAATCCACGTCCCGTCCGATCTGGCGATTACTGGCGGACGTGGTCAAGATCAGGCGCACGGCCGTCACCAATTTGTCTTGCTTCATGCAACTCTCCCACAACGATTCGCCACCCAGGAGCGGCTGCCACTCCGGCGGATCGTGGGTTGGGAATAGGCGAGCCCCAAGAGGCTTGACAGCAGCTGGGTAGCTGAGGGACGATTCCGATCAGGGTATCTGTCGTATAGCCCGAAGCGCGCCGGGGTCGTGACCCCCGGCGCGTTTTCATTTCTGCGCCTGGTACAAACAGCCAAACGGCCGCTGCAGATCAGCTCGTCAGAGTGCGTCTCCCTGCAGCTGCCTGTCGCTCTTCGCATGCTTCTGGCGCCAAAGCCAAGTTGCGATATCCGTGGCCGTCGCAAAACGCCCGCGCCGGCCATCCAACTCGAAGGTTTTCACCGGCAGGCGCCCACGCTGATGCGCCTTTCTGAACGCGTCTTGAGATGGATACCCGAGAGCGCGCGTGAGTTCGCCTCCGCCGACCGTCGCTCCCAATGCGCGTATCAGGCATTGCTCAAACCCCTCAAAGGACTGCGTGGATGTCGGAGGTGTTCTGGCGCCTGCTGGCGAAAACACCATTGTTTGTTGAGTCATGTCGCGCGCCGTCACGGATAGCCCATGTTGGGTGCAGCATGTCATTAGCCAACCGGACACTCAAAGGGTATGGCTTTGCATAAAGTTGTACCCCCGGACAGAACGTGACAAGGGTGGACACATAGCTGACGATGCGCGCATGTCTATGGCGCACCGTGCCCCACTCGATGAAAAGGTCCATAGGGGCGAGGTCAAGCGTGCGCGTGGCGCTGCCTGCTATGGCGCTCTGGCTGCCCACTTCGGAACGAAATCACCCGCCTTGCTGGAAGCGCGCGTCGATGGGCGCCAGCCCTACGATGAGGCCGGAGAGAAGGCAATCTCCAACAAGTACAAGCGCTGGCGGCAGGGACAGGCCCTACCCAGTGACGGCACAGTGGCTCATGTCTTTCGGAAGTCCGCAGGTGCTGTGCGGCTCGATTACTGGCGCGATCTGATGCTGTGGGAGTTGCTGTCGGCTGAATGCCCACCAATTCCACGCCTCCATCGCATCATCGAGCACTCTGCCAACGTCCGCCACGTACTTTTCATGGACCGGCAAGCCCCAGAATCCGGTTACCACCATGAGCTTCCCGATCGTCAGAGAGCTTTGGGGTTACGAAACCTGCGCTCACTCGATGCATTCATTGCGCTGTTAGCTCTTGCCCGAAAGGGAGAGCACCTTGAAAACGCGCCTCAGCACTACCTGCCGGCCATGTGTGCGTTCGACATCTTTCCTTACATGCTGTATGGCAATCCTGCACTTCGCTATCGATGGGAGGAGTTGTTCGGATGTCTCCAGCGCATCTTCTGGAACATGATTTATGTGACTGGCATGGTTGGCCGGTTCCCAATCGAGGAGGTTCGATCCAGATTGGCGACGCTGGAAGCTGACCCGCAAGCCTTCCTTCCTCCGCTAGCCGGCATACGTGTCAAAGGGAGGCCGAAAGGCTCCTCCTTTTAAGATACTGCATCGCGTCGTTGACCAGATCACAACCAATCGGCGGGGATGGTCAGAATCTATCGGTTTCGTGATGCAAACCCCTCGGCGCCATCAAATCGCTGAATTTCTCTCCAGTGTTCACCTTTGTACTGAAGCCTCAGTTTGAACGTTCAAGGGTGGACGGTTCATCGAACCGTCATAGCGTCGAAAAGTCATCCTTCAGGTCTGGGCAATTTAGGTACAGCTTCGATCGCCGCGTCGCGTCCATTATTGAGGCCACCGATGGTCTATCGGCAGTCTTGAAAGACCTCGACATTGCTTCTGATTTGATGGATACGCCTGGCGCATTGCGTCTGGAGGTGGACTTTCGCAGCAACGTCGCGACCCTTGGCGGCACTCGGCTAGGGCGTAAGCGCCTTGGGGCATATCTGCGGCTGTTCGACGATAACTTGCTTCGATTGATGGATATTGAGGTAGAGAAGCTTGGACACCCGCCTTTCAGCCTTAAGCGCGCAAGTTCTGGCGAGCAGTGCTTGCTTGTACTCATGCTAGGTATCGCAGGGCACATTCAAGACAACTCTCTGGTTCTGATCGACGAGCCCGAGATTAGTCTCCATCCGGAATGGCAAGAGCGCTTCATGGCCCTCCTGCAGTCTGCTTTTTCGCCTTATAGCGGCTGCCAGTTTGTGATCGCCACGCACTCCCCCCAAATCATCGCGAGGCTGAATGGTCCCGGATCCTTCATCTATCACCTGCGCAAGGGGAAGCTCTATCCTGCGTCGCAGTTCCAGCGCCGCTCTGCAGACTTCCAGCTAGCGGAACTCTTCGACGCGCCTGGCATGATGAATGAGTACATCTCAAGGGTGTGCTTCAACCTGATCGCCCAGGTGCGCGTTGGTCGCCCGCTTACCCGCGAAATGAAGGGGGAGATGGAATGGCTTTTCCAAGTGCGCAACAAGCTTGACCCCAGTGACAAGCTTATCTCGTTGATCGACTCACTCTCAGCGCTTCTCAAGGAGGAGCGGGCATGATTGACGAACCCGTCGTCTTTAGCGCGGATGCGCTCAATAGAATAGATGCCATACGTGCGCACCCCCAGTACGATCACACGAAGTGGTCCGATGCCAGCCTTGAGCCGGTTCGTGTCGATGTGCGAGATCATTACCGACGCGTACAGCGCTTCGTGTGTCCGTATTGCCTGAACCTCCTGTCGGTCAGGTCGGCTGCGGGCTCTACCGTCGAGCACATCGCTCCCAAGGCGACGTACGTAGGGTACATGTTTGAGCCACTCAACCTGTGCGTCTGCTGCCCTGATTGTAATGAGTACAAGAGAAACAGGGAGGTCCATGTCGACCCACCGGTCAAGGGTTATGTGCCGGTGAATTACCCCAGTGATCCTAAAAAGTTTAGGATCGTACATCCGCACTTTGATGAGTACTCAAAGCACATTAGGCGGGCGGGCATCCTGTACATACCATTGAGCGAGAAGGGCAGCTATACCTTCTATGTCTGCCATCTCGGCCGCTATATCAGTGAGTTTGGTGTGACCGACGCGATGTTCAACGACTTGAATGCCGTTATGCAACGTCACAGGTTTCACGAGGGATAGCGCATCCCCTGCGTTACATCAAATTGGGCGATCGGGCTGTCTCGCAAACTCTAGGGACGAAGCTGGATGATTGGCGACGAGCAATCTTGTTCCTATCTGGCTTCCCGCTCCTCAGTATTGAGAGCGCGGGTTGGGCTCAGCTCGGTGCAAGCATGCTTTCAGGGACACATGCCAATCATGTATCGGTACGGTGCCATCTTGGCCAGAATATCCTCCCAAGCGGAGTTGGTGTCGGGTCGCGGTGCATTGCGGCTAGCTCAGGCTTTGGCCTGGGCGACCAGACCAGCTCAGGATGAATTCTTCCTGCTCCATTGTCTCCACCGCGCCGGGCCGCACTGAGCGCACTTTAGCAATTGCATCGATGCCGTCTGAAGCGCAGCCTGTTTCAATGAGGAGCATCGACGCCACTGTGCCGGCCCGACCCAAACCGCCTTTGCAGTGCACCACGATCCTGGTTCCGGACAAGAGCTTGGCCGCGAACTGTGGCCCTAGGGATCGCCATGGCTCAAGCAGTCGCGCATCAGGTACCGCACCATCCGTAATTGGCAGGCCGTGCCACATCAAGCCGTGCGCTCTGGCACGTTCCGCCAAAGAGGTGATTTGCAGCTCCTCGAACTCCCACGGCTCAATCAACGTGATCAGATGCTGTGCTCCCCACGCGACGATCGAAGCTAGATCGACGTCCAGGTCCCGAGCCCAAGACCCAGTCATTGCAACGTCCTGATGCTTTCCTGGTGCAAAGGTGACGCCGATCCCACCGCCGTTCGTACCGACGGGCAAGGTAGCAATCTGCAGTGGATGGGAGATACTTGTCCTGCTCACCTGCTCTCTCCAAAATCAATAGCCCTCAGGGGCGAGAAGCAAATCAGTCACGGTTGAGACGGCGCGTTGCGCAGAGGCTGGATCCGAGAAATCCGCTTCAATGCCTTCAAACACGATGTCTGCACGACGCAGGGCGGTGAAGACGCGAGCACCGTCTACTGAGAACCTTTGTGCGATCGTCAATCCAATGCCAGAGCGGCCGCCAGTAACTAATGCAACCTTTACCTTCATGGACACGGTAAGCGCTTCCCTGTTGTGTTAGAGCTGACAATCAAAGCATCTACGTGCTGAACATGGTGTATTGGGAACCTAGTTGCGTAGGATCCTGGAGGATGCCTACTACAAGCCGAAACAGAACGTCGAGGATAGAGTAGCGAACGCGACCCTTATCAGCTTCTGGAGTTTGGTAGTCGCTGTTTTCAGCAGACCCTGAGATGACGGATTCCACCCAGCTGATTCGGCGGCGCATGTGGCGTAGGCTATGTACTGGCTACGACGAATCATCGGAAAGCAGCATGAGCAGACCCTACTCAGTAGAGGACAAAGCGTTGGCCGCTCTTGACCGTCTGGTGAAGCGACGCCCAACCAATGAATTGTTGAAAGCAAAGATGGCCGCAGGTCACCGGATCATCACGCCAACCTCGGTCGCGGCGGAGGCGGGCGTAAATAGAGGAAGCTTTGGATCAAGGCACGCTCGACTGGGGCATGTCTGGCTCAAAATTCAAGAACTAGCTGAGGAGGAGAAGCGCGGCTCAGTGACTGAAGAGCTCGCCAAGCTCAGAGCCGAGAATGCAAGGTTGAAGGCTCTGGTGTACAAGACAAATATCCACAACGCTTCCCTTCAGCTCGCAGTGTCCCGGCTTCAGAAGAGAAGTGCCAACAGGGATGAAGCGGCCAATGTCGTCAACTTCCGCCGGAACGATCGGAGGCGTCCCCGGTAGCCTTAGATATCATCTTCAGAACTGCTCGACTCTGAACGATACGACTCATGGCAATCTTTGATCGCTGGTCTTTAGAGTTGATCCGATCTGCTTGGACAATGGTCTGATTCTTCAGAAGTCGATCCTCCCAGAAGTCCCGATGCTCTGGGAGGATGATGCAGCACTTGCACCCCGCACACAGGCCGGGCGATCGTACGCCGAAGTCTGGCGAGGCGCGGACGGTGAGCAGGCTTGCGTGTGGATTGCAGCTGGAGCGATCAGGCACCATATCGATCAGACAACTCGCGTACGTCCCTGTCCATATCCGCAGGTCGGTGAGCTTCACGTATGCTACGGCCTTATCAATCAGTGTTTCTCCGTCCATCACTGACAGTGCCTTGGCCATTGATTCGGCATGCTGCATGAGAAGCCGCTGTGCCGGTCCCCCCCCGATCGGCTTGCCAAGAGTGATTTGAACGAGGAACCTGGAGGTCTCCATGACTCTCTCTCCTTCCAGATTCTCGAGCAGCGCTGCGTCGTTGCCGATGTACCCTTGATCCGTGATCTGCTCGCTCATGTGACGGAAGTGGGTCCGAAGTGCAGGCATAAGCTCCGGCTTGGATCGGAAGACGTAGTGCGCAAAGGTGATCCTCCATCGCTGTGGGCGGAGGGATCTCACCTCGTAGATAGCTTGCGTCATCTCGATTCCACGCTTCTTAGTGAGGGCCTCCACGGCGAACTCGCGCTGCAGGAGAGAGTTTCGGTTGGCTGTCATTCGGCCAACTCCATCAGCACCGGATGGAAGGGACTTGGCGTGGGAGAAGCTGAGCATCAGCGTGCTGCTGCCAGAAAGAGCTCTCCAAGGCTCCATTAGCCGAACCAACACTTCGATGGACTTCAGAACAATCGGCATGTGCTTTGTACCCAGCGGACGCAGTCCGGCTGTCCACTCATGGCGAGTCGCTTCCCTTTTGGCTGAAATGCCGCAGATGGAGAAGACCTCCATCAGTCCGTCTAGAGAAGTCACTGACTTGATCACACCGTGCTGCAGCGTCGGATCGTGGTCCAAGGATAGGCCTATCAGCTCATGAGCTCGAATCCCAGTGCATGCCTGCAGCAACGTACTACATGCGCTTTGAGTCATCAGGATTAGGCGTCTGAGGGCCTGAGTTCCGCTAATTTCGCGCTCGTCCCCAGCGTCATCAATCCGATCCGTTGCGAGCAGCGGCTCATGCCAAGGCGTTAGTGTTCCAGGGATCGGACTCATCTGGAACTCCTCGATGTGCCGTTTGATCTCACGAAGACATATGATTCGTCTTGGTCCCTTCGCGCTCCTTGCGTCGATGAGCATCGGGATGATCTCGGCCTGAAGTCTGATCACATCTTCCGAGCCGTGTTCGATCCATTCATATGCGTAGGTGAGGATTGGCACCGAGATCTCGTCCGGGATAGGCAGCAATCCACCCGTTCGAGCGAGCCCAAGCGGCCCGGTCACAACGTCATAGGTTTTTCTTCCATCAAACGGTGCTTCGCAGGGTGCTTGTCCACCTCTGGCGCGCAAGCTGTCCGCGAGCTCGTAGATCTGTGTAAGTGGGTGAATAAGCTTGTAGGCAGTGGAATGCGTCCACGCTCTATCTCGACCGACATCACCTCCGGCCATGATGTATTGCTCTTCGAGACCTTCGACATACTCCCAACTCACAGCTGTGGATATGTCGAAAAGCGTGCGGATTTCCCGCTCCCCCATGAACTTCACCAGCTCCCTCACGCCCATGTAGGTAGAAGGAATAGATCCAACCGTCATGCGTACCGTGTCATCGACGATGGAGGTCTTGAGGTAGCACTTCAGTTCATCCAGCAGTCCCCTGTGTTTGTAGTCTGTGAGTAATTCCCCGCGCGCAACCGGGATTGCCCAATCAACGGTGACGAACTCCCTCTGTTGGCCGACAGTGGTTTGAGCGAACGTCCAGACATTACTGTCATAGTCCACCTGGAATGAAGGGTGCAGGGTTGCCGCCTGCGCTGATCTGATCTTTCTTACTGCAGGCATAGCCTTACCTCTAGAGTGGACGCTCTGCTAACGCTGCGGTCCGAACTATTCAAGTGTGGGGAGCGACGTCAGCATGATCATCGCCGCTGCTTGTCGATTCGCATTTGTGCTCACAGCGGGAATCCATGAGTCGCGGATCGCTAGGTAAGCGTTCTCGAACTTTCGCCGCCATATCTCGCTGCCAAGCTCTGCCCTAGCTTCTTCGTATAGCTCCTGCAGTTGAAGGAAGCGGGCGAGCGCGTAGGCTTCGTTTGAGTCAGCTACTGCGAGCGGGCACGCAGGGCAAGCTCCATAGCTGGTGCAGAGTTTGCCCGGGCGCTGACCCGGTTGCGGACTTTGGAATGGATCTGCGCAGCAGAAGCCCTGCGTGGCTGCCGTATGCTCACGGTCACTCCGGGTTGAGCGCGTATCAATATTTCCATTTGAAGTCACCCAGCGCTCCTGGGCCGCCATGGCTCCTGCCATCTGTTCCTTTTGCCGACGCTGCATCGTGGTTGTCTGATAGCTGTCTTGACCAGTTGACAGCAGCCGATGGCCCAGCATTGCTCGGAGCTCGAAGGCGTCGCCGTCGGTCAGTCCATCAACCACTTCAGAGAACGCAAGCCTATTTGCGCGTGAGCCGGAGTACTTGAGCCCCCTTCGTTTGCAGAACAGCGTGATGTAACCGGTCACGCGCGTGTTTACATCGTCGGTTCTGCATGAGTAGGAATCGATGAGCATTCCTCGGCGCTTGTGGCGCCCACCTTCGGATACTGCGTGCAGGAAGAAGTCATTGGCAAGCTCGCCATCAGCGTAGTCTCTGATTCGTCTGGTCCAAGCTATGACGAAACGTATCAATCTTTCCGGGGCTAGCGGGTGATCGCTGGCGGGGAAGGCCGCTCGCTGTGGTGCCCCCTGATCGCTCTCCCCAGCCCTGTGCTTGGATGACTTGATCACCGTACGTTTCCGTCCAAGCGGGTAGTGCTCAGATATGCCATCCAGAGTGAGTGTTCTAAGTGGCTGCTCGTTGAACCCCGAGTGCATGGCCAGTACCAGGAAGAATGGGATGAGATCACCACCGATGGGGTGCGCAAGCCTCCTCAGGCGGAAGTACTCACTTTCACTGATCTTTCCTACCCCAGGGAGCTGGCGAACCTCCGCTTGGCGAGGAAAGTGACCGTCAAAGTTTGCCAGGATCTGCGCAATTGCCTCCGCCGGGTCGCTTAGCGATACAGCGTCGCCCTTACTCTTCTTAGCAATAGCACTGTGTACCCTGTCCAGAAGCGGCCATACTTCATCCATTGTAGAGATGCATTCTTCAACAGCGGCCTTCATGACGTTGGCCCAAGCCGCACGGTCAAGCTCTTTAGGATTGCTCTTACGTGGCAGGCCTGCGAACGGCTTTGTGGGAATACGGATCACCTGCCAGCATGGGTCCATCTCGTGCAGCGCAAGGACGACCTTCTTGAAGGTCCCGTAGTAGTGACGCTGTGTCTGCACCGCGAGCGTGATCGGGTGCGTGGCATCCTTTCCTTTCAGATAGGTTAGGAACGATTCGCCCAGGTCCATCGGAACGTCATCTGGACCGTTTATCTCCACTCTTGTTGCGGCTAGGTACTGCCCCAGGCCACTCACCATGTTGTTAGCTGAAGAGGATCTACTTGTCTCTCTGCTATTTTTGTGGGCTCTGCAGAACGCTTCGGCGAAGATCGGTGCGGCTGCACCTATGCTCTTCCACCGGCTGAGGTTGACGATGTTGTCGCGTTGGTCGCCGGCGCGTCTGAACGCCGCTTCCAGGCGATCAGCGGTCTCGCGTACATCCCATTTCTTCGTTGCGCTGACCTTGTCCTCATCTCCCAAGGCGTGCCGGAGTTGAGCGGTCCTTCTTCCTGCCACGTTTTGCTCTCCTCCGTATTCGATTCTTTCTGCGTGGGTTGGTCGTTTGCGTGTGAGGTCATGCTCGTCCATTAACGGGGGAACTCTGCGCTCAAGCCGATCCGCCCGCTACGCCTAGTTGCATAAACGATTGACCTTCAATGTGCAGCCTGATGGACTCCCTGATTTCGCTCTCGAAGGCATTCGCGCTTCTCAGGTAGATGGACTCGGTCGTCTCCCTGAGGCTGTGCCCTAGTACTGACTGAACATACTTGATCGCATCCATGTCGCCGTTTGCGCGCTTCTCCATGTACGTGTACAGGGCGAATGTGTGCCGAAGCGCGTGGATGGTTATCCGCTCTCGCTGCGTTGATTCATAGCGCGCCAGGTCGGGCTCTTTGGAAAGGCGCTTAAGCAACCTGTCTTTGGCGAGAGCGAAATGGCGATCGAACGTCTGGGGAGTTATCGGACTACCCGCATGCCTGCGGTCGTTTACGTCGAGAACGAATAGTGCGCCGTGATCCTCCAGCTTGCGGTACCGCAGTCGGAGGTCAATGAGGGCCTGCCGAGTACCCTTGGCATAGCATTTCAGCGCCTCTAGGAGCCAAACTGGTACGGGAACATTGCGCTTCTTGTTGCCCTTTCCGACCACTGGGATGGCAACTGCGGAAAGCGGATCGCGCCCTTCGGTGCGCGTCTTAAGGACGGTGATCGCATGCAGATCGCACACTTCAGACCGCCTCAACCCGGCGTGGTAGCACAGCTCAGCCATCAATCGCTGCGCCGTGGTCGCGAGCGCCAGTTCAACGAGACCGTTTCTTTCGACCACGGGTTTAGGGCCTAGTTCGTCGAGAACGCCTACGACCGTCTCGGGATGCAGCGCAGTAATGAGCTCGTCAGCGTCGTTCAGCCCGGGCAGATTCACGTCAACATCGAGAACTTGAACAGTTCCTCGCTTTGTCTGCTTGCTCAGCAGCGCTGGCGGCTTCCTTAGATAGCCCCGTTTCACACAGAAGGCGACTAGCTTAGTCACGGTCGACCATCTTCGGTGGATGGTCGCGGCGGCAAATTTCTCGAGGGTCACCGCGGAGTCCAGGTCCGTCAATGTGTCCGCGTAGGCTTTGAGGAGCTGCTCGTCTACATCCGAGACGCGCTTTTTCCTTGCGTCCAAAAAGTGATGGAAGTCGGTGAGGTCAGCCGCTATTGCTGCCGTCGTATTCTTGCTGCATGCAAGCTTTGGATTCCGGTCAATGGTGAGATGAGAATCTGCAAAGAACTCAAAAGCAGGCTGAACGAGTGATCCGTCCGACCTGCTGATTAGAAAGCAGAAGCCCTCGGGCAAGGGCACGCCTTGCTCACCCGTTGTCACCGTCGCTGGTGAAGTGATCGCATGCGCGGTGCAGATTTCGACGTCGTAGGCCATGGCGCCGAAAGCTATCAGGTACGCGAAAAATTTTCTGGCGCGTGAGCCTTACGGTACATTAACAAATGGAATGAGAATCAGATCTGTTTTTTACTGTCATTGATTCAGTGGTTTACGCCTGATCGTGAGCCTTCTGGTACGCTTGATGTGAAGGACAGCCCAAACTTTAGCGGGGGCGAAGTGCGCAAAAGCCCAGCGGATTCGGTCATCGCGTACTCGAGATTTTCGCTTTCGCTACCAACTTGGGGGTCCGCTTGACCCTGCAGTCGATAGCACGCGGTCTATGGCTACCGAAGCGCGCTGGCAGTGAGTTGGCATGAGCAGATCGGAGACGACGCGCCTGCTACTGCGCATCCTTCGGCGAATCGTATCGGCTGGAACGACGTGTGCGTGCGGCGCTTCCACATTAGTTTCTGACGGCGCAGATAGGGGTGCCGTAGAAGGCCTGCAGCACCTCCACTGAGAGCGGCCTCTCGATTGCCGTCTCCGGCGTCTCCAAGACGAACCCTATGGAAGACCTACTTGAGGCTTGTTCGCATGGTGGTCCGTATCTGTTCCATTTTTGGAAGAGAACCATCCGTACATGTGTGCTCTTGCGAAGCGCCATCGAGACGACGCTGTCATTGAAGCTAGCCTTCGGTCCTGCGGGCCGGGTTGAATGCACTCTCCAGTTGCATGATGCGATCAGTCAGGCGTGCAGTTGCGATCTGCAACCCGTCGTCGTCCGCCGAGTACGGAGAGCCAAACAACGGTATCTCAACCCATAGGCTCTCTTGGCCGTCATGCACGTATGGGCCGTGGTCATCCAGCAGAAGGGCGTCGCCCAAGTGGGGGGAGACATAGGAGAGATCCTTTGTCTTTCCAGACCAATGGATGTAGCGAAGTCCGGAAAACCATACCGGTACACTGCCTTCCGTAGCCAGCAGTCCCGCAATGCTTCGGGCGAGTGCTTCGGGAACCGTGGTGAACAGCACAAGTTCCTCGAACTGAGATCGGACGTCCTCAAGGAACCTATATAGGCCTGGGCGAGGGATCTGACTGACTGCGTTCGAGATGAGCGTACCTTCGAGGTCCAACGCCAGGATGGTTGGCTTCATAAGGAGTTCCTGTTGGGATCTTTCGACCCAGAGTAATCGTGTCGTTAGGTGACTGCCTACTGCGTAGAGCGAATTATGCTGGTTCGGTTTACGCATCCTGGAGCATTCCGCGACCACTCACTTCCGCTGGATTGCTTCTGAGACTTCTATAGCCCAACGAGAGGTGTGGATAATCCGGGCCTCCTGTAGCTGCTCTTGGAGGATCTGGCGCTTGGTGAGCTGAGACACCTCCTCCCATTCGTTCCTGAAGATGTAGGTGGCGTTGCCTGTCTCCGGGCTCTCGAACACGTACCGACTCTTTCGCGTGAACCCGAAGACGATGTACTCACTGAAACCGCCTAGTCCTACTGCCATAAAGTCTGGCTCGTGACGAGTGATGGTCCGGATGCGCTGTCTAGCGGCTGCGCGATCGCTTTCGGTAAGCTGCTCCAGATAGTTATCCAGCACCTGCATCGCTCGATCGAACGGGAACTTCCCAGGAGGAAGAATGCGCCAGGTGACCTTCTCGACCCTGACTGGCACCGCAAGGTTCGGGTCAACGATTTCAAAGTGTGGGAAGCATTCCAGGTAGAGGTTGAGGAGATTTGCAATGCTCTCTTCTGGCTCCGTCCGATCAATGATCCTCGTAGCCATTGCGATACCACCGTCTGTCTCCACGGCGGTGAGGAATTCACCAGGTGGTGCAATGTGTTCCCGGGGATAGGTTTCGTAAGATCTCGTCTGAGTGCCGTGGTGGGTTTGCCCGTGCCAGTCCTTCCACGACGTGTTGATCGATCGAGACTTGGTGATCATCGGAAGGTCCTTTCTGACGATCTCTTTGCCCCGGGCATTGAAGAACGTCGCGGGTCCTTCGGCGCTTGGCACAATGGAAGCACCCGCTAGCGGAACGCCGTCAAATCCCAGCATCGCCGCCTGGTCCTCTGTGAGTGGGCTGCTAAGGAGACGAAATTGTGGCAATCGCTCAATCGTACTTCGGTAGACTGATAAACCTCTCACTTGCTTGGGCATACGCTAGTCCTTGTCATGAGGAAGCGGGATAACCAAATACGTTTAGAGAGCCGTCTGAGCTTACTACGCAGGAAGGGCTAGTTCAGTTTCGGGGAGATGGTATCAGCACTCGGGAGCCTGTTACTCCTTGTCCCTGTAAGCACCGCTCCGACTGGATCCTTCGCTCGTAACTGCTGCTACCACGCTTTCCGTCTGGTTAGAAAAGTTGACCTTGTGGCGACTTCTCCTGGGGAGGTTGAAACAGATGAGTGGCTAGTGCAGGCAGCCTTGTGAAACCGAGCTCACGATACTTTTTTTCAAATCGCTTACGGATCAAGTCCGCCACCGGTCCAGTTCCGGACATTCTGGTGCCGAAGCTGGCGTCGTACTCCTTCCCGCCATGCATCTGTCGCATCAAGCTAAGCACGTGCGCGGCCCGATCAGGGTAGTGCAGCTCGAGCCATTCTCTCCAGATCTCTTTGATCTCGTTAGGTAACCGGAGAAGCACGTAGCCAGCGGCCCGGGCACCGTGTTCGTGAGCGGCCTGAAGGATAGCTTCTAGGTCATGGTCCGTGATCATGGGTATGACAGGCGCGATCAGTACCCCAACCGGGACCCCTGCATCGTGCAGCTGATTCATTGCTCGCAGCCTGGCGTGGGGAGCGGCAGCTCGCGGTTCCAGCTTTGCCGATAGCTTCCTGTCGAGCGTAGTGACCGAGAAGTAGACCGTAACCAACCTGTCCTTGGCCATCGACGCCAGCAGTTCGATGTCCTTGGTGATCAGCGCGCTCTTGGTGACGAAGCTCACCGGATGCTTGGCATCAGCAAGCACCTCAAGGCATTGGCGTGTAATTTGGTAGTTCCTTTCAATCGGCTGATAGCCGTCTGTGTTTATTCCCAGAGCAATTGGGGCGCACTTGTAGTTCGACTTGCTAATTTCCGCTCTGAGCCGCTCCGGGGCATTCGTCTTTGCAAATAGGCGCGTCTCGAAGTCCAAGCCCGGTGAAAGGCTCAAGTAGGAATGGGAGGGGCGGGCAAAGCAGTAAACGCACCCATGCTCGCAGCCGCGGTACGGATTTACCGACGCGCTGAAGCCAACGTCGGGGGATGTGTTGCGGCTGATCACCGTTCGCGCTCGCTCTTCCTGTACCTGAGTTCTCAACTGCGGCGCGTCTTCCATCTCCTGGTAGACCGATTCCCAGCCATCGTCGATTCCCACTGTTGCAGTGGTATCGAAACGGCTCGCGACACGCGATGCTGCCCCTCTACCTTTGAGGGGAACTTGGGCCTTTCGAGCATCCTGTTCCATGGCAACAACTTGGGAAGATTAGGTTGTTAGTATTATTGCTAACCACAACCACCGCAACACCCTGGAATTCAGCTAGCTGTAGGCCATTGGGTAATCTGGCGAGAAAGTTTTACCCAAACTTATCCACAACTTCGGCTTGTGCAGTCTTTGTCAGCTACGTTGGCCGTGGAGCGCTTTGGCTTCGGCCAAGAAGGTTTGCATCAATGCACGCGATCGACGTGTTGCTGCAGGCAGTTGAATACCCAACTGCGCGCAGAGCGAAGTCGCGTACGCCATCTGTGCACCCGTGGGTGGCTTGATGTCCCAATCTGTGAGTTGCGGGATGAGCTTTGACAGCTCTTCTGCCAAGCGGCATTCGAAGCCCCTGGCTTGCCCTTCCTCCTCCTGCATCCGACGCACCTGCATTGCAACTTGCTCCCTGCCCATGGGCGAGAAGGGAACCTCAAGCGTGAACTCCAGTTCCGGACATACGAGGTAAAAGTTCATGAGATGGGCAATTAGTACTTATAAGTAGACTACCTTTAGAGGCGTAGTCTTTAAAGTACCGGGACCACAAGCTGCTTCGTATGGTCGAGCATACGAATCAAGCGAAACTTGCAGATGTGATCCGCGCGCATCGTATTGCTCTGGGTGTCAGCCAGGAAGTCTTTGCTGACCACATCGAAATGCACCGCGCCTACTACAGCAAGATCGAACGTGGCGAAAAGAACGTCACTCTCGCTACCTTGGAGCGCGTGGCTGATGGTCTGGGCACGTCGATGTCAGCCTTGCTACGCGCCGCAGGTCTCTAACTTTCTTCGCAGCTAAAAAGCGAGGGCCAGCTCGTCCGAGAGGGGCGAGCTCGCCGTTGCTGCGCGCGCTCCTGCCAAGCCGATGTGTTTACTGATACTCCGCTAAACTATTGATCTATATCCATTTGTCTGGTGAACAATCAGGGGGTATTGATACCATGCTCGCAACCGCGATACGGATTCACCGACTGGCTGAAGCCGACGTCCGGCGAATTGTTGCGGGTGATGATGCTGCGGGCGGTTTCGGCGCGCACCTCGGTGCGCAGGCGCGGGGCGAGGAATTCTTCGCTCTCGTCGACCGCCCAGCCGTCGTCCACCGCCTCGCTGACGGTGCTTTCAAAGCGCCCGGCAAGGTGGGACGTGGAACCTCGGCCCTTGATCGCAATACCCATTGCGGCAGCGTACGTCGCGGCCGTCTCAATGGCTGCGACGGCCACCTGAAGGGTTGAGGGCGAGGCTGAGCCGAGCATGGGCTCAGCTCTACAAGGCCCCCGTATCCACTGTGGAGCCGAGGCCACGCTCGGCTGTATCAAGCGGTCACAGCAGAGCCAGATAGCCCCGCACCGTGGCATCCAGCCCGTCATACAGCGCCTCGCCGATCAGCGCATGACCGATCGAAACCTCCAGCACCTCCGGCACGTGGGCCAGGAAATCGCGCAGGTTGTCCTGCGACAGGTCGTGTCCCGCGTTGACGCCCAGGCCCACCGCCTGCGCACGCCGCGCGGCGGTGGCGAACAGCGCCAGCATCGCCTCGGCATCGCCAGCCGCATGCGCTTCCGCGTACGGGCCGGTGTACAACTCGATGCGGTCGGCACCGACCTCGGCTGCCTGCTCCAGCAGCGGGTTGCCCGCGTCGACGAACAGGCTGACCCGGCACCCCATGGCCTTCAGTGCTGCCACCAGCGGACGCAGGCGCTCGGCATCCCGCTCGAAGTCGAATCCATGGTCCGAGGTGATCTGGCCGTCGCCGTCGGGCACCAGGGTGGCCTGCGCCGGACGGGTCTGTTCGCACAGCGGCAGCAGCCCCGGGTAACCCTCGCGCGGCGGCGCGAACGGATTGCCTTCGATGTTGAATTCAACGCCACGCGCGCGGGTCAGCGTGGACAGGGCCAGCACGTCCTCGGCGGTGATGTGGCGGCGGTCAGGCCGCGGATGCACGGTGATGCCATGTGCACCGGCATCCAGGCAGGCCTGGGCGGCACGCACCACGTCCGGTTCGGCGCCGCCACGCGAGTTGCGCAGGACGGCGATCTTGTTGACGTTGACGCTGAGCTGGGTCATGGAACGGAACTACTTGGAAAGAGGGGATGGGTCGTGGTCGTTATGGTTGTCACCGCGGCGGGCCTGGGCCTGTTCGCGCAGGCGGCGCAGTTCCTCGGCATCGATCAGGGTGGCCGGGTCGCGCTGCAGGTCACCGAAACGGGCCACGTAGCGGCCGCGTACCCAGGCCAGCAGGAAGGCGAGGGCAGCCAGCAGGCACAGGGTCATCAACCCCGCGCTGGGGGTCTTCAGCGCAAAGGCAAAGCAGCCCAGCGCCAGCAGCAGGTACAACCAGTACATAGTCGGGCTCCCCGGATGATCGCCGCAGTGTAGCGCTGCCTCAGAGCAGCGGCGAGGCCAGCCGGGCGAAGGCCTCGGGCAGGCGGTGCAGCCACAGCGAGCGCCCGGCCTGGTCGTGCACCCGGGTGGCGCGGTCGAATTCGCCCTGCAGCAGCTCGGCCAGGGCCGCCACGCGGTCACGGTCGCTGATCATCATCGACAGCTCGAAGTTCAGGCGGAAGCTGCGGTGGTCGAAGTTGGCACTGCCGACAATGCAGACGTCGTCATCGGCGATGAACGCCTTGGTATGCAGCATGCGCGGGCCGTACTCGTAGATCTTCACGCCGGCATGCAGCAGCTCGTCGAAGTAGGAGCGTGCGGCCTGGGTGACGAACCAGGAATCGCTCATCTTCGGTACCAGCAGGCGCACATCCAGGCCGCCCAGTGCGGCCGAGGTCAGCGCCATCCGCGCTGCTTCGCCCGGCACGAAATAGGGCGTGACCAGCCATACCCGCTCGTGCGCTTCCTGGATCGCGGCCACATGCAGCCGGTGGATGGTCTCCCAGCCCGAGTCGGGGCCGGACACCAGCACCTGCGCACTGATCGGTCCGTCCGCGCGCAGCGGCATGTCGGCCGGCCACAGCCGGGCGATGTCGAAACGGGAGTGGTCCTGGCCACTGGCGTAGAGCCAGTCCTCGGCGAACACCAGCTGCAGGCTGCGCACCACATGGCCGCGGATGCGCATGTGCAGGTCGCGGTAGGCGTCGGGCCGGCGGCTCTCGTCTTCCTCGTCGGTGATGTTGATGCCACCGGTAAAGGCGAGGCGACCGTCGACGATCACCAGCTTGCGGTGGGTGCGCAGGTTCAACCACGGGCGCTTGAACGGCTTCAGCAGCTGCCGCGGATGGAACCAGATGGCCTCACCGCCGGCGTCCAGCAACGGCTGCAGGAAGCGGCGGGGCAGGGCGGAAGAGCCGACCGCATCCAGCAGCAGGCGCACCTGCACACCGGCCTGCGCGCGTTCGACCAGCGCATCGCGCAGGGCGGTACCGGCATGGTCGGGATTGAAGATGTAGTACTCCAGGTGCACGTGGTCGCGCGCCTGCGCGATGGCGTCGAGCAGCGCGGCATAGGTGGCCGCGCCGTCCACCAGCCAGGTCACCTCGGTGGCACTGCTTGGCGCCAGTCCGGTGGTGGCCTGGGCAACCTTGGCCAGCTCGGTGCAGTCCGAATCCGGCGGGCAGACATCGCTGTAGTGCTCCATGCCCGAGCGTGCACGGCCACGGCGCAGACGCTGCCGCTTCACCTTCTGCGGGCCCAGCAGGTAGTAGATGAAGAGCCCGAGGTAGGGGAGCAGCGCCAATGAAAGGATCCAGCTCAGCGTGGCCACCGGCTCGCGCTTCTGCAGCATGATCCAGCCCGCCAGCGCGAACAGGTACAGCAGGTAGGCCACCGCCAGGATCGTGCCGAGGTGGGCGATGCCGTCGAGCCAGTGGCGCAGGGAGTCGAAGAGGGCGAGCATCCGCCGATCATAGCGGCGCATGCTGCCTGTTGGGGTCAGATCCCTTTTCCGCAGGAAAAGGGATCTGACCCCGACTGCATTCCACAGACGAAAAAAAGACGCCCCTGTCTCCAGGGGCGTCTGCAGTCGCGTCATGACTGTTGTATTGCGGTGTCGCGTTTACTGCTGCACAAAACCGATCTTCTTCATCTGAGCATTCTTCGCGGCGGCCAGAACCTTGGCCATCACGTCGTACTCGGAATCCGGGCTGGCGTCGATGCGCAGTTCCGGCTGGTTGGTCGGGTCACGCTGGACCTCCTGCTCCATCCGCTGCTGCAGCTCGCTGGTATTGATCGGGCTGTTGTTCCACGAGACCTGGTTGCTGGCGTCGATCTTCAGTTCGATCGGCGGCGGCGGTTCGACCAGCTGCGGCGGTGGGTTGAGCACGCGCTGCGGCAGGTCCACGGCGATCGGGTACGTCATGATCGGCGCGGTCACGATGAAGATGATCAGCAGAACCAGCATCACGTCCACGAGGGGCGTGACGTTGATGTCTGCCATGGGGCCCTTGCCACCACCACTACTGAATGCCATGGCTTATTGCCCCTTTTCTTTGGTCGCAACGAAGCCGACGTCCAGCATGCCCTGTTCCTGCGCGACCTTGGTCAGGTCGTTGATGACGCGCATCTTGGTGGTGCGGTCACCACGCAGGTTCAGCGGCGGCTGCGGGGTCTGCTGTGCGGCGGTCGCCAAGCGGGACTCGAGAGTCTGCTTGTTGATTTCTTCGTCGTTCCAGTAGATCGAGCCGTCTTCCTTGACTGCCAGCGTGATCGGGTTCGGACGCTTTTCAGCATCTTCCGGCTTCTGGATCAGGTTGGCTTCCGGCAGATCCACCTTGACCTTGTGGGACATCAGGGGCGCCGTGATGATGAAGATGATCAGCAGCACCAGCATCACGTCCACGAGGGGCGTAACGTTGATGTCGGCCATGGGGCCGCCGCTGTTACCACTACTGAAAGCCATAACGGGCTCCGTCTAGATCTTGGTGACTACTTACTTCGTCGCTGGGTGACGCGCGCCGCAATTAGCGGACGCGCGAACCGGTGGCGAAGAAGTCGTGCAGGTCGTGCGCGAAGGTATCGAACTTGCTGATGGTCGCGCTGTTGATCTTGCTGAAGAAGTTGAAGGCGAACACGGCCGGGATCGCGACGAACAGACCGATCGCGGTCATGATCAGCGCTTCACCCACCGGGCCGGCAACGGCGTCGATCGAAGCGGAGCCGGTGGCACCGATCTTGATCAGCGCGCCGTAGATGCCCCACACGGTACCCAGCAGACCGACGAACGGAGCGGTCGCGCCGACGGTGGCCAGCAGGGTCATGCCCGACTGCAGCTTGTTGCTTTCGCGGGTGACGGCCTGACGCAGAGCGCGGTCGACGAACTCCGAACGGCTCAGGTTCTCACCGACGCCGCCGGTAGCACCGCCTTCAGCGCGCTGGTGGTGGGCAGCTGCCTGGGCAGCGTCCAGGGCGATCTTCGAGAACGGCTCCGAAGCCGGCTGTTCTTCCATCGCACGGATGGCGTCCTGCGCGTTCGGGGTGTCCCAGAACAGGCTGACGACGCGATCAGCGGCGCTCTTCAGGCGGGTGGCACGGAAGATGTTGATGACGGTCCAGTACCAGGACATGGCCGACATGGCGATCAGGGTCAGCAGCACGACCCAGGAAACCGCGAAATCACCCGGCTTGGTGGTCATTTCGTGGATCAGGTGCTCGAAGCCCATCTGCGACAGGGCGTTGGACGGATTGCCCCCGGCAGCAGCGGCGATGAAAATTTCCTGCAGCATGACGCTTACCTTTGTTGTGTGTGGTGATAAAGGGTGTAGCTAAGCTAAACAATCGAACTGGGAGCGGGGGTGGCCAGGCGGCCACCCGGGCGCATCAGTTCAGCGCAAAGTTGACCGGGACGCGAACGCGACCTGCCGCCTTCTTACCGCCAGATTCAGCGGCGTTGAAGCGCCACTTGCGAGCCGCTTCCATCGCAGCACGGTCCAGGTCGCGGTTACGGCTGGACTTTTCCACCGTGACATTGGTGACGTTGCCGCTGGCATCGACATCAATGATCAGGATCACTTCGCCCTGGATACCAGCGCGGAAGGCTGCCGGCGGGTAGCGCGGCGGATTCATGGCCTTCGACGAGATGTCCACGCTGGCCTCGATCGAGGTCGGCGGAGCCGGCGGCGACGGGGGCGACGGCGGGGTGACGATATCGTTCGGGCGCGGTTCCGGCACGTCCACGACCGGCGCCTGCGGCGGCGGCGGGACCGGCGACGGCTTCGGCGGCGACAGATTCTTCACCGGCGGCGGCGGAGTATCGGTCGGCGGCGGCGGCGGCGGCGGCGGGGGCGGCGGCGGCGGTGCGTCGACGATGGTCACCATGACGTTACGCTCCTTCTCAGCCACGGCCTTGGGGGCCACGGCGGGGATCAGGAGCATCATGAAGGCGGCCAGATGCAGGGCGATTACAAACGCGATGCCGACGATGCGAGGCCAGCTCAGCCCCTTGTCATCGGGTTGTTCGTACCGGTGAACGACTAGTTGTTCCGTCATGCGCCAAGAGCTCAATAGTGGGGCCGGAATCCCGGGGGCGGGATCCCTGATCAGCGGTGCATGACACCGCAGGAACCTCCAAGCTTATACCAATCCTGAGCGCCTGCGCATCAACTGAGCAGGCATTCAGGCGTTATTCCTACTTACTTCAGGTTGATGATTTTTTTGGCATCAGCCTGGTTCTTCACGCCCTTCGCCAGCGCCTGCTGGGCGGCCTGCTTGGCCTCGGGGACGCGACCTTCGGCATGCAGGACGCGTGCCAGGTTCAGGTAGGTCTCACCGTCCTTGGAGAGCGGGGCGGCCTTCTGCCACGCATCGATCGCCTGCGGCACCTGGTCGGAGTAGTAGTAGGACTGGGCCAGCGCCAGGTAGACCTGGTAGTCCGGCTTCAGGATGCCCTTCTGCAACCCTTCGTTGATGACCGCGATGACGTCCTTTTCCTTGTTCTCGGTGTTGGCATAGATCGAGTACAGCTGCTTGTACTCGCGCTCTTCGGTGAGCTGGCCGCTGCTGCGCAGCTTGTCCATCACCGCGGCGGCCTTCGGCATCTGGTCAGCCTGCATGTACATGTTGGCCAGGTTCAGCTGGGCCTTCTTGTCCGTCGGGTTCTTGGCCGCCAGGGCTTCTGCGGCCTGCACGGCCTCACCGGTCTGGCCGGCTTCGGACAGGGCCGCCATCAGCAGCTGGTTCCAGTTGTCCTTCGGCTCGGCGGCGCCGGCGATGGCCTGCTTCAGCACCGGGATCGCTTCCTGGTAGCGCTCCAGCTGGTACAGGGCCTGGCCCTTGGCGATCAGCTCTTCCGGCTTGGTCGACTTGCTCTCGGCGAAGTACTTGTCCAGGGTGGCCAGGCCTTCGGCGGTCTTGTCTTCCTGCAGCTGCAGCTGGCCCAGCATCAGCATCGACTGGAAGTGCCCGTTGTTGTCCAGGCCGTTGAACTGGATCACCTGCTTCAGGTACGCGATCGCGCCCGGCACGTCATCGGTCTGGTAGGCGGCCTGCGAGGCAAGCTGCGCGGCCAGCGACTTGTCGTACTCGTTGGAAGCGCTGTCGGCCAGGATCGCGTCGGCCTGCTCGCGCGTTTCCGGGAACTTTTCCTTGTTGTAGCTGTCAATCATTTTCTGCAGCTTGCTGCCCATCTTGGCCGAGGCCTTGGCGGTCGGCTCCTGGCGGGTCGCATTCGGGTACAGCGGTTCGGCCTTGGCCTGCTTGCTGCTGCCACCGCGGCTGCCACGGTCGGAGGAACGCGAGGACTGCGCGAAGGCATCGGTGACCACGGCGCCGGTCAGGGCGGTCGCGACGAGGACGGAAAGCACAGCTTTGTGGTTACGGAAAATCATCGTTCACCTCGATCGAACCGCCGGATAGCGGCAAAGTCGGACTGTCAGAAAAATCTGAGCCGCCAAACGTATCAGAAACAGATGGCGTGAGAAATCGTTTTATGTGCTGCAATACAGCATAGAACTGCGCACTCATCCGCACTTTGGCCGCAGCCCGGCCGCCTGGGCCTGCTGATAGACCGGCGTCAGGCCCGGTGCATCGCGTCGCAGCTCCTGGATCCGGTTGGCCGGATCGGGGTGGGTGGACAGCCATTGCGGGCTGCGGCCGCCGCTGGCGGCCATCATGTTCTGCCACAGGTCCACGGCCTGGGCCGGATTGAATCCGGCCTGCGCCATCAGTCGCTGGCCGATGACGTCGGCCTCGCTTTCCTGGGTCCGCGAGCCCGGCAGCAGGAAGGCCGTCTGCGCGCCCATGCCGCCCAGCTGGTTGACCGTACTGGCGGCACCATCGCCATAGGCGGCACCGGCCAGCGCGCCCAGCACGGCCAGGCCGGTCTGCGCGCCCATCTGCCGGGTGATGCGTTCTTCATGGTGACGCGCGATGACATGACCGATCTCATGGCCGATCACGGCAGCCAACTGGTCCTGGTTCTTGGCGACGGTGAAGATGCCGGTGTTCACACCCACTTTGCCGCCTGGCAGGGCAAAGGCGTTGGGTTCCTTGTCGACAAATACCGCGGTCTCCCACCGTACGCCACGGTACTGAGGTGGCAACTGTGCGACCAGGGCGTTGACCACGCACTGCACATAGCCGTTCTGGCGGCCATCAGTGCTGATCTTCTCCTTCTGCTTGGTCTCGGCGAACGCCTGCGCACCCAGTTGGTCCAGCTGTGCCTGCGACACGCCGCCGACCATCTGCCGACGCCCGGTCGGCGACGTGGTCGTCGCGCAGGCGCTGAGCAGGGTGGTGATGACAAGGGCCAGCAGCAGTTGTTTCATGGGTCCACCCCCGTGTTCATATGTGCAGTGTGTAACGTAGCTGCTTAATCTTTCGTCAAGCGGACACGGCGTTACGTTGCGCCAAGAAACACCATGGCGGCAAGGGCGACAGCGTTGTTCAGGGCATGGGCGGTGATTGCGGCCCACAGCGTGCCGGTGCGGCGGTACAGCCAGCAGAAGGCGGCGCCCATGCCGCCGTAGACCAGCCACAACTGCGCCATGCCCAGCAGCGAATTCTTGCTCACACCGGGCACTTCGTGGACGAGGGCGAATGCCAGGCTGCTGAGGATGAGACCCAGCCAGGGGCGACCGGCCTGCCACAGGCGGCCGAACAGGACCCGGCGGAACAGCAGCTCTTCGTAGGCGGGAGCGAGGACGACCGCAAACAGCACCAGGAAAAGCGGGAAGCGCGCGATCGCGCTCTGCATCAGTTCCACGTTGGTGGGCACCGGCTCGATGCCGAACTGCTTGGAAAGGAAAGCGATGCCATTGCTGCCGAGTACGATCAGCGTGGCCACCAGCAGGGTCCAGCCCCATGTGGAAGGCCGTTGCAGCGCCTGTCGCGAAGCCAGGCGTTCGCCGGCGCTTGCCGGGCGTCGCCAGAAGTACAGCAGCAGCGCGGCGCCACCAGTGGCGACCAAGGCCATCAGGATCTGCGCCAGGGCACCGGGCTGCCCCACCACCGCGCCGACGGTGTCCGGTGTCAGTGCACCGCCATTGGCCTCGGCGTTGGCACGGCTGACCACGATCGCACGGTAGAGGCCCCAGAACAGACCGGTGACCATGCTCAGGCCGACCAGGGTGACCGCGGCGATGCCCAGGTCGATGAAGAAACCTGCCAACGGTGCCACGGCGCGCGGCGGGGTGGACGCCGGCGGAACCGGGGGCGGGGCGGCGGAGACCGGGGCGGATGCGGACATCAGGTACCTGCGTTCAAGGGACGAAGGCCGGTGCAGCTCCCCGCGCACCGGCCAGGTCCCGATTGTGTCAGATATCCAGGTTGGCGACCTTCAGCGCATTGTCTTCGATGAAGTCACGGCGCGGCTCAACGACATCGCCCATCAGGGTGCTGAAGATCTGGTCGGCAGCGACCGCGTCCTCGATACGTACCTGCAGCAGGCGACGGGTCTCCGGGTTCACCGTGGTATCCCACAACTGCTCCGGATTCATTTCACCCAGGCCCTTGAATCGCTGGATCTGGCGGCCGCGCTTGGCCTCCTCGAGCAGCCAGTTCTGCGCCTTGGCAAAGCTGTCGACTTCGATCGACTTGGCGCCGCGGGAAATCGTCGCGCCTTCGCGCACCAGGCCGTGCAGCAGCTTGGAGGCCTGATGGATCGCGCGCAGCTCGCCGCTTTCGAAAGCCGATAGCGGCAGCACCTGGATGTGCTGCTCGCCCATGTGCCGGCGCGTCACCAGCACGGCTGCGGCGCGCTCATCGTTGGCCTCCTGCAGTTCCAGGCTGAAACGTGGACTGCCCAGGCTGCCCTGGTTGAGGCGCTTGGCCAGCGCGTCCAGGCCTTCGCCCTCGCCGGCGCTGCGCAGGCTGTCCATGTCCATCGGCACGAAATCAACCAGCGCTTCGAGCAGGTTGCGGTCGTAGCGGTGCGCGTTGCGCTCGATCGAATCCAGCGCGGCGGCGTAGGTCAGCAGCAGCTTCTCCAGCGCCAGGCCTTCGATGCCCGGTTCGCCGGTGGCCGGCACCAGCGCGGCGTTTTCCACCGCACTGCTGGCCAGGTAGCTGTCCAGCGCCGGGTCGTCCTTCAGGTACAGCTCCTGCTTGCCCTGCTTGATCTTGTACAGCGGCGGCAGGCCGATGTAGACGTAACCGCGCTCGATCAGCTCCGGCATCTGACGGTAGAAGAACGTCAGCAGCAGGGTGCGGATGTGGGCGCCGTCGACGTCGGCGTCGGTCATGATGATGATCTTGTGGTAACGCAGCTTGTCCGGGTTGTACTCGTCACGGCCGATGCCGGTACCCAGCGCGGTGATCAGCGTACCGACCTGGTCGGAGGACAGCATGCGGTCGAAGCGTGCGCGTTCCACGTTGAGGATCTTGCCGCGCAGCGGCAGCACGGCCTGGTTCTTCCGGTTGCGGCCCTGCTTGGCCGAGCCACCTGCCGAGTCACCCTCGACGATGAACAGTTCGGACAGCGCCGGATCCTTTTCCTGGCAGTCGGCCAGCTTGCCCGGCAGGCCGGCGATGTCCAGCGCGCCCTTGCGGCGGGTCAGGTCGCGCGCCTTGCGTGCGGCTTCACGTGCACGCGCGGCATCGACGATCTTGCCGGCGATGGCCTTGGCTTCGTTCGGGTTTTCCTGCAGGAACTCCTCCAGGCGCGCACCGAAGGCGTTTTCCACCGCCGGGCGCACGTCGGAGCTGACCAGCTTTTCCTTGGTCTGGCTGGAGAAGCTGGGGTCCGGCACCTTCACCGACAGCACCGCGATCATGCCTTCGCGCATGTCGTCGCCGGTCAGGTTGATCTTGGCCTGCTTGGCGATGCCGTTCTGCTCGATGTAGTTGTTGAGCACACGGGTCAGCGCACCGCGGAAACCAGCAAGGTGGGTGCCGCCGTCCTTCTGCGGAATGTTGTTGGTGAAGCAGTACATCGTCTCCTGGTAGGAGTCGGTCCACTGCAACGCCACATCCACGACGATGCCGTTGTGCTCGCCGGTGACCGAGATGACGTTCGGGTGCAGCGGGGTCTTCAGCTGGGCCAGATGCTCCACGAAGCTGCGGATGCCGCCTTCGTAATGGAAGTCGTCGCGACGGCCATCGCCACGCTCGTCGGCGAGGACGATCTTGACGCCGGAGTTGAGGAACGACAGCTCGCGCAGGCGGCGGGCCAGGATGTCGTAGTGGAATTCCACGTTGTCGTGGAAGGCGACGGTCGACGGCCAGAAGCGCACGGTGGTGCCACGCTTGGTGGTGGCTTCCAGCTTGGCCAGTGCGGTCACGGCTGCGCCGTTGCTGAATTCCTGCTGGTAGTGGGAGCCGTTCTGGAACACGTCCACCAGCAGCTTCTGCGACAGCGCGTTGACCACGCTGACGCCGACGCCGTGCAGGCCGCCGGAAACCTTGTAGCTGTTGTCGTCGAACTTGCCGCCTGCATGCAGGACGGTCATCACCACTTCGGCAGCGGATACCTCGCGACCGAGCTTGGCGCTCATCTGCTCGTGCTTGCCGGTCGGGATGCCGCGACCATTGTCGGACACCGAGACCGAGCCGTCGGCGTGGATCGTCACCGCAACATGGTCGGCGTGGCCAGCCAGCGCTTCGTCGATCGAGTTGTCGACGACCTCGAACACCATGTGGTGCAGACCGGTACCGTCATGCACGTCACCGATGTACATGCCGGGACGCTTGCGGACAGCCTCGAGGCCTTCCAGGGCGGTGATGCTGTTGGCGTCGTAGTTGCCGTTGTTTGCCGGGGTGTTCTGTTCGTCGCTCATTGCGCTTGCCGTAGGCTCCGCAGGTCGGCCACCGCTTGGAGCGATGTGCCGAGAATGAAAGGATTCCAACCCGAATTATACCAGCCGGGGTCGAGTGGCCCTGATGTGCCCACTATGGCACAGCCACGATCTGTGCATGTTCCACGTGGAACCGGGCGATGTGGGTCAGCTCCAGCAGCGCCGCCGGGGTTTCGGTAGCGGTGATGAAGATCTGCGCCGGCCCACTGAGCAGGCGCTCCAGAACCCGCGCCTGGTGAGTGCGATCCAGCTCGGAGGCCAGATCGTCGAGCGCGATCACCGGCCATTCGCCACGCTGTTCCGCATAGTCCTCGGCCTGCGCCAGCAGGCAGGCCAATGCGGTCAGCTTGGCCTGACCACGTGACAGCGCGTCGCGACCAGGAATGCTGTGGAAATCCACACTCCAGTCCGCCCGGTGCGGGCCAACCGAGGTATACCCGGCCTGGCGGTCGCGTTCCCGGGCCAGCAGCAGGGCATCGGCCAGCGGAAGCTCGTGCCGGCGCCACCCCGGGCTGAGTTCCAGTGCCTGGATGCCGAGTTGCGGAGCCAGGCTGGCGGCCAGCGCCACGGTGCGCTGCTGCAGGCGCTCAAGGTAGTGCTGGCGACGGCTGGTGAGGGGCTCTCCTGCCTCGGCCAACTCGTGATCCCAGGTATCCAGCATCCGCGATGGGCCGCCTTGCTTGAGCAGGGCATTTCGCTGTTTCAGCGCCCTCGAGTAGCGACGCCACAGGGACAGGAAATCAGGTTCCACGTGGAACAAGCCCCAATCCAGGAAGCGGCGACGAGGTTCACCGCCGCCGCTGACCAATGCATGGCTGCCGGGCTCGAACGTTACTACCGCCAGCGCTGCGCACAGATTGCCGAGCTGGGCCACGTCTTCGCCGTCCAATCGTCCCTTCCAGTCCTGGCCACTATGGCGCAGGCCGGCCTTTCGGCGGTGCGGCGGGTGATTGGCGCGCTGTTCGTCCCATTCCACGAAGATTTCCAGCGCCTCCTGGCCCTGGCGCACCAAGCCATCGCGGACCCGGCCACGGAAGCTGCGGCCGTAAGCCATCAGATGCAGGGCTTCGAGCACGCTGGTCTTGCCGGCACCGTTGTCGCCGGTCAGCAGGTTCAAGCCCGGCTGGGGTGACAGGTCCACCACACTGAAGCGACGCAGTTGATGCAAGGCGAGGCGGCGGATAAGCATGGGGCGCGAAAGACCATCCGCACGGGGCGGTAGAAGGGCAGGGAATCCATCAGCTTACTGCATCGGTCAAGCCGGGCGTGCCGGCTCAGCTGTCGAATCGGGTATTGCGGGTCTGCCAGATCCCTGACTGCCTGTTCCACGTGGTGCTGCTTCCTCGCCCCGGTAGATGCAGGCCTGGCCGAACCCGGAAATCCTTCAATTCTGCGCGGGGTCGCTGGGTGTCGCCCTTCAGATTTCACCGATTTCAGGGGGTGCTACGGGCAACGTCCTGCGCGTCACCGGCAAGGATCGGCGGATGATCCAGCAGATTCCTTGAAATCTGCGATCCCATGCCCTGCGCCGTTCCACAGATTTCAAAGAATTCAAACCGATCGTTTCACGTTAGTCCACAACCGGTCTGTATGACTTATACACAAGGTATGGGCAATCTGTGGATAAAAAAGCCCTTTTGCCCTGTCCTCAAAACTATCCACAGGTTCCCCCCCAGGCTGAGAGGCCCATATACAGGGGGTTTCAGGTGCATAAACTCCTTTTAAATCATGCAGATAAGGTGTTTTTCCACCAAATCTGGCTCTACCATCACCACCATGCTTTAGATTTATACCCAGATTTAGAAGCTAGGCTTGCCCCTATTCGCCCCAGATCCGGCCTGTGGACAGAGGCGTCTGCAGAGGCAGGCTCAATCGCGCAACTACTCGCGATCATCGGCCTCTGCCCGGCCAGAGCAGGCCGCAGGCGGACCGGTGGGAGATCCGGCAACCAGGCTCTCGATCAGACGCTGCAGGACAGCCCCCGATCGAGCAATCCTGATGTCAACGCTCGAGACGAACGCTCCTGGAAGGCAAGTGATGTCCAACGGACCGGCCGATGGAGTGATGTCATCCAAGTGAAAACGTCCTCACGATGCTCCACGTGGAACCAAAAAAAAACGCCCGGGATTTTCCCGGGCGTCGTTCGGTTCCACGTGGAACAGCGCTGCTGTCAGAGACGCAGCGGCATCACCACATGACGCGACTTCTCGCTGCTGGATTCACGCACCAGCGCGGAGGAGTTGGAATCGCGCAGCTGGATGATGACTTCCTCATCGCGCAGTGCGGACAGGGCATCCAGCAGGTAGTTCACGTTGAAGCCAATGGCCAGATCGCTGACCGTGGTATCGGCTTCGATCTCTTCCTGGGCTTCTTCCTGCTCCGGGTTGTGCGCGCTGATCTTCAGGTTGCCCGGCGAGACTTCCACACGGATGCCGCGGTACTTCTCGTTGGACAGAATCGCAGCACGCTGCAGCGAGGCACGCAGCGCTTCGCGATCGACCTTCACTTCGCGGTCGGCACCGATCGGAATCACCGCTTCGTAATCCGGGAAACGACCGTCGATCAGCTTGGAGGTGAAGGTGACATCGTCGCGCTTGACGCGGACATGGCTGCGGCCGACTTCCAGCTCGATCTCACGATCGCCGCTTTCCAGCAGGCGCTGCAGCTCGGTCACGCCCTTGCGCGGCACGATGATCTGGCGCTTGGAACCGCTGGGCTTGGCCAGGTCGGTTTCACACAGCGCCAGGCGGTGGCCGTCGGTGGCGACGGTACGCAGGGCATCGCCGCGCAGGTCGAACAGCAGGCCATTGAGGTAGTAGCGCACGTCCTGCTGGGCCATCGCGAACGCGGTGCGCTCGATCAGCTCCTTCAGGGTCGCTTCGCCGATGGCCACGCGCTCGGTGGCTTCCACTTCGTCAACCGAAGGGAAGTCATTGGAGGGCAGGGTCGCCAGGGTGAAGCGGCTGCGACCGGCCTGCACGGTGATCTTGTCACCGGTCTGCGAGACGGTGATCCGGCTGCCATCGGGCAGGGCGCGGATGATCTCGAACAGCTTGCGGGCGGGAATGGTGGTTTCGCCGTCCTGGGCATCTTCAACCGCGATCCGCGACACCATCTCCACTTCCAGGTCGGTTCCGGTCAGCGACAGCTGGCCGTTCTGAACCTGGACCAGGAAATTGGCCAGAACCGGAAGGGTCTGGCGGCGTTCGACCACGTTGACGACCTGTGCCAACGGCTTGAGAAAGGCTTCGCGCTGCAGTGTGAAACGCATGTGGTTCCGTGCCCCTATGCTTTAAAAAATGTGGAATAAATCAAAAGCTTGGTGGTGCTGGTAGAGACAGAATCGCTGGAAAACAACGCTAAGTCTTTGTAAATAAAGGGATTTCAGACATCGAAACCCTCTGTATTACCGACCCCCAGGGGGTGGGGAAAGCTGTGGATAAATTCGGCGCGATTTCAGACGCCATTTTTATCCACAACGTGTCCCGCGCTTGCTACCGGATTCTGCACCGTTTTGTGCGATGACGCCTCATCGGCATCCGTGCATCATTCGCTCAGCTTCCGGATCAACTTGTCCCAGTCCTCGCGGAGCTTGCCGTCGGTTTCCATCAGGGTCCGGATCTGGCGGCAGGCATGCAGCACCGTGGTGTGATCGCGACCGGCAAAAGCGTCGCCGATCTCGGGCAGGCTGTGCTCGGTCAGTTCCTTGGTCAGGGCCATGGCGACCTGACGGGGGCGGGCCAGCGAGCGGGTCCGACGCTTCGACAGCAGATCCTTGATCTGCAGGCCGTAGTAGTCGGCAACGGTTTTCTGGATGTTGGGAATGCTGATCGCCTGCTGCTGGGCGCGCAGCAGGTCGCGCAGGGTTTCCTGGGCAAATTCGGTGGTGATCGCGCGGCCGGTGAAGTTGGCGCGGGCGGTCAGGGTATTCAGCGCGCCCTCGAGGTCGCGCACGTTGGAGCGCATCTTCTTGGCGATCAGGAACGCAACATCATCGGGAATCTCGGCACCGCGTTCGCGTGCCTTGGCCAGCACGATCGCGGCGCGGGTCTCGAAGTCCGGCGGTTCGATCGCGACTGACAGGCCCCAGGCAAGCCGCGACTTCAGGCGCGCTTCCAGGCCTTCGACTTCGCGCGGATAGCGGTCGCAGGTCAGGATGATCTGCTGCTTGCCATCGAACAACGCGTTGAAGGTGTGGAAGAACTCTTCCTGCGTACGGTCCTTGCCGGCGAAGAACTGGATGTCATCGATCAGCAGCGCGTCCACCTGCTGGAACTGGCGCTTGAACTGATCCATGGTCTTTTCCTGCAGGGCCCGGATCATCGCGCTGAAGAACTGTTCCGAACGCAGGTACAGCACCTTCGCACCTGGATTGGCCTGGCGCATCGCGTTGCCGGCGGCGAACATCAGGTGAGTCTTGCCCAGGCCGGTGCCTCCGTACAGCAGCAGCGGGTTGTGCGCCCGGTCGCCCGGCTTCTGCGCTGCCTGGAAGGCGGCGGCCAGGCCCAGCTGGTTGCTGCGGCCTTCGACGAAGTTGGCGAACGTGTAGTGATTGTCCAGATTGCCGGCGAAAGGCACCTGGGGTTCGCTGGACACATGCGCCGACGACGTGGAAACCGGCGCGTTCTGCGCCTCCACAGGGCGCGGGCGCGAGCCGATTTCAAGAAAAACGTCGCTGAAACCGGCGAAATGAGCCAGCAGTTCGCGGATCCGGGCCAGATACAGCTCGCGGACCTGGTCGACGATGAAGGCATTCGGTGCATACAGCACCAGGCTGTCCGCGCGCAGATCGGCCTGCAACGGCTTCAACCAGGTATGAACGTCTTCCGGCGGGAACTCCGCTTCGAGGCGCTCGAGACTACGGGACCAAGCATCCATCAGCAATAATTGTCCGGTGGCCGGGGCATGGACGCGACAAGGCGCCCAAACACAGGCCTGAAAGGGGGGAAATGGATGGCTCAGACTACCACCGAGCGTCCGCCTTCGGAATGCTTGTCCCCTACTTATTCACAAAAACATCCACAGCTATTGCACAGCCCAGTGAATTCGCGTAGCTGCCAGGGGTTGACTTGGGGCGGGGTACCTCTCTAGAATTTCCGGTTCTTTCCGTCCCATTCATACGAGAGGCCCCCAATGGCCACGAAGCGCACCTACCAGCCCAGCAACCTCAAGCGTAAGCGCGACCACGGCTTCCGTGCCCGTATGAAGACCGCTGACGGCCGCAAGATCCTGTCGCGTCGCCGCGCCAAGGGCCGCAAAGTCCTGAGCGCCTGATTGCCATGCCGCACCCCGCGGCAGACGCAATCCCTTCGACAGTGAATACTGCAGACCCGCGCAAGCGATTCCCTCGCTCTGCGCGGGTTCGCACGCGTGCCGAATACTCAACGGTCTTCAACGGCGCCCGCCGTGTGTCCGATCCGCTGATGACCCTGCACTGGCTGCCGGCTGACCGGCCGGCCAGGCTGGGTCTGGCGGTTTCCCGCAAGGTTGATCCGAACGCCGTTGGGCGTAACCGGATCAAGCGCGTCCTGCGCGACATCCTGCGTCAGACACGTACCGAAATCCAGCCAGGCGACTTCGTCGTCGTGGCTCGCAGTGCCGCGCGTTCCGCCAGCAACGACGAGATCCGCCAGGCCTTCCTGCGCCTGCTGCGTCGCCTGCGTGCATTGCCCGCGCCGGGCGTGGACGGCACAATGCCGCCGCCTGATGGCATCGCAACTCCTTCTTTGACCGAGCCGGCATCGCGTCCCGGCCCCGCCGAGCCTGTCCGCTGATGAACCAGACCCGCGTATTCCTCATTTTTGCCTGGCTGATGGTGGCCGTGCTGCTGTGGATGGAGTGGAGCCGTGAAAAGGCTGCTCCGACCCCGGCACCGACGACCACGTCGGCCCAGGCTGCCGCACAGAGTGTTCCGGGCGCCGCCCCGGGCAGCATTCCCAGCGCACAGGTCCCGGGCGCCCCGGGCCAGGCCGCTGTGCAGGCCCAGGCCAGTGCCACCCCGGCCAGCCAGCGCGTGACCGTCACCACTGACGTGCTGCGCCTGGTTCTCGACGGCGGCCGTGTGCTCGACGCCGAGCTGCTGCAGTTCCCGCAGACCAAGGACGAAGGCAGCCCGCCGGTGCGCCTGCTGACCGAAGACCCCGCGCATCCGTACAGCGCGATCAGTGGCTGGGCCAGCGAAGACAAGAACACCCCGGTCCCCGGCGCTGACGGCTTCAAGCTGGTCGGCGACACCACGGACTTCGTGCTGGCCAAGGGCCAGAACGAGCTGCAGATCCCGTTCGTGTGGACCGCCGACAACGGCGTGACCATCAAGCGCACCCTGACCGTCTCGCGCAACGAGTACGCCGTGCGCTTCAAGGACGAGGTGACCAATACCGGCGCCGCAGCGTGGAACGGCTACGTCTACCGCACCCTGGACCGCACCCCGACCATCCTGTCGCGGAGCATGACCAACCCGGATTCGTTCAGCTTCAACGGCGCCACCTGGTACGACAACGACAAGAAGTACCAGCGTCGTGCGTTCAAGGATTACCTGGACGACGGCGCGCTGAACCAGAACATCACCGGCGGCTGGCTGGCGATGCTGCAGCACCACTTCTTCACCGCCTGGATCCCGCAGAAGGACCAGACCGCGCACTACGTGCTGTCGCAGGTGGCCGGTCGTGACCTGATCGAAGCGCGTGGCCCGGCCTTCACCGTGGCCCCGGGCCAGTCCACCAGCACCGAAGCCCGCCTGTGGGTCGGCCCGAAGCTGGTCAACCTGATTGCCAAGGAAGACGTGCCGGGCCTGGACCGCGTGGTCGACTACAGCCGCTTCTCGATGATGGCGGTGATCGGCCAGGGCCTGTTCTGGGTGTTGAACCAGGTGCACAAGCTGGTCGGCAACTGGGGCTGGGCGATCGTCGGCCTGGTGGTGCTGCTGAAGCTGGTGCTGTACCCGCTGTCGGCGACCCAGTACAAGAGCGGTGCCAAGATGCGCCGCTTCCAGCCGCGCATCGCGCAGCTGAAGGAACGCTATGGCGATGACCGCCAGAAGTTCCAGACCGCGATGATGGAGCTGTACAAGAAGGAAAAGATCAATCCGATGGGCGGCTGCCTGCCGATCCTCATCCAGATGCCGATCTTCTTCGCCCTGTACTGGGTGCTGGTGGAATCGGTCGAACTGCGCCAGGCGCCCTGGTTCGGCTGGATCCAGGACCTGACCGCGCGCGACCCGTACTTCATCCTGCCGGTGATCAACGTGGCGGTGATGTGGTTCACCCAGAAGCTGACCCCGGCACCGGGCATGGACCCGATGCAGCAGAAGATGATGCAGTTCATGCCGCTGGTGTTCGGCGTCATGATGGCCTTCATGCCGTCCGGCCTGGTCCTGTACTGGGTGGTCAACGGCGGCCTGGGCCTGCTGCAGCAGTGGTGGATGACCAAGCGCCATGGCGGCGACCCGGTCCCGGCCACCACCGCTCCGGCCCCGGTCAAGAAGAAGTAAGAGGTAGAGGTCGACCTTGGTCGACCGCTCTTCACGGTCAACCGACCGATGAGAAGCCCGCCGCAAGGCGGGCTTTTCGCATGCGGCGTTAGAATCGCCTGCACACCGCTCCTCCCACCTTCGAGTCCGCCATGCCGCGTGCGTCGTCGTTCCGCCTGTTCCTGCCCTCGCTGTTGTTGACCCTGGTTGTTGCCGGTTGTGGCGACAAGGACGCGAAGGCACCGGCGACCACCGTCACCCAGCCGAGCGCGCAGGCCGCGGCCGCCGCCGATCCCGCTGCAGCGCCGCTGCTGGCGGCGCTGCAGAAACAGCTCGACGGCTATCGCCGGATCATCGTGCTGCTGGCCGACGAGGAACAGCAGTCGGCCGCTGACCGCGGCACCTCCACCCGCGTCGGCCAGCAGCTGTTCCACGATGGCCTGGAACAGCGCACGGCCATTGCCGCGCAGTTCGACACCCTGCTGCGTGGTTCCAGCCCACAGCGCTTCGCCACCCTGGGCACCGTGCTGGACTACATCGAGTCCGCGCCGGAACTGTTCGATGCCGACCGCCTGGCCTTCCGCGAAGTGCTGCGTGACCTGCATGAGCGGGTCGGCACCGATTCCTCGCTGCCGGCGGTGAAACTGCACCAGCGCATCGGTGAGGACCTGGAAGCGCTCGATGAGATCGAGCGCAACTACAACCAGGAACTGACCCGCATCTTCAGCCGCTTCGAACGCACCCGTGCCATCGAACTGAAGCGCGAGAAGTGGGACGACTACATCGCCCACCTGCACAAGGACTACAGCCGCGAAGCGATCCTGCGCGACTATGGCGTGATCGAGCCATACCCGATGTCGATGAAGGACAGCGACCGTGAGATCTTCGGCCGCGACCTGCCGGCCAAGACGGTGGTGCTCACCTTCGACGATGGCCCGCACAAGGCCTACACCGATGAAGTGGTGGCCATCCTCAAGCGCTACGACGTGCCCGGCGTGTTCTTCGAAGTGGGCCGCAACCTCGGCAAGGTCGAGGCCGATGGCAAGGTTAGCCTGGGCCCGATGGCGAAGATCAGCCGCAATCTGATGGAAGAGGGCTATGCGGTCGGCAACCACAGCCTGACCCACGCCCAGCTGTCGCGCACCACCGGCGACGCGCTGCGCCAGCAGGTGCTCGACACCGACACGCTGCTGAAGGATGTCGACAGCAAGCGCGCGCCACTGTTCCGCTTCCCGTATGGCGCACGCAATGCCGAAGGCCTGCAGCTGCTCAACGAAGCCGGGCTGAAGTCGATCATGTGGAACATCGACTCGATGGACTGGGCCGACCCGGTACCGGAGTCGATCGTGCAGCGCGTGCTCGACCAGGTGAACAAGGAACAGCGCGGCATCATCCTGTTCCACGACATCCACGACCGTGCGGTGAAGGCGCTGCCGCAGATTCTCGACCGGCTGATCGCCGATGGTTACCAGTTCGCTGGCTGGAACGGCCGCGACTTCACCGTCGCCCGTGCGCGCAAGGGCGATGCCGGTGCTGCCACGGTGACCACCGGCTATGAGAAGTCGTGGGCGATCGTGGTCGGCATCGACAACTACGCCAAGTGGCCGAAGCTGGAGTACGCCAGCCATGACGCACAGGCAGTGGCCGATACCCTCACCGGGCAGTTCGGCTTCCCGTCCTCGCAGGTGATCGTGCTGAAGAACGAGCAGGCCACCCGCAACAACATCCTCGCGGCCTTCCACGACCGCCTGGCCGATGACCGCACCGGAAAGAACGACCGCGTGTTCGTGTTCTTCGCCGGCCATGGCGCCACCCGCCAGCTCGCCTCCGGGCGCGACCTCGGCTACATCATCCCGGTCGATTCGGATCCGAAGGAATTCGCGACCGACGCGATTGCGATGACCGACATCCAGAACATCGCCGAAAGCATGCAGGCCAAGCATGTGATGTTCGTGATGGATGCCTGCTACAGCGGCCTGGGCCTGACCCGTGGTGGCCCATCGTCGTCGTCGTTCCTGCGCGAGAACGCGCGTCGCAGCGCGCGGCAGATGCTGACCGCCGGTGGTGCCGACCAGCAGGTGGCCGATGCCGGCCCGAACGGCCACTCGGTGTTCACCTGGGTGCTGCTGCAGGCGCTGGCCGGCAAGGGCGACCTCAACGGCGACGGCCTGATCACCGGTACCGAGCTGGCCGCCTATGTGGCGCCGGCGGTGTCGGCGGTCTCGCACCAGACCCCAGCCTTCGGCAGCCTGCCCGGTTCGCAGGGCGGCGAGTTCGTATTCCAGGTGCCGGACAGCCAGGAATTCCTCAACGCCGATACGCGCCAGCTGACCGCCGATGCGATCGCGTTGAACAACAAGGTTGATGCTGCCAGCGAGGCCAAGGGCAGCCAGGCACCGGTGACCGTGGCCGACCTGCAGGGCGGCAAGGCCAGGCTGGTGGTGCCCACTGCCGGCCCGGCCTCTGACCGCCAGCGCGCGCAGCAAGCCAACGACCGTGGCCTGCAGCTGTACCGCGAAAAGCAGTACGACGAGGCGGCAGCGCAGTTCACCGAGGCGCTGAAGCTGCGCCCGGACTTCGCCCAGGCCGCCAACAACCTCGGCTTCGTCTATTACCGCCAGCAGCGCTACGCAGAAGCGGCGCGCTGGCTGGAGAACACGCTGAAGATCGACCCCTCGCGTGCCGTGGCCTATCTGAATCTGGGCGACGCCTACTTCAACGCGGGCGACAGGGCCAAGGCCAAGCAGGCCTACACCACCTACCTGGCGCTGCAGCCGCAGGGCAGCGGTGCGGCGCAGGCGCGCGCGCAGCTGGAGAAGCTCTGAGCCATGAACGACGCGATCCGTACCGACACCATCGTGGCCATCGCCAGCGCGCCAGGCGCCGGTGGTGTCGGCCTGCTGCGCCTGTCCGGCCCGCGCGCTGCGGCGATCGCCAATGCGCTGGGTGCGCCTGCGCTGCGCCCGCGCCACGCGCACTACGCGCGCTTGCGCGATGCCGACGGTGAGGTCATCGACGATGGCATCGTGCTGTGGTTCCCGGCACCGAACAGCTTCACCGGCGAAGAAGTGGTGGAGCTGCAGGGCCATGGCAGCCCGGTGCTGCTGCAGCACCTGGTCGCGCGCTGCATCGCGCTCGGTGCGCGCCAGGCGCGGCCGGGTGAGTTCAGCGAACGCGCGTTCCTCAACGGCAAGCTGGACCTGGCCCAGGCCGAGGCCATCGCCGACCTGATCGCGGCCGGCGACAACCGCGCCGCACGCGCTGCGCGCCGCTCGCTCGATGGCGTGTTCTCGCGCCGCATCGACGCTGTGGTCGAGCAGCTGGTACTGCTGCGCATCCATGTGGAAGCGGCCATCGATTTCGCCGACGAACCGCTGGATACCCTCGGTGGCGCGCAGGTGCGGCGCGGTCTGGAGCAGGCGCGCGGTGATCTGGCCCTGCTGCGCCGCGACGCCGAACGCGGCCGCCGCCTGCGCGACGGCCTGCATGCGGTGCTGATCGGCCCGCCCAACGCCGGCAAGAGTTCGTTGCTCAATGCCCTGGCCGGCAGCGAACGCGCCATCGTGACCGACATCGCTGGCACCACTCGCGACACGCTGCGCGAAACCATCCGCCTGGATGGCCTGGAGCTGACCCTGGTCGACACCGCCGGCCTGCGCGATGGTGGCGACGCCATCGAACGCGAAGGCATGCGCCGCGCCCATGTGGAAATCGAGCGCACCGACCTGGCGCTGATCGTGCTGGATGCACGCGATCCGGCGGCCGGTGAAGCGGCGCTGGGCGAGGCCGTGGCGGCGGTGCCGCACAAGGTCTACATCCACAACAAGTCGGACCTGCTGGATGCGTTGCCGGCGCTGGACGATCCGGACCGCGTGTTCGTCTCGGCTGCCACCGGTGCCGGCCTGGAAGACCTGCATGCGCGCCTGCGCAGCATCGCCAGCGCCGGGGCGGGCGAGCAGGTGGATGGCGAATTCTCGGCGCGTACCCGCCATGTGGATGCGATCGAACGCGCGCAGGAACATGCGCAGCGCGCCGATGGCGAGCTGGTCCACGAACACCTGGAGCTGGCGGCGGAGGAACTGCGCCTGGCCCATGATGCGCTGGGCGAGATCACCGGGCAGATGAGTGCCGATGATCTGCTGGGAAGGATCTTCTCCAGCTTCTGCATCGGCAAATAAGGCCGGGGTCAGATCCCCGAAGGAGCTCTGACCCCGACACCGATCAACCGCGCGGCTCACGCTCTGGTAGGTGCAAACCTTTCACGCTCTGGTAGGTGCCAACCTTTCACGCTCTGGTAGGTGCCAACCTTGGTTGGCACAGGCACAGGCACAGGCACAGGGCGTCCGGGGGCACGGACGCCCGCTGGCAGAGCGCCGACCAAGGTCGGCGACTACCGGATACACGGGGTCGGAGCCCCTGCGGGGATCCGACCCCGTGCTTCCCCCACCTGTCACATTGCCGCCGCATACTGACGCCCATCACATACCGCTTGGGGAAGTCGCAGTGAAGTCGTGGGGTTGTGCGTTGCTGTTGTCGCTGGCCGTGGCACCATCGGTGGCCATGAGTGCTGAATCCTCCACCCCGGCCGCACCCAAGGTGTCGGTCTACGGCCATCGCGGGGCAAGCGCGCTGCTGCCCGAGCACACCCTGGCGTCGTACGCGCAGGCGATTGCCGATGGCGCCGACTACATCGAACCGGACCTGGTGATGACCAAGGACGGGGTGATGGTGGCCCGCCACGAGAACGAGATCGGTGGCACCACCGACGTCGCCTCGCATCCGGAGTTCGCCAGCCGCCGTACCAGCAAGGTGATCGACGGGCAGAAGGTCGATGGCTGGTTCACCGAAGACTTCACCCTGGCCGAGCTGAAGACCCTGTACGCCCGTGAGCGCCTGCCGGAACTGCGCAGCACCGCCTACGACGGCCAGTTCCGCATCGCCAGCCTGGACGAGATCCTGGCCTTCCTGGTGCAGCAGGCCGGGCGCGCCAACCGCGGCATCGGCCTGGTGCCGGAGATCAAGCACCCGACCTACTTCCAGTCCATCGGCCTGCCGATGGAGGACAAGCTGCTGGCCGCGCTGCGTGGCAACGCGTACACCAATGTCGGCCCGGTCACCATCCAGTCGTTCGAGACCGCCAACCTGCGCTACCTGCATGGCAAGATCGGTCGCGGCAGCAACATCCGCCTGCTGCAGCTGCTGTGGAAGGGCGATACCCAGCCGGCCGACATCGCCAAGGCCGGCGGCACGCTCACCTACGCACAGATGATGACCCCGGCCGGCCTGAAGGACATCGCCGGCTATGCCGATGGCATCGGCCCCGAGCTGCGTTCGATCATTCCACTGGATGCCAAGGGCGCGCTGGGCACGCCGACGTCGCTGGTGCGTGATGCGCATGCGGCCGGCCTGATGGTGATTCCGTACACCTTCCGCCCGGAAAACCACTTCCAGCCCAGCAACCTGCGCAAGGGCGCCGACACCGCGCGCAACGCCGAGGGCTCGATCGCCGAGATGCGCGCCTATCTGGCGACCGGCATCGATGCCTTCTTCACCGACGATCCGGCGTTGGGCCGGCAGGCGGTGGATGGGATGGGTGCGGCAGCGAACGCGGCGAACTGATGCGCCGGTGGTAGGTGCCAACCTTGTTGGTAGGTGCCAACCTTGGTTGGCACAGGGGATCCGCAGGGCCATGAGCGCCGGATGCATGAGTGCCGACCAGGGTCGGCGGCTACCGGGTTGCGTGCTCTGGTAGATGCCAACCGTGGTTGGCATGCGGATGGAGTCGGAGCCCTTCGAGGATCCGACCCCGTCCTCCGATCAACCGCGCGGTTCGTCCGGCCGGCGGAACGGGATCACCACGTAGTCCTGCCCCTCGCGCGGCTGCCACAGCACCGGCACGCGCTGCGGTGACGGCGGCTCCAGTTCGTCGTCGGCCAGCGGCTCGGCTTCGTCTTCTTCGTCTTCCCAGCTGTAGCGCTGGCGCGGCGGCAGGGGGTCGGCATTGCGGAACAGCAGCGCGGCGATGATGCCGGCGAAGGCGCCGCCCATGTGCGATTGCCAGGACACGCCGTCGGCGTGCGGCAATACGGTCATCAGCATGCCGCCGTAGAACAGCATGCCGATCAGGCCGGTGGCGATCGCAGCACGGTCGCGGCGCAGCAGGCCGAGGCTGGCCAGCAGGAACATCAGGCCATGGGTCACGCCACTGGCGCCCAGGTGCACGCTGCCCGGATTGCCCAGCATCCATGCGCCGAGGCCCGAACCCAGCCACAGCAGGGGCAGGGCGCGTACCGTGGCTTTCGGATAGACGCTGCCGGCGAGGGTGCCGAGGATCAGGATGGCGATGCTGTTGGCGGCGATGTGCTCGACCGAGGCATGCAGCATCGGGCCTCCGATCAGGCCGAGCAGGCCCTTGGGTTCCAGCGGCGCGACCGCCCACGGTCGCCAGTCGAACGTGCCCTGCAGGGCGAACACGGCCACCAGCACCAGCACGGCGGCCAGGCTGACATTGAACGCCCGCAGGATGCGCGAGCGGTCATTGCGGGGGGCCGGCACGTCGCCGGCGGGCAGGGGCGCGTTGTTGTCCATACCTCAGCAATGGCGGTGACTGGCGCGAAACCAAGGCCACCGCTGCGGGAGAGTGGGGTGCGGCCGGCGGGACAATCCCGCTGGCCGCAGCGTCCGGCAGGTCAGGCTCAGGCCTGGCCGTCGCCTTCCTTCGGCGGGTACTTCAGGCTCAGCACCACGGTGGCGGCGATGATCACCGCCACCACGCCCAGCGAGACCGGGGTCGGAATCTTGAACAGGTCGATGATCATCATCTTGATGCCGATGAAGGCCAACACCAGCGCCAGGCCATACGGCAGCAGGTGGAAGCGGTCGGCCATGCCGGCCAGCAGGAAGAACATCGCGCGCAGGCCCAGCACCGCGAACACGTTGGAGGTGAGCACGATGAACGGGTCGGTGGTGATCGCGAAGATCGCCGGGATGCTGTCCACGGCAAAGATCACGTCGGTGACCGCGATCAGGATCAGCACCGCGAACAGCGGGGTGAACCAGCGCACGCCGTCGCGCTTCACGCTCAACGCGTTGCCGGCGTAGTCCGGCAGCAGGCGCAGGTGCTTGCGCATCCAGCGCAGCGCCGGGTTGGTCTCCAGGTCCGGCTCCTGGCCGGCCGCGAACCACATCTTCCAGCCGGTGAACAGCAGGAAGGCGCCGAACACGTAGAGCAGCCAATGGAACTGGCTGATCAGCACGCTACCGGCGAAGATCATGATCGTACGCAGCACGATCGCACCCAGGATGCCGATGATCAGCACCTTCTGGCGCTGTTCCTCCGGCACCGCGAAGTAGCTCATGATCATCAGGAAGACAAAGATGTTGTCGACCGCCAGCGCCTTCTCGACCAGGTAGCCGGTCAGGAATTCGAGGCCGACCTTGTTGGCCACGACCTGGCCGGCGGTCTCATTCAGGTAGTACCAGAGGCCGGCGTTGAACAGCAGGGCCAGCGCGACCCAGCCGATGGACCACCACAGGGCCTCCTTGAAGGTGACCTTGTGCGGTCCACCATGGCGCATCAACACGAGGTCGACCAGCAGGGCGATGACCACCACCGCTGCGAAGCCGCCCCACAACCACACGTTACCGATCGTCTGCATTGGGAATGTCCGTTGGAAAGATGAATGCCAGGCCGGACGGCGAGGATCTGCAACGGAGGATCGGGAGGGGGATCCAGGGACAGAGCTTCGCCAGTACGGCGAAGGTCTCGCTCGCAGTTCCAGTCGGCTGGAACTGCCGTTGCACCGGAGCCTGCGGGCTCGAAATGACGGCGACAACGTCTGGGAGCTACTCCCCTTCTGGCGCCGATTCTGCGGCCTGGCCGGGCTGCCGTCAAATACCCCGGGGCAGGGGTCGGATCCCCGCAGGGGCTCCGACCCCGTTCCCGTGCCTATCCCGCTCCGGTACGTGCCAACCCCGCCCTGGTAGATGCCAACCCTGGTTGGCATACCGGCCGAGGTCAGCGCCCCTGCAGGGATCCGACCCCGGCGCCCGGTTTACAATAGGTGGATGAATACCCCCCTTCCGATTGTCCGCCTCAAGAATGCGTGGCGCTCCAGCCACCCGTGGATCTTCCAGAAACTGGTCGAGAAGCCGACCGTCCGGCCCAAGCCCGGTTCCATCGTCGACGTGGTCGGCATCGATGGCGAGTTCATTGGCCGCGGGTTCTACAACGGGCACTCGCGCATTGCCGTGCGCATCCTTGAAACCGACCAGAACGTGCCGGTGGATGCCGGCTGGTTCTCGCGCAAGATCGCCCAGGCGGTGTCGCTGCGCCGTGAGGTGCTGAAGCTCGATGCGGTGTCCGACGCCTGGCGCGTGGTGCACAGCGAAGGCGACGGCCTGTCCGGCCTGGTGGTGGATCGCTACGGCGACCTGGTGGTGGTCGAATTCTTCGCCGCCGGCATGTTCCGCCACCGCGAGTGGATCTACGACGCGCTGCGCGAGCAGTTCCCGGGCTGCCGTTTCCACAGCTTCGCCGACGAGCACGTGCAGAAGCAGGAAAGCTTCGACTTCCACGGCAACACCACCACCGAAGCGTCGGTGATCACCGAGTACGGCATCAAGTTCCGCGCCGACCCGGCCGGTGCGCACAAGACCGGCTTCTTCGCCGATCAGCGCGAGAACCGCGAGTGGCTGAGCCAGCAGGTGGAAGGCAAGAGCGTACTGGACCTGTGCTGCAATACCGGCGGCTTCGCCGTGTACGCAGCAGCGCGTGGCGCCTCGGAGGTGGTCGGCATCGACATCGATGAGGACGTCATCCAGATCGCCAAGGGCAATTCGCGCCTGAACAATGTGCGCCCGAAGTTCATCCAGTCCGACATCTTCCCGTGGCTGCGTGATGCCGCCAACCGCGGTGAGCAGTACGACGTGGTGATCCTGGACCCGGCGAAGATGACCCGCGACCGCGACCAGGTCATCACTGCGCTGAAGAAGTACCTGGACATGAACAAGCTGGCGCTGGGCGTGGTCAAGCCGGGTGGCCTGTTCGCCACCTTCTCGTGCACCGGCCTGGTGGCCGAGGATCAGTTCCTCGACATGCTGCGCCGCGCGGCCTATTTCTCCGGCCGCACCATCCAGATCCTGAAGGTGGCCGGCGCCGGTCCGGACCATCCGTTCATGGCCCATGTGCAGGAATCGCGTTACCTCAAGGCCGTGTTCTGCCGCGTGGTGGACTGACGGTCGGCTTCTGCGTTCGCCGGGCACGGACCATGTCCACTGCCCGGCGGCCAGCTTTGCGCGCACTGCGACGCGTTGGTGAGAATAGCGCCCATGGATGAGGGCGCGCGGCTCTACTAAATGGCGGGCCGCAGCGCTATGGTCGGGCTCTTCCCATTCGCGGTGAGAGCCCATGCCTTCGTTGCGCCACCTGTCTTTCGTGCTTGCCCTGGCGCTGGGTGCGCCGTTGTCCGCCCATGCCATCGAGTTCAGTGCGCAGGAACTGGCCCGCGCCAAGTCCCTGCAGCAGCGCCTGGTCACGCTCGACAGCCATCTGGATACGCCGGCCAACTTCGGCCGCAGCGGCTTCGACATCGAGCAACGCCACGACCGTAACGCCCTTTCGCAGGTGGACTACCCGCGCATGGTCGAGGGCGCGCTCGATGGCGGCTTCTGGGCGATCTATACCGATCAGGGCGACCGCACCGCCGCCGCCCATCTGGCCGAGCGTGACCACGGCCTGCAGCGGTTGCTGGAAATCCGCGAGATGCTGGCGGCCAATTCCGAGCGCTTCGCGCTGGCATTGAATGCCGATGACGCGGCGCGGATCAAGGCTGCCGGCAAGCGCGTGGTCTACATCAGCATGGAAAACGCCAGCCCGCTGGTGGAAGACCCGAGCCTGCTTTCGTTCTACCACCGTGCCGGCCTGCGCCTGCTCAGCACCGTGCACTTCGCCAACAACGAGTTCGCCGATTCGGCCACCGATCCCAAGGGCGCGGAGTGGAAGGGCCTGAGCCCGGCGGGCAAGGAGCTGGTGCGGCAAGCGGTGAAGCTGGGCATCGTGATTGACCAGTCGCATGCCTCGGACGCGGTGTTCGACGACCTTCTGGCGATGATGCCGGTGCCGTTCGTGCTGTCACACAGCTCGGCCAAGGCGGTCTACGACCACCCGCGCAATCTCGACGATGCGCGCCTGCGCAAGCTGGCCAAGGCCGGTGGCGTGATCCAGGTGAACGCCTATGGTGGTTACCTGATCGACACCGCCAGGACGCCCGAGCGCAAGCAGGCCGAAGAAGCGCTGAGCAAGCAGCTGGGCGGCTGGGAAGGCATGGGCATCGAGCAGGGTGTTGCGCTGCTGAAAGCCGAGCAGGCGCTCGATCACGAGCACCCGGTGCGCCACGCCAGCCTGGACGACTTCTTCGCCCACTTCGAGCACATCCTCAAGGTGGTCGGCCCCGAACATGTGGGTATCGGCCTGGACTGGGATGGTGGCGGTGGCCTGAGTGACCTGCCTGACGTGAGCCAGCTGCCGAAGATCACCGCCTGGCTGTTGCGCAAGGGCTATACCGAGAAGCAGATTGCCGGCATCTGGGGCGGCAACCTGCTGCGGGTGATGCGCCAGGCGCAGGATTACGCGGCAAAGCAGGGCGGTTGACCGCCCTGCGGTCGTGCCGGCCAGCGGCCGGCACGACCGGTGAACCGTTTATTTCGCGATCAATGCATGGCGGCGGCTGTACAGGAAGTACAGCACCAGGCCGGCCACGTTCCACAGCAGGAAATACAGCTGGGTGCTGTGCGGCAGGCTGAGGAACAGGTAGATGCAGCCCAGCGCAGCCAGCGGGCCCACCACGAAGGCGGCCGGGGTGCGGAAGCTGCGCTCGCGGTTCGGCTCGCGCAGGCGCAACACCACCAGGCAGACACCCACGGCAGTGAACGCGGCCAGGGTACCGGCGTTGGCCAGTGCGGCGATCTCGTCCAGGCGTGCCACGCCGGCCAGGGCCGACACCACCACCGCCGTGAACAGCGTGGTCGCCACCGGCGTGCCGGTACGCGCATTGACCTTGGACAGGCCACGCGGCAGCAGGCCGTCGCGGCTCATGACGAAGAAGATGCGGCTCTGGCCGTACAGGAATGCCAGCAGTACGGTCGGCAGCGCGATGATCGCGATCACGCCGATCACCATCGCCGCGGTCGGATGGCCCAGCTGGCGCATGATCAGGGCCAGCGGTTCGGCACTGTGGCCGAACACCGCGTAGCTCATCGCACCCACCGCGGCCAGCGCCACCAGCACGTAGACGATGGTGCAGCCGATCATCGAACCGATGATGCCGATCGACAGGTCGCGGCCCGGGTTCTTGGTTTCTTCCGCGGCGGTGGAGATCGCATCGAAGCCGTAGAAGGCAAAGAAGATGATCGCCGCGGCCGCCATCACGCCGTGCTCGACGCCATCAGGGCCCATCGACTTGGCGAAACCGTAGGGCATGAACGGCTGCAGGTTGGCGCTGTCGAACGCGGGCAGGGCCACGGCCACGAAGATCGCCAGCGCGATCAGCTTGAACACCACCAGGATGGCATTGAGCGTGGCGCTTTCCTTGGTGCCGGCCATCAGCATGCCGGCCACCAGCCAGGTGATGATGATCGCCGGCAGGTTGATCACGCCGCCATCCACGTGCGGGCCGGCGGCCAGCGCGGCAGGCAGATGCACGTTCCAGCCGAACTGGGTGTGCACCCATTCGAGGAAGCCGACGAAGTAGCCGGACCAGCCCACCGCCACCGTACTCACCACCAGCGAGTACTCCAGGATCAGGCTCCAGCCCACCACCCAGGCGAACACCTCGCCCAGCGCACTGTAGCTGTAGGTGTAGGCACTGCCGGCGGCCGGCATCATCGTCGACAGCTCGGCGTAGGACAGCGCCGCGCAGGCACAGACCGCGCCGGCGATGGCGAAGGAGATCAGCACGGCCGGGCCGGCCAGGTTGGCACCCACGCCGATCAGCGTGTAGATGCCGGTACCGACGATGGCACCGATGCCCAGCGCGATCAGGTGCGGCCAGCTGAGCGTCGGGATCAGGCGCCTGCCGGCTTCGTGGACGGTGACGGAATCTAGGGACTTGCGCCGGAACAGGGACATGCAGGCCTCGGAAGGGGTGACTAAGAACGACAAGTTCCCGAGTGTGACCGAACGCAGCGCAGCATTACCACTGACGGGGGTCATACCCGCCACGTCGCGCGCTGCACCGCGAGCAGGCCGCCGGAATCGGCATAAAAGGCGGTGGGGCTCCGGTACCGCGCCCGCGTCAGGGAGTGCCGGGCCAGTGGCAGCCGTCTTCCTGCCAGGCTTCGGGGTCGTCGTGGAAGGAGGTGGTGCGGCCGTCACGGGCACGCTCGTAGCGCAGATCCAGCACCAGCGCGCCCTGCGTGCTCAGCAGGTAGCGGCCGTTGAGGCGCCCGTCGATGTGCTCTTCCCAGACGCTGTCGAACTGGTAGGGGCGATCCTCCGCCAGCACCGTCGTTTCCAGCGAAACCCGGCGCAACGGCAGGCGCTCGCGCTGGCCGGCGTAGCGCACGTCGGACTGGCCGTCCTCCAGCCAGCGCCACTCCAGATGGATGCTGTCATTGCGGCCGCCGGTCAGGCAGCGATGATCCTGCACGGTGCCGGCGGAGGCGGTGCCGGCCAGCAGCAGCAAGGGCAGGGTACAGCGGGCCAAGCGGGCCATCCACGCGCGTCCATTCGGCAGGGAAGGCCAGCATAGCGCGCCCTCCCGGCCACGGCGGCGCTGCAGCAACCAGGCCAGCGCCAACCAAGGTTGGCGACTACCGGATCCCGCGCTCTGGTAGAGGCCAACCTTGGTTGGCAGATGCAGCGCCAGAGCCTGCTCGACGGCGGTATCAGCCGTTGAGCCCAAGGCGGATGCCGAACCCCACCAGGAACAGGCCGGCCACGCGGCGCAATGCGTCGCTGATGCGCGGGTGCTGGATCAACCGGCGACGGGCCAGGTTGCCCACGCCGATCAGCATCGAGCAGTAGGCGATGCTGACCACCAGGATGATGCCGGCCAGCGCCGCGAAGGTGGCGATGCCCTGGTGCGCCTTGGGATCGATGAACAACGGCAGGAAGGCCATGTAGAACAGGATCGCCTTCGGGTTGAGCAGGCTGACCAGGATCGCCTGCTGGAAATAGCGGCCGGGCTGCATGCGGATCGGGCCAGCGTCGCCGCCCTCATGCCTGGGCGTGCGCAGCAGGCTGATGCCGACCCATACCAGGTAGGCCGCACCGAGATACTGCACGGCGTGGAACACCAGCGGGTTGGCCTTGAGCAGTGCGGCCACGCCGGCCAGCGCCAGCCACATCAGGATCTGGTCACCGACCAGCAGGCCGGCCAGCGCGGTGTAGCCGCCGCGCACGCCTCCCCGTCCGGTGGCGGTCAGCAGGGTGAAGGTGCCGGGGCCGGGCAGGGCGAGAAACACCAGCACGGCGACCAGAAACGTCCACAGGTCCTGGATGCCCATCCACGGCATGGCGGTGCTCTCTTGTTACGGGGGGCCGCCATTGTCGGCCAGCGCCACGGCGGGCGACAGGGGGCTGGCGGGCCCCACCGGCATGCCAGACAGCAGCGGTTGCAGGTGCTGGCGCAGCTGCGCATGCAGTTGCCGTACCGCTGGCGAGAACTGCTTGCGGTGCGGGCACACCAGCTGCAGCGGAATGTGGCTGCCGACCCCGTCGAGCAGCAGCTGCAGGCGCCCGGCCAGCACGTCCTCGCGCAGATCCAGCCAGGACTTGTAGGTGATGCCTTCGCCGGCCACCGCCCAGCGCCGCACCACGTCGGCGTCGTCGCAGACCAGGGGGCCGCGCACGGGAACTACGCTGCGGCGCCCGTCGACCTCGAACGACCAGCGATCGTAGGCGCGGCCGCTGAGCTGGTAGACCAGGCAGGAATGTTCGCGCAGCTCGTCCAGGCGCGTGGGCGTGCCATGCCGGCGCAGATAGTCGGGCGAGGCCGCCAGCACACGCCGGTTGCCTTCCAGCAGGGGCAAGGCAACGTAGTTGGCATCGTCGAAGTGACCGATGCGGATGGCCACGTCGACCGGGTCGCGGAACACGTCGGCGACCTCGTCTGACAGGCGCAGGTGCAGCCGCAACCGAGGGTGCGCGGTGCGGAAGGCCGTCAGCCATGGCAGCAGCAGGTTGCGGCCGAAGTCCGACGGTGCCGACAGCTGCAGGGTGCCGTGCAGCTCGGTGTCCTCACCCTGCACGCGGGCCTGGCCTTCGCGCAGGGTGGCCAGTACCTCCTGCGCGTACGGCAGGTACAGCGCGCCCTCGCCGGTCAGGCGCAGGCTGCGGGTGGTACGCACGAACAGGCGCAGGTCCAGCTCGCGCTCCAGCCGCGCCACCGCCGCGGCCACCTGTCCGGGCAGCAGATCGGCCTCGCGGGCCGCCTGCGAGAAGCTGCCCAGCGCGGCCGTGCGGACGAACAGCTGCAGATCGTCGAAGCGGATCATCTTCATTGCCGGAGTGAAAGTGCTGCCCGATTCTGCGCCTTTCCGAGCGACCGTGCGCGGCGCAACCTGTCACCTCCTTCCCCACTGGACCGCTGCCATGCGCGCCATTGCCTATACCCAAGCCGGCCTGCCGATCGATGATGCGCAGGCCCTGATCGACATTGAACTGGACCTGCCGCAGCCCGGCCCGCGCGACCTGCGGGTGGCGGTACGCGCGGTGGCGGTGAACCCGGTCGACACCAAGGTCCGTCGTGGCGTGGCCACCGATGGCCCGCGCGTGCTGGGCTGGGATGCGGTCGGCATCGTCGATGCGGTGGGCAGCGAGGTGACCCTGTTCCAGCCCGGCGACGCGGTCTACTACGCCGGCGTGATCGATCGCGCGGGCAGCAACGCCGAGTACCAGCTGGTGGACGAGCGCAGCGTCGGCCGCAAGCCTGCCAGTCTTGACGATGCCGCCGCCGCCGCACTGCCACTGACCGCGATCACCGCCTGGGAGCTGCTGTTCGACCGCCTGCGCATTCCCGAAGGCGGTGGTGAGGGCCAGACCCTGCTGGTGATCGGCGCTGCGGGCGGCGTTGGTTCGATCCTGGTGCAGCTGGCGCGGAAGCTGACGAAACTGACGGTGATCGGCACCGCTTCGCGCCCGGATACCCAGGACTGGGCGTATGCGATGGGCGCCCATCATGTGATCGACCACAACCTGCCACTGGCCGAGGGCCTGGCCCGGCTGGGCATCAGCGAAGTGCAGCACGTGGCCAGCCTGACCCACTCCGACCAGTACTACGCGCAGATCGTGGAACTGCTGGCGCCGCAGGGCCAGTTCGGCCTGATCGACGACCCGGGCCAGGTGGATGTGATGGCGCTCAAGCGCAAGGCGCTGTCACTGCACTGGGAGTCGATGTTCACCCGGCCGCTGTACCGCACTGCCGACATGCAGCGCCAGCACGACCTGCTGAACCGGGTGGCCGAGCTGATTGACGCCGGCGTGCTGCAGACCACGCTGGGCGAGCACTTCGGCCGCATCGACGCGGCCAACCTGCGGCGCGCCCACGCACTGCTGGAGAGCCACCGCGCCAGGGGCAAGATCGTGCTGGAAGGCTGGTAAGGCCAGGCCCTTCCTGCGCCGTTGGGGTCCGCTCCTGGGGTCAGATCCCTTTCCCTTTGGGGAAGGGATCTGACCCCTGCCTCAGGCGACGCCGTTGTCGACGTACTCGGTGAAGCCGGGCTGTCCGCGCAGGCGTTCGAACCACGCCGCGAGGTGTGGCAGTGCAGGTTTGGTGCCGGGCGTGCTGCGCCAGCGTTGGGTCGACAGCCCCAGCACGATGTCGGCGAGAGTGAAGGTGTTGCCCGCCACGTGCGCATGACCACCGGCCAACTGCGCGTCGAGCACGCCCATCAAGAGGTTCCACTGCGCCAGGCTGGCCTCGGCGCGGGCATCGTCCGGGTAGTTCGGATGCTGGCGCACGCGCGCCATGAACACATGCCGCCAGGCGCTGTTGAGATCGCTGGCCTGCCAGTCCATCCACTGCTCGACCCGGGCGCGGCCCTGCGCCGCGATGGGCAGCAGGTCGTCACGGCCAGCGCGCATGGCCAGGTAGCGGCAGATGCTGTTGGACTCCCACAGCACGAAGTCGCCATCGCGCAGCACCGGCACCTGCCGGTTCGGGTTCAATGTGCCCAGCAGCTCCGCTGGCGGCGCAGGCTCGTGCTGCAGCGGCAGATCGAGCCCCGCACACAGCCACAACACCTTGCGCACGTTGATGGAGCTGGGCTTTCCGTACAGAGCGAGCATGGGGGCTTCCGGGGCAGACCGACCCAGCCTAGCGCAGCGGGGCTAAACTGATCGCATGAATATCGAAGTCCTCATGATCCTGGCGGTGGTCCTGCTGCTGGCGACCCTGGTCGCGCTGTTGCTGCTGTGGCGTCGGAGCCCCGGTAACGCAGCGTCCGACGACGTGCAGCGGCAGCTGGACAGCGAACGCGAACAGCATCGTCTCACCCTGGTCGATGCCGGCCAGCTGCGTGGCCGCCTCGATGCGCTGGGCGCGGAACTGGAGAACGAACGGGGCCGCAGCCAGCAGCACGCACAGGCGGTCACCACGCTGACCGCCCGGGTGGAGCGCGAAGCGGCGCTGTCGGCCAGTCGCGAAGCACAACTGGCCGAACGCGAAGCGGCCCTGGCGCAGGCGCGCGCTGCCGTTGCCGATACCCGCAGCGAACTGCAGCAGGCGCAGCAGCGCTACCAGCAGTTGCACGGTGAACATGCGCGCGCGGTGGCCAATCTGCAGCATTCCGAACGGGCCAGTGCCGAACTGCGCAGCTATCTCGATACCGCCAAGGAAAAGCTGTCCGGCGCCTTCGCCGAACTGGCGGGCAAGGTGTTCGACGAACGTGGACAGCAGTTCGAGAAGAACGTGCGGCAGGCCACGGTGCAGTCGCGCGCGGATATCGAGGGGTTGCTCAAGCCGTTCGCCGACAAGCTGGGTGATTTCCGCACCCGCGTCGATACCCTGTATGGCGAGGAAGCACGCCAGCGCGCCAGCCTGCTGGGAGCGGTGGGCGAACTGAAGACGCTCAACCAGGACATGGCCGCGCAGGCATCGGCGCTGACCAATGCGCTGAAGGGCAATGCCAAGGTCCGTGGCGATTGGGGCGAGCTGATGCTCGACAACGTACTGCGCGGGTCCGGCCTGGAAGAGGGCGTGCACTACCAGCGGCAGAAGCATGCCGTGGATGACGAAGGTGCGCGCCTGCGACCGGACGTGGTGGTGCGGTTCCCCGACGAACGCAGCGTGGTGATCGACAGCAAGGTGAACCTGATCGCCTGGCAGGAAGCAATGAACGCCGCAACCCCGGAGCAGTCCGAAGATGCGCTGCGGCGGCACGCGGTTGCGCTGCGCCAGCACGTGAAGGACCTGGGCGAGAAGAACTATCCGAAGGCACTGGGCAGCGAGACTCTGGACATCACCATTGCCTTCGTTCCCATCGAGGGTGCGTTGTCGGCTGCACTGGGCGCTGATGGCGGCCTGCAGGCGTACGCCTTCGACAACCGCGTGGTGTTCGCCTCGCCCAATACCTTGATGGCACTGCTGCGCGTGGCCGAGCGCCTGTGGACGCGCGACAAGGTGCAGAAGCAGGCGCTGAAGATCAGCGAGGCCGGCGGTCTGGTGCTGGACGCGCTGACCGGTTTCCTGAAGGACTTCAATGCCATGGGCAGCAAGCTGGACGATGCCGCCAAGGCCTACGCCGATGCGCGCAATCGCCTGATCGACTCGCCGCAGTCGGCCATCAGCCGCGCCCGCCGGCTTGCCGAGCTGGGCAGCAAGGCCAAGCGCGCGCTGCCGCCGGAGTTGACGCCCGACCCGATGCAGCAGCTGGGCGCATCGGAGGACGACGAGGACGGCAATGCGGGCTGACACTTGCCGTGCACCTGCGCCTGGTTATGCTGGGCGCCCTGTGTCCGTGGCGGGTATCGACATGCGCTTGCGCTCCTGTGCCGTTGTTGTGCTGGCCGCGTTGCTGGGTGCATGCAGCAGCGCGCCTCCGATTGCTGATACGGCAACTCCAACACCGGAAGCCACCGAGGCCTACCGCGAAGCACGCGACGTCGACTGCCAGGCCGCCGGTGGCACCCTGCAGCGGCTTGGCCGGCTGCAGCGCGAGCAGTGCGTGATTCCCTATGCCGACGCCGGCAAGGCGTGCAGCCGCAAGAGCGACTGCACGGGCCAGTGCCTGGCCGAAGGCGAGCTGGTGGCCGGTGTTGTGGCGTCCGGCACCTGCCAGCGTGATGCCAGCCAGAACTTCGGTTGCCGCCAACGCATCGACGATGGCAAGGCGCAGGGCACGATCTGCGTGGATTGATCGTTGTGCCGGCCAGCGGCCGGCACCACCGGCATCGCGCGGCGCTATGCTGGTGGGCCATTCCCCACCGTAGCCGGAGCCCCCGCGTGAGCACCCCGATCCAGGATATCTCCCTCACCACCATCGACGGCCAGCCGTCCTCGCTTGCCGACTACCAGGGCAAGGTGCTGCTGCTGGTCAACGTCGCCTCCAAGTGCGGCCTGACCCCGCAGTACGAAGGCCTGCAGGCGCTGTATGCGGAAAAGCATGCGCAGGGCCTGGAAGTGCTGGGCTTCCCCGCCAACAACTTCCTTGGCCAGGAGCCGGGCAGCGAGGCCGAGATCCAGCAGTTCTGCCAGCTCACCTACGATGTCAGTTTCCCGATGTTCTCCAAGATCAGCGTGGCTGGCGAGGACACCCACCCGCTGTACCAGCAGCTGACCGCCGCGCAGCCGCAGTCGATCGGTGAAGGCCCGCTGCGCGAGCGCCTGGCCAGCAAGGACATCCCGATTCATCCGGCACCGGCGGTGCTGTGGAACTTCGAGAAGTTCCTGGTCGGCCGCGACGGCAAGGTTGTCGCACGCTTTGCCCCGGATGTGGCCGCCGACGACGCACGCCTGCGCGAGGCCATCGAGGCAGCGCTGGCAGCCTGAGCACAGCGTGCCAACCAAGGTTGGCACCTACCGGGCCGGGGGTCGGATCCCTTTCCTCGGGAAAGGGCTCCGACCCAACACAGCGCCAAAGAAAAACCCCGCCGAGGCGGGGTTTTTCATGCACCGATGAGTGACCTCAATGGGTCCACTGCGGCATTGGCATCGCATCGACCGGGATCGGCGAATTGGCATCGTCGTGACCGCGGTCGCGCTTGCTGCGCAGATCGTTCTCGATCTGGTAGTTGCGGCGCTGCATCCACGCATCGCGCACCAGGGCGTATTCGTCCACTGCGGTGTCGCGCAGATCGTCGATCGCCAGCAGCTGTGCGCGGGTATCGACCAGCTGCAGGCCCTGCAGGCCGATGCGGATCTTGTCTTCCTCGATGCGGCGCATCGGCGACAAGGGGATGTCACCGGCCAGGCCGAATACATCGCGCACGGTGCGCGGGCCGAAGAACGGCAGTTCCACGTAGCGCGAACGCCGCCAGCCCCAGGCCCCCAGGGTCTGGCCGAAGTCTTCATTGCGACGCGGCACCATCGCCTTGCTGGCCGGATCGAACAGGCCACCGATGCCCAGCGTGCTGTTCATCAGGAAGCGGCCGAGGCTGTCCCACGCATCGGCGCCGCGGCCCTGCAGCAGCTGGTTGGTGATGGTCACCGGCGCACGCAGGTTGCTGAAGAAGTTGCTGACGCCGGTACGCGCGAAGCGTGGCACCACATGGGTATAGGCGGTGGCCAGCGGGCGGGCCACACCACGGTCGACCGCATTGTTGAACTTGTGCACCTTGCGGTTGAACGGTTCCCACGGATCGTAGGCCGCAGCACTGCCGGTGTTGCCGGTGCCGCCGTACAGGGCGTCGAAATCATCGTCGCCGCCGGCGGCGTTGGACGCTGCGGTCTTCGGTGCGCTGGCCTCCGCGGCCTGTGCCGAAGCCGCCGGCGTCGGTGCGGAGGACGCCGGTGGATTGGCGACTGACGCGGCCGGAGCAGCATCGGCGCCGCCGCTATCGACGGTTGCCGCCGGGGTCCCGGCAGCAGGGCTGGCGGCAACCACGGTGCTGGCGACCGGCACATCGCTGCGCGCCGGCTTGCCGGCACAGGCGGTCAGGGCGGTGGCCAGGAGGATCAGGGGGAAAGTGCGTACGACGTTCATGTCAGCTCGCAGCAGAAGTAGCGTTGAAGTCCAGGTCGGGCGACAGCCGGTAGGCTGCGCTCAGCTCGTTGTACCCGGCCGGCGCGCCGGAAATGGCCAGCGCATGGCCTGCCTTGCGTGCACGGGCCGCCAGTTCGGCCAGCAGGGCCAGGCCGGCGCTGTCCACGCGTTCGACCTCGCCCAGCTCCAGCCGCGCCAGCTTGGCCGGCAGCGCCTGCAGTTGCGGCCACAGTGCAATCACCGCGGCACGGTCGAGCACCCCGCGCAGGCGCAGGGTGTCGCCTTCCAGCAGCGCCAGTGCGTTACTTGCCATTGCCCGCGGGCCCGGCCTGCATGCTGCCGCTGTGCAGTTCGCTGGCCACCTGCTTGATGCCCTTCTGGCGCAGCGGGGTATCGAACTGGTTGCGGAAGGTCTGCACGTAGGAAATGCCTTCGATGTTGACGTCGAAGATCTTCCACTGGCCGTTCACGTTGCGCATCCAGTATTCGACCGGGGTCGGTTCGCTGCCGGCGCGCACCAGTTCGGTGCTCACGCGCACGCCGCGGTTGCCCGGCAGCGGGCTTTCACCCTTCAGGCGGAAGCTCGGCTTGCCCTGGATGTTGAGCAGGGTCGAACCGTAGCGCTGCATCAGGCTGTCGGCCATGGCATCGGCGAACAGCTTGATGTCGGCATCCGAGGCGCCACGGGCGTGCGGGCCCAGCACCAGGCGTGCGGCATAGTCGCGGTCGAAGGTGCGGTTCAGTTCGCTGTCGATGTAGCTGCGCAGGCTGGCCGGGTTGCTGCTGAACTCGCTCCGGCGCTGCTGCAGGGTGGTGAGGATGCGCGTGCTGGCATCGATCACCACCTTGCCGGCCTGGCCCTGCGTCGCGGCTGCGGCGGGGGCGGCGGCCTGGGCCTGGGCGAGGAACGGCGTGGCCAGCAGCAGCGTCGAGGCGAGCAGGGCCGGGATCAGTTTCATCTTCATGGTTGCGGTTCCGTTGCAGGCGCCTGCGCGCCATCGTTGGGCTTCTGGCCTGCGCCACCACCGGCGCCGCCACTGAACATGTACTTGCCGACCAGCTGGATCAGGTCAACCGCTGGCTGGGTGAAGACGATCTCGTCGCCGGCCTTCAGCACGTCCGGGTCACCGCCCGGCTGCAGACCGATATAGCTCTCGCCGAGCAAACCACTGGTGAAGATACCGGCCGAGGTGTCTGCCGGCAGGTCCTTGACCTTGCTGTCCATGCGCAGGGTCACGATGGATTCGAACTTCACCGGATCCAGGTCGATCGAGGCGACCTGGCCGACGGTGACGCCGCCGATCTTCACCGGCGCCTGCTTGCGCAGCTGGCCGACCTGGGAGAAGCGCGCCTTCAGCTCGTAGCCCTGGCTGCCCCAGCTCCAGCGCTGGTTGGTCGAGGCCACGGCCAGCACCATCAGCGAGGCCAGGGCCAGCAGCAGGAATGCGCCGACAGAGAATTCGAGTCTGGGACCGCGGATGGCCATGTGGATTACCTGATCGAGTCGTGGTGGCCGCGCGCGCATGCGCACCGCCGGTGGAGGGGTTAGGTGAACAACATTGCCGACAGCACGAAGTTGAACATCAGCACCAGCAGCGAGGCGTTGACCACCGCACGGGTGGTCGCCACCGAGGTGCCCTCGATGGTCGGCTCGGCGTGGAAACCAACGTAGGCGGCGACCAGCGCGGCGGTGCCGCCGAAGATCGCCGACTTCAGCATCGCCACGCCGAAGTCATCCCAGAAATCGACGCTGTTGCGCAGCGCCGACCAGAACACGCCATTGTCCAGGCCCAGCACGTGCACTGCTTCGAAGTAGCTGGCACTGATCGCCAGCGAGCAGAAGATGCCGGTCAGCAGGGGCACGGTCAGCACCGCCGCCCAGAAGCGCGGCGCCACGGCCTTGGCGACTGGATCGATCGCCATCAGCTCCAGGGCCTTGATCTGGTCGGTGGCGCGCATCAGGCCCAGTTCGGCGGCGATCGAGCTGCCGGCGCGGCCGATGAACAGCAGCGCGGTCAGCACCGGCGCCAGTTCGCGGTACAGCGACAGGCCGAGCAGGGTCGACAGCGCGTCGGCCGCACCGAAGGTGGTCAGTGTGCGGTAGCCCTGCAGGGTCAGCACCAGGCCGACGAAGGCACCACCGACGGCGATGATCGGCAGCGAGCGGGCGCCGATCTTGTAGATCTCGCGGGTCAGCTCGGCCAGGAAATCACGGGTCGGCAGCGAACCGCGCAGCACGGTCAGCGAGAACAGGCCGGCGCGGCCCAGCGAGCGGGTGGCTTGAACGAACGGCATCAGGCGACCCTCGCGCGCGGCGCGGCATCGAACGGGATGGGGCCATCGGGCTGGCCGTGCAGGAACTGCCGCAGCAGCGGGTCCTGGCTGGACTGCAGCGCCTCGGGCGTGCCCTGGAACACGATGCCGCCATTGGCAATGGCGATCACCTGGTCGCAGATCGGCAGGGTCTCGTGCACGTGATGGCTGACGATGATGCTGGTCAGGCCGAGGCTGTGGTTGAGGCGCTGGATCAGGCTCATGATCACCCCCGAGGCGATCGGGTCCAGCCCGGTCAGGGGCTCGTCGTAGATCATCAGCGGCGGGTCCAGCGCCAGCGCGCGGGCCAGCGCGACGCGGCGCGCCATGCCACCGGACAGCTCGCGCGGCCAGGCATCGGCAGCGGCCAGCAGGCCCACCGCATGCAGCTTCATCTCCACCAGGCGGCGCAGCACGGCGGTCGGCAGGCGGGTATGCGTACGCAGCGGCAGCGCGACGTTTTCGGCCACGGTGAGGTCGGTCAGCAGGCCGTTGCCCTGCAGCAGCACACCCACGCTCTTGCGCATTTCCAGCAGCGCGCTGCTGTCCTGCGGGATCGGCTTGCCGAACAGGGTGACCTCGCCAGCGACCGGGCGCAGTTCGCCGGTCAGTGCCGCCAACAGGGTCGACTTGCCGCTGCCGGACGGACCCAGCACGGCGGTGATGCTGCCCTTGGGCACCTGCAGCGACACGTCACGCAGGATCGTGCGCCCGCTCCGGTCGATGCGGACGTTGGATAACTGCACCAGACTGGAGGTGGAAGCCGACATGGGCACCATTAACGTTTTTTAGACATCGAAGGATCGGGCCCGTCGGCTGAACATAAGCAGACTGGACGGTCCAGTATTGTGGCACGGCAGGACCCTTGCCAGGCCGGGACAATCGGCCGGCGACCCGGAACAATCCGTACCGGCGATGAGCTGACCATTGAATACTGCCTGCCGTGCTGCACACTGTGCATGATGAGTGACCCGGGCAGCGATTTCCGCCTCTACCATTCCAACTCCCTGGACGTGCTGGCTGCGCTGCTGGCGCGCAACGTGCGTGCGCCGGTTCCGGGCCAGCCGTTGCTGGCGCCGGAGGTGGTGTTGATTCCGCAGGTGGCGATGCGGCGTTGGCTGCAAGCGACACTCGCTGCTGAGTATGGCGTAGCCGCCAACCTTGAGTTCCTGACCCCGGGTGAGTTCGTTGCCCGTGCGCTCAACGCCAATGTACCGGGCGAACGCGACGATCTGGACGCCGCCGGCCTGCACTGGAAGCTGTACCAGGCACTGCGCGACCCGGCGTTGCTGGCGCAGCCACCGATGCGCGCGCTGCAGTCCTATCTTGCCGGCGGCGACGCGCTGAAGCCGTGGGCACTGGCCGGTGAACTGGCTTCGGTGTTCGAGAAGTACCAGGCCTGGCGCCGCGACTGGCTGCTGCGCTGGGAGGCCGGCGCCGACCCGGCCGACCCGCAGGCCATCCTCTGGCGCACCATCGCCGGTGGCCACGATTACCGTGCGCGCCGCATCCAGGCCTACCTGGACCGCTTCGAGGGGGCTGGCCAGCCGTTGCCACAGGGCCTGCCGCCGCGCATTTCCGCATTCGCGACGCTCAACATCTCGCCCGACGTGCTGCGGGTGATGGCCACCCAGGGGCGGGTGGGCGAGCTGCATTTCTATATGCCCACCCCCGTGCAGTCGTACTGGGGCGACCTGCAGACCCTGGCCGAGCGCCTGCGCAGTGGTGCACCGGATCCCTTCGGTGAAGCCGCGGGCGAGAACCGGCTGCTGGAAGCCTGGGGTGCGGCGGGGCGCGATTTCATGGCAGTGCTGGGCAGCTACGAGGTGGTGCATCCGGCCGGCGAGATCGCAGCCTATTCCGATCCGGAGGAAGACACCCGGCCGACCCTGGCCGAAGGTGGACTGTCCGACAGCCTGCTGCATCGCCTGCAGCGCGATCTGTTCCATCGCCGCGCCCTGCCCTCGGGCGAGCTGCGCGAGGGCCTGCGCAGCGACGACCCCAGCCTGCAGGTGCATGCCTGCCATACCCGTCTGCGCGAGCTGCAGGTGCTGCACGATCAGCTGCGCAGCCTGCTGCAGGACCCGCGCTTCGACCCGCCGCTGCAGGCGCGTGAGATCGCGGTGCTTGCACCGGACATCGATCCCTATGTGCCGTATCTGGAAGCGGTGTTCGGCGGCCGTGGCGGTGAGGACGAGCACATCCCCTATGCGCTGGCCGACAGCAGTCCGCTGGCGGGCGAACCGCTGGCCGACGTGTTCGTGCACCTGCTGGGCCTGCCGGTCTCGCGCTTTGGCCTGAACGAAGTGCTGGACCTGCTGGCCAGCGCGCCACTGGCCGAAGCGGCCGGGCTGGAAGCGGTGGACTTCGATCGCCTGCATGGCTGGCTGCAGCAGGCCGGCGCACGCTGGGGCCTGGATGCGAAGCACCGCAACCAGCACCAGGCACCGGCCGACGATGCCTACACCTGGCAGTTCGCACTGGACCGCCTGGTGCTGGGCCATGCCACCGGCAGCGAGACCGACCTGGCCGGGGTCGCACCGTGGATCGAGCTGGAGGGCGGCGCGCTGGAAGCGCTGGACCGGCTGCTGCGCCTGCTGCGCGTGTTGGCGGTCTATCAGCGTCGCCTCGGCGAGCTGCTGACCCCGGCGCAGTGGCGGCAGCGCCTGCTGTCGCTGCTGGACGCGCTGCTGCCGACCGCACCCAGCTCGCCCAACAGCCAGCGTGCCCTGGAGCGCCTGCGCAAGCTGCTCAACCAGTTTGCCGACGATGCCGCCAAGGCCGGCTTTGAAGACGGTGTGCCGCCGGAGGTGGTGCGTTCGCACTTCGCCGGCGCGCTGGGCGAGGCCGATACGCGCGCGCCGCTGCTGACCGGTGGCATCAGTTTCGGCCGCATGGTGCCGATGCGCCTGCTGCCATTCCGGGTGATCTGCGTGCTCGGCCTCAATGATGGCGATTTCCCGCGCCGTGACCCGGCTGCAGGTCTCAACCAGCTCACCGCCGAGCTGGACACGCCACGTCGCCGGCCGGGCGACCGCTCCACCCGCGAAGACGACCGTTTCCTGTTCCTGCAGCTGTTCGCCGCCGCGCAGGAGGTGTTCTACCTCAGCTACCTCGGTGCTGATCCGCGCGATGGCAGCGTGCGTGAGCCGTCGGTGCTGGTCAGTGAACTGATCGATGCCGCCGCCGCGTATCACCTCGATCCGCCTGCGGCGGTCCGCGACTTCACCGTGCGCCACGCACTGCAGCCGTTCTCGCCGGCGGCATTCGGCGATGGCGATCCGCGTCGCTTCAGCTATCGGCGGCAGTGGCATCCGGCTGCGGGTCGCCTCACCGGCCAGCGTGGGGGCCTGCAGCCGTGGTTCGACGCGCCGCTGCCGCCGCCGCTCGACGATGCGGTGGAGGATGACGTCGCACTCGATACCCTGCGTCGTTTCCTGTGCGACCCGGCCGGGCAGTTCCTGGCACAGTCGCTGGGCCTGCGCCTGGCCGACGATGTCGAGGAGGTCGATGACCTGGAACCGCTGGTGCTGTCCTCGCGCGGTCCGGAAAAGCGCAGCGTGCAGGCGGCGGTGGTGCGTGCCACGCTCAGCGGCGATACCGAGCCCTTGTACCCGCGGCTGCGCGCGCGCGGCCTGCTGCCGTCCGGCCCATTGGGCGAGCGCCAGTTCGAGGTGGAGCAGTTGAAGACCCGCCCGTATGCCAGTGCATTGCTGGGCTGGATGCAGGGCGAGCCGCTGGAAAGCCGTCGCTACGAGGTGGAGATCGACGGCGTGCGCCTGCATGGCCGCGTGGCTGATCGTCATCCTGAAGGACTGGTGCGCCTGCGCGCCGGTACCCTCAATGGCAATGCGGTGATCCGCCAGGGCCTGGACTGGTTGCTGGCCAATGCTGCCGGCGATGCACTGCCGCTGGTGCAGTTCCACGATGGCGGCGATGCCGGTCCTGGCCCGCATGTGCTGCCGGCGTTGAGCGCTCCGGCTGCACGCGCGGCGCTGCGCGCGCTGCTGCAGCTGCGCCAGCGTGGCCTGCGCGAACCGCTGCGCTTTGCTCCATATACCGGCTGGGTGCTTTACACCACGGCTGGCGAGAAACAGCGCAGCGAAGGCTGGAAGCAGTGGCATGGCAGCGACCGCAGCTGGGGCGAATCCAGCAGCGACGCCTGGCAGCTGCTGCTGCGTGGTGCCGACCCGTTCGCTACCGATGCCGGCTATGCCGACCTGCTGCGCAACAGCCAGGTGGTCTTCAGCGCGGTGCATGAAGGCCGCGCTCTGGGCGCCGAAGCGCGCCAGGAGGGCAGCGCATGAACACCGCCATCGCCGGAGACCGCATCCCATCGCTCAGCCGCGACCCCTATCTGGCCCTGCCGCTGGACGGCATCCGCCTGATCGAAGCCAGCGCCGGTACCGGCAAGACCTTCACCCTGGCCACGCTGTTCACCCGCCTGGTGGTGGAGCAGGGCCTGCGCATCGGCCAGATCCTGGCGGTGACCTTCACCGACGCCGCCACCCAGGAACTGCGCAAGCGCATCCGCGAGCGCCTGGCACTGGCCGCGCGCCTGGTCGATCTGGAACCGGCCGAGGGCGAAGCGCCGGACGTGTGCCTGACCCGCGAGGTGCTGCAGCGCCACCTGCAGGGAGGCACCGAGAGCGCCGCCGCACTGAAGCGCCGCCTGCAGGTGGCTGCCGACGAGATCGACCTGGCTGCGATCTTCACCATCCATGGCTTCTGCACCCGCGTGCTGCGCGAGCATGCGCTGGAAAGTGGCCATACCTTCGATCCGCCGGAGCTGCTGGCCAGCGACCGCGAGTTGCTGGAGGAACTCGCGGCCGACCTGTGGCGCGTGCATGCCAACGACCCGGCCACGCTGGAGCCGCTGACCTGGCTGTGGCCCAACCCGGACGCGCTGGCCGCTGACCTGCGCGCGCTGCTGGGTGCGCCGCCGCTGCACCCGTTGCCACAGGCGATGACGCTGGCCGACCCACACCCGGCGCTGCAGAGCGCGGCCGAAGAACTGTCCGCAAGCGTGCGCGAGCATGGCGAGCAGTTCTTCATCGACCTCTGCGATGCCGTCGACAACAAGTGGATCAACGGCGTGTCCTACAAGCTGGGCTGGCTGCACCCGCTGGGCCGGCAGCTGCTGGCCTGGGCCGAGCGTGGCGATCCGCGCGAGCTGCTGGCAAGCGAGCGCCTGCCGGCACTGTTGCCGGATGTGCTGGCTGGCAAGACCAACAAGAAATTCCCTGATCGCACGCCGTCGTCGCCGCTGCAGGCACCGCTGGCGCGCTACGTTGCGTTGCTGGCCGAACGCGATGCCTGGCTGCGTGGCACTGCACTGAACTTCCTGCATCGCCTGCGCGATGAAGCCAGGCAGCGCCTGCAGGCGCTGAAGCGCACGCGCCGGGTGCAGACCTATGACGACCTGATCGATGGCGTGGCGCTGGCCCTGGAAGGTCCGCAGCGGCTGGCGCTGGTCAAGCAGCTGCGCGCGCAGTACCGGATCGCGCTGGTTGATGAGTTCCAGGACACCGACGATCGCCAATGGGGCATCTTCCACAGCGTGTTCGGCGATTCACCGGAGGTGCGCGAGCTGGGCCTGGTACCGGCGCTGTTCCTGATCGGCGACCCCAAGCAGGCGATCTACGGGTTCCGCGGCGGCGACATCCACACCTATCTGAAGGCCAAGCAGGTGGCGCAGCAGGCGCCAGTGCTGGACCAGAACTTCCGCTCGCGGCCGGCCGTGCTGCGAGCGCTGCAGGCGCTGTACGACAACGGTGGCGAAGACGCGTTCCTCGAGCGTGATATCCAGTTCGAGCCGGTGCGTCCCGGCGGTGTGCGCATCGATGCGGACTACCTGCGCGACGGTGATGCTGCGGTGGCGCTGACCCTGCGCGTGCTGCGCAGTGGGGGCGACAAGGCGATGAGTGCCGATGCCTCACGTGAGGCGGCGACCCAGGCCTGTGTGGCGGCGATCCACCAGATCCTGGTCGACGCCCGCGCCGGCAAGGCCGTGCTGCGTGGGCGGCCGGTACAGCCGGGCGACATCGCCGTGCTGGTGCGCTCGCATCGTGAGGCCACCCTGGTGCAGCGGTCGCTGGCCGCGGTCGGTATTCCCGCGGTGGCGGCTGGCAAGCAGAGCCTGTTTGCCACCAGCGAAGCCCGCGATCTGCGTGCGCTGCTGTTGGCACTGCTGCAGCCCGCCGATGAAGGCCGCCTGCGTGCGGTGCTGGCCACCGTGCTGCTCGGCCAGCGGGCCAGTGCGATCGCTGCGATGGAACGCGAGGGCGACCTGCAACGCGGATTCCAGGCGCAGCTGCTGCACTGGCGTGAGCGCTGGCAGCGCGGCGGCCCGTTCGCGGTGATCGCCGATGTCTGTGCCGCGCAGGGCGAACGCCTGCTGGCGCTGATCGATGGCGAGCGCCGCCTGACCAACTACCTGCAGTTGGGCGAACTGTTGCAGGAGGCCTCGGCGCAGGCGCTGGGCATGCACGGCCTGCTGGACTGGCTGCAGGGCCAGATGGCCAGCGCCGACCAGGATGACGAGCAGCAGCTGCTGCGCCTGGAATCGGATGCGCGGCGCGTACAGATCATCACCCTGCACAAGAGCAAGGGCCTGGAGTATCCGCTGGTGTTCCTGCCCTTCGTCGGCATCGATGGCGGCGCACCGAACACCGCCTCGCACTGCACCGTGCACCTTGGTGGCCAGCGCCAGCTGCACTGGAAGCTGGACAGGGACGAGGCCTGGGAAGCCGCCAGCACCCAGCGCGAGCGCGAGCAGCGCGCCGAGGATGCGCGCCTGCTGTACGTGGGCTTGACCCGTGCCGAGCACGCGCTGTGGATTGCCGTGGGTGATCTGGCCGGGCTCGGCAGGACGCGCCTGGCGCCATTGCTGGGCGACCTGCAGGCGCTGCGTGCGCATACCGATGTGCATATCGACGACAGCGAAGCACCGGCCGCGCTGCCGCAGCTGGCGGCCGAAGTGGAAGGTGACCTTCCGGCGGTGCGTGCCCTGGTCCGGCGCGTGCCGCACGACTGGTGGGTGTACAGCTTCACCCAGCTGGCCCACGCCGATGCCGGCGCGGGCAGCGATATCGAAGCGGCGGCCACCGAGCTGCCGGCACCGGCCGCCGACGAACCGGCGGGCCCGGAGCTGCCGCTGGAACCGGCGCTGCCGGAACCCGCAGCAGCGGCCGGCGACAGTCCCCCGATCGATCCGCGCTTCATGGGCAGCCGCTTCGGCAATGTGCTGCACGAGGCAATGGAGAACGTCGACTTCGCTGCCTGGGGTGACTGGCAGCCAGGCCTGGAAGCCCCCGAGGGCCAGGCCGAGGTGCTGCGCAAGGCGCTGCACGATGAGGGCTATGCCGACGCCGATCTGGATGATGGCGTGGCGGTGCTGGTGCCGCTGGTGGGCCAGACGCTAACCGTGCCGCTGCCCGAAGGCGGTGCGTTGCACAGCCTGGGGGAAGGCGAGCGCCGCGCGGAAATCGACTTCCACTTCGCTATCGAACCGACCACCGTACCAGCGCTGCTGCAGGTCCTTCATGCGCACGGCGTTTCCAGCGCACGCCGCGGTTTCGGCCAGCGCCGCCGGCTGGAAGGGCTGATGACCGGCATGATCGACCTGACCTACGTGCGTGATGGGTGCTGGTACGTGCTTGACTACAAATCCAATCGCCTGCCCGGCTACAGCCCGGACTTGCTGGCCATTGCCATGCGCCACAGCGAGTACGACCTGCAGGCGCTGATCTACACCGTGGCCCTGCATCGCTGGCTGCGCTTCCGCCTGGGCGCGGCCTACGACTACGAGCGCGACATGGGGGGTATCCGCTACCTGTTCTGCCGCGGCCTGGATGCTGCCGGCAACGGCGTGCATGAGGACCGCTTCCCGATGGCGCTGGTGGATGCACTGGATGCATTGTTCGCCGGTGGCGAACAGGCCCAGGCCGAACTGGCCGCGCGTGCCCGTGGAGCCAGCGCATGAGCCTGCTGCAGGAGCTTTACCGCAATGGCCAGCTGCGGACCCTCGATCACGCGTTGGCGACCAGCCTGCAGCGGCTGCGCGATGACACCCCGGACAGCGTGGCGGTGGCAGCCGCGCTGGCCTCGCTGGCGGTGTCTCAGGGCCACGCCGCGTTCGATCCGGCACAGCCGCAGCGGTTGCTGGAAGGTGTACCCGAGTGGCCTGCCGCGCAGGACTGGCTCGCGCAGCTGCGCGCATCGCCCTGGGTGGCGATACCGGAGCGGGCCGACGCCATCGCCGAGGACGCACCGCTGGTGCTGGAGAACGGGCTGCTGTACCTGCGCCGCTATCGCGAGTACGAGCGGCAGCTGGCGGCGGGCCTGCAACGCATCGGCCGGCATCCGTTGCCAGCGCCGGACATGGCAGCGTTGGCACCCCTGTTCGCGCGCCTGTTCCCGCAGGCGCTGGGCAGCGAGGATCACCAGGCGCGCGCGGCCGGCGTGACGCTGCGCCATCCACTGGCGCTGGTCACCGGCGGCCCCGGCACCGGCAAGACCACCACCATCGCGCGCCTGTTGCTGCTGCTGGCCGCGCAGGCCCGGCACGCAGGCCAGCCGCTGCCCGAGGTGGCGTTGGCCGCGCCTACCGGGCGCGCTGCCGAGCGCATGGCCGAGAGCCTGCGCGTAGCGGTGCAACGCCTGCAGGAACAAGGACTGGATCCGGCGCTGTGCGCGGCATTGCCCAGTACCGGCACCACCCTGCATCGCCTGCTTGGCGTGATTCCCGATTCACCGCGCTTCCGCCACCACGCCGACAATCCGCTGCCGGTGGACGTGGTGGTGGTCGACGAAGCCTCGATGATCGATCTGCCGATGATGGCCAAGCTGGTCGACGCGATCGCCAGCGGCACCCGGTTGATCCTGCTGGGCGACCCCGACCAGCTGCCGTCGGTGGAGGCCGGCGACGTGCTCAGTGCGATCCTGCGTGCCAGCGGCGATGGCATCGGCACCCGTGCCGACGACGCGCAGGCGCTGCACGGCCTGCTGGCGCCGGCCACGCTGCAGCCACAGGCCACACCGCGTACCTTCGCCGGCCGCCGTGTGCAGCTTCAGCGCGGGTATCGACAGAGCGATGCGCTGGACCTTGCACCGCTGGCGCATGCGGTGCGCGAGGGCGACAGCAACATCGTATTGCAGCTGCTGCGCAACGGTGAACTGGCTGGCGTGCATTTCCACGAAGGCGAAGCCGATCCGCTGCGTGGCCAGCGCGAGCACCTGCTGGGCCACTGGCGGGCCCTGGCCGACGCCGCCGATCCGGTACATGCCCTGCAGCAGGCCGGGCGCCTGCGCGTGCTGACCGCGTTGCGCGAAGGCCCGCAGGGCGCGCGCGGGCTCAACAGCCGCATCGAGCAGCTGCTGGCCGGCAACACACCGGGCTACTTCCAGGGCCGGCTGCTGCTGGTCACCGAGAACAGCTATCGGCACCGCCTGTTCAACGGCGATATCGGCATCTGCCTGCGTGATGGCAGCGGCGCGATGGTGGCCTGGTTCCCGGGCGATACCGTCGACCAGCCGCGCGCCTTCCACCCGGCCGCGTTGCCTGCCCACGAAAGCGCATTCGCGATGACCGTGCACAAGGCGCAGGGATCGGAGTTCGATGAGGTGTGGTTGCAGCTGCCGCGCCAGGACAGCCGCGTGCTGTCGCGCGAACTGGTCTACACCGGCCTGACCCGTGCCCGCCAGGTCCTGCATGTGGCGGGCAGCGCCGACGTGCTGCAGGCCGCATTGAAGCGCCACGCCAGTCGCCTCGGTGGCCTGGCCTGGAGACTGGGTGCGGAAGACGTGGCCCAGGCACCGGCGCGCATCGAACAACCCACGGTGCAGGGCACGTTGTTCTGACGCGGGCGGGATGCCCTGCCTGTAGAGCCGAGCCGTGCGCGGCTGACAGGCCACGGAGTCGAGCATGGCTCGACTCTGCAAGAGCGCGCTTCGATCGTTCCGGCGTTCATCCACGCATGGCGTGGATCTACTCTGCGATCAATACCAGGCCATCCGGGAACACGATCGCCGCTTCATCAGCGCTCACGTCGAAGAACCCCACGCCGTGCTTCTCGGCCAGGTCCTGCACGCGGCCATGCGCGCGCTCGGCCACCGGGTAGGCGAACGCGCCGTAGATCACCTGGCGGCCGATGCTGTATTCGGTCACTTCGGCACGGTCGTCATCGTCGTTGCTCAGCGGCCCGTTCATCGGTGGGAAGTCCTGCGCGATTTCCGCAAACCACGCCTGCAGCGCCGGGCTGCTGACCGCCGGGTCATCGTACTCGTGACGTTCGTTCCACTGCGTCTGCTTCTCGAACCAGGCGATGAAGGCTGCTGCTTCGCGCGGGGCGGCGCTGGCCTCGAACACCATCATGTCGTAACTCATTGAACCGTCCTGTTGCAGCGCCGGGGTCGGATCCCTCTCCGCAGGAGAGGGCTCTGACCCCATGCGGGGTCTGTGGCTGCACAGGGTAGCGCGCTAGGCCTGTGCGGCTCCTTCCCAGCCCGGTGCCAGCGCCCTGGCCTCCGGGAACAGCGCGAAGCGCAGCCCGATCAGGCCCATCAGCGCCTCGTCGCGGGCCTTGCACGCACCCACGCTGCCGACCCGTCCCAGCGAAGTATCCAGCCGCTCGCGCAGCGCCTGATCGGCGGCGATCGGCTTGCGCGCGGCGATCTGCCGGCGATAGTGCACGGCGACTTCTTCCAGGATGTGCTCGACCGCCTCGCGGCTGCGCTCGGGCAGTTCCAGCCGGGCGCGGCGCAGCTGCAGGATGTTCAGGCCGATGCGCGCCTCGTTGAGCATGTCCACCGAGGCGATGTCGCTGCCCTCCGGCGTTGCCGCCAGGCGCGGTGCGAGCAGGCCCAGCAGGTCGAGCATGCGTGCGGCGAAGCGCTGCCGGTCCTGCTGGCCACGTCCTTCGGCGGCTTCGGCCAGCGTGGTCCAGCCCTGCCGCACCAGCCGGCGCGCGGTCCACTCGGCACCCACCGAACGGAACAGGCGGGTCATCACCACCGCGAAGCCAATCCCGATGAACATTGCGATCGACGAATTGAGGAAGGTCTGGATGTTGGCGCTGTAGGTGTTCTGCAGGCTCAGCAGTGCGGCCAGGTTGACCGTCAGCGGCAACGCGAACAGGGCGCTCTTGGGGTGGTGCAGCATCAGCCCCAACGGCAGGAACACCACTGCCAGCACCAGCGCCAGCAGACCGAAGTCGTGCACGGCCGGGAACACGCCGAACAGGTACACGCCGGCCACCACCGAGGCAACCATCGCCCACACCAGGAACGACACCATGCTCGGTGCCGGATCGTCCTGTGCAGCGAAGAACGCAGCGGTCACCGCGGCCATCATCGCGCCGTTGCCACCGCCTTCCCAACCCAGCGCGATCCACAGCACGCAGTAGCTCATCAATGCCACGCCGGCACTGAGTGCGGAGAACAGTGCCATGCCGTAGTCGACGTGCTTGTCGGCGGCTACCCGTTCGGTGCGGATGCGGTAGTGCGCGCGGTCCAGCGGCGCAGTGCCGTGGTCGATCGCGTGCTGCAGCGTGCGGCAGTCCTGCCACAGGTCCACCAGCTCTTCCAGGCGCAGCAGCAGGCTGGCCAGCTGCAGGTGCTGCAGGTCGCGGTCCACCTGCGGCTTCAGTGCGCTGATGCGCGCGCGCAGGCGGGCGTATTCACTCGCATTGGTGGGCCCGTCCAGCCAGTCGTGGATATCGTCGACGAGTGCCGGCAGGCCTTCGGGCAGGGCCTGGCCGTCGCTGCGCAGCGCGCTCAGGCGATCGGCGATCGAGGACAGCACCGGCAACAACAGCAGCATGCGTTCGCGCAGCCGTTCCATCGACACCGCCGAACCGGCATGGCGGGGATCGTCGCGGCGCAGGAACTCGATCAGTGCCTCGAACTGCACCAGGTCGGCGGCGAGCCGGTTGCGCGGCGCATGCGCGCGGCCACGTTCAAGGATCTGCCGGCACCACTGCGCGGCGTCCTCCATCCAGTTGCCGATACGTGCGCGCAGCATCGGGCGTACCGAGGCCGGGAACAGCAGCGAAGCAAACAGCACCGCCACCACCGTGCCGAGGATGATCTCCTCGCTGCGTGCCACCACCGTGTCGAAGATGGTTTCCGGCGAGGTCACCGCCGGGAAGCCGATGAAGGCGGTGGTGTAGCCGGCCAGCAGGAAGGCATAGCCGCGCGGCCCGCGGTTGAGCAGGGCCATGAACAGGCAGCCGGCCAGCCAGATCGACATCGCCGCGCTCAGCACCAGCGGCGTTTCCACCAGTGCCGGCAGTACCAGCAGGGTGGCCAGGCCGGCCACGAGGGTGCCGACGATGCGGTACACCCCCTTGGCGCGGGTCGGGCCCAGCAGCGGCTGGCTGACGATGTACACGGTGCCCATCGCCCAGTACGGGCGCGACAGGTTGCCGGCCATGGCGATGTACAGCGCGGCCACCGCAGCCAGGTAGGTCTTGATCGAGAACAGCCACGCCTGGCGGTCGGTCAGCGCGTTCATGGCTTACTTCGCGGCAGTCGTGGTGTTGGGCGCGGCGGCGCTGGCCTGCCAGCCACCTCCCAGCACCAGGAACAGGTGGATCTGGTCACGCGAGACCTGCGCTTCGGCGGCGGCCAGGGTGGCATCGCTGGTGGCCAGGCTGCGGTCGGCATCCAGGCTGGACAGGTACGGCGTGCGGCCGCCCTGGTACAGCCGGCGGTTCTGTTCGGCGGCCAGCGTGGCCTGCTCCTGCGCGATGCGCAGCGACTGCAGCCGGCGCAGGTCCTGCGCATAGCGGTCCAGCGCGGTCTGGGTCTCACGCAGTGCCTGCAGCACGGTGTGGTCGAACTCGGCCAGGGCAGCGTCGGCACCGGCTTCGGCGGCGTGGATGCGGGCGTGGGTACCCGATGACGGCAGCGTCCACGAGATCAGCGGGCCGATCGACCATTGCTGGGTCATCGGCGTGCCGAAGTCTTCCAGCAGGCCGGCGGCACCGAGTGAGGCACCCAGGCGGATGTCCGGATACAGCTCTGCGGTGGCGACACCAATCCGCGCAGTGGCCGAGGCCAGCTTGCGCTCGGCCTGGCGTACGTCCGGGCGGCGCTGCAGCAGTGCGCGGCCATCACCGACCGGCAGCGGCTGCGCCAGGCTGGGGGCGTGTGCACAGTCGATCACGCCGGCCGGCAGCTGCCCCGGGGTCTGCCCGAGCAGGGCGGCGAGCGAATAGGCCGCCGCCGACCGCTGCGCATGCAGCGGCGGCAGTGCAGCTTCCAGCAGCGCCACCTGGGCGTTGGCGCGGGCCAGTTCCGGTGGGGTGCCACGGCCGGCCGCGATCAGGCGCTCGGTGACCGTGCGGCTGCGCTGCTGCAGCTGCAGCGAATGCTCGGCCACATGCAGTTCGTGGTTGGCGTGGCAGATTTCCAGGTAGCTGTCGGCCACCTGCGCGACCACGCTGACCTGGGCCAGATCGCGCGCCGCGGCGACCGACTGCTCGTCGGCACGCGCCGCTTCGGCGCCACGCTTGAGCTTGCCGAACAGGTCGAACTGGTAGCTGACCGCGAACTTGCCATCGGCGAGGTTGATCACCGGCAGTTCGTGCTCCTGCAGGAACGATTCGGCCGACAGCTGCGCACGGCTGACGCCGGCCTCGGCCTCGTACTCGAAGCCACCGGCGTCCAGCGCCTGCTCGTATACCGCCGCAGCACGGCGCAGGTTCGCATCGGCGGCCTTCAATTCCACGTTGTCACGCAGCGCCTGGGTAATCAGGCTGTCCAGCACCGGGTCGTTGTACAGCGACCACCAGCGGTCGGGCAGCGCCTGGTTGGCGGCCACCTGCGGGTTCTGCGTATCGATGAAGGCCGCATTGGCCTGCGGGCGCTTGAACGCCGAGCCTTCCGGCAGTGCGTAGTCGGGGCCGACGGTCCTGCACGCGGCCAGGCTGGCCAGCGCGACGATCAGGCCGAGACGGGGCAGGGCGGCGTTCACAGGCCCGCCTGTGTCGGCGCGGTGCCGGCCTTGTCGTTGTGCGGATGGCGGCCGGTGTCCACGGTGACCGTGGCGGTGCGGCCGGCGATCAGTTCCACGCCCCTGGGCACCTCATCGATGGCGATGCGCACCGGGATGCGCTGGGCCAGCCGCACCCAGTCGAAGGCCGGGGTCACGTTCGGCAGCAGGGTGCTGCCGTTGCTGCGGTAGCGGTCCTCGATGCCGGCGGCGATGCTCTCCACGTGGCCGCGCAGCGGCACCGATTCGCCCATCAGTCGGATGTCCACGCTCTGCCCCGGGGCCACGCCGCGCAGGCGGGTTTCCTCGAAGTAGCCATCGATGCGGAACGAGCCGGTATCCAACAGCGCCAGCACCGGCTTGCCGGCCACCACGTAATCGCCAACGCGCATGGTGCGGTCGTTGACCCGGCCATCGGCCGGTGCGCGCACCTCGGTGCGGCCCAGGTTGAGCTCGGCCAGGTCGACCGCGGCCTGTGCGGTGGCCAGCGCGGCCTGAGCGGCCTGCAGCTTGGCGCGGCGCACTTCGGCGTCCTCGGCAGCGACCAGGTCCTGCAGGCTGCGGTCACGGCCGATCTCGCGGCGCAGCTGTGCCACCGAAGCCTGGCGCTCGGCCAGGCTGGCCCTGGCCTGCTCCAGTGCGATGCGGTAACGAGCGCGGTCGACCACGAACAGCAGCTCGCCCTTCTTCACCGCCTGGTTGTCGGCCACGTTCACCGTTTCCACCAGCCCGGACACGTCCGGCGCCACCTGCACCACGTCGGCACCGACGTGCGCGTCGCGGGTCCACGGCTCATCCATGTAATAGACCCACAGCTGGCGCAGCACCAGCAGGGCGACGATCACGGCTGCGCTGGTGAGCAGCACCGGCAGGGTCTTCTTCACGATCTTGTTCACGATTGCATCCAACGCAGGAGGTGGAACAGCAGGCCAAGCACGATCCCGTACAGAGCCAGGTTGAACAGCGCCGGGTGCCATACATGGCGATAGGCGCCGGCACGCTGCAGCAGCGCGTGCAGACCGCTGTTGACCAGATAGGCCAGCAGCATCAACCCGAGCAGGGTCGGGACGAACACTCCGTGGAGACTGAATTCACCGGGCATCGGTAGGGGCGGGGGCGATGTGGGGGAGGGGGAGGGACAACAGAACAACGGCAACGGGCAAAAGCCGCTGGCGTATGCACGGCAGCGGCGGTGTTCGGGGGCAACGGTCTTACGTGATGCGGTCGGCGGCCTCGGCCAGCAGGCGCCATGCCTTCAGCACGGCGTGCAGTTCGTCCATGGAAAGCTCGCCGAACACGTCCTGGCGCAGGCCGATCAACTGGTCTTCCAGCTCGCTGACCAGCGCGTGGCCCTCATCGGTCAGCCACAACAGGTTGGCGCGGCGGTCGCTGGCGTCGCTCTCGCGGCGGACCAGGCCGCTGGCGCACAGCTTGTCCAGCAGGCGTACCAGGGAAGGGCCCTCCATGCCCAGCTGCTGGGCCAGCGCCACCTGGCGGATGCCACCGCCGGAGCGGCCGATCATCAACAGGGGCATGGTGCAGGCGGTGGAGATGCCATAGCTGCCCAGCCGGCTGTCGGCCAGGCGCTGCCACTGCCGCCCTGCGTAAAGCAGGCCGGAGCTGAGCTGCATCTGCAGCACGGTGCGCTCGTCGAGGGGTCGGTCCATAAGAGATAGATAGGATACTACTAATTTCATTCCTATCAATGGTTTTTGCTGAATGGGGGGCTGCTGAGGAAAGCGTTGCGCCTGCTGGCTATCGGCTGGGGTGGCAGAGGGTTGGCTCTTGGAAGCAAGAGCAGAAGCAGTGCGGACCAACGGTCCGCACCCACCAGGGCAGCGGCGCGCCTCTCCCGCTCCAAATCGATAGCAGTTCGGCGCCGCGCGTCACCCCCGATGAACCGTCCGCACAGGACGACCCACCCCCCGGTCGGGTACGATGCTCGCCCCCCGTTCGGGACGCTGTACGCAATGAGCAAGAACAACGAAAAGGCCCCCCCGCAGGGCGACGTGACCCAGGACCAGGCCGAGGATGCCGTGCGCACCCTGCTGCGCTGGGCCGGTGAGGACCCGTCCCGTGAAGGCCTGCTGGATACCCCCCGCCGTGTCGCCGAAGCCTATGGCGACTGGTTCAGTGGTTACCGCGACGATCCGCGCGCCTACATGGAGCGGACCTTCGAGGAAGTGGCCGGCTATGACGAACTGATCGTCCTGCGTGACATCGAGTACGAAAGCCACTGCGAGCACCACATGGCGCCGATCATCGGCCGCGTGCACGTCGGCTACCTGCCGGCCGGCAAGGTGGTGGGCATCAGCAAGCTGGCCCGTGTCGTCGAAGCCTACGCCCGCCGCTTCCAGGTGCAGGAAAAGATGACCGCGCAGATCGCCCAGTGCATCCAGGATGTGCTGCAGCCGATCGGCGTTGGCGTGGTCGTCGAAGGTGCCCACGAATGCATGACCACCCGCGGCATCCACAAGCGCGGCGTCAGCATGGTCACCTCCAAGATGCTGGGCAGCTTCCGCGACGACGCGCGTACCCGCGCCGAGTTCCTGCGCTTCATCGAAGTGGGCGGCAAGCGCTGAGCCGCTTGCCCGCACCCCGCCGGCCCCGCGTGGCCGGCATGCCCACGGCTGCCCGCGCGGCCGCCGTGCGTGGCTGCTCGTCCCCGCCAGCCCTCCTGACTCCTTTCGCTGCATGAAGCATCGCGAACGCATCTCCCGTTACCGCCATCTGCGCGAACAGCCCCAATGGAAGCTGCTTGCCGCCGACCACGCCCCGGAAATCATCGGCCTGCTGCAGGGGCTGCTGATGGACGGCGAGCGCACGCTGCCTTCGTCGGTGCTCAACGAACGCCTGCAACGCGCGCTGGACCAGCTCAACGGCGACGAACTGTCGCGTGATCTGCCGCGTACCGCACAGGCCTACATCGCGCACTGGCTGGCCCAGGGCTGGCTGGAGCGTCGTCTACCCGAAGGCGCCGACCAGGAGCAGTACGAGCTGTCGACCGCGGCGCTGCAGGCGATCCGCTTCGCCGACGGCCTCGAGCAGGCTCGCGTGGCGGCCACCGAAAGCCGCCTGGCCCTGGTCATCGAACAGCTCTCGCAGCTGGCCGCGCAGACCGAATCCGATCCGGATGCACGCTTGTCGGCGCTGCGCGACGAGCGTGACCGCATCGACGCGGAAATCGCCCGTGTCGGCGCCGGCCGCGTGATCGCGCTGGATGGCAAGCGCGCGCTGGAGCGCGCACGCCAGATCATCGGCCTGGCCGATGAGCTGACCGAGGACTTCCGCCGCGTGCGCGACGACTTCGAGCAGCTCAACCGCGATTTCCGCGAACGCATCATCGATGACGAGGGCGAGCGCGGCGATGTGCTGTCGCAGCTGTTCGAAGGCGTCGACGTGATCGGCGAGAGCGATGCCGGGCGCAGCTTCCAGGCGTTCTGGCGCCTGCTCAACGACGCCGAGCAGAGCGCTCAGCTCGATGCCGCGCTGGAAGCCGTGCTGGCGCGTGGCTTTGCGCGCCGACTGGACCGCAACGAGCGCAATTTCCTGCGTGGTTTCACCAGCACCATGCTTGAGCGCGGTGGCCAGGTGCACGACGTGCTGCAGAACTTCGCACGCAGCCTGCGCGGGTTCGTGCAGAGCCGTGGCTATCTGGAACAGCGTCGCCTCAACCAGCTGCTCAAGCAGGCGCAGTCCGAAGCGCTGGCCCTGCGCGACGAGTTCCCCGCACAACGCGGCATCGGCCGCGATCTGCAGCTGACCACCAGCCGCCTGCGCTCGTGGTCGCAGTGGAAGCTGCACGATCCGCGCAGTGCCCAGGTCGATGGCAATGTCGAATACAACGACGCGGCCGCGATCAGCCTGGAGAGTGTCGGCGATCTGGTCGCCTCGTCCGAAATCGACTTCCGTACCCTGCGCCGCGACCTGCACGACCTGCTCGATGCACAGCCACGGCTCAGCATCGCCCAGGCCCTGTCGCAGCGCGAAGCGCCGCAGGGTCTCGGCAGCGTCATCGGCTACCTGTCGCTGGGCACGCGCTTTGGCAATGTGGTCGCCGGCGAGCAGGAGCTTGCCGAATGGCGTGGTGGCGACGGCCAGATCCGTCGCGCCCGCATCCCGCTGGTTTGGTTCACCCAGGAGAGACGCCATGAGCTGGCATGAAGATCCCATCGAAGCAGCGCAGGCCGACGTGGCGGAAGACGCCTACGAGGCCGAACCGGTGGCGACCGTGGCGCAGCCCCGCCGTGGCAACGACGTGTACTACCTCGGCGATACCGGGCGGCTGCCGCTGGATGCGCGCCGCGCGCTGTGCCAGCTGCTGATCGGCCCCAGCATCGACCAGCTGCGCCACGCCAAGCTGTGGCCGGCGCTGATCCGCAGCGAAGCAGCGATCCGTTCGGCGCTGGCCGACCTGTTCCTGGAACTGGTGCTCGACCGTGACAGCGGCGTCGCCTTCACCCGCCAGGCCGACACCGAAGACGTTGATGCGCCGGTGCTGCTGCGGACCTCGCCGCTGACCTTCATCGATTCGGTGCTGCTGCTGTTCCTGCGCCAGCAGCTGGCCGAGGCCGATGCGCGCGGCAACCGCGCGGTGGTCGCCGACGCCGAGATGGCCGAAGCGCTGGCCATCTACGAGAAGAACCTGTCCACCGACCGCGCCGGCTTCAACCGCCGCGTCGCTTCGGCAGTGCAGAAAATGAAGGACAACCACATCCTGACCCGCCTCAGCGGCCAGGAAGACCGCCACGAAGTCTCGCCGGCGCTGAAGCTGCTGTTCTCCGCCGAAGACGTGTCCCAGCTCTCGGCGGTCTACCGCCAGCTGCGTGAAACCCCGGCCGCCGAGGCCTGAGAGACCCGAACATCGCATGGCTATCTCCAAGCACACTCCCGCCCTGTTCAACGAAGGCCTGCCGGACCCGCGCCTGCAGCAGTTCCGCATGCGCCGCCTGCAGGTGCACAACTGGGGCACCTTCAACGGCCTGACCGAAGTACCGATCGCCGAGCGTGGCTTTCTGTTCGTCGGCCGCTCCGGCTCGGGCAAGTCGACCCTGCTCGATGCCATGTCCGCGCTGCTGACGCCGCCGGCCATCGTCGACTTCAACGCCGCCGCGCGTGAAGCCGAGCGCAGTGGCCGCGACCGCAACCTGGTGTCCTATGTGCGTGGCGCATGGGCTGACCAGCAGGACAGCGGCACCGGTGAGATTGCCACCCAGTACCTGCGCAAGGGCGCGACCTGGACCGCACTGGTGCTGGAGTACCGCGCCGGTGATGGCCGCGTGGTCAGCCTGGTGCGCCTGCTGTGGATTTCCGGCAACGGCACGTCGGCCGGCGACGTGCGCAAGCACTACATGATCGCCGAGCGCCCGTTCGACATCGCCAAGGATCTTGGTGGTTTCGACCTGGACCTGCGCAAGCTCAAGCAGAAGCTGCCCGACCTGCACCACTTCGACACCTTCTCCGGCTACGCCGAGCGCTTCCGTGACCTGCTCGGCATCGACAACGAGATGGCGCTGCGCCTGCTGCACAAGACGCAGTCGGCGAAGAACCTGGGCGACCTCAACGTCTTCCTGCGCGACTTCATGCTCGACACGCCGAAGACCTTCGACGCCGCCGAGCGCCTGGTCAGCGACTTTGCCGAGCTCGATGGCGCGCACCAGGCGGTGGTCACCGCCCGCCGCCAGGTGGAAACCCTGCTGCCGGCGCGCGCCTACTACGGCGACCTGAAGGAAATGCACCGCCAGCGCGGCGATGATGAAGCGCTGAAGCTCGGCGTCGACAGCTTCCGCGAAAGCCGCCGCCAGGCACTGATCGAAGCGCGCCTGCGCGAGATGGACGTGCGTGACCGTGGCCTGCTGGGCGAAGAAGCCCAGCGTCGCGCCGCACTCGACAACCACACCGAGCGCCTGGCCGAACTGGAACTGCAGCGCCGTCAGCAGGGCGGTGAGCGCATCGAGGAGCTGGAACGCGAGCAGGGCCGCGCCGAAGCCGAGCGCGACCGCCGCAAGGCCAAGCGCGAGCAGGCAAGCCAGGCCGCGCAGCAGCTGCAGGCCGAACTGCCGGACGACGCACACGGCTTCGCCGAACTGGTCGAGCGCGCACAGAACGAGCTGCAGGACCGCCAGCGTGCCTCTTCGGCCCTGGACGATGCGATCAGCGATCGCCTCGGCGGCAAGCGCGATGACGAGCGCCGTTTCGGCGAAGTACGCATCGAACTGGAAGCGATGCAGCGCACTCCCTCCAATATCCCGGCGCCGATGCAGAAGCTGCGCGCGCGCCTGGCCGAGGAAACCGGCATCGCCGAAGCGGCACTGCCGTTCGTCGGCGAGCTGATCCAGGTCCGATCGGAAGAGCAGGGCTGGCAGGGCGCCATCGAGCGCGTGCTGGGTGGCTTCGCGCTGTCGTTGCTGGTCGATGACAAGCACTACAACGACGTCGCCGAGTGGGTGAACCGTACCCACCTGGGCATGCGCTTCACCTACTACCGCGTGCGCCGCAACGACGATGCGTTCGCCCGTGAGCCGTCGGCGAAGTCGCTGCTGCACAAGCTGGAACTGCGCGAGCACGTGTTCGAAAGCTGGCTGCGCCGTGAGCTCGGCAAGCGTTTCGACTACGAGTGCGTGGATGCCAAGCAGCTGCGCAACGTCGACCGCGGCATCACCCGCGAAGGCCAGGTCAAGCATCCGGGCGACCGTTTCGAGAAGGACGACCGTAGCGCGGTGGGCGACCGTCGCCGCTGGATCCTCGGCTTCAACAACCACGACAAGGTGGGCGCTTTCGAGCGCGAAGCACAGGAACTGGCCAAGCGCATCGCCAGCTGCGAGACCGACATCGCGCGCCTGCGTGGCCAGCGTGACCGCGACAACGAGCGCCGCCTGGCCTGCCATGAGCTGGTCAGCATCAGCTGGAATGAAATCGACATCGCCGCCCCGCAGCAGCGCCTGAGCGATATCGAGGCCACCCTGCGCGACCTGCGCGAAGGCAATGCCGACCTCGCCAAGCTGGCCACGCAGATCGACGCGGTGCGCGCCGACATCGAGCAGTCCCGCCGCACCTATGAAGATGTCCGCGTCGAGCGCGGCCAGCTGGTCAAGGAGCGCGATCGCCTCGACCGCGCACGTCAGCAGAGTCGTGCGCTGGTGCTGCCGAGCCTGGCCCAGGAGCAGGAAGCCGGCCTGGCCGAGCGCCTGCAGGAGCAGGGCCCGCTCAGCCTGGAAACGCTGGAAGCGCACATGCGCCAGGTCAGCAACGCGCTGAACGAGCAGCTGTCGTCCTCGCAGCAGGACCTCAACCGCATCGAGAACCAGCTGATCGGCTGCTTCCGCCGCTTCGTCCAGCAGTGGCCGGAGGAATCGGGCGACTTCACCGTGTCGGTGGCTTCGGCCGAGGATTTCCTTGCCCGCCTCGAACGCCTGGAGCGCGACGGTCTGCCGCAGCACGAGGAACGCTTCTTCGACCTGCTGCAGAACCAGAGCAAGAACAACCTGCTGGCCCTGCAGCGCCACAGCGCCGAGGCACGCAAGTCGATCGGCCAGCGCCTGGATGAAGTGAACGCCAGCCTGGAACAGGTGCCGTTCAACCGTGGCACGTTGCTGACCATCGAACTGAGCGATCGCCGCCTGCCGGAAGTCGGCGAGTTCCACCTGCAGCTGCGCGAAGTGCTATCGCAGCAGCAGACCGAGCAGCGTGAGCTGGCCGAGTCGCAGTTCACCGTGCTGCGCCAGCTGGTCAACCGCCTCGGCTCGCAGGAAGGCGAGGACAAGCGCTGGCGTGAGCTGGTGCTGGACGTGCGCATGCACGTGGAGTTCATTGGCGTCGAGCTGGACGCCGAAACGCGCCAGCAGGTGGAGATCTACCGCAGCGGCGCCGGCAAGTCCGGCGGCCAGCGCCAGAAGCTGGCCACCACCTGCCTGGCCGCGGCGCTGCGCTACCAGCTCGGCGGTGCCGACAGCCAGCTGCCCAGCTATGCCGCGGTCGTGCTCGACGAAGCCTTCGACAAGGCCGACAACGAGTTCACCGCACTGGCGATGAACATCTTCGACAACTTCGGCTTCCAGATGGTGGTCGCCACCCCGCTGAAGTCGGTGATGACGCTGGAACCGTTCATCGGTGGTGCCTGCTTCGTCGAAATCAGCGGCCGCCACGATTCTGGTGTGCTGTTGATCGAGTACGACGAAGAAGGCAAGCGCCTGAAGCTGCCCGAGCGCAGCCGCCAGCAGGCGAACGAACCGGAAGAAGCCGAGGCCTGAGGGCCTCGGGCAATCCACCTGTAGAGCCGAGCCATGCTCGGCTGCTCTTCGCGCCGGAACCCATGTGCCAACCAAGGTTGGCACCTACCGGGTCATGATGCGCCAGGCCATCTGTAGAGCCGAGCCATGCTCGGCTGCTCTTCGCGCCGGAACCCATGTGCCAACCAAGGTTGGCACCTACCGGGTCATGATGGCTTTCACGCGCCGCGGAACGTATCCCACGCCATCCGCGCGATCAGCACCACCACCAGTCCCACGAACAGCTTGCGGATGAACGGCGTACCGCCTTTCAGTGCCAGCCGCGTGCCCACCACCGAACCGATGATGTTGGCCGCCGCCATCGGCAGCGCGAACAGCCACAGGATGTTGCCGGTCGGCACGAAGAACGAGATCGCCGCCACGTTGGTCGCCAGGTTCACCACCTTCGACGCCGCCGAGGCGCGCAGGAAATCCAGGCCGAAGAAGCGCACGAACAGGAAGATCAGGAAGCTGCCGGTGCCCGGCCCGAAGAAGCCGTCGTAGAAGCCGATTGCCGCACCGATCGCCAGCGCGATCGCGAGTTCGCGGCGGCCGATCTCCTGTGGCCGGTGCAACGCGCCGAAATCCTTCTTCCACAGCGTGTAGGCCAGCATCGCGATCAGCAGCACCAGCACCAGCGGGCGCACCGCGTCCTTGGGCAGCAGGCTTACCGCAGTGGCCCCGGCGAAGGAGAAGATGAAGGCCGTGCCGGCCGCGAACAGCACCGGCTTCCACGGGAAGCGAACATTGCGCGCATAGCGCCAGGCCGCCGCACCGGTACCGAACATCGAACTGAACTTGTTGGTACCAAACAGCATCGCCGGCGTCTGCTGCGGCAGCACCGTGAACAGGCCGGGCAGCTGCACCAGACCACCGCCACCAACGGCGGCATCCACAAGACCGGCGATGAAGGCGATCACCACCAGCCACCACAACTCAGGGGGAACCAGTTCCAGCACGGCGATCAATCAATGTGGGGGCGCGACAGCATACGCCTGTCCTGCTGCAGGTGACTCCCGCCGCGCGTGGATCAATCCGTGCAACCCGGCGACAATGCCGGTATGAGCCGAAAACCCGCCGATCCCTGCCCGTGTGGCCTTCCCGCCGACTATGCCGCCTGCTGTGGCCGTTTCCATGCCGGTGACGCCGCGCCTGATGCCGAGCACCTGATGCGTTCGCGCTACAGCGCGTATGTGCGGGGTCTGGCCGATTACCTGCGCCAGACCTGGCATCCGGACACGCGTCCGGCCGAGCTGTCGCTGGACGATGCACCCGGCCAGCGCACGCATTGGCTGGGCCTGACCGTGCATGACCACGCGATCACCGGTACCGACAGTGCCGAGGTCAGGTTCACCGCGCGCTATCGGGTGGGCGGCGGCAGCGCGGTGAAGATGACCGAGCACAGCCGCTTCCTGCGCGTCGACGGCCGCTGGTACTACCTCGACGCGGTCTGAGCCCTACGCGCTGGACGCGGCCAGCACGCGCTGGCCGCCGTGCGCGCGGACCTGGTTGCGGCCCCCGTCCTTGGCCACATACAGGGCCTGGTCGGCGGCCTTGACCACCGCCATCGGCCGCGGATCCACGCGGCTGTCGGCCAGCCCGATGCTCACCGTCACCTGTACCACCTGGCCGTTGCCGCCACGTCCGCGCTGCTGGCGGCCGGCTTCGTCGTCCTGGCTGCGGGTGCTGCGGTCGCGCAGCTGCATGCGGGTGTCCTCGATGCTCTGCCGCAGTGCTTCCACGGCATCGGCACAGGCTGCCGCCGGGCGGTCCAGGAACACCACCGCGAACTCCTCGCCGCCATAGCGGAACGCACGGCCACCGTCGCCGACCCGCGCCAGCCGCGAGGCCACCAGGCGCAGCACGTCGTCGCCGGTGTCGTGGCCATGGGTGTCGTTGAACGATTTGAAGTGGTCCACGTCCACCATCGCGATGCTGTAGGTGCCGCGGGCCCGCTGCAGGGTCTCGTTGAACGCCCGTCGCCCCGGCAGCCCGGTCAGTTCATCGCGGAAGGCCATGTGGAAGGATTCCTGCAGCATCGCGCCCAGCATCAGCAGCAGGGCGGCGCTGCTCAGTGCCGGCAGCATCACCGGCTGCAGGAAGATCCGCGGCAGCATCCACCACAGGCACAGCAGGGCCAGCAGCATCGCCGTGTGCAGGGGCCGCGGCTGCCGCCACGCCTGCCAGCCCAGCGCTGCGGTCGCCAGCAGGAACAGCAGTGCCGGCAGCTGCGCCAGCGCGTTCCAGTCGGCGGGAATCCAGGCCCAGTGGCGGTTCGACAGCAGATCATGCATGCCCTGCGGCTGCTGAGCCGCCAGCAGCAGGAAGATCACCAGCGCCACGCCACAGACCACGCCGCGCAGCAGCAGGTCCTGGTGCCGGCGCCCGCGTTCCGGCCACAGTGCCAGTCCGGCGAACAGCAATGGCACCCACGCCGAGATCGCGTGGAAGCGCAGCGGGGTCAAGGCCTCGACATGGCCATTGCGCAGGTAGCCACCAACGTCCCGATGCAGCAGGGCGAACACCACCGCCACCAGCAGCAGCAGGCACAGCGTGCGCATCTGGTGGTAGAGCAGGGCCAGGCCCGCGCCGAGGCAGGCCAGCAGCCAGGGCAGGATGCGCTGGGCCGGGCTGGCCACATCCTCGGTGCCCAGTGCCATCCACAGCACCAGGACGACCAGCACGGCGGGCAGCACGAACAGGTAATGCGCAGGCTGGCGGAGTGGATGCAGGGGCACGCGGGAAGTCCAGTGCGGTGACGATGCGGCCGCAACATTGCCGTTAGCGGCGTCCTCACGCGCTTCTTGAACAGGTACACCCGCCACCATGTGAACGGGGCAGTGCGGTGCCATGACGTCGCACTCACCACACAGCGCCGATGCTGCACGCATGGACAGCGTATCCGCCGCCGTCGCTGCCCCGCAGCACGATCTCGCCCACCGCTTCGCACGGGTGCGTGCCCGCAGCATGCAGCTGGCTGCACCGCTCAGTGCCGAGGACGCCATGCTGCAGAGCATGGCCGACGCCAGCCCCAGCAAATGGCACCTGGCCCATACCACCTGGTTCTTCGAACGCTTCGTACTGGCCGGTTTCGCAACTGCTTCGGTGCATGATCCAGCCTGGGACTATCTGTTCAACAGCTACTACAAGAGCGTCGGCCCAGCACATGCGCGGCCGCAGCGCGGGCTGCTGTCGCGGCCCTCGCTGCAGCAGGTGCGTGACTACCGCCAGCAGATCGATGCACAGGTGCAGTCACGGCTGGCCGCGGGTGACCTCGACGAGCAGGCGCTGCACCACCTGCAGCTGGGGCTGCAGCATGAACAACAGCACCAGGAACTGCTGTTGACCGACATCAAGCATGCGTTCTGGTGCAATCCGCTGCAGCCGCCCTACCGCGATGATCTGCAGCCCACGGTCAGCACCGCCACGGCACAGGGCTGGATCGAATCGCCCGAGCGCATCGTCACCGTCGGTGCCGCGGCGTGGCCACGGCACGCTGCCTTCGCCTACGACAACGAATCGCCGCCGCACCGCGTGCTGCTGCCCGCGCATGCGCTGGCCGAGCGTCCCGTCAGCAATGCCGAATATCGCGCCTTCATCGAGGCCGGTGGTTACCGCGAACCGCGCTGGTGGCTCAGTGAAGGCTGGGCACTGCGCGAAACCGAGGGCTGGCAGCACCCGCTGTACTGGGACGATACCCTGCAGCGCGAATACACCCTGGGTGGCTGGCGCGAGCTGGATCCGCATGCGCCGGTCTGCCACCTCAGCTACTACGAGGCCGATGCCTGCGCCCGCTGGGCCGGTGCGCGCCTGCCCAGCGAGTTCGAGTGGGAAGCCGCCGCCGCGTCGCAGCCCCTTCGCGGCCATTTCGCCGACGACGATCACCTGCACCCGCGGGCGGGGCAGAGCAGCGGGCTGCGGCAGCTGTTCGGCGATGTCTGGGAATGGACCGCCAGCGCCTATGGCGCCTACCCGGGCTTCCGTCCTTTTGACGGCAACCTCGGCGAATACAACGGCAAGTTCATGTGCGGCCAATGGGTGCTGCGCGGTGGCAGCTGTGCCACACCACGCGACCACGTGCGCGCCAGTTACCGAAACTTCTTCATGCCACCGGCACGGTGGCAGTTCTCAGGCCTGCGCCTGGCCCGGGATCCCGCATGAGTACGGTGCAGGACGCGCTGCAGGCGCTGACCGACCTGACCCCCAGCCGCCAGCAGATCCTGGCCGATGCGCTGGCTGGCCTGTCACGCGCGCCACGGCAGCTGCCCTCCAAGTACTTCTACGATGCCCGCGGCTCGCGCCTGTTCGAACAGATCACCCAGACCCGCGAGTACTACCCCACGCGCACCGAGCTGGCGCTGCTGGCCCGGGTGCTGCCCGATATCGCGCGCGTGGCCGGCCCGCGCCTGCATGTGGTGGAGCTGGGTAGCGGCAGTGGCCGCAAGACTGCGTTGCTGCTGGCCGCGCTGCAGGATCCGGTGGCCTATACCCCTATCGAGATCTCGCGGGCGGCCCTGTTGTCCAGCATCGACCATCTGGCACCGGCGCTGCCCGAGGTCGAGATGCTGCCGGTCTGCGCCGACTTTACCCGCGCCGTCGCCGTGCCCACGCCCGAACGCACGCCGGCACGCCGCCTGCTGTTCTTCCCCGGTTCCACCTTGGGTAATTTCGCCGAAGACGATGCCGTCGCCCTGCTGCGGGCGATGCGCCAGACGATGGGCCGCGACGGCCTGGCCCTGGTTGGCATCGACCTGCACAAGGACCCGGCGCTGATCGAGGCGGCCTACAACGATGCGCAGGGCGTCACCGCCGCATTCACCCTCAACCTGCTGGCCCGCCTCAATCGCGAGATCGGCAGCGATTTCGACCTCGATGGATTCCGCCACCGCGCCCGCTACAGCACCGCGCGGCTGCGCATCGAAACCGACCTGGTCAGCCAGCGGGCGCAGGACGTCCACCTGGATGGCCGCACCTTCCACTTCGCCGCCGGTGAACCCATCCGCGTCGAGTACAGCCACAAGTACACCGATGACAGCTTCGACGCGCTGTTGCAGCAGGCGGGCCTGCAGGTCGCGCAGCGATGGGATGCCGAAAGCCCCGCCTATGGCCTGCGCCTGCTGCGCAACGTCTAGGGCGGGCGGCCAGCCGGTGCCCCTTCAGGTTCGGCCGCACCGCTGCCCCTAAGATGGCCGTGCAACGGCAACACGGAGGACGCCATGCCCATTCTGACCACACTCGGCCTGGCGGCCGCCCTCGCGTCGACGCCGACGCTGCCCGCAGCGCCCGCTGCCAGCATCGATCCGGCGTTCAGCCGCTGCCTGGCGGGCCTGCAGGCCACCGCCGCGACCCAGGGCATCGGCGCCGATCGTTTCAGCGAGATCACCGCCGGACTCACGCCGGACCCGAGCGTGCTCGGGCTGCTCGACGCACAACCGGAATTCACCACGCCGATCTGGGATTACCTGGCTGCACTGGTCGACCGCCAGCGCGTCGATGATGGCCGCACCATGCTGCAGCAGCATCGCGATCTGCTTGATCGCGTCTCCGCGCAGTACGGCGTCGATCCGGCCACCATCGTCGCGGTCTGGGGGGTGGAGAGCGACTATGGCCGCGTGTTCGGCAAACGCCCGCTGCTGCAGTCGCTGGCCACGCTGTCCTGTGCGGGCCGCCGCCAGGCCTTCTTCCGTGGCGAACTGCTGGCGCTGCTCAAGCTGATCGATCGCGGTGACCTGCAGGCCCAGGGGCTCACCGGTTCCTGGGCCGGCGCGTTCGGGCACACCCAGTTCATGCCCAGCACCTACGCACGTATCGCGGTCGATGGTGATGGCGATGGCCGCCGCGATCTGGTCGGTAGCATTCCCGATGCGCTGGCATCCACCGCCAACTACCTCAAGCGAGCCGGTTGGCGCAGTGGCGAACCGTGGGGCATGGAGGTACGGGTTCCGGCCGGCTTCAACGCCAGCCAGGCGGGCCGCACCCAGCGTCGAGCGCTCGCCGATTGGCGCGCGCAAGGCGTGACCGCGCTCGATGGCAGCGTGCTGGCCCCGGCCAGCCTGCCGGCCGACGCACGCGCCGCCCTGCTGCTGCCGGCCGGCATCAAGGGCCCGGCGCTGCTGGTGTTCCGCAACTACGATGCGATCTACAGCTACAACGCGGCCGAAAGCTATGCACTGGCGATTGCCACGCTGGCCGACCAGCTGCGTGGCGGCACCGGCCTGGTCACCGCCTGGCCGACCGATGATCCCGGCATCGGCCGTGATGAACGCCGCCAGCTGCAGACCCTGCTGCTGGCCCGTGGCCACGACATCGGCAGCGCCGACGGCATGATCGGCACCGCCACGCGTCGCGCGATCCAGGCCGAGCAGCAGCGCCTGGGCTGGGCCAATGCCGATGGGCGCGCCGGCCAGCGCATCCTGCGCGCGCTGCAGCAGGAGGCCGCAGCAGTGGCGCCCGCCAGCCGCTAGGCCTTGCCGTTCGCAGGCTGGCCACGACATCATCGTCGCGGTCTTCAAGGAGCGTCATCGCATGCAGTCGAGCCCGGACATCAGCACCGGCCTGTACCACGGGCTCGAGGCCTGGCAGATCCGTACCCCCAGCGCCACCGCGGTCGTCAGCGTGTTCGGTGGACAACTGTTGTCGTTCATTCCGGAAGGGCAGCCGGACGTACTGTGGCTGTCGCCGAAACGCGCCGGGCTGCCCACGCCGATCCGCGGTGGGGTTCCGGTGTGCTGGCCGTGGTTCGGTCGTCAGGGCCAGAGTGATGACGTGCCGGCACACGGCCTGGTGCGCACCGCGCGCTGGCAGCTGCTGCAGGCCGGCCAGGACGATGATGGCGAGGTGGAACTGCAGCTGGCACCCCCGTCGATGGCCGGATGTGGCCTGCGCCTGCAGATGCAGCTGCGCATTGGTCGCCAGCTGCACCAGCAGCTGACGACCGAGAACACCAGCACGTCCCCGGTGACCTTCACCCAGGCCCTGCACAGCTACTTCCAGGTAGGCGATGCCCGTCGTGTCGAGGTCGATGGTCTCGATGGCCTGCACTATCTGGACAAGTACGAGGACGACGCCCAGCTGCGCCAGCAGCAGGGGCCCTGGTCGTTGCGTGACCCGCGTGATCCGGGGCGTAGCGACCGCATCTATACCGGTGCCGGTGGCCACTACGTACTGCGCGATCCCGTCCTGCAGCGGCGGATCGAGATCCGCAGCGAAGGCAGCCACACCCTGGTGGCCTGGAATCCGGGCAGGGAGGCGGCGGCGAAGATGGCCGATGTCGGCGACGGCTGGCACGACTACGTTTGCCTGGAAGTGGCCAATGCCGGGCCGGAGCAGATTACCCTTGCACCCGGCGCGCGCCACCAGCTGGTGCAGGTGCTGGCCAGTGAACCGCTGCAGGCGGTGACGGGATCTTCAGAGTAACGATGGAATCGACAGGAATGGATGGCATGCAGGACGCACAGTGGTGGTACGCCAACAGCAAGCAGAGCGAAGGGCCGGTGGACCTGGCCGGGTTGCGCCGCCTGCAGCAGGACGGCACCGTAACCGCACGCACGCTGCTGTGGCGCGAAGGGATGGCATCGTGGCGGCCGCTGGCCGAGCTGGACCCTTCGGTGACGCCGATGGGTCCGACCCCGCCGCCGGTTGAACCCGTGCCGGCCACCATCGCCAGCGACGCCCAGACTGCGGATCCGTCCGACCCCTATCGTGCGCCCGCGGCTTCGCCCGTGGCCGCGACCACGCCGGAGCTGGAGGGCGACATCGCCTTGTACGCCGCCGTGGTTGGCGGCAACTTCCCGATCTATCGACAGCGCTGGGGGCTGGACCAGGGCGTCGCCGACGGCAACGGCACCTGGCACTGGCCGGCCTTCCTGATCGGCGTGATCTGGATGGTGTACCGCAGGATGTACCGGCTGGCGGCGATCTGGGCCGGCATGCTGGTGTTCTTCAGCATCGCCGAGGCGTTGCTGGACGTGCCGGAAGCTGTTTCGATGGTCATCACCCTTGTCATCAACATCACCGCCGCGGTGTATGCCAACCGGTGGTACCTGGCGCACTGCCAGCGCGAGATTGCCCGTGCCCGCGCGCTGGCGGGAGACGACGCGACGCGCCTGCGCAGTGAACTGGCCGAGCGGGGGGATACCAATGCCGTGGCAGCGGCGATGGTCGCCATCGTCGTCATTGCGGTGATGTTCGTGGGACAGGCGATGGCGGGCTGAGACCGGGGCGGCTTCAGATTCACCCGCGGCTGCCGCTACCGCAGGTTCACTACGGGCAAGGAATCGCCGACATGAATCATCTGGATACCCCGCCGGCTTCTCCTGCGGATGACAATCCCTATCTCGCGCCTGCCGCAGAGGTGGACGGCACGACCGCTCCGGCCGACGCGGACTACCTGAACCTCCTGGTGGGGCCCAACGCGGCGCTCTACCGCCAGCGCTGGCACCTGGACAGCCCGGTGCCGAAGCCGCCGCGGCCGTGGCACTGGCCCGCTTTCCTGGTGCCGACCTACTGGCTGCTGCACCGGAAGATGTACCTGGCGGCCATCCTCTTCGAGCTGGTCCTGTTCGGCATCGCGGTGCTGACGGCCCGCGCCAGCCCGCTGCTTATGGTGGCGTTGCTGGCGGTGCCACGGTTCGCCATCGCGGTGACCGCCAACAACCTGTACCTGCGCTACTGCACGCGGTTGCTGGGCAAGGTGAAGGCTGCCCACGCCGGGCAGCAGCATCGCATCCGTACCGAACTGCAGCGTCGTGGCGGCACCAGCGTGTGGGCGGTGGTGATCGGCATGGCGGCCGGCGCGGTGATCAACACCGTCGCCCGCCTGGCGGCCTGATCCTGCCGGTCTGACAGGGTTGCTCAGGCCGGTGCCCGTGCCCGCAACACCAGCAGGCACAGCGCACCGGCCACCAGGCCCCAGAACGCCGAACCAATCCCGGCCAGGGAGACCCCCGAGGCGGTGACCAGGAAGGTGACGAGTGCCGCCTCGCGGTCGCGCTCCACCGCCAGGGCGCTGGCCAGGCTGTTGCCGATGGTGCCGAACAGGGCGATACCGGCCACGCAGGCCACCAGCTCCCTGGGAAAGGCTGCGAACAGTGCCGCCACAGTGGCGCCGAACAGCCCGACGACAATGTAGAAGGCGCCGGCCGCCATCGCCGCGGTATAGCGGCGCGCCGGATCCTCGTGCGCGTCGCGGCCCATGCAGATGGCGGCGGTGATCGCTGCCAGGTTCAGCGCGTACGCACCGAAGGGCGCCAGCAGGGTGTTGACCACGCCGATCCAGCCGATCACCGGCGACACCGGGGCGTTGTAGCCGGACGCACGCATCACCGCCACACCGGGAATGTTCTGCGAGGCCATGGTGACCACGAACAGGGGCAGGGCAATGCCGGCCACGGCGGTCCACGACAGGGAGGGCGTCACCCACTGGGGGATCGCCAGCTGCAGATGCACCTGCTGGGCGTGCAGCAGGCCACGGCTCGCGGCGACGGCGATGCCGACCAGCAGGGTGGCGATCACCGCATAACGCGGGAACAGCCGGCGCCCGGCCAGCCAGGTGGCGAACATCGCCAGTGCCAGCACCAGCTGGGTGTTCATGGCCACGAACACATCCAGCCCGAAGCGCAGCAGCACGCCGGCCAGCATGCCGGCGGCCAGTGCCATCGGCACCCGTTGCATCAGCCGGGCGAAGATGCCCGAGAAGCCCGCCAGCAGGCCCAGCACGGCAGCCAGCAGGAAGGCTCCCGTGGCTTCAGAGAGCGAGGCGCCGCCGGCGCCCACCACCAGCATCGCCGCACCCGGGGTCGACCACGCCGTCACTACCGGCACGCGATAGCGCAGCGACAAGCCAATGCAGGTCACACCCATGCCCAGCCCCAGCGCCCACATCCAGGAGGCGATCTGTGCCTGGTCGGCACCGACGGCCTGTGCAGCCTGGAACACGATCACGGCCGAGCTGGCGAAGCCCACCAGTACTGTAATGAAGCCAGCGACGATTGCCGGCATCGAAAGATCGCGCCACCACGCGCGCCGCACCTGCATGCTCATTGCTCCGTCTCCACTGTGCATCCATGCATTGTGCATCCCTATATTGATAGGGGTTGCGGCGTTGACCGCGCAACGCGCGGGCAACGCCGCAGTGATCTTCGAGCGTACGTCATGCGTGATGTCGTGGTGCTTCTGTCATCACCATGCAAAAAAAGCCTTGACGAAATCTGCAGGATCTCTAGAATTCGCTCCCTTGCTGCAGCGCATCGCTTCTCCGGAAACGACACGCGAACAGCGACGCCACCACCGACGAACGAGTTGATCGAACGAAGGTGTTGACGGACTCGAAAAGTCCGGCATAATAGGCGGCTCGCAACGACGAAAGGCCTTCGGGTCCAACGACGAAGCAGCATCGGCAACAACGTCCACTCCGGTGAGACGGCCTTGAAAAAAGGTGTTGACGAAGCGGAAAAGCCGGCTATAATGGGCGGCTCGCTACGAAGGAAGCTTCGCAGCACACGGGAACGGCGCTGAGGCCACTTCCCCTGATCTTTGAAAGTATGCGCAGGTATCTTGTGAAGGCGCCTGCAGGAAGGATGATTGTCCATCTTGCAGACGTTTGATCAAGCAACTATTAATTGTTTTAAAGCAAGCGATACGTTGCCA
>NZ_NEQV01000011.1 GCF_002799245.1 Stenotrophomonas maltophilia | reverse complement strand
CTGGCCAGAAAGCTGGCCAGGATTGCCTGGGGCGTCTTCAAGAGCGGCCGGGAGTTCGATCCGACCATGCTGAAAGTGGGTCAAGCCTGCTTCCAGCAGGCTTGATCTCGAACATAGGATCTCGGCTGCACAGAAGCGATGTCATCGCGCGACTTCACATGCGGCTGTGCTACTACAGCCCGTGCACCCTTCCGCACGGAGCACGATGATGGTCAATCCGCTCGCCCAGGCCCATCGCGGCCTTGGCACCACACTGTTCAGCCTGTTGAACCCGATACCCTTCGGCTTCTTCGTCGGCGCGCTGATCTTCGACGCGATCTACCTCAACAGCGCCGAGGTGATGTGGGGCAAGGCCGCCGCCTGGCTGATCACGTTCGGGCTGCTGATCGCCATCGTGCCGCGCCTGATCAACCTGTTCGCGGTCTGGCGCCGTAACGGCACCGCCACCCGCATCGACCGCATCGATTTCTTCCTCAACCTGGTTGCAGTGGTGCTGGCCATCTGGAACGCCTTCGTGCACAGCCGCGATGCCTATGCCGTCGCGGTGCCGGGCACGATCCTGTCGGCGCTGACCGTGGCCCTGATCGCACTGGGCCTGATCCTGCTGTCAGTGCAGCCGCCGGTGCTGCAGGGAGGTCGTCATGGCTAAGCACATCCTGCCCACCGTGGCCGTGCTGGCACTGGCCGTCACCCTGTCGGCCTGCGCGGGCAAGGCCGAATACCACCCCACCGACCAGTCCGGCGCACAGCCTCCGCTACCGGCGCCGAAGAACTTCCTGATGCCGCCGATGCAGGTGCCGCGTGGCGTGGGCTGGGCCGACGGACAGTCGCCCACGGTGGCCCAGGGCCTGAAGATCGAGCGCATCGCCGCCAATCTGCAGCACCCGCGGCGCCTGCTGACCCTGCCCAACGGCGATGTGCTGGTGGTGGAAGGCAACGGCCCCGGCGAAGAACCGGTCACCACGCCCAAGCAGTGGATCGCCGGCAAGGTGAAGGCGCGCTCGGGCAAGGCCGGCAAGGGCGGCAACCGGGTCACCCTGCTGCGCCGCACGCCCGGTACCGATACCTGGACCCAGCACGTCTACATCGAGGGCCTGCACTCGCCGTTCGGCATCCAGCTGATCGGCGACACGCTGTACGTGGCCAACACCGGCAACATCATGCAGTACCACTACGTGCCTGGCGAAACCCGCATGTCCGACAAGGGCCGCGAGTTCACCGACCTGCCCAGCACCATCAACCACCACTGGACCAAGGAACTGCTGGCCAGCCCTGATGGCCGCAAGCTGTATGTCGGCGTGGGCTCCAACAGCAACATCACCGAGAATGGCCTGGCCGTCGAATACCGCCGCGCAGTGGTGCTGGAGGTGGACGTGGCCACGCGTGGCAGCCGCATCTACGCCTCGGGCATCCGCAACCCGACCGGCCTGGATTGGGAGCCGAGCACCGGCAAACTGTGGGCGGTGGCCAACGAGCGCGACGAGATCGGCGCCGACCTGGTGCCGGACTACCTCACTTCGGTGAAGGAAGATGGCTTCTACGGCTGGCCCTACAGCTACTACGGCCAGCATGTGGATGAGCGCGTGCAGCCGCAGCGGCCGGACCTGGTGGCCAAGGCCATCACGCCCGACTATGCGATCGGCTCGCATGTGGCACCGCTGGGCCTGCTGTTCTACACCGGCCAGGCGCTGCCGGTGCAGTACCACGGCGGCGCCTTCATCGGCGAGCACGGCAGCTGGGATCGTTCGCCGTTGAGCGGGTACGAAGTGGTGTACGTACCGTTCAAGGACGGCAAGCCGACCGGGCGGCCGCAGACCGTGGTCAGTGGCTTCGCCTCGAAGGACGAGAAGACCCTGATGGGCGCGCCGGTGGGCATGGCGATGGACGCCGAAGGCGCACTGCTGGTGGCCGACGACGTGGGCAACGTGGTGTGGCGGGTGTCGGCGAAGTAGTTCTGTAGCGTCGAGTCACGCCCGACTGCTTTGAATTGGCCTGTGTAGAGCCGAGCCATGCTCGGCTTACGCGCGCAGCGCGGGGTTTCGGGAAACCGGCCGAACAGCAGCCGAGCGTGGGCTCGGCTCTACAGTTCCGCAGTACCGCTGCGGAACCCGCTGAACACCGATTCGGCGGCGAAACCCACGCCGCCAAGCAGCACGCCGAAATACACCATCGTGGCCACCACGAAGGCGTAACCGGCAGCCACCGCAGCGCCATCACGCTGGATGAAACCGATCGCAAAAGACATCAGCGCCAGCGCCGGCAGTGTGTTGCTGAAGGGAATCGGCCCGGCCGGCGCCATCAACAGCAGGGTGGCCACGACCAGCGCCAGGTTGTTCAGGCGCATCATCTTCTTCGAGCGCACCATCACCGCCAGCCGCATCGGCCGCGACAGTCGCTCCATGCGATGCACCCATTTCAGCGCACGGCCGAGGTTGGCCTTCAGCTTGTCGGTGGCGATCTCGCGGCGCGCCAGCTTCTGCGGCACCCACAGCGGACGGTTGCGCACCCGGCTCAGGCCGATCAGCAGGATCGAGGCACCGAATACGGTACTCAGCCCGGGAATGGAGACCGGGATGATGAAGATGGCCGAGAGCAGGATCACGATCAGCAGCAGGCCTTCATCGCCCAGCGCGCTGAGCAGGGTGCCGACGCTCACCTGTTCGCCGGGCAGCTCGTCGATCATCTGCTCGATCTGCTGGGCCAGGGGCGCGCTGTCATTGGTTTCAGGGGCACGGTAGGTCATGCGTCGGAAGCTTCTCCAGGGAAGGGCGGTCAGCGGGCCGTCCTGCGGTGGGGGACGCACAGGCTCCTGCAGTATCCCGGCCAACGCCGGCAAAGAGGTGAACCGGGCATGAGGGGGTAAAATGGACGGCCCGCATGAAGGTATGACGCTGATGGACATGGGCCGCAGGCAATCGACCATCGAACTGGTCGCCATCGACATGGATGGCACCCTGCTGGACCCCGCCCACACGCTCACCGCCCGCGCCAGGCAGGCCATCACGCAGGCGCGTGCGCTGGGCGTGCACATCGTGCTGACCAGTGGCCGCCCGGTTCCGGGCCTGGCACCGTTCCTGCACGAGCTGGGCATCACCGGCGACGATGACTACTGCATTGCCTGCAATGGCGGCCTGGTGCAGCGCATCGGCACGCGCGAAACCGTGGTCGAGTATCCGCTCAGCTTCGACGACTTCCTGTTCTGCGAGCAGGTGGCCCGCGAACTGGGCGTGCATTTCCAGGCGCTGGACAGCCGGCGCATGTACACGCCCAACCAGGACATCAGCTACTACACCGTGGCCGACTCGCATCTTTCGCGGATGCCGCTGTCGTACCGTCGCGTGGCCGACATGGACCCATCGATGTCCTTCATCAAGCTGATGATGGTCGACGCGCCGGACGTGCTGGATGCCGCCATCGCGCGCCTGCCCGGCGAGCTGACCGAACGCTTCGCGGTGCTGAAGAGCGCTGCGTTCTTCCTGGAGGTGTTCGACCGCCGCGCCGGCAAGGGGCCGAGCCTGCAGAAGCTGGCCGAGCACCTGGGCATCGACCGCGCCAACGTGATGGCCATCGGTGACCAGGAGAACGACCTGACCATGCTGCAGTACGCCGGTACCAGCGTGGCGATGGGCAATGCCATCGATGCGGTGAAGGCGGTGGCGCAGTTTGAAACCACGACCAATGCCGACGACGGCGTGGCGCGCGCGATCGAGCGTTTCGTCCTGCAGTAACCACGCGTCCAGCTGCCCAGGTAGCTGCCAACCTTGGTTGGCACACGCAATCGGCAAGCGCCGACCAAGGTCGGCCTCTACCACGCGTCCAGCTGCCCAGGTAGGTGCCAACCTTGGTTGGCACACGCAATCGGCAAGCGCCGACCAAGGTCGGCCTCTACCACGCGTCCAGCTGCCCAGGTAGTTGCCAACCTCGGTTGGCACGCGCAATCGGCAAGCGCCGACCTATACCCACGTATAGCCCATCCATCCCCATCGCCATCGGCGCTGTACCACGGTGCAATGGCGGATGCGGCAGTGGGATGCAAGAATTTCGCACGTCGAAATCACGCCCTCGAATCCCGCGGCAGATGATCGTCTTCCTCTGCCACTGACCGGCGCGCACTGCGCCGCCGCCCCCTCAACGCAATCGCATCGCCAGCCAGGGCGCCGACACCGGTGCTGCAACGCGCTGGGCGTGCGCCTGCGCCGCTCTCTCCCTGCACCCTGGATCCGCCCATGAACACCCCACCCACGACGCGCCTCGCTCTGGCCATCATCGCTGCCATCGCCGCACCTGCGCATGCCGCAGAAACGCACGATGCCACGCATGACACCCCCACCACGCTCAACGCCCTGCAGGTCATCGCTACCCCGCGCGGTGCGGCCGTGGCACCGACCCAGGTGGTCGGCCCCAACCGCTACATCATCAACGCCGAAGACCTCGACGCGATGGTCACCGGCAACAACGGCCTGGCCATGCTGAAGCAGGTACCGGGCGCCAGCTACACCGCCACCGATGGCCTGGGCCTGGACATCTCGGCCACCAGCCTGTTCGTGCGTGGCTTCCGCATGAATGAAATGGGCATCACCTTCGAGGGCGTGCCGCTGAACGACAATGGTTTCCTCTCGCTCACCGGCACCAGCGTGGTGAACGTGGGCGTGCCCGATGGCATCGGTGCGATCACGGTCAGCCCTGGCGGCGCACCGGTCAGCGTGTTCTCCAGCAGCGTCAACGGCGGCAGCCTGGAATACCGCCTGCGTGAGCTGCAGGACACGCCCAGCCTGCGCGTGAAGCAGGGCGTGGGCAGCAACAACACGTTGGTCACCACCGTATCCGGGCAAAGTGGCCAGCTCGGCGAGCACGGCCCGAAAGTGCTGGTCGACCTGCAGCGGGTGTCCGCCGACAAGTACCAGGGCGAGGGCACGCAGAACTTCCTGCGCGGCGATCTGAAGCTGCAACAGGATGTCGCCTGGGGTGATTTCACCGTGTTCCTGTCCGACAGCAAGGCCAAGGTCTGGGGTTACAACAACATCTCCTTCGACATGATCCGCAAGCTGGGCTGGAAGGCCGACATCTTCTACCCGGACTACGCGTGGGCCTGGTACGTGGCCTCGCCGGAGAACGCGGACAAGTCCTGCGGCGCCTACACCTGCGGTGAGCTGTCCGAACTGATTCCGTACGACACCGGCCAGATCACCCGCGACCGCGTGTCCTCGATCAACCACCGCTTCCAGATCAGCCCGGCGCTGCGCGGCAACGTGCAGCTGTACAACGCCAACAGCCACACCCAGGCCACGCTGACCGACCCGACCGTTGCGTCGCCCAACGGCGCGCCGTTCTCCGAGCAGGTGCAGACGCCGCGCCTCAACCGGCTGGGCGGCATGGTCAACCTGCAGTTCGAGGCCGGCGCGCACACCTTCACTGCCGGCTTCTGGCAGGAGAAGAGCAAGGCCGCGGCCAGGACCGAGTGGTACCAGCAGCCGCTGCTGGGCGAAGGCCCGCCGCTGAAGGCTACCGGCCCGTTCGACGTGTATGGTCCCGCGTTCATGACCGACAACGCATCGAGCTGGGTGACCCGCTCGCGCCAGTTCTACCTGCAGGACGACATCGTGCTGAACGATACGCTGAAGCTGGGCGTCGGCTTCAAGGCCGTGGACTTCCGCACCAGCGGCGGCGGCCTCGGTGATGCCAAGGACCGGCCGGTGAACGGCACGCTGCGCGCGAAGAGCAACTTCCTGCCGCATGTCTCGCTGTTCTGGAGCCCGAGCGAATCCACCGATGCCTTCATCGACCTGGCCAACACCATGAACGGCTACCGCGTGGCCCAGCGTGGCAACATCGGTTACACCGCCTCGGCATGGACCATCACTGACCAGGAAGAGTTCGACCGCGTGGCGGGCACGCTGCGCCCGGAGAAGAACTGGAACCTCACCGTGGGCGCGTCGCATCGCTTCGACCGGCTGACGATCACCGGCGACGTGTTCTACAACGACATCCGCAACCGCCTGCTGTCGGCCGCCATCGGCACCCAGTTCGCGCAGGTCAACACCGTGCGGCTGATGCCGAAGATGCATGTGATCGGCGCTGACCTCGGCATCACCGCCGACCTGACCGACCATCTGCAGTTCTACCAGGGCGTGGCCTTGGCCCGCTCGTACTACGACAGTGATTTCGTGGTGGGCGACACGGTGTACCCGATCAAGGGCAACGCCCAACCGGGTTACCCGCAGATCTCGCTGGTCAGCGATCTGTCCGCCCACTTCGGTGACTGGCGCTTCGGCGCCACCAGCACCTCGTACCTGCGCCAGCCCTTCACCTACGAGAACGACATCCGCGTGCCGACCTTCTGGCAGGTCAACACCTATGCCGCCTACCGTTTCGGTGCGGACAGCGCGGTGCCCGGCCTGGAGCTGCGGCTGGACGTGAGCAACCTGTTCAACCGCCACAACATCGGTACCGCCACCATCGCCGGCTCGTCGTTCTCGGGGGATTACCAGACCCTGCAGCGCAGCGCACCCCGGCAGCTGATGTTCAGCACCTCGATGGCGTTCTGAGGCATCGAGGGGCGGGGCCAGAGCCCTTTGCTGCGCAAAGGGATCCGACCCCGCAGCCATCCCGTGATCGGGGTCAGATCCCTTTGCGCATCGAAGGGCTCTGACCCCTGACGCCCGCCCGGAAACCCGCCTTGCGCAATCGGCAGGGATTTTCTGGCGGCGACGCAAGGTTCCCACAATGTTGCTGGGTCATGCTGTTGGCATGGCACAGCACAACCCGCGAACCCCGTTGTTCGGCATCCGGGGCCCAGGACGGCTCCGGCAGGCGCTGTCGGTGGCGCCTGCAATCGACCTGCGGGCCGAATATCAGTTCTGGCAGGTCTACGAACGCGTGGTCCGCCCGCTGCCCGGCGGTGGGCTGCCACAGGCGTGGCTGGTCTGCCAGAAGGTGTATCGCGACCGTTGGCAGCACCCGGAGGACAGCGACGCGGCGGGACTGTCGCGGGTGCTGTTCGGCGACAACATGACGGCTGGCCGGGCGTCGGAGCTGGCGGAGCTGCACGCGCTGGTCAGCCGTCGGGTGGCGTTGCTGGCGAGGCGGGGGCGGGTTCATTCCGCGGCCTGATGCCTGCCCTTGGTGGGGTCGACTGTTAGTCGACGCTCTTTGCGCCCAACTGTAGGTAGAAGGCCGTGCGTGGTAGATGTACCTGCCGCATCCACTGCGGCTGATTGCAATGCTTGTCTCCCGTGCGGTAGCGTGGTCCGGTACACCCCGGTACCGTCTCTGTCCCTCTGGACATGCGGCCGGGGTATTTTTTTGTTTGATGATCGCAGCCCCAGGGCGAACCTCGCAATCAGGCTCATGCATTTCCCCGATCCAACTGCCGATAGCCAATCGCCTCAGCCAGATGCGCCGTCTGGATCATCTCGCAACCCGCAAGATCCGCAATCGTGCGCGCCACCCGCAGGATCCGGTGCATCGCCCGTGCCGAAAGCTGCAGGCGTTCGATGGCCTGCTCCAACAGATCCTGATCGGCCTCGCTCAGCTTCGTGCATGCGCGCAGCGCCGGCGGCGGCAGATGTGCATTGAGCCCGCCACGCGCCTGCTGCCGGGCATGCGCGGCTTCCACCCGCTCACGCACTGACGCACTGGGTTCACCCAGCGGCGTGCTCTCGCGCAGCTCCACCGCGTCCATGCGTGCCACGCTGATATGCAGGTCGATGCGGTCCAGCAGCGGGCCGGACACGCGCGCGCGGTAGCGGTTGATGCGCTCATCACTGCACAGGCAGCGGTTGCTGCGGTCGCCAGCCCAGCCACAGGGGCAGGGGTTCATCGCCGCCACCAGCTGAAAGCGCGCCGGATACTGCACGCTGCGTGCCGCACGGGCGATGCGGATGTGGCCGGATTCCAGCGGCTCGCGCAGGGTTTCCAGCGCGCTGCGGTTCCACTCTGGAAGCTCGTCCAGGAACAGCACGCCGTGATGGGCCAGCGAGATCTCGCCGGGGCAGGGCGGATTGCCGCCGCCCACCAGCGCCGCCGCACTCGCGCTGTGGTGCGGTGCCCGGAAGGGGCGTTGCCGCCAGCGGCGCGGGTCCAGCCCCTCGCCACTCACCGAGGCAATCGCGGCCAGCTGCAAGGCCTCGGCTTCCTCGGTGTCCGGCAACAGGCCGGGCAGGCGCGAGGCCAACAGCGTCTTGCCACAGCCAGGGCTGCCGATCAGCAGAAGATGGTGACCGCCGGCGGCGGCGACCTCCAATGCGCGTCGTGCATGCGCCTGCCCACGCACGTCGGCCAGATCCGGCAGCGGCAACGGCGTGGTGTCCACGCGCTGCACAGGCGGCAGCAGGCGCGGATTGCCCAGCCCGGCACAGCATTCCAGCAGCGTGCGCGCCACCCGCACATCGGCATGCTCGGCCAGGGCGGCCTCTGCCGCGTTGCCGGGCGGTACCACCAGGATGCGCCCGGCCTCGGCAGCAGCGATCGCAGCAGGCAGCGCACCCGCCACCGGCCGCAGTTCACCGGTCAGGCCAAGCTCGCCCAGGAACTCGTACTGCAGCAGCGACTGCGGATCGACCTGGCCGCTGGCCGCCAGGATGCCCAGCGCGATGGCCAGATCGTAGCGCCCGCCTTCCTTGGGCAGGTCGGCGGGTGCGAGGTTCAGGGTGATGCGCCGCTGCGGGAAGTCGAAGCGCGCGCAGAGCAGCGCGGCCCGCACGCGTTCGCGGGACTCACGCACGCTGGTTTCGGCCAGGCCCACGATCTGGGTGGCAGGCAGGCCACCAGAGAGATGCACTTCCACCCGCACCAGCGGGGCATCGACCCCGGCGCGGGCACGGCTGTGGACCAGCGCCAGGCTCATGTGCGGTTTCCTGCGGAGAGACGCTTGATGGTGCGGCAGGTGGTCTGCGAGGGCTATCGGGGATTCTTGGCGAGGCGGCTAGGAGGATTCCGGCAGGCGGTTGGCGTGTGCCCTTTCCCATCCAGGTTCTTCACCGCCGCGTCGGCTCCCGCCTCATGCAGGAAGCCGATGACCTGCCTTTTGGAGAAGCGCATTTTCATCTCCAATCTCCGTTCTGTTGGGGATTGGACTCCAAATCACCGCGCCACTCAGAAGCGGAGGGCGTAGGGAGCGCGCATGGTCTGGAGCGTGGCCGACCAACCGGCAGTGATCGGCCACGATGCCTCAGTCGCGGTACTGCTCGGCCTGAGTAAGGTAGAGACGCCTGTATGTCCCATCCAGAATCGTCATGAGCTCCACGTGTGAACCCCGTTCAGAGATGGAGCCATCTCTCAGAACCAGAATGGTGGACGCCGACTTCACCGTTGAGAAACGGTGAGAGATGAGAAGAACCATTCTTCCCATGGACAGCTCGGCGAGCTTCTCAAAGACCTCTCGTTCCGCCCGTGCGTCCAAAGCAGCACTCGGCTCGTCGAGTACCAGCAGATCGGGTGAGCGGAAATATGCTCTCGCCAGTGCTATTCGCTGCCATTGTCCCCCCGACAGATCCAGGCCGCCAAGGAATCGGCGGCCAAGCATCTGTTCAGTACCTTCTGGCAGCTTGCTTGCAAACTCATGTGCCTGGCTCCAGACGAGCGCCTGATGAAGGAGCTGGATTCTCTCCTCTTCACTGCCGGCTCCAAGCATGACGTTGTCGGCAAGAGTCATGTCGTATCGCATGAACTCCTGGAAAATTACGCCCATTCGCGTGTGGAGGTCGGCAACCTTGTAGCTACGGATGTCTACGCCGTCCAGAGTGATGCGCCCCTCAGTGGGGTCGTAGAATCGGAGCAACAGCTTGACGATGGTTGACTTGCCCTCGCCATTCTCTCCAACCAGAGCGACGCTCTCTCCAGGACGGATAGCGAAGCTAACCCTGTCCAGGATTCTGCGATCTGTTCCTGGATAAGAGAATGATACGTTCTCGAACTCGAACCCGCGGGTGATCCTCTGCGGAAGACGCAGTGGTTCATCGACCTCCTTCAGGATCGGATCTCGCGACAGGAATGTCTGGAGATCGGTCAAGAAGAGTGCTTGATCGGCGACGCTTGTAGCAGCAACGAAGATGTCCTGAACGCCGCGTGCGATGCCTGCCAGTGCCCCAAGCAGGAAGGTCATGGTGCCGATTGAGAGCTCGCCACGCGCGGCTTTGACGATGACGATGGCACATATGACGTACTGGCCCGCTGCGCCTAGAACGACAACAAACTCAGTAGCAAGTTTCTTTCTTTGGAGTGCAATGACCTCGTCATAGAGGCGATGCGCGATCTTCTGATACTGCTTGAGGATGGCCGGCGCAAAGCTGAAGAGGCGCAGCTCCTTGGATGACTCCCTGCTGGACGCAACGTAGCGCAGGTAGTCCAGTCGTCGGCGCTCGGGAGTCTGCTTCAATCGAAGTGAGTACCACTTGAAAGAGAACAGGCTGTCAATCGTGAAGATCGGAAGAGCCATCAGAACCAGTATCCCGACGTACCAGCCCGAGAGTGCCGCAGCGCCTGCCAACAGGGAGATGCAGAGCACCGATCCTTGTAGGAGGTCCCCAAGTGCCTTGATCATGATGTATCGATCAACAGCTTGAACCCGGGCTCGTTCAAGCTGGTCATAGAACTCGGGATCTTCGTACGCTGCCTGGTCGATATGGGCGGCGTGAGACATGATTCGCTCGCTCACATGAAGCGTGAACCGCTCGGAGCACAGTGCGTCAAGATAGGCAACGACGCGGAGCAAGTAAGCGGCACCGCCAACGATTGCGAACTCTATCGCCACCAACGTAAGGACGTGGTCGATGCTTACCGGCGAAGAGGTCGCTGCCGCAACGGCATCCACAATGCGCTTGGATACGAGCAGTGCAAGCAGGGGTGCAATGGCCACGCCAATACGACTACACAGCAACAGTGGGAAGTGAACCGGCGCGGCGCGCAGCATCAGCGCCATGACGAATGGAACATTGCGCAGCGACGCAAGCCGCGTGGCACCGTGGCTACTTTTGTACAGGCTCATGGGTGCTCCTGAAGTGCGGCCTGCTCTGGTTTCCTGAAGCGAAGCGTCATCCGGTCACTTTCGCCGATACTCATGTATTTCTGGCGGTCAACGTCACCCCCTTTGAGTGTCGGTGGCAGGCTCCACACTCCATTCGGGTAATTCTTGGTATCGACCGGGTTTGCGTTGATCTCTGAACTCTCTTCAAGAACAAATCCGATTTTCCTCGCAACATCCACGACGCGGGCAGTTCGGACGTATCCCGTTGCTGGCCGAAGCTCCTGGTGATACGGCCCATCTGCGCGGTGGTCAACGACGCCAAGTACGCCGCCGGGCCTCAGGACCCTCAGGGCCTCGCCGAGCATCAGTTCCAGAGTCTCGCTGTCCTCCCAGTTGTGCACATTTCGGAAGGTCAGAACAACGTCAAAGGTGTCTGCTTCGCCAAGCCTCGGGGAACGTATATCAAACAGTGCCATCTCTGCTCTGGAGAAGCAGGCGGCGCTGTGCGAGAAGCGACTCCGGAGAGCCTCCAGCAGCGGGTTGCTTGCCTCGGGTGCTTCCATGGGCGCGTAGACGGCCGCGACATACCGCCCCTTCTCTTTCAGAATGGGGGCCAGAATCTCGGAGTACCAGCCGGCGCCAGGCGTAAGCTCCAGCACCGAGCTATCCGGGTGAACCTGGAAGAAGGCCAGTGTCTCAGCCGGATGGCGAAACCTGTCTCTCGCGGCAGCACCAGGAGTGCGGCAGCCGTCATCAAAACCAGGTGCACTGGCAGCAGGCTCCGACCAGCCGTTGAAGGATACGGTAGCGAGCAAGCAACCCAGAAGAAGACAGCGGATCATTTCGCAATACCTCTTGCGCGACTGGGCTGTCCCAGCCACCAGGCAATCAATGGGGCCACCGTCCAGACCGTCGCAAGTGCGATGGCCGGTGCAGCCGCCGCAGGACGGTACGCCACTGCGGTCGCAGCCAAAGCTGCGGCAAGCAGCGGTGACGAGATCATTAGCCTGATGTTTGCCAGCACTCCAGGATCTGGCCGCGCATTGACTACCGACTGCGGCGTCCACTCCAGAAGCTTGCGCTTTGATACCAGCATTCTGAAGCTGGATCGCAGCGCCGCATCGGCTGTGACGACGAACTCGTAAGCCAGGAAGCAGATGTTCAAGGAGGTAGTGAACAACCACTTGGCGAGCAGGCTCGACACCAGTGAGAGGTTGGTGCGACGCCCATTCAGGTAGACGTGGAGAACAATTGAGCTGGCTACCGGGAGCAGCAGGGTTCCCAGCATTCCGAGTGTCCAGAGCACTGGGCGGGGCGCGACAAAGATTCCAAGCGTGAGTGCGGCGAACAATGCCATCGGCGCAAGAATGCGACGCACGTTGTCGGCGATGAGGTATCGACCGAACAGCGGGATGGCGTTCTGGCGCAGAACGCCTGTGCCGTCGCGGTGCTTGGGAAGAATCATTGAGGACGTCTGCCAGTCTCCACGCATCCAGCGGTGTCTGCGCTTGATGTTTGACGAGTACGTGGCAGGAAACTCTTCAGGCATCTCGATGTCGGTGATTGATCCGCACCTGACAAAGGATCCCTCCAGCATGTCGTGGCTAAGTATCAGGTTCTGCGGGAACGTTCCATGCAGAACCGTGTCAAATACGGCTACGTCGTAGATTCCCTTGCCACAGAAGCTGCTCTGGCCGAACAGGTCCTGGTATGCGTTTGCCTTGATGCCGGACGAATTGGCGGAGATGACAATCGTGCCGTAGAGATGCTCGTAGCGTGTGGGACGAGGTCGCCTGGACAGCGCGTAGAGGCTGGGCTGAAGAAGTCCGTATCCGCGCCTGACGCTGCGGCCGTCTTCAGACAGGCGGGCTGCGTTCAACGGATGTGCCATCGCTGAGGCCATTTCAGAGGCTTGGCCGGCCTGCAGTCCCAGGTCGTCATCCAGGGTGATCACATACTTGATGCCAGCGAGCGCCTCGGTATCGCCCGCCACCGTCTGATAGTGATCCAGGCCTACCCGACCCATGATGAAGCTGTTGAAGTCTTCCAGCTTCCCTCGCTTCCGCTCCCATCCGACCCAAACCCCTTCCGAGGCGTTCCATTGCCGCGCCCGGTGGAGTAGTGCAATCCGCCCACCCAGCTTCATCGAGAGCGCTTCGATGGCGGTCACCGCGTGAGAGAGCAACCTCTCGTCATCCACATCGCTCTCATGTCGTGACTCCATGAAGTCTGTCAGCAGGCAGAAGCTAACGTTGTGGTCGTTGTTCCCGCGGTATGCGATCTCGAGATCAGCAACTAGCTCGTCCATGGCCTCCTTCGAGCTGAGCAGGGACGGGACAGCAATCACTGTCCTGGACTCGGAAGGAATGCCCTTGGAGTAGTCCAGCCTCGGAAGGCGCTGTGGGCCGCGAAGTACTCTCGCGACCTGGTTCACCCACTGGACGCCGGTGTGGCTTGCGGCGATCAGGCCGCACAGTCCCATGACAGCAATGCCAACTGACAATCCCGACTGAAGCTGCCCCGCCAGCAATGCAGCAACGTACAGCGCAGACACAACTGAAATAGCGCCGCAGTAGACGCTCAACTTGCCCGCGATCGACATTCGCCGCCAGAAGCTGGCGGGGTCTCCCTTGGCATCAAGCGATCCCAGGAGCTCGGTTTGTCCTTCGCACAGCAGGTAGTAGCCGGCGTGACGGCGTTCCAACTCGGAGTCAGAGAGGTTCCCTTCCGCCAATGCAACTGCCATATCCGCTACGGCTCTCTCGCTGGTTCGCGCAACGACAGAGAGTCGACGAATCGCTTCGTGGTACTGCGCCTTGGAACGTGCATCCATCTTGGAATAGGTGCCGGATGGATCGCGGTGAAGCGTGGACGAGATCACGCTATCGAAGCTCACGTCCTTGGAGAGCATTGCTGACTGCAATGACATTTAGTGTCCTGGTTGCATAAGAGATTCCGCCTTGGCGGAGGGCGTCAGAACATCGACGCGTGCGGTTATCGCGAGCTGCGAGTAGTGGCTGTAACTAGTCTCTGTGCAACATGCTCATTCCATTCCTTGGACTGACGACGACTTCTTGGCGGTGGTGGTGGCCAAGAAAAGCGAGGCCGATTCTGTTGTGCGCGAAGATCAGACGTCAAGCCCGCATGCGCCGAATCACAACTTTTGTGTAGACGTATTGACGATGTGATTTCACGATGTAGTATCCGTCAGTCGAGTAGTCACATGGAGGTGATTGGATGTCGAACTCAAGTGGGATGTTGTGCCCAGAAGGCGCTGGCGATTCGTGCCGCGCAGATGCTCCTGAAGCATTTGAAGCTGCGCATCCAGGAGCGTCGGCCAAGCTTGCATTCGGTGCTACACGCATCGCTCAAGGCCAAGAAGGTGTTCGATTTCTCTCGCAGCTCTATGCAGCTGGTTGCAGGGACATTGACGTTGCGCGCAGCTACCAGGACGGTGAGGCAGAGCGAACGATAGGTGCTTGGCTGAGTTCCAGTCGCATGGATGAAGGTCCGGTCCGCATCATCACAAAGGGCGGTCATCCGGATGCAGATGGCAACCGTCTGGAAGAGCCACACCTTCGGGCGGATGCCGTCGCATCACTATCGGCTCTCCAGGTTGATGCTCTCGATGTGTTCCTCTTGCACCGGGATGATCAGGAGCTGCCCGTTGCGTCGATCGCCGACTCTCTGCACGGTCTATGGAAGAGCGGAATGGTGAAAGCTTACGGAGTATCCAACTGGAGCTTCGATCGCGTGCAAGAGCTCAGTCTCGCGCTGGCCGATCTGTCAGCGCCGGCCCTGTCTGTCAGTAGCCCACAATGCAGCCCCGGAAGATGGCGCTCGATGCCATGGCCTGGATGTCACTCGATTGCCGGCCAGAGCGCACTCGCAGAGAGGGGCGCGTATGCGCGGACTCCAATGGAGCTGCTGTTGTGGTCCCCCTTGGGTGGCGGCTTCTTCACAACGAAGAGCGCTGAGCTGGTTCTGGCTGGAACGTTGAAAGGCGACTCCAGCTACGACACGGCTGAGAACCGAGAGCTGCTGCTTCGCCTCAGGGAAGTAGCCCGTTCCCGCGAAGTCTCCGTTGAAGCGGTGTCTCTCGCCACCTGCCGTGCCCAGGTTGCTCACGCAACCACCGTGATCTCCACAAGCGATGTCCACCGCTACAGGTCACTGTGGCGGTCCAAGGACCTCTCTCTTGGTGCAGACGAGTTGAACTACATCTGGAGCCGCAATGAGCATTGATATGACACCGGATGTACTTCACTCGAACCATGATGTGGTGGTGATTGGCTCAGGGCTGACTGGCAGCTGGGTGGCGCATGAGCTCACCAGGCAGGGACTCAACGTCCTGATGCTGGAGGCAGGGCCAGCCCTTGGCTTTGCTGAGTCCCGTGCGCCGGTGTGGACAGATGAGCTCAAGGATAGAGTGACCATTCGGCAAGGCGAGCAGTCGAGGCATGCCGCATTCTGGTTCAACGGACCAGACGCATTCGTCGATGACCTGCATCACCCATACGAGAAGACGGGCGACTTCACCTGGATTCGAGGCCGTCAGGTTGGAGGGCGCAGTTTGACCTGGGGTGGCGTCGCCTTGCGTCACTCGGATCTTGAGTTCAGCTCGCGGGGCGCACATGGGGTGACGTGGCCAATTCGCCACGTGGACCTGGCTGAGTATTACGAAGAAATCGAAGGGTTCATGGGGGTGGAAGGCACCGCGGCTGACGCGCCCTCCCTTCCTGACGGGCGCTATCTCCTGCCCAATCACCCCATGACGGAAGAAGAAGCGGGATTTGCGAGCCTCGTTCAGTCCATGTGGCCAGAGCGGAGGGTCGTGCAGTCCAGAGTCATTCCCGATCCCAGGGGCGTGCCGTCAGCGGACCTTGGTGCATGGAGTGCGCGGACAGTTCATCACTCGCTTCTACCCTCGGCAATCGCTACAGGCCGCCTCACAATCCGCTCTGGCGTGATCGTCTCTCATCTGGTTGCCATGGCGGATGGGCGTGTTGGCTCGGTTTCGTGCGTTGACGCCACGAACGGGCAGCGATTCAGTGTGCCCGCCAAGAACGTCTACCTGTCCGCATCAACAATCGAGTCCATACGGATACTACTGAACTCTGCCAGCCAGGTTCACCCCAACGGAATCGGTAACTCAGGGGGCCTGCTCGGCAAGGGCCTGTTGGACAAGGGGGCGGTGAGCTTCTCAGGATCAATTCCAGGCGCACGCGACCGCACGCCTCGCCCGTTTGGGCACGGCCACGGCCTATTGATCCCCCGCTTCAATGTGGCACGCGATGAGTTGGCCGCGGAAAGAGGGTTTGCCATTACCGGCTCGATGCAACGGGGACGCAACCTGCCAGACGGCACAGCGAACTGGTCACTTGCGGCGCAGTACGAGCGCGAGCCGAGTGTAGGCAATTGCGTTGAGCTGGCTTCAAATACCGTGGACAAATGGGGGCTGCGCACGGTAAAGGTCACATCATCCCCCAGCGAGGCGGACGCGAAGCTTCACGAGAAGGCGCGAGGGAAGCTCTTGGAGATGATCTCCGTGGCTCAGTATCAGATTCACGACCAGGGTGAGGCATCGCCTGGTAGCTTCGTGCACGAAGCGGGTGGCGCAGCCATGGGCAGTGACTCCAGGACGTCGGTGGTCAATGAGCGAAACCAGGTGTGGGACTGCGCCAACCTTTATGTAACGGACGGCTCCTGCTTCGTCACTGCAGGGTGGCAGAACCCCTCTCTAACGATGATGGCGATCGCCCTGCGCGCGGCCAGGATGGGCGGCAATCGCATTCGTGGTGTGGCTTGAGCTTGGATCTGGCATTGAAATGAAGGAACTAGCAATGAACGAAGTAGTTGAGCTCATGGATGAAGGTGTGGCCGCAGTGTTGAAGGCGGCCCTGTTGCCGGCGCAGGTTCGAAGCAAGTGCGCTTTCCCAGTGAAAGGCGGACGGATGGTCGCAGAGATCATCACGTTCGATGCATTAACTGATGGCAAGGAACATGTAGCGCTCCGGTTTGGCCCCAACACCGGCAGCCTGCCGCCCCTGGTGCGACTTCACTCTGAATGCGTTACCGGAGATGTGTTTGGATCGCAGCGATGCGACTGTGGCCCGCAGCTGGACGAAGCGATGGAGACCCTCGAGAAAGAGGGGGGCTACCTGCTATACCTTCGGCAGGAAGGACGCGGTATCGGACTCAACGCCAAGATGGATGCTTACGTCCTCCAGATGGCAGGCATGGACACCTATCAGGCCAATCTGGAGCTCGGCTTCGAGGCGGATCTGCGCGACTACAGCTGCGCGGCGCAGATGCTTCATGCTCTTGGTCACAGCAGCGTGAGGCTCCTCTCCAACAATCCTGACAAGGCAATGCAGCTGGAGCGATATGGAATCAGGGTCGCCGAGCGGGTCGCAACCGGGATTCACCTCAACACACACAACGAGTCATACCTGCGCGTCAAGAAAGAGAAGACCGGCCACACGCTGGCAATAGATTGAATCGCAACCATTCGGCGAGCATTAGGGAGGATGTATGAAACACCAAGGACCAATCAGCGGGATCTCCACGTCTGTCAACGGTTATGTCGCAACAGCTGGTTACGACAATCGTGTCATCCTGTGGGATGCTGCAAGCCACCTGCCTGTGGCACGCGTTGCGCATGATCATCTGGCCAATCAGTGCAGCTTCAGTCCCGATGGCCGTCACCTCGTTACATCAAGCAGCGACTACTCCGCACGAGTATGGGAGGTCCCCAGCATGCGCCTGGTCGGCGTTCTGGGTCAGCATCGTGATGATGTGGAGATGTCTTCATTCAGCCCGGACGGGCAGCGGGTCGCCACTTGCTCCCGCGACGGGAACGTCCGCGTATTTTCTCTCGACGGCAAGCTTGAGATGACGTGCGTCGGCCACAGCGCTGACGTGATCTCGGTGTCCTGGTCGCCGGACGCGACAACTCTGCTCAGCAGCAGCGACGATGGGACTGTGCGGCACTGGGATGCCAGGACAGGCGAATGCATCTCCCTGGTCGATCTGGGTGGCGTAGAAACGGATACCCTGGCTGTCATCAACCCGGAAATCGTCATCGCCGGCAACGATGATGGCGAGCTGGTGGCAATCGGCGGTGCAGAACCCATCAAATGGAAGGCGCACGATGCCGGCATCAAGCGGGTTGTCTACTCCGCCGAGAAGGGATTGCTCGTCAGCCTGAGCTACGACCGCAGCCTGGCACTGTGGAGGATTGCCGCGAATGGAAGCGCCGAGCTTGTGGATAGAGCGGATCTGCCCGCAATTGTGTGGCCGCGTTCCTGCAGCTTCCTGGGTGAAGAAAAGCTGGTTTTCGGCACATTTGGTCATACTTACGCCGTGTACGATTTCCACCAGAAGCAGTGGGCCTCCGACTTCATTGAGCGAGACGAGAGCATCAATGCAGTTGCCAGTGCTGACGGAAATCTTTACACCGTTGGCGACGCGGGCATCGTCTTCGAGAACGGGGTCGTGAGGTTTGACGCCGGGTCTCTCTGCAACTTCATCGCAAAGACCTCTGCCGGGCTGTTGACTGCAGGCCAGCTGGGTCAGCTCTTCGACGTCAGGAGCCGCGGCTATTTCCACTGGCATTCCGCACCGATCAACTGCTGCGTTGTTTACAACGTGGGTAACTCCGAGCGTGCCGTCTTTGGAACTTACGATGGCCTGGGCCTCATGTTCGAGGTCAGTGCCAATGGTGTGCCGGTGTTCCAGAAGGCGGTCAAGCTTCATGAGAACGCGATCAAGGGGCTGAGCTATCGCAATGGATTTGTGTTCACAGCGTGCGCCACAGGTGCCGTTGGTACATTCCACGCAGATTCGCTGGAAGGCCTGGAGGGCTTTGAGGGCGCACATACAAGGATCGCCAACGGATGTGCGGCGTACCGGGACGGTTTTGCAAGCATTGGTCGCGATCTCAAGCTGAGGCTCTGGGGGGAGTCCGGGGAGGCGGAATGCATCGATACCCCTCATGTGAACTCAATCAAGTGCATCGCCGTATCGGAGAGTGGATCAATGATCGCCACCGGCAGCTATGGCGGCGCAGTTGCCATCTATGATGTTGATCAGAAGCAATGGATCGAGGTCAGAAAGGTGTCCATTGCCGGCATTTCGTCACTGACGTGGCATGACGACCACTTTGTTGCGGCCAGTTATGACGGAAAGCTCCATGCGATGCCTGTCGCGGTCTCGGCAGTGGAAGCAGAGGCGGCTTGATGCTCGACGTTACGGTGGTCACCTGCACGTGTCGCAGGTTGGCGTTCTTCGAGAAGATGCAGCAGTCGCTGCGAGAGAATCTGGTTGGACTTGACTCAGTCCATGAGTGGCTGATCATTGATGACAACTCGAGCGACACCGATCGCGTCACAATGGGTGGCCTCCTGCCCGGTGCCCGCTTCATCCTCAAGGATGAAGCGGGCATGGGGCATGCTCGCAGCCTGAACATGATGCTTGATGAAGTTCGGACCAGGTACGTGCTCTACTGGGAAGACGATAGCGTCCTTCTTAACCGAGGAGCTTGGCTCGCCAGTGCTGTCGAGCTGGCTGACAGCTTTCCGGATCTGATTTCCGTATCCTTCGATGCGGAGATCGAGAATGATCGCCGCTGCGCGGCACGCCGCCTGTGGGTTGAGGGCAAGGGCAGCATTCCTCACATTCGATATGTTCCCCAGGACGTGTCGCTTTACTCCGATTCTTCTGGATTCAACTACAGTCGCGACCTTTGGCCGGGCTTTTCCCTCAAGCCAAACCTGCTGAATCTGGATGCCGCAAGGCGCTTGGTTGGTCGATTCGATGAGCGTAATCGCGACCACATGGAGTACGATTTTTCACTGAGAGCACTTAAGGCAGGTCTCGGGACTGCGATTCTCAAGGGGCCCGCTGTTGCTGACATCGGCAGGGATCAAAGTGCCTATGTCCTGAATGGTCAGCAGAGATCCTACGATTCGGAAGAGCAGCGCGAGGCGTGGCGGTGACCAGCCCGTACTCTATCCGGTGCGGGGGGCTTGGCCCCAAGGGCATCGCTGTCTCGCTCTTTCTAGTGTGCGGGGTATCCCACGCAGAGCCCTCGCGTCTGGTTGCCAGCCAGGTTGACGATGCGCACCTGGCCTCGTTTTCCGTTGATCTTTCCACACAGCTTCCGGTAGATATCTTCTGGCAGCAGCTGCCTCGCGATGGCGCGCTTGCATCGGCCAGAACAGAGGTGCGGGCCGCTTGTAGCAGCAGGTTCGTCTACATTGAGGCGGTCGCCTACGCCGCCCAGGATGGTATCCGGGCTTCCCGTGTACGCCGCGATCGGATGCAGGACGACCAGGACTATGTCAATTTCCTGATAGACCCGACAGGCGGCAGGCGCTCAGCACTGTTCTTCAAGGTTGGCGCGGCAGGCAGCATTGCGGACGGCGTGTATCACGCCGGGGCCAACAAGTTCGATCTTCAACCGGACTTCGACGTTCTTTCCAAGGCGCAGATCACGGATAGTGGCTACAAGGTCGGCATCCGGATTCCTTGGGATGTCCTTGCGACACAGGGTGGCTCGTCGGCTGCGATGAGCTTCGTTGTACTTCGCAATGCGACTGGCCGTGCGCGAGAGGTCCACGCGAGCGAGCCGATCGCGGTCAACAGCGTCAATCTCCTCTCGAGCATGGGAAATCTGGACGTCAGTGCGTGTTCGCCTTCCGGGTCGACGTTCTCCGCAGGTGCGTCTGTCACAGGCACGCAGAATGAAGCAAGGCAGGGTTCTGTCCGGCAGAAGGACAGTGACCGTGAGATTGGTGGTTGGCTGCGCTGGGAGAACGGCAGCACGACTTCAGTTGATCTGACCTGGAATCCCGACTTCTCACAGGTTGAGCTCGATGTTCCGCAGCTTCAATCCAATACAACGTTCGCGATCAATCTACCTGAGAAGCGCGACTTCTTCCTTCGCGATGTGGATCTGTTCGATCTTCCAACGCGATCAAGCCTCAACGAAGGTGGCGGCAACCAGATCTACTACTCGCGCACCATCACCGATCCATCATGGGGTGCTCGAATGGCATACCGCAATGCTGGCCTGGACGTGGCTGGCATGGCCGTTGAGGACGACGGAGGTGGTGTAACGTCCATTCCCGGGCCTTTTGGTACGGGCTATCGCCCGCAAGGCCAGTCCAAGCTGGGCATGGTTCGTGTATCGAAGGCTGGGGCCGCACTGCGCATTGGGGCTGTTGCAGGCATGAGAACCTACCAGGAAGACGATGAGCGCAACGAGATTCTTGGTGCCGATCTGACTTGGCAGATCTCCGACCTCGCACGCGTTCGCTCGGTAGTCGTTCAGTCCAGGACACGGCCGGGGGAGCACGGGGTGGTCCGAAGTGACGCCACCGGCAGTTACGCTTTTGCCGACATTCTGGCCATGGGGAGCAAGTGGGAGACGTCATGGACCATTGAGCAGGCGGATCGCTCATACCGTAATGACATCGGTTACACACCGCAGGCTGATTTCAGGCAGGTGGCGGGCCTGATCACTCGCCGCTGGAGGCCCAGTGGTCGGGTGAACAACGTTGGCGCATCCCTGAAGATGATTGGATCCGAGACTGTGTCCACCGGGGAGCTGATCCAGGCTCGCTTTGCTCCTGGCATCTGGTTCGGCGGCGAAGGAGACCTGGACTTGCTTGTCGAGTACGTCCCAGGAGAGCGCCGAAGAAGCTCTGGATACGGTGGCCGCATCCACACCTTGGACTACATGAACTTGCGACTTGGACGTAACCTGAGCAGGCATGTGCCTTCTCTGTCGTTCTCGGCCACCTTCGGCGACCAGATTGACTATGATCTGGATGAGGTTGGGAAAGGCAGTGTGCTGTCGCTGTCCGCGCGCATACGCCCAATCGACTGGCTTGAAGTGGTTCCTTCTCTGAACCGCTATCAAGTGAAGGTCTCTGGTCAATCCAGGACGACTGAGACGACGGGTCAGTTGCTGATCAACGCTTCGCTCGGTCAGCGCTCTTTTGTGCGCTATATCGGCCAGTTCAATGGCAATGAACGCTACCAAAGCGATGCGCTTGGAGAGGTTGGCCTTCGACGCGTCCGTGACAACGGCGGCGCCCTTCACTCCTTGGTTGCGTCGTACGAGCTGGCCCACAATCTGTCATTCGACATCGGTGTTACCCGATCAAGGTCCACCTACCTGATCGATGACCGTCGCACCGAGACCGGATCATTCGCAAAGCTGGAGGGACGCTGGTGACCTGTACTGAACAAGACCAGCGCCTTATGCGACTGGCGGTTGATCTGGCGAGCTGTGGCAAACGAACCGTCCGAAGCAATCCACTGGTTGGTTGTGTGATCGTGAATGACGGCGAAGTTGTTGGCCAGGGATTTCATCGGCGCCGCGGGGAAGCCCATGCTGAGGTTCATGCGCTTGATCATGCCGGCGAGCGAGCGCGGGGTGGAACGGCGTACGTAAGCCTGGAACCTTGCGCTCATCATGGGCTTACCGGTCCCTGCGTCGAGCGGGTTATATCCGCAGGCATCTCGCGCGTCGTGATTGGTGCACGGGACCCCTATCCAGAAGTTGACGGGCGATCCGTTGCACGCCTTCGCGCCGCCGGCGTGACCGTGACTACTGCAGTATGCACTTCAGACGTAGTGCACCAGAATCGTGGCTTCTTCTCCCGGCTGCGCCGGGGCAGGCCATGGGTGGTGGCCAAGATGGCTTGCAGCTTGGATGGAAAGACTGCACTTAGGTCTGGCGAGTCCAAATGGATCACTGGCGTGGAATCACGGCTGGACGTGCATCGGCTTCGCGCTGAGTACGGCGCGATCCTTACTGGTGCCGGCACTCTACGCGAGGACGATCCGTCGCTTACGGTCAGGACATCGGATGGCCGGGAATTCTCCCCTCCCATCAGAGTGGTTCTGGGTGCCCGCCATTGCGACGTGAAGGGGAAGCGGGTGACTGATGCCGGAGCTCCCTCGCTGTTCTTCTGTCATGAAGACGAGGAAGGCTGGGACGATGATCGCGTCGTCCGTACCCAGGGACTGCAAGGCAGGCCCGACGCGGGTGAGTGTCTTCGTGCGCTGTCAGATCGCGGAATCAACAACGTGCTCGTGGAGGCTGGCCCTACGTTGGTAGGCGCACTGCTTCAGCAAGGGCTGATCGATGAGCTTGTTGTCTACATCGCGCCCGTCATCCTTGGGAGCGAAGGGCGTCCGCTGCTGCTCGGCAACAACGCGCCCAACATGGCGAGCATTGAAGCACTGCAGCGCACTGACTGCGCTGTGCTGGGTACCGATCTGCGCACGACCTACTTCACAGCGGCATCGGCCGCGTTCCTGCGCGACCTGGCCAGTTCACTAAGCCGCTAGCGCTCAAGCCGCTATATCGCCTCGATCCACTGTCATCAGTGGTCCGGTCATGTTCTCGCATGGCCAATCGACCGGTAACGGCAGGGATTGATGCCGGTGCACCGGGAATTGCTTGTCAATCCAACACCAAAGAGAAAAGGAATCTCTATGCGAAAGCTGCTCTACGCCATTGCACTCTGTACCGCGAATGCCGCATCTGCATATGCGGCGGAGAATCATGTTGGGTCACTTGACGAAAGAACCGCGCAGTCCGCTGTCGAACTGTTCTGCCAGAACCTGGATCCTGCAGTCGCCTTTTACGAGAAGCTGGGGTTTGAGGTGGAGCGGCAGGCTCGCCCGTTCACCGCTATGCGTGGATATGGGATGTACATCTTTCTCAACAGCCACGAACACACCATTCAGGGGGAGCGCTGGGTGACACTGCGAGTCATCACTCCTGACGTTGACCAGCTGGCCAAGAGGTTTGAAGCAAGTGGGGTGAAGTTCGAGCATCCCCTCGGCGATCGGGACTACGGCATGAGAGAGTTCACGGTAGTAGATCCCTGCGGCTTCGTCGTCCGCTTTGCCCGGCCTCTTGAATGGGGCGTGGCTGGAACTGCGGCCAAGGCGCCGTAGTTTCCAGGCGCTGGCATGAGGATGGCCGTGTCCAGGCCATCCTCCACCGTCACTCCGAGTGCACTGCCCAGTTATCTTCCGCAGAAGAGGCGAAAGAGCCTGGGCGCGGCGTCTGGATGTGGGCGACCAGCCCGGAGGCGCAGGGCAATTGGCGGCCTTCGGGGAACCACGGTCGGGAACGATGCGTGACGATCAGCAAGCCCTCATCGTCTCCAAGCGCCGCGAATTCCTCGCCTGGAGCGCCTAGCGGCTTGATGCCGAAGGCCTCGGCCATATGCTCACAAGATGCAGTGACATTGGAGGTGGCCAGGCCCACTTCACTGAGGCATAGGATCTCGCTGCCATGGAATGGGCCATGTCGATCAGATGAGGGCAGTCGACGTCTCGCAATCAACTCGAGGATGGAGGCATCAGGACCGGCGAAGTAGATTGACTCCGCATCCCAGTTCTCATCGAACGTAAATACATCACGACCCTTGCTATCCCTTTGCAGCGGACACCGCTCCAGCAGCCATTCCTTTGCCGCACGGAATCGGTTGAAAGGAACATTGAAGGCAAGATGGATTCCGCCGGCACTGACAGCGTCGCCCTCAATGAGTTCGATGATGCTCCAGCCGACGGCAACGACTGCGCCGCTGGTCTCAAGCTGCAGCACTTCTCCAAAGAATCTTGAGGCCGAGGTGACGTCCGTGACAGGGAGTGTGAGCTTCCGTATGCGCATTCTCTTGGTGATGCTCGCTTGACCAAGCACCTAGCTTACGCATGCACGCCGCGGGGCGCGAGTCTTCAGCACCCCTGAGCTGGCTGCCGACGGGTGGCTGCAAGGCACCAGGCATGCGGATCAGCACGCGCGAGGACGCGTTCTCCACGTCGATCACCAACACGGCCTTGCACCGGATCTCGAAGGACGTCGCCCGGGCATGTTGCGCGTGCAGTTCAAAGCCCTCATCAGCCTTCGCGGCCACGAAGCCGGGCGCATCACGGTGCAGCACGCCGCAGGCGCGCCTAGTCCTGGGGGCGCATCCGCTCGTGGATGAAGGCGGTCAGTGCGAGATCGGCCATCACCAGACCCTCCATCACCCGGTCGCCCACGTACTGCCTGGGCTCGCCGTTCTGGCGCGTGCGCTCGGCCGCCAGCAGGATTTCCTGCACGATGCGCTGGCCGGTGAGCGCGCAGTCGGCATCGGACAACGCCATCTGCCGGCTGCGCAGATGATGGCGCTCTGGCCAGGGCTGACCGTCGGCCGCAGCGCCTGCGCCGATGGCGTGCAGGATGGCGATGAGGCTGTTGGGGTCCAGGGCCGGAGCGGCCGAGGGCGCTTCCTGGATGGGGCGCGGGGGAGGGGAGTGCGGCGTGGTCATGGCAGGCTCCGTGCAAGCAGGCAGAAGCCGCCACCGATAAAGGTGGCGGACGATGCGTGGCTCGAAAACCGGCGTGTGATGATCCCCGGCGGGCGCAAGGCCCCCACGCACCGCCCGCCATAGCCGGCAGACGGATTGCCAGCCGGCACCACGCAGGGCGGTGCCGGCTGGCAAGCGTAAACATCATCACAACAGCGGGTTTTCGAGGCCCGGCCACCGATGCACGGTGGCGGTGTAACGATGACCTGCCGCTGTGCGGAACGCCAAGGGGTTGGGGTCAATGCCGCCAAGTCCCGAGACGCTTTTGGCATTGTCGCATAGGCGTGAGGGCCTCAGAGGCCTTGTCCCGAAAGGCCTCTGGCGCCTGCGTGGCCGCGTCGTCGGGTTCTTCAGATGGAGGGTTCCGAGCGTGGCATATGCGACATCGCCCGCAGGCGATCAAGCCCGGTCTACATGGCGTGCGGCCAGAGCATTTGCAACGTGGCAGAGTCTCTGGCCCGGTGGCCGGGGCCAGTCATGTGCTGGCTTGCCAGCGGTACCCCGCCGCCCTAGGATCGCGCTGTGTCAGGGGAAGGCACGCCACACGGTGCTTTGTGGACAGGTCGTATGACCGGACCCAGCGGTCCTTCCATCAGGGAGTCAGGTTCCATGAGAAACATGGCAGTACACCTGCTCGCGCTTGCGCTTGCCAGCCCGGCTGCAGTCGCGGCGGATGGCCCTTCGGCACAGGCCGTGCTCAATCGCATTGCCAATGAAGGGGGGCGCAAGGTGCTGTGGGATCTTTGGGAGCACCAGCGGGATTTTGAGCAGGTCACCTCTGGCATCGAGTCAGGCGATCCTTCGTGGCTCAAGGTGGCGGCTGCGCTCAAGCCGTACTCCGATGCCGGCGCCTCGCTGTCCATCAACTACGCGGTAGCCCGTGCACTGCCCAAGGCACCTGAGCGGGTCTTGGCATTGACCACGCATGGATTCAAGGTCGAGGACATCTGCACATCGCCGTTCATCGAGCCAGATCCGGGAGTCGCGGAGGCCTATGAACGACGCACGCTTACGGCGCTTTCAAGAATGAAGGGGGCAACGCTCGCGCCCGTTGCGGCAGAGTGCGCGGCGCAGGTGCGGCTTCCGGATGGGGCCTGATCGTTTGCACGGACCGGCCTTGTTTGGATGATGCAGGGAATGAAGATGTTTCGCCGGCAGTTGATCTACGTCCAGGTGCACCAGGACCACTTCGTTGCTCGCTTGGTCGGTGGTGACAGAACCATTCGCCGCCAGTGCCACGCCCTCGGCCATCGTGCGGGGCCGATCACGGATTTCTCCGCCTTCCGGCCCAAGCTGAAGGAAATCTTCTCGGAACTCACGACGGGGTTCTCACTCCTGAAGCCGTGGGCGCTTCTGCACTTTGATCCGGTTGAGTATCCGATCACGAAGGAAGAACTGGCTGGGTACCAGAAGGCTGCAATGCGCAGTGGGGTGAGCTTCTGCTTTCTCTCCACGTGGGAGCAGCGGCATGAAGACAAGGACTTGTTGGAGATGTTCAAGTAGGGCTGGCCGACTGTTTATTTGAGTTGAAGCCGATTTGCGGCTTGGCCTGGGATTTCGGCACCTTGAGCGCCTGATTCTGGCCGAAGGCGGACATCGGGCCCAGACCGACCGCAGGGAAGGATGGCAATGTCGGCTACCGACCCATATCGGCTATTGGTTCGGCAGCCGAGCCTACCGCTCGATCCGGTAATACGCTGGGTTGTTAGCCGGACCCAGCCACCCTAAGATCGAGCTGTATCAAGGGAAAGGCCCACCATACGGTGCTTTGTGGATAAGTGGTATGCCCGGACCCAGGGGTCCGTCTACTAGGTGGTTAGACCGCTAAGGATTGCTCAGTGAACTCTTTGGTCTTTGCTTTTCAGATCGAGTTTTTCGTGGCAGCGCTATGTGCATTTGTAATTTTTTACATGCAGGTTCGTGGCTATCGCAAGCACAGGAAGCAGTTCTTCGTCACTTTGGCAATCTCAACTTTATTTGCGGTAGCCGCCACCCTTATGAGGGCACTCCCGTACTTTCTTCGGATGCCTGAAAGCCAATCGGTCATGGTGTACTGGTTATCTGTCCCGCTAGCTATTCTTGCCACTGCACTTGCCACATGGGGCAGCGTCCAGTTCTTTCAGGCATTCGATGATAAATAGCAGGCTGGCATCGCCGTCTAACAAATTGTTCAAAAAACGTCGGCTAAGCATCGCAGGCGTGCGCTACAAGTAGGATTTCGCCTCACTACTATCAAGCAGGGCTCAGGCAATAGGGCCTAACGGCTCATTCAAGCCCAAGCCGCTCCGCGGCGCGGCTTGAATCTAGAGTTGAACGTCCGTTCCTGGCCGGTAGCGGACATCCTCGGGCTGGACATCCATGAGGCCGATGAAGAACAGCCTAGTGCTTCCCGCGCAGAGCACATCAATTGATGATCTCCCCACTCCCCGAAGCAACAAACGCCCTCAACTGCCGAACGAACTCCGCGTCGTAGGCTTCCCACTCCGCAATCTCCCCAACCACCCGCAGCGGCTGCGCACTCCGATACGATCGCGTCGGGTTCCCGGGAAACTTCTTGTTGGTGACATTCGGGTCGTCCTCAAACGGCCCGGTCGGCTCCACGATGTACACACGCGGTCGCCCCTCACCCTTGGCCATCTCCGCAGCCAGCCCGGCGCCCTTGGCAATGGTGGTGAAGTAGATGTGGTTCATCACCACGCTGTCGCGATAGTTGGAGCGGAAGCCCGCGCTCAGCAGCTCGCCCACCGCGAGGTCGGCGCGGGTGCCGTGGTAGAACGGCCCGGCGACCTGGTCGCAGGTGTCATGCGAAACGGGTGTCCATTCGGTGTCCTGCGCCATCGGCACTGCCCCTGCGTGTCCTGCCGGATCGACAGGCTGGCGAGTCTAGGGCGCCCGGCGGGCCTTGCCGCAAGGCCCCATCCGCGAAATACTCTGTAGTAGGAGGCGCGGTGCGCCTCCTTCTTCATTCTGCGGCGCCGCGCCCTTCCAGCTCGCGCACGGCCGTTTCCAGTGCGTCCAGCTTCTGGCGGGTCTTCAGCAGCACCGCACGCTGCACTTCGAATTCTTCGCGGGTGACCAGATCGAGCTTGGCCAGGCCGGCCTGCAGCGCGCTCTTGAAGGTGGCCTGCAGTTCCTCGCGCGATTCGCGCAGGCCCGGCGGCACCAGGTCGCTGAGGCGACGGGCGAGGTCATCGATTTGGTTCAGGTCGATCATGGGGTGCTCCGTGGGGGTGGGCCCGTGCATCCGGCGCGGGCAGGCCGATCGGGCACAAGGATACTGCCGGCACCCACTGCCCGGACAGGCCGCAGCGGCTTCGCACGGGCCGCGTTCAGGCGCTATCCTCCACGCCGGAAGACAGGAGATAGACGATGAAGATGGTCATGGCGGTGATCAAGCCGTTCAAGCTCGACGACGTGCGCGAAGCGCTGGCCGAGCGTGGGGTCACCGGGATCACGGTGACGGAAGTGAAGGGCTTTGGTCGCCAGAAGGGCCATACCGAGCTGTACCGTGGCGCGGAATATGTGGTCGATTTCCTGCCGAAGGTGAAGCTGGAAGTGGCGGTGACCGATGACCAGGTGGAGGCCGTGGTTGAGGCCATCGTGAAGGCTGCGGGCACCGGCAAGATTGGTGACGGCAAGGTATTCGTGTACGACCTGGGCAGTGTGGTGCGTATCCGTACCGGTGAGCTGGACGCGGACGCCCTGTAAACAGCCGGCGGAGTTTGTAGAGCCGAGATCCTATGTTCGAGATCAAGCCTGCTGGAAGCAGGCTTGACCCACTTTCAGCATGGTCGGATCGAACTCCCGGCCGCTCTTGAAGACGCCCCAGGCAATCCTGGCCAGCTTTCTGGCCAG
>NZ_NEQV01000010.1 GCF_002799245.1 Stenotrophomonas maltophilia | reverse complement strand
CTGGCCAGAAAGCTGGCCAGGATTGCCTGGGGCGTCTTCAAGAGCGGCCGGGAGTTCGATCCGACCATGCTGAAAGTGGGTCAAGCCTGCTTCCAGCAGGCTTGATCTCGAACATAGGATCTCGGCTCTACACCGGCGCCGGATCGGTTTCATCGCCCCCAGCCCGGTTTCGTCGCAAACCGTTTGCCCGCGGCGGGGCGGGGCACCAAGGTGTGTGCAGGCGGCAAGGTGCCGCCACAAGGAGACCGTGATGAAGACCCTGTTCGCGCTCGGTGTGTGGTGCCTGCTGTTCGTGCTGTGCTGGCCGCTGGCGATCCTCGCTTTGATTGCCTGGCCGTTCGTCTGGCTGCTGAGCCTGCCGTTCCGCCTGGTCGGCATCACCTTCTCGGCGCTGTTCGCGTTCCTGCGCGCGCTGTTCATGCTGCCGGCGCGGTTGCTCGGTGGCCGCGCGGTGCCCGCATGAGGACCGTGTTGCTGATGGGCCTGGCTCTGTTGTCAGGCCCGGTACTGGCCGCACCGCCCGCGCCACCGTCGGCGTGGCTGGAGCGCCAGCAGACGGCGGCGGCTGACGAGGCGAATGCTGCCGCCTCGGTGCCCAAAGCCAAGGAGCGCTGCAGGGTGGTGAAGGAATGGAAGGTCGGCGAGGCCGTGGTGCAGCACCGCATCTGTGACGATCAACCTCCTGCAGGGCCGAGCCCACGCTCGGCTGCTCTTCATGGCGGAGCCGAGCGCGGGCTCGGCTCTACAGAAAGTAGATAGCGCGTCGTGCACCCACAGAAAACCCCGCCGAGGCGGGGTTTTTCGTATCCAGCCATCTGTAGAGCCGAGCCCATGCTCGGCTGCTCTTCATGGCGGAGCCGAGCACGGGCTCGGCTCTACAGAAAGTAGATAGCGCGTCGTGCACCCACAGAAAACCCCGCCGAGGCGGGGTTTTTCGTATCCAGCCATCTGTAGAGCCGAGCCCATGCTCGGCTGCTCTTCATGGCGGAGCCGAGCGCGGGCTCGGCTCTACAGAAAGTAGATAGCGCGTCGTGCACCCACAGAAAACCCCGCCGAGGCGGGGTTTTTCGTATCCAGCCATCTGTAGAGCCGAGCCCATGCTCGGCTGCTCTTCATGGCGGAGCCGAGCGCGGGCTCGGCTCTACAGAAAGTAGATAGCGCGTCGTGCACCCACAGAAAACCCCGCCGAGGCGGGGTTCTTTGTATCCAGCCATGCCGGCCAGCGGCCGGCACTGCCAGCGAAGGATCAGTTCGCCTTGTGGATGGCGCGCTTGCTGACCGCCATCGCCGCGTCGTGGATCACTTCCGACAGCGACGGGTGGGCGTGGCAGATGCGGGCCAGGTCATCGGCCGAGCCGCTGAACTCCATGGTCAGCACACCTTCGTGCACCAGCTCGGAGACGTTGGCGCCGACCAGGTGCATGCCGAGGATGCGATCGGTTTCGGCATGGGCCAGGATCTTCACGAAGCCTGCCGGCTCGATCATCGCCACGGCACGGCCGTTGGCGGCGAACGGGAAGCTGCCGGCCTTGTACGGAATGCCTTCGGCCTTCAGCTGGGCTTCGGTCTTGCCAACCCAGGCCAGTTCCGGCTCGGTGTAGATGACCCACGGGATGGTGTCGAAGTTGACGTGGCCCGGCAGGCCGGCGATCAGTTCAGCCACCGCGATGCCTTCTTCGAAGCCCTTGTGCGCCAGCATCGGGCCGCGCACGCAGTCGCCGACCGCCCACACGCCGTTGACGCCGGTGTGGCAGTGCGCATCGACTTCGATCTGGCCACGCTCGTTGATCTTGACGCCGGTGCCTTCAGCCAGCAGGCCCTTGGTGGCCGCACGACGGCCAACGGCCACCAGCAGCTTGTCCACGGTCAGGGTCTTTTCGCCTTCGCTGTCGGTGTAGGTGACAACGACTTCCTTCTTCTTGCCCTTGCCGGTGATCTCGGTCTTGGAGACCTTGGCGCCGAGGCGGATGTCCAGGCCCTGCTTCTTGAATTCCTTGGCAGCGGTCTTGGCCACTTCGGCGTCGGCCACGGCCAGGAACTCCGGCAGTGCTTCCAGGATGGTGACTTCAGCGCCCAGGCGCTTCCACACGCTGCCCAGCTCCAGGCCGATCACGCCGGCGCCGATCACCGCCAGGCGGTTCGGCACTTCGGTGAAGTCCAGGCCGCCGACGTTGTCGACGATGGTCTCGCCGTCGAACTTGGCGAACGGCAGCTCGATCGAATCCGAACCGGCCGCGATGATGACGTTGGTGCCCTTCAGCTCGACGATGGAACCATCATGCTGGGTGACCTTGACCACGTTGCCCGGCTGCAGTTCGCCAAAACCATAATAGGCGGCGACCTTGTTGGCCTTGAACAGCATGCCGATGCCGCCGGTGAACTGCTTGACGATCTTGTCCTTGCGGCCAACCATCGCCTCGACGTCGATCTTGGCATCCTTGAAGCTGATGCCGTGGTCGCCAAAGATGTGGCCCATGTTCCAGAACTGGCGCGAGGAATCCAGCAGCGCCTTGGACGGGATGCAGCCCACGCGCAGGCAGGTGCCGCCCAGCGCCGGCTTGCCGTCCTTGCCCAGCGCTGCGTCGATGCAGGCGGTCTTCAGGCCCAGCTGGGCCGCGCGGATGGCAGCGTGGTAACCGGCCGGGCCGGCACCGATGACGACGACGTCGAATTGTTCAGCCATTGAATTATTCCTTGATGCATTACCAGAACCCCTCCGCGCAGGCGCGGAGGGGCGGGAGGTTTCTTACAGGCCGAACAGCATGCGGCCCGGGTTTTCCAGCTGGTTCTTGATGTCCACCAGGAACTGCACCGAGTCCTTGCCGTCGATGATGCGGTGGTCGTAGGACAGCGCCAGGTACATCATCGGCGCGATCACGACCTGGCCGTTCTGGGCGATCGGACGCTCCTTGATGGCATGCATGCCCAGGATGGCGCTCTGCGGCGGGTTGATGATCGGGGTCGACAGCAGCGAACCGAAGGTGCCGCCGTTGGTCACGGTGAAGGTGCCGCCCTGCAGTTCTTCCAGGCTCAGCTTGCCGTCACGGGCCTTCTTGGCGTAGTCGGCGATGGTCTTCTCGATGTCGGCGAACGACATGCGCTCGACGTTGCGCAGCACCGGCGTGACCAGGCCCTTCTCGGTCGACACGGCGATCGAGATGTCCGAGTAGCCGTGGTAGATGATGTCGTCGCCGTCGATCGAGGCGTTGACCAGCGGGAAGCGCTGCAGCGCGTTGGCAGCGGCCTTCACGAAGAAGCTCATGAAGCCCAGCTTGATGCCGTGGGCCTTGACGAACTCGTCCTGCAGCTCCTTGCGCGCAGCCGAGACCTTGGACAGGTCGACTTCGTTGAAGGTGGTCAGCATGGCGGTGGAGTTCTTCGACTCCATCAGGCGCTCGGCGATGCGCTTGCGGATGCGGGTCATCGGCACGCGTTCTTCCGGACGTGCACCACCGGCCTTGCCGGCGCCGCCGTTGCGGGCGAAGTTGACGATGTCTTCCTTGGTCACCGCGCCGCGACGGCCGGTGCCATCGACGTCGGCCGGGTTCACGCCTTCAGTGATGGCAGTGAAGCGGGCGCCCGGCGGCAGCGCGTCGGCGGCCGACTTGGCAGCCGGGGCCGGAGCAGCGGCTGCTGCCGGAGCAGCAGCAGCCGGGGCCGCAGCGGCCGCCGGAGCGGCTTCAGCGGCCGGGGCCGGGGCCGCAGCGACGGCGCCTTCCTCGATGATCGCCACGACCTGGCTGGAGGTCACGGTCGAACCTTCGGCGAACTTGATTTCCTTGATCACGCCGTCGACCGGCGACGGCACTTCCAGGACGACCTTGTCGGTTTCCAGGTCAAGCAGGTTTTCGTCGCGCTTGACGGCGTCGCCCACCTTCTTGTGCCAGGTGGCGATGGTGCCGTCGGCGACGGATTCGGGCAGTACCGGGGCTTTGACTTCGGTGGCCATTGCGGGAGCTTCCTGGTTTGTCTTCTAAATAGGGGGAGGATTATTCAGCGAACGTGTCGTTGAACGGGTTGACCAGTGCATCGGCGACCAGCTGCTGCTGTTCGCGGACGTGGTCAGCCATGTGACCGGCAGCCGGCGAAGCCGAACGTGCGCGACCGGCGTAGTGCAGGTTCTGGCCATCGGCCAGGCAGAACTGCAGGTGGTGGCGGATCTGGTACCACGCACCCTGGTTCTGCGGTTCTTCCTGCGTCCACACCACGTCGGTGGCCTTGCCGTACTTCTTCAGTTCGGCAGCCAGCAGCGCACGCGGGAACGGGTACAGCTGCTCCACGCGGATGATCGCCACGTCGTCCTGGCCACGCTTGGTCTGGTCTTCCAGCAGGTCGTAGTAGACCTTGCCCGAGCACAGCACCACGCGCTTGACCTTCTTGGCGTCCGCATTGGCGTCGCCGATCAGGTGCTGGAACTCGCCGTTGGCCAGCTCGTCCAGGGTCGATACGGCCAGCTTGTGGCGCAGCAGCGACTTCGGCGACATCACCACCAGCGGCTTGCGGGTGGTCAGGTGCTGCTGGCGGCGCAGCATGTGGAAAGCCTGCGCCGGGGTCGACGGCACCACCACCAGCATGTTCTCCAGCGCGCACAGCTGCAGGAAGCGCTCCAGGCGCGCCGAGCTGTGTTCCGGGCCTTGCCCTTCGTAGCCATGCGGCAGCAGCAGGGTCAGGCCGGAAATGCGGCCCCACTTCGCTTCGCCGGCGGCGATGAACTGGTCGATCACCACCTGGGCACCGTTGGCGAAGTCGCCGAACTGGCCTTCCCAGATGCACAGCGTGTTCGGATCGGTGGTGGAGAAGCCGTACTCATAGGCCATCACCGCTTCTTCGCTCAGCAGCGAATCGATGACGGTGGCCTTCTCCGGCGAATCCACCAGCTGCCGCAGCGGCATGTAGTAGTTGTCGGTCTTCTGGTCGTGCAGGATCGCGTGGCGGTGCGTGAACGTGCCGCGGCCCACGTCCTGGCCGACCAGGCGCAGGGCACTGCCTTCGTCCAGCAGGGTGGCGTAGGCCAGGTTCTCGGCAAAGCCCCAGTCGCCCGGGATCTCACCGGCCGCCATCTTGCGGCGGTCGTCGTAGACCTTGGCCACGCGCGAGTGCAGCTGCACTTCGTCCGGCACGGTGTTGATCAGCTTGGCCAGCTCGACCAGCTTGTTCATCTCGACCTTGGTCGAGACCGGATCGGACAGCTTGCCTTCCAGCAGCTTCGGCCAATCGACGAACAGCGGGCTGCTCGGCGGAGTCTTCTCGACCTTGGCCAGCTCGGTGGTCACTTCACCGGCGTCCAGCTTCTCGCGGTAGGCATCGACCATCGCCTTGCCGGCGCCGGCGGCGATCACGCCCGCCTTTTCCAGCTGCTCGGCGTACATCTCGCGGGTGGTGGCGTGCTTGCGGATCACCTGGTACATCAGCGGCTGGGTGATCGCCGGCTCGTCGGCCTCGTTGTGGCCCCAACGGCGGTAGCACATCAGGTCGATGACCACGTCCTTGGCGAACGTCTGGCGGAACTCGAAGGCCAGCTGTGCAGCGAACACCACGGCTTCCGGATCATCGCCGTTCACGTGCAGCACCGGGGCGGCGATCATCTTCGCCACGTCGGTGGCATAGCGCGTGGAGCGCGTATCCAGCGGGTTGGAGGTGGTGAAACCGACCTGGTTGTTGACCACGATGTGCACGGTGCCGCCGACGGCGAAGCCGCGGGCCTGCGACATCTGGAACAGTTCCATGACCACGCCCTGGCCGGAGAAGGCCGCGTCGCCGTGGATCAGGATCGGCATGACCTGCTTGCGCGCGGTGTCCTTGCGGCGCTCCTGGCGCGAACGCACGGAACCGGCCACGACCGGGTCGGCGATTTCCAGGTGCGACGGGTTGAACGCCAGCGCCAGGTGCACCGGGCCGCCGTCGGTGGCGACGTCGGCGGAGAAGCCCATGTGGTACTTCACGTCACCGGCCGAAGCGTGCTCGTCGTGCTCGAACTTGCCTTCGAACTCGTCGAACAGCTTGCGCGGGTTCTTGCCCAGGGTGTTGACCAGCACGTTCAGGCGGCCGCGGTGGGCCATGCCGATCACCACGTCCTTGACGCCATCCTTGCCGGCGCTGCGGATGATGGTGTCCATCATCGGGATCAGCGAATCGCCGCCTTCCAGCGAGAAGCGCTTCTGGCCGACGTACTTGGTGTGCAGGTAGCGCTCCAGGCCTTCGGCCGCGGTCAGGCGCTCCAGGGTGCGGCGCTGGGTGTCAGCGTCCAGCTGGTAGTTGCCACCGGCCGCTTCCAGCTTCTTGTAGATCCACTGGCGCTGCTCGACCTCGGAGATGTGCATGAACTCCGCACCGATCGAGCCGGTGTAGGTCGCCTTCAGGCGTGCCAGCAGGTCGCGCAGCTTCATGCGCGGCTGGCCACCGATGCCGCCGGTGCTGAACTCGCTGTTGAGGTCGCCATCGGACAGGCTGTGGAACGGCAGGCCCAGGTCCGGGGTGTTGACCGGCGCGGCCAGGCCCAGCGGATCGAGGCGGGCGTCCAGGTGGCCCCGCGAGCGGTAGGCAGTGATCAGACGACCGACATTGCGCTCACGCTCGTCGCCCGCACCGCTACCGGTGCCGGCCTTCAGCGCATCCTTGGCCGCGTCCGCGATGTGGGAGATGACGGCCGAGTGCGGAATGTCACCTGCTTCGCGGCCCTTGAAGCCGTCGAAGTAGGTTTTCCATTTGGGATCGACACTATCCGGGGAGACCAGGTACTGCTCGTACAGGTCCTCGACATAGGAGGCGTTGCCGCCGGCGAGTTGCGAAGATTGCGCAAACTGCTTCAGTTGATTGTCCACGATGGAGGGTGTTGATTCGCTTTGTGGGGTATGGCTTCAGAAGGACCCGGCAGGAAGATGAATAGCCCTGCGCAGGCGCGTTCAAACAGCCAAATTGTACCCCCAACCGGACACGAAGGGGCACCACCACAGGCAGCCGGCGTCCGCCGGTGCCGGTTCCAGACAGGTTGGGTCAGCTGTGCCGGCTCAGATGCCGAGTGCACGCAGTTCGCTGCAATCGCGCGAACGGTCCCAGACACGCTGCAATTGCTGCTCGAACGGCTGCGAACGTGCTGGCAGCGCGATGCCGGCCTCGCCGTCGAGGCGATGGCCGATCAGACGAAAGTAGAAGTCGCCCGCGTCATTGAGCAGGCAGGCCGAGGCCAGTGCGCGGTCGACCGGATCGCTGACCTCGCGGAACTGGATCACGCTTGGCAGGCGCTGGGCCAGCGCCAGCAGCGGCGCGCCGGCAGCGGCGATCGCGGCGGCGTCGTGCACGATCACCCGCAGGTGCTTGTCGTGACGGGCAGTGACGAAGCGGCGCAGGGCTGCCTGCACCGGTGGTGCATCAAGCAGCCCGGGGTCCAGCTGGCGGCTGTGCAGCCACAGCTGGCGGCGGGCGCGGTGGACGATGGCGGTGGTGATGGCCACCGCTTCGGCGCGGCTGTCGATCGCGCTGGCCGCGCCCAGCCGGCGGTGCATCTGCTGGTGGCCGATGCCGGCCTCCTCGAACACCTCGCCCTCGGGCAGGAAGCCCTGGCGTGCATAGAAATCGCGGGCGGGCAGCTGGGCGTGCAGGTGCAGTTCGGCGAGGCCGAGCCGGCGCCCGGCCTCGACCAGCGCCTCCAGCAGGGCCTCGCCGACCCCGCCGCTGCGATGACTGGCCAGCACCGCCATGCGGCCGATGCGGCCGTCCGGGGCGAGGCGGCCGGTGCCGACCGGCTGGCCGCTGTCATCCAGCGCCAGCACATGGGCGCTGACCGGGTCCAGCGCATCGCGTTCCAGCTCGGCGGCGATGCCCTGTTCCTGCACGAACACGCGTTGGCGCACTTCGTGGATGGCAACGTGGGCGTCGGCGTGGCTGACCTGCTGGACCCGGATCATGGCGATGGCTCAGGCCCGGCCGGCGCTGTCGTCTTCTTCGTCGTCCTCGAAGTTGACGATGACCTCGATACCGTCGTCGTGCACGGTCACGGAGTGGACATCGTCGGAGACGGCGTCGGCATCGATCGCATCCACGCGGTCACGGCCTTCGACGACCTCGCCGAGCACCACGGCATCCTCGCCGTCTGCCTCGTCTTCGGCCCCGTACACCTCATTCGGGTCGATCAGCTGGAACACACCACCGACCAGCAGCTGCTGGACCACGGCACGGCCCTTGTCGGACAGGCCGCGATAGGCGGCGGCATCGAGCTGTTCGGCGCCGGCCAGGCGCTGGGCGTCCTTCACCGGCAGCGCGAAGTCCTGGCCACTGACGTACAGGCTGGCGCCGCGCTTGGCCCGGCGCCAGGCCAGGCGCGCCCACGGGTGGCGCTGCAGCAGCAGGCCGCAGGCCAGCGCCTGGACCACCTCCTCCTGGGCCGGCGCGGCCTGGTGGGCCATCACTTCGCCGGCAGCGCGGTAGGTGGTGATGAAGCGGCCGAACCAGTCGCCCAGCTTGTCCGGGTCGTTCATGCGGATGGCGTTGAGCGCGGTGATCACCCGCGCCATCGCCACCGTGTCGATCTCGTTCGGATCGGCCGGCACTTTCAGGTCGGCATCCTGATAGCGGATGTTCTCGTCGGCATCGGCGATCAGGGTGTCCAGGTAGTCGCTGATCAGCTCGGCCGAAGACGGCGCGCGCATGCCGAACGAGAAGGTCAGGCACGGATCTTCGGCGACGCCGTGGTGCGGCACGTTCGGCGGCAGGTACAGCATGTCGCCCGGCGCCAGCACCCAGTCGTGGGTGGGCTTGAACACCTTCAGCAGCTTCAGCTCCACGTCCGGGCGGAAGCCCAGCGGCGGCTGCCTGCCCTTGATCGATTCGCTGGCATCGATCTGCCAGCGGCGATGGCCATGGGCCTGCAGCAGGAATACGTCGTACTGGTCGACATGGGCGCCGACCGAACCGCCGGTGGCGGCGAAGCTGATCATCACGTCATCCATGCGCCAGCGCGGCAGGAAGCTGAAGTGCTCGATCAGGGCGCGTACGTCCGGGTCCCACTTGTCCACGTCCTGCACCAGCAGGGTCCAGTCGTGGTCGGGCAGGGCGGGGAACACGTCTTCCTGGAACGGGCCGGTGCGTACGCGCCAGCCATCCTGGCTCTTGTCATGCTCGATCAGTCGCGCCAGCACGCCTTCCTCGCAGGCCAGCCCGGCCAGGTCTTCCGGCTGCACCGGGGTCTGGAAGTCCGGGAAGGCGTTGCGGATCAGCAGCGGGCGCTTCTGCCAGAAGTCGCGCAGGAAGGTGGCCGGCGCCATGCCCAGCGGCTGGCCGGGGCGGGCGGTGACTTCGATCAGGGGGGCGGAGGACTTGCGGGCGGCCATGGGGGAATCCTTGCAGCGGAAAGCGGGAGGGGCGGCGCGGCGGGCCGCCAAGGTCTCCATTGTCCGTCGTTCGTGGGGATTGCGCACGTGCGGTGGTTTGTCGCGGGGTTCCGGCCAACGGCGGAGCCCCTCGTGGCGGGGTCTGGGTGGGTCGCTGAAAGCAAAAGCCGGGTTTGGCCGGGCGGGTGGGCTGCGCGGGGGACGCTGCAAGTACGTCCCTGTAAGCTTGGCCGCCGCATCCATGCGGCGGACACCCCCGCGCAGCCCACCCGCCCGGCCACTGACAGTTTCCTGCGGGGGCCGCCACGGAATGGAAGAAGAAAAGCAAGGCAACAGCGGGTCGCGCGCTGCGCTTGCTCATGTAGAGCCGAGCCCATGCTCGGCTGCTTCCCACAGCAAGCCGAGCACGGGCTCGGCTCTACAAAAGACCCACAAACAAAGAGGGACGCGGCGAAGCCGCGTCCCTCTTTCAAATTCCGTCCCGACAACCCAACGCTCTTCGATCCGTCACCGGACAACTGTCAGAGGTGGGTCGGGATGGGCCAGCGGGACGGTTGGCGCCATGGATGGCGCCATCGAGCCCCCATGGGTGAGGGCGCTTTGCTTGCGAAGCACGGCTTCGCAAGCGCCCGAACGCACAGCCGCCAGCGGCTGGGCCGGACCGCGGAGCGGGGTTTACGGCGTGTCCCGCTGGCCCATCCCGACCCGCCCAGCCCGCAGCAACCCAGAGCCTGGATCGCTGTTGCTGTTGCTGTTGCAGTTGCAGTTGCAGTTGCCTGCCGCAGGCAGCGCCCGCGGCCGCCGCCGCAAGGAAACCCCTTAAATCTTCTTCGCCAGTGACTCGGCCAGGCCGGTGTAGCTGCCCGGGGTCATCTCCAGCAGGCGCTGCTTCGCATCCGCCGGCAGCTCCAGCCCCTGCACGAACGCACGCATCGACTCGGCGGTGATGCCCTGGCCACGGGTCAGTGCCTTCAGCTGCTCGTACGGGTTCGGCAGGCCGTGGCGACGCATCACCGTCTGCACGGCTTCGGCCAGCACTTCCCAGGCCGCGTCCAGATCGGCGTCCAGGCGCTGCGGGTTCACTTCCAGCTTGCCCAGGCCCTTGGCCAGCGAGTCCAGCGCCACCTGGCTGTGGCCGAACGCGGTGCCCAGCGCACGCAGCACGGTGGAATCGGTCAGGTCACGCTGCCAGCGGCTGATCGGCAGCTTCGCGCTGAAGTGCTCGAACAGGGCGTTGGCGATGCCGAAGTTGCCTTCCGCATTCTCGAAATCGATCGGGTTGACCTTGTGCGGCATCGTCGACGAGCCGACTTCGCCTTCCTTCAGGCGCTGCTTGAAGTAGCCCAGCGAAACGTAGCCCCAGATGTCACGGGCCAGGTCGATCAGGATGATGTTGGCGCGGCGTGCTGCATCGCCGATCTCGGCGATGTTGTCGTGCGGCTCGATCTGCGTGGTGTACGGGTTGAACACCAGGCCCAGGCCGGTCACGAAGCGCTCGGCGAAGGCCGGCCAGTCCACGTCCGGGTAGCTGGCGATGTGGGCGTTGTAGTTGCCGACCGCGCCGTTGATCTTGCCGGTCAGTTCGACTGCGGCGATCTGCCTGCGCTGGCGCTCCAGGCGGGCGACCACGTTGGCCAGTTCCTTGCCCAGGGTGGTCGGCGAGGCGGTCTGGCCGTGGGTGCGCGACAGCATCGGCTGGCCGGCCTGGGCGTGGGCCAGGGTGCGCAGGGCGGTGGCGATGCCGTCCAGGGTCGGCAGCAGCACCTCGCGGCGCGCCTGCTCCAGCATCAGGCCGTAGCTGAGGTTGTTGATGTCTTCGCTGGTGCAGGCGAAATGCACGAACTCCAGCGCCGGGGCCAGCTCGGCGTCGTCCTTCAGCTGTTCCTTGATGAAGTACTCCACCGCCTTGACGTCATGGTTGGTGGTGCGCTCGATGTCCTTCACGCGCGCGGCCTGGGCCGGGCTGAAGCTGGCGGCCAGCGCGCGCAGGCGGGCGATGGCCGCGTCGGAGAACGGGGCCAGCTCGACGATGCCCGGCTCGGCCGCCAGGGCCAGCAGCCATTCCACCTCGACCGTGATGCGGGCCTTGATCAGGCCGTACTCGGAGAAGATCGGGCGCAGGGCGTCGACCTTGCCGGCATAGCGGCCATCGAGCGGGGACAGGGCGAGCAGGGCGGAATCGGACATGTCGGCAGGGCTGGGACGAGCGGCGGGGCCGATATTCTACGACGTGCCGGCCGGGCGTGCCCTGTAGCCGGGCCCACGCTCGGCTCTACACCACAACGGCCCTGCGGATGAAACGATCTGGCCCGTCCTCGTCATCCCACGCTGCGGGCAAGGGAGTATCGTTGGCGCAGCCGCCAGCCCGGGAAGCGACCTCCTGCCAGCCGCCGCTTCCCTTTCCCCAACTGAAGTAGTGCGGAGTAGATGCAATGAGCAAAGCTGCAACCAAGGGTGCCACGCCGGGATTCCGGATCGAACATGACAGCATGGGTGAGCTGCAGGTGCCTGCCGACGCCCTGTGGGGCGCGCAGACCCAGCGTGCCGTGCAGAATTTCCCGGTGTCGGGCCAGCGCATGCCGCGTGGTTTCATCCGTGCCCTGGGCCTGGTCAAGGGCGCTGCCGCTGGCGTCAACGCCGAGCTGGGCCATCTGCCGAAGACCGTGGCCAAGGCCATCCAGACCGCTGCCGCCGAAGTGGCCGCCGGCAACTGGGACGCGCAGTTCCCGATCGATGTCTACCAGACCGGCTCGGGTACGTCGTCGAACATGAATGCCAACGAGGTCATCGCCACCCTGGCCAATCGTGCCGGCAAGGCCGGCAAGACCGCAGTGCACCCCAATGACCACGTCAACCAGGGGCAGAGCTCCAATGATGTGATTCCGACCGCGTTGCGCGTGTCGGCGGTATTGGCCGCGCATGAGCAGCTGCTGCCGGCGCTGGTCCACCTGCGCAGGACCCTCGACAAGAAGGGCCGCAGCCTGCGCAAGGTGGTCAAGACCGGCCGTACCCATCTGATGGATGCGATGCCGCTGACCTTCGAGCAGGAGTTCGGCGCGTGGTCGGCACAGCTGGCCTCGGCGCAGGAGCGCATCGAAGACAGCCTCAAGCGCGTGCGTCGCCTGCCTCTGGGCGGCACCGCCATCGGTACTGGCATCAACGCCGATCCGCGTTTTGGCGCACAGGTTGCCAAGGCGCTGAAACAGCAGACCGGTTTCAAGTTCGACAGCGCCGAGAACAAGTTTGAAGGCCTGGCCGCGCAGGATGATGCGGTGGAACTGTCGGGCCAGCTCAATGCACTGGCCGTGGCGCTGATCAAGATCGCCAATGACCTTCGCTGGATGAACGCCGGCCCGCTGGCCGGGCTGGGCGAGATCGAACTGCCGGCGCTGCAGCCGGGCAGCTCGATCATGCCGGGCAAGGTCAATCCGGTGATTCCGGAAGCGACCGTGATGGCCTGCGCGCAGGTGATCGGCCACCACACGGCGATCACCGTGGCCGGGCAGACCGGCAACTTCCAGCTCAATGTCACCCTGCCGCTGATCGCGGTGAACCTGCTTGATGGCATCGGCCTGCTGGCCAATGTGTCCAGGCTGCTGGCCGACAGCGCGATTGCCGGGCTGAAGGTGCGCGAGGACCGTGTAGCCGAGGCGCTGGCGCGCAATCCGATCCTGGTCACCGCGCTGAACCCGATCATCGGCTATGAGAAGGCGGCCGCCATCGCCAAGCGTGCCTACAAGGAACAGCGCCCGGTGCTGGATGTCGCGCTGGAGGACAGTGGCCTGGACGAAGCCGAGCTGCGCCGACTGCTGGATCCGGCCGCGCTGACCGCGGGTGGCATCCAGGCCGGGGGCGGTGGCGCCGGCGGTTGATCTGTCATCCGTAATCTGTAGAGCCGGGCCCGTGCTCGGCTCTACAACAGGGAGACGCCGCCCCTTGGGGCGGCGTTTCTTTTCAGCGACGGTCGGCGACGATGTTGCCGAAGGTGTCGGTGTAGTCCTTGAATTCCGGGATGCGCTGGATCAGGTCCGCCGGAATCACCTCCATGCCCTCCGGCGGCTGGATCTTCACCGGCTGCATGTTCGGGTCGGCCGGCGCGGCGACCAGGGTGTTCTGGCGCAGCACCTGCAGCTTGCCGAACATCGTCTGCAGCATCTGCTTCTGCGCCTCGTCCAGCGGGATCTGGATCTCGTCCACCTTCATCGTGCCATCGCCGAGGATGATGATGTTCGGTGCTGGCGGGCGACGCACGGTGACCATGCCTTCGCTGACGGAGATCTTGGGCTTGCCGCGCTCGGCGCGGTGGTTGCGGTAATCCTTGTCACAGCCGACCAGGCCCAGGCAGAGCAGGGCGGCCAGCAGCAGGAACAACTTCTTCATGGCATTCGGTTCGGGGGCATCCGGGGCCGCCATTGTAAGCCGGTCGGCGCAATGCGGCCGGCAGCGGGACGCCGCTGCCGGCCGGGTGCGCTGATCTGTCACAGGCCTAGCGCTGGACCACGGTGTCCTTGCCGCAGTCGTCGACGTCACTCTGGTCCATCGTTGCGTAAGGCTTGAACGCCGGCAGCTCGCGCGCCAGTGCCTGCTGGCTGGCCAGCATTGCAGGCAGGCGGTTGCAGATGCGCTTGGCCTGGGCCTCGATCTTCTCGGCCTCGGCGTTGATCCGCTTCTCGATGCCTTCGCTGTCGCCGCTGAAGATGCCCTTCAGTGCCTCTCCGGCAGCGCTGGCGCCGAGCTTGGCGCCGGCCAGGCCGACATCCATGCCGTCCATCGCGATGGCGACAACGTGGCCACGGTATTCCTGCAGCCGTCGTCGCTGGGCCTCGTTGGCCGGTACGTCCTTGCCATCGATCAACAGGTGCCCGTCCGGCGTGATCTCCGCACGCGGCTGCTTGTCGGCGGAGATCTTGATGTTGCCCTGGGTGATGTCCTTGCGGGCATCGACCATGGCCTCCTTGACGGTCTGGCCGACGCCGCTGGTGGCCTCGGCGACGCTCTTGCCGACGGTCTTGTCGGGCGCGGAAGAAGTGCCGCCGCAGGCGATCAGCGGCAGGCACAGCAGGGTGGCAGGCAGCACGCGCAGCAGGTTCATGGCAGTTCCCTCGAATCGGTCTGGTGGCGGTTACTTGTTGCGGGGCAGGGTGACCGAGCCGCTGACGTTGCGGTGGCCGACATCGCCGCTGCCGCTGTGGTCGACGGTCAGGCTGCCGCGCACGCCATCGACCTGGATGTCCCCCGAGCCATGGCTGCGCACGTGCACATTGCCGCCGATGTCGGTCAGATCAACATCGCCCGAGCCGACCACGCCGACCTCGACGTTGCCCTGCACGCGCTTGAACCCGATGTCGCCGGAACCAACGGTGTCCAGCCGTGCGTTGCCGCGGACATCGCTGATCTTCAGGTCACCCGAACCGACGGTACCGGTGACCGCATCGCCACCGATGTTGCGCGCCTTGACGTCGCCGGAGCCCAGCGACAGCAGGTTCAACGAGCCGCCGCCATCAATGTCCAGGTCGCCCGAACCCACCGCTGCGTGGATGCTGCCGCGGGTGCCACGAACGATGGCATCACCGGAACCGACGTCCACGCTCAGCGATTGTGCGTTGTCCACGCTGGCATCGCCGGAGCCGACCTTCAGCTGCAGTGGCAGGTTGTCCGGCACGCTGCCACGGATGTCCAGCCAGGCATAACTGTTGCCCAGGCTGATGCCGCTGTGCCGGCCCTCGCGGCGCAGGCTGACGACCAGTTTGTCGCCTTCCCTGCGCTGGTCCAGTACCAGCTGGTCCAGCCATTCCTGGCTGGAGGCGCAGGCGCGGCCATCGAGCTGGCCACCGCCCTTGCTGGCAACGACCTTCAGGTCGTGCTGGTTCACCTCGAGCACCACCGCCTTGGCGCCGGCCACGTCCAGCTTCAGCGTGCGGGCGGCGGTGAACTTGCAGTTCGGAGCATCGGCGGCCAGCGCCGACAGCGGCAACAGCAACAACGCGGAACAGGCGAGCAGGGAACGCATGGGTGGTGCCTCCGGGTGGATGGAATCAGATTTCGCCGGCGCGCTTGCGCAGGCGGATGGCAAGGACGATGAACACGACGCCGACGGCGGCACCGATCCACAGTTCCGGCATCGCCAGCGACTTCAGCTGCGAGGCCGGTGACATCAGGCTGACCACCGATTCGAGATCGCGGCGCGAGCCTTCATCGGCGCTGAGGCGATACACCAGGTCCGTGCCCGGCACGCCGCCCAGCAGCAGCCGGCCGACGATGTTCTGCCAGAACCAGCCCGTGGTCAGGCCGATCAGCGGCATCACCTTGGTGGTGCTGACGATGACGCCGGCGAACAGCGGCAGCATCACTGCCCACAGGAACGGCTTGGTGCGGGCCCAGGCCGAGCACAGCAGCAGCCAGCCGGCGGTGGGCAGGGCCCACAGGGCGTAGACCGGGATCCAGGCCAGGTGACCGGCGGCCAGGGTCAGCGGGCTGGCCGGGCCCCAGATCAGGGTCATCGGGCTGCCGCCGTGCATCAGCGCGACGATGCTGATCACCAGCATGAAGCCGAACATGGTGATGATGCCGGCGATCACCGCGATCAGCGGGGCCACGATCAGCGCGCTGATCACCTTGGACAGCACGGTCTGGGTGTCCGACAGCGGCAGCGACTTCCAGAACAGGATGCTGCGGTCGCGGCGGTCGTCGTACAGGGCGCCCAGGCAGTAGAAGAACACCACGAAGGCCAGTACCAGGAACGGCCAGGCCGAGCTGAGCACCAGGGTCAGGTCGAGGCCGTTGCCGAGGTCGGTCAGGTCCTTGGGACTGATGTCGCGGGTCAGCAGGGCCAGGTCCAGGCCGTTGATGTTCACGTCTTCGCCGTCGATGTGCAGGCCGCCATCACGCGCGGCCCGGTGCAGGGCGAACAGGCCGAAGGCGATGCCGACGGTGCTCATCACCAGCGAGATCAGGCCGGCGATCAGCGGCGCGTACAGGAAACCGCCACGGTTCTCCCAGTACTCGCGCTTGAGCAGCCAGCGCAGGGTGCCCATCGGGCTGACGGGGTGGTTGACGGCATTCATGCGTAGGTCCCCTTCATGATGGCGACGAACAGGTCGGCCAGGCCCGGGCTGCGGGTCTCGCCAAGGGTGGAGAGCTGGGTGCGCGGCACGCCATCGAACAGCATCACGGTCTTGCCGAATGCCAGGCTGCGCTCGTCGATCGGCTTCAGCGCACGCGCGGTCTCCAGCTGGTCGGCATTGACCAGCAGCTCGGTGTAGCGCTGGCCGACGTCGTCCATTTCCGCGTCGAGCACGATGCGGCCATCACGGATGAACATGACGTCGCTGAGGATGTGCTCGATCTCCTCCACCTGGTGGGTGGTGACGATGATGGTCTTCTGTTCGTCGAAATAGTCTTCCAGCAGGCGCTGGTAGAACTCCTTGCGGTACAGGATGTCCAGGCCCAGGGTGGGCTCGTCCAGCACCAGGATGCGGGCGTCGATGGCCATCACCAGCGCCAGGTGCAGCTGCACGATCATGCCTTTGGACAATTCGCGCACGCGTTGCTTGGGCTGCAGCTTGGTGTTGGCCAGGAAGCGCTCGCAGCGGGCGCGGTCGAAGCGCGGATGGACGCCGGCGACGAAATCGATGGCTTCGCGCACCTTCAGCCAGCGCGGCAGCACGGCGACGTCGGCGATGAAGCAGATGTCGTTCATCAGCTCGTCGCGGTGCAGCCGCGGGTCACGGCCCAGCACGCTCAACTCGCCTTCCACCGAGGTCAGGCCCAGGATGGCCTTCAATGCGGTGGTCTTGCCGGCGCCATTGGGCCCGATCAGGCCGACGATGCGCCCGCTCGGAATGCTGAAGCTGGCATTGTCGAGGGCCACCGTGGTCTTGTAGGCCTTGCGCAGGCCTCGGGCGGAGATGACGGGTTCGCTTGCAGTGCTATTCATCAGACTTTCCCCTGGGGCAGCAATTCGTCGAGGCTCAGGCCCAGGCGCTGGATGCGCTCCAGCACCGCCGGCCATTCTTCGTTGAGGAAGCGGTCGCGCTCGCTGCTGCGCAGCTGCGTGGCCGCCTGCTCGGTCATGAACATGCCCAGGCCGCGGCGCTTCTCGACCAGGCCTTCATCGGCCAGTTCCTGGTAGGCGCGCGAAACGGTGATGGGGTTGAGCTGGTAGTCGGCGGCCACCTGGCGCACCGAAGGCAGGGCATCGCCCGGCTTGAGGATTCCGTCGAGCATCATGGCGATCACGCGCTCCTTCAACTGACGGTAGATGGGAGCGCCGTCGCTCCACTGGATGTCGCTCATATTCAGCTCCGTGGGGTCAGCGGCTGGGCGAACGAGAAATACGGCATGGACAGGGAGCTGTGCAGCCGACGCGGGGGAGTGGGGGAGGGATCGGCGTTCCCGGCCGGTGAAACGGTTGCGTCCTGCGCACTGTCGGGGGAGGCGGGGGCGGTTGGCGTGGCCAGCCAGGCCAGCACGATCAGGGTCGAAACAGCAGCGGCCGCGGGTGCGGTGAGGTTGCGACGGATCCGGGCGTTCATGGCTTCCCCCTGTCTCAGGTGACTGGTGTTGTATGCAACTATAACACCGGCACGCCTACGTGCAACCCCTTGCCGTCCCCAACTGATGGCAGGGGTAGTCAAATCGCTGAAATATCCCATTATCCATTTGATTTACAAGGGAAATAGAATTGAAGTGCGGGCTGATCCCGTTCCGCCTTCCATTCAGTGTTGTCCATGCTATGTCATTGCAGCGCCATTGCTGGTGGGCCTTGCACGGAAACGCCACGCCGCGCAAAGCCGCCAGCGCCCGTTGCAACGAAGGGGGCGGGGGGCCGGTGCTATAGTTCGGCCGATTCCCGGCCGCTACCGGCCGGCCCTGTGAATGGCTACTGCGGACTGCTCTCGATGCCCCTGCCGACCGTTATCCCGTGCCGCCTGCGCGGCCTGTCCCTGCTGACCCTGCTGGTGGCCGGCCTGGCCGGTTCCGCCCAGGTGCTGGCGGCCGACCTGCTGGACCTGGAATACCGCCCGCTGGCCAGCAAGCAGCAGGTCAACCTGCAGCAGCGCTACCACGGGCAGGTGCTGCTGGTGGTCAATACCGCAAGCAAGTGCGGCTATACCCCTCAGTACGAAGGCCTGGAGGCGCTGCAGAAGCGTTATGCCGGCCGCGGCTTTGCCGTGCTCGGTTTCCCGTCCAACGATTTCAAGGGCCAGGAGCCGGGTGACGAGAAGCAGATCCAGGATTTCTGCACGCTCACCTACGGCGTCAAGTTCCCGATGTTCGAGAAGGTGCATGTGGTCGGCGCGGAGGCCACGCCGCTGTACCAGCGGCTGACCGCAGCCACCGGCGTGGCGCCGGGCTGGAACTTCCACAAGTACCTGGTCGGTCGCGATGGCAAGGTCATCGCCCAGTTCGCCAGCAAGGTGACGCCGGACGATCCGCAGCTGACCGCGGCGATCGACAAGGCGCTGGCCGCCGCCGCCACGCATTGATATCCGGCGCGGATGCCTCGACATCGACGGCATGCGTGCGACAATGCTTCTTTTCGCGCCGACGTCGGCGCCCAGACACTTCCAGGAATGCAGCGAATGAAGATGGGAATGCGCGGCGCCGCGGCGTCGGTTCTGATTCTGGCGATGGGCACTTCGGGTGTCGCTTTGTCGCAACAACCGGCTGCCCCCGCGGCCGCCAAGGAGACCGCAACCTTGAATTCCCCCAAGCAGAAGCTCGGCTACGCCATCGGCCTTGATGTCGCCAAGTCGTTCACCCCGATCGCCGATGAGATCGATGTGGCCGCGCTGCGCACCGCCGTGGAGCGTTCGTTCGAAGGCCTGCAGCCGCAGATCACCCAGGAACAGGCCAAGGCCACCGATGCCGCGCTGCGCCAGGTCGTGATGGCCCGCAGTGGCCAGCAGGTGCCGGGCATGGCTCCGGGTTCGCAGCCGCCGAAGGTTGATCGCGTCAAAGTGTCGCAGATGATCGGCTCGTACTCGGTCGGCCCGTCGCTGGCACAGCTGAAGGACGACATCGATGTCGCCTCGCTGTTTGACGCGATCAGCACCGGCCTGAGCAAGGGTCAGCCGAAGATGACGGAAGCTGACGCGACCGCCACCATCCAGGCCTTCATGGGCAGCAAGCAGGCCGAAATGCAGGCCAAGGCTGCCGCCGCCGCGCAGACCAACCGCGAGGAAGGCAACGCGTTCCTGGCCAAGAACAAGACCCAGCCGGGCGTGGTGACCACCCCGTCGGGCCTGCAGTACCAGATCATCCGCCCGGGCAGCGGCGAGCGTCCGCTGCCGAGCAGCAAGGTGCGCGTGAACTACGAAGGCAAGCTGCTCAACGGCACCGTGTTCGACAGCTCCTACGGTCGCCAGCCGGCCGAGTTCGGCCTGGACCAGGTGATCAAGGGCTGGACCGAAGGCGTCGCGCTGATGCCGGTCGGTTCGAAGTACCGCTTCTGGATCCCGGGCGAGCTCGCGTACGGTGAGAACGGTACCCCGGGTGGCCCGATCGGCCCGAACGCGACTCTGACGTTTGACGTCGAGCTGCTGGGCGTCCTGCCGTAAGCCACCACGGAGCCTGCACGGACATGCGCGTTGCGATTTTCGGTACCGGTTATGTAGGGCTGGTGACCGGTACCTGCCTGGCCGACGTCGGCCACCAGGTGGTCTGCGTCGATATCGACCAGGCCAAGGTCGATGGCCTCAACCAGGGCATCATCCCGATCTATGAGCCGGGCCTGGAGCCGATGGTGAAGGCCAACCACGCCGCGTCGCGGCTGGCGTTCACCACCGATGCCGCGGCCGCGATCGGCCACGGCCAGGTCGTGTTCATCGCCGTCGGCACGCCGCCGGACGAGGATGGCAGCGCTGATCTGCAGTACGTGCTGGCTGTGGCCCGCACCATCGGCCGGCACATGAGCGTGCCGACCGTGGTGGTCAACAAGTCGACGGTGCCGGTGGGCACCGCCGACAAGGTACGCGCCGCCATTGCCGCAGAGCTGGCTGCACGTGGCGCGGACATCGCCTTCGATGTGGTGTCCAACCCGGAATTCCTGAAGGAAGGCGACGCCGTTGCCGACTGCATGCGCCCGGATCGCATCATCATCGGCGCGACCAGCGCCGAGTCGGTGGCGGTGATGCGGCGCCTGTACGCGCCGTTCAACCGCAACCACGACCGCGTGGTGGAAATGGACGTGCGCTCGGCGGAGCTGACCAAGTACGCCGCCAACGCGATGCTGGCGACCAAGATCTCGTTCATGAACGAAATCGCCAACATCGCCGAGCGTGTCGGTGCCGACGTCGAGCAGGTCCGCCAGGGCATCGGCTCGGATCCGCGCATCGGCTGGCATTTCATCTACCCGGGCGCCGGTTACGGCGGCTCGTGCTTCCCCAAGGATGTGCAGGCGCTGGCCCGCACCGCGCAGCAGGCCGGCCTGGAGCCGAAGCTGTTGAACGCAGTGGAAGCGGTCAACGATGCGCAGAAGGGCCATCTGTTCGCCCTGATCCAGCGTCATTACGACAAGGGTGAAGACGAAGGCGTGCGTGGCAAGACCTTTGCCGTGTGGGGCCTGGCATTCAAGCCGAACACCGACGACATGCGCGAAGCCTCCAGCCGTCGCCTGCTGGCGCAGCTGTGGGAAGGCGGTGCGACGGTGCGTGCCTACGATCCGGAAGCGATGCACGAGTCGCAGCGCATCTTCGGTGAACGCGATGACCTGGTGTTCTGCAGCAACGCCAACGAGGCGCTGCAGGGGGCCGATGCACTGGTCGTGGTGACCGAGTGGAAGCAGTTCCGCAGCCCCGATTTCCAGAAGCTGCGCGAGCAGTTGAAGGACGCGGTGGTGTTTGACGGCCGCAACCTGTACGAACCGGCGGATGTGGAAGCGGCGGGCCTGGCGTATTACGGCATTGGCCGGGGGCGCTCGCTGCATGTCTGATCTGCTGCCCACCGAACGCGAGCAGGCGCTGGAAGCGCGCCTGGTCGAGCTGGAAATGCGCGTGTCCTTCCAGGAACAGGCGCTGGCCGAACTGAGCGATGCACTGGCCGATGCCCGCATGCAGGGCATGCGCAACGCCGACGTGCTGCGCGTGCTGCTGGAAGACCTGGGCAAGGTCCGCAACGCGCTGAATTCTTCCGATCCGGCGAGCGAACCGCCGCCGCCGCACTACTGATCCGAATCCTATGAGCGATACCCTCCGCGACCAGCTGATGGGCCTGGGCTTCAAGCCCGCGCCCAAGCCCGAGCGCAAGAATGATGGCCCCCGCCGTGATGGCCGCCCGCAGGGCAAGGGTGGCAACGGCAATGGAAAGCCGCAGGGCGCCGGCAGGGGCGAGCACAAGCCCGGCGAGCGTCGTGGGCATGGCCACGGTGGCCCGGGCAAGCCCGGCCAGTCGCGTGGCCCGGGCCAGCAGGGCCCGCGCAAGCCGCGCAGCGCTGAAGAGATGGACCTGGCCAAGGCCTATGCCATCCGCGCGCAACGGGAAAAGGAAGAGCGCATCGAGACCGAGCGCCTGAAGCAGGAAGAAGCGCGTGTGCGCCGCGAGGCCAAGGCCAAGCTGGAAGAACTGCTGAAGGACAAGGGCCTGAATGCCGAAGCGGCGGACATTGCCCGCCACTTCCCGTACGGCGGCAAGATCAAGCGCATCTATGTGACCGCCGAACAGCTGACCGCGCTCAACGCCGGCGAGCTGGGTGTGGTCCAGCTCAATGGCCGCTACCTGCTGGTGACCGCCGAAGTGCTGGCGCAGTCCGAAGCGGTGTTCGCCGCGTCGGTGGCACTGAAGGTCGACCCGAATGCGCCGGCCGAGGAAGATCCGTACGCGGACCCGCAATACCAGGTGCCGGACGACCTGGTCTGGTAAACGCGTGACCGCCGCGGGCGCGCTGCCGTCGCGGCCGTGGGGGAAGGGATGACCGCTGATCCAAGCCGCGGCTACGTGCCGCACATTGATGGCCTGCGCGCGATCGCGGTGCTGGCCGTCATCGTGTTCCACCTGGACCCGGCGTGGTTGCCGGGCGGGTTCACCGGCGTGGATGTGTTCTTCGTCATCTCCGGCTTCGTGGTCAGCGCGTCGGTGCACCGGCTGCCGCCGCTGTCGCTGGGGCAGTCGATGCTGCGCTTCTATGCGCGTCGCATCCGTCGCATCGCGCCAGCGCTGCTGGCCTGCCTGTTGCTGACCGCCGTGGCGAGCGTGCTGTTCATTCCCGAGTCGTGGCTCAGCGAAGCCAGCGACAAGACCGGGCTGATGGCGTTCTTCGGCTTCAGCAACTGGGTGCTGGCGGCGATCGGCAACGATTACTTCGCCCCCAGGGCCGAGTTCAATCCCTACACCCATACCTGGTCGCTGGGTGTGGAAGAGCAGTTCTACCTGTTGTTCCCGCTGCTGTTCCTGGCCTGGGCGCGCGGCGCACGCGGGCGCTGGATCAGCCTGGGCCTGTTCGCCCTGGTCAGCATGGCATCGCTGCTGCACGCCGCCCTGCTGGGCCTGCGGGAGGCGCCGCCGTCGTGGGCGTTCTACGCCACCAGCACCCGCCTCTGGCAATTGGGGGTGGGCGTGCTGCTGTTCCAGCTGCTGCACGTTCGCCAATCGCTGGACCCGGCAACCGGGCAGGCACTGAAGCGCGCTGCGCCGGTGTTCTCCCTGATCGCCATGGTGGCGCTGGCCCTGCTGGGCTGGGCCTTGTGGTCCGCGCGCGCAGGGCGTTCGCCGTGGCCTGACGGCCTGCTGCCGGCCTTCGCCACTGCAGGCCTGCTATGGGCATTGCACCACCATCCGCAGGCATGGGTGGCGCGGCTGCTGGCCAGCGCTCCGATGCGCCGAATCGGCCTGCTGTCGTACTCGCTGTATCTGTGGCACTGGCCGGTGTTCGTGCTGATGCGCTGGACCGTGGGCCTGCAGACACCATTGCAGATGACCGCTGCGATGGCGCTGGTGCTGCTGCTGTCGTGGCTGTCGTGGCGCTGGGTGGAACAGCCGTTCCGCGGCACATTGGCGCAGCACCTGCGCCCTGGTCGTTGGGTGCTGGCCGGCGCGGTCGTGCTGCTGTGCGCAGCCGGCATCCAGACGTTGCTCTATCTGCAGGCGCCGCGGCTGTCGTTGAGTACGGTCAGCCGGCATCCGGCCGATTGGTACCCCAATGGCAAGAGCGTGGCCGCTGACTATCCCGATTGCGCACTGATCGCCGCCAAGCATCGCTTCGAAGGCGGCAGTGCGCGGACCTATGCCCGTGGACAGTGTGACCGTTCACTGCCGGCCGGTGCGCCGAAGCGGGTGTTCGTTGCCGGTGATTCGCATGCGATGGCCTACATCGAGCTTCTGCAGCGGCTGGCGCTGGAAACCGGCTCGGAGGTTTCACTCTATGGCCGTGGGGGATGCCCGCAGGTGAGCCTGCAGAAGTGGCGCGGTGCGGGTGCCGGTTGTACCGATTTCGATGCGGCGGTGTTTGCCGATATCGCGCGGCGCGCGCAGCCGGGTGATGCCGTGGTACTGGTGTCGCTGCGGATTCCGCGCCTGTCCGACCAGTTCGTGTTGTTTGATGCGCAGGCGCAGTTGGCGGGCGAGTTGACCACGGAAGCTGCGGCGGGGCGCGAGGCGGAAGTGCTTGAGGCGGTCGCGCAGTGGCGGCCACTGGCCGAGCGTGGCGTGCGCATCGTGCTGGAGGCCCCCAAGCCGGTGCTGCCTGCGCCACCCTATCGCTGCTCGGATCGCTTCAATGCGGGCAACGAGGTCTGCCGCAACGGCCTGGACAGCACGCGCGAGGCGATGGAGACGCTGCGTGCGCCGATGCTGGGCAGCCTGCGGCAGGTGGTCGATGGGCTGCCGGGCGGCGTGCTGTGGGACCCGATGCCGGTGCTTTGCGACGGCGCGCTGTGTCCCGCGCAGCGCGATGGCCATCCGCTGTTCTTCGATGGTGATCATCTCAGCGCGCATGGCAATCGCGTGCTGCTGCCTTCGCTGCAGCAGGTGTTGCTGCAGCGCTGAATCGGGGTTCTGTCAGTGTGCGCTGCGGATCCGGCGTGCGCGTATCAACGGCAGGCTCAGCGCGAAGAAACAGAGCAGGGCACCCATCAGGGCGAAGCCGCTGCCGGCCAGGAACGCAGTGCGGCCGTCGTCGATCTTCCATAGTTGGCCTGCAATGAGTGCGCCCAGCACACCGCCGACACCGGACGAGAATCCGTACAGCAGCCCCTGGCCATGCCCGTTGAGGCGACCGGGGAAGTAGGTCGCCAGCATCTGCATCGCTGCCGCGAAGAACGCCGCAAAGCCCAGCGCATGCGCGGTCTGCGCCAGCAACATCACCGGCAGGTTCTGCGGGAACAGTGCGGTCACCGCCCAGCGCAGGCAGGAACTGACCAGCGCGATGAGCAGCATCCAGCTCGCGTCGTAGCGGCGGAAGAAGCGGCCGATGGTGAAGAACACGCCCACTTCGAAGACCACGCCGATGGTCCACAGCAGGCCCAGGGTGGAGGTGCGGTAGCCGTGATGGTCCATGTAGATCGAGAAGAACGTGTAGTACGGGCCGAATGACAGCTGCTCCATGAAGGCGGCCAGGAAGAACGCCAGCACCGGCGGCCGACGCACGATCTGCCAGAAGCCGCTGGCGTCGCCCGCGGTCTTGCCGATGTCGCGCGCGTAGCGGTTGCTGAAGGCCGAGGCGACCAGCAGCACGAACAGTGGCAGCATCATCCACGGCAGCCGCCCTGCGTGGCTGGTGGAGTCATCGCCTTCGATCAGCCATCCGAACAGGGTGACGATGGCGATGAAACCGAGGGAACCCCAGACCCGGATCAGCCCGTAGCGATGGCTGTCGTTGCCCAGGTGGGTGAGCGTGATCGACTCGAACTGCGGCATCACCGCGTTGTAGAAGAAGCAGAAGACCACCATCGCCGGGTACATCCACGGCTGCGGCAGTGGCAGCAGGAACGCGGCGAAGCTGAGCAGTGTCAGCACGCAGCCAACGCGCAGCAGTCGGATCGGTCGCGGTGATGCGGCCGCCAGCGAGGTCCAGGTGCTGGGCGCGATCACGCGGGTGGCATACCACAGCCCCATCATCACACTGATGGCGGTCACGCTCATGCCGCGAGCGGCCAGGAACAGGCTCCAGTATGGGGTGAACGCGCCCAGCGCCGCGTAATAGAACAGGTAGAAGCTGGAAAGACGGGCAACGGGAACGGTCATCGCCAGATGATGAGGCAAAAAGGGGACGGAGGGGATTAAGTCGCAAATGCATAAACGACTTAATCCCCTCCGTCCCCTTTTTGTGTCATTCGGGGTCGTAGTCGAGGTTGGAGGCCAGCCAGCGTTCGGCCTGGGCGCGGTCCACGCCCTTGCGCCGGGCGTAGTCGCTGACCTGTTCGCGGCTGAGCCGGCCGACCACGAAGTACTGGCTCTGCGGATGGCTGAAGTAGTAACCCGAGACAGCAGCCGTGGGCAGCATCGCGAAGCTCTCGGTCAACTCCATGCCTGCGTTCGCTTCGGCCTGCAGCAGGTCGAACAGGCGGCGTTTCTCGCTGTGCTCCGGGCAGGCGGGATAGCCCGGTGCGGGGCGGATGCCGCGATACTGCTCGTCGATCAGGGCTTCGTTGTCCAGCGTCTCGGCGCGCTCATGGCCCCAGAATTCGGTACGCACACGCTGGTGCAGGCGCTCGGCCAGCGCCTCGGCGAAACGGTCGGCCAGTGCCTTCAGCAGGATCGCGTTGTAGTCGTCATGGTCAGCCTCGAAGCGTGCGACATGCGTGTCGATGCCGATGCCGGCGGTGACCGCGAACGCGCCGATCCAGTCCTGGCGCCCGCTGTCGGCCGGCGCGATGAAGTCGGCCAGGCAGAAATCCGGGCGCTCGGCCGGCTTGTCCACCTGCTGGCGCAGGAAGTGCAGGGTGGTCTCGCCCTGCGGGTGCTGCACGCGGACATCGTCGCCGATGCTGTTGGCCGGCCACAGGCCGAACACGGCCTTGGCCGTCAGCCACTTCTCGCCGACGATGCGGTCGAGCATCGCGCGGGCATCGCGGTACAGCTCGCTGGCCTGGATGCCGACGATCTCGTCGGTGAGGATGGCCGGGAATTTGCCGGCCAGCTCCCAGGCCTGGAAGAACGGCGTCCAGTCGATGTAGTCGATCAGTTCGGCCAGCGGGTAGTCGTCGAATACGTGCAGGCCGGGCTGGTTCGGCGCCGGCGGCGTGTAGCTGTCCCAGCCGCCCTGGAATTTCTGCCCGCGCGCATGTTCCAGCGTGACCAGCCGCTTGGCGTCGCCACGATTGCGGTGGCGTGCACGGATTTCGGCATAGTCGGCTTCGTTGGCAGCGACGAAGGCCTCGCGCAGGTCGCGCGAGATCAGCGACTGGGCCACGCCTACCGCGCGCGAGGCATCCTTCACCCACACCGTGGGCGCCTTGTAATGCGGGTCGATCTTCAGCGCGGTATGCGCGCGCGAGGTGGTCGCGCCGCCGATCAGCAGAGGCAGGTCGAAGCCCTGGCGCTCCATCTCGCGGGCGACGTGGCTCATCTCCTCCAGCGACGGGGTGATCAGTCCGGACAGGCCGATCAGGTCGGCGCTGTGCTCGCGGGCGGCATCGAGGATCTTCTGTGCCGGCACCATCACGCCGAGGTCGACCACTTCGAAGTTGTTGCAGGCCAGGACGACGCCGACGATGTTCTTGCCGATGTCATGCACATCGCCCTTCACCGTGGCCATGATGATCTTGCCGTTGCTCTTTGCGGTGTCACCGCTGCGTGCCTTTTCCGCTTCGATGTAGGGCAGCAGGTAGGCCACGGCTTTCTTCATCACGCGCGCGGACTTCACCACCTGCGGCAGGAACATCTTGCCGGCGCCGAACAGGTCGCCGACGATGTTCATGCCATCCATCAGCGGCCCTTCGATCACGTCCAGCGGGCGGCTGGAGGCCTGCCGCGCCAGCTCGGTATCTTCCTCGACATAGGCGTCCAGGCCGTGAACCAGTGCATGTGCCAGGCGCTGCGCGACCGGCTTCTCGCGCCAGGCAAGGTCTTCGGTCTTCGCCGCGCCCTTCCTGCCCTTGTAGCGTTCGGCGATCTCCAGCAGGCGCTCGGTGGCATCGCTGCGGCGGTTGAGGATCACGTCCTCGACACGTTCGCGCAGCTCCGGCTCCAGCTCGTCGTAGATCGGCATGGCGCCGGCGTTGACGATGCCCATGTCCATGCCCGCGGCAATGGCGTGGTAGAGGAATACCGAGTGGATGGCCTGGCGCACCGTTTCGTTGCCGCGGAACGAGAACGAGACGTTGGAGACACCGCCGGAGACATGGCAATGCGGCAGAGTCTGCTTGATGATGCGGGTGGCTTCGATGAAGTCCACCGCGTAGTTGTCGTGCTCTTCGATGCCGGTGGCGACGGCGAAGATGTTCGGGTCGAAGATGATGTCCTGCGGCGGGAAGCCGATTTCGTCGACCAGGATGCGGTAGGCGCGGGTACAGATCTCGACCTTGCGCGCACAGGTATCGGCCTGCCCGCTTTCGTCGAAGGCCATCACCACCGCGGCGGCGCCGTAGCGCAGAACCTTGCGTGCATGTTCGCGGAACAGTGCTTCGCCTTCCTTCAGCGAGATCGAGTTGACCACGCTCTTGCCCTGCAGGCACTTCAGCCCGGCCTCGATCACGCTCCACTTGGAGGAGTCGACCATCACCGGAATGCGGGCGATGTCCGGCTCGGACATGATCAAGTTGAGGTAGCGGGTCATCGCCGCCTCCGAGTCGATCAGGCCCTCGTCCATGTTGACGTCGAGGATCTGCGCGCCGCTGGCCACCTGCTGGCGGGCCACGTCCACCGCTTCTTCGTAGCGGCCTTCCTTGATGAGCTTGCGGAACTGCGCGCTGCCGGTGACGTTGGTGCGTTCGCCGACGTTGATGAACAGCAGGTCCGGGGTGATGACCAGCGGTTCCAGGCCGGACAGGCGGGTAGGGCGGACAGGCGTCATGGCAGGCGGCGGCTCAGCGGCAATAGGGCGGGAAGTGCGGGACGCTGGCGGCGATGTTCACGCGGCCTGCTCCTGCGTGGTGGGCAGGGCGCGCGGCGGCAACCCGGCCACGGCGCGGGCGATCGCGCGGATATGATCGGGCGTGGAGCCGCAGCAGCCGCCGACCAGGTTCAACAGGCCATCCTCGGCGAAGCCGCGCAGGGTGGCGGCCATCTCTTCAGGCGTTTCGTCGTACTCGCCAAAGGCATTGGGCAGGCCCGCGTTGGGATGCGCGCTGACATGGCAGTCGGCGACCTGCGAAAGGGTCTCCACATGCGGGCGCATCGCATCGGCGCCCAGTGCGCAGTTCAGCCCGATCGACAGCGGCCGCGCGTGCGCCAGCGAGGCATGGAACGCTTCGGCGGTCTGCCCGGACAGGGTGCGCCCGGAGGCATCGGTGATGGTGCCGGAGATCATCACCGGCAGGCGTGCGCCACGCGCGTCGAACGCTTCTTCCAGCGCGTACAGCGCGGCCTTGGCATTGAGCGTATCGAAGATGGTCTCGACCATGAGGGTGTCGGCGCCACCGTCGATCAGGCCCTCGATGGCTTCGCGATAGGTGTCGCGCAGCTCGTCGAAGCTGGTGTTGCGGAAGCCCGGATCGTTGACGTCGGGACTGATCGAGGCGGTACGGCTGGTGGGGCCGATCACCCCTATCACGAACCGCGGCCTGCCCGGCGTGGTCGCGGCCACAGCATCGCAGCAGGCGCGTGCAACGGCGGCGCCGGCCTTGTTCAACTCGTAGACCAGGTGCTCGAGGTGGTAGTCGGCCTGGCTGACCGAGGTGGCGTTGAAGGTGTTGGTCTCGACCAGATCCGCGCCGGCGTCCAGGTAGGCGGTATGGATGTCGGCGATGATCTGCGGCCGGGTCAGCAGCAGCAGATCGTTGTTGCCCTTCAGGTCATGGCCTTCAGGCGCACCGTGGTCGCAGCCGGGACCATGTGCATGGTCATAGCCACCGGCGAAACGTTCACCGCGGTAGTCGTTTTCCTGCAGGCCATGGCGCTGGATCATCGTGCCCATCGCGCCGTCGATGATCAGGATCCGCTCGCGCAGGGCGTCGAGCAGGGCGTTGGCACGATCAGGTTGCAACCAGGGCAGGGCGGGCATGGCGGTCTCGGGCTCAGGGCTTGTTGGCGATCAGCGAAATCACTTCGAAGTGCGGCGGACGCTTCTCGCGGGTGACCGTCTCCAGGCTGGACACCTGCAGGCCGGCCTTGTCGACGAACTTGCGCAGCTCCTTGTCGCTGAAGCCGAGGTTGACGTGACCGTAGGCCTCCACTGCTGCCTTGTGCTCATGGCGGGCCAGGCTGCACAGCAGCAGGCGGCCGCCCGGGCGCAGCACGCGTGCAGCTTCGGTCACCGCCTGCGCTGGCTTGCTGGCGTAGGTCAGCGCGTGCATCAGCACCACCAGGTCGAAGCTGCCGTCCTTGAACGGCAGGGCATGCATGTCGCCCTCGCGTACTTCCACGTTGGGCAGCCGCCGCAGGCGCTCGCTGGCGGCGGCGACCACGCGCGCGCTGGTATCGATGCAGATGTAGCGCTTGGCGTGGGGGGCAACCAGTTCGGCCAGCACGCCGTCACCGGAGGCGATGTCGAGCACGTCGCCGGTCTCCAGCAGCGGCAACGCGGTGCGCGCGAGGGCCTCCCAGGTACGGCCTGGAGAGTAGTGGCGTTCCATGTCGCCGGCCACGCTGTCGGCCCAGTTCTGGTCGGAAGCGCGGTGGGCCAGCACGGCGGCGACGCGTTCAGCGTCCTGGCGCAGCAGCGGGTCATCGCTTCCGTTGCTCAAGGCATGCCACAATGCACGCTGCGCCGGGTCCAGCTGGGCCTCGTCGAAGCGGTAATAGGCCGATACGCCGGCACGGCGATCGCGGACCAGGCCGGCTTCCTTCAGGCGCGCCAGGTGGGTGGACACGCGCGGCTGCGCCAGCCGGGTGATCGCCGACAGTTCGGCCACGGTCAGTTCCTCCTGCTCCAGCAGCGCCAGCAGGCGCACGCGAGTGGCATCGGCGAACACCTTCAGGCGGGTCGACCAGTCTTCCAGATCCATAAACATCTACCTATCGCGATATAGAGATATATTTGCCGAGAAGGCCTGCCGCGGTCAAGTCGCCAGCGTACGGAAACAGCCGGGCCCCGGTACAATCGGAGCACCTGGGCGCGCCGTATGCGGCCCATAACTTCATGTACCCGGGAGGGTGTTGTGGATTTCAGCTTTACCGAAGAGCAGTTGATGCTGCAGGACGTTGCGCGGCGCATCGCGCAGGAAAAGATCGCCCCCAGCGCGGAGCACCATGACCGCACCGGCGAGTTCCCGCTGGACAACATCCGCCTGCTGGGCGAGAACGGCCTGATGGGCATCGAAGTGCCGACCGAATACGGCGGTGCGGGCATGGACCCGGTTGCGTACGTGCTGGCGATGGTGGAGGTCGCCGCCGCCGACGCAGCCCACTCGACCATCATGTCGGTCAACAACTCGCTGTTCTGCAACGGCATCCTCACCCATGGTACCGAGCAGCAGAAGCAGACCTACGTGCGTGCCATCGCCGAAGGCACGGCCATCGGCGCATTCGCGCTGACCGAGCCGCAGTCCGGTTCCGATGCCACCGCCATGCGCTGCCGCGCGGTGAAGCAGGCCGACGGCACCTTCGTCATCAATGGCAAGAAGAGCTGGATCACCTCCGGCCCGGTGGCCAGGTACATCGTGCTGTTCGCGATGAGCGAGCCGGACAAGGGCGCGCGCGGCATCACCGCCTTCATCATCGATACCGACAAGGCCGGTTTCGGTCGTGGCAAGACCGAGCCCAAGCTGGGCATCCGTGCCTCGGCCACCTGCGAGATCGAGTTCAACGATTACGTGGCGCAGGCCGAAGACGTGCTGGGCCAGGAAGGCGAGGGCTTCAAGATCGCCATGAGCGTGCTCGATGCCGGCCGCATCGGCATCGCCTCGCAGGCCATCGGCATCGCCCGTGCCGCCTATGAAGCGACCCTGGACTATGCGAAGGAGCGCAAGGCCTTCGGTGCCGCCATCGGTACCTTCCAGATGACCCAGGCCAAGATTGCCGACATGAAGTGCAAGCTGGATGCAGCACTGCTGCTGACCCTGCGTGCCGCATGGGTGAAGGGCCAGGGCAAGCGCTTCAGCACTGAAGCGGCCGTGGCCAAGCTGACCGCTTCGGAAGCGGCGATGTGGATCACCCACCAGGCCGTGCAGATCCACGGTGGCATGGGCTATTCCAAGGAAATGCCGCTGGAGCGCTACTTCCGTGATGCCAAGATCACCGAGATCTACGAAGGTACTTCGGAGATCCAGCGCCTGGTGATCGCCCGCAACGAAACCGGGCTGCGGTAGACACCAACCTCGGTTGGCAGGGTTTGGAGAGCGCCAACCAAGGTTGGCGACTACCGGCCATGCCGTTGCCTGGGTAGATGCCAACCTTGCTTGGCATGGATTCAAAAGCGGCAAAAAAAGGCCCCGGATCACTCCGGGGCCTTTTCATTTCACCTCACCGCCGGATCAACGATCCGGGCGGTGGGCGGATTCCGCGTCGCGCTGGCGTTCCATGAACTCCTTGGACGGTTCATCCAGCTTGTCGCCCAGCATGCGGCGCACGACCACGAAGAACACCGGGATCATCAGCAGGCCGAGCAGGGTGGCGAACAGCATGCCGCCGATCACGCCGGTACCGATGGCATGGCGGGAGTTGGCGCCAGCGCCGGTGGAGATCGCCATCGGGATCACGCCCATGATGAACGCGAACGACGTCATCAGGATCGGGCGGAAGCGCAGGCGGGCCGCCTCGATGGTGGCATCACGCAGGTTCTTGCCTGCTGCGCGCTGCTCCACCGCGAACTCCACGATCAGGATCGCGTTCTTCGCCGCCAGGCCGATCACGGTGATCAGGCCGATCTTGAAGAACAGATCGTTGGGCAGGCCGCGCAGCATCGACAGGCCGAGTGCACCCAGCACGCCCAGTGGCACGACCAGCAGCACCGCTACCGGGATCGACCAGCTTTCATACAGGGCTGCCAGGCACAGGAACACCACCACGATGGACAGCACCAGCAGCAGCGTGGCGGCATTGCCGGCCAGGATTTCCTGGTAGGACATGCCGGACCAGTCGTAGCCGAAGCCGGCCGGCAGGTCGTCGCTGACGATGCTCTCCATGGTCTGCATCGCTTCGCCCGAGCTGGTACCCGGGGCCTGCGAGCCGACGATGTTGATCGCCGAGTAGCCGTTGTAGCGGCTCAGCGACGGTGGTGCCGACACCCACTCGGACTTGACCACCGTGTTGAGCGGGATCATCGCGCTGGTGCCATCGGCGTTGGTGGTCAGGCTGGACGGGCTGTAGAAGCTCTTCAGCGACTCCTGGCCGGTGCGGTACGGGCCATCGGCCTGCATGGTCACGCGCTTGATGCGGCCTTCGTAGAAGAAGTCGTTGACGTACACCGGGGCCAGCATCAGCTGGATGGTGCTGTACACGTCCGACACCGACATGCCCATCGACTGCGCCTGCACGCGGTCCACGTGCAACTGCAGCTGCGGGGCGTTTTCCAGTCCGTTCGGACGCACGCCGACCAGAGCTTCGGGCTTCTGCGCGGCCTTGCCCAGCAGGATGTTGCGCGCCTGGGTCAGCTGCTCGTAGCCGGCACCACTGCGGTCCTGCAACCACATGTCGAAGCCACCGAACTGGCCGAGGCCCTGCACGGTGGGCAGGTTGACCACGAAGATCTGCGCTTCCTTGATGCCGTAGAACGCGCCGTTCATGTTCTGGATGAACTCGGGCGCGGTGAACTTGCGTTCCTCCCATGGCTTCAGGCGGATGAAGCCCATGCCCACGTTCTCGCCGGAACCGACGAAGCTGAAGCCGGCCACCTGCAGCATGCCTTCAAAGCCATCCTGCTTTTCCAGGATGCCACGCATCTGGCCGAACACTTCGTTGGTCTGGCCCTTGGTCGAACCCGGCGGCAGCTGCACGATCGCCAGCGCATAGCCCTGGTCTTCTTCCGGCAGGAAGCTGCCCGGCATGCGGGTGAACAGGAAGCCGCACAGCGCGGTGAGCACCACGAACAGGATCATCCAGCGCGGCGCATGGCGCACCGCCGAGGTGATGTGGCCCACGTAGGTGTGGCTGATCTTGTCGTAGTACTTGTTGAAGGTGCGGTAGACGATGTTCGGGTTGTCGTTGTGCGTCGGCTTGAGGAAGGTCGCGCACAGCGCCGGGGTGAAGCCCAGTGCCAGGAACGCCGAGAACGCCATCGAAATGGCGATGGTCAGCGCGAACTGCTTGTAGATCTCACCGGCCGCGCCACCCTGCAGTGCAGACGGGATGAACACCGCGGCCAGCACGACGGTGATCGCCACCACCGCGCCGGTGATCTGGGTCATCGCCTTCTGCGTGGCCGGCTTCGGCGCCAGCCCTTCCTCGGTCATGATGCGTTCGACGTTCTCGATCACCACGATCGCGTCGTCCACCACGATGCCGATCGCCAACACCATCGCGAACAGGGTCAGCTGGTTGATCGTGAAGCCGATCATCCACATGCCCAGGAAGGTGCCGAGCAGGGCCACCGGGATGACCAGGGTCGGGATCAGGGTGGCGCGGAAGTTCTGCAGGAAGATCAGCATCACCAGGAACACCAGGAACACTGCTTCAAACAGTGTCTTGACCACTTCCTGGATCGAGATCTTGACGAAGGTGGTGCTGTCGTACGGCGAGAACCAGGTCACGCCGGAGGGGAAGCTGGGCTGCAGCTCGTCCATCTTGGCGCGCACCGCATCGGCCACGTTCAGGGCGTTGGCGCCCGGCAGCAGCTGGATGGCGAAGGCACCGGTCGGCTTGCCGTTGTACTGGGTATCGAAGCCGTAGTTGTTGGCACCGAACGCAACGCGGGCGATGTCCTTCAGCAGCACGCGCGAGCCGTCAGGATTGGCCCGCAGGATGATGTCCTCGAACTCCTGCGGCGAGCTGAAGCGGCCTTCGGCCGAGACCGTGGCGGTGAAGTGCTGGCCTTCCGGCGACGGGTCCGAACCGAGCGCACCGGCAGCGAACTGCACGTTCTGCGCCCGCACCGCAGCCAGTACCTGGCTGGCCGACAGGCCGTAGCCCTGCATCTTTTCCGGGTTCAGCCAGATGTTCATGGCGTACTCGGAACCGAACTGCTGGGTGCTGCCGACGCCGGGAATACGCGAGACCTGGTCGAGCACGCGCGAACCGACGATGTCGTTCAGGGCATCACGGTTGATGGCCGGCGTATCGGACTGCAGCGCGATCACCATCAGGAAGCCCGCGTTGGCCTTGGCCACCACCACGCCCTGCTGGGTCACTTCCGAAGGCAGTCGTGGCGTAGCCAGCGAGACCTTGTTCTGCACCTGCACCTGGGCGATGTCCGGATCGGTACCGGTCTCGAAGGTCAGGGTGATCTGCGCACGGCCGTTGGAGGCGGACGAGGAGCTGAAGTACAGCAGGTGATCGATACCGGTCAGCTGCTGCTCGATCACCTGGGTGACCGATTTTTCCGTGGTATCGGCGCTGGCGCCCGGGTAGGTCGCCGAGACGGTGACCTGCGGCGGGGCGATGTTGGGATAGGACTCCACACCCAGGTTGAGGATCGCGATCACGCCGCTGAGCGAGATCAGGATCGCAACCACCCAGGCGAAGACTGGATGCTCGATGAAAAATTTAGGCATGACGGAAGGGTCCCGTTACTGCTTGTCTGAATCGGTGGCGGCCGGCTTGGCCGCATCGGCCTGCTCGGGCTTGGCCGCGTCGGCCGGTGCCTTGCCTGCGGCCGGCGCTGCCGCCGCCGGTGCAGCGCCGCCTGCAGCGGGCTTGCCGTTGGCGTCCTGGCCCGGGGTCCACGGCTTGGCCACCGCCGGTGCACCTTCCTTGACCTTCTGCACGCCGGCCACGATCACCTTGTCGCCCGGCGCCAGGCCGTCGCTGACCAGCCAGCTGGAACCCTGCGCGCCATCGGTCTTCACGTTCTTGCGCACGACCTTGCCGTCGGCACCGACCACCATCACGTAGCCGCCGGTGGTATCGCGCAGCAGGGCCTGCTGCGGCACCAGGTAGGCGTTGTTGCGTTCGCCCAGGTTGGCCTGGAAGCTGACGAAGGCACCCGGCAGCAGGATCTGCTGCGGGTTCGGCAGCAGCGCGCGCAGCGACACCGCACCGGTGGCCGGGTCGACCGTGGTCGAGGAGAAGTCCAGCGTGCCCGGCTCACCGTAGGTGCTGCCGTCGGCCAGCTTGACGTTGACCGTGGCCTTGCCGTCGCCGGACAGCGCCAGCGCGCCCTTGGCCTGCTGCGCGCGCAGCTGGGTCAGCTCATCCACGCTCAGCGAGAAGTTGACGTACAGAGGGTCGAGCTGGTCGACGGTGGTCAGCAGGGTCACATCGCCCTGGCCCACCAGCGCACCTTCGGTGACCTGCTGCTTGTTGGCCACGCCGCTGATCGGCGCGGTCACTTCGGTGTAGCCCAGGCTGATGCGCGAGGAGGTCACCGATGCCTCGGCCTGCTTGACTGCGGCCAGCGCGGTGCGCTCGGCCGATTCGGCGTTGTCCAGGTCGGCCTTGGAGACGAACTGCTGCGGCGCCAGCGAACGCGCGCGGTCGGCAGCGACCTTGGCGTTGGCGTAGGTCGCACGGGCCGAGGCGAGCTGGGCTTCGGAGGCGTTGAGCGAGGCTCGCAGCGGTGCCGGGTCGATCAGGAACAGGGTCTGGCCCTGCTTGACCTGCGAGCCTTCCTGGTAGACGCGCTTGAGCAGCACGCCGGGCACGCGTGCGCGGACGTCGGCGCTGCGGAACGGCGACAGCCGCCCGACCAGCTCGCGCTGCAGCGGCAGGGTCTGCGGCTTGGCGTCGATCACGCCCACCTCCGGCGGCGGGGGCATCTGCTGTTCCGGCTTCTTGCAGGCAGCCAGAGCGACAGCAACGGCGCACGTCAAGGCAAGGGTGCGGAGTGGGGCGGTCATCAGGAGGAACTCCGGGGTTGGTTTGTAGACGGGGCCGGCGACGGATCTGGCGCGAAGGCGCGCAGGAAGCTGTCGACGGAGAATTCTGCCCAGCGCCGACGCAGCAGCGCGTCATCACGATGGGGGGTATGGAAACGCTGTTTGTCGAAATCCTGACCGGCGATCATGCTTAATAGAAGCTCGGCCATGAAGTGCGGGTTGTCATGCCGCAGCAGACCGCGCCTGCAAACGGTTTCAATCCATTCAGCAAGATGAAGTGTCAATGCGCCGGCGCCATGCCGGTAAAGCGTGCGGGCTTCTTCCGGAAAATGGGCCGCGTCTGCGGCTATCAGCCGGCAGGCCTGGCCGACGTGCGGTTGGTTGAAGTGCTCCAGGAAGTCGGTGGCGAACTGCAGAAGGCTCTCACGCAGGTCGTCACTGCGGAGTGCACGCAGCATCGCTCCAGTGGCGTTTGCGACATGTCTTTGCATGACCCGGCGCAGCAGTTCCTGCTTGCTGCCATAGCGGGAGTACAGGGTCTGCTTGGAGCAGCCGGCCTGCTGGGCGACGGCGTCCATGCTCATCTGCATGCCCTGGTTGGCCAGCAGGACGCGCACGGCATCAAACACGCGCTCATCGCGCGCGTCGAGGGCAACGGGGAGGTAGGCCGGGTTCACGCGGTGGACTATACCGTCCAGTTCAGGATTGTGGAATCGCATCGGCGTCGCCGCGTGTGTCTTCCGGTAACACGCTTTGCCGATCCTGTCGGCAGTGCTGAAGTGGGCGCCAGCACCATACCGGTGCGAACTGAATAGGCGTCTAAACCGCAGCAAACCCGAATCTGCTTATTCCGTCCTGCAGCAAGGCCTTTTCGTGCGGTAGGGCTACAATTTCATTTTCCCAACTGAGCAAGCGCATCGCTCTGCCATGAAACCGCAAAAAACCGCAGCCAAGACCGTGAAAAACAAGACCAAACCAGCAGAGTCGGAGGTCGCAGTGACCGCTGGTTTCTCCCTGGAGCCGGTGTACACGGCATTGCGCAAGCGCTACCCCGCGGCCGCACAGGCCGAAGCGGTGGCTTTCGCCACCGACTTCTACAAGCGCATGGAGTCGGACGAGTTCCCGCACCACAGCGCTGAAGAGTGGGCCGCTCTCGCGGCTGAGACGCTGGAATTCGCCCGTGCCCGCAAGGCCGGCAAGGCCAACGTCCGCGTGTTCAATCCGACCGCGAAGGCCAACGGTTGGGAATCGCCGCACACCGTGCTGCAGATCGTCAATGACGACATGCCGTTCCTGGTCGATACCGTCACCATGTCGCTGGCCGAGCAGGGCGTGGGTGTCCACGTGCTGGGCCACCCGGTGCTGCGCTTCACCCGCGACAAGGCCGGCAAGCTGGTCAAGGTCGGCGAAGGTGATACCGAGTCGGTGATGCTGCTGGAAATCGACCGCCAGCCGGCCGAAGCCATGGCCGCCATCGAACAGGCCATCAACAAGGCGCTGGACGAAGTGCGTGCGATCGTGCGCGACTGGCAGCCGATGAAGGACAAGGCGCTGGCGCTGGCCGACGACCTGGGCAGCCGCCAGCTGCCGGTCGACGACGCGTCGCGCAAGGAAGCGCAGGAGTTCCTGCGCTGGGCCGCCGACAACCACTTCACCTTCTTCGGCTACCGCGAGTACCGCGTCGAGAAGCAGGGCAAGGAAGAGGTTCTGGCGCCGCTGAACGACACCGGCCTGGGCCTGATGCGCGGCAAGGACAAGTCTGCCGCCCGTCCGGTCAAGACCCTGGCCGCGCAGGGCCTGAATGCCACGTCCGGCTTGAAGGACGCGCTGATCCTGACCAAGACCAATGCCCGTTCGCGCGTGCACCGCGCCGGCTACATGGATTACATCGGCGTGCTGGAATTCGACGCCAAGGGCAAGATCATCGGCGAGCAGCGCTTCCTCGGCCTGTTCACCTCCAGTGCCTACAACCGTCGCCCGTGGGAAATCCCGCTGGTGCGCCAGCGCCACGAGCATGTGATGAAGCAGTCGGGCCTGGCCCCGGCCAGCCACAGTGGCAAGGCCCTGCGCCATATCCTGGAAACCCTGCCGCGCGAAGAACTGTTCCAGTCCAGCGAGGACGAACTGTTCCGCACCGCGATGGGCGTGCTGGGCCTGCAGGAGCGCGTGCGCAGCCGCCTGTTCCTGCGCCGCGACAAGTACAGCCGTTTCATCTCCGCGCTGGTCTACCTGCCGCGTGAGCGCTTCAATACCGACGTGCGCCTGCGCATCGAAGCGATGCTGAAGGAAGCGCTGCACGGCGAGTACGTCGACAGCTCGGTGGTGCTGGGCGAGTCGCCGCTGGCCCAGGTGCACCTGATCGTGCGCCCGAAGCCGGGTGAGATGCTCGACGTGGATACCGCCGAACTGGAGCAGAAGCTGGCCCAGGTGCTGCGCAACTGGCAGGACGACCTGCGCGAAGCGCTGGTGACCCGCCACGGCGAGACCGAAGGCCTGCGCATCGCCGCCCGCATCGGCAAGGCGCTGCCGGCCGGCTACATCGAAGACAACAGCACTGCTGTTGCCGCCAACGATGTCAGCCAGCTCGACGCCCTGACCGGCCCGGATGACCTGCGCCTGAGCCTGCAGGCGGTGCCGCGCGAAAGCGGCGACGGCCTGCGCCTGAAGCTGTATCGCCAACTGGACGACATTCCGCTGTCGGACGCGCTGCCGATGATGGAAAACATGGGCCTGCGCGTGATCGCCGAGCGTCCGTACCGCCTGTCGGTCGACAACGCCCCGGTGTACGTGCAGGACTTCGAGGTCGAATCGACCGCCGGCGCGATCGATGCCGCCCGTGTCGATGAAGCCTTCGGCGAGACCTTCGCCCGCGTCTGGCACGGCGATGCCGAGAACGACGGCTTCAACCGCCTGGTGCTGGCCGCCGGCCTGCACTGGCGCCAGGTCGCCATGCTGCGCGGCTACTGCAAGTACCTGCTGCAGACCGGCGTGCCGTTCTCGCAGGCCTACGTGGAAGGCACCTTCGCCCGTTACCCGCTGCTGGCCCGCCTGCTGGTCGAGCTGTTCGAAGCCCGCTTCGATCCGGCCACCGGCCACGAAGGCAAGGACGACATCGCTGCCGGCCAGGCCCAGCTGAAGGCCCACTTCGATGTGCTGGCGGCGGGTGACGACGCCACCCTGAAGGTGCTCAAGACCGTGGTCGATGCGCGCAAGGGTGACCGTGACGCGCAGATGCAGGCCGCGCGCGATGCGCTGCTGAAGCTGATGGACCGCGTGTCGAGCCTGGACGAGGACCGCATCCTGCGCTCGTTCATGGGCGTGATCGACGCTACCCTGCGTACCAGCTACTACCAGACCGATGCCAACGGCCAGCACGGCCATGTCATCAGCTTCAAGTTCGATTCGGCGCTGGTGCCGGACCTGCCGAAGCCGCGTCCGTACCGCGAAATCTTCGTCTACGGCCCGCGCGTGGAAGGTACCCACCTGCGCTTCGGCGCGGTTGCCCGTGGCGGCCTGCGCTGGTCGGATCGTCGTGAAGACTTCCGTACCGAAGTGCTCGGCCTGGTCAAGGCACAGATGGTCAAGAACACCGTCATCGTGCCGGTCGGCGCGAAGGGTGGCTTCTTCGCCAAGACCCCGCCGGTGAACGGCGACCGCGACGCGGTCTTCGCCAACGGCGTGGCCTGCTACAAGCTGTTCATCCAGGGCCTGCTGGACATCACCGACAACATCGTCAACAACAAGATCGTGCCGCCGGTGGATGTCGTGCGCCACGACATGGACGATCCGTACCTGGTGGTGGCCGCCGACAAGGGCACCGCGACCTTCTCCGACATCGCCAACGGCCTGGCCATCGCGCACGGCTTCTGGATGGGCGATGCGTTCGCCTCCGGTGGTTCGGTTGGTTACGACCACAAGGGCATGGGCATCACCGCACGCGGTGCGTGGGAATCGGTCAAGCGCCACTTCCGTGCGCTGGGCCGTGACAGCCAGAGCCAGGACTTCACCGCGGTCGGCGTCGGCGACATGTCCGGCGACGTGTTCGGCAACGGCATGCTGCTGTCGCGCCACATCCGCCTGGTGGCCGCGTTCGACCACCGCCACATCTTCCTGGACCCGAACCCGGATTCGGCCACCACGTTCGTCGAGCGTGAGCGCCTGTTCACCGTGCCGCGTTCGAGCTGGGCAGACTACGATGCCATGCTGATCAGCAAGGGCGGCGGCATCTTCCCGCGTACCCTGAAGTCGATCGAGATCACCCCGCAGGTGCGTGAAGCGCTGGGCCTGGACGAGAACGTCAAGGCGCTGTCGCCGAACGATCTGATGAGCGCGATCCTGAAGGCGCCGGTCGACCTGCTGTGGAATGGCGGCATCGGTACCTACGTCAAGGCCGCCAGCGAGCAGCACAGCGATGTCGGCGACCGCGCCAACAACGCCCTGCGCGTGAACGGTGGCGAGCTGCGCTGCAAGGTGGTGGGCGAGGGCGGCAACCTGGGCATGACCCAGCTGGGCCGCATCGAAGCTGCCCAGGCCGGTGTGCTGCTCAACACCGACTTCATCGACAACTCGGCCGGTGTCGACACCTCCGACCATGAAGTCAACATCAAGATCCTGCTCAATGATGTGGTGCGGGCCAAGAAGCTGACCGTCGAGCAGCGCAACAAGCTGCTGGCCTCGATGACCGATGAAGTCGCCGAGCTGGTGCTCAACGACAACTACCGCCAGAACCAGGCGCTGAGCCTGATGGAGCGGATGGCGGTCAAGCGCCTGGGTTCCAAGCAGCACTTCATCCGTACCCTGGAACAGCAGGGCCTGCTTGATCGCCAGATCGAGTTCCTGCCGTCCGACGCCGAGCTGTCCCAGCGCAAGGCACGCGGCCAGGGCCTGACCCGTCCGGAACTGTCGGTGCTGCTGTCCTACTCCAAGCTGGTGGCGTTCGCCCAGCTGCTGGACTCGGACATCCCGGAAGATCCGTACCTGTCCAAGGAACTGCAGCGCTACTTCCCGACCCCGCTGCAGAAGAAGTACGCCGACGCGATGGAGCGTCACCGCCTGAAGCGCGAAATCATCGCCACGGCCGTGACCAACCAGACCATCAACCGCATGGGCGCCACCTTCCTGATGCGCATGCAGGAAGACACCGGCCGCTCCATCGCCGAGGTCGCCAAGGCCTACACCATCAGCCGCGAAACGCTGGATGCACGCGCGCTGTGGGCGCAGATCGATGCCCTCGACGGCAAGGTGCCGGAGTCGGTGCAGATCGATGCACTGGAAGTGATCTGGAAGCTGCAGCGTTCGTTCGTGCGCTGGCTGCTGTCGCGCCCGGGCGCGATGCCGGGCATCACTGAAGCGGTCAACCGCTACCAGGGCCCGTTCAACGACATCCGCGTTGCTTCGGGTGTGCTGCCGGATTCGCAGCGTCCGACCTACGAAGCCCTGGTGGCCGAGTGGAAGGAAAAGGGCCTGCCGTCCGCACTGGCGCAGCAGCTGGCCGAGCTGCACTTCCTGGAGCCGGCGTTCGACATCATCGAACTGGCCCGTACCCGCAAGCTGAAGCCGGTCGACGTGTCCAAGGTCCACTTCCGCCTGGGCGATGCCCTGCAGCTGCCGTGGCTGTTCGAGCAGGTCGATGCGCTGGAGGTCAATGGCCGCTGGCACGCCGTGGCACGTGGCGTGCTGCGTGATGAGCTGGCTGCCAACCACCGCAACCTGGCCGGCCAGGTGCTGGGCACCAAGGGTGGCAGTGCTGAAGCCAAGGTGGCGGCCTGGATGGGCCGTGATGACAACAGCCTGCGCTTCACCCTGGCAATGCTGGCCGAACTGGCCGAGCAGAAGACCCTGGACTACCCGACCGTCTCGGTCGCGGTCCAGCGCCTGGGCCAGCTGGCCGCGCATGGTGCGTAAGCGCATTCGCGCTCACGCCCCACGGTTTGCTCTGCAAACCGTGGGCCCCATGCCAACCGTGCTCCCAGACCCCCGCGCCGTTGGCGCGCCCCCCTGACTCAGGGGGGCTCCTGATCTGCAGCAGTTGGAGGAACGGCCCCGCGAAAGCGGGGCCGTTCTGCATTGCCTGGTAGTGCCGGCCGCTGGCCGGCAACCGCATGAACCGCAACCGGCTCTGGCCGCGCATGGTGCGTAAGCGCATTCGCGCTGACGCCCCACGGTTTGCTCTGCAAACCGTGGGCCCCATGCCAACCGTGCTCCCAGACCCCCGCGCCGTTGGCGCGCCCCCCTGACTCAGGGGGGGCTCCTGATCTGCAGCAGTTGGAGGAACGGCCCCGCGAAAGCGGGGCCGTTCTGCATTGCCTGGTAGTGCCGGCCGCTGGCCGGCAACCGCATGAACCGCAACCGGGTGCAGCTGACGGCCAGCGGCCGGCACTACCGGGTATGCTCTTGCTGGCACACCCACCCGGATCCACCGATGAGCGACACCCCCCGCATCGCTTTCCTGGCCAGCACCACCGAACCCGCGCAGATGGCCCGCGCGGCGATGGTTTCGCGTTATGGCGATCACGCGCCGGAGCAGGCCGACGTGCTGTGCCCGCTGGGGGGCGACGGCTTCATGCTGCAGACCCTGCATCGGCATGGGCACCTGGGCAAGCCGGTGTTCGGCATGAAGCTGGGCACGGTCGGCTTCCTGATGAACCAGTACCGTGGCGACGATGACGTGCAGGCCCGCATCGCGCGCGCCGAACCGGCCAACCTGCGCCCGCTGGAAATGGTGGCGCTGACCGAGTCCGGCACCAGTACCGGGTCACTGGCCTACAACGATGTCTCGTTGCTGCGGCAGACCCGGCAGGCGGCGCATATCGGCATCGACCTCAACGGCCAGGAGCGCGTGGCCGAGCTGATCGGTGACGGCGTGCTGGTGGCCACCCCGGCCGGCAGCACCGCCTACAACTATTCCGCGCACGGCCCGGTGCTGCCGCTGGGCTCGCATACCATCGCGCTGACGCCATTGGCACCTTATCGGCCGCGTCGCTGGCGCGGCGCGATCCTCAAGGCCGACACCGAAGTGCGCTTCCGCGTGCTTGATCCGTACAAGCGCCCGGTCAGCGTCACCGCTGATTCGCACGAAACCCGCGATGTGGTCGAGGTGACCATCCGCGAGTCGAAGGACCGCCGCGTGACCCTGCTGTTCGACCCGGAGCACAACCTGGAAGACCGGATCCTGAGCGAACAGTTCGTTTTTTGAGGACAATGGGCGGCCGGCCCCGCCGACCGCTTGAAGGACCCCCACCGATGGGCGACAACTCCCCCCGTTTGCTGACCGTCGCGGTGACCTCGCGCGCGCTGTTCGATCTCGAAGAAAGCCACGCGCTGTTCGAGAGCGATGGCGTGGCGGCCTATGCCGAATTCCAGCGCCAGCATGAGGACGACATCCTCGGGCCCGGCGTGGCCTTTCCCGTGGTGCGCAAGCTGTTGGCGCTGAACCAGGGCGCCAGCCCGGAGAACCCGCGGGTCGAGGTGATCCTGCTGTCGCGCAATTCGGCCGATACCGGCCTGCGCATCTTCAATTCGATCCAGCACTACGGCCTGGGCATCATCCGCGCGACGTTCACCGCCGGCGAACCGACCTGGCCGTACGTGAAGCCGTTCGGCACCGACCTGTTCCTGTCGGCCAACCCGGAATCGGTGCGCAGCGCGCTGCGCCATGGCATTGCGGCGGCGACCATCCTGCCCAAGCCGCCGGGCGAGACCGCCGCGGCAGCGGCCGACCAGATCGATACCGGTCGCCCGGCCGGCCAGCTGCGCATTGCCTTCGACGGGGACGCGGTGATCTTCGGCGACGAGAGTGAACGCATTTCGCGCGAGCAGGGCGTGGAAGCCTTTGGCCGCCATGAACGCGAGCGCGCCCGCGAGCCGCTCAGCGGCGGCCCGTTCCGCGGCTTCCTGTCGGCCCTGCACACGCTGCAGGAAGTGTTCCCGGCCGGCGAGAGCGCGCCGATCCGCACCGCGCTGGTCACCGCGCGGTCGGCGCCGGCGCATGAGCGGGTGATCCGCACCCTGCGTGAGTGGGGCGTGCGCCTGGACGAAGCGCTGTTCCTCGGTGGCCGCCACAAGGGACCGTTCCTGCGGGCGTTCGGCGCCGACATCTTCTTCGATGATTCACAGCACAACATCGACAGCGCCCGCGAGCATGTGGCGGCCGGCCACGTACCGCACGGCGTCGCCAACGAGGGGTAGGGCCTGGTAGCTGCCAACCTTGGTTGGCATCGCGGTGAAACCGCGCCCACCAAGGTGGGCGACTACCGGAGCGTGGCTACGGGCTGCCGGACATCCCCAGCTGCAGGTCCACCACCTTCCAGCGCAGGCCCTGCGGTTCCAGCACCACCTTCAATGGCGGCTGGCCGGGGCCGCGATCGACATCGATCACGAAGCGGTCGAACGCCTCGAAATGGTGCTCGGCATGCTTCAGGGGCCGCGCCGGTTCGGTCGCGCCGAAGGCATCGCCGCCCTGCAGTTCATTGCGGCCACGCTTCCACAACACATGGCCCTGCAGCACCGCGCCGATTCCGGTCGGGGTCACCATGGTCTCCACCGCGGCACCGCCGAGCTGGTCGCCGAGGCCATACAGCAGGGCACCGAACGGGCTGGCAGCCACATCCGGGCCAGTCTGGCGTACCAGGTAATCATTGAGCTGCGCGCGCAGGCTGCTGCGCACGCGCGGGAAATCGACGTAACGCTCCAGGCGGGCGGTGTCGCGCTGTTCGATGGCCTTGGACAGGCCATTGACGGTCATGTACGGGCCGCCGAACCACCAGGCCGCCACGGCCAGGACCAGCAGCACAACGAGTGCGGTCGCTTTCTTCATGCCGCCCAGACTGCCGCATTGGCGGCAGCGCCGGGTGAAGACTCAATGACTGGGTGAGCCACGGCCGTCACCGAAGGCATCGACCAGCCGTTGCCGTTCGGCCGGGGTCAGCGCTTCCAGCTGCGTCGCCAGCACCTCGTCCAGGCTGCGGGTGCGGGTGGTGCCGAGAATTCCGCTGGCCACGCCGGGATGGCCCAGCGTATAGGCGAAGGCGGTCTGGGCCGGGCGCTGGCTGTGGATCGCGGCCACCGCGCGCCGCATCCGGCGGGCACTGTGCATCAGCTGGCGGCTGCTGGGCTTCAGCCACGCGCGTGCCAGGTACCAACCATCGGCCAGCCGTGGCAGGCGCGGACGCGCGGGCAGCAGGTGGCCCTGTGCCAGCACGGTGCCGGCCAGCACGCCAATGCCCGCTGCGTGCAGCTGGTCGATCAGCGGCTCGCGGTCCTGCTGCAGGGCGTTGTAGTCCAGCAGCACCACATCGAAGGCGTCGGGATGGGCGATCATCCAGCGCAGGGTGGAGGCCGAATGGGTGTTGATGCCGGTGTGCCGGATCAACCCACGCTCGCGCAGGCGCTGCAGCGCGGCCAGCAGGTCGTCGTTGATGTCGTGTTCGCTGGCGCCATGCAGCTGGTAGATGTCAAGGTGGTCCAGGCCGAGGTTGCGCAACGAGGCCTCGCAGCTGGCGGTGATGGCCTCGGGCGAGAAATTGCGTTGCTCGGTGCCGCTGATGCCAGCCTGCCCGGTCAGCGTGCCGCCTTTGCTGGAGATCACCAGTGAATCGCGCGGGTAGCGCTTCAGCAACGGGCGCAGGATGCGGCCCAGGCGCGGCTCGGCATGGAAGCCGGAATAGTTGTGGCCGGTATCGAGCAGGTTCACTCCATGGGCGAGCGCATGTTCGACCACCGCAGCCGACTCATGCTCCGGGAAGCGGCGATGGCCCCAGAAGCCGGAGCAGCCCAGTCCGATCGGTGAAACGGCCAGGCCGGTGCGGCCGAGCACGCGCCGCTGGCGGGCCAGCGGAAGATGCTGCGACATCAGAACTCCAGATCCAGCGCGGCGCACAGGTAGTCGACGAACGGGCCGAGCGCGGCCAGGTCCTTGCCCAGCGTGGACAGCAGGCGCGGGCCGGTCATGGTGGCGTCGTCCAGCGAGCGCCACATCACCCAGTTGCGGTGCTTGAGGTCGTCGATGAACTCGAAGTCTGCCGGGAAGCCGCGCGGTGGCCGCACCAGCTTTTCGCTCTCCTCGAAATCGAAGCGCTTGCGCAGGGCCGGCGCATGCGCGGCAGCCTTCCAGCTGCCCGGGTTGTCGAGGATGAAGTGGCGTACGCGGCGTTGGGTTTCCGGTTCCGGATGCCACAGGCCGGCACCGACGAAGCTCTCGCCCGGCTGCAGGTGCACGTAGAACGAAGGTGCGGCCACTTCACGGCGGCGCTCATGGAACAGGCGTGCGCCCTGCCAGGTCTTGTACGGTGACTTGTCGTTGGAGAAGCGCGCGTCGCGATGGATGCGGAACAGCGAGCCGCCGACGCCACGCGTATCTGCGCGGAAATGCTCGCTGACCTCGGCCAGTGCCGGCTGCAGGTCGCCCAGCAGGCGAAGGAACGGCTGCCGTACGTGGTCTTCATACTGCTGGCGGTGGTCGTTGAACCAGGCCTTGTCGTTATGCCGCGCCAGGCTGCGCAGGAACTTGAAACTGGCGTCAGAGAAGTAGGTGCTCACAGCGTCTCCTGCAGGTGCTGGCCCCAGTCGCGCAGCGATTGCAGCAGGGCCTGGCGCCGCGCGTCGTCGGGCGCCTCGGCAGCCAGTGCATCGAGCTGCTGCTGGAACTGGGACAGGTTGAGTTCGCCCAGGCCGCCGTCTCCCAGCAACCGTTGGCGGCGGTAATCCTGCCAGCGCTGGTGTTCAGCCGGCGCGAGGCTGTCGGGATGGTTGCGCGCGCGGTAGCGGAACAGCAGCTCCGGCAGGCGCGGGTCGCGGAAGCGGCCCTCCAGCGCGGCCAACTGCTCGGGTGCGGTGGTGCGTGCCAGCGCAAGCAGTGGCTTGTCGCCATTGCCGAGGAAGCCGTCGTACAGCGATGCATCGACATCGGCCACGGTGGTGGCGCGGGGCTGGTTGTAGACCTGGCGAGCCTTCTCGGCCAGCTGCGGGGCGAACGCGCGCAGCCGTTCCACCTTGGCCTCGATCGCGGCCACGTCCAGGCCGAGGCGTTCGTGGTCATCGGCGCGCAGGTGGTTCCAGGCGATCAGCGCCGGCACCTTGTTCAGATGCACTTCCTTCAGCGGCACCCGCGCCACGCCTTCGGGCAGTTCGCTGGCGCGCATGTACAGGCGCTGTGCGATCACGTCGGCCGGCAGTTCCAGCAGATCGTCGATCTCGCCTTCCAGATCGAACACGATCACCCGGTTGTTGATGGTCGGATGCACGGCCAGCGGCAGTACGGGGGCCGCGCACAGGCGACTGGCCGGATAGCGCATGGAGATGTGCAGCACCGGCTTCATCGCGGCCACGTCCAGCAGGCCGCCGACGAAGCGCTTGTCACGCAGCTTCAGCGCGTACTCCCACAGGCGCGGCTGCGACCGCTTGAACAGGCGTGCCATCCCGATGGTGGCGCGCACGTCTGAAAGTGCTTCGTGCGCATCGCCTTCGCGCACGTTGTTGGCCTCGGCCAGGTGCTCGAGCTTGAACGAGGTGGCGCCGTCCTCGCGCAGCGGCCACTGGATGCCATCCGGGCGCATTGCGCGCATCAGGCGCAGCATGTCCAGCAGGTCCCAGCGCGAGTTTCCGTTGCGCCATTCGCGTTCGTAGGGGTCGTGGAAGTTGCGGAACAGGCCGTAGCGCACGAACTCATCGTCGAAGCGCAGCGTGTTGTAGCCCAGCGCACAGGTACCGGGGCGCGACAGCTGTTCGTTGATGCGGTCGAAGGCTTCGGCCTCGCTGATGCCCTCGGCCAGCGCCTGCTGCGGGGTGATGCCGGTGACCAGGGTGGCCATCGGCGAGGGCAGCAGGTCATCCGCCGGCCGTACGAAGAAGCTGACCGGGGTATCGATCTCGTTGAGGTCGGCGTCGGTGCGGATCGCGGCGAACTGCGAGATGCGCGTGCGCCGCGGGTCCTGGCCGAAGGTTTCCAGGTCGTAGAACAGGAAGCTGTCGGCCATCAGTGCGCGCCCTCCAGGACCGGCAGCTGGGCGTGGATCTGCGCTTCCAGTGCGGCCCAGTCGATGTTGTCCAGTGAATCGTGACCTGCGGTGGCTGCAGCCAGCATGTCGCGTTGCAGTTCGGTACGGCGCAGCGCCTCGGCGTAGGGCGTGTGCAGGAAGGTGACCATCGTGTAGTGCGGCACGAAGCGGGTCGGCCAGCGCCGCTGCAGTTCCTGCTCCAGCTCGCGCTGCAGCAGGAATGCAGGATCGGCCACGCGGTCGCGCATCTCCAGGTAGTTCTCCAGCGCCATCTGCTGGATGGCACGTGCATTCGGCTTGCGCTCGGCTTCGAACGCGGCGAACGCCCCTTCCAGGTCATCGGCCTCCGTCAGGTGGCGAGCCAGTGCGACGCAGTCCTCGAACGCGCAGTTCATGCCCTGGCCATGGAACGGCACCATGGCATGCGCGGCATCGCCGATCAGTACGGCGCGGCCCTGCTGATGCCAGCGCTCCAGGGTGAGCGTGCCGAGCAGGCCCGGCGGGTGCTGTTCCCAGTCCGCGCGCAGGTTCGGGATCAACGGCAGGGTGTCGGCGAACTCGCGGGCGAACAATGCCTCGGCCTGCGCACCGGTGTTGACCGTGGCGAAGCTGGGGTCGCCCTGGTTGGGCAGGAACAGGGTGACGGTGAAGGTGCCCTCGTGATTGGGCAGGGCGATGCACATGTAGTGGCCGCGTGGCCAGATGTGCAGGGCATTGCGCTCGATGCGGAAGCTGCCGTCGGCGGCCGGCGGGATCTCCAGCTCCTTGTAGGAATGGTCGAGGAAGGCGATGTCCTCGCCCAGCGGCGCACGGCGGTTCATCGCCGCGCGCAGTGCCGAACCGGCACCGTCTGCACCGATCAGGGTGTCGAAGTGGATGTCGTGCGGGCTGTCGTCGCGATCATCGATGAAACGCGCGTAGCCGGCATCGAAATCAACGGTATGCAGGCGACGATGAAAATGCACGGTGGCGCCGGCCTGTTCGGCCAGTTCCAGCAGCGTGGTGTTCAGGTCGCTGCGATGGATCGACCAGATCACCTCGCTGTCGTCACGGCCATAACGCTGCAGCTGCGGCTCGCCGTCGCGCGGGTGCACCATGCGGCCGCGCATCATCACTGCGCGCGCCATCACTTCGTCCTCCACGCCTGCCTGGCGCAGTGCGTTGCGCCCGCGCTCGGCCAACGCCAGGTTGATCGAGCGGCCGCTCTCGTAGTCGGCCACGCGCGGATCGCCGCGGCGTTCGTACAGGGTGATGCGCCAACCTTGCCGTGACAGCAGGATGGCCAGCAGGGACCCGGCGAGGCCGGCACCAATAATGCTCAACGAGCGGGAGGCGTGTGCGATCAACGAACTGTCCAGCAGGAGGGGAGGAGCCGGCTTAGAGGCCGGCCCAGACTTCCACTTCCTCGACGAAGTGGTGCACGTCCAGGTAGCGGTTGTAGAGCGGGGTGGGCGAGATGCGGATCACGTCGGGCTCGCGCCAGTCGCCGAGCACGCCGATGCCGCGCAGGTGCTCGAACAGGGCGCGGCCACGCTCGCGGCCACCGATCACGCGCAGCGACAACTGGCAGCCGCGGCGCTGCGGGTCGGCCGGGGTGATGATGTCCAGCACCTGCGGCAGGCGCGCGCGTACCAGTGCTTCGAGCATGCCGGTCAGCGCCAGCGACTTGCTGCGCAGTGCGTCCATTCCGGCGCGCTCGAACAGGTCCAGCGAGGCACGCAGCGGTGCCAGGCCGAGAATGGGCGGATTGCTCAGCTGCCACCCTTCGGCACCGATGGCGGGCGTGAACTGCGGCGCCATCTGGAAGCGGGTGGCTTCCTCGTGGCCCCACCAGCCGGCAAAGCGCGGCAGGGTGGTGTCGCGATGATGGCGTTCGTGCACGAACGCACCGGCCACAGCGCCGGGGCCGCTGTTGAGGTATTTGTAATGGCACCACACGGCGAAATCGGGGGCGACGTCATGCAGGCGCAGCGGCAGGTTGCCGACCGAGTGCGCCAGGTCGAAGCCGATACGTGCGCCCTGCAGGCGTGCGGCGCGGGTGATCGAATCGAGGTCGAAGGCCTGGCCGGTGCGGTACTGCACGCCGGGCCACAGCACCAGCGCCAGGCGCGGGCCGTGCTCGGCGATGGCGCGTTCGATCGCGGTCAGCGAGATCGTGCCATTGGCTTCGTCCGGTTGCACTTCCACCAGGCACTCGGCCGGGTCGAAGCCATGGAAGCGGATCTGTGCTTCCACGGCATGGCGGTCGGTCGGGAATGCACCGGCTTCCATCAGGATCACCGGACGCTGCGTGGTCGGCCGGTAGAAGCTGACCATCATCAGATGCAGGTTCACGCTCAGCGTGTTCATCGCCACTACTTCACTGGGCAGCGCGCCGACCACGCGGGCCAGCTGTGCGCTCACCAGGCGGTGGTAGGACAGCCACTGCGTCGGGCCGGTGAAGTGGCCTTCCACGGCCAGCTCGCCCCACTGCTTCATCACTTCCTGCACCGCCGCCTGTGCACCACGCGGCTGCAGGCCCAGCGAGTTGCCGACGAAGTAGGTCTGCTCGCCGCCACCGTGGCGCGGAATCAGGAATTCATTGCGCAGCGGGCGCAGCGGATCGGCGGCGTCCAGGGCGATGGCATGGGTGCGGCTGAGCAGGTCGGACATGGTCGGGCAACAGGCTGCAACGGGACCGCCAGTGTAGCGCCTGCTCCCTGTAGAGCCGAGCCCATGCTCGGCTTCATCAATACAGCCAGGCTGCGCCTGCATGGTCACGGCAGAGCAGCCGAGCATGGGCTCGGCTCTACAGGCCGGTGGCGCCTCAGCCCACCGCTGGCGTCGGCAGCGGGTCCACGTGCCCGCACTGGCTGCAGGTACGCAGTTCCAGGCTGGCGTGGTAGTGCGCGAACACCTTGGGGAGATCGGTTTCGATGTTCTGCAGCGGGAAGAACTCTTCGTGCAGCTTGTGGTTGCAGCGCTCGCAGTGCCAGATCACGCCGTCCATCTCATGCGGCAGGCGCTTGCGCTCGACCACCAGGCCGATGCCACCGGGCGGGCGCCGTGGCGAGTGCGGCACCTTGCCCGGCAGCAGGAAGATCTCGCCGGCGCGGATCGGGATGTCGCGCACCGCGCCGTCTTCCTGCACCTTCAGCACCATCTCGCCTTCGAGCTGGTAGAACCACTCCGGGCCTTCGTCGTAGTGGTAGTCGGTACGCGAGTTCGGCCCGCCGACCACCATCACGATGAAATCGCCGTTGTCGATCATCTTGTTGCCTACCGGCGGCTTCAGCAGGTGGCGGTTCTCTTCGATCCAGGCGTGCAGGTTGATCGGCGAAGCGAGCATGGTGGTCATCCGTGGGGGATCAGTCGCGCTTGCCCTTGCGCGGGACGTAGGACAGGGCCTTTTCATAGGCCGGCTGCAGCTCTTCCTGCGAACCGACGTCGATGCCCATCTCGCGCACGCGTCCGTCCTTCAGGCTGTAGACCCAGCCGTGCACCATCAGCTTCTGGCCGCGGGCCCAGGCGTCCTGCACGATGGTCGAGCGGCACAGGTTGGCTACCTGCTCGATCACGTTCAGTTCGCACAGGCGCGCGTGCTTGAGCTCATCGGTCTCGATCGCATCGAGGATGCCGGTGTGCTTCTGCATCACGTCGCCGACGTGGCGCAGCCAGTTGTCGGCCAGGCCGACGCGGGTATTGTGCAGGCAGGCGTGCACGCCGCCGCAGCCGTAGTGGCCGACGATCAGGATGTGCTTCACCTTCAGCTGGTCCACCGCGTACTGCACCACGCTCAGGCAGTTCAGGTCGGTGTGCGCGACCACGTTGGCGACGTTGCGGTGCACGAACACTTCGCCCGGGGCCATGCCGATGATCTGGTTGGCCGGAACGCGTGAGTCGGAACAGCCGATCCACAGGTACTCGGGGTGCTGCTGCTTGGCCAGCTGGTGGAAGAACTCCGGATCTTCCTTTTCGATCCGGTCGGCCCAGTCGCGGTTGTTCTGCAGCAGCTTGTGGATGTCTTTCATGTTCGGGTCCCTGGCGTCGGGTGGGGGCTCGCCGCAGCCGTCCGGCTGCGTCGTCGCGGGAATCGGAGGCGTTCAGTCGCTGCGGGCGGCCTGTTCGCGGTGCCAGCGCATCCACTGCGCCAGCTCGGTCGAAGAAGGGGTGCCCAGCCGTTCCAGTTCGGCGATCACTGCGTGCTGGTTGGCGTCGGGGTGGTTCTGGCTCAGCTTGAGCTTCAGCTGCACGTGTTCGACCTGGAAACGGAAGCCGACGATGGCGCGCAGTTCCGGGCCGTGTTCGGCACGCGTGGCATCGAACTGCCAGGCCTGGCCGACGCTGGCCTCGAAGCGGTCGCTGATCGCGCCGACCAGTTCGGCCAGTGCATCGGTGTCGTCGAAGGCCTGCAGCTGGCCACGCAGCTCGGCGGCGGCGTAGTTCCAGGTGGGTACCCGCGCGGCGCGCTCCTTGTCTGGATACCAGCTGGCGGAGACGTAGCCGTGCGGGCCGTCGACCAGCACCTTGGCCGCGCCGGCATGGCGCGACTGCGGGTTGGCGCGGGCCCAGTGTCCACGCAGTTCGATGCGTTCGCCGTCACGCCGGTACAGCACCGGCATCCGGGTCAGCTCCGGCAGGCCATCGCTGCCGGAGGTGAGCACGGTGACGAATGGATCGCGCGCCAGCAGGCGGTCCAGCCAGAGCAGGTCGGTCTCGGCGAAGGCGCGCGGAGTGAACATGCCTGGATCAGGCGCGCCCGCCCAGCGACTGGATCATGCGGCCGCGCAGGCCCTCATCGCTGTCGGCCTGCGGTGGCTGCACTTCGTGCAGGCTGAAACCGCGCACCAGCGCGTCTTCCTCGTCCAGGCCGTCATATTCGACGAACTCGGCGTCGAACAGCTGCGAACGGGCGGTGTCTTCGCTGTCATAGCTCAGCGTATTGCCATCGCTGTCGAGCACCTCGGCGGTGCCCGCCGGGCGAACGCGCAGGCGCGCCCAGATCAGGGTGTTGCCGAGGCTGGCCAGCCACCAGCTGTCGCGCGAGGCGGTAATGTCATTCATGGGTGTCACCAGAGCGAGGCCAGCCAGAGCAGGGCAGCCATGCCCAGTCCGGCCAGCAGGGTCAGCAGCGACACCCAGGCCGGCGTCGCCAGCCCGGACAGCGAGCGGTCCGGCTGCTGGCGATAGTCGCGGCGCAGCAGCCAGGCCAGGGCATCGGGCTTGAGGAAGGCACCGCTGCCGAAGCGCTCGGCGAGCGCCGGATGGCGGTCGCGCACATGCACCAGGGTCAGCGGCCAGAAGATCACGAAGGCACTGAACCCGGCCACTGCAACGCCGACGAAACAGAGGGCGAAGAACAGGGTCATGGGAGCGGTACCTCCGTGGTCGTATGGGGCTTAGAAGTCCGCGCTGCCCGGGGCGCGCGGGTAGGGGATCGCATCGCGGATGTTGGACAGCCCGCAGACGTATACCACCAGGCGTTCGAAGCCCAGGCCGAAGCCGGCGTGCGGCACCGAACCGTAGCGGCGGAAGTCGCGGTACCAGCTGTAGTGCTCACGATCCAGGCCGAACTGGGCCATGCGCGCGTCCAGCACGTCCAGGCGTTCTTCGCGCTGGCTGCCGCCGATGATCTCGCCGATGCCCGGGGCCAGCACGTCCATCGCGGCAACGGTCTTGCCGTCGTCGTTCAGGCGCATGTAGAAGGCCTTGATGTGCTCCGGGTAGTTGGTCACCACCACCGGGCGGCCGACATGTTCCTCGGTCAGCCAGCGCTCGTGCTCGGTCTGCAGGTCCAGGCCCCATTCGACCGGGAAGTCGAACTTCTTGCCGGACTTCTGCAGCAGGCTGACCGCATCGGTGTAGTCGATGCGCTCGAACGGCGCATTGATGAAGTCTTCCAGCTTGGTGATCGCGTTCTTGTCCACGCGCTCGGCGATGAAGGCCAGGTCATCGCTGCGCTCGTTCAGCACAGCGCGGAACAGGTACTTCAGGAACTCTTCGGCCAGGCGCGCGTCTTCGGCCAGGTCGGCGAAGGCGATTTCCGGCTCGATCATCCAGAACTCCGCCAGGTGGCGGGTGGTGTGGCTGTTCTCGGCGCGGAAGGTCGGGCCGAAGGTGTAGACCTTGCTCAGCGCCAGGCAGTAGGCCTCGACGTTCAGCTGGCCAGACACGGTCAGGAAGGTCTCCTTGCCGAAGAAGTCGCGGCTGAAATCGATCGCGCCCTTCTCGTCACGCGGCAGGTTCACCATGTCCAGGGTGGACACACGGAACATCTGGCCGGCGCCTTCGGCATCGGAGGTGGTGATGATCGGGGTGCTGATCCAGTTGAAGCCGTTCTCGTGGAAGAAGCGGTGCACGGCCTGGGCCAGGCAGTTGCGGATGCGGGTGACCGCGCCGAACAGGTTGGTGCGCGGGCGCAGGTGCGCCACTTCGCGCAGGAACTCCGGCGACATCGGCTTGGGCTGGATCGGGTAGGTGAGCGGGTCTTCGACCCAGCCGACCACTTCCAGTGCGCTGGCCTGGATCTCGAACGACTGGCCCTTGCCCTGCGACTTCACCAGGGTGCCGGTGGCGATGACCGAGCAGCCGCTGGTCAGGCGCTTGATCTCATCGAAGTTGGCCAGGCTGTCGCCAGCCACGACCTGGATCGGGGCGAAGCAGGAGCCGTCGCTCACATTCACGAAGGCCAGATTCGCTGAACCGCGCACCGTGCGCACCCATCCGCGTACCGTGACTTCGCCGCCTTCCGGGATCTTCCCGGCAAGCGCATGTTCAACGCTGACCACCGTCATGACTTGAATCCTCTGCTGATCGACTCGATCTGTGAACACGGGAGTTTACCGGTTGCAGCGTTCTGCTTGCGAGGCATTTTTCGCAGCGGCGGCTCCTTATAATGTCCCCGTACCCTTGGAGTAGTCCCATGGCCGTCAGCCTGACCCCCATTGCCTTTGAGCGCGTGCAGCGCTTCGTCGCCCAGACCCCCGGCGCGCTGGGCCTGCGTTTCGGCGTGACCAAGACCGGCTGTTCCGGCTGGGGCCACGTGACCGACCTGGCCCGCGACGAGCGCGAGGGCGACACCGTGTTCGACCAGGACGGGGTGAAGATCTACGTCGACGCCAAGAGCCTGGCGCTGGTGGACGGCACCGTGATCGACTTCGGCAAGCACGGCCTGAGCGAGACCTTCACGTTCAGCAACCCGAATGCCACCGCCGAGTGTGGCTGCGGCGAAAGCTTCACCACCGACGCCGACAAGGCCTGAGGCCCGGCGGGAGCCTGATTGTTCCGGTAGCAATTGTTCCGGTAGCAGCCAACCTTGGTTGGCACGGGGTTGCTCCCCCGGTTCAGGTTGCCGTGTGGCCCGCTGGTTGCCCGGCCACCCCATCTGCGCCATAATGCGCGGCTTCCTGCCTCCCTGGCGGGAATCCTTGCCCCACCGCGGTCTCAACGGCGGGGGGCTGTCCGGCCGCAAGGCCACATCCGAAAGGTAGAAAAAACATGAGTCGTCATTACGAAATCGTGTTCATGGTCCACCCGGACCAGAGCGAGCAGGTCCCGGCCATGATCGAGCGCTACAAGTCGCTGGTCGAGAACGGCAACGGCACCATCCACCGTCTGGAAGACTGGGGCCGCCGCCAGCTGGCGTACCCGATCCAGAACCTGGTGAAGGCCCACTACGTGCTGATGAACATCGAAGCCGACCAGGCTGTTCTGAGCGAACTGACCGAAAGCTTCCGCTTCAACGACGCCGTGCTGCGCAACCTGGTCATCAAGCGTGACGAGGCTGACACCGAGCAGTCGCTGATCATGAAGAGCAAGGACGAGAAGGGTGACAAGCCGGAGCGCGGTGAGCGCCGTCGTCGTGACGACGAAGAAGGCGAGTCCACCACCACCGCTGACAACGAAGCCGGCGACGACGCCGCTTCCGCCGCCTAAGGAGCCTTCCCATGTCCAAGTTCTTCCGTCGCCGCAAGTTCTGCAAGTTCACGGCTGAAGGTGTGAAGGAGATCGACTACAAGGATCTCAACACCCTGCGCCAGTACCTGACCGAGAACGGCAAGATCGTGCCGAGCCGCGTCACCGGTACCAAGTCGAAGTACCAGCGTCAGCTGGCGACCGCCGTCAAGCGCGCTCGCTTCCTGGCCCTGATCCCGTACACCGACAACCACGACGTCTGATGCCCGGCGGGGCGGCCCGGTGCCGCCCCCGCTGTGCCAGCTATTCGGACAGCCTTTGTTGCGGGGCATCGCCTCGCTAACGAATAACTCATCTGGAGCAATACCATGCAGCTGATCCTCCTGCAGAAAGTCACCAACCTCGGCAACCTGGGCGACCTGGTCGACGTGAAGCCGGGCTACGGCCGTAACTTCCTCGTGCCGCAGGGCAAGGCCGTTCCGGCCACCGAGAGCAACAAGGCCGAGTTCGAAGCCAAGCGCGCCGAATACGAAGCCAAGGCCCAGGCCATCCACGCCGACGCTGATGCCCGCAAGGCCAAGCTGGAAGGCGCGAGCGTGACCATCGCCGCCAATGCTTCGACCGAAGGCAAGCTGTACGGCTCGGTCGGCGCCCGCGAAATCGCCGATGCCTTCACCGCCGCCGGCCTGCCGGTCAGCAAGAGCGAAGTCATCCTGGGCGAAGGCGCCTTCCGCAACATCGGTGAGTACGACGTCCTGGTGCACCTGCACGCCGACGTTGAAACCACCGTCAAGGTTGTGGTTGAAGCCGAAAAGGCCTGATCCCGCGCCGAAAGGCCTGGAATCACCGCAGAACGGGCGCCCGCGAGGGTGCCCGTTTTGTTTTATGGCTCCGTTTGGTGGTGCCGGGCCACGTCCGGCTGCCGGCGTGGGGCTGGACAATGTTCCACGCCCATTCGTAGAACACGGCCACATCGGTATACTCAGGGCGTCACACCCGTTCCACGGGCATCGATCCCAACAGGATCAATGACTTGGAGGGTAAACGCAGGCCGCTTGCCGGCCCCAGTCCGGAACCCCTATGCGTCTTTCCACGATCAAGCTGTCCGGCTTCAAGTCGTTCGTCGATCCGACCACCCTGCATCTGCCGACCAACATGACCGGCGTGGTGGGGCCCAATGGCTGCGGCAAGTCGAACATCATCGACGCCGTGCGCTGGGTCATGGGCGAGAGTTCGGCCAGCCGTCTGCGTGGCGACTCGCTGACCGATGTGATCTTCTCCGGGTCCAATGCCCGCAAGCCGGTCTCGCAGGCCACCGTCGAGCTGATCTTCGACAACTCCGACCATACGATCTCGGGCGAGTACGCCTCGTTCAACGAAATCTCGGTCAAGCGCACGGTGAGCCGCGACGGCACCAGCAACTATTACCTCAACGGCACCAAGTGCCGTCGCCGCGACATCACCGATCTGTTCCTCGGCACCGGCCTGGGCCCGCGCAGCTACTCGATCATCGAGCAGGGCATGATCAGCCAGATCATCGAGGCGCGCCCGGAAGACCTGCGCGTGTACCTGGAAGAGGCGGCCGGCATCTCCAAGTACAAGGAGCGCCGCAAGGAAACCGAGACCCGCATCCGCCACACCCGTGAGAACCTGGACCGGCTGGGCGACCTGCGCGACGAGATCAGCAAGCAGCTGGAGCATCTCAAGCGCCAGGCCAGGCAGGCCGAGCAGTACCAGGCGCTGCAGGAAGAGCGCCGGGTCAAGGACGCCGAGTGGAAGGCGCTGGAATTCCGTGGTCTGGACGGGCGCCTGTCGAAGCTGCGCGAAGGGCTGTCGCAGGAAGAAACCAGGCTGCAGCAGCTGATCGCCGATCAGCGTGACGCCGAGGCCCGCATCGAGACCTCGCGCGTGCGTCGCGAAGAGGCCGCCGACGCGCTCAACACCGCGCAGGCCGCCGTCTATCAGGTCGGCAGCACGCTGGCGCGGCTGGAGCAGCAGATCCAGCATCAGCGCGAACTGTCGCAGCGCCTGCACAAGGCGCGCGACGAGACCCGCCAGGCGCTGGCCGAACTGGGCCAGCACATCAGCGGTGACGAGGCCAAGCTGATGGTGCTGCGCGAGGCGGTGGAGGCCGCCACCCCGCAGCTGGAAGAGCTGCAGGAAGAGAACGAGATCAAGCAGGAAAGCCTGCGTGAGGCCGAAGACCGGCTGACCAGCTGGCAGCAGCGCTGGGAACAGCACACCTCGCAGAGTTCGGAAGCCTCGCGCGCCGGCGATGTCGAGCGCACGCGCGTGGACTACCTGGACAAGCAGATCCTCGATGCCGACCGGCGTCGCGAGGCCCTGGCCGCCGAGCGCGCAGGTCTGGACGTGGACGCGCTGGAAGAAGCGTTCGAGCAGCTGCACCTGCAGCACGACACGCAGAAGACCGCGCTGGATGAATTGAGCGAAGACGTCGAGCTGCGCAAGCAGGGCGTGGCGGCGGTGCAGGAGCAGCAGCGCAATGGCCAGAACGAACTGGCCGAACTGCGCAAGCAGGCCAACGGCCTGCGCGGTCGCCTGGCCTCGCTGGAAACCCTGCAGCAGGCCGCGCTGGGCCAGGAGCAGGGCGCGGCGGTCGCGTGGCTGAAGGCGCGCGGGCTGGATTCCGCAGCGCGTGTCGGTGAGCGCCTGGACGTTGATGCCGGCTGGGAGAACGCGGTGGAAAGCGCGCTCGGCCAATTGATCGAAGGCGTGCTGGTCGATGACCCGGCCAGCCTGGTCGACGCCCTCGGCGAACTCGGTGACGGCCACATTGCGCTGGTCGACGGCGCGGCTGCCGACGTCAAGGTTGCACCGACTTCGCTGGCCGCACGCGTGCGCGGCCCGGCGGCGATCCGTCGCCTGCTGGCGCACCTGCACGCTGCCACGGACCTGTCCGAGGCGAAGGCCCTGCAGGGCAGCCTTCCGGAAGGCGATTCGATCATCACCCGGAGCGGCGAGCGCCTAGGCCAGGGCTGGCTGCGCGTATCGCGCTCCGGTGCGGCCCAGCAGGGTGCACTGCTGCGCGAACGTGAGATCAACGAACTGCGTGAGCAGATCGAGCAGTTGCAGGACCGCGAAGCGGAACTGGAAGAGCAGCTGGGCGGGTTCCGCGAGCAGCTGCAGGCAGCCGAACAGCAGCGTGAAGACGCGCAGCGTGCGCTGTACCAGGCCCACCGTGCGGTGTCCGAGCTGGCTGGCCAGCTGCAGGGCCAGCAGGGCAAGGTGGAGGCGGCACGCACGCGCATCGACCGCATCGAAGGCGAGCTGAAGCAGTTGCAGGAAACGCTGGAAGCCAACAACGAGCAGGCGCGTGAAGCGCGCTCGCGGTTGGAGATCGCGGTCAGCAGCATGGGTGACCTGGAATCGACCCGGCAGCGGCTGGAGGGTGAACGCCGCCAGTTGACCGAGGCGCGCGACCTGGCCCGCGACGCCGCACGCGCGGTGCGCGAACGCTCGCACTCCCTGGCCCTGACCCTGGAATCGCAGCGTGCGCAGCTGGCCTCGTTGAGCCAGGCGTTGGAGCGCATGGGTACCCAGCGCGGGCAGCTGGATTCGCGCCTCGGCGAGCTGCATTCGCAGCTGGATGAAGGTGATTCGCCGGTCGAATCGCTGCAGGCCGAGCACCAGAATGCGCTGGAAGAACGCGTGCGGGCCGACCGCGTGCTGACCGAGGCGCGCACGCTGCTGGACGGCATCGACGCCGAGCTGCGCAATTACGAACAGACCCGCCACCAGCGCGATGAACAGGCACTGGCCCAGCGCGAGCGTATTTCGCAGCGGAAGCTGGACCAGCAGGCACTGGTGCTCAGCGCGGATACCCTGCAGGGCGCGGTGGAGAAGGCTGGTTTCGTGCTGCAGGACGTGCTCAACGCACTGCCCGGGGACGCCCGCCTGGGCGACTGGGAGCAGGCCGTGCACCAGATCGATGGCCGCATGCTCCGGCTGGAGCCGGTCAACCTGGCCGCCATCCACGAATACGGCGAGGCTTCGCAGCGTTCGGACTACCTGGATTCGCAGCACACCGACCTGACCACCGCGCTGGAAACACTTGAGGATGCCATCCGCAAGATCGACCGCGAGACCCGCGGCCGTTTCAAGGACACCTTCGACCGCGTCAACGCCGGCGTCCAGGCCCTGTATCCGCGCCTGTTCGGTGGCGGCCACGCCTACCTGGAACTGACCGGTGAAGACCTGCTCGACACCGGTGTGACCATCATGGCGCGCCCGCCGGGCAAGCGCGTGTCCAGCATCTCGCTGCTGTCCGGCGGCGAGAAGGCGATGACCGCGGTGGCGCTGGTGTTCGCCATCTTCCAGTTGAATCCCGCGCCGTTCTGCCTGCTGGACGAGGTGGACGCGCCGCTGGACGAAGCCAACGTCGGCCGCCTGGCCAACATGGTCAAGGAGATGAGCGAGAAGGTGCAGTTCCTGTTCGTCAGCCACAACAAGGCGACGATGGAAGCGGCGCACCAGCTGTCGGGGGTGACCATGCGCGAGCCGGGCGTCAGCCGCCTGGTCAGCGTGGACCTCGAAGAAGCCGCGCGATTGGCGGGCGCGGCCTGACGTGCCATCCTAATTACCTGAATGAACTAGCCGGAGAACCTATCGAATGTCCGACACGGCACTGTTGCGCATCGGCATCCTGGCCGCCGGCCTGCTGTTGATCGCCGCGATCTTCCTGTTTGGCCGTCCGAAGAAGAAGCCCCAGGGGCGCCGCGTGGAAAGCGCGGAACCGACCAGTGGCGAGCGCCGCGAACCGGTGCTGGGCGAGGACGGCGTTGTCGTGGCCGATGGCCGCGTCGAGCCGGGCATGGGCGGCGAAGGCGAGCAGGCCGAACTTGGCCTGGCCGACACCGACCCGGGCGCGGCCAGCGATCTTGGCAAGCGCGCCACCCAGGATTTCGACAAGATCGTCTCGCTGTTCGTGGCCGCGCGGGCCGGCGAGCAGCTGCGCGGCGAAGACATCGTGGTGGCGGCCGAGAAGACCGGCCTGGTGTTCGGCCACATGAACGTGTTCCACCGCCTGGTGGAAGGCCACCCCGAGCGCGGGCCGATCTTCTCGATGGCCAGCATCATGAAGCCGGGCAGCTTCGACATGGCCAACATCCGTGCCATGGAAACCCCGGCCATCGCCTTCTTCCTGACCCTGCCGGCGCCGCTGACCGCACTGGACGCCTGGGAAAAGATGCTGCCGACCGTGCAGCGCATGGCCGAGCTGCTCGACGGCGTGGTGCTGGATGACAGCCGCAACACCCTGGGCCGCCAGCGCATCGCGCACATCCGTGACGAGCTGCGCGCCTACGACCGCCAGCACCAGGCGCCGCCGCTGACAAAGACCCCGCGCTGGTAACGGCATTTTTTCGGTGTGCCGACCAACGGTCGGCACCCACAACAGTAGATCCACGCCATGCGTGGATAGGGCGAACCAAGGTTCGCCCCCACCAACAGGGTCAGGCCGGTACGCCGGCCACCTTCGCGAACGCGCGGCGGAACGCGGCCATCTCGTCCTCGGTACCGACCGTTACGCGTACGCGCTGCGGCCAGATCGGCCAGCTGCGCCCGATCACCACGCCGTTCTCCGCCAGCGCCTTGGCGAACGCGCTGCCGTCGCGTTGCACGTCGACCACGAAGCAGTTCGCCTCCGATGGCAGGCAGCTGAAGCCACGCTTGCCGAGCCAGGCGATGGTGGCCTGCCGCACCCTGGCATTCTGCAGCCGCCGCTGCGGGATCAACTGCGGATCGCGAAGGCTGGCCAGCGCAGCTGCCAGCGCTGGGACCGGCAGCGGGTTGTCGCCGAGGCTGGCCAGTTCGCGCAGGCGATCGGGATGTGCGGCGGCCACGCCCAGGCGCAGGCCGGCCATGCCGTACAGCTTGGAGAATGTACGCAGCACGATCAGGTCATCGCGCTGCGTCACCTGCGCGATCAGGCTGGGCTGCTCGCTGTACTGCAGATAGGCCTCGTCCAGCAGCACGCGGGTGGACGTGGGCTTGTGGGCCAGCAGCCAGGCGAGCTCATCCGGTGGACTGATCGAACCGGTCGGGTTGTTCGGATTGCACACGTACAGCAGCCCGGTCGGGCGGGCGTGCGCGGCAGCGACCATTGCGCGCAGGTCATGCGCGCCGTCGTCGCGCAGCGGCACCTTCTGCACGTGTGCACCGTGTGCGGCGGCGACCTCGCCCAGCGTCTCGAAGGTCGGGTCGGCCACCACCAGTCCCGCCTGCGGGCCGGTCCACAACGTCGCGGCGCGGTTCAGCGGTTCGCTGGAGCCCGGATAGAGGCGCACGTGGTCGGCCGGAATGCGTGCCTGCTCGATGAAGGCGTCGCGTACCTGTGCGGCCAGAGCGAAGCGGTAGCGGCCGCAGCTGGCGATGCTCTCGCGCGCGGCCCGCTGTGCTTCGGGCGAGGGGCCATACGGGCATTCGTTGAAGTTCAGCAGCACCGCGCCTTCAGCGGGGGCAGGTGCGGCGGCTGTCGCGGGTTGGGCCTGGCCGGGCCAGGGCAGGCCGCTACCGGCGACGGCGAGGCCGGCACCGGCCAGTTGCAGGAAGTGTCGACGGGAGGCAGGCAGGGTCACGGGCAGGATTCCGAGGGGCAGCCGTCGCACGCTAGCGCCGGTGGAGATGGGCGGCAAGCCCGTTTTTCTGTAGCGTCGAGCCATGCTCGACTGCAGATGTGCCAACCAAGGTTGGCACCTACCATCGCGGAGAAGTGGTTGGCACCTACCATAGCGGGGGAGTGGTTGGCACCTACCATCGCGGGGAAGTGGTGGGCACCTGCCAGAGCAGGGGAGTGCCCGCCGGGCATGGCTCGACGCTGCAATGGCGGGGGCGTTACAGGGCCTGACGGCCGGGCGCGGTAGAATCCCCGGCCATCCCAGAACCACCGGATCCCGATGAGCCCCAGCCCCGCCGAACGCGCCGAAGATCTTCGCCGGCAGATCGCCCAGGCCAACCGCGCCTACCATGAGCTGGACGCGCCGGAGATCCCCGACGTCGACTACGACCGGATGGTGCGCGAGCTGGAAGCACTGGAGCGCGAGCATCCGCAGCTGGCCCGTGCCGACAGCCCGACCCAGCAGGTCGGTGCGCGTCCGTCCGGCCGCTTCGCCGAGGTGCGTCATGCGGTGCCGATGCTGTCGCTGTCCAATGCCTTCAGCGACGAGGAAGTGGCTGATTTCGTGCGCCGCATCGACGAGCGGCTGGGCCGTCGCAGCCTGCGGTTCTCGGCCGAGCCGAAGATGGACGGCCTGGCGATCAGCCTGCGCTACGAGGACGGGCATTTCGTTCTTGGCGCGACCCGTGGCGATGGCAGTACCGGCGAGGACGTGACCGCCAATCTGCGCGAGATCGGCGACATTCCCAAGCGCCTGCACGGCAAGGACTGGCCGGATGTGCTGGAGGTGCGCGGCGAGGTTTACATGGCCCGCGCCGATTTCGAGGCCTACAACGAACGTGCGCGCCTGCAGGGCGGCAAGGTGCTGGCCAATCCGCGCAACGCCGCGGCCGGTTCGCTGCGCCAGCTCGATCCGAAGATCAGTGCGCAGCGCAGGCTCAGCTTTTTCGCCTATGGCACCGGCGAAGTGCAGGGCGGCGAGCTGCCCGATACCCATTCGGGCACGCTGGCCCAGCTGGGTGCCTGGGGCTTCCCGGTCAGCGGATTGTGCAAGGTGGTGGAAGGCACCGACGGCCTGCTCGGCTATTACCGTGACATCGGCGAGCGTCGCGACGGCCTGCCATTCGACATCGATGGCGTGGTCTACAAGCTGGATGACCGCGCCGGGCAGCAGACCATGGGATTCGTATCGCGTGCGCCGCGATGGGCCATCGCGCACAAGTTCCCGGCACAGGAACAGAGCACCACGGTGGAGGCGATCGAGATCCAGATCGGCCGCACCGGCGCGGCAACGCCTGTGGCGCGGCTGGCACCGGTGCCCGTGGCCGGCGTGATCGTGTCCAACGCTACCCTGCACAATGCCGACCAGATCGCACGCCTCGATGTGCGCATCGGCGACAGCGTGATCGTGCGTCGCGCCGGCGATGTGATCCCGGAGGTGGTCAGCGTCATCCTCGACCGCCGCCCGCAGGGCACCACGCCGTGGCAGATGCCGACGCGCTGCCCGGTGTGCGGCTCGGAGATCGTGCGCGAGGAAGGTGCCGCGGCGTGGCGCTGCTCGGGCGAACTGTCCTGCCCGGCGCAGCGCAAGGAAGCCATCGCCCATTTCGCCTCGCGCCGCGCGATGGACATCGATGGTCTCGGCGACAAGTACATTGAAACCCTGGTCGACGCCGGCATCGTCAAGAGCGTGGCCGATCTGTACCGCCTCAACCGCGACCAGCTGCTGCACCTGAAGCTGGTGCTGGACGCCGAAGATCCCTCGGCATTGGCCGCGGTGCTGAAGTTGCACCTGCCCGCCGAGGGCAGTGGTGCGGTGCTCAATGCGGTTCTCAAGCTGGACGGCAGCGATCCGGCGTGGCGCGCGCAAGCGCTGGCACAGCCAGCCCGCTTCGAATGGAACGCGAAGAAGATCGCCACCAAGTGGGCCGACAACCTGATCGCGGCAATCGATGCCAGCCGCGCTGCCACGCTGGAGCGCCTGCTGTTCGCGCTGGGCATCGAACATGTCGGCGAGAGCACCGCCAAGGCGCTGGCGCAGTGGTTCGGTGACCTGGAGCTGATCCGTCACCTGCCATGGCCGCTGTTCAAGCGTGTGCCGGACATCGGCGGCGAAGTGGCCCGCTCGCTTGGCCACTTCTTCGAGCAGCAGGGCAACCAGCAGGCCATCGATGATCTGCTGCAGGTTGGCCAGGTACGCATCAGTGATGTGCATGCGCCCAGCGCCAGGCTGCGCGAAGGCCTGGACCTGGCGCAGCTGCTGGTCGAATCGGAGATTCCCGGCATCACCCGCCTGCGTGCGGAGAAGCTGGTGGCCGTACTTCCCGGTGCGCAGGCGGTGCTCGATGCCGAGCATGGCCAGTTCGTCAACGCCGGCCTGCCTGACGATACTGCGCGCGGCCTGGCCGAGTGGCTGGACGCCGAGGGCCATGGCGCGATGCTGCTGGCGGCCGAGAAGGCGATGCAGCAGCTCCTGGCCAGGGCGCCGGCGCTGGCCGAGATCGTGGCTGGCCCGCTGGATGGGCAGACCGTGGTGCTGACCGGCACCCTGGCCCAGCTCACCCGCGATGCCGCCAAGGAACGCCTGGAAGCGCTGGGTGCCAAGGTCTCCGGCAGCGTGTCGAAGAAGACCAGTTTCGTGGTGGCCGGTACCGAAGCCGGCTCCAAGCTGGACAAGGCGCAATCGCTGGGCGTGCCGGTATGGGACGAAGACCGCCTGCTGGCCTTCCTTGCCGAGCACGAATGATGACCCCGCCGGGTGCCTCGCACCCGGCATGGAATACAAAGGAATACCGATGCAGACCGCCCCACTGGATTTCCGCCTGGCCAGCCGTGCCGACGAGGAATTGCTGATCGCGTTGATGCGTGAGTTCTATGCCGAAGACAAGATCGACTTCGATGACGCGCGGGTGCGCCGTGGTGTCGATGCGCTGCTGGCCGACCCGCGCAATGGCGAGGTGCTGCTGTGGCTGGATGAAGCCGGTGAAGTGGTGGGGTATGCGGTGATCGCGATGGGCTTCAGCCTGGAGCAGGGCGGGCACTTCATGCTGCTGGACGAGCTGTACCTGAGCCACCGTGCGCGTGGCCGTGGCCGTGGCAAGCAGGCGCTGGCCATCTGCGAGCAGCGTGCGCGCGGCCGTGGCGTCAGCCGCCTGCGCCTGGAAGTGAACCACCACAACGAGCTGGCCCGCCGCCTGTACCTGGCCAGTGGCTACATCGACGACACCCGTGACCTGCTGACCCTGCCGCTGGACCATCCGCGCCCGGAGGGCATCCTGTGAGCGATGCCCTGCTGCGCGCGCTGCAGCAGCGTGCTGCGCTCAATGCGCTGGTGCGCCGGTTCTTCGCAGAGCGCGGTGTGCTGGAGGTGGAAACGCCGATCCTGTCGGTCGCCGGCAACACCGAGCCGAACATCGACAGCTTCCACACCGATTTCAGCGGCCATGTCGACGCGGGCGGGCGCCGTCGCTGGTTGCGCACCTCGCCCGAGTATCCGCTCAAGCGCTTGCTCGCCGCGGGCGTGGGCGACTGCTACGAACTGGGCCGCGTGTTCCGCAATGGCGAGGCCGGTGGCCGCCACAACCCCGAATTCACCATGCTGGAGTGGTACCGGGTCGGTTGGGACCACCATCGGCTGGTGCAGGAAACCGCCGAGCTGGTCGGCCAGGCGCTGGCCCTGGTCGGGCGCAGTGCGAGCCTGCGTGTGCTGAGTTACCGCGAGCTGTTCCAGCAGCAGGTGGGCGTGGACCCGTTCGAGGCCGACGAAGCCGCGCTGCGTGCCGCGCTTGGCGATGTGCACATCGATCCGGTCGGATTGACCCGTGATGACTGGCTGGACCTGTTGATGACCCACCACATCCAGCCGCATTTCGATGACGCGGTGATGACCGTGGTACATGACTGGCCGGCCAGCCAGGCCGCGCTGGCCCGCATCCGTGCCGGTACGCCGCCGCTGGCCGAGCGCTTCGAGCTGTACCTGGGGGCAGTGGAGCTGGCCAACGGCTATCACGAACTGAACGATGCCGCCGAACAGCGTGCCCGTTTCCAGCGCGACCAGCAGCGCCGCCACGACCGTGGGCAGGTACAGCCGGCGCTGGACGAGGCGCTGCTGGCGGCGTTGCCAGCGCTGCCGGCCTGTGCCGGCGTGGCGGTGGGTGTCGATCGCCTGCTGATGGCGATGAACCGCACGCCACGCATCGCCGATGTGCTGGCCTACGACTTCGCCCACGCGTGACCAGCGCGCGTTGCTGAACATCTCAGGCTGAACGAAACACGGGTTCTGCGCGCTTGCGTCGGTAAGCGGGATGATGCTCTTATCACGGCCAATGCCGGACACTGGCATGCAGTTCATCCATTCCTGCTGGGGAAGGCTTTGTTCAAGTGGTTCGCAGTTGTCGCTGCACCGGTGTACTCCATTGCGCTCTGGGGTGCCTGGCTGCCGTCGCCGGCGTCGGCCCAGCAGGTGGGCTATGACGATGAAGTGGTGACCTGCGAATCACGCGACATGGGGTGGGTGCACTGCGATATTGAGGTTGCCAACGGCGTCGATCTGGTGCGACAGCTGTCCAGCAACAGCTGCATCCGCGGCAGCGAGTGGGGCACCGACCGCAGTGGCGTGTGGGTCACCCTCGGCTGTCGTGCCGAGTTCCGCGCCCGTCGCGCGGCCGGTGCTGCCCCGCCGGCTGACGGCACGGGCAAGCGCCTGGTGCGCCGGGTGGTGCGTTGCGAATCCAATGGCCGTCCGCAGAGTTGCCCGGTACGCCTCGATGGCGCGCCGGTGCGCCTGCTGCGCCAGTTGTCGGTGCTGCCGTGCCGTGAAGGGCAGGGCTGGGGCTACAAGCGCAATGAGGTCTGGACCAGCCGTGGCTGCCAGGGCGATTTCGAGGTGGCCGATGAGGACGGTCGCTTCGTCGACATGCCGCGCCGCCTGACCTGTGAATCGAAGTCGAAGAAACGGCGTTTCTGCGGTGCCAGCATCTCGGTTGGCGCCGTGGTCTCCGAGCAGCTGTCCAGCACGCCCTGCGAGGAAGGCAGTACCTGGGGCTGGAACCGCAACGGGATATGGGTGGATGGCGGTTGCCGCGCCGAATTCTCGGTGAATTGACCCCGGGCAGGCTCCAACCCCGTGGGGCGTGGCCCTACAATGGGCCCATGAACACTGCCTCCGACATCGACTACGCCCGTTACGACCACATCCGCCCGATCCTGTGGACCGGCGATGCTCTGCAACTGCTGGACCAGCGCAAGCTGCCATTCGTGGTCGAGCACGTGGTCTGCCATGACAGTGACGAGGTTGCCAGCGCCATCCACGCGTTGACCGTGCGTGGCGCGCCGGCGATCGGCATTGCCGCAGCCTGGGGCGTGGTGCTGGCTGCACGCGAGGTGCAGGCCGCCGATGGTGCGCACGCCCTGCAGCAGCTGGAACCAGCACTGCAGCGCCTCAACGCGTCGCGCCCCACTGCGGTCAACCTGGCCTGGGCGCTGGCGCGCATGCGCCGCTGCCTGAATGCTGCCGGCGCCGACTGGAAGGCCTTGCTGGAATCGGAAGCGCAGGCCATCGCCGAGGAAGACCTGGCTGCCAATCGCCATATGGGCGCACTGGGTGCTGGCCTGATCGAGGCCGGCAGCGGTGTGCTGACCCATTGCAATACCGGCTCGCTGGCCACCGCAGGCTTCGGTACCGCACTGGGCGTGATCCGCGCCGGCATGGCCCAGCACCGCATCGCCCGCGTGTTCGCCGGCGAGACCCGGCCGTGGCTGCAGGGTGCACGCCTGACCGTGTGGGAGCTGCAGCAGGATGGTATCGATGCCACCCTGATCGCCGATTCGGCCGCCTCGCACCTGATGAAGACCGGTGCCGTGCAGTGGGTGATCGTGGGCGCGGACCGCATCTGCGCCAATGGCGATACCGCCAACAAGATCGGCACCTACCAGCTGGCCATCGCCGCCCGCCACCACGGTGTCAGGTTCATGGTGGTGGCGCCGTCCTCGACCGTGGACATGGAAACCGTGGACGGCAGCCAGATCGAGATCGAGCAGCGCGACCCGGGTGAGCTGTATGGCGTGGGCGGTACCCGCACCGTCGCCGAGGGTATTGCTGCCTGGAACCCGGTGTTCGACGTCACCCCGGGCGAGCTGATCGACGCCATCGTGACCGAGCGCGGGGTGATCCTGAACCCGACTGCCGGGAACATGCGCGCCGCCTTCGGCGGTTGACGCGGAACGGGGTCGGATCCCTTTCCGCAGGAAAGGCCTCCGACCCCGGCCCCCAGTAGGGGCGGCCGCTGGCCGGCAACCCCTAAGTTCCTGATTTGTGCCGGTAAAATACCCGTAAAAGGAGGCGGAAAACGGCCTGTTGTGGTAGTATCCACAGGTTGAATCGAGGTTCCGGCGCGACCGCCCACGGGCGAATGTGCCGGACTGGACCGCTACCAGACAACGGAACCCGAATGGCAGAAACCGCCAAGGAAATCATCCAGGTCAACCTGGAAGACGAGATGCGCAAGAGCTATCTCGATTACGCCATGAGCGTGATCGTGGGCCGCGCGCTGCCAGATGCGCGCGACGGCCTCAAGCCGGTGCATCGTCGTGTGCTGTTTGCGATGAATGAACTCAACGCGCACAGCAACAAGCCTTACTTCAAGTCGGCACGTATCGTCGGTGACGTCATCGGTAAGTACCACCCGCATGGCGATCAGTCGGTGTACGACACGCTGGTGCGACTGGCACAGCCGTTCTCGCTGCGCTACATGCTGGTCGATGGCCAGGGTAACTTCGGTTCGGTCGACGGCGACTCCGCTGCGGCGATGCGATACACCGAGGCGCGCATGTCGCGCCTGGCGCATGAGCTGATGGCGGACATCGACAAGGAAACCGTCGATTTCCAGCCCAACTATGACGAAAAGGAACTGGAGCCGACGGTCATGCCGACCCGGTTCCCGAACCTGCTGGTCAATGGCTCGGCCGGTATCGCAGTGGGCATGGCGACCAATATCCCGCCGCACAACCTGACCGAATCGATCAACGCCTGCATCGCGCTGATCGACAATCCGGAAATCGATGTCGACGGCCTGATGGAGTACATCCCGGGCCCGGATTTCCCGACCGCCGGCATCATCAACGGCACCGCCGGCATCATCGCCGGCTATCGCACCGGCCGCGGCCGCGTGCGCATCCGTGCCAAGGCCGATATCGAAGTGGCCGACAACGGCCGTGAATCGATCATCGTCACCGAAATTCCTTACCAGGTGAACAAGGCGCGTCTGATCGAGAAGATCGCCGAGCTGGTCAAGGAAAAGAAGATCGAAGGCATCAGCGAGCTGCGCGATGAGTCCGACAAGGACGGCATGCGCATCTACATCGAGATCAAGCGCGGTGAATCTGCCGAGGTTGTGCTGAACAACCTGTACCAGCAGACGCAGATGGAATCGGTGTTCGGCATCAACATGGTGGCGCTGGTCGATGGCCGCCCGCAGTTGATGAACCTCAAGCAGATGCTGGAGTCGTTCGTCCGCCACCGCCGCGAAGTGGTCACCCGCCGTACGGTGTTCGAGCTGCGCAAGGCGCGCGCCCGTGCCCACGTGCTGGAAGGCCTGACCGTCGCGCTGGCCAACATCGACGAGATGATCGAGCTGATCAAGACCTCGCCGAACCCCGCCGAAGCCCGTGAGCGCATGCTCGCGCGCCTGTGGGAGCCGGGCCTGGTCGGCTCGATGCTGGGTGCTGCCGGTGCCGAAGCGTCGCGTCCGGATGACCTGCCCAAGGGCGTGGGCCTGATCGAGGGCGGCTACCAGCTGACCGAGATCCAGGCCACCCAGATCCTGGAGATGCGCCTGCACCGCCTGACCGGGCTGGAGCAGGACCGCCTGACCGAGGAATACAAGCAGCTGCTGGAAGTGATCGCCGGGCTGATCCACATCCTGGAAGATCCCGACCGCCTGCTGCAGGTGATCCGCGAAGAGCTGATCAGCGTCAGGGCCGAGTTCGGCGATGAACGTCGTACCGAAATCCGCCACAGCGAAGAAGATCTGGACATCCTCGACCTGATCGCCCCGGAAGACGTGGTGGTCACCGTGTCGCATGCCGGTTACGTGAAGCGGCAGCCGGTGAGCGTGTACCGTGCGCAGCGCCGTGGCGGCCGTGGCCGCAGTGCGGCGGCGACCAAGGAAGAGGATTTCATCGAGCAGCTGTGGCTGGTCAACACGCACGACACGCTGCTGACCTTCACCAGTTCGGGCAAGGTGTTCTGGCTGCCGGTCTACCAGCTGCCCGAGGCCGGCTCCAACGCCCGCGGCCGTCCGATCATCAACTGGATCCCGCTGGAACCCGGCGAACGCGTGCAGGCCGTGCTGCCGGTGCGCGAATATGCCGATGGCCAGTTCGTGTTCTTCGCCACGAAGAACGGCACGGTCAAGAAGACCCCGCTGGGCGAGTTTGCCTTCCGCCTGGCGCGCGGCAAGATCGCGATCAACCTGGACGAAGGTGATGCCCTGGTCGGCGTCGGCCTGACCGACGGCGAGCGCGACATCCTGCTGTTCGCCTCCAACGGCAAGACCGTGCGCTTCGGTGAAGACAAGGTGCGCTCGATGGGGCGTACCGCGACCGGCGTGCGCGGCATCAAGATGCCGGCCGGCGAGGAAGTGGTCAGCCTGATCGTGGCCGAGAGTGCCGGTGGCATCGAGGACGAGAACGAGGACGACAACGGTGTCGAGGAAGCCGCCGCCAATGGCGATGCGGTGATCGACGGCGCCGATGACAGCAGCGTGCAGTACATCCTCACCGCCACCGAGAACGGCTACGGCAAGCGCACCCCGCTGCCGGACTACCCGCGCAAGGGCCGTGGCACGCAGGGCGTGATCGGCATCCAGACCACCGAGCGCAACGGCAAGCTGGTCGCCGCGGTGCTGATGGGGTCGGGTGACGAAGTCCTGCTGATCTCCGATGGCGGTACGCTGGTGCGTACGCGTGGCTCTGAAATCAGCCGCGTCGGCCGCAACACCCAGGGCGTGACCCTGATCCGCCTGTCCAAGGACGAGAAGCTGCAGGCGGTGGAGCGCATGGATGCCTCGATCGACGAGGACGAGGACGAGGTGGCAGTGGCTGCCCCGGCCCCGGCCGATGGCGCCCCGGCTGCTGCCAGCAGCGAGGACGCCGCGCAGGAGTGATCCTGCCGCGAGCCTGAGGTACCCGACGACGCCGGCCCTGTGCCGGCGTCGTCGTATCCGGACGCTGCACATACGCGCGCGCTTCACGTCGGCAGTGGGATAACGGCGCATGCTGCCCCCGGAGATCGACGATGTCCGCCACGCCGCCGTCCGCTCCTGCTCCCACCCGCGCCTCCCGGCATCCTCTCGTTACCGTGCTGTCGCTGCTGCTGGTCGTGCTCGGCCTGGTCATCGGCGGGCTTGGCGCGTGGCTGCTCAGCCTGGGCGGCTCGGCGTACTACGCCATTGCCGGGGCCGGCCTGCTGGCCAGCGGCCTGCTGTTGTTCGGCAATCGCCGCAGCGGCGCGCTGCTGTATGCGCTGGTGTTCGTCGGCACGCTGCTGTGGACCTGGTGGGAATCAGGCAGCGACTACTGGCGCTGGGTGCCGCGGCTGGGCCTGGTGACCGCGCTCGGCATCGTGCTGGCGCTGCTGGCGCCGACGCTTCGCGAACCGGTCTCCAGGCGCCTGTCGCGCAGTGTGGCCGGTGTGCTGATGCTGGTGTTCGTCGCTGCGTTCGGGTTGGCGTTCGCACCGCATGGTGAAGTGGACGGGCACCAGCCGTTCCCGGAAGGCGCGGCCAGCGCCGGACTGGAACCCACGCGGGATACCACCGGCCTGCAGCCGGCCGACCAGCCTGCCGAGGGAGACTGGCCGGCGTGGGGCCGCAGCAATGCCGCCACCCGCTATTCGCCGCTGCAGCAGATCACCCCGGCCAACGTGGCCACGCTGCAGCCGGCCTGGCAGTTCCGCACCGGTGACCTGCCGAAGAAGCGCTGGGGCGCGGAAACCACGCCGCTGAAGATCGGCGACCGCCTGTATCTGTGCACCGCGCGCAACCGCCTGATCGCGCTCGATGCCGCCAGCGGCAGGGAATTGTGGCGTTTCGACCCGAAGGTGAAGGACGCTTCGATTCCGTACACCGCCGCCTGTCGCGGCGTGAGCTACTACGAGCAGCCGGCCACGCCAACCTTCGCCGATGCGGCATTGGCCGATGTCGCTGCCGATCTGGCCCTGCCCGAGCCGCCGCCCAGCGTGAGCCGCAGCGCCGCGCCGGGCAGTCGACCGGCCTGCTGGGCCCGCATCATCGAAGGCACGCTGGACGGGCGCATCATCGCGGTCGATGCGGACAGTGGTCGCCCGTGCGCGAATTTCGGCAACAACGGCCAGGTCGACATCACCCTGGGCATGGGCGAGGTACCGCCGGGCTATGTATCGATCACCTCGCCACCGGCCATCGTGCGCGGGGTGATCGTCACCGGCCACCAGGTGCTGGACGGGCAGCGCCGGGATGCACCGTCGGGCGTGATCCAGGCCTACGATGCGATCACCGGCAAGCTGCGCTGGGCGTGGGACATGGACCAGCCCGAGCGCAGCGGCCTGCCACCGCATGAGCAGACCTACACGCGCGGCACGCCGAACATGTGGACCACCGCCACGGGTGATGAAGCGTTGGGGCTGGTCTATCTGCCGCTGGGCAATTCTGCCGGCGACTACTGGAGTGGCTCGCGTACGGAGAACCAGAACCGCTATGCCACATCGCTGGTGGCGATCGACGTGGCCACCGGCAAGCCGGCCTGGCATTTCCAGGCCGTTCGCAAGGATGTATGGGATTACGACCTCGGTTCGCAGGCCAGCCTGATCGACTACCCGACGGCGGCGGGCAAGGTGCCGGCGATCCTGCTGCCGACCAAGCAGGGCGATCTCTATATCCTCGATCGCCGCAACGGCCAGCTGCTGAGCGCCGCCGAAGAGCGCAAGGTGCCGGTGGGCGGCGTCGAACCCGAGCAGCGTTCACCCACGCAGTTGTTCTCGCTGTACCACACGCTGCGCCGGGAACATGACCTGACCGAGCGTGACATGTGGGGCATCACCCCGATCGACCAGCTGGTCTGCCGCATCCAGTTCCGCAAGGCGTACTACGTAGGTTTCTACACGCCGCCGAGCAGTGACCGCCATTCCATCGAATACCCCGGCTACAACGGCGGTTCGGACTGGGGCAGCGTGTCCATCGACACGCGCCGCGGCGTGATCGTGGCCAACTACAACGACATGCCCAACTACAACCGGCTGGTGCCACGTGCCGAAGCCGACCGGCTGGGCTGGCTGCCGCGCGAGAAGATCCGAGCCGACAGGGGCGGTGGCGAGGGCGCTGGCGACCCGCAGGTGGGCACGCCGTACGGTATCGAGGTCAACGCCGGTTGGCGGCTGCCATTCACCGGCCTGCTGTGCAAGCAGCCGCCCTATGGCGGCATCCGTGCCATCGATCTGCGCACCGGCAAACTGCTGTGGGATCGACCCTTTGGCAGTGCGCGCGGCAATGGGCCATTTGGCATCCATTCCGGCCTGCCGATCGAGATTGGCACGCCGAACAACGGCGGCTCGGTGGTGACCGCCAGCGGATTGATCTTCATCGCTGCGGCCACCGATGACCTGCTGCGCGCCATCGACCTGAAGACCGGCAAGGAGCTGTGGCATGCGGCGCTGCCCGCAGGCGGGCAGGCCACGCCGATGGTGTATGAGCAGGGCGGGCGCCAGTACGTGGTGATCATGGCCGGTGGCCACCATTTCATGGAAACCCCGAACGGCGATTACGTGATGGCCTTCGCCCTGCCGAAATAGCGGCGGCCGGCCTGAACAGCGCATACAGGGCTGTGACCGCTGTCGCAGAAGTTGCGCGGGCGACCGGGCAGCATCCATCATCGGAACAGGACGGGGCCGGCCAACGCCCCCAGGGAAGGAAACGCATGCTGAATTCTGAACGCCTGGCGCGGCGCGTCACCCGGCTGCTAGCAGGACTGCTTCTGCTTGGCCCGTGCCTGTCGGCAAGCGCGCAGCCGTCGCCCCAGCCGGTCGCACGCAAGCTGCCCAGCGGTGCCGAACTGATCGCCGGCGATGCGCGCTATCTGAGCCCCGCCCATGCGCCCTGCATGGCGGCCGCGGGCACCGCGCTGGATGCCCGTCGTCGTTGTGCCGACGCTGAATTCAAGGTCCACGACGATGCACTCAACGCTGCCTACAACGCCGCGCGCTCCGCGTTGACGGCCAGCGATCAGCAGGTGCTGCGCGATCTGCAGCGGCAATGGCTGCGCCAGCGCGACAGCCGTTGCCCGGAAGGTGGCACCGCCGTTGCCCAGCTGGATTCACTGCAATGCCGCACGCACATGACCCTGCTGCGTGCCCGCCAGTTGCAGGGCGGCGGTGCGGCGGCGCTGGTGGCTGAAGCCAAGGCGGCCCCGGCGCCCGCGCAGGTTGCTGTGCATACCGCCGATGCCGCGCCCGACCAACAGGGCAGGATCGTGCTGCGGCCCGGCGAGGGCAGGATCTCGCCTGCACTTCAAGTGCTCTTCCAGGTCGCCGGCTGCAGCGGCACCGATGGCGTGACGATCTGCCAGGTGCGGAGCATGGGCGTGACCCGTGGCGGGCGCAAGGTGGCGGTCACCGGCGTGCAGCCGCGCCTGAGCCGCGCCGGCGCCGATGCCCAGGGGGCGGCCGCCGTGCTGTTGACCGTTTCCGATTTCAATGGCGATGGCATGCCGGACCTGCAGGTGTGGCAGGACAACAACGGTGTCTACAACGTTCCGGTGCATGCGTTCTACCTGTTCGACGCCAAGGCCAACCGCTATGTGCGTGCGAAGGCATTGGAAGCGGCCATCGGCGGACGCGATATCGACCATATCGACAATGGGCGGTTCGTGCTGCGTGCGAAGGCCAGCCCCTGCGAGCGCGAGGACAAGGTCATCCAGCTGCGCGGAACCGAGCCGCGCACGCTGCTGCAGCGCCGCTATGACACCTGCAAGGGCGAGGCCCCTACCGAATCGGACCTGCTGAAGTAGGTCTTCCCCCGACGAACGGATGCGTTCCGGAACTGGAGAGCTGAAGGATGAGCGAAGGTTATGGAAAAGGCGGGTCAGGCTTCGGCCTGACCCGGGACCAGTCGGTCGAGATGATCGTGCGCACCTGCATCGACAACGGCATTACCGACCATCGGCAGATTGCCTATGTGCTGGCCACGGCGCAGCACGAATCGCGCGATTTCGCCGCGCCCGAGGAAGACTGGGGCAGGAAGCAGGCGGTGGACCTGCGCTACTTCGGCGGCGAGGAGTATTTCGGCCGGGGCTTTGCCCACCTTACCCACGTCACCAACTACGAGCGGCTGGGCGAGGCGCTGGGAATGGGCCGCGAGCTGGTCGAGCACCCTGAACGGGCTGCCCGGGCGGACATCGCCACCAAGGTGCTGGTGGTGGGCATGCGCGATGGCATGTTCGGCGCGCGGCTGTCCGACAACGTCAACGCCAACCACGCCGATTACCGGCAGGCGCGGGCCTCGGTCAATGGCGGTGAGCTGAACAACGGCAGTCCCTATCCGGACGCCATCGCCACGCTGGCCACTGGATGGGAATCCCAGGTCGCCGGCCTGGTCCAGCGTGTGCAGCAGCCAGGCTTCCAGATGCCGGTGCCGACTGCCCAGGCGCCGGCCGGGGCGATGGACCTGCACCGGGGTGATGCCAACCAGCAGGTGCTGGAAGCACAGCAGTACCTGCAGCGGTTGGACATCCGCAACAACGCCAATGCCGCGATCAAGCCCGACGGTGACTTCGGCGCCTCTACCGAGCAGGCCGTGCGCCGCTTCCAGACCGAGCGGGGTATCAGTCCGGCCAATGGCCACATCGACGATGCGTTGCTGGAACGCATGCGTACCGACACGCTGGCGGTCGATCCGGACTTCAAGCGGCGGACGGTGACCGACCTGAGCGGGCCGCTGGCTGACGGCAACCTGGGCCCCGGCGAGAAGGGCGAACCGGTGTTCGAGATGCGCCGCCAGCTGGAGGCGTTGGGTACCTGACCGAACCGAATCCACGTGCCGAGCGCCAGGCGCGCACGTTTGATGCCGGCATGCAGGCCGCCATGCGCAACTTCCAGCAGGACTATGGCCTGCCGCTGCGCCCTGGCGGCGTCATCGACGCCGATGCCCGCCGGCAGTTGAACGATGCCGCCGTCGCTCGCGAGCATGCGCCAACCACCGAGTTCGACCGCGCAGAGAACTGGCCGCCACAGCGCCCGCCCTATACGCGGGCGGAGTTCCAGCCGGAGCAGGTGCAGGCGCGGCAGCAGGCGGCGGCGAATCCGCCGGTTGCTGGCCCGGCGCCAGCGGAACCCGCGCCGCAGCGCAGTGGCGTGGAATCGCTGTCGCGCAGGGACGCCGCGCTGTTCGAGCGCATCCGCCAGGGGGTGCCTGGCACCGTCGGTGACGAGCACGTCATGCAGGCCGTGCTGGAATCCAAGCGCAATGGCATCGACGATGCCGCGCGCGTCGACCGGGTGATGATGGCCGGAGATCGCCTGTGGGTAGCCGGGTTGATTCCCGGTGAGCGGGCCAGCGTGGATACGGCGCAGCCTGCGCGTTCGATGGACGACACGGTGAACGATCTGTCCGCCGACAACCGGCAGCGCGAACAGCAGCTCGCCATCGACAGCCGCCAGCACGAGAACCGCGGGCCTTCAATGGCCTGAGCCTGCGGCAGCGACGTGCCCGTGCCGGGTCCGTCGCTGCCGCCAGCGGGTTACAGCGTTACCACCACTTTGCCGATCTGCTCGTTCGATTCCAGGTAGCGGTGTGCCTCCTGGATCTGTGCGAACGGGAACACCCTGGCGATCTTCGGTGCCAGCATGCCCTTGGCCAGGCCGTCGACGATGAACGCCTTGGCACGTGCCAGCGCCGCATCATCGGAGACGATTTCCGAGTACAGGTAGCCCTTCAGCGTCAGCGACTTGCCCAGTACGTTGAACAACGGGAACGGGGTGGGCTCGCTGCTCAGTGCGCCGTATTCCAGCAGGATGCCGCCACGGGCCATCGCCTCGGTCAGCGGCACGAACTGCGGGCCACCGATCGGATCGAACACCACGCGGGCGCCGGCACCGCCGGTGATGCGCGTCACCTCTGCCACCAGATCCTGCTCCTGGGTGGCGATGACATGGGCGGCGCCGGCATCGAGCAGCGCCTGGCGCTTGCCCGCACCCCGGGTCACGGCAATCGGCGTGGCGCCCACCGCATTGGCGATCTGGATCGCGGCCAGGCCGACGCTGCTGCTGGCGGCGGTGATGATGACGAAATCCCCGGCGGCCAGTTGTGCCTGTTCCAGCAGTGCGCCCCAGGCGGTGACGTACTGCATCCACACTGCGGCCGCCGTTTCAAAGCCCAGCGCCTGCGGATGCTTGACCACCAACCGCGCTGGCACGTTGGCCAGTTCGCCATAGGTGCCCCAGCGCGCGATATCCAGCGGCGGCACCACGCTGACCGCATCGCCGGCAGCAAATCCGCTCACTGCACTGCCGACCGCTTCGACCACGCCGGCCGCTTCATAGCCCAGCCGGCTGGGGAACTGCGCCTCCTGCAGATAGGCGCCGTTGCGGAACATCACCTCGGCGCGGTTCAGGCCGATCGCCTTGACCCGGATCTGGACCTCGTCGGCGGCGGGGGCGGGAACGTCGATGTCATCGATGCGCAGCACATCGGCGCTGCCATATTCGTGGATGCGGACAACCTGGCTCATGGGGGCTCCTGGGCAAGGCCGGCGTTGGCGCCGGCGGAAAGGTGAAGGCTACTGTGCGCGTGGCCTGCATCCAGAATAAGGGGTAATCTTGCGTTTCATTGACAACCAATTGTTTGCAATGGATCTGATCGCTCCCCTGCGGACCTTCGTCAAAGTGGCCGAGGTCGGCTCCTTCGCCGCTGCTGCCGACGCGCTGGACCTGTCGCCGCAGCTGGTGGGCAAACATGTGCAGTCGCTGGAACAGCACCTGGGCGTGCGCCTGCTCAACCGCACCACGCGCAAGCAGAGCCTGACCGACTTCGGCCAGGCCTATCTGGCCCGCGCGCGGGTGATCCTGGAGGAAGTGGAAGGCGCCGAGCAGTTGGCCGAAGTGGCGCGCGGACGGCCGATGGGGCGCCTGCGCATCAGCGCCCCGGTCACCTTCGGCGTGCATGCGCTGGGGCCGGCGGTGGTGGCCTACCTGCAGCAGTACCCGGACGTGCAGGTCGATCTGAACCTGTCCAACAGCCTGGTGGACATTGTTGAAGACGGCTTTGATCTGGTGTTCCGTACTGGTGATCTGGCCGACAGTGGGTTGGTGGCGCGACGTTTGGGGCGGTATCCGCTGGTGCTGTGTGCGTCGCCGGCCTACCTGGCATCGCGCCCGGCCATTGTCCATCCGGCCGATCTGAGCCGGCACGAGTGCCTGGGTTTCGCGCATTCGATCATCCGCACCCGCTGGAGCTTCCGTGATGCCGACGGCAGCGTGCTGACCGTGCCGGTGTCCAGCCGCTTCATGGTCAATCAGGCCGAGCCGCTGCTGACAGCGGCCGTCGGCGGGCTGGGGTTGATCCTGCAGCCTTACGAAATGCTCGCCGCCGCGCTGGCGCGTGGTGATCTGGTGGAAGTGCTGCCGGACTACGTGCCAGTGTCGACGTGGATCAACCTGGTGTATCCGCGCGACCGCCAGCTGACGCCCAAGCTGCGCAGCTTCCTGGACTTCTGCGTGGCACGTTTCAGCGAGCAGACGATGGCGCGGCCATAGCGCGGCATCGGTTAGCATTCCCGCGACCGTCTGCGAAGGATCGCCCTGGGATGTTGCCCCGATTGCCGTTGCGTGGTGCGCGCCTGCTGCTGGCGCTGCCAGCATTGCTGTTCGCCGCCAGCGTGATTGCGCAACAGGCGCCTGCGCAGGCACTGGCCGCGTGGGAAGCGCAGGGGCGTGCGGACGGCCTGGCACGGCCGGATATCGAATGCCAGGATTTCCTGCAGGCGATGGGCCGGAAGCCTGCGGGACTGGAATACCTGGGCTGCAGCCAGGATGACGCGTCCTACATCAAGCCCATGCAGGCCCGCTACCGCGTTCCCGGCGCCCAGGCAGTACAGGTGGAAGCCTATCTGCGCCGGACATTTGGCATGCCTGCATTGCGCTACGTCTGCTGCGGCTGGAGCAATGGCGCGCCGTACTACTGGCGCGATGGCCCGGATGGGATGAGATACCAGATCGGCATGGGCGTGGAATCGCTGCCGCATGCGCGGAGCGAATGGCATCGCATCGAGGCATTCACCGTCACGGTCGAGGTGTTGCGGCAGAGTCCCTAGCGTGGATGCAGCGGGCCGCCCCATCATCTAGGATGCGTCCAGGGATACCCGCGAAGGAGCTGCCATGAAGGCTGTTGGACGCCTGCTTCTCTGCAATGTACTGGCCTGTTCGGTGTTGATGACCCTTTCGGCTTTTCCGGCAGTGGGCGCAGCCTTCGGCGAGCGTGCGCATCCACGCGCGCAGGAGGCCATCGATGACTGGCTTGCGGCCTTCAATGCAGGCAGCCTCGATGCACTGCAGGCATTCGCCGACAGATATGCGAAGAAGGAAGGCAGCAGTCCCAAGGACTATCTTGAGTTCCGCGGGAGCACCGGCCCGCTGAGCGTACTGGAAACAATCGAGCGCGCGCCCGGCCAGGAGAAGCGGCTGGTAATGGGCCAGCTGAGCGAACGTGCGATGTGGGTGACGGCGGTCATGGACCCGGCCAACCCGGCGCAGCTGAAGCAGTTCCGGATCGAAGGCACTGAAACGCCGGACAAGTACAAGCCGGCACGGGTTGAACTGCCTGCCTTGATGGCCGATGCGGCAGCGAAACTGGAGGCGCTGCGGGCGCAGGACGCGCTGTCGGGTGCGTTGCAGGTGGCACGGAACGGAAAGCTGCTGCTGGACTGGCGCGGTGGCGATGCCGATCGCACCGCCGGAATTGCAGTGGGCGTGGATACGCAGTTCCGCCTTGCGTCCTCCAACAAGATGTTCACCTCCGTGGCGATCCTGCAGCTGGTGCAGGCCGGCAAGCTCGGACTCGATGACACGATCGGCAAGTGCCTGCCGGACTATCCGAACAAGGCCGTCGCCAACAGCGTGACCGTGCGCCAGCTGCTGTCACATACCAGTGGCCTGGGGGATTTCTTCGGCGATGATTTCGAGCAGTATTCGGCGTCGCTGAAGACCCTGGACGACTACGTGCAGCGCTTCGCCAGGGATGCACCGCAGTTCACGCCGGGCAGCCAGGACAGTTACTCCAACTATGGCTTCATCGTACTGGGACGCATCATCGAAGCCGTTTCGGGGCAGTCGTACTACGCGTATGTGGAGGAGCGCATCCTGCGGCCGGCGGGCATGGCCGGCACCGGCTTCGAGCCTGAAACTGTGAGCGTTCCGAAGCGTGCCGTCGCCTACACGAAGCAGGATGGGCAATGGGTCCGTGAAACGAAGTCGCTGCCCTGGCGCGGCATGTCAGCCGGGGGTGGCTACAGCACGGTGGCCGACATGATGAAGTTTGCCGAGGCACTGCAAAGCGGGAAGCTGGTCTCGCCTGCATTGCTACGGCAGGCCACCACGGCGCAGAACCACAAAGGCTGGTATGGCTTTGGTTTCGTGGTGCAGGGCGAGGGCAGGGAGCACCAGTACGGCCACGAAGGCGGTGCACCTGGATCGAACAGTGCCATCGTGGTGCTGCCCGCGCAGGGCTATGTGATCGTCGGCCTGGCCAATGTCGATCCGGATGCGATCGGTAACGTGGTGAACTACATCGCGCGAAGGCTGCCACTGTGACCGTGGCAGGTACCGGTCATTCCGGCACCCGCACCATCTTCGCCATCAAGTGTTCCACCACGCCCGCCGGATCGGCCGTGCGGCCGACATGCGTGCTGGACATCTGCACGACCGAGCTGCGCTTGGCGGTGAGGAAGTGAAAGCGGGCGCGCGCGGGCAGCTGCGCGATCGGTCCGGCGCTGGCGTCGCCACGGCAGATGGCGACGATCGCATCCAGCCACGGTTGCAGCGCGTCCTGGTCCAGCGCTGGCGCAAAGGCACGCAGGCGCTCGGGATCGATCGCGATGGCCGCTTCCAGATGGCGCGCGCCGGGGCAGGAGACGATCACCCCGACGTTGATGAACTCCTCGCGTTCCACCCGCGGCACGACGCGGATGACCGCATAGTCATACGTGTGCAGCGTGGGCACGGAGGGCCTCCTGCACGAACACCGCACGCACTTTCAGGCGATGCTTGAGATAGTTGATATAGCCCTGGCGGTAGGCCTGCGGGCTGTCGAATGCCGGCTCGCCCAGCAACCAGCTGTCCGGCACCAGGCCGACGATGCGCTCGATCTCGGCATCGGTCAGGCGTGCAGCCAGCTCCGCATCCACCTCGGCGATGCGGCTGGCGAACGACAGCAGCACGTGATCGCGGATCAACACGAACGGCTTTTCGCAGGCGTCGCCGGCGTTGGCCCAATCGTGGTGGAAGTACATCGCCGCGCCGTGGTCGATCAGGTACAGCCTGCGGTGCCACACCATCAGGTTGGGGTTGCGGGTGGTGCGATCGACATTGCTGGTGAATGCATCGAACCAGACGATGCGCGAGGCGAGGTCGGCATCCACCGGCATGGCCGCCGGATCGTAATTGATCGCACCGGGCAGGTAGTCCAGGCCCAGGTTCAGGCCCTCGCTGGCGCGGATCAGCTCCTGGATCTCCGGGTCGGGCTCGGTGCGTGCGAACTCGCGATCCAGCTCGACGAACAGGATTTCCGGAATCGGCAGGCCCAGCGTGCGCGCCATCTCGCCGGCGATCAGCTCGGCGATCAACGCTTTCGGGCCCTGGCCGGCGCCACGGAATTTCAGCACGGCCATCCCGTCGTCGTCGGTCTCGACCACGGCGGGCAGGGAGCCGCCTTCCCGCAGAGGGGTGATGTAGCGGAGGGCATGTACGGTGCGCATGGACGCATTCTAGCGTGCTGCCGGGGCGGGAGCGCCGGGCCATGCCGCGGCGGCTCCCTCCCGTCTGCCCTCAGTGCGACAACGCGCTGCGCTGCTGTTCCTGCACCTGTTCGCGCTGGCGGGTCTGTTCCTGCGAGGCCTGTTCGGCCTGTCGCTGGTTGACCACGGCGAGATTGTCCAGGCTTTCCTGCACCGGGCGCTGCGCCGCCTCTGCGGTGGGCGAGTGCGCGCGCAGGGAGGACGGATCATCCAGCGCCCCCTTCACCACGAAGATGTTCTGCGCCGCGGCCGCGCCCCCGGTCTGCTGGCTGAGCACCACGTGGTCGACCCGGTCCAGCCCGTTCTCGCGGGCCAGCACCAGCAGGCTGGCGCTCAGGCGTTCGCTGGACGCATCGAAGCTGCGCCCGTTGGCGGCATCCAGTTCGGCCACCTTGCCGCGGATCTGCTCATGCAGGGAACGGTCACGTCCCTCCGGAAGGACGTTCGGCATGTCGGCACCCGCCGGCTGTACCGGCGTGTTGCCGGGTGGCTGCGCGGTGATCGGCACGTGGACGTGCGTAGCTGCGGTGTGGTCGAAGTAGCGCAGCGTGGATGGCGAGGTACTGGTATCGAAGTACGGCTGGCGCGGAGGCGAAGCCTCGCCGAAGTCCAGTCCGTTCTGCTCCAGCAGGCTCTCCTGCAGGCCCAGCTTCCGCATGTTGACCTCCATCCGGCTGATGCCGTCCGGCGCCGGATTGACCGCTTCATACTGGCAGGCGAGGCTGATGGCGTAGGAACCGTAGTAGTTCTGGTAATCCGAATTGCTGTTGTGGCCCAGTCGTGAGCTCACACCCTCGTCGTAGTAGTGCTTGCCCATGCCTTCGATGTTGGCTGCCGTGGCGGTCATGCTCAGGTCATCGTTGAGCGTCAGGTCGGGGTGCGCAGCATAGGTGACCGGCGGACCCGGCTGCAGGCCCACGAACTGTTTCGAGCGTGTGCTGGCGTCGTACAGGTCGCCCAGCGTGGCGTCCGGCCTGGCAGCCCGGACCCGGCTTGCCAGGGCGTTCCAGCCCTCGATGTTGGCCGAGGCCTCATCGCGCCGGTTGGCGGCCAGCAGGGTGCCGATCGCCTCGGTGTAGTCATGACCGGTGGGGCGACCGGCAACCTCCGCCAGATCGGCGTCGAACTGCTCCAGCGCACGCTCAGTCCCTGCGTGGTTGAACCCATGCTGGATTTCGTGGCCCAGCACGAAGGTCAGGTCCGCCGCATCCAGCGTGTCCGGCGCCGCTGGCGTGGACAGCGCCGATGCGGGCAGCGCGATTGACTTGGTATCGCCCAGGTAGGTGCCACCTGCGTTGGTCTCGGCCGGCTGCAGTTCGAAGTGCTTCAGGTGGCCTGCGGCGATGGCAGCGTCCACCTGCTTTGCCAGGACAGGGGACTCGGCGATGATCCTGCGCAGGTTGTCGACCTGGTCGGTGGTGACGTCGGTCTTGCCTGCGAACTCGCCCAGCAGGCGTTCGGTTTCTGCTGAAAGGGTCGTCATTGCTGCCTCCCCTTACTGCACGGTCACGAGACGCACGCAGGCATGCGTGGCATCGCCGGTGGCGTTGGGGTTCTCTGGCATCGTGTCGACCTTGATGCTCAGCTGCGGTCGATTGAAGCGCTCATGGATCACCCGGCCGTGTTCGCCGCGCACCGTCTGGCGCTTGAAACCCGCCGCATCCAGTGCCGAGGCGAAGTGGTTGAAGTCGATCTGGCAGATGGCTGCAGCCGAGGCCTTGCGGCCGGCACTGGTGTCGATGAAGTTCAGGTCCAGTCGTGCATCGGCGGCGCCGGCGCGCTTCAGTTCCAGGCCGTAGCCCCATTCCGGGGTCAGTGTGCCGCCGTAGCCGAAGTGCCCGGGGCCGAAGGTCTGTGCCGGTGCCTGCATTGCGGCAGACAGGCGTTCGGCGGTCAGGTCGCGGGTGGAGGTCGTGGTCTTGATCAGGTCCAGCAGGCGCAGCAGCAGCTGCCCGGCATCAAGCGAAGGCGGGGTGGTCTCGGATACGGAGGGGGCCATGGTGTCGGTTCCTTGAGAAGTCGGCGTGCGGTCAGCGGCATGTGCGCAGGCGCAGAGCGTGGCCACGGACAAAGCGATGGTCCACGGTCGTATGAATGCGTACCGGGGCATGTGCGTTCCTTGCAGATTGAAGGCTGACCCTAGGGGCCGCCGGATGAAGCAGAGGTTAAGCGCAATTGATTCGCACGAAAACGGCAGGGAGGGGAAAATGCGGCGCAGTCTTCACTTCACCCTTCCGTTGCCGATGGCAGCATCGGCGTCAATGGAGCATTCCACCCGCGTGTAACCTTCAACGGGAGGCTGTCATGCCGCTACAGCGCAGCTGTCACGCATCATCCTGCACGCTATGCAACGCGTGGTGTTGACCCTGGCCTGATACGGTCACTCTGCCGGCAAGGATGGCCGCCGTACGCACCAGTTGCCCACACCCATCCTCGCGGAACCGGCATTCGTGTGCCGGCGCTGCGATTCCCCTGGATACCCGCTTTCAGTGTGCACCTTGCGATGCCGCCGGTGGCCACCGCGCGCGGAAGGTGCCTTGTCCACGATGTTCCTGCAGGCTTTGGAGGTGCACCGATGAACGACGAATTCACTCCCATGCTGCCGATCCTGGACGATGCCAAGGTCGAGGAAATGATCGGCAAGGTGGTGCTGGTCGGCGTGACCCGCTATGGCGGTGACGGCCAGGTGCAGGGGCTGGAACAGTACGCGGGTACGGTGCTGCGCATCAGCGCCGTCGAAGGCGTGGTACTGGCCGACGAGAATGATGGCCACGAGCGCTACCTGCCGCCGATGCTCGATCACTACCAGCCCGCCGAGCCAGGTGAGTACCGCATGCGCAGCAGCGGCATGATCGTGGTCGACCCGGACTACCTGGCCACCTGGGACCTGCACGCCCAGCAGTAGTACCTGGCCATGGCTGGCAGGCGCCGGCCGCCGGCGCCTGCCAGCACGGCACTTTGCCCCATCCGGCCACTAGTCCTTCCGGCCCATTCACGCGTGCCCCTGCGGTGCTAGATTCGGGTCCATGCCCGATTCCGGGTATCCACTCACACCCAGGGGATAAGGATGCTGATCCGTCGAACCTCTCTGGCGGCGGCTGTTGCCGTTGCCACCGTCGGCCTGCTGGCCGCAGGCCCGGCGCTGGCCGATTACGCGAAGCCGCCGGAACACCTGCTCAAGGTGCTGAAGGCCCCGCCGCCGCCGGCACCGAACGTGGCCCCGGGCGGCCAGCGCCTGCTGCTGACCACCGCGCAGACCTACCCGTCGATCAGCCGCGTCGCCCAGCCGTACCTGAAGCTGGCCGGCGTGCGCCTGGAGCCGAAGAACCGCAGCCGCCATGACACTCCCGGCGGCTATGGCATTCCGGCCTGCGTGGCCGACTTCACCCTGGTCGACATCGGCAGTGGCAAGGAGACCAAGGTCAACCTGCCGCAGGGCTGTGCCACCGGCGCGCTGTGGTCGGCCGACGGCAGCCACTTCGCCTTCCAGAATGCGGTCGATACCAGCGTGCAGCTGTGGGTGGGCGATGCTGCCACCGGCCAGGTGAAGCAGGTGCCGAACGTGCAGCTGAACCCGATCTTCGGCAATACCGTGCAGTGGCTGGGAAGCAGCCAGAACCTGCTGGTGAAGCTGGTTCCGGCCAACCAGGGCCCGGCGCCGTCCAATGGTGGCGTGCCGACCGGCCCGGACGCTCAGGAGTCGCTGGGCAGCAGTGGTGAAAGCAGTACCTATGAAGCCCGCGACACGCTGACCAGCGTGCATGACGAAAAGCTGTTTGCCTATTACGGCGCTTCGCAGCTGGCCGTGGTCGATACCGCCGCCAACAGCGTGCGTCCGGTCGGCCAGCCGGCACTGTTCAACGATGTCAGCGCCGCACCCGATGGCGTGCACGTGCTGACCGAATCGATCAAGGCACCGTATTCGCACGCGGTGACCTACCAGCGTTTTGCCAACGACGTGGCCGTGCTGGATATCAGCAGCGGGCGCAGCACTGCGATCGCCAGCCTGCCGCTGGCCGACCGCGTGCCGGTGCACGGCGTGCCGGAAGGCCCGCGCGGTTTCGACTGGCGTGCCACCGATCCGGCCACCCTGGTCTATGCCGAAGCACTGGACAAGGGCGACTGGAAGGTCAACGTGCCGCATCGCGATCGCGTGCTGATGCTGAAGGCGCCGTTCAACGGCAAGCCGGTCGAGATCACCCGCACTGCGCAGCGCTTCGAAGGCTACGCGTGGACCGCCGATCCTGCCGTGGCGTTCCAGTACGAGAACGACGAGAACCGCCACTGGATGCAGACCCGCATCGTCGATGTGGACCAGCCGAAGAAAGAAGGCCGCCTGCTGTGGGACATGTCCAGCGATGAGCTGTACGGCAACCCCGGCGACCTGGTCTTCACCCGCCTGCCGAATGGCGCGCGGGTCGTGCGCCGCGAGGGCAACCATGTATTCCTCAGCGGCCGTGGCGCCTCGCCGCAGGGCGACCGTCCGTTCCTCGACCGCCTGGACCTGGGCACACTGAAGAGCGAGCGCCTGTTCCGCAGCAGCGCCGATGCCTACGAGCAGTTCCTCGGGTTCAGCAGCACGCCGGGCCGCTACCTGACCTGGCACCAGTCGGTGATCGATCCGCCGAATGCCTTCATCCGCCAGCAGGGGGATGCGGTGGCCGACGCGAAGGCCGGCGAGGCTCAGTTCGCCTCCACCGCAACCGCGCTGACCAAGCTGGTCGACCCGACCCCGGAAGTGCGCCAGATCAAGAAGCAGCTGGTGACCTACAAGCGCGCCGACGGCGTGGACCTGTCGTTCACCCTGTACACGCCGCCGGGCTACAAGGAAGGCCAGCGTGTGCCGGCGATCCTGTACGCCTATCCGGCCGACTTCGCCAACGCCGCGCAGGCAGGGCAGGTGTCCGGTTCGCAGCAGACCTTCACCCGTCTGCAACCGTACCGCCTGATGCTGCTGGCCGGCTACGCGATCATCGACAACGCCTCGTTCCCGATCGTGGGTGACCCGAAGAACGCCTACGACACCTACCTGGAGCAGCTGGAAGCTGACGCCAAGGCGGCAGTGGACAAGGCGGTGGACATGGGCGTGGTCGATCGCAACCGCATCGGCGTGACCGGTCACAGCCATGGCGGCCTGATGACCGCCAACCTGATCGCGCACACGAAGCTGTTCAAGGCCGGTGTGGCGACCAGCGGTTCGTACAACAAGACCTTTACCCCGTTCGGCTTCCAGAACGAGCGCCGCTCGGTGTGGCAGGCGCAGGACGTGTACCTGAAGGCGTCGCCGTTCTTCTATGCCGACAAGATCAAGCTGCCGTTGCTGCTGGTCCACGGCGAGGACGACGCCAACCCCGGCACCGAGCCGTTCCAGTCGCGCAAGCTGTACCAGGCGATCCGCGGCAACGGCGGCACCACCCGCCTGGTGATGCTGCCGAACGAGCCGCACTGGTATACCGCGCTGGAATCGAACGAGCAGCTGGTGTCGGAAATGCTGAACTGGTTCGACACCTACGTGAAGAACGCAAAGTAAGGATCTGGAAGGCCGCCAAAGGGCGGCCTTCCTGCATTCTGTAGAGCCGAGCCATGCTCGGCTGCTGTTGGCCCGAGGTAAGGAAGCCCGATGAAGACGTGGTTGTTGGCACTGGCAATGTTGAGCGCTGCGCCCGCCGCGATGGCCTCTCCATCACCAATGAGTGTCCAGGTGACGTATGACTGGTATGGCTGGGGCAGTGTTTCGGAACGTTGGCTCATTCAGCGCGATGCGCGTGGCGTGGTCACCCGCGTACAGATTGCCGAGACGCCTGGCGCCAAAGCGCGATTGCCGGTTCTGCTGTCGGCCGGTGCGATGACCGCGTTCGAGACGGCACTGGGGGCACCTGCGCTGACCCGGCGGGCCAGCGTGGAACGGATCGCCGCGCGCCTGGACCGGCCGGCGATGCTGGCGTTGGATCCCGGCCTGCGCCGCATTCCGGAGTCCAAATGCTCGTTTTCCCGGCAACAGGAGTGGGCACGACAGTCGCTGGCCACGCACGACCTGCAATGGCGCGTCGCACGGCATTTCGAAGGCATGTGGACCGATGACGGTCCCTTGATGACCGTGGTAGTGAAACGATCGGGTCGCCCGGACGTGGTGCTTGTATCGACCTCGCAGAAGGTGATGATGCTGCCGTGGAAGCGGCTGTCTTCGCCCACTTTCGATCACCAGGTGTTGGCTCGCACGCCGGATGAGTGGCGGCCGGCGTTGAGCGAAGCGCTGAATGCGTTGCTGCCGAAGGGTGAGCGCTCACGCCAGCGCTTCCAGATCGGATGGCTGCAGGGCCGGCTGCGCAACGAGCTTGCTTTGGAGGCGTTGGGCTGCGCCCCTGGGCGCGAAGTCAGTGCCAGATGACCATTCAGGCGCGTTATGCCGTCGACTGTGGAGACCCGGTAACAACGTGTTACCAGCACATTCGCCCGTCATGCAAATGGGCTAGTCTGAGTCCGTGTGCTTGTTTCAGGTCGATGCAATGAAAGCGATCCTTCTTGCTGCAATGCTGTCGTTGATCCCTGTCTCATGGGCATCGGCCCAACCGTTGCCGTCCGAACTGACGCAGCTGGGCATTGTCGCCGGCATGCCGTATGCCAAGGCCAAGCGCCTGTTGGATGCGGCAGGGTGGCAGGCGAGCAGGGTGCAGGGCGCCCCCGAGTCACTTGAGGGCTTTCCGGAAGTCGGATGCCAGAAGGGCGCCAAGCAATGCGCAACAACCTTCGAAAAGGGCGGGCAGCAGATCGAGATGCGATTGGGCACTACCCTGGCAGGGCAGCCGTTCGTGCAGGGCGTGGACTGAGCGCTTGCTGCGCTCACGCCAGCGGTAGCCGGTCCTGCGCGTGTGACAGCCGGTCGTGCAGTTCGCGCACATGTTCGGCCTTGGCATGCACGCGGGTGGTATCGCCGTAGCTGCGCAGGTAGGTGCACGCGGCAAAGCCGGCGCTCTTCTTTTCGTAATCGGCAATCCAGGCCAGACGATCCGGGTTGCTGGCCTGCTCGGATGACCAGGCCGCCACTGGCGGGCGGATGCGGTATCGCAGGCCGACACGCCACGGCTTGGGGCTCAGCCGCGCACGGAAGCAATGCTGCAGGCGGCACATGCGTGCGTACAACGGATCGGTACCCAGCGCCTTGAAGAAGTCCTGCGCCAGCGCCTGCTCGGGCGAGAACGTGGCATGCATCGCCAGGACGCGCAGCCCGGCCGGCGTCCGGTAGGTGCGCAGGTGCCAATCGGGGTGCTGTGCGCTGAAGGCGTCCACGCGCTTCAGCGCAAGACCTTCAGCACCGCCGGCGGCGGCCAGGCGCTGTTTCCTCCGCATCAGCAGCGCGGCGTTGACCAGCAGTACTGCCGCCACGCCGAGTACCAGGCCCACCAGCCAGTGCCAGAGCAGGGTGCCAATGACCGCGCCGGCAAGCAGCACGACCGCCGCGACGATGGCCGGTATCACGCATCCGGCCGGCGGCTGCGCATGGTCGATGTCGGCGAACAGCACGTCGGGGCTGTTGAGGCACAGCGCGCCGTAGCTGTTGCGGGTGATGATGACGTCGCCGTCGCGCTGCACGATCTGCTCGCGGATCGGTACGCCCTCCACGCCATAGTTGCTGCGCACTTCGCGGCGCGGAAGCTGCTGTCCGGCGATGATCGCATTGAGGGCTTCATTGGCCCGCGTGTCAGCGTGGGCCTGGGCTTCGGCAGGCCCTTCGTCGGACCAGCCGAAGCGGCGCACGACCACCGGCCGGCCACGGAAACGGGCCTGCAGGCGGGCTTCGGCCCAGTACGCGGGAACGATCATCATCGTGCGGTGCTCCATCATCCGTGGCAGGTGCCAGAGTGAGTCTGGCACAGCCCCGAAGGGCCTGCATGTACCGGCTGCGGCGGCCGGGGCGGAGTGGTAGATTGCGCGCTTCGCATGCACTCCACCAAGGACGGAGCGATGTCCATTCTCCTGCGTTGCCTGCTTGCCCTGGCCTGTGCCGGGGTGGTTGGCGTGGCGTCGGCGGCTACCCCGCCGGGACCGCAGATCCTCACCACCGATGCCAGCCGCTTCTACGCGCTCTACGACAGTACCGGCGGCAAGCCGACTGTTGCCCAGCTGGCCGGCTACCTGGCTGAAGGCAGTGCAGGCCTGGGTGAGCTGGCGAAGGCTCGCCGGGTGACGCCCGAGCGTATTGCCGAGGCCATTGCCAGCCAGCCGGAGCTGTACGCGCAGGGCCGCAGCTGCCTGGCGGAGCTGCCGGCGGTGAAGCAGCGCCTGGTGCAGGTGTTCGGCAACCTGCAGGCAATCTATCCGCAGGCCACGTTTCCGCCGGTGACCATCGCGGTCGGCCGTGGCCGGCCGGTCGGTTTGACCTCGAAAAGCGGGGTGATCATCGGCCTGGAAGCGCTGTGCGCAGCCGATTTCATGAATCCCAACGTGCAGGACCGCTTCGTGCACGTGATCGCGCACGAGTACGTGCACATCCAGCAGACCGGCTTGACCGACTTCGAGCCGGGAGACGCGCATGCGACAGTGCTGCGTGTTTCGCTGGGCGAAGGCATCGCCGAGTTCATTGCTGAACTGATTTCCGGCAACGTCGGCAACGGTCGGCATGCCGCCTGGACCCGTGGCCGGGAAGTGCATATCGAAAGCGCCTTCGCGCTGGATGTGGACAGCATCGATCTGTCGCCGTGGCTGTACAACTACAAGCCCGGATCGCAGGAGCCCTATGACCTCGGGTACTGGGTGGGCTACCGCATCGCCAAGGCCTATTACCTGCAGGCCAGCAACAAGCGCGATGCGGTGCGTGCGCTGATCCAGCAGGACAACCCGAAGGCGATCCTGGCCGCCAGCGGCTGGACCCCAGGCATGTGGATGCCGGCCAAGGTGACGGGTGTGGCTGCGCGGTCGGCGGCGCGGTAAGCGCAGGGCCACGCGCTAGACTGGCCCGGACCTCCAGGGAGAGACCCCATGCGTTCCTTGTCCGTCGGCCTGGCCGCGCTTGCCCTCGGTATCGCGCTGGCTGCCCACGGGTCGGCCGCCGATGCACCGGCCATCAACCCGTTGCTGTTGGAACCTGTCGAGCGCCTGCGTCCGGACCAAGTGCGCTTCATGCAGCAGCGCCTGGCCGATTGGCCGGAACTGCAGCGTTACCGCGATGCCAACGCACGGCTGCCTGCCGCCGTAGCGGGGCAACCACGCGTGGTGTTCTTTGGTGACTCGATCACCGAAGGCTGGGGCAGGGAAGGCAGTGCGGCGTTCTTCCCGGGCAACGGTTGGCTCAACCGCGGTATCAGTGGCCAGACCACGGCGCAGATGCTGGTGCGTTTCCCGCAGGACGTGCTGGCCCTGAAACCGCAGGTGGTGGTGATCCTGGCCGGCACCAACGACATTGCTGGCAACACAGGCCCGGCCACGCAGGCGATGATCGAAGACAACCTGCACGCGATGGTGGACCTGGCCCGCGCGCATGGCATTCGTGTGGTGCTGGCATCGGTGCTGCCGGTCAGCGACTACCCGTGGCTGCCGGGCACATCGCCCGCGCCCAGGGTACGGGCATTGAACACGGCATTGAAGCGCTATGCCGATGCGCAGCAGCTGGTCTATCTGGACTACTACACGCCGATGGCCAATGCGGCCGGCGGCCTGGACCCGCAGCTGGCCGACGACGGCGTGCATCCCACTGCGAAGGGATATGCGGTGATGGCGCCGCTGGCCGAGGCGGCAGTCAATCGCGCGCTGCAGCAGAAGCCGCTTCAGCGGGCAGGTTCGCCAGCAGCCACTCACAGAAACTGATCACCAGCGGATCGGCTGTGCTGTCTTCGTGCACCAGCCAGCTCCAGCGCGGGCCGCGCACGCGTGCATCATCCAGTGGCTGCAGCAGCCCCTGTTCGCAGGCGCGTTCTGCCAGCAGTTCGCTGACCAGCGCGATCCCCAGCCCCTGGCACGCGGCATCCAGCAACTGCCCCGGCTCGGAGAAGTTCATGCCTTCGCGGCGCTGGCCGACGTCGGCACCGCCCTGTACCTGCCACTGGCTCCAGTCCATTTCGCGCTCGCCATGCAGGGTCAGGCGTTCGTGCACAGGCGTGGCAAGCAGGGCCGGATGGCAGGCCGGATAGAGACGGTCCTGCAGCAGCACACGATGCTGGCACTGCGCCTGTGAGTCGAGGTCGTCACGCACCGCCACGTCCAGCGTCTGCATGGTCATGTCCGGTGCGTCCTCGCTGGTCAGCAGCCAGAGGTCGGCGCCGGGATGCAGGTGGTGGAAACTGGCCAGGCGCGGTACCAGCCAATGGCGGGCGAAGGCCGGGCTGGTGTTGACGATCAGTTGATTCGGCTTGCGGTACTGATCGAGCCGGCGGATACCGCTGGCCAGTTGTCGCAGCAGCGCCTGCGTGGTTTCCAGCAGGTCGATGCCGGCATCGGTGAGGGTGACGCTGCGGCCTTGCCGGAAGAACAGCGGTTGCTCCAGCGACGCCTCCAGGCCCCGGATCTGCTGGCTGATGGCTGACTGGGTCAGGTGCAGTTCTTCCGCTGCACGGTGGAAGCTGCCGAGGCGGGCGGCGGCCTCGAAACCACGCAGCGCATTCAGCGGGGGCCAGTGCTTAAGCATTTTGATAAGAAGAACTGTTCAATTGATGGCTGAATCTATCGTTTGTCCTTATGGGTGGGCAAGCGCAGCATAGTCCCCATCCCACACCGGCCCTGGAGCCCGTCATGAGCAGCCGTCGTCATTTCCTCACCCAGCTGGCGGGCGCCGCCGGTCTTGGCGGCCTGGCCGCCCTCGGCCTGGCGGGGCTTCCAGGCCGCGTGTCCGCAGCGGGGCCGGGTGCGGGCGTCTGGCGCATGCCGGACGAGCACGGCCCGCAGGAACGCGTCTTCCTGGCCTTCGCCGCGCAGCCGCGGGTCTGGGGTGCGCAGGCCGATGCAGTGAATACCGCTGTGGCCCGCCTGGCCCGCACCATCGCCCGCCACCAGCCGGTCAGCGTGCTGTGCCGCCCGGCGCAGCTGAAGCAGGCCCAGGACCGCTGCGGCCGCGACAACATCGAGTTTCTCGAGGTGCCGTTGGATGACATCTGGGTGCGCGACTACGGCGGCTGCTTCGTCACCGATGGCCAGGGCGGGCTGGGCCTGGTCGACTTCAACTTCAACGGGTGGGGTGGCAAGCAGAGCGCTCGCAATGATGGCGCGGTGGCGCCATGGCTGGCGCAGGTGACCGGCGCGACGCTGCTGGAAAGCGATCTGGTGGGCGAGGGCGGCGGCATTGAAGTCGACGGCCATGGCACCGCGATCCTCACCGAGAGCTGCTGGGTGAACCGCAACCGTAATCCGGACTGGTCGCGCGCCGATATCGAGGCGGAGCTGAAGCACCACCTCGGACTGCGCAAGGTGATCTGGCTGCCCGGTATCGCCGGCGAGGACATCACTGATGCGCACGTGGATTTCTATGCGCGTTTCGTGCGGCCGGGCGTGGTGATCGCCAACCTGGACAATGATCCGGAGTCCTACGATCACGATCTGACCCGTGAGCACCTGGACATCCTGCGCGCGGCCACCGATGCCGATGGCCGTCGCCTGCAGGTGCACACATTGCCGCCGCCACTGGACGGGCGCGACAACGTGCATACCCGCGACAACGACGATCTGGCCATGGGCTACATCAACTACCTGCCGATCAACGGCGCGGTGGTCGCGCCGCAGTTCGGTGACGACGATGCCGATGGCTTCTGCCGTGAACTGCTGGAAGAAATGTATCCCGGCCGCGTGATCGAACAGGTGGATATCGACGCCATCGCCGGTGGCGGTGGCGGCATCCATTGCGTGACCAAGAACATGCCGAAGGTCTAGTCCGTCACGGTACAGTGGCGTGGCAGCCGGCCACGCAGCGTGGCCGCCAGGGACGATGGGGTGGGTGATGCGGAAGGGAATCCAGAGGTGGCTGCGCCGCGGCGGCGCAACGGTGGCCTTGCTGCTGGCTGCCGTGCCGGCATTCAGCGCAGGCACGGCAGTGCCGTCGCCGCTGACGCGTGAACCGGTGGGCGGCATTGCGTTGGCCGAATGGACCGCCCGCTGGTGGCGCTGGGCCGACAGCCAGGGCGGCGCGCCCTATCTCGACCCGGATGGCCGTGTGTGCGATGTGGGCCAGGAAGGCCCGGTCTGGAACCTGGCAGGCACCAACGGCCGCTTCCAGCCGCATCGCGAATGCGTGGTGCCGGCCGGCAAGTACCTGTTGCTGCCGATCATCAACATGGCGCACTACCAGGTGGACGAGCATGTGTCCTGCAAGGAGCTGCAGGCCGGGGCGGCGGTCAACAACGATTACCTGATCAGTGCAGTGGTGCTGCTGGATGGCCAGCCACTGGGCGACATGCGCAGGCATCGGGTCCGCAGTGACGGCTGCTTCCGCATGGATGCCGGCGACGAACACTCACGGCTGGCCGCCGCCGACGGCTACTGGGTGATGCTCAAGCCGTTGCCGCCGGGCCGGCATACCCTCAGCGTGGGTGCCAACTATGGCGTGCCGGAGGGCGGCGCATACAGCCGCATGCGGCAGTCCTTCGAGTACGTGCTGCATGTGGGAGGGCGCACCCAGGTCGTATCGCGCGCACAGCACACGATGCCCGTGGCCGCTCCCTGAGGATCAGGCGTCGTCCTGCTTCAACGCCGCATCGGCCGCCAGCAGCGCTTCGGCGGCCGCACTGAGGGGCGGCGAAGGCGGTGCGACCACGCCAATCGCTTCCATCATCTTCGGCATGCCCAGGAACTGTCGCGCACGGCGGTCGTAGATGCCGGTGACCAGCAGCGCGCGCGTGGCGATCTTCTGCTCGGCACCGATCAGCACCCGCTGCTCCATGATGCCCCGCGAGCCGACCCAGCCCACCAGGCGTGTTTCCAGGGTGAAGCGCTGGAACGGCTTCAGCTCGCGACGGAACTGGATGGTGCCGGCACCGACGATCGGCGCCCACTTCTCGCGCAGCGCCACCCGGCCCAGGCCCATGCGCAGGATCAGATCCAGCCGGCCCAGATCGAAGATGTTCCAGTATCGGCCGTTGGTCATGTGCAGGTTGCTGTCCAGGTCGTTGGGCAGCACCCGGAACTGCAGCCGCGAGACCCCGAACGGGGCGTCCAGCTTCGGCCGGAACAGGCTGCACAGCAGCAGATGGAGCAGGCGGAACCAGAGATTCATGGCTATGACGACTGTTATAGAACGGCCGGTACGCTAATCTATGACGATCGTCTTAGCAAGGAGCCCCGCCGTGAGCCCGCGACCGTCCGATGCCCCCCAGCGCGTGATCGATGCCGCAGCGCAGATGCTGGCGAGGGTGGGCCTCAATGCCACCAGCATCCGCGAGGTAACCAAGCTGGCCGAGGCGCCCTTGGGCTCGACCTACCATCACTTCCCCGGCGGCAAGCAGGAGCTGCTGGCGCGCGCCACCCACATGGCCGGCGACAAGGTGGAGACGCTGCTGGTGGAGCTGTTGAAGGCGGGCGCGGTGCAGGGCCTGCAGCAGTTCCTGGCGATGTGGCGCGAGCGTCTGCTGCGCTCTGATTTCCGCGCCGGCTGCCCGGTGCTGGCTGCGGCCGTGGAGGAACCGCTGGAGGCGACGCTCAGCCAACCCCGCGCCGCTGCCGCCGAGGTGTTCGCGCGCTGGCAGGGCCACCTCGCCTCGGCGTTCGTCGCCGAAGGGCATGCCCCGGCAGCGGCGGGTGAGCTGGCCAGCCTGGTGATCGCCAGCGTGGAAGGCGCGGTGGCGATGTGCCGCGCGCTGCAGGACATCGCCCCGTTCGACCAGGTGGCCGCGCAGCTGCTGAAGGCGGCCGCGCGGCCTTGATCGACCGCTGCGGGCAGGCGAGACTCGCCAGCAGCCCACGACTGGATGCCGCCATGGACGAACCGCACCGCCGTCAGTTGATCGAGCACTACCTGCAGGCCTACAACCGCTTCGATATCGACGCCATGCTGGCTGTGCTGGCGCACAACGTGCGCTTCGAGAATCACAGTGGTGGCCAGCTGACGATGGTCACCGAAGGCATCGATGCCTTTGGCGAACTGGCACGGCAGTCTGCGCCCCTGTTCCGGGAGCGCGAACAGCGCTTGCTGGCACTGGTGTTCGATGGTGACCAGGCGACCGCAACGATCGGTTGGCGCGGCGTGTTCGCGCAGGATGTTCCCGATGGACCGCGTGCGGGCACCGAGCTGGAACTGCAGGGACAGAGCGAGTTCGTGTTCGCCGATGGCCGCATCGAACGGATCATCGACCGCAGCTGAGGATCGCCCGGATGGGAGCGCTGTCTGGACAGCGGACCTGCCCGCGGTAGAATCCGCCCATCACCGCCTACGCGTGCCCGGCAAGGATGTCCGCATGCAGTATCAGGTTCCCGAAGTCCCTGGCCGCGCTGCCTTCCGCCCCCTGGCGGCGGCATGAAGCGCTCGCGCCATTGTTCACCTCGCCCATTGAAGTTGCCGATGAACCGCGGCAGCGAAGTCGTGCGCGCGCGTCGGCACCTGCAGCAGCGCGGTTGGCCACGCCTGCAGATGGCGCTGATCGTCGCCCTGACCGGCGCGGCCGGTTTCCTTGCCTCGCACCTGCTGCGCCTGGCCGGTCTCGACGCGATGCTGCTGCGCTACCCGATGGCCGTGTTGCTGGCCTACGGCGTGTTCCTGCTGCTGATGTGGATCTGGATCCGCTGGCGCTGGGACAACGTACTGGATGGGCTGTCGCCGGATGTGGGCGGTGGTGGCCCGTCGCCACGCGGCAGCGCCGTGGAATCACCGTGGAGCGGTGCCGGTGGCCATTCCGGTGGCGGCGGTGCATCGGCATCCTGGAACGAGTCGGCATCGGTGAGCGGTGGCGATGCCGGAGAGCTGCCGTTGGCCGGGCTGGCCGAAGACGAAGCCGGCCTGCCGTTGCTGGCCATCCTCGGCATCGTCGCTCTGGTGGCGACGGTCCTGCTGGCCAGCGTGTGGGTGGTGTGGTCAGCACCGGTACTGATGGCCGAACTACTGGTGGACGCGGCCATTGCCGGCGGCCTGTACCGGCGCATGCAGGGGATGCAGGAGCAGGGGTGGTGGCGGGTATGCGTGTCGCATACGATCTGGCCGCTGCTCGGCCTGCTGCTGTTTTTCGCCGTGCTGGGCTGGCTCGCGCAGGAGCTCGCGCCAGGTGCGAGCCATCTGCTGCAGGTGATCCAGGCGATGTAATGAGGCTGCGTGCTGACCGGGCCCTGCCGTGGCCTGTTTTCAGCAGCAACAGGCCGTGGGCTATGATCGCGGTCGCCCGGAAGTCATGTGCTGGCGGTTTCGCCTATGGGGAGCTTGTCGTACTGCATCGGGAACAGGGGCGCCGGAGGCACGGGCGCCCGTTGAAACACACAACCACTGACGAGGAAGAGCGCATGGATGTCGCTGCACGCAGGAACAGGACGTTGTTTCGTTGGATCATGGTGACGCTGCTGGCGGTGTTGTTGCCGTTTGCAGCACTGGCGCAGCCCGCAGCCGGACAGCCCGATGGCGCCGAAGCCGCCACCGCCGCGGAAGAGGCGCGATGCCGGGCCTGCAGCTATGAGCGGATTGGACCGAAGGTCGATATCGGCCTGGTGGCACTGGTGTCGCTGCTGGTGGTGGGCCTGCTGATCGCGGCGTCGCGGGAATGGGGCACCACCTCGCAGCGCTGGACCTGCCGCACGCTGGCCCTGCTGCTGGTGGGCATCGGCGCGGCGTTGCTGTGGTGGGCCGGCAGCATCCTCTACCTGGGTTACAACCCGTGGCAGGAGCAGCTCGCACCCAGCGACGGCTCGCTCGGTTCGACGCTGCTGAGTACGTCGCCGAAGTGGCTGGCGGCACTGGTGCTGATCGGCCTCGCGCCTTCCATCTGGAAGCGCAGTGAACGCCTGCCGGCCTGGCGTATCGGCTGACCCTGGAACGACGGCGCCGGATCACAGCCGGCGCCGCCTGCGGCAATCACTCGAAGCGCCAGCGCACGCCTGCATAGACGCCACGGCCTTCGCCCGGGGTCGAGCGCGCGACATCCTTTCCGGCATCGTCGTAGCCCGGCGTGACCGTGGCGGCGTAGTGGCGGTTGCCGATGTTGCGCATCTCCGCCCAGGCTTGCCAGCGGCCACCGGGTGCGTCGTAGCCGATGCGGCTGCCGAAGATCACATGGCTGTCGGCCCAGTAGCTGTTGGCGTAGTCCACGGCGATGCGCGAGGCATATTCGGTATTGAGCGCGGCATACAGGCCGGATGCGTGATCGAAGCGCAGCTCGGCCTGGTACGCGTGGCGCGGCAGGCCGGGCAGGCGGTTGCTGCCGAAACGCGCGTCGTGGCGGTAGCGGAAGTCGCTGAAGGTATACGCCTGGCGCAGCGACAGGCGGCCCGGCGCAGCCTGCCACAGCGTGCTGTCCAACCCGGCTTCGACGCCGCGGTGAACGGTGGGGCTGGCGTTGTTCTCGGCGATGAACAGGTTCGGCACCGGTTGCAGCTCGACGCTCAGCAGTTCGTGGTTCACGTGTGCGTAGTAGCCGGTCAGCTCCCAGCGGCCCAGCGCAGCGTCGCCACGCGCGCCCAGTTCCAGCGTGGTGGCGGTCTGGTTCTGCATCGGCACCGGCGCGCGCTGGCGGCCGGTGGACGGGCCATTGCCCGGCCCGAAGTACTGGTTCGAGCCCCAGATCATCGACCACGGGTGCGGAGCCTCCACCGAACGGCTGAGGTTGCCGAACCACTGGGTCTGGGCGCTGTGCTGCCAGGTGAAACCCAGTCGTGGCGCGTAGTCCCAGTCGTGGTCGCGCAGGCGGCCGCCGCTGCTTGGCCAGGTCACCTGTACATCGCGGCGGGTGTTGATCAGCGCCAGTCCAGTCTGCATGCGCAGGCGGTCACTGAAAGCGAGGGTGTTGCTGACGTGCAGCGTACTGTCGGTGCCGTGGTGGCGGAAGTCACGCGTGCGCGTGCCGGCGGCATAGCCGTTGCTGGCAAAGCGCAGCGACTCGCGCACATCGGCGTCCAGATCGTGGGTGACGCGCAGGCCGACCGTGGTTTCGCTGTCCAGGCCGAACAGCCGGTGGCGGTGGCGGTAGTCCAGCGTGGCATTGAGGTTGGCGTAGCCCAGCTGCTGGCGGTACAGGCTCTCGTTCAAGTCCATGGGGTACTTGTGATAGACCAGCCCGGCCTGCAGCGAGGAATCCTCATCGATCTGCAGCGTGGTGACGTTGCCCACCCAGGTGCTGCCCGGCTGCGGGCGGCGTGCATCGATGGCCAGGTTGGCCGCGTTCGCGGCGTGCGGATCGTTGCGGATCTGGTCGCGGGTCAGGCGACCGGGCGTTTCGTGATTGGTCTCGCGGTAGCGCACGAAGAAGCGCGTCTGCAGGTCGGGGGTGATCTGCCAGCCGATGTTGGCCATCGCGCCCTTGCCATCGCCGCGCGCATGGCGCTGGTACCCGTCGAATTCGGTATCGGTGTAGGCCAGGAAGTAATCGACATCGCCACTGACGCCGCCCCAGCTGATGCCACGCTTCTGGTAGCCACGGCTGCCGGCTTCGTAATGCAGCTGCACGCCCGCCGAATCGCGGCCGCTGCGGCTGACGTAGTCGATGGCACCGCCGAGTGCCAGCGCGCCACGCTCGAAACCATTGGCGCCGCGCAGCACTTCCACGCGCGACAGCCACAGCGGTTCCAGCAGCTCGTAGGGCGTGCCGCCCGGGCCGGTCAGCGGCAGGCCATCGATCGACACGGCAATGCCCGAGGCATGCGCGCCCGGGCCCCGGTTGATGCCCGAGCCACGGATCGAAACCTTGGTGCCCTCGTTGCCCGGTGACTGCGCGCTGATGCCCGGCTGGTAGGCCAGCACATCGGCAGTGCTGGACAGTCGGCTGTCGGCCTTGGCCATGTCGATGACGTTGCTGGCGCCGGGTATGCGCTTCAGCGCCTCGCGCGCCTGCGCGCTGGCATCGGCAGCGGTGACCTGCACCGCATCGAGCGTAGTCGCCTGCGGGGCGGCAGCGGCAGTGGAAGCGAGGCCGAGGGAAACGGCCAGGAACAGCAGTGAGGGGGTGGGGCGGTACGGCGAGAGCGTCATGCGGAAATGCTGTAAACCACGAAAGTGGCGCGCAAGTTAACAGCTCGTGGGAGCCACGTCACCCCTTGGTCGCCTATGGCGGCCACGCGCTGTTGCGGAACCCAACCCACGCTTGGCGGCGCTCGCTGACCGATCGCCAACGGAGCCGGCCACCGGCTTGCGACCGGCGCGCCCTGCGCGCACCATGGCGGGGTCGAAAATGGTGGGCCGGCGTGGTGAGCCCCGGCCAGCTGCAGGGCGAGCCCCTGTGGCCACAATCCAGCCCCTCCGGGCCGCGGACCACGACAGAAGGCGGACATGTGCCGCTTCCTGTCATCGCGTGCCCGCACCTGCGCACCGCCTTGTGGAAGCCACCACAGTCCTTTGCCGTTGCCTGCGGCACTGTCGAACTGGAGTTCTTCCATGCATCACACCCCCGTCCTCATCGTCGGCGGCAGCCTTGTCGGCTTGTCCGCGTCCCTGTTCCTGTCCCTGCGCGGTGTTCCGCATGTAATGGTGGAAAAGCACGCCGGTAGCGCCCCGCATCCGCGTGCGATGGGCTTCACCGAGCATACGCTGGAGTACTTCCGGGCCTGCGGCCTGGACAGCGCCATCCCGCAGACACCACCTGAAACGCGCCTGCGGCGGGTCACCGCCGAGAGCCTTGCCGGTGCGTGGGGCGAGGTGCTGCCTTGGACGCCGGGCGAGCACGAAACCCCGCCGGGCACGTTTTCGCCCTGCACCGGGGCGGCCATCGCGCAGGACCGGCTCGAGCCGATCCTGCGTGAAGCCACGCTCGCGCGGGGGGCTGATCTGCGCTATGGCCATCGCCTGCTCCAATGGCGACAGGCAGCGGATGGCGTGGTCGCGGTGCTGGAGAACGGCAGCACAGGTGAACGCCATGAGATCCACGCCCGCTATCTGCTGGCCTGCGATGGTGCAGACAGCCCGGTGCGCGAACAACTGGGCATCGCACGGCATGGTGTCGGTCATCTGCGCACGCTTCGCAGCGTTCTGTTCCGCTGCGAGCAGGCCGATGCCTACCTGGCCCGGGGAGTCCAGCAGTTCCAGATCACGCAGCCGGATCTGCAGGCGTTCCTGACCACCTATGGCGACGGCCGCTGGGTGTTGATGTTCAACGATGACCAACCGCGCAGCGATGATGAACTGTTGCAGGCCGTGCGCAGCGCACTCGGTGCGGACATGCCGGTTCAGCTGCTGGCCACCGGGCGCTGGGAAATGGCGGGGCGCATCGCGGAATGCTATCGCGATGGCAGCGTGTTCCTGCTGGGCGACGCGGCCCATCAGCTGCCGCCCACGCGTGGTGGCTTCGGTGCCAACACCGGTATCGATGACGCCTGGAACCTGGCCTGGAAACTGCAGCTTGTGCTGGCCGGCGTATCCGCGCCCGCGCTGCTCGACAGCTACAGCGACGAGCGTCAACCGATCGGCTGGCTGCGCCACCAGCAGACCTTCGCCCGGCCGGACTACGCGCGCTGGGTGAGTGCGCCGGTGAACGCTGTGCTGTACGGCAACGCGGCGATGGAGCTGGGCCAGTTGCAGCGCTCCCCGGTGGTGATCGGCGCAGGCGCCGAGCTGCCACCTGCGGCTGCGCCGGACGCGTGGAAAGGCCAGCCCGGCACCCGAGCACCGCACGTGTGGGTGCGCAAGGCGGGAGCGCGGGTCTCGACCGTGGACCTGTTCGTGCAGCACTTCACCCTGGTCAGTGGATCGCAGCGTTGGCTGCGGGCCGCGCGCGAGGCCGCGGTCGGCCTCGGTCTGCCGCTTGACGTGCTGGCGCTGGGCGGGGACATCCAGACCGATGACGATGCGGCGTTCCGTGATGCCTTCGGCATCGGGCCGGAGGGTGCGACGCTGGTGCGCCCGGATGGTGTGGTGGCCTGGCGCCAGCAGCAGGCCGGAGACGAAGCCACAGCGATGATGGAGTCGGTGCTGCGCACCGTCGCCTGCATCGACTGAGCGGGGGCGTTGGCCTCGCCTCATGAAGAGGCGAGCCGTGCCTGGCTGATTTTCGGTGCGACTCGATGGCCTGCCAAAGCCAGAGCCGGGCATCGCCCGGCTCTACAGGGAGGGGTGCGCCAGCGCCTTGGATTTCGCGTACAGCCGCTCGGCGATTTCCTTTTCGCCCAGCGCCGCATGGCATTCGGCCAGGCTGTCCCATACGTTGGCCGATTCCGGATACAGCGCGGTGTTGAGGGTGAACACCTTCAATGCCTTGCGGGCACCGAGGCTTTCGCGGATGGCGTAGCCACCGGCATTGATCGCACGCTCCAGTTCGCCGCTGGGAACGCCATTGCTGTCGCGCAGCCAGCGGTGCATCTGCTGATCCGCATCGACGCTGTCATCCAGCGCATACGCGATCAGCCGCTCGGACAGCACCGCGTGCGGAAACTCCCCGGGCGCGGCGACCGCCATCGTGCTCTCCACCAGCGTGCTCGACCAGACATTGCGGGCGCTGCCATTGGTCAGGTACACGAACACCCAGTAGCCGCTGGCCAGCGTGCCCTTGTAGGCCAGCCGTGCACGCACACGGGTGCCACCATCGTGGCCGACCTGGGTGTAGCCGTCGTTGCGGATGGTGTCCCACCCGGTGGAGAAGAAGTTGCTGCCGCCACCACTCAGTTTCTGCGGCTGCCAAAGCGTTTCCAGAGTCGCTGTACGCACCAGCCTGCCGGTCGCCAGCGCCTGCAGGAAACGGTTCATGTCACCCACCGTGGTCTGCAGATCGGCATGGCCCCAGCCGTAGTTCGGCCACGGGTCTTCATTGGCCGGCTGCAATGCGCCGGCCTTGCCGATGTACGGCACCGCCGCGCGCTGGGCCGGCACGCTGGCAACGCCCCACGAGGTGCTGGCCATCTTCAAGGGCTGCAGGATGCGTTCGCGTGCGATGGCCGGGTAGGGCTTGCGGTAGTGCGCCTCCAGCAACGCCACCAGCACCAGGTAGTTGGCCTGGGTGTACTGCACGCGGCTGCCGGTGGCGAACTGCATCGGCGCAGCTGCGGCAACTTTCAGCGCAGCGGCAAGATCGGGCGCGACACCGGCGTAGCCTTTGCTTACCCAGCGGTTGTCCACCCGGTCGTAGTACTCGGCGATGCCGGAGCTGTGGTTGAGGAAATCGCGCACGTGGATCGCCTGCCAGGCAGCGGGCAGGTCCGGCACGTAGCGGCTGGCCGGCGCGTCCAGATCCACCTTGCCCTGATCCACCAGCTGCATCACCAGCGTGCTGGTCAGCAGCTTGGCCATCGACTGTGCAGCGAAGACGGTATCAACGGTGACCGGTGTGTGGGTCGCCGGATCGCGTTCACCGCTGGCGCCCTGGTAGAGGACCTGGCCGTTGTGTGCGACCAGTACCGCCTGGCCGGCGATACCGTAGCGCTCACGGTTGGCCTGCAGCTGGGCGTCGAGCTGATGGGAAAGATCGCCAGGGGATTCACGCGCCGAAACAACCGGAACGGCGAAGAGGGCGCAGAGCAACGCGGCAGCAAGAGAACGGTACATCGCAGTAATCCGTCAGCGGCGATGGCGCATCTTGGTCAGCAGCGCCGGGGCGGTCAAGCAGCGCAGGCCGGGTGCTGTAGAGCCGAGCCCGTGCTCGGCTGCTGTTCCGTCAGGCATTGAGCCGAGCATGGCTTGTATGTTCCTCCCGGCTCCTACGAGGTATGTAGGAGCCAGGGTGGAGGGACCGTCAACATGATATCTGCGGGTACCAGCCGACAGACGAGCCGAGCGATCCCCATCCCGCACCTTAACGTCG
>NZ_NEQV01000009.1 GCF_002799245.1 Stenotrophomonas maltophilia | reverse complement strand
CTGGCCAGAAAGCTGGCCAGGATTGCCTGGGGCGTCTTCAAGAGCGGCCGGGAGTTCGATCCGACCATGCTGAAAGTGGGTCAAGCCTGCTTCCAGCAGGCTTGATCTCGAACATAGGATCTCGGCTCTACAGGTGTTTCCCGGTAGTGCCGGCCGCTGGCCGGCAACCCTGGATCAGCCGAGAATCCCCGGCAGATCCAGCCCCTTTTCCTTCGCGCAGTCGATCGCGATTTCATATCCCGCATCGGCATGGCGCATCACGCCGGTGGCCGGGTCGTTCCACAGCACGCGACCGATGCGCTTGGCTGCCGCTTCGGTGCCGTCGCAGACGATCACCATGCCGGCATGCTGCGAGAAGCCCATGCCGACGCCGCCGCCGTGGTGCAGCGACACCCAGGTCGCGCCGCTGGCGGTGTTGAGCAGGGCATTCAACAGCGGCCAATCGGACACGGCGTCGGAGCCGTCGGCCATCGCTTCGGTTTCGCGGTTCGGCGAAGCCACGCTGCCGCTGTCCAGGTGGTCACGGCCGATCACCACCGGCGCCTTCAGTTCGCCGTTGGCCACCATCTCGTTGAAGGCCAGCCCCAGGCGATCGCGGTCGCCCAGGCCCACCCAGCAGATGCGTGCCGGCAGGCCCTGGAACTTGATCTTCTCGGCGGCCATGTCCAGCCAGCGGTGCAGGTGCGGGTTGTCCGGAATCAGTTCCTTCACTTTGGCATCGGTCTTGGCGATGTCTTCCGGATCGCCGCTCAGTGCGGCCCAGCGGAACGGGCCGACGCCACGGCAGAACAGCGGGCGGATGTAGGCTGGCACGAAACCGGGGAAGTCGAAGGCATTGGCCACGCCTTCCTCCAGCGCCATCTGCCGCAGGTTGTTGCCGTAGTCCACGGTCGGCACGCCCAGCGCGTGGAAGCCGAGCATGGCGCGGATGTGGTTGGCCATCGATGCACGTGCAGCCTTTTCCACTTCCTTCGGCGCGGAGACGCGCTTTTCATCCCACTGCTCGACCGTCCAGCCTTGGGGCAGGTAGCCGTTCACCGGGTCGTGCGCGGAGGTCTGGTCGGTCAGCAGGTCCGGCTTCACGCCGCGCTTGAGCAGTTCGGCCAGCACATCGGCGACGTTGCCGAGCAGGCCCACCGACTTCGGCGTGCCGGCCTTGCAGGCTTCGTCGATCAGCCGCAGCGCTTCATCCAGGTTGTCGGTCCAGGTGTCGAGGTAGCCGGTACGCAGGCGCATGTCGATGCTGCTCTTGCGGCATTCGACGGCGAGGCAGGAGGCGCCGGCCATCACTGCAGCCAGCGGCTGTGCGCCGCCCATGCCGCCCAGGCCGCCGGTGAACAGCCATTTGCCGGTCAGGTCGCCACCGAAATGCTGGCGCCCCATCTCCACGAAGGTCTCGTAGGTGCCCTGCACGATGCCCTGCGCGCCGATGTAGATCCAGCTGCCCGCGGTCATCTGGCCGTACATGGCCAGGCCCTTCCTGTCCAGTTCGTTGAAGTGGTCCCAGTTGGCCCAGCGCGGCACCAGGTTGGAATTGGCGATCAGCACGCGCGGCGCATCGGCATGGGTGCGGAACACGCCCACCGGCTTGCCCGACTGCACCAGCAGGGTCTGGTCGTCGTCCAGGCGCTTGAGCGTTTCGACGATGGCATCGAAGCTTTCCCAGTCGCGCGCGGCGCGGCCGATGCCGCCGTACACCACCAGTTCCTGCGGACGCTCGGCCACGTCCGGGTGCAGGTTGTTCATCAGCATGCGCAGCGGCGCTTCGGTCAGCCAGCTCTTGGCATTGAGCGTGGTGCCGGTGGGCGCGGCGATGGTGCGGGACGGGTCGTTGCGGGTCATGCGGCGCTCCGGTTCGTTGCGAATTCAAGGCAGGCGTTGAGCACCTGCGCCAGGGTGTGGCGCAGCGGTGCGGCGTGGTCGGGGTCGAGCGGGGTGGGCCAGCTGTGTTCGTCCACCTGGTCCGGCAGGGGTTCGTGCATGTAGCCACGGCAGGCCAGTTCCATCTGCAGGCTGTGCACGCCGCCGGCGATGTTGCTGTAGTGGCGCGTGATCCAGCCGCCCTTGAAGCGGCCGTTGCGCACCTGGCTCATGCCGCTGAGCGCCAGCAGGTTCTCCACCACGTCGCTCAGGGCGTTGTCGCAGGAGGTGTCCGGCGCGCCGGATGGGCCGGCGGTGCCGAGATTGAACTGTGGCAGCTCACCCTCGAACAGGTGCGGGATGTGCGAGCGGATCGAGTGCGCGTCATACACCACGACAGTGCCGAACTTCGCGCGCAGGCGGGTGATCTGCGCGGCCAGCGCATCGTGGTAAGGCAGGAAATAGGTATCGCGGCGGCGGGCGATTTCCGCGGCATCCGGTTCGCGTCCGGCGTGGTAAAGCGGCTGGTTGTCGAACGTGGTCAGCGGGCACAGGCCAGTTGTGTTCTGGCCCGGATACAGCGACACGCCGCTGGGATCGCGATTGAGATCGATCACCGAACGGGAGATCGCCGAGCGCACCGTGGTCGCGCCCATGCCACGCACGAAGTCGTACAGGTCGTGCACCCACCAGTCGGCGTCGCGCCGCGCCAGCCACGGCGAGTGGTAGTGGCCCATCAGCTCGTGCGGAAGCTCGCTGCCGGTATGCGGGAAGCTGACGATCAATGGGGCATCGCCCTCATGTACCGTCAGCCAATCGGGATGGGCACTCATGCCTGCGGTTCCACGGTCGGCAGCTCCACGCCTGGCAACAGATGGGCCAGGCCCTGCGCCAGCGCGCCGCTGCGCACCAGGTTCGTGGCGGTCACCATGTCCGGATGGAAATAGCGGTCTTCTTCCAGCGTCGGCACCTGCGCACGCAGGGTGGCGCGCACGGATTCCAGCGCGGTACTGGAACGCAGCGGGGCGTGGAAGTCGCAGCCCTGCGCAGCGGCCAGCAGTTCGATGCCGATCACGTTGGCCGCGTTCTCGGCCATCTGCATCAAGCGCCGCGCACCATGCGCGGCCATCGACACATGGTCTTCCTGGTTGGCCGAGGTCGGGATCGAATCAACACTGGCCGGGTAGGCGCGCTGCTTGTTTTCCGAGACCAGCGCAGCGGCGGTCACCTGCGGAATCATGAAGCCGGAATTCAGGCCGGGGCGCGGGGTCAGGAATGCCGGCAGGCCGGACAGTGCCGGGTCCACCAGCATCGCCAGGCGGCGCTCACTGATCGAACCGATCTCGCACACCGCCATCGCCAGCATGTCGGCGGCGAAGGCCACCGGTTCGGCATGGAAGTTGCCGCCGGACAGCGCTTCGCCGGTATCGGTGAACACCAGCGGATTGTCGGACACGCCGTTGGCTTCGATTTCCAGCGTGGTGGCGGCCTGGCGCAGGATGTCCAGTGCCGCGCCCATCACCTGCGGCTGGCAGCGCAGGCAGTACGGGTCCTGCACGCGCACGTCGTTGTCACGGTGCGATTCGCGGATGCCCGAGCCCTGCATCAGCGTGCGCAGGGTAGCGGCGGTGGCGATCTGCCCGCGCTGGCCACGAATGGCGTGGATGCGCGGGTCGAACGGCGTGTCCGAACCCTTGGCCGCTTCCACCGACAGCGCGCCGGTAACCAGCGCGGCCTGGAACACGGTCTCGATCTCGAACAGGCCAGCCAGCGCGTAGGCGGTGGAGAACTGGGTACCGTTGAGCAGCGCCAGGCCCTCTTTCGCGCCCAGCTCGATCGGCTGCAGGCCGGCACGTGCCAGCGCATCGACCGCCGGCAGGCGTTCGTCACCGATGAAGGCTTCGCCCACGCCCAGCATCACGCTGGCCAGGTGCGAGAGCGGAGCGAGGTCGCCCGAGGCACCCACCGAGCCCTGTGCCGGCACCACAGGCAGCACGCCCTTGACCAGCATCGCTTCCAGCAGCAGCAGGGTTTCCTCGCGGATGCCCGAAGCACCCTGCGCCAGGCTGACCAGCTTCAGCGCCATCATCAGTCGCACCACGCTGGCCGGCATCGGCTCGCCCACACCGGCGGCATGCGAAAGCACGATGTTCCGCTGCAGGGTGGCCAGGTCTTCGCGCTCGATGCGCACGCTGGCCAGCTTGCCGAAGCCGGTGTTGATGCCATACACCGGCGCGCCCTTGGCGACGATGGCGGCGACTGCCGCAGCACTGGCACGCACCACCGGCAGCGCGGCCGGGTCCAGTGCGAGCGGCGCACCGCGATAGGCCTGCCGCCACTGGGCGAGAGTGACATGGCCGGGGCGAAGAACCAGGGTGTTGCTCATGTGTTGCTCCAGGAGGCAGGCAGGTCGGGCTGTCCGCGCACCACGCGCGCGTGCAGCGGGTTGAATCCAATGCGGTAGACCAGGTCGGCGGGCGCGTCGATGTCCCAGATCGCCAGGTCGCAATCCATGCCCACGGCCAGGCGGCCGATGCGCTCGCCATGGCCCAGTGCGCGCGCCGCTTCACGGGTGAAGCCGGCGATGCACTCGTCCACGGTCAGGCGGAACAGGGTGGCGCCCATGTTCATCGCAAGCAGCGGGCTGGTCAGCGGCGAGGTGCCCGGGTTGCTGTCGGTGGCCAGCGCCAGCGGCACGCCGGCCGCACGAAGCGCGGCGATCGGTGGCAGGGTGGTATCGCGGGTGAAATAGAAGGCGCCGGGCAGCAGCACCGCGACAGTGCCGGCGGCGGCCATCGCGGCGATGCCGGCATCGTCCAGATGTTCGATATGGTCGGCCGACAGTGCGCCGAAGCTGGCCGCCAGTTCGGCGCCATGCTGGTTGCTCAGCTGCTCGGCGTGGATCTTCACCGCCAGCCCGTTGGCCCGTGCCGCTTCGAAGACCTGCCGCGCCTGCGCGGGCGAGAAGGCGATGTTCTCGCAGAACACGTCCACCGCTTCGGCCAGTCCTTCGGCGGCGATGGCCGGAATCATCACCTCACACACCTCATCGGTGTACTCCTGTGCTTCGCGGCCCGGCGGAATCGCGTGCGCGCCGAGGAAGGTGGTCACCACGGAGACCCGGCATTCCTCGCCCAGTGCGCGCGCGACCTGCAGCTGCTTGCGTTCGTCGGGCAGGGTCAGGCCGTAGCCGGACTTGATCTCGAGGGTGGTCACGCCCTCGGCGCGCATCGCCAGCAGCCGCGGGCGGCTTTCGCGGGCCAGCTGTTCCGGCGTCGCAGCGCGGGTGGCGTGCACGGTGGAGACGATGCCGCCGCCGGCACGGGCGATGTCGGCATAGCTGACGCCCTGCAGGCGCTGCTCGAATTCGTTGGCGCGGTTGCCGGCGTAGACCAGGTGGGTGTGGCAGTCGATCAGGCCCGGCGAGATCCAGCGGCCTTCGCCGTCGATGCGGGTGGTCGGCTGCAGATGGCCATCACTGCCGGCCGTGCCGACATGGACGATGCGCCCGTCGGCGCAGGCCAGCACGCCATCGCGGATGACACCCAGCCCCTCGCCGTCGAGGGTGATCAGGTGGACGTTGGACCAGAGGGTATCGACGTGCATGGCATCCACAACGCGGCTGTGCTTATATGTCTATACAATATAGGTGTCCATTTCGGGTTGTCCAGCCATGTCCGATTCGCGTTCCCCGCACTGTTTCCATGCCGCCCACGCCCTGCTGGTCGACGGCTGGGCCCGCGATGTCCGCCTGCAGGTGCAGGACGGCCGCATCTCGGCGATCAGCACGGGGCAGGGCGCCCAGCACGGCGACACCCGCATCGGCATCCTGGTGCCGGGCCTGCCCAACCTGCACAGCCACGCCTTCCAGCGCGGCATGGCTGGCCTGACCGAGATCGGCGGCGGTGACGGTGACAGCTTCTGGAGCTGGCGCGAGCTGATGTACCGCTTCCTGGCTCATCTGCGCCCGGACGCGGTGCAGGCCATCGCCGCGCAGGCCTATATGGAAATGCTGGAAAGCGGCTTCACCCGCGTCGGCGAATTCCATTACCTGCACCACGAAGCAGAGGGCCGCCCGTACGCCAACCGCGCCGAGATGAGTGCACGGCTTGCCGCTGCCGCCGACCAGACCGGCATCGGCCTGACCCTGCTGCCGGTGTTCTATGCGCATGCCGATTTCGGCGGAGCGGAACCGAATCCCGCGCAACGTCGCCTGATCCACGATGTGGACGGGTTCGCGCAGCTGCTGGACGCCGCGAAGCCGGCATTGGCCGCGCTGCCCGACGCGGTGCTCGGCATCGCACCGCACAGCCTGCGTGCGGTCACGGGGGAGGAACTGAGCGCCCTGCTGCCGCTTACCGACGGCCCGGTGCACATCCATATCGCCGAGCAGGTGCGCGAAGTCGAGGCCTGCCTGGCCTGGAGTGGCCAGCGCCCGGTGCAGTGGCTGTACAACCATGCGCCGGTCGATGCGCGCTGGTGCCTGGTGCACGCCACCCACATCACCGATGACGAGCGCGCGGCCATCGTTGCCAGCCAGGCCGTGGCCGGGCTGTGCCCGATCACCGAAGCCAACCTGGGCGACGGCCTGTTCCCGATGCAGGCGTTCGCGCGCGAAGGCGGGCGCTTCGGTGTCGGTTCCGATTCCAATGTGCTGATCGATGCGGCCGAAGAGCTGCGCCTGCTCGAATACGGCCAGCGCCTGACCCTGCGCGGGCGCAACGTGCTGGCGCCGGACGCCAGCCGCAGCAGCGGGCGCTTCCTGTTCGAGGGCGCGCTGCACGGTGGCGCCCAGGCCCTGGGCGTGGCCGCTGGCCTGCAGGTCGGCGCCAGCGCAGATCTGGTCGAGCTGGATGCCACGCACCCCACGCTTCAGGCGCGACAGGATGACGCATGGCTTGACAGCTGGGTGTTCGCCGCACGTAATGGCGCGCTGCGATCGGTCTGGCGCCATGGCCGCCAATGCGTGGCCGAGGGCCGCCACCTGCAGCGCGAGGCGATCACCACCGCCTTCGCCACCGCCCTGCGCGGCGTGCTGGGCTGATCGCCTCCCGCCACCGAGATCCCCTTACGTGAAGGCAAGCAAGTCCGCCACGCTCAACCAGCGTATCCGCAGCGATCTGGAAAGCCGCATCCTCAGCGGAGAGTGGGCGCCGGGCTTCCGGATTCCGTACGAGCACGAGCTGATGGAGCAGTACGGCTGCTCGCGGATGACAGTGAACAAGGTGCTGACCGCACTGGCCGAGAGCGGCATGATCGAGCGCCGCCGCCGCGCGGGCTCATTCGTGGCGCGGCAACCCCCGCACCTGGAGCAGGTGGCGCTGGAGATTCCCGATATCGCGATGGAGGTGGGCTCGCGCGGACATCAGTACGCCTACCGACTGCTGCAGCGCGACCTGCGCCTGGCCGATGCAGGCAATGCCGGTGAAGTGGAGCTGGCCGGCCAGGAAACCCTGCTGGCGATGCGCTGCCTGCATCTGGCCGACGGCCGCCCGCTGGCGCTGGAGCATCGCCTGATCAGCCCGGTGGGGGTGCCCGAGGTGCTGGAGGTCGATTTCAGCACCACCGCGCCGGGCAGCTGGTTGCTGCAGAACGTGTCGTGGACCCGCGCCCAGCACCGCATCAGCGCCTGGGGCGCCGACACCGCCACCGCCAAACTGCTGGAAGTGAAGCCTGGCACCGCCTGCCTGGTGATCGAGCGCCTGACCTGGCGTGGCGAGCAGCCGATCACCCGCGTGCGCCAGGTGTTCCTCGGCGATGCCTGGGACCTGGTCGCGCGCTTCGCGCCGGGGGCGCGCTAGGGACGTATCCACGCATGGCGTGGGTCTACTGAATCCCGGTTGGGATCACGCGACGCGTGCGAACCCCCGGTAGATCCACGCCATGCGTGGATGCTGCCCCATCAGTACGTAGCGCACTGCCGCCAGCGCACCGGCTCATCCACGCCGGGCCGGGCATTGAGCTGGATGCGCACGTTGCGCAGGGCGGGGTAATGCAGCACTTCCTCGCAGACCTGCGGCCAGACGGCGTCCAGTTCGCCGGTGCGGTTGATCGCCAGCGTCTGCCGGGTCAGCCAGACACCGCTGGCGATGCCAGGCTTGCCAGCCAGGGCACGGGCCAGGTCGGCCTGGTAGCGATCCAGGGTGGCTGCATCCGGGTTGGGATTGCTGCGTGCGTCGGCCGCCGGGGCGACGGCAGCGTCGGCTGCCGGGGCGGCTGCGGGTGCTGCCTCGACCGGGGCAGGTTCGGCCGTGGGCGCAGCCGAAGGCGTGGCCACCACCGGTGTGTCAGCAACGGGCGCGGACTCTTCCATGTGCAGGCCCTGCAGGCCCAGGCCGACCAGCAGCCCCAGCGTTGCCGAACCCAGTGCGGCGATGGCGATGCGGCGCAGCGCCTCGTGCCTGGCGCTGGCGCGTACGCGCGTTTCGATGTCGCCGGGCAGGTAAGGCTGCAGCAATGGCCACAGGCGCGGACCGTCCAGCACTTCAACGGCCTGCTTCTCGGCGGCGCCACGGCCGTCGCGCTCGATACGGCCTTCGGTCAGCAGTACGCCACCCTTGGCCCCGGCCAGGCGCGCGGCCGCGCCCAGCTCGTTCACTGCGGCGGTGCCGATGCGGTAGGCAAGGCCATGCTTGCACGACACCAGCCATTGGTTGGGCCCATCGCTGAGCAGGAAATCGCTGCTCGGCTCGCGGGCATCTTCCTCCGGATCGATCAGCTCACGCAGGCCGCGCTGTTCGCGCAGCATGCGCTTGACCAGTACCGAGAATTCACGCCAGTGCATGCCCGCCAGGGCCTGCAGGCCGAGTTGCATCTCCTTCTGCCGCCGCTTGATCCACCACAGATAGACAACGGCCAGGGAACAGGTAAGCAGGGCCGACAGCAGGGCCAGGATCCAAGGGAGCATGCAGGAGTAGGGCGGAAGGGGCGAAAGCGCAGACCGACAGTGTAAAGGTCGCAGTGCCCGGCTGGGTCAGGATGTTCCTGACAGGAAGCGTGATGGAACACGCAGATCGGCGCATGGCAGGCACGAAAAACCCGCCAATCCTGAAGCCGTGAGGGGAGGGAACAAACGGCAGCCGAAGCGATTGGCGGGTTGCTCGCGATTGTCGATCAAATTTTATTGCATTGCAACAATCGCGGTCAGGGCACGCTGTCCGGCGATTGATGGCTGCCCGGAGCAGGCGCATCGGTGCCGGATGCGGCCCGGGTTTCCAGCCTGGCCAGTCGCGCCTGCAGGGCATCAATGCGGGCTTCCAGCGCGGTCACCTCATCGGCGGTGGGCACATGCAGGCGCTTGAGCACGCCCTGCACCTGGTCATCGAAGGCCTTCTCGACCTTGTTCCAGGTGCCGGAGGCCTTTTCGCGGGCCTCGTCCAGCGAGGTCTCGACGTTGTCACGCCAGCCTGGGCCCTGTTCGCCAGTGCGCTCACGGCGGCGGGCTTCCCAGGCTTCGCCTTCCTTCACCAGGCCATCGAAGAAGCGGCTGCCCTCGGCCTGGGCGCGGCCCAGCGCACCCAGCCCGGCCAGCCAGACCTGCTGCGCCGAATCACTGAGCTTGCGCGAGAAGCGCTCGGCCTGGTCACCGAAAGAGGCGTCGTCGTTGCGGCGGTCGTCGTTCTCGTAGTGGTTCATCGCACTTCCCGTGGGAGTTGGGCCTGCCCCGAGAATAGCGCGCGCTGGCGTTGCACGACCGTGACGGCCGCCGCCGGGGTTCAGCCCAGCTTTTCCTTCAGCACACGCTGGATCTCGCCTTCGACCATGCCCTTCATCGCCGACAGCAGGAAGCCCAGCTTGGCGGTCACGCGCACGGCGCCCGGCTGCAGTTCGATCGCACCGTCCACGCCGCTGCCGGAGAAGTTCAGTACGTCGGCCGTCCAGGACGACTTCAGGCCGAAACGCTCGGACAGCTTGGCAGCGACCTGCTCGATCGCGGCGCGCGCCTGTGCGTCGGGCAGGGCGTGGGCGTGGCGGACATCGATGGTGGACATGCAGGCTCCTGGCGCAGGGCGGGGATGATCAAAGAGGGCAAGCATTGTGCGCATCAAGGGCCGCCGCGCCAAGCACTCATCGTGGGTTCTTCTTCGTTGGCGACCAACCTGCTAGGCTGCGCCGCGTGCAGAACCTGCTTGTTCACTTCAGTCAGCAACAACAGCCCGATCAGCCCTTGCGGCCCGGGGTGCAGCGCATCGTGCGCCAGGCCAACGGCAGCGTGCGGCTCGGCGATGCCGGCAACGGCGCGCTGTTGCTGGCCCAGTTCTGCGTGGATGATCGCGGCCTCTGGCTGCAGGTCGGCAATGGCATCCGCGGCATCCACGTCAATGGTCGGCCGGTGCGCCGGATGGCGCTGCTGCGTGCGGGTGACGCGGTGTACGTGGATGGCGTGGAGATGGTGCTGCAGGGCGAGGTCGAGAGCCTGCTGCAGGCGCCTGCGCCGAAGAACGACGATGGCAGCGACGAGCAGCAGCGGCTGCTGCGCGGTGTCGGTGGTCTCCACCACGGCCGTAGCTTTACTCTGTCGCGGGCCCGCCTGATCGGCCGCGGCAACGAGGCCGACATCGCCATCGATGACCCGGCCTTCGCCGAGCAGCACGCCCGCGTGGAAGTGCACGGCGAGCGCGTCTTGCTGCGCGACCTGGGCAGCGCCGACGGTACCCGGGTCAACGGCGTGGCCGTGCGCCACTGCTGGCTGCAGGCGGGCGACCAGGTAGTGTTCGATGGCCAGCACCGTTTCGTGCTGGAAGTACCGCATGATCCGCGCCGGCGGTCGCTGCCGGTTGAGGACGACGCCAGCCACGAGGCCGAACAGGCGCCGGTGCTGCCGCCCGTGCCGCGCAAGGTCAGGCGCTGGCCGTGGCTGCTGGTCAGTGCGCTGCTGCTGGCCGCGCTGCTCAGCCTGCTGCTCTGGTTCGGCGCGCGCTGACCTGGATCCGCTGGGTCCGCTCCGGTAGCTGCCGACCTGGGTCGGCACACTCCATCGGTGGGCATGACGCCTGGCAGCACACGGTTTTGGTAGCTGACGACCCTGGTCGGCACGTTTCCTGGGTGGGCATGACGCCTTACGGCGTACGCCGACCAAGGTCGGCGACTACCGGCGCCACGCTGGCGGCCAATGGATACGAATGCAACCAAATTTCCCTTGCCGCACAAGGCCGCAAGGCTGGTGCACTGCGGCATACTAGGGGTCTTGCCCCACAGGTGTGACATGACGCGCGCGTTCAACTTCAGTGCCGGCCCTGCGACCTTGCCGGAATCGGTCCTGCGCCAGGCGCAGGCGGAAATGCTGGACTGGCACGGTACCGGTGCCTCGATCGTGGAAATGAGCCATCGCGGCGCGGAATTCATGTCCGTGGCTGCCGAGGCCGAGGCCGATCTGCGTCGCCTGCTCGATATCCCCGACGATTATGCGGTGCTGTTCCTGTCCGGTGGTGCCACCACCCAGCAGGCGCTGATCCCGCTGAACTTCGCCAGCCCCGGCCAGCGCGCCGACTACGTGGTCAGTGGCCACTGGGGCAAGACAGCGGTCAAGCAGGCCGGTGTCTACGTCGACGTCAACATTGCCGGCAGCAGCGAGGCCAACGGCTACCGCGAACTGCCGCCGCGTGCCGACTGGCAGCTCTCGCCCGATGCCGCCTATGTGCACATCACCGCCAACGAGACCATCCACGGCGTCGAGTTCCGTGACGTGCCGGATACCGGCAGTGTGCCGCTGGTGGCCGACTTCAGCTCGTCCATCGCCAGCGAGCCGATGGACGTGCGCCGCTATGGTGTGATCTATGCCGGCGCGCAGAAGAACCTGGGCCCGGTCGGCATCGCGGTGATGATCATCCGCCGCGACCTGCTCGAGCGCAGCGGCCAGCCGCGCGCGGACATCTTCGATTACCGCTCGCACGTTGCCCGCGATTCGATGCTCAACACCCCGCCGACCTGGAACTGGTACCTGGCCGGCCTGGTGTTCAAGTGGATGCTGGCCGAGGGCGGTGTGGCCGAGTTCGCGCGGCGCAACGCGGCCAAGGCGGCGCTGGTATACGGCGCCATCGACGGGTCCGGCGGTTTCTACCGCAACGAGGTCGCCCATGCGGCACGCTCGCGCATGAACATCCCGTTCTTCCTGCCCGATGCCGGCCTCGATGCCCGTTTCGTCGCCGAAGCCAAGGCCGCCGGCCTGCTGGCGCTGAAGGGGCACAAGGTGGTCGGGGGCATCCGTGCCTCGCTGTACAACGCCATGCCGCTGGCCGGGGCCGAGGCGCTGGTCAGTTTCATGGCCGATTTCCAGCAGCGTCACGGCTGAGCAATGAACGGCGCGCACCGTCGGGTGCGTGCCCCGCAACAAGGAATTCCGATGGCAAGCAGCAAATCCAGCAAGAAGGCGCCGAAGAAGGCCGATCCGGTCAAGGACAGCGCGCCCAGCAAAGCGAAGGGCAAGGCCAAGGCCGCCTCGAACCCGGCACCCACCCTGGCGCCGCTGGCGCTGGCCGATGTGCGCTCGAAGATCGACCAGATCGACCGCGACATCCAGAGCCTGATCGCCGAACGCGCGCGCTTCGCCCACCAGGTCGGCAAGGCCAAGGGCAAGCTCGCCGCAGCCGTCGACTACTACCGCCCCGAGCGAGAAGCGCAGGTGCTGCGCATGGTGGTGGACCGCAACGAAGGCCCGCTCAGCGATGAGCTGCTGGTGCATGTCTACCGCGAAATCATGTCGGCCTGCCTGGCCCAGCAGGAGCCGCTGAAGATCGGCTATCTCGGCCCGGAAGGCACCTTCAGCCAGCAGGCCGTGCTCAAGCACTTCGGCCGCTCGGCGCTGGGCCTGCCGATGGCCAGCATCGAAGAAGTGTTCCAGGAAGTGGAAGCGGGCAACGCCGATTTCGGCGTGGTGCCGGTGGAGAATTCGGGGCAGGGCACCATCCAGATCACCCTGGACATGTTCCTGACCTCCAACCTGAAGATCTGTGGCGAAGTGGAGCTGCGCGTGCAGCAGTACCTGATGTCGCGCAGCGGCCGCATCGAAGACATCGAGCGTATCTACGCGCACCCGCAGTCGTTCATGCAGACCTCGGCGTGGCTGCGCGCGAACCTGCCGAAGGCCGAGAAGATTCCGGTGTCGAGCAATGCCGAGGGCGCGCGTCGTGCACGCAACGCCGACGACGCGGCGGCCATCGGTGGCGAGAGCGCCGGCCACGTGTACGGCCTGAAGAAGGTGGTCACCAAGCCGATCCAGAACGATGCCGACAACACCACCCGCTTCCTGGTGGTGGGCCGCAACATCTTCCCGACCTCCGGCCACGACCGCACTTCGGTGCTGGTGTTCATCCATGACAAGCCCGGCGCGCTGTTCGACGTGCTCAGCCCGTTTGCCCGCCACGGCATCAGCATGAACCGCATCGAGTCGCGGCCGTCGCACCACGGCAAGTGGGAGTACGGCTTCTTCATCGACCTGGCCGGCCACATCGACGACGCGCCGATGCAGGCGGCGCTGGCCGAACTGGAAGCGCACTCGGCGCAGATCAAGGTGCTGGGCTCCTATCCGGTGGCCGTGCCCTGAGTGCTGCCGCGGCGGCCATGGCCGCCGCTCCCTGATGCATCGCCGGCGCTGCCGGCGTTTACGGAATGATCGAACGATGAGCAACGCGCAACACTGGATCGCCCGCAAGGGCCAGCCGCTGCAGGGCAGCCTGACCATTCCCGGCGACAAGTCGGTCTCGCACCGCTCGGTGATGTTCGCCGCGCTGGCCGATGGCACTTCGCATATCGAGGGCTTCCTGGAAGGCGAGGACACCCGCGCGACCGCGCGCATCTTCAGCCAGCTGGGTGTGCGCATCGAAACCCCCAGCCCATCGCAGCGCATCGTGCATGGCGTTGGGATCGACGGCCTGAAGGCACCGGATGCACCGCTGGACTGTGGCAATGCCGGTACCGGCATGCGCCTGCTGGCCGGCTTGCTGGCGGGCCAGGCGTTCGACTGCACGCTGATCGGCGATGAGTCGCTGTCGGGTCGTCCGATGCGCCGTGTCACCGGCCCGCTGTCGCAGATGGGCGCGAAGATCGACACCGAAAGCGATGGCACGCCGCCGCTGCAGGTGCATGGTGGCCAGGCGCTGCACGGCATCGACTTCGCCTCGCCGGTGGCCAGCGCGCAGATCAAGTCGGCCGTACTGTTGGCCGGCCTGTACGCGCAGGGCGAAACCAGCGTGCTGGAACCGCACCCGACCCGCGATTACACCGAGCGCATGCTGTCCGCGTTCGGCGTGGAGATCGAGTTTTCGCCCGGCAAGGCCCGCCTGCGTGGTGGCCAGCGCCTGCGCGCCACTGACATCGTGGTGCCGGCCGACTTCTCTTCGGCCGCGTTCTACCTGGTCGCCGCCAGCATCATTCCCGGGTCCGAGCTGCGCCTGAAGCAGGTTGGCCTGAATCCGCGCCGCACCGGCCTGCTGCACGCGCTGCGCCTGATGGGGGCGGACATCACTGAAGAGAATCCGGCCGAGCAGGGTGGGGAGCCGGTGGCTGATCTGGTGGTGCGTTACGCCCCGCTGAAGGGCGCGCGCATTCCGGAAGCACTGGTGCCGGACATGATCGATGAGTTCCCGGCGCTGTTCGTGGCCGCCGCCGCCGCCGAAGGCCAGACCGTGGTGAGCGGTGCCGCCGAGCTGCGGGTGAAGGAATCCGACCGCCTTGCGGCGATGGCCACCGGCCTGCGTGCGCTGGGCATGCAGGTGGACGAAACCGAAGACGGCGCCACCCTGCACGGCGGCGTTCGCCTGGGCAGCGGCACCATCGAAAGCCACGGTGACCATCGCATCGCCATGGCGTTTGCCATCGCTGGCCAGATCAGTGACGGCGAAGTGCGCATCAACGACATCGCCAACGTCGCTACGTCCTTCCCGGACTTCGATGGCCTTGCCCGCAGTGCAGGATTCAACCTGGCCTGACCGGGCCCCGGCAGGTGCCAACCCTGGTTGGCACGCCCCACCGCCCGGCAGGTACCAACCCTGGTTGGCACGCCCCACCGCCCGGCAGGTACCAACCCTGGTTGGCACGCTCCCACCGCCCGGTAGGTGCCAACCTTGGTTGGCACGCTCCCACCGCCCGGTAGGTGCCAACCTTGGTTGGCACGCTTCTCCGCATAAAAGGACGGAGGCCGAAGCCTCCGTCTAAACATCACGAACCCCTCGTCCGCGATCAACGCTGCTCGGTACGGAAATCCACCGGGACCCGCACCACACTGGCCACCGCACGGCCTTCATGCATTGCCGGCTGGAACTTCCAGTTCTGCACGGCGCTCAGCACCGCACGATCCAGGTCACGGCTGCGTTCGCCGCTGCGCGACACAATGGCGGCATTGGTCACCTGGCCACGGGAATCGACATTCAGGCTGGCGATCAGGCTGCCCTGTACGCCGTTGCGCAACGCTGCAGCGGGGTAGGTCGGCTTGCTGTTACCCGCCAGCGGGCGTGCCTCGCGATTGCGCACCGCAGGGGCGGCCTTGTGCTGGTTGCCGGCGGGTGCGGCCTGGCGCGCAGCCGGCTCCTGCACGTCGGCGACCGGCGCCTGCTCAGGGGCTGGCAGCATGCGCTCGCCGACCGGTGCCGGCGCCACGTCTTCCTGGTTCGAGTGACGCAGCCAGAGCAGCGCGGCGGCAAACATCGCCACGATCAGCGCGATCCACATCCAGGGCGACGTGGGCTTGTGCTGTTCGCTGGCATCCTGCTGCAGCTGCGGCGAATGAAGGTTTTCGTGGGTGGTGGCGGTCATCGCAAACTCCTTCCGTCAATTGACGACGGGGAAAGTGTTGCGCGGGCCAGCGGTGGGAAGTGTCAGCGTTGCGTCAACGCGACCGGCAGGGTTCAGTTTGCCTGCCGGGAAACGTTCAGTTACTGGGTCTTGAAGTCGAACGGTACTTCAATGCTGCCCGGTACGGCCTGGCCGTTGCTCTGTGCCGGGGTGAAGCGCCAGCGGCGCACGGCATCGGTTGCGGCACGGTCGAGCTCGCGTGAGCCGCTGCGCTGGATCACGGTGGCATTGTTCGGGTAGCCGGTGGCATCCACGTCCACGCGGACCACCACGCTGCCGGTCTCGCCGGCGCGCAGGGCGGCGGCCGGGTAGGCCGGCGGTGGCGACTGGCCGGCAATCGGCATCGGCTGGCTGTTGCCGGTGGCGGCCGGCGCAGGGGCCGGCGCGGCCGGGGCCGCCTCAGCAATGGGCGCCGGCGGTGGCGGCGCGGTTTCGACCAGCTTCGGGGCTTCTTCCTCTACCGGGGCCGGCTTGGCATCGGGCATGTCGCTGGAGCCTGCGGCTGCGGCCAGCGGTTCGGGCAGCGGTTCCACCTGCGCGGTCTCCTGCGGGGTCTGCGCGGCCGGGTCGGCACGGAAGAACTCCTTGTCGCGGCCGGTCAACCAGACCAGCACGAACAGCAGCACGCCCACGCCGAAGGCGATGCCGGCGATCTTCAGGGCGTTGCGCGGGATATGCACAGTGAACGACTTGGCGGACGACGAGCGGGGTGCAGACATGGACCGGACCAGTACGGAATGGCTCGATTCTGCCACGGCGGGAATGAACCGGGCGGCAGAAAACCGTATAACAGGCGATAATCCCGTTCCTGATACCCACCACGACACCTGCCATGCTTGATCCAGTCCTGCTCCGCCACCAGCCCGCCGACCTCGCCGAACGCCTGCGCACCAGCCGCGGCTTCGAGCTCGACGTGTCTGCCCTGGAGTCCCTGGAGGCTGATCGCAAGCGCATCCAGGTGCGGACCCAGGAGCTGCAGAGCCTGCGCAACAGCCGTTCCAAGGCCATCGGCCAGGCCAAGGCCAAGGGCGAGGACGTTTCGGCCATCATGGCCGAGGTCGCTGCCTTCGCCGACGAGCTGAAGGCCTCGGAAGTGGCGCTGGACGAACTGCGCGAGAAGATCGAAGCCATCTCGATGGGCATTCCGAACCTGCCGGCCGATGACGTGCCGGCCGGCGCCGACGAGAACGACAACGTCGAGCAGGCGCGCTGGGGTACTCCGCGCCAGTTTGATTTCAAGGTGCTCGACCACGTCGAACTGGGCGCCCGCAACGGCTGGCTGGACGGCGAGACTGCGGCCAAGCTGTCCGGTTCGCGCTTCACCGTGCTGCGCGGCCCGATCGCGCGCCTGCACCGCGCCCTGGCCCAGTTCATGGTCGACCTGCACACCGGTGAGCATGGCTACGAGGAAACCAACGTGCCGCTGCTGGTCAACGCCGACTCGCTGCGCGGTACCAGCCAGCTGCCGAAGTTCGAGGACGACCTGTTCAAGACCGCCGTGGGCGACTCCACGCGCTACCTGATCCCGACCTCGGAAGTGCCGCTGACCAACATCGTGCGCGACGAGATCGTCGACGCCGAGCGCCTGCCGCTGCGCATGACCGCCCACTCGATGTGCTTCCGTGCCGAGGCCGGCAGCGGTGGCCGCGACGTGCGCGGCATGATCCGCCAGCACCAGTTCGAGAAGGTCGAGCTGGTCTCGATCAGCCGCCCGGAAGACAGCGACGCCGAACACCAGCGCATGACCCGCTGCGCCGAAGTGGTGCTGGAAAAGCTGGGCCTGCCGTACCGCAAGGTGCTGCTGTGCACCGGCGACATGGGCTTCTCGGCGGTGAAGACCTACGACCTGGAAGTCTGGCTGCCGTCGCAGGAGACCTATCGTGAGATCTCCTCGTGCTCGAACTGTGGTGACTTCCAGGCCCGCCGCATGCAGGCCCGCTGGCGCAACCCGGCCACCGGCAAGCCGGAGCTGGCGCACACGCTGAACGGCTCGGGCGTGGCCGTTGGCCGCGCGATGATCGCGGTGATGGAGAACTACCAGAACGCCGACGGCAGCATCACCGTGCCGGAGGCCCTGCGCCCGTACATGGGTGGCCTGGAAGCCATCGCCTGACCGTCGGGCTTTGTGGCCTGTAGCGCCGAGCCCATGCTCGGCTGCTCTTGCCCATCGCGGGCCGTACTGATCATCGGCGCTGCGCGCCGCCGCCCGAGCGCAGGCTCGGGCGCTACGGGGTTTCTGCCGACCGCAGCTTCCCCAGCGGCACCCATCCCGGTTCGCCCGTCTCCGGCACGCACCACGCCCAGCCATTGAGCGTGTGTTGCCCGCGCAGCACCTGCCCCGGATCCACATCCAGCTCGCGCGCGCAGTAATCCTGGGTGGCAAATGCGCCACCCTGCGCATCGCGGCCGATCACCGGCGCCGGCACGAAGCCGGGCCGCTGTCCCTCGGCCTCGCACAGGAACCAGTCGTCCCAGCCCTCCGGGCCTTCATGGCGTTCGCCCACCACCAGCGCCTGGCCACGGCGCAGGGTGATCGGATGCGGAAATTCGCTGCGGTGCGCAGCCGTCACGATGTAATCCATCGCCCCAGCCTAGCGTTCTGGTGAGCGCCGCGCATGGCACGGAATCCACGCACAGGTGCAGTAGATCCACGCCATGCGTGGATGGCGCACCCCTCAGGCCAGACACAAAAAAACGGCCCCGCAGTGCGGGGCCGCCAGGGGTGGGCCGGGATGGGGGAGGGGGTCCCGGCCCGCGTTCAGCGCCCAGACGAGGAGAGAGGGGCGCCGAACGTTGGAACGCGTTAAGCGGCGACGGCTTCGGCCACTTCGTGCGACGGCAGCGCCGCCAGCGCACCGGCAATGGCGTCTTCGCGGTGCTGCGGCGAGTAGGCGATGCCTTCGGCGCGCACGAACTCGACCTCGTTGATGCCCATGAAGGCGAACACCTGGCGCAGGAACGGCTCCTGGAAGTCGGCCGGCGAGTCGGTGTAGATGCCGCCGCGGCTGCTGGCGATGATCACCCGCTTGCCACCGGCCAGGCCCACCGGGCCGTTCTCGGTGTACTTGAAGGTGCGGCCGGCCACGGCCACGCGGTCGATCCAGGCCTTCAGGGTGGACGGGATGCTGAAGTTGTACATCGGTGCGCCGATCACCACGATGTCGGCCTCCAGGAACTGCTGCATCACCTGTTCAGCATCGGTCGCCTCGGCGGCGTCGGTTTTGGCCAGCGAACTGCTGCGCAGATGCGGTACCGGATTGGCGTCAAGATCGCGATAATCGACCTGCAGGCCGTCGATCTGGCCCGTGAAGCGGGCGACCACGGCGGCCGACAGCTGGCGCGAGACGGAGTTGTCGCCAAGCACGCTGGCGTCGAGATGCAGAAGCTTCATGGCAGTCACCTATGTTCTGGGAGGAAGGGGCGGGTAAGCCCCGCCGACGGAGAGAACGATAGGTTGTTGCAAAGGCGGGATAAAGGTGGTTGAATGCCACGTATTGTTCTAGATATGGAACTCGGGCATGCATGACCTGAATGACCTGTACTACTTCGCGATGGTGGTCGACCACGGTGGATTCGCCGCCGCCGAGCGCGCACTGGGTATTCCCAAGTCGCGGCTGAGCCGCCGCATCAGCCAGTTGGAAACCGATCTGGGCGTGCGCCTGCTGCAGCGCTCCACGCGCCGTTTCGCCGTCACCGATGTCGGTACCAGCGTGCACCGCCACGCGCAGACGATGCTGGCCGAGGCACAGGCCGCACGTGAAGTGGTGGACCGCCTCAGCGCGGAACCGCGCGGCGTGGTGCGCGCCAGCGTGCCGGTATCGCTGGCACAGATGCAGCTGCCCAAATTGCTGCCCAAGTTCCTTGAGCAGTATCCGAAGGTGCGCCTGCAGCTGAACATCAGCAACCGCCGCGTGGACATCATCAATGAAGGTTACGACGTGGCCCTGCGCGTGCGTTCGCGGCTGGACGACGACGGCAGCCTGGTGATGCGCAGCTTCGGCCAGGTGCAGGAACTGCTGGTGGCCAGCCCGAAGTACCTCGACCGCGCCGGCCGCCCCAAGGACCCGGAAGAACTGACCCAGCACGTCACCCTCAGCATCAGCGAAGACGAAGCGCGCCAGCGCTGGGAACTGCATGGCCCGGAAGGCGAAGTGCGCCGGGTCGACCTGCAGCCGCGCGTGGCCGGCTTCGACTTCCCGTTGCTGCAGAGCATGGTGAAGGACGGTTTTGGCATCACCATGCTGCCGGAAACCGTGTGCGCCGATGCGGTGCGCAATGGCGAGCTGGAAGTGGTGCTGCCGGACTGGTCGCTGCCGCAGGGCGTGTGCCATGCCGTATTCGCCTCGCGCCGCGGCCTGCTGCCGGCGGTACGCGTGTTCATCGACTTCCTGGCCGAGCACCTGCCGCCGCAGCTGGAGGCCTCGCGCCTGGATTGCGGTGGTGCCTGTGAAAAGGCCAAGGAGCGGATCAAGGCCAGCGCACTGGGTGCACTGGCAGTAGATGCCGGCTGAAAGAACTGAACGGTAGCGCCGGGCGATGCCCGGCGTTGCTGATTTCCGCCGCCGATCAACTCCGCCCGAACAGCCGGTCCCAGAAGCTGCGGCGTCGCGCTGCGGCCGGCGGCGGTTCGGCTGCAACGACGGGCGCTTCCAGCACCGCCATCAGTTCCGCGCTGCGTGGTTTTTTGAGGAAGCGCGCGTAGTCCAGGTAGCTGGTCACCTTGCTCATGTGCAGGCGTTCGGGCATTGCAGGCAAGGCGCCGCCCTGCAGCAGCACCCGCAATGCCTGCGGACGGTCCAGGCGGATGGCTTCAAACAATGCGGTGCCACCGCAGCCCGGTTCGACCTGATTGGCGCGCTGAGGTGCATCTTTCAGCAGCGCACGCAGCGCCTCCGCGTCGTCTCGCTCCACGGCAGCCACCAGCCGTGCCAGCGCTTCGGCTTCATCGGGTGGGAGGCTGTCGCGATAGGCCTGGTCGGCGATCTCGCGCTCGTCGCGCCCATCGCCGCCCTGGATGCACAGGAAATCGGTGACCAATGCGACCGGAATGCCGGATGTATCCAGCGCCCAGTAGCTGGGATAGACACCGTCGCCCCAGCCGCTGGTGAACACGACCAGGCCGTGCGGCGAGTCCTCGCCCCAGGGGCGGTACTCGGCGCCTTCATCCAGGCCATCGTGGTCGATCAGCGCATCTGACCATTCACTCTCTTCGTCGCCATTGGCCTGTTCGATCAGGGCCAGCAGCGCCTGCTGGGTGTCGGTGTCCATGAAACAGCCGATGCCGGCGTCGACCGGGTAGCCAATGAAGCTGTCCTCATCCAGGCCGGTCAGGTCCTGCGTGGTCCAGCGCGCCATCTGCCAGTGCAGGGCGGTCGCAGTGAGGGCTTGGCGGGGCTTGAACCAGGCTACGGCCAACGCCGGGCGGCCGCTGTGCACGATGATCTCGACTGGATGCCGGCCCAGCGGGGCGGTGTGGTCGGCCAGCGCCGGCGCCTCGGCCTGGACCAACGGATCGCAGACCACCAGGTGCCCGCTGCTGACCGGCAGGTGTCCGGCGAAGGTGCGGTGCAGGGCCACTGCGGCCAGCTGGGTGTCGTCCAGCAGGCAGGTGCGCAGGTTGGCCAGATCGAGATGGGCCATGGCGGCTCCGATTGCGGTGAAGGCCCCACCGTGCCGGATGCGAAGGGCAGGGGCAAGCTGGTCTTGGGCAAATGCCCTTCCCGTGCGAGAATACGCCGCTGCCCGGGCGACCGGGACCCGATTGGAGAGATGGCCGAGCGGTTTAAGGCACCGGTCTTGAAAACCGGCGAAGGGTTAAACCTTCCGTGGGTTCGAATCCCACTCTCTCCGCCAAATCGTGAATTAAGCTCTTGGATTTCAAGGGCTATTTGTTCTTTGCAATTCTCTATTGCCAATGTAGTGACGAAACTCTAGCCACATTGGCAACGAGTGATCGGCGGCCCGGTCGAAGCAATGAGTCTGCCGTGGCTGTTGCTGTTCGTTAAGCTTGTGACGACAGTTCGCAAGGGGGGGGCATGAACACGCAAGGCGATGATGGCCTCGGCAAAGGCATCAACGACTATCTCAATCACTACGTCCTTGTGGCCGATGGAAAAGCGGCGGCGCTTGCGGCCGGTTCGCTTGTGCTTGTGGGCTTAGCCTTAAGTTCCGAAGCGAAGGACGCAGAACCTATCTTACGGCTTATAGGTACGATCCTCGCGGGGCTATCTGCTGTGCTGGCGGCAACCGTGTTGTATCCGCGCACTCCGCATTCAGGGAGCGGGCATATTTTCTGGGCGGATATCCGATCATTCGATTCTGCGGAATCTTACTGGAAGTCACTTCGCCAACTCGATGACGATGCAATTGGGCGTGAGTACGCCAGACAAAACTACTTCGTTAGCGAAGTTCTATTGAAGAAGAATGCAATGGTCAGGTGGACAATCATCGTCCTTGGGCTTGCATGTTTGTCTCTGTCCATTGCTTTCGGGGTCCGATGATGGTTGCTCCCTTTGGCCGGATCATTGCTGCTGGATATCGTGCTGAAGTTCAGAACAAGGTTCCCCAGCTATTGCGTCGCTTAGATGCGGTAGTTGATGGGCGTGTGGCACCTGCCGTCGATAACATTGTTATTGGCTCAGGGCGGAAGGTCACGGCTTGCGTGATCTTCTTTGACATACGGAACTTCACACAACTTACGTCATCGGATGATGCTAATACTCTGAAAAGAACGCTGTTCCTGCTGAACTGTGTAATCCCTGCAATGATGCGCGTTCTGTATCGCTATGGCGCTTACGTTGAAAAGAATACTGGCGATGGTTTGATGGCTGTTCTTGGGGTCGAGACAAATGCGCAAGTCACGGCGAAGAATGCATTGGATGCTGCCGCTGAAATGTTCTACGTCTTGCACTTCTTGGTCAATCCAATACTCGCCGTGCAGGGGATTCAGCCCGTCGATGCCCGTATTGGCATGGATATGGGGCCGCTGCTCTTGGCAAGAATTGGGCTTCCAACCGGAAGTTCGGCTCACGAGCGTAGTTCATTGACTGCTGTGGGACCTGCTGCGAATCGCGCATGTAAGCTTCAAGGGTTCGCGGGTACGAATGAAATTTGGTGCGGCGATGCAATTCAAAGGTCTGCACCTATGGATAGGTTGCATCTGTTCGCCGATGTAACCCCTGACAATTGGACTTGGCATTACAGCGGAAGCAGCGCGCCTTATCGCTGCTGGCGCTACGATGGTGTTGCCGATGATCCTTTCGCAACTCTACTTGGTAGCGCTTCACGCAGGTAAAGAAGCCCGGCGGAAGCCGGGCAAGGTCAGCATGGCACTGCTGTTAGATTTCGACCCGTTGCTTGGCCTTCACCAGTAAGGCGGAGTAGAACGATTTGCGAACGCTGCCAATTGCCTTGTCATAGTTCGGGACAAGGTTTGACAGGGCAACGCTTGCGGTAAGCATTTGATTTCACGTGTTCACCCACGACGCCCACCCTTCGGCCTGTTGTGGCACAACGGGTAGCTGGAGCACGACCGGAAAGCCCCATGCGGCCCATTCCGGTCCACGAACACTCCCACCTTGCACACCGGGCAGCGCTCTTCGCGGATGGCCGCACCTGAAATCGCGGTCACTTCCACCGCGCCGTCCTCCACCAGCTCATCCAGGAAGGGCGAGTGCTTGCCCTGCAGGGTGAACATCGCAACCGATCGTCGCGCTCGCGTCAGCGCGACATAGAACAGCCGTCGTTCTTCGCTCAGCAGATAGGTGTCGCCGTCCGGCATCGCCAGGGAAAGCACCGGGTCATCCGAGCGCAGGCTCGGGAAGCTGCGGTTGATCATGCCCGGCAGGATCACGTAGTCCGCCTCGCGCCCCTTCGATCGATGCACGGTCAGGAACTCGACGTCCATCGTGCTGCCGAAGGCCGTCTTCCAATCCGAAGGCACTGCACCGCGATCGGCGCGATACCGCCCGAGGACAAAGACTGTCACGCGCCCGTTGCGGCCCTGCGCAACCGTACCCGCCAGCAGTTGCTGGTGCAGCTTCGAAAGGTACTGGCGAACACCATCCTGCACCTCCTCACGCCGGTTCATCTGGAACGCCTGCAGCACCAGGCCCATTGCCGGCGCAGCAGAGCGAACTTCTTTGGCGATCTGAGCCGGATTGCGGCTGATGAAGCGGCTGGAAACATCGCAGAGCGCCTGTGGGCAGCGGAACGTCTGCTCCAGTTTCAGCACCTGGCCGTGCCCCATCCATTCGCGGAATCCGGTCATCACCGAAACGTCGGCACCGGCGAAGCGATTGATCGATTGCCAGTCATCGCCCACCGCAAACAGATAGCGGCCCGGTTGGCTCACCAGCGCACGGCAGAGACGCGCACGGGCGCGCGATGCGTCCTGGAATTCGTCGGCCATCACCAGCTCGTAGGGTGATTCATAGCGGCCCTGTTCCAGCAGCCCGGCCGCCATGTTGAGCATGTCCTCGAAGTCGATGCTGCGCTCGTCAGCCAGCGCATTGTCCCAGGCCTGGAAAACAGGGCCGGCGATTTCCAGGAAGCGCCGGTAGCGTTCCTTGAACTGGTCCTCGGGCATCTGCCGCAGGCGCGCCGCCATATCGTCCAGCGTCAGGCAGTTGCTCTTGGCATGCGCAATGAAGGTGCGCATCAAGCCGATCAGGTCCGCATCCGGCATTGGCTTGGCACCCTGATCCGGCAGCTCGCGGTCCGGGTTGGGGTCGAGTTCGACATCACCCGCGCCAAGTCGCTCCGCAAGATCCTGCAGGGCATGTCCACTGCGCAGGCCAAACGACGTTGTCTCGACCAGGGCGGTACCGCGCGACGCATGCTGCTGGCGCTTCCAGTGCATCCCTTCGCTGTAGCTGGCGAAGTGCTTCGGCGGCTGGCCATCGGCATCCAGCGCGAAGTGTTCGTGGTACAGCCGGGCGTCCGGGTAATAGAAGTCCGGACGATACTGGCGGTGGGTGTCTGTCGCGGTATCGAACTCGTAGCGTCGCTCGTAGTGGTACGCCACGCCGTTGTAGAACAGCCAGTCGGCGATGACGCACTCTTCCAGGCTCTTTACCCGCTCGCCCTGCAGGGTACGGATATAGGGCATGCCATCGCGGTCGTAACCATCGGCCAACATGTCGGCACCGAACGGCGGAAGATCGCGCCCGAACACCAGGCGGAACATGTCCCACTGGGTGCGGAAGTGGGCCGAGCGGTCCTTCAGGTCGTCCACCAGTTCGGCCAGCTTGTTGAAGCCCAGCGTCGCGTCGACCGCCCATTCCGGGATATCGGGCTTGCGCCCTGTGGCTTTGGCGATGATGGCCAGGCCCAGGGCGTGGAAGGTCCGGGCCTCGACCACGGTGTCGCCCATGCCGAGCCGGTCGAAGGATTGCTGCGCGCGCTCCTCCAGCTCCTTCGCGGCGTCCTTGTTGAAGGCGAGCATCACGATCCGTTCGGGTTCGACGAAGCCGCGATCGATGGCATATGCAGCCTTGGCGACCATGGTGGAGGTCTTGCCGGAACCCGCCGCGGCCACGACCTGCACCCGGTTGTCGAAGCAGATGACGGCGCGGGCCTGTTCCTCGGTCAGTGGCTTGCTCTCGACCCGGTCCAGGAAGTCCCTGGCCAGCACCCGCTCACGCGCTGCCATGGTTGCGTTGGCCTCGGCCCACACGGCGGGCCAATCCAGCTGCCAGTCGTGCAGGGCATCCAGCGCCATGCGGTGGCCATGCGCGTGCAGGTCGTCGTGCACGTCCTCATCGAGGAACAGCCGCTCCAGTTCGGCTGGCGCAAGGGGCAGGGCGGGGCGGCCGGCCAGCAGTGCCTGCTGCTGCTCGTGGCTGATCCAGCGCCGGCCGGTGGTGCCACGGTCGGTAAGCGCGTCCGCCTCCGCCAGCCACGACTGGATCTGCCCCAGGAGGGTCTCAAAGAGTGCCTTGCGCCCACGCGTGGTGCGCGCAAAGCACGCCTGCTGCACGGCAGCCGCAAGCCGCGAGGCCTGGCCGTTGGGCAGTCCATCCACGGACAGCGTGTCGCCGCCCTCGGTCTGCAGTGCAACCCTGGCCCAGAACACGCCAGGAATGACCTGTACGCGCTGCCGGTCATCCAGGAGCTGCCGGTACTGACGGCCTTCAATCGAAAGCTCGACCTGTTCGCCATCAAGCCGCAATCGCCAGTCTGGCGAACGGGTCATACGCTGGCCCCAGCCCGAGGGGCACCATTCCATGAACATCCAGATACTGCCTTGCGTGCGTCAACTGGGCTTGCAGAGCCCCTACGCCTCCAATGATAAGGGGCCTTGACGACGCGCGCGGCCTTTGGCTTCGGGGCCGGGCATGGACGTTGACTGGAACAGTGCAGGAACCCTCAAGCACATCGACGGCGGCTACGATATCCGCACCGACGCACTGAAGATTCTGGTGACCACGGCGATGCAGGGCCACGAGGGTGAGGTCGCCCATATGCGCATCGATAGGGAGGATGGCACCGTAATCCGGCCAGACAGGATCAGGCTCCTGGCAAAGGCGCCGGGCCGAATCCGCTGGAAGCGCCGATCGGTGCTGGCCCAGGTGCTTCCCGCCGCTTCATGCGCCGGTGCCCGCGGGCACTGCATCACTCGTAGGCGCGGTCCCGCTTTGCAGGGGGAACCTCAACCGCCTCACCACGCCGGATCAGCTCATCCAGATCCACCGCCGATGCCGCCAATGCGTCCTGCGCATCGAAATCCCATTTGTTCCTGTACTCACGCGCCAGAAGATCGCAGACCGCCTTGGCGCGCTTGTAGGCATCGCTTTCCGCATCATTCTGCATCAGCTCATCCCGATGGATCTGGCAGAGCATCAACTGATGCGCGTCCTCACCGCGTTCGCGCTCCCAGGTAATGTCGGGCAGGCCCGAAAGAGCAGTGGCAAGTGCGAATGCGGTCAATGACATGGCGATGTCCACGGGGCAACGGGAACTTGAGCGTATGCGAGCGGCAGCGGCATGCCGCCCCCGCCGCGCTCATGGTTTCACGGCGTGTTCACCATTCGCTGCAGCATGGAACCCGCTGTGCAGGGTGCTTCATGCATTGACATCCACGACAATCCGCCCGCGCACCTTGCCCGGAATGATCTTCTCGTACACGTCCAGCACGTCGGCAAGCCCAATCAGCTGCACCGTGCTTTCCAGCTTCTGCGGGTCCAGATCGGTCGCGAGGCGATCCCACGCGCGCTGGCGAACGTCCTGCGGTGCATTCACCGAATCCACGCCCGCAAGGGTTACGTTGCGCAGGATGAAAGGCAGGACCGAACCGTGCAGTGCGTCGCTCTGTGCCAGGCCGCACGCGGCCACGGCACCACGGTACCTGGTCTCGGCAATGGCATTGACCAGCGTTGGGCCGCCGGCCACGTCCACCACGCCCGCCCAGCGCTCGGCACTCACCGGCCGGTCGCGCGGTTCCGAAAGCTGCGCGCGATCGATGATCTCGGCAGCACCCAGGCTGTGCAGGTACTCGGCGTGCTCCGGGCGCCCGGTGGCGGCCACCACGCGATAGCCCAGCTTTGAAAGGATCGCCACCGCAATCGAGCCAACGCCACCGTTGGCGCCGGTCACCAGTACATCGCCCTTTTCAGGCGTCACGCCGGCATCTTCCAGCGCCAGCACGCACAGCATGGCGGTATAGCCTGCGGTGCCGATGGCCATGGCGTCGCGGGTGCCCAGGTTGCCGGGAATCCGGTTGAGCCATTCGCCACGCACGCGGGCACGCTGTGCCAGGCCGCCGTGGTGGCCCATGCTCAGGTCCCAGCCATTCAACACGACACGGTCACCGGGCTGGAAATCGGCATTGCTCGACTCCAGCACCACGCCCGCCAGGTCGATGCCCGGAATCAACGGGAAAGTGCGGATGACCGGGCGCGTATTCGTGAGGGCCAGTGCGTCCTTGTAGTTCAGCGTTGAGTATTCGACCTGCACCAGCACGTCGCCGTCCATCAGATTGGCTTCATCGAAATCGACCAGTTCCGTGGATACGCCGTCGTTTGTCTTGCGGGTCAGCAGCGCCTTGAAACTCATGGTGGGGCCTCACGTTCAGTGGATGGCGCCATGCTAGGCTCGCACCCTTATCGCAACAAGAACGATGATTTTCCGTAGGTACTATGGTTTTCCGGAGTATGCATGCGTAGCAAGCGTTGGGATGGCAAGAGCGGTTGCGCCGTGGAGGTCACGCTGTCGGTGATGGGCGGCGTGTGGAAGCCTGTCATCCTCTTTCACCTGATGACAGGCAAGCGGCGTTTCATGGAACTGACGCGGCGGGTGCCCAACGCCACCCAGTCCATGCTCACCAGCCAGCTGCGTGAACTGGAAGCCGATGGCGTGGTGATCCGCCACGTGTACCCGGAAGTGCCGCCGAAGGTGGAATACGAGCTTTCCGAGTTCGGGCGCACGCTGGTGCCGGTGCTGCTTGCCATGCGCGAGTGGGGTGAAACCTACCGTGGCCATCAGGGCACCGACGGTGATAGCTGAAGGCTGAGCGGGTGCGAAGGCCGCATGCCGATTTCGCGAGCGCTCACTGCAATCGACGGTCTTTGGCGCCGGCTGCGCACGTGTCGTATACGGCTTGATATGGCGTCCGTGCAGTGCACGCCGGTGGCGTTGTCTGCTGGCGACGCGCGTCCGTCAATGAGCAACTCGACGTCTGCTGACGTAACCAACGTAACAAGGCGATCGCCCGGGATTTATCTGCTTTCCGCCGCGGGTTCATGGCGGTAACCATGGTCGCGCCAAGGCACCCGCCCTGGCCGGGATTGGCGTCCCGAACTTACGTATCGCTACCGGTCGCGATTGCAGCCGAAGCTGCAACCGCGACAATGCACCGCCAGCTCATGGTGGACGGTGCGTGGGGATCTTCCGATCCGCCGGCTTTAGCGGTACGTATCCGGCACGCCAACCCGCACCGTCCGCCACCTTGCATCTGCAGGTGGCCACATCGTGAGGTTGCCGTCATGCCCGAACGTCTTCCCGATCATCCCCGCCTGCATGCGCTGCTGGGCGCCGCCGTGCGCGATCTTCCCACTGCCTTGGCCGAAACGCTGGAGGCCGCGCTCTGCGAATCCGCTGAATTCGTCACGCCATCGGCATTCTTTGCACACCTGAAAGGCCACGGCAGGAACCTGCGCGCCGATGGCGAGGCCTGGAGTGAGATGTGCTTGAGCCCCGGCCGCGGCTTCGACATGGCCCTTGCGACCCGCAGTGCTTCGGGAATCACGGCGTTGACCGCGATACTGCACGCCGCGCATGTGGCGCGGGAGAACGACGATCCTGCATGCTGCCCCTCCGCAGCCGTGGTCGAGGGTCTGTTCAACGCCTGCCACGTGCTGTCGCTGCAGGTGGAGCGCTGCCTGGTTCCATGAAGGGCTGCGATGCGGTTCCTGTTCCGTTGACGTCCGGTTCCCTATAGTGGCCCCGGAACCCTGCAATGGAATGCCCATGCACGTGATGTCCCCCAGCCGTTGCCTGACGCTTGCACTTGCCGTCGCAGTGAGTGCCGGCGCGTGTGCACGGCCGCCGTCCACCGAACACGAAAGGAATCCCGCCATGTCCGGCGCAACCCAGACCGGCCGCACGATCAACGGCCACACCTATACCGATGCGCCCGTGGAGGTGAAGCTCGGGCCGAACACCTTCCGCATTCCGGCCAACTACCTGGACAGCCAGATCGCACCGTGGCCGGGCGAGGGCGTGACGCTGGTCATCGAGTGGCCCGACATGAAGCCGACGCTGCCGGGTGCCCGGGCGAATCCGCGCACGAATGATTTCCGGAAGGAGATTCCCATTCGGATCAACTACGTTGATCGCGTTCCTGTCGAAACACTGCTTTCAAGGCTGTCGTCAAATGAAGCCATCACGGAGGAGGGCTCTGTGGAAAGGGAGGATCCCAGGGACCGTCTCGATCAACGCGTTGCACAGCCGGAGACCTTGGGCCTGACGCCCTATGCAATCGATGAAGCGAAGATGGTGTTGTACGCGAAGAAGTATGAGGCGCGGTACGGGAAGCCGCCTGTCCGCAATCCCGCCTACGAGAGAGACTGGTACATCGCACGCCAGGCCGACGGTCGGATCAGCTCGTTCATCAAATGTGACGGCGGGACGTTCCGACGCGACGGTGTGCGGCTGGAGGGGAGCGAGGTGATCAGTGAGCCAGGAGAAGTAGCAGCTGGCTGCGTTCATTATTTCGTGGACATCGACAACAAGCTGTCCGTCAGCCTGGACTACAAGAGAGCGTTTCTGAAGGACTGGAAGCGCATGGAAGAGGCCGTCAGGGACGTCATCGCGCGCACCCGGTCCAAGTGAACGGTAATTCAAGGAAGAGAAGGGACAAGGTATGAGTGGATTGACCGAACACGATCTCAGCGTCCTTGGCAGCTATGCCAGAGACGGTAACCGCGAGCTTTACTGGAACTACCTCTCGCAACTGCCGGGAGCCGATGGGTACGGGACACTGGCACTGGGTGTTGTACGCAATGACAGCCTGCCGGGACGCGTCGCGAACACCTATGCACAAAACTACGCGAAGACCCAGCAGGAACAGGGATCCCGGTTTTCCAATGCGCAGTTGACCGAGCGACAGTGGGAGTCCTTTGGGCAGACCCTGCTCGAAAGAGATTTTGAATTGCGACAGCAGTGGATGAACGAGCGCCGCCCAGACCTTGCACTGAATCTTCCCGGCAAGGATGTGATGCTGGCTCACGACCGGGCATTTGAACTGCATGAACTTGATCCCAACTGCTGGACCCCGCGCGTATTGCTGGAAGCGGCCGAGCAGAAGAGCGGCCGCGAGAAGCTGGAACAGATCTGGACCAACATGCTCAACAATGACTACGCCGGAGGCCCCCGCGTAGGCAACACCAGCGTCGATGCCATCAGCCAGATGGGATGGGCGAAGGGTGGGCAGTACCTGACCCGGTTGAGCGTGCTGGAGGCCACCCAGGCACTGGAGGGCCGCTCAACGGTTGATCCGAACGTCATCGGCGGCAACAGCTACTATGCGATGTACTTCGAAGCGGACAGGAAGTGGGCCAGTGTCAGTGCGGGCGGCGGCCACATGTCGCTACGCGAGATTACCGACCCCGCGCGCATCGCCGAACTCAACGATGCGCGCCAGGTTCGCCTGGAGCGGCAGGAGAAGCGTACCCAGTTCCACCCGGACGACCCGTACCGGACCATTACCCGCAGCCCGCTTACCGCAGCCGTGGACGACGTGCCGGATCCCTCGCAGGCACCGACCCGTCTGGCCGACATTGGTCCCGGCCACCGTGAGTACGCATTGATGCAGCAGGTGCGCGAAGGCGTGGCTGCGATCGATGCCAGCGCGGGGCGTACCCATGATGAGAACAGCGAGCGCCTAGTAGCGAGCGTGATGGCATTGGCGCGTCGTAACCAGCTCGAACGTGCCGACCATGTGCTGCTGAGTGCGCAGACCGCCGATCATCCGGCCGGCCGCAACGTGTTCGTGGTGCAGGGCGAGTTGAATGATCCGGCCCATCTGCGGGCCGCCATGCCCACGGACAGGGCGGTGCAGACACCGGTCGAGCAGTCGCTGCAGGCCCTGCAGGCAGTCGGTGCGGACCGTGAGCAGGCACAGGCGCAGCGCCAGCAGCAGGAGATCGATGTTCAGGCGCGCGACAACCCTGCGATGCGCATGGCCTGACCGGCCCAGCAGGTGAGCCGAGCGTGGGCTCGGCTCTACCGTGGTTTTCGCCTAAGGCCTCAAACCTTGGGGTGCGAGCCTTTCGTTCGCTTTTGCAGTTCTACCTATAATCGATTTGGAACCCTGCAATGGAGTGTCCATGCACGTGATGTCCCCCAGTCGCTGCCTGATGCTTGCGCTTGCCGTTGTACTGAGTGCCGGCGCGTGTGCGCGGCCGCTGTCCACCGGACAGGAAAGGAATCCCGCCATGTCCGGCGCAGCCCAGACCGGTCGCACGATCAACGGCCACACCTATACCGATGCGCCCGTGGACGTGAAGCTCGGGCCGAACACCTTCCGCATTCCGGCCAACTATCTGCACAGCCAGATCGCACAGTGGCCCGGAGGGGGCGTGACGCTGGTCATCGAGTGGCCGGACATGAAGCCGACGCCGCCAGGTGCCAGGGCGAATCCGCGTACGAATGATTTCCGGAAGGAGATTCCCATCCGGATCAACTACGTTGATCGCGTTCCCGTCGAAACACTGCTTTCAAGGCTGTCGTCAAATGAAGCCATCACGGAGGAGGGCTCCGTGGAAAGGGAGGATCCCAGGGACCGCCTCGATCAACGCGTTGCACAACCGGAGACCTTGGGCCTGACGCCCTATGCAATCGATGAAGCGAAGATGGTGTTGTACGCCAAGAAGTATGAGGCGCGGTACGGGAAGCCGCCTGTGCGGAATCCGGCGTTCGAGCGCGACTGGTATGTTGCACGAGACGTAGCCGGGAACCTGATCAGCTTCATCAAGTGCGACAGCGCAAAGTTCCTGGGGGACGGAGTGCGACTGACGCAAGATCAGGTCATCAGCCTGGAGGATCCTGTGGCTGCCGGATGCGTTCACTACTTTGTCGATATCTCTGACAGTCTATCCATCTCGCTGAACTACAAACGGGCGTTCCTGGCCGATTGGAAGCGGATGGAGGATGCGGTCTGGGATGTTCTCGCGCGTTCCCGAGTCCGGCAATGAGTGCATTCAGGAGCAGGCGATGGGCGGATTGACGCGAGAGTATCTCAAGATTCTGGCCAGCTATGCCAAGGCCGGGAACCGCAGCCTGCCAGGCCGTGTTGCGAACAGCTGAGCATAGGCCTGCGCCCAAGATCTGGAGGGCAGGCACTCCGGCTTTCCCGACGCGAAGCTGAGCGAGCACGTTCTGGCCCTCGCGCGTGGTGACGGAGCCGTGCCCACCAAGGTGGGCACCTGTCAAAGCGATGCGACGTGGCATCCGGTAATGGGGCGCTACTTCGCCGGGGCGTCTGCGGTCTGCGCGGCCACCATGGCCTGCTGCATCTCCTTCAGCGACAGATAGCCATCACCGTCGGTGTCCAGGCCCGCAAAGTACTTCGCGATCTCCGGCACCACGGTGGCTTCCTCCTTGCTGATCCTGCCGTCCTTGTTCGCGTCCATGGCAGTGAACGCGGCGTCGATTGAATCGGCCTGCTTGCTGAAGCGTTGCTGCTGGAATCGCGCGTACTCGGCTTTGTCGATGCGCCCATCCTTGTTGGTGTCCATCGCGGCAAATGTGGAATCGATGTAGGCCTGCTTGGGGTCGGCCGGTGCGGCCTCGGCAAGCAATGGGGCAACGCACAGTGCAATCAAAAGAGCGGTCGTCTTCATGGGGCATTTGTCCTTGAGGTGTACAGATCAGCGGCAGGGATAGGTGTAGCCGTCGGCGCCGCGATAGGTGTCGTTGCGGCGGTCATAGTTGCCGTAGCGGCTCATGCAGTAGTCGGCGCGCTCTCGGGTCTCGCGTTCGCGCTTGGCAGCTGCGGCAATCACACCGGCCACGACTGCCGCACCCACCACACCCACCACCACCCCGGTTGCCTTGGCCTCGTGGCGGCGCTCGCGTTCCCTGTCACGCTCCCGCTCGCGTTCCCGACGCTCCCATGCGTCGCGATCGTGGTCACGGTAGTCCTGGTTCCACTGCGGGGTGTAGCGGTCACCACGCTGCGCATGGGCGGCGCCGGAATACGGCAACAACACCAGCAGTTGAGCTGCTGCTGCTGCCAGCAGAAGTGCGGTTCTTCCTGGTCTTGGAAACATCGTCCAGCTCCTGTTCGGACATTGTCGGTAGCGCCAGTACACATCGCGGACATTGCGCGAACCTGCCGTCACTGCAGGCCACTTCACTGGCTATCGAACCAGTGCCTCGACCGGGTCCAGCTGTGCGGCACGGCGCGCTGGCAGGAAGCCGAAGCCAATGCCAATCAGGCTGGAACAGGCGAAGGCAGCCAGAATCGAACTGGCGGAGAACACCAGGCTGAATCCCACGTTGGCCAGCTCCAGCGCGACGCCCAGCGCGAGGGCCACGCCGATTCCAAGCATGCCGCCGAGCAGGCACACCAGCACCGATTCGATCAGGAACTGCTGCAGGATGTCGCTGCGTCGCGCGCCCACCGCCATGCGCACGCCGATCTCGCGTGTTCGCTCGGTCACCGACACCAGCATGATGTTCATCACCCCGATTCCACCCACCACCAGCGCGATGGCGGCGATGGAACTGATCATCATGGTCAGGATGCCGGTGGTCTGTTCGATGGACTGGCGGATCTGGGCGTTGTTGCTCATGTAGAAATCGGTGCTGCCGTGGCGGCGTGCGAGCAGTCGCCCGATGGCCCGCTCGGCCGCGTCCATGCTGATTGCATCGGAGACGCGCACGGTGATGCTGGAAACGTGGCTCTGCCCCAGCATGCGTGCCAGGGTGGTGGTGTAGGGCAGCCATACCCGCAACAACGAGGCGTCGCCGGCAGCGCCGGCGTCCTTCTTCACCACGCCCACCACGCGTACCGGTACGTTGCCCAGCAGCAGGGTCTGACCGATGGGGTTGTCCGCCGCAGCGAAGAAGCGGGCGCGGGTATTGGCATCGATCACGACCACCTGCTGGTAGCCTGCCACGGCGGGTGGGCCAAAGAAGGCGCCTTCACCCAGCTTCAAACCATGCACGCGGAAGTACTGTTCGCTGACGCCCTGCACCTGCACGCTGGCCGAGCGGTTGCCGCGCAACGCGGTGCCCGTGGTGGCCACGCCGGGCGTGGCGCTGTCCACGAACGGCTGCCCGTCCAGGGCCACGCTGTCGCCGGGGGTGAGCGTTTCCACCCGTGCCGAGTTCAGGTCGCCAAAGCCGGATCCGGGATAGATCTCGATGGTGTTGGTGCCCAGCGATGAGATGTTGGACAGGATGGCCTGCCGCGCCCCGGTGCCCAGCGCCACCACGGACACCACCGATGCGATACCGATGATGATGCCAAGCATGGTCAGGAAGGTGCGCATGCGATGTGCGTTCATTGCGCGCAGGGCCATGCGGAACGCCTCCGCGAAGCGGTCACGCATCGCTTGCCAGCCGCTGCCATGGCCGCGCTGCGGCAGGGCCGCCGCTGGCGCATCTGCTGCCGGGATTCTGCCCGTGGTGCGGTCATCGACAATCCGGCCATCGCGGATTTCGATGATGCGCTGTGCATGCTCGGCCACGGCCATGTCGTGGGTCACCAGCACCACGGTGTGGCCCTCGGCATGCAGCTCGCCCAGGATCTTCATTACTTCCTTGCCGGAGTGCGTGTCCAGCGCCCCGGTCGGCTCATCGGCGAAGATCACCGCGCCGCCGTTCATCAGTGCGCGCGCGATCGAAACACGCTGCTGCTGGCCCCCTGACAGTTCGCCAGGCAGATGCTGCAGGCGCCCGCCCAGTCCCAGCCGCGCCAGCAGTTCGGCCGCGCGGGCGTGGCGGGTGGCCGCCGGCATGCCTGCATAGATCGCAGGCACCTCCACATTGCCCAGTGCCGTCAGGTCAGTCAGCAGGTGATAGCGCTGGAAGATGAAGCCGAAGTGCTCGCGGCGCAGTTCGGCCAGTTCATCGGGCGACATCTGTGCGGTTTCACGTCCGTCGATCTGGTACGCACCCGCAGACGGTCGATCCAGGCAGCCGAGAATGTTCATCAGCGTGGACTTGCCCGAGCCGGACTGGCCCACGATGGCCACCAGTTCGCCGGCGCGGATGTCCAGGTCCACGCCATCGAGTACGACCAGGGTCTGTTCGCCCGCGGTGAACTCACGGCGTACGCCGCGCACGCGCAGCAAGGGGGCAGTGGTGGGTATGCTCATTTCGGCGGCGCGGGTGCAGTGGCGGCTTCGTCCCGGGTCTGCGCCAGTACCACCTGTTCGCCTTCCTTCAAGCCGCTGCGTACTTCCACCTGGATCTGATCGTCCAGCCCGGTGGTGATGCGGCGGGCACGGGCGTATCCGTCGGCACCACGCACCTGCACGCTGTAGCTGCCGTCGGCCGCGCGTGCACCCAGCGCAGCGGAGGGCAGTGTCAGCACATTGTCGGCGCGGCCCAGCACGATGCGCACCTGTGCGGTCATGTAGCTGCGCAGGCGGCCATCGGCATTGGCCACGTCGAACTGCCCGTTGTAGTACATGGCCGTGCGGCTGCCATCTGCGGTCGCGGGTGAAGCGAGGCCGGAGGCGTCTTCCCGGGTGATCGATTCGGGAGCCGGTGCGATTTCGCGCAGCGTGCTGCTGTAGCGACGTCCTGCGTCGCCAAGGATGGTGAAGAACACTTCCTGGCCAACGGAGGTGTGCACAACATCCGCCTCGGAAATCTCCGCGTATACCGTCATCACGTCCTGGTTTCCCAACATCACGATGGTCGGTGCGCTCTGTACCGCGTTCACGGTCTGCCCCTGGCGCGCCACCACGGCCAGCACGGTGCCGTCGGTGGGTGCCGTGATACGGGTGTACTCAAGGTTGGTCTGCGCGATATCCACGTCGGTCTGCCGCTGCGCGATCTCACCTTCCAGCGCGGCGATCTGTTCCCGGGTGGCGTCGACCTTGGCCTTGGCCGCATCGACGTCGGCGCGTGCCACAAGCTGCGATGTCACCAGCTGTTGTTGTCGATGCAATGTCAGCTCGAATTGGTGCAGGTCGGTAGCCAGCGCGTCGCGGTTGGCGCGCGCGGTGCGCTGTGCCGCCTGTGCGCTCAGCAGCGCGTTGCGCTGGGTGCGCGAATCGATATCTGCAATCGGATCGCCGGCCCTCACCTTGTCGCCCAACTTCACATGCAGGGTTTCGATGCGACCGGAGACCTGCGCGCCCACGCTCACCAACCGAGAGGGCTTCAGTGTTCCGGTGGCTTCCACGACCTGTTCGATGTTGCCACGGGTCACCGGTGCCACCTGCAGCTGCGGTGGGGGTGCGGGCCGGAGCCACGCGAAGAGCGCCAATGCCGTGCACAGCAGTGCGGCAGCAATCATCAGCACGCGGCGGCGGGTGCGGGGTGCGGCGCTCATCGGCGCAGCATCCGGAAGGGACGGGGCATCGTGGATCCTCGCGACAGATGGAATGCACGCCTGCGGGGACAGGCGGGGATGGTCGCCGAGTCTCGATGCGCTGGATTGCGTGAACCTTGCGCTGGGAGGCGTTTCAGCAGGCAACGCCCAGCGTGAGCAGTGCCAGCGCGACGAACTGAAGCATGCTGCCGAGCGCCAGCAGTACGTGGCGCGCGCGTTGCGCTACCGTGGGCAGGCTCGAAAGCTGGCACAACGCGCCGACCAGCAGCACGGCGCACGCAGTAACGGAGAGCCTGGCGGCAGCTGCGCTGAGGGTGATGATCATCAGCGTAGCAGCAAACATCACAGCCGCTGCGTGCGTTTCCAGGGTCCGCAGCGGCGCGGGAACGGGGCGTGATGCAGCTCCTCGCCACACTGCCAGCATGTGCAGTGCGGCATGCACGGCGACGAACACCACCACGGCGGCGGCCGTTGCGTGCGCGTGTCGATACGCGGAAGCCACCAGCGCGACGCCCGGGAGCAGCAGGAAAAGAGCCGCGAACAGGCGGATCAGCACGCCCGCCCGCTCGCGTTCGGAAATCATCCGCAGCCAGCGCGGCCAGTGCTCCAGCCCACGCAAGCGGCCTGCACGCGCGCGGCAGTTCCACGCCGCGGCGGTCAGGCTGGGCGCAGTCCGTGGCGGCGGGGTAGGTGTGGGAGTGGGCGGTGGAGAAGCTCCCTGTGTCACATGCAGGCTTCCTGTCAGATCCGGACGCAGCACCTTCAGCGGTGCCACTCACCTGGATGCTGGGCGGCGAACATTGCCGCAACCTTGCGTGTCACCTCCGGGCGCTGTACATGGACAGCTGGAAGTCACCCGAGTCCATGCGCTGTGTTCAGTGTGTTCAGTGCTCTGGCGGTGGCGCGCTGCTGACGCCTGGGTGCGGCGGGAACTCGACGCGGATCAGTGCGCCACCACCGGGCGCATCCAGAATCGTGACGTGGCCGCCGTGACGGTCGATCACCTGCCGCACCAGGTTCAGACCCAATCCGGCCCCTGTCTGCCGCGGCCGCAGGCGCTGGAAGGGCTCGAACACGCGTTCGCGCTGTTCGACCGGAATGCCGGGGCCATCGTCTTCCACCTCAACGCAGCTGCCCTGCACGCGCACGATGATGTGGCGTCCACCGTGCTCGGCGGCATTCAGCACCAGGTTGGCGAGCACCCGTTCGATCGCACCGGATTCGCCCAGCACCGGGAAGTTCGGTTCCACCGCCACGGCGACCGTCTTCTCGGACTGGATCAGCAGGGGCGCCAGATCGGCGACGACCCGCTTGGCCACGCGGGCCAGGTTGAGGGAGTCCTTCGGCCCGTCTGCTTCCATGCGATGCAGGTCCAGAAGCTGCTCGGCCAGCGTTGCCAGCCGAGCGACTTCCACGGCCAGGCTGCGCGAGGTCGAATCGTCGGTCGCATCGATCTTCACCCGCAGGATGGCGATGGGCGTTCGCAGCTCATGGGCGGCTGCGGCGATGAAGCGGCGCTGCCGTTCGTGCCCTTCGTCCAGGCGGTCCAGTGCTTCGTTCACTGCGGTCACCAGGGGCGCGATCTCCACCGGCACCGCGGTCTCTGTCAGGCGGATGCCGCGACGGCTGGCGGAGATGTTGCGGGCTTCCTGCGCGATGCGTTCCACGCCGGCCAGGGCACGACGCACGATGATCGGGGTCAGGATGATGGTGGCCAGGCCCAGCAGCAGGAAGATCGGCAGGGTGATGATGTGCGCGGCCAGCGCCATCTGCCAGGTCAGCGAATCGGTTTCGCCATGCGCCATGATGGTCAGCTTGCCGGCTGGACCGGTGTGCTGCCGTATCACCACGGCCAGGCCGTCGTTGCGGCCGCGTCCGCGCAGATCGCCATAGGGAATGCCGTCGAGGGCGCCGACCAGCGATGCGTAGGCTGGCGGTACATGGCCGAATGTCACATGGTGGCCATGTTCATCCTCGGCGATGAACCATGCGCCGGGGACGATCTTCAGCAGCTCGGCCAGCTCCGGCGTGTGTTCCACATACAGTTCGCCCCTGCTGTCGCGGTGAACGGCCTCTGCCGCCACCGGAGCGAAGGTCTGGATGGTGTAGTAGCCGCCGCTGTCGGCACGCACCAGCACCATCAGCAACGCGAAGAACGCCACCAGCAGTGCGAGCAGCTGGTAGATCAGCGTTTTGACGATCAGTGGGCGCTTCAGTGAAGGACGACGCGCCATTACTTCGTTTCCCGCATCAGATAGCCGACACCCCGGATGGCATGGATTTCCACCCCCGCATCGGCGTCGGCCAGCTTGCGCCGCAACCGGGAGACATGCGAGTCCAGCGTGTTGGAATGGATGCCGTCATCGAAGCCGTACACCGCCATTTCAATGGACTCGCGCAGCACGGTGCGGCCCAGGCGGCGGGCGAGGACTGCCAGCACGCGGATCTCGCGGCGGGGAAGCTCCAGTCGCTGCCCGCCCACGCTGGCCTCGCCCGAGGTGGGGTCGAACAGCAGCCGGCCGATGCTCACCGGCTCCACCTGCATGCCGCTCGGCCGACGCCCGGCCGCACGGATCCGCGCGAACAGTTCTTCCAGCGCGAAGGGCTTGGCCAGGTAGTCGTCGGCGCCCTCATCCAGGCCGGCGATGCGGTCCGGCAACTGTCCCAGCGCGCTGAGCACGATGATCGGTACCCCCGGATTGCGCCCGCGCAGCACTGGAATGAGGCTCAGCCCGTCACCATCGGACAGGGTGCGGTCCAGCAGCACCAGGTCGTGTGACCCGGAAAGCGCTGCTTCGCGGGCCAGCGCCAGGGTACTGGCCAGGTCCACGACATGGCGCTCGCGCTGCAAGGCAGACTTCAAGGTGGTAGCCAGTTCGGCTTCGTCTTCGATCAGCAGGATGTGCATCGGCGGGAGTCGGGCGGGAACGGGGGCACATGGGAGGGGGCTTCGGCACGCGCCGGCACCGTATTACAGGAACATTGCGTGAACATGGCGTGCCTTCAGGGCCTGCCGCTGGCACGGCAACACCAATGTGGCACAGGCCACCTGGCGCAAGGTTCGCGCAATCCGGGCACTCCAGCCTTGGCGCCCGTTCGCTGATCCCAAACCCCTGGAGTGCCCATGAAGCTGTTCTTCCCGCTGTTGTTCGTTGCCGCGCTGGGCGGCTGCACCACCGCCAAGATGACCGTCACCCCCGATGGCCGGCGTGGCGTTTCCATCGACTGCAGTGGCTCCAGCTCCTGGAGTGGCTGCTACGAAAAGGCCGGGCAGATGTGCCCGGGGGGCTATGTGGTCTTCAGCAAGGATGGCGATGAAGGAAACGCCATCGCGGTGGGCAACAGGAACGGCTTCACTTCCACGCAGATGGCCACGCGCTCAATGCTGGTGTCCTGCTCGCACTGACGTGGGCAGGGGAGGTGGGTTGCCACCTCCCCTTGGTGCGCTCCGCCGCGCGGTGTCAGAAGCTGTAAGCCGCCTGCACATACACCCGGCGCGGCTCGCCCGGGAAATGCCCGTTGCGTTCGATGAAGCCACTGGCCGCATACACCTTGTCGAACAGGTTCTTGACGTTGGCCTGGAACTGCCACTGCTTCCATGTCGTCTTCCAGCTCATGTCGAACACCGTGTAAGCCTTGACCGTCTGTCCATCCAGGCTGACACGCTCGCCGACATGATCGGCGCCGAAGCCGATGGCGGAGTTGATCGACGGCAGATCATAGCGAGTCCACAGACCGAGCTTGTTGCGGGGGGCGTTCGCGAAGCGGTCGCCGGAGGCATTGGTGATGCCATTGGGTCCGGCATCCATTACCCGTGCGTCGTTGTAGGCGTAGGTCAGGTTCACCACCCAGCGCTCGGTCACGTCGGCCAACAGGTCCAGTTCCATGCCCGTACTGCGTACCAGGCCCAGCGCGGCCAGCTGGTTCACGCCGCCGACTACGTCGCCGGTGGCCTGCACGATGTTGCTGCGGTCGATGCGGTAGGCCGCCATGTTCAGGGTCATGCGTTCGGCCAGCAGGGATTTCAGGCCGACTTCCCACTGCCTGCTGCGCTCGGCGTCGAACGGTCCGCCCGCCGCCGGGTTCTGGTTGGCCGCGCTCTGCGGCACGAAACCGCTGGCGACGTTGGCATACAGGTTCAAGCCGTCCCGCACAGTAAAGGTGCTGCCCACGCGCCAGCTGAGATCGTGGCCATCCACGCTGCTGCTGCCAATGCGGTCCTCATCCTTGAAGCCATCCCAGCGCAGTCCGGCCAGCACATGCCAGCGCGTGCCCAGTGCCAGCTCATCCTGCAGATAGCCGCCGTAGCGCTTGCTGCGGGTGGAGGTGCTGCGCCAGGGCAGGGCGGCCAGGTTGTAGTCGTGCCAGGTACTTGCGCCATAGACCGGGTTGAACAGATCGATGCCGCGCACCGGGCCGGCGCCGCGTGCCAGGTCGGCGCTGTTCGCGGTCTGCGCGGTGAAGTCGGCGTCGAGCTGATACACGTCTGCACCGAACAGCACCTTGTGCTCGATACGGCCGGTGCTGATCCGCCATACGGCATTGCCGCTGGCGGTAAATGCGGTGTTGTCACGGACCTGGTTACGCAGCTGGCGTGTCATCCACTCGGCTACGCCGTCGCGGTCACGATCAATCAGTCCCATCGGCTCGTGGTACATCTGGTGCTCGTTGTTGCTGAACCAGCGTGCGGCGAAGTCCACGTCGAGGTTGTCGCGCGGTGCGAAGCGATACTGTGCCAGTGCGACCTTGGCGCGCATGTCGAGAAAGTCACTGGCCTCGTTGTGGTTCCAGCGACGGTCGGTCAGGAAGCTGCCGGCGTCGTTCACCGGCACGCCGCGCAGGCGGTTGCCGCCCAGGTTCTGGGTGATGTCGGTGAACTGCAGCACCAGCTCGCCGGTCTGGCCAACATCGAAGGCCAGCGACGCATCGCCGATCACGCTTTCACTGTCGGCATTCCAGCGCACGCCCTGCTCGTTGTCGGCGTACAGGCCGGCGCGGTAGCGAATGCTGCCGGTGGCATTCAAGGGTCCGGTGCCTTCAATCGATCCGGCGCGGAAGTCCTTGTCGCCGGCCTGCAGCTCGATGCGGCGCTCGGTGCGGCCCTTGGGCTTGCGCGTTACATAGTTGATGACGCCGCCGGCATCGCCACCGCCGTACAGCGCACCGGCCGGACCCTTCAGCACTTCCACGCGTTCGATGTTGAACAGCTGCGGCACCGAAAAGCCTGCATAGGGATCACCGCGCAGACCGTCGTAGAGCACGTTCTCCTGGCGGAAACCGCGCAGGGTGACGCCGGCATAGCTGAAGAAGCTGATGCCGCTGATGCTGCGGTACAGATCGGTGACCTGGCGCGCCGCCTGGTCGTCGATCAGCTCGCGCGGCACGACCTGGATCGACTGCGGTACCCGTTCCAGCGGGGTGTCGGTGCGGGTGCCGACGGCCGCATCGTTGGCGCGGTACAGGGTCTGCGCGCGGCCGTGGACTTCAACCTTGTCCAGATCCTTCGGGGCGTCAGCGGGCGCCTCGGAGGCCAGGGCTGGCGCAGCCAGGGAAAGGGACAGCGCCAGGCAGAGCGTGCGCTTCAGAGGGCTTGAAAGGGGCATGGAGGGGATGGGGTCGGGTTGCAAATGAGAAAGATTAGCATTTGCAATGCTTCGTGACCTATCCCCCGGATGCGCTATGGACGCAGATCCGGATCGGTGTACGGGGTGCCCGCCAAGGCCACCAGCACGCCGGTGCCGCCGCGCACGATCAACTGCAGCATGGCTTGGCGCGGATCCTCGCCCTCCCGCTGGCTGGCCAGTCCTTTTTCATAGGCCGCCACCATCGACGCCAGCAGCATGGACGCGCCCAGGCGTGCCTCCGGGTCATGCGCCGGCCGACCGACGGCGTCTGCCATCAGCTGCGCCAGGTCGTCGGCCAGTTGTGCCTGCAGCCGTCGCGCGTGCGCCACCAGTACCGGGCTGTCGGCCACGGTGGCCCAGAAGGCCGCCGCACCGGCATTGATCCGCAGCAGGGGATGGCCGCTGCCGAGCAGCTCCCGCACCAGCGATTGGAACGCGGCCAGCGGGGTCATGCCGCGGCGCACCGTCATGCCCTCGCGCAACAGGGTCCGGGCCTCCTCATCGCGATCGAACACCAGGTCTTCCTTGCTGGCGAAGTAATTGAAGACCGTCTTGCGCGAGACCCCCGCCGCATCGGCGATCTCGGACATGGACACCGCCTCGAAACCCCGCCGGATGATCAGCTCGGTGGCGACGTCCGAAATGGTCTGTCGGGTCTCGGTCTTGCGCTGCTCGCGGCGGCCCGGAGGTGGGGTCATGGGCGGTTCACTTGTGAAACCGTACACCGAGTGTAACATTGCCGTCGCCAGAGCACCGGCCCGGTGCTCACAGGGAATCCTCATGTTGTACGACGTCGTCATCGCCGGGGCCGGCCCGGTTGGCCTGTTCCTGTCCTGCGAACTGGCCCAGGCCGGCTGCTCGGTCATGCTGCTGGAGCAGGCTGAGTCGCCCGACTCACCGCTGAAGCGCCTGCCATTCGGCCTGCGGGGCTTGAACGCGCCCACGCTGGAGGCATTGGATCGGCGCGGCCTGCTGGACGCGGTGGCCGCCCGTCAGGTGCTGAAGCCGGACAAGGGCGCGCCGCCGCCCGGCACCGCCCATTGGCTGGCGCAACCGCGACCGCTGGGCGGCCACTTCGCCGGCATTCCTTTTGCCCTGGACAACGTGGACAACACGCGCTGGCGCTATCGCCTGCCAACGCCGGTGCCTACCCAGATGGCGGTGGAACTGCAGGCGCTGGAAGCCGTGCTGGCCGAGCGTGCGATCGCCCTGGGTGTCCGCATCGAGCGCGGGTGTGAGGTGCAGGCCGTGCATGCAGCTGAAGCGGGGGTGGCGGTCGAGACCGCTGGCGCAACGGTTCGTGGACGCTGGCTGGTGGGCTGCGATGGTGGCCGCAGCACCGTGCGCAAGCAGTGCGGCTTCAGCTTCGTCGGCACCGCCCCTGAATTCACCGGGTACTCGTTGCGGGTCGAGCTGGACGACCCGACGGTGCTGACGCCGGGCCGGCAATACACCGATCACGGCATGTGCAACTTCAATCCACCGGGTGTGGTGGCACTGGCCGACTTCGACGGCGGAGCGGGTCATCGCAGGCCACCCGACCAGGCCGCCGCGCAGGCGCTGTTGCGGCGTGTCTCCGGTCGCGAGGCAACGATCACCGCGCTGCAGCTGTCGAGCACCTGGACCGACGGCGCGCGCCAGGCCGGGACCTATCGCATCGGCCGCGTGCTGCTGGCCGGTGATGCCGCTCATGTGCACTCGCCGCTGGGTGGCCAAGGGCTCAATCTTGGCATCGGCGACGCGATGAATCTTGGCTGGAAGCTGGCGGCAGTGGTGCGCGGTACGGCCGATGATGGGCTGCTCGACAGTTACACGGCCGAGCGGCATCCGATCGGTGCGAAGGTGCTGGACTGGTCGCGTGCGCAGGTTGCGTTGATGCGGCCGGGCGCCGGTTCGCGCGCGTTGGCAGCGGTGATCGCCGAGCTGGCCGAAACCCATGACGGCGCCACATATCTGGCTGAGCGGGTCTGGGGTGTTGTGCAGCAGGTGGACCTGGGCAGCATCCATCCATTGGCCGGGCGCAGCACCCCCGACGTCCGGCTGGCCGATGGTCGTCGGGTGGGTGAGGTACTGCGAACGGGGCAGGGCGCGTTGCTGCAGTTCGGCGCGGCATCTGCCGTGGGGGCTGTCGCTGAAGGCTGGCGACGGTGCGTTGCCAGCGTAACGGCGGCCGAAGACAATCCGTTGCGCCTGGGTGCCATGCTGGTGCGCCCGGACGGCATCGTTGCCTGGGCCTGCGATGCCGATGGCGCAGAGGCCGGGCTGCGTGAGGCCCTGCTGCGCTGGTTCGGTCCGGCGGCCGCTGATTGATCCGCGTGGCAGAGGCGCAGCCGAACCCGGCTGCGCCGCTCGCGGTTACAGATCCTTCTTCTTGCCGCTCAGGTCGATCGGCTTGTCGCTGCCCTTGCGCTCGTTCGACCACACTTCCATGCCCTTGTTGCAGCGGCTCTCGCGGGCAGCGACCTCGCGCGGCAGGTCCTTCAGATGGGGCGACTCCTGGCAGGCCTGATGCATGGCGCTGTCGTCATAGGTGGCGCAGGCGCTGAGCGACGCCAGGGCGAAGGCAACGAGGGAGGCGCGGAGCGGGGGCTGCAGATTCATGAGTGGTCTCGGGTGGTGCCGGGATGGCCATGGAATTCAATCCGTGACACCAGGCACGCACAATCGGACCAATTGCACTTGTTATTCTATAACAGTTACGCGATAGTCCGGCCCCTGCCGGGTCAGGCGATGCAGATCATCAGCAGCGTGCACAGCGCCAGCATCAGCACGAACACGCGCCGGCTCAGCGCCAGGCAGGCCAGATAGGCTGCGAGTGCCCACGCAGCCAGCAGCGCGCAGGCCACCACCCATAACCCGATCGCCATCATCGAACCAGCCGCCAACGCAGACAATGCGATGGCCTTGAACAGCGCCACGCCCAACACGCTGCCCAGCATGCCGGCCTGCAAGGCGATGGCATCATGGCGGGCAGGTAAGCGGTGGTGGTGGTGCATTGCGGGTCCGGTGCAGGCCGAGAACGTGGCGTCGGCTGCACTGTGCCGAAATGCACATCCACGAAATGTGTTCATCGCGCGCGAAGAATGCGGTGAAGCCTGCTCAGTCGAACTCACCCTCGGCCGATTCCAGGCGCTGCCGGTACGCCGCCCGGTGCTGGTACAGGCGCTGGCATTCGGTTGACCTGTGGATGCGGCTGGCAGGCTCGTTGGCCACCGAATCGCACAGTCGTGCGATGTGGTTGTTGGATGCCAGTTCGGTCACGAAGAACACGGCGGTGATGCCGGTGCCGAGCAGCACCACGTACAGCAGGCGGCTGAGCCAGCGTGACAGCTTGCGTTCGAAGTGCTGCTGGATGGTCAGGTCGAAGCGGATGATGCTGAGCACGATCCAGATGACCGCGACGAGGAAACAGAGCGTGGGCAGAAGGCCGCGCCAGAGGCCGGCCTCGTACACCGATTCGCTGTAGTGGACGGCGGCACCGGCGCCGGCAATGGCGATTGCCAGCGCCCAGTTGCGGCCCAGCGAGAGCAGGTCGTCGAGCAGCTTTTCGCGGTTTCTGGTCGGGCCAGCCACATCCATTCCTTGTGCATGCGTCGATTGGCAGGCGGTTGCCGCCCATCTGCAGATGGTGGGGCATCACTGCAGCGATGAGAAGCCTGGGCGGCTCAGTAGGCGTTGGCGCGAGCGCCGATCCAGCGCCGGTAGCGGCGGGTCCGGCACGTTGCGGCAGCCTGTGCCAGCAGCAGTGCCCAGACGGGCGAAACGCCGGGAGCAGTGGGCCGGCGCGCGCTCAACCGCGCCAGCTGGTACTTCACTGCAGCCATGTATGCGCTGGCGGCCAACGGCTTGCTGCGCCAGTCGATGGTGCGCAGTGTCGGCACCGGGTCGCGGCCCTGCTGCCAGCCTTGCGGCAGATCCGGTGCGATCGCCAGTGCGGTGGCGATGCCGACCATGGCCACACCGCTGTCCAGTACCTGCTCGGCCACGGCGCGGCGGCGGATGCCACCGGTGACCATCAGCGGCATCGTCGCCACCGAGGCGATCCCGCGCGCGAATTCGAGGAAGTAGGCTTCGCGGGCCAGGCTGCGCTGGTCGCGCGCAGTGCCGGTCATGGCCGGTGCTTCGTAGCTTCCACCGGACAGTTCGACCAGGTCCACGCCGAGGGGGGCCAGCATTGCCACCACTGCGCGCGCATCCTCGGGCGAGAAGCCGCCGCGCTGGAAATCGGCGGAGTTGAGCTTCACGGCCACCGCGAACGTGGGTGACACGGTGGCGCGCACCCCCTGCACGATCTCCAGCAGCAGGCGCGCACGGTTGTGCAGGCTGCCACCCCAGCGGTCGTCGCGGCGGTTCGACAGTGGCGACAGGAACTGGCTGAGCAGATAGCCGTGCGCGGCGTGGATCTCCACGCCACTGAATCCGGCGCGCTCGGCCAGCTCGGCACTGCGGATGAAGCGTGCGATCACCGATGCGATGTCGTCCTCGGTCATCGCTTTCGGCAATGCGAACTGCCTGGACAGCGCCCCCATCTCCAAGGCGACGGCTGACGGTGCGAGCGCGGGTTGGCCGAGCGCGGCCGGCATCTGCCGCCCGGGATGATTGATCTGCATCCACATCTGCGCGCCCCGCGAGCGCACCGTTTCTGCCCAGGCGATGAAACGGTCGAGGTGGCGATCGTCTTCCAGCACCACGCCGCCGGGCCCGGTCATGGCGCGGCCATCCACCATCACGTTGCCGGTGATGATCAGCCCGGCACCGCCGTCGGCCCAGCGCTGGTAAAGCTGCAGCAGCACAGCTGAAGGCGCATGGTCGGCGTCGGCCATGTTTTCCTCCATCGCCGCCTTGGCGATGCGGTTGCGGATGACGGCGCCGGAAGGCAGTGCCAGAGGGGAGAACAGCGACATCGGACAGCTCCAGGACAGGGGAATGGCGCTACGCTAACCTTCAAGTTTCATTGAAGGTCAACAGGCTCCGATGTTGAGGGTTCATACAGATGAAGATCGGTGAGCTGGCCAGGCGTACCGGCCTGGCCGCGTCGCGCATCCGCTTCTATGAGGAGGCTGGGCTGCTGGTGGTGCAGCGCCAGGCCAATGGCTATCGCGACTACCCGGAGCAGGCGGTCCTGCTGCTGGAACTGATCACCGGCGCGCAGCGCGCAGGTTTCAGCCTGGAAGAGATCCGCGCGCTGCTGCCACCGGACATGGGCCAGTGGCAGCACGGCGCGCTGATCACGATGCTGCAGCAGAAGGTGGCCGATATCGAGGCGCTGCAGCTGCGGCTGGCGCAGAGCAGGGCGCACCTGCTGGCGTTGATCGAGGACATCCAGGCGCGGCCGGACGGCATCGACTGTGCGGCCAATTCGCGGCGGGTGCTGGATCGCGTGCAGCGCGGTGAACTGGCACGGCCGACCCTGGCGGCCGGCGATGTGGCGATGCTGCGCCCGGGTCGCCGGCGCACCGGCGGTGGCTGACGACCCGGTGCGGTGTCCTCAGTGGCTGCCGGCGACGGCGGTCCTGCGCTTCTTGTCCAGCATCACCGCCACGCACCACAGCAGCAGGCCGCCGACGGCGGTGGCCGCACCGACATAGCCGGTACTGGCCGGGCTGAAGCCGGCGCTGATCGCCATGCCACCCAGCCACGGGCCAAGTGCATTGGCGGTATTGAATGCGGCGTGGTTGGAGGCGGCCGCCAGCGTCTGCGCTTCACCGGCCACGTCCATCAGGCGGGTCTGCAGTACCGCTGCCAGCGCGCCCATGGTGCCGACGGTGATGATCATCGGGCCGATGGTCCATACCGACTGCGCGGCCAGCGGATACAGCAACAGCATCACGATCGACCACAGCAGCACCACCGCGGCGGCCTTGAAGTGGAACTTGTCCACCAGCCAGCCACCGGCGATGTTGCCGATGATCGCGCCGATGCCGAACACGCCCACCGCCAGCGGCATCCACGATTCGGCCACGCCGGTGACCTGCACCAGGGTGGGGGCCAGGTAGGTGAACACGCAGAACATGCCGGCGAAGCCGACCGCACCGATCGCCAGCGCCAGCCACACCTGGGTGGTGTTGAAGGCGCGCAGCTCGCGCATCGGTGAGGTGCGTACTTCGTCAGGGTCGGGCAGCAGGAAGCGCGCGATCATCGCCACGGTGGCAATGGCCAGTACGCTGACCAGGGCAAAGGCGGTGCGCCAGCTCAGCTGCTGGCCCAGCCAGGTGGTCAACGGGTTGCCGACCAGGATCGCGATCGACAGGCCCAGCAGCACCCGCGACATCGCCTGGCCGCGCTGGCCGGCAGGGCTGATCGCGGCGGCCACCAGCATCGCCACGCCGAAGTAGGCGCCATGCGGCAGGCCGGCGACGAAGCGTGCCACCAGCATCGTGGCGTAGTTCGGTGCCAGCGCGCTGGCCAGGTTGCCGACCGCGTAGAAGCCCATCAGCGCCAACAGCAGCTTGCGGCGCGGGAAGCTGGCGCCCACGAAGGCGAGGATCGGGGCGCCGACCACCACGCCGATCGCATAGGCGCTGATCAGGTGCCCGACCTGGGTTTCGGAGATCGACAGGCCGCGACTGATCTCCAGCATCAGGCCCATGCTGGCGAACTCGCTGGTACCGATGGCGAAGCCGCCCAGTGACAGGGCGAGGATGATCAGGGTGCGCTGACGGGGCGTCAGCCGCGCAGCCAGGGAAGAGTTGGGGCTCATGCGGGGGCGCGATGGGGGCGGGGAGCCGGTCATTGTACTGCTGCACCGCAGCAGGAGCAGCCACGCTTGGGGTAAATCAGTGTTCGATCCGTGGCGATGTCGCTTCCGCCGCGGAATGGTCCGCCGAATCTCCGCGGCGCGTACCTGGACGGGCACGCAATGCCACCGTCCACACCGACCCGCGCCGTCGGTGTGCATGCACAGATGACATGCCTGCGGGCATGATGGCGGCGCAGGGGACTGTGGTGCTGCTCAGACAAGGAGGCGGATCGATGCAGGAGTTCAGGCACGTGCTGGAGACACGCGGGCGTTATCAACTGGTAGCGGTGTCCTACGCGCCGGTGTACGCTCCGGGCGATGTGGTCGGCCATGCGGTCGTCGCCGACGATGGGGATCGTCTGACCGACCTGATATCACTGGCCGAAGCGCGCCAACGCTTGCTGCAACTGGTGCGTGAGGAGGGCGAGGAGCCCGGGCTGGAGAACGAGAACCCACTGCGGAAGAAGGCGTCGCGCTGGCGCCACCGCTAGGCCGTCGCGCCGCGTGCGCATCATGGAGGATTCGGGTGTTGCCCAGTAAGAAGTATCTGCTCATCGCCATCATCACGGTGGCGACCCTGCTGCTTGGTTTCGTGTTTTCAGGCTACCTGACCCTGCTGTTCCTGGGGCTGGACACCAAGCTGTTCACCTGGAACACCTACTACCAGTACTTCCACGCCATCGGCCAGCCGCAGGTTGCGCCCTTCGTGGGCAAGATCAAATGGGCCGGCTACGTGGGCTTCGGCCTGCCGCTGCTGGTGCTGCTGGTGACCGGCCTGGTGCTGCTGCTGAAGAAGGACAAGCGCTCGCTGCACGGCGACGCGCGCTTCGCCACCGGCGCCGACCTGTCCAAGCACGGCATGTTCAAGAAGACCGGCCAGAGCATCGTGGTCGGCAGCCATGGCGGCAAGCTGGTGCGCCTCGATGGCCAGCAGTTCGTGATCCTGGCCGCGCCGACCCGTTCGGGCAAGGGCGTGGGCGTGGTCATCCCGAACCTGCTGGAATACGGCGAATCGCTGGTGGTGCTGGACATCAAGCAGGAGAATTTCGACCTGACCAGCGGCTGGCGCGCCAGCCAGGGGCAGGAGATCTACCTGTTCAATCCCTTCGCCGAGGATCGGCGCACGCACCGCTGGAACCCGCTCAGCTACGTCTCCGACGATCCGGCCTTCCGCGTCTCGGACCTGATGAGCATCGCCGCGATGCTGTATCCGGATGGGGCCGAGGACCAGAAATTCTGGGTCAGCCAGGCACGCAATGCGTTCATGGCCTTCACCCTGTACCTGTTCGAGAACTGGGACGACGAGCGCAGCAGTGGCTTCCCGGGCGGCTCGGGCACGCCCACGCTTGGTGCGGTGTACCGGTTGTCCTCCGGTGACGGCACCGACCTGAAGAAGTACCTCAAGACCCTGTCGGAGCGATCGTTCCTCAGTGCCAACGCACGTTCGGCGTTCGCCAACATGCTGTCGCAGGCCGATGAGACCTTCGCCTCGATCCTGGGTACCTTCAAGGAGCCGCTGAACCCCTGGATCAATCCGGTGCTGGACAAGGCCACCAGCTGCAACGACTTCCTGCTGACCGACGTCCGCAAGAAGAAGATGACCATCTACATCGGCATCCAGCCGAACAAGCTGGCCGAGAGCCGGCTGATCATCAACCTGTTCTTCAGCCAGCTGATCAACCTCAACACCAAGGAACTGCCCAAGTCCAACCCGGACCTGAAATACCAGTGCCTGTTGCTGATGGACGAATTCACCTCGATCGGCAAGGTCGAGATCATCGCGTCGGCGGTGTCCTACATGGCTGGCTACAACATCCGCCTGCTGCCGATCATCCAGAGCATGTCGCAGCTCGATGCCACCTATGGCCGGGAAGTCTCGCGCACGATCATCACCAACCACGCCCTGCAGATCCTGTACGCACCGCGCGAACAGCAGGATGCCAACGACTATTCGGACATGCTGGGCTACACGACGGTGCGCAAGAAGAACGTCACCCACGCCCGCGAGAAGACCCACAACTTCACCGAGGAACGGCGCGCGCTGATGCTGCCGCAGGAGTTGAAGGCGATGGGGCCGGACATGGAGGTGTTCCTGTACGAGGGCATACCCCACCCAGTGAAGTGCGACAAGATCCGCTACTACAAGGATCGCTACTTCACTTCGAGGCTGCTGCCGAAGGTGGACGTTCCGACGCTCAAAGTCTGAATTCACAGATGTAAAAATGTGAACTTAGTTCGCATTCAGTGACGTGAATTGGTGCGCTTCGTCAAAAAAATAGCACGAAGAGATGGATTTTCAGGTTTTCCTGACATGGAATTGACGCGTGGTTGTGCGACCCTATGATTGAGGTCCGGAAGTATGTGCCGGGTGTCAAAGTTTCAGCAGTAGGGTGGCCAGGAGTTTGTGCCATGGAAACAAGGATGGTTTCGACGTTGGTAAGGGTGTGCAGGTGCGTGGCGGCTGAAGTCCGTCGCTCGGCCTGCAACCTGGTTGGCAGCCGCAAGGCTGCAGGGGAGCCGGGGCAGGTGTGCTGCAAGCCAGCGCGTCTCCCCGTTTCCGGTGTGCGCGATGCAGCGCCGGACGACCAGGGATCCAACGCTCGGAACTGCTTTTTCGTACGTCAAAGTGAAGCCCGTATGAATCAGGCGTTTATCGCAAAAATGTCCATCGCCGCAGTCGCGGCGCTGATGGTGGCAGGTTGTGCCACCAAGTCCGCTCCCGATTTCGGAGGCCGCTGGAAGCCGGTCAACCGCTTTGCTGCGGCGACGACCGAAATCCCGCTGTATTCCAGCTACGTCTACCAGGCCTCACCGATGGATGGCACGCTCAAAGCCATGCTCGAGCGCTGGGCCAAGGATTCCGGACGCACGCTGGACTACCGCCTCAGCTCGGACTTCACCCTGTTCGGCGCGGTCTCGAACATCGACACCACCAATGCACAGCAGGCCGTGATCGATCTGACCGCAGCCTATGCAGCGCAGGGCATCTCCGTCTCCATCGTTGGCAACCAGATCGTTGTGCAGAGCGCTGGCTCGACGCCGACCGCGTCGGCGCAGGGCGCTGAATCCAGCAGCGGCACCTGAGTCCACCTCGAAATCATCGAACGTGCCGCTCCCCGCGCTTGTCGCAGGGGTTCCACGCCCATTGATGTTTCAGCAGTACGGAAGAATCCATGTTCCGCAAGAAGGATCCCGGCAATAGTCCCAAGGTCGAGCAGTCGGTCGCCAAGGCGGTCAGCTACGAGATCACCGTGGCCGACATGGCACGCCGCAGCGAGCGACGTGCATGGTGGGTGGCCACAGGGTCATTGCTGATGTCGCTCGCCCTGGCCGGCGGCTATTACTACATGCTGCCGCTGAAGGAGAAGGTGCCGTTCCTGGTGATGGCCGATGCCTACACGGGTACCGCGACCGTCGCGCGCCTGAGTGGCACCTTCCAGGGCGAGACGATCACCACCAACGAAGCGATCAACCGCAGCAACGTCGCCCAGTACGTGCTCGCACGCGAATCGTACGACTCGGCGGTGATGGGCCTGCGCGACTGGGAACTGGTGTTCGTGATGTCCACCGATCCGGTGGCGCAGTCCATGCGTGTCCGCTATGCCGGCAACAATCCGCAGAACCCGTTCGTGATGTATGGCCGCGAGCGCGCCATCCGGGTCAAGATCCTCAGCATCACGCCGCTGGGCGCCGAAGCGAACGGCAGCTTCCGCGGTGCTTCGGTGCGCATCCAGCGCAGCCTGCTGGACAAGCGCACCGGTGTCGCCACCTACCTGGACAACCAGCTGGTGACGATGCGCTTCGGCTACAACCAGAACCTGGCGCTGTCCGAACAGGATCGCATCCTCAACCCGCTGGCGTTCCAGGTCACCGAGTACCGCGTCGACAACGACTACTCGCGTGGCGTGCCGGTACCGGATGACGGCGCCATGCAGGCGCAGGCCCAGCAGGCCGCACAGCAGGCGCAGGGCGTCTACGATCCCAACAATCCGGCCGCGGCCACGATGATCGATCCCGCCACCGGCCAGCCGGTCGCGGTTCCGGCCAACGGCCAGGTGCCGGGCCAGCCGATGCCGGGCCAGCCCGTACAGGGGCAACCCATGCCGGGTCAGCCGGTGCAGGGGCAAGCAATGCCGGGGCAGGCCATGCCCGGACAGCCGGCCATGAGGCCGGCGCAGAACAATTCCACCGGAACTGCTGATGGAGCAAGCAACCGATGAGTAGTCGAAATATCAGGGGAAGCGCGCTGGCGCTGCTGTCGATGTTGTCGTTGCTGTTCTCAGCAGCGGCGATGGCGCAGGCGGTTGACCACTACGAGTACGAGAAGGACCGCATCTATCCGGTTCGCACCGGCCTGGGTCTGACCACCCAGATCGAGTTGAGCCCGAACGAGAAGATCCTCGACTACAGCACCGGCTTCAGCAGCGGCTGGGAACTGACCCGCCGCGAGAACGTGTTCTACCTCAAGCCGAAGAACGTCGACGTCGACACCAACATGATGGTGCGCACCGAGACCCATTCCTACATCTTCGAGTTGAAGGTGGTGGCCACCGACTGGCGCCAGCTGGAACAGGCCCGGCGTGCAGGCGTGCAGTACAAGATCGCCTTCGTCTATCCGAACGACACCGTGTTCGGCGTCGCCCAGGAGGCGGTCGAGGAAGAGGCCAAGCCGTTGTTGAGCTCTGAACTGGCCAAGGACCGCCAGTACAACTTCAACTACTCCTATTCGACCAGCAAGGCGAAGAAGATGGGGTGGCTGATCCCGGTCAACGCCTATGACGATGGTCGTTTCACCTATCTGAAGCTGCCGAATTCGCCGGAGTACAAGACCGGCATCTTCCCGGCGGTGTTCGGTCGCGAAACGGAATACGGTGAAGACTTCGTGGTCAACACCACGGTTGAAGGCAATACGCTGATCGTGCACGGGACACACCCGTACCTGGTCATCCGCCACGGCGACTTCGTCGTCGGCCTGCGAAGGAACGTGAAGAAATGAGCCAGCAGAACACTCCCGGAAACGACCCGAACAACGGACGCGACGAGAGCCAGAGCCCGTACGGCGCACAGGGTGCCCCGGACGCGCAGTCGAATCCGTACTTCGGCACGACCCAGGCCGAGCCTGCGCCGGATCTGGATGCGGCCGCACCGCAGCTGCGCTCGGCTGAGGAGCAGCGGCTGAACCGTAAGGCGCTGCTGTTCCTGGGCGGCATCGTGCTGCTGCTGATGGCCATGGGCTTCCTGCTGTTCCGCAAGGGCCAGGATGACAAGGACGCTGTGCAGAAGGTGCCGGACGTTGCGCGCGCCACCACGCCGACGCTGCCGGACGCTGTGCAGACCGACCCGGGCCCGGCCCAGGCAATGCAGCCGGTTGACCCGATACCGATGTTGCCGGCGCTGCCGCCGCCGCCGCTGGATTCCACCCCGCTGTTCGTTCCCCAGTCCGATTCGGCACGCGAGATGGAGCGTGGCCCGACTTTGCTGGACCGCCGCATCGGCTCCGGGAGCGGGGTGGGTGGTGGTGATGGACAGGATGGCAACGGGGGCAATGGCGGCCGCGGCATGGATGAGTACACCCGTACCATGCTGGCCCAGCTGCCCAACAATCAGGCGGCGCCGGCAAAGGTCCGTCGCGGACCGGACGTGGAAGACGTGTCCAACGCCAGCTACATCCGCAGCCCCGATGCCCTGCTGGTGCGTGGCACTTACCTGCGCTGCGTGCTTGAAACCCGCATCATCACCGATCTCGCCGGGTACACCTCTTGCCTGCTGACCGAGCCGGTGTACTCGATCAATGGGCGCAGCCTACTGCTGCCGAAGGGCTCCAAGATCTATGGCGCCTATGGCGGCGGTCCGACCGGCAAGCGCGTGGAGGTGATCTGGGATCGCATCACCACGCCGAATGGCATCGACGTTGCGATGTCCAGCCCGGGCGTGGATCAGCTGGGTGGTGCCGGTCATCCGGGCCAGTACAGCGCGCACTGGGGCAGCCGTATCGCCTCGGCGCTGATGATCAGTCTGATTTCCGATGCCTTCAAGTACGCGGCCGCCGAACACGGTCCGGAGACGACCACCATCGCCAACAACGGCATGACGGTGCAGTCGCCCTATGAGAGTGCTACCGCACGCACGATGGAGCGCCTGGCCAACGAGGCACTCAGCAGCAACCGTCGTCCGCCGACTGTCACCATCAACCAGGGCACGATCGTGAACGTCTACGTTGCCAAGGACGTCGACTTCACCAACGTGCTGCACCCTCGCCGGTAACCCAACGAACGATCATGGACGCCGAAGTGTCACCCCTCGCCCTCGTCTCCAGCGATTTCCTGCGCTATCAGTACGAAGTGCTGGGCATCGCCGAGTACATGACGTCCCCGGAAGTGACGGAAATCTGCATCAACCGTCCCGGTGAGCTGTACCTGGAAACCCGGGCAGGGTGGCAGCGGGTGGACGTGCCGAGCCTGACCTTCGAGCGGGCCCGGCAGTTCTGCACGGCGGTGGTGAACGAGAGCAATACCGGCCAGCGCATCACCGATGCCGATCCGGTCGTGTCGCTCACGTTCCCCACCGGCCAGCGAGCGCAGTTCGTGATTCCGCCCGCCTGTGACGCCGGTAAGGTGTCGATCACCATCCGACTGCCGTCCAAGCACACCAAGTCGCTCAGCCAGTATCACGAAGACGGCTTCTTCAATCAGATCCTGGAAAGCGATGGCAGCATCAGCGAGCAGGACCGCGAGCTGCTGGAGCTGCGCCAATCGCGCGAGTACGCCGAGTTCTTCCGGCGTGCGGTGATGTACCGCAAGAACATCGTGGTATCCGGTGCGACCGGTAGCGGCAAGACCACCTTCATGAAGGCGCTGGTCAATCATATTCCGGACAGCGAGCGCCTGGTCACGATCGAGGACGCGCGCGAACTGTTTCTGACCCAACCCAATGTCGTGCACCTGCTGTATTCCAAGGGTGGGCAGAGCACCAGCAACGTCAGCGCCAAGAGCTGCATGGAGGCCTGCCTGCGCATGAAGCCCGAACGCATCATCCTTGCCGAGCTGCGCGGTGACGAGGCGTTCTACTTCATCCGCAACTGCGCATCGGGCCACCCGGGTTCGATCACCAGCTGCCATGCGGGCAGCCCGGAGCAGACCTGGGACCAGCTGGCGTTGATGGTGAAGGCCTCGACCGAAGGTTCGGGCCTGGAATTCAATGTGATCAAGCGGTTGTTGATGATGACCATCGACATCGTCGTGCATATCAAGGCGCATGCCGGTTCGCGCTACATCACCGGTATCGACTTCAATCCTGGGCGTGCCCAGGGGCAGGAGGGCTGAAGGATGCTGCCAGGACTGGAAATGATGGCATGCCCGGAGATGGCCGTTTCGATGGATGTGATGCAGCACGTCATCAACGTCGAATCGTCGCGCAATCCCTACGCCATCGGTGTGGTCGGCGGAGCGCTGGTGCGCCAGCCCAAGGCGTTGGACGAGGCGCTGGCGACGGTACGCATGCTGGAAGAGAAGGGCTACAACTTCTCCATCGGGCTGGCCCAGGTCAATCGCTACAACCTGGGCAAGTACGGCCTGGATTCCTACGAGAAGGCCTTCCAGCAGTGCCCGAACCTGCAGGCGGGTTCGCGCATCCTCGCCGAATGCTACAAGCGCTCCGGTGGTGACTGGGGCAAGTCGTTCAGCTGCTACTACTCGGGCAATTTCGAGACCGGCTTCCGTCACGGCTACGTGCAGAAGGTCTACGACTCCATGCGTCGTGGGCAGCAGCTTGCCAGCAATGGTGTTGCGCCGATCGACGTAGTCAGCCGCGGCGAACGCCGTAGCGTGAAGGTCGAGCATCATCCGCAGCTGGCCTCTCCGGCGCAGGCACGCATCGTCGCGCAGTCGAGTGGCCCGGTATACGTGTCGTCGGAAGACCCGGCACGTGCGTATGTCGTTTATCCGTCCACCGGTGCGATGGCGCGGGGCAGCCTGCTGAACATCGCCGATCAGGCGCTGTCCAAGGTGGTGCTGGGTTCGGTGGACCGGATGATGCAGCCGCAGGCGCAGTCGGCCCAGGCGGGCGCCTATCCGCAGCAGCAGGCCGCTGGCATGCCGCAGCAGCTGCCGCAGCAGGGCCCTGCGCAGGCGATGGCCATGCCGCAGCAGTTGCCGGGCGCAGCTGGCGCTGGCAATGAGGGGCCCGTGATGTTGCGGCCCTGGAGCGAGCGCAACCAGCCGGTGGCCGGTGGCGACAATGCATACAACGCACCGGTGCAGGCTGCGCCGGTGCAGCAGATTCCCGCAGGGGATGCGGCCTTCGTGTTCTGACGAAGTCGTGGTTCGGCCCGGCACCTGCCAGGCCATTCAGTTGTGTTAGTCCATCAACAAGGAAATCAATCCATGAAGCGATCCAATCTCGACCTCGTCCAGGCCCAGCGCACGCTGAAGACCCTGCTGATGGCAACGATCTTCGTCGGCGCCATGTTCGCACCGCAGGTGTTCGCCACCAGTCCCGACTTCGGCGGTACCGACAAGAAGGTCTGCGGTTTCTTCTCCAACATCAATGGCCTGCTGAACATGGCCTCGATCGCCGTGGTGACCATTGCGGTGATCTTCGCCGGCTACCAGATCGCCTTCGCGCACAAGCGCATCGCTGACGTCGCGCCGATCCTGATCGGTGGCGTGCTGATCGGTGCCGCCGGCCAGATCGCGCGCATGCTGCTGGGCGAGGGCAGTGACGGCAAGTGCACCGGTGGCGGCTCGACGTACTACCTGATCAACAACGCCATCCAGTACTACAGTGCATAAGAACGTCCTGTTCCGCGGTTGCACACGTCCAGCAATGTTCCTGGGCGTGCCCTACCTGCCATTTTTCATGGTGGCGGGCGGGCTGTTGCTCCTCAGCGTGTACACGAACTTCTGGTTCCTGCTCACCATTCCGGTGGCGATCTTCATCATGCGGCACATGGCCAAGCGTGACGAAATGATCTTCCGGCTGTTGGGGCTGCGCCTGATGTTCAAGCTGAAGGTGCGCAACGTGCCGGAACATGACGGCATGTGGGTGTTCAACCCCAATCACTACCGCAACAAGCCGGCCCGAATGGATTGAGGTCCGGATCCGGCCTGGCGGGCGTCCGCGCCCGCCAGGTCTCTTGAAACTCCTTGGCAGTACCTCTTTGGAAGCAGTCGTATGTTCAGCCCTGACACCTCCATCAGTGAGTTCATCCCGTTGTCGTCGCATGTCGCCCCGAACGTGGTCAAGACCACGGGCGGCGACTACCTGCTGACCTGGCATCTGGAAGGGCTGCCGTTCGTCGGCCGCGAGGAGTGGGAGCTCGAGCACCGCCATAACACGTTCAACCGCCTGCTGCAGACGCTGCGCGCACCCGACTTCGTCAACGTCGCCTTCTGGGTGCACGACATCCGTCGCCGCCGCACGCTGAAGGGCAAGAGCAACTACAGGCAGCGCTTCAACCAGGACGTGTCCGACCAGTACATGGGCATGCTGTCCTCGCAGCGCATCATGCAGAACGAGCTGTACCTGACCATGATCTACCGCCCGGTGGTGGCGGGTAAGCGCTTCGTCGAAAAGTCGGCGAACGTGGAAAAGCTGCGCGCCGAGCAGGAGCAGGCGGTCGAGAAGCTGATGGAACTCGCCGGGAACGTCGAGGCCGTGATCCGCGATTACGCACCGTATCGCCTGGGCATGTACGAAGCCAAGAACGGTGTGGTGTTCTCGGAAACGCTGGAACTGTTCGGCTACCTGATCAACCGCATCGACGAGCCGGTGCCGGTGCTGTCGGCACCGATCAAGGATTACCTGCCGGTCAGCCGCCACATGTTCTCGGCGAAGACCGGCGATTTCGCCATCAACACCCCCAATGGTGCCAATCACTACGGCGCCATCCTGAACATCAAGGAGTATGCCGAGGGAACCTACCCGGGCATCCTCAACGGCCTGAAGTACCTGGACTACGAGTACGTCATCACCCATTCGTTCAGCCCGATGGGGCGCCAGGATGCGCTGAAGGTGCTCGACCGTACCAAGGGCATGATGATCTCCTCCGGCGACAAGGCGGTCAGCCAGATCGTCGAGCTTGACCAGGCGATGGATCAGCTGTCGTCGGGCAACTTCGTGCTGGGTGAATACCACTTCATCATGGCGGTGTACGGCGACACCCAGGCCAAGCTTTCGCAGAACGTTGCCTCGACCCGCGCCGAGCTTTCCAATGCCGGTTTCGTATCGACCAAGGAAGACCTGGCGGTCACCTCGTCCTTCTATTCGCAGCTGCCGGGCAACTGGCGCTATCGCACCCGCCTGGCCAATGTCAGCTCGCTGAACTTCCTGGGCCTGTCGCCGCTGCACAACTTCGCCACTGGCAAGCAGCACAACAACCCTTGGGGCGACTGCGTCACCACGCTGCAGACCACCAACGGCCAGCCGTACTACTTCAATTTCCACGCGACCCATCCGTCGGAGAATTCGCTGGGTGAGAAGGCGATCGCCAACACCATGGTGATCGGCAAGTCCGGTACCGGTAAGACCGCGTTGATCAACTTCCTGCTCAGCCAGGTGCAGAAATACGAGCCGTCGCCGACCATCTTCTTCTTCGACAAGGACCGTGGTGCGGAGATCTTCGTGCGCGCCTGCGGAGGCAACTATCTGGCCCTGGAGAATGGCGCGCCGACCGGTTTCAACCCGTTCCAGTGCGAGAACAACGAAGCCAACGTGCAGTTCCTGGCCGACCTGATCAAGGTGCTGGCCGGCAAGCGTGAGTACAGTGCCCGCGAGGAAGAAGACATCTATCGCGCAGTGGAAAGCATGCTCGATACGCCGATGCACCTGCGCAGCATGACCAACTTCCAGAAGAGCCTGCCCAACATGGGTGACGATGGCCTCTACGCGCGCCTGCGTCGCTGGACCTCGGGCAATTCGCTGGGCTGGGTGTTCGACAATCCGGTCGACACCGTTGACCTGAGCAAGGCCAACATCATCGGTTTCGATTACACCGACATCATCGACAACCCAGAAGTGCGTGTGCCGGTGATCAACTACCTGCTGCACCGCCTGGAGTCGCTGATCGATGGTCGTCCGCTGATCTACGTGATGGACGAGTTCTGGAAGATCCTGGACGGCGAGGGTGGCCTGAAGGAGTTCGCGAAGAACAAGCAGAAGACCATCCGTAAGCAGAATGGTCTGGGCATCTTCGCAACGCAGAGCCCGGAGGACGCGCTGAAGAGCGACATCTCGGCAGCGCTGATCGAGCAGACTGCCACGTTGATCCTGCTTCCGAACCCGAACGCCAGCAAGAGCGACTACATGGACGGCCTGAAGCTGACCGAGGCCGAGTTCAAGGTGGTCACCGCCCTGGACGAGCGCTCGCGCTGCTTCCTGGTCAAGCAGGGTCACGCGTCCAGCGTGTGCCAGCTCAACCTGCGCGGCATGGATGACATTCTGTCGGTGATCTCGGCGTCCACTGACAACATCGACATCATGCATCGGGTATTGCAGACAGCTGCGGTACGCGCACGGGTGACGGTGGATGAGCTGACGCCGGAACAGTGGCTTGAAGATTTCTACAAGAATCGAAAGGGCTCGGGCAAGGCGGCTGTCGCAGCGCGCGACACTGTTACCTGATCCGCGAGACGGCCTGCCCGAAGACTACGAGTTCCGATCAATGGAGACTGATATGAACAATACCAAGCAAGCTTCCTCGCCCCGCCGCCGCGCGCCCCGTCTTGCAGCGATGACCGTGGCAGCCATGATGACGCTCGGCAGCGCCAATGTCAGCGCCTGGATTCCCGTGCAGGAGACCGGTACCAGCCTTATCCAGCACCTGCTCAATCAGATCAACACCTACAAGACTGAGGCGACCGCCTACGCGGCCAAAGCGCAGGACGCGGCCGAGTACGTCGAGCAGAACACCCGCTGGATCCGCACGCTGGAACAGTATCGCCAGGCGCTGATCCAGGTGCAGGCGGCGGTAAACAGCTTCGGCATGCCCGACAGCGCGCCGCTGGTGCCGGTGGCGCCGAACTATCTGGTTGCTGAAACCTGCGGCAAGGCGCTGGACTTCAGCCTGGAGTCCGCCTTCAAGGTGTTCGTGTTCAATCCGCAGGCGGATGTGAAGGAGCAGCAGATGCAGATCTGCGTCAACATCCGGATGATGCAGAACCGCAAGTACAACGACGCGATCGATTTCCTGACCCAGACCGTTCCGCGCATCAACAACTCCTTGACCCGCATCCTCAAGATCCGCCTGACCAACAACGATCAGGGCACCGTGCAGGGTGCCGACAGCGAATCGCTGCGCACCGCCAATGACATTGCCGCACTTGCCCAGAGCTGGGAAGCACGGATGAAATCCTATGATGCCTATATCGAGGTCATGGAGGCCAACCAGAAGGTGGTGGCGCAGGCCGCATTGAAGGGGGACCCGACCAAGCAGCTGATCAGCGACATGGTCAAGACCACCGCACTGAAGACCGCGCTCAGCGTCAAATGATTGCAGGCCGCTAGTACGTAGATAGGCGCTGCAAAGCGATGCGGCGTTCTTTGCAGTAACGGAATTACCAAGGGATTGTGGAAATGACGATCAGGTGGCTGGCCAACTTTGATTTCTCAGGCGGATTGCAGGATCTGCTGGGCTACGCGGTGCGTGTCCAGTCGATCGGCGATTTCGTCTTCTTCAAGCTGATCATGGATTACCTGCGCGACAGGATCAGTGACTACGGCATCGACCTGATGGGGCGCATGATGTCCTGGGTCGGTGGCATTGCCCTGGTGCTGATGACGCTGTGGGTACTGATCCAGGGCTTCCGGATCGTCACCGGCCGCAGCCGCGACTCCATGATGGTGCTGGTGACCAACATGGCGCGCGCGGCGTTGATTGTGAGCGTTGCCACCAGCATGGCGATGTTCGGCAGCAACCTGCAGAAGTTCCTCAACGAGGACGTCAAAGGCCTGATCACCCACGTGGTGACCGGCAAGGACCAGCAGCCGGAAGACCAGATCGACAAGAGCTTGGCCTGGATGCAGGTGGCGCTGTCGAGCATTGATGGCATCAAGATCCTGAATGATCCAGGGTTGCAGGCGGACAAGACCCGGGCGCTGTGGTTCATCGGCCTGGGCACGGGCGGCCCGGCGGTCACCGCTGGTGCGATGTTGCTGCTCTACGAGGTCGCGCTGGCGCTGTTCATCGGCCTGGGTCCCTTGTTCATTCTGTGTCTGCTGTTCGACCAGACCAAGCAGCTGTTCCAGCGATGGCTGTTCTACGGCATCGGCACGATGTTCTCGATGGCGGTACTGGCAGCGATGGTATCGATCGCGCTGGACATGGTGATCCGTGTCTCGACCGCGTTCTGGTCCACCGCCTTGGTCAACAAGTTCCTACTCGAAGGCGCCTCCAGCGACGGCATGACCAGCCAGGCGATGCAGCAGGGCGGCATGGGCCTGATCCTCACGACCCTGATCCTGACCGCTCCCCCAATGGCAGCGATGTTCTTCCAGGGAACCTTGGGCAGCTTCATGGCATATTCGCAGATAGGTGGCAGCCCGGTGGCGCAGGCGCCGGGGCCGAATGGGCAGCCGCCGGGTAGCTATTACACGCCGGATAAACCTTCAGCGAGCGTTGGCAGTCAATCGGGTGGATCGACTTCAGTTGGGAGCAATGTCGTAGTCACTGGCAGCAACTCCACAGCTGGGTCAGGCAATTCTGATACTGGCCGTAAAGGCTTAGCTTCGAACTAGAGGCCGGAAATGAAGTCAATTCGTGTCTATTCAGGTGCAGTAATCCTGCTGGGTGTGGGAATCATTGCCTGCCAATTGCCACAGACGGCCAATGCAGAAGGTAGGTGTCCTCCTGGTCAGTATCCAATTGGTGGTCAGGGAGTCGGCGGCTGTGCTCCCATCCCAGGTGGTACCACTGGAGCAGGCCAAGCGTCGCCTGTTGCGACAGGGCGTTGGATCAAGACTTGGGGAGCCATCGCTTTAGCGAAGGGGGGCGATGTCGGCGTGGCTCTCGGTAAGCGAAAGAAGAGGGATGCGGCTTCGGAGTCCCTTGCTAATTGCGCGCAGCGGGGGGCTACGGATTGCAGGGTGGTATTGGAGTTCAATAATCAATGTGCAGCATTCGTATCCCCCAGTGATGCAAGATTTGGTGGCTCCACGTTTGCACGTGCGGCATCTGTTGATGCTGCGAGTAAGATGGCTGTGAATGCGTGCTTAAAGCAGGGGAGCGATGGCTGTAAAGTGATTTATTCTGGATGCACCGAGCCTGAGTTTGAGAACTTCTGAGGTTGCGCTTATGAGTTTCTGGCTGAAAACGTAGAAATGCCTGATTAGCCGGAAAAGACCAGGCGCCGGAGGAGCAGATCGACAAGAGTCTTTCTTGGATTCAGATAGCGCTGTCCAGCATTGCAGGAAGACAAGACGCGCGCCATTTCATCGGCTTGGGTACCGGCGGCCCGGCAGTGACTGCTGGCTCGATGCTGTTGCTCTATGAAGTCGCGATGGCGTTGTTCATCGGCTTCGGTCCACTGTTCATCCTTTGTCTGTTGTTCGATCAGAGCAAGCAGCTGTTCCAGCGATGGCTGTTCTATGGCATCGGCACGATGTTCTCGATGGCGGTACTGGCAGCGATGGTATCGATCGCGCTGGACATGGTGATCCGTGTCTCGACCGCGTTCTGGTCCACCGCCTTGGTCAACAAGTTCCTACTCGAAGGCGCCTCCAGCGACGGCATGACCAGCCAGGCGATGCAGCAGGGCGGCATGGGATTGATCCTGACGACCTTGATTCTGACTGCGCCCCCAATGGCGGCCATGTTCTTCCAGGGGACCTTGGGCAGCTTCATGGCATATTCGCAGATAGGTGGCAGCCCGGTGGCGCAGGCGCCGGGCCCGAATGGGCAGCCGCCGGGTAGTTACTATACGCCGGATAAGCCATCCAGCAATGCTGGTGTATCCACCAGCACTCAGGATGCAACGGCTGGAGTATCACGCATGACGTTGCCGCAGAACACGGCGCAGGGAGTACAGGAGACGGGTCTTCGGGGGGCAAATCGTTAGCTTCACTTTCCTTTGGCATGAAGTTGCCCCGAATTGCATTGATCGTTGAATAAAGCCTATGAAACTTGAAAAAGTGCTCCTGTTAGTTCTGCTGCTTGCATTCTCTATAACGGCATATGCGGAGGGCCGTTGTCCGCCTGGTCAGTATCCGATTGGCGGTCAAGGAGTGGGCGGCTGCGCTCCGATTCCTGGTGGAACTGCTGGTGCGGAGGTTCCAAGCCCTCGAGCGACCGGACGTTGGATAAAGACCTGGGGGGCCATCTCTCGTTCGATTGCAACGGGTGACGTGGGCGCTTCTGTTGGAAAGCGTGCCAAGGCGGAAGCAATAGCTGAGGCGCAGTCGCGATGCGCAGCGTATGGAGCGAAGGACTGCACCGTTGGGCTCACCTACAAGAATCAGTGTGCTGCTCTTGTGGCTCCCGAGTCTGGTTCTGGTGGGAAGATAGCGATGGCAGGGGCGGCTTCTAAAGATGTTGCTGCGAAGGCGGCGCTGAAGAATTGCGTAGATAATGGCGGTGGATCTTGCGTGGTTAAGTACACCGACTGTAGTGAGCCCTTGTTTGATAAGTTCTGAATCAACTGTGATCGCGTTTCGTTCCGAGCGAGTTTCAATTCGGTTGCTGAGATATGCGGTTGGCCTGGCTAGCTGAAGATTAGGGGGTTCTAATAGTCGCTGCAGCCATAGCTGTAGCATGCAGAACTCGTCCAAGGTTCTTCGTTGAGCTGGACTTGTTCGTTGATGGGGCTAGGAGTAGAAGAGGCTGTTCCGATTCTTTCAGTCTCATATGACGTGGGATAGTGCCCATCAGGACAACATTTCGTAAGTGGTGCTCAGGGTGTCCTTGAGTGTGCCCCGATTTCAGCTAGGCGCAATGCACTGGGTCAGCGTAAGGCGGCGGCAAACGGTACAGAGTGCAGCGCCATCTACTCGGCCTGTAGTGAGTCTGAGTTCAAGTCTTTCCGCTGATGTGACTCGTGGCATTGGTTGGGCTTGGTTGCATGCTGAAGTTCTGCTCATCTTATTTAGGGGTGGCCTACTGAGAAGTGGGCCATTTCTATTTTCCGCTTTCTTCTCGAAGCGGGGTGCATGCGCGTCAAAGATGCTGACGCATCGGGCCCTATAACGCAGGAGCATTTTCGTCAATGAGGGCTCTGACGACGAGCATTGCGGGTGACGTGTGTGGCACAGAAGTGTGGCATGTGATTGATTATGAAGAATATTATTCTGACTATTCCCAGGTGTGTCCATGTTCTTCTAGGGCACCTTGGGTGGCTTCATGGCATATTCGCAGATGGGTGGCAGCCCGGTGGCGCAGGCGCCGGGGCCGAATGGGCAGCCGCCGGGTAGCTACTACACATCGGCCGCTCCGGAGAAGGGGCAGTCCGGCCAAGACAGTGGTGCGCATGATCGTCATGCGACTGCACGTTCAACTCTTCCGTCGTCAGATTCCACCAGGGTCGCCGAAACCGGTCTCAGAGCTGCACATCCCGGCAATCAATAGCCGCCATACGTAACGGAGTAAAAGTGTGAAATACATATTGCCCTTCATTCCTGCCGGCTTGCTCCTATGTTTGTTTATGACGGGTGAGGCGAAAGCGGAAGGGCGTTGTCCGCCAGGGCAATACCCGGTCGGTGGTCAAGGAGTAGGTGGATGCGCACCTATTCCCGGCTCCGGTGCTGAAGGCGTGCAGAGCGGTCCTATTGCTACTGGGCGTTGGATCAAGACTTGGGGGGCAATTGCGGGGGCGGCAAGCACGGGCGATATGGGGGCTTCCGTTGGAAGGCGCTCCAAGCGAGAAGCTGGTTCAGAAGCGCTTGCTAGGTGCGCGACACACGGGGCGAAAGACTGCAAGATCGATACAACGTACAAGAACCAGTGCGTCGCATATGCTGACCCTGAGCCGGGCAGTAAGGGAATAGTTTCAATATCAGTCGCCGGCTCAAGAGAGGAGGCGACCAGTCGGGTTCTCTCCTACTGTGCGAAGAACGGTGGAGGGCAATGCAAGGTGTTGTACACGGATTGTGCTGAGCCAATATTTGAATCTTTCTGAGCTGTGCTGGGCGAATTATCGACAGAGTTCTTGAATTGGTCATCGCATGTTGAAGAGTGCTGAAGACCATTGCCGATCGTGGTAGTGGCGACGAACCTGGGAATGTTCGGTCGCGATCTCCATGAATCCCTAACGGAAGACGTAAAAGGCCTGATTGCCCATGTGGTGACCGGCAAGGACGAGAAGCCGGAGATGCAAATCGACAAGAGCCTCGCCTGGATGCAGGTGGCGTTGTCGAGCATCGATGGCATCAAGATTCTCAATGATTCCGAGCTGCAGGCTGACAAGGCCCACGCGATGTGGTTCAACGGCTTGGGACCTCTGTTCATTCTGTGCTTGCTGCTTGATCAGACCAAATGACCAGCCAGGCGATGCAGCAGGGCGGCATGGGATTGATCCTGACGACCTTGATTCTGACTGCGCCCCCAATGGCGGCCATGTTCTTCCAGGGCACCTTGGGTGGTTTCGCGCCATACTCCCAGATCGGTGGATCGGCAGCGGGCCAGCCGGGTCCACAGGGCCAGCCGCCGGGTTCGTATACGCCGCCGGCTCCCAAATCGAATGATCATGGTGGTAGCGGTAGTTCCGGCGCTGACTACAGTCGAATGGGAGGCGTGAATAGTGGGGCCTCAGGTGTAAGTCAAGATACTGGGCAGCGAGGTGTCGCAGTCACGGCAAAGGATTCAAGATGAGAAACGGCTACAGATCAGGTATTCAATCGACCGCCCCGATTTTCCGCGCCGTGATAGTCGTTTGTACTATGGCTGCTCTATCGGTTGTTGCCGGACCAGTGCTGGCAGAGGGTAGGTGCTCGCCCGGTCAGTACCCAATCGGAGATGACAGAGCGCCTGGCTGTGCGCCAATTCCAGCGGGAGGGGGGGGCGCGGAATCTGGCCCCAGGCCAACTGGTCGCTGGATCAAAACTTGGGGCGCGCTCTCCAGCTCCGCGTCAGGTGATGCGGGAGTTTCGATGGGAAAATTCAGCAAGTCTGATGCTCAGAAGGATGCTCTCGCGCAGTGCGCCCAATGGGGGGCTAGTGATTGTCGGATCGATCTAGCATTCAAGAACACGTGTGTAGCTGCGGCTACCGCTGGTGGGGGGCGTGGTACGAAGATCCATACCGGTGCTGATGTGGGCGTGGCTCAGGCCCGCGCTCTCAAGGACTGTCAAGTTACGGGGGTGGGGGGGGCGTGCAAGGTTGTTTACAGCGGTTGCACGGAGCCGTATTTCAAGGCGTACTGATCCTCCCGTAGCCTCACTCTTGATGGATGCTGATGCCGCGATGTGTGCGGTGCTGCGTTGATCGTCACCGTTGCCACCAGCATGGCGATGTTCGGCAGCAACCTGCAGAAATTCCTCAACGAGGACGTCAAAGGCCTGATCACCCACGTGGTGACCGGCAAGGACCAGCAGCCGGAAGACCAGATCGACAAGAGCTTGGCCTGGATGCAGGTGGCGCTGTCGAGCATTGATGGCATCAAGATCCTGAATGATCCAGGGTTGCAGGCGGACAAGACCCGGGCGCTGTGGTTCATCGGCCTGGGCACGGGCGGACCTGCAGTGACGGCAGGTTCCATGTTGCTGCTGTATGAGGTCGCCATGGCCTTGTTCATTGGCTTGGGACCACTGTTCATTCTGTGCCTGCTGTTCGATCAGACCAAGCAGTTGTTCCAGCGATGGCTGTTCTACGGCATCGGCACGATGTTCTCGATGGCGGTACTGGCAGCGATGGTATCGATCGCGCTGGACATGGTGATCCGTGTCTCGACCGCGTTCTGGTCCACCGCCTTGGTCAACAAGTTCCTACTCGAAGGCGCCTCCAGCGACGGCATGACCAGCCAGGCGATGCAGCAGGGCGGCATGGGCCTGATTCTCACAACCCTGATCCTGACCGCTCCCCCAATGGCGGCCATGTTCTTCCAGGGCACCTTGGGTAGCTTCATGGCATATTCGCAGATAGGTGGTAGTGCAGTACCAGCATCGCCGGGCCCGAATGGTCAGCCGCCGGGTTCGACGGGCGGAGGGCAAAGTTACAGGCCCCAAGCCCCCGCGGGAGAAAGTGGAGGTTCACCCATGGGAATGCAGGCAGCTAACCCTAGGTTGCACGTCGGCCCGGATTCCGCGACACAGTCTCCAGGCCTTAGGGGTAACGCTGGTACGGGTGTAGCTTGAATTGGATGATTGCGGTCCAGAGATTGGAGGAAGTTGGAGAATGAGGTTTCGACGCTATGTAATCTCCTTGTCGATGCTTGCTTTTCTGGGCGCAGCCGCGACGGCTGCGGCGGAGGGGAACTGTCCTCCCGGCTACTACCCAATCGGTGGTCAGGGCGCCCAAGGTTGTGCACCCATTCCAAGTGGCGCACCGAGTAGCACATCGAGTGGCGGGATTTCCGAATTGCCCGCAAACTCTCCGACGGGGCGGTGGATAAAGACTTGGGGGGCAATCGCCGAGTCCCGGTCTACTCAGGACGCAGGAGCATCGACCGGCCTTCGGTCACAGCTAGCGGCTGAGCAAGAGGCGTTGCGGAAGTGCAGTTCAACAGGTGCCGCCGATTGCTCCGTCAGTTTGGCGTATCGAAATCAGTGTGTGGCTTGGGTCATTCCAAGTGGGAAGACTGGTCGTGGAATGTCGGCACTGGGGCGTGGTGCTACGCCGGAAATGGCGCTGATAATGGCGCATTCCAAGTGCAAGAATGATGTGGGCGGGAAGTGCGCGGTGCTGTATGAAAACTGTACCAAGCCTATTTTTGAAGAGTTTTGATGTAAATGTGCCGGTGGGCTCGCTGGTATAGTTTCGAATAATGTTATCCTTGGCGATTCACGGCATAAAATGCTGCGCGCCTACTTCCGGCTGAATGTGTCTCAGCAGTCTCCTCTCCTCTCCTGAGCTGATGTTCACTGGGACGAAATGCGTTAATGCTACTACAGTAGACTGGGCAACTCAGACTGCCTTGCGGGACTGTAGAGCGGCGGCCGGAGCGCAATGCAGATCCGTCTACGTCGCGTGTACTATTCCACTTTTCAAGAGATATTAGGCGTACGTTGAATGATCCGTATTGCTGCCGGTTCTCAGCTGATGCGATGCTATCTGCTCCATTAGTGGGGCGCATCATTGATGCTGGCCATATGTTGCGGGTGGCATGAGCAGGCACAAGCGCAAGTAACTCCGTCGCGACATATTTCTGGCCGTATCGAATGGGTAGTTCCTTGGAGGATACTGCTGGGCCGAGAGCCTCGCAGCAGTAACGAAGCATGCGCCCCCAATGGCGGCGATGTTCTTCCAGGGAACATTGGGCAGCTTCATGGCATATTCGCAGAGGGGCGGCAGTGCAGTGCCGGCATCGCCGGGCCCGAATGGTAAGCCGCCGGGTTCGACGGGCGGAGGGCAATACAAGCCGAACGCACCGGCGACTCACGAATCTCAACCGATGGGTGTAGGCTCTGCAGTCACTCCGAGATTGCAGGGTACCTTTGACTCTCCGCCACCATCGTCTGGGCTTAAAACGGTCAGCCGAGCACGGACCTCCCGGGCATCGCAGCGGTCTTGCATCAGCAGTCGCCAGACAGGCTGCGCGCCTGATTGCATGAGTGTTCTCAGCGAGACGCCGAACCGCAAAGAACAGCCGCATGATGGCCAATATCGCCCAGTCTCGGAGCGCGATCGCCGCTGGCAGTGCGCCCAAGGCCTACGCGATCCATTTGAGGTTGAACGAGCGCGATGCACGTGACACCGCGGTCAGTCAGTGCGGAGCAGGTGACTGCAAAGTGGTGGCTGCTTTCACGCTTGGCCAGTGCGCCGCAGTCGTCCGTGCCCGCAGTAGGGGCAGGGACGTTGAGCAGAGGCCGCGATGTTCTTCCAGGGTACGCTGGGTAGCTACATGGGCTCACAGGGTGTGACCCAGACTGTTCAACATCAGGGTAGTCGTACGATAGTGGAAGGGGGGAGTGCGGCCCCAGGTGGTGATGGAATGACCTCAGGAAAATACGGGAACGCACCGTCGAAATGATTCCGATGAGGCTAGGTAAACTTATTTATTCTGAGGCTCTGCATGCGTAACTGGACCCTCCTTCTGGGGCTATTTGTCTTACCCGCAGTAGCATTCGCTGAGGGGAACTGCCCGCCTGGCTTCTACCCGATTGGAGGCCAGGGTGTTCAAGGTTGTGCGTCGATTCCTGGGGCTGCGGCATCAGTCCCTCCCTCACAAGCCCCAAGGCAGGCGCCTAAAGGGGAGTGGGAGAAGCGATGGGGAGCTATAGCCGAGGGCGCGGTTTCCTCTCAGGGAGGGAGTAAGCCAACGGGCACAGCGGTTTCCCAGAGAACCGAGAGTCTGGCCCGGTCTGTCGCGTTGGATGCGTGCAGGAGAGCGGGAGGTGGCAATTGTCGAATTGCCATCTCGTACTACAACCAATGCGTCGCGATGGCTGATCCGGTTGGGGCGCTGAATCCTGGAGCGATTACTGTTTCGTGGCGTGCAGAAACGGCAGATTTGGCCAAACGTAATGCGCTGCGGGAATGTCGCGGGGACCGCAATCAATCTTGCGAAGTTGTGTACTCAGCCTGCAGCTTGCCGGAATTTCGTGCCTATTGATGCTCCTTAGCGGTCAGAGGTCTTTGCGTCTTGTCTAGCAGGGCGCGCTTGAGTCCGATGTCTTTTCATCGCTAGAGGCCGCCGGGAAAATCTCCCGGCAACTGAATTTCAGATCATACTTCTGCTACATGGCACGAGAGCATTCTCGGATCTGCCAATTCTGAAGGACGCCTGCGTTGACCCATTTGCTGAGTGGGCAACCATTCACGTTAACCGCGCTTTTTCTGTGATCAAGTGCGCTTTTCATCCCAAGCCCCCTTCGACGAGCCCCGCCTCCTCGAAGTAAGCTGCGTGCGCGTCAAAATCCCGACGCATTGGTGCCATCGAACGCAGGAGCTTTTCCGTCCATGAGGACTCTGATCACCCGCGCTGCGGATGACGCTTGCCACCGTCGCGGTCGCCGTGGGCTCAGGGCTATCATCCGGCATGGCGGAGGCTGGGCGCGCGTGGAGCATCGCACCGGTTTCGGCCACCGCACGGGTAAGGGCAAGACGGCATTGAAGGAGTCGCACGGGATGGAGAAGGGGAGTGGCACCCATATGGACAATGCCCTGGCGTTCGTTCCGTCGGGCGCGAACCTGCTGGAAGCCGTACGCGGCGATCTCACCGGGAATGGTTTCCAGGACCAGCTCCTGGTCATCGACCAACCCCCTCCGGAAGGATTGCTGCCCGGCGAGCACGGTCCCAACCGGGTGCTGTTGCTGCTGCTGGGCGACGCCGCTGGCCGATGGCAGCTGGCCGCGCGCAACGACAAGCTGGTGCCGTGTTCCACCCGTGGTGGTATTGCCGGTGATCCCTTCGCGTACGTGACGATCGAGGATGGCGCTTTCAGTGTGATCACCAACGGCGGGAGCCGCGAGCGTTGGAGCAGCATCTACACGTTCCGCTACGTTCCGGCCGACGAGGCCTGTTGGGTGCATGGCGTGCAGCGCAGGGTGGTCGACACCGAGACCGAAGCCACCCATACGCGTGACTTCTCGGCGGCCGAACTGGGCCGGGTGCGGTTCGAGGATTTCGACCCGTCCGTCGTCGCCGACGTGAGCTTGCCCTGAGTGCCATGCCTGTGAGGAGGCGGGAGTACCCAACGATGATCGAGCAGGAGTTTCACCGTGTCGCAGGATAGAGAGTCGCAGCTGTTGCGGCAGGCCACGGAGGCCGGCATGACCTCGTCCCGGGAACTGGCCAACTTCATGGCGCAGGCCGGGCATGAGTCCCGTGGCCTGAGCCGGCTCAACGAGAGTTTCAACTTCACCCGGGGTATCTCGCAGATCCCGGTGGAAGCGGCGTGGCGCAATGGCAATGGTGCGCTTGAGAGCGCCCGCCAGGAGGCGCTGCGTGGGCGGCCGGAGAACCTGGCCGAACTGATGTATGGCGGGCGCATGGGCAACGATACGCCCGGTGACGCATTGAAGTATCACGGCCGTGGCTATCTGCCGCTGGTCGGCAAGGAGAATTACGAGCGTGCCGGCAAGGCGCTGGATCTGGATCTGGTGAATCACCCGGAACTGGCCGCGCAGCCCGAGCACGCAGGCCGCATTGCCGTATGGCAGTGGCAGGCGCGGGTGCCGGAGGCGGCGCGCGAGGATGTGCGCGAAGCGACGCGTGCGATCAATGGTGGCCTGAACGGCATCGAGGCCCGCCAGCAGCGATTCGATGTGTGGCAGCAGAAGCTGACACCTGACGTGATGGCGCGCCTGGAGCGTGGCGAAGTAGGTGCGCCCGCACAGCAGGCTGCCATGCGCGACATGTCGCAGCCGGGCGAGCCGGGACACACCCTGTTCCAGGGCGCGCGCCAGCACCTGCAGCAGATGGGGCCGCAGAGCGGACTGCGCAGCGGGCAGGAACTGGACAACGCCGCCGGCGCACTGGCGCTGAGCGCGCATAAGGCGGGGATGTCGCGCATCGATCATCTGCTGGCCGGCAATGACGGTCGCACGCTGTTTGCGGTGCAGGGCGCACTGGGCGATCCGGCCATGCTGCGCGCATCGGTCGACCGCGAACAGGCGGCGCAGCAGCCGCTGGCGCAGAGCAGCCAGCAGTTGGCCGCCAGTGTCGCGCAGGAGGACCCGGCTGCCGTGCTCGCCCGCGAGCAGGAGCAGCGCCCGCGATCTCTGTAATACCCGATGCCCGCGGGCGGGGTGCCCGCAGGCGCTTTACGTACGACGCGTGGCGCCTCCGTGGCGCCGACATGGAAACCCACTCGTAAGGACACCACATGCGAATCGTTCCCCCGAATGCCCAGCACACCGCTGCCCGCTGCAATGCATCCGTGCGCCGCCTGACGCCGCTCTGGTTGCTGTCACTTGGACTTGCCGCAGCATCGGCACAGGCTCAGGAGGCGACGCCACCCGCCGTGGAGACGACCCCGGCTGCGGAAGCGACGGTTGATGCGCCTGCCGCAGCGGCGCCCGTTGCGGCACTCACGACCGAAGCCGTTGTCGCGACTCCGGCACACGAGGCACCGGCTGCCGTGGCAGCCCCTGCGACCCCCGTGGTGGACGCGCAGCCGGAGCCAGCGGCAATCCCGACGCCCCCGCCTGCTGCCCCCGCAGCGGCGGCTCCCGCGGCCGCACCGCCTGCCGCAGTCGAGCCAGCCGCCCCGGCGGTGGCGCCCGCACCTCCCGCATTGGCCATCGTGCCGTTGCCGCCCGAGCAGGCGACCGAGCGTGCGCTCGGTGCCCGCTGCCCGGTGGATCTGGCCGGTCGACTGGCGACCCAGGGCGACCTGCTGATCGGCGCCTGCCAGGGCACGATGCCGGCGCATCTGGCCGCGATGCTGGTCGCGCTGCCCGAGCAGGACATCCACCTGCCGCGCAGCTGGCGCGAGCGTGAGGTACTGCAGAAGGCCTGGTTCAAGGCGGTGCCGGGCTACGGCCAGCGCCCGGACTTCATCGTGCGGATGGGCGACATATGGGTGCGTTCGCTGGAGGGACGCGACGCCGACAGCACGTTCTACCTGGTGTCGGCGCCGTTCACCTGCAGCGACCGGGTCGCCAACCGTGATGAGTACGGCGCGGAACCGGTACGCGTGCCAGCGGGTGGCTGCCGCGAGGCCTATGTGGCCCAGCGTGTGTACCAGGTGCGCGGTGATGCCGCGCCGAGGGATGTGACCGCCGATGCCATGCCGGCCATGCCCCAGGTGACGGAAGCTGACCGTGCGCGCCAGCTGTCGCGCGAGGGCCGGATCAGCCTGGATCACAGCAAGCTGCAGTACGGCCCGGCCATGCGCTGGTTCGTGCAGTACCCGGAGACGGCGCAGAAGGGCGGTCCGCGCGCCTACAGTGACTGGAGCCGCGAGCACATCGCGTTCGTGGTCTGGACCGGTGATCGTTTCGAGCTGCGCGAGAAGGTCGCGCGTGCGCAGTGGCCCTGTGATCCGGTGGCACCCGGCGATCGCGCCTGTGGCGGATTCCCGGATTCCGGGCCGGATCTGTTCGTGACGGCCGGAACATCCGTGCCAATGGCAGCGTCCAGCCCCTGAGCCGGAGTGCCGAAGTCAATCGGGAGCCGGGCCAGCCGGCTCCCGCGGTGATGATCAGGCCTGCAGACTGCGGGTCTGGTTCTGCTGCTGCTCCAGCTGCTGGTCGCGCTCCAGCGCAAGGCGCTGATTGGCGGCTTGCTGGTCGATGCGCTGGCTGCTCTGTTCCAGCGGTGTGTTCATCGCCACTGCCGTATCCACCGACACACGAAGGTGCGCCGGGTCGCCGCCCTGGCCCTGCACGGCGAAGCTGCGCGAGGCATCGGCATTCATCATCACCTCGTCGATGCGCTTGCCGCCTGCCGCATGCATTTCGGCGGCCAGACTGCCTGCCAGCTGCGTGCTCATCACGTCCGGCACGCGGCCGACCCGCACGTCCTGCGCATGCACGCCACGGATCGCATCGTTGAACAAGGGATTGCCAAGATGGTTGGCATCGTCCATGCGCAGCATGCTGGTGTGATGGCCGTTCTTCTCCGCTTCGCGGCGTGCCGGCTCACCCGGCTGCAGCGGGCCACGGATATGGTCGTACAGATCGACGGCGCCGCCCGGGATGCCGCGTGCCGCGCGGGTGACGCCACGACGCAGTGATTCGACGTCGTCACGGTACTCCTCGATCATCTTGGCATTGTCTTTTGCCAGCTTCTGCGTTTCCGGGTGTTGCAGCACGGAGCCGTCGCCGAGGAAATTGCCCAGCTTGTGCGCGCCGAACGAGCTGCCCGCTGCGACGAGCGGGCTGTCCGGGATAAGGGCGCGCATCGGGTGATTGCTGAAGCCGTTTGCGGCGAGTGTCTTGATCTCATCCGGCTTGGCATAGATGCGTACCTGGCCGAAGTGCGGTGAGGCCGAGCTGACCGGATCGGAGGCCATGACATGGTTGATCATGGTGTTGCCGCCTTCCGGGATGCGGTAGCTGAGGCTGACCGCGCCATAGGCGTTGAAAGTCTCGCCCTTGACGTTGAAGTGGTGCGAGGTGATCTGGGCCAGGGCGCCACCGAGGGAGTGGCCGGTGACGGTGACCTGAGGGGCATGGCCGCCATTCAAGCGTCCCTGCAGCGCGGCAGTTTCGAGCGTTCTCTGTGTCAACGCGATCGCGTCTGGCGCCTGCACATTGGTCCGAGCAACCACCATGCCGCCATCGGTCAGGATCGCATCCCGAGCGATCTGCTCGGTGCCACGATGGGCGATGACGATCTCTTTGCTGTCTACGCGCTGGTAGACGGTACCTTGATAGCCGTTGAGCCGATTGTTGACATGCTCAAGTATCTTGTACTCATGACCGTTTAACGTGACCTTCTCTTCCTGGCCGGGGGTGCGTCGGCCGACGGCCCGATCCTTGTAGGCGTCATCAGATAACGCAGCATAATCCTGGGAGGTAATGGTCACGGCGCCACCTCACTTGCGGAGAGGGTGATCGTGAACAGTTTGTCCTGCAGATCTGCGGCGTAGCTGCTGCGCTCGGGCTCGCCACTGGCGGGGAAGTTGGGAACGCGATCTGCCCGCGGATAGACCAGGTCCGGATAGTAGAGCGTATGCGCGCCACCTTCGGTCAACGGCTTGGCGTCGACAAAGGTCAGGAAGCGGGTCTCTTCTTCGGCGCCCGTCGCCTTCAACATCGCCCCCGCGCCGGTGAACTCCCACTTGCAGACACCGCGACCGTAGTAGTCCTCATCCAGCATGCGGTCGATGTATACGGTGCCGCGGTACTCGCCATCAGCGACCTTGCGCAGCTCCACCGGCTCCTGGCTGGTGATGCGTGCAGCGGTGCCGGTGGCCGGCTCGATGTGGCCGCACTGGTCTTCATTGCTGACGTCGTACTGGGCCACGCCTTCGACCACCGCGAAATCGCCCGGGGCGTCCTTCAGGCGCAGCACCAGTTCATAGGCCTTGCGCGGGCTGGGGTTGAGCTTGGCGAGGCCACGCCCACCCTGGGCGACATCGGCTTCAGCAGCGGCACGTTCCTGGTTCATGGCGGTCTCCGGATGGCAGGCGGTCAACAGAAGCAGAGCAAGGCACGGAATCATCGTGTGGCGCAATGTCGGCCTCCTTGGGGATAGAGGTAGATGTGACACTGGCAGTTCATGGCGCAAGCTTCTGCACAGTGGTGGTGGTAGAGAACAGCGCGTCGCGCAGCTCTTCTTTGTACGCTGACGGATCTTCCTTGCCACTTGCTGGATAGTTGGCAGCAAGTTCGGCGCGAGGATAGGCGACCTTCGGGTAGTAGAGAGTCAACGGCGATCCGGCGTTCATGCGTTCCTTTTTGAAGTACGTCAGGAATCGCGTATCCGCCTCTCCAGTCGTGGCACGCAACATCGTACCGACACCCGTCAGCGTCCAATGGCAGACGCCACGCCCGTAATAGTCCTCGTCCTGCATGCGGTCTAGATAGAACCTGCCGCGGTACTCGTTCGCGCCGACCTTGTGCAGGGTGACGGGCTCCTGGCTGGTGATGCGGCCTGCAGTACCTGTTGCAGGCACGATCCGCCCACAATCTGCGTAGTTGCTGGCGTCGTACTGGGCCACGCCCTCAATGACCGCGAACGGGCCCGGCGCGTCCTTCAGTGTCAGCACCAGCTCATAGGCCTGCTGCGGCGCCGGGTTGAGCTTGGCCAGGCCGCGTCCACCCGCGGCGACGTCACGCTCGGCGTCGGCGTAGGGCGAGCATGCAGCAAGCGGCAGGACGGCGAGCAATGCCAGCAGCGGCCGTCCCCCGCGTTCGGGGTGTGCTACACCCATGGCCCGATCCTGCATCGTGCGTCCATGTCCATATATCCTTCCTGGGTGGCAGGTTTCCCGATTATGGAGCGTGCCGGGAGCACTGTGCCACCCTTCGGGACGGATTTTTGACGCGCGCAGGGCGCGCTGCGCCGGCAGATCGCTTGCTGCAGAGGGCATCCGATCATCGCGTTGGCTTTGCCGCCGGACGCATGTTCGCGGCTGAATCCGCAACAGAAAGCGACAATTCACATTTTCATCACTTCATCAAAGGCGTTCCCCTTGAACTGCACGATCCGTCCTGAAACCCGCGAAGACCAGGCTGTCATCCACGCACTCACCGAGGCGGCCTTCCGCGAAGCCCCGCACAGCAGCCACACCGAGCAGTTCATTGTTGATGCACTGCGTTCGCGTGGAGAGCTCAATCTTTCGCTGGTTGCCGAGAAGGACGGCCAGGTCGTAGGGCACATTGCCCTGTCGCCGGTGACGATCAGCGATGGCAGCACGGGCTGGCTCGGCCTGGGGCCGATCTCGGTATTGCCCGGATGGCAGGGGCAGGGCATTGGTGCGGCGCTGATGCACGCGGCGCTCGACGCATTGCGTGAGCAGGGCGCGCAGGGCTGTGTCTTGCTGGGGGAGCCCGCGTACTACGGACGATTCGGGTTCCGCGCCGAACCGGGCCTGGTGCTGCCCGGTGTCCCGCCAGAGTACTTCCAGGCGCTGTGCCTGCGACCACCGATGGCGCAGGGAGAGGTGAGCTACTCTGCGGCCTTTGAAGCCACCGCCTGAGCATGCGGAAGATCAGGGCGCACGCCAGACAGTGGGCTCGGGCTGCGGCTTGGGAATGCGGTAGCCGCCGATGTGCTCGAGCAGTTCATTGGTGCGGCGCTGCTCGGCCAGCAGCTCGCGCAGCAGATTGCGTACCGCGAAGATCGCGAACGGTACCAGGATCCAGACCAGGCTGATTCCCAGAGCGAACAGGGTCAGCAGAGCTCTACCACCTTCCATGCACGGCACTCCTTCGTGGACGCCGCCACGCTAGCACGCGGCGGCTGCCGAGGGATGTCAGCCGTTGTGCCGGAGATGGATCAGGGGGTACGGACGGCCCTGCGAATCGAGCGGTGAGCGGCCGGTTTCGACGAAGCCCATGCGCAGGTAGAAGCCAACGGCCTGCGCGTTCTGTGCGTTGACGTCGGTACTCAACTGCGGATGCAGGGCCAGCGCGTGCTGCAGCAGCTGCCGGCCGATGCCCGTGCCGCGCACATCCGGATCGATGAACAGCGCTTCCATGTGCGTGCCGTCGATCAGCATGAAACCAAGAGGGCGGTCCTGCGCATCGACGGCAACGGTCATCGGCGCCTGCGGCAGGAAGCCAGCCACCTCGGCATCGATGGCCTGGCGGTCTTCGGCGCTGAGGAAGTCGTGGGTGGCGTCGACGGCGCGGCGCCAGAGGTCGACGAGGGCGGCGCCGTCGTCGGCGCGCGAGGGGCGAAGGGTGGTCATGGGTTCACCAAGGTGCTGCGGAAGAGGGCGCAGTATGAAGCTTCGCGGTCGCGCCTGCAGGAGCGGATTCATCCGGCGTTGCGATGGCGGATGAAGGGGCTGTACGCAGTCGCCTCCGCGCGGAGCACCACGCTGTCCTCGAAATCCACGCTGTCGTTGAAGGGCACGATGGGCCACTGTGGCCATTGCGCCAGTCGTTCGCGGTAGTGGAGGGTTGCCGTGGCCAGTGCCTCGTCGTGCGCCTGCACGCGCTCCGGTGCCAGCCCGGAACGGACACCATGCACCACATGCGGTTCCATCACGTCGAAGCCGACGTAGCGCAGGCTGTACATCAACGGCCAAAGCAACAGACGGGTATCCCCCTCGCGGCCATCCATCCCGCATGCCCGCGCCGAAGAACCGGTGGTGACGCTTGGCAGGGCACGTTTGCCGCGCATCGCGCCGTGTTCGTGGCGCCGGCGGCTGTTGTACATCGGCCCGTAGACCAGTACGCGGTCCAGCCAGCCCTTGAGGATCGCCGGTGCCGCGAACCACCAGAGCGGGAACTGCAGGATCACCAGGTCCGCAGCCTGCAGCAGCTGCAGATGGCGCTGCACATCGGCGGGCAGCCGACCCTGTTCGGCGCCGTAACGCTGTTCGCGCTGGGCATCGAAGCGGTCGGGTTGCAGGCGGCTTGAATGGTGATGGGCCGCTTCCAGCGGATCGAAGCCCTCCGCATACAGGTCGACCACGTCCACCTGCAGGTGGTCATGCCGCAGCTGTTCGGCGGCCTGCGTGGCCAGATGGGCGTTGAACGAGCGGGGTTCGGGATGGGCAAGCAGGATCAGGGCGCGCATGGGGCAAGGTGTTCATGGAGTGTGCGACCATCCTCGCGATGCCGGAGTGCCCCGGCAATTACGCACCTTGAGGTAACCATGGCCTGTCCGGGCGATGTCTATGCCGCCGATTGCTCGGCGCGCGATGCGCTGGCGCTGATCTCCGGCAAATGGGTGATGCTGCTGTTGCCGGCGCTGGCACAGGGGCCGCTGCGCAATGGCGCGCTGCTGAGGAAGATCGATGGCATCTCGCAGAAGGTGTTGACCCAGACCCTTCGGCAGTTGGAGCGCAATGGTCTGGTCGAGCGGTGTGACCTGGGCAGCAAGCCGCTGCATGTGGAGTACCGGCTGACCGAGGTCGCGCGTGGTCTGGTTGACACGCTGTCCGCCCTGGACCGTTGGGCCGAGCACAACTTCCCGGCGCTGGACGCCGCCCGCGAGCGCTTCGACGCACGTTAGCGGCGCCTGCACGGCCACGGGCGTACAATGCCACCCCGGCGGCCTACCTGGCCCTGTAGACACGCGAGAACCGCCATGACCGATGCCCTGGGCGTACCGGTGCACGACGCCGATGAACACTGGATGCGCCATGCGCTGGCATTGGCCGAGCGCGCGCAGCGCGAGTTCGATGAGATTCCGGTGGGTGCGGTACTGGTGAGCGCCGATGGCCAGCTGCTGGGCGAGGGCTGGAACCTCAACATCGCCTCGCACGATCCCAGCGCGCATGCCGAGATCGTGGCCATGCGGGCCGGTGGCACGCTGCTGGCCAATCATCGGCTGCTCGGCAGCACCCTGTACGTGACCCTGGAGCCGTGCGCGATGTGTGCGATGGCGATCGTGCATGCACGCGTTGCCCGGCTGGTCTACGGCGCCAGCGACCCCAAGACTGGCGCGTGCGGCAGCGTGTTCGACCTGCTGGGCGATGCCCGCCACAACCACCGGGTGGAGATTCACGGTGGGGTGCTGGCCAAGGAGGCCAGCACGCGCCTGACCAATTATTTCCGCGCCAAGCGCGGCAAGCCGCCGCTGCTGCTGGAAGACCACGCCGGCGAGGGCTGAGTGGCGAAAGGGTATGATGGGCGCCCCTTTCCCTTCACCGGTAGGCCGCGCGCCTGCCCAGCAACGAGGCGACACATGGCGGACAACGGCGCGGCCAACGAGCGACTGATCTGGATCGACCTGGAAATGACCGGGTTGGATACCGACAACGATTCGATCATCGAGATCGCCACCGTGGTCACCGATGCCCAGCTCAATGTGCTGGCTGAAGGGCCGGAGTTCGCCATCCACCATCCGCTGGAAACGCTGGAAGCGATGGATGAGTGGAACCGCAACCAGCACCGCCGCTCGGGTCTGTGGCAGCGCGTGGTGGACAGCACCACCACCCTGGGCCAGGCCGAGGCGCAGACGGTGAATTTCCTGGCGCAGTGGATTCCGGCCGGCCTTTCGCCGATGTGCGGCAACTCGATCTGCCAGGACCGCCGCTTCCTGCACCGCCAGATGCCGAGGCTGGAAAAGTACTTCCACTACCGCAACCTGGACGTGTCCACGGTGAAGGAACTGGCCAAGCGCTGGGCGCCGAGCGTGGCCGCCGGTGTCGGCAAGAACAGCAACCACACCGCACTGAGCGACGTGCACGATTCGATCGCCGAGCTGCGCCATTACCGCCAGTTCATGGGTGCGCTGTCAGGGTTGCCCACGCCTTGATCGGTAGTGCCGGCCACTGGCCGGCAGTTCCAGGGCTTGCGTGAGGTGCATCAGGTTGCCGGCCAGCGGCCGGCACTACCCTCCGTTCAACTCCCTGGCGCTAAGATCGGCGCCATGAACGAGCCCATCCTGCTCCCCCGCGATATTGCCCATGACGCCCACGACTGGTCCGACCTGCAGCGGGCGGTGGCCCTGCTGGAAGCGCCGACCCTGACTGCGCGCATGGCGAACCTGGTCGGCACGCCGCTGGAGTTCGCGGTGAAGGCGCTGCCCAAGGCGGTCGCCGGCCGCATCCACGGTGCGGTGCAGGCGGCGCTGTCCAAGTCGGCGCAGGCGGCGCTGTGGAGCATGGACAACACGCCCGGCAAGGGGGCATCGACCCGCTGGCACAAACTGGCGGCCGCCACCTCGGGTGCGGTCGGCGGGGCCTTCGGCTTCGCGGCATTGTTCATCGAGCTGCCGGTGTCGACCACCATCATGATGCGTGCGGTGGCCGACGTGGCCCGCAGCGAGGGATTCGACCTGTCCGAGTTCAGTACCCGCCAGGCCTGCCTGGAGGTGTTCGCGCTGGGCGGCAACTCGCCACGCGATGATGCGAGCGAGACGGGCTATTACCTGGCCCGTGGTTTCACCACCGATGTGATGCGTCACCTGTCGGCCGAACTGGCCGGGCGCGTGGTGACCGGCCGCGACCTGACACTGGGCGTGGCACCGAAGGAGGCCGGCAAGTTGCTGGCGAAGATGGTGGAGAAGGTGGCGGCGCGATTCGGCGTGGTGGTCACCGAGAAGTTCGCCGCGCAGGCGGTGCCGATCGTCGGTGCTGCCGCGGGTGCAACACTGAATACCATGTTCACCGATTACTACCAGGACATGGCGCGCGGCCACTTCATCGTGCGCCGGCTGGAATTGAAGTACGGGGAGGATGTGGTGCGCACCTGCTACGACCGCGTGGCGCACGGTGCGGCCAGGATCGAGCCAGCGCTGTAACCCCGGGGGTCAGAGCCCCTTCCTTCGGAAAGGGATCCGACCCGAAGGAACGGGCCGCATCCTTGCCCTGGCGGAACAATTGTTTTGCCAGCGCGTGCCTGTTGCGCAGCGGGAGACATCCCCATCCTTTGCGGCACTTCCCCCGCAAGAGATTGCCGCCATGATGTTCACCTCCCATCGCCTGGGCGCGCTGACGCTGCCCAACCGCATCGTGATGCCGCCGATGACCCGCTCGCGCGCCGCCGACGGCAACGTCGCCACTGCGGAAATGGCCGCCTATTACGCGCAGCGTGCCAGCGCCGGCCTGATCGTCAGCGAAGGTACCCAGATCAGCCAGCAGGGCCAGGGCTATGCCTGGACCCCGGGCATCCACAGTGCCGAGCAGGTGCAGGGCTGGCGCCAGGTGACCGATGCGGTGCACGCCGCCGGTGGCCGCATCTACGCCCAGCTGTGGCATGTGGGCCGTGTTTCGCACGTGGCGCTGCAGCCGGAGGGCGGTGCACCGGTATCGTCGTCGGCCCTGCTGGCTGAAGGCGTGAAGGTGTTCGTCGATCCGAGTGGTGCCGGTCCGGAAACCGGCATGGGTGAAATGATCCAGCATTCGATGCCGCGCGCGCTGCGCGAAGACGAGATCCCGGGCATCGTCGAGGACTACGCGCAGGCCACCCGCAATGCGCTGGCTGCTGGCTTCGATGGTGTCGAGCTGCACGCAGCCAATGGTTACCTGATCAATCAGTTCATCGATTCGCAGGCGAACCTGCGCACCGACCGCTACGGCGGCTCGCTGCAGAACCGCCTGCGCTTCCTGCACGAAGTGGTGCAGGCCATGGTTGAAGTTGCCGGCGCGGACCGTGTCGGCGTGCGCCTGGCGCCGCTGACCGTGCAGCAGGGTGCGGTGGACGATACGCCGCAGGCGACCTACCTGGCCGCCGCCCACCTGATGGCCGGGCTGGGCGTGGGTTACCTGCACATCGTCGAAGCCGACTGGGACGAAGCGCCGCTGATGCCGGTGGCGTTCAAGCAGGCACTGCGCATGGTCTACCCGGGCACGCTGATCTATGCCGGCAAGTACACGGCCGAGCGCGCCGAGCAGGCGCTGGCTGAAGGCTGGGCCGACCTGATCGGCTTCGGTCGTCCGTTCATCGCCAACCCGGACCTGCCGGAGCGCCTGCGCCTGGGGGCGGAACTGAATCCGCCGGATCGGGCGACATTCTTTGGCGGTGGCGCGGTCGGGTTCACCGATTACCCGACGCTGGAAGAAAGCGTCGCGGCTTGATCCTGGCGGGTGCCGGCCAGCGGCCGGCACTACCGGTGCCGTTGGGTGGGTGCCGACCGTTGGTCGGCACCACCCGGAAGGATCAGGGCTTGTCGCGCACCAGTGCCTCAGCCTCGACCACGCCGCCGTCCTTGCCATGCAGGTACAGGTGCATGTCCTGCTGCGGGTAGGGGATGTTGATGCCGGCCTTGTCATAGCCCAGCTTCAGCTGTTCCAGCAGCGTGACCTTGGTGCCGAACCAGTCGGCCGACTTCACGTAGCAGCGGATGCCCAGGTTGATGGCGTGCGCACCCAGCTCATACACCACCACGTCCGGTGCCGGCGTCTGCAGCACGCGCGGGTCGGCCTTCATCAGCGCAAGTGCAGTGTCTCGCGCCAGCTGGATGTTGTCCTCGTAGCCGATGCCGATCACCAGTTCGACGCGGCGTGTCGGTTCGGCGGTGAGGTTGATGATCGGCGCGGCGGTGATCAGCGTGTTCGGAATGGTGGTGTGCTGGTTGTCGGCGCCGGTGAGGACGGTCTGGAAGATGCGCACTTCGCGCACGGTGCCGGTCTGCCCGGCCACGGTAACCACATCGCCCACGCGGAACGGCCGCAGCGTCACCAGCATCACGCCCGAGGCGATGTTGGACAGCGAATCCTTCAGCGCCAGGCCAACAGCGAGGCCGGCGGTGCCGAGCACGGCCAGCAGCGGGGTGATCTGCACGCCCAGCGTACCAATGGCCAGCACCACCACGATGACCAGCGACGCGGCATACACCACATTGCGCAGGAAGCTACCCAGCATCGGGTCCACGCCCATGCGCGCGGTCGCGCGCGGCATCGCATTGGACAGGCGCCGCGCCACCCACATGCCGACCAGCAGCACGACGATGGCGGCCAGCAAAGGCACGCCATAGGTCTCCAGCAGGCGTTCCCAGTCGAGCGAATGGAACCAGGGTGTTGCGGCGGGGGAGGGCGATGCGGCGGCGATCATGCGGGATTTCCTTTGCTGCTGCGGGACAGGCGCGAGGTGCGCGTGGCGTGCACGGACGCCAGAAACAGCAAGCCCCGCAGAGGCGGGGCTTGCATGCAGCAGCAGTATGGGCGGACGTAGATGAAAGCGACGTCAGCCCATCACGGCATCAGCCGTTGCCTTTCAGCTTGGCCAGGCGCAGCCAGGTATCGACCACGGTATCCGGGTTCAGCGACACCGACTCGATGCCTTCCTGCATCAGCCATTCGGCCAGATCCGGGTGATCGGACGGGCCCTGGCCGCAGATGCCGACGTACTTGCCCTTGGCACGTGCCGACTTGATCGCCATCGACAGCAGCTTCTTCACCGCCGGGTTACGTTCGTCGAACAGGTGCGCGACGATCGACGAGTCGCGGTCCAGGCCCAGGGTCAGCTGGGTCAGGTCGTTGGAGCCGATCGAGAAGCCGTCGAAGATCTCCAGGAACTCATCGGCGAGCAGTGCGTTGGACGGCACTTCGCACATCATGATGATCTTCAGGCCGTTCTCGCCCTGCTTCAGGCCGTTCTGTTCCAGCACCTCGATGACCTTGCGGCCTTCTTCCAGGGTGCGCACGAACGGAATCATGACCCACAGGTTGTCCAGGCCCATTTCGTTGCGCACGCGCAGCACGGCCTTGCACTCCAGCGCGAAGGCGGCCGAGAAGCTCGGGTCGACGTAACGGCTGGCGCCGCGGAAGCCGATCATCGGGTTCTCTTCGTGCGGCTCGTAGTTGCTGCCGCCGATCAGGTTGGCGTACTCGTTGGACTTGAAGTCCGACAGGCGCACGATCACGGCGTTCGGTGCGACCGAGGCGGTGAGGGTGGCGATGCCTTCGGCCAGCCGGTCCACGTAGAAGCTGACCGGATCGGAATAACCGGCGATCTTCTCGTCGATCTTCTTCCTGGTCGCCGCGTCCTGGCGGTCGTACTCCAGCAGCGCGTTCGGGTGGATGCCGATGTGGCTGGCGATGATCATCTCCAGGCGGGCCAGGCCGATGCCGGCGTTCGGCAGCTGGCCGAAGTCGAAGGCACGTTCCGGGTTGGCCACGTTCATCATGATCTTCAGCGGTGCCGGCGGCATGTTGCCCAGATCGGTGGTGGTGCGCTCGAAGCCGAGCTTGCCTTCGTAGATGAAGCCGGTATCGCCTTCAGCGCAGCTGACGGTGACCAGCTGGCCGTCCTCGATCACCTTGGTGGCGTTGCCCGAACCGACCACGGCCGGCACGCCGAGCTCGCGCGCGATGATCGCGGCGTGGCAGGTACGGCCACCGCGGTTGGTGACGATGGCCGAGGCGCGCTTCATCACCGGTTCCCAATCGGGGTCGGTCATGTCGGCGATCAGCACGTCGCCAGGCTGCACGCGGTTCATGTCGTCCAGCGTCTTCACCACGCGGGCCACGCCCGAGCCGATCTTGGCGCCGACGGCACGACCTTCGGCCAGCACCTTGCCGCCCTTTTCGGTCAGCGCGAAGCGCTCGATCTGGGTGGCGTGGCTGCGCGACTTCACGGTTTCCGGGCGCGCCTGCACGATGAACAGCTTGCCGCTGACACCGTCCTTGGCCCACTCGATGTCCATCGGGCGGCCGTAGTGCTTTTCGATGACCAGCGCCTGCTTGGACAGTTCCTGCACGTCCTCGTCGCTGATCGAGAAGGTGTTGCGCAGTTCGGCCGGGGTGTCCTCGATCCTGACGCGCTCACCCGGGACATCCGAGTACACCATGCGGATCGCCTTGCTGCCGAGCGAACGGCGCAGGATCGCCGGCTTGCCGGCCTGCAGGGTGGGCTTGTAGACGTAGTACTCGTCCGGGTTGACCGCGCCCTGCACGACCATTTCGCCGAGGCCGAAGGACGAGGTGACGAACACCACGTCGCGGAAGCCGGACTCGGTGTCCAGGGTGAACAGCACGCCGGAGGAACCGACGCCCGAACGCACCATCAGCTGCACGCCGGCGGACAGGAACACGTCCTCGTGCTTGAAGCCGTGGTGCACGCGATAGGCGATGGCGCGGTCGTTGTACAGCGAGGCAAACACTTCCTTGACCTTGTGCACGACGTCGTCGGCACCGGTGACGTTGAGGAAGGTTTCCTGCTGGCCGGCGAAGGAGGCATCCGGCAGATCCTCGGCGGTGGCCGAAGAACGCACGGCCACGGCCACGTCGCCGCCGCCGTTGTCGGCGCTCAGCTGGGCGTAGGCGGTGCGGATGTCCTGGTCCAGCTGCGGCTGCAGCGGAGCGTCGATCACCCAGGAGCGGATTTCCTTGCCCGCAGCGGTCAGCGCGTTGACGTCCTCGACGTCCAGCGTGGCCAGCTTGTCGAAGATGCGCTTGGACAGGTCGTTGTGCGCGATGAAGTCCTTGAAGGCTTCAGACGTGGTCGCATAACCTCCAGGAACGGAGACGCCCAGACCGGCCAGATTGCCGATCATCTCGCCCAGCGACGAATTCTTGCCGCCTACGCGGGCCAGGTCGGCCAGACGCAGTTCGTGCAACCACAGGATGTTCTCGTTCAAGCGCGATGCTCCGTTTGGCCATCGCCCGAGGCGGGCTGAGTGGCCGCGTCCGTAGGAAGAAGCCGATATGATGCCGGGCAGACCGCTGTCGGCACAAGCTTGTGTTGGCGGCCCTTTTAGGCTTCGTAGGGGGTAAAAGCGCGCATGTCGACCATCCGTCCGGTGTTCTACGTTTCCGATGGAACCGGTATCACCGCTGAAACCATTGGGCATAGCCTGCTGACCCAGTTCTCCGGGTTCAGCTTCATTACCGACCGCATGTCGTTTGTCGACGACCCCGAAAAAGCGCGTGAAGCCTGTGCCCGGATCCAGGCGGCGGGGGAGCGGTACCAGGTCCGGCCGATCGTGGTGAACTCCTGCGTCGATCAGAGCCTGAGCCTGATCCTGGCCGACAGCGGTGCCCTGATGCTGGATGTGTTCGCACCGTTCATCGAGCCGCTGGAGCGTGAACTGGCCAGCCCGCGCCTGGCCCGGGTCGGCCAGGCCCACGGCATGGTCGATTTCGACACCTACCACCGTCGCATCAACGCGATGAATTTCGCGCTGACCCATGACGATGGGATCGCGGTGAACTACGACGACGCCGACGTGATCCTGGTGGCGGTGTCGCGCGCTGGCAAAACGCCCACCTGCATCTACCTGGCCCTGCATTACGGGGTGCGCGCGGCCAACTACCCGCTGACCGACGAAGATCTGGAAAGCGACCGACTGCCGCCGCGGCTGCGCAACTATCGGCGCAAGCTGTTCGGCCTGACCATCGACCCGGACCGCCTGCAGCAGATCCGCCAGGAGCGCCGCCCCAACTCGCGCTATGCCAATCTGGACACCTGCAAGCGCGAGGTGGCCGCAGCCGAGGTGATGTTCCAGATGGAGCGGATCCCGACGTTGAGCACCACCCATACCTCGATCGAGGAGATTTCCAGCAAGGTGCTGGCCACGCTGGGGTTGCAGCGCGAGCTGTACTGATCCGTGCGCCACGACCAACGGTCGTGGCCTACCCAGGTGGCGGGCATTGCCCCTCCTCTGCGGTGGGTATCGACCGTTGGTCGATACCGAGCCCCTTTGGTCGGGGCGATCCCGCCCCCACGTTGAAGCACCAACGTGTAGGATCGACCCATGGCCCACGCCTCGCCCCGCACCGAACGCATTCCCCGCCTGAGCCGGCTGAGCTGGCTCATGGGCCTGTACGCGGAAAACTACCGCCACCTGGTGCGCCTGTTCGCACCGGCGGAACTGGTGGCCGGCAGCTACATTTCTTCGGTCGGCGATGGCCTGGACGTGCGCCTGGACGTGATCGAGTGCCACCGCTACACGGTGGAACTGCGCTTGACCTACGACCTGGCCGACCCGGTCACCGGCGAGCCGGACCCGTCGGCCTATGTGCGCCTTTACCGTGATGCGCGCCAGGCCGAGACCACCCATTGCTACGTCGGCCGCCGCTGGCAGGACACGATGGGCCTGTATCCGCCGCCGGCGGAGCTGATCAGCCACCGCATGCGGATGAACACGTTCCTCGGCAAGTGGCTGGAATACCTGGCCGAGCGCGGCCACGGCGTGGCCACCCTGCGCCGCGATCCCGTCGATGCAGGTACACCCGCCGAGCGTCGCCTGTCGCTGGTGCGCTGATCGGCCATAATCCACGGCTGACCTGCCGCTGGATGCATGCCCCATGCCGTACACCCCGATCGTCGCAACCCTGGGCTATGTGCTTTCGCCCGATCGTCGCCAGGTGCTGATGATCCACCGCAACACCCGTCCCGGTGACCACCACCTGGGCAAGTACAACGGCCTGGGCGGCAAGATCGAAGCAGACGAGGACGTGGCTGCCAGCATGCGTCGTGAAATCGCCGAGGAAGCGGGCATCGACTGCACCGGCATGCGCCTGCGCGGCACCATCAGCTGGCCCGGTTTCGGCAAGCACGGCGAAGACTGGCTGGGTTTCGTGTTCGTCATCGACACCTTCGAAGGCACTCCGCACGGCGGCAACCACGAAGGCACGCTGGAGTGGGTGGACCTGGACAAGCTGGACACGCTCCCGATGTGGGAGGGCGACCGCAACTTCCTGCCCCTGGTGTTCGACGCCGATCCGCGCCCGTTCCACGGTGTCATGCCGTACAGGGACGGTCGCATGGTCAGCTGGTCCTACAGCCGGCTGTGACCTGGAGAGGCTGGCAGGTGCCAACCCGGATTGGCACGCTGCCCATTGCCAATTAATACCCGGGCAATATTGACTCGCGAGTATTACCCGGGCAATATTCGCGCATCGCCTCTGATGCCATTGCCATGCCTGCGTCCCGACTCCCGCCCTTCAGTTGTTTCGACGGCCATCGCCTGGTCGCTTCCGGTACCCCGGAAGTGGCTGCACTGGCCCTCAAGCAGCTGCGCGCCGACAACGCCGCCGGACCGTTGCTGGTGTTCGACAACGCCACCGGCCGCACCCGTGATTTCGATACGCGCGGCAGTGACGCAGAACTGCTGTCGCGGGTGGCCGACGCGCTTCCATCCGCCGTGGAAGCGGATGCCGAAGCGGCCCCCGCAGACGAACCCGCCGCCCCGCGCGGCCGTGGCCGCCCCAAGCTGGGCGTGGTCGCCCGTGAAGTGACCTTGCTGCCACGGCACTGGGCGTGGCTGGCCGATCAGCCTGGCGGGGCCTCGGTGGTGCTGCGCAAGCTGGTGGAGGCGGCCAGCCGGGCGGGTGCAGACAAGAACCGCCAGCGCCGTGACAGCGAGCGTGCGTATCACTTCCTGCAGACCATCGCCGGAGACCTGCCGGGCTTCGAGGAGGCCATCCGCGTGCTGTTCGCTCATGACCGCGCGGGCCTGGAAGCGGCGCTGCATTCCTGGCCCGGTGACGTGCGCGACCACGCCCTGCGGCTGGCTTTCGACAACGCCGACGGCTGAGCCATCGCGCCGTCGTTGAGCGGCGGCGCCACATGATCGCGGGCCACGGCCCGCTCCCCTGTGCTTGCTTTGCTGGCGGAAACGCCGGGCAGGGCGGCGCCTTGCCCGGAGAACCCCATGAACACCCCTGCACATCCTGTCCCCCCGGTCGCGCCGCCGCTATGGCGTACCTATCTGGCCCTGCTGGTGCCGATGCTGCTGACCAATGCACTGCAGCTGGCTGCTGGCACGCTGGACAACATCTACCTCGGCCATCTGCTCGGAACCCAGGCCGTGGCTGCCGCCGCGGCTTTTTTCCCGGTCTTCTTCCTGCTGCTGGCACTGGTGATGGGCCTGGCGACGGGCGCGATGGTGCTGATCGGCCAGGCCTGGGGGGCGGGCCGGCCACAACAGGCGCGCGCGGTGGCTGGCAGTGCGGTGGCACTGATCCTGCTGTTGTCGGTGCTGGTGATGGCGGTGGGCGGCGGTTTCGCGCCACAGCTGCTGGCGGCACTGGGCACACCGGCACCGGTCCTGAGTGAGTCCATTGTCTTTGCGCGGGTCCTGCTGCTGGCGGCACCGGTGTTCTTCCTGCTCTGGCTGGCCACCGCCGTGAGCCGGGCAGTGGGCGATGCAAGGACGCCTCTGCATGCGCTGCTGATGGCAACGGCGGTCGGCCTGCTGTGCACGCCGCTGCTGATCCTGGGTTGGGCCGGCCTGCCACGGTTGGGTTCGGCCAGCGCGGCTGTATCGGCGGCGTTCGCCTCGCTGCTGGCCCTGGGCTGGTTGCTGTGGCGCTGGCAGCGGGTAGGACATCCCCTGGCACCGGGACGTGAGCTGCTGCGTGCCATTCGTTTCGATGGAGCGCTCATCCGCTCGATGCTGCGCATCGGCGTACCGTCTTCGCTGCAGATGCTCAGTCTGGCCATTGCCGAAATCGTGCTGCTGGGCTGGATCAACCGCTACGGCTACACCGCCACGGCCGCCTACGGTGCAGTCAACCAGTTGATGAGCTGGGTGCAGCTGCCGGCGATGTCCCTGGGGATCACCGCCACCATCCTCGCAGCGCATGCGATGGGGGCAGGGCGTACGGCACGGCTGCCGGCCATCGCCCGCACCGGCGTGCTGCTTGGACTGGCGGTGCTGAGCGTGGTGGTGGTGCTGGTTGTGGCGCTGGCGCCCTGGCTGACGGGCCTGATCCTGGCGGCGAGCGAAGTGCGCGAACTGGCCACGCTGCAGCTGCGCACGGTGGTGTGGGGCGTACTGGCAATGGGGATCAGCGCGGTCCTGGTCGGGGTGATGCGCGGCAGCGGCACGGTATTGCTGCCAGCGTTGCTGGGCATGGTGGCGGTACTGCTGCTGGAGCTGCCATTGGCGATGTGGCTGCAGGTGCAGCATGGGCTGGCCGGCCTGTGGTGGGCGTGGCCGCTGGGGTTGCTGGCGATGCTGGTGATGCAGGTGTTCTGTTTCGCGCGTTGGCGGCGGGTGCAGGTTGGGTAGTGCCGGCCGCTGGCCGGCAATCCGGAATGGCCGGGGCAGCCGGCCAGCGGCCGGCTCTACCACTTCAGCGCCGCTGCGCCAGCAGCAGATGGAAGTGCTTGTCGCGTGCCTGGCCATCATTGCCGGCGGCGGTTTCCCGGTGGCTGCGCCAGGCTGAAACGCTGAACCCGGATACGCGCAGGGCCAGCTCCACCGCGTCCAGTTCATGCAGCTGGAAGTCGGCAGCGAATGGCAGGGTCCGCATGAAGGCGGCATCACCAAAGGCCAGGCAGAGCCGGCCGCCCCGGTGCAGCACCCGCGCCAGCTCACCCAGCACCGGCGCCAGGTTCGGCCAGAAGTACAGGGTGTTGACCGCCAGTGCCGCATCCATCGAGGCATCGCCGATCGGCAGTGTGTGGGCGTCGCCATGGCGCATCGTGGCACGGTCGGCCAGCCCGGCGGCGGCCAGGCGCTGATTGCCGGCCTCGACCATGGCGGGGGACCACTCGATCCCCAGGTACTGGCTGCCGGTTGCCCGCAGAAGCAACGGCGCGAAAGCGGCGTTGCCGGGGCCGATCTCCAGGATGCGCTCGCCCGCCGATACCGCCAGCAGCCCGATCGCCGCCCGGTTGAGCGCGCCGTTGCTGCGGTTCATTGAATCGGCCACCGCCAGTGCGGCGTCGCCATGGGGCTGCCGCAGCTGCGCGGCCAGGGAGATGGCATCCAGCATCGTCATCGTCGTCCGTCGGTAGGATTCGGACGTGGCGGCGGCGGGCCCGCCGGTGACCATAGCGCCGACGCTGCGGCTTGGGAAGTAGGAAAACCCCGCTGCTGGGTGATGAGGAAATGTCCACCGTCGCAGTCGGTGAGATCTGGTTGTCCACAGGGGGTGTGGATTACGCGTGGGCAACTTTGTGGATAAGCTGCGACAGGCTCCACCCCCCTAGGCTGTCAAGATGGGTGGCGAAAAATTCACCGCTGGTGAGGGTGGGTGAGGGAGCGGTGAAGGGTGGGCCCGGTCAGCGCTGTCGCCAGCGGCGGCGCTCGCGGTAACCTGTGGGCCTTGATGCTCCGTGAGACCCCATGAAACGTCACTTCTCGATGCTGCGCGAATTCCAGCTGGCCGACTGGTTCACCCTGGCCAATGCTTTCTGCGGCACCGGTGCGGTCTTTGCCGCGATGCGCTTCCTGCAGGACGGCGAGCGCGGCTACCTGCTGTTCGGCATGGCGCTGATCCCGCTGGCCTTCATCTTCGACGCCCTCGACGGGCGCATCGCGCGCTGGCGCAAGTCCAGTTCCACCCTGGGCCGCGAGCTGGACTCGCTGTCCGACGTGATCTCCTTCGGCGTGGCGCCGGCGGCACTGGCCTATGCCTGCGGCATGCAGGGCGGCTGGGACTGGCTGGTGCTGAGCTACTTCGTCTGCTGCGGCGTCAGCCGCCTGGCACGCTACAACGTCACTGCCGAGGCGCTGGCCGGCGACGAGGGCAAGGTCAAGTATTTCGAGGGCACTCCGATTCCGACCAGCCTGGTGCTGGTGATCGTGCTGGCGATTGCCGCCGGTACCGATGCCATCGGCCAGAACATCTGGTTCGGCCAGTGGCAGATCGGCCCGTGGCAGCTGCACCCGATGGTGTTGTTGTTCGCCCTGTCCGGGTCGCTGATGATCAGCAAGACCCTGCGTATCCCCAAGCCATGAGCCAGCCCTGCGGAGGCCTGCGATGACCAGCTCGGCCCACGACGCCGGCAGCAGCGATTTCGAGACCCTGGCCCGGCAGTACTTCGGCGCCTGGGGCGATGCCCTGCGCCATGCGAGCACACCCGGTGCACCGGCCGGTGACGATCCCGGCAGCTGGCAGCGGCTGTTCGACTGGTGGGGCCAGCTGCTGCCCGAACAGGGCCCGGGCGCGCCGGAAGATGCCGTGCGCCGGTTCCGCGAACAGGCGGGCAGCTGGTACGGCACCATGCAGGACGTCGCCGCGCGTTTCGCCGGCCGCGACGCCAGCAGCGCCGAAGTGGCGCAGGCCTGGCGCGAGGCGGTGCAGGGGCAGGGCGACGGCATGCTGCAGTGGATGCTGCAGGGCGCCCGTGGCAGCACCCAGGCCGGCGCCGCCGTGCCCGAATTCGCCGCGTGGCTGCAGCAGTTCCAGCTGCCGGCCGGCCCGTGGCTGCAGAGCCCGGCGTTCGGGCCCGGGCGCGAGCATCAGGCGCGCTGGCAGGCCCTGCTGCGTGCGCAGGAGGAATACCAGCAGCATTCGCGCGCCTACGTCGATCAGATCAAGCAGGCGCTGGAGGAGGCCTTTGCGCTGTTCGAGCAGCGCCTGGCCGAGCACGAACAGCCGGGCAGCCAGCTGACCAGCGCCCGTGCGATGTTCGACCTGTGGATCGAAGTGGCCGAGGAGGCCTACGCCAAGGTCGCCATGTCCGAACCGTTCCAGCAGGTATACGCCTCGCTGGGCAACGCGCAGATGCGTCTGCGCGCCGGCCTGCAGCGCGAGGTGGAACAGATGAGTGAACGTATCGGCCTGCCGACCCGCAGCGAGATGGATGCCGCGCACCGTCGCATCGCCGAGCTGGAGCGCAGCCTGCGCCGCCTGCAGGCACAGGTGGCGGTGCTGGCCGGAACCGCCGCGGTCGATCCGGTGGCGCAGCCGGCGCCGGCAAAGGTGAAGCCAACCACGCGCAAGGCCGCGAAGAAGGCCGCACCGGCAAAGAAGGCGTCTGCGAAGAAGACGCCTGCAAAAAAAGCGCCTGCAAAAAAGGCCACGCCGCGCACTTCCGCTCGGGCGCGTGACCGATGAAGGGACCGCTGGGCTTCAACGCCGATGACCTGATGCAGGAGACCCTGGCCATGCAGCGCAAGCTGTTGGAAGGGCTGAAGCTGCTGCCGCAGGTGGAAGACGTGGACTATGGCGTGACCGCACGCGAGGAAGTCTGGCGCGACGGCATGGTGGTGCTGTATCGCTTCGTCGGCGAACAGGCGCCGACCCGGCGCACGCCGTTGCTGATCGTCTATGCGCTGGTCAATCGGCCGTACATGGTCGATCTGCAGGCCGACCGTTCGCTGGTGCAGAAGCTGCTGGCGCTGGGCCAGGACGTGTATGTGCTGGACTGGGGCTACCCGGACCGCTCCGAACGCTTCCAGACCCTGGAGGACTACCTGCTGCGCTATATCGATGGTGCGGTGGACGCACTGCGCATGCGCAGCGGCGGCCCGGTCGACCTGCTCGGCATCTGCCAGGGCGGCGTGTTCGCGCTGTGCTACGCCGCATTGCGCCGGCAGAAGCTGGGCAAGCTGATCACCATGGTCACCCCGGTCGACTTCCAGACTGCCGACAACATGCTCTCGCATTGGGCGCGTCAGGTGGACGTGGACCTGCTGGTCGACACGCTGGGCAACATCCCGGCCGACCTGATGAATGCCAGTTACCTGATGCTCAAGCCGTTCCGCCTGAACGTGCAGAAATACGTAGGCCTGCTCGACATCCTCGATGACAAGGCGGCGCTGGAGGACTTCCTGCGCATGGAGAAGTGGATCTTCGATTCACCGGACCTGGCGGGCGAGGCGTTCCGTGACTTCATCAAGCAGTTCTACCAGGGCAACGGGTTGGTGAACGGCACGGTGCGGATCGGCGAGGAAGCGGTGGATCTGTCGCAGGTGACGCTGCCGGTGCTGAACATCTATGCCGAGCAGGACCATCTGGTGCCGCCGGACGCCTCGCGCGCCATGCGCGGGCGCTTGGGCACGGACGACTACACCGAGTCCAGTTTCCGCGGTGGCCATATCGGTATCTATGTGTCCGGCCGCGCGCAGCGCGAAGTACCGGCGACGATCGATGGCTGGCTGAAGGCGCGCGACGCGTAAGGCTTGCTTCGCCTTTGCAGAGTCGAGCTTGCTCGACCACCTGGAGAATGATGATGTCGCAACGGTTCATGATGATGCTTGCCGCGCTGCTGCTGGCGGCGCCACTTGCCCAGGCCGCACCCAGCGCGGAGGCGCGAAGAGAGATCGCCCAGCTGATCTCCAGCCTGGATGGCTCCCAGTGCCGGTTCCAGCGCAATGGCAGCTGGTACGACGGCAGCGATGCGCGCGCGCATCTGCAGCGCAAGTACGACTACCTGCTGAAGAAGGACATGGTGGACAGCGCCGAGCAGTTCATCGAGCGCGCCGCCAGCCAGAGCAGCATGAGCGGCAAGCCTTACCGGATCCATTGCCCGGGGCAGCCTGAACAGACCGCAGCGGCCTGGTTCGGCGCCCGTCTGCAGGCCCTGCGCCACCGCACGCCGTAGACATGGGCCGGGTGTAGAGTCGGGCCCCGCTTGACTGCCTTTGTGCGCTGCCAGGAGACACTGCCATGAACACCACGCCCAAGACGCTGTCGCGTTCGCTGAACGACCGCATGATTGCCGGCGTGATGGGCGGCATTGCCCATCGCTTCGGTTGGAATGCCACGTTGCTGCGGGTGGTCTACGTGCTGCTGTCGCTGGCCTCGGCGGCCTTCCCCGGCATCCTGGTCTACCTGATCCTGTGGCTGCTGATGCCGAACGAGGCCGATTGAAGACTGCCTTGACGCCCTGGCCACTCTGGTTGCGCGCGCTGCAGGTGCTGGGCGCGGCATGGACGTTGCCCAACTCCCTGCTCGGCCTGATCGGCGGCCTGGCCGGCATGCTCGGTGGCGCGACACTGCGCTGGAGCGGACGTGACTGCGCGCTGGTGTTCGACCGCTGGCCGTGGGGACCGGGCGGAGCGATCACGTTGGGCAATGTGATCCTGCATACCGGCCACGATCTGGGCATCTCCTGCCGGACCTATGCGCATCAGGCGGGGTGGGGCGTGGAGCCGCTGATCCGGCTGGATGACCATGAGCGTGCGCACGTCTATCAGTACATGGTGCTGGGGCCGCTGTACCTGCCGGTGTACGTGCTGTGTGGCGGGGTGAGTGCGCGCAATCCGTTCGAGCGGGCGGCCGATCATTTCGCCCGGTTCGGGCATGGCTGGTGGCCGTAGTTTGCAGCCAACGGCGCAGCCGCTCGTGGCGTGGTGCGCTTGCTCGTGTAGAGCCGAGCCCGCGCTCGGCTTCGCGGACCACCCGGAAAGCAGCCGAGCATGGGCTCGGCTCTACAGGAAGCAGCCGGCCAGCCCACAGGAAACCGGCTTTCCGCGACCAACCAATCCACCCACGAGGGGCTGCGCCGTTGGCAGGAACAGCGCTGGATTCGTTAGCCGAAAGTTAAAGGTTTGTAAGCATTCTGCTGCGATCCCGCAGTCATCTGCATGCAACCGATCGTCATTAGCCTTCGTGACGTTCCAGTCAGGTTCGACGCGGTAAGCTCTCCCTCGATGAGCTCGCAGCATCGCTCATCGAGTGCAGTACGCAGTAGCAATTTGGAGGAATACATCACATGGCAATCGTTCTTTATGTCGGTGGTAGCAAGGATGGCGAGAAGGGCGTGGTGCCCTACGGCTTCAGCAAATCCCGCGCCGACACCGCGCTGGGGCCGGAGTTCTACACGGAGCGGTTCATGGAACTGCAGGGTGTCGGCAAGGTCCGCCTGATGGCCCTGGAAGGCATGCGTGACGAGATCGTCATGCAGCGCGCCGCCCGCCACTACCGCTGACCTTCGCAACACGCGGCAGGGCGCGCCAGCCATCGTGCGCCCGCGCCGGCATCCCAGCCCCGGGCCAGTCCGAGCCCTCTCTCCGCCAGGATGCCGGCGTCCAATCCGGCTACGCCGCTGAACCTCGCCCCCTGTCAATGCCTTGTCCGGCTCCGTCGTGGATTGCCAGAATGGGGTCTTCCCGTAACGCGGCACAGACCTGAAGCAATGCACGACGCCAAGAACGCACAGAGCGCGCTCGCCCAGCAGATCGCCCAGACCATCGCCGACGAGATCGGTGCCCAGTCCGCCCAGGTACGCGCCGCCGTCGGTCTGCTCGACGAGGGCGCCAGCGTTCCGTTCATCGCGCGCTACCGCAAGGAAGTGACCGGTGGCCTGGACGACACCCAGCTGCGCAACCTGGAAACCCGGCTGACCTACCTGCGCGAGCTGGAGGACCGCCGTGCGGCGGTGCTGGCCAGCATCGGCGAGCAGGGCAAGCTCAGCGATGAACTGCGCAACGACATCCTGGCCGCCGATACCAAGAGCCGGCTGGAGGACCTGTACCTGCCGTACAAGCCCAAGCGCCGCACCCGCGCCCAGATCGCCCGTGAGGCGGGACTGGAGCCGCTGGCCGATGGCCTGCTGGCTGACCCGGCGCAGGACCCGCAGGCCTTCGCGGCCACCTTCGTCGACACCGACAAGGGCGTGGCCGACACCAAGGCCGCGCTGGAAGGCGCGCGCGCGATCCTGATGGAGCGCTGGGGCGAAGATGCCGCGCTGGTCGGCGAACTGCGGACCTGGCTGGGCGAGACCGGCGTGATCCGTGCCCGCGTGGCCGAAGGCAAGGAAACCGAGGGCGCCAAGTACCGCGACTATTTCGAGCACGCCGAGTCGCTGGCGAAGATTCCCTCGCACCGGTTGCTGGCGCTGTTCCGTGCACGCCGCGAGGAGATCCTGTTCCTGGAACTGGACCCGGGCAGCGATGCCGAAGCCGGCCACCAGTACGCCGAGGGGCGGGTGGCACGCAAGACCGGCATCGCCGACCAGGGGCGCGCCGCCGACCGCTGGCTGCTGGACGCCTGCCGCCTGACCTGGCGCGCCAAGCTGCACACCCATCTGCTGCTGGACCTGTTCAACCAGGCCCGCGAGAAGGCCGAGGCCGAAGCCATCGCCGTGTTCGGCGACAACCTGAAGGATCTGCTGCTGGCCGCACCGGCCGGCCCGAAGACCGTGCTGGGCCTGGACCCGGGCATCCGTACCGGCTGCAAGATCGCCGTGGTCGATGCCACCGGCAAGCTGGTCGCCACCGACACCATCTACCCGCACGAGCCGCGCCGTCAGTGGGAGCAGTCGCTGCAGACGATCAAGCAGCTGTGCGCCAGGCACAACGTGGAACTGATCGCGATCGGCAACGGCACCGCCAGCCGTGAAACCGACAAGCTGGCCGGTGAAGCGATCAAGGCTGCCGCCAACCCGAAGCTGCAGAAGGTGGTGGTCAGCGAGGCCGGCGCATCGGTGTACTCGGCGTCCGAGTTCGCGGCCAAAGAGTTCCCGGGGCTGGACGTGTCGCTGCGTGGCGCGGTGTCGATTGCCCGCCGCCTGCAGGATCCGCTGGCCGAGCTGGTCAAGATCGATCCCAAGGCGATCGGTGTTGGCCAGTACCAGCACGATGTCGACCAGTACCGGCTGGCCCGGGCACTGGATGCTCGGGTCGAGGACTGCGTGAATGCCGTGGGCGTGTACGTGAACACCGCATCGGCGGCGCTGCTGTCGCGGGTGTCAGGCCTGTCGGCCACGGTGGCCGAGAACATCGTGCGCCATCGCGACGACAACGGCCCGTTCAAGCGCCGCAAGGACCTGCTGAAAGTCGCGCGCCTGGGCGACAAGACCTTCGAGCAGTGCGCCGGCTTCCTGCGCATCGCCGACGGTGACCAGCCGCTGGACGCCTCGGCGGTGCACCCGGAAGCCTACCCGGTGGTCGAGCGCATCGTCGCCAGCACCGCGCGTCCGATCAAGGCGCTGATCGGTGATGGCAGTTTCCTGCGTGGCTTGAAGGCCGAGCAGTTCACCGATGCCACCTTCGGCGTGCCGACCGTGCGTGACATCCTGAAGGAGCTGGAGAAGCCCGGCCGCGACCCGCGCCCTGAGTTCAAGGCGGCGCGCTTCGCCGAGGGCGTGGAGGACATCAAGGACCTGCGCGAGGGCATGGTGCTGGAAGGTGTGGTCAGCAACGTGGCCGCCTTCGGGGCCTTTGTCGATATCGGTGTGCACCAGGACGGCCTGATCCACATTTCGGCGCTCTCCGATACGTTCGTGAAGGACCCGCGTGACGTGGTCAAGGCCGGCGATATCGTCAAGGTGAAGGTGCTGGAGGTGGACGTGGCGCGCAAGCGCATCGCCCTGACCCGGCGCTTGGACGACACCCCCGGCCAGGCCACCAGCCGTCCGGGCCAGCGCGAAGAGCGTGGCCAGGGGCCGGGACCGCGCCGCGACGCCGGCGGCCAGAACCGCGGGCCGAACCGGGGCCAGGGCAATGGCGGCCGTCCCGCCCAGTCCGCGCCCCCGGCCAACAATGCCCTTGCCGAGGCCTTCGCCCGCGCCAAGCGCAGTTGAGGACCGTGTCCCCCGTCACGCTTGATTGGTGGCGGGGGACTTGTCGATTTTCCCCGTGATTGCGCACACTTGCGCCTGAGGGGGGCGTTCGGCCACCCCGCTGTCGCTGGGGAGGGCCATGACGCCAGCACCATCCGTCGCTCGTACCGGCGGCCGCAACGCTCCGCTGCGGTCGGCGCCTGCCCGTGCCGGCAGGGGACCGGATTGATGCCGGGCCAGGGCACCCACGGCAATGGACTGCTGGAACGTCGCCTGCAGGAGCTGGCGGAGGAGCGCCGCCGCCTGGCGATGATCATCGACGGTACCGCTGCGGGAACCTGGGAATGGAACGTGCAGACCGGCGAGATGCGGGTCAATGCGCGCTGGGCCGAGATCGTCGGTTACCGCCTGGAAGAGCTGGAACCGATCTGCCAGAAGACGTTCCTGAAGCTGGTCCATCCCGATGACATCGCGCTGTCCGATGCGGCGCTGGACGACCATTTCGAGGGGCGCAGCGACAACTACGCCTGCCTGTTGCGCATGCGCCACAAGAACGGCCAGTGGATCTGGATCCAGGACCGTGGCCGGGTCTTCGAATGGGACGGGCAGGGCAGGCCGCTGTGGATGGCCGGTGCCCATGCCGACGTCACCGAGCTGCAGCAGGCGAGGCAGGACGCGGCCGAGACCCGGCAACGCCTGCAGGCCGTGGTCGATGCGTCCGACGAGGTTGCGGTGATCGCCACCGATACCGATGGCATCATCACCCTGTTCAACACGGGTGCAGAGCGCCTGCTGGGCTACAGCGCAGCGGAGATGGTCGGCCAGCGCCGGCTCGATGCCTTCCACGATCCGGAGGAACTGAAAGCCTGGCTGAGGCCGCTGGCCGACGCAGAGGGCCACCTTCCCGACGTGTTCGAAGCGCTCAGTGCGCGCGCCGACGGGCAGACCTACGTGCGGCAGTGGACCTTGCTGCGCAAGGATGGCCTGCCACGCCAGGTACGCCTGTCGATCAGCCGCATGGAGGGCGCCGAGGGTGCGCGAATCGGCTACGTGGGCATGGCCATCGACATCACCGAGATCCTGCAGGCGCGCGCTGAGGCACGGCTGTCGGCGGAGAAGTTTGCGGGGGCCTTCACGTCTGCTGCGCTGGGCATGGCCCTGGTCTCGCTGGACGGACGCTGGCTGGACGTCAACGACGCGCTGTGCCGGATCCTGGGTTACCCGCGCGAAGAGCTGCTGCAGGTCGATTTCCAGCGCCTGACCCATCCCGATGACCTGCAGACCGATCTGGCCCTGGTGCAGGACCTGCTGGCCGGTCGGCGCAGCCACTACCACCTTGAAAAGCGCTATCTCGACCGCGACGGCCGCATCATCTGGGCGCGGCTGTCGGTGTCGCTGGTGCGTGCCGAGCATGGCGAACCGCTGCATTTCGTGTCGCAGATCCAGGACATCACCGCCCAGCGCAGCAGTGAGCAGCGCCTGTTCGAGAGTGAACAGCGCAGCCGCATCACCCTGGATGCGGTGGCCGACCTGGTGCTCAGCGTCAGCCTTGATGGCCGCATCGACTACGCCAATGCCGCCGCGGTACGTACCCTGGCCGGCGATGGCGCATTGTCGCTGGCTGGCCACAAGGTGCAGGACGTGCTGGCGCTGACCACCGAGTACGCGCCCGGCTCGGTACTGGACGTGTCGGTACTGCTGGACCCGGAGAGCAATGCGGTGGACCTGCACGCCGACCTGCTGCTGCGTTGGGGCACGGCAACGGTGCCGGTGGACCTGACCCGTGCCTGGCTGCGCGATGACGAAGGCCACGTGCGCGGCGCGGTCTGGGTGCTGCGCGACGATACCCAGCAGCGTGCGCGCCAGCGCGAAGCCCGCCACCTGGCGGAGATCGATCCGCTCACCGAACTGAGCAACCGCCGCGGTTTCGAGGTGCACCTGCAGCAGGCGATCACCCGTGTCGAGCGTACTGGCCAGGCCGCCTCGCTGATGTACATCGATCTGGACCGCTTCAAGCCGGTCAACGACACCTGGGGCCACCTGGCTGGGGATGCCGTGCTGTGGGCAGTGGCCAGTGTGCTGCGCCACGGCGTGCGCGATTCGGACGTGGTGGCGCGGCTGGGCGGTGACGAGTTCGCGGTGATCCTGTCCGGTTGCACGCCGCGTCGTGCAGCCCGTATCGGTGGCGAACTGCTGCACACGCTGGCCTCGCTGTCGATTCCGTGGGATCAGCACCGGTTGCGGGTGGGTGCCAGCATCGGCATCGCGCCGCTGGCGGGCGGCATGAGCGTGGACCAGGCGGTAGCCGCTGCCGATGCCCAGTGCTACCGGGCCAAGGCAATGGGGCGCAACAACGTGCAGGTGCAGGGCGAGCTGTCCGAGCTACCGGGTGACGACGGCGAACCGGGCTGAACCGGCCCGCACCAGCGCGCTCGATGAAGGATGTTTCATTTGCCCGCGCCGGCCGATTTGGCGAGCATGGGCCAGTCTGGACTTCAGCGGTGCCCATGTCGCGCGTATTGACCATCGAGGATGACGCCATCACTGCCCAGGAGATCGTGGCGGAGCTGGGCAGCCATGGCCTGCAGGTGGACTGGGTGGCCGACGGCCGCGAAGGCCTGGTGCGTGCGGCCAGTGGCGACTACGACGCGATCACGCTGGATCGCATGCTGCCCGGGCTGGATGGCCTGGCCATCGTCACCACCCTGCGCCGGATCGGCATCGATACGCCGGTGCTGATGCTCAGTGCGCTGTCGGATGTCGATGAGCGGGTGCGCGGCCTGCGTGCTGGCGGCGATGACTATCTGACCAAGCCGTTTGCCTCGGACGAGATGGCCGCGCGCGTGGAGGTGCTGCTGCGCCGCCGCCAGCGCCCGGCCAGCAATGAGACCCTGCTGAGCGTGGGCGATCTGCAGCTGGACCTGCTGGCGCGTACTGCCCATCGTGGCGGGCGCAGCCTGAGCCTGCTGCCGACCGAGTTCAAGCTGCTGGAATACCTGATGCGCAACGCCGGCCAGGTGCTGACCCGGATGATGCTGTTCGAGGAAGTGTGGGGCTACCACTTCGACCCCGGTACCAACCTGATCGACGTCCATATCGGCCGCCTGCGGCGCAAGCTGGACCAGGCCGACGCGCCGTCGCTGATCCGTACCGTGCGCGGTAGTGGCTATGTCCTCAGCGAAACTGTCTGACGGCTGGCGTTCGTCCAGCAGCCGCCTGCTGGGCCTGTACAGCCTGCTGTTCGTAGCCTGGTCGTGCGTGCTGCTGGGGGTGCTGTACTGGAGGGTGTCGCTGTACCTGGACGAGCTGGCACAGTCGGCGGTGCTGCAACGTGCGCACCTGTTCGAGCATTTCACCGGTGATGGCCTGGCTGCAGCGCTGCGCGAGAACCGCCGCTACGACCTGCATGGCATCGATGCCTACGGGTTGTTCACCCCGGATGGCCAGCCGATTGCCGGCATGCTGAAGTCGCTGCCGGCGCAGCTGCCGCTCGATGGCAGCGCGCATCCGGTGTCGGGCTTGCCGATCGCTGATGTGAATGCACGCGGCAAGCGCGGCTTCGGCCTGGCGATGCCGACCCGCGACGGCCGCATCCTGGTGCTGGTGCGTTACAGCGGACCCTTGAATGAGGTCAATCACCTGATCCTTGACGCCTTGCTGTGGGGCGTGTCGCTGACCCTGTTGCCGGGCCTGCTTGGCTGGCATCTGCTGCGACGGCGGCCATTGCGCCGCATCCAGGCCATTGAGCAGGCCACTGCCCGCATCGTCGCAGGCGACCTGGGCCAGCGCCTGCCGTTGGCCAACCGCCGCGACGAGCTGGACATGCTGGCGGCCATCGTCAACGCCATGCTGGACCGCATCGAGCAGTTGATGACCGAGGTCAAAGGTGTGTGCGACAACATCGCCCATGACCTGCGTACACCGCTGACACGCGTGCGCGCGCAGCTGTACCGCCTGCGTCAGCAGGTGCAGGACGATGATCCGCAGGCGCTGCCGCTGGAGCAGGTGCTGGAAGAAACCGACACACTGATGGCGCGTTTCCGCGCGCTGTTGCGGATCTCCGAGCTGGAAGATCACCAGCGTCGTTCCGGGTTCGATACGCTGGCGCCGGAAGCATTGCTGCAGGAAATCCACGCGTTCTACGCGCCGCTGGCGGAGGAGAAGGGGCAGTGGCTGCAGCTGGATCTGGCCGCTGGCCTGCCGGGCGTGGTGGGCGACCGCGGCCTGTTGTTCGAGGCGATCGGCAACCTGCTCGACAATGCGATCCGGTTCGCGCCGGAAGGGGGCCGTGTGCAGCTGTCGGCCCTGGTGGAGGAGGGCGCCACCTGCATCGTGGTGGAGGATTCGGGGCCTGGCATTCCCGAAGCCGAACGCAGCCTGGTGTTCCAGCGTTTCCATCGCGCGGAGGCAAGCAAGGGCGGAGGATTCGGACTGGGCCTGTCGATCGTGGCAGCCATCGCCGGCCTGCACGGGTTCCGCCTGAAGGTGGCGCGGTCCACGCTGGGTGGCGCCCGTTTCAGCCTGCTGTGCCGGCCGCAGGTGCTGTAGGGGATTGTTCGGCAGGGCTTGCAGCCCTGCACCTGCCGAAGCAACGTCAACGTCAAAAACGGGGTCTCCTGCGGGGAGGCGGGGTGGGTCCGGTTGCGGGGGACGCCGTAAACCCGTCCATGGGGGCTTGGCCGCGGCATCCATGCCGCGGACACCCCCGCAACCGGACCCACCCCGCCTTCGACAGATTCCCGCGATCTGCTGGAACATCCATTGGGGTCGGATCCCGTTGCTGCGCAACGGGCTCTGACCCCATTCTTGATTTTCGATATCTGATGGATTTCATCCACGCATGGCGTGGCTCTACTGGCGACCGGGAAACTGTCGGGGGTGGGGCGGTGTGGCTGGGCAGGACCGCCTCGCCATCCCCAGGAAGCTGATTTTGCTTCGGTTGTTGCCATTGCTGTGGCTTGAAGGCCTCGGCGGGTGCAGGGCGCAGCCCTGCCGAGCCCACCCCTTTCATGAAACATGTTTCATCTGCGGCACAGCCTTGTTTTAGCTGGCAGCGCCGATACTTGCGGGCCTGCGCTGCCCGCGGTGGGCAGTGCATTGCTGGAGAGCCGCATGCTCGGGTTGGTCAGGACCGCGCTCAACAAGCCTTACACCTTCGTGGTGATGGCCATTTTCATCTGCATCGTCGGTCCGCTCAGCGCGCTGCGCACCCCCACGGATGTGTTTCCCGATATCGGCATCCCGGTCATTGCCGTGGTCTGGCAGTACACCGGTCTGTCTCCGGACGCGATGGCCGGGCGGGTAATCTCGCCGTACGAGCGTGCGCTCAGCACCACCGTCAACGACATCGCGCATATCGAATCTCAGTCGCTGGCCGGCATGGGCGTGGTCAAGGTGTTCTTCCAGCCGGGCGTGGATATCCGCACCGCCAACGCGCAGATCACCGCGATCTCGCAGACCATGGTCAAGCAGATGCCAGCCGGCATGACGCCGCCACTGATCCTCAACTACAGCGCTTCGACCGTACCGGTGCTGCAGATGGCGTTCTCCAGCCCGACGCTGGGGGAATCGCAGATCCGCGACCTTGCACAGAACACGGTCCGCCCGCCACTGACGTCGATCCCGGGCCTGGCCATTCCCGCCCCCTACGGCGGCAAGCAGCGCCAGATCACCCTCGACCTGGACCCGCAGGCAATGGCAGCCAAGGGGCTGTCCGCGCAGGACGTGGGCAACGCGCTGGCCGCGCAGAACCAGATCACCCCGGTGGGTACCGCCAAGCTGGGCAGCAATGAATTCACCGTGCTGCTCAACAACAGCCCCAGCGAGATCGAAGCGCTGAATGACCTGCCGATCCGCACCGTCAACGGTGCGGTGGTCACGATCGGCCAGGTCGCCCATGTGCGCGACGGCTCGCCGCCGCAGACCAACATCGTGCGCGTCAATGGCGGTCATTCGGTGCTGATGGCTGCCTTGAAGAATGGCGATGCCTCCACCCTGACGCTGGTCAGCCGCATCCGCGCGATGCTGCCGCAGATCGGCGAATCGCTGCCGCCATCGCTGAAGATCTCGTTGCTGGGCGATGCCTCGACCTTCGTGCGCGAGTCGATCAGCAGCGTCGCCCGCGAGGGCGTCATTGCCGCGTTGCTCACCAGCGTGATGATCCTGGTATTCCTTGGCAGCTGGCGCTCGACCGTGATCATCGCGGCCTCGATCCCGCTGGCGGTGCTCTCGGCCATTGCGTTGCTGTCGGCCGCCGGGCAGACCCTCAACGTGATGACGCTGGGTGGCCTGGCGCTGGCGGTGGGCATCCTGGTCGACGATGCCACGGTGACCATCGAGAACGTCAACTGGCATCTGGAGCAGGGCAAGGGCGTGCGCGAGGCGATCCTCGATGGCGCGGCACAGATTGTCGGCCCGGCATTCGTGTCGCTGCTGTGCATCTGCATCGTGTTCGTGCCCATGTTCCTGCTCGATGGCATCGCCGGGTACCTGTTCCGGCCCATGGCGCTGGCGGTCATCTTCGCCATGGCCAGCTCGTTCGTGCTCTCGCGCACCCTGGTACCGACCATGGCGCTGTACCTGCTGCGTCCGCACCGGGTGGAAGGCGGGGTCGGCCATCATCCCGAGGACGCCTTCCTCAACCATCACGACGGCGACCATCCGCAGCCGCGTCGTGCACGCCTGACGGCCACGCTGGTGCGCTGGCAGCAGCGCTTCGAAGCCGGTTTCTCCGCAACCCGCGACCGTTACCACGCACTGCTGGGCCTGGCGCTGGCCAACCGCCGGCGCTTCCTGATCGGCTTCATGGCCTGCGTGCTGGTGTCCTTCGCGCTGCTGCCGACGCTGGGCCAGGATTTCTTCCCGGCTACCGAAGCCAGCGCGTTGTCGCTGCATGTGCGCCTGCCGTTGGGCACGCGCATCGAGGAGACTGCGGCTGCGTTCGACCGCATCGAAGCACGCATCCGCCAGGAGCTCCCGCCCAGCGAGATCGATGCCATCGTCGACAACCTCGGCCTGCCGATGACCGGCATCAACATGGCCTATAGCGCCAGCGGCACCATCGGTCCGCAAGACGGCGACATCCAGGTCTCGCTGAAACCGGGTCATGGCGATGCGGCCGAGTACGAGAAGCGTCTGCGCGAAGTGCTGCCAGCGACCTTCCCGGGAACCAGCTTCGCCTTCCTGCCGGCAGACACCAGCAGCCAGATCCTCAACTTTGGTTCGCCGGCGCCGCTGGACGTGCGCATCGCCGGACCGGATGCCGCTGGCAATCGCGCCTATGCCCAGGAACTGCAGCGTCGCCTGCGCCACGTACCAGGCCTGGTCGACCTGCGCCTGCAGCAGCCCGATGGCTACCCGACCCTGAAGGTGGATGTCGATCGCCTGCGTGCCAATGGCCTGGGCATCACCGAACGCGATGTCACCAACAGCATGGTGGCGTCACTGGCCGGCAGCGGCCAGGTCGCACCGACCTTCTGGCTGAGCCCGAAGAACGGCATTTCCTACAGCGTGGTCGCGGCCACGCCGCAGTACCGCATGGACAGCCTAGCGGCGCTGCAGGCGCTGCCGGTGACCGGTAGCAGCGGTACGCCGCAGGTGCTGGGCGGCCTGGCTGACATCCAGCGTGGCTCCAGCTCGGCGGTGGTCACCCACTACAACGTGCAGCCCACGCTGGACCTGTATGCCAGCGTGCAGGGCCGTGACCTTGGTGCGGTGGCGGCCGACGTGCAGAAGGTCATCGATGGCATGGCCGGGCAACGGCCACGGGGTACCGAGGTTGGCCTGCATGGGCAGATCGATGCGCTGCATGTGGCGTTCACCGGCCTCGGCTACGGCCTGCTTGCAGCGATCGTGCTGATCTACCTGCTGATCGTCATCAATTTCCAGTCCTGGACCGATCCCTTCGTGATCATCACCGCACTGCCGGCCGGCCTGGCGGGCGTGGTCTGGATGTTGTTCCTGACCCACACCACGCTGTCGGTGCCCGCGTTGACCGGCGCCATCCTGTGCATGGGCGTGGCCACGGCCAATTCGATCCTGGTGGTCAGCTTCTGCCGAGAGCGCCTGGCCGAGCACGGTGACGCGGCCAAGGCCGCGCTTGAAGCAGGATTCACCCGTTTCCGCCCGGTCTGCATGACAGCGCTGGCGATGATCCTGGGCATGCTGCCGACCGCATTGTCCACCGAACAGAACGCGCCCCTGGGCCGCGCGGTGATCGGCGGCCTGTTGCTGGCGACCTGCGCCACGTTGTTGTTCGTTCCGGTGGTGTTCGCATTGGCCCACTCCCGCAAAATCCGTACTGCTCCTGCCGGAGAACCCCTGCATGTCTGAGTCTTCGCTGCCGCAGCGCCCGCTGCGCCGTCCTTTGCTTCTGGCCGCTGCTGTTGCGCTCGTCCTGGTGGCGGGTGGTCTTGCTCTGCGTGCGCAGCAGGCACACGCCGTGGTCGAGTGGACCGAGCGCCAGGCGGTTCCGTCCGTGCAGGTGGTTGTCGCCGGTGGACACGGCGCTGCAGGAACAATGACCCTGCCGGCGCACCTGAGTGCCTGGACCGAGGCGCCGATCCATGCCCGCGTGGGCGGCTACCTGAAGTCGTGGAGCGCCGACATCGGCCAGGCGGTCAAGGCCGGGCAGGTGCTGGCGGTGATCGACAGTCCGGAACTGGACCAGCAGATCGCCCAGGCCCACGCCCATCTGCTGCAGGTACAGGCAGACGCAGCGCTGGCCAAGGTCAGCGCCGAGCGTTGGCAGGGCATGCTCGGCAGCCATTCGGTGTCGCGCCAGGAAGCCGACGAGAAGCAGGCCAATGCGGTGGCCGCACAGGCCAGCGTGGAAGCGGCGCAGGCCGACTATGCGCGGTTGCAGGAGCTCGGTCGCTACCGCACCCTGCGTGCACCGTTCGATGGCACCGTCACCTCGCGGCAGACCGATGTCGGCCAGCTGATCCGTGCCGACGACAGCGGTCGCGAGCTGTTCAACATCGCCGACACCCGCCGCCTGCGCCTGATGGTGCCGGTGCCGCAGAACAGCGCGGCCAGCATCCGTTCCGGGCTGCAGGCCACGCTGCAGGTGCCCGGCCAGGAAGGGCGCCATTTCACCGCCACGCTGCAGGGGGATTCCAGCGCGATCGATCGCAGCTCGGGCACCCTGCTGGCGCAGTTCGTGGTCGACAACGCCGATGGCGCACTGCTGCCTGGCAGCTACGCGGAGGTGACCCTGCCGTTGCAGGGCGGTGGCGCCGGTGTGAGCGTGCCGGCCGAGGTGCTGATCTTCCGTGCCAAGGGCACCCAGGTGGCGGTGGTCGACGCCCAGGACATCGTGCATCTGCGCGACATCCATATCGCCAGTGATCTGGGCAGTACCTTGCGGGTGGACCGGGGCCTGAAGGCTGGCGACCGGGTCATTCCCAATCCACCCGATGCCCTGCACGAAGGAGACCATGTGCGTGTGGTGGCCGCTGAGCAGGAGCCTGCGCATGCCCGCGGCTGATCGCGCCGTGGCGCTGGGGGTGGCGGTGCTGCTGGGTGGCTGCTCGCTGGCGCCGGCCTATCAGGTGCCGTCGGTGGCGATGCCGGCCGCCTACGAGCAGGTTGGGCCGGGGATGGCCGCCGCGCCGTTGCAGGAGGCGTGGTGGCAGGCCTTCCACGATCCGGTGCTGGACCAGCTGCAGCAACAGCTGGACCAGGCCAATCCGACGCTGGCACTGGCCGTGGCGCACTACGATGCCGCACGCGCCGCTGCGGGCGAAGTGGCGTCGGCACGCGCACCGCAGATCGGCTTCAGTACGGGCCCGCTGCGGCAGCGCCAGTCCGACGACAAGCCGCTGCGCAGCGCGACCCAGCCGGCCATCTATGACAGCAATACCGCTACGTTCTCGCTGTCGTTCGATCTTGACCTGTGGGGGCGGCTGCGCAATGCGGCGGCCGCCGGCAGGGCACGCGCCGATGCAAGTGGCGACGACCTGGCCGCCGCGCGGCTGAGCCTGTCGCAGCAGCTGGCCGGGCTCTATCTGCAGCTGAGGGGCGCCGAGGCGCAGCAGGTGATCCTGCGCGGGAGCATCGAGGACTACCAGCAGGCGCTGGTGCTGACCGAAGACCGATTCCGTGGCGAGATCGCTTCGGAGCTGGATGTGTCCCGTGCACGCCATCAGCTGGCGAGCGCACAGGCCGATCTGGATGCGCTCGACGCGCGCCACGACCTGCTGCGGCATGCCATTGCCGAACTGGTCGGTGCACCGGCCAGTGGATTCGCCCTGGCCACTGCAGGCCTGCCGGCGCTGCCGAAGGTGCCGGCCGACCTGCCCAGCAATCTGCTGCAGCGGCGGCCGGATATCGCGGCTGCCGAGCGTCGCGTGTTCGCCGCCAATGCCGGAATCGGTGTGGCGCGAGCAGCGTGGTTCCCGCAGCTCAGCCTGACCGGGTTGCTGGGTGGCCAGACCTCGGGTGGCAGCGCCCTGCTGGATGCCGGCAACCGCTATTGGGCGCTGGGTCCGTTGGCCGCATTGCCGGTCTTCGATGGCGGTCGCCGCAAGGCCGCCAAGGCCGAGGCCGAAGCCGAGTTCGACGCTGCGTCGGCGCAGTACCGGGCCACCGTGCTGGCCGCGATCCGCCAGGTCGAAGACCAGCTGACCCTGCTGCGCCAGCTCGATGCCCAGCGCGGCCACGAGCAGGAGGCCGTGCAGGCCGCGCGGCGGGCGGAGCAGATCGCGCATGACCGCTACACCGGTGGTGCGGTGAGCTATCTGGACGTGGTCAGCGCACAGACCGATGCCCGCCAGGCGCAGCTGGGCCTGCAGGACATCCAGAGCCGGCAGTTGCAGGCCAGTGCGGCGCTGATGGCGGCACTGGGTGGTGGCTGGTCGCGGTAGCGGCGGCAGGCGATCTCAGCCTGTGAGAGGGAGGGGCGGAACAATCGCCGCATCCTCCCGGACAAGAGAGCACAGGATGATCAGCTGGAATCGGAATGCCGTCGCCGCCTATGCGCCGGCCATGGTGGGCTGGTGCCTGGCGCTGGCCAGTGGCTTGCGCCTGGAACAATTGCGCGACGATCACCTTGCCCTGGCGATGCTGCCGGCGCTGCGCGCGGGCGTGGTGGTGTTGCTGGTGCTGACCTTGGCCTGCACGGTGCTGGCCAGCGTGCTGCTGTGGCGTGCGGGCCGGCCATCGCGCCGGACCATCGCAGGCTGACCTACAGCGCAGCGGCCTCCATCAGCACGAACCGGCAGGGCGCACGCTGGAAGGCATTGATCTGCGGCACCAGGCGCAGGAAGTGTTCGCTGGCGCAGTGGGCGTCGAGTGCGGCGCGGTCGGGCCACAGCTCGATGAAGATGAAGTGCCCGGGATCCTTCTGGTCAACGAACAGCTCATAGCTGATGCACAGTGGCTCGCGCTGCGTGCAGGCGACCAGCTCCCGATACAGCGGCTGGACGGTTGCCAGGGCCTCGGGATGGATGAAGTCTTCGGCGATCACCTTCAGCATGTCGAACTCGATGCAGGGAAGCATCCATGATATGCCGGAGGGGGCCGGCGTTCTGCCGGCACTTCACCGTCAACGCAGTACTTCGTCCGAGCTCACCAGATTCACATCGTGCATCTGGTTGAGGTAGGCCTCGTAGTAGCCCTTGTGCGAAGCACCGACGATGGCCAGCATGCGGCTGCCAGGGTGCTGGCCCAGCACATCGCGCATGTTGGCGACCATGCGCAGGTTGCGGGTTTCCCAGTAGCCGACATACATCCTGCCGAAGGCTTTGGGCGAAGGCTCGACGAGCGTCGCGCCGAAGTCGCTCTGGTAAGCGGTCATTGCCGCCGTGGGATCGTTGTACGCCCTGTACAGGGCCATGACGCCGCCGGGCTTGTCCAGGTCGGCCACCAGGCGTTCATCGGCGTCCATGCGTGCCTGGGTATGTGCGTTTTTCCAGGCACCGGTGATGGCCGCGCTGGCCGCCGCTTCATCCTCGGCGGGCGTGGGGGAATCGGCCGTGTGGTCGTCCACGGCCCACAGCCGCTCATGCCCGAGGCGGGCAGCGACTTCGGCGGCAATCAGGTTGGTTTCATTGCGGCGGACCAGGCCTTTGTCGAGGATTTCGACCAGGGCCGGGGTCAGTCCATCACCGTCTCTGCGCTCGGACGCGGGCAGGCGCAGCCACTGCACCTGCGCCGAACCACGTTCGCCGGCTGCCAGGAACAGTGCGGCGAGCCGACGACGCTGGGCGGGCGCTGGGTTGCTCGGCCAGGTCGCAAGCAGGCGCTCGGCCTGGGTGTTCGCCGCGACCACGTCCAGTCCGGTCGCCGCCTGTGCAGCCGTGGTGTCGAAGCAGTAGGTGGCCACGCTCTCCGCATAGCGTGCCGGGTAGCGACGCATGAAATCGCACTGGAGGCCGGACAGGTCTTCGGTGGCGATCAGCTCGGGCTTCCAGGCGACCAGTCGCTGCAGCAACGGTTCCAGCGAGGCGGGCTGGAAGGACTTGGGCAGGCCGGACAAGTGGGTGGTAGCCAGTACCAGCACTTCGTTCGGGCGCCCGGCAGGTGGGCCCTTCAGCTGATCGGGGCGGAAGGCGGGCCGATAGCTGGCGTCTGCGGCAAGCGCACCGGTGCTGCACAGGCTGAGGATGATGAGGCTGCCCAAGCGAGCGAACATACGATCTCCCTGTCAGTGAACGATCCTGCAGATCGCTGCATGCTCGCCATTTTCACGTCGTGGGGTATCTCCCGTTGGTCATGCAAACCTTTCCGGCCTGAGCTGCATCGATGCCCGCGGCAGGTGATCGCGACGTGAAGTGCCCCGCGATTGTCTATCGCATCCCGGCAGCGGTGCCGCAAATTGCGATGGGCGTCGCGGAATCCGGCTAAAGCCACCGATGGCATCGCCGATATTCCCTCTGGATCCCGCTCCAGTCGCCCGCTGCAGGACCCCAGGCTGCCCCCGATGGGCGGCCCGCGCTGTGTGTTCCGCCGCCCCCGGATGCAGACCGCACCCGCACCAGACGTTCTTGCCAGCCGCTCGAGGGGTGCCTGCGGGCACCTGCAGTCCCAAGCAACTGAAGTTGCCGCCGGGCATCCCGCCCGTCGGGTCGCAACCGCTTACCGGACACCGAGGATCAGACAATGCTCATTCCAGGCTTCACGGCGGGCGCGCAGGCGCCGGCCGAGCTGCATACCCGTTGGTCGCCGTGGCGTGCCCTGCTGGGCGCGCTGGCACCCCAGCACCGCGCCGGCGTCGAGGCGGTGGCCGATGGCCGCGCCGAGCTGGAGGCCCAGGTTGCGGCGCTGCACCGGGTCCAGGCGGTCATCGAGTTCGCCCTCGATGGCACCATCCTGCAGGCCAACGACAACTTCCTGCAGGCGATGGGCTACCGGCTGGAGGAGATCCAGGGAAAGCATCATTCCCTGTTCGTCGATCCCGAGCAGGCGCGTAGCGCCGAATACCGTGACTTCTGGGCGCGGTTGGGTCGTGGCGAATATGACGCTGGCCAGTACCGGCGTTTCGGCAAGGGCCAGCGCGAGATCTGGATCCAGGCCTCGTACAACCCGGTGCTGGACCGGCAGGGGCGTCCGTACAAGGTGGTCAAGTTCGCCACCGATATCACCGCGCAGAAGCTGCAGGCGGCCGATTCGGCCGGGCAGCTGGCCGCGATCGACAAGTCGCAGGCGGTGATCGAGTTCAGCATGGATGGCCGCATCCTGTCGGCCAACGACAACTTCCTGGCCGCCACCGGCTACAGCCTGGATGAAGTGCGTGGCCAGCACCATTCGCTGTTCGTCGAGGCCGAGTATCGCGGCAGTGCCGAGTATCGCCAGTTCTGGGAGAAGCTTGGCCGTGGCGAATACGATGCCGGCCAGTACCGGCGCCTGGGCAAGGGGGGGCGCGAGGTCTGGATCCAGGCTTCCTACAACCCGATCCTGGACCTCAACGGGAAGCCGTTCAAGGTCGTCAAGTACGCCACCGACATCACCGCGCAGGTGCATGAGAACCAGGCCATGCAACGTGCCGTGGCGCAGACCCGTGAAGTGGTGGCGGCCGCCAAGGAGGGCGACCTGACCCGGCGCGTGGCCACCGCCGACAAGAACGGGCCGATCGCGGAACTGTGCGAGGGCGTGAATTCGCTGGTCGAGGCGATGGCTGCGATCATCGGCCAGATCAAGTTCGCCGCCGACACCATTGCTGTTGGCGCAACCGAGATCGCGCAGGGCAACAGCGATCTGTCGCAGCGCACCGAGCAGCAGGCCGCGTCGCTGGAGGAGACCGCGGTGTCGATGAAGGGGCTGGCCGAGACCGTGCAGCGCACCGCGACCAACGCACGGCAGGCCAGCCAGCTGGCCGGTGGCGCCGCCGATGTCGCTGCACGCGGCGGCAACGTGGTGCACGAAGTGGTCGAGACCATGGCGGTGATCAATGCGTCCTCGCGGCGCATCGTCGACATCATCGGCGTGATCGACGGCATCGCCTTCCAGACCAACATCCTTGCGTTGAACGCGGCAGTGGAAGCGGCGCGAGCAGGTGAACACGGGCGTGGCTTCGCCGTGGTCGCCACCGAGATCCGCGAACTGTCGCAGCGCTCGGCCAGTGCTGCCAAGGAGATCAAGCAGCTGATCGATGCGTCGGTGGCCAATGTCGGCGCCGGCACCGCGCAGGTCGAGAGCGCCGGCCGCACCATGGACGAGATCGTGGTCAACGTGCGCCGGGTCAGCGACCTGATGTCCGAAATCAGCACGGCCGCGCAGCAGCAGAGCGACGACATCCAGCAGATGAACCATGCCGTCGATCTGATCGACCAGGGCACCCAGCAGAACGCCGCGCTGGTCGAGGAAGCCTCGGCCGCGGCGCGCAGCATGGAAGAGCAGTCAGCGCAGCTGCTGCAGACGGTGGCCAGCTTCCGGGTGCAGGGCGGGACGGGGCATCTGCACGGCGCGGCGGTGCTGCGCGCGGTCTAGGTCTGCTGGTCGGAGTGTTGCTCCCCGGCCGCGATGGCCGGGGCAGCATGCACGCAGTTGCGGCCGGCATGCTTGGCCCGGTACAGGGCCTGGTCGGCCCGGTCGACCAGGCCACGCGGGTCGGCCGGCTCATGCGCGGCCTGCCAGGCCACGCCGATGCTGATGGTCACGTGGGCCTCGGCGGCGGGCAGGGCGGCGGCTTCCACGGCAGCGCGCAGGCGCTCGCCGAGGCCCAGGGCGTGGGCGGCGTCGGGCGCGGGCAGGGCGGCGATGAACTCCTCGCCGCCGTAGCGCGCCAGCAGGTCATCGCCGCGTTGCAGGCAGCCATCGAGGATCGCGGCGACCGCCTGCAGTCGGCGATCGCCTTCCGGGTGCCCGTAGGTGTCATTGAGTCGCTTGAAGTGGTCGATGTCGATCATCAGCACCGCCAGCCCCAGGCCCTGGCGACGCGCGCGGCCATGCGCGCTGCCGAGCGATTCATCGAAATTGCGCCGGTTGCCCAGCCCGGTCAGCGGATCGCGCCGGGCCAACAGCGCCAGCTCATCGCGCTCGCGCTGGATCTGGACCTGGGTCAGCACGCTGCGCAGGGCATAGCCGAGCATGGCACCGATGAAACCCACGGCGGCCAGGGTCGGTTGCAGGCGTGCAACCAGCAGTGCCACCATCATCAGCAGCAACGGCAGCATCAGCGGCACGGCGGCATCGACGATGCGACGCAGGTTGCGCGGTACGACCACCGCCGATGGGCGATGCGTGCTGCCGGCCAGCACGGCCAGCAGCACGAACAGGCCGCTGATCAGCAGGTCTCCCCAGCCACCATCGGGTACCTGTGGCAGCCAGGTATTGATGGAGAACGCCAGCAGGAAGTACCCCAGCGCGTAGATCGCCAGCATGCGGAAGAAGTCGCGGCGGTCGGCATTGTCTTCGGCCAGGAAGCGGATCAGCGCGAAGCAGAACACCAGGCTGTTCTGCACGTTGCTCATCGTGTGCAGGCATTGCGTCCACAATGCGGTGTTCAGATGCGCCATGGCCCGCGTATGCACGAAGTACAGCAACCACAGCAGCGCGATGATCACCAGGTCCACCGCACGGATGAAGCGGTTGCCGCCGCCCGGGCTGGCAGCCACGTAGGTCAGTGGGATCCGGTAGAACACGTACAGGATCAGTGACGATGCGGTCATCTGCACAGGGGTGAGGCCGGCCACATTGCGATACAGCAGGGCCAGCAGGGCGAGCGAGAACAGGCCGACGGCCGCGCCAAGCGTTCGCCATTTGCAGGCCGCCTGGCTGTCGCGCGCGCGCCGCACGCAGGCCAGTGCGGCCAGAAGAGGGGCCGTGATCAGCATCAGGTAGGAGCCAACCGGGTCCTGCGGGCCGATCAAGGCAATGACAAGCGCGTGCGTGACCATGAAAAACAGTGCTGCACGCAACGTCATGCATTCCCCCGCCCCCGGATCCGGCTGCGATCACGATAGGCAGAAGTACGTGAGGCTGGCAAGAAAAGTGTGCGGCCGGTCTATTTAAAACCTTGCTGGGTGTCACATATGTGCTCGGTCACGCCTGGCCGCGAGAGGAAATGGACCAGGCGGCATCGGACGCCTGCAGCGGGCGCAGCCGCGCGGGCAGGGTGCCGGCAGGCGTGGGCAGGGCATGCCGGGGCATCCTTGCCAGTGCCGGCGCCCGGGCCCGGGAAATGCAAAAGGCCAGGTCATGGACCTGGCCTTTGATGCAGTGGTGCCGGTGAAAGGACTCGAACCTTCATGGGGTTACCCCCGGCTGATTTTGAGTCAGCTGCGTATACCATTCCGCCACACCGGCAGGCAGCGTGCGAGTGTAACCGAGGTCGGCAGGAGATGCATAGTAGGAGGGACTATCAGGGCGGTTCCTGTCGGCATTGGCCCCTTGGTAGCTATACTCACCGCGTGTAAATGCCTCCAGGAGCGGTAGCCGATGACAGTGTTGCAGGACCTGAGGGTGCTGGTGGTCGAGAACGACGAAATGAGTGCGGCCCTGCTGCAGATGCAGCTGGTGCATGCCGGCGCGACGGTGGTCGGGCTTGCAGCGAGTGTGTCCGAGGCCCTGCGGCTGCTGGAGCAGAGCGCGCCGGACGTGGCCCTGCTGGACTACCGGCTGGCCCGCAACGAGACCAGTGAGCCGGTGGCTGCAGCGCTTTCAGCGCGTGGCATTCCGTTCGTGCTGGCCACCGGGATGCTGGCCGAGCAGCTGCCGGCGCCGATGTTGGCCGGCCTGCTGCTGGTCAAGCCGTATCTGTCGGCCGATCTGTCACGGGCGCTGGCCCGTGCCGTTGGCCGCGCCAGCGTCAAGGCCTGAGCAGCTCACGGCGGACCGCCAGGAGTATGCTGCCGAGGCCTGAATGCTCAGGCCTACAAGGAGAGTGGCATGAAGAAGTGGATCAAGCGCATGGTTGCTGCGGGTGTCCTTTCGATGGCGGTCTTCGGTGGTACGGCGTCTGCCGCATGGTGCGGCCAGCCCTGTTTCCAGCTCTACAAGAGCTGCATCGCGCGCGGCGGCGAGGTTGAGCAATGCCTGCAGGAGCAAGCCTTCTGCGAAGAGGCGATGTGCGGCGGCAACCCCTGATCCAGAAACCCCGCCCAGGCGGGGTTTTTCAATGGCGCGTGGCGCTCATCCCGCTTCCTCGTACACGTAACGGATCTCCTCGCGGTCATCGAGGATGCGGTACTGGCGCGCCAGGTCATCCGGGTCGGGATTGAGCCAGGCGTCGAGGTGTTCCTTGCGGATCGGTACCACGCCGCGGTCATGCCCGGCAGCGGCGACGTCGCTGGGAGGTGCGTCGGTGATCGTGGCAAACGACAGCAGGCGGCCTTCCTGTCCTTCCCATTCCGCCCAGAGGCAGGCCAGCAGCAGGTCGCGGGGAGGATCGGGACGGAATTCGAGCACTACATCCTGTTCCTTTTCGTCGGTACCGAGGCTGCGGCCGGCGATGGCGTGGCGTGGCACGTGTTCGTAGAACGCCTGCACCACCACCACGCCGTGGCGCAGTCCGAACGCACCCCGCCAGTAACCTTCCAGGCTGTCGCGCCGCGCATTGTAGGTGCCGGGGTATAGCACGTCGTTGCGCGCAGGCTTGTCCGGCAGGCGGCACTGGTAGCGCATCGGCTTGATCACGCGCTGGCCGTTCTCGCTGACCATCACCGGCGCGTAAGTGCCGGGAAAAATGCGGTTGTCGCGCGGCAGCAACTGCACCCGGTGCAGGTCCTCCAGTCGGGTTTGTGCACGCTCGATGCGGTTGCCGGCCACGCGCAGGTCGTTGCGTGCCTTCTGCGTGGGCCGGGTGGCCAGCGTGGCATGGGCAATATCGCGTCGTTCGCGTTGCCGGGCCAGTTCGGCCTCCAGTGCCTGCTGCTCCTGCGCATGCCATTGCTGGATCCTGGCCAGGATGTCCCGTCCCTGTTCGGTACGCGCACCGGCGAATCCGTCATCCATCGCCTTCGGGGTCTTCGGCCGTTTCTTGCCCGGATCGTGTGCGTACAGTTCGGCGAACGCTTCCAGCGACAGGATGGCGCCGAACTCGCGTACCAGCTTGGCGTAATCAGCGCGGATCAGGGCGGAATAGCACATGGGGCGGTATGGGCCTGGGTCGCAGCGGCTGCGACGTGGATGCGGCAGGATAGCCCGACCCATCAGGAGATGCCGCATGAATGATTCCATCACCTGCCAGTTCCGCGAAGCTGTGCCCACGGTCGAGGACTACTGCCAGTTGCGTGTGCTTGCAGGCCTCAGTGCCAAGACCCGGGAAGCCGCCACGCGCGCGCTGCCCAATACGTTGTTCGGCGTGTGTGCCTACCAGGGCGCTGAACTTGTGGCGATGGGGCGTATCGTCGGTGATGGCGGCTGCCACCTGCAGGTCTGCGACATCGCGGTGCTGCCGCGGTTGCAGGGGCAGGGCCTGGGCAAGGAGGTGATGCGGCGCCTGGATGGCTGGATGCAGGCCAACCTGCCGCCGTCGGCGTATGTCAGCCTGCTGGCTGATGGCGAGGCGCACCGGTTGTACGCACAGTTTGGTTTCGCGCCGACGGCACCGGCATCGATCGGGATGTATCGGCGGTTCTGAGCTGTGCCCGGGGTGAAGCCATCCATGCGTGGTTGGCTTCGGCGTGATGGCAGATCACAGGCAAAGAAAAACCCCGGCCGAAGCCGGGGTTTCAAGAATTGGCGTCCCCACGGGGATTCGAACCCCGGTCGCCACCGTGAAAGGGTGATGTCCTAGGCCTCTAGACGATGGGGACGCACGAAAAACTTCAAGTTGTAGATCCTTCGACGGCCTAATGTCGAAGTGGTGGAGCCAAGCGGGATCGAACCGCTGACCTCCTGCATGCCATGCAGGCGCTCTCCCAGCTGAGCTATGGCCCCATGAAACATCGGATATCTGCCGGGAGCAGAGTCCGTTTTGAAACTGGCGTCCCCACGGGGATTCGAACCCCGGTCGCCACCGTGAAAGGGTGATGTCCTAGGCCTCTAGACGATGGGGACGCACGAAAAACTTCAAGTTGTAGAACCTTCGACGGCCTAATGTCGAAAGTGGTGGAGCCAAGCGGGATCGAACCGCTGACCTCCTGCATGCCATGCAGGCGCTCTCCCAGCTGAGCTATGGCCCCGTGTTACCGAGCCGCCTATCATACCTGCGTGTTCACGTTTGTGGAAGCTTTTTTTGAACTTTTTTCGTTCCGGTTCAACCGTCGCCACGAGGGCAGGGGAACCGCAACGCCACAACCTGAATGCCGGTAGGCGGTGAACAAAAAAGACCCGGTTATCGGCCGGGTCCTCGTTGTTCGTGATGAGTGGCGTCCCCACGGGGATTCGAACCCCGGTCGCCACCGTGAAAGGGTGATGTCCTAGGCCTCTAGACGATGGGGACGCAATTCTCATCAATGTTCTTTAGCGACCTTTCGACGGCCTAATGCCGAAAGATTGGTGGAGCCAAGCGGGATCGAACCGCTGACCTCCTGCATGCCATGCAGGCGCTCTCCCAGCTGAGCTATGGCCCCACGTCGCTGAGGAGCGAAATAATAGCCTTGCCCCAGGGGGTTGGCAAGCATTTGTTGCACTTTTCTTCACGCGCGTTGCGAGGTGGATGACGGTCGCACGCTCTCATGCGGCGTCGTCGGTCAGCGCCGCCAGGATCGGGCACTGATCCAGTGCGCCGTGGCCGGGGCAGGCATCGACCAGCTGCGCAAGCGCGGTGTGCATGCGTTGCAGTTCGGCCATGCGTTGTGCGATGTCCTGCAGGCGGGCCTGCGCCGTGTCGCGCACGCTGCCCATGTCCTGCGCGTGGCGGTCGCTGAGTGCCAGCAGTTCGGCGATTTCTTCCAGGCTGAAGCCCAGTGTCTTGGCACGGCGGATGAAGCGCAGCCTGCGCAGGTCCTGCTCACCGAAGATGCGGTAGCCGCCGGCCGAGCGTGCCGCCGTGGGCAGCAACTGCTGGCGCTCGTAGTAGCGCACCGTATCGATCGGCACGCCGGCCTGGCGCGCCAGTTGACCAATGTTCATGGCGGATTCCTGCGGATGCGGCCGGTCATTGTGAAGCCTTGAGTCAGGTCCAGGGTCAAGGTCAGTCGCTGACAGCGCATTCAGCACACTTTGCAACTTTCTTCATAGCCCCACTGTCCTGGCAGTTCCTACCCTGCGCTTGAACCGGCCGCTGGATGGCCTGCAACGAACCGAGGAGATGGCCTGTGGAAGGATTCAGGAACGAAGGATTCGTCGAGGTTGCGGTGGTCGAGTACCCGGGAGGTGACCCGTCGGCCGCCTCCGTGCTGACCGAAATGGCACATGTCGCCAACCGGCTTGCCCACCAGCAGCGCCGTCCGTTCAAGCGTGTCCTGGTGACCCGCTGGATCGTGCCGGCCAGCCAGACCGGCGTGCATCGCATTGCCGGCGCGGAGATGCTCGAGGCGGACATTCCCGCCGTGATCGCCGTGCCTGGCCAGATCAGCCAGGGTGTCTGCCTGCGGGCCGATGAGGTCCTGCTGGATTGGCTGCGCGCGCACTACGACGGTGGCAGTCTGCTGGCGGCGGCCAGCGATGGTGTCAGCATGCTGGCGCGCGCTGGTCTGCTGGCCGGGCGCATCGTCAGTGGTCCGGACCTCGGGCGCCATCCGGGCCTGCAGGGGCAGTCGGCCAGCTGGGTGCCCAGTGAGCGCGCGCTGGTCGATGACGGCGACCTGCTGACGGTGGCCGGTTCCCAGGCCTGGCGGTTTCTCGCCCTGCGCCTGCTGTACCGCCTGCACGGTCAGGGCGTGGCCAGTTCCGTTGCGCTGCAGCTGGGGATCACGGTGCCAGCGGCCATCCAGCAGGATCTCGAGCGTTTCAGTGCCAACTTCGCCCACGGTGATCGCGACGTACTGAGGGCGCAACGCTGGCTGCATACCACCGCTGCGCGTGGTGCCACGCTCGCTGCGATCTGTGATGTTTCCGGACTGGAGCCACGGACCCTGCAGCGGCGCTTCCTGAAGGCCACCGGCCTGCGCCCGATCGAATATTGCCAGCGGTTGCGCATCGCCAAGGCGCAGGCACTGCTGCAGCAGGGGGCGGGTATCGATGAAGTGGCCTGGGGCGTGGGTTACGCCGACCAGAGCGCATTCCGCCGTCTGTTCCTGCGCATTGTTGGAATGACGCCGGCCAACTATCGCCGGCAGGTCAACAGCAAGCGGCGCGAGCGGCCGCTGTTGTCATCGGTGGCGGGCAGTCTGCGTGGGCTGCACTCGGCGCCCGGCATTCAGATGCCGGGCAGCGCGGCCTGATGCCCGCGGTGGGCGTCGCGCTTGCAACCTGGGCGCGACGCTTCGACCATGCAGGCCACGGTTGATGGAGCAGGTGGGCTGATGTCGAGTGTTGGACCGGTGCCGATGCCGGTGGTGTTGATCCTGGTGTGCGTGCTGCTGGCCATGGCGGTGGCACACCTTTGGCCGCGTCGGAAAGACGGGATGGCCGTGCCCTCCGCGGCAAGCATGGTTCTGGACATGTTGCTGATCGGCCTGCTGTGCGGACGTATCAGCTTCGTGGCCTTGAACTTCGCGCTCTACCGTGAGGCCCCCTGGAGCATCCTGCAGATCGCCGATGGCGGGTATCACCTCGCCGTCGTGCTGGTTGCGGGCCTGGCGTGGGGCATCTGGCGGCTGCGGCCGTGGCGCGTGTTACGTGCGCCGGTACTGGTGGGGGCGTTGGTGGGCGTGGTGCTGTGGGCGGCCGGAGGCCAGCTGCTGGCAGCATGGCAGGAGCGGCGGATGCCGCTACCGGCGGTACAGGTGGCCGATCTGCAGGGGCGCATGATCGACCTGCAGCAGTTCCGGGGCAAACCGGTGGTGCTGAATCTCTGGGCCAGCTGGTGTGGACCGTGCCGGCGTGAGATGCCGGTACTGGCATCCGCACAGCAGACGCACACCGACGTGCAGTTCGTGTTCCTCAACCAGGGGGAAACCCTGGACGAAGTGAAGGGTTTCATCGCATCCGAACAGCTCTGGCTGGGCAATGTACTGCTGGACGATACCGCCTCCGCGTCAACCGTACTGGGTGTGCAGGCCTACCCGTCGACGCTGTTCTTCGACGCCGAAGGGCGCCTGCGTGAACTGCACCTTGGCGAACTGACAGCAGCCGGCCTTGAACACAAACTGCGCCGGCTGCGGTAGCCTGCGCGGGCATCTCATTACGGAGTTCCCATGTTGTCGACTTCCCTGCGCATCGCCCCGGCGGTGCTGTTGCTGCCGGTCATGCTGGCATTGGCCGCCTGCAGTCAGGCCCAGACCCCTCCGGGCAAGACGGCGGCAGCACCGGCCGCGAGCGCTCCGGCCTCTGCGGCCAAGGGTGAGCGCCCCGCAGTGCTGAAAGGCATCGAGAAGCACGGTTTCGAAGTCGTTGCCGAATTCGATGCACCCGGTGGCCTGCGTGGCTTCGCTGGCGTGGTGGGCGGGCAGCAGCCGGCCGCGGCCTACGTCACCGCCGACGGCAAGCACGTGCTGGTAGGCAGCCTGTTCGATGCCGAGGGCAACGATGTGGCCGCCGAAGCAGTGGAGAAGCTGGTTGCTGCACCCATGTCGGCCAAGATGTGGACCAAGCTGGAAGCCAGTGCCTGGGTGCGTGACGGCAAGGCCGATGCACCGCGCGTGGTCTATACCTTCAGTGATGCCAACTGCCCGTACTGCCACAAGTTCTGGGAAGCGGCGCGTCCGTGGGTCGACGCCGGCAAGGTGCAGCTGCGCCACATCATGGTCGGCGTGATCCGCGAGGACAGCCCGGCCAAGGCCGCTGCCATCCTGTCTGCGCGTGACCCGAGTGCGGCCCTGCTGGAAAACGAACATCAGTTCGACCGTGGTGGCATCAAGGCCCTGCCGAGCATCAGCCGCGAGATCGCCGGCAAGCTCGATGCCAACCAGGTGCTGATGATCGAGATGGGCTTCCAGGGCACGCCGGGTATCCTGTTCCAGGATGCACAGGGCCAGGTGCAGCGTCGCGCCGGTCTGCCACAGGGCACTGACCTGCAGACGGTGCTGGGCCCGCGCTGATCGGCAGCCATGTCGTGATGTGACCCCACAGGCCCGCATGGCAGCATGCGGGCCTGTTGCTTTCTGCCACGTATGCGGGTGATGCAGGTTGCGCACCACCTGTTCGTCGTCACGTCTGAATCGTGACTGACATCAAGCATCGCGCCTTGATTCCAATCAAGGCCAAAAACAACAGGCGGATTAGCCTGTGACGCATGGAATACAGCGTCAACGCGCCATGGATGCCGCGCCTGACATGCCCTGGATCGGGGCAGTCGGCACAGCCATTCACGACATTCTCACTCCCTGATTGTTACCCAGACCGCTGCGGTCGCCACCTCTCTGGCAGCGCGGCCTTGATGGAGTCGACGTCGGTGCGGGTGGGGCAGTGTCATCGTCCTGTTGTCTGCCACGCGCAGGCTGGCCGCTGTCGTCGACGCAGTACCTGCAGTTCCAGCAACGGCAACGCAATGTCGGAGTCGCGCCTGTGCGCGCGCCGTCAGCGCGTTGCAATGGTTCGTCCAGGGAGGATGCAATGCGCTTGGCGGTACTGAGTCTGGCCTGTTTGACCGCGCTGGCGATCACGCCGGCATATGCGCAGCAGGTTGGCCAGGAGGATGCGCGGGCCTTGCGCCAGGAAATCGCGGCCATGCGGCAGGCATTGGAAGGCATGCAGCAGCGCCTGGATCGGCTCGAGCAACGCGATGGCGCCGGAGCGGCCGCTGCGCAGGCGACGGTGCCGGTGGTTGCACCTGCCGGCAGCGCCAACCTGCTTCATCCCACCCAGGTGCCGGGCGTGGCGCAGCCGGTGCTGCCACAGCGCGAATCCGTGGCCGACCCCTCAACGGCGGCCTTGCGTCCCGATAGCGCCGCCGGGCCGACCGACCCGGATCTGAAGGGTTTCTTTGCCATTCCCGGCACCGATACGGTGATCCGCATTGGCGGCTATGCCAAGCTCGATGCGATTGCCGATTCGCGCGCGGCCGGTGACGAGGATCAGTTCATTCCCTCCTCGATGCCGGTGGGTGGCAGCCATCGCGATGTTTCCAACTTCAACATCCATGCCAAGCAGACCCGCTTCAGCTTCGAGGCGCGGCGCCCGACCACGCACGGCAACCTGCGCTTCTACCTGGAGAATGACTTCTTCGGCAGCAGCGACGGCTATGAGTTCCGCCTGCGCCACGCGTATGGCCAGCTCGGCAATACCTATGCCGGCTACGGCTATTCCAGCTTCATGGATCCGGACAGCCTGCCCGACACGCTGGACTTCGCTGGCCCCGGTGGGGCCGGCTACCTGCTGGTGGCCGGCATCCACCACAGCTTTACGATGGGCAAGGGCAACACCCTGACCATCGCCGCCGAAGATCCGAAGACTGAACTTGCAGGCGCCAGCGATACGCGAGCGGCAGTGAACCGCCTGCCCGACATGACCGTGACCGCGCGCATGGAGCGCGACTGGGGTCATCTGCAGCTGGGCGCCGTGGCACGCAGCCTGGCCTATGACGGTGACGGCGAGCGTGACCGGAGCATGGCCGGCGGCCTGCAGTTCAGTGGCTCGGCATCGGTAGGCGAGCGCGACCTGCTGCTGTTCGGCGTGCTCGGAGGGCGTGGCCTCAGTCGCTACACCGCCGACCTGACCGGCTCGGGGCTGGACGCGGTGGTCGGTGCCGACGGCCGTCTCAACGCGCTGGACCTGCACGGGGGCTTCGTTGGCTACACCCATTACTGGTCCGGACTGTGGCGATCGAACCTGATCTTCGGCCAGCTGACCCTGGAGCGGAACGCCGCACTGGCGGCCGATGCATTCCGGCAGAGCCGCTACGGCGTCTTCAACCTGATCTGGAGCCCGGCACCTTCGTGGACGATGGGCATGGAGCTGCTGTACGGCCGCCTGGAACAACAGGCGGGCGCGCGCGGTGACACGGTCCGGGTGCAGGGCAGCCTGCAATACAACTTCATCAAATAGGCGCCAGCGGTCGTACGCCAGCGTAACCGTCCCCACGCCCGGCTGCACCGGGCTCATGCCAGTACAGGAGATTGTCATGGCAGAAGCAAAGAAAATCGGGGTGGTCGGAGCCACCTTCCTCGTCGCCGGCAACATGATGGGCTCAGGCGTGTTCCTGCTGCCATCCAGCCTGGCCAAGATTGGTACCGCCTCGATCTGGGGCTGGCTGATCACCACTGCGGGCGCGCTGCTGCTGGCTTTCGTGTTCGCCAAGCTGGGCAAGCTGGCCCCCAAGGCGGGCGGCCCCTATGCCTACGCGCGTGACTGGTTCGGGCCCTACATGGGCTTCCAGACCAATACCATCTACTGGTTCGCCAACTGGATCGGCAACGTCGCCATCCCGATCGCGGCGGTCGGCTACTTCAGCTACTTCTTCCCGATCCTGTCCGAGCCGCTGGTGCGCTGCATCGCGGTGCTGGTGCTGGTGTGGGCGCTGAGCTTTGCCAACATGATCGGCCCGGCCTTCGTCAGCCGGGTGCAGACGGTCACCACCAGCTTCGCGCTGGTGCCGATCCTGGGCATCGCCATCTTCGGCTGGTTCTTCTTCGATGCCGACATCTTCAAGGGCGCCTACAACGTGTCCGGTGAGTCCAACTTCGGCGCGATCTCCAGCGCTGCGGCACTGACCCTGTGGGCCTTCATCGGCGTCGAATCAGCTTCGGTGACGGCCGGCGTGGTCGAGAACCCGGAAAAGAACGTGGCCCGCGCCACCCTTGCCGGTGTGTTCCTGGCCGCCATCGCCTACATCGCCAGTTCCTCGGTGATCATGGGCATGGTGCCCAATGGCGAGCTGCAGACCTCCGATGCACCGTTCGCTCTGGCTGCCGCCAAGGCCGTCGGTGGCTGGGGCGGCGCGCTGGTCAGCCTGTGCGCCTTCATCGGCGCTGCCGGTTCGCTGGGCGGCTGGATCCTGCTGACCGCACAGAGTGCCAAGGCGGCCTCCGATGATGGCCTGTTCCCGAGCATCTTCAGCAAGACCAACAAGGACGACGTGCCGGTCAAGGGCGTGCTGATCGTGGCCGTGCTGATGACCCTGGCGGTGCTGGTCACCTCCACTTCGGAAACCGCGTCGGCCCAGTTCGACGTGATCACGTCGGCTGCCGTGGTGCTGACCCTGCTGCCCTACATCTACTCGTGCGTGGCCTGCTACTTCGTGGTCGAGCGTTCGCACACCCTGGTCCACACCGGTGCGTTCTGGACCCTGACCAGCCTGACCGTCGTGTACTGCCTGTGGGCGATCTACGGCTCGTCGGGAACCATCGTCCAGTACGCCTTCCTGTTCGTGCTGTTCATCACCGTGTTCTATCCCTTCTTCAGCGAGGAGCGCCGCCAGCAGCGGCAGCGCGCCCGCGAGGCATCGGCCATCAGCGCCGGCGCCCAGCGTTCCTGAGTTCGACAAGGAGAATCAACGTGTACTTCAAGTCCCTGGACTATCCGGTCATTGTCATCGACAACGACTACGAGTCGCCGCGGATCGGCGGCATCCTGATCCGCGCCCTGGTGGAAGAGCTGCGCAGCAACGACCAGCGCGTGCTGTGCGGCCTGAACCTGGATGATGCCCGTGCCGGTGCCCGCACCTACGTGGCGGCCTCGGCGGTGCTGATCTCGATCGACGGCAGCGAAGAGGTGGATGGCGAATTCCAGCGCCTCACCGCCTTCCTGCGTGAGCAGAGCGCGCGCCGCGCCAACCTGCCGGTGTTCCTGTACGGTGAGCGCCGCACCATCGAAAAGGTGCCGAGCAAACTGCTCAAGTACATCCACGGCTTCATCTTCCTGTTCGAAGACACCAAGAGCTTCATCTCGCGGCAGGTGATGCGCGCGGCCGAAGATTACATGAAGAACCTGCTGCCGCCGTTCTTCAAGGCGCTGATCCATCATGCGGCCGAATCTAACTATTCCTGGCATACGCCGGGCCATGCGGGCGGCGTGGCGTTCACCAAGTCGCCGGTCGGCCGTGCATTCCATCAGTTCTACGGCGAGAACACCCTGCGCAGCGATCTGTCGATCTCGGTGCCGGAGCTGGGCTCGCTGCTCGATCACACGGGTCCGATCAAGGATGCCGAGAACGAGGCGGCACGCAATTTCGGTGCCGACCATACCTTCTTCGTTACCAATGGCACCTCCACCGCCAACAAGATCGTCTGGCATGGCACGGTGGCCCGCGGCGATGTGGTGTTCGTGGATCGCAACTGCCACAAGTCGCTGCTGCACGCGCTGATCATGACCGGTGCAGTGCCGGTGTACTTCACCCCCAGCCGCAACGCACACGGCATCATCGGCCCGATCAGCCTGGACCAGTTCACGCCGAAGTCGTTGCAAAAGCGCATCGCCGCCAACCCGCTGGCCAGCCAGGCCTACAAGGCCGGCTCCAAGCCGCGCATCGCGGTGGTCACCAACTCGACCTACGACGGCCTGTGCTACAACGCCGAGAAGATTGCCGACGAGATCGGCAGCGCGGTCGATTTCCTGCATTTCGACGAAGCCTGGTACGCCTACGCTGCGTTCCATCCGTTCTACGAGAACCACTACGGCATGGCCAAGGGCAAGCCGCGTGAGCAGGATGCGATCATCTTCACCACGCATTCCACCCACAAGCTGCTGGCCGCGTTCTCGCAGGCATCGATGATCCACGTACGCAACTCGGCGCAGCGCAACCTGGACGCGGAGCGCTTCAACGAGTCGTTCATGATGCACACCTCGACCAGCCCGCATTACGGGGTGATCGCGGCGTGCGACGTGGCTTCAAAGATGATGGAAGGCGACGCCGGCCGCTCGCTGGTGCAGGAAATGCATGACGAGGCCATCGCGTTCCGCCGCGCGATGCTGCACGTCCGCGATGACCTGGGCCGCGACGACTGGTGGTTCAGCGTGTGGCAACCGACCCAGGTCGAGCGCAGCCTGGACAAGGGCGATACACCGGCACCGCTGGTGGCCAAGCGTGAGGAGTGGTACCTGCAGCCGGACGCCCACTGGCACGGCTTCGAGAACCTGGTCGACGACTATGTGCTGATCGATCCGATCAAGGTGACCCTGCTGACCCCGGGCCTGGCGATGGATGGCAGCATGGGCAAGCTGGGCATTCCGGCGGCGGTGCTGAGCAAGTTCCTGTGGGGCCGCGGCATCACCGTGGAGAAGACCAACCTTTACTCGGTGCTGTTCCTGTTCTCGATGGGCATCACCAAGGGCAAGTGGAGCACCCTGGTTACCGAGCTGATGGCTTTCAAGGAGCTGTACGACCGCAACGCGCCGCTGAGCCAGGCACTGCCGACGCTGGCCGCCGATTATCCGAACGCCTATGCCGGTTGGGGCCTGCGTGACCTGTGCGACGCGCTGCATGCGTTCAACCAGGAATTCGCCGTGGCCAAGGTGATGCGCGAGATGTACGTGGATCTGCCGACCCCGGTGATGACCCCGGCCGATGCCTACAACCACCTGGTGAAGGGCGAGATCGAGCGGGTCGACATCGAGCAGGTCAGTGGCCGCGTCGCTGCGACCATGCTGGTGCCATATCCGCCGGGCATTCCGACCATCATGCCGGGCGAGCGCTTCGGCGACAGCGACGAGCCGATCATCCAGTCGCTGCGCATCGCCCGCGAGCAGAACGCCCGCTTCCCGGGCTTCGAATCGGACGTGCATGGGCTCATCATCGAGCATGATGGCGATGTGCCGTCGTACAAGGTGGAGGTACTGAAGGCCTGACCTGCGACGGTCGGCCCTTCGGTGGACGATGGATACCGCGCGCGAGCAACGCATTCTGAAGTTCTCGATCGGGGTCACCATTGCGGTGAGCGCGGTCGGTTTCAGTGGTGGCCTGCTGGTGGGATCGCAGGCCATCCTGTTTGACGGCGTGTACAGCCTGGTCGACGTCGCCCTGACCCTGGTGTCGCTGTCGGTGCTGCGGCTGGTGGCGCGGGAACAGAGCCCGCGCTTCCAGTACGGCTACTGGCACCTGGAGCCGATGGTCGAGGCGCTGGGCGGTGTGATCCTCTCACTGGCCTGCGTGTATGCGCTGGCCAACGCGGTCATTGGCTTGACCACGGGCGGGCACGAAGTGAAGTTCGGGCCCGCGCTGTGGTGGGCGGCGCTGCTGAGTGCCAGCAACCTGGCGATGGCGGCGTTTGTCGCGCAGCGGGCACGGCGCCTGCGTTCGGCGCTGTTGTGGCTGGATGTACGCGGCTGGCTGCTGGGTGGCTTGATGAGCCTGGCAGTGGTGCTGGCCTTTGTGCTGGCCCTGGTCCTGCACGGTGGGCAGTGGCACCACTGGGTGTCGTATCTGGATTCGATCGTGCTGGCGTTGATCAGCCTGGCGGTACTGCCGGTACCGGCACGCAGTGCATGGAAGGCCATGCGTGAAGTGCTGCAGGTCGCGCCGGATGATCTGGACCAGCGCGTGCAGCAGGTAATGCAGGCGTTCGTGGCAGAGCGCGGTTATGCCGGTTTTACCAGCCACGTGGCGAAGATGGGGCGGATGCGCTTCATCGAGATCCATGTGCTGGCTGATCCGACGACACCACTGGGTTCGGTGGGCCAGGTCGATGCGATGCGCGATGAGATCGCAGTGCGGCTGGATGCCCGTGGCAGCACGTTCTGGCTGACCATCGACTTCACTGCCGACCCGGCGTGGACGTGACCCGGCTTCTGTAGCCGAGCCCATGCCCGGCTGCCCTATGCGAAAGGCAGCCGAGCGTAGGCTCGGCTCTACAGGACCGGAGGCAGCCGAGCGTGGGCTCGGCTCTACAGGACCGGAGGCAGCCGAGCGTGGGCTCGGCTCTACAGGACCGGGATCGTTGCGTGTGGCAGACCGGTCTGTTGCACCGGATCTGTTTGACCTCAACAGGGGTTGAGGTCACAGACTGCCTGCATCCCCCACGAGGCATGCGGCATGAACCTGTTGACCACCCCGGACCTCAGCCATGGCCTGCTGGAACTGTTCAATCCCGCGGGGCTCTACGACCCTTCGGCCAACGGCTACTCGCACGTAGCGGTGGTGCGCCTTCCCGCCCGGGTGATCCATATCGCCGGGCAGGGCGGTGAGGATGCGGATGGCCATCTCTCCCCCGGCTTCGAGGAACAGGTCGGGCAGGCACTGGACAACCTGCAGATCGCGCTGCGCTCGGCGCGGGCCAGCCTGGCCGATGTCGCGCGGTTGCGCATCCTGGTGGTCGACCACGACGAGGACCGGCTGGGCATCATCGCCCAGCAGGTGCGGCGGCGCTGGCCGAACCGCGCGGCACCGGCCTGCACCCTGATCCCCGTGCCGCGGCTGGCGCTGGACGGCATGCTGTTCGAGATCGAGGCGGAGGCCTACGCCGCCTAGCGCAGGTAGTACTCCACCGGCACCACCAGTTCCTGCGGTGCCTTCAGTTCATCGGGAATGGGCGGCAGCGGCTGCGCGCGGCGGAACGTCTGCAGCGCGGCGTCGTCGAGCATCGGCTGGCCACTGGGCTGTTCCAGCCGCAGGGCCAGCAGGCGGCCGGCGCGGTCGATGCTGGCCCTGACCCAGGCCGTACCCTGCTGGCGGCGCGAGCGTGCGGCGGCAGGGTAGTAGCGGTAACGCTCCAGCCGCGCCATCAGGCGGGCTTCCCACTGGTCGCTGGCGGCGCCGGCCTGGAAGTCCGCCGGTGGTGCGTCCGGAGCGGGCGGAGCGGCCGTGATCGATGCCGGTGCGGGACTTGCATCGATCGCGGCCGCAGGCGGGGCGACCGGCAGGGCTTGCCGGCCGGGGCCGCCATGTTCGCTGGCGGCCAGCTCGCCTTCGCGCGCGGCGGTGGGCTTCGGTGGAGGAGGCGACTTCGTCGGTTGCGATGCGCGCGCCTGCTGCGCCTGGCTGGGGGTATCGGCCTGGCGCTCTTCCACTGGCTGGGGCGGCGTAGCCGGTGCCAGCAGGCGCAGGCTGATGCGCACATCCTGCTCGGGTGGCGGCAGCAACGGCGGCGCTGCCACCCAGTGCACCAACAGCAGCAAGGGCAGCAGGTGCAGGCCGATGCTGATGGCGATCGCCTGCCAGTGCTGGCGGCGTTCACTCATCGTCCAGTACCCACAGCAGGTCGGCGTCGGCCGCATCGACGGTTTCACCGGGTGACGCGAGCGCGATCACCAGCGCCGGTGTATGCGGTGACAGGTAGCCCGGTACCCCGGTACCGCGCAGTACATGCCAGCGGCCGGCCACCAGCAGTGCGGGTTCAGGTACCGCAGTCAACACCTGTGCCATGCGCGTGTCGCGGGCCTGCTGCACGGCCAGCATCCCTTCCAGCATGGGCGCTGCGTCTGCGTGCTGGGCGAGCACCACGGTCGACAGGCGTTGCCGGGCAGCGGCCACCGGGAACCGCACTGCGCCGGTGGATGCCAGGCGCACATTGACCTCGGCGCGCGCGAGATTGCCACCGAACAGGGGGACGCCGGCAGCGGTGGCGTCCTGCACCAGCCCGCCATAGGCGGACCACGGCCAGCGTGTATCCCAGCCCAGCAGTTCCTGCAGGCGCGCACCTTCGGCACGATTACCCTTGGCCAGCCAGCGTTGCACGCGCTGCAGGCGCGGCTGGCGCTCGCTGGCGATCATCTCCAGCACCAGCGCGCCTTGCGGGCGCTGCTGCTGCAGCGCCTGCAGCAGCCAGCGCTGGGCGGCGTGGTCACCGGCAAGGTCGTGGCGTTCGCCCAGCAGCAGTCGTGGGGCGTCCGCTGCGCGCTTCACGAATGCAGCGTCGTCCAGGCGCTGGCCACTGGCCAGGTCGATCACTGTGCCCGGCAGTGGCTGTGCGCTGGCCATCGCGGCCAGCGCAAGCAGGCACAGCGGCAGCCAACGACGGCTAGAACGCCACGTTGACGCCCATCGAGACGGTGCGGCCACGGCCGTTGCCGCGGTCCAGGATCGGGCTGAAGATGCTGTCGATCGAGGCATTGTTGTCATAGGCCTTGTTCTGCAGGTTTTCGATGTTCAGCCACAGCGTGGTGTTGGGCTGGGGCTTGAAGCTGGCGTAGAAGTCGAGCAGTACGCCGGTACCGCCGGTCTTGCGGGTCTGGAAGAAGTCGTAGCCTTCTTCGGCGGGCCCGGAGTATTCGGCGCGCAGGCCGGCCTGCACGCGCTGCTGCCACCAGCGGCCGCCTACGTCCAGCGTCCAGTAGCGGTCGGGCAGGGCGGTGATGTCTTCCAGGTTGACGAATTCGATGGCTGGCGCGCTGGTGTGCGAGCGGGTCCAGCTCAGCGTGGCGTGATAATGCTCGCTGGCGTAGTGCGCTTCCAGCTCGATACCGCGCATGCGCACCACGCCCGGGTGGTTCATCCAGCGCGTGGTGGTGCTGAAGTTGTCCACGTCCAGCGCATCGGTCCAGGCATTGAGCTGCGGATCGCTGTCGATCGGCACCACGAACGGCTCCACCTCCGGCGGGTGCACGATCAGCAGGTACTGCGGCTTGATGTAGTCGCGGATGCGGTTGTCGAAACGGGTCACCCGCAGCTGCGCCAGGTCACCGTCGGCCAGCACCGAAGAGGCGCTGAGGTTGGCGCCGAACTGCAGGTTGCGCGAGCGCTCGCGGCGCAGGAACGGGTTGGCACCGACGCCATCGGCATCGCTCATGCCTTCCAGCGGGATCTTCTCGAAGAACATCTCCTGCACACGCGGCGGGCGGGAGGTGCGCGAGGCTTCGGCGAACAGCTGCAGCCAGTCGGTGGCCTGCCACGAAACCGCCAGGCTGGGGCTGAGGGCGCGCTGGGTGCGGCGCACGTCGATGCCGCCGCCATCGATCTCTGCGCACTGGCCGGGTACATCCGAGCACACCGGGATGTGGCCACGGATACCATAACGATCCTGGCGCAGGCCTGCGGTCAGCGCGTAGATGCCGTACTGCAGTTCCAGCGTGCTGAACACACTGTCCAGCTGGCTGCGGCCCTGGGGGTTGGCGCCGCGCAGGGTGGGGGTATCGGCGACGTAGATATCCGACTGGTGCTTGATGCCGGTGTTCCAGCGTGCCTGCAGTCCGCCGATATCGAAGCGGCTGGTGTTGTCGACGGTCCAGCTGCTCAGGCTGCTGTGGGTGCGGCGGCCGATGTAGCTGGAATCCTCGACCGGCGGATAGAACAGCCGGGTCTTGTTGCCGGCGAAGGTCGCGCGCAGGTCGATCCACGGCGAATAGGGCGTGTAGTGGTAGCTGGCGCGCTGGTTGCGCGCGGAAATCTGCCACGGATAGTTGTGGTAGAAGTCGTTTTCGTAACGCATGTGGCTCAGGTCGAGCCGATGCTGGTCGCTGGGCTGCAGGCGGGCCTTCAGCAACCAGCTGCTGGGCTGCTGGCTGCCCGGGTCGGCAGTGTTCTTCTGCCCGCGCGCGGTCGCGTATTCACTGCTGCGGCTGCTGCTGGCGGCGGCCAGCAGGCCGAACTGGCGGTCACCGCCGTCCTCGCTATGGCGCCAGGCACCGGCGAAGGTGCGGCCGCTGCCGTAGCCGTTGTTGCCATGGCGGTAGCCTGCACGCAGGCCCCAGTCGCGGCCTTCGCCAAGCAGGTCATCGATATCCAGCGTGCGGAAATTGGCACTGCCGGCCAGCGTGCCGGCACCATCACCGCCGGCGACCGCACCGCGCTGCACATCCACGCCGGCCAGCAGGAAGGGATCGACATAGGCGAACGGCCCCCCCGAACCATGGCCCGCATTGTTGCGGAAGGTCTGGGTGACACCATCGATCATGGTGTTGACCCGGCCGGCACCGGTCATGCCGCGGATGTTGACCTGCAGGCCCGGCTGGCTGCGCGAATGGAAGCTGTGGGTGCCGGGCATCGAGCGCAGCAGGCTGTTGCCATCCTGGCGTTCGGCCATCGCCACGCGCTCGCTGCCGACCACCGGCGCGAAGCCATCGCGCGTGGCCGGGACATACTGGCTGGCGCCTGCACCGGGAGAATGACCGTGCGCGGTATCACCCTGCACGCGCAGCGGACCCGTTCGACGGCTGCCATCCGAGCGTTCGGCCGGCGCCGGTTCCAGCGTGGCGCGGCGTGCGTCGATGAAGCGCGGGCGCAGGCCGCTGCCGACCAGCAGGCGCGACAGGGCCTGCGCGTCGTCGAACTGACCGCGCAGCGCCGGTGCGGTCTGGCCGCCCGGCAATGCCGCACCGATCACCAGATCGACACCGGTCAGCCGGCTGTAGGCATCCAGCGCGCTGGCCAGCGGTTGTGCAGGAAGATCGAAGTGGCGAGTGGCCGGCTGCGCGTGTGCGCTGGTGGACAACAACGGAAGCGGGCTGGCGCAGGCCAGTGACAGGGCGAGGACAAGGGGGCGGTGAAACAGCATCGGGGGCTCCAGGGGCTGACGCAGCGCGTCGTCATCCTGGGTAGACGCAGCGGCAGGGCCGATGTCAGGGTGCATCGCGATGTCCCCTGCGTGGCGGTAGCCACACCTGCACGCCCGCGCCCAGGCGGAGCACGCGCACGTGCAGCTGCGTGGCCAGCTGGTCGCGGCTGCGCGCCGCACCGTCAGCGCTGCCGAGCAGGGTGACCGGCTGCTGGCGCAGGTGTGCGCCGATGATCCAGGTGTGGCCGCCATGCCAGCGATCCAGGTCCTGGGTGACCTCGGCCAAAGGGGTGGAGACCCAATGCAGGCGGCGTTCGCGCCAGGCCAGGGCATTGTGGCTGGCCGCCAGGCCCATGATCGGCGCCTGTCCATCGAAGCGCAGTTGCTGCCCTTCGATGGCCTGCCCACTGCGGGTGCCACTGTCCACGCGCACCCGATGCTCGGTGACGGTGACCACGCTGTCGTTGTCCTGCACGGCAAGGTCGAAGGCCGTGCCGAGCGCGGTGACCGTGCCGTGCGTGGTATGCACCTGGAACGGGTGCTGCGCATCGGTGGCTACCTTGAACCAGGCCTGGCCATGCTGCAGCTGCAGCTGGCGGCGCTGTGCATCGATGCGGACATGGACTTCGCTGCCGGGTGAGAGCAGCACGCGCGAGCCATCCGGCAATGCTTCTTCGCGGATCTCGCCTGCCGCCGTGCGCATCACCTGCGCGGCCGGTGGTGCGGCCTGGCGGGTATACAGGCCCAACGCACAGAGCAGCAGCACGGCAATGCCGGCGTCGCGCAGCCGTCGGCGCTGCCGCCTGAGCTGGTGCCGCTGCAGGCTGGGCGTCGCATCACCGGCCTGCCAGAGCGCCTGCAGGTGCTGGTACTGCGCGGCGTGGCGCGAATCGGCGTGGTACCACTGGTTGAACGCACGCTCGTCGCGGCCGCCATCGTGGCCGTCCAGCCACCAACGCGCGGCCTCGCGCGCGATCGCATCCTGGCTCATGCGCCGGGTACCTGCTGCAGCGCCACCAGTGCGCGCAGCAGATGGCCATGCGCGGTCTGCCGGCTGATACCCAGCTGGCGGCCGATTTCTGCCAGGGCCATCTGTTCCACCCGTGCCAGCAGGAATACCTGGCGCGAACGGGGGGGCAGCGCGGCAATGACCGCGTCGAGGTGGCGCAGTTGCTCGGCGTCCAGCAATCGTTGCTCGGGCAGGGGCGCAGGATCGGCGATGGCGAGCAGCTGCGCATCATCCAGCGCCTCTTCGCGCCGGCGTTGGCGCTGCCGGTAATGATCGGCGATCAGATTGTGGGCGACGCGGTACAGGTAGGCGCGGCCGTTGCTCAGCAGGCCACTGGCGGCGACTTTGACGACGCGCAGCCAGGTTTCCTGGACGACGTCGTCGGCGTCGCTGCGTTGCGGGAGTTTACGGCGGACATGGGCGTGCAGCGGCCGGTAATGGGCCGCACACAGCTGCGCGACATCCGTCGGTTCGACAGGCGTGGACACGGGGCGGGCGACAACTGGGAAAGGGAACAGCCCGCGGCGGCAAGGGCAGCGGCTGCACCTTACAGCAAAAGAGAATCATTTGCATCTATGGACGGGGCACAGCACGCATGGGCGCCCGCGGCGTCAGCGCGGGCGATAGTCGCAGTGGATCTGCAGGGCTTCGGTGGCGTTGTGATGCAGCTCGAAGCTGCAGCGCTGCAGGCTGCGCTTCACCTGCGCGATCGCTTCGGCATGGCGGGCGACGCGACGGTCCTGCCAGCGCGGCGGGGTGAATACGCCCAGAGGCAGCAGCCGCAAGCGCCGGCCGTGCAGCACCAGCGAAACATCGACGTGACGCCCATCGACGTCGTGGCCGTTCGCACCGAAGATGGCGCCGACTTCATCGCGACGTTGCGGATAGCAGGCGCGGAACACCGCGATGCCGAGCCGGCGCACCACGCGACGGAAGCCACCGAGGTGGCCGTGGCTGGGTTCGAAGCCGCGCGTGACCAGCAGGCGCAGCCCGGCAGGCAGCAACGCCTGTGCGTCGCACAGGCGTTGCAGTACCTCTTCTTCCAGTTGGATGCGGGTGGAGGGCCAACGCGGTGCGACAAGCAGCCCGTGGTGGCTGCCGCGGTGCAGGGTCAGCATGCGTGAAGCTTCGCATGCGGGCGAACAGCAGGGGTAGTGCCGGCCAGCGGCCGGCATTGCCATCGTCGGGTCAGATGTCGCGGTACTGGATCTGCGCGGCCAGTACGCGCAGGCCGTCGGCGTTGCTGGACAGGATGCGTTCTTCACCAACCCCCTTCTGCCGCGTCAACCGGAAGCCCTGGTCGGCAGGCAGCTGTGCGGCGATGCTGTCCATGCGCTGCAGGGCGTCGGGACCGCTGCAGTCGAAGTGGCCCCAGTAAGCGCCATCGCGGTGGATCTGCAAGCGATAGTTCATCGCGGACGCTCCGGCAGGCCCTGCAGCCAGTGGTCGAACATCGCTGTGGCGGCCGCTGCCAGTGGTGCGCCATAGCGACGTGCCTGTGCGCGGAGATCGTTCGGATCGATGCCGGCCTGCGCGAGCTCCAGGGCGTGGCCGATCAGCCAGCGCTCGAACTGGCGCGCGTCCAGCTCCGGATGGCATTGCAGTGCCAGCGCATGGCTGCCGATGGCGAAGGCCTGGTGGCGGCAGGCCGGCGTGCTGGCCAGGCGACGTGCACCCGCCGGGAGTTCAAACGCCTCGCCATGCCAATGCAGTACCGGAATGCCCTGCAGTGCCTGCAGTGGTGAGCGCTGGCCGTCATCGGTGAGCAGCAGTGGCGCAAAGCCGATCTCCTTGCCGCCACTGGCGGCGACGCTGGCACCGAGTGCACGTGCCATCAGCTGCGCGCCGAGGCAGATGCCCAGCGTGGGCCGTTGCTGGTGCAGCCGACGCTGCAACAGCGCGATGCTGTCGTCGAGAAAGGGATAGGGACCCACATCGTTGACGCTGACCGGACCGCCCAGCACCACCAGCAGGTCGGCGGCTTCGGCCGGATCGAGGGCGTCGACACCGGCCTGCAGCACCTGCAGCTGCCAGCCCTGTGCCAGCAGCAATGGCTGCAGGGTGCCAAGATCTTCAAAAGCGACGTGTTGCAGGATGACCGCATGCTTCATGCCGGGGCTCCATTGCTGGGCCAGTAGAAACTATCCGGGGTGGCGCGTGCGCCGAAGATGGCCTGTCCGACGCGGACCACGGTGGCGCCTTCCTCGATGGCGACTTCGAAGTCGCCGGACATGCCCATCGACAGCTGCGACAGGTCAAGGCCAGGCGGTGCGGTGCGCTGCAAGTGGTCACGCAGTTCGCGCAGGCGCACGAAGCAGGCGCGCACGCGCTCGACCTCCGGGGTGAAGATGGCCAGCGTCATCAGGCCGCGTACGCGCAGGCGGTCGAACGCAGGAAGCTGCTGGACGAAGGCCTCGACGGCAGCGGGTTCCAGGCCGTACTTGCTGGGTTCGGCGGAGGTGTTGACCTGCACGAACACATCCAGGGTGCGGTCTTCCCGCTGCAGGCGCTGCTGCAGTGCTTCGGCCACGCGCAGGCTGTCCAGCGCCTGGAACTCGCTGGCGAAACGCGCCACGTAGCGTGCCTTGTTGGTCTGCAGATGCCCGATCACCGACCAGTGCACGCCGAGGTCCGCCAGCGTCTCGGCCTTGCGCTGCGCCTCCTGCACCTTGTTCTCGCCCAGCTCGCGGCAACCGGCGGCCACCGCCATGCGGATGCGGGCATCATCGACGGTCTTGCTGACCGGTAGCAGGCGCACGCTGGCCGGGTCACGGCCAACGCGGGCGCAGGCCCCGGCAATGCGTTGGCGCACCGTGACCAGGTTGGCGGCGATCTGTTCAACGGACTGGGCGACGGGCCAGTCGGCAGCGGCAAGGGGCATGCGGGCACCTCCAATGCAGGGTGGCCAGGGTGGGATACACTGGCACAGGACAAGAGATATTTTGGCATAGGACAAAATGAAAATCACCGGGCATAGCGCCGAGTCGATCTTCGACAGCATCCGCGATGGCATCGGCAAGGGCCGCCTGCCGGCCGGCAGCGTGCTGCCGCCGGTGCGTGAACTGGCTGAGCAGCTGGGCGTGAACCGCAACACCGTGGCCGCTGCCTACAAGCGATTGGATGCGGCCGGCCTGGCCAGCACCGCGGGCCGTCGTGGCACCGTGGTGCGTGGACTGCCGCCGGCGATGGCGCGCGAGGGCAGCACGCCGGGGCTGGCGCTGCAGGACCTGGCCGGTGGCAACCCGGATCCGCGCCTGCTGCCGAACCTGCGCCTGGCCCCTGCGGCGCCACGGCTGTATGGCGTGGGCACGGTCGACCCGCGATTGCAGGTGCTGGCACGCGCTTCGCTGGATACGGACTGCCCCGAGGGGTACGCCCTGGAGCTGACCCATGGCGCGGTCGATGGCATCGAGCGCTTGCTGGCGGCATGGCTGCTGCCGGGTGATCGCATCGCGGTGGAGGATCCATGCTTCCTCGGCAGCCTCAATGTGCTCAATGCGGTGGGCCATGCGCCGTTGCCGGTGACGGTGGATGCACATGGCATGCAGGTCGAGTCGTTGCGGCAGGCGCTGGAGGCCGGTGCACGTGCGGTGCTGCTGACCCCGCGTGCGCACAACCCGACCGGGGCCAGCCTGGATGCGAAGCGGGCACGGGCGTTGCGCCAGCTGCTGGCGGCCTACCCGCAGGTGGCGGTGCTGGTCGACGATCATTACGCGCTGCTCTCGCAGCAGGCCTACCACTCGGTACTGCCACTGGATGGCCGGCGCTGGGCGCTGTTGCGCTCGCTGTCCAAGCCGCTCGGCCCGGACCTGCGCCTGGCCTGGTTGGCCTGTGATGAAGAGACCGCGATGCGGTTACGGTTGCGGTTGGCGTCCGGCACCGGCTGGGTCAGCCATCTGCTGCAGGATGCAGCCACCTCGGTGCTGGCGTCGGCGACGCAGCGGGCGAAGATCGCCTCGGCGGGCGAGCGTTACCAGCAGCGCCTGCAGTCGCTGCAGGAACTGCTGCGCGTGCGCGGCGTACCGACGCCGCTGCCGATGGAGGGATTGAACCTGTGGCTGCCGTTGCTGGCCGACAGCCATCCACAGGTACTGGCACTGGCTGCGCGCGGATGGCATGTACGCGCTGGCGAAGTGTTCGCGGTGGCTGCACCGGGGCATGGCCTGCGCATCACCTGCGCGGCGCTGGGGGCGGCGCAGCTGCGGCAGTTGGCCGATGACCTGGCGGCGGTGTGCAGTTTGTAGAGCCGAGATCCTATGTTCGAGATCAAGCCTGCTGGAAGCAGGCTTGACCCACTTTCAGCATGGTCGGATCGAACTCCCGGCCGCTCTTGAAGACGCCCCAGGCAATCCTGGCCAGCTTTCTGGCCAG
>NZ_NEQV01000008.1 GCF_002799245.1 Stenotrophomonas maltophilia | reverse complement strand
CCCATGCACACAACTATATATGAAATTCTCAACAGTGCAAGAACCATTGAAAAACAGAAAGCCCCGTAAAAACGGGGCTCTCCGTGGATCTATATCACCACTCTCGATCTAGTATTCGCTAGAACGGGATATCAGCAAGCCGGACCCAACAGCAGGCGTGCAATCAGCCCCCCTCCGTCGTGCTGCAGCAGCAGGAGCTCGCCCCCGTGCCGCCGTGCGACGTTGGCCGCCACCGCCAGGCCCAGGCCGGTGCCACCGGTGGCGCGGCTGCGCGATCCCTCGCTGCGCTGGAAGGGTTGCAGCAGGCGTGCACGGTCGGCCTCGGGGATGCCCGGGCCGCGGTCGATCACATCCAGCTGCATGCGATCGCCCACCCTGGCGGCGCGCAGGTGCACGGCACCCGCATAGCGATCGGCGTTGTCGACAAGGTTGTCGATCGCCCGTTGCAACAGCAGTGCATCGCCCTGCCAGGGTAGTGTGTCCGGTGCGTCGATGGTGATCTCGACGCCGCGCAGCAGTGCACTCTGCACGCATTCTTCCAGCAAGGCGGCCAGGTCCAGCGGCCGCAGTTGCAGTGGTTGCAGTTCGCCGCGTGCGTAGTCGAGGACCTGCTCGATCATCGTATCCATGCGTTCGATGTCGGCCACCATCCGCGCGGCCTGTGCCGGCGGTGCGAACTCCGCACGCAGGCGCAGTCCGGTCAAGGGCGTGCGCAGATCATGCGCTACTGCGGCCAGCATGCGCGTCATGTCCTGGGCCTGTTCGCGCAGGCGCTCACGTCCGGTACTGATCGCGGCGGCCAGTATCTGAACTTCCCGTGGGCCGTCGTCCGGCAACGGCGTGCCATCCTGCAGCTCGACCCGTGCACTGGCCTCGGCCAGCCGCCGCAGCGGCTGTCCCAGGCGGATCGACGCCAAGGCGGCAAGCGGTGCCAACAGTACGGTCCCCGCTACCAGTGCCAGCACAACCTGCCGGCGCCACGCGGCCAGATCGCTGTGGTCGCTGCCGACCACCTGCCATCGGCCATCGGCCTGCCGCACCGCCAGTTCGAAGGGTGACCACTGCATCTCGGTCAGCACGGACACCTGCGCCTGCAAGGCGTCCGACCGTGCATTGCCATCAAGCTCCATGCCGCCTTCAATGATCTTCACGTCAGGCGCTTTGTCACGGCCACTCCAGACCAGTTGCACGCGTTCCAGCGGCAGGCCCATCTGCGATGCAACCAGCCGGGTGAGCCAGTCGTTGCTGCTGCCCTGGGGGGGTGAGGCGCGGGTTTCGAGATGCAGTCCCAGAGGCGTGGCGGACCGCTCGCCGCGAAGGACCTGCATGGCCTGGTCCAGCCGCATGGGGGGCGGCGCAGGTCGTGGCATCCAGCCGACCACGGCCATGCTGACCAGGGTCGCCAGCAGCAGGCTGGCCAGGGCCAGCATCGCGATCCAGCGTGCAGTGGACCATCGTGCCCTCACAGCACCTGCACCTCAGCGTCGAAGCGATAGCCTTCGCCGCGCAACGTCTGCACCAGCGCCTCCGCACCGGGAACCGCCCCGCCCAGCTTGCGGCGCAGCCGGCTGATCGCCAGATCGACGGCGCGGTCGACGCTCTCGCTGTCCTCACCGCGGGTCATCGACAGCAGCTGCTCCCGCGCCAGCACCCGCCCTGCGCGCTCGGTGAGCGCCAGCAGAAGGACGAACTCGCCCCGGCTGAGCGCCAGTTCGCTGCCATCAGGCGCAAGCAGGCGGCGCTGCTCGGGAAACAATCGCCAGCCGCAGAAGCGCAGCTCGCTGGCCACCTGGGCGCGCAGCTTGTCCTGCCGGCGCAGCAGTGCACGCACCCGCGCCAGCAGTTCACGCGGATCGAAAGGTTTGGCCAGATAGTCATCGGCCCCCATTTCCAGGCCGATCACGCGGTCCGGTGCGGTCCCCATCGCCGACAGCATCAGGATCGGGATGGCCCGCGCCTGCAGCCGGCGGCACACCGACAGGCCATCCTCACCGGGCATCATCCAGTCCAGGATGATGGCGTCCGGACGCTCGCTCTGCAGCAGCACATCCAACGCTGCAGCGTCGGTGGCCACACGCACCTGGTAGCCGTGCAGCAGCAGGCAGTCGGCGATGGCATCGCGGATGCTGGCGTCGTCATCGACAACGATGACCCGGGCAGGAGTGTTCATGCGGCCAGTATCCTGCAGGCGTGTATCAGGACGGTATCAACGCCGATATTGCCGGGATACGCCGATGCGTACCAATGGACCTCCACTTCCACCCTGGAGATCCAACGTGCGCCTGACCGTTCTGCCCCTGCTTGCCGCCGCATTCCCTGCGCCGGCCGCCAGCTCACCTGAATACGTGTTGCCGATGTGGATGCAGGGCAACCACCCATCAGTGACGGTTTCGCTTGACGACCGTGCCGAACCGCTGCGCTTCGTGGTCGACAGCGCGGCTGGGGCCACCCTCGTCGATGGTCGGGTGGCCCGCCGCTATGGCCTGGAGGATGCCCGGTCCGCCGCCACGCATGCCCAGGGCGCCAGCGCCGGCAACGCCCCGCTGCAGCGCATGCACACGACCTCATGGCAGATCGGCGGATGGCGGCTTAGCGTCAGCGGCATGCAGGCCGATCTTTCCAACCTGCAGAAGGACGACGAGCCCTCGATTGACGGCCTGATCGGCAACGACCTGACCGGCCGCTGGGATACCCGCTGGGACTTCGGCCGCGGTGAGCTGGCACTGTGGAAGCCCGGAGCACTCGACGTCGATGGCCCCGGCTGCCAGGCCAATGCACTGCCCAAACGCAGCCGGGGCCTGGAACGCTTCGGCTTCATCACCGTGAAGCTGGGCGACACGGGGCCGGAAGCCATCGCCGTGGTCGACACCGGCGCCGCGCAGACCGTGCTCAATGACCAGGCGGCGCGCGCACTGGGGCTGCGCACCGACGGCAGCGATGGACGAGTGCGCGTGCGCGAGAAGGGCACCGAGGGCCTGGGTGGCAAGCCGCAGGCGACCTGGCTGTACACCCTGCCCGGCATGACCGGCAGCGGTTGGCAGCACCCGGCGATGGAAGTGCGGATCAGCGAACTGCCGGTGTTCAAAGCCATCGGCCTGGAGCAGCGCCCGGCGCTGATCCTCGGTGCCGACGCCATGCGCGGCAGCCAGGTGGACATCAGCGCGGGGGCGGCACGGATCTGCCTGCGCCAGCCAGTGGCCACCTGACCCCGGCGGGCCATGACGCGGACGGCGGGCTGGCGTAGCATCGCGCCACGTCCCGCCAGGAGTTCCACGCATGCGCCGTGCTGCCCTGATGTTGCTGACGCTGTTCCCGCTGGCCGCACTGGCCGCACCTGCTCCGCTGCCTTCGCCGGCCCGCATCGATGCCGAGGCTCAGCGGCTGATGAAAGCCGCCCATGTGCGCGGCATGGCGCTGGCGGTGATCGATGGCGGCAAGGTGGTGCATGTGGCTGCCTACGGCGAACGCAATGCCGCAGGCGAGCCGCTGCGCACCGACACCGTGATGTATGCCGCGTCATTGACCAAGATGGCGTTCGGCCACCTGGTCGCACAGCTGGCGCAGGACCACAGGATCGATCTGGATGCCAGCATCGCCACCGCGCTGGACAAGCCGCTGCCGGACTATCCACCGGAACCGAAGAAGTACGCTGACTACAGCGTGCTGGCCGGCGATCCACGCTGGCGCCAGCTCACGCCGCGCCTGCTGCTCAACCACGCCAGCGGCTTTGCCAACTTCGGCTTCCTCGAACCCGATGGCCGGTTGAGGTTCCACTTCAACCCGGGAAGCCGCTACGCGTACTCCGGCGACGGGCTGATCCTGCTGCAGTTCGTGATCGAACGTGGCCGGCTGGGCCAGGACGTGGGTGCACTGATGCAGCAGCGGGTGTTCGATCGCTTCGGCATGACCCGCACCAGCATGATGTGGCGCGCGGATTTCGCCGGCAACCTGGCCGATGGCTGGACTGCCGAAGGCAGTACGGAGCCGCACGATCAGCGCAGCCGCGTGCGGGCGGCGGGTTCGATGGACACCACCATTGCCGACATGGCCCGCTTCGCCGCGGGTTATGTGCGCGGCGATGGTCTATCCACTTCAATGCGCAAGGACCTGGTGCGGCCACAACTGCCGATCACCACCGCCAGCCAGTTCCCGACCCTGCAGCCCGAGCTGCCCGTGGCGCAGCAGCGCAGAGATCTGGCGGCGGGCCTGGGCGTGGTGGCCTTCAGTGGCCCGCAGGGCGCAGGCTTCTACAAGGGCGGCCACGACGATGCGGTGGGCAACACGCTGGTGTGCGTGGAGCGGCACAGGCGCTGCGTGGTGATCCTGGGCAATGATGTGCGGGCAGAGGCCACGTTCCCGGCACTGGTGGCGTTCGTGCTGGGCGAAACCGGCGTGCCGTGGCAATGGGAGTACGGCGCGGCGAAGGCATTCGTCGAATGAGGGTGCGATGACGCCTGCGTGGTGAGCACGGCCGGATGCAAGCATCCACGCATGGCGTGGATGGCTGCCCCGCTCAGCGCGCCTGCTCGAAGAACATCAGGTACACCAGCCTGCCATTGTCCGGGCGGTCACCGAACGCCGGCCCGGCGGTATGCCAGAACCAGGGCCGCAGCAGCACCAGCCGGTTGAAGCGCATCGGGATGCGCATGGTCATTTCCCACTGGCTGTCGTCGTTGCTGTCGCGCTCGATGATGTCGCGGTGCATGTCGCCGCCGTTGGCATAGCCCAGGGCGGCCAGCTCCGCCGCATCCAGCGCCATGCGCTCGGTGCCGGTACGGCGATGGCGGAAGAACTCGGTGCCGCCCTCGCAGTGTTCCGGTGCACTCAGGTAGAGGATGCCCGACCAGTGCGAGTGGTCGGCATGTACCTTGGCGCGGCCGGTATCGCCGGCCAGGGTCAGGCGGAACTTGCCATGCGACTGCAGCGGGTTGACCGGCCGCAGCGGTTCGTTGACCAGCCGCGAGACCGCGCCGGACAGTCCATCCAGATCCAGCCGCTGCTGCGAATTGCGGCCGGGGAACGCGCCCTCCTGCACGGGATAGGTCAGGCCCAGCGCCGCCTGGCGCAACCCCTGCGCATCGGCGGGAGAAAGGAAGTCGTCAACGACGATGAACGAGGTAGGCATGGTCACCGAGCGTAGCGATGCGCTGGCGCGGCGGCAACCATGCGGGGCCGGCCCGCGCCATGCTGGCCACCCTGCTCAGGCGTGCAGGGCCACGGCGCTGTGCGCCTGTTGTGGCTGCTGTTCCTGGCTGCGCTGCAGGGCCTGTTCCTGCGCCTGTTGCTGATCACTCACGGCCAGCTGCCGGAACGACTGTTCCGGCGGCGTGGCGACCGCCTGCGCAGTGGGCATATGCGCACGCAGGTGGGCAGGGTTGGAGGGCTCACCCTGCACCACGAACACATTCTGGCCCGGCTGCAGGCCGGGGGCCGGCCCGCTCAACAACACATGATCGACCCGCTCCAGCCCCTTGCCCGCCGCCAGCGCGGTCAGGCTGGCGGCCATGCATTCGCTGTGCCGGTCCCACGGCTTGGCCACCTGGGCGTCCAGGCCCTGCACACCGGCAGCACACTGGCGGTACAGGCCATTGCGTGGGTGCTGCGCTGAGGTGGGGTCGAACTGCCCGGCCATCTGGCGCCCGGCATCCATCGGCAACGGCGCTGCATCGCTCAGCACCTCCGGGCTCTTCATGATCGGCCGGTGCCGGCAGGGGTCTTCGGGATGGAACTGCTGCCGCAGCTCCTCGCGCAGCTGGCGGGTGGCGCGTGCATCTTCCAGATCGCGCAGCCGTTGCGGATCGGTGACCGGCCGGGCTCCCGCCGGAACCAAGCCCACGGGCACGGCAGCCGGGATCGGCCCCAGCGGCGCCTTCACCGGCATCTTTACTTCCTGCTGCCAGCTGCTGCCATCGTGCACATGCATCTGCCCGTGCAACAGCACCCGGTCGGGGTCCAGGTTGTTCACCGGCTCGACGCCATGCGGCAGGCGCGCGGCCGCCAGATCGGCCAGATAGCCTTGCGGGTTGTCGATATGCTCGCGGTACCTGGCCACCAGCGCCGTGGTTTCCGCACCCCGGTTGAGGCCCAGGTTGCGATTGTCCAGCAGCATCTTCCAGACGGCTTCGGCTTCTGGCTCACCGCCATATGCACGCGCAGCCACGATGAGTTTATACGGCGTCCAGCCGGAAGGATCGATGCCCCGGCTGCTGAAAGTGGGATCGTGGGAAGCCTGGACATCTTCAACGGGTAGATTCAAGGCGAGATCGGGCCTTTTACCGCGGAAGTGCCTTTCGCGCAGCACGAAGTCCGCCCGCATAAGGTCCACACCAAATGCCTGCCAGTCACTCTCTCCCATCCGGATGCGATTGGCACGGGCCTGGCGATCAGCAAAGCTGTTCGCCGTCGCACCTGGCACGTTGTCGTTTCGAACCACGCCCAGGGCGAGCAGGGCATACCCATCACTACCCTCCCTTTGTGCGAGGTAATTGAAGTAGAGCTCGCGATTCTGGCTCTTAGCGTAGAACGCAAGGATATCCAGATCCCGCTGATCAAGTCCCGATCTGATCATTGACATACATCCCTTCTGGATGACCAACACAATGTGCGTTCGCATCGTTGGAGCTGATGCGAGTGTCGAGCCTCCAGTCTGATAGATGCCGCTGAATGCAGGCAAGGCTGATTACGCCAGGAATGTACGCAATCAAAAGCATCAACAACATCGCTCCAGCGGCGTGCTACGGCTTTGCCCTGCGCGTGTCCCGAACATGCTCAACGAACACAGTGCGCGCACGCTCCGCGATCTGCTTCCAGTGCTGCATCCCCTCGCGAGGGTACCTGACACCGACAAGCGTACTCATGTCCTCGATCATGAAATCCTGCGTGCACTCCGCAAAGCCGAGCACATGCTTCTTGACCATCTTTCCATCACGGTACTCGACGCCCGATTCGGCAACCTCCCTGGGCGTGCACTTGATGATCTGGTCGATCGCACCGGAGGCATCGCGCGAAACAAACCAATCGGCGTGCCATGGCACCGGCTTCATCACGGGCGCGTCTGCGCGATATCCCTTGGCCTGGTAGTAGGCCCGGACCCTTCCCATATCGACGTAGTAGGGTTCGAGGCCGTGGATGATGCCTCCCTTGATGCGCCCCTCCAGCGATGCTGATGGGTCATCACGCTCGTAGTCCAGCGGTGTGTAGAGATTGCGCAACGCCCGCCGCACATCGATCCGGTCGATGTACGCGTAACTGACACTCACCGTTCGCACGGACACGTCGGCACTGAGATTCATCCGCTCGCCCGGCTTGAACGGTTGCAGCGAGGGATACTCCAGCGCCAGGCGGAAGCTCCCGTCATGCTGCGGGCCCATCTGGGTGCTGTAGTAGTTCTGTGGCAGTTCCAGCAGATACGGGCCAACACAGGCCTGCTTGAGCGGCGCAGAGTTGGCATACGGATCCTGCGGCCCGATGCTGCGCTGTCGCGTGCAGCCCTGCTCGTTGGTCTGTGTTGGCGACATGTTGCGTGGTGTCTCGCTCTGCGCACAGGCAGCCAACGGCAGCACCAACGGGAATACAAATGCAGGTCGGAACAGGGGCATGACCATCCTTGTGACCGGAATCAATCCGCAGCGTGGGTTCACCACGCTGCCAGCCTGATGCAGAACCCGGCCAGCAGGCAAGGCCGATAGCGTCGGGCCTGGCTTCCCGGCGGACGCGGGAAGCGCGCAACGAAAAACCCCGCCTTGCGGCGGGGTTCTTCTTTACATCGGGACGGCGTGCCGACCAAGGTCGGCAACTACCGCCGGGGGCGTGGACTTAGAAGTCCATGCCGCCCATGCCACCCATGCCGCCCATGCCACCAGCGCCACCCATGGCCGGCTCGTCCTTCTTCGGAGCTTCGGCAACCATGGCTTCGGTGGTGATCATCAGGCCAGCGATCGAGGCGGCGTTCTGCAGGGCCGAACGGGTCACCTTGGTCGGGTCCAGGATGCCGAACTGCAGCATGTCGCCGAACTCACCGGTGGCGGCGTTGTAGCCGAAGCTGCCGGTGCCTTCCTTGACCTTGTTGATGATGACCGACGGCTCTTCACCGGCGTTGGCGACGATCTCGCGCAGCGGGGCTTCCATCGCGCGCAGAGCGATCTGGATGCCGTGGTTCTGGTCTTCGTTGGCGCCCTTCAGGCCGGCCAGCGCGGTGACCGCACGGACCAGGGCAACGCCGCCGCCCGGGACCACGCCTTCTTCAACGGCTGCACGGGTAGCGTGCAGGGCGTCGTCGACGCGATCCTTCTTTTCCTTCATTTCGATTTCGGTCGAAGCGCCGACCTTGATCACGGCAACGCCGCCGGCCAGCTTGGCCACGCGTTCCTGCAGCTTCTCGCGATCGTAATCGGAGGAGGTGTCCTGGATCTGGGTCTTGATCTGGCCGACGCGTGCATCGACGGCAGCCTTGTCACCCACGCCATCGATGATGGTGGTGTTTTCCTTGGAAACCTGCACCTTCTTGGCGCGGCCCAGGTCCTTGATGGTGGCCTTTTCCAGCGACAGGCCAACTTCTTCGGAGATCACGGTGCCGCCGGTCAGCACGGCCATGTCTTCCAGCATCGCCTTGCGACGGTCGCCGAAGCCCGGAGCCTTGACGGCCACGACCTTGACGATGCCACGGATGGTGTTGACCACCAGGGTCGCCAGCGCTTCGCCTTCGACTTCCTCGGCGACGATCAGCAGCGGCTTGCCGGCCTTGGCGACGCCTTCCAGCACCGGCAGCAGGTCACGGACGTTGGAGATCTTCTTGTCGTGCAGCAGGATGAACGGGTCATCCAGGTCAGCGGTCTGCGACTGCTGGTTGTTGATGAAGTACGGGGACAGGTAGCCGCGGTCGAACTGCATGCCCTTGACCACGTCCAGCTCGTTGTCCAGGCCCGAGCCTTCCTCAACGGTGATCACGCCTTCCTTGCCGACTTCCTTCATCGCGTCAGCGATGATCTGGCCGATCGACTCGTCCGAGTTGGCCGAGATGGTACCGACCTGGGCAATCGCCTTGTCGTCGGCGGTCGGCTTGGAGATGCTCTTCAGTTCGGCAACGGCGGCCACGACGGCCTTGTCGATGCCGCGCTTCAGATCCATCGGGTTCATGCCGGCGGCAACTGCCTTGGCACCTTCGCGGATCAGGGCCTGGGCCAGCACGGTGGCGGTGGTGGTGCCGTCGCCGGCGTCGTCGTTGGTGCGCGAGGCAACTTCCTTCACCATCTGCGCGCCCATGTTCTCGAACTTGTCAGCCAGTTCGATTTCCTTGGCGACGGAGACGCCGTCCTTGGTGATGGTCGGAGCGCCGAAGCTCTTTTCCAGCACGACGTTGCGGCCCTTCGGGCCCAGGGTGGCCTTGACGGCATTGGCGAGAACGTTGACGCCGCGCACCATGCGCGAACGGGCGTCTTCACCGAAACGGATATCCTTGGCAGCCATTGCATTTACCTCATTGGTAGCGCCGGACGATGCCCGGCGGCTGGGATTTGGGGATCAGGTTGAAACAGGTCGCGCCGGGGCTCAGCCGATGACGGCGAGCACGTCGTCTTCGCGCAGGACCTTGTACTCGACGCCTTCGCTCTTGTACGAGCTGCCGGCGTACTGGCCGTAGATGACCTTGTCGCCGACCTTCAGCGACGGAGCGCGCACGCTGCCGTTGTCCAGCGGCTTGCCCGGGCCGACGGCCACGACTTCACCCTTGGTGGACTTTTCCTTGGCCGAATCCGGAATGACGATGCCACCGGCGGAGATTTCGTCGGCTTCGATCGGCTTGACCACAACGCGGTCGTGCAGCGGCTTGATGCTCATGAGAGACCTCTTAAGTTATTGATTGGTCTGAAAAAGTCTGGCGATGTTAGCACTCACCCCAGGTGACTGCCAGCATTGCTCGCGAAAAAGCCCGATGAATCGGGAGCAGGACAGAGATGGAGCTGCCACCGGACCTTTCAAGGCCGGTCGAGGAAAAATTTTTGCCGCCGGGGACAACGCGGATCCCCGCCCTGCGTGAAGGCATGCGTGCCGGTGCAACGCGACAACTCCGGGTCCCAAACCCTCGACATTTGGTGACTCCCGTCGCACTGTCAGATATCTGACGTTCATTTACGACAAAGTGTCACTGGATCGGCCTTAGGCTCGGCCGCGCATTCCCAATCACAAGGAGTAGTCGATGCGATTGCTGTCCCCGCTTGCCGCCGCCTGCCTGCTGGCCCTGGCCGCTGCGCCGGCCCAGGCCGAGGTCTTCATCAATGAACTGCACTACGACGACAGCACCGCCGCCGGTGACGTCGGCGAAGCGATCGAGGTCGTGGCCACCGCCGGTGAGGACCTGTCCGGCTACCGCCTGTACCTGTACAACGGGGCCAACGCCTCGGCGGCCGTGGTCTACGCCAACAATCCGGTCCCGGCCGGTACCGCTGCCGGCTGCGGCAGCGCGACCATCGCCGTAGTCAACTACCCAACCAACGGCATCCAGAACGGCCCGAACGACGGCATCGCCCTGGTCGATGCCAGCGGCAAGGTGGTCCAGTTCCTCAGCTACGAGGGCGCCATCACCGCCGCCGGCGGCCCTGCCGCCGGCATGACCAGCCAGAACATCCCGGTGGCCGAGACCAACAGCACGGCGCCGGGCACCTCACTGCAGCTGACCGGCAGCGGCAGCCAGTACGCCCACTTCACCTGGGCCGAATCGGCCAGGCAGACCTTTGGCAGCTGCAACAACGGCCAGACCTTCAGCGGTGGCGGCACCCCGGGCCCGAACACGCCGCCGTCGGTATCCACCACCACCCCGGCGCAGGGCAGCAGCACCTTCCCGGCCGCCGCCGACCTGGAAGTGGTGTTCAGCGAGACGGTGAACCTGGCCAGTGGCGCCTTCGCCCTGAGCTGCGGCACCTCCGGCAGCGTGCCGCTGACTTTCCCGGCCAGCGGCCGCAGCGTGAAGCTGTCCACCAACACCGCGCTGGTGGCCGGCGAAGCCTGCCGCTTCGACATCCGCGCCGCGCGCATCACCGACCTGCAGGGCGCGCATCCGGCCGCCGACAGCCGTATCGCCTTCACCGTGGCCAGCACCGGCGGCAATCCGGACCCGGGCAACCCGGGCGTGCCGGCCGGCTACTACTCCAGGGTCAACACCAGCAGCCCCAGCCAGCTGCGCTGCTCGCTGCACGCCACCATCAAGGGCCATACCGCCTACCCCTACAGTGGCTCGGGCACCAGCACCTGGACCATCCTGGAAATCGCCGACGAGGACCCGAACAATTCCGGCAGGATCCTCGACGCGTATCGCAACCGCAGCTACGCCAAGGTGACCGATCGCGCCGGCAGCGGCAGTGGCCTGAAGTACAACCGCGAGCACACCTGGCCGAACTCGCTGGGCTTTGCCACCACCACCGGTGACAAGGGCCTGCCATACGCGCCGTACACCGACACCCACATGCTGTACCTGACCGACGCGCAGTGGAACGCCGACCGCGGCAACAAGCCGTTCGGCAAGTGCGACGCCAACTGTGGCGAGCGCGCCACCGAGGCCAACAACGGCCAGGGTGGCGGCAGCGGCGGCTATCCGGGCAACTCCAACTGGGTGCGCACGCCGGACGGCAACACCGGCACGTTCGAGGTGTGGGGCAAGCGCAAGGGCGACATGGCGCGTGCGGTGATGTACATGGCGATCCGCTACGAAGGCGGCAAGGATGCGGCCACCGGCCAGTCCGAGCCGGACCTGGAGCTGACCGACGACCGCAGCAAGATCGTCAAGACCAGCAGCTCGCCGGCCTACATGGGCCTGCTGTCGACCCTGATCGACTGGCACCTGTCCGATCCGCCGGATGATGCCGAGCGTGCGCGCAATGACGTGGTCTACAGCTTCCAGGGCAACCGCAACCCGTTCATCGACCACCCCGAGTGGGCAACCCCGGCCCTGTTCACCTCGGCCAAGCCGGCCACCTGCCAGCTGGCCAACTGACCGCGCAACGCAGCGGTCCATTGCCGCCGCCGGGCCCTGACCCGGCGGCGGCCCTATACTCGACGGTCATGTCGACCGTCGATCCCGTCCTGCTGCTGTTGACCACCTGCCCGGACCGGGCCAGTGCCGAGCGCATCGCGCACGCGTTGGTCGGCGAGCGCCTGGCAGCGTGCGTGACCCGCCTCGATGGCGCGCAGTCGACCTACCGCTGGCAGGGCGAGGTGACCACCGACGCCGAGCTGCAGCTGCTGGTGAAAACCACCGCGAGCCGCGTCGATGACGCAATTGCCCGGATCGTCGAACTGCATCCGTATGAACTCCCGGAGTGCATCGCGGTCGAAACCCGGGCCGGCCTGCCGGCGTATCTGGACTGGATCCGGGCACAGACCCGGGAGGACACTGATTGAAGACTCTGTTTGCGCGCGGCGCCGCCTTGTGCGCCCTGTTGTGGCTCTCGCTGCCGGCCTTCGCGCTGGATGAGAAGGACCTGTTGCCGGTGGACCAGGCGTTCGCGCTGACCGCCAGTGCCCCCGAACGGGGCCAGGTGCAACTGCAGTTCAAGATCGCGCCGGGCTATTACCTCTATCGCCACCGCACCAGCGTCAAGGCCGACCCGGCCTTCAACGCCGGCACGCTGCAGATGCCCAAGGGCGACAAGCACCACGACGATTTCTTCGGCGAGGTCGAGACCTATCGCGAGCGCCTGCAGGCCACCCTGCCCGGCACGCCGACCGAGGCCGCCGGCACCATCAGCGTGGAAGTGCGTTACCAGGGCTGCGCCGATGCCGGTGTCTGCTATCCGCCGCAGAAGCGCGTGGTGCAGGTCACCCTGCCGGGCGCCGGTGCGGCGTCCGCGGCGCCTGCCGCGCGTACCGGTGCGGCGAGCCCGTTCAACAACCCGCTGGCCGGTGCCGGCAACAGCGGTGGCCTGCGCCTGCCGGGCGCGGCCAACAACAGCCAGGCACTGCCGCTGCCGTCGGAACAGGCGTTCGGCTTCGATGCCATCGCCAGCGACGGCAACACCCTGCTGCTGCGCTTCAGCCCGGCACCCGGCTATTACCTGTATCGCGACCGCACCTCGCTGAAGCTGGAAGGCAGCGCCGGCGTGCTGGCCGACAAGCCGCGCTGGCCGGCCGCGCAGTCGCATCGCGACGAGCACTTCGGCGATGTCTCGGTGTACTTCAACCAGGTGGAAGTGCCGCTGCCGCTGCGCCGCACCGTCACTGATGCGGTCGACAGCACGCTGGTGGTGACCTTCCAGGGCTGCCAGACCGATGGCATCTGCTACCCGCCGATGACCCGCCGGGTGAAGCTGTCGATTCCAGCCGGCAGGATCAGCGCCAGCGCCAGCCAGGCGCCAGTGCGCGACGAAGTGATCAACCCGCTGCGCGCTGCCGCCGCGCCGCGTGCCTCCGCCGACGGCGCACCGCTGCGCCTGCTGCCGACCGTGCCCAACAACGGCGCTGCCGCCCCGGCCACGGCCGGAAGTGAAGGTGCAGGCAATGAGTTCGCCGCCGACGCGCGGGGTGACAACGCGCTGCGCACGCGCCCGCCGGCGAGCACTCCGAACCCGGACCGTTCGTTCGTCTGGGTGCTTCTGCTGGCGTTGGCCGGTGGCCTGGTGCTGAACCTGATGCCCTGCGTGCTGCCGATCCTGTCGCTGAAGGTGCTGAGCCTGGCCCAGAGTGGCGAAAGCCCTGAGCGGGCGCGCAGCCACGCACTCTGGTACACGCTGGGCGTGCTGGTGGCGTTCGCGGTGATCGGCGCGCTGATGGTGGGCCTGCGTGCGATCGGCAACGCCGTCGGCATCGGCTTCCAGCTGCAGCACCCGGGCGTGGTGGCGGCGCTGGCGTACATCATGTTTGCGGTGGGCCTGAGCCTGTCCGGCGTGTTCACCCTCGGCGGTGGCATCGGCAACCTCGGCCAGTCGCTGGCCAGCCGCAGCGGCCCGGCCGGTGATTTCTTCACCGGTGCGCTGGCCTGCCTGGTCGGCAGTGCCTGTGTCGGCCCGTTCATGGGCGGCGCGATCGCCTACGCGTTCATTGCCCCGCCGCTGAAGGCGATGACCGTGTTCCTGTTCCTCGGCCTGGGGCTGGCACTGCCGTTCCTGCTGATCGGCTTCGTGCCGGCGCTGGCACGCCGCCTGCCCAAGCCCGGCCCGTGGATGGAAACGCTCAAGCATGTGCTGGCCTTCCCGATGTATGCCACCGCGCTGTGGCTGCTGTGGGTGCTGGGCAAGCAGCGCGGCGTGGACGGCATGGCGCTGGTGCTGGGTGGCCTGCTGCTGCTCGCCTTCGGCCTGTGGCTGTTCGAGCGCAACCGCTGGACCGGCTCGCGCGCGGTGACCCTGCTCGGCGTGCTGCTGGCAATCGGTGCGCTGGTTCCTGCCTGGGGCGTGACCCAGCTGGCACCGCCCGCGCGGGCCGCACAGGCCGCCAGCGAGAACGTCGTCGAGTATTCACCGCAGTTGCTGGACCGCCTGCGCGCCGACAACCGCGTGGTGTTCGTCAACATGACCGCCGACTGGTGCGTGAGCTGCAAGGCCAATGAACGTGCCGTGCTGTCGCGGCCGGAGTTCAAGGAACTGCTCAAGCGCACCAACGCGGTGTACATGCGTGGTGACTACACCAATGTCGACCCGCAGATCACCACGTTCCTGGAAGAGCACAAGGCCGTGGGCGTGCCGCTGTACGTGGTGTACGGCCCCGGCGCGCCACCAACCGTGCTGCCGACCCTGCTGACCCAGGCGGTGGTCGAGGAAGCGCTGCTGCGCACCGCACGATGAAGTGGCAACGGCCAGCGCTGCTGTGGACAGCGGTGCTGGCCGCCGGCCTGGGCCTGTGGGCCGGGCATCGATTGGCTCCGGCGCCGGTGGCGCCTGAGGCCGTGCCAGCGGCGCCTGCTGTCGCGGCTGCGCCGCCGGCCCTGCAGGTCGGCGACGGCCTGCCCGCATTGTCGCTGCCCGATCTTGAAGGCCAGCCCCTGGACCTGCGCCAGCGCTTCGCCGGCCGCCCGTTGCTGATCAATGTCTGGGCCAGCTGGTGCGCGCCCTGCGTGGAGGAAATGCCCGAATTGGCGCGTTTCGCACACGTGCAGGGCGAGGACGGTGTGCAGGTGCTGGGCCTGGCGCTGGATACCCCGGAAGACGTGCGCCGCTTCTTGCAGCAGGTGCCGGTGGATTACCCGATCGTGATCGAGACACCGGGGCCGCGCGACGCGAGCGTGCAGCTGGGCAATGCGCAGGGCCTGTTGCCCTACAGCGTGCTGTTCGATGCACAGGGGCGCATGCTGAAAACGAAGCTGGGACCGTTCGCCCACGGCGAGATCGAGAGCTGGGTGAAGTGAGGGTGCGGCAGGGTTGCACCCTGCACCCGCGGTAGTGCCGGCCGCTGGCCGGCAACCTCGGAAGCAACGGCCGAAGCAACAGCAACAGCGGGCATTCCGTGGGTTGGCGGGGCTGACACCCCGCACTCCGACACCGCCCCACCTCTGACAGATTCCGATGGCTGTTGGTAGATGTCGACCTTGGTCGACACACCTATCAGATATCGAATGAAATTCCGGGGTCAGATCCGTTTTCCGCAGGAAAATGGATCTGACCCCAAGAGTATTTCCGACAGATCGTAGGAAACTGTCGAAGGCGGGGTGGGTCCGGTCGAGGGGGCGTGAGCCGCATGAATGCGGCGACCGAGCTTACAGGGACGTACTTGCAGCGTCCCCCTCAACCGGACCCACCCCGCCAATCCACGGAAAGCCAGCTTTTGACGTTGACGTTGCTCCGGCTTGCAGCGGGTGCAGGGCTGCAAAGCCCTGCAACAAGACCCTCCTTGACCGTAGCCCGTCCGCCACGGAGAATTCCCGCGACTAATTCTCATTTGCTGTTGCGCAGGATGCGAGCGGCAGCCTTCCGGGCCCTCCTCCTTCGATGTTCAAGAACGTCCTGTTCCAACTGCACTGGCTGCTGGGCATCACCGCCGGTGCGGTACTGGCCGTGATGGGCCTCAGCGGCGCCATGTTGTCCTTCGAGGACGAGCTGCTGCGCGCCGCCAATCCCGGCTTCGCCGAGATCGCCGAGCACCATGCCGACGGGCAGCATCCCCTTGCGCTCAGTGAGCTGGTGCCGCTGCTGCAGGCCGGCAGCGAGCGCCCCCTGCAACGCCTGCGCGTCGATGCCACCGGACAGCGGCCGTCGGTGGCGCGCTTTGCCGGTGGCAAGGAAAACTGGGTGTACTTCGATCCGTACAGTGGTGAGCGCTTCAGCGCCCTGCGCGGGCAGGCGTTCTTCGACTTCGTCGAGGACCTGCATCGCCATCTTGCCGCTGGCGAACGCGGCAAGTGGATCACCGGCAGCTGTGCCATCGCCCTGCTGTTCTTCACCCTGTCCGGGCTCTACCTGCGCTGGCCGCGACGCTGGTGGCACTGGCGCAGCTGGCTGGCAGTGGAGTGGAAACGCAGCGGTCGTGGCTTCCTGTGGAGCCTGCACTCGGTGGTCGGCACCTGGGTACTGCTGATCTACCTGATGAGTGCACTGACCGGCCTGTGGTGGTCGTTCGACTGGTACCGCAGCGCCGCCAATACTCTGCTGGGCGTCGCGCCCGCCGCCAGACACAAGGTCGCCGCTGATGCGGCGCTTGACCTGCGCCGCATCGAGACCACGCTGTACGCCCTGCCCGGTGTGCGCACCGGCTTCATCGACCTGCGCCTGCCCGAAAAGCCCGGCCAGGTACTCAACGTGCGGGTGATGGCCGGTGATCCGTCACAGCGCAGTGGCCACCATGACCGCGCGCATGATCTGCTGCAGCTGGACCCCGGCACCGGTGCCATCCTCGACTCGCGCCCGTATGCGCGCCAGGGCGCCGGCGGGCAACTGGCCACCAGCGTGTTCGCTCTGCATTCGGGCAGCTATTTCGGGGTGCCGGGGCGCGTGGTTGTGATGCTCAGCAGCCTGGGCATGAGCCTGTTCTTCATCACCGGCTGGATGCTGTACCTCGACCGCCGCCGCAGCCAGCGCGCCGCGCGCGGGCTGCGCCAGTCGCTGCCGATTGCGTCCGCCGCTGATGGCCACGCAGCGTGGCTGGTAGTGCACGCGAGCCAGAGCGGGCTGGGCGAGCAATTGGCCTGGCGTGCCGCCGCACAGCTGCAGGCCGCCGGACATGCGGTGCAGGTGCTGCCACTGGCCCGGGTCGATGCCGCGCAGCTGGCGCGTACCACGCAAGCCCTGTTCGTGCTGAGTACCTTTGGCGATGGCGAACCCCCGGATACGGCGCGGGGCGCCGCACGGCGAATGCTGGCACAGGCACCCGACCTGTCGGGCCTGCAGTTCGGCCTGCTCGCCCTGGGTGACCGCCAGTACCCCCATTACTGCGGCTTTGGCCGCCAGGTCGATGGCTGGCTGATCAGCAACGGCGCGCATGCGCTGTTCGAGCGCATCGATGTCGATGCCGCTGCGGTACCGGCGCTGCGCCAGTGGCAGCAGCAGCTGGGCGCGCTGACCGGCATCACCACCGATGACAGCGTGCTGCCGGTCGCCACGCAGATGCACGAGTGGCGCCTGCTCGGTCGCGAGCGCCTCAATCCTGGCAGCATCGGCGGCCCGATCTGGCACATCCGTCTTGCTGCACCAGCCAATGCGCAATGGCAGGCGGGCGATATCCTGCACGTCGCGCCCCGCCACAACGCGCGGCACGCCAGTGCGGTGCTGAAGGCCCATGGGCTGGATCCCCTGCAGCCGCTGCTGATCGACGGCCAGCCGCGCACGCTGTTGGCGCTGGCCAGCGAACGCGAGCTGCCCGATGCCGATGCTGCCCTGGCGGTACAGGATGCATGCCTGTGGCTGGCCGGGCTGCCGTTGCTGCCGGGGCGCGAGTACTCCATCGCCTCCTGCACGGATGACGGCGTGGTGGAGCTGGTGGTGCGCCTGGTGCATGACACCTCCGGTCGCGCCGGGCTCGGCTCGGGCTGGCTGTCGATGCATGCCCCGATCGGTGCCGACATCGTTGCCCGTGTGCACCGCAATCCCCGCTTCCATCGTGTCGGTGCAGCACCGATGGTATTGATCGGCAACGGCACCGGCATTGCCGGCCTGCGCAGCCTGCTGCGCGAAGCCGCCCATGCGGGAGAGCACGGGCACTGGCTGCTGTTTGGTGAACGCCAACGTGCGCACGACTTCCTGTTCGCCGACGAGATCGAGGCCTGGCAGGCCGAGGGTCATCTTGCACGGGTGGACCAGGCGTTCTCGCGTGATGGCGACGGTGGCTATGTGCAGGATCGCCTGCGTGCGGCTGCCGATACCCTGCGCGACTGGATGCAGCGCGGGGCGGTGATCCACGTCTGCGGTTCGCTGCTGGGCATGGCCGAAGGCGTGGACCAGGTGCTGCGTGAAACACTCGGCGATGAGGCAGTGGAAACGCTGCTGGAGAACGGGCGCTACCGTCGCGACGTGTATTGAGCCACGCCGGTAGTGCCGGCCAGCGGCCGGCATGATCATGGAGGTGCCGGCCAGCGGCCGGCACTACCGGAGCAGGATCAGGCCGCCGCTCGTGCTGCCTGTGACATCGGCTGCAAACGGAACGCACCCACCGCTTCGGCCAGTGCATGCACCTGCGCCTGCATCTGTGCGGTCGAGGCACCGGCCTCTTCCACCAGGCTGGCGTTGCGCTGGGTACTGGCTTCCATCTGCACGATGGTCTGGTTCACCTGCGCGATGCCGGCATGCTGGTCCTGCGATGCACTGCGGATGCCTGCCAGCAGATCGGCAAGCTGCTGCACGCTTCCGACGATCTCGCCCATCGTGGTCCCTGCCTGTTCTGCCTGCTGGTTGCCTTGGCCGACACGGGCGACCGAATCCTCGATCAGGCCCTTGATCTGCCTGGCCGCCTCGGCACTGCGCTGGGCCAGCAGGCGCACTTCGGCAGCCACCACGGCAAAGCTGCGGCCCTGCTCGCCCGCGCGAGCCGCCTCCACGGCCGCATTGAGCGCAAGGATGTTGGTCTGGAAAGCGATGCCATCGATCAGCTGGGTGATGTCACCAATCCGCCGCGACGCCTCACTGATGCCATGCATGGTCGCCACCACCTGGCCGACGGCCTCGCCGCCACGCTGCGCCACCGCCGCGGCCCCCTTGACCAGCGCGTCGGCACGCCCCGCCGCATCCGCATTGCGGCCGACGGTGTCGGTCAGCTCATGCATCGACGCCGCGGTCTCTTCCAGGTTGGCGGCCTGCTGCTCGGTGCGCTGTGACAGATCGTGATGGCCGGCAACGATCTCACCGACACCGGTATCGAGGCTCGACGTGGCCTGCTGGATGCGGGTGACAATGCGGCCCAGCTGCGCCACGGTGGCATTGGCATCGTCGCGCATGCGCGCGAACACCCCTTGCAGCTCACCTTCCATGCGCACGCTGAGGTCACCGCGGGCCAGTGCCGCCAGCAGCGCCTGCAGGTCGCCGAGGTTGGTTTCAAACGTGGCCAGCAACCGGTTGATGCTGGTCGACAGCGTGCGCACGAAGCCCTGCTTGCCCTCCAGTGCGATACGCCCGTGCAGGTCACCGTGCGCGGCGGCATCGACCAGCGCGGCCACTTCGGTTTCCAGCAGGGTTTCCAGCGCACGGCTGCGCCATTCCACCGCCACGCCAAGGAACTGGCCTTCGTCGATGATGGCGTTGGCGATCAGCTGGTAGCGCACGCCCGCATGACCGATCTCGCGCTCCTCGCGCTGGCGCACGCTGGACAGGCTGCCCAGCGCCGGATGCAGGTGCACTGCATCGCTGCCCACCAGGTCGTCGACCTGGCGTTCGAGTTGCTGCAGCAGCGCCGGATTGGCATACGCCACCTGGCCCTCGGCATCGATCACCATCAGGCCGGTCTGCGCGCTGTCCAATGCCTGGCGCACGCGGGTGTTGCCGCGCGCCACCGCACGTTCGGTCTCGATACGCGCGCGCAGGCGCTGCTGCATGTCGACCAGGCGCTGGGCCAGCTGGCCGATCTCATCATTGGCGTTGTAGACGCGCAGGGTGGTATCCAGGCGATCGTCGGCGATGTCGCTGGCGAAACGCAGGGTGTCCTGGATCGGCTGGCGTACCGCGCGCAGGACCAGCACCAGGCTGGTGATCAGTACACCGGCAACCAGCATCAGGGTAAGTGCGAACAGCACGCTCATGGTGCGCGCCCCGGCCTGCTGGCGCGCCTGTGCACTGGCCAGCGCCGCCACCTGCGCCTGCTGGAATGCGGCCAGCGCCGGTGCCACGCCGGCGGCGGTATCCAGCAACGACTGCGCTTCCACGTCCAGCCCGACACGCGCGGCGGTGTAGCCCAGCAGCGCGGTCTGGTAACCCTCCATTCCGCTGCGCAGGGTGTCCTGCACATCGGCGGGCAACCCCGCCAGTGCCAGGTCGAATGGCAGTTTCTCCTCACTGGCGCGGTCGGCGTGGGTGGAATCGCCATCAAGCAGCAGCAGCGCCTCCTGCCTCCGCATCTTCTGCAGGGACAACGCCAACATCGGCCGCTGCAGCGCATCCACCTGCGCCTGCAGGGTGTCGGCAGCCTGCTGCAGCTGCGCGGCGAGGCCGGCGTCACCACGCCCCATCTCATCGACGCGCTCGAACAGCGCGGCCACCCCCTGCGAGAACGCGTCGGCGGCTTCGGTCAGCGCCTGCAGCGCTTTGCGCCGGCCGGCATCCATCGGCATCGCGCGCAGCGCCTGCAGATCGATCTGCAGCGCCTTCTGCGCCGCCAGCAACTGCGCGCGGTCGGCATCGTCGAAACTGCGCGCATACTGGGTCTGCAGGCGGCGCGCCTCGGCCACCCGCGTGGCCAGGCTCGCGGCCAGATCGCTGCCGCGCTGGTAGCTGGCCTGGCTGCGTGCAGCCTGCGTGCTGGCATGGCCGGTCCAGGCATAGACGACGGCGATCGCGATCAGGCCCAGGCCACAGACCCACAGGGTCGCTTTGAGCTTGTTGGCCACGCTCAGCCGGTGCGGTTGCAGCCACAGCAGCAGGCCGGGGGATGCCGAGCGCAGCGCGGCAAGCCGCGTGCGCAGGGACCGGAGGTGGGGGACAACGGCCGACATGACAGGCTCCAGACGGAAGGACGCACCTGTATCGGCTGGATCTGGAGCAACTTTAGGGCGTTTCTGGTTCTGCCCCGCTGTTTGCTGGCGGACGCGGCCTTTGTACCCGGCACAGGCGACGGGGGGATGACACCAGAGCCGTGCTTGACCTCAACCCCGGTTGGGGGAGCACAGTGGACCTCCCTCCCCCGCCTGGTGCCCGCATGACGACGCTCGATGTCCCCCGCTACCTGCAGCGCCTGCAGCTGGATGCACCACCACCGCTGACGCTGGCTGGCCTGACCCTGCTGCAGCAGCGTCACAACGCACTGCTGCCGTTCGAGACCCTCAGCTGCCTGTTGCGCGATGCGGTGCCGATCGACCTGGACAGCGTGCAGCGCAAGCTGCTGGACGACCGCCGTGGCGGTTACTGCTTCGAACTCAATGGCGGCCTGCTGGCGCTGCTGCAGGCATTGGGCTTCGATGCGCAGCCGTTGAGCGCGCGGGTGCTGCTGGCCGCCCAGGACGACGAAGTGACCGCACGTACCCACCTGCTGCTGCGCGTGCGGGTGGACGGCGATGACTGGCTGGTGGATGCCGGGTTCGGCAGCCTGACCCCCACCGTACCGCTACGCCTGCGCGACCCGCAGCCACAGCCCACGCCACACGAGCGCTACCTGCTGCAGCGCCTGCCCGATGAGGGCGATTTCGTGCTGTCCGCCGAGTCCGGCGATGGCTGGCGGGCGATGTATCGCTTCGACCTGCACGCGCCAGCGCCGATCGACAACGTGGTGGGCAACTGGTACGTGTGCACCCATCCCGATTCCAGTTTCCCCGGCCAGCTGCGCGCGTCGCTGACCGGACCGGACTGGCGGCGCACCATCGGCAGCGGCAACTACACCGAGTATCGCCCCGGCCAGGCACCGGACAGGCGCCCGCTGCATGATGTTGGCGACGTGCGCGAGGTGTTGCAGCAGCGCTTCGGCATGCAGTTGCCGGACGACCCACGGCTGGATCCGGCGATCAACGACTGGCTGCAGCGTTCGCGTACCGCGGCTGTGTAGCGGATGCAGGTGTGGAGTCGAGCAGGGCTCGACTCTACAACGGCGCGCGCGCCTGCAGCGCGATGCGGTTGCCTTCGCTGTCGGCGATCTCGGCCACGCGCCAGTCGCCGGCATCGGCCGGGCCAAAGCGCAGCTCGGCCCCCGCCTTCAGCGCGCGGTCGAGGCTGGCGTCCAGGTCATCAACCCCGATGTAGATGCGTGCACCGTGCTCGGAGGGCTGATAGTCAGTCCCCTGCACCAGCGCCATGCTGGCGCCGGCCGCCTCGTCGGCATACGGAAGGCAGGCCATCCTGCAGTCGTGCAGCAGGATCGGCTTTTCCACCACCACCTGCAGCCATTGCTGGTAGAACGTGATGGCCCGGGCCAGGTCACTGACCGGTATCTCAACGTGCAGGATGGGGTTCATGCCCGCAGGATAACCGGATACTGACATCCCCTTGCAGGGCAGCACTGGCATGCTGGATCCCCCCTGCCCCGTGGAGTCCTGCATGTCCCTGGCCGATCACCGGAGTGCGTTGGCACCGTTGGGCTTCCTGCGCGTGGCAATCAACCTGGGCAATCCGGTCCTTGCGCAGGGCGATGCCCGCTCACCGCGCGGCCCGTCGCTGGAACTGGCCACGGCACTGGCGCAGCGCATGGGCGTGCAGGCCCGCTTCAGCTGTCACGACGCGGCCGCATCGGTGGTTGCTGCCGCCAGCGCGGATGCCTGGGACCTGGCCTTCCTGGCCATCGATCCGGCGCGGGCCGACCGCATCGCCTTCAGTGCCCCCTATGTGGAAATCGAAGGCACCTACCTGGTACGCGAGGACAGCCCTGCCCGCCGGGTCGCCGACATGGACCGCGAAGGCCTGCGCATCGCAGTCGGCCGTGGTGCGGCCTACGACCTGTTCCACAGCCGCGAACTGCGCCACGCCACGATCGAACGGGCCGGGACGTCGGCAGCAGCTGTCATCCTGTTTGAACAGCAGCGCCTGGATGCCGCCGCCGGCGTGCGCCAACCGCTGGCCGCCTGGGCGCAGGCACATCCCGGCCACCGCGTGCTGGCCGACCGCTTCACCGCGATCCAGCAGGCGGTCGCGGCGCCGGCCTCGCGGCCGGCCGATGCATTGCAGGCGCTGTTCAACGAGGTGGAGGCGATCAAGGCCAGCGTGTTGCTGGAAGCCGCGTTTGCCCGTGCAGGACAGGCGGTTACGCTGCTGCGGTGATACTGCGGATCACTGGAACAGGTACTTCAGGCCGATCTGCGCGCGGCGACCGTAGTACTCCACCTGCAGCGGGCGCTGCGGGCTGCCCTGGTAGTACTTGAGAGGTTCGTTGGTGAGATTGCCCAGCTCGGCGAACACGGTCCAGCGATCGAAGGTGTAGGACGCGCTGAAGTCGACCGAGGTATTGGCACCGTACCAGGCATCGGTGGTGCTGCTGTCCCCATGCGATTCGATGTAGGCACCCTTGTGGTTGGTCGCCAGGCGGGCCGCGAAGGCACCGTCGTCGTAGTACACGGTGACGTTGTACAGGCGGTCGGCCTGGCCGGTGATCGGCACGTCGCCGCTGCGCCCGGGGATGCGCATGCGCGAGTCCATCAGGGTCAGGTTGGCGTTGATGCCGAAGTTGCTCCACAGGCCAGGCAGGAAATCGAAGCGGCGCACGAAGGCGAACTCGGCGCCCCACAGCTTGGCGTCGTCGCCGTTCTCGGGCCGGTAGAAGGTGACGTTGGGATTGCCGTTGAAGTTGCCGGTGCTGCTGCTCTGGAACACCGGATTGCTGATGTTCTTGTAGAACACGCCGCCGGACAGCAGGCCCAGCGGGCCGGCGTACCACTCGGCCATCAGGTCCAGGTTGTCCGAATAGGTCGGATCCAGGCCGGCGTTGCCGGAGGTGAAGGTGCCATCGGCCTCCATGAACGAGCCACCGGGATTGATGTCGCCGAAGTTCGGGCGGGCAAAGCTGCGGGTCAGGCCCAACCGCAGGTTGAGGTCACTGCGCGGCGAGAAGCGCACGTTGAGCTGTGGCAACACCGACGTGTAGCGCTTGCGACCGAGGTTGGGTACCAGCGCGCTGCTGCCATCGGCATCGCGCTCCAGCACCAGCCCGCGCACGTCGGTGGCGGTGCGTTCCAGGCGTACGCCGCCGACTACGTCCCAGCGCTCGTCCGGCTTCCAGGTGGCCATCGCATAGGTCGCGTACTGCTTTTCGGCCAGGTCGAAGTTGCGGCCCAGCGCCGCACCGTTGGCCACCAGCGCCGAGTCGCCCGGCACCAGCACCAGGTGCTGCTTGTTCTGCCGGTACCACTCGGCCAGGGCCTGCATCGGCACCACCTGCGAGAAGTCACGGGCGTAGTCGCGGCCGTTGCCGATGTCATAGCCGCTGCGGCCGGGCTGATCCATCAACGGGAAGTCGGCCAGGGTCGGCACCGGCCCGCCGGTTGCGGTATTCCAGGCGTAGAACTCGTCGGAGAAGCGCGCGCGGCGCTGCTTGTCACGGTACTTGGCACCCACCTTCCAGGTCAGCGTGTCGCTGGCATCGAAACTGAAGTCCAGCTGCGCAACCGCCTTGTCCTTCTCGTTGATCGCCACCCGGTACAGCTCGACCGCGCTCAGCGCCATCTTCCGCGGATCCATGGTGAAACCCGGCGGCAGGTGGGTGTCCGGGGCATCGGCAGCAACGTTGCCGCCATCGACGGTGTTGTAGGAGTTGCGACCCACGCCACGGTCCTGCAGGCCCTGGTAGCCGACCTTGCCCTGGTTGAACTGGACCACGAAGTAGGCATTGTCGGCGCAGGTGGGAATGCAGCCATAGCGGAAGTCGTTCTCGGCAGTGGCCAGTCTCCAGTCCACCTGGCCGCGGCCGAAGGTGTGCTGGCCACCGAATTCGAAGGTCCTGAACTTGGTGATCAGCTCGTTGTGGATGTTCTGCAGCTCGACGCGGTCCTTGTCGAAGCGGTAGCGATGCTTGTAGTGCGTTTCGTCGTCGCTCAGCTCGCCATACTGGCCACGCACGTACAGGCGGTGGCCATCGGCCGGCAGGAACTCCATGCCGCCATTGACACCGCGGGTGGTGCGCTCGCCGGTGTAGTCGCGCAGTTCAAGCCGGTAGATGCCCTGGCCGTCGGCACTGCGGCGCGGCTCGAAGTTGTCGGTGGCCCACGGACGCTTCCAGTAGGTGCCGTTGATGAGGAAGCCAAAGCGGCCATCGGCACTGCGGTCACCGTACAGCACGTTGGCGCTGGTACCGGTATCGACGGCCTTGTCGTTGTAGTTTCCAGCCACACTGGCGGCGAAGGTGCGGCGCGTCGGTGCGGTGCGGGTGACGAAGTTGACCTGGCCACCGATGGCATCGCCCTCACGATCGGGCGTGAGCGTCTTGCTGACTTCGATGCGCTCGATCAGCTCGGTCGGGAAGAAATCGAATGCGGTGGCGCGGCTGGTGGTTTCCTCCTCGGCGGTCGGCAGGCGGTCACCGTTGAGGGTGGTCGAGCTCCACTGCGCCGGCAGGCCACGCACCGCGACGAAGCGGCCCTCGCCCTGGTCACGCTCGATCGACACACCGGGCACCCGCTGCACCGCCTCGGCCGCGTTGTGGTCGGGCAGCTTGCCGATGCCGTCGGCGCTGACCACGTTCATCAGGTGGCTGGCTTCGCGCTGTGCATCCAGCGCCTGCTTCTCGCCACTGACGATGCTGCCGACCACGGTGACGGTATCCAGATCGACGGCGGAAGGGGCGGGGGCGCTATCGGTCGCAACCGGAGTGGCGGCCTGGACGGCCAGCGGGGCATGCAGCAGGGCGAGCAGGCCCAGGGTGAGCGGGTGGCGCGTAGGCAGTGTGGGCATGGCGATGGTGGCGGCAAGGGAAAGTGGACCGCTCACAGCGGAGCGGCGATGACGGCCACTTTCGATGAGCGCGGTGAAGCGCTGGCGGCAGCGACTAGCCAGGTCGGGGCAGCTGTCTAGGCGTTCGTGCGGCGGCGGCTACTGGGCGAGCAGGCGACGCCCGCCCACCCATACCTCGGCCACGTAGTCCGGTATGGATCCACGCACCCGAAGCAGATCGGCGCGCAGGCCGTCGCCGATGCGGCCGCGATCCTGCAGCCCCAGTGCCTGTGCCGGCGCATGGCTGACCGTGGCCACCGCCCGTGGCAGGCTCCAGCCCAGCTGCGCGCACAGCACGCCCAGCGCCGGCAGCAGGCTGGCCGGCACGTAGTCGGAGGACAACACGTCGAGACAGTCGGCCCGGGCCAGGTCCAGCGCGGCCACATTGCCGGAATGCGATCCCCCCAGCACCAGGTTGGGGGCGCCAGCGACGATCGTCAGGCCGGCCCCACGCGCGGCCGCAGCGGCCTGGAGCGTGGTCGGGAACTCGCAGATGCACGCACCGCAGGCCAGTGCCTCGTCCACATCGGACGCCAGGGTGTCGTCATGGCTGGCCAGGCACAGGCCACGCTCGCGCACCCAGCGCAGCACCTGCTGCAGATGCGTGGGGCGAAAGCGTGCCTGCTGCTCACGGCGTGCCTGCAGCAGATCGTCCAGATAGCCGGTCCGTGGGTCGGCCGGCAGGCCGTAGTAGGCCGCGTAGCGCTGCAGGTTGCGGAACTGGCGCTGTCCGGGCGTGTGATCGGTCAACGACACCAGGCGCACGGCCGGGTCGTCCAGCAGTGGCTCCAGCAGTGGCAGCAATCCGGGATACGGCAGCTCGGCACGCAGGTGCAGGTAGTGGTCACTGCGCAGGCCGCCGGAACGGCGCGCCTCGGCCAGCGCCGCATGGGCGGCCTGCAGGCTGCGCACACGCACGCTGTCGGCTTCCACGTCCCCCACCGCCAGCGCGTCACAGGCGGTGGTGATGCCGGCGGCCAGCAGCTGTGCATCGTGCGCCTGCACCGCTGCTGCTGCAGGGAACGCCACACCCGGGCGCGGTACCAGATGCTTCTCGAGATTGTCGGTATGCAGTTCGACAAACCCGGGCAGCAGCCAGTCGCCACCGCAGTCTTCGGCGCCCGGCAGGCCCACTCGTCCCTGCCCCACTGCACGGATGCGCGGCCCGTCCAGCACCACATGCCCGTGCACGACCTCCTCGGCCAGCACCAGTTTCAGGTTGTCGAGGATGCGTTCGCCCATGGATTCCGTCACCTGTGTCATGCCGCTGCAACCGCAACGCGTTGATATGCCTGCACGTGCAGTGCACCTGTCTAGTCCAGCAGCCGCAGATGGAGGTTTGATGACCATGACCGAGCCAACCGCCGCGCCGCGCGCTTCGGCGCTGCCGCTGTGGCAACAGATCGAACAGGCGCTGTTGCGGCAGATCCGCGAGCGCCAGCTGGTGGAAGGCGACCAGCTGCCCTCGGCGCAGGTGCTGGCCAAGCGCTTCGCGGTCAACCGCCACACCGTTCGGCGTGCGATCGAGGCTCTGGAAGAACGCGGCTACGTGCGCACTGAAACCGGCCGCGGCAGTTTCGTGCAGGAGCATCCCTACCACTACCCGATCAGCCGCCGCACCCGCTTTGGCCGTGCCATGCATGACCTGAACGTGGAAAGCCACTACACCCTGCTCGATTGCCGCGTGCAGGTGCCGAGCCGGCAGGTGGCGCGTGCGCTTGGCCTGCCGGCCGGCGAACGCGTGCATCGGGTGCTGTATTCCAGCCAGGTGGAGGGCCGCACGGTGGACCACAGCGAGGCCTATTTCCCGGCCGCCCGCTTCCCGGGGCTGGGCGACGTGTTCGCACGGACGCCGTCGGTCACCCGCACGCTGGCCGCATTCGGGGTGACCGACTACCTGCGCCGGCACACCACGGTAATGGCACGCCTTCCCGATGCCGACGTCGCGCGTGTACTCGGGCAATCGACGCGCCGGCCGGTGCTGTGCGTGCACTCGCTGAATGTCGATCCGCAGGGGCAACCCGTGCAGTTCGGCATCACCTGCTTCGCCGGCGACTGGGTGCAGCTGATGGTCAGCAGCGATCCGTAGAGGGGATGCAGCGGGCATTGCGCCCGCCGCAGGTGTAGCCTCAGGCCGCGCGGCGCAATGCGCTGTAGCGGCCGTCCACCAGCTCTTCGGCCAGGCCGAAGCTGAGCGTCATGCCCAGGCCACCGCCGCCGATGGCGTTGACGATGGTCACGCCGGAGGCGGGCTCGGCGACGAATTCGCTGCTGCCATCCAGCAGCTTGGGATAGACGCCATGCCAGGTCTGTGCGATGCGCGCGTCGGGCACCTGCATGAAGCGGGCCAGGTAGTCGAGCACCTTCTGGTTGATGGCGTGCTCATCGAACGGGTCGTGCGTGTGCGCGTAGGCATGCGAGTCGCCGATGGTGACTTCACCGAGACCGTTCTGCGCTGCCATCACGTGGATGCCCAGTTCGATCAGGTCGGCATGCTCGGCCTGGTAGCGTGCCTGCAACGGGGCGACGTCCGCAGCCTCGCGGAAACCGGCGTAGTGCACCAGCGACAGGCCACCACACAGCGCGGCACCCAGGCGGAAGCCGGATGGCTGCGCAGCCAGGCGCAGCATCTGCAGCTTGCAGCGGGTCAATGGCGCTGCCGCGTACAACTCCGGATACAGCTGCTCGAACTCCGGGCCGCTGCAGACGAAGACCTGGTCGGCCTCGAACTGGCGATTCCCGGACCACACGCGACCACTCTCCACCGCCGTCACGGGGGTGCACCAATGGAACTGCACACCATGGCACTCGCGCAGGACATCCGGCAGTGCACGAATCGCCTGGCGTGGATCGACGACCAGCTCGTCGGCATTGAACAGCGCGCCGCGCAGTTCGCGTGCAACCAGTGCTGGCGACTTCGCCAGTGCTGCGTCGCGGTCCAGCAGGCGGCAGGGGCGCAGCTGCGCATTGGCCGCCGCATACTGCTGCAGCACGGCCCACTCGTCGTCGGCATGGGCGACATGCATCGATCCGCTGGGATCGTGCCAGAGGCCGGCAATGTCGATCAGCTCCTGCCAGATCTGCCGCGAGCGCAGCGCGCGCTCATACAGCGGTCCATTGGGCACGCCGATCGGCCAGACCATGCCGAAGTTGCGGATGGAGGCGCCGACAGCGCGTTCATGGCGCTCCAGCACGGTGACCTTGCAGCCTCGGACAGCCAGTGCGCGGGCCACGGCCAGACCGACGATGCCGGCACCGACCACGAGGGCGGTTGTGTTCTTCATGGGGGATGGACTCAGACGGAGGCGAGTGCCGGCATGCGGGCCAGGCGCAACGCCTTGTGGTGGAAGTACAGCAGGGACAACAGCAGGCAGGCACCGCCCAGCAGCGACAGATGGATCACGGCACTGGAGAAGAAGCGCACCCAGGACAGCTGCAGGCCGGAGAACTCGTGACCGAGCAGTACCAGCACGCTGCCGAGGTAACCGAAGGCATCGGCCAGGTACATCACGAAGCCGACGTTGCCGGCCACCTTGAAAGTGGCGATCAGGCGCTCAAAGAACACGCAGTTGAAGGGAACGTAGGCCAGATACAGGCCGAAGCCCACCAACCCCAGCCATGCCAGCGGGTGCAGCATGCCTTCGCGGAATGCCAGCGTGCTCAATCCTGCGGTGGCCAGGCCGATGAACATCAGCACGTGCAATGCCATCAGGCCGTTGAGGTTGTTGCGGAACCAGGTCAGGCCGGCAGTCAGTGCCAGCACCGCGAACGCCACTGGCGTTTCGATGGCGGCGAACACGCCGGCGCTGCCACCGTAGCCCAGCTCGCGGAACAGCTCGGCTTCGAAGCTGTCGCGGAAATCGCGGACCACGGTCAGGCATACGTAGCAGAGGATCATCAGCGCCAGCCCCGGCAGGAAGCGGCGCACGAAAGCACGACGCTGCGCACGGTCCATCGGCAGGCGTGGCGAGCGCTCGCGCAGGTCGGCGGCGTCCGGGGCGGGAATGCGTTCGAGCATGCGCACCGACACCAGCAGCAGCGGCAGGAACAGCAGGCCGCACAGGAAGGGCATCCAGAACTCGCTCACGCCCTGCAGCAGCAGCCACTTGCCGACCGACTTCACCACGCCGGAGGCCATGATGAAGCTGGAGGCGAGGATCGCGCCCATCGCTTCGGTGGTCCGTCGCCCTTCCAGATAGCTGAACACCAGGCCCCAGACCATGCCCAGGGGCAGGCCGTTGAGGAACAGGAACGGGATGTTCCAGGGTGCCGGCACCAGTGCGAAGCCAAGCAGGGCCAGCCACGAGATACCTATCAGGCCCAGCAGCAGGTTGGCACGGCGCTCGGCGCGCAGTTCGCCGATCACCCGTACGCCGATGAACTTGCTGCACATGTAGCCCAGCACCTGCGCCACCACCAGCCACACCTTGTAGTCGGCGCCGAACAGATGCTGGTGGTCGAACGAGGCGGCCGCAAACGGTTTGCGGAAGGCATACATGCACGCGTAGGTGGACAGCGCGGCGCTGCCGGCGAACACGGTCAGCGCCAGCGGATGCCCCTGCAGGCGCGCCCACAGCGATGCCCGGTTCATGCAGCGGCGACCGTGCCGGAGCGTGCCGGGCCAAGCAGCGCCGGCAGGCGGTCGAGATGATCGATGATGTGGTCCGGCCCATGCGGCAGCAGTTCGGCACGGGTGAAGGCGCCGGTGGTAACCGCCACGTTCAGGCCGACACCGGCATTGCGCCCTTCGTTGATGTCGACTTCGGTGTCACCCACCTTGACCACCGTCGCAGCATCGTCGACACCGGTGCGCTGCATCAGTGCCTGGATCATGTACGGCGCCGGGCGGCCCGACGGCACTTCATCGCTGGCCACCAGCGCGTCGATGCGATCGTGCCAGCCGAGCCGTTCGATGATCACCTCGGCGATGTCGCGCGAGAACCCGGTATCCAGGCCGATGCGGATGCCGTGCGCGCGCAGCGTGTCGAACAGCGCCTCGGCGCCCGGCAGCGGCGCAATGCCCGGTGCATGGCGATAGCACTCGAGCATGCGCGCCACGAAGTCGGTGTGGATCGGCACCACGCGCGGGTCGTCCACCGTGGCCCCCAGCAGCCGCGCGATCGCCTGCGGCTTGGGATAGCCCATCAGTGGGCGCACGTCCTCCACTTCGATGGCGTGGCCGGCGGCGGCCATCGCGTCGGCGAAGGCCTGCGCGACCAGGCCCGGATCGGCAACAGTGGTTCCGGCGATATCAAGGACAGCAAGGCGGTAGCGCATGGCGGCAGGCAGCGTTGGGCGGAGGTTCCCAGCTTCGCCGCGCCCGGCCACGCCCTGATGACAGCGGCTGCACAGGCCGGTGCACCTGTCTAGCCTGGCGACTCCTGCGCCGCCATGTGCCTCACATGCTCGGCAGCCTGCGCGTGCAGCCAGTCGCGGAAGGCGAGAAAGCCGCGATGGCGGGCCGAACGCTGCGGGTAGACCAGCCAGTGTGGCCAGGCGGTTTTCAGGCGCAGGCTGGACAGCGCAACCAGTTGGCCGGAATCGAGCAACAGGCGCGCCCGCGTCACCCGCCCCAGCGCCACGCCCACCCCGTCCAGCGCCGCACGGTGGTGTGCCTCCGAATCATCCAGCACCGCCACGAAGCGCGGCGGCGGGCTGAGCCCGCTCAACGCGAACCAGGCCCCCCACGCGCCATCGGGGTCACCCAGCAGCGGCCACTGGTTCAGGGGCACGCGGTCGATCCCTCCCATGCGCTCGATCAATGCCGGGCTGGCCATCGGCAACAGCCATTCGTCGAACAGCGGCTCCACCACCAGGCCCGGCCACTGTCCGCTGCCCAGTCGCAGCGCGGCGTCGAACTGGCGCTGCCGCTCGAAATCGATCAGGCGTTCACTCGACTGCAGGTTGATCTCGATCTGTGGGTGTTCAGCCACGAAGTGACCCAGGCGCGGCACCAGCCACGCCGACGCCATCGACGGCACCGCGCTGATCGTCAGCACGTGCTCGGCGCGTGCCGCATAGGGCTGGAAGGCCTCGTTGATCGCATCCAGATGCGGGCCGACCTGGTCGAGCAGGCGCTGCCCCTCCAGGGTGAGGGTGACGCCCCGCGGTTGGCGGACCAGCAGCGGCTGCCCGAGTCGCTCCTCCAGCTGGCGCATCTGGTGGCTGAGCGCACTGACCGTCAGGTTCATCGACGCCGCCGCACGTGACAGGTTGCCCAGCCGTGCGGCGGCCACGAAGCCCTGCAGGGCATGGAGGGGTGGACGGGACATAAGCTTTGAATTCCTCTCAAGGCGAGCTTGCGGAAATGTCGCTTTTTGCCCTTCCATGCTGCCCGTATCGTGCAATCCACTCAAGTGGAGGCACGCTCATGAACATCTTCGGCAGCCTGTTGTTCCTGCACGGCCACGTGGCCAGCGCCGAGCTGGCACGGCAGCTGGCCAGCCCGGTCCCGCCGCGGTGCGCTCCGCAGCCCGCCGCGCCGGTACAACGCCCACCGTCCGGCAGTGCCGGCCGCTGGCCGGTACGTCCCTAGCGCTGCAGCGCCTCCTGCACCGCCGCAGCCACGTCGGTGTTGTCGATGTAACTGCCGTCATTCCAGCGCACATGCTCGCGGTATCCGGCATCGATACCGCGCACGCGCTTTCCAAGCAGCTCCGCGCCGGCGCCCTTGGCCCACAGCGGCACCAGCGCGTTGGAGTGGTTGCCGGTTGGGCGGAAGCTCATTCCCGGCATGCGTCCGCGGCCATTGTTGCGTACCGGCGCGAAGGCAACCTTCTGTGCATCCGGGCCCATCGGCATGCTGTTGTCATGGTCGGTGGTGACGATCAGCAGATTGCGTTCCCAGCCCCCGTTGCGTTCGATCCATTCGACCACCGCCGTCACCGCGTCGTTGAACTCCACGGTTTCCTCAATCAGGCGGCCGAACTGCGGCTGGTCGCTGCACTGGCCGTAGTGCCATTCGGTGCCGCAGGCACTGGTATGCGCCGCCCAGTCGGTGGCGCCGCCTTCCACCATCAGGAACAGGCCCTTGCTCGAACGCTGCTGCAGGAACCGCAGCGCGCCACGCGTCATGGTTGCCAGGTCGGGGACGCTGTCGATCTTCCTCACGCCGGACGGCGTGGTCGCATCCTTGCCCAGCACCTGCAGCTGGCGCGCCTGCTGCAGCGTATTGGCCACGCGCGGTACCCCGATCAGTGGCCGGTCGGCCGGCAGCCGTCCCTGCGCCAGTGCGGCGAACTCCTCCTTGCTGCGGATCAGGCGCCACGGCCCCGCTGGATTGCCGGCAATGGTGCTGCCCGCCTCCAGCTGCTGCCAGTCCTGCTGCGCGACCCACTCCCACGGGTTCGCGCAGCCCTCGGCCTTCGCCGCGCCCGCGCCCTCCTCACAGGCGCGACCATCAACGCTGTAGCCGGGACCACCGGTGCCCATCACCAGGTCCATGTGGCCCTGCGCCAGCATCTGGTGCGCAATGGCGTGGTAGCTGTTGCGCGACGCGTTCTGCGCAGCGAACGCGGCTGGCGTGGCATGCGCGAACGGCACCGAGGTGACCACGCCGGTGGCCATGCCCAGGCGCTTGGCGCGCAGCGTGTTGAACTCGACCGCGTTTCCATCATTGTTGAAGTTGATGGCGTTGTTGTAGGTCTTGATACCCGAGGACAACGCGGTGCCCGCCGCCGCGCTGTCGGTCGCGACCGCCGCCAGGTACTGGTAGCCGGCGAACGGCAGGTCCGGCGCCGGTACCGGGGTGTCATCCCACGCCCTGGCTGCGTCGTAGCCGAGGGTCTGCGCGCTGTCGCGGGTCGGCTGGCTGCTGGCGTTCAACGGGAAGGTGGTCACCGCCAGGCGCTGCGGGAAATCGGCATACGGTGCGCCTTCGCGGCTGCCGTACTGCCAGTAGGCCGCCGCATCCCAGGTACCCCAGCCGGCACCGTCGTTGATCATCACGATCACGTTGTGCGGACGGGCTTCGGCGACGGGAACAGCATCGGCGCGCAGGTTCGGCTGGCAGCCGCTCAGGGTGGCCAGTACGGCCAGGATCGACGGGCACAGCCAACGTCGCGCAACGGGTCGGTTCATGGGCTCCTGCAAACGGATCAGCGACGGATCGCGTCGCTTTTGCAACGTTATAGCATTGCTATATTGCAGGAGTGTGCGGGCGCCACCGGAGCAGCGCCCAAGGGGCCGGACCCGCCATCGGGTCCGGCCGACGGGCTCAGGACGCCGCGTCCTGCGGCAACGTCAGCGAGCTGCCATCAACGAACACCACGGCTTCCGGCGTCCACACCACCGTGTACTTGCTCTCATCCAGGCTGGCCAGCTTGCGGTCATTGCTCTGGGTCTGCGCGAAACGCACCGAGCGGCTGCCTTGCCAGATCACGCTCTGGCCGGCCGGAATGGTCACGTCATTGGTGATGGCAAATCCGGAAATCTCCTCGCCGAACAGATCGCGTACCGACACATAGCCCTTCACGCCGGCGATGTCCTTGCCGGTGTTGTTCTGGTAGCCGAAATCCACGACCAGCAGTTCGTCGGTGGTGATGCCATGCGAACGCTGCACTTCGATGCCCTTGGACACCACGGTGACGGTGACCGCTTCGCGCAGTGGCTTCATCGCCGCTTCGCGACGCGCTTCCAGTTCCGCCTTCAACGTGGCCTGGCGCGCTTCCTCGGCCTTGCGCTCTTCGACGAAGCGGCGCTGCTCTTCCACGGCCTTGCCCAGCGTCATGCCCGGCGGAATGCCCTGGCCTTCCTTGCCGCCGAATACGCCGGCCATCTTCGACGTCAGGGTCACACGCACGATGTAGGCGGCAGCCAGCTGCTGTTCTTCAGGGGTGAGCTTCTCCAGCTCGGGCTTGATCGTGGCCAACTGGTCCACGTCCTGCGGAATCACCGTGTTCTTCGGGTTGGCGCATGCCACCAGCATCAGGCAGGCCAGGCCGGTGACGATCAGACGCTTCTTCATGGATATCCTTTCGCTACTGGAAAATCGGGCTTTCCGGCCCGGCGGAGGCGCAACGTTAGCGTACTTGCCGGCACATTCGTACGGGGCGATGCACAGGCAAGATTCATGCCGGGAACCGGTCCGCACGCCTGTGATCCGCTATCCTCGTGCGGCATTCCCGTACAGCCTTCCCGACATGCCAGCATCGCCGACCGCGCCCTCCTCCATCACCGTTGAAGCCGGCACGTTCGCGGTGATCCACCAGCACAACGCTGAAACCGCGCGGCAACCGGCATCGCTGACCAAGTTGATGACCGCCTACGCCGCCTATGCGTGCGTCGAAGAGAGCGGACGTGGCTGGGACGAGACCGTCACCATCGCCGACGACGATGTGCACGCCGTGGCCAAAGATGAAACGCGCATGGGCCTGGCGCCCGGCGAAACAATCAGCCTGGCGCGCCTGCTGGAAGGATTGATGATCGTCTCCGGCAATGATGCTGCGCTGGCGATCGCGCGCCATCTGGACGGATCGCAGACGGCATTCCTGGACCGCATGAACCGGCACGCGCGCCAGCTGGGGCTGCGCAGCACGTGGTTTGCCAGCGTCTCCGGCATCACCACGCCGAACCATGCCTCCAGCGCGCGCGACATGGCGGTGCTCGCCGCCTGCCTGTTGAACGATCATCCGCAGATACTGGCAATCACCGCGCAGCGCGCGTTCGCGCATGGCAGCTTCCACCGCAACAACCAGAACGCCCTGCTTGGCGAAGACGGCGTGGATGGCTTGAAGACCGGCTACACCCGGGCCGCAGGCTTCTGCCTGGCCGCCACTGCATGCCGGGCAGTGCCCGGACGGGACCCGCCGGTGCGCCTGATCACCGTGGTGCTGGGTTCTGAAAGCCGCGACGCGCGCGACGCGCTGGTGCGCGATCAGTTGGCGGCAGGATTCGCCGCGCTGGCCGACGGCTGATCGCTCGTGCGGCTCAGCGCCGCTTGACCGTTGCCACAATCAGGCGCTGAAGCTCGGCCTCGGCATCGGCCTTGTCCAGCGCACCGGCAGCCACGCCCTCCGAAAGGGTTTCAGCCGCACCGAGGATCGCCCAGCGTCCCGCCAATGGCACCGTTCCCTCGGCGGCGAACGGGCCCAGCCAGACCTGGCAGTTGTCGATGAAATCCTGCTGGTAGCGCCGCCGTACCTCATGCAGTTCCGGCGCCTCCACCAGTGCGGCGAGGATGCCCTGCACTTCACTGCCCTGGCTGAGGATGCAGTCGATGTAGCCGGAGGCGATGGCCGCCGCCCGGTCGGCCAGCTGCGCCCGGGCGCGGCCGATGCGCTCGTGGAAGACCACCGTCTGGCGTCCGTCATAGTCATCATAGAGCGCCGCCAGCAAGCCATTGCGGGTCACGAAGTGATCGTAGGCCACCGGCTTGGTCACGCCGGCGGCCTCGGCCAGCCGCCCCAGCGTCAGCGCGCTGGTGCCTTCTTCGCCGACCAGTGCCCAGGCCACATCCAGCAACTGGCGGGCGCGTTGCTCTCGGGTCAGTCGGCGGCGCGTGGGGGCGGCGTTGGCAGGCATCGGCGGAACACGGCGATCAGCTTGTCGGAGTACCGATTTTACGGCCGATCTGCAGCGCGGTCTGCAGATGCGCCTCGGCCGCGCCGCTGTCGGCCTCCAGCAGTAGTTCGGACGACAGTACGTGGGCGCCGCAGTAGTCGAAGATGCCCATGTCGATCTGCGTTTTCATCGCTGCGCCGTAGCCGCGCCGTTCGATCATCTCCGCGCCCGCTCCACCGACGCCGATCAGATGCACGCGCAGGCGGTGCAGCTTCTTCTGCACCTTGCCATCGGCGCCGTCCTGGTAGGCCCAGCCCTGGGTGAACACGCGGTCGATCCACCCCTTCAGCAATGCAGGGAACGACCACCAGTACAGCGGATAGACCAGCACCAGCGTGTCGGTGGCGTCCAGCCGTGCATGCTCGGCCGCGACATCGTCCGGCACCACGCCGGTACCGCGGAACAATGCCTGGTCCCCCGGAGTGAACCGTGGGTCGAAGCCTTCGTCCATCAGGTCGGCGTAGGCCACGGTGTTGCGGGCGTCGGCCGCAGCGATCGCCTCGCCGATGTGCTGGGCGATGGCATGGGTGAGCGAACCGGGCTCAGGATGGGTGATGACAACGAGGCTGTGCATGTGGGGATCTCCAGGAAGCATTACCTACCAATGGTAAGTAACAGCATCCAGGATACCAGCGCCATGCGTGGGACGCTGTTTTCGCGTCCACCGTATAGTGCGGCGATTGCCCGTGAGACGCTTGACGATGTTCCGACACCTGTTCGCCCCACTGCTGTTCCTGCTGCTGGCCACGCTGGCACCGCCAGCCCTGGCCGGCGAGCTCACCCCTGCCGAATCGGCCGGCCTGCGCCAGGACGTGCAGGCGATGCTGGCCGCACTTGCCCAAGGTGATGCCGAGCTGATCATCGCCCGCACGCATCCCAGCCTGAAGCGCCTGGCCGGCGGTGATGAGCGCTATGCCCGATCGACCCGCGATACCATCAAGGCATTGCACAAGGCCGGCGTCGTCATCATCAGTGACGAGGCCGGGGTGCCCAGCCGCACCTATGCCGCCGGCGACGAGGAAGTCTGCTTCGTCCCACGGCAGTCACTGCTGCGTGTACGCGAAACCCCGATCCGCAGCACCTCGTTCATGGTCGCCGTGCGTCGCGTCGGCGCCGCGCAGTGGAGCTATCTGGATGGCGCCGGGCTGATGGAAGACCCTTCGCTGCTGTGGCATCTGCTGCCTGCACTGGAGCCGGGCGTAACCCTGCCCAAGGGTGAAGTGGAAACGCTGTAGCGCAATGGCAGGATATCGCTGCCTGCGGGCTCATCCATCCACGCCGGGCGCGGATCCGTCGGCCGATCCCTGGGCCTGGACCTGTGGCGGCGGTTCGGTCAGCGGAACAACGCGTTCAACGCTGCGCCCGCTGCCGCCTGCTGCAGGCCATCGAAGCGCCCCTCCTGCACGATCGGCTGGGTGGCCTGCATCAAGCCGCCCCAGGCCGCGCGCGCCAGCGCACCGCCCAGGCTGACCCGGCGAACGCCCAGGGCGGCGATGTCCTGCAGGCTCAGCGGCGTCGGCCCACCCACCAGCAGGTTGACCGGCTTCGCTCCCGCCGCGGCGACCACCGCACTGATCTGCTCGCGCGTGCTGATGCCCGGTGCATACAGCACATCGGCACCGGCCTCGGCGTAGGCACGCAGGCGCCGCAAGGTGTCCTGCAGATCCGGTACGCCAACGAAGAAATTCTCCGCACGCCCCACCAGAAGCACGTCGCCACCGGCCTGATCAATCGCCGTGCGCGCTGCACGCAGGCGCTCGACGGCCTCGCCGATCGGGCGCAACGGTGCATCGGCCACGCCGCTGGCATCCTCGATGGACAGCGCCGCGATGCCGGTATCGATGGCAGCGCTCACTGCCTCGGCGACCAGCTGCGGGCTGGCACCGAAACCATCACCGAAGTCGGCATTCAACGGCAACGAGGTCGCCGCCGCCATCAATCTCAGATGCTCCAGCGTGGCCGGCAGTGAAACCGCGCCATCCGGCCGCCCTTCACTCCAGGCACAGCCGGCGCTGGTGGTGGCCAGCGCCAGGAAGCCCTGCCGCTGCAGGTAGCGCGCACTGCCCACGTCCCATGGGTTGGGCAGCACGAAGCACCCCGCAGCATGCAGCTGGCGGAAGGCAGCGCGCTTGCGCGCGGTGTCGGCATCAGGCGGGACCATGGCGCGCTCCGGGGGGGCAGACCTGCACCCTAGCCTGCCGCCCGGTCGCGCTCAATGGCGACGAAGCCCGCCGTGCATGAGGTGATGCCGGCTTCTTATTGGACGCCACCGGCAGCCCTGCCCGAGCGTGCTTGCCTTGCCTGCCCACACAAAGCCGCCACGGAGCCCTTCATGCACCCGGACCCGCACACCCTCATCGACGCCGGCGACGATGACGCCCACTGGGCCGACCTGCTCTCGCCCGCTCGTCGCCGCCTGATCGCTTCGGCCGGACTGGCCGCCGGCGGCCTGGCCAGCGCGTCGACCGCCGCCGCGCGCAGCGACAGCACCGTGAACACCACCGAACCCGGGCGGCCCGGCTTCCGCGCCATTGTTCCGCCAGCGCCCGAGGGCCGCAGCCCCTGGGGCCAGGCCACCGCCAGCGAACCCACCCCGCGCCCGGCCAGCGTGCGCCCTGGCGAGGCCACGCTGCCCGCCACGCCACGCGCCTACACCGCCATCAAGAGCTATCACGCGCACATCTACTTCGATGAGGACAGCTTCCAGAAGGCCGCGCTGCTGCGGCGCTGGGCCGCCGAGCGCTTCCCGGTGGAACTGGGCAACTGGAACCTGCAGCCACGTGGCCCGCATGTCACCCCGTCGTTCTACTTCGGCTTCACCAACGACCTGCTGCCGGTACTGGTGCCCTGGCTGCAGCTCAACAGCCTGGGCCTGACCATCCTGATCCACCCCAATACCGGTGATGGTCGCGCCGATCATCTGCATTACGCGTTGTGGGTGAACCGCGCGCAGCCGGTGAATGCCTACAACTGGCCGGCGCCGAAGCCCGGCGAGCGGGAGGCATTGGAAGAGGTCTTCCCGAACGTGGTGCCGACGGTGCCACTGGAGACGTGAGTGGGCATGCGGCGGTTGCGGTGGGTGGCGTGCTGCGCACCCTGGGCCGCCCTCCGGTGGGTGCGTAGCTTGCTGCGCACCTTGAGCCGCCCTCCGGTGGGTGCGTAGCCTGCTGCGCACCATGAGCCACCCTCCGGTGGGTGCGTAGCCTGCTGCGCACCTTGAGCCGCCCTCCGGTGGGTGCGTAGCTTGCTGCGCACCATGAGCCACCCTCCGGTGGGTGCGTAGCTTGCGGCGCACCTTGAGCCGCCCTTCGGTGGGTGCGTAGCTTGCTGCGCACCTTGAGCCACCCTCCGGTGGGTGCGTAGCTTGCTGAGCACCGAACTTCCCTCATCCACGCATGGCGTGGATCTACTGATCGGCGGCCCTCATCCACGCATGGCATGGATCTACTGATCGGCGGCCCTCATCCACGCATGACGTGGATCGACCGCCCCATGGGCCTTGCTGCCATCGTCGGCCTACGTGCGCGCATCCCCGGCCAGCGCGGCGTTCAGCGCGCCTTGATCCAGCGCCCGCCATACGGCCACAAGCGCTCCGGCGAATTTCAAACATACGATTGAAACGCGGCAAACTTCGCCGAACTGGACAGCATCCGCCGGTTCCGCCAGACTGCCGCCCTTTCCCGTCTTCCGGATCCCATGGCGAAGCTGCTGGTCCTGCACGGCCCCAACCTCAACCTGCTCGGCACCCGCGAGCCGGAGGTCTACGGCCACACCACGCTGGCCGACATCGATCAGGCCCTGGCCACCCAGGCATCGGCCGCCGGGCACACCGTGCAAAGCCTGCAGTCCAACGCCGAGCATGTACTGGTGGACCGCGTGCAGGCCGCACGCAACGACGGAACCGCTTTCATCCTGATCAACCCCGCCGCCTTCACCCACACCTCGGTTGCCCTGCGCGATGCGCTGGCGGCGGTGGCGGTGCCGTTCATCGAGATCCACCTGTCCAACCCGCATAGCCGCGAACCGTTCCGCCAGCACAGCTACTTCAGTGACAAGGCGGTGGGCGTGGTGTGCGGCTTCGGTGCCGACAGCTATCGCTATGCGATGGACGCGGCGCTGCTGCGCGTGCAGGCGGCCAGCGCGTGAAGATGCTGCCGCGCGTGCTCGCCAGCATCATGCTGTGGGCCGGCCTGTGCGGTGCCGCCGTCGCCTTCGACCGCAAGGAAGAAGGCATCGACTGCGCGCATCCGACCACCACGATGGAGAGCGACCTGTGCGCCTCGGACGTGGCCGCAGCCGCTGATGCGGAACTCAACGCCACATATGCCCTGGCACGCCAGCAGCTGCGCACGCCAGCCAAGGGCGGCGGCTGCAGCTACTGCGGCGATGCCGAGCAGGAGCTGGTCCTGGCCCAGCGTGCCTGGATACAGCTGCGCGACCACGACTGCAACGCAGTCTATGCCCTCAATTCCGATGGTACGGCACGCAACGGCGCACAGATGCGCTGCCTGACCACCCTCGCGCGCGACCGTACGCGGCAGCTGCGCGAGTTCTACGAACTGCTTTGACCCGGGTGCAACCGCACTCTCCACCACACTGACATCAAGAGCAAAGAGGCCACCATGGATCTCCGCAAAATCAAGAAGCTGATCGACCTGCTGGAAGAGTCGAACCTGGCTGAAATCGAAATCAAGGAAGGCGAAGAGTCGGTGCGCCTGTCGCGTGCCCCGGTGGCCGGCTATGCCGCCCCGATTGCTGCCCCGGTGTATGCCGCTCCGGCCGCTCCGGCGCCGCAGGCGATGCCGATGCAGTCGCCGACCGAAGCCTCCACCGGCGGCACCGCCAAGCCGGGCCCGGCGCTGCCGGAAGGCCACGTGCTGCGCTCGCCGATGGTCGGCACCTTCTACGCCTCGTCCGCCCCGGACAAGCCGGCCTTCGTCACCGTTGGCCAGCAGGTCAAGGAAGGCGAAACCCTGGCCATCATCGAAGCGATGAAGATGTTCAACCCGATCGAAGCCGACAAGTCCGGCACCATCGTCGCCATCCTCGGCGAGAACGGCCAGCCGGTGGAATTCGACCAGCCGCTGTTCGTGATCGGCTGAGGGGCACGCCATGCTCGACAAAGTCGTCATCGCCAACCGAGGGGAGATCGCGCTGCGCATCCTGCGCGCGTGCCATACCCTCGGCATCCGCACGGTGGCTGTGCACTCCACGGTCGACCGCAACCTCAAGCACGTGGCCATGGCCGACGAGTCGGTCTGCATCGGCCCGGCACCGTCGCCGCAGAGCTACCTCAACATCCCCGCGCTGATCGCCGCGGCGGAAGTCACCGACGCCCAGGCCATCCACCCGGGCTACGGCTTCCTGTCGGAGAACGCAGACTTCGCAGAGCGCGTTGAAGAATCCGGCTTCATCTTCATCGGCCCCAAGGCCGACACCATCCGCATGATGGGTGACAAGGTCGAAGCCATCCGCGCCATGAAGTCCGCCGGCGTGCCGTGCGTGCCCGGCTCGGGCGGCCCGCTGGGCGAGGACATCGTCGCCAACACCAAGATCGCCCGTGAGATCGGTTATCCGGTCATCATCAAGGCGGCCGGCGGTGGCGGTGGCCGCGGCATGCGTGTCGTGCACGCCGAAGCCTCGCTGAAGACCTCGATCGAAACCACCAAGAGCGAGGCCAAGGCCGCGTTCGGCAATGGCGAGGTCTACATGGAGAAGTTCCTGGAGAATCCGCGCCATGTGGAGATCCAGGTGCTGGCCGACGGCCAGGGCAACGCCATCCACCTCGGCGAACGTGACTGCTCGATGCAGCGCCGCCACCAGAAGGTGGTGGAAGAAGCACCGGCACCGGGCATCAGCGCCGAACAGCGCGAGCAGATCGGCAAGGTGTGTACCGAAGCCTGCGTGCGCATCGGCTACCGCGGTGCCGGCACGTTCGAGTTCCTGTACGAGGACGGCCGCTTCTACTTCATCGAAATGAACACCCGCATCCAGGTGGAGCATCCGGTCACCGAAATGGTCACCGGCATCGACCTGGTGGCCGAGCAGCTGAAGATCGCCGCTGGCCAGAAGCTGTCGATCAAGCAGAGCGACGTGGTGCTGACCGGCCATGCCATCGAGTGCCGCATCAACGCCGAAGACGCTGAGACCTTCGTGCCGAGCCCGGGCACCATCACCGGCTTCCACCCGCCGGGTGGCCCCGGCGTGCGCGTGGACACCCACATCTACAGTGGCTACCGCGTGCCGTCGAACTACGACTCGATGATCGGCAAGCTGATCGTGCACGGTCCGGACCGCGAAACCGCCATCGCCCGCATGCGGGTGGCACTGAGCGAGATGGTGGTCGATGGCATCAAGACCAACATTGCCCTGCAGCAGCGGATCATGCGCGACAAGGGCTTCCAGGCCGGTGGCCAGAACATCCATTACCTGGAAAAGCGTCTTGCCGAGCGCAAGAACAAGCCGATCGCGCTGACCTGATCGGTAGCAGGTGCTGGACATGAAAAGGGCGGGGATATCCCCGCCCTTTTTCTGTTGCCGTGGAGCCGAGCGCAGGCTCGGCTCTACCGGAACCGGCTCAGCGCGCGTCCGCCGCCGTCGCCGGAATCTGCGAGTTGGCCAGCGGCCGCACGCCATTGGGCGAGGTTGGATCGACGATCACCATGGTTTCGGTGGAACCATCCGGCCACACCACCTGGAAGGTGCTGCCGGCCGGCAGTGAAGCGAACGGCATGCCACTCTGCGCGCGATAGACCGCAGCGACCTGGCTGGCACCGGCGCGGCGCACGTCCTCCTGCGCCTTCACCGTGGTCAGTTCCACCTTCGACAGATGCCGGTAGCGATCCTCGTAGGTATCGATCATCAGCAGGCCGACCGCACCGGCCGAGTAGGCCACGAACAGCGCCACCCAGAACCAGAACTTGGCCCCATGCAGGAATCGACGGTAATTCATCGGCCGTCCCTCTTTCCAACCAATCGCTTGATCCATTCCTTCATTTTCCCAGCACCTTGCCGCGATACCGCAGCGTCATACACGAAATCCCGGAAATCCTGCGCTCCATCCTGCGAACAGATCCCTCCGTTCGCACACAAACTGTTGACCAGCACGCTGTCCGCTCCACACGGTAGACCGAGTTCGCAGGCCGCAAGCCGCCATGCAAGTTCACTGAGCTGTTCGCCCGCCACCAGGCCATCGAGCGCGCTGTCACCGGCTGCACGCACGCCCATGCCCGGCGCGATGGCCATATAGGCCTCCGGATCACGCGAGGTGCGCACGCGCTCGACCAGGTCACGGCGGTACTCGGCACTGTCATGCAACGGCTCACCCTCGGCGAACAGCGATGCTTCTGCGGCAAGGTTGCCCTGCGCGGCCGCCTTGCGGCGTTCGGCCAGCACCAGCGCCGCGCCCAGCTTGTCACCCGGCACGAAACCGCCACACCGCTGCGCCACGCGCTCGCGTGCCTCGATCATCGCCGGCGCTGCGGTCAAGCCCAGCCCGCTCAGTACGTTGTTGTCCAGGCGGTAGCCGCCCGGATCAAGTGCGTACTGCGCGCAATAGTCATAGACGCGGCTGAGCATCCAGCGCGCCTCATGGTTTCCGGAATCGGCCTGCACGCGCAGGCGCTGGGCGTAGGCATACAGATCGCTGGCGTCTTCGATGTCGGCACGGAGGTCCAGCGGCAGGCCCGACGGCAGCATGTTGCCGCGCTCGAAGGCGGCCAGCCGCCGCGCCAGCGCTTCTGGTACCACCGGCAGCGGCGCTCCGCTGTCGCGGCTGGCCACGGCGGTCGGCAGGTCCGGCGACGGCGATGCCACGCCCGCAGCGTGGCCGCTGGCCCGATACCCGGCCACGCCCAGCACGGCCACCGCCGGCAGCACGAGCAACCAGGTTTTCAGGGTCGGAGCGAAGGCCATCGGCGGCGGTAAGCGATCACGGCGCACAGGAAAGCGCCGAGTTTAGCAAGGCCGGAGAGGCCTGTCTGAACTACCCCCGTTCATCTCGGGGTGGCATCTCAGGCAATACGGAGACGCCCCGATGGTCTAGCATGGCCCCCTTTCCCGCGACTGTCCCCACCGCCATGCCGTTCCTGGAACTGACCCTGCGCTGCACCGAAGCCACCCAGCCCCGCTATGAAAATGCGCTGGAGGACGTTGGCGCACTGGCCGTGACCCTGCTCGATGCCGAAGCTGACACCAGCAACGAACAGGCCATCCTTGAACCCGGCGTAGGTGAAACCCCCCTGTGGGACACCCTGGTGCTGAGCGCACTGTTCCCCGCCGACAGCAATGCGCTGTTGCTGCTGGCCGCACTGGAATCGTTCGACCCGGAACTGGACTGGAGCGGCGGCAGCTTCCGCGCGGTCGAGGACGAGGACTGGGAACGCGCCTGGCTGGACCAGTTCCAGCCGATGGATTTCGGCAGCCGTACCTGGATCGTGCCGTGGAACCATGAACTGCCGGACGCCGCGCAGGCCGCCGATGCCGCCGTGGTGCGGCTGGACCCGGGCCTGGCGTTCGGCTCGGGCACCCACCCGACCACCGCACTGTGCCTGCGCTGGCTGGACCAGCTGGCCGTGGACGGCCAGCTGCAGGGCCAGCGCGTGCTCGACTTCGGCTGCGGCTCGGGCATCCTCGCGCTGGCAGCGCTGAAGCTGGGTGCCGCCGACGCCATCGGCGTGGACAACGACCCGCAGGCGCTGGTCGCCACCGCCGACAATGCCGAACGCAATGGCGAGCAGGCCCGCATGCACGTATACCTGCCACAGGACGAACCGGTCGCCACCTATCCGGTCGTGGTTGCCAACATCCTCGCCTCGGCGCTGGATGCACTGGCCGAGCTGCTGGCCGCGCGCGTCGCCACCGGCGGCCGCATCGCCCTGTCGGGCATCCTGCATGGCCAGGAAGGCGAACTGCTGCAGCGCTATGCCGCGTGGTTCGACGATCTGCAGGCCACCCAGGATGGTGACTGGATGCGTATCACCGGCGTGCGCCGCGCCTGATCGTGATTGAATGACCGCTGGATCCGAGCCCGCACCCTGAGCATGTCCGAGCCGAACCCGCCGCGCCGCCCTTTGGCCACCTTCCTGCGCCCCGCGCCGGAAGGCGAAGCTGCACCTGCGACCGATGCGCACACGCCCGACCCGGCGATGCGTGACATCCCGGCAGCGGAAACCCGCGACCCGCTGGCCACGGACATGCCGCCGATGGAGGAAACGCGACAGAGCGATGACATCGTCATCCTCGACGGAGCGGCCGGGATCGAACCCGTCGTTGCCACCCCGGCCCCGCAGGCCGTGGCCGGCGATGCGCCGAGTTTCCTGGGCACCACGCGGCCACGCGCGCTGCCGACGCCGCGCTGGCACTGGGTGCTGGTCGCCGGGCTGGCACTGCTGCTGGTCCTGCAGAGCGTGCTGGCCGATCGTGCACGACTGGCCGCCGACGCCGGCAACCGCGCCTGGCTGGGGGCACTGTGCGGCGTACTGCGCTGCAGCCTGCCGGCCTGGCACGAGCCGGCCGCGTTCACCATGACCAGCCGCGAGATCCGGCCCCTGCCAGGCCAGGCCGGCGTGCTGCAGGTGCAGGCCAGCATCCGCAACGATGCGCGCTGGGCACAGGCCTGGCCGGACCTGCGCCTGTCGCTGTCCGATGCCGATGGCCGGGTGATCGGCAGCGGCGTGTTCGCACCCGCGCAGTACCTCGGCGAGAACCCCGGCGCGGCCCTGCTGGAACCGGGCCAGAGTGCACGCATCGCGTTCCGCGTGCAGGAGCCCGCCGCATCCACCGTCGCATTCACCTTCGACTTCCTCTGACCAAGGTAGAGGCACCAGCCGTGGCAGGTCGGGCACGCTCGCGCTAGACTGGCCGCCACCACCTTGTCCGGCCGCGCGCTCCGCGCGCACGGGCCAACCGAATCGGGAACCCCCTTGAACGCTGTCCTCTCTCGTCCTGACAACAGTCGTGGCGCTCCCCGGCCACCGCTGCGTGAACACGTCGCCCAGTCCGTGCGCCGCTACCTGCGTGACCTTGATGGCTGCGACGCGGACGATGTCTACGAGATCGTGCTGCGCGAGATGGAAATCCCGTTGTTCGTGGAAGTGCTCAACCACTGCGAAGGCAACCAGAGCCGCGCCGCGGCGATGCTGGGCATCCACCGCGCCACCCTGCGCAAGAAGCTGAAGGAATACGGCATCAGCGCGTAAGCGCGCACGGGTAGTGCCGGCCGCTGGCCGGCAAACCCATGAACAATGGCAGGACCGGTAGATCCACGCCATGCGTGGATGCCCCTGGTGCAATCACCCGCCCCCCGCCCGGTAGATCCACGCCATGCGTGGATGACACCCGGTGCGGTCACCCGCCCCCGCCCGCCTTCCAGTAATACCGCACCACATGGAAGAACACCGGCGCGGCGAAGCACACTGAATCGAGCCGGTCGAGCATGCCGCCATGGCCCTCGATCATGTGGCCCCAGTCCTTGATGCCGCGGTCGCGCTTGATCGCCGACATCACCAGCCCCCCCCAGAACCCCATCAGGTTGATCAGCAGCGACAGGCCGAATGCCTGCAGCGGCGTGAACGGGGTGATCCACCACAGCGCCGCACCCAGCGCGCTGGCACTCAGCACGCCACCCACGAAGCCCTCCACCGTCTTCGAGGGCGACAGCTTCGGCGCGATCAGGTGCTTGCCGAGCAGCTTGCCCCAGATGTACTGCAGCACGTCCGAGGACTGCACCACGATCACCAGGAAGGCGAACAGCAACACGTTGCGCGAAGGATCATGGCCGGGCACATGCAGGTTCAGCAGCAGCGGTACATGCGAAATGCAGAACACGCAGATCATCAGCCCCCACTGCACCTTCGCCGTCCGCTCCAGGTAGTGCGTGGTGTCACCGCCGATGGTCGACAGGATCGGCAGGAACAAGAATGCATAGACCGGGATCAGCAGTGTGTACATGCCGTACCAGTCGATCCACACCAGGTAGTACTGCCACGGCAGTACGATGTAGAACGCGGCCAGCAGCGCGTAGTAGTCGCCCGAGCGCGTCGGTGCCAGGGTAATGAACTCGCGCAGCGCGAACAGCGAGATGATCGCGAACAGCACGATCACCCCGGCACGGCCGAAGAACAACGCCAGCCCGACCACGATCGCCATCACCCACCAGGCGCGGATGCGCGACACCAGATTGGCGATCACCGCACTGGGCCGGCCGCGCTGGCGCCAGCGCAGGGTCTCCGCCACCAGCGTGGCCAGTACCAGCACTGCGCCCACGCCGGCGAACAACAGGCCGGTCTGCTGGCCCACGCTGCGCGCGGCCAGGTCACCGGACACGTCCATCAGATAGCTCATGCGCGCCCTCCATTCGGCGCCAGGTCCAGCAGCGCCTGCCGGCTGCGGGCCAGGAACGCGGCCTTGTCCTCGTCGGCCTGCAGCCGCAGCGGCGTGCCGAAGGTGGCCGTGCACAGCAGCGGCAGCGGCAGGAACCGGCCCTTCGGCATCACCCGCTTCAGGTTGTCGATCCACACCGGCACGAACTCCAGCTCCGGCCGTTGCCGCGCCAGGTGGTAGATGCCGCTCTTGAACGGCAGCAGCGGCTCGTCGCCCACATTGCGCGTGCCTTCCGGGAACAGGATCAGCGAGCAGTCTTCGTCCACCGCATCACGCAGCGCCTGCAACGGGTCCTGCTGGCGATGGCCTGCCTCGCGCTCGACCAGGACGCCGTTGAACACCGCATCGATCAGGTAGCGGCGCAGGCCGTCGCGCTGCCAGTATTCGGCTGCGGCAACCGGGCGCACCTGGCGTCGCAAAGCCGGTGGCATCGACGACCAGATCAGCACGAAGTCACCATGGCTGGCGTGGTTGCCGTAGTACACGCGGCGCTCGCTGGACGGCGCACAGCCGATCCACAGCGCGCGGGCGCCGGTCACCACATGGATCGCGCCACTGCAGGCGCGGGCAATCAGTTCGGCGAACATCGGTCCCTCCCGTTCACGTCTGCGGCCACAACACGGCCAGAACCAGTAGTGCGGCCTGCACTGCCGTCAGCAGGTACTGGCGCAGCAGCAGGCGGCGCATGCCGGCCCAGCGCACGTCCCAGCCGCGCAGCGGCGCGTCGGGCCGCGTACGGCGCAGGCCACTGTCGTGCAGCAGCTGGTCGGTACGGTGCGCAGCGGCTTCGCCGTCCAGCCCTTCATCGCGCAACAGCTGCAGCAGGCTGGCATCCAGGCCTACCCGCCACGCGTGGTAGGCCTGCACGAGCCCCGCGGCAAGACTGAGCAGCAACAGGCCAGCGGCGATCATCGCCAGCCCGGGTTCGATGCCAAGCAGCAGCAACGCCACCAGCAGCAGCCCCAGCGACAGCAGCGCTGGCCAACGCCCCTGGCGCAGCAGCAGCTGCATGGTCGCAAGGTCGGGAACCGCGCTCATGCGAGGCCTTCCTTCGCCGCCTCGATGGCACGCAGATGTGCCTGGCCCAGCACGATGCCGGGGCGTGCGGCACGCACGATCGCGACCGCCGCGTCGACATCGGTGGCACGACCACTGCGCAGCAGCCACGTCGCCAGGCTGGCGGCGCTGCGCGAACGACCCAATGCGCAGCACACCAGCAAAGGCCCCTGCGTCCGCAGCCGCTCGATGGCCTCGGCCGCCTCGCACAACTGTTCCGGCGTGGGCACCACCAGGTCCAGCATCGGTACGCTGGCATATGCGGCGCCCGGCGCACGGCAGGACAGCTCGGCGCAGGTATCGACGACGGCCACCAGCGGTGCCGGCAACACGGTGCAGGGAATACGTCCCAGCCACACGCCGTCCATCACGGGGACCGGCTGCGGTGCACGTCGCGTCCACAGCCGCGAATTGATCCAGGCCGCGCCCAGGTACGGCGCCAGCAGCCAGCGCGCGGCCATCGTCAGGCGTCCATCGGCGCGCTTCTGGAACACCGCCTTACCCAGCCCGGCATAGGCCAGCGCTACCAGCAGCAACGACACCAGCGGCCACAGCAACCACAGCGCCACACCGCGCAGCAGGAACACCGGCACCAGCAGCATCGCCGCCCCGAGCAGGTACAGCGCCGCCAGCCGCCAGCGCCTGGCGTCATCCGCAGTGCGCCAGGCGCGCAATGGCGGCGTGCCCTGCTCTGGCCACAGCCAGACGCACAGCCAGCCGGCCAGCAGCCCGGTCGGGATATCGATGAAATGATGCTGGAACGTGGTCAGCACCGAGACACCGATCAGCAGCGCCCACGCATGCAGCACCCAGCGCCAGGCACCGTGCAGGTACTGCGCGAATTTCACCCACAGCACGATCAGCAGCACGATGTGCAGCGATGGCGCCTGGTTGAACGGCTTGTCGAAGCCCAGCAGCACATCGAACAGCCAGCCGAACACACCATCGATCTCCGGCCGCTCGAAGCTGAAGCGCAGCGGCCACAACAGGAAGCAGCTCACCGCGATCAGCTGGGCACTGAACAGCCGCAATGCGTGCCGGTCCAGTTCCAGCCGTTGCCGGCACAGGAAGAACGAGATCGCGTAGAACAGGTCGATCGACCAGTACGGCACGATCGTCCACGGCACGAACGGGATGCGTACCTCCCATGCGAACGCCATCACCGGCAGCGTGGCGTGGCGGCCGGCCATCCAGTTGGCAAAGCCATAGCTGGCGAAGAAGAACGGGCCCAGCAGGGCCAGCCACAGCAGGGCGCGCCGCCAGGGGCGCCCCTGCTCTGCCAGCGGAGTTGCGACAAGCGTCGCCATCACGCGGTCCGGCGAGCCAGCGACACGGTGAAGATGCCGAACTCATCGATACGCTGCGCCACTTTTTCGAACCCTGCCAGGCGCACCAGCTCATCCATTTCCTGCTGGGTACGGCGGCGCATCACCCACGCTGCGCCCCCCCGATGGCTGGTCAGCGCGCGGGCGATGAATTCCAGCTGCGGGTGCCAGGGCTGGCCGGTATAGGCCAGGTAGCCACCCACCGGAACCGTTGCGGCAATGCCCTGCAGCGAGCGCAGCACGGCGTCGTTGTCGGGGAACAGTTCGTACAGGCCCGACACCACTGCCAGCGTCGGCGCCGGATCGACCTTCGCCAGCTGCGCCGGATCGAACGCATCACCCTGCTCGAAGCGCGCGATGTCGGCCGCACCCAGGCGCTCGATCAGGGCCTGGCCCTGGGTCACGTTCAGATCGCTGAAGTCACGCAGCACGATGCGGTCGGCGCGCTGTTCACCCTGGCCCAGTGCTTCGAGCACGTAGCGGCCATGGCCGGCGGCCACGTCCAGCACACGCACCGGCACGCCCTGCCCGCGCAGGCGCTGGGCGGCGTCGCGCAGCAGTTCCTGCAGGTGCTGGCCACGGATGCGGATGCCGCGCCAGCCGATCGCGTCCAGATAATTGCGGTCGACCATGCGACCCAATGGGCCCTTGCCGCGCGCTTCGTCGCGATAGATGTAGTCGAGCGTACTGCCGGAGTCGAAACCGGTCTGCAGTCCCAGCGCGATGCCTTCGGACAGCGTGCCGCCGAAACGCAGGCCGCCGCGTACCACGCGCCAGCGCAGGTCGGCCAGGCTGTTGCGCTCCGGTGGCCAGGCCAGGATCTCCGATTCCTCGAAGGTCGGCCCATGGCGGTGCGCATCGCGGCGGGACAGCTCACGCAGCGGCTCGGCGAAACGCGCCTGGATGAAACTGCGGATGCGCGCCAGCGCCGGCACCCGATCACGCTCGCCCAAGGTGTCGTGGAAGAAGCCCGGCAGGTGCACACGCTCCTTGACCGGGCTGGACAGGCGCTCGTAGAAGCGGTCCTGCGGGCCACGGTGCACGACGAAGTCCGAGCCGGACACCAGCAGCTGCACCGGCACACTGATCGCCTGTGCATCGGCGACGATGCGGTCAGCCGCTTCGTACAGGCCCAGCAGCACGCGCACCGAGATCGGCCGGGTAATCAGCGGATCGGTGCGGTAGCTTTCCACCCGCACCGGATCATGGGTCAGCCACTGCGGCTTGACGTAGCTGTTGACGAAGAAGTTGCCACGCAGCTTCTGCATCAATGCCAGGCCCGGCCGCGCGAACGGTACGTACAGCTTCACCTTGAACGCAGGCGAAGCCATCACCAGCGCGCGCAGGCGTGGGGCGTAATCGTGCACCCAGGTCGCGGCGACCACCGCCCCCACGCTCTGCGCGATCACCACGATGTCCTCCACCGCGATGCCATGCTCGGCGCCGATGTGGGCGATGAAGCTGTCGAGGTCGCGCACCAGCGCCGGAAAGCCCGGTGCATCGCCGCGCGCGCCCGGCGAACGGCCATTGCCGCGCGCATCCCAGGCGAAGAAGGCGGTGTCGGGCAGGTCCAGCTCATCGACCAGGTGGGTGACACGCCCGGAGTGCTCATGGCCGCGGTGCAGCAGCACAATGGCCCGGGTGGCCGGGGTAGCGGTGGTGCCCGCCCAGTACCGGTAGAACAGCGGTACCTGGTCGAAGCTGTGGAATTCCCGTTCCTGCGCCTGGCGCATGCAATCTCCGTATTGGTTGGGCGTGTTGTGTTATCGCTGCGGCGTCGCCGCAGATTCCTTCAATCCCTGCCGCACACGACGGCCGAGGGTGATCACGCACAGGATCGACATCGCCCAGGCCATGCCGCTGACCACCGGCGCACCGACCCAGCCGAATGCCAGCAACAGGCCGAGCCCACCGATGACGAAGGCGCGGTCGCTCTTGCCCATCGGGCCGTCATAGCGGCGGCTGGCCCCCACCATCAGCCCCAGCACGCCGGCGTACTCGCTCAGCGCCGCGGTCCAGGCCAGCAGCCACAGCGCCTCCGGGCGTACGCCCGGCACACTGAGCAGGCTCAGGTACAGCGCCGCATCGGCGATCACATCGCACAGCTCGTTCAGATAGGCGCCCAGCCGCGACTGCTGGCCGAACTCGCGGGCCAGCATGCCGTCCACGGCGTTGAGCGCCATGCGCAGCAGCATCCACAGCGGCAGCAGCAGGTACAGCAGGGGCTGGGCCGGCGCGCAGCACCAGACGGCGCCGGCCACCAGCAGCGAGACCACGGCGGCGGCCACGGTCACCGCATTGGCGGTGATCCCCGTGCGGTACAGGCCGCGTACGGCCGGACGCAGGAGGTCCTGAAAACGTCCTTTCAATGCATAGATCGACACGATCCGAACCCGCTGATCCTTGGCAGTTCCGGCACAGCCTACCCGATTGGAGCAGCGCGCCCCATCGATCTGCTTGCGGACCGACCTTGGCCGGGCTGTGCTGAAGGCGGCCGCCGGGCCGTCGGTGCGGGTCGATTTTCCGCGCCAGCGCCCGCCACCGGCCCCCACCGCCTACAATATCGGCCCCGCTCCGCTGCCGATTGCCCTGTCCCCATGACTGCTGATCTGTTGCCCGTCCGTCGGGCCCTCCTCTCCGTTTCCGACAAGACCGGCCTGGCCGAACTGGCCACTGCGCTGGCGGCACGCGGCGTGGAGCTGCTGTCCACCGGCGGCACCGCCAAGGCCATTCGCGACATGGGCCTGGCCGTGAAGGACGTGGCCGAGGTCACCGGTTTCCCGGAAATGATGGACGGCCGGGTCAAGACCCTGCACCCGATGGTGCACGGTGGCCTGCTGGGCCGTTCGGGCCTGGATGATGCAGTGATGGCCGAGCACGGCATCGGCGCCATCGACCTGCTGGTGCTGAACCTGTACCCGTTCGAGGCGGTCACCGCCAAGGCCGACTGCACCCTGGCCGACGCGGTCGAGAACATCGACATCGGCGGCCCGGCCATGCTGCGCTCGGCGGCCAAGAACTTCGCCCGTGTGGCAGTGGCCACCGACCCGTCGCAGTACGCCGAGCTGCTGGCCTCGCTGGACGCCAACAATGGCCAGCTGACGGCCGCCACCCGCTTCGCCTTCTCGGTGGCCGCGTTCAACCGCGTCGCCCAGTACGACGCGGCGATCAGCAACTACCTGTCGGCAGTCACCGCTACCGACGCTGCAGTGCCGGCGCGCGCCGAGTACCCGGCGCAGATGAACTCCACCTTCGTGAAGGTGATGGACCTGCGCTACGGTGAGAACCCGCACCAGAGCGGCGCGTTCTACCGCGACCTGTACCCGGTGCCGGGCACGCTGGCCACCTTCCAGCAGCTGCAGGGCAAGGAGCTGAGCTACAACAACCTGGCCGATGCCGATGCGGCGTGGGAATGCGTGCGCCAGTTCGATGCGCCGGCCTGCGTCATCGTCAAGCATGCCAACCCGTGCGGCGTGGCCGTCGGTGCCGGCAACGGCGATGCCTACGAGCTGGCCTACGCCACCGACCCGACCAGCGCCTTCGGCGGCATCATCGCCTTCAACAAGCCGCTGGACGCCGCCACCGCCAAGGTGATCCTGGACCGCCAGTTCGTGGAAGTGCTGATCGCTCCGGACTACGAGCCGGCCGCGCTGGAGTACGCGCAGAAGAAGGCCAACGTGCGCGTGCTGCGCATCCCGCACGGTGACGGCCTGAACAACTTCGACAGCAAGCGTGTCGGTTCGGGCCTGCTGCTGCAGTCCTCGGACAACCGCGGCATGACCCGCGACGAACTGAAGGTGGTCAGCACGCTGGCACCGACCGACAAGCAGTTCACCGACCTGCTGTTTGCCTGGAAGGTGGCCAAGTTCGTGAAGTCCAACGCGATCGTCTATGCCAAGGACAACCGCACCATCGGTGTCGGTGCCGGCCAGATGAGCCGCGTGTACTCGGCCCGCATCGCCGGCATCAAGGCCGCCGATGCGAACCTGGTGGTCGAGGGCTCGGTGATGGCGTCCGATGCGTTCTTCCCGTTCCGCGACGGCATCGATGCCGCCGCCGCTGCCGGCATCAAGGCGGTCATCCAGCCGGGCGGTTCGATGCGCGACGCCGAAGTGATCGCCGCCGCCGACGAACATGGCCTGGCCATGGTGTTCACCGGCGTGCGCCACTTCCGCCACTGATCCCGGAGCGACACGGATGTCCACCGTTTCGATGACATCCCTGGCCGCCCTCGCCCTCGCGGCGGCGGCCTTGCTGGCGGGCTGCAAGCCAACGGCAGCGCCTGTGCCTGCGGCGCCGTCGGAGACCTCCACGGCGACCCATGCCGAGCCGACCGCGCATGTCAGCCGCACCGCACGACTGCAGGCCTTCCTGGTCCAGCGCTACGGCAAGAACGCCAGGCTCTCCGGTGAATGGCACGGCAGCTGGACCCAGGACGGCGAGACCCGCCCAATGGACTGGCAGGTCTGCGCCGAGCAACCGGTGGTGAGCGGCGACAGCTGGCAGCAGCTGCTGGCGGTGTGCGGTGCATTGTCCGAAGGCGCGCACATCGACCCGGGAACCATCGACTTCTTCGTGCTGCGTCCGCAGGGCGATGGCTTCGAAGTGGCCAGCGAACTGACCGGCGAGCGCTTCGGCAGTGGTGGCCAGCCCGGTACCGCCAGCATCATCCGCGCCGGCAGCGACTTCTACGGCTTCCGTGTCGAGGATGGCTGGTTCGGGCAGGGCTTCTCGCTGCTTTCGCAGTCGCTGATCCTGCCGGGCCCGAACGGCCTGGTGGCCAGTGGCAGCGTGCGCAGCCATATCGACAACGACGCCCAGTACGAGTGCGACACGGTCGACGCCAGCACCGACCCCGACACGGCCAACGACTGCCGCACCCGCCGTTTCAGCATCGATTTCGCACTGCGTTTCGACGACAGCGACCGCAGCGCGCGGGTCTGGCCGCTGCTGATCGAGGAAACCGGCAACACCTGTGGCGGCAAGCGGCTCCGGCAGCAGCACCGCTTCACCCTGGACACAAAGACCTGGACCTATTCCTTCCCCGAGTCGCTGCGACGCGAAGGCTGCGAGTGAGCCACGCGCGCCGCCGGGGATATCGATCTTCCCTTCCCACGCAATCTGGAATCTCGTGATGAACGTACTTGTCATCGGCTCTGGCGGCCGCGAACACGCCCTGGCATGGAAGCTGGCCCAGTCCTCCCGTGTCACCGAAGTGATCGTAGCGCCCGGCAACGCCGGCACCGCCAGCGAGGACAAGTGCCGCAACGTGGCGGTGAAGGTGACCGACATCGACGGCCTGCTGGCGCTGGCGCAGTCTGAAGGCGTAGCGCTGACCGTGGTCGGCCCGGAAGTGCCGCTGGTGGCCGGCGTGGTCGATCGCTTCCGCGCCGCCGGCCTGCGCATCTTCGGGCCGACCGCCGCCGCCGCGCAGCTGGAAGGCAGCAAGGCCTACGCCAAGGATTTCCTGGCCCGGCACAACATTCCCACCGCGTACTACGCCGTGCACACCGAGGTGGACGCCGCCCTGGCCTACATCCGCGAGAAGGGCGCACCGATCGTGGTCAAGGCCGATGGCCTGGCCGCCGGCAAGGGCGTGATCGTGGCGATGACCCTGGCCGAAGCCGAAGACGCCGTGCGTGACATGCTGTCGGGCAATGCATTCGGCGATGCCGGCGCACGCGTGGTCATCGAGGAATTCCTCGACGGCGAAGAAGCCAGCTTCATCTCGATGGTGGACGGCGTGCACGCGCTGCCGATGGCCACCTCGCAGGACCACAAGCGCGTCGGCGACGGCGACACCGGCCCGAACACCGGCGGCATGGGCGCCTATTCGCCGGCGCCGGTGGTGACGCCGGAGGTGCATGCACGGGTGATGCGCGAGGTGGTGAACCCGACCGTGCAGGGCATGATCGCCGACGGCGTCCCGTTCACCGGCTTCCTCTACGCCGGCCTGATGATCGACGCCAGCGGCGCACCGAAGGTGATCGAGTTCAACGTGCGCTTCGGCGACCCGGAAACCCAGCCGGTGATGCTGCGCCTGCAGTCGGACCTGGTCGAACTGGTGGAAGCAGCCATCGACGGCCGCCTGGACCAGGTGCAGGCACAGTGGGATGCGCGTCCGTCGCTGGGCGTGGTGCTGGCCGCCAGGCCCTATCCGGAGTCGCCGATCACCGGTGACGTGATTTCCGGCCTGGATGATGTGCCGGCCAGTGCCAAGGTGTTCCATGCCGGCACGGTATTGGATGCACAGGGCCAGGTGCTCAGTGCCGGCGGCCGCGTGCTGTGCGTGGCGGCGCTGGGCGACAGCGTGCGCGATGCACAGGCGAAGGCTTACGCTGGCGTGGCCAGGGTGAGCTGGGCCAACGAGTTCCACCGCACCGACATCGGCTGGCGCGCGATCGCACGCGAGGGGTGAGGCACACCCCGCTTCCATGCATGGCGCGGATTGAATACCACGGTAAAGCAAAGGCCCGGCATTGCCGGGCCTTTGCTTTACAGGACTGCTTCGAGGCCCTTCCGATCAATCAGGTTGAGCAACTTCAGTGACGGCCCGCTGGGTTTCTTTTCGCCCTGCTCCCAGCTGCGTACGGTGGAAACGCTGGTATTGAGAACCCCCGCAAAGACCGGCTGACTGAGCTGCAATGACGTACGCAGGGCACGGATCTGGGTACTGCTGTACTCAGGGACCGGCTCAAGGCAAAGCACTTCGTAGCTGCTCAACCGACGTTTATCGATGAAGCCATGCGCGTGCAGACTCACAGCAGCATCATGCACCGCTTCAAGAAGCGCACTTTTCGCGCGCCGTCGCTCAGGGGTCTTCGTCATGGCCGATCTCCTGTAGATCCCCGTACTCCACGGCACGATTCAGCTGCGCCGTACTCATTCTCAGAAACTCCGATGCGTACAACTGCAGCGCATCCCGTTCCGCATTCGTGATCGCAGCACGTTCATTCTTCTCGTAGCCGAAAAGGAAGAACCGATGCCCGCCTCGCTGTGTGGCGACGATGATTCGAACGCTCCCACGCTTTCCTCGCCCCGGCAGCGCAACGCGCTTCTTGAAGATTCCGCCGCCAAGATCAGCATCCACCAGACCCGCTTCCATTTCACGCACCGACCGGTACAGCGCAGCGTCGGACAGGGTGGTCCTACGCATGCTGCGATTGAAACTTCGTGTGCGGAAGACGCGTGGCATGATCATACCGTGCCACTGCGTGGTACGGCGTGAACATCAGCATCCAGCACGTGACCCGGTCGGCACAATCACCGCTCTGGTGTCAGAGTAGAGCCACGCCATGCGTGGCCAAGCCCCACAAACGGAAAAGGCCCGGCATTGCTGCCGGGCCTTTCTTCATTCCAACGCATCCCCCGCCTTACGCGGTGAACAGCGCCTTCATCTTCTTCAGCGCGTTCGCTTCGACCTGGCGGATGCGCTCGGCCGACACGCCGTACTCGTCAGCCAGTTCCTGCAGCGTCACCTTGCTGTCGGCATCCAGCCAGCGGCGGCGGATGATGTCGCGCGAGCGGGCATCCAGCTCGGCCAGGCCTTCGCGCAGCAGCTGCATCTGGTTGTCTTCGCTGTCCGCACGTTCATAGGCCATCGACGGATCTTCGTCGTTGGCAACCAGGAACGCGGCCGGCGACGGCGGTGCGTGTTCGTTGTCCTCGTCGGTCGGCGCATCGAAACCGATATCGCGACCGGACAGGCGCGACTCCATTTCCATGACCTCGCGCTCGGACACGTTCAGGTCCTTGGCCACCGCGCTCACTTCGGCCGCGTTCATCCAGCCCAGGCGCGTCTTCGACTTGCGCAGGTTGAAGAACAGCTTGCGCTGCGCCTTGGTGGTGGCCACCTTCACGATGCGCCAGTTCTTCAGGATGAACTCGTGCATCTCGGCACGGATCCAATGCACGGCGAAGGAGACCAGGCGCACGCCCATGTCCGGGTCGAAGCGCTTGACCGCCTTCATCAGGCCGATGTTGCCTTCCTGGATCAGGTCGCCCAGGGCAAGTCCGTAGCCGTTGTAGCCGCGGGCCACGTGCACCACGAAGCGCAGGTGCGAATGCACCAGCTCGCGGGCAGCGTCCAGATCGTTGCCGTCGCGGAAGCGACGGGCCAGGTCCTGTTCGTCATCGACCGACAGCACCGGGATCTGGTGCACGGCACCGATGTAGGCGTCCAGCGAACCGAGCGCACTGGGAATCGGGAGATTGTTTGCCACAAGGGCAGTAGAGGTGTTCTGGCTCATAGGCACCCATCTTAGCAGTCCGGCATTTGGACTGCTAAAGGAGGAAAAAGTTCCAGCGTCCCATTGATGCAACACTGGTCCCAAACAGAGCCCTACCGTAGCGCGATTTGATGACAGTGGCGAGCACGCTTTTCGGGATTCACAATCCCTTGGAATTCAAGCAATTACCCACCGGAAACCGGCCGATTCCGGTCAAGCGGAGCTGAACGGGCCGTCCCGGAGGCCCATTCAGGCCAGGAAACGTTGCCCGGTGTTCAGGCCCGCGCGCGCGCCGACGCTCAGAGCGCCGAACGCGGCGGCAGCGACCAGTCGATCGGGGCCTGGCCGCGGCGCCGCAGGTACTCGTTGGCCATCGAGAAATGCTGGCAGCCGAGGAAGCCACGGTGGGCCGACAGTGGCGACGGGTGCGGCGACTTCAGCACGCGATGGCGGCGGGTGTCGATGACCTTGCCCTTCTGCTGCGCGTAAGCGCCCCAGAGCATGAACACCAGCCCTTCGCGTTCGCGGTTGAGCACATCCACCACGTGGTCAGTGAAGCCTTCCCAGCCCCGGCCCTGATGCGCGCCGGCCTTGCCTTCCTCCACCGTCAGCACGGCATTGAGCAGCAGCACGCCGCGCTGCGCCCATGGGATCAGGCAGCCGTGGTCCGGACGCGGGATACCGAGATCGCTCTCGATCTCCTTGTAGATGTTCAGCAGCGACGGCGGCACCGGCACGCCGGGTGCCACCGAGAAACTCAGGCCATGGGCCTGGCCGCGGCCGTGGTACGGGTCCTGGCCGAGGATGACCACCTTCACCTGCTCGAACGGCGTGGCGTCGAACGCCGCGAAGATCTGCGGGCCGGGCGGGAACACCGCCGCGCCGCCCGCCTTGCGCTGGCGCAGGAAGGTGGACAGCTCGCGCATCTGCGGCTGCATCAGGTAATCGCCGACATGCTGCTTCCAGCTCGGTTCCAGCTGGATCGCCGGGGTACCGGCTACTTCATCAATCATCGCGCCCCTTCATCGAATCAGGGGTCCATCGTTCAATCGGGCCAGGCGCAGCTGGAACAGCACCTTGGTGACCAGCAGCCGCTCTTCGATCGGCTTGAGCACCAGATCGTTGGCACCGGACTGCAGCAGCCCGGTCTGGTTGTGCGGGTTGCCGTCGCCGGTCATCACCAGCACCGGCAGGCGGCGCTTGCCGTAGCCAAAATCCACGCGTACGCGCTGCACCACGTCGCGGCCGCTCAGCTCGCCCTTCAGGGTGACGTCGGTCAGCACCAGGTCGATCCGGTGGCGGCTGCGGCCGAGGGACTCGGCGGTGAGCAGGGTGAAGGCTTCTTCGGCGCTGACCACATGCAGCACGTTCAACTGCTGGCGTTCGAGCATGCGCTTGGTGGCCTCGGCCACCACGCGGCTGTCCTCGATATAGAGGATGGTGGCGCCGGGAATGGTCTGCGGCTGCACATAGCCACGGACGAAGGTCGCCAGCGCTTCATGGCCGAGCGATTTGTCGAAATAGTCGGTGACGTACTCGGTGAAGCGACGCTGCTCCAGGTGCTGCTGGGCGTCGCCGGAGACCACGATCACCGGCACATAGGCCTGGCCTGCGGCTTCGCGCACCATCCGCGCCAGCGCCAGGCCGTCGCCATCGCGCAGGGTCAGCGAGGTCGTCACCAGGTCCACCGGGCCCTGCGCCAGTGCCTGCTGCGCGTCTTCGATGCTGTCGCAGCCGATCACCTCCACGCCCGGCAGGTCGCGCTGCAGGACGTCGGCGATCAGCTTGCGGACCAGCTTCGACCCATCGACCACCATCACCCGCGTCGCGGGCCCTTCAAGGTGCTTCAGCGCTTGCGGTTGCATGCCGGTCTCAGGTGTCGGTCGGGCGGGTCTGGCGGAGGAAGTGGCCGGTGACCAGCCAGGCGCCCAGCCAGCCCAGCAGCAGCGTGCCGAGCAGGACCAGGCTGCCGTGCAGCAGGTCCAGGCCGTGCAGCACGAACGGGCTGCCATAGCTGCGCGAGAGTTCGGCCAGCGGCACGCGCAGGGCAGCACCGGCAGCCCCGATCAGGCCCAGCGCCACCGCGCCCGCGCCCAGGCCGTACCACGCGCCCAGGTACAGGAATGGACGACGGATGAAGCCATCACTGGCGCCAAGCAGCTGCAGCACACCGATCTCTTCGCGACGCGCCTGGATATCCAGGCGCACGGTGTTGCCGACCACCAGTGCGGCGCCCACGCCGAGCAGCACCGACAGCACCTGCACCAGCCGCGCACCGAACGCCAGCCAGGCATCCAGGCGCTGGCGCCACAGTGCATCGTGCTGCACCAGGTCGGCCTCGGGCAGGCTTTCCAGCGCGCGCGCCAGGCGTGCGTCGTCCTTGCCCTGGCCGGGGGTGATCACCAGCAGCGAGGGCAGCGGATTGTCGTTCAGTGCATCGATCGCCTCGCCAAGGCCGGCATCGCGCAGTTCCTGCAGGCCCTGCTCGGGCGTGCGCACGTTCACTTCGGCCACGTCATCGCGGTCGCGCAGCTGGCCCGCCAGGCGCAGCGCGCCGGGACCATCGACGTTGCCCTTCAGGAACACGTTGATGTCGCGCGACTGCTGCACGCTGCCGGCGAACTGCTTGAGGTTGTCCAGCGCGATCGACAGCCCCAGCGGCAGCGCCAGTGCCAGTGCCATGACCATCACCGTGAGCAGGGTCGCCCACGGCTTGCGGCAGGCGCGGCCAAGACTGAACACCACGCTGTGCACGTGGTGCTGGAACCAGACGCCCACGCGCGAGGGGGCGGCGGCTTCGCTGTTTTCGTTCTTCGCCATGGGTTACTCCGCCAGGTCCTGCGGCGAGATGTCATCCACCAGCCGGCCGTGGTCGAGGATCAGCACGCGCTTGCGCATGCGGCGCAGCAGCGGCAGGTCGTGGCTGACCACCAGCACGCTGGTGCCACGCGAGGGCAGCTCGGCGAACAGGGCCATGATCTCCGCCGCCAGGGTCGGGTCGAGGTTGCCGGTCGGCTCATCGGCCACCAGCAGCTTGGGTTCACCGACGATGGCGCGGGCAATGCCGACGCGCTGCTGCTCGCCGGCCGACAGCTGCGAGGGCAGCGCCTTCTCACGATGGCCCAGGCCCATCCGTTCGAGCACCGAGCGCACGCGCTTGCTGATGTCGCCACGGCGGGTGCCACGCAGGATCAGCGGCAGCGCCACGTTCTCGGCGATCGAACGGTCCATCAGCAGGCGGTGGTCCTGGTAGACCGCCCCCACCGCGCGTCGGTGGCGGGGCACATCGCCACCGCGCACCTTCAGCAGGTTGCGCTCGTCGAACACCACCGCGCCGCGGCTGGGCCGCTCATCCAGGTGGATCAACTTGAGCAGGGTGCTCTTGCCCGCACCGGAATGGCCGGTGACGAACAGCATCTCGCCCGGCGCGACCTCGAAGCTGACATCGATCAGCGCCTCGTGGCCACCGGCGTACTGTTTGCTGACATTGTCGAAGCGCAGGACACTCATGCCCCGATTATGCAGGACCGGCGCGACAGATCGGTAGCGCCGGGCCGTTGGTGGGTGCCGACCGTTGGTGGGCACACCCTTCAATGCCACCCGACCAACGGTCGGGTGCTACCGGTCTGGCCTGGTGGGTGCCGACCGTTGGTCGGCACACCCTTCAATGCCACCCGACCAACAGTCGGGTGCTACCGGTCTGGCCTGGTGGGTGCCGACCGTTGGTCGGCACATCCTTCAAAGCCACCCGACCCACGGTCGGGTGCTACCGGTGGGTGCCGACCGTTGGTCGGCACACCCCGGATCAGCTGCCCGACAGCATCCGGCGGATCTTGCGGCCGATGCGGGTCAGGAACGAATCGCCGGTATCGGCCGCCGTGCGCACCGGCTTGGCCACCACCTGCACCGGAGTCACCGGGCTGGCGCCATTGCCGGCGTTGGCCTGCACGCCCTCGGCACCCTCGACCGGACGGCCGTGGCGACGACGACGGCGCTTGCGCGGCTTGTGTTCACCGTCCACGGCACCTTCCGGTGCGCCTTCGGCGCGCGGCGGGCGCGGCGGACGCGGGGCCTGGGCGGCGGCACCTTCCGCACCGGCGACCGGAGCGGCAGCGCCCTGCTCGCCTTCCACGCGCGGCTTGCGCGGGCCGCGCGAACGGCGTTCGCCGCTGCGCTCACCGTCACGGCCACCGCGGCCACCACCACTACCGGAACGGCTGCCACTGCGGCCACCGCCACGGCGCTCTTCCTCGGCGGCGCGGGCTTCGCGCGCTTCACGGAAGATCTGGCCGACGCTTTCGTTGTCCTCACCGTCCTCGCCCGCCACCGGGGCCGGGCGTTCCGGGCGCGGCAGCGGCGTCATCAGTTCCTTGGTGACCGGCTCGGACGGAATCTTCTGCTCGATGTAGGCCTCGATGTCCGGCAGGCCCATGGCGTAGCGTTCGCAGGCGAAGCTGATCGCATCACCCTCTTCACCCAGGCGCGCGGTACGGCCGATGCGGTGCACGTAGTCTTCGGCGTCGAACGGCAGGTCGTAGTTGTAGACGTACTTGATGCCATCGATGTGCAGGCCGCGCGCGGCGACGTCGGTGGCCACCAGGATTTCCAGCTGGCCCTTCTGGAAGCGGTTGAGCAGGCTCTCACGCTTCTTCTGCGGCACATCGCCGGACAGCACGCCGACGCGGTAGCCGGCCTTTTCCAGCGAACGGGCGACGCGCTCGACGAACACCTTGGTATTGACGAACACCATGGTCCGCGCGCCTTCGCTGCGCGACAGCAGGCCCAGCAGCAGCGGGATCTTCTCGTCGTCGGCCGGGAAGTAGATGCGCTGGCGCACGCGGGCAGCCGTAATGGTCTCGGCTTCGACCACCAGCTTCTGCGGCTCGTTCATGTGCTCGTAGGCCAGCTCCAGCACGCGATGGCTGAGGGTGGCGCTGAACAGCAGGGTCTGGCGGATGGTGCGTTCCGGCATGCGGCGCAGCAGGAAGCGGATGTCCTTGATGAAGCCCAGATCGAACATGCGGTCGGCTTCGTCCAGCACGCAGATCTCGCAGGCGTGCAGCGAAACCACCTTGTGCTGCTTGACGTAGTCGATCAGGCGGCCCGGGGTGGCGATGATCACGTCCACGCCCTGCTGCAGCAGTTCGCGCTGCTTGTCGTAATCCACGCCACCGTAGACCAGCGCAAAACGCAGGCCCAGGTCGGAACCGAACTTCACCGCATCCTTGTGGATCTGGATGGCCAGTTCACGGGTCGGGGCGAGGATCAGGGCGCGCGGGTCTTCCGGCTTGCGGTCGGCCAGCGCCGGACGGGTCAGCAAGCGGTTCACAACAGCAACCAGGAAGGCCAGGGTCTTGCCGGTGCCGGTCTGGGCCTGGCCGGCAACATCGCCACCAGGCAGCGCGACCGGCAGGGTCAGCGCCTGGATGGGCGTGCAGCGGGTGAATCCGGCTCCTTCAAGACCGGCCTGCAGGGCCGGATGCAGCTCGAAGGAGGAGAAGGTCAAATCGGTCAGCGGTTTGTCGCTCATGAGTCCGTCTTGGTATGGCCGCCGGCCCGTGGGGCGGCTGGCACTTCATCGTCTAGGGGCACCGTCGCAAACTGCGGCCCCTGCGGCGGGTTGGCAGGCCGGGACCACCTGGTCCGCTCGCCGCACAATGTTCCAGTTTAACTCACTCGGGCGCACATGCCGGAATGGGCCGTCTCACGGACCAGGGAGACGATCAGCCTTCACCCAGCCACACGGGACTTGAACGGCCTGGCCCCGGGCGCTGGTGTCGCCCACTGCCAGCCCCATGTACAGGAAGACAGTGAAATCCGGCACATACCGGACATCGAAGCGATCACGATACGCTGGGTTCCAGCCGGCGCCTGTCCCCGCCCTGCGATAGGGGTACACTGCCGGCCGTGAGCGTCCAGGCATCCCGCCGAACGCACCGCGGCAGTGCGCCGCGAGGCAACGACGAGGGTCGCGCCACCGGGCATGGCCCAGTTCACCCACCTCCGGCATGGCCGGGTGCAATCCAAGACGAGAAACCAAGATGAGCGACAAGGTTGTACATGTCGGCGACGCCGACTTTGATAGCGCAGTACTGAATTCCAAGGAACCGGTGCTGGTCGATTTCTGGGCCGAATGGTGTGGCCCGTGCAAGATGATCGCCCCGGCGCTGGACGAATTGGCCGATGCCTACCAGGGCCGCGCCAAGATCGCCAAGGTCAACGTCGACCACAACCGTGCGCTGGCTGCCAAGTACCACGTGCGTTCGATTCCGTACCTGGTCGTGTTCAAGGACGGCGAGAAGGTCGGCGAGCAGATCGGTGCGGTGGGCAAGGCCCAGCTGGCCGGCCTGCTGGACAAGGCCCTGGCCTGATCCTGCTGTTCCCCGGCAGCCGCCGACCGCGGCTGCCGGCGGGCGCACCACGCCCATGATGAATGCTGTTCCCGGCGACTCTTGCATGGCGCCGCAGGCCGATGATAGTGTCGGCATATCCGGCCGCGTTCGCGTGCCGCACCCTCTGGACGCAGTTTCTTCCAGACCCATTCCCAACGTTCGCCGCCCCAGCCGGGCGCTCGCACCTTCAAGCGAGGAATAACGCTCTTGTCCGATAACACTTCCGAAACCGGCAGCGCTGATGCGCCCGCCGAAAAGCGCGTGCGCAAGCCCCGCGTGAGCAAGGCCGCCGCCCCGGCAGCCGCCGAAACCAGCGCCGCTCCGGCGCAGCCGACCCTGCCGCTGGCCGCCGCGCCCGAAGCACCGGCCGCCGCCCCCGCACCGAGCGCGCCCGCCGCCGAGGCCCCTGCCAGCAGTGGCGGTGGCGAAGGTGGCGAGGGTCGCGAATCCGGCCAGCCGCGGCAGCAGAACCACCAGGGGGGTGGCCAGAACCAGGGCCAGAACCCGTACAACCAGAACGGCCAGCAGGGCCAGGGGCAAGGCCAGGGCAACCGCCGCGACCGCTTCCGCAACCGCCGCGACCGTGACCGCAACAACCGCTTCCGCGACGATGGCCTGCCCAGCGACGGCGGCGAGCAGCAGCCGTTCGTGCCGCGCCCGCACGCCAACGTGCCCGAGGGCTTCCCGGTCTACTCGCTGAGCGACCTCAAGCGCATGCCGGCACAGAAGCTGCTGGAAATCGCCGAGCAGCTGCAGATCTCCGAAGGCGTGGCGCGTGCCCGCAAGCAGGATGTGATCTTCGCCCTGCTGAAGGTGCTGACCCGCCACGGCGACGGCGTCGCCGCCGACGGTGTGCTGGAAATCCTGCCGGACGGCTTCGGCTTCCTGCGCGCGGCTGAAGCCAGCTACCTGGCCGGCCCGGACGACACCTACATCTCGCCCAGCCAGATCCGCCGCTTCAACCTGCGCACCGGCGACCACATCTCCGGCCGCATCCGTTTCCCGAAGGACGGCGAGCGCTACTTCGCGCTGAACATCGTCGACACCATCAACGGCGAGCCGATCGAAGCGTCGAAGAACAAGGTGCTGTTCGAAAACCTGACCGCCCTGTTCCCGCGCCGCCGCTTCACCCTGGAGCGTGGCAACGGTTCGTCGGAAGACATCACCGGCCGCATCCTCGACCTGATGGCGCCGCAGGGCAAGGGCCAGCGCTCGCTCATCGTGTCGCAGCCGAAGGCCGGCAAGACCATGATGATGCAGCAGGTCGCCACCGCCATCACCACCAACCATCCGGACGTGCACCTGATCGTGCTGCTGATCGACGAGCGCCCGGAAGAAGTGACCGAAATGCAGCGCACCGTGCGCGGCGAGGTCATCAGCTCGACCTTCGACGAGCCGGCCGCGCGCCACGTGCAGGTGGCCGAAATGGTCATCGAGCGCGCCAAGCGCCTGGTCGAGCACAAGAAGGACGTGGTGATCCTGCTCGACTCGATCACCCGCCTGGCCCGCGCCTACAACAACGTGGTGCCGAGCTCGGGCAAGGTGCTGACCGGTGGTGTGGACGCCAACGCCCTGCATCGCCCGAAGCGCTTCTTCGGTGCCGCGCGCAACGTGGAAGAAGGCGGCAGCCTGACCATCATCGCCACCGCGCTGGTCGACACCGGCTCGAAGATGGACGAGGTGATCTACGAAGAGTTCAAGGGCACCGGCAACAGCGAAGTGCACCTGAGCCGCCGTATCGCTGAAAAGCGCGTGTTCCCGGCCATCGACATCAACCGTTCCGGCACCCGCCGCGAAGACCTGCTGATCGAGCCGGAGCTGCTGCAGAAGATCTGGATCCTGCGCAAGCTGCTGCATCCGATGGATGAAATGGCCGCGATGGAGTTCCTGCTGGACAAGATGAAGAACACCAAGTCCAACGACGAGTTCTTCGGCTCGATGAAGCGCTGATCCACGGCATTGCATCGAAAAGAACCTGCCGCTCGCTGCGGCAGGTTTTTTTTTGCCTGCAGGGCGACCCACTTCACTTTGCCGCCGCCGACTTTTGGCGATAATTCGCCCGACCCCCAGCCCGGCCCCGCGGGCGTGGCCACCGATTCCCGCTGTCGCCCCTTCCGGAGAACCGGTCGGGTCCAGCCTCCTGCCGGATCCGTCGACGCATGCGTACGCTGTCCCCCCGCCTCAACCTGGGCAAGCTGATCCTCGCGCTGGCCCTGCTCAGCGCCATCATCGCCCTGGCCAATACCCTGCTGGCCAGCTACCGCGTGCAGCGCGACCAGCTGGTCGGCAACACCCTGGAAGCCAATCGCGTCTATGCCACCAAGCTGGCAGAGACCACCCAGAACTTCCTGCTGGCCGCCCAGCAGGAGCTGGCCTACGCCGCCACCCGGCTCGGCCAGAGTGACCTCGATCCGGCACAGGCGCAGGATGAAGCCAGCCGCCTGCAGCTGCAGACCAACAGCTTCAATTCCTCGCTGGTGGTCGACGCCGACGGCCTGGTGATCGCCACGTCGCCGCAGACCCTGCAACTGCAGGGCGAGATCCTGCACAGCGTCGGCAACAACGCCGCACTGGCCTCGCGCCAGCCGATGATCAGCGACCCCTACCAGTCGGCCACCGGCAAGCTGCTGGTCTCGCTGTCGCACCCGATCTTCGACCGCCAGGGCCGCTATCGCGGCTACGTCAGCGGCACCCTGTACCTGCGCCAGCGCAGCGCGCTGCACACGCTGCTGGGCAAGCACTACTACCGCGATGGTTCCTACCTGTACGTGGTGGATCGCCATGGCCGCCTGCTGTACCACGCCGATGGCAAGCGGGTCGGCGACTACGTGGTCGGCAACCCGGCGGTGAAGGCGGTGGTGCGTGGTGAACGCGGTGCGCAGCAGGTACGCAACAACCTGGGCGTGTCGATGCTGGCCGGTTATGCACCGGTACCGGCCACCGGCTGGGGCATCATCGCCCAGCGGCCGACCGAGGCCACGTTGCAGCCGTTGTCGCGGTTGATGACGGCGGTGATCTGGAACGCGATCCCGCTCGGCCTGCTGTCACTGCTGATCACCTGGTGGTTCGCCCGGCGCATCTCGATGCCGCTGTGGCAGCTGGCGCGCAACGTGCAGGGCGGCGAGGACACCGGCAACGCGATCAACCACGTCAGCGGCATCCGCGCGTGGTACTTCGAGGTGGCCCAGCTCAAGCAGGCGGTCCTGCACAGCTTCAACGCCCTGCAGGACCGCATCGGTACGCTCAACCGCGCCAACCGCACTGATCCGCTGACCGGCCTGCTCAATCGCCGTGGCCTGCAGCAGGCGCTGGATGCATTGCAGGTGCAGGGCATTCCGTTCGCGATCCTGGCGCTGGACATCGATCGCTTCAAATCGATCAACGACCGCCATGGCCATGACGTCGGCGACGCCGCCATCGTCCATATTGCCGACCAGATGCGCCGCTACTCGCGTGACAGCGACATCCTCTGCCGCGCCGGTGGTGAGGAATTCCTGCTGCTGTTGCCGGGCATCAGTACCGACCCGGCGCGCCAGGCCGGCGAGCGCCTGCGCCAGCACATCGCCGATCATCCGTTCGAACCGGTCGGCACCATCACCGTGTCGCTGGGCGTCGCCCACTTCCCCAGCTTCCATGTCGATGCCGAGCAGGCGCTGCGGCTGGCCGACAAGGCCCTGTACATGGCCAAGGAGCAGGGCCGCAACCGGGTGGTGGTCTACCCGTACGCGGACTGAGAAGCGGCCGGCCCGGCCGGCCGCTTCACCGCGCCGGGCTCAGCGCTGGGCCAGCGGCGTCAGCAGGCGCAGGCCACGCTGGGTGCCATCGACCATGTACACGCCCCCGGCGGGCAGAAGATCGCTGCCCGCCTGTCCGGCAGCATCCGGCTTGCGCCACGGTGCGGCCTGGCGCGGGCCGGGGATGAAGGCCCGCCAGCGGCCATAGCGCTCCGGCTGGGCGTTGCCGTTGTCGTTCAGGGCGAAAGTCACCGGCACGCGCACGGTCCAGGAATCCCGCGTGCTGTCCTCACCGGTGGTCGGCGGGACGAAGGTCCACTTGCGGGCCCCGCTGATGCTGGCCTTGGCCAGGATGTCGCGCATCCTGGCCATGGCCCGTTCCGGTGCGACCACGGTCATGTTCACCTGTTCGGCAATGACATCGGCCACGGTGCCGTCGCGTGCGACCTTCACCAGCAGCAGCACGTCACCCTGCCCGCCATTGCGGAAGGCATCCTCGGGGTAGCGCGGCGGCGGCATGCTCTTGCGGGTCACCGTCGAGGTGGAGCTCGGGTCGTAGTCGCTGAAATCGACACTGGTCATGCTGATCTGGTAGCTGCCGTCGTCCTGCTCCTTGCCACGCAGGCGCACCCGTAGCGGCGCGTGGACGGCGATCGCGCTGCCGTCACGCAGGGTCGGCTCGAACTGCCAGCCACGGATGGTGCCTTCCACGAACGACGCGATGCCCGGTGCGAGCATCGCCTGCTGGTCCAGGGTCAGCTTGCTGACCGAACCATCGGCCGCCACGTCGATACTGCCCGACAGTGCCATGCTCATCTCGGCCGTGGCGCGCACGGCGCGCGCGTTCTGGGCGACGGCATCGGCCGGCAGCAGGGGGGCACCGGCGGTGAACGCCAGGGCCAGGGCAAGGAACAGGGGGGAACGCATCATTGCCGGATCCGTGGTGATGAAGTGAGCGCCGAGCGTACCGCAGTCCGGACCGGGCCGGCAGGCGGTTCACGCCAATCCGTTCAGGCCAGGCGATGGGCCGCTGCGTAGGGCGGCGTATCCGGATAATCACCACCGGCGAAGCGCGCCTGCAGGCCCTGCCACCACGCCGGATCGAACAGGTGCCGGTAGTGCTCGCGCACTGCGGCCAGCTCTCCCGCCGGCAGGCCCATGAACGGGCCGAAGCGCTCGGGAAACACATCGCGTGGACCGACATGGAACCAGGGCTCGTCGGCCATGGCTTCCTCCGGCGTACGCGGCTGCGGCCAGGCGCGGAACACGCAGTCGCTGACCAGGCACAGCTCGTCATAGTCGTAGAACACGGCCCGGCCGTGCCGGGATACGCCGAAGTTCTTCGGCAGCATGTCGCCGGGGAAGATGTTGTTGCGCGCCATGTCGGTGATCGCCTCCGCGTAGTCGAGTACCGCCGCGCGCACCGCGTCGCCGCCCTGCTCGCGCAGGTACAGGTTCAGCGGACGGAAGCGGCGCTGCACGTAGCACAGCGCAACTTCCACCTGGTCGCCATCGACGCGCACGCTCTGCGCGCACTGCTCCAGCAGCTCTTCCAGCAAAGCCGGTGCGAAGCGGTCGCGCGGGAAACGCAGGTGGCGATACGGCTGTGCGTCGAGCAGGCGGCCCACGCGGTCGAGATTGAACACCAGCGCGTACTTCTCCTCCACCTGCTGCCGCGACATGGACTTGGGCCAGGCGAAGCGATCGCGGATCAACTTGAACACCAGCGGATAGCTGGGCAGGGTGAACACCGCCATGACCATGCCCGGCGTGCCTTCGGCGGGCACCAGCCGCTCCTGCGGATGTTCGTTGAAGTGGCGGAAGAAGGTGCGGTAGCGCTCGGTCTTGCCCTGCTTGGCGCGGCCCAGCACGGTGTAGATCTCATCAATGGGCTTGCCCGGCAACAGGCTGCGCAGGAACACTACCGCATCGCCGACCGTGGCGAGGTCAGCCTGGAAGTAGCTGCGCGATACACCGAACAGGTGGGCGACATCGCGGCGACGGGTCAGCACCGCATCGGCACGCAGGCCCTGACCATCGTTGACCAGGGCGATCACGCACGGTGAGAAGCGGTGCTCGCCGAACACGCGGCCGACCAGATAGGCGCGGCGCTCGCGATAGAACACGGTGTCGAGCAGCTCGATGCTGCGCACCGGTGTATCGCCCCAATGGGCCAGATCGTCCAGCAGGCGCACGGCGATGGCCGCCGCGCAGCGCAGCTGGTGCGCATACGGAACACCGAAGCGGTAGTCAGCCAACACGCGCTGCAGCGCCTCCACCGGCCGCGTCGGCGAAACCGCGTAGGTATGCCGCGCGACCGGATGGGTGATCGCATCGGATGGCTCGACATCGAAGGCGATGAACTCCAGCGCCGGGTCCACGCCACGGGTGGAAAACAAGCGCCGCGACAGCGTGTTGTAGAAGGTCTTGTATAGCTCGGCGTCGATCAGCCCCTGCAGCAACGCGCTGTAACGTGCATGCACCTGCAGCCACAGCGCACGCTCCCCGATCGCTTCACCAGCAAGTCGCCGCAGCGCATCCATCTGTTCGGCGATGCACAGGTCGTACAACGCGATGCGCTCGACTGCATCCTGGCGCGCCCCGGTCCAGTCACGCTGCTCGAAGCGATGCCGGGCACGGGCAGTGATCGCCGCAAAGCGGGCGTGGTACTGCTCGAAGCCGGCGTGGATGGCGCCGGCGATGCGCGACGCCAACTCGGCAGCGAAGTCAGGCTCGGGCATGCACGGCTCACCGGGAAGGACCGGTTACACCATACGCCGGCGTGTGCGACGCCGTCGAGCGCAAAGGTAGTGCCGGCCGCTGGCCGGCAGCACCTGGACCGTCGGTGGATCCATGCAGGTGCCGGCCAGCGGCCGGCGCTACCGGCTCAGATTGCCAGCTCGGCCTCCACGTCCTGCACCTTGCGCCGGGCCAATGCCAGGTTGGACTTGGTACGGTCCAGCACGATGTAGAAGAACAGGCCCTTCTTCTTCGCCACCGGGCGCATGATGTGGTACGCCTTGCCCAGCGAAATCAGGATGTCCTCGATGCTGTCGTTGAGGTTCAACGACGCGGCGGTCTTCATCTTGGCGCGGATCACTTCGGTGTTGCCGGCGGCGGCCACTTCCATGTCCATGCCGGCACCGGCTTCGCCCAGCAGCATGCCGCTTTCATAGTCGACCAGCGCCACTGCCTGCGCGCCGTCGATGCCCATCAGTGCGTTCAACGATTCATTCAATCCAGCCACGTCGCACCCCTTGTCGATGTTGGTTCGAGCCCCTCGTTCCCCTGCGGCTGGGCTCACGATCCGCCGAGTTCAGCCAGGATCGCCTGGCCACATTCCCTGCTCTGCCACAGCACCTGGCCGATCACGCTGCGCTGGTCGCAGGCCGCCATCAGCAGCAGTGGTGCGCGCCCATCGGCCTGGATCGCCAGCATCAGCACCTTGCCGCCGGCCGCTTCCAGCATCAGTGTCTGCAGATCACCCAGCACCAGTTCACGCCCAACCGCCGCGGCCAGCGCCAGCATTGCGCTGGTCATCGCTGCCAGCCGCTCGCCGCGCCCGTCGGCACCGGCGCTGACCAGGGCAAAGCCATCGACGCTGGCCAGCACCACCGTGCGCACCCCTTCCACCCGCTGCTGCAGGTCCTGCAACAGGGGCTGCAGGCGCTCACGCTGGCCGGCATCGGGCAGTACCGCCATCTGCCCGTCAGCCATGCGCAGCCACCAGTGCGTGCGCTTCCATTTCGCTCATCAATACATCCATCAGCAGCAGTCCCTGTTCGCGGTCACGCGCATCCACGGCCAGCAACGGCAGCGGCTGGTCATCAAGGCAGGCATGCGTGGCCCAGTCATCCAGTGCTGCCTGTGGTGCCTGGTCCAGGTGGGTGACCGCCACAACCAGTGCCAGGGATGCTGCGAACGGCTGCAGCACCTGCAGGTAGTCCTGCAGCTCGCTGGCCACGCCGGCGCGGCGTGCATCCAGCAGCAGCACCGCGCCACGCGCGCCCTGCAGCAGGATCGGCCACAGGAAATCGAAGCGCTGCTGGCCGGGCGTTCCGTAGAGACGCAGGCGTTCACCGTTGGGCAGGTCGATGTCTGCGTAGTCCAGCGCGACGGTGGTGGAGGCCTTGTCGGCGCCGAGACGATCACTGTTGGCCACATCCGTGTCGATCACCGCGCCCGCGGCGATGCTGCGCACCAGCGTCGACTTGCCGCTGCCCATGCCGCCCAGCACGACCACCTTGTGCTCACGCATTGCGCTCGCTCCCACGCAGATGCCGCCATAGGCGGGCAAGCAATCCATTGTCGGTGCGGGTGCCACCTGTCGCCATCATCGGCGTCGCGGGGGCGGCCTGCAGCTGCGCATAGCCACACAGGTAGGCGGCATGGATGAAATCGCGAACGGCTGCAGCCGGCAGTTCGAGCAGCACCGCGCATTCTTCAACCGTGCACGCGCGCTTGAGCAGCAACGAGCACAGGCGGAAGCCATCGTGGTCATGGCCCAGTACGCGGAAATCCGGCCAGCGCAGCAGCTTCACCGAGGCGCCGCGCAGGCGTTCGTCCAGTGCCTGCCAATGACGGCTTCGTTGCGCCCATTGCCACAACAGCGGCCGCAGCGGCTGGCGTGGCCGCTCACCGGCCAGGACCTGCAGGCGCGCGGGGGTCAGTGCATCCAGCTGCAGGCGTTCGAAGGCGTCGGCCAGGCGCTCCACCAGCGCGCTCGCCGGTTCCTGCAACAACACGGCCTGGTCATGCTCCAGGTCCATCAGCAACAAGGGCTCGTGGGCGTCGCTGAGCAGTGCCTGCCCCTGCCTCAAGGGCAGCCGCTCGCGCAGCAGGCGGGTGATGGCGTGCGCGCCATCGGCCAGGCGGATCGGTGCGGCGGTCTGCATGGCCATGGGCTCCGGTGCCAACTGCATGCGACGCAGCGCGCGGCCGATGGCACCATCGTCAAGCACGTGCTGGTGCCCGTCGCCGTCACGCAACTGGCCGCCGGTATCCTCGATCCAGCACTGCAGGCGCGGCCGCTGCTGGCGCATGCGCTGGGCGGCGTTGCGCAGGGCCGGCGTATCGCGGATGACCAGCAGGTCGCAATCATCCAGGTCCTGGCTGCGGCGGATCTGGCCGTCCGGCAGTGCCGACGCCAGGCGCAGCCGTTGCAGCAGGGCCTGCTCGCCCTGGATGTCGGTTCCCACTACCAGCACGCGTGCCATCCGTGTTCCCCGAGCGACCACCTCCCCGGTGGTCTCGCGTCGCCAAGGCTAGGGCATTGTCGACGAAGGCGGTCGTGATCGACTGCTCAGATTGAGGGCAGCTGCAGACCGCCTGCTATCGGTTCTGCGACGGCCATCGCGGGCAAGTTTCATGCCCCTTTGACGGCATTCCGACAGCCGACGGACTTCACGGTTTCACCGCTTGGGGTCAGATCCCTTTTGCCATGCAAAAGGGATCTGACCCCGCGGTCTGCAAAAAGAAACCCGCGCCGAAGCGCGGGTTTCCAGGTGTCACATCGTGGCGGCGGAAAATCAGCCGCGCAGCTGCTCCAGCGCGGCGTTGAAGGTCGCGCTCGGGCGCATCGCCTTGCTGGCCTTGGCCAGGTCCGGGCGGTAGTAGCCGCCGATGTCCACGGCCTTGCCCTGCACCGCGATCAGCTCTTCGACGATCTTCTGCTCGTTGTCGGTCAGCGCCTTGGCCAGCGGAGCGAAGCGTGCCTTCAGCGCGGCATCTTCGTCCTGTGCGGCCAGGGCCTGGGCCCAGTACAGCGCGATGTAGAAGTGGCTGCCACGGTTGTCGATGCCACCCAGCTTGCGCGACGGCGACTTGTCGTTGTCCAGGAACTGGCCGTTGGCTTCGTCCAGCGCCTTGGCCAGCACACGGGCGGCGGCGTTGTCGTAGCGGTTGCCCAGGTGTTCCAGCGACGCGGCCAGGGCCAGGAATTCACCCAGCGAATCCCAGCGCAGGTAATCCTCTTCCACGAACTGCTGCACGTGCTTCGGGGCCGAACCACCGGCACCGGTCTCGAACAGGCCGCCACCGGCCATCAGCGGCACGATCGACAGCATCTTGGCGCTGGTGCCCAGCTCCATGATCGGGAACAGGTCGGTCAGGTAGTCGCGCAGCACATTGCCGGTCACCGAGATGGTGTCCTCACCCTTGCGGATGCGGTCCAGCGAGAACGCGGTCGCCTCCACCGGCGGCAGGATGCGGATGTCCAGGCCGGTGGTGTCGTGGTTCTTCAGGTACTGCTCGACCTTGGCGATGACCTGCGCATCGTGGGCGCGGGCGGCGTCCAGCCAGAACACGGCCGGGGTGCCGCTCAGGCGGGCGCGCTCGACGGCCAGCTTGACCCAGTCCTGGATCGGCGCGTCCTTGGTCTGGCACATGCGCCAGATGTCACCCGCTTCCACGGCGTGCTCGAACACCACGGTGCCGGCATCGTCGGTGACCTTGACCACGCCATCGGCGGCGATCTGGAAGGTCTTGTCGTGCGAGCCGTACTCTTCGGCCTTCTGTGCCATCAGGCCGACGTTCGGCACCGAGCCCATGGTGGCCGGGTCGAAGGCGCCATGCGCCTTGCAGTCGTCGATGACGGCCTGGTACACGCCGGCGTAGCAGCGGTCCGGAATGACGGCCTTGGTGTCCTGCAGCTTGCCTTCGGCGTTCCACATCTTGCCGGAGTCGCGGATCATCGCCGGCATCGAGGCGTCGACGATGACATCGCTCGGCACATGCAGGTTGGTGATGCCCTTGTCGGAGTTGACCATGGCCACGCCCGGACGCTGTGCGTACTCGGCAGCCAGATCGGCCTCGATCGCAGCGCGGGTGGCCTCCGGCAGCGACGGCAGGCGCGCAGCCAGGTCACCGATGCCGTTGTTGGCATCGAAACCCGCCTGCTTGAGCACATCGGCGTGCTTGGCCAGCACGTCCTTGTAGAACTCCTGGACGGCCACGCCGAACATGATCGGGTCGGAGACCTTCATCATGGTCGCCTTCAGGTGCAGCGAGAACAGCACGCCCTGGGCCTTGGCATCGGCGATCTGCTCACCGATGAAGGCAGCCAGTGCCTTGCGGCTCATGACGGCGGCATCGACGATCTCGCCCGCCTTCACTGCGGTCTTTTCCTTCAGCACGGCAGTGCTGCCGTCGTTGCCGTGGAAAGTGATCTTCAGCGAACCGGCGTTGGCCAGGGTGGCCGACTGTTCGCTGCCATAGAAATCGCCGGCGGCCATGTGCGAAACGTGCGACTTCGAATCCGACGCCCAGGCACCCATGCGGTGCGGGTGCTTGCGCGCGTAGTTCTTCACCGACAGCGGTGCGCGGCGGTCGGAGTTGCCTTCGCGCAGCACCGGGTTCACCGCGCTGCCCTTGACCTTGTCGTAGCGCGCCTTGTAGTCGCGCTGCTGGTCGTCGGCCGGGGTTTCCGGGTAATCCGGCAGCGGATAGCCCTGGTCCTGCAGTTCCTTGATGGCCGCCTTCAGCTGCGGCACCGAGGCGGAGATGTTCGGCAGCTTGATGATGTTGGCGTCCGGGGTGGTCGCCAGCTGGCCCAGCTCGGCCAGGTCGTCGCTGACCTTCTGCGCATCGGCCAGCAGTTCCGGGAACTGCGACAGGATGCGGCCGGACAGCGAGATGTCACGGGTTTCCACCACGATGCCGGCAGTGGCGGTGTAGGCGTCGACGATCGGCAGCAGCGACTGGGTGGCCAGGAACGGTGCTTCGTCGGTCAGCGTGTAGAGGATCTTGGACATGGGGGACTTGGACTCTGTAGCAATGCTCAGGGGAAGGCCGGCGCCAGCGCCGGGCCACGTGCAACCGTGTCGCGCGCGGGGCCGGGCCCCACGCTTTCCCCCGTCGCCGTCAGGGTGGGCGCGCGGCGGGGAAACCCCTGCATTGTCGCGTTTTCAGCCGCGCGGGGCAAAGCCGTGCCATACGCGGCGGTACTGCACGGCGGCAACGGTGTGATCCATCCACGTGTATCGGATGCAGCCCTGCCCATGCATCCACGCATGGCGTGGATCTACCCGGGCATCACGCACGGATTGGCGTCGGCCATCCGCGGTAGATCCACGCCACGCGTGGATGAAGCCCGCCCCGCCCTGCATCAGTAGATCCACGCCATGCGTGGATGATGAAGCCAGCCATCGCCCAATAAAAAAGGACGCAGCCTCGCGGCTGCGTCCATCGTGAGCCCTGCCGGGAGAGAGTCGGCAGGACTTACTTGACCTCGAACTCCTGCGGCGTTCCGGCCGCCTTGCCATCGACCATGACCTCGGCGCGGTACTTGCCCGCCGGCCAGCCCTTTGCATTCTTGAACGTGACGTTGGTGGTTTCCGCGCCGCTGGTGTTCAGGGTCGCGTTCTGTTCGCCGGCCACCTGGCCGTCCTGGAAGGTCAGCTTGGCACCGACATTGACATTGTTGGCGGCGCCGTCGGTCTTGACCGAGACGATGACGTCATCCTTCGGTGCGAACAGTGCCGCCGGTGCAACCGACTTGTCGGCGGCGGCGGTCTTGCCCACGGTGACGGCAGACACGCTGACCGCAGCAGCTTCGGCCATCGGCGGCGGTGCGCCGGTCATCGGTGCCGGCGCCGCCGGCTCGGCCGGGGCGGTGGCTGCCGGTGCGGCATTGCTGTCGGTCGACTCTTCCTTCTTCTTGCAACCGACCAGGGCAACGCTGCCCAGAAGGGCGGCGATCAGGGCGGTCTGGAGCGGGGTGGTCTTGATCATTCGGGGTTCCTCCCAGGGATTGGCGGACAGCGTTCGATGGCCGGCTTACTTCGGCGGCAGCTTCAGGGTCTGGCCCGGGAAGATCTTGTCCGGGTCGTCGAGTACATCGCGGTTGGCTTCGAAGATCTTCTTCCAGGCATTGGCGTCGCCCAGATGCTGCTTGGCGATCTTCGACAGCGAGTCACCCTTCTGCACGGTGTAGGTGCCGCCGCTCACAACGTCGGCGGTACTGTCCACCGAGGCGCTGACGCCGGAGAAGTCCGCCTTCGGCACCTGCTCGGCGGTACTGTCGACACTGCCACTGACGCCGGAGAAATCGGCTTTCTTCTCGGTACTCATCCACAACTCCCGTCTGCATGACTACGTGACTCGCACGGTGCCATGGCGGTTGTTAAATGGGGATGGTGCAGATGTGAAGCCGCCCCCGGGGGCGGCTGAACAATCGGGAGGGAAGGTGTCCGGTAGTGCCGGCCGCTGGCCGGCTTGCCCTGGAGTCCGGTTCCACGCAGTTGCCGGCCAGCGGCCGGCACTACCCGTAACCGCCTGCGGCGGTTACTGCCGCAGTTCGCGGTAGGTCGCGACCGGGGTGGCGATGCCCGGGCTGGCGCGCCAGGGATTGATGTCCAGGCCCCCTCTGCGGGTGTAGCGGGCCTCCACTTCCAGCCACTGCGGCTGGCAGCGCGCAGACACCTCGCTGAAGATCCGCTCAACGCACTGCTCATGGAACTCGGCGTGCTCGCGGTAGCTGACCAGGTAGCGCAGCAGGCCGGCGCGGTCGATCTTCGGTCCGCGATAGCGCAGGCTGACCGTCGCCCAGTCCGGCTGGCCGGTAACCGGGCAGTTGGACTTCAGCAGCGCCGAGACCAGGGTCTCTTCCACCACTTCGCCCGCATCGGCCATGAGGAAGTCCGCCTGCGGCGGGCCGTAGCAGTCGATCTCCACGTCCAGCCCGTCGATGGATTCGCCGAGCGGCGTCTCACGCAGGCCCGGCAGACCGAACTCGACCTGGACCGGCGCACCGGCGCAGGCCGACAGATCCGCCACGATGCGGACGCGCAGTGCCTCGGCACTGTCGATGCGGGTGCTGTTGAGGGAGTTGAGATAGAGCTTGAACGACTTCGATTCGATCAGCCGCGGCGAGGTGCACGGCACCTGCACGGTGGCGACGGCGACCTGCGGCTTGCCACGCGGGTCGAGCCAGCTCAGCTCGAAGGCATGCCAGCGGTCATGGCCGACGAACGGCAGCGCGGCGTCATCGAGGCCGATCTCGGCGCGGGCACCGATGCGCGGGATGGGAAACAGCAGGCCGGGATCGTACTGCGACGGGTAACTGACCTCGCGACCGAGGCTGGAATCCTGTGGGGTGTTCATGGGAGTCATTGTATCGCGCGCAGGGCGGGCCTTCGGCCGGGCCGGCCAACGGCGGAGCCCCTCCGTGGTGGGTGCTGAAAGCCTGGGGACTGAGGGTTGGCCGGGAGGGTGGGTTGGCTGGGGGACGCCGTGAATCCGTCCATGGAGGCTCGGTCGCCGCATCCATGCGGCTCACGCTCCCAGCCAACCCACCCTCCCGGCCACGGACAGTTTCCCGCGTCACCACGGGAAAGATCAGGAAAATCAAAATCAGAAGCCGATCCTTCAGACGTTCATGACGTCCGCCGTGTCGACCAAGGTCGACACCCACCAAAGCAGGATGTCGTTCCGACAGCTCGCGGGAAACTGCCGAAGGCGGGGTGGGTCCGGTGGCAGAGGCGTGAGCCGCATGGATGCGGCGATCGAGCTTACATGGACGTACTTGCAGCGTCCCCTGCCACCGGATCCACCCCGCCTTCCCACGGAATGCCCGCTTTTGACGTTGACGTTGATTTAGGCGGGTGCAGGGCTGCAAGCCCTGCCGGAAATCCTCACCCTGCCGGAAACCCTCACCCCGCCGGGGTACCCGCACCGTGCAGGTAATCCAGGCTCACCTGCAGCAGCGCCCTCAACCCCACGTCCAGCGCCTTCTCATCCAGCAGGAACTTCGGCGAATGGTTCGCCGGTGCCGTCGCCGGGTCGATGCCCACGCTGGTGGAACCGACGAAGAAGAACAGGCCCGGCACTTCCTTCGCGTACAGCGAGAAATCCTCCGCGCCCATCTGCAGCGGCGGCTCGTACACGTTGTCCTTGCCCACCACCGCCTGCAGGCTCGGCAGCATCTTCGCGGTCAGTGCCGGGTCGTTCACCGTCGCCGGATTGCCTTCCGATTCGTAGATGTCGGTGACCGCCTTGGCACCGTGCGCGGCCGCCGTGTGCTCGGCCACATTGCGCAGATCGGCAAAGATCTGCTGGCGCATGCCTTCGTCGAACGTGCGGATGGTGCCGACCATCTCCACTTCATCGGGAATGATGTTGTAGCGGATGCCGCCGTTGATCGCGCCGAAGGTCAGTACCGCCGGCTGCTTGGACAGATTCACCCGGCGGCTGACGATGGTCTGTGCAGTGCCGACCAGATCAGCAGTGGCCACGATCGGATCAACACCGTTCCATGGCGCCGAACCGTGTGTCTGGCGCCCGATCACCTTGATCCCGAAACGGTCCGAGGCGGCCATCAGCGGGCCACCGCGCACGGCGATCTGCCCCACCTGCACGCTGGAGAACACATGCAGGCCGAACACCGCCTCTGGCTTGAAGTCGGCGAACAGGCCTTCCTTCAGCATGAGCGCGGCGCCACCCTCTTCCGGCGGCGGTGCGCCTTCCTCGGCCGGCTGGAAGATCAGCATCACCTGGCCCGGCAGGTCCTTCTTCATCGATACCAGTGCTTCGGCCACGCCGAGCAGGGTGGCGGTGTGCGCGTCATGGCCGCAGGCATGCATCACGCCCACGGTCTGCCCGCGGTACTGATCCGTGGCCTTGGAGGCGAACGGCAGGCCGGTCTGCTCGGTCACCGGCAACGCGTCCATGTCCGCGCGCAGCGCGATCTTCGGGCCGGGCTTGCCGCCTTCGATGATCGCCACCACGCCGTGGTGGGCGATACCGGTCTTCGGCTTCAGGCCCATCGCACGCAGGCGCTTGGCGACCTCGGCGGAGGTGCGTGCCTCGCGGTTGGACAACTCCGGGTGCTGATGGAAGTCGCGGCGCCATTCGACCACCTTGGCCTGCAGCCGCTGCGCGGCAGCGGTCACTTCCGGGCGCTGCCCGTCCTGGGCGTGGGCAAGGGCCGGCAGGGCCAGCAGCAGGGCGGACAGCAGCAGCGAACGGCGCATCGCAATCTCCATGGCAAGGGGTTCCAGCTGAATGTAGGGCAACGCCGCCGCCACGGGAACCTCCGGCGCCGGATCCGGTCTTAGCGCCCGTCCCATCCGTCATGCAGGAAACGTGATGTGGCACAGGTATGCTTTGCGCATTGCCCCCGGCGTCCCGTCCGGTCCAGCCCTCTCGGAGTCCTCGTAATGTCACGTGTTTGGAAGATCGTGCTGCTGGTCGTGGCAGTGCTGGTGCTGGCCGTGGTCGGCCTGCGCGTCATGGGCGGGGGCAAGGACAAGGCCGGGGGTGCGGCTGCGGGCGCGCGCCAGGGCGGTGAGGACCCCAATGCCGGCCCGGTGCCGGTGACCGTGGTGGATGCCACGCGCCAGGACGTGCCGGTGTATGCCAGCGCGCTGGGCACGGTGACCGCGATGAACACCGTGACCGTCAGCCCGCAGGTCGGTGGCCAGCTGATGAGCCTGAATTTCCGCGAAGGCCAGGAAGTGAAGCAGGGTGATGTGCTGGCGGTGATCGATCCGCGCACGGCCCAGGCCAGCTATGACCAGGCCGCTGCGGCCAAGCGCCAGAACGAAGCCCTGCTGGCCACCGCGCGCTCCAACTTCCAGCGCTCGAACGCCCCGGAGTATCGCCAGTACGTCGCCAAGACCGATCTGGATACACAACGAAACCAAGTGGCACAGTACGAAAGCGCCGTGGCCGCCAACGAGGCCAGCATGCGCTCGGCACAGGTGCAGCTGCAGTACACCAAGGTCACCGCACCGATTTCCGGCATCGCCGGCATCCGTGCGGTCGACGCCGGCAACGTGGTCAACGCGGGTACCGCACTGGTCACGCTGACCCAGATCCATCCGATCCATGTGCTGTTCAACCTGCCCGAGCGCCAGCTCGGCGACGTGCGCCAGGCGCAGGCCGCCGGCACGGTGCCGGTGGCCGCGCTGGACCGCGCCGATTCGCACGTGCTGTCCGGCGACGGCAAGCTCGACGTGGTCGACAACCTGATCAGTGCAGACAGCGGCACGTTCAAGGCGCGCGCCCTGTTCGACAACACCGACAACGGCCTGTGGCCGGGCCAGTTCGTCAACGTGCGCATGCAGCTGCGCACCATTGCCGGCGGCGTGGTCATCCCCACCCAGGCGGTGCTGCGTGGCCCGGACGGCGAGTACGTCTACATCGTGCAGGGCGACAACACGGTAAAGATGCAGACCGTGCGCAGCGGTGTGGAAGTCGGCGACAGCCAGGTGCAGATCGCCGAAGGCCTGAAGGGCGGCGAGCGGGTGGTCAGTGAAGGCCAGTTCCGCCTGAAGCCAGGCAGCAAGGTCACCGCGCTGAAGCCGGGCGAGACCCCTGCCGCACCAACCGAGGCCGAACTGAAGGCGGCCGAACAGAAGAACGCGGGCGGCGGTGGCCGTCGCGGTGGTGGCCCGCGCTGAGCGCAGGCCACTGATCTCCCTCGCGCCGGCGAACCTGCCGGCGCCGACATTGAAGTGCCAGCAAGGATCAGTCCGTGGGCTTTTCGACGATCTTCATCCGCCGCCCGATCGCCACCTCGCTGTTGATGGCGGGCCTGTTGCTGCTGGGCATCCTCGGTTACCGCAAGCTGCCGGTGTCGGCGCTGCCGGAAATCGATGCGCCCAGCCTGGTGGTCACCACCCAGTATCCCGGTGCCAACGCCACCACCATGGCCTCGCTGGTCACCACCCCGCTGGAGCGCCAGTTCGGGCAGATCTCCGGGCTGGAGCTGATGACCTCCGACTCGTCGGCCGGGTTGTCCACGATCATCCTGCAGTTCTCGATGGACCGCGACATCGACATCGCCGCCCAGGACGTGCAGGCGGCGATCCGCCAGGCCACCCTGCCCTCGTCGCTGCCCTACCAGCCGGTCTACAACCGGGTGAACCCGGCTGACGCGGCCATCGTCACCCTGAAGCTGACCTCTGACACGCGCCCGCTGCGCGACGTCAACAATTACGCCGACTCCATCCTGGCCCAGCGCCTGTCGCAGGTGCAGGGCGTCGGCCTGGTTTCGATTGCCGGCAACGTGCGCCCGGCCGTGCGCATCCAGGTCAATCCGGCGCAGCTGTCGAACATGGGCCTGACCCTGGAACAGCTGCGCAGCTCACTGACCCAGGCCAACGTCAATGCGCCGAAGGGTTCGTTGAACGGCAAGACGCAGTCCTACAGCATCGGCACCAACGACCAGCTGGCCAGCGCCGCCGAGTACCGCGACACCATCATCAGCTACAAGAACGGCCGCCCGGTGCGGCTGTCGGACGTGGCCAAGGTGATCGATGGCGTGGAGAACGACCAGCTGGCCGCCTGGGCCGATGGCAAGCCGGCGGTGCTGCTGGAAGTACGGCGCCAGCCCGGTGCCAACATCGTGCAGACCGTCGAGCGCATCCGCGCGATCCTGCCGCAGCTGCAGGGCGTGCTGCCGGCCGACGTGCACCTGGAAATCTTCAACGACCGCACCGAGACGATCCGCGCCTCGGTGCATGAAGTGCAGTTCACCTTGATCCTCACCATCGGCCTGGTGGTGGCGGTGATCCTCGTGTTCCTGCGCCGGTTGTGGGCCACGATCATCCCGTCGGTGGCGGTGCCGTTGTCTCTGGCCGGCACCTTCGCGGTGATGGCCTTCGCCGGCATGTCGCTGGACAACCTTTCGCTGATGGCGCTGGTGGTGGCCACCGGCTTCGTGGTCGACGATGCGATCGTGATGATCGAGAACATCGTGCGCTACATCGAGCAGGGCAAGAGTGGCAAGGAAGCGGCCGAGATCGGTGCGCGCCAGATCGGCTTCACCGTGCTGTCGCTGACCGTCTCGCTGGTGGCGGTGTTCCTGCCGCTGCTGCTGATGCCCGGCGTCACCGGCCGCCTGTTCCATGAATTCGCCTGGGTACTGAGCATCGCCGTGGTGCTGTCGATGCTGATATCGCTGACGCTCACCCCGATGATGTGCGCCTACCTGCTCAAGCCAGATGCCCTGCCCGAGGGCGAGGACGCGCATGAGCGCGCGGCGGCGGCCGGCAAGCAGAACCTGTGGACGCGCACCGTCGGGCTGTACGAGCACAGCCTGGACTGGGTGCTGGGCCACCAGCGCCTGACCCTGGCCGTGGCCGGCGGCGCACTGGTGCTGACCGTGCTGCTGTATGTGCTGATTCCCAAGGGCCTGCTGCCCGAGCAGGACACCGGCCTGATCACCGGTGTGGTGCAGGCCGACCAGAACATTGCCTTCCCGCAGATGGAGCAGCGCACCAAGCAGGTCGCCGAAGCGCTGCGGCACGACCCGGATGTGACCGGCGTGTCGGCGTTCATCGGTGCCGGCAGCATGAACCCCACGCTCAACCAGGGCCAGCTGTCGATCGTGCTGAAGGAGCGCAGCCAGCGCGATGGCCTGGACGAGATCCTGCCACGCCTGCAGAAGGCGGTGGCCGGCATTCCGGGCGTGGCGCTGTACCTGAAGCCGGTGCAGGACGTGACCCTGGATACCCGCGTTGCCGCCACCGAGTACCAGTACTCGCTGTCGGACGTGGATTCGGCGACGGTGGCGACCCAGGCCACGCGCCTGACCGAAGCGCTGCGCAAGCGCCCGGAACTGGCCGACGTCGACAACAACCTGTCCAACCAGGGCCGCGCCCTGGAGCTGAACATCGACCGCGACAAGGCCAGCGTGCTGGGCGTGCCGATGCAGACCATCGACGACACGCTCTACGATGCCTTCGGCCAGCGCCAGATCTCGACCATCTTCACCGAGCTCAACCAGTATCGCGTGGTGCTGGAAGTGGCGCCGGAGTTCCGCACCAGCACGGCGCTGATGGAACAGCTGGCTGTCGCTTCCAACGGTGCCGGCGCACTGACCGGCACCAACGCCACCAGCTTCGGCCAGGTCACCTCGTCGAACTCATCGACCGCCACCGGCATCGGTGCGCAGAACACTGGCATCACTGTCGGCGCCGGCAACATCATTCCGCTGTCGGCGTTGGCCGAGGGCAAGGTCAGCAGTGCGCCGCTGGTGGTCAGCCACCAGCAGCAGCTGCCGGCGGTGACGGTCTCGTTCAACGTGGCACCGGGCTATTCGCTGTCCGAAGCCGTGCGTGCGATCCAGGAGACCAAGGACAGCCTGGACATGCCCACCCACCTGCATGCCGAGTTCATCGGCAAGGCCGCCGAGTTCACCGGCAGCCAGACCGACGTGGTGTGGCTGCTGCTGGCTTCGCTGGTGGTGATCTACATCGTGCTGGGCGTGCTGTACGAGAGCTACATCCACCCGATCACGATCATCTCCACGCTGCCGCCGGCCGGTGTCGGCGCACTGCTGGCGCTGATGCTGTGCGGCCTGAGCCTGTCGGTGGACGGCATCGTCGGCATCGTGCTGCTGATCGGCATCGTCAAGAAGAACGGCATCATGATGGTCGACTTCGCGATCGAGGCGCGCCGCGCGGGTGCCAACGCGCATGAGGCGATCCGCCGTGCCTGCCTGCTGCGCTTCCGCCCGATCATGATGACCACTGCCGCAGCGATGCTCGGCGCGCTGCCGCTGGCGCTGGGCACCGGCATCGGCTCGGAGCTGCGCCGCCCGCTGGGCATCGCCATCGTCGGTGGCCTGCTGCTGTCGCAGCTGGTGACCCTGTACACCACGCCGGTGATCTACCTGTACATGGAACGCTTCTCCGAGTGGCTGGCGCACCGCCGCGAACAGCGAGCGCTGCGCAACGGTTCGCTGCAGGAGCCGCAGGCATGATCCACGCCCCGCTGCTGCGGGGGGCCGCACGATGAATCTGTCCGGCCCCTTCATCCGCCGCCCGATCGGCACCGCGCTGCTGGCCATCGGCCTGTTCATGGTCGGCCTGATCTGCTATCTGCGCCTGGGCGTGTCGGCGCTGCCGAACATCGAGATCCCGGTGATCTTCGTGCATGCCAGCCAGTCCGGTGCCGATGCAGCGACCATGGCCTCCACGGTCACCGCACCGCTGGAACGCCATCTGGGCCAGCTGCCGGGCATCGACCGCATGCGCTCGTCGAGCTCGGAAGGCAGCTCGCTGGTGTTCATGATCTTCCAGAGCGGCCACAACATCGATTCGGCGGCACTCGACGTACAGACGGCGATCAACTCGGCACAGGCCGACCTGCCCTCGGGCATGGGCTCGCCGATGTACCAGAAGGCGAACCCGAACGACGACCCGGTGATCGCCATCGCGCTGACCTCGCAGACGCAGTCGGCCGATGAGCTGTACAACGTCGCCGATTCGCTGCTGGCGCAGCGCATCCGCCAGATCAGCGGCGTCGCCTCGGTCGACATCGCCGGCGCTTCGACACCGGCGGTGCGCGTGGACGTGAACCTGCGCCTGATGAACGCGCTGGGCCTGACCGCCGATGACCTGCGCAATGCCGTGCGCGCAGCCAACGTGACCTCGCCCACCGGCTTCCTCAGCGATGGCAACACCACCACCGCGATCATCGCCAACGACTCGGTCGCGCGCGCCGCCGACTTCGCCGAGCTGGTGGTCAAGACCCAGGGCGACGGCCGGGTCATCCGCCTGAAGGACATCGCCAACGTCTACGACGGCCAGCAGGACGCCTACCAGGCGGCGTGGTTCGACCACAAACCGGCGGTGGTGATGTACGTGTTCACCCGTGCCGGCGCCAACATCGTGGAGACCGTGGACCGGGTCAAGGCGCAGATCCCGACCCTGCGCGACTACCTGCAGCCCGGCACCACGATGACGCCGTACTTCGACCGTACGCCGACCATCCGCTCGTCGCTGCATGAAGTGCAGATCACGCTGCTGATCAGCCTGGCGATGGTGGTGCTGACCATGGCGCTGTTCCTGCGCCGATTGGCACCAACGCTGATCGCCGCGGTGACCGTACCGCTGTCGCTGGCCGGTGCCGCGCTGGTGATGTACGTGATGGGCTTCACCCTGAACAACCTGAGCCTGCTGGCGCTGGTGATCGCGATCGGCTTCGTGGTCGACGATGCGATCGTGGTGATCGAAAACATCATGCGCCACCTCGACGAGGGCATGCCGCGCATGCAGGCGGCGCTGACCGGCGCGCGCGAGATCGGCTTCACCATCGTCTCGATCACCGCCTCGCTGGTGGCGGTGTTCATCCCGCTGCTGTTCGCCAGCGGCATGATGGGCGCGTTCTTCCGCGAGTTCACCGTCACCCTGGTGGCGGCCATCGTGGTCTCGATGATCGTCTCGCTGACGCTGACTCCGGCACTGTGCAGCCGCTTCCTCAGTGCACACGACCACAGCGCGCCACCGTCGCGCTTCGGCCGTTGGCTGGATGCGGGCCACGAGCGCATGCTGCGCCTCTACACCGTGTTCCTCGACTTCTCGCTGCGCCACGCACTGCTGATGTCGCTGACCCCGCTGATCCTGATCGGCGTCACCGTGTTCCTGTTCGGCGCGGTGAAGAAGGGCGCGTTCCCGCCGCAGGACACCGGCCTGATCTGGGGCCGGGCCAATTCCAGCGCCACGGTGTCCTTCGAGGACATGGTCGCCCGCCAGCGCCGCATCACCGACATGCTGATGGCCGACCCGGCGGTCAAGACCGTGGGTGTGCGCCTGGGCAGCGGTCGCCAGGGCTCCAGCGCACAGTTCAACATCGAGTTGAAGTCGCGCAGCGACGGCCGCCGCGAAACCACCGCACATGCATTGGCGCGCCTCAGTGCCAAGGCCGACCGCTACCCGGACCTGCAGCTGCGCCTGCGCGCGATCCAGGACCTGCCCAGCAACGACGGCGGCGGTTCCAGCCAGGGCGCGCAGTACCGCATTTCCCTGCAGGGCAACGACCTGGCCGCCTTGCAGGAATGGCTGCCCAAGCTGCAGGCGGAGCTGAAGAAGAACCCCAAGCTGCGTGACGTCGGTACCGACGTGGACAATGCCGGCCTGCGCCAGAACATCCAGATCGACCGTGCCAAGGCCGCGCGCCTGGGCATCACGGTAGGTGCCATCGACGGCGCGCTGTACGGTGCCTTCGGCCAGCGCCAGATCTCCACCATCTACTCGGACATCAACCAGTACAGCGTGGTGGTCAACGCGCTGCCCTCGCAGACCGCCACCCCGGCGGCGCTGGATGAGGTGTACGTGCGTGCGCGCAACGGCGACATGGTGCCGATCACCGCGGTGGCCACCCAGATGCCGGGCCTGGCACCGTCGCAGATCACCCACGAAAACCAGTACACGACGATGGACCTCAGCTACAACCTGGCTCCCAACGTGAGCATGGGTGAGGCCAAGGCGATCATCGACGCCACCGTGGCCGGCATGCGCATGCCCGGCGACATCCGCCTGGCTGACGATGCGGGGTTCGGCTTCAACTCCGACCCCAGCGACATGCTGATCCTGGTGCTGGCGGCGATCCTGACCGTATACCTGGTGCTGGGCATGCTCTACGAGAGCCTGATCCACCCGGTCACCATCCTGTCCACGCTGCCGGCGGCCGGCGTCGGTGCCCTGCTGGCGCTGTTTGGTACCAATACCGAGCTGTCGGTGATCTCGATGATCGCGCTGGTACTGCTGATCGGCATCGTCAAGAAGAACGCGATCATGATGATCGACTTCGCGCTGGTGGCGCAGCGCGAGCATGGGCTGGCGCCGCGCGACGCCGCACGCGAGGCCAGCATCGTGCGCTTCCGCCCGATCATGATGACCACGATGGTAGCGATCCTGGCGGCTGTGCCGCTGGCGATCGGCCTGGGGGAAGGGTCCGAGCTGCGCCGCCCGCTGGGCATCGCGATGATCGGCGGCCTGCTGTTCTCGCAGAGCCTGACCCTGCTCAGCACGCCAGCGCTGTACGTGATCTTCTCCTGCCTGGCCGAGCGCTGGCGCGCACGTCGCGCACGCAGGCGCGAGGCGAAGCTGCTCAAGCGCGCGCAGCGGGCATAGCAAGGCATATCCGGTGGCTGCGGACCGCTGGTCCGCACGCCCCCTATTTCACGCGCAGCCCGCAATAATGGTCGGAGATCCCTCCACCGAGCCTGCATGCCCGCCCGCCAGTCCCGCCTCAGTCGCCTCTGGGCCCACGAGAAGGCCAGCTATGGCCTGCGCGTGTTCATCGCGCTGGCCTCGGCAGTTGCCGTGTGCTGGCAGTTTGATGCACTGACCGCCCTGCCGGGCGTGTTCCTCGGCATCATCGCCAGCGCCATCGCAGAAACCGACGACAACTGGTGGGGCCGGACCAAGGCCGTGGTGCTGTCACTGCTGTGCTTCTGCATTGCTGCGGCCTCGGTGATCTGGCTGTTCCCGTGGCCGTGGATCTTCATTGGCGCGCTGGCGCTGTCCACCTTCGGGCTGACCCTGCTGGGCGCGCTCGGCGAGCGCTACGCCTCCATTGCCCAGGCGACGGTGACGCTGGCGATCTACACCATGATCGGCCTGGAGCAGCACGGTGCCAGCGACCTGCACAGCGCGCTGGAAGCGGTCAGCCACCTGCTGGCCGGTGCCGTCTGGTACGGCCTGCTGTCGATCCTGTGGACCGCACTGTTCGCCAACCGGCCGGTGCGCGAACGCGTAGCACGGTTGTACCAGGAGCTGGGCCGCTACCTGCAGCTGAAGGCCGCGCTGTTCGAGCCGGTGCGCGAAGCCGACCTGCAACGTCGCCAGCTCGATCTTGCCGAACAGAACCGCCGCGTGGTCGGCGCGCTGAACGAAGCCAAGACGGCGATCCTGGCCCGCTTCGGCCGTTCCGGCCGGCCCGGCGTGAACTCCGGCCTGTACCTGCGCCTGTACTACATGGCACAGGATTTCCACGAGCGTGCCAGCTCCTCGCACTACCCGTACGGTGCACTGGTGGACGCGTTCTTCCACAGCGACGTGCTGTACCGCTGCCAGCGCCTGCTCGACCTGCAGGGCCAGGCCTGCGCCCGCCTGGGCGAAGCGATCCGCCTGCGCCGTCCGTTCGTGTACGGCGAAAGCAACCAGCAGGCCGGGCGCGACCTCGCCGATGCGCTGGCCTACCTGCGCGACCAGCAGCGCCCGCAGTGGCAGCGCCTGCTGGGCTCGCTGGACCTGCTGGTGCACAACCTGCGCAGCATCGAGCGCCGGCTGCTCGACGCCGAACGTTCCGAAGCCAGCCTGGACAACGTCGATACCCGCCTGCGCGACAGCAACCCGCACACCCTGCGCGAGATGGGCGTGCGCGTCCGCCAGCAGCTCACGCCCGGTTCGGTGCTGTTCCGCCACGGCCTGCGCATGGCGCTGGCGCTGATCGCCGGCTTTGCAGCGATCCGCCTGTTCAATGCGCAGAACGGTTCCTGGGTGCTGCTGACCATCGTGTTCGTGTGCCGGCCCAACTTCGGCGCGACCCGCCAGCGCCTGGCCCAGCGCATCGTCGGCACCCTGGCCGGCCTGGTCCTGACCTGGGCGCTGCTGCAGCTGTTCCCGCAGCTGCACGTGCAGCTGCTGATCGCCCTGCTGTCGGCATTGCTGTTCTTCTTCACCCGCACCGACCGCTACCTGGTGGCGTCGGCCGCGATCACCGTGATGGCCCTGACCTGCTTCAACCTGATCGGCGATGGCTTCGTGCTGATCGTGCCGCGCATGGTCGATACGGTGCTGGGCTGTGCGATCGCAGCGGCGGCAGCATTCCTGATCCTGCCCGACTGGCAGGGCCGCCAGCTGCATCTTGTACTGGCACGCGTGCTGGACACCGCTGCGCGCTACCTGGATTCGGTGCTGGGCCAGTACCGCAGCGGCATGCGCGACGACCTCGCCTACCGCATCGCCCGCCGCGACATGCACAACGCCGATGCAGCGCTGTCCACCGCGCTGTCGAACATGCTGCGTGAACCTGGCCATGTGCGCCGCAACCTGGATGCCGGCTTCCACTTCCTGGCGCTGTCCAACACGCTGCTCGGCCATCTGTCGGCGTTGGGCGCGCATCGCGACCAGGTGGACAGCTATGCCGGCGATCCGCTGGCATTGGCGGCCGGCGAGCGCGTGCGCAAGGCACTGCAGCAGCTGGCCTCGGCCCTGACCGCACGGCAACCGGTCGCGGAAGATGACAATGACGCCGACCGCGCGGTGGCCGCAGAGCTGGAGCAGATCGACGAGGCGATGCCGCCGAAACTGCAGCTGATCCGCACACAGATGGCGCTGGTGCTGCGGATGCTGCCGAAGGTGCGGGCGGCGGCCAATCAGGCGGTGCTGGGCTTGACCTGACAGCGGCAGCGCCGGGCCATGCCCGGCGAGCGCGGCGCACGCCCGCGGTGATGCACCGCCGGCTGATGTCCGACGCTACCGTCGACGCAACATCCTGTTGCATCCAGCGCTGCATCCCGATCACACGACCGCACAGATACTGGCCAATCCCCCGCCCCGGATTCCCCGCATGAAGATCGAACTCGCCGGCCGCACCGCGCTGGTGACCGCGTCCACCGCCGGCATCGGCCTGGCCATCGCCCAAGGCCTGGCCACCGCAGGCGCGCGCGTCGTCCTCAATGGCCGCAGCACCGACAGCGTCGAGCGCGCCCGCCAGCACCTGCTCGTCACCGTTCCGGGGGCCGACGTGCTCGGCGTCGCCGCCGATCTCTCTGATGCGGCCGGTGTCGATACGCTGCTGGCCGGCCTGCCCAAGGTCGACATCCTGGTCAACAACGCCGGCATCTTCGGCCCACAGGACTTCTTTGAAACCGATGACGCCACCTGGGAGCGCTACTGGCAGACCAACGTGATGTCCGGCGTGCGCCTGTCGCGTGCGCTGCTGCCGGCGATGGTCGATGCCGGCTGGGGCCGTGTGCTGTTCATCTCTTCCGAGTCGGCGCGCAACATTCCGGCCGACATGATCCATTACGGGGTCAGCAAGACCGCGCAGCTGTCATTGTCGCGAGGCCTGGCCAAGCGCGTGGCCGGCAGCGGTGTCACCGTCAACGCGGTGCTGCCCGGCCCGACCCTCTCCGATGGTTTCGCGGCGATGTTCGAGGATGAACGCCAGCGCAGCGGCAAGCCGCTGGAGCAGATCGGCCGCGAGTTCGTGATGTCGCAGCGGCCGTCCTCGGTCATCCAGCGCACCGCCACGGTCGAGGAAGTGGCGAACATGGTGGTGTACCTGGCCTCGCCGCAGGCTTCGGCGACCTCCGGTGCAGCGCTTCGCGTGGATGGCGGCGTGGTCGACGATATCGTCTGAGGCCGCTGGGGTGTGCGGACCAACGGTCCGCACCCTCGATTGGCCCCCACCACAGGTGGGCAGGAATGCTAGGCTGCGCCGGTCAAGGAGGCTCCATGTCCGGTCACAACCAGTTCGCCCTGCTGCGCCAGCGCCGTTTCCTGCCGTTCTTCGTGGTACAGGCACTCGGCGCGTTCAACGATAACGTGTACCGGCAGGCGATCATCAGCATGTTGCTGTTCATGGCCGTGCCGGAGGAAGAACTGGGGCTGTACGCCACGCTGGCGCCGGCCATCTTCATCCTGCCGTACTTCCTGTTCTCGGCACTGGCCGGGCAGATCGCCGACAAACTGGAAAAATCGCGGCTGATCGTGATCACCACCACCATGGAGATCGTGATCATGTCGCTGGCGGCCACCGGCTTCCTCACCCAGAGCCTGCCGGTGCTGCTGGTCGCGCTGTTCTGTACCGGCATGCAGTCGACCCTGTTCGGCCCGGTGAAGTATTCGGTGCTGCCGTCGGTGCTCAGGCCCGAGGAACTGACCGGCGGCAACGGCCTGGTCGAGATGGGCACCTCGATGTCGATCCTCTCCGGCATGATCGTCGGCGGCCTGGTGTTCACCGTGGCCGGCAGCCACGGCACGGTGGTGGCGGCGTGCGCGATCATCGCCCTGGCGGTCTGCGGCAACATCGCCGCACGCATGATTCCCAAGGTCGATGCCGGTGATCCGACCCTGAAGATCAACTGGAATCCGTTGCCGGAGTCGCTGGCGGTGCTGCGCATGGCGCGCCAGCAGAAGGCGGTGCGCAACTCGATCCTGGGCGTGTCCTGGTTCTGGTTCGTCGGCACCGTGCTGACCTCGCAGCTCCCGGCCTACGCGGTGACCAACCTGGGGGGCGAGCCAACCCTGTACATCTTTGCGCTGGCCCTGTTCTCGGTCGGCACCGGCGTCGGCTCGCTGCTGTGCGAGAAGCTGTCGGCGCGCACGGTGGAAATCGGCCTGGTGCCGCTGGGCGCGTTCGGCATGACCGCGTTCCTGCTCGACCTGTACTTCGCCCGCAGCGGCGAAGCGACGGCGCACGGGCTGGCCATCGGGCCGTTCCTGCAGCAGCCCGGCAGCATCCGCATCGTCATCGACCTGATCGGCATCGGCCTGTTTACCGGCATCTTCGTGGTGCCACTGTTCGCGCTGATCCAGAGCCGCACGCCGAAGGCGCAGATGTCGCGCGTGTTCGCCGCACTGAACATCCAGAACTCGGGCTTCATCGTCGCGGCGGCGCTGCTGTCGCTGGCCGCGCACAAGCTGCTGCACTGGACCATTCCGCAGCAGTTCCTGGCGCTGGCCATCGCCAACGCGCTGGTGGCGATCTACATCTTCACCATCGTCCCCGAATTCCTGATGCGCTTCCTCAGCTGGCTGATGGTGCGCACCCTGTACCGGCTGCGCCCGCACGGCATCGAGGCCAACGTGCCGGACGAAGGCGCCGCACTGCTGGTCTGCAACCACGTCAGCTACATGGACGCATTGATCCTGTCGGCGACCATTCCACGCCCGGTGCGCTTCGTCATGTACTACAAGATCTTCAACATCCCGGTGATGCGCTGGATCTTCCGGACCGCCAAGGCGATCCCGATTGCCGGGGCGCGCGAAGACCCGGCGCTGATGCAGCGCGCGTTCGATGAAATCGACGCCGCGTTGGCCGAAGGCGAACTGGTCTGCATCTTCCCGGAGGGTGCGCTGACCCGCGATGGGCAGATGGCGCCGTTCAAATCCGGCGTCGAGAAGATCCTCGAGCGGCGGCCGGTGCCGGTAGTGCCAATGGCGCTGCGCGGCATGTGGTCGAGCATGTGGAGCCGCCGCGACAGCCGCCTTGGCCGCATGCGCGTGCCGCGCCGTTTCCGCGCCACGGTCGAGGTGGTGGCGGCGCCGGCCGTGGATGGCCACACCACCAGCGCCCCGGTGCTGGAGGCGCAGGTGCGGGCGCTGCGTGGCGATCACGCCTGATCGGCCCCACGGCCGGCGGTAACCGTTCCGGGCGACAGCCCCCAACACCCCCACGAAGGGCGGCCTCTGTTTCACGACAGAGGCCCGTCTGATAGCGCCCAGTCAATGACCATAAGCGCCACCATCTGACTGTAAACGCATACATGCAACGCAGGTTGAGGTAGATTACGCACCCACAGGGGGGAGGTTCGGCCGTTTCATCGTGGCCGGCCACCAAGGAATGGAGTCTCGTTTTGAATCAACCGCCACCGCTCAGCCGTCCGGTCTACATCCCCAACCATCTGGTCTGGGCGATCCTGACGACGCTGTTCTGCTGCCTGCCATTGGGCGTGGTGTCGATCGTCTATGCCTCCCAGGTCGATGGCCGCCGCGCGGCCGGCGACCTGCCGGGGGCCTACAGCGCGTCGCGCAAGGCGGGCTGGTGGGCGGTGGCTTCGGCCGTGGCCCTGCCGGTCCTGTTGCTGTTGTGGTTCGGGCTGTTCGGCGGCTTGGCCGTACTGGGCGCTCTTTCCGACCAATGATTCACCACCATCACCCATCAAGGAGCTTGAACCCATGAACACCACCACTCCGCAGGTCCCGAACAATCTGGTCTGGGCCATCCTGAGCACCCTGTTCTGCTGCCTGCCGGCCGGCATCGTGTCGATCGTCTACGCCGCCCAGGTCAACGGCAAGCTGGCCGCTGGCGACATCGCCGGTGCCCAGGAATCCTCGGCCAAGGCCAAGAAGTGGGCCATCTGGTCGGCCATCGCCGCCGTCGTGGTCGGCGTGCTGTACGGCATCCTGATCGTCGCTCTCGGCGGCATGGGTGCAATGAGCAACGGCGGCTACTGAGCCGCGTGGACGGATCCGGCGCCCGCGCCGGATCCGTTGCTGCAATGTCCGCACTTCCCGCCCATTCCCGACTCGCCCGCTGGGCACCCCTGCTGGCTGCCGCCGGCCTGGCTGCGGGCGCCGCGGTCGTGCTGCGCAACGTCAATCCATATGTCGCCGGCAATCCCTTGCCGAGCTGCCCGCTGTACGCGCTGACCGGCATGTACTGCCCGGGCTGTGGCAGCACCCGCTGCCTGTATTCGCTGGTCCATTTCGACCTGCCTGGCGCGATGGCGATGAACCCGCTGCTGGTCATCAGCCTGCCCTTCCTGTTGCTGATGCTGCTGAACGTCGCCGGCATCCGGCCGCGCGTGCTCGACCCGCTGATGCGGGTACTGGCCAATCCCACGTTCTGGCTGTGGGTGTTGCCCGGCTATGCGCTGCTGCGCAACCTGCCGTGGGCACCGTTCACCGCGCTGGCACCGGTCTAGGTTTCCAGCCAACGGCGCAGCCCCTCGTGGTGGGCGGCGTTTGTCGATCATGGGGTTGGCCGGACGGGTGGGCTGCGCAGGGGTCGCTGCAAGTACGTCCATGCAAGCTCGGTCGCCGCATCCATGCGGCTCACGCCCCTGCGCAGCCCACCCGCCCGGCCACGGACAGTTTCCGTGCGCGTCCACCACGGAAAAGAAAGAGAAGATCAAAAGCGGAAGCGGAAGCGGATCGCTTCGCTCTGCATCCACGCACGGCGTGGATCTACCGTGTCGACCAAGGTCGACACCTACCGGCAATCGCAGTTGACCCACCGTCACCGGCAATCTGTCGGGGGTGGGGCGGTGTGGGGCTGCAGGACCGTTGGCGCCATGGATGGCGCCATCGAGCCCCCATTGACGGGTTTACGGCGTGTCCTGCAGCCCCATACCGCCCCGCCCAACCATCAGCAATCCAGAGCCGCCGTTGCTGTTGCCTCTGCAGGTGCAGGGCTGCAAGCCCTGCCAAAGCCACTACGTCACCCAGCCTGCAATTACCAGCAGCGCCAGCACGGCCAGCCACAACAGCAGCATCCGCCATACCAGGCTCATCGCATCACGCAGGTCCGGCAGCCGCTGCCACACCGGCAACAGCCCCGCCTCGGTGTAATCGTGCGCATCCTCGCGCAGCTCGGCATTGACGCTGGCCCGCGCCACCGCGCCCAGGAACCCGATATTGCCCGCCAGGCGTTCGCCATGCGCCTGGCGCCAGGCCTTCCACGCCGTGTCGAAGTTGCCCACCAGCGCCATCGAAAACGCCATCAGCTGCGCCACCGGCCACTCGATCAAGCCCAGCAGGCGCTGCGCCAGCGCCAGCGGCTCCACCGGCACGCGTGCACGCATCGGGCTTTCCGCCATCAGTGCCAGCAACCGGTAGCCCAGCGCACCGGCCGGACCCAGCAGCAGGAACCAGAACAGCACCGCGAACCAGCGCCGCAGCGCATTGAGCACGGTCGCTTCGACCAGCGACGGCACATCCTCACGCAGACTGCCGCCGGCCGCCTGCAGGTTGCGCACCGCGGCCTGCCGCGTCGCAGCGTCATCCGCGTCGATGATCGCCTCGATATCGCGATCCAGGTCGCGCGGACCCCAGCACCAGGCCAATACCGTCACCCCCAGCAGCAGCGACGGCAGGCCAAACAGTACACCGCGCAGCAGCCAGGCCAGCAGGCCCATCAGCAGCAGCGGCGGCAACAGCGCCAGCGCGACACCTGCCGGTCCCTGCCAGGCCCTGCCGCCACGCGCGTCCAGCCAGCCCAGCCATCGCCGGAAGCCGTCGAAACGGCGCAGCGAGGCGGCAGCGGCCGGGGCAACGTGGCCCAGGGCCAGCGCCACCAGCACGGCAGCCAGAGTGGTGAACATGGCAGGTCTCCCTACGAAACAGAACGCTCGGCGCCGCTACATTACCTGTCACAGCGGCGCCCTCGCTGGTGACCCGGACTGTAACCCGGGCCGTGTTCAGGTGGCGGCAATACAGCTACCACCGCCGGCCCAGCAGATGCGCCGACTCAGCCTCGCTGCTGGCGGTACCAGTGCTCGATCAGGCCCCGCGAGATCGAGATCGGCGGCGACAGGCGGATGCCCTGGCCATCGTCCTCCACATCGCGTGCCAGCGCAGCGCCGACCTCTTCGGCACTGAACCAGCGCGCGTCCTCCAGCTCGCCATCCACGGTCGGCAGGTCGTCCTGCGCCTGTGCACGGAAGCCGACCATCAGCGCGCCGGGGAACGGCCATGGTTGCGAACCGAGGTACTGGCAGGCGGTCACACGCACCCTGCTCTCCTCGTGGACTTCGCGCACCACGGTCTGCTCGAAGGTCTCGCCGGGTTCGACGAAGCCGGCCAGCACCGAATAACGACGCGGGGCCCAGTTCGACTGCCGGCCAAGCAGCAGCCGGCCCTGGTTTTCCACGGCGACGATCACCGCCGGGTCGACACGCGGATAGTGTTCGGTGGAGCACTGCGCGCAACGGCCGACGAAGCCGCCCCGGGCAAAGGCCACGGCGCCGCCGCACACGCCGCAGAAGCGCGTGCGCGAGTGCCAGTAGGACATGCCGCGGGCATAGCTGAAGGCGGTCGCATCCGCCACCGACCACAGCAATGCGGCCTGGCGAAGATCGAGACGGCGCGGTGCGCTGACGGTAACGCTGGCCGCTTCGACCGAGAACCACGCCTGCTCCCCGCGCAGGCCGAGGAAGATCGCGGCACCCGGGCCACCGCCGATGTCATCGCCGGTCAGCGCCAGTGGCTGGTCATCATCACCCGTGAAGGCGCTGCCATCGTGATCGAGGACGAGGATGCGCGCGCCCGGCCACAGGCGCGCCAGTGCATCGGCATCTTCGCGCAGGGCATCGGCGCGCTCCAACGGTTCGCCAACGAAGGCGAAACCGGAAAGCGGCGAAGGAATATTGGGCATCCGCCAAGCGTGCCGCCAATCGATGCAGGTGGCAACCCGCAGACTTTGCGCAAAGCAGCTGTGGGTGTGGAGCTTGCTCCACACACCTTGTCGCGCAGGGGGCAGGCCCCGCGCCCTGCTTACATGCTGAAGCTGCTGCCGCAGCCGCAGGTGGTCTTCGCGTTCGGGTTGCGGATCACGAACTGGGCACCGGTCAGGCTCTCGGTGTAGTCCACTTCCGCACCCATCAGGTACTGCAGGCTCAGCGGGTCGACCAGCAGGGTCACCCCGCTGGTCTGTACCGCCAGGTCATCCTCGGCACGGTTCTCGTCGAACTCGAACCCGTACTGGAAGCCCGAACAGCCGCCGCCCTCGATGTACACACGCAGGGCCAGGTCGGGGTTGCCCTCTTCCTGGATCAGGGATTTGACCTTGGCGGCCGCCGACTCGGTGAAGTTCAGCGGGCGCTCCAGCGATTGGTAATCGGGCGCGGCAACCGGGGTGGCGCCGGGCAGGGAGACTAGCGTGCTCATGGTGTCAGCATGGGGGCGCCGACGATGGCTTTCAAGCCATCGCCTCGGCCAGCTTGCGGCGTGCAGCGTTGTCGCCCTTGCCCCCATTGGCGTCGTCGCCTTCCGGTGCCGGCAGGGCCGCCATCGGGGCGCTGGCATGGATCAGGCGGCCGTTCAGCTGGGCTCCCGCATTCATCTCCACCACCTGGTAATGGACATTGCCATTGACCCGTGCGCTGGGGGTCAGCTCGACCTTCTCGGTGGCGTGTACATCGCCGTCCAGGCGGCCACTGATGACCACCACCTGGGCCCGGATCTCACCCTCGATCACGCCGTGCTCGGCAACCGTCAGGGTCGCGCCACTGGCGCCTTCGGCGGCAATCACCTTGCCGTGGATGCGGCCTTCCACATACAGGCCACCACTGAATTCCACATCACCGCGGATCACCACCTGGTTGCCGATCAGGGCATCCACCACCAGCTGGCCTTCACGGTTGGATTTGCTGCTTCCGAACATCTGCCTACTCCCCTTTGCTGGCCGGTGCGCCGGCCTGTTTCCAGTCGAATACCTGGGTGGTACCCCCCGTACCACTCCCCAATGTCACCCGCACGCGTTGCGGGGTGAAGTCAGCCGGCAGCATCACGCTGCCGGTGATCTGCTGGAAGTACCGGAACGAGTAATCCTGTCCCGGCACCTTGCTGCGCTGGTGCAGATCATCCCAGCTGATCGTGGCCAGCTTGCCGTTCTTCACGCCTTCCACGGTGAAGCGCATCTGCCCCTGGCTGATGGCACCGCGGTTGAGGTTCTGGGTCAGCACGGCGGTGTACTGCCAGGTGCCGGCCGCTTCCGGGCTGAACTCGATCGAATGGGTGTTCAGGCCCTTGCGCTGGCTGGTCGAGCCGACCAGGCGCTCGTAGAAGGCGACGTCGGCACGCAGGCCGGCGATTTCCTCATCACGCTCGGCCAGCGAGGATTGCACCTCGGTGTTGGCGGCGCGGCTGATGCGATCGGAGGCTTCCAGCGTGGCCTGCTTCTGGCGCAGTTCGGTCAGCTGCGCCTGCAGCGTCTCGGCACGCTTCTCGGCGGCCTGCAGGCGCTGGCCCTGCGCATCGCGGGGCGTGGCCATCCAGCAGCCGCCGAGCACCGCCAGCACCAGGCTGAGCAGCCAGATGCCGCCGATCACCAGCAGGCGGCGACGGTCGGCAGGCGGTTGCGGCGCGCCGGGCAGGCGGACCTGCACGCGCATGGGAGGACGGTTGGTCATGGGTGGTTTCCGGGGTATCGCGGGGGCGACACCGGTACGGCCCCTGTGGCAAACGACGGGCTAGTGTATGACAGGACGGGTGGGTTTCCTGCGCAGGGTCCTGCCACGGTCTGTGGTGTTCAGGCACGCCATCGTCGATAGTGTGGCCCCCTGCACAGTTCCGTCGCCGGAGCACCGCCATGACCGAAGCCCACCTGTTCGTGATCGGCATCCTGCTGGCCTGGCTGGCCGGCATCCGCGTCTACCTCACCGTGTTCGGCGTCGGCCTGGCCGGCCTGCTGGGCTGGGTCGACCTGCCACCGGCCCTGCAGGCCACCGAATCATGGTGGGTGCTGGGCACGTCGGCGGCGCTGGCCGTCGCCGAGTTCTTCGCCGACAAGATCCCCGGCGTGGACTCGGTCTGGGACCTGGTACAGACGCTCGCGCGCGTGCCTGCCGGCGCATTCCTCGCGGCGGCCACGCTGTCGCCGGATGGCCAGCTGGGCACCGGCGCACTCGCCGCCGGTGCCGGCGTCGCCCTGGCCAGCCATGGCCTGAAGGCCGGTACCCGCGCCCTGCTCAACACCTCGCCGGAACCGGCCAGCAACTGGGTCGCTTCTGCGGCCGAAGACACCGTGGTGATCGGTGGCCTGGCACTGGCGCTGGCGCACCCGTGGATCGCACTGGTGGTGGTGCTGGCCTGCAGCCTGGCCGGCGCCCTGCTGGTGTGGCTGGTCTGGCGCGCCCTGTGGAAGGGCGTGCGCTGGCTGGCGCGCGGTGCATCGGCATCACCGCCAGGGCACACCGGTACCGGTTGAGCGCCGGCCTTGTCGCATAATGGACGCGAACACCAGGAGCACCGATGGCCGCAAACGAATCCCCCGCGGGCGCCCGCCCGGGACGCGCTGAAACCCCTCCGGCCGACCATTGGCAACGCTGGGCCCCCGAGACGGCAAGTCCGGCGGTGACCGCGCCGATGGCTGCGCCGCTGCTGCCCGTCGCGGCCGACGCGTCTGCGCCGGCCAACAGTGCGCCGCCGCCGCTGCCCGGCCCGATCACACAGGCCGAAGCCGGCAACAACGATCTGGCCCCGCCGCCGTCGGACTCGCCCTACCGCGTGCTGATCGTTGAAGACGATCGTGCGCAGGCCCTGTTCGCGCAAAGCGTGCTGCACGGCGCCGGCATGCAGGCGATCGTGCACAACGATGCCGATGCCGCGCTGCAGGCGATCAGGGAGCACCGCCCCGACCTGATCCTGATGGACCTGCACCTGCCCGGGCTGGACGGCATGCGCCTGACCGCACTGATCCGCCAGCAGCCTGGCCTGCAACTGCTGCCCATCGTGTTCCTCAGCGGCGATCCGGACCCGGAGCGCCAGTTCGAAGTGCTCGACAGCGGCGCCGACGACTACCTGAGCAAGCCGATCCGGCCCCGCCACCTGATCGCGGCGGTGGCCAACCGCATCCGGCGCGCACGTGCCCAGGCCGCGACCCTGCCCGGCGCCACCGGCGCACCGGCCACCAGCAATCCGGAAACCGGACTGCCGACACGCCACCATGTGCTGCAGCAGCTCAACACCGCACTCGCCCACCGCGACCAGGGCGGCGTGCTCTTCATCGAAGTGGCCAGCGCGCTGGGCCTGCGCGAACGCTATGGCTATGCCGCGTTTGAACGGCTGATGGTGCAGGCCGGGCAGCGCCTGGCCGAAGCCGGCCATCCGCACCTGCTGGCACGCCTGAACGACAACAGCTTCCTGCTGCTGGCCCGCAACGCCGACGAGGACGCCCTCGAAAGCATCGCCGCCACCCTGCGCGAGCAGCTGTCGGCACGCGCCTTCGTGATCCGCGACGACGAATCCGTGCACCTGCGCGGCGTGGTCGGCTACGCGCCGCTGTCGCCGGGCTTCGAGGATGCCAACAGTGCGCTGGAAGCGGTCGAGCGCACGACCCTGCAGGCACGCCTGCTCAGCGCCGGCGTGGCCGGCCATGTGCACCGCCAGGCGGTCACCGAACAGGAACACCTGGCGTTGCTGGAAGGCCAGCTGGAACTGGCCTACCAGCCGATCGTCGCCGTCGCCGGCGGCAACACCGCGCAGTACCAGCTGCTGCTGCGCCTGCGCCAGGCCGATGGCACGGTGCTGGCCGCCGGCCAGGTCATCCCGGCGGCGGAAGCAGCGGGCCGCATTGCCGACCTCGACCAGCAGGTGATGGACCACGCGCTGGGCCTGCTGGATCTGTACCGGCACGCGACGCAGCCGCTGAACCTGTTCGTCTCGCAGTCGCTGCGCACCCTGCAGCGCGATGCCTTTGCCGACTGGCTGCTGGAATCGCTGCAGCAGCGTGACCTGCCCGGCAGTGCGCTGGTGATCGACGTCCGCCTGCCCGACGCACTGATCCACACCGTGCCGCTGCAGCAGTTCTGCCAGCGCATGGCCAGTGCCGGAGTGCGCTTCTGCCTGAGCCAGTTCGAACCCAGCGGCGAGGCCGATGCACTGCTGACCCAGCTGCCGCTGTCGTTCGTGCGGATGGCTGCGCGCTTCTCCAGCAGCCATTCCAATCCGGCCACGCGCGAGGAACTGCGCAAGGCGATCGAACAGGCCCACGCCGCCGGGCTGCAGATCATCGGCCAGCAGATCGAGGATCCGCAGGCTGCAGCGGCGATGTGGGTCGGCGGCGTCGACTACATCCAGGGCAACATGGTGCAGTCGGCCGGCAGCGACCTGAACTTCGACTTCCACAACGCGGTGCTCTGACGTGCCGCTGTGGGGCGTGCTGCTGGTTGCCCTTGCCGCGGCCGCCATCGTGCTGATGGTGCTGGGCCAGCGCCTGCGCACGCGCAACCATGCACTGGCGCAGCTGCAGCGCGCGCACAACGCGCTGGCCGCCGAACGCGACCAGTTGCGCCATACCACCGAGCGCCAGGGCCAGCTGGAACAACAGCTGCTGCAGGCCAAGCAGGCCGCCGAGGCGGCCGTGCTGGCCAAGGGCGAGTTCCTGGCTACGATGAGCCACGAGATCCGCACCCCGCTCAACGGCATCCTGCCGATGCTGGAACTGATCGCACGCGGCCCGCTGGGCGAGGACCAGCGGCAGATGCTGGCCACCGCCTCGGCCAGCTCGCAGCAGCTGCTGCGCATCGTCGACGACATCCTCGACTACTCCCGGCTGGAAGCACAGGCGCTGGAACTGGAAATCACCAGCTTCAACCTGCGCGATCTGCTCGACGGCGTGGTGCAGCTGATGCAGCGGGCCGCCGATTCCAAGGGCCTGGCCCTGGGCCTGCAACTGGACCCATCGGTGCGGCTGCCGGTGCGCGGCGACCCGGTGCGCCTGCGCCAGGTGCTGAGCAACCTGCTGGCCAACGCAATCAAGTTCACCGCCCGCGGCCAGGTGCAGCTGCGCGTGCTGCGCCTGGGCGAAGGTGCCGCGCAGCACCAGCTGCGCTTCGAGATCATCGATACCGGCATCGGCATCGACGACACGCTGCAGGCACGCCTGTTCCAGTCCTTCAGCCAGGCCGACGCATCCACCACCCGCCTCTACGGCGGCACCGGCCTGGGCCTGGCCATCTGCAAGCGCATCATCGACCTGATGCACGGCCATATCGGCGTGCAGTCCACGCCCGGACAGGGCGCTACGTTCTGGTTCGAGATCCCGCTGCTGAAGGTCCCTGGCGATCTGCCCGCAATGGCGCGCGCGCCGGCACCGCTGCTGCTGTTCAGTGCCGATGCAACGCTGCAGGCACGCATCGAGCGCATCGCCGCCCACCATGGGCTGCCGGTGCAGGTGCTGGCGCAGCTGGACAGCGTGGTCGAGCGCCTGCGCGCTCCCGCGCGGCCCGGGCAACCGGCACCGGCATGGCTGCTGGTCGATGCACGCGCACGCCGCAACGGCGAGGCCTCGCTGCAGCTGGCGCTGGGTGAACGCGGTGACGACGACGCACTGCAGGTGCTGTGGCTGCAGGATGATGCGCTTGCGCAACGCCCGCGCCAACGCCAGCTGCCCTCGCACTTCGACGATGCAGCCCTGCATGCACTGCTGGCTGTGCCGGTCGCCCGTGCCCGCCCCGCTGCGCTGCTGGCCAGCGCGGAGAACGAGCAACCGGCTGCCACGCTGCCGCCGCTGCATCTGCGTGTGCTGCTGGTGGAGGACAACACGGTCAACCGCATGGTGGCCGAGCAGCTGTTGCGGGGGTTCCAGTGCGAAGTGCGCAATGCGGCCGATGGCGAGCAGGCACTGGCCGCCCTGCGCGAAGGCAACGTGGACATCGTGCTGATGGATTGCCAGATGCCGGTGCTGGACGGCTACGCCGCCACCCGTCACTGGCGCGCCGAAGAAGCGGAAACCGGGCGTGCACGACTGCCGATCATCGCGATGACCGCCAATGCGATGGCCGGCGACCGCGAGCGCTGCCTGCAGACCGGCATGGACGATTACCTGTCCAAACCGATCGCGCGCACCGCGCTGCACGCGCTGTTGCAGCGCTGGGGTGGCGATGTGGCTGCATCAGCTGCACAGCCATCCATGGAGCCGAAGGCAGCGGCAGGAGCCGCTGGCAACCTCGCTTGCGATAGCGCGGAGGATGGCGGCCAGGACGACCGGCATCGCCATGCCCGGCAGGCGTCGCATTGCAGCGGCGCTCCAGCAGCCGGGCAGGGCTCGGCTCCACAGGGCGATGACAGCCGAGTCGGCTCTGCGCCGAAACCGGTACTCGACCGCGATGTGCTGGATGAACTGCACGCAGTGATCGGCGACGCCGCCACCCAGATCGTTACGGTCTTTCTTGAAGATGCGCCGGTGATGGTGCAGCAGTTGCAGCTGGCCGCACAGAACGCCGATGAACCGCGCATGCAGGCCGTTGCGCACAGCCTGAAATCATCGAGCGCGAACGTGGGAGCGTTGTCGCTGTCGGCGATCGCGCAGCGGATCGAGCACGAGGCCCGTAGTGGCAGCCTGCAGCGCCCCGCAGTGGCGGTGGCGCTGCTGGTTGCTGAATTCGCCCGCGCGCGCGTTGCACTGGCGGGCTACCTGGCACAGCATCGCGCCGGCCAGGGCGGCTGACTCACTCTTCCAGCTTGCTCAGCAGGTACTTCGGCTCGCCGATGCGCTCGATCAGGTCGAGCTGGGTTTCAAGCCAGTCGATGTGCTCTTCTTCCGAGTCGAGGATCTTCACGAACAGCTGGCGGCTGACGTAGTCGCCAACCGAATCGGAGTAGGCCACGGCCTCGCGCAGGGTGACCACGCCATCGCGTTCCAGCGACAGGTCGCACTGCAGGATCTCGGTCGGGTTCTCGCCGATGCGCAGCTTGCCCAGCGCCTGGAAGTTCGGCAGGCCTTCAAGGAACAGGATGCGGTCGGCGAGCATGTCGGCATGCTTCATCTCGTCGATCGATTCCTTGTACTCGTGTTCGGCCAGTTCCTTGATGCCCCAGTTCTTCAGCATCTTGGCGTGCAGGAAGTACTGGTTGATCGCGGTCAGCTCGTTGTAGAGGACCTTGTTGAGGAATTCGATGACCTTGGTGTCGCCCTTCATGGGGGTGCTCCTGCACGCTGAAAACGCAGGCACTTTAACGCCTTGCGTGCAGTCGTGAAGGAACGCGAATCGTGCGCATTGGCCTGCGCGGCCGCACGTGAAGGTTGCGAAAGCGCGGCGTCAACGCACCGCGAAAAAGGCGATCAGGCGACCTGGGCCAGGCCCAATACCGGCAGCGGCAGATCGTGGGTCGCACGTGCCTTGGCCAGCAGGTCGCCGGCCATGTCCAGGCAGGAACCGCAGGTGGCACCACACCCCGTACGCATGGTCAGCTCGGCCACCGTACTGACGCCATTGCTGGCGGCTTCGCGGATCTGGTGGTCGGTGACTCCGTTGCAGATGCAGACGTACACAGGCGGGAACCGGGCTGGCAGGCCAGAAGCGGCCTGTTGGCTATTCCAATGGAAACGAGAATGGTTGTCAATCAGAGACCTGAACCATTCTCGATACGGTTCAGGCTCCGATTGAACACAGCAGCGCCAGCACCGGCGTGCTGAAGAAGATGATCAGCCAGTGGAGGCCGCCGCCTGCCGCTCTCAGGCGCAGCAGGTAGTCCGCCAGGTACAGGGCACCGGCGCAGGTCGCCAGGGTGAGGCCCAAGCCCAGCGCAAGCGGCAGCCCTGCGATGTCGCCGAGCGCCACCACGCACATCGCCACCCAGGGCAGGCTGGCCAGCCGGACAGCCAGGCCCTGCTGGAAATACCCGGCGGGGGTGCGGTGTGACTGATCGGCCCGCGGTCTGCGCGGCCTCCGCATCAGACCGCCCCCGGCTCTCCCTTGGCCTTGCGCGGCCAATAGCCACCGCGCTTGGGCGTGCGCTTGCGGGGCCTGTCGTGGCCGGCCGCATGGCCCGGCATCCAGGCCTCGGCAGCGCTCTTGGGCATGGCGGTAACGCCCTGCCCGGCCACCCCGCGTGCCAACGGCGCCAGATGTCGCAGCGCGCGCGCATAGACGCCACGCTTGAACATCACCACGTGCTCCACCGGGTACCAGAAGTCCACCCAACGCCAGTGGTCGAATTCGGGCGAGTCGGTATGGTCCAGCTGCACATGCGATTCGTCACCGGTCAGGCGCAGCAGGAACCAGACCTGCTTCTGGCCGATGCAGACCTGCCGCTCATTGCGGCGGATCGCCCGCGCCGGCAGCTTGTAGCGCAGCCAGCCGGGCGTCGCCCCGAGCACTTCCACATGCTCAGGCAGCAGGCCGGTCTCTTCCTGCAGTTCACGATACATGGCCTCGACAGGCGTCTCGTCGGTGTTCATGCCACCCTGCGGGAACTGCCAGCCGTCCCGGCGCACACGTCGTGCCCAGAACACCTGGCCGTCCTGCCGCATCAGCACGATGCCGACGTTCGGTCGATAGCCGTCCGGATCGATCACGATGCGGACTCCTAAGAAAATCTACTGGCCGGGACTATCCCATGCCCTCTGTCGGCCCACAAGCACGGCACAAAAGTGTTGACAGGGTCGATACACATCCGCAGAATAGCGGGCTCACCAAGGCTATGTAGCTCAGCCGGTTAGAGCACAGCACTCATAATGCTGGGGTCGGTGGTTCGAGTCCACCCATAGCCACCACACTGAAAAACAAGTTGTTTTTCAATGTGAAAAGTGAGAAAATAGTTACACGTTTTGCCCCGTCGCCAAGCGGTAAGGCACCTGACTCTGACTCAGGCATTCGGTGGTTCGAATCCATCCGGGGCAGCCAAACAAAAAAGAAAAAAGCCTGATCGAAAGATCAGGCTTTTTTCTTTTTTGTTTGGTCACGCACTCCACCTCATCCCCGCGCCTGTCGGCGCACCCCCTTGAACATCAAGGGGGCTCCCCTCCAGAGAGAATGCGGCGCAGCCCAGGATCAGGCGACCCCATCCTCCGGCCACCATCGCACACCCGGAAGATCTGGCCTTTTGCGTTTAATCTGGTCACGCACTCCACCTCATCCCCGCGCCTGTCGGCGCACCCCCTTGAACATCAAGGGGGCTCCCCTGCAGGGAGAATGCGGCGCAGCCCAGGATCAGGCAGCCCTATCCTCCGGCCACCATCGCACATCTGGAGGAAAGCCCCCTTCTTGTTGAAGGAGGCGCGCCAACGGCGCGGGGATAAGGTGAAATACCTGTCCGCAAGCCCATAACGCAAAAAGCCCGGCCAAAGGCCGGGCTTTTTGTAGTTCTGGGCGCAGTGGATCAGCGCTTGGAGAACTGGGTGGCGCGGCGGGCCTTGTGCAGACCGACCTTCTTACGCTCGACTTCACGGGCGTCACGGGTCATGAAGCCCGCCTTGCGCAGCTCGGACTTCAGGGTTTCGTCGTACTCGACCAGAGCACGAGCGATGCCCAGACGGATCGCACCGGCCTGGCCGGTGGTGCCGCCGCCAGCGGCGGTGACCAGGATGTCGAAGCTTTCGGTGTTCTTGGTCAGCTCGAGCGGCTGGCGCACGATCATGCGCGCGGTCTCACGACCGAAGAACTCGTCCAGCGGACGACCGTTGACGGTGATGTTGCCCGAACCCTTGCGCAGGAACACGCGAGCGGTGGAGGACTTGCGGCGGCCAGTGCCGTAGTTTTGAGTGATAGCCATGATTAGATATCCAGAACCTGCGGCTGCTGTGCGGCGTGCGGATGCTCAGTGCCGGCGTAGACCTTGAGCTTGCGGTACATCTGGCGACCCAGCGGGCCCTTCGGCAGCATGCCCTTGACGGCGATCTCGATCACGCGCTCCGGGTGGCGCTCCAGCGCCTGGGCCAGGGACTCGGTCTTCAGGTTGCCGATGTAGCCGGTGAAACGGTGATACATCTTGTCCTGCAGCTTCTTGCCAGTGACGGCAATCTTTTCTGCATTGATGACGACCAGGTAGTCGCCGGTATCAACGTGGGGGGTGTAGACCGGCTTGTGCTTGCCGCGCAGACGGCGGGCCAGCTCGGTGGCGAGACGGCCCAGGGTCTTGCCCTCGGCGTCGACGAGGTACCAGTCGCGCTGGACGGTCTCGTTCTTGGCAGTGAAAGTGCTCATGAAGAACTCTAAGTTAGGTCGGGCTCATTGCGGCGAACGACTCGCCGGAACTCTGCCACGCGTTGTGAAAGGTGAAGCGTAAGAGGCGGGATTGTACGCAGGTCAAGGCCCCGGTGCAAGCCGGCCCTGACCCGGGTTGGCAGGGGGGCGGAGCCGGGCGAGAATCGAGGGGTCTTCCGCCCCACCGCGTACCGCCATGACCGTGCTCCGCCAGACCACACCGCTGGACCATCTGCTGACCGAGGCGCAGCGCGCCCTGGACACGGTGTTCGGCAACCCACCGGCGGCCCGCCCCTACCCGGCTGCGCAGACCGACGAGCCGGGCATGGACAGCGCCGAGCGCCGCCACGCGGCCGGCCTGATGCGGATCAACCACGTCGGCGAAGTCTGCGCACAGGGCCTGTATTTCGGCCAGGCGGCCGTGGCCCGCGACCCAGCCACGCGTGAACACCTGCTGGAAGCAGCCCAGGAAGAGACCGACCACCTGGCCTGGTGTGCGACCCGGCTGGGCGAGCTGGACAGCCGCCCGAGCCTGTTCAATCCGCTGTGGTACGCCGGCAGCTACACCATCGGCACCCTGGCCGGGCTGCGCGGCGACGGCTGGAACCTGGGTTTCGTGGTCGAAACCGAGCGCCAGGTGGAAGCCCATCTGGACGAGCACCTGGTCGACCTGCCGGCTGGCGACCTGCGCAGCCGCGCGGTCATCCAGGTGATGAAGGAAGACGAAGCCCGCCATGCGGAGCACGCCGAACAGGCCGGCGCACGCCGCCTGCCGTTCCCGATCCCGGGCGCGATGGCGCTGGCCTCCAGGGTGATGAAGACCATCGCCTACCGCATCTGAAAGGGGCGCCCCCACCAACGGTGGGGGCCTACCCAGGGCGCGGTGAGGACCTACACAGGGCGCGGTGAGGGCCTACCCAGGGCGCGGTGGGGCCTACCCAGGGCGCGGTGAGGACCTACCCAAGGGCACGGCGAGGACCTACCCAAGGGCGCGGTGAGGACCTACCCAAGGGCGCGGTGAGGGCCTACCCAGGGCGCGGTGGGGGCCTACCCAGGACATGGTGGGGCCCGACCGTTGGTCGGGCCACCTTTCAGTTCGGCGACACCAGCTTCAGGCCGATCACGCCGGCCACGATCAGGCCCACGCAGGCCAGGCGGGCCGGCGACGCACTGTCATTGAACAGATAGATGCCGAGCACGGCCACGCCCATGGCACCGATGCCGGTCCAGATCGCGTAGGCGGTGCCGACCGGGATGCTCTTCATCGCCTGGCTCATCAGGTACAGGCTGATCAGGGCGGACACCACCGTGGCAACGGTGGGCAAGGGTTTGCTGAAGCCTTCGGAGTACTTCATTCCGAGGGCGAAACCGATCTCGAACAGGCCGGCCAGCAGCAGGTAGATCCAGGGCATGGGTGGGGGCTCCTTACCTTTTTTGAAAAAAACGAAACGGCCCGGTGTTTTCACACCGGGCCGTGGGTCGGTACATCACCGTGGAACCCTATCGCGCATGCGACACCAGTTCCACGGGGCGGGTCGTCCCGCCTGGGCGGCGATGCCTGCGGGCATCGCGCATGGGGCTTACTCGGACAGGTTCCGGCCGTGGAACAGCTCTTCGATCTCGCGCTTGAGCAGCGTTTCGATCTTCATGCGTTCCTTGAACGACAGGTTCTTGGCCTTTTCCTCGAACAGGTACTGGTCCAGGTCGAAGTCCTTCAGGTGCATCTTCGTGTGGAAGATGTTTTCCTGGTAGACGTTGACGTCGAACATCTCGTAACGCGACTTGATGTTCTTGGCCAGGAAGTTCTGGATCGAGTTGATCTTGTGATCGATGTAGTGCTTCTTGCCCTTCACATCGCGGGTGAAGCCACGGACGCGGTAGTCCATGATCACGATGTCCGATTCCAGGCTCTCGATCAGGTAGTTCAGGGCCTTCAGCGGCGAAATGACGCCACAGGTGGCCACGTCGATGTCCGCGCGGAACGTCGCGATACCTTCCTGCGGATGGGTTTCCGGGTAGGTATGGACGGTGATGTGGCTCTTGTCCATGTGCGCGACCACGGCGTCGGAGATCAGCTCCTTGCCGGCCTGCTTCTTGTCGATCACCGGTTCTTCGGAGATCAGGATGGTCACCGAGGCACCCTGCGGGTCGTAGTCCTGGCGGGCCACGTTCAGGATGTTGGCGCCGATGATCTCGGCGACATCGGTCAAGATTTGAGTCAGCCTGTCGGCGTTGTACTCTTCATCGATGTATTCAATGTAACGCTGACGCTCCTCTTCGGTGCGCGCGTAACACACGTCATAGATGTTGAAGCTCAGCGCCTTGGTGAGGTTGTTGAAACCCTGCAGCCTCAGGCGAGGCAACGGCTTGACCACGGCGGTCGATTCCTGTGTAAGAAGGGAAAGGAGGAATTATGGGGCAAACTGCTCCCGGGGGGAACGTGAAGACGCAAGAGTTCTGGCACACTGTTTGCCCTTAACAATTGCGCTGGTTAAGCTCCGCTATCGACCCCGTGAATCCGTTCATGCGCAGAGGGAGCGCCCCTATCGTGTCAACCGTGCGCCTAGCTAGCAGTCCACTGGCCCTGGATATCGCCACAATCGATCGTTTCCTGGCGCACAGCCACAGGCGGCGATATCCCACCCGTACCGACGTCTTCCGACCCGGTGACCCGGCGGGAACCCTGTATTACGTCATCAGCGGCTCGGTTTCGATCATGGCCGAGGAAGATGACGATCGCGAGCTTGTGCTGGGCTACTTCGGTGCCGGCGAGTTCGTCGGCGAGATGGGCCTGTTCGTCGAATCGGACCGCCGCGAGGTGATCCTGCGGACCCGAACCGCCTGCGAGCTGGCTGAAATCAGCTACGAGCGCCTGCATCAGCTGTTCCTCGGCCCGCTGTCGGCCGATGCCCCGCGCCTGCTGTACGCGCTGGGCCAGCAGATTTCCAAGCGCCTGCTCGACACCAGCCGCCTGGCATTCCTGGACGTTACCGATCGGATCGTGCGCACCCTGCACGACCTGGCGCAGGAGCCGGAGGCAATGAGCCATCCGCAGGGCAGCCAGTTGCGTGTCTCGCGCCAGGAGCTGGCACGCCTGGTCGGCTGCTCGCGCGAAATGGCCGGCCGCGTGCTGAAGAAGCTGCAGACCGACGGCCTGCTGCATGCCCGCGGCAAGACCGTGGTGCTGTACGGCACCCGTTGATCGCCAGGTGGGTGCGGACCTTGGTCCGCACTCCTTCGCGCGCTAGGCTCGGTTCATGGAACTGAGCAGCGCATTCTGGTGGTTCATCCTCATCGGCCTCGGCGCACAGCTGGTGGACGGCGCCCTGGGCATGGCATTCGGCCTGGTATCGTCGTCGGTGATGCTGGCCATGGGCATTCCGCCCGCGCAGGCCAGCGCCGCCATCCACACCGCCGAGGTGTTCACCACTGGCGCCTCCGGCGTGTCGCATCTGGTCGCCGGCAATGTCGATAAGCGCTTGTTCCTGCGCCTGGCGCTGCCCGGCGCGGTGGGCGGCGCCGTGGGGGCCTACGGCCTGACCCAGCTGCCCGGCGAGGTGATCCGCCCGCTCATCTATCTGTACCTGCTGGTGCTGGCCATCATCATCCTGGCACGTGCCGCCGGCCGCCTGATGCCCAAGGGCGAGGTCAAGCGCGTGCCCGTGCTGGGCTTCGTGGCCGGCTTCCTGGACGCCAGCGGCGGAGGCGGCTGGGGGCCGGTGGCCACCTCCACCCTGCTGGCCCGCGGCGGCCAGGCGCGCACCACCATCGGCACGGTGAACGCGGCCGAGTTCGTGGTCACCCTGACCGTGTCAGCCACGTTCCTGCTGTCGATGGGGCTGCATCACCTGCAGATCGTGGCCGGCCTGCTGATCGGCGGCATGATGGCCGCTCCGGTGGCCGCTCTGCTGGTGAAGCGCCTGAAGGAGCGCTGGGTACTGGTGGCCGTCGGCGTGCTGGTACTGGGCATCAGCCTGTTCCAGATCGGTCACGCGGTGTACGGGCACCTGTACCGCTGACCGCTGGCCGGGCCATTTGCCGGCCAGCGGCCGGCACTACCGGGACGGAGAAGGGTCGTGCCGGCCGCTGGCCGGCAGATCCATTACCCGTGCGATGGGGCCAGAGCCCCTTCAGGGATCTGACCCCGGGCTAGGCCTTGTCGCCGCCGCGGTCCACGCAGCCCCAGTTGAGGATGCGGGTGCCAGCCGGCAGCACACGGCGGAAGAAGTCCACCCGGCCCGGCTTCGGGTTCACCACCACCGGCGCCTTGGCCGCCAGCAGCAACGGCAGATCGGCGGTGCTGTCGGAATAGGCGATATCGATTTCGCCATAGCCGCGCTCGCGCAGCATGCGCATCTTCTCTTCGTTGTGGCAGTGGCGGGTCGGGCCAACGCCGCCCAGCCGCGGGCCGACCTCGGTACCGATCACCGGCACGTCCTGATGGGCCGCGAAGGCCAGGATCGCGCGCGCCAGCTCTGGCGGCGCGCCGGTGGCCACCACCACGCGGTCGCCCTTGGCACGGTGCGCGGCGAACACCTCCAGCGCCTGCGGCAGCAGCTTGGCGCGCATCTGCGCCTGGTTGCGCAGCACGTAGGCGTCGATCACCTTGTTGAAATCACGCGCACGGTGCAGGCCGAAGCTGCCGATCCACACATAGACCGAGATGCCCGCGCGACGGGTCGGCAGCATCGCCACCATCGGCCCGGCGATCGGCGTGACCAGCAGCGCGGCCAGCATGCGCAACGGGTTGCGCTTGATCAGCGAGGCGAACAGGTGGGTGCCCGAATCGCCGTCGTAGAGGGTGTGGTCGAAGTCGAAGACCACCAGCGGCGCGTCCTCGCGCGGCGTTGGATAGTGCGTTTTCATGCTGCGAAGAATAGCTGACGCAGGCCCTCGCCCGGCTCTTCCACGCGCATGAAGGCCTCGCCGACCAGGAAGGCATGGATGCCGGCATCGCGCATCAGCGCCACGTCCTGCGGGCCGAGGATGCCGCTCTCGGTGACCAGCAGGCGGTCACGCGGCACCGCCTTCTGCATGTCCAGCGTGGTCTGCAGCGACACCTCGAAGGTGCGCAGGTTGCGGTTGTTGATGCCGATCATCGGCGCCGGTACCTGCAGCGCGCGCTCCAGCTCATCGATGTCGTGCACTTCCACCAGCACGTCCATGCCCAGCGACAGCGCCAGTTCGGACAGCGTGGCCAGCTGCGTGTCGTCCAGCGCGGCCACGATCAGCAGGATGCAGTCGGCGCCCAGCACGCGTGCCTCGTACACCTGATAGGCATCGATCACGAAGTCCTTGCGCAGCACCGGCAGCGTGCACGCCTCGCGGGCCTGCTGCAGGTAAGCATCGGCGCCCTGGAAAAAGTCCACGTCGGTCAGCACCGACAGGCAGCTGGCGCCACCGAACTCGTAGCTGACAGCGATGTCGGCCGGGCGGAAATCCGGGCGGATCACGCCCTTGGACGGGCTGGCCTTCTTCACCTCGGCGATCACCGCCGGGTCGCCATTGGCCACCGCCGCCTGCAGTGCGCGCACGAAGCCACGTACCGGCGGGGCGCTGGCCAGGGCGGCCTGCAGCTCCTCAAGCGGGCGCTGGGCGCGGCGCTGGGCCACTTCTTCGGCCTTGCGGGCCAGGATCGTCTGCAGAATGTCGCTCATCGTCTTCGGTTCGGTGCGGGGGCGGTGAGGACGGCCATTATCGGCCATCGAAGGGGTCAGGCTGAACCGCGCGCTCAGGCAACCAGCGCGTGGGTGGTCTCGACATACTGCAGCAGGCGCTGGCGGGCGCTGCCGTTGGCAATGGCGGCACGGGCACGGGCCAGGCCGTCACCGATGTCGCTGGCCACGCCGGCCACGTACAGCGCGGCGCCGGCGTTCAGCGCGACGATGTCCAGCGCCGGGCCGGGCTCGTTGTCCAGCACGGCGCGCAGCATCTGGATGGACTGCTCCGGGCCGTCCACGCGCAGGTTGCGGCTGGCCGACATGGCGATGCCGAAGTCTTCGGGGTGGATCTCGTACTCGCGCACCTTGCCGTCGCGCAGTTCGCCGACCAGGGTGCCCGCGCCCAGCGAGATCTCATCCATGTTGTCGCGGCCCCAGACCACCATCGCACGCTCGGTGCCCAGCTCGCGCAGCACGCGTGCCTGGATGCCTACCAGATCGGGATGGAACACGCCCATCAGCACCGACGGTGCGCTGGCCGGGTTGGTCAGCGGGCCGAGGATGTTGAAGATGGTGCGCACGCCCATCTCGCGGCGTACCGGCGCGACGACCTTCATCGACGGGTGATGGATCGGCGCGAACATGAAACCGATGCCGGTCCGCTCGATGGCCGTGGCCACCTGGTCCGGCTGCAGTTCGATCACCGCGCCCAGCGCTTCCAGCGCATCGGCGCTGCCGGACTTGGACGACACGCTGCGGTTGCCATGCTTGGCCACGCGAGCACCGGCGGCGGCGGCCACGAACATCGCGCAGGTGGAAATGTTGAAGGTGTGCGAACCATCGCCACCGGTACCGACGATATCAACCAGGTTGGCGGTGTCGGCCACCGGCACTGGCCGGGCGAATTCACGCATCACGGTGGCCGCCGCGGCGATTTCGTCCACGGTCTCCTTCTTCACCCGCAGGCCGGTGAGGATCGCTGCGGTCATCATCGGCGACACGTCGCCGCGCATGATCTGCCGCATCAGGTCGACCATTTCGTCGAAGAAGATTTCGCGGTGCTCGATGGTGCGATGCAGGGCTTCCTGGGGGGAGAAGCTCATGGGAATGCTCCTTGGATCAGGCCGCCGGGCGCTGCAGGAAATTGCGCAGCAGGGCGTGGCCGTGTTCGGTGAGGATGGATTCGGGGTGGAACTGCACGCCCTCCACCGGGAACTGGCGGTGGCGCAGGCCCATGATCTCTTCGATCGAGCCGTCGTCGTTTTCGGTCCAGGCGGTCACTTCCAGCGCGTCGGGCAGGCTGTTCTTGTCCACCACCAGCGAGTGGTAGCGGGTGGCCTGGTAGCGGTCCGGCAGGCCGGCGAACACGCCCTTGCCTTCATGGCGGATCGGCGAGGTCTTGCCGTGCATGATGTTGCCGGCACGGATCACGGTGCCGCCGTAGACCTGGCCGATGCCCTGGTGGCCCAGGCACACGCCGAGGATCGGCGTGGTCGGGCCCAGGCGCTGGATCAGCTCCAGCGACACGCCCGCTTCGTTGGGCGTGCACGGGCCGGGCGAGATGACGATGCGCTCGGGCTTCTGCGCGGCGATCTCGTCCACGCTCATCGCATCGTTGCGCACCACCTTCACCTCGGCGCCCAGCGTCTGCAGGTACTGCACGAGGTTGTAGGTGAAGCTGTCGTAGTTGTCGATCATCCACAACATGGTCAGGTTCCGTCGCTTATCAGGAAAATGGCGTATACGTTTTCGGTGTAGGTGATGGGCGCGGCCACCAGCAGTTCGCCAGCAGCCGGCGCCGGCGCCGCGCGGCTGCCAGTGACCTGTATCCGCTCCAGGGCGGTGCTATCGCCTCCTGCATAGCCATCCCCACCTGCGGCCTGGCTTGCATTCGGCCAACTGCCTGCCTGCACGCCGTAGGCGAAACTGGGGGCCACATCGGAAATGCTGTAAAGGCCGGTGATCTTCGCGCCGTAAGCCCCGGCCAGCCCCTTGGCCGACGCCCGGGTCTCGGCAGCTGCCTCGGCCTTCAGTTCGGCGCGCAGACGCGCCGCATTGGCATAGGTGGGCACGGCCGTGCTCACCTGCACTTCGCGGCTGGCCTTCAGATCACCCAGGAAATCCTTCAGTGCTTCGGCACTGGCAAATGACGCGGTCAGGCTGCGGCTCGCCTCGATACCGTTGAACACTTCTTCATCATCGCGGTAGCGCGTCGACGGCGTGATGCTCAGGTTGTCCGCACGCACGCTGTCCTTGAGGGCACCATGCTTCTCGAAGAGCTGCAGCACCCGCTCGGTGTTTCCCTGCACGCGCTGGCGGGCAACGCTGGTCTGCATGTCGACCGACGCCAGCGCCACCTTCACGGTGAAGCGGTCCGGCATGACGGTGCGGGTGGCACTGCCCTTCACCAGCAGGTGCGGCTGCGAAGGAATGGTATTGGCCTGCGCCCACGCAGACGGGGCCATCGTGGCCAGCAGTGACGACCACAGCAATGCGCTCAGCAGCTTCATGCGGTACTCCTTGTCTTGAATGGGAACAGCGGAAGGTGCCGCGGCGCAGGCCGCGGCACGGGGAGCTTCACAGGCCCTTGGCGGCCTGGGCAACGGCGCGGAACAGCGCGCGGCCCTTGTTCATCGTCTCGTCCCATTCCTTGTCCGGGTCCGAGTCGTAGACGATGCCGGCGCCGGCCTGCACGCACAGGCGGCCATCCTTGATCACCGCGGTGCGGATCGCGATCGCGGTATCGGCATCGCCGTGCCAGCCGATGTAGCCGATGCTGCCGGCGTAGACGTTGCGCTTGATCGGTTCCAGTTCGCGGATCACTTCCAGCGCGCGGATCTTGGGCGCGCCGCTGACCGTGCCGGCCGGGAAGGTGGCACGCAGCACATCGGCATAGCTCAGGCCCGGCTGCAGCTGCCCGGTCACTTCGCTGACGATATGCATGACGTGGCTGTAGCGTTCAATCACGAACTGCTCGCCCACTTCCACGGTGCCGGCCTTCGACACGCGGCCGGCATCGTTGCGGCCGAGGTCGATCAGCATCAGGTGCTCGGCGCGTTCCTTCGGGTCGGCCAGCAGCTCGGCTTCCAGCGCCAGATCCTGCTCGACGGTGGCGCCGCGCGGGCGGGTACCGGCGATCGGACGCACGGTGACTTCGCCATCCTGCAGGCGCACCAGGATTTCCGGCGAGGAGCCGACCACCTGCAGGTCACCGACATCCAGGAAGTACATGTACGGCGATGGGTTCAGTGCGCGCAGCGCACGGTATACATCCACCGGGCGCGCCTTGAACGGCACGCTCAGGCGCTGGCTGAGCACCACTTGGAAGATGTCACCGGCGCGGATGTATTCCTTGCTGCGCTGGACCGCATCGACGAAGCCTTCGCGGGTGAAACCGGAGACGAAATCGGATTCATCCAGCACGTCGCTGTTGAGCGGCGCCGGATAGCCGGCACCCGGTGCACGCAGCTTCGCGGTCAGTGCATCCAGGCGCGCCTGGGCCTGTTCGAAGGCGCCGTCGAGGCGCGGGTCGGCATGCACGATCAGGTACAGCCGGCCCTTGAGGTTGTCGAATACCGCCAGCTCGTTGGAGTCCAGCAGCAGGATGTCCGGCGTGCCCAGCTCGTCGCGGCCGGCCGTCGGGGCCAGGCGCGGTTCGATGTAGCCGATGCACTCGAAACCGAACCAGCCGACCAGGCCACCGGTGAAGCCTGGCAGGCCTTCCAGCTTGGGCACCGAGTGGGCGCTGCGCAGCGCCTCGACTTCGGCGAAGGGGTCGGCCACCTCGCGGGTTTCCACCACCTGGCCGTCTTCGCGCACGGTCAGCGTGTGCCCATGGAAGGCGTACACGCGGCGCGCCGGCAGGCCGATGATCGAGTAACGACCAAAGCGCTCGCCGCCTTCGACGGATTCAAACAGGTAGGTATTGGGGCCGTCGGCGAGCTTCAGATAGACCGAAAGCGGCGTGTCCAGGTCGGACAGCACTTCACGGACGACGGGAATATGGGTGTGGCCTTCAGCGGCCTGCAGCTGAAACTGAGCGTGCGAGTTCAAGACGACTTTCCTTCCGGGACACAGCGTTATGGGGGCGGACGACGGCAACGGGCCACCATCGCCACCAACGGCGTGCGGAAGAAAAGGTATGCGGGGTCGTCAGGCTGTACACCCCTTGACTGTATCGCAGGATCGGCGGGAGGGAAACCCTTGGAAACTGAACCACGGCGAGCACGGTGCCGGTGATGGGGGCTGTGGCGCGGACCGCGGCGGCGACCTATGCGGGACCGGCGGCGGGGACCGGGACGACTCTACCCAGCCGGCTCTACCCCTGCCCGGCCAGCAACGGGCAACCGGCCGGCAGGTGCATCCGTACGCGGCCCGGCACGCATTGGATGCGGAACTGGCGGGCCTGCACCGGCTCGCCGTCCAGGTTGAGCGTCAGCGGGCGCTCGGATTCCACCTGCAGCCACGGCAGCCGCGCGCGCGTGGCCAGCTGCTCCAGTGCCGCCTGGGTGCCGGACTTGAACATCTGGCCCAGGGTGGCAGTGACCTCCCCCTCCAGTTCCGGAAGCACGGTGACATCCAGCAGCCCGTCGTCGATCACCGCCTCCGGGCACAACTGCTGGCCGCCCCCCGCCTGGCGGCCATTGCCGATGCCCAGCGCGATGAAGTCACCTTCCCAGGCGAACTGCGGACCGGACAGGCGCGCGTTGACCGGCTCGATGCGACCGAGCTTGGCGATGCCGGTGATCACATAGGCCAGGCCACCCAGCATCTTCTTCAGGCCCGCATCGGTTTCCACCGTGACCTGCGTGCCGAAGCCACCGCTGGCGAGATTGGCGCACCACCAGGGCGTGCCATCGGCATCGACGCGCAACAGGTCGACCGCGCGTGGCACCGTCTGCGCGATCAGCGCGAAGGCTTCCTGTGGCTCGGTGGGAATGCCTGCCGACGTGGCGAAGTCGTTGGCGGTCCCCATCGGGATCAACGCCAGCGAGGGCAGCGCATCGGCCACTTCCCTGCGGTGCGCCAGGGTTTCCGCAACAGCACTGAGCGTGCCGTCACCGCCCGCCGCCACGATGACATCCACGCCATGCTCGATCGCCTCGGCCACATAGCGCTCAGCGTCGCCGTCCTCCCAGGTCACCCGCACTTCCAGCTGCACCCCCTGCCCGCGCCAATGACCGACAGCGTCGCGCAACGCATCGTTGCCAGCAGATTTGCCGTTGAGGATCAGGCGCCAGCGTGGTGCGGTCATGCGGAGCTTCCAGGGCGGGGTGGCACAGGCTAGCAACGTGCTGTTTGCCCGCGGTGAATGTCACGCAGGTGTCATTCAGCTGCTGGAGAATGGAAGGCCATAGCAGGGACGATGGATGGAGGCAGGATCAGCCTCCCACGCATGCAGCGAGGCCACGCCAGTGATTGGCGTGGCTTTTTTTTGGGTGCACGGGGAGTGCGAACCAAGGTTCGCACCCACCAGGCTGCGGTTCGCACCCAGCCGGTTGGTAGATCCACGCCATGCGTGGATGCATTTCGCCTCACCCGTTGGCGAAATCGTGCAGTGCCTGGCCCTGCAGCCGGTACACGGTCCACTCGTCCTGCGGCTTCGCACCGGCGGCGGTGTAGAACTCGATGGCCGGGGTGTTCCAGTCCAGCACCGACCATTCGAAACGACCGCAGCCCTCGGCCACGGCCTGGCGTGCGATGTACTTCAACAGCGCCTTGCCGGCACCGGCGCCGCGCTTTTCCTGGCTGACATACAGGTCTTCCAGGTAGATGCCCTTGCGGCCCAGCCAGGTGGAATAGTTGTAGAAGTACACCGCATAGCCGATCGCTTCGCCATTGGCTTCGCAGATCAGCGCGCACGCGGTGGCATCGGCACCGAACAGGCTTTCGGCAATGCCGATCTCATCGGTCTGCACCGAATGCTCGGCCTTCTCGTAGATGGCCAGCTCGCGGATGAAATGCAGGATCAGGCCAGCATCGGCAACAGTGGCCGGGCGGATGTTCAACACGGCCACCGTGCTCATGGCTCAGCCCCGCGCCGCAGCGACATTCGCGCGCATCTGCGCGATCACGTCCTGGTAGCTGGTCTTGGCGTTGAAGATGGCCGAACCGGCGACAAAGGTATCGGCGCCGGCAGCGGCGATCTCACCGATGTTGTCGGCCTTCACGCCGCCGTCGATCTCCAGGCGGATGTCCTTGCCGCTGGCGTCGATCATCCTGCGCACGACGCGCAGCTTGTCCAGCGCCGAGGGGATGAAGGCCTGGCCACCGAAGCCCGGGTTGACCGACATCAGCAGCACCAGGTCCAGGTCATCCAGCACCCAGTCGAGGATGTCCACCGGCGTGGCCGGATTGAGCACGATGCCGGGCTTGCAGCCCAGCGAGCGGATCAGCTGGATGGTGCGGTGCACGTGGCGGCTGGCCTCCGGGTGGAAGCTGATGTAGGTGGCACCGGCCTCGGCGAAGTCCGGAATGATGCGGTCCACCGGCTCGACCATCAGGTGCACGTCGATCGGCGCAGTCACGCCGTGCTTGCGCAGGGCCTGGCAGACCATCGGGCCGATGGTCAGGTTCGGCACGTAGTGGTTGTCCATCACGTCGAAGTGGACCCAGTCGGCGCCGGCGGCGAGGACGTTGTCGACTTCCTCGCCGAGGCGGGCGAAGTTGGCGGAGAGGATGGACGGGGCGATGAGGCAATTGGACATGGCCGGGGCCTTCGGAACGGGGAAAAGGTTCTCCCGCCCGCAGGCGGGGCTCAGGGGTCAGCGCTTGCGCAGGGTCTTGATGCGGTCGTAGGCGGCATTGATCCGCCGCGACTTCTGCTCGGCCTGCTGCTGCAGCTCGGGGGCGGCGCCGCCAAGCTTGTCGGGGTGGTACTGGGAGATCAGCTTGCGGTAGGCGCGCTCGACCTCGGCATCGGTGGCCTCGGAGGTCAGCCCCAGCTCCCGGTACGGGTTCTCCTTGTTCAGGCGGAACCAGTCCGAATCGAAGGCATGGCCGATCAGCAGGCCGACCACCGCGCCGAACAGCGGATTGGGCCGGAACAGCAGGGCGCCGGCGATGAATCCGAGCAGTTTTCCGTACCAGCGCATGGCGCTCCGGGGTCGGCCGACGAAATGGACGCTCATTTTACGTCACAGCGGGCCCGGACGGCTTTACACTAGGCCGCCCGCTGGTCAGCGGGCCCGCCGGGTCCGTTGGGCAGCCGTATCGACAACGCCCCAGGAGTGCCCGTGCCAACCACGCTGTTGCAATCCGATCTCCCCGGCCTGCCCTTGCGCCACCGCGGCAAGGTGCGTGATGTGTTCGATATCCCGCGCGAGCGGCTGCCTGCAGGGACCCCGCCGGGCGATTACCTGCTGATGGTGGCCACCGATCGCCTGTCGGCGTTCGACGTGGTCCTGCCCGACCCGATCCCGGGCAAGGGCGAGATGCTCTGCCAGGTGTCCAACTTCTGGTTCGCCAAGACCGCGCACCTGATGCCCAACCACCTGACCGGCATCGAGGTGGCCAGCGTGCTGCCCGAAGGCGTGGACCCGGCCCTGTACGCCAAGCGTGCAGTGGTCACCCGCAAGCTGAAGCCGGTCCCGGTGGAAGCGATCGCCCGCGGCTACCTGATCGGCAGCGGCTGGAAGGATTACCAGCGCACCGGCAAGGTCAGCGGCATCGACCTGCCCGACGGCCTGCGCCAGGCCGAGCAGCTGCCCGAGCCGATCTTCACCCCCTCGACCAAGGCCGCTGTCGGCGACCATGACGAGAACATTGATTTCGATGCAATGGTGAAGCAGGTCGGTGCGGATCTGGCCGAGCGCGTGCGCGATGCCACCCTGCGCATCTACAAGTTCGCCGCCGATTACGCCCGCGAGCGCGGCATCATCCTGGCCGACACCAAGTTCGAGTTCGGTACCGATGCCGATGGCCGCCTGTACATCATGGACGAGATGCTGACGCCGGATTCCTCGCGCTACTGGCCGGCCGACGAGTACGAAGTGGGCACCAGCCCGCCGAGCTACGACAAGCAGTTCGTGCGCGATTACCTGGAGACGCTGGACTGGGGCAAGACCGCTCCGGGCCCGACCATCCCGGCCGAAATCATCGAGCGCACCCGCGCCAAGTACGCCGAGGCGCTGCAGCGCCTGGCCGGGATCAGCGTCGACTGATCCGCCTGCGCCCCCGGCCCACGTGGCTGGGGGCGTTCTGCGGTCCGTCCCGCGTTCGCAGCCAGGCATGGCCTGGCTCTACTGCGGGATACGTGAGGTCCTGCAGCCAGGCATGGCCTGGCTCTACTGCGGGATACGTGAGGTCCTGCAGACAGGCATGGCATGGCTCTACTACGGGCGCGGCGGGAGTATGCTGGCCGCATGCAGACATCCACCGAGCTTGCGCGGCCGATCGACCGCTATTTCGCCAGCTACTCCGACGACCATCGCAATGTGATCAACCAGCGCATCCACGTGGTGGCGGTACCGGCGATCTTGTGGTCGGTGGTGGCCCTGCTGTGGTGCCTGCCGCCGCTGATCACCTGGTTCCAGTACGGCATCTGGTCGGCGTTGGCGATGTTCAGCGCCTGGTGCTTCTACAACAAGCTGTCGCGCCCGCTGGGCATCGGCATGCTCATCCAGTTCTTCGTGTTCGGCTGCCTGTGCCGCCTGCTGGAGGCCGAGATCGGCCTGCAGGCCCTGCGCTGGCTGGCGGTGGGGGTGTTCGTGGTGGCCTGGATCGCGCAGTTCATCGGCCACAAGTTCGAGGGCCGCAAGCCCAGCTTCCTGACCGACCTGACCTATCTGCTGATCGGCCCGGCCTGGGTGATGGCCAAGTTCTACCGCAAGCTCGACTGGCGCTATTGAACTGCCGGCAGCCGACAGCGGCCGTCGTTTCCTGAACGGGCGGATTCCGTCACCCACACTCCACGGCGGCCCTGCCAGCCTGCGCCGGTGACTCGCTCCCCACTTCCCGCCCGTTGGCGGCAGCCCCTGTGCGACAGGGCCTGCGGTCTCCCTGCGTGGGCGTAGGGTGTCCCCTCAGGGCAACCGGGGAGGGATACAGGAACGTGATGCTGCGCCGCAGAAAAAATGAATCAGCGAACGTTACATGCAATTGATCGCTGTTCGATGGGTTTCGGCGACATTTCGCAGCCTGTTATTCTCCCTGACCTGCTCGTGAATCATGGATTCCCTGCATGCTCCCCAGCCTGCCCCTGCTGCTGGCCCTGCCGTTCCTGATGGCAGCGGCTGTTGCGGCCTTCCCCCGTAGTTCGCGCTCGACTGCTGCCTGGCTGGCGGCGCTGGCGCCGTTGGGCGGGCTGGCCATCCTCGGCTGGCTGACCCCGTCCGTACTCGATGGCCAGGTGGTCCGCACACTGGTGCCCTGGCTGCCACAGATCGGCCTGGACTTCACCCTGCGCCTGGACGGGCTGGCCTGGATGTTCGCCGGGCTGGTGCTGGGCATCGGCGCACTGGTGGTGTTGTATGCGCGCTACTACCTGAGCCAGCAGGACAACGCGCACCGCTTCTACTGCTACCTGCTGCTGTTCATGGGCGCCATGCTGGGCATGGTGCTGTCGGGCAACCTGCTGTTGCTGATGATCTTCTGGGAAATGACCAGCATCAGCTCGTTCCTGCTGATCGGCTTCTGGTCGCACCGCCAGGACGCCCGCGAAGGCGCGCGCATGGCGCTGGTGATCACCGGCGGCGGCGGCCTGGCCCTGCTCGGTGGCGTGCTGCTGATCGGCCGTATCGTCGGCAGCTTCGACCTGGACGTGGTGCTGGCCGCCGGCGAGCAGATCCGCGCCAGCGCGCTGTACCCGTACGCACTGTTCCTGGTGCTGGCCGGCATCTTCACCAAGAGCGCGCAGTTCCCGTTCCACTTCTGGCTGCCGCACGCGATGGCGGCGCCCACCCCGGTCTCGGCCTACCTGCACTCGGCCACCATGGTGAAGGCCGGCGTGTTCCTGCTGGCGCGCCTGCATCCGGCGCTGGCCGGCAGCGACCTGTTCTTCTACACGGTCAGCGGCATCGGTGCGCTGACCCTGCTGATCGGCGCCTGGAACGCGATCTTCCAGCACGACCTGAAAGGCCTGCTGGCGTACTCGACGATCTCGCATCTGGGCCTGATCACCCTGCTGTTCGGGCTGTCCACGCCGATGGCGGTGGTGGCCGGCGTGTTCCACATCCTCAACCACGCCACCTTCAAGGCCTCGCTGTTCATGGCCGCCGGCATCATCGACCACGAAACCGGCACCCGTGACATGCGCAAGCTCGGTGGCCTGCGCAAGCTGATGCCGTTCACCAGCGCGCTGGCGATCATCGCCTCGCTGGCGATGGCCGGCATCCCGCTGCTCAACGGCTTCCTGTCCAAGGAAATGCTGTTCGCCGAGGCGCTGACCGCCGGTGGCGGCCCGGGGGCGATGCGCACGGCGGTGTCGGTTGCCGCGCTGCTGGCCGGCGTGCTGGGCGTGGCCTACAGCCTGCGCTTCGTGCACGACACCTTCTTCGGCAGTGGCCCGCACGATCTGGACCGCGTCCCGCATGAGCCGCCGCGCTGGATGAAGGTGCCGGTGGAACTGCTGGTGGTGATCTGCGTGGCGGTGGGCGTGGCGCCGGCACTGACCGTGGCGCCGGTGCTGCATGCCGCCGCGGCTTCGATCCTCGGCAACGCCATGCCCGAGTACAGCCTGGCGGTGTGGCACGGCTTCAACCTGCCGCTGGCAATGAGCGTGATCGGCGTGATCGGCGGCGTGGCGCTGTACTTCGGCCTGCGCAGGCTGATCAACCTGCACGGCGTGGAAACCCGCACTACCGGCCGCAACGTGTTCCATGCGCAGCTGGATGCGATCTCCGCGCTGGCCATGCGCCTGACCAACGGCATCGCCAATGGCAGCCTGCAGCGCATGCTGCTGGGCCTGGTACTGGTGGCGATCGTGGTCGCCGCTGCACCGTTCGTGGCCAACCCGGCCTCGCCGAACTGGACCGCGCCGCAGCCGATTCCGCTGCTGGGCTGGGCCTTGTGGCTGGTGATGATGGCCTGTGCGGTCGCCACCCTGCGCGTCTACAAGCAGCGCCTGCTGGCGGTGCTGCTGGTCGGCGGCGTCGGCCTGATGGTGGCGCTGACCTTCGTGTTCCTGTCCGCACCAGATCTGGCCCTGACCCAGCTGCTGGTGGAGATGGTGACCCTGGTGCTGATGCTGCTGGGCATGAACTACCTGCCTGCGCAGTCCGGCCCGGAACGGCCGCGCTGGCGCAAGCGCCGCGATGCGGTGATCGCGATCGTCGCCGGTGCCGGGCTTGGCGCGCTGGCCTATTCCGCGATGACCTTGCCGCCGAACACCATGGCCGGCGAGCTGCTCGCCCGTGCGCTGCCCGAGGCCTACGGCCAGAACGTGGTCAACGTGATCCTGGTCGACTTCCGCGGCTTCGATACCTTCGGCGAGATCACCGTGTTCGGCATCGCCGCGCTGGTGGTGCATGCCCTGCTGCGGCGTACGCGGATGGCACCGGAGCAGATCATGCCCGGCCCGCCGATCAAGCTGCCGGTGCCGGCCGACCTGGCGCAGATCATGTTCCCGCTGACCCTGACCGTGTCGATCTTCCTGTTCCTGCGTGGCCACAACGCACCGGGTGGCGGCTTCATCGCCGGCCTGGTGCTGGCGGTACCGCTGCTGATCCAGTACGTGATCCAGGGCACTGCGTCGGTGGAGTCGCGCTTCGGCTTCGACTACATCCGCTGCATCGGCATGGGCCTGCTGATCGCCCTGCTCAGCGGCAGCGCATCGATGCTGTTCGGCGTGCCGTTCCTGACCAGCGGTCATCTCGACCTGTACCTGCCGTTGATCGGCGACGTGCCGCTGGCCAGCGCGATCGGCTTTGACATCGGCGTCTATCTGGTGGTGTTCGGCGGCGCCATGCTGATGCTTTCGATGATGGGCACGATCAAGCCGTCGCGTACCCGCACCGCCCGCAAGGGTGAGATCGACCTGCAACGCCGTTCGGCACGCACCGGGGAGATGCACTGATGGAACTGGCCCTGGCTACCGCGATCGGCGTGCTGACCGCCATCGGCATCTACCTGCTGCTGCGTGCGCGCAGCTTCGATGTGATCCTCGGCATGACCTTCCTGTCCTACGCCACCAACCTGCTGATCTTCGCCGGTGGCCGCGTGGTGCTGGGCAAGGCGCCGGTGCTGCAGGAAGGCGTGGACAGCCACCTGGGCAACTACACCGACCCGCTGCCGCAGGCGCTGGTGCTGACTGCGATCGTGATCGCCTTCGCGATGACCGCCGTGAGCATCGTGCTGGCCATGCGCAGCCGCAGCGACAACCACAGCGACCACGTGGACGCCCACGAGCCGGATGACGACCTGCAGGATGAAAGCGTGCCGCCGCGCCAGGGCGAGGACCGCGCATGAACCATCTGGTGATCCTGCCGATCCTGATTCCGCTGCTGGGTGCCGCGCTGTCGCTGTTCGTCGAACACCGCCGCTATGGCCCCAGGGTGCAGCGCGCGGTGGCCTGGACCTCGCTGTCGGCGCTGGCACTGGCGGTCGGCCTGCTGTTTTCCACCACCGCCAGCGGCGAGATCAACGTCTACCTGCTCGGCGACTGGCCGTCGCGGCTGGGCATCGCGCTGGTGGCCGACCGGCTGTCGGCGTGGATGCTGCTGACCACCCTGCTGCTGGCCATTCCCTGCCTGCTGCATGCCTGCTCGGGCTGGGACCGCCGCGCACCGCACTTCCATGCACTGTTCCAGTTCCAGCTGGTCGGCCTCAACGGTGCGTTCCTGACCGGCGATATCTTCAACCTGTTCGTGTTCTTCGAAGTGATGCTGATCGCCTCCTACGGCCTGCTGCTCAGTGGTGGCCGTGGCCTGCGCATGCGCATCGGCCTGCATTACGTGGTGTTCAACGTCACCGCCTCGACCCTGTTCCTGATCGCGCTGGGCCTGCTGTACGCCTCGCTGGGCTCGCTGAACATGGCCGAGCTGTCGCAGCGCATCGCCGAGTTGCCGCCGGCGCAGCTGACCCTGGTGAAGGCGACGATGGGCCTGTTGCTGCTGGTGTTCTGCGCCAAGGCTGCGCTGATGCCGCTGTACCTGTGGCTGCCGGAAGCCTACTCGCGCGCCCCCGCCGCCGTGGCCGCCCTGTTCGCGATCATGACCAAGGTCGGCCTGTACGCGGTGCTGCGCATCCAGATGCTGTGGTTCGGCGACGATGCCGGCGCGATGGCCGGCTATGGCCGCGACTGGTTGCTGTGGGCTGGCGTCGCAACGCTGGTGCTGGGCGGCCTTGGCGCGCTGGCCGCGACCCGCCTGCGCGTGCTGATCTCCTACCTGGTGATCGTGTCGGCAGCCACGCTGTTCATCGCCTTCTCGGTGGGTACACCGCAGGTGCTCTCGGCCGGCCTGTACTACCTGCCGCACAGCAGCTTCGTCGCCGCCGCGCTGTTCCTGGTTGCCGATCTGATCCGCCGCCGTCGCGGTGGCGCCAGCGACCGCAAGGAAGTGGTCGCGCCGATGCCGGGCAAGGAAACACCCGCCGTGCTGTTCCTGATCGGCGCGGTGTCGGTGGCCGGCCTGCCGCCACTGTCCGGCTTCCTGGCCAAGGCTGCGCTGCTGGCCGGCATGCCGGCGCAGTACACCGCCCCGGTCTGGACCGCGGTACTGGTCAGCAGCCTGCTGGTGATCATGGGCCTGACCCGTGGTGGCATCCGCCTGTTCTGGCGTGTGCCGCCGGTCGATCCGGAAGCGCCGGTACCGCGCAAGGCACGCCTGCGCCGGGTCGAGCTGTACGCCGCCTGCATCCTGCTGGCCTACGGCATCGGCATGACCCTGGCCGCAGCACCGCTGATGCGCTACACCGACGCCACCGCCGCACAGCTGCTGCAACCCAGCGAGTATGTGCAGCAGCTGCGCGCGACTGCACCGGAGATCCGCCAGCCATGACCGCCCAGCGCTCCCTGTTCCGCCGCCTGATTCCCTCGCCGATGCTCAGCATCATGGTGGTGGCGTTCTGGCTGCTGATGTCCGACAGCTTCACCCTTGGCCAGATCGTGCTGGGCCTGCTGCTGGGCGTGGTGGTGCCGCTGTTCGCCGCACGCCTGGACCGCGAGTTCGCCCGCATCGGCACCCTGCGCCCGTTGCCGAAACTGCTGTGCGTGACCCTGTGGGACATCCTGATGTCCAACATCCGCGTGGCCATCCAGGTGCTCGGCCCGGAGAAGAACATCCACCCGGGTTTCATCTGGCTGCCGCTGGACATCGCCAACATCCATGGCATCGCCGCGCTGACCAGCATGATCACCCTGACCCCGGGCACGGTCTCGGCCGCGCTCAGCGACGACCGCAAGTTCCTGCTGGTGCACGTGCTGCACCTGGAGGACCCACAGGACCTGATCGATACGATCAAGCGCCGTTACGAGGCGCCGTTGATGGAGATCTTCCCATGACCGGTTTTGAAGTCATCCAGACCACCCTGGTGGTGTGCATGCACGTGGTCGGCCTGGCCATGCTGCTGGCCACCTGGCGCCTGCTGCGCGGGCCGACCGTACCCGACCGCATCCTCGCGCTGGACACGCTGTCGGTGACCGCGATCGCCGAGCTGATGCTGTTCGGCATGTACCTCAACTCGCCGATCTATTTCGAGGCGGCGCTGATCATCGCCATGCTCGGCTTTGGCAGCACCGTGGTGCTGAGCAAGTTCGTGCTGCGCCGGGACATCGTCGAATGATCACCGCGATCCAGATCGGCCTGTCGATCCTGCTGCTGTTCGGCTGCTTCTTCATCCTGGTCGGCGCACTGGGGCTGGTGAAGCTGTCCACCTTCTTCAAGCGCCTGCATGCACCGACCAAGGCCAGCACGCTGGGCGTGGGCTGCGTGCTGGTGTGCTCGGTGTGCTACCACATCTTCCTCGGCCAGGACCCGCAGCCGCGCGAGCTGCTGATCACCGTGTTCCTGTTCATCACCGCACCGATCAGCGCGCACATGATGGCCAAGGCCGCGCTGTCGCTGCTGATGGAAACCCGCCCCAGCCTGCCGGGCAACGAGCCGGCCGCCGAAGAGCAACTGCCGCCGCCGGAACCGGTGCGGGAAGAAGAAAAGCACGCGCAGGGCCGGTAACCCTGTGCGGGTAGGTGCCGACCGTTGGTCGGCATGGAACCAACTGCATCCACGCATGGCGTGGAACCGGTAAATCCGGTAGAGGCCGACCTTGGTCGGCGCCATGTTTCCCCGAGTGCCAACCAAGGTTGGCAGCTACCGCATCATCGACGGGTTGACCGGTAGGTGCCGACCGTTGGTCGGCATGGAACCAACCGCATCCACGCATGGCGTGGATCTACAACGCCGGGGCGCCCACCAGCAGCAGTTCCAGCACGAACCAGCCGGCGAACGCGACAAGCAGGATTCCGCCCTCGCTGCGGCTGATCTTCAGGTCGCCGCGCAGCATCGGGTACAGCACCAGCGCGAACGCCAGCAGCGCCGGCAGTTCCAGGCGCACGAACGAGGCCGGCAAGGCCAACGGCTGCAACACCGCCATCGCACCGATCACCAGCAGCAGGTTGACCACACTGGAGCCCAGCACATGGCCGAGCACCATGTCGCCGTGGCCGCGACGTGCGGCGGCGACGGCCGTGGCCACTTCCGGCAGTGCGGTGCCGATCGCCACCGGCAACAGGCCGACCAGCAGCGGCGTCCAGCCCAGCGCAGCACCGAAATCGGCAGCAGCCCCCACCACCAGGCGCGCGCCCCAGTACAGGGTGAGCCCGGCGATCAGCACCCGCAGCACGTTCAACGGCAGGCTGGTGCGGCTCAGTGCGGATTCGGCGATGGCCGCCTGCACCTCGGCGCTCTCAACGCGGCCGCGGCGCAGCAGCAACACCTGCACGACGATGAAGCCCGCCACCAGCACCCCGCCCTCCCAGCGCACCAGGCGACCATCCAGCCCGAACAGGATCAGCAGCGCGCCGGCCGCCAGCAGCGACCACCACAGCACCGTCTGCAGGCGCGCGCGCAGCAGCAGGGGCGCGGCGATCGCGGCCATCGCCAGGGTCAAGCCCAGATTGACGATGCTGCTGCCCACCGCGTTGCCCAGTGCCAGCTCCGGTTGGCCGACCGCCAGCGCACGCGCGTTGACCGCCAGTTCCGGCAACGAGGTGGTCACTCCGAGCAGCAGCAGCCCGGCAGTGAACGGGCTGGCCCCGAAACGCTGGGCCAGGCCGGACACGGCCTTGACGATGGAGTCCCCGCCCAGCGCCAGCAGCAGCAGGCCAAGCAGGAACCAGGCAATGGCAATGGCGATCATCGAGCACTCCCCCAGCAGTGGTGGCGCGATTCTACGCTTGGCCCGAGCGCATGGCTGGGCGATGGATCAAGGATCAGCCACAGCCTTCCACATAGTCGACCTGCGGGGTCTGCCCGACACGCCAGGCACCCACCCGACCATCAGCACCGAGCGCGAAGTCGATCACCGCCCCGCCCTCCTGCGCCGGCCGCACGCGCAGGTGCTGGGCCTTCTCGTCGTACTTGTCGGGGCCGACGTCAGCGCGCTCGGGGTACAGCACCTGCAGCTCACCCAGGGTCATGCCGACCTTGCCGCCGCCCGGTGCGGTGATGGCTGCGCTGCGCACGTCGTAGCGCACCAGCTTGCGGCCTTCGATCATCAGGCGCGGGTCCTCGGCACCCTGCGGGCGCAGGAAGTAGCAGCCATCGTTGCCATCGTCGGCCGGCAGCGGCTTGCCGGCGGCATCAGTGCCCAGCCCCTGCAGCGGCGCGCCAAAACCACTGCGGACCTCGGTGATGCCGGCGCCCAGCATCGCGCCGGCGAAACCGTCCAGGCGCGCCGGTCCCTGCCCGGTAGCCGGAACCATCGGCGCAGGCGTGGCAGCGGCGCCCGCACTGGGCGCAGTGGCGGCCGGCGACGGCGCCTCGGCGCTGCGGTTGCAGGCGGTGAGCGACAACAGCAGAAGACCGGCAATCGGAAGGTGCTTCATCGGTGCGGTTCCCTGGCACGGAGGTAGCTGCACGCTAGCGCAGCGCACGTGCAGGCGCTGCATTGTCATCGCGGTTTCATCGCCTTCGTTCAGGCTCGGCGTGCACCGACTTGGCTGTCCCTTCCATGCAACCGCGCAAGACCGAACTCGCCCGAACCGCGCTGCAGGCCCATCGCGCGCCGCTGGACATGCGCCAGCGCCGGTTGCTGATCCTGTGCGACGGCCAGCGCACCATTGCCGACCTGACCGGTCTGCTCGGCCAGGACGCGCCGGCGATGGTCATCCAGCTGGTGCAGGCCGGCTACCTGAGCACCGGTACCGGCGCCCCAGCCCCACCACCGTCGCCCGCAGCCGCGGTGGAGCCGACACCCGCACCACCGGCCGCGGCACCTGCAGCAACCGCGTCCACCGCGGTCGAACGCCGCCGCTCGCTGGTGGCCGCGCGCATCTATGTGCTGGGCATCCTGGAAATGCAGCGCCACCCGCAGGCGGCGGCGTTGTTCCGCGACCTGCAGCAGGCCCGTGCGGAAAGGGACGTACTGCAGGTGCTGCAATCGGCGATGCGGATGCTGCCCGGGCTGACCTCGGAAGGCTATTGCCAGCGCGTACGCCAGCGCCTGCTGGAAGCACTGCCGCTGGAGCATTGCGACGCATTCGCCGAAGCCGCCTGAAGAAAAAGGGGACGGAGGGGATTAAGTCGTTTCAGGCACATAAGCGCGTGCCGACCAAGGTCGGCACCTACCGGGTGCGGCGTGTCGCCGAGACGTGGCCCCTTCCGCTTCAGCGGTAGTTGTTGCGCAGCCCGTTCCAGCACTGCTGGTAATCGCCCTGGCGATGGCCGGCAGCCAAGGCCTGCGCGCTTGGGCGGATCACCGCGCGGGTCTCGAACATGAAGGCCATCGTGTCCTTGATGACATCGGCCTTGGACAGATCGGCATTGGAGGCCTTGTCGAAGGTCGGCGCGTCCGGGCCGTGACCGCTCATGCAGTTGTGCAGCGATGCGCCACCGGGCACGAAGCCTTCGGCCTTGGCGTCATAGGCGCCATGCACCAGGCCCATGAACTCGCTGGCGATGTTGCGGTGGAACCACGGGGGGCGGAAGGTGTTCTGCGCCACCAGCCAGCGCGGCGGGAAGATCGCGAAATCCATGTTGCTGGTCCCGGGCGTGTCGCTGGGCGAATGCAGCACCAGGAAGATCGACGGATCCGGGTGGTCGTAGCTGATCGAACCGATGGTGTTGAAGCGGCGCAGGTCGTAGCGGTACGGCGCGTAGTTGCCGTGCCAGGCCACCACGTCCAGCGGCGAATGGTCGATCGGCGCACGCCACAGGCGGCCTTCGAACTTTGCGATCAGCTCGAAATCGCCATCAACATCCTCGAACGCCGCGTGCGGGGTTTCGAAGTCGCGCGGGTTGGCCAGGCCGTTGGAACCGATCGGGCCGAGGTCGGGCAGCTTCAGCAGCGCACCGTAGTTCTCGCAGATGTAGCCGCGGCTGGGACCATCGGGCAGCTCGACGCGGAACCGTACGCCGCGCGGAATCACTGCGATCTGCTGCGGCTCGATTTCGATCACGCCCAGCTCGGTCAGCAGGCGCAGCGCGCCCAGCTGCGGCACGATCAGCAGTTCACCATCGGCGTCGTAGAAGTAGCGGCCGACCATGTCGCGGTTGGCAGCGTAGAGGTGGATGCCCACGCCGGCATGCGCATCCGGCGAACCGTTGCCGCCCATCGTGTACAGGCCTTCGACGAAGTCGGTCGGCAGCTCCGGCAGCGGCAGCGGACTCCAGCGCAGCTGGTTCGGCGAGGCCGGCTGTGCGCCGAAATCACACTGCAGCTGCGACTGCGCGAACGGGGTGAACTCACCATGGGTCACCGCCGGACGGATCCGGTACAGCCAGCTGCGGCGGTTGCTGCCACGCGGCGCGGTGAAGGCGGTGCCGGTCAACTGTTCGGCATAGAGGCCATGGGCCACCTTCTGTGGCGAGTTCTGCCCGACCGGCAGCGCGCCGGCGACGGCCTCGGTGGCGAATTCGTTGCCGAAGCCGGACTGGTAGCCGCGGGCGGTGATGGCGGGGGACATGGGGGACTCCTGGAAACGGCGAGACCGGAACGGAAAGCGGCCGAGCAAGGCTCGGCTCTACAGGTGGGCAGGCGCCGGGCGTGGCCCGGCGCTCCCGAAGACCTTACAGCACGCCGCGGCGGATCTGGTCGCGCTCGATGCTCTCGAACAGCGCGGTGAAGTTGCCTTCACCGAAGCCTTCGTTGCCCTTGCGCTGGATGATCTCGAAGAAGATCGGACCGATGCAGTTCTGGGTGAAGATCTGCAGCAGCTTGCGCTGGTGGGTTTCCGGATCGGCATCGATCAGGATCTTGTTCTTCGCCAGGCGTGCCACGTCTTCACCGTGGTTCGGCACGCGCTGGTCGATCACGTCGAAGTAGGTCTCCGGCGTGTCGAGGAAATCCACACCCTGCGCGCGCATCGCCTCGACGGTCTCGTAGATGTTCTCGGTGAAGCAGGCGATGTGCTGGATGCCTTCGCCCTTGTACGCGTCCAGGTACTCGTTGATCTGGCTCTTCGGGTCGGACGATTCGTTCAGCGGGATGCGCACGATGCCGTCCGGCGCGGTCATCGCCTTGGACACCAGGCCGGTCTTCAGGCCCTTGATGTCGAAGTAGCGGATCTCGCGGAAGTTGAACAGGCGTTCGTAGTAGTCCGACCACTGCTGCATGTTGCCGAAGTACAGGTTGTGGGTCAGGTGGTCGATGAAGGTCAGGCCGAAGCCCACCGGGTGCAGGTCGGCACCGGCGATCGGCTCGTAGTCGCCGTCGAAGATGCTGCCGGCACTGCCGTAGCGGTCGACCAGGTACAGCATGCAATCGCCGATGCCCTTGATGACCGGCGCGCCGACCGCCTTGCTGTCCGGCTTGAAGGCGATGGCTTCGGCGCCGTTGCCCAGCGCGGTCTGGTAGACCTCCTGACCCGGCTTCTTGAAGCGGATCGCGAAGCCGCAGGCGCACGGACCGTGCTTTTCGGCGAAGTCCGAGGCGAACGAATCGGGGTCCTCATTGACCAGGAAGTTGACGTCGCCCTGGCGATAGACGGTAATCGGACGCTGCTTGTGCTTGAGCACCGCGCTGAAGCCCATCTTCCGGAAGTACTCGTGCAGCTCCTGGCCGCGGCCTGCCGGGGCGGCGAATTCGACGAACTCGAAGCCGTCGATGCCCATCGGGTTCTCGAAGGTGGTGACCTGCATGCCGGGGTTGGGATGCGAGGCGGTCGGGACTGCGGTATTCATGGCGTGGCTCCGAATCGGTACCGCATCGGTACAAACCAGGTGCGGGCAGGTAGGGACCCGGCGAGAATGCAGGGTCTGGACCCAACACTTATAGTTACACTTGAAACCACCAGCAAGGTGCACCGCAACATGAGCCCCGCCGATCCCGTTTCGACCCGCCTGCGTTCTTCGCACGTCCTGCTCGACCTGGAACAGTTCCTGCCGTACCGGCTGAGCGTGCTGTCCAACCGGGTCAGCGGCAACATCGCCAAGCTATACGGTGATCGTTACGGTCTGGCGATCCCCGAGTGGCGGGTGATCACCATCCTGGCGCTGTACCCGGGTTCCTCGGCCAGCGAGGTCTCCGACCGCACGGCGATGGACAAGGTGGCGGTCAGCCGGGCCGTGGCCCGCCTGCTGGAGCGCGGTTTCATCAAGCGCGAGACCCACGGCGACGACCGCCGCCGCTCGGTGCTGGCGCTGTCGGCGGCCGGCTTCGAGGTATACGAGACCATCGCCCCGATGGTGATCGAGATCACCCGCAAGCTGATGTCGGTGCTGAGCGACGAGGAGGAGCAGATGCTGGAGAAGCTGATCCTGCGCCTGGCCGGCGAAGGCCTGGAGCGGATGGGCGAAGGCGTCTGAGAGAAAAAGGGGACGGAGGGGATTAAGTCGCATCACGCACACCTGTGCTGATTGCGACTTAATCCCCTCCGTCCCCTTTTTTCAGCTGAGGTGCTTGCGACGTGCGTGGATCCACGGCACTGCCAGCGCTGCGATGGCACCGCCGGCGAAACCGAGTGATGCGGCAACCGTGGCCGCTTCGATTGCCCCCGGCAGCGCCAGCGCTGCGGCCACCAGCAGCAGCGACGGCAGGCCGACGAAGGTGCCCAGGAAGAAGTGCCAACGGGGTGACCAGGTGTTGAGCTGCAGCAGGCTGACCGGTTGCCAGGCGTCGGACGCGGCATCCTCGGCGATCTTCGCCACCACCTTGCCCAGATCCACTTCCGGCAGCGCGCGCCCCAGGCGGGCGGTCGCCAGCAGTTCGGCCACCGCCTCCACCGGCGGGAAGCTGGACGGCCACGCAACCGGCGCCGGCACGCCGTAGGCGGTCAGCAGCGGCACACTCAGCCAGGGCGCCACCAGCGGCCGCATGCGGCGACGGCCGTGCACGCACCAGATCTGCGGCTGGCCGTGCGCGGTGACGCTGTACAGCGCCAGTTCGTTGGCCGGCGGATAACCCAGCATGGTCACCCGCGCTGCCAGGCTGTCCTGGCCCATCGCACGCAGGAAGCCGGGGCGGCTGCGCCCCTCCTGCATCCACGCCAGGCCCAGCGCGCCGACCAGCCAGGCCTCTGCCACGTCCTTGCTGCCGGCGGTGGCGCGCTCGTCACTGGCCAGGTACCAGGCCAGCGACTTCGGCTCGGAGACATCCTCCAGGCCCCAGCGGCTGTCATCCCCCAGCACGTGGCGTACCGGCAGGCGGGCGGGCGCGGTTTCGCCACGTTCGCTGGTCTGCAGGAACGGCAGCACGCCCTGGATGAAGGTGGACAGATCGATGGCACGCACGCCGTGGCCCTGCCATTCCGGCGGCATCAGCCCGGCCAGCTGGCCCTCGGCGGCAAGCGCATCAAGGCGCGCCTTCTGCTCCACCAGCTTCTGCACGGCCCCCTTCAGCACCACATTGTCGGGCAGCGCGATCTGCGGCAGGCGGTGGCGTGGCGGTGCCAGTTCAACAGCGTCCTCGCCGGTGCCCGCGTCATCCAGCAGCGCCTCCTGCGCAGGCAGGGTCACGCCCTCGCCAGCCCCACCCTCGGCCAGGTCGCTGGCAGGTTCGGGCAATCGTTCGGCGTGGTCGCTGTGCATGGGCGTTCCGGTAGGTTGCATCGACGGGGCGTCGACTGAGGTCCTTGCCGGTAGCGGCGTGCTCACGGTGAAGTTGAGACGCTGATTCGGAGAGTGTGACGGTGCGCGCAGTAGCTCCGCGCCGTGCGGGGATGTGCCCCAGTGCCGGCCAACGGCCGGCACCCACCGGGGCTGTTGGCCAACGGTCGGCAACCACCGGGGCTGATGGCCAACGGTCGGCATCCACCGAGGCTGCCGGCCAGCGGCCAGCGGCCGGCACTACCGATCAGGCGCCCACTGCTTGAGGAAGGCGGTCACGCGTGCGGGCTGGAAGGCTTCGCCCTTGCGCAGCTCGCCGGTCGCCTGCGACACCAGCAGGCCGCCATCGGCGTCGAGTACCAGCAGGTACGGGTAGTCGCGCTCCATCGCCGGGTATTGGGCGAAGAAGGTGGCGTTGGGCTGCTCGTCGCTCGCGTTGACCTTCACCCACACGTAGTGGGCATCGCGGAAGCGGCGCAGATCGCCGTTGCCTTCAACTGTCTCGTCCAGCGCCTGGCAGCGATCACAGGCCGCGTTGCCAACTTCAAGCAGGATGCGCTTCTTGCCGCGCTGGGCTTCCACCTTGGCGGTGGCCAGATCGTCGGCGGGGTCGCGGGCCGGGTCGAACTGCGCGCCGAGCCCGGCGATGGCGGCGATGTCCGCCGCCACCGGGGTATTGCCCGAAGCCACCGGTTCGCTGGGGTCAGCGACCGGTGGCTCGGTGGGTCGGGTATCCAGAGGCTGCGTGGGCTCGGCGGCGGCAGGCGCTTGCGGTTGGGAACAGGCGCCGATCAGCGCCGCACAGACCACCACCACTGCACCACCGAGCTTCATGCGCATGCCTTCTACCCTCTCATCGTTACTTGACGCCGTGCATCAGCTTGTTGATCAGCGGGGCGACCAGGAACAGCACCACGCCGGAGCCGATCAGGGCCCAGAACCCGAAGGTATACCCCTTCAGGGCCGACTCGACCGTCATGCCGCCTTCACCACTGACCACGCCAGCGAAGATGCCCGACAGGTTGTTGCCGATGCCGGTGGACAGGAACCAGCCACCCATGCCGAAGCCGACCAGGCGCACCGGGGCCAGCTTGGTCACCATCGACAGGCCGATCGGCGACAGGCACAGCTCGCCCACCGACTGGATGACGTAGACCATGAACAGGGTCCAGAACGGGATCTTGCCGTCCACCACCATCTGCGACAGGGCGTACATCAGCAGCGCGAAAGCGGCGCCGTTGAACAGCAGGCCCAGGCCGAACTTGCGCGGGATGGACGGATTGGCGCGGCCCAGGGCCACCCAGATCCAGGCGATGATCGGCGCCAGGGTGATGATCGCCACCGAGTTGACCGACTGGAACCATGCGGTCGGGAAGGTCCAGTCACCCATCTGGCGGTTGACGATGTTCTCGGCCAGGAAGGTGAACGAGCTGCCGGCCTGTTCGAAGAACATCCAGAACATCACGTTGAAGGCGAAGATGATCAGCATGGCGATCACACGGTCGCGCTGCACCTTGCCCTCGCGGATACCCTCGACCAGCAGCAGGACGGCCAGGGCGGTGAACATCGCGCCCAGGATCCAGGCCAGCGCGGTAGCGCCGGTGGCCAGCAGGAAGTACGCAACCGGGATGGCAACCACGGCACCGGCCAGCACCATGACGATGCGGCCGAAGCCTTCAGCACCGGCCGGCGGTGCACCGATGCCCTTCAGGCCGGCACGACCGATGTAGAACCACACCAGCGAGATCAGCATGCCCACGCCCGAGGCGATGAACACGACCTTGTAGGACGGCATCGCATCGGTACCGAACACCTTGCGGGCCAGGTACTCGGTCAGCACCGGGGCGATCATCGCGCCGATGTTGATGCCCATGTAGAAGATGGTGAAGCCCGAGTCGCGGCGCTCGTCCTTCAGGCCATACAGCTTGCCGACCATGGTCGAGATGTTGGGCTTGAACAGGCCGTTGCCGACGATGATCGTGGCCAGGCCGAGCTTGAAGATGTGCTCCTGCGGCAGCGAGATCATGAACAGGCCGGCGGCCATGATGATCGCGCCGGTCAGGATCGAGCGCTGGTAGCCCAGTACCCGGTCGGCCACGTAGCCGCCGAAGATCGCCGCGGCGTACACCAGGGCCAGGTAGGCGCCGTAGATGCGGCTGGCGTCGCCTTCACCGGCAGCGCTGCCGTTGTAGAACTGGGCGACGATGTACAGCACCAAGGCCCAGCGGATGCCATAGAACGCAAAGCGCTCCCAGAACTCGGTCATGAACAGCATCCACAACGGGCGCGGGTGGCCCATCGTGGTCTTGAAGTCCGGCAGCGCCGGCTCTGGGGTGTTCGCAGTGGCGTTTAGGCTCATGCGGATTTCCTGGTTCGGTGGATGACGAGCACGTCCGCTGTGCAGTTGGAGCAACGCGCGAGGATCACCGACTTCTGGCGTTCACGTCAAATACACGCCGTTTGAGGCAGGTGGCAGCCTGCTCCCTGAACTTGCATCTGAAACGATCCAGCCGCCGGCCGGCGACAAAGCTGAATGGGGATCAGCCCAGCTCTGCCGGGGGCGCGGCCTGCAGGCTGGTGCGCACCTGGAACAGTTCGGGGAAGAAGGTCAGTTCCAGCGCCTTGGCCAGGAAGCCCACGCCGGACGAGCCGCCGGTGCCGCGCTTGAAGCCGATCACCCGCATCACGGTGCGCATGTGTCGGAATCGCCACAGCTGGAAGGCGGTCTCCAGGTCCACCAGGTCCTCGCACAGCGAATACTCGCGCCAGTAGCGGTCGGTGTCCTGGTAGATGCGCTCGAAGACCGGCTGCAGTGCGTCGTCGGCGACATGCGGCTGGGTCCAGTCATGGGCCTCGTAGACCGCCGGGACGGCATGGCCGAAGCGGGCCAGGTACTTCAGGAATTCCTCGTACAGGCTGGGCGCTTCCAGCACGATGCGCAGCTGCGCCTGGCCGGCCGGGTCGTGCTCGAACACCTGCAGCATCTGCGCGTTCTTGTTGCCCAGCAGGAACTCGATGTAGCGGTACTGCAGCGACTGGAAACCCGAAGACGGGCCGAGCACGTCGCGGAAGCCCATGTATTCGGACGGGGTGAGCGTTTCCAGCACCGACCACTGCTCGGTGAGCTGGCGCAGCACCTGCTTGCTGCGCGCCAGCACCTTGCGGCACTGCCAGACTTCATCGCGCTGCAGGAAGCCGATCGCCGCGCGCAGTTCGTGGCCCAGCAGCTTCAGCCACAGCTCCGAGGTCTGGTGCTGGATGATGAAGAGCATCTCGTCGTGGTGCGGCGGGCTGGACAGCGGCTGCTGCGCGCTGAGCAGCTGGTCCAGCCGCAGGTAGCCGCCGTAGGTCAGGCGTCCCTGCAGGTCGGTGTGGATGCCGGCTTCGAGATCGCGTTGGTTGTTGTCGACGGACATGGGCGGGACCAGATCGGGGGCGGCAAGGGTAGCGCGTTGCCGCCGCGCTGACAGCCGCCGGGTCCATACCGGGGCGTGCGGTTGGCCGTGGAGCATCGGCCGATGCCGGGCCTGCGCGTGGAACCGTCCACGCCGTTGTACTGGCGGTCAGCCAGAGGCGTATTCTGATGCTTTGCAGCAACGACTGAATACGTTGTTGTTATTGGCCCCCCACCCACCGGCAGGGGTAAAACGGGGAATCGCCGTGTTGCGGCGCAGGAAGGCTATTCCGTACGCGTTCCTTAACATGGTGATTCATATCATTTGTAACTTCTCTGTCGAAGGTGCAGTACGCAATGACGGTTGCCGCTGAATTCAAGATCGAATACCTGCAGTACCTGGACGCGGACGGCAAGCTCGTCCGCGATGACCTGCCCGCGTCGCTGCGCGACCCCAAGGTCCTGGTACCGCTGTTCAAGCAGATGCTGTTCGTACGCACGTTCGACAGCAAATCCATCGCGCTGCAGCGCACCGGCAAGCTCGGCACCTATGCCGCCTGCCTGGGCCATGAAGCCGCGCACGTGGGTATCGGCGCTGCGATGCAGAAGGACGACGTGTTCGCGCCTTCGTACCGCGAGTATGGCGCCATGTTCATGCGTGGCGTGCGCCCGCACGACGTGCTGATGTACTGGGGCGGCGACGAACGCGGCAACGATTACGGCGGCAACGCGGCCAAGGACTTCCCGTTCTGCGTGCCGATTTCCACCCAGTGCCTGCACGCCGCAGGCGCCGCGCTGAAGTTCAAGCTCAACAAGGAACCGCAGATCGCCGTGGCCGTGTGCGGCGATGGCGGCAGTTCCAAGACCGACTTCTACGCGGCCCTGAATTCGGCCGGCGCCTACAAGCTGCCGCTGATCCTGTGCATCGTCAACAACGGTTGGGCCATCTCGGTGCCGCGCTCGGCCCAGACCGGTGCCGAAACGCTGGCGCAGAAGGGCCTGGCTGGCGGCCTGCACTGCCTGCAGGTGGACGGCAACGACCTGATCGCAGTGCTGGCGGCGATGGAGCAGGCGCGCGAACGTGCGCTGGCCGGCGGCGGTGGCACCGTGCTGGAACTGATGACCTACCGCCTGTCCGACCACACCACCGCCGATGACGCACGCCGCTACCGCGACGACGCCGAGGTGAAGGATGCCTGGCAGCGCGAGCCGATGCTGCGCCTGCGCAAGTACCTGATCAACGCGGGTGTGTGGAGCGAGGAAGAAGAAGCCGCCTGGACCGCCGAGTGCGGCAAGCGCGTGGACGAGGAAGTGAACCTGTACCTCAACACGCCGGTGCAGCCGGTCGAGGCGATGTTCGATTTCCTGTATGCCGATCCGCCGCCGGACCTGCTGGCCCAGCGTGCCCAGGCGATCGCCCTGGAGAAGCGCCATGGATGAGATCAAGAACGGCGCGCCCGGCGCGCACACCAACGCCGCCGACAGCGCTGCTGTCGCGCGCGGAGATGACAGCATGACCACCACCCCGATCACCCTGATCGAAGCCATCACCCAGGCGCTGGCCTGGGAGCTGGAACACGACCCGTCGGTGCTGGTGCTGGGCGAAGACGTGGGCGTCAATGGCGGCGTGTTCCGCGCCACCGCCGGTCTGCAGCAGCGCTTCGGCTCGGACCGCATCCTCGACACCCCGCTGGACGAAACCACCATCGCCGGCCTGACCATTGGCCTGGCCGCACAGGGCATGAAGCCGGTGGCCGAAGCCCAGTTCGATGGCTTCATGTACCCGATGGTCGACCATATCGTCTGCCACGCCGCACGCCTGCGCTACCGCACCCGTGGCCGCCTGCACTGCCCGATGGTGCTGCGCGTGCCGTGGGGCGGTGGCATCCGCGCGCCGGAACACCACAGCGAAGCCAACGAAGCGATCTTCACCAACGTGCCGGGCCTGCGTGTGGTGCTGCCGTCCAGCCCGCAGCGTGCCTACGGCCTGCTGCTGGCCGCGATCCGCGAGCCGGATCCGGTGATCTACATGGAGCCCAAGCGTATCTACCGCCAGTACAAGGAAGTGGTCGTCAACGACGGCGAAGCCTTGCCGCTGGACGTCTGCTTCGTGCTGCGCGATGGCACCGACGTGACCCTGGTGACCTGGGGCGCGCAGGTGAAGGAAGCGCTGGAAGCGGCCGACAAGCTGGCCGGCGAAGGCATCAGTGCCGAAGTCATCGACGTGGCCACGCTGCGCCCGCTGGACTTCGCCACCATCGCCGAGTCGGTGGCCAAGACCGGCCGCTGCGTGATCGTGCAGGAGGCCCCGAAGACCGCGGGCTTCGGCGCCGAGATCGCCGCGCGCCTGGCCGAGGAATCGATCTACGACCTGCTGGCCCCGGTCGAACGCGTTACTGGCTACGACACCCACATTCCGCTGTTCCGCCTGGAGATGAAGTACCTGCCGAGCGTTGAGCGGATCGTGGCTGCGGCCAAGCGCGCGGTGGCGGCCGGCTGACATGCGGGCCCGCCTTCTGGGGGCTTACCGCAGCCAGTATCCCAACCCGCTCCGGTTCCACACCGGCCAGATCGTCGAAGTAGGTGTCCGTGACGAGGAATGGCCGGCGTTTGCCTGGGTACGCACCAACGATGGGCGCGCTGGATGGGCGCCCATCGCCTGGTTGCAGCTGCTGGATGAGGGTCGCGCCGAAGCCCTGTGCGACTACGACGCCCGCGAGCTGGATGTGGAAAGCGGCGAGATGGTGAAGCTTCATCACGAACATGGCGGGTGGTGGTGGTCCGAGCGCGCCAATGGCGCGACGGGTTGGCTGCCGGCCCGCGAACTGGAACTGCTGGAAGAGAACTGCAAATGAGCCAGACCAAGAACTTCAACCTGCCCGACCTGGGCGAAGGCCTGCCGGACGCGACCATCGTCGAGTGGTTCGTCAAGGAAGGCGATGTGATCAAGCTGGACGAGCCGCTGGTGTCGATGGAGACCGCCAAGGCCGTTGTCGAAGTGCCCTCGCCGTTCTCCGGCAAGGTGCTGAAACTGTCCGGCGGGGCCGGCGACATCATCCCGACCGGCTCGGTGCTGGCCAGCTTCGAACTGGACCCGAACCTGCCGCAGCGTGCCGATGGCCAGGACACCGGCCACAGCCACGGCCACGCCGCTCCGGCCGCAGCACCGACCCCGCCGCCGCTGCCGGCGGCGCCAGTCGCCGCGGAAGAGGCCAAGCCTGCCGCAGCCGAGCGCGATGACGCCGGCACCGTGGTTGGCGCGATGCAGAGCTCCAATGCCGTGCACGCCGAACAGGCGCTGGCCGTCGGTGGCGTCAAGGCCGTGCCGGCCGTGCGTGCGATGGCCCGCAAGCTGGGTGTCGACCTGGGCCGCGTGCCGGCCACCGGCACCGATGGCGCGGTGACCATGGCCGACGTCAAGCAGGCCGCCGCCAACGGCAGCGCCAGGCTCGGCGCCGCCCCGGCACCGGTCGCCGCTGCCGCGTATGCCGCGCCGGCCCCGGCGCAGGTCTCGGCCCCGGTGCAGAGCGAAGCCCGCACCCCGCTGTCCGCCGCCGGCAAGCCGATGCGTACCCAGCCGCCGGGCGTGGTCGCCAAGGGTCAGCCGGAACCGCTGAAGGGCGTGCGCCGCAACATGGCACGGGTGATGGCCGATGCGCACAGCAAGGTCGTGCCGACCACGCTGAACGACGACGCCGACATCCATGCCTGGCTGCCGGGTAACGATGTCACCGCGCGCCTGGTGCGTTCGATCGTGGTCGCCGCACAGAAGGTGCCGGCGATGAACGCCTGGTTCGACGGTGAAGCCCTGACCCGCACCCTGCATGCGCAGGTGGACATCGGCATCGCCGTGGACACCGACGACGGCCTGTTCGTGCCGGCCCTGCGCAACGCCGACATGCTCGATGCACGCGGCATCCGCGAAGGCGTCAACCGCCTGCGCGAGCAGGTCGAATCGCGTTCGATCGCGGCCTCGGAACTGAGTGGCTATACCATCTCGCTGTCCAACTTCGGCATGTTCGCCGGCCGCTACGCGACCCCGGTCGTGGTGCCGCCGTGCGTGGCCATCGTCGGTGCCGGCCGTGCCCGCCACCAGATGACCCCGGTGATGGGCGGCGTGGAAGCGCACAAGGTGATCCCGCTGTCGGTCACCTTCGACCACCGCGCGGCCACCGGCGGCGAAGCGGCCCGCTTCCTGCGCGCGATGATGGACGACCTGGCGCTGGCCAGCTGATCCAGCTGATTGGTGGGTGCCAACCGTTGGTTGGCACATGAACAAAAAAACGCCGGGCACTGCCCGGCGTTTTTTTATGCCCGCTCTTCTCCTGTAGAGCCGAGCCATGCTCGGCTGCTTTTCAGTGGATGAAGGCATGAAGCAGCCGAGCATGGGCTCGGCTCTACAGAACGCCGGCGATCAATCACGCGCTACCAGACCTTCGGCGCGGCTGTAGACGCGCAAGCGGTGGCCATCAGGATCGGCACCGACGAAGGTGTGGCCGAATTCCAGCGTTACCGGTGCCTGCAGGATCTGCACACCGAGCGCATGCCACGCATCGTGCATCTGCTGCACGGCGTCAGGGTTGGCGACGACCATCGCCAGTTCGGCGGCGCCGGCCTGCGCGGACACCGGCGGTTGCACGTCATCGCGCTGCCACAGGCCGAGTGCCGCGCCATCGCCGATCAGGAACAGGGCGAACCCGGGCGACTGCTCGACCGGCGGTCTGCCGAGGATGCCGCTGTAGAAGGTGGCGCTGGCAGCGACGTCGCGCACGTACTGCAGCAGGGTGCTGGGCTTGAACATGGGGTGGCTCCGTTGTTGGGAGCGTTCATGGTGGTACTGCCCTGCTGACAGATTCTGTCAGTAGCATCGAGATTGCTCGACAGCTGTTGTCCTTGCCTTGGTAGATGTCGAGCTTGCTCGACAGCTGTTCGCGAAGATCAAGGGCAGTCGAGCAAGCTCGACTTCTACCAGAGCTAAGAGCAAAGGCCGCCAACCCATCACGCCCGCAGCAGGAAACGAAGCGCGGAAGCAGGCGGACAAGCCCGACGCTACGAACGATCCAGCCAGTCCGGCGTGATGCCCTGTGCCTTCTGCCAGCGCCGCAGCAGGGTGGCGCGCGGCACCCGATAGTGATCCTGCAGCGCGCGCACCTGGCGGATGCGGTCCAGCCGGAAATGGCGGAAGTCCCCGCGGCTCTCGCACCACGCCGCCAGCATCGGCACTTCGTCGAAGTAGCCCAGCGCGAACGGCCAGACGATCCGCTCACTGCGCTGGCCCTGCGCATCCTCGTAACCGAACCGCAGGCGCTGCTGCGAACCCACGGCCTCACGCACGGCCTGCAGGCGTGCAGACGGCACCTTGGCCGCCGCCCGCGAAGGGCCGACACGCAGGCCGCTGTCACGTAACGCCTCGCGGCGGGCTGCAGGCAACACATGCGCGATACGTGCCAGGGCATCACGTGCCGCCTCAGCCAGTGCCGGCTCGGTGCGCGCCGCAACCCAGCGCAGGCCCAGCACCAGCGCGTCGATCTCGGCCGGTGGCAGGGTCATCGGCGGCAGGGTGTCGCTCGGCGCAAGCTGGTAGCCGACGCCGGCCTCACCACGCAGGTCGGCGCCCTGCTCGCGCAGCGTCTCGATATCGCGGTACAGCGTGCGCAGGCTGATGCCCAGCGCTTCGGCCAGCACCTGCCCGGCCACCGGCCGCCGATGGCGACGCAGCAGCTGCAGCAGCTGGGTCAGGCGCAGCGCACGCGACATCAGCCGACCAGCGCGCCTGAGGCCACCACCTGCTCACCCGGTTGCGGGGCCAGCGCCGCCTCGACCAGTGCCTTGGCGATTTCGCTGGCCGGGTTGATCCTCCACGCCCGCGGCAGTACCGGCCCCAGCGCGCCGAGCACCGCCAATGCGAAACGCTCGCCACGGCGCACCTCGGTGCGCTCGCCTCCGATCAGTCCCGGTCGAACCAGGGTCAACGAGGCGAAGTCCAACGCACGCAGGTCGCGCTCCAGCTCGCCCTTCACCCGGCTGTAGAAGATCGACGACTGCGGATCAGCGCCGGCTGCGGAATTCAGTACATAGGCCTGCGCACCCTGTACCTGTGCCAGGCGGGCGAACGCCAGCGGGTAATCGTGGTCGATACGATGGAAGGCCTCGCGGCTGCCGGCCTGGGCGATGGTGCTGCCCAGCGCGCAGATCACCGCGTCCACACGCGCCCAGCCGGCTTCGGCCGGCAACGCATCGAAGGCCAGCACCGGGTTCTCCAGCTTGGCATGGCGCAGGTCCAGTGGACGGCGGGCCGGGGCGATCACGGCGCTGCAGCGCGGGTCGTCCAGCAGCCTGCGCAGGGTCAACCCGCCGACCAGGCCGGTCGCCCCCAGCAACATCACGCGCATTAGCACCTCCACTGCGGCATCCTGTCGCCCATCCTAGCCGTTCAAGCCGTCGGCGGACGCGCCGATATGCTGGAACCAGTCCCTGCCAGCCCCAGGATTCGCTCCATGACGGACCAGCCCGACCACCGCCCTGCCCCCGGTACCGCCCTTGGGCCGCCGGCACGCGTGCGCGCGGTCGTGGACGACGGGCTGGGTGACCGCGTGGTGCTGCAGGGCGGCGGTGGCGTGGCGCTGCAGCAGCTGTTTGCCGGTGCCGATGCGCCGGAGCCGTTGCTGGCCGCGTTCGCCAACGGCATGGCCACCCTGCCCGGCGAACTCGGTGACATGGGCGACCGCCTGCAATCGGCGCAGGCCAGTGCCGATTGGCCACGCTACGGGCGCGCGATGCGGCAACTGATCGACAAGTACATCCGCACCATCGAACAGCATTCGCCGGACGGGCAGCCGGAAAGCCTGCGCCTGTCCGAGCAGCTGCGGCTGCTGCTGGGCGGCGCGGTGGTGGCCCTGCTGCAGCACGACCCCGATCTGCGCGAACAGGCGCAGGCACTGGCCATGCACCTGCGCCAGTGGCAGCCAGGCACCGCGCTGGAGCCGATCGAACAGGGCGTGCGCGAACTCGGCCACCAGGTCGGCGTGCGCGCCGAAAGCTGGCAGGAACAGCAGGCGTTGCTGCTGGAGCTGTTTGCGTTGCTGCTGGAGAACGTGAGCGAGCTGCTGGATGACCGCAGCTGGCTGCAGGGCCAGATTGCAGCGGTGCGCCAGTTGCTGGACGGCCCACTGGAAGCTGAAGCGGTCGAGCGCACCCGCGCCGAGCTGCGTGAAGTGATCTACAAGCAGGGCCTGCTGCGCCAGGGCATCGACGACTCGAAGGCGGCCATGCGCGGCTTGATGGGCGAGTTCATCGAACGCATGGATGGCATGGCCACCAGCACCGGTGAGTACCACGACCGTATCGGCAGCTACGCGCTGCAGCTGCGTGAAGCGCGCAGCATCGCCGACCTCAACCAGCTGCTGCAGGACGTGATGCGCGATACCGGCAAGGTGCAGCAGCAGGCCGCACAGGCGCGCGATCACCTCGCCAACGCGCGGCAGGAAGTGGAACGTGCAGAACAACGCATTGCCGAGCTGGAGCAGGAACTGCGTGCCGCCGGTGACCTGGCCCGCATCGACCCGCTGACCCAGGCGCTGAACCGCCGTGGCCTGGACGAACTGCTGCAACGCGAGCTGGCCCGCGCCGCACGCAACAGCTCACCGCTGGGCGTGGCAGTGATCGACCTTGATGATTTCCACCAGACCAACGATGCGCACGGCCACGCGGGTGGCGATGCGCTGCTGCAGCACCTGGTGTCCGTGTGCAAACTGCTGCTGCGCGCTACCGACGGCATCGCACGTCTGGGCGGCGACGAGTTCGTGCTGGTACTGCCGGAAACCCAGGCCGCCGACAGCATGGCCACCGTGCAGCGCCTGCAGCGTTCACTGGCGCACCGCGTGCTGACCGTGCAGGACCGGCGCGTGCCCGTGCATTTCAGCGCCGGGCTGGCGCAATGGCAGCCCGGCGACGATATCGAAACCCTGCTGCGGCGCGCCGATGACGCGCTGTATGCAGCCAAGCGGCAGGGCAAGAACCGGGTACAGGCGGGGTGATGATCCAACGTGCGGGCTCTGTAGCGCCCGAGCCCATGCTCGGGCGGCGGCGCGGAGCGCCGTAGAGCAGCCGAGCGTGGGCTCGGCTCTACAGATTACTTCCCGCGCAGCTTCTGGAAGCCGGTCACCGCCGCCAGCACGATGGCACCGGCGATGATCCCGACCACCATGTTGCCCGCTGCACTGACCAGCCAGCCCCACTGCCCCTCGCCGCCCAACGCCTGCACCGCGTGGTGCAGCGCCGGCACGTTGTGCACCAGGATGCCGCCGCCCACCAGGAACATGGCGATGGTGCCGGCCACTGACAGGAACTTCATCAGCCACGGCGCCGAAGCCACCAGGCCGCGACCGAAGGCGGCAATGGCACCGCCCTTGCGCGACAGGTACAGGCCGACGTCGTCGAGCTTGACGATGCCCGCCACCAGCCCGTACACGAACACCGTCATCGCCAGTGCCACCACAGCCAGGGTGATCACCTGGTTGGTGAACGGTGCGGTGGCGACCACGCCCAGGGTCAGCACGATTATCTCGGCCGAGAGGATGAAATCGGTGCGGATCGCACCCTTCACCTTGTCCTTCTCCCACGCCACCATGTCCACCTGCGCATCGGCCAGCGCCTTGCGACGCTCGGCCAGGCGCTCGGCATCGTCATCGGACGAATGCAGGTAGCGGTGCGCCAGCTTCTCCACGCCTTCGAAGCACAGGAAGGCACCACCGATCATCATCAGCGGCACGATCAGCGGCACGTTCCAGCCGCGGCTGTGCAGCCAGGCCTCCAGCGCGCTGATCGCCAGTGCCGCCGGCACCAGGATCACCTTGTTGACCAATGAACCCTTGGCCACCGCCCACACCACGGGCAGCTCGCGGTTGGCGTTGACCCCGGTGACCTGCTGCGCGTTCAACGCCAGATCGTCGCCCAACACGCCCGCGGTCTTCTTCGCCGCGACCTTGGTCAGCACCGAGACATCGTCGAGCAGGGAGGCGATATCGTCGAGCAGGGCGAACAGGCTGGCACCGGCCATGGGGCGTCCAAGAGAGGGAATGCGCCGATTCTGACCGATCCGCCGGTCCCTGCGGTAGCCGTGGGATTCACTGCATGCCTACCGCCCCCCGGCGACACTGCCAAATCCGGTCGTGCCAGCCGCTGGCCGGCAACCGCGCAGTGCCGGCCAACGCCCGGCACCGCCTGTCCTGGCCGCATGGGAGTTCCGCTTGAGCAACCCGCCCACCACCACTGGCAATCCTCCGCTGGTCACAGGCATGAACCGGCGCAGCCAGATCCTGCGCCTGCTGATGCGTTACCGCCATTCGGGCGTGTTCTCGGGCATGAACCTGGACGCCGCCAGCAATCAGGCCGACGTGCCCGCCGATGGCAATCCCGAACAGTTCGTCAGCGATCTGGAAGCCCTGGGCCCGACCTTCGTCAAACTGGGCCAGATGCTGTCCACCCGCCCGGACATGGTGCCGGTGGAGTTCGCCACGGCGCTGGAGCGCATGCAGGAAAAGGTGGCCGAGATCCCGGTCGAGCGCATCCATGCCATCGTCGAGCAGGAACTGGGCGCACCGGTGAACAAGCTGTTTGCCGCGTTCGATCCCGAGCCGCTGGGCTGTGCCTCCATCGCGCAGGTGCATCGCGCGGTGCTGCACGATGGCCGCCAGGTGGCGGTGAAGGTGCAGAAGCCGGAGGTGGCCGCGCAGCTGCGCTCGGACCTGGAAGCGCTGCGCAGCTTCGCGCTGGCCGCCGACCACCTGACCCAGGTGGGCCGCCGCGTGCGCCTGCGCGACTGGCTCAACGAGTTCGCCAAGACCCTGATGCAGGAGCTGGATTACCACGCCGAGGCCGAGAACCTGGCCCGGTTCGGCCGCCATCTCAAGCCGTTCCGGCGCCTGTGGATTCCGCAGCCGTTGTGGGATTACAGCAGCCAGCGCGTGCTGACCATGGAACTGGCCACCGGCGTGCGCGTGGACGCGATTCCCGATGTGCGCCGCACCGAGCAGTCGATGGACCCGCTGGCGGCGGCGCTGATCCGCGGCTACCTGGACCAGATCTTCGTGCATGGCGAGATCCATGCCGACCCGCATCCGGGCAACCTGCGGGTGATGCCCGATGGCCGGCTGGCGATCTTCGACCTGGGCATGGTCGCGCACATGCCGCCGCGCCTGCGCGAGCGGCTGCTGAAGATCCTGTTCGCCGCCGTTGACGGCCGTGGCGAAGAAGTGGCCGACGACCTGATCAGCATCAGCACGCGGCTGGAGGCCTTCGACGAAGAGCGCTACCTGCGCGAGACCGGCCAGCTGATCGCACGCTACGCTGCCAGCGGCAGCTTCTCCGAAGGCCGCGTGGTGCTGGACATGGTGCGCATCGCCACCGCCTGCGGCCTGCGCACACCGCCGGAACTGAGCCTGCTCGGCAAGGCCCTGCTCAACCTGGAAACCGTATGCCGGCTGCTGGCACCGGAGCTGGACACACGCCGCATCGTCGAGCGCCAGCTGCAGCACGTGATGCGCGCGCGCCTGAAGAAGTCGCTGTCTGCCGCCAACATCGCCAGCGAGGCGATGGAACTGCAGCAGTTGCTGCGCGATGGGCCGCGCAAGCTGTCGGACATCATGGCGCTGCTGGCCGAGAACCGCCTGCAGATGAAGGTGACCGGCCTGGAAGAATCGCGGCTGATGGAGAACCTGCAGAAGATCGCCAACCGCGTGGCGGCCGGCATCATCAGCGCGGCGCTGATCATGGCCGCCGCGATGATGATGAAGATCGACACCGGCTGGCACCTGTTCGGCTATCCACTCATCGCACTGGTATTGCTGTTGATCGGCGTGGTACTGGGCTTGGGCATCGTCACCAGTGCACTGCTGTTCGACCGCCGGGCACGGGCACGCGAGGAACGCGGGCACCGCTAGCGCATCGACGAAATACCGCGTATTCATGCGGTTTTTAATGCAATCCAACGAAGCCTTTCACGCTCGTTTTACCTTCTGGGCGCGATTGCGCGTGCGTCATTTCAACAAACATTTCAGTCAGGTTCGTGCATGCACTATCGGGTCATCGGCCTGTCATGTGAATGTGATTGCGGCAGCGTCGGTCGGATGGGCACGCGTCGGTACGACGTCCATCACCACCACCCCGTCACTGCCGAAGCTGCCTATGCTCTGGATACTGCTGCTGTCGTTGTTGCTGCTGTGCTGGTTGTTCCTCGCGTCCGACAGGTGGGTGTGGTGGAAGGCCGGTGCGTTCTCGCTGCTGCTGCTCACGCTCAGTGCCTGGTGGCTGATCGACAAACTGTCCGGCGACGGGCTCAACGCTGCCACGCTGTACCACCTGGGCGCCGACATGGAAGGTGCCGGTGTCTCCGACTTCAAGGGCTACATCGCCGGCTTCATCGTGCTGGCGCTGGTCTCGCTGCTGCCGTTGTTCGCCACACGGGTGAAGCGCTGGCGCCGGCCCGACCATGGTGGCACCTGGTTCGCCGGCTTCGCTGCCGTGTGGATCGCCACAATCATGATCAGCCCGCTGGCCCGCGACGGCCAACGCCTTTACCAGCAGCTTCGCCCGGTCGACTTCGCCCGCATCGCGCCCGAGTACCAGGTGCCGACACAACCGCTGCAGCGCCCGCGCAACATCGTATGGATCTACGGCGAAAGCCTGGAACGCACCTATCTGGACGAGGCCGTGTTTCCCGGCCTGATGCCCAACCTCAACCGCCTGGCGTCGGAGTCGCTGGATGTACGCGGCCTCGCCTCGGCCGAGGGCAGCGGCTGGACCATCGCCGGCCTGGTGTCATCGATGTGCGGCGTGCCGCTGACCACCTCGCAGGGCGATGAGAACAGCATGGACCGCATGGGCAGCTTCCTGCCCAAGGCGGTGTGCCTGGGCGACTACCTGAAGCAGCAGGGCTACACCAACCATTACCTGGGCGGCGCCAACGGCCAGTTTGCCGGCAAGGGCCAGTTCCTGGCCAGCCACGGCTTCGACGAAGTGCACGACCTGGCATGGTTCAAGCAGCAGAAGAAGATCGGCCGCATCCACTACTCGGCCTGGGGCGTGCACGACGATGTGCTGCTGGATACCGCCTATCAACGCTTCGAGCAGCTCTCGCGCGCCGGTTCGCCGTTCATGCTGACCACGCTGACCATGGACACCCACCATCCGGCGGGCCACCTGCCGGTGTCATGCAAGGGCGAGCGCTACCAGAGCGGGTACGGCAACATCGGGCTGCTGAATGCACTCAAGTGCACCGACCGCCTGATCTCGCAGCTGGTCGAGCGCATCCAGGCCAGTCCGTATGGCAAGGACACGCTGATCGTGATCGCCTCCGACCATCTGGCGATGCCCAACGACCTCAGCCACATACTGGCCAAGCAGAAGCGCGAGAACCTGCTGCTGTTCCTCGGCGACGGCATTGCTCCGCAGCAGCTCAGTGCCGAGGCCGGCACCACCCTGGATTCGGGTGCGACCCTGCTCAGCCTGCTGGACCCGAACCTGAAGACGATGGGCTTTGGCCGTTCGCTGATCGATGCCCAGCGCGCGCCCAGCGCCAGCGTGGCAAACCAGCGCGATGGCGGCCGCGATTACCCGCAGTACCTGGCGTTCGCCCGTTCGCTGTGGCTGGGCGAACCGACCCGCGAACTGAAGATCGATGGCGATGACCAGGTGGTGGTCGGCCTGCAGCACGTGCAGCCCCCGGTACTGCTGGAGTACGACAAGGACTGGGGGTTGAAGTCGGTGTATCTGGAAAACACTTCGCGGCAGTTCGATGACGCCGATCCGGACAACACCCTGGCCTACGTCGACCGCTGCACTGCATTCGAGGATGGCTCGGCCGACGGCGACTGGTGCGCCCTGCTCGTCAACCGCGACAACGGCATCAAGCTCTACCGCGACAACGACCTGCGCGGCGGCATTGCGGTGGATGCACCGCTGGATGCGCTCCAGGGCCCGCGCCCGAGCGTGCGCCAGGCGCACATGATCACCCAGAAGGGACGCCGCACCCGTGCCGGCCAGTACATGCTGCAGCTGGTGGCGAGCACGCGCCCGGATCGTGGTTTCTGGATCGAAGCGGTGTCCTCGCAGCGCAAGGTGGTACTGGCCCAGCAGTGGGTACAGCCCGATGCCAACGGCAAGATCAACGTGTCGTTCGGGCTGGACCACGAAGTGGATGATCTGGAGATCCGTGCGTGGTTGAACCACGCCGAGAAGCTGGCGGTGGATACGTTCGCACTGGTGCCTTCGCGCAGTAGACCGCGAGGGTAGATCCACGCCATGCGTGGATAACCTCGCCGCACGGGGTCAGATCCGTTTTCCCCCGGAAAACGGATCTGACCCCGGATTGATGCCGATATCTGACAGGCTTCATCCACGCATGGCGTGGATCTACTGCGGATCGCGGGTGATGTGGATGTCGGTCGGGGTCGACAGCGGAATGTTCCGCTCGGCCAGGATCTGCAGCAGGCTGAAGTACAGATCGCTGCGGGTGGCGTAGACCTGCCGCGGGCTGGCCACGTACGCGAAGCTGTTGATGGTGATCTGGCCACCGGCAATGCTGTCGATGTAGACCGTCGGTGCCGGCTGCTTCAGCACGTTCGTGTGCGCCGTGTACGCATCCAGCAGCGCCTGGCGCAGGTTGCCGACATCGGTGCTGGGCGGCACCGCGAACTGGATCTGGATGCGGCCCTGGTTGTTGCCCATCGTCATGTTGCGCACTGTCTTGGTGACCAGCTCGGAGTTGGGCACGATCAACGTCGACTTGTCGCCCACCTGGATCTCGGTGGAACGCAGGCTGATGCGGCGGATGTCGCCCTCCTGGTCACCCAGCTTCACCCAGTCGCCGATCTTCACCGGGCGCTCGGCCAGCAGGATCAGGCCGGAGACGAAGTTCTGGGTGATCACCTGCAGGCCGAAACCGATACCCACGGACAGCGCGCTGACCAGCAATGCCAGCTTGCTCAACTGCAGGCCCATGGCCGACAGCGCCCAGATCACCGCGATGATGATGCCCACATAGCGGGCAACCGTACTGACCGAGTTGCGTGCGCCCAGGTCCAGCTCGGTCTTGGGCAGGTAGGTGTCGGTCAGCCAGCGCTGCACCAGCTGGGTGATCGCCAGGCCGGCCAGCAGCACCAGCACCGCCAGCACGATGCGCACCGGTTCCAGCTTCGTTCCACCGACATCGAACCCGGAGGTGAACAGCGAGAAGAAGCGCTCCACCACCGCGCCGATGTTGCCGAACGGCGCCACCAGCGCCAGCAGTGCCAGCAGCACGACAATCGTGCGCAGCGCCGCCGACAGCAGCACGCCGGCCTGCTCCAGCCGCGACACGCTCAGGCCGGTGCTGAGCAGGATGGTCTGGCCGACCTTGCTGTCAGCGTTGAGTATCCAGGTGCTCAGGTCGTCGACGAACTTGAACAGCAGGGTCGCGGCCAGCACCACGATGCTGCCGCCGATCAGCTGCTGGTTCACGAACTTGGCGAAATTCAGGTAGCCCAGCAACGTGGCAATGATGGCCGCCACCACGGCGATGTTGCCCGCTACCCGTGCCAGCACCAGCCAGCTGCTGCGGCGCACCGGCGTGCTCGCACCGAGGCCATCGGCCTGTGCTTCCAGCTTGGCCTCGGCCTCGGCGGTCTGCCGGCGGTGCAGGCGCGCCAGGGTCACCAGCATGGCCATGATCAGGCCGAGGTAGGTCAGCGCAATCAGGCCGTCCAGCGCCACCGTGGTGACATCGCTGGTGCGCGTGGCCTGGTCGAGGGCCACCAGCACCGTGCTCAGCCAGGCCAGCGCCGCCGCGCCCCAGGCGTATTTGCGCAGTTTCAGCGCGGCGGTGTCGTCCAGGTTCAACAGGCGCCACGACGGGCGCTTGGGCACCAGCAGGCAGGCGCTGAGTGCGGCAATGAAGGCGGCGCGGAAGGTGGCGGTCTCCAGGCCGTCGGCCACCACCTGCAGGCGCGGCGCGATCGCGTCGACGGCGTCCAGCGCCGCCATCAGCACCACCACGGCATAACCGGGCAGCAGCGTGCCCACCAGCAGCAGCCACATGGCCAGGCCGGAACGGCGCAGGCGGCCATCGGGTGCACGATCGGACGCGGCGAACTGCCGCCCCATCCGGCGCAGCCACAGCCGCAGCGGGAACATCATCGCCAGCGCGGCCACCAGGCCCAGCAGCGGCGTGCCCCAGCCATTGGCACGGATGCCAGCGACCAGCGCGTCGCGCCCCTGCCCGGCCAACGGCGCAACGCGTGCGATATCGATCGGCAGGCGCTCGGCCACCTTGCTCCACAGCGCCGGAGACAGCGGCGAGGCGACCTTCTGGCCCAGTTCTTCCGTGCGCTGCGCGGTGCGCTGCTGCTCGATGTCCGCCGCCAGCTGCTGTGCACGCACGGCACTGGCCTTGGCCTGCACCACCGAAGCAGCCAGGCCGTCGCGCTGTTTGGTGAGGGTGCGCCGTTGCGCCGCCAGCTCCGGCGGTTCAGTGGTGCCCTCTGCCGGCGTTCCCAGCTGCGCCAGCTGTTCGTTGAGTCGATCCAGCTGAGGCTGCAATGCCTTTTCCAGCGCCTCGGCGTCGCGCCGTGCCTGCGAGGCATTCTCGGACAGCATCGCCAGCGTCTCGGTGGCTTCCGCATCGCCACGCTTGCGCTCCACATCCTTCAGGCTGGAATCGATATCCGCCAGCTGCTGCTTCGGCGTGGGGTCCTCATCCTGCGCCAGCACCGGCGCGGACAGCAGGAAGGCGGTGCACAGCAGCAGGACCCACCAGGGCCCCCGTGCACGGATCGATCGCAGGAAAGAAGACAAGCCAGCCACACCGGTTCGCGCGGACCACCGCGCCTGCGCGCGACTATACGGCAGAGCCGGTAAAGGGCGGATGGGGGCGCGCCGCGGTACTCAGTACTTCAGGCGCAGCTCTTCCACCGTCGGCTGCTGCAGCGCATACCAGTCCTGGAACTCTTCCTCGGTGATCTCATCGGGCGCATACACCGCCACCGGGTGCCAGTCGTGGTCGGTCGGCAACGGCTGCCGCGGGCCGGCACGCAGGCTGTAGCTGACGCCCTCGTAGTCGACCAGGTCGTCGACCTGCGGCCACTGTTCGCGCGCGAACGCGGATTCACTCTTCAACAGGATCACCTGGTACATCGGCACCTCCACCTCGGTTGGATCAGGGAAACACGGCGCTGGCGGCAGGATACCGCCACGCCGGTGACAGCGGGCGCTCCGCCGCGGCGACGGAACGTTCTGGACACGGCCATCGCCCCGGCTTCACCCGCCCATGGCAAGGCCATCGGCATCGTGGAGGCCCACCCCTGCCACGATGAACGATGACCGAGCACCCGCCGCTGAAGACCGTCGCCGACCTCAAGCTGCCCCGCTACCTGGGCACCTGGTACGAGATCGCGCGCCTGCCGATGCGCCACGAGCCGGAGGGCTGCACCGACGTGTCGGCGCACTACACCCTGCTCGACAACGGCAACGTTGGCGTCACCAACCGCTGCCGCATGGACGGCGAGATCGAAGAGGCCAGTGGCGAGGCCTGCGCCGTCGACAACGACAGCGCCCGCCTTGAGGTGAGTTTCCTGCCCAAGGGCCTGCGCTGGCTGCCGTTCGCCAAGGGTGACTACTGGGTGATCCAGGTTGCCCCGGACTACAGCGTCTCGCTGGTCGGCAGCCCGGATCGAAAGTACCTGTGGCTGTTGGCGCGCGAGCCACGCCTGGACGCGACCGTGCAGGACCATTATCTGGCGGCGGCCCGCCTGCAGGGCTTCGATCTGTCCGAACTGATCCAGACCCCGCACACCGGCCGGCCCACGGCCTGAGCTGCCCGCCGCTATGGACCTGAAAAGCGGTTACCCGTGGTGGGCGGTACGCAACGGCCTGATCCATGCGTTCCCGCCGCTGCAGCAGGACCTGCGCTGCGACGTACTGGTGGTGGGCGGCGGCATCACCGGCGCGCTGATCGCCGACGAGCTGTCCCGGCATGGCCATGGCGTGGCGGTGATCGAGCAGCGCGACATCGGCTGGGGCAGCACTGCGGCCAGCACCGCCCTGCTGCAGTACGAGATCGATACGCATCTGCTGGAACTGGCCCAGCGCTATGGCGAGGACGCCGCTCTGGCCTACCGCGCGTGTGCCGAAGCGATCCCGGCCCTGGGCGACGTGGCACGCGGGTTGAAGGACGTGGATTTCCAGCGCATGGACAGCCTGTACCTGGCCAGCCGCCGTCGCGACGTGCCGCGCCTGATGGCGGAAGGGGCCGCGCGCCGTGACATTGGGCTGGACGCCCGCTGGCTGGACCGGCGGGCGCTGCGCGAGCGCTTCGACGTGGACGCCGGCGGCGCGCTGCTCACGCGCCAGGCCGCGCGGGTCGATCCCTACCGCCTGACCTATGCGCTGCTGCAACGCGTGCGTCGACGTGGCAACCCGGTGCACGACCGCACGGTGCTGCACACGCTCACACCCACCGCGCGGGGCGTGAGCGCCCTCACCGAGGGCGGCGCCACGATCCACGCCCGCCACGTGGTGCTGGCGATGGGCTATGCCAACCAGAAGTGGCTGCAGCAGCGGGTTGCCCGTAACCGAAGCAGCTACGCCTTCATCACCGATCCCATCGATGCGGAGCTGCTGGGCCGCCTGCAGCGCACGATGGTGTGGGAAAGTGCGCGCCCGTACCTGTACCTGCGCGCGACCGGCGACCGTCGCCTGCTGGTGGGCGGGCTGGACGATGCCATCGACATCCCGGCCCGCCGCGACCGGCGCGTGCACCGCAAGGCCGGCCAGTTAATGGACCAGCTGCTGCACTGGTTCCCCCGGCTGAACCCGGTGCCCGCCTTCTCCTGGGCCGGTACCTTCGCCGAGACGGCAGACGGCCTGCCGTTCTTCGGCCCGCACGACCAGTGGGGGCCACGGGTGCACTTCGCCATGGCCTACGGCGGCAACGGCATCACCTATTCGATGATCGGCGCCCAGCTGCTGCGGGCCCGGATCGAGCGGCGCAGGCATGCGCTGGAGGGGCTGTTCGGGTTCGGCCGGTTGTAGCGCGCGGCCCGGAATGGCCCGGCTCTACCCCAATCGGGCGCCGACAGGCATCATTCAAGCAACCCCTGCTAGCGTCGGCCTGTACCGCCGCGTGTTGCGCGGCCACCTGCCCGCTGGAGCGCCGTCATGATCCGCCCCCTGACCCTGCTGCTGTGCCTGGCCCTGCCGGGAACCGTGCTGGCCCAGTCCGCCGCTGGCGCCACCGCGCCGCAGGCCGCTGGCCTGGACCTGACGCTGCCGCAGGCGCCGATGCGCTACCTCAACGACCCGGCCCTGCAGCAGGACCCGCCCGGCACCTATTACGGTGACAAGAGCGGCCCGCGCGTGCACGACGACGCCAAGATCGCCGACGTGACCGACGACAAGGTCAAGGTGTCCGGCAGCTTCACCACCGGCATCGGCTATTCGAAGAACGGCGGCAACAGCCACTACAACGCGGCCACACTGAACCTGAGCAAGAACTACACCACCGATGAAGGCAAGACCCACGGGGTCAACCTCAACATCCATGTGAGTGAAGGCAAGGGCCCGGGCTTCTTCGGCCCGTATGGCGGCTACTACGGCCGCGGCCCGGGCTGGGATTACCCGCCGCCGTACGGCTGGTAAGCCGCGCGCGGGATGCGGGCCGACCGAGGTCGGCCACTACCGCTGCATGTGCCGGTAGGTGTCGACCTTGGTCGACACACTTCTTCCGCGCGGGCCGACCAAGGTTGGCATCCACCGCTGCATGTGCCGGTGGGTGTCGACCTTGGTCGACACCCCTCTTCCGCGGGCCGACCAAGGTTGGCATCCACCGGGGATCTGGCGTCAATCCAGCCAGCCGTCGCGCTCGCTGTGCAGGATGCGGCCGTCGTAGCCGCTCAGGCGCACCTCCACCTTCTGGTTGCGGGTGTTGCGCGCTTCCAGCGACCAGGTCGCACCATCACGTTCCAGCGAATGGATCTCGCGCAGGCCATGCGACTGCGCCCGTGCCAGCACCTGCTCGGTGGTCAGCAGCGCGCGGCCGCTGTGCTCATCGAAGATCTCGCCGGTCTTCGGGTCCACGTAGACCTCGCTGAAGCGGCCATCGGCGCGGCTCACGTCAGCCTCCCACAGGCCGTCATCGCGTTCGATCTCGTGGATCTGGGTGTAACCGGCCTTGCGCAGCGCCTGCTCGACCTGGGCCATGCCCAGCGGAGCAGCCTGTGCGGCCGGTGCGATGGCCAGCAGAGCAACGGCGGCGAGGGTGAGCGACTTCAACATGGGGGTTCTCCTGTTCGTGTTCGTGGCCGGACCATCCCGGCAACGCCACCATGCATGGCCCGGTTAACAGCGCCTTAGCCGTGGCTGTTAGCCCGTTGTTAGTCACCTCCTCCACACTCGCGCCTGTTCCCCTCTTTTACTTGCGCACCCGCATGCTCTCCACCCTGCCCCTGCTGCTGGCCCTGGCCAACGCCCCGATCGCCGCCGCGCCCGCGCAGGACCCGGCGCAGCAGGTTGCACGCCGCGCCGTGCAGCAGGGCCGCTACGTGCCGCTGGAAAGCGTGGTACGCGATGCACTCAAGCGCTACCCGGGCCAGCTGCTGGAAGTGGAGCTGGACGACGGCGTCTACGAAGTGGAGATCCTGCGCGGCGACGGCGTGGTGGTGGAGCTGGACTATGATGCGCGCAGCGGAAAGCTGCTGAAGACGGAGCTCGACGACTGATGCGCATCCTGTTGGCCGAAGACGATGCCGCACTGGCACAGCGCCTGGTTCCCCTGCTGGAACAGGCCGGTTATGTCGTGGCGTTGGTCGCCGACGGTCGCCAGGCCGAAGAGATCGGCCAGGTCGAAGACCTGCAGGCCGCCATCGTCGACCTCGGCCTGCCCGGACTGGATGGGCTGAGCGTGATCGAGCGCTGGCGTGGCAACGGCCGCGGGTTTCCGGTGCTGGTACTGACCGCACGCGGGCGCTGGCACGACAAGCTGGCCGGCTTCGACGCCGGTGCCGACGATTACCTCACCAAACCCTTCCAGGCCGACGAACTGGTGCTGCGCCTGCGCGCCCTGATCCGCCGCAGCCATGGCCACGCCAGCCCGCGCCTGCATTGCGGCCCGCTGCAACTGGACGTCAACGCCGGCCGCTTTGAACTGGACGGGCAGGCGCTGCCCCTCAGCCCGCAGGAGTTCCGCCTGCTCAGCTATTTCATCCACCACAGTGGGCAGGTGATCGGCCGCGACCGCCTGGGCGAACAGGTGTTCGACGGTGGCCATGACCCGGACTCCAACGCACTGGACGTGCTGCTCGGGCGGGTGCGCCGCAAGCTCGGCACCGACCTGATCCAGACCGTGCGCGGCCAGGGCTGGCGGCTGGCCGCGCCATGAACCGGCAGCCGTCGCTGCGGCGCCGCCTGCTGCTGGCCGGCGGCATCGGCCTGCTGCTGGTCTCACTGCTGGCCAGTGCGCTGCTGGGCGAGCTGTTCAAGCGCAGCGCGCGCGATCGCTTCGACCACGAACTGCAGCAGGACATGCTGACCCTGCTGGCACAGGCCGAAGTGGATGCGGACGGACAGCTGCGCCTGCGCCAGGAACCCAATGACGCGCGCTTCCAGCGCGTGTTCTCCGGTGCCTATTGGCAGATCGCCGGTGCCGATGGCCGCGTGCTGCTGCAGTCGCGCTCGCTGTGGGATGAAACCCTGCCGGCGCCGGCTGCCGGGCCGTCCACGCGCAATCTGGCCGGACCACTGCAGCAATCCCTGCGTGCGCGTGTGCAGCAGGTCCGCCTGCCACGCGCCAGCGAACCATTCGTGGCCGTGGTCGCCACCGACCGCAGCGCGCTGGATGCGGATGTTGCCGCATTCCGCAAACGTACCGTCATCGCCCTGGGCGTGCTGGTCGCGGCGTGGCTGGCGGTGCTGGCCAGCCAGGTACACTTCGGCCTGCGCCCGCTGCATCGCCTCGGTGCGCAGCTGGAACGGATACGGCGCGGCGATGCGCAGCGCATCGACACGCAGGGGCTGGGCGCGGAAGTCGCGCCACTGGGTGAAGAACTCAACGCGCTGCTGGACCACCAGCAACGCATGGTCGCGCGGGCGCGCACCAGCGCGCAGGATCTGGCGCATGCGCTGAAGACCCCGCTGAGCGTATTGGCCACCGAGGCTGACGGCGACGGCACGCACTGGCGTGCCACGGTGCGCGAGCAGAGTGCCCGCATGCAGGCCAGTGTCGACCGTTACCTGGCTGCGGGGTTGGCCGCAGACCATCGCCAGCGGACCCTCGTGGCAGTCGTCGCACAGGCGATGTGCCGGCTGATGGCACGCGTGCATGGCGAGCGTGGCATCACGTTCACAGCCGCAGGCATCGATCCGGCGCTGCAGTTCGCCGGTGCCGGCGCGGATCTGGAAGAGATGCTGGGCAACCTGCTGGACAATGCCGGGCGGTGGGCACAGCAGCAGGTTCACGTCAGTGCGGAAGTCAACGAAGGCCAGTTGCGCATCGAAGTACGCGACGACGGCCCCGGCCTGGCTGCAGACGCGCTGGAACGGGTCACCCAGCGCGGCGTGCGGCTGGATGAGCGCGAAGGCAGCAGTGGATTGGGCCTGGCGATCGTAGGGGATATCGCCGCCAGTTATGGTGGGCGCGTGGCGTTGGAGAATGCGCAGCCCGGCCTGCGTGCGACGTTGTGGTTGCCGGGCACAACCCAGCGGTAGGTGCCGACCAGGGTCGGCAGCTACCAGGGCCGGTCACCGTACACCCGGTAGGTGTCGACCTGGGTCGACACGCATTCCCCAGCGCCAACCAAGGTCGGCAGCTACCAGAGCGGGGCCCTTCGCAAGGCCTCCATCAACGGTGATGCATCCACCAGCAATCAATCGCGTCCAGCACGATGTGGATGATCAGACCGATACCCACCAGCCGCGTCTTCTTCGGCACGCACAGCCCTGCATAGACCGCGATGGCCGGCGCGGTGTGCAGCGGATGGAAACCGATGCTGCAGCGGTTCGGCGCGTAGATCGGATCGGCCAGCAGGTGGTCCAGATCGATGATCCAGCCCAGCAGCATCAGCAGCCACGCCGAGGCGAAGCGCTTGCGCCAGAACAGCCATGCCAGCAGGGCTGGCACGGCGGCATGCAGGAACAGGTGGAAGATCGCGCGGGCGCTCATCGGGACCGGTAGCGCCGGGCCTATGCCCGGCGTTCCCGTTTACCTCAGACCAGCGGTTCGTCGGACAGGTAGGTGTAACCGGTCAGGCCGGCTTCCAGCGCCTCCGACAGCTCCTGCGCGCGTTCCGGCGACAGCTGCGCCTCGGCCACGCGCTGCGCATAGGTGGCGCGCAGCTCGTCCAGGCGGTAACCCACGTAATCCAGCATCACGTCGGTGGTGTCGCCACGGCGCTGCTGGGTGATGGCATAGCCATCGGCATCGGCCAGCACTTCCACCGCGTCGGTATCACCGAACAGGTTGTGGATGTCGCCCAGGATTTCCTGGTAGGCGCCGACCATGAAGAACCCGATGCGGTAGCTCTCGCCCGGCTTCATCTGGTGCAGCGGCAGCGAGCTGTCCAGGCTCTCGTTCTCGACATAGGTTTCCACCATGCCGTCCGAGTCGCAGGTCATGTCGGCGATGATGCCGCGACGGTCCGGGGTTTCGTCCAGGCGCTCGATCGGCACGATCGGGAACACCTGGTCGATCGCCCACACGTCCGGGATCGATTCGAACACGCTGAAGTTGACGAAGTACTTGTCGACCAGGCGCTCGTTCAGTTCGTCCAGCACCGGGCGATGGCTCTTCTCGTCGTAGCTCAGGCGTGCACGCACGCCATGGGCGATGGCGTAGAACAGATCGTCGATGCGCGCACGCTGCGGCAGGTCGATCTGGCCCAGCGCATAGCTGGCCAGGCCTTCGGCGTGGAAATGCTGGGCTTCCTGGAACAGTTCCACCGCCGGGCGCACGTCCAGCTCGTCGTGGATCTCGCGCAGGTGGCGGATCGCCGCCGGTTCGTCGTCGTGCTGGTCCGGCACGCGGCCTTCCTGTGCCTCTTCCACTTCCGACACGTTGGCGATCAGTACCGCGTGGTGCGCGGTCATCGCGCGGCCGCACTCGGTGACGATGCGCGGCGGGGTCAGGCCGAATTCTTCGCAGGCATTGGCCAGCGGCTGCACGATGTTGCTGGCGTAGGAATGCAGGCCGTAGTTGATCGAGCAGAAGCTGCGCGAACGGGTGCCTTCATAGTCTACGCCCAGGCCACCACCCACATCGACGTGGGTGATCTTCGCGCCCAGGCGCGACAGCTCCACGAAATAGCGGGTGGCTTCGCGCATGCCGTTGGCGATGTCGCGCACGTTGGAGATCTGCGAACCCATGTGGAAGTGCAGCAGGTTCAGGCAGTCGGCGTACTCGGTGTCACGCAGCGACTTCCACAGGTCCAGCAGCTGGCGCGGCGACAGGCCGAACTTGGCCTTGTCGCCACCGCTGTTCTGCCACTTGCCGGCGCCCAGCGAGGCCAGGCGCATGCGCACGCCCAGGCCCGGCTTCACGTCCAGGGCCTTGGACTCTTCCAGCACCAGCTTCAGCTCGGACGGCTTCTCGATGACAATGAAGGTCTGCAGGCCCAGCTTGCGGCCGATCAGGGCCAGGCGGATGTACTCGCGGTCCTTGTAGCCGTTGCAGACGATCAGGCCACCCGGGCGCGACAGCGCCAGCACGGCCATCAGCTCGGGCTTGCTGCCCGCTTCCAGGCCGAAGCCCTCGCCGTGGTGGCTGGCCAGGGTGCCGGCCACGCCGCGGGTCTGGTTGACCTTGATCGGGTACACGGCGGTGTAACCGCCGCTGTACTCCCAGTCCTGCTGGGCCTGGCCGAAGGCCGCCTGCAGCTTGCCCAGGCGCTGGCCGAGGATGTCCGGGAAGCGCACCAGCAGCGGCAGCTTGGCGCCGGCCGCGCGCGCAGCATCGACCACCTTGGGCAGCGACACCACCGGGCCATCCGCCCCGGTCGGTCTCACCACCATGTGCCCGGCCTGATCCACGTCGAAGTAACCGTCCGCCCAATGCGGGATCGAGTAGGTCTTGCGGGCTTGGTCGAGGGACCAATCGGTCATTTCAGTCGGCCTTGTTGGCAATAAAAGGGGGGGCATGATAACGCCTATATGCCCACAGGTTCGTTATCATGCGCGCCCGCGCCCGTGACAGGTTTCAACCTGAACAGGCCGATCCGTCCGGATGTGGCATCTGTGCCACGCGGCCCCGCCCGCCAGCCCGGCTTCACCCCTCCGAACAGGACTGTTTTCAATGACTGACAGCAACAACTGGTACATCGAACACTTCGAGCGCACCGGCTCGGCCATCGGCTACCGCATCACCGGCAAGCTGGACGAGGTGCAGTCGCCGTTCCAGAAGATCGAGATCTTCCAGACCACCGACTGGGGCAACCTGATGACCATCGACGGGGCCATCATGCTGACCAGCAAGGACAACTTCTTCTACCACGAGATGATCAGCCACCCGGTGCTGTTCACCCACGCCGCGCCCAAGCGCGTGGTGATCATCGGTGGCGGCGACTGCGGCACCCTGCGCGAAGTGCTCAAGCACAAGGGCGTGGAGAGCGTGACCCAGTGCGACATCGACGAGCAGGTCACGGTGATGGCGCGCAAGCACTTCCCGGAACTGTGCGACTCCAACGACGACGCCCGCGCCGAGCTGCTGTTCGACGACGGCGTGGCCTACATGGCCAACTGCCCGGCCGGCAGCGTGGACGTGGTGATCGTTGATTCGACCGACCCGGTCGGCCCCGGCGAAGGCCTGTTCAACAAGGCCTTCTACGAGAGCTGCTTCAAGGCCCTGAAGGACGACGGCATCCTGGTGCAGCAGTCCGAGTCGCCGCTGATGCAGCTGGACCTGATCAACGAAATGCGCACCGAGATGGGCAAGGCCGGCTTCGGTTCGTTCAAGACCCTGCCGTTCCCGCAGCCGTGCTACCCCACCGGCTGGTGGAGCGTGACCATGGCGCGCAAGGGCGACAGCAGCTTCGACTTCCGCCAGGCCGACTCGGCTGCCAAGACCTTCAACACCCTGTACTACACCGCCGCGCTGCACACCGGCGTGCTGGTGACCCCGCCGTTCGTGCAGGCAGCATTGAAGTAAGGCGTGCCGACCAACGGTCGGCACCCATCCAATGAAAAACCCGCGCTGGCAACAGCGCGGGTTTTTGCTTTCTGTAGAGCCGAGCCCATGCTCGGCTGCTTCTGCGCGAAATGCAGCCGAGCATGGGCTCGGCTCTACAGCATCCCCCGCGAAGTCCGCCAGCGCCGGGCCATGCCCGGCGGCGGTTCGATCAAAGCGCCCAGATCCCCGCGATCACCGCCACCACCAGGCCCCACTTGATCAGCTGGTAGGCCACCACGCTGCGCTCGCGCAGTGCCTTGGCCTTCAGGCGCACCTTGTAGACGCTGCCGAACGCCTTGTTGACGCCACCGGTCGGGTCACCCGGCAGGTTCGGCGATGCACCGCCGGCCAGCAGCGTGGCCGCCACCGCGCGGTTGAACAGGCCCGGCAGGCCGAAGCGCAGCGGGCGGGCGATGTCGCAGAACAGGATCACCCGGTCATCCGGCGTCTCGTTGTGCGCGTGGTGGATGTAGGTCTCGTCGAACATCATCCACTCGCCATCGCGCCAGCTCTTCTTGATGCCGTCCACTTCGATGTAGCAGCCGTCATTGTTGGGCGTGGCCAGGCCCAGGTGCAGGCGCAGCGAACCGGCGAACGGGTCGCGGTGCGGGCGCAGTTCGCTGCCCGACGGCAGCTGCGCGAACATCGCCGCACGCACGTCCGGCAGCGACTCCAGCAACGCCGTGGTCTTCGGGCACATCGCCTTGGCCGACGGGTGCGACGGGCCATACCACTTCAGGTAGAAGCGCTTCCAGCCACGGCGGAAGAACGAGTTGAAGCCGGCATCGTTGAACGTGCTGGAGGCGGCGATCTTCTGCGCGTCGCGCAGCGCCAGCGCCTCGTCGCGGATCATCTGCCAGTTCTGGCGCAGCGGCTCCAGCTGCGGGAACTCCTTGGCCGGATCCAGGAACGGCGTGGTCGGCACCTTCGAGAACATGTACATGACCACGTTGATCGGGGCCATGAAACTGGAATGGTCCAGCAGCTGGCGCGACCAGCGCGCGCGGACCTTGCCACGGAAGTGGATGTACAGCACGCAGGCCACGAACAGCGCTGCAAGGACGATCTTGATAATCAAAGCACTTTCCTCCAGCCGCGGCCGGAACGGGAAACGGGGCGATGCACGGCCTGGCGGCCAGCACCGGTGGGGAACGCGGCAGGGGACGGGGACGTGCCGGAGGGGGGCGGCCGCCGATGTCGCGGGTTAACAGCTTATGGTCGGCAGGGCGTGCGCCGGGGTCAAGCCGGACGTGCGCCGCGTTCAGCGCGGCGCAGATGAATGGGCCGAAAGAGCACCCAACCCCTTGATCCAGCAAGGTGATCCTTATAAGTGAGACATAATTGTCCGATTCTGCGTGACGAACTGTTCCAGTCACGACCCCGACATTTCTCCGACAAATCGTGGAATAGCGAACTGGCGAGTACTAAAATTAACGAAAACTTAGTAACTCCCTGTAACACCGGTTCGCTTGACGCTTTGCGCCACCCACCGGGTCGTCCGAGACCCCGACATGTATCTTCCTGCTCTGCCCCCCTCCTCCTGCGGCGATGACGCCGCCTCCCCGCTGCTGCTCAAGCGCGGCGAGCGTTTCCTGGCCCCCGACGTCTACCGCACCTGCCTGGACGGGCGCGAGGCGGTCATCAAGGATTACTCCCGCTACCGCGGCACCCCCGTTTCGCTGATCGCGCGGCTGATGGTGCGCCGCGAAGCCCGCATGCTGCAGCGCCTCGGCGGCTGGAAGCACGCACCCGCGCTGCTCGGCACGCTGGGTGGCCTGGCGCTGGGCATGGAGTTCATTCCCGGCCAGACGCTCAGCAGCGCACAGGCCGTGGGCAATGAAGTGTTCGAGCAGCTGCAGCACGCGCTCAGCCGCCTGCATGCCGCCGGCATCACCCACAACGACCTGCATGGCACCAACGTAGTCGTCAGCGGTGGCGTACCGGTGCTGCTGGACTTCACCTCGGCCTGGCGCGCCCCGCGCTGGCTGCGGCGCGGCCCGCTGAGCCGGCAGATGCGCCGCAGCGACATGAAGAATCTGCTGAAGATCCGCCAGCGCGTGACCGGCCAGGCGCCGAGTGCCGCGCAGGTCGCACTGGTGGCCGACCCGGGCTGGGTCGCCGCCGTGCGCCAGGGCTGGAAGCGGTTCTACAAATGGGCCAAGCGGCGCTGAGCGCTTCGCTCGGGTAGGGGTCGAGCTTGCTCGACCGCCTTGCCGCTCCGTGTAGAGCCGAGCCCACGCTCGGCTGCTCTTCCCGGATGGCGCGAAAGGCAGCCGAGCATGGGCTTGTATGTTCCTCCCGGCTCCTACGAGGTATGTAGGAGCCAGGGTGGAGGGACCGTCAACATGATATCTGCGGGTACCAGCCGACAGACGAGCCGAGCGATCCCCATCCCGCACCTTAACGTCG
>NZ_NEQV01000003.1 GCF_002799245.1 Stenotrophomonas maltophilia | reverse complement strand
CGACGTTAAGGTGCGGGATGGGGATCGCTCGGCTCGTCTGTCGGCTGGTACCCGCAGATATCATGTTGACGGTCCCTCCACCCTGGCTCCTACATACCTCGTAGGAGCCGGGAGGAACATACAAGCCCATGCTCGGCTTGCTGCGCGCAGCGCGGGTTCATGGTGGACTGAACGGAGAGCAGCCGAGCATGGGCTCGGCTCTACAGGTGCGGCAGCGAGCGTGGCCCTGCTCCGCCGCCACTGCCCGTGTAGAGCCGAGCCCATGCTCGGCTTGCTGCGCGCCGCGCGGGGTTCATGGTGGACCGACCGGAGAGCAGCCGAGCATGGCTCGGCTCTACAGGTGCGGCAGCGAGCGTGGGCCTACTCCGCCGCCACTGCCCGTGTAGAGCCGAGCCCATGCTCGGCCTGCTGCGCGCAGCGCAGGGTTCATGGTGGACCGACCGGAGAGCAGCCGAGCATGGGCTCGGCTCTACAGGTGCGGCAGCGAGCGTGGCCCTGCTCCGCCGCCACTGCCCGTGTAGAGCCGAGCCCATGCTCGGCTTGCTGCGCGCAGCGCAGGGTTCATGGTGGACTGAACGGAGAGCAGCCGAGCATGGCTCGGCTCTACGGGTGCGGCAGCGAGCGTGGCCCTACTCCGCTGCCAGCGCCTGGATCGGGTCCAGCTGTGCGGCACTACGCGCCGGAAAGTAGCCGAAGCCGAGCCCGATCGCAGACGAACACGCCAACGCGGCGAGCACCGGCCCGGGCGTGAACAGGAACGGCACGCCCAACGACAGCAGGCGGGACAGCGCCCCCACAGCGAAAGCCAACAGCACGCCCAGCACGCCGCCGAACAGGCAGATCAGCACGGCCTCGATCAGGAACTGGCGCAGGATATCGCTCTGCCGGGCGCCCACCGCCAGGCGCACGCCAATCTCGCGCACGCGCTCCTTCACCGATACCAGCATGATGTTCATCACGCCCACGCCGCCGACCACCAGCGCCACTGCGGCGATCGCCGAGACCAGTGCCGCCATGGTCTGGCTGGATTTCATCACCGCCTTGCGGATCTGGTCCGCGTTGTAGATGAAGAAATCGCGACGGCCGTGCAGCCGCTGCAGTTCCTCTCCCAGCGAGGCTTCGGCAGCGGTGGTCGGTACGTCGTCGCGCACGCGCACAGTGATGCTTTCCAGCCGCTGGCTGCCCAGCAGCCGCGAGGCAGCCGACGTGTACGGAACGTAGACGGTTGGCGTGGCCCCACCGGCGAATGCATTGGGCCCGACCACGCCGATCACCTCGACCGGCATGCCGCCCAGCAGCACCGTGCTGCCGATCGGGTTGCCGATGAACAGCGCCTTGGCAGCCTTCTGGTCGACCACGCCCACGGCACGATGCGCATCCACCTCGGCATCAGTGAAGAACCGGCCGGCCTTCAGCCGCAGCCCGCGCACGCGCGGCAGATCGGCGCCAGCGCCCAGCACCTGCGTGTTGGCTCGCCGGCCGCCCTGCAGTGCTGCCACCGAACCGCTCAGGTTGGGGCTCACACTGTCGACGTAGCTCAATGTGGCCAGGTGATCGGCATCGCCCACCACCAGCGTTTCGATCTCCGCCGAACGAGGGTCACCGAAATCAGCACCCGGGAATATCTCCAGCGTACTGGCGCCCAGCTCGTTGATCTGTGACTCGACCTGCGCCTGCGCTCCCCGGCCCAGCGCCACAACGGTCACCACGGCGGCCACGCCAATGATGATGCCCAGCATGGTCAACAAGGTGCGCAGCCGATGGGCCAGCATCGAGCGCACCGCCATGCGGGTTGCCTCGCGCAACGCGTCGATCCGGGCACGACGCTCGGCGCCCAGCGGCGATGCGCGCGGTGGTAGCGCAGGGCGCTGTGGAACCGACGGGCCTCCCTCAGCGCGGTCAGCCACCACGCGTCCGTCGGCAATCTCGATCACACGCGAAGCATGGGCAGCGATCGCCGCATCATGGGTCACCAGGATCACGGTATGGCCCTGCGCGTGCAGGCGCTTCAGCTCGGCCATCACCTGCCTGCCACTGGCGTGGTCCAGCGCACCGGTCGGCTCATCGGCCAGCACGATCGCGCCGCCGTTCATCAGCGAGCGTGCGATGGAGACGCGCTGCTGCTGGCCGCCGGACAGCTGGCTGGGCCGGTTCGCGGTCCGCTCGCCCAGGCCGAGGGTTTCCAGCAGCAGGCGTGCCCGCGTGGTGCGCGCATCGGCCTCTACTCCGGCGTAGACCGCGGGCAAGGCCACGTTCTCGGTGGCACTGAGGTTCTCCATCAGGTTGTAGCGCTGGAAGATGAAGCCGAAGTGCTCGCGGCGCAGCCGTGCAAGCTGGTCAGGCGACATCTGCTCGGTCGCTGCTCCATCCACCCGGTAGCTGCCTTCAGTCGGCCGGTCCAGGCAGCCCAGTATGTTCATCAGCGTGGACTTGCCCGAGCCCGAGGGGCCGATGATGGCGATGAACTCACCGGCATCGATGCGCAGCGAAACCTCCTTCAGCACCACCACCTCACCGGCTGGCGAGCGGTAGGCGCGCGAAACACCACGCAGTTCCAGCAATATACCGGCCATGCTCACATCCCCAGCAGACTGGTGGGTTCGGCGTCGCTGCCGCTGGGCGCCTGGCCGACCACCACGTTCTCGCCCGCCTTGAGGCCGGACAGGATCTGCACGGCGGTGGCGGTGCGCAGCCCGGTCGTCACCGTTCGCTCGCGGGCACGGCCTTTGCCATCAATCACCTGCACGGTCGCGACGTTGCCGTCCTTGCCGCCGGACCCGCTCAACGCAGCCAGTGGCACCTGCAGTGCATTGGCGGCGCGCGCCAGCTGGATCGTCACCTTCACGGTCATCGAGGGTTTCAACATCAAGCCCGGGTTGGCGACGTCGAACAGCCCGGCGTAGTACACCGCCTTCGGCGCCTGCGCCGAACCCCCGCTGTTGCCGCTGGCCGCATCGGCAATCGACGACGGCGCAGGTTCGAGCTGCTGCAGCCGGGCGTCGTAGCGGCGTCCGCTCGGCCCCAGCGTCGAGAACCACAAGGGCTGGCCGGGTGCGATCAATTCCACATCGGCCTCGGCGATCTCGGCACGTACCGTCATCGTATCCAGCTGCGCCAGCATCACGATGGTCGGCGTGGTCTGCATCGAGTTCAGCGTCTGCCCCGCCTTGGTGACGATGGCCACGATGTAGCCCTCGGAGGGCGACACGATGCGGGTGTAGCCCAGATTGATGCGGGCGGTTTCCACCTGGGTCACCGCCTGGTCGATCTGCGCCTGCAGCGCGGCTGCATCCGCGCGCGCCGCATCGCGCGCCACGCGCGCCGCTTCAAAGCCTTCCTGCGAGACCAGGCGCGAGGCGACCAGCTGTGACTGGCGTTGGTACATCCTGCTGGCCTGGGTGTAACGCACCTGGCTGGCCGCATGCTGTGCGCGCAATGCGTTGGCGGCCGCTTCGGCACTGCGCAGGGCAATGCGCTGCGGTTGTGAATCCACCTCGGCAATCAGGTCGCCTGCCAGCACGTGCTGGCCCAGCACCACATGCAGGCGCTGGACCTGCCCGGAGACCTGCGCGCCCACGGCCACCAGTTCCTTCGGATTGACCCGGCCGACCGCCTGCACGGTCTTCTCCAGATCGGCAACCCTTGCTGGTGCGGTGATCAGCGCGGCATCATCGCCATCGGCGAATGCCCACCAGCCGGCGGTGCCAGCAGCAAGCGCCACGGCGGTGGCAATGACCCAGGTCCTGCGGTTGTCCATCGAAACATCCGGGGGTGCGTGCAGTCGCCCGGTGCGACCGCCAGGGCCGCAGTCTGGAAGCCCCATGTGGATGTTTCCTGGAGCCACTGTGGAGATTGGATGGAGGCGCGACAGCCGTTCAGGCACCCTGTCCGCGGCTGAATCCACGCCGCGGCTCCACGCAATCTCGACACAATCTCGACCGAGTCTCCATCAACGGGCGCTAGCCTCGTCGGCCTTGCCGACTGCCTGCCCGCCGTGCCCCGTCCCTTTCCCGAGCTGCCCCCGATTGATGTGCGCCGCACCTACCTGGCCTGCTGTGCGCCCTCGCCGTGGTGGCTGGCGCTGGTAGTGGCATCGACCACCGCCTGGCTGCTGGCCAGCCAGGATCCGATGCCCCCGGTGCTGACCGGCTTCGGCGCCGCGGCGCTGCTGTGGTTCCGCAGCGACGGCCCCGGCCGCGCCACCGGCGCGGGAACAGCCGCCTCTCTGCTGCTGATCGGGTTGGCGATGGTATCGGCAACGGCCCACAGCTCCCGCGCCACGCTGCAACTGCTGCTGGCAACGACAGCGCTGCTGGTGCTCGCCCTGCTGGCGCTACGGTTGCACGCCATCGCCGCCATGGCGGCGCGCCTGCAGGCACGGGTGGATGCCGCCCCGATGGCGCGTCGTTGGACCCATCTTCCGCCCGCGCTCTCCACGCTGATGGTGCAGCAGCTGCGCGGTGCCGGCCCGCTGCAGCCGTCGCTGCATCGCACGCTGGTGCTGGCCACACTGGCCTGGGCAGCCAACGAGGAAGCACAGGCGATGGAACGCCGGCAATGACGACACCGCTGATGCCGCACTTGCCCGCCCCCCCTTCCAACCTCTGCCACCCGATGAAACATGATCTCCGCAGCCGCCCGGCACCCCTGGTCCTGATTGCCGAGGACGAAAGTGAAATCGCCGATATCCTCGGTGCCTACCTGGCGCGCTCCGGGCTGCGCAGCGCCCGCGCCGCCGACGGTGAGGCGGCGCTCGCCAGCCACCGCCAGCTTCGCCCCGATCTGGTCCTGCTCGACGTGCAGATGCCAAAGATGGACGGCTGGCAGGTACTGAGCGAGCTGCGGCGGCGCGGCAACACGCCGGTGATCATGCTCACCGCGCTCGACCAGGACGTGGACAAGCTGACCGGCCTGCGCGTCGGCGCCGACGACTATGTAGCCAAACCCTTCAATCCGGCCGAGATCGTTGCGCGCATCCAGGCCGTCCTGCGCCGCAGTACCCGCGCCGTCGTCGAAGAACCCAATGGATTGATCCGCCAGGGGCCGTTCGAGATCGACCTGCGCAGCCACGAGGTGACGGTGCGCAGCGGGGAGCAGGTGCATGCACTGAACTTCACGCTTACCGAATTCCGGCTGCTGGTGCACATGGCGCGCGCGCCGCGCCAGGTACATGCGCGGGTGGACCTGCTGCACGCCTGCCTGCCCGAAGGCGACGCGCAGGAACGTACCGTAGACAGCCATGTCAGCAAACTACGGCGCAAGCTTGAAGAGGTGGGCGTCATCGGCATTCCCGCCACCATCCGCGGCGTCGGCTACCGTTTCCTGGACTGAATGATGAACCCCAAAGGCAAGAGCATCGGCCGCCAGATCACGCTCTCCATCACCGTTGCATCCCTGTGTTCGACGGTGCTGTCGATCAGCGGCTTCTACCTGTTCTACTACCTGATGGAGGTGTTCTATCCGCGCTGGTACGACGAGCCGGAAACCATCATGCCCTCGGGGCTGGAATGGCTGTGGATCGGCCTGACCGCCACCGTGGTGGTGGCACTGGCCACGCTGATCGCCTCGCGCCTGACCCGGCGCATCATCACCCCCCTGAACTCGGTGGCCGCAAGCCTGCGCCGCGTGGCCAGCGGTGACCTGGAGGCGCGGGCGCGCGGCGGCGATACCTCGATGACCGAGGCCGCCACCCTGGTCAGCGATTTCAATTCCATGGCCGAGCGGCTGAGCCGCATGTCGGAAAACCGCGTGTTCTGGAATGCGGCGATCGCGCACGAACTGCGCACGCCGATGACCATCCTGCGCGGCCGCCTGCAGGGCATCGCCGAGGGCGTGTTCGAGCCGGGGCCCGAGCAGTTCAACAGCATGCTCACCCAGCTGGAGGGCCTGACCCGCATCATCGAGGACCTGCGTGTGGTCAGCCTGGCCGAGAGCGGTCACCTGGATCTGCGCCTGCAGCGCAGCGACGTCAGCGTGCAGGTGGCGGCGGTGGTCGAGGCGATGTCCGAGGCGCTGACCGAGAGTGGTTTCTCGGTGACATTGGACGCGCGGCCTTCGCTGGCCGACTGTGATCCGGCCCGCATCCGCCAAGCGGTGCTGGCGCTGCTTGAGAATGCACGGCGCCATGCCATCCCCTGCCCACTGCAGGTCCGTGTCACGCTGGCCGGAGGCCATTGCACCGTTACCGTTGAGGACGGTGGTCCCGGCGTTCCGGACGACCTGCGCGACAGCATCTTCGAGGCCTTCCAGCGGACCGATGTGTCGCGCTCGCGGCAGAGCGGCGGCTCCGGCCTCGGCCTGGCCGTGGTGCGTGCGATTGCCGTGGCCCACCACGGCATGGCGCAGTGCCGCCCGACAGAGCGCGGCGGCAGCGCGTTCGAGATCCGCTGGCCGGTGCACGCGCGTCGCTGAACGGCACCGGTTTCTCCACGCAATTTCCATCATCCCTCCATGCCCGCTCCAAAGGGCTGCAGATACTGGGTGCGACCAGGGAGATGGCAGGCATCCGTCCCCTGCCCTGTCTCCGACCTACCCGGGCATCCCATGAAGCACCCCCACGATCCAGCGGCCGCCGCTGGCAGCATCGGCCAGCAGAATGCGGCCGCCACCCTGAAGGCCATCCTGCGCACCTACCCCTGGCAGCTCACCGGCACGTTCTCGCTGGTGGCGCTGGAGAACACACTGCTGCTGGCCTATCCCCTGTTTGCCGGCTTCGCGGTGGACGCGATCATCAGCGGCAACATCGGCCATGCTGTCTCCTATGCGGGCGTGGTGCTGCTGTTCTGGCTGGTCGGTGCCGGCCGTCGTGCGGTCGATACCCGCACCTTCACCCGCATCTATGCCGATCTGGCAGTGAACGTGGTGCAGGCACAGCGCCGCCTGGGCCAGGCGACGTCCACGTCGGCCGCACGCGTGGTGCTGGCGCGCGAGTTCGTCGACTTCTTTGAAAAGCACGTGCCGATCATCGCCACCGCGCTGGCATCAATGTTCGGTGCGGTGGCCATGCTGCTGGCGATCGAGCCGATGGTCGGTGCCGCTGGCCTGGTCACCCTGCTCGGCGCCCTGCTGGTACTGCCGTCGTTCGCGCGCCGCAACGAGCAGCTGCATGGCCGCCTGAACAACCGCCTGGAACACGAGATCCGCCTGGTCGACCGGGTCAGCCCCTCGGTGCTGCGCCGCCACTACACCACGCTGTCGCGCCTGCGCATCCTGCTGTCCGACCGCGAGGCGGGCGCGTATGTGGTGATCGGCCTGGCTGCCGCGGCATTGTTCGCGCTGACCATCGGCCGCCTCGCCACCAGCGAGGGGGTCACACCAGGCCACGTCTACGCGGTGATGACCTACCTGTGGACCTTTGTCGGCAGCCTGGACGATGCACCGTCGATGGTTGACCAGCTTGCGCGGCTGAAGGACATCGGCCGCCGCGTCAGCCCCGGCATGGAGGATGTGGACAGCCGAAACCCCGCCTGACCGGTAGCTGCCCACCTGGGTGGGCACCGGCACATTGCGGCGCCAACCAAGGTTGGCGGCTACCGCGCCTGAGCGGCTTTGCTCTGGTAGATGCCCACCTTGGTGGGCACCGACACTTTGCGGCGCCAACCAAGGTTGGCGACTACCGTGTCTGAGCGGCTTTGCTCTGGCGGCGCCAACCAAGGTTGGCGACTACCGTGTCTGAGCGGCTTTGCTCTGGCGGCGCCAACCAAGGTTGGCGACTACCGCGTCACAGGAATGCTGCCATGCGCTGCAGCTCGTCTTCCAGCGCGCCACGAAACACCTTGTCACGGGCCAGCGACTTGCCGGCATAGCCCACGTTCGAGGCCAACTCACCGCCAGCCACGTTGAGATTGGCCCAGCCCACCACCTGGTCGTGCCACAGCACCGGCAGAGCGTAGTACCCATACTGGCGCTTCGGTGCAGGCGTGTAGGCCTCGAACTTGTACACCCAGCCCCACAGCAGTTCGAAGCGGCGGCGGTCCCACACCACCGGATCGAACGGCGCCAGCAGGCGCACCTGCTCGTCCGCGGAATACCGGCGCGAACGCGGATTCTCGTCCGCCAGCCAGTACCAGGTGGTGCCGTCCAGCGTGCAACTGGCCAGCTGCTGCCTAGCCAGATTCAGTGCCTGCCGGGTCTGCTCGGCCAGATGCGGTGCGCCGTAGCCCAGCAGGCGCACCAGATAGGTCAGGCTGGCCGCTGGCAGCGGTGCATACTTGCGCACCACCAGATCGATCAGGGCGGAGGCACGTTCAATCTGCGCCTGCTCACTGGCATCGGCCTCGCGATGGTCAGCCACGGCGTAGATGCGGGTGCCGCTGTCGCGCCGCTGCACGCGCAGCAGGCCACGGTAATGCATGCCATCGAGCAGGTGCGTACTGGCATTGCTGGTGCCGCCCCAGTAGTTGGTCACCCGCCCATGCGCGAACGCCTGGTCAACCTCACGCGGGTGCACGCTGCCGCGCTCGCGTACGAAGGCCAGCACGTCGGCTGCGCGGCGATGGGTCTCGGCATCCCACTCGCGCCGGGACACCCGCGGATGCATCAACGCCAGATGCTCGCGTGGCAGGAAGCCGTAGTTCACCAGGCAGTCCTCTTCCACCGGCAAGCGGGCGTACCGGCGCTCCAGATCGCCTGCACGGTAGTCCTTCACCCGGTGCCGCAAGGTCAGGTCCTGCGCGCGTGCCGGTGCCCGGATCGGGTCGGCCTGCACGAAGCCCAGCCGGCGTATCGCGGCCAGCAGCGTGGTTGGCTTGAACAGGGTGCGCGCCACCGCGTAGCGGCGAAGATCATCGAGAGTGGGCGTGGCAGGCATGGCCGCATTGTATTCCCGGCACTGCCGGATCCGTCCAGTAGAGCCAGGCTGACGCCATGTTGATCCACGGGTAGCATCCACGCATGGCGTGGATCTACCGAAGCCTTGAAACTTCCAGCGAACCGATCACCAGCGCACGCATGCCCTGCTTGAACTCAGTGATCACCTGGCCCTCTTCGTCATCTGCAATCGCGTAGATCGTGTCGGCACCGGCGATGCAGTAGAACGCGATCGTGGCCAGCAACCAGCGCGCCTTGTCCACCGGCAGGCCGAACACCTCGGCCACATGCGCCTGGTGCGAGGCAATCTTCTCCAGCATCGGCGCGGTGGCCACCGTGCGCCGCAGCAGGTACGGTGGCAGCCCGGGGTGCGCCTTCACCACCTCGCACAGCGACTCCACGAACACCATCAGGTAGGCCTGCAGGCCACCCGGCGCATCGGCCGACGCGCGTGGAATCTGCCAGCGCTGGAACACCGCCTCCGCCACCAGGCGCTTCAGCGCCTCCAGGTTGGCCACCCGCTTGTACAGCGCGGCCTGGGTCACCGCCAGCTCGGCCGCCACGTTGGCCATGGTCAGGTTGGGCAGGCCCAGGCGGATGCCGATGTCGGCCAGGCGCTCCGGGGTGATGGTGGGCGGGCGGCCACGGGTCGGCGCCGTCGGATCAGGGTGCGTGTTCATACGCTGCTGAGGGTGCCAGCAAAGGGACCCTCTTGTCCGCTTTGATTGATTTAGTTTAACTTACTCAACTAATTCGCGCTGCGCCGGGTCCCCTCACCCGCGCGTGGCCCGTGATCGAGCCCATGGCTCACTTTCCGCCAGGTTTCCACCCAGCCAACAACCCTGCGTTGCGCCCTGTTCCCGTGCTTGCCGATGGCCGCGCGCCGGGTGCGCTCGCGCCTGCGATTCACAGGACTCTGGCATGAACGTGTACCCCTCCTCTTCTCCGCAGCATCGTACTGCCGCTGCGTCCTGCAGCCCGATGCATCCGCCGGGCATGCCCCGGCGCTACCGGGTGTCGGCCCTGGCACTTGGGCTGCTGGCATCGTCCGCCGCATTGGCCGAGTCGGCGCCATCCACCCTGCCCTCGGTGCAGGTGCAGGAGCAACGCCGCGTCACCGCGGACTATGCCGGCGGCCAGGTAGCCGCCGGCAGCCGCGTCGGCCTGCTCGGTGACAGGGACTTCATGGACACGCCGTTCAGTACGGTCAGCTACACCGAGTCGTTCATCCGTGACCGCCAGGCCAAGGACCTCACCGACGTCATCGCCGCCACCGATCCCACGGTGTTCAGCAACGGCGTCACCGGCGCGTGGAGCGAGAACTATGCGATCCGCGGCTTTGCCTCCAGCACCAGCGACACCACCTTCAACGGCCTCAGCGGCATGGCGCCCTACTACCGCACTTCACCGGAGATGCTTGAACGCATCGAGGTGCTGAAGGGCCCTTCCGCGCTGCTCAACGGCATGCCACCGGGCGGCTCGGTCGGCGGTGCGGTGAACCTGGTGCCGAAGCGTGCCGGCGAGCAGCCGCTGCTGCGGGTCAGCGCCAACTTCGCCTCCGATGCGCAGTTCGGTACCCATGTGGATGTGGGTCGTCGGCTGGGCAGCGACAAGCAGTTCGGCATCCGCTTCAACGGCGCCTGGCGTGACGGCGATGGTGCGGTCGGCAGGCAGAGCAGGAAGGTGCAGCTGGGTGCGCTGGCACTGGACTGGCGCGGCGAACGTGCGCGCCTCTCGGCCGATCTGTACAGCGCCGACGATCGTGTGGACGGCCCGGCGCGTGGCGTCGGCCTGGCGCCGGGCGTGGCCATTCCGCGCCCGCCGCGTGGCGACACCCTGATCAACCCGGACTGGGCCTACGTGGACAGCCAGGACAAGGGTGCGATGCTGCGCGGCGAGCTGGATATCAATGACTCCCTGATGGCCTACCTGGCCTATGGCACCAGCAGGACCGACTACCGCTACAACGGCTCGATCAGCGCGCAGGTCCTCAACCCGGCTGGCGACTTCACCACAGTGATCGGCCAGCTGGCCTTCGACATCAGCAAGCAGTCCGGTGATGCCGGCCTGCGCGGCAGCTTCCACACCGGCGCCGTCGGCCACCAATGGGCCGCCAATGTGACCCACTACCAGCACACACAGAACGACTACGGCCGCCGCAGCGTACCGGGCTGGGACTGGACCACCAACCTGTACAACCCGGTGTGGGGGCCGGCCGCGCCGTTCGTGGCGCCGCACATCTCGCATACCGAACTGCGCCTGGACAGCCTCGGCTTCGCCGACACCCTTTCGTTTGCCGATGAACGCGTGCAGCTGACAGTGGGCGTGCGCCGCCAGCAGGTGGTCAGCGAGACCTTCAACGTGGCCACGGGCGCGCGCACCTCGCGCTACGACGAGAGCGCCACCACCCCGGCCGCGGCGTTGCTGCTGAAGGCTACCGACAAGGTCTCGATCTACGGCAACTACATCGAAGGCCTCAGCCAGGGCGCCACCGCGCCGATGACCGCCGCCAATGCCGGCGATGTGTTCGCGCCGTTCCGCACACGGCAGAAGGAACTGGGCCTGAAGCTGGACCTCGGCAGCTTCGCGCATACCTTCAGCCTGTACGAGATCGATCGGCCGAGCAGCTACACCGATCCGGTCACGAATGTCTTCTCATTTGGCGGCGAGCAGCGGAACCGGGGCGTGGAATGGGGATTCTTCGGCTCACCGCTGGACGGGCTGCGCCTGCTGGGTGGCGTCGCCTACGTGCAGCCAAAGCTGACCCGTACCGCCGGCGGCGTGAATGAAGGCCGCATTGCCACCGCCGTTGCGCAGCGACAGGCCAAGCTGGGCGTGGAGTGGGATGTACCGACCCTGCAGGGCCTGACCTTGACCGGCAACGCCACAGCGATGTCGAAGCAGTACATCAGCGCGGACAACCAGCTGTCGGTACCTGGCCGTACCCTGTTCGATGTGGGGGCACGCTACAGCACGATGTTGGCCGGGCGTCCGCTGGCGTTGCGGGCCAGCGTGAACAACGTGACCAACAAGGCGTACTGGGGCATGCCGTTGCTTTCCAGCCTGGCGCTGGGTGCACCGAGGACGGTGCTGTTGTCGGCAACGATGGATTTCTGAGCCACGCAGCGCCATCGCCAACGGCATCCAAGTGCGACTTGGATCTACTGTAGAGCCGAGCCCACGCTCGGCTGCTCGTCGCGCGGAGGCCAGATGCAGTCGAGCATGGTTCGACTCTACAGGGAGCCTGGACATGCCTGGCCGGTTCCAGGGTGGTCCACCGAAGCATCCACGCATGGCGTGGATCTACCGGCACAAGGTACGACCATGCATGCATTGATCACGAAAGCACGCGCGCCACCACTGCCAACACCAGCAGATGCCCCACGTAGTACCCATAGAACACCCAGCGCCAGCGCGGAAGCTGCCACGTCACCCGCGCCGCCAGCAGTACTACCGGAATGGTCAATAGTGCCCAGCCGTTGTGGTTGGCCCAGCATACGGCGGCAAGACCCACCAGCAGCAGCCACCACGCGCGATGGCGGAACGCGATCCAGGCCAGCAGTACGCTGCCGACACCGGCCCACTGGTAATCGACGAACATCGGCAGCACGCCCGCAGCCAGCAACAGCTGCACGGGCCGATCGTTCGCCAGCGCATGCACGGCCACCGCAGCCACGGCAAAGCTCAGCAGGATATTGAGCGGCAGCCAGGAGCCGAAGGCCAGTGCATGCAATGGCTGCGCAATCAGCCCCCACAGCGCGAGCCGGCGTATCGACTTGCCCAGGTCGGCCCCAGGCTGGGCCAGGTTGCAGGCCATCACCAGCGCGAACAGCGGGAAGGCAATGCGCCCCAGTTCGCTGAGCACCGGAACGTAGCCACCGAAGATCACCTTGGCCACATGGTCGCCGGTCATGGTGAGCAGTGCGATCCATTTCAGCAGCTCGCGCGCGCCGCTGCCGAGGCAGAGATTGAACGTGGACGTCCCGGTCGTGGTCGCTTGCATCGCGGAAGCTTATGCGCATCGGCCAGCCCATTTCCAGCGCCATGCAGGCGCACGCCGCTGCAGGCCGCAGGCGCCGGCGCTATGCTGGCCGCCCCAGCTTGTGAGGCACCTGCCATGCGCACCCTGTATCCCGCCATCGAGCCCTATCGCGAATTCACCCTGCCGGTGAGCGATCTGCACACGCTGCACATCGAAGAATGCGGCACACCGGAGGGCATTGCGGTGGTGTACCTGCACGGCGGCCCGGGTGCCGGCATCTCACCGACCCATCGCCGCTTCTTCGATCCGGCGCGCTACCGCATCGTGCTGATCGACCAGCGCGGCAGCGGCCGCTCCACGCCGTTCGGCGAACTGCGCGAGAACACCACGCAGGACCTCGTCGCCGACATCGAGAAGGTGCGCGAACACCTCGGCATCGAGCACTGGCTGGTCTATGGCGGCTCGTGGGGCTCAACGCTGTCGCTGGCCTATGCCCAGGCGCATCCCGAACGCGCCAGCGGCCTGATCGTGCGTGGCGTGTTCCTCGGCCGCGACATCGAGAACCGCTGGTTTGCGGAGGCCGAGGGCGGTGCGCGCTGGATCTTCCCGGAGCGCTGGGACCGCTATGAGGCCTACATCCCGGAAGCCGAGCGCGGCGACATGATCGCGGCCTACTGGACGCGCATGGATGGCCCGGATCAGGCGACCCGCATCGAAGCCGCGCAGGCCTGGCTGGGCTGGGAAGACAATGCGGCCACCCTGCAGCATGACGTGGAGGCACAACCCACCGACGATCCGCAGGACGTGCTGGCCAAGGCCCGCATCGAGGCGCACTACTTCCGCAATGGCATCTTCCTGGAGCCGGACCAGCTGCTGCGCGGCATCGATCGCATCCGCCACCTGCCCGGCGTGATCGTGCAGGGGCGCTACGACATCATCTGCCCGCCGCGCAGCGCCTGGGATCTGGCCAAGGCCTGGCCGGAAGCCCGGCTGGAGATGGTGACCTCCGGCCACAGCGCGAACGAGCCGGCTACGGTCGATGCGCTGGTGCGGGCCACGGACGCGTTTGCCGACCAGTTCGGCAGCGGCACCTGACCGCAGCGTCAGCGCGCCACCGTGAACCCCACCGTAGTCAGCCCATCGCGGCTGGCCACGAACACATCGCCGGCATGCAGCACGGCGATGGCCTTGACGATCGACAGGCCCAGGCCATGGTGGCGCTCGCCACGATACTCGCGTGCCTCGTCGACCCGATAGAAGCGCTCGAACAGCAGCGGCAGGTGCTCGGCAGCAATGCCGTCACCTTCGTTCAACACGGCGATGCGTGCCTGCACGCCTTCGGCCTGCAGCTGCACGCGCACCACGCTGCCGGGCCGTGCATGCTGCACCGCGTTGTGCAGCAGGTTGGTCAGGGCGCGCCGGAACAGCGACGGATCGATGCTGGCGGTTGCTTCGCCTTCGATGCGCAGGGTCAGCCCGGCCTCCTCGAACAGGAACTCAAGGAAGTCCCCGGCGGCGGCCACTTCTTCGGCCAGCGCCACCGAGCGGGTGTCCATCGCGATGTCGCCCTGCCCCGCCCGTGACAGGAACAGCATGTCGTTGACGATGGCGCGCAGGCGCTCCAGCTCCTCCAGGTTGGACTGCATCACGTCCTGCAACTCCGCGTTGCCGCGCGGCCGTGACAGGGCCACCTGGGTCTGCCCCATCAGGTTGGCCAGTGGCGTGCGCAGTTCATGCGCCACATCGGCATTGAATGCATCGAGGCGCGTATAGGCTGCTTCCAGGCGGTCCAGTGCGCCGTTGAATGCGCCGGTCAGATGGCCCAGCTCTGCAGGCAGCGCCTGTGCGCCGAGCCGCTGCGACAACCGTTGTGGGCTGAGTGATCGTGCCTCATCCGAGAGCGCGCGCAACGGGGCCAGCCCCAGCCGGGCGATCCAGTAGCCCAGGCCCGCCACCAGCAGCACACCCAGCACGCCGGCGACCCACAGCGCCAAGGCAAAACGCTGCAATGCATGCGTGTAGGGTTCGGAGTCGATGCCGATCCACAGGTCCACCGCCGGCCTCACACCCTTGCCCGGCACCCGTTCGTAGAGCGTGCGCAGCGGATGCCCGCCCTCGCGCTGCAAGGTACCCATGCCAGCGTCGTGGCTGCCGGGCGGCGTCACCTGGGGCCGGGCGCTGCCGATGCGGAAGGCCGGGTCATCACTCCAGGCCCAGACCAGCGTGTCGCGGTCACCGGAAATCAGGTTGCCGACCTTGTCGCGCACCTTGCCCCAGCGTTCGCGGGTATCGCACATGGCCACACTGCCGCTGACCGCGTGCAGCTTGGTCTGCAGCTCGGCGTGCTGGTAGCGCACCACCTGCCGTTCCAGTACGCCGTACACGCCGATGCCCAGCAGGGTGAACACCAGCAGCGCGGCCAGCGCGAACATCGCCGACAGGCGCTGGGCAATCGACCACCTCATCGGCCGTCGCCCTCGTCATCACGCACTTCCAGCACGTAACCCATGCCGCGCACGGTGTGCAGCAGCTTGCTGGGGTACGGGCCGTCGAGCTTGCTGCGCAGCCGCTTGATCGCCACTTCCACCACGTTGGTATTGCTGTCGAAATTGATGTCCCAGACCTGCGCTGCGATCACCGTCTTGGACAGGATCTGCCCGCGCCGCTGTGCGAGCAGGGCCAGCAGCGCGAACTCCTTGCCGGTCAGGTCCAGTCGCGCGCCGTCACGATAGGCGCGGCGCGCCAGCAGGTTGACCTGCAGGTCGCCCACCTGCAGTTCGGTCGGCTCCTGCTGGCGACCGCGCCGGACCAGCGCCTGCAGTCGCGCCAGCAGTTCGATGAACGAGAATGGCTTGACCAGATAGTCATCGGCGCCCTGCCCCAGGCCATGCACGCGGTCGTCCACGCGGTCGCGCGCGGTCAGCATGATCACCGGGGTCTGCTTGCTGCGGCGGAGTTCACGCAGCACGGTGAAGCCATCCATGCCCGGCAGCATCACGTCCAGCACGATCACGTCGTAGTCGAATTCGCGGGCCAGGTGCAGACCGGTCACACCATCGGCAGCAAGGTCCACCGCCCAGCCCTGTTCGCCCAGGCCGGTGCGCAGGTAGTGGGCGGTCTTGCTCTCATCCTCGACGATCAGCAGTTTCATCCGGGCTCCGTCAGTGCGGCGCCGGCCGCTGCCCTGCGCTCGCGTCGGCGCTGCAGGAACAGCCTGTCCAGGGCCAGGTAGATCACCGGGGTACTGTACAGGGTCAGCAACTGGCTGATCAGCAGGCCACCGACCACCGCCACGCCCAGCGGCTGGCGCAGCTCCGAACCGGTACCGAAGCCGATCATCAGCGGGATGGCGCCCAGCAATGCAGCCAGCGTGGTCATCATGATCGGGCGGAAGCGGGTCAGGCACGCCTCATGGATTGCCTGCAGCGGGGTCAGTCCGCGATTGCGCTGGGCATCAAGTGCAAAGTCGACCATCAGGATGCCGTTCTTCTTGACGATGCCGATCAGCAGCACGATGCCGATCAGCGCCATGATCGAGAACTCCAGCCCCCACAGCCACAGCATCAGCACCGCACCGATACCGGCCGAGGGCAGCGTGGACAGGATGGTAAGCGGGTGCACGAAACTCTCGTACAGCACGCCGAGGATGATGTAGACGGCCAGCAAGGCGCCCAGGATCAGCCACGGCTGGCTGGCCAGCGATTCCTGGAAAGCCTGCGCGGTACCCTGGAAGCGCCCGTTGATGTTGGCGGGCATGCCCAGCTGCCGTTGCGCCTGCTCGACCAGCTCCACCGCCTCGCCAAGCGAAACACCGGGCGCCAGATTGAACGACAGGTTTACCGCCGGCAGCATGCCGTTGTGGCTGATCGACAGTGGCCCGTTGCCTGGTGGCTGTACCTGCGCCACTGCCGACAGCGGCACCATCTGCCCGGTCAATGGCGAGCGCAGGTGGAAGTAGGACAGCGCATCGACCTCGCCAAGCAGGCCTGGCGCGATCTCCAGGATCACCCGGTACTGGTTGGTCTCGGTCTGGAACTCGTTGATCTGGCGCTGGCCGAACGCATCATAGAGCACCTGGTCGATATCGTTGGCGGTCAGGCCGAAGCGCGCCGCAGCGGTACGATCGATCTGCAGCCGGGTGACGCTGGCGCCGACCTGCTGGTCATTGGAGACATCACGCAGCTGCGGCAGCCCGCGCAGGCGTTCGGTCAGCTGCTCGGCCCACCGCGACAGCTCGCGGCTGTCCTGGCCGCGCAATGCGTACTGGTACTGCGTACGCGCCGGCCCCGCACCGAGGTTGATGTCCTGCGCGGCACGCATGTACACGGTGATACCCGGCACGCTGGCCATCTTCGCGCGCAGCCGGTCGATGAAGCCGTGCACATCCACGTCGCGGTCGCCACGATCCTTCAGCACGAACCAGAAGCGGCCATTGGACAGGGTCTGGCTGCCGCCGGTGGCGCCCACCGCATGGTTGTAGGCCTGCAGCGCAGGATCCTCGGCGGCGATTTTCGCCAGCTGCTGGTGCTTGGCGGCCATCTCCTCGAAGCCGATGTCCTGCGCCGCTTCAGTGGTTGCGATCACGAACGCGGTGTCCTGCAGTGGAAAGAAGCCCTTGGGTATCGCTACATAGGAAACCACGGCCACCGCCACCGTCACACCGAAGCCGAGCAGCACCAGCCGCTGGTGGCCCAACGCCCACTGCAGGCTGCGGTCATAGCCGGCGAGCAGGCGCCCGGCCAGCGTGTCCTGGCCCTCGCGATGGGCCGGCATGCGCTTCATCAGGTGCGCGGCCATCATCGGCGCCAGCGTCAGCGAGGCCACGATGGAGATCAGGATCGCCACGGTGATGGTCATCGCGAACTCGGCAAACAGGCGCCCGACCACGCCGCCCATGAACAGCAGCGGGATGAACGCTGCGATCAGCGACAGGCTGATCGAAACCACGGTGAAGCCGATCTCCTCGGCACCCTTCAGCGCTGCGTCTACCGGCCCCAGCCCTGCCTCGCGATGGCGGTGGATGTTCTCCACCACCACGATGGCGTCGTCCACCACGAAGCCGACCGCTACCACCAGTGCGACCAGGGTGAGGTTGTTGAGGCTGAAGCCTGCCACGTACATCGCCGCGAAGGTGGCCACCAGCGCCACCACCAGCACCGCGCCGACGATGAGCGTGGCCGAGAGCTGGCGCAGGAACAGCCCCATCACCAGCACCACCAGCACGATGGTCAGCACCAGGGTTACTTCCACTTCGTGCAGCGACGCGCGGATGGTCCGCGTGCGGTCGTTGAGCACCTCCACATCGACGCTGGCCGGCAGGTTGGCGCGCAGCTCCGGCAAGGCGGCCAGCACGGCATCGGTGGTGCGCACGATGTTGGCGCCCGGCTGCCGGCTGATGATCAGGCCCACGCCCGGCTGCCCGTTCGGCCAGGCCTGCACGTAGGCATTCTCGGCACCGTCGACCACCTGCGCGACATCGCCCAGCGTGACCGGCGAACCCTGCCGGTAGGCGACCACCAGCTGGCGGTAGTCCTGGGCATCGAACAGCTGGTCGTTGGCCTCGAAGGTTGACGTGCGCTGTTGGCCCATCAGCGCGCCCTTGGCCTGGTTGAGGCTGGCGTTCTGGGCCACGCCGCGCAGGTCGGACAGGGTCATGCCCATCGCCGCCAGGCGCTCTGGCAGGGCCTGGATGCGGATGGCCGGACGCTGCTGGCCGACGATGTTGACCTCGGACACTCCACTGATCTGGCTGATCGAGCGCGCCAGGCGGCTCTCGGCCAGGTCGCTCAGCTCGGTCATCGACATCTGTGCCGAGACCACGCTGAGCACCAGGATCGGGCTGTCGGCCGGATTGACCTTGCGCCAGGTCGGCAGGTTCGGCAGATCGCTGGGCAGGCGCCCGGCGGCGGCATTGATCGCCGCCTGTACTTCCTGCGCGGCGGTATCGATGTTCTTTTCCAGATCGAACTGCAGGGTGATCGAGGTGCTGCCCAGCGCGCTGGTCGACGTCATTTCGATGATGCCGGGAACGCCGGTCAGCTGCGTTTCCAGCGGCGTGGCCACGGCCGAGGCCATGGTCTCGGCACTGGCGCCTGGCAGGCTGGCATTGACCCGGATGGTCGGGAATTCCGCTTCCGGCAGGGGCGCCACCGGCAACCGCGGCAGCGCGGCCACGCCGAGCAGGATCACCGCCAGGGTCAGCAGCGTGGTAGCCACCGGATGCCTGACGAACCAGCTGGACAACGAGACGCGGGCACTCATGGTGCGGCCCCGGCCTTGGCAACCGCTGCACCGGCTTCGGTGACGACCACGCCCGGGCGCAGGCGTGACTGGCCATCGCGCACGATCACATCACCCACCCGCAGTTCACCCTGGACGGCCACCTGCCCGTTCTCCGTTTCACCGACGGTGACCGGCAGCACCTCGACGCTGCCGTCGCCGACCACGCGGTAGACGAAACTGCCCTCGACGCCGCGCTGGATCGCGGCGGCGTCCACCACCAGTGCACCCGTCGTCTGGCCGATACGTACGCGAACGCTGACCAGCTGCCCGGGCCACAGCCGGTCATCGGCATTGCCGAAGCGGGCACGCAACCGCACCGTGCCGGAGGTCTCGTCGATCTGGTTGTCGATGACCTGCAGGGTGCCTTCAGCCAGGGACTGGCCACCATCACGGTCCAGCGCCTGCACTGCCACGTCGCCGGCCGCCAGCGCCTGCCGTAGTTGCGGCAAGGCATCCTGCGGCAGCGCGAACACCACTGAAATCGGGTCGGTCTGCTGCACCGTCACCAGGCCCTGCGTATCCGTGGCACGCACCAGGTTGCCGGGGTCCACCTGGCGCAGGCCGATGCGACCGTCCATCGGCGCCAGGATACGGGTGTACGACAGCTGCACCTGTGCGGCGTCCACCGCCGACTGGTTTCCACGCCCGGTGGCCTGCAGCTGCTGCACCGTGGCCGCCTGCTGCTCCAGCATCTGCCGCGAGACCAGCTGGCCGGTGGACAGGTGCTGCAGACGCGCCAGGTCCGAGCGCGCGGCATCCAGCGTGGCGCGATCGCGGACCACTGCGGCCTGTGCGCCGCCCAGGTCGGCGCGGATCGCGCGGTCATCGATGCGGGCCAGCAACTGGCCCTTGCGCACCTTCTGGCCTTCCTCGAACAGCACCTCGGTGAGTACCCCATCGACCTGCGGCCGCAGTACGGTGCTCTGCAACGACTGCACCGTGCCCACGCCGCTGCGCCAATGCGCCACATCGCGCTGCTCGACGCGGCCGGTCACCACCGGCACCGGCGCCGGCGCGCTGGCCGGTTGCGCGTCGCCGCGTGACACGCCCTGGAACAGCATCACCAGCGACAACACCACCAGCAGCAGCACGCCCAGGGCCAGGTGGCGGCGACGCGGTCGTGCGGACAGGAAGGGGATTCGCATCTCGGGGGTCCATATCGGTGCCGGCGCGGGGGCTGCGCGGGCCTGACCCCATCCTGGTGGCTGGCCTCCAGCGCCTTGCTGTCGCCTGCCTGACAATTTCGTCAGGTGCCGCTGGCGCACGCATGGGGCGTGCGGGTGAACGGTGGCCCACCGCTGCGCCGCGGCCCGGCCGGTTCTTCGCGGCTCGCTTACAGACCCCGGCCGAAGATCCGGACGTGGCCATCCCCAACCCTGGCCCGCGCCCCCACTCCTGGAGCCTGTCATGACCGGTATTCGCTACCTTCCTGTTGTCCTCGCCATCTCCGCCGGCCTGCTGCTGGGCGCCTGTTCCAGGACCCAGGAGGCAAGCAAGGCCACCGCCGCCGAGGACGTCACCGAAGTGAAGCTGATTCCGCCATATGAGTCGCTGGACAAGGACAAGGACGGCATCGTCACCCTGGCCGAAGTCGATGCGGTCGCGCCGGACTGGGCCGAACGCCTGCATGCCTGCGACACCGACCGTGACAAGACATTGAGCCGTGGCGAATACGACGTGTGCAAGCAGACCACGTCCGCCGCCCATTGATCCGTGGGATCAGCGCGGCGCGGCCGGCGCCTCGCCTGCGTTGGCCGGCAACCAGCCGGCCGCCTGCAGCCAGCTCTCGATCCGCTGCCAGGCATCGGCGGCGGACCGGGCATCGACATCAAAGACCGACTCCTGGCTGGTCAGGTTGCGGCTGAGCAGATGCCCCAGTTGCGGATAGCGCAGCAGCCGGCATTCGGCGTGCGCCACGTCACGTGCAGCACAGAAGCGCTCGGCCACGCGCAGCGGGGTGACGGTGTCCTGCTCTCCCTGGACGATCAGCATCGGCGGCCCGGCGGCACCCGCGTTGGCCACCGGATCCAACCAGCGGCTGTCCTGCCCCTTCATCAGCCGCTTGAACCAGCCGTCGCTGGCGACATCCAGCGCGGGCGACCACAGCACCACCCGTCGCGGACGGGCGCTGTTCTCGCCACAGGCCCCCAGCGCCGCAGCCGCTACCAGCTGGCCGCCGGCGCTCACCCCGTAGCCACCGACACGCGCCGGATCAATGTGTAATCGCCGCGCCTCCGCCGCCGCCCACATGAAAGCAGCGCAGGTATCGCGCTGCGCATCTGCTGGCGTGGATGACGCACCGGACAAGCGGTATTCCACGGCGATGGCGACGATTCCCATCGCCTGCAGCTGGGCCGCCGTGCCTTCCATCCAGGCCGGCTCCCCATGTGCCCAGCCGCCACCATGGAACAGCAGCAGCGCAGCATTGCCGGCAGTCTTCGCTGGACTGTACACATGCACCTTCAGGGCCCGCCCATCGACTTGGCGATAGGTCTCGACGTGTTCGCCCGCATGGGTGATCGCAGCGATGGACAGCAGCAGTACGGCCAACGGCAACGTGTTGCGCAATCGCATGGCACATGCCTCACCGGCAGGGGATGGCGCGAGTATAGGCAACCCTTGGGGCCGGGCTATACCAAGGTATAGCCCGGCTAACCCACGGGCCTCTAGGACTGCCCCATTCAGGGGTGGACAATAGCGCCACTGGCCGGGGCAACCCTGGCCGGCACCCTCCCCTCATGGAGACGCAGATGGACCCCGACCCTGCCGGGCGCACCGCGCGCCCGATGCCCGCAATCCGCCTGTTCCTGGCGCCTGCCCGCCGGTCCCTGCCTGCCTGAGTGACGGGGGATCGCCAGGTGCCGCCTGCCTGGAGATCGCCCCCATGTCCTACAAGATCCTCTACATCACCCTGCGCCGCCTGATCGGCGAGCGCGATGTCGCCGCCCTGCGCAGCCAGCTGCTGCAGCACGGCCCGGTCATGTTTGCCCGTTCGCTGTCGCTCGGTTCGCCACGCGTGGTCGCCGACGCGCTGTCGCTGCTGCCGATCAGCGAGCGCATCAATGTGCTGCGCCATCTGCCCTATCCACTGCGCGATGCGATGAAGCCGCTGTGCATCGGTGGCAGCCAGCGCCTGCACATGCAGCCGTGGTCACCTGCGGTGCTGGCGATGCGCCACGCCTGATCCGTCCCAGCCATTCCGTTCGTGTTCCGGCCCCGGCCGGCTCTGACATTCGAGGAGAGTCCCATGAGCCTGCTCAACGCCTGGTTCAACGCCTTCCTGCGCAGCCGTCGCGCAGGCAACCTGTTCCGCCGCCGTGCAATGCCCGAAGCCGGGTTCGGTACGGGCAGCGCCGAAGCGGCGCCGTTCGCGCTCACCACCGGCCTGGTTACCCTCGCCCAGCAGGAGGAAGCCCAGCTGCTGGCCACGCTGGAGTCGCATGCCGATGGCCTCAGCCCACATGAGGCCGAGGATCGGCTGGCCACGCTCGGTCCCAACGAGGTGGATCACGAAAAGCCGCTGCCGTGGTGGCGTCACCTGTGGCAGTGCTACCGCAATCCGTTCAACCTGCTGCTGACCGTGCTGGCGGCGGTGTCCTGGCTGACCGAGGACCTCAAGGCCACCGTGGTGATCGGTGCAATGGTGCTGCTGTCCACGCTGATCCGTTTCGTGCAGGAAGGCCGCTCCAACCGCGCCGCCGAGCGGCTGAAGGCACTGGTCGGCAATACCGCGCGCGTGCTGCGCAGGAATCCCGGCACCGAGGCCGCCGATGTGGCCGACCAGTATTTCGGTGCGCACCTGCACAGCCGCCGCCCGGCGCGCCTGCTGGACCTGCCGATCCGCGAACTGGTGCCCGGTGACCACATCGTGCTGTCGGCTGGCGACATGATCCCGGCCGATTGCCGCGTGCTGACCGCCAAGGACCTGTTCGTCGCCCAGGCAGCGATGACCGGCGAGTCGCTGCCGGTGGAGAAGTTCGCCCACCCGGGCGACGGCCTGGCCGGCCTGCTGGAACAGCACAACCTGCTGTTCATGGGCACCAATGTGGTCTCCGGCACCGCCACGGCCATCGTGCTGGCCACCGGCAACCGCACCTACTTCGGCACCCTGGCCCAGCGCAGCACCGCCAGCGACCGCACGCCAACCGCGTTCCAGGCCGGCGTCAACAGTGTCAGCTGGCTGCTGATCCGCTTCGCACTGGTGATGGTGCCGTTCGTGCTGCTGATCAATGGCTGGACCAAGGGCGACTGGACCGAGGCGTTCCTGTTCGCGCTGTCGGTGGCGGTGGGCCTGACGCCGGAAATGCTGCCGATGATCGTCACCTCCACCCTGGCCAAGGGTGCGGTGCTGCTGTCGCGGCGCAAGGTGATCGTCAAGCGCCTGGATGCCATCCAGAACTTCGGTGCCATGGAAGTGCTGTGCACCGACAAGACCGGCACGCTCACCCAGGACAAGATCGCGCTGGAACGCCACACCGATGTATTCGGCCACGATTCGGAAGACGTGCTGAAGTTCGCCTACCTCAACAGCCACTTCCAGACCGGGCTGATCAACCTGCTGGACCGCGCGGTGCTGGAGCACGTGGAGCTGCAGAGTTCGCTGCGGCTGTCGCAGGACTACCACAAGGTGGATGAGATCCCGTTCGACTTCGAGCGCCGCCGCATGTCGGTGGTTGTATCCGAGCGCGAGGACCACCACGAGCTGATCTGCAAGGGGGCCGTGGAAGAAATGCTGGCGGTGTGCAGCACCGTGCGCGAGAACGGCCAGGACATGCCGCTGGACGAGCGCCGCCTGGCGCGCGTGCGGCAGACCACCGAGGAACTGAACGAACAGGGCCTGCGTGTCGTGGCGGTGGCGATGAAGGAGACCGCCGCCACCCAGACCACCTATTCGCAGGCCGACGAGTGCGGCTTGACCCTGGTCGGCTACGTGGCCTTCCTCGACCCGCCGAAGGAATCGGCCGCGCAGGCGCTGCAGGCGCTGGCCGCACATGGTGTGGAAGTGAAGGTATTCACCGGTGACAACGAACTGGTGACCGCCCGCGTCTGCGCACAGGTGGGCCTGGACGCCGACACCATCCTGACCGGCCCGCAGATCGAGCGCATGGATGACGGCGCACTGTCGCGGGCGCTGCACCACCACCGCGTGTTCGCCCGCCTGACGCCACTGCACAAGGAGCGGCTGGTGCGGGAGCTGCGCGCGCAGGGCAAGGTGGTCGGCTTCCTCGGCGACGGCATCAATGATGCACCCGCGCTGCGCGCGGCCGATATCGGCATCAGCGTGGACAGTGCGGTGGACATCGCCAAGGAGGCCGCCGACATCATCCTGCTGGAGAAGAACCTGATGGTGCTGGAGGAAGGCGTCATCCAGGGCCGGCGCACGTTCAACAACATGCTGAAGTACATCCGCATGACCGCCAGCTCCAACTTCGGCAACGTGTTCTCGGTGCTGGTGGCCTCGGCCTTCCTGCCGTTCCTGCCGATGCTGCCGCTGCAGCTGCTGGTGCAGAACCTGCTGTACGACATCTCGCAGATCGCCATTCCGTTCGACAACGTGGACGAGGAGCTGGTGCGCAGGCCGCTGAAGTGGAACCCGGCGGACATCGGCCGCTTCATGGTGTTCTTCGGGCCGATCAGCTCGATCTTCGACCTGACCTGTTTCGCGCTGATGTGGTACGTGTTCGACGCACGCACGCCGGCCGACCAGGGCCTGTTCCAGTCCGGCTGGTTCGTGGTCGGCCTGCTGACCCAGACCCTGATCGTGCACATGATCCGCACGCCGAAAGTACCGTTCCTGCAGAGCATCGCCGCGCCGCCACTGCTGGTGATGACCGGCCTGATCATGGCCATCGGCGTGGCCCTGCCGATGAGCCCGCTGGCCGGCTACTTCAAGCTGCAGGCACTGCCGGTTGGCTATTGGCCGTTCCTGGTGGCGATCCTGTTCGGCTATGCGGTGCTGACCACCGCGCTGAAGAAGCTCTACATCCGCCGTTACGGCTGGCAGTAAGCGCCCGCCGCTCTGTCCAGGGAGAAGCACAATGGACATCAACCCGAACCTGCCGGCGTTCAACGCCGGCGCCACGCTCAGCTCGCTGATCAGCCTGTCGGTGGCGTTCGTGCTGGGCACGATCATCGGCCTGGAGCGGCAGCTGCGCCAGCGCACCGCTGGCCTGCGCACCAATACGCTGGTGGCGGTGGGTGCGGCGGTGTTCGTCGATCTGGCAGTGCGCTTCCATGACCTGTATGGCGGCCCACCGTCGCCGCTGCATGTGGTTGCCTATGTGATCTCCGGCGTCGGCTTTCTCGGCGCTGGCGCGATCATGAAGGACGGCGCCCAGGTGTCCGGCCTGAACACCGCCGCCACGCTGTGGGGGTCGGCGGCGGTGGGGGCGTGTGCCGGCATCAAGCTGTTGCCCGAAGCGGTGATGGCTGCGGTGTTCGTGCTGGCCGCCAACACCCTGCTGCGGCCGGTGGTGAACCGCATCCAGCGGCAGCCGCTGCCGGAGGCATTCAGCGAGGCGACCTATGCGATCAACGTGGTCTGCCAGCGCGAGCAGCAGGCCGAGGTGCTGGACCAGTTGTTGCTGCTGCTTGAGCAGGCGCAGTACCCGGTGCGCGCGGTGGACCAGCGCCCGTTTGGCGAGCGTGACGTGGAAATCGAAGCGATGCTGTATGCCACCACCGTCGATGCCGGCGAACTGGATGCCGTACTGGCGACGCTGGCGGCCACGCCCGGGGTACTGCAGGGATTCTGGAACGCCAGCCTGGAGGAGTAGTGCCGGCCGCTGGCCGGCAACCTCATGCCCCCCCGGAAGCACCGTGCATCGCTTTGGTGGGTGCCGACCGTTGGTCGGCACAAACCCTCATCGCCCCCGCCATTCAATTGCTGTGCCGACCAACGGTCGGCACCTACCAGGAATCGGCATCCACCGATGGCGGCTTTGCTATCCTTTCCACCCACGCCAGGGAGCCGTCCCGATGCCATCGCTGTCGCCCCGCCGCCCCCTGGTGCTGCTGGCCCTGATCGTCGTGATGGCGGCGATCTTCCTGATCGATACCGTCACCGATTACGCGGTTGCCGCTGCCTGCTTCTACGCGGCGGTCATTCTCGCGGCCTCGCGCGTGCTGAGCGCGCGCGGACTGATCACCCTGGCCATCGCCTGCATCGCGCTGACCGGGCTGAGCTTCTTCCTGACCCGCTTTGGCACCTACCGCATCGGCCTGGTCAACTCGGTCATCGGCATGCTGGTAATTGGCATCACCACCTACCTCGCGCTGAACATGGAAGCGGCCAAGGCCGCCGTGCAGGAAGCACAGGGCTGCCTGCTGCGGGTGGCGCGCGCCTCCACCGTGGGCGAGCTCACCACCTCCATCGCCCATGAAGTGAACCAGCCGCTGGCGGCCATCGCCAGCAGCGCCGAAGCCTGCCAGCGCTGGCTCGCACAGGACCCTCCGAACGTGGACAAGGCACGGCAGACCGTGGCCCGCATCCTGGCCGATGCGCACCGCGCCGGCGACGTGATCGCGCGCATCCGCGGCCTGACCCAGGGCGCGGCACCGGAACGACACGCCTTCGATCTGAACCAGGCGGTGGAGGAAATGCTGGCGCTGTCGCGCAGCGAGCTGGACCAGCATGGCGTTGCCGTGGCGCTGTTGCTGGACGCCGACCTGCCGCCGGTACAAGCCGATCGCGTGCAGGTGCAGCAGGTGATCGGCAACCTGATCCTCAATGCGGTGGATGCAATGGAAGCCGTGCCCGCAGCCGACCGGCGCCTGTCACTGCTGACCCGGCGTGATGGCCAGCGGGTCAGCCTCAGCGTGCGCGACCGGGGCGTCGGCCTGCCGGCTGATCATCCCGAGCGGGTCTTCGATGCGTTCTGGACCACCAAGTCGCACGGGTTGGGGCTCGGCCTCAGCCTCAGCCGCTCGATGATCGAGGCCAACGACGGCCAGATCCGCGCCGAACGGCCGGCGGGCGGCGGTGCCTGCTTCGTCTTCGACCTGCCCGTTGCCACGGACCCCCGCCATGCGTAAGCCCACTGCCCCGCCCGTCGATCCGGCACCCATCGTCTACGTGGTCGACGATGACCCGTCGGTGCGCGCGGCGCTGGAAGACCTGCTGGCCTCCATGGGCCTGCAGGTGCGGGCCTTCGCCTCGGCGCAGGCCTTCCTCGAGCACGAGCTGGAAGACGCGCCGGCCTGCCTGGTGCTGGATGTGCGCATGCCAGGCCAGAGTGGCCTCGAATTCCATCGTGCAATGGGCAGCCACGGCCTGCAGCTGCCGGTGGTGTTCATCACCGGCCACGGCGACATCGCGATGGGCGTCAACGCGATCAAGGATGGCGCCATCGAGTTCCTGACCAAGCCCTTCCGCGACCAGGAGCTGCTCGATGCCATCCACAAGGGCATCGAGATCGACCGCGAGCGCCGCCGCGAGGGCGACGTGCTGGGTGCTCTGCAGCTGCGCTGGGATTCACTGAGCGCCGGCGAGCGCGAGGTGGTCGACGGTGTGGTACGCGGCCGCCTCAACAAGCAGATTGCCAGTGACCTCGGGGTCAGCGAGATCACGGTGAAGGTGCGCCGCGCACAGGTGATGCGCAAGATGGGCGCACGCACCCTGGTTGACCTGGTACGCATGTACGACCGCCTGCAGGCGGGTACGGCATGAACGTCCACACCGCATTGCTGCGCGCGGTCAACGCCGGCGCGCGTTCATGACAGTGGATCCCCGCTAGGGGCCTTCCGGCAGGCTGTAGACCAGCCGGTAGTCATGGCGCCCCTCGCTGATGGTGATCTCCAGCGTGCCGGCCAGGCCCAGCAGCCCGTCGCTGCCGGAATCGGGCACCACCACCACGCTCAGCTGCGGCGTGCCGCGGGTCATCAGCCCGTTGTGCTGCAGGGTGAACCCGCCCTGGCGCCCGGCCAGTGTGGCCGTCACCCGCTCCATCGCCACGTAACCGGCCGAGCCCTGCACCGGCGTGCGGAAGGCCAGCATCTGGCCGACGCTGCTGCCCTGCAGGTCGCCCGCGAAGGTCTTGTTGATCGACATCACCGCGATCGGGCCGTCATTGCCACCGATCGGTCGCAGATCCACTTCGAACGTACCGTGTGCTTCACCCTGCATCCTGCCCTCCCGTCTGATGGTCGAACGTTGCTACTTTTTCGTGGCCAGCACGATCACCCCGGCCAGCACCAGGCCGATGCCGCTCCACTCCCGCAGGCTGGGCCGCTCGCCCAGCAGAAGATAGGCCAGCACGATCACCAGCACCACGCTGAACTTGTCCACCACCGCCACCTTGGCCAGCTCACCGCTCTGCAGCGCGCGGAAGTAGAACAGCCATGAGGCACCGGTCGCCAGCGCCGACAGCACCAGGAACAGCTGGGTACGCCCCGGCAGCAGCAACGGGTTGGACCATTTGCCGGTGAGCACCACCAGTGGCAGGATCACCGCAGCCACCACCAGGGTGCGGATGGCCATGGCCAGGTCCGAGTCGACGCCCCTGACGCCAACCTTGGCGAACAGCGCGGTCAGCGCCGCGAACACGGCTGACAGTCCGGCCCAGATCAACCACTGCGGTACGTTCTGCACGAAGCCCTCGCTTGCCGGAAGGATGAGCGTGCGCCAACGCTACTCCACCCTGCCATCGGTGGGGCTTCACCTGACCATCACCGCCGTTACAATGGGGAAGGAATCGCCAGGGGGGCGATCTGCAAGGAATGCGCCGTGCGTGAACAGGACACCACCTTCGCCCGTACCGGGCCCGCTGCCCCCGACCGGGCCCGCCTGCCGTGCAGCGCACGGCTGCCGCTCCCCATCCCCTTCGTTACGCAGCAACCTGCCCGTTCCGCGCGGCAGGTTCCTCATCGCTTGCCCTGACCGGAGCCGTCGAAATGTCCGAGAACACCCTCCTTGCCACGCCGGCCGCTACCGCGCCGATCAAGTACCTCGACCGCGCCATGGCCACGCTGCGCAGCCTGGGCCTGGCCGCTCCCCAGGACAACAACGCACCGGCCATCGCGCTGGTTTCGCAGCTGTCCACCCTCGACCAGGGCCGCGTGGTGGCCATTGCCCGCGTGCTGCAGCAGTCCGGCCATTTCAATGCCGTGATGCGTGATGAAATCAGCTCGGCCAAGGTGTCCGACCGCTATACCGAGATCATCCACGCCTTCGACAGCATCCGTGACGACGCCAGCACCATGGTCGAACAGGTGCGCGACGGCAAAATCGATATGGGCGAGCGCCTGCAGAACCTGTGGATGAAGGTCACCCGCGGCGACATCCCGAGCCGGTTCGAGAAGATCCGCCGTACGTTCCTGGAGGTCAGCCGCGATTCGGCCGAGCAGCTGCAGCGCGAATCGCGCGTGCTGGAGATGTACGGCGACTTTCGCCTGTCGATCAAGGATGCCGAGATCCAGGCGCATGAACTGTTGAAACTGCAGGAGCAGGTGCTGGCCGATGCACGCGAGTCGCTGAAGCAGGCGCAGCAGCGCGTGGAGTCGGCCGACCCGGCCGCCGATGCCGCCGACACCGGCCGCCTGGTAATGGCCCGTGATGAGGCCCTGCGCAACAGCCAGGCCGAGGAGTCGCGCTACCAGCTGGCCAAGGACCTGGCCGAGAACCTGCAGGTGAACTACGCCACGTCCGAGGCGATCATGCTGCGCGTGCACCAGTCGCACGAGGTCAAGCGCCGCGTCAACGAGCGCTCGGTGGTGTTCTTCTCCACCAATGAAACCAGCTTCACCGCCTTGAACCTGGCGTTCACCACGCAGATGGGGCTGCACGAATCCACGCAGGCGCTCAATGCGATGACCGAGGGCACTTCCAAGGGCCTGGAAGCGGTGGCCAACATCGGCGACGAAGTGCTGCACGAGGGCCTGAAGGCCGGCTACGGAGCGACCATCGGCGTCGATTCGGTGCGCAAGCTGGTCGATGCGGTGGTGCGCTTCCAGGAAACCTCGCTGCAGGAAATCGAGCAGCTGCGCGGCCAGGCCACCCGCGACTCGGCGGAGATCGCCGAGTATGTCGAACAGGGCAAGCAGCGTTTCGCCGCCCTGCTGCAGGCGCCGCCGAGCCCGGAGCCGCGCTGAAGTGAGTGCGACGATGGCCCCTGGCGAGCTGCAGGATGCGCTGCTGACCATGGATGTGGTCGACCAGCTGCGTTACCGCAATGCAGAAATGAAGGCGCTGGCCGACAGCGGCCATGACAAGGCGACGCTGAAGCAGCGCCTGCTTGAGCTGTACCGCTCGCAGGGCATCGAGGTCTCCGACCAGATCCTCGAGGCCGGCATCCAGGCACAGCGTGAGCAGCGCTACCTCTACACTGCGCCGCGTGGCTGGAAGGCGTGGCTGGCGCGGCGCTGGATCGACCGCAGCCGTCTGCTGAAGTGGGCGCTGGCGGCAGCCCTGGTGCTGCTTGTGCTGGGTGTTGTGCTGGTGATGGCGCGCAGCTTCGGCGCGTTCGTGCACGAGAGCAACGTGCAGAAGAACGTGCAGGTACTGAACGACAAGGTCGCCGCGCAGCAACAGGAGGCTGCAGCAGCGCGCGCGCTTCTGGCCGGGCAGGAACAGGCCCTGCAGGGGCTGCTGCCACGTGCCACCGCCAGCGGCGAACGCCTGCAGGCGCTGACCGGAGGCGCACGGGCCGCGCTGGAAGAAGCGCAGCGGCGCTTCGCCGAGGTTCCCGCCGCGATGGCAGCGCTGCCGACCCTCGTGCGCAAGGACAAGCTCACCCGGCTCAGCAGCGGTGGCAGCGCCACCGGCGAGCAGGCGGCCGCGCAGGTGGAACAGCACCGGCAGGCGGCCGCGCAGCTGCTGGCGAAGGCCAGGGAGGCCCTGCCGCCGCTGACCGAGCGGGTGAACACCCTCGGCCAGGCCATCGAGGCCAGCGAGCTGCTGGATACCACCAACACCGCTGCAAAGGCGGCACGCCTCGCGCCGGATGCCGAGCAGCTGCGCGCACGCGCCTACACCGGCGGTGACGTCGCACTGCGCGCGGGCGACCTGGCCGCAGCCAGCCAGGCGGTAGCGACCCTGAAGGAACTGATCGGCAGCGCCGACAAGCTGGCCGCGCTCAACGAGCGGCTGGCCCAGCTCAAGGCCGATGGCCTCGCCACCGGGGTCGCCGGCGAAGACCGCAAGCGCTTCGAGCGTGCGCTGGAGCAGGCCGCACGCCTGATCCGGGTCGAGACGCTGGCCGAAGCCGGGCCGGCCATGGACGAGGTCGGCCAGCTGGTGGGGATGCTGTCGCAGACCCTGGTCTACCGCATCGTCAACCGCGACGATGAGCGCACCGGCGTCTGGCGCTACAACGAAAAGGCCAACGGTGGCCGCAACTACTACCTGGTGACCGAAGCACTGGACGAGACCGGCAAGCCCGCCCGGATCACCATCCGCAACGAGGAAACCGGCAAGGATGAACAGGTCTCGGTATTTGCCGTACGTGTGCCCGAGGCCACCTACAACCGGGTTGCCGCCGACAAGCAGGACAACGGCATCATCGAGGACGACCAGATCGGCAGCAAACCGCGCGGCAGCCTGTCGCCGCGCTTCCGCATGCCCACCACCGGCGGCTACATCACCGAATGGTGATGGGTAAGGAACTGACATGAGAGAGCTGAACGACGCCATTGCCGATGTCGAAACCGATATCGGCGGGGTGCAGGCACAACTGACCGCGCATGGCGACCGGTGCCGGGAGCTGATCAAGGATCAGGAGGCGCTGCACGGGCAGGTCCGCGAGGACTTCAATGCACTGGCCCGCCTGCAGGCCGAGGCCGCCACCGATTCACCACCGCTGGTGGCCCAGGACCTGCTGCAGCAGTCCAGCGCCGACCTGCAGCGCCGTGATCGCAAAGCGGCGGTGCTGGCCGACGAGCTGCAGGCGCTGCTGGACATCGAGCAGTCGCTGCAGCAGCGGTCGCAGGAGGCCGTTGCCGCACGCGATACCGCCGGCGGACAGTGGCAGGCCCTGCAGAACCAGGTGGACACCACGCTGGAAGCGGAACCCTCCTACAGGGCGCTGCAGGACGACCTGCAGCTGGCCGTGGCGCGCGCCGACACCGTCGAGCGCATGGCCGCCTCCGCGCAGTCGGAGCATGACGCCAAGGCCGGTGCCTATCAGGCCGACCCGATCTTCATGTACCTGCACCGGCGCAGCTTCGGCAGCACGGCCTACCGCGGCTGGCCGCTGGTGCGCACCGTCGATGGCTGGCTGGCCGAGCTGTGCGGCTTCGACCGTGCGCGTCGCGAATACGCCACGCTGGTCGAGCTTCCGCCCTATCTGCAGGAACATGCCGCACGGGCCCGCGACGACGTCGAGGCTGCCCGCCAGCCGCTACAGCAGGCCCGTGACGCCGCCCTCGCCCAGGCCGGTGGCGACCCGCTGCGCCAGCAGCTGCAGGCGGCACAGGGCGCAGTAGCGCAGGCGCTGTTGGCCGAGCAGCTGCATCGGCAGACCGTGGATGCCAAGCAGGCACAGATCGACGGCTTCCGCAGCTGGACCGATGCCGAAGGCGGCGCGCTGCTCACCGCGCTGGCGCGCACGCTGTCGGCCAAGAGCATGGACGACCTGTACCGCCGCGTCGCTGCCACCAGCTCCGGCGAGGACGATGCCGTGCTCGAGCGCATCCATGGCAGTCGCCTGCGCCTGGGCGAGATCGATGGCATGGTGGCTGAGCACACCCGTGAGATGGCCGTACTGAAGAAGCGCCTGGACGACCTGCAGGCTGCGCGCAGGAGCTACCAGGCGGCGGCTGACATCGAACGCCAGGCCTACGAGGCGCCGAGCTACCGGGCCGCCGCCCCGGCTGCGGTGGCCGCGTCCTTCTTCAGTGCCACCAGCAGCAGCCGGCGCACAACGCGCTCTTCCGGCGGCCTGTTCGACTGGGGGTCGTCGAGCAGTTCCAGCAGCTCAGGTTCGCGCTCCAGCCCACGCTCGAGTTCCAGCTCCAGCTCCAGCTCCAGCTCCAGCAGCGGCAGCAGCTTCCACAGCGGCGGCGGCATCAGCGGTGGCGGCGGCTTCAAGACCGGCGGCGGGTTCTAGCCCCGCAACTGCTGGGTGCGCCGCTTCAGGCGCGTATCCAGCAGCCCTACGCCCAGCAGCACCAGGCTGGTCAGCCATCCGGCGGCCAGCAGCTGCATGTGCGGCAGCAGCAGGCCCAGCACCAGCAGTGCCACCGCGCCCAGCAGGTGCGAGCGTGGCGCGCGGCCATAGACCACGCGCTTGTAGAGGGCGCTGCCCAGCAGGTAGATCAGCGGGCCCGCCACCATCACGGTGGCGTACACCCCGGTGACGGCTGCGTCCGGATGATCCATGACCAGATCGTTGCCCACCGCCGTGGCGATGATGCCGGCGATCAGCAGTGCATGTACGTAATGGAAGTTGGCACCCATCCGGCCAGGATCGTCGGAATGGGTGATCGCGGCGGTGGCGTCGCGGCTGGAGATGCCGAAGTACAGCCACCACATCGCCAGCGTGCCGGCGAAGGTGGCCAGCACCGCCGACACCACCTCCAGGCTCCAGTACCCGACTTCGCTGAGCACGCCCCCGGTCGCCAGCAACGTCTCACCCAGTGCGACGATGACGAACAGCTGGCAGCGCTCGGCCAGGTGCCCGCCTTCGATGGTCCAGTCGCGGGTATGCGACCGCCCCATGCCCGGGAACGCGAAGCCGAACATCGGCGAGATGTACTCGCAGGCCACCGCTGTTGCCCACAGCGCCAGACGGAGGTTGCCCTCGGCCGCCGCACCCGCCAGCCAGAAACAGGCCGACACGCAGACCCAGGCCAGCATGCGGCGGAAATTGGCTGCCAGCGGGTGGCTGCGGCCCACTTCCAGCAGCACGAAGGCGGTGCGTCCCACCTGCATTGCCACGTATGCGCCGGCGAAGACCCACGCACGGTCGGCAAATGCCTCGGGAATGGAGGAGGACATCAGCAGCGCCAGCAGCATGGTGGCGAACATCAGGCCACGGATGCGCGGCGCCTCCGGGTCGAACCAGTTGCTGACCCAGCATGCGTACTGCCAACCGAGCCAGACCGCGAACCACAGCACCAGGGCCTGCAGCACGCCGGCCAGGTCAAGGTGATGCAGCAGATGGTGGCTGAGCTGGGTGACCGCGAATACGTAGACCAGATCGAAGAACAGTTCTTCGTAGGTGACACGGGCATGGTGGCCGTCGCGGTGGCGCAGGGCGGGCAGACGCATCGAACGTTTCCTCGGCGGGTGGGTGCAGGCTGGCCGGCGCCGATTCTGCACTCCAGGCGATGAGCGTGGTTTCACCTTCCAGGCGCAGCGAACCATCAGGCCGTGGTGCGCGACATGGCAAACGCGAACAGTTCCCATTAGTATTGCGTCACTCCGCAGCGGCGCTCCTGCGCCGCCACGCCTTCCCGCCCCTGTTGCCCTCCGGATGTCCCAGCAGCCTTCCACCCCACCGCCCGCGTTGCCGCTGGTGTCCTCGCTGGTGCGCCACTACGAAGAGCTGGTGGATTACCTGCATCGCCGCTTCCGCTCGCCGGGACTGGCCCGTGAGGTGGTGCACGACGTCTGCGTGCGCCTGCTGGAACGCCCGGTCGCTCACGATGCACGGCAGCCGGTCGCGCTGCTGCGCCGGATCGCCCACGACGCGGCGGTGGACCGCTGCCGCGCCGAAGACCTGCGCCGGCACTGGGTGGAGCCGCGCACCGAACTGCCCGAGGGCACCTGCCCGCGCCCCGGGCCGGAGCAGCAGGCGCAAGGCGTGCAGGCGCTGCAACGCCTGAGCAGCACCATCGAGCGCATGCCCTGCCGACGCCAGCAGGTCTTCATCCTGCACAAGATCCATGAGCTGCCACAGGCCGAGGTCGCGCAGCGGATGGGCATCGGCCTGAAGGCTGTGGAACGCCACCTGCGCCTGGCAATGGCCGACTGCCGCCTGCCCGCAAGGCTGCCATGAGCCGCGCGCCCTATCCCGCTGGACCGCAGCCGCCACCGACCTCCACCGAGCAGGTGCTGGAGCAGCACCGCGATGCCTTGAAGCAACGCTTCCCGATGCCCGGCCCTGAGCTGCTGCAGCGAAAGCGTGGCGGCCGCCCGGTCAAGGCCCTGCTGCCGGTGTTGCTGGTGGCGGCCGGCGCCCTGCTGCTGATCGACCCGGCCTGGCAGGTGCGCGACTACCAGACCGCCGTCGGCGAACGCCGCACTGTCACCCTGCCCGATGGCAGCCGGATGCTGCTTGATGCCGGCACCCACCTGCAGGTGCGCCGGCACCTGCGCTCGCGGCAGGTGCTGCTGGCACGCGGCCAGGCGCGTTTCCAGGTACAGCACTCGGCGTGGCGCCCCTTCCAGGTCGATGCCGGCCCGGTACATGTGCGCAATTACGGCACCGTATTCGATGTGGACCGCCAGGGCGATCTCAGCGAGGTGACCCTGTGGCGCGGCGAGGTGGGCGTGCGCGTCGACGGCAGCGAGGCCGAGCAACGCCTGAAGCCGGGCCAGCGCCTGCTGGCCCAGGCAGGTTCGCTGTCTCCCCCTGAAGCGGTCAGCCCGGACCGCGCCGACTGGACCACCGGGCGGCTGCAGTTCGATCGGCTGCCGCTGTCGGAAGTGCTGCGCATCCTGCAGCGTTACCACGACCGCCCGATCGTGCTGGATGACCCGGCATTGGGCCCGTTGCTGGTCTCGGGCGTGTTCGATGCCGATCGCGCCGAGACCGCCGTGGCACTGCTGCCGGAGATCCTGCCGGTACAGCTGCAGACCGCCGCCGACGGCAGCCTGCATCTGCGCGCACGCGATTGATCGGCGCCACGAGGGTGGGTTGCGCGCCCTCCCATCCGGCAGGTGCTTGAACCCCTCCGAAGGACCCTCGCATGATCCGCCCTGTTCCGCCTGCCGCGCTGCGCCGGTTGGCCCCTACCCTGCTCGCCACCTGCCTGTGCGCGGCGCTGCCCGTCGCCGCGCAGGCGTCCGCACCGACCGCGGTGGAATTCCACCTGCCGGCGGGCTCCCTGCAGGCCTCGCTCAACGCGCTGGCCCGGCAAAGTGGCATCCAGCTGCTGTTCGCCGCTGACAGCGTCAGCGGGCGCAGCGCGCCGGCACTGGACGGCCGTTACACCCCGCGCGAGGCCTTGCAACACCTGTTGGCCGGCCAAGGCCTGGCACTGCAGGAGCGCTCGCCGGGCGTCTTCGTGCTGAGCGCCGCCGCACCGGCGCAGGCCAAGGTGGCATCGCCTGCGCGCCCCGCGCCGCAGGCCGCAGCCACCTCGCTGGCCCGCGTCACGGTCTCGGCGTCCACCGCGCGCATGGCGCAGGGCGAGACCGCCATGCCCAACACCATCACCGTGCTGACCCGCGAGGACATCGTGCAGCAGCTGGCGCTGGGCTCGGATGTCTCGCGCGTGCTGTCGTCACAGATCCCGGCCTTTGCGCCCGCCCGCGAGAAGATGTCCAACTACGGCGAGAGCATGCGCGGGCGCGGCATCCTGTACATGGTCGATGGCGTGCCGCAGTCCACGCCGCTGCGCGATGGCTCGCGTGACTCGCACACCATCGACCCGGCGATGATCGAACGCATCGAAGTCATCCACGGCGCCAACGCCCTGCAGGGCATTGGCGGTACCGGCGGTATCGTCAACATCATCACCCGCAGCGCGCCCAGCGAACCGGGCGCGTTCCTGTTCGACAGCAACCTCAGCTACAGCAGCGCCCTGCCTCGCCGCCACGACGACAACGGCCAGCGCGCTTCGGCGCTGGTGGGCATGCGTGGCGAGCAGTTCGACCTGGTCGCGGGCCTGGCCTACGAGCGCCAGGGCCTGTTCCATGACGGCGAGGGACGCTCGATCGGTACCAACGCGCAGGGCGAGCTGATGGATTCGACGTCGTCGAACGTGTTCGCCAAGCTTGGCTGGAACCTGGCCGAAGGCCATCGCCTGCAGTTGATGGCCAACCGCTACGAACTGCGCGGGCTGGACAACTACCTGGCGGTGAACGGCGACTTCCGCAGCGGCCGCCCCACCCTTTCGGTGCCCGGCGACACGCCGCTGGAGCCGCCGATGAACCGCTCGCGCTCGCTGACCGTGGACTACAGCGCTGCCGACCTGCTCGGTGGCCGCTTCCAGGCACAGGCATTTGCGGTCGACTTCGAAGGCCGCTATGGCGCCAGCCAGTGGGACCCATGGGGCAACACCGGCGCCAGCGCTGCCTGGGACCAGACCCAGAACGAATCGGACAAGCGCGGCTTCAAGCTGACCCAGAGCTGGAGCCGCATCGCCGGCACCTCGCTGGATGTGACCCTGGGCCTGGACGGCCTGCGTGATCGTACCCACCAGGTACTGCTGGCCAGCGGCATGAACTGGGTGCCGTTGACCACCTATCAGAGCCTGTCGCCGCTGCTGCAGCTGCACTGGTGGCCGACCGACCACCTGATGCTGTCCGGCGGCCTGCGCTACGAAAAGGGCGAGCTGGAGGTAGGCGACTACACCACGCTGCCGCGCTATGGCGCACGCAACGTGGCCGGCGGCAAGCCGACCATGAGCGAAACCCTGCCCAACTTCGGCGCGGTCTGGTACATCAACGATCGCCTCAACGCCTACGCCTCCTACTCGGAGGGTTACACCGTGGCCGATGTCGGCCGCGTACTGCGTGCGATCAACCGCGACGGCCAGCGCGTGGACAGCCTGGTGGACCTGTCGCCGGTGGTGTCGGACAACCGCGAGATCGGCCTGGAGTATGACGATGGCCGCTTCAGCGGCGATATCGCCTACTACACCTCCGAGTCCAAACTCGGCTCGGTGCTGGTCTACGATGCGGGCATCGATGCCTACAACGTGCAGCGCCAGGCCACCCGCGTGGAGGGTTTCGAGGGCAATCTGCGCCTGCAGCTGGGCAACAGCCGGCTGGGCCTGGGCTATGCGCGCGCCAACGGTCGCTACGACGCCAACGTTGATGGCCGCCTGGACAGCGACCTGGCCGGCGTCAACATCGCACCGAACCGGCTGACCGCGTTCTGGGAACAGAACTGGACACCGCAGCTGAGCACCCGGCTGCAGGCCAGCCACGCCTTCGACCGTGACTTCGATCAGCAGGGCACGCGGGTGGCCGAGTTCAAGGGTTACACCACGCTGGATCTGGTCGCGCGTTATACGCTGGACAAGCATGCCTTCACGCTGGGCGTGCAGAACCTGGCCAACAAGCAGTACATCAGCTACTACTCGCAGACCACGCCGTCGAACCCGAGCTACTTCTCCGGCCGCGGCCGGGTGCTGACGCTGGGATGGCAGTACCGGTATTGAGCCATGGCCCCCTTATGGGAGCCATGAAATCTATGCGCAACGTGATGAAGGAGGCCCATGCTAGTTTCTGGGCCTCCTTCAAACGGACGTGAACCATGCGCTTCTCCCTGCTCGCCTTCGCCCTGGCCGCAGCACTCCCGATCACCCACGCCAGCGCGGCCGAAGCGCCGTTGCCACAGCTGCGGGCCTACACCGTGGACAGCGCGTGGCTGCAGCCGATGGCACCGCTGCAGATCGCCGACCACACCTGGCAGATCGGCACCGAGCAGCTGACCGCGCTGCTGGTGCAGACCGCCGACGGCGCGGTGCTGCTGGACGGCGGCATGCCGCAGATGGCCAGCCACCTCATCAACAACATGAAGGTGCGCGGCGTGTCACCGCAGGATCTGCGATTGATCCTGCTCAGCCATGCGCACGCCGACCATGCAGGCCCGGTGGCGGAACTGAAGCGTCGTACCGGTGCGAAGGTGGTGGCCAACGCCGAATCGTCGGTGCTGCTGGCGCGCGGCGGCAGCAACGACCTGCACTTTGGCGACGACATCACCTATCCGCCGGCCAGCGCCGACCGCATCATCATGGATGGCGAAGTGGTCACGCTGGGTGGGATCGCGTTCACCGCGCACTTCATGCCCGGGCACACCCCGGGCAGCACTGCCTGGACCTGGACCGATACCCGCGATGGCAAGCCGGTGCGCATCGCCTACGCCGACAGCCTGAGTGCACCGGGCTACCAGCTGCAGGGCAACGTCCGCTATCCCCGCCTGGTCGAGGACTACCGGCGCAGCTTCACTACGGTGCGCGGCCTGCCCTGCGACCTGTTGCTGACTCCGCATCCGGGTGCCAGCAACTGGAACTATGCCGCTGGCAGCAAGGCCAGCGACAAGGCCCTGACCTGCAAGGCCTATGCGGATGCAGCCGAGAAGAAATTCGATGCGCAGCTGGCCAGGGAAGCCACCGGAGGGCGCTGATCCTGTAGCGCCGGGCCGATGCTCGGCTTGTCGGCCAAAAGCAGCCGAGCGTGGGCTCGACTCTACAGCCCGTGCTGGGCGAAGGGTTCGGTACGGCCAGGTGCCGCTGATCCTGTAGAGCCGAGCCGATGCTCGGCGTGTCGGCCAAGAGCAGCCGAGCGTGGGCTCGGCTCTACAGTAAAAGCACTACGGCCAGGTGCCGCTGATCCTGTAGAGCCGAGCCGATGCTCGGCTTGTCGGCCAAATACAGCCGAGCGTGGGCTCGGCTCTACAGTAAAAGCACTACGGCCAGGTGCCGCTGATCCTGTAGAGCCGAGCCGATGCTCGGCGTGTCGGCCAAAAGCAGCCGAGCGTGGGCTCGGCTCTACAGTAAAAGCACTACGGCCAGGTGCCGCTGATCCTGTAGCGCCGAGCCGATGCTCGGTGTGTCGGCCAAAAGCAGCCGAGCGTGGGCTCGGCTCTACAGTAAAAGCACTACGGCCAGGTGCCGCTGATCCTGTAGAGCCGAGCCGATGCTCGGCGTGTCGCCCAAAAGCAGCCGAGCGTGGGCTCGGCTCTACAGTAAAAGCACTACGGCCAGGTGCCGCTGACCCTGTAGAGCCGAGCCGATGCTCGGCTTGTCGGCCAAGAGCAGCCGAGCGTGGGCTCGGCTCTACTGCCCGTGCTGGGCGAAGGGTTCGGTGCTGCCGTCGGTCCGCACCAGCTCGACGGTGTACGGCTGCACATGGCCGTCCGGCATTTCCATGCCCGGCGAACCGGCCGGCATGCCGGGCAGCACCAGGCCGCGCGCGGCCGGGCGTTCGGCCAGCAGTCGCTTGATGTCCGCGGCCGGGATGTGGCCCTCGACCACATAGCCACCGATCTCGGCGGTGTGGCAGGAGGCCTTGCCGACCGGCACGCCCAGGCGAACCTTGATCGGATGCATGTCATCGGTATCGCGCACGTCCACCTGGAAGCCGGCGGCCTTCAGGTGGTCGACCCAGACGCCGCAGCAGCCACAGCTGGCGGTCTTGTGCACGATGGCGACCGGCAAGGCCGGATCGACCGTGGCCGGGCTGGCCTTGGCCGGCGTCGTCGGCGTTTCGCCGGCCACCGGCGTGGCAGTCGATTCTTCAGCAGCACGTGCGCAGGCGGCAGTCGCCAGCACGGTGGCCAGCAGCAGGGCTAGAGAGAGAGGACGGTTCATGGCGTGATTCCTTTGCAGATGCGGGCAACGCGGCCCGCCGCCCGCGCATTGAGCGCGCAGGCACAGTCGAAAATGAGTCGAGCAGTCGTGGCAGGCGCTTGAGGCCTGCAGGACATCACACGATGGGCGGACGCAGCGGGTCCGGCATCGGCGGCGGTGCGCGTTGCCGGGAACTGGCGGCTACCGGCGCCTCGCGCCACGGCGAGGCCGGCGTTCCAGTCGACGTTGCCAGCATGCCGAGGCAGGCCGGCGGGCATTCACACTCACCGCTCTGGCAGGCCGCCGGGGACGCATCATCGCAGCAGCCCGCCGCAGCCATCGCGGCCGAATGCGGTGCAGCGCAATGGTCCGGGTTGGCCGGTCCGCTGAACGAAGGCGCGGCACGTGCCAGCGCCGGTGCATTCAGCACCAGGGCGACAAGCACCATCCATCGCAGCAGCAGGCCAGGCAGGTTCACCCGCCGATGATAGCCGATGCGCGCGTCACGCAATCTCCGCCACCATCGCACTCATCCGCACCGGGATCGACTTGGCGGCTGGCGTACCGCTGATCCTGTCGTAGTAGTCCAGCGGCAACAGCGGGTTCAATTCGGGGTAGTAACCCGCCAGCGCGCCGCGCGGCATCGGGTAATCCAGTACGGTCAGGCCCTCGATGCGCCGCTGCACGCCATCGCCGCTGATCGTCTCCAGGCTGACCCGCGCCTCCTTCTCCAGCCCGCGCGCCAGCCGGTCCTCGATGTTCATGAACAGCACCATGCGATCGTTGTACACGCCGCGATAGCGGTCGTTGTAGCTGTAGATGGTGGTGTTGTACTGATCGTGCGAACGCACCGTGGCCAACCGCAACATGTCCGGGTCGTGCACCGGGTCGTCCACGTCCAGCCCGGGCATCACCAGGATGTTGGCCTTGCCATTGGGCGTGGGCCACACCCGGCGGCGTGGCGGGATATCAAGATGGAAACCGTGAGGCTGCTGGATGCGCTCGTTGAATCCAGTGTAGATCTCCGGGTACACGGCGGCGATCAGCTCGCGGATGGGCGCATAGTCGCGCATGCAGCGCGCCCAGTCGACCCTGCTGTGCGGCAGCGCAGCCATCGCCATGCGGCAGACGATCTCGACCTCGGGCAACACCTCCGTGCTGACCGGTTCGAGCACGCCGCGCGAGGCGGTCACGTTCGACATCGCGTCTTCGATGGTGACGAACTGCTCGCCAGCCGGCGTGACGATGCGCTCCGAGCGCGCCACCACCGGCAGGATCAGCGCATCGCGGCCATGAACCAGATGGCCGCGGTTGAGCTTGGTGGCGATGCCAACCGTCAGCTCCAGGCCACGCATGGCCTCGTACGCGCGCGGAGTGTCCGGCACCGCATGGATGAAATTCCCGCCCAGGCCGATGAACACCCTGGCGCTGCCATCCAGCATCGCCTCGATCGACTCGACCACATGGTGGCCGTGCTCACGTGGCGGATCGAAGCCGAACACCTGCTGCACACGGTCCAGGTAGGCCGGCTTGGGCTTTTCGTCGATGCCGACGGTGCGGTCGCCCTGCACATTGGAATGCCCGCGGATCGGCCCGATGCCGGCACCGGGCTTGCCGAAGTTGCCGCGCAGCATCAGCAGGTTGGCCACCTGCTGCAGCAGGCGCGAGCCATACTGGTGCTGGGTCAGCCCCATGCCGTAACAGATCACGGTGGCGTTGGAGCGGATGTAGATCTCCGCGCAGCGGCGGATCTGTGCCTGCGGGATGCCGGACACCTGCACGATCTGGTCCCAGTCCTGTGCCAGCACATCCTCGCGCAGCGCCTCCAGGCCCACCGTGTGTTCGGCCAGGAACGCGTGGTCGAGCACGCGTTCGCCCTGCGCTTCGCGCTCGAACATCACTTTCATCATGCCCTTGATCAGGGCCAGGTCACCGCCGATGCGGATGTGCACGAATTCGCTGGTGATCTCGGTCGAACCGAACGTGGCCATCTGCACCACGTCCTGCGGTTCTGCGAAGCGGATCAGCGCGCGCTCGGGCATCGGATTGACCGCCACGATCGGGATGCCGCGTTTGCGCGCCTCGACCAGGTTGCTCATCATCCGCGGCGAGTTGGTGCCGGTATTCTGGCCGATCACGAAGATCGCCTCGGCGTGCTCGAAGTCCTGCAGCACGATGGTGCCCTTGCCCACCCCGATGGCCGGCGGCAGGCCACGGCTGGTCGGCTCGTGGCACATGTTGGAGCAGTCCGGGAAGTTGTTGGTGCCGAACTCGCGCACGAAGATCGAGTACAGGAACGCGGCTTCATTGGGCGTGCGCCCGGAGGTGTAGAACTCGGCCTGGTGGGGGCTGTCCAGCGCCTGCAGGTGGCGGCCGATCAGCGCGAACGCCTCGTCCCAGCTGCACGGCACATAGTGGTCGGTGGCCGCGTCGTAGCGCATCGGCTCGGTCAGGCGGCCCTGCATTTCCAGCCAGTAGTCGGTCTGCGCCATCAACTCGGTGACGGTGTGCCGGGCGAACAGCTCACGACCGGCGCGGAACTGGGTGGCCTCCCAGGCCAGCGCCTTCGCACCGTTCTCGCAGAACTCCAGCTTCCTGCGTTCGTCGGCATCGGGGAACGCGCAGCTGGGGCACTTGAAGCCGCCCGGCTGGTTCATCGCCAACAGCGCCTTCGACCCCTTGCCGATCACGCTCTGCTGCAACAGCACCCTGGCGGTGGCGCCGGCGGCACCCCAGCCCCCGGCGGGCTGGTTGTAGGGCTTGTAACGCGGCGGCTTCTGCTCGGACATGTTCGGGAACCTGGCGGGAGGAACGCAACAACGAACAGCACAACGCCGGCCGGCAATCGTTTCGGCTGCATGGCCAGCCCCACAGTCAAGCACGGCCCACGCCGCTTCGCCAGTGGGTGCAGGCTGTTTTCCACACAACCTGCCATGGCAACGGTTACAGCCGCGTCTGCGCGCGACCACTGCGCTATCCTCGAAACCGCAGGCGGTGGCCCGCCCGCGTTTCTCCCTTGTCCGGACGCGTTGCATGCCTGATTCGATTCCGCCGCACACCCCGCCTGCCGGCACCGCGCACCGCCCGTTGCAGCGCTGGCGCAACGAGGGCCGACAGCAGCAGGTCGATGTGGTGGCCGAGGAAGTACCGGTGGCGCTGCGCTACAACGGCGCCGCCTTCGCGGTGATGATGGCCACGCCGTGCGACCTGGAAGACTTCGCCCTCGGGTTCTCGCTCAGCGAAGGCCTGATCGATACCCCGTCGCAGCTGCTGTCGATCGACATCCGCCCGCAGCTGGAAGGCATCGAACTACAGATGACCGTGGCCGAAGAGGCGCCCGGCGCCGACCTGGACCCAGCCAACGGGCGCCTGCTGCCGGGCCGCGGAGGCTGTGGCCTGTGTGGCACGCGCCAGCTGGAAGAAGTGCTGCGCCCGCTGCCGCAGATTCGCGAGCGACGCACCTACCCGCCGGCCTCTCTGCAGCGGGCGCTGGCCACGCTGGCACAGCACCAGCCGATGAATGCGGCAAGCGGCTCCACCCACGCCGCCGCCTGGGCCGATGCCAGCGGGCGCATCGGCTGGGTGCGCGAGGACGTCGGTCGCCACAACGCGCTGGACAAGCTGATCGGCGCCCTGCACCACAACGAACACGCCATTGAAGGCGGCCTGCTGGTGATTTCCAGCCGGGCCAGCTACGAGATGGTCAGCAAGGCGGTGCGCGCCGGTGCCAGCGTGCTGGCTGCGGTATCGGCGCCGACCGCGCTGGCGATCGATCTGGCCCGCAGCGCCGGCCTGTGCCTGGTCGGGTTCGCTCGGGAGAGCGGGTTCAACGTGTATACCCATCCGGAGCGGTTGCAGCCCGGCAACAGCCAAGGCAGCTGAGGGCGGCCGGGAGCAGGGTGCCCCCGGCCTGATACAGCTCAGCGCAACGCCACCTTCGGGAAGTCCACCGGCACGTCGAACGCCACGTTGACGTAGTTGGTGAACAGGTTGAGCGCCACATGGGCGAGGATCTCCACGATCTGCTCATCGTCGAAGCCGGCGGCACGCAGCGCCTGCACATCACCGTCGGCAAGCTGCGCACGCTGCTCGACCACTTTCAGCGCGAAATCCAGGGCAGCGGCAGTGGCCGGATCGCTGGACTGGCCGATCTGCGCGGCCGCCATCTGCTCGCCGCTGGCGCCGGCCTTGCGGCCCAGCGCGGTGTGTGCGGCCAGGCAGTACTCACACGCGTTGCGGTTGGCGATGGCCACGGCGATCTGCTCGCCCAGCAGCGGCGACAGGCGACCGCCACCCAGTGCACCGAACGAACCCCACATGCTCTGCAGGGCGGCCGGCGAGTTGGCCACGGCGCGGAACATGGCCGGGGTGGCACCGAAGGCAGCGTGCACCTGGCCCAGCAGGGCCTGGCGGTCGGTGGTGGTATTGGTGGCATCGATCAGGGGGACACGGGACATGGTGAATCTCCTTGGGAAAGCGCCCGGGATTGGACGACCCGCTCATCCTAGGTAGACTCGCTGGACGCATTATTCGCAATACGCCGAACATATTGTCCATACGTCCATGAGCATGCCCTCCGCGCCCGATCGCCTCTCCTCGCTGCTGGAACGCTTCCGGGTGCAGGCCGCGCTGTTCCACAGCGGCCCGCTGTGCGGGCGGCAGGTGTTCGAGCCACAGCCGGGGCGTGCCTTCCTGCATATCCTGCGCCAGGGTGAAATGGAGGTCCGTCACCCCGATGGCGACACCGCGCTGCCGCGGTTGAAGATCGACACGCCCAGCCTGCTGCTGTATCCGCAGCCGCTACGCCATGTGTTCTTCAATGCGCCGCTGGATGGCCCGGATTTCACCTGCGCCACGCTGGATTTCGATGGCGGCGCACGCAATCCGATCGTGCAGTCGCTGCCCCCGGTGATGGTGGTGCCGCTGGCCGCGATCGGCGAACTGGATGACACCCTGCACCTGCTGTTCGCAGAGGCCGATCGCCAGCGCTGCGGCTCACGACTGCTGACCAACCGCCTGTTCGAGGTGGCATTGATCCAGATCCTGCGCTGGGTGGTCGACCATCCGGATGCGGCCGGGGTCAGCCACGGGCTGATGCGCGGGCTGTCCGATGCGCGGCTGGCACGCACGCTGGTGGCGATGCACCAGGCGCCGCAGGACGCATGGACGCTGCCGCGGATGGCCGCGACCGCCGGCATGTCGCGCAGCGCGTTCGCGGCAGTGTTCAAGGACGTGATGCAGGCGACGCCGGCCAGCTATCTGCTGGACTGGCGGCTGAGCCTGGCTTGCGCGCAGCTGCGCGCAGGCGTGGCGGTCAAGCAGGTGGCGATCGAGGTGGGGTTTGCCGATACCGCGTCGCTGTCGAAGGCGTTCCGCAAGCGGCTGGGGGCCTCGCCGCGAGCGTGGCTGGCCGGTCTTGTAGCGGGGGCCGGGTAGGGTCGACCGTTGGTCGACCATCGCGCGAAGCGCGGGGTTTTCGTTGTCTGATCGAAGGGCAGCCGACCAGCGGTCGGCTCTACCAGGGTGATGCCCGCCTAGCTGGACGTTCCGTCAGCCTTCGCCAGCAACCCGGCGATGCGTTCGGCAACCTGGGCACGTACGCCTTCATCCAGCTGCCCTTCGTACATCGCCTCGTAGATCCACAGGCCGTCGGCGGCCAACCGCGCCACGAAATTGTCGAGTGCAGCCGGATTGTCCACACCCGCCGCTGGCGGCAGCGGTGCCCAGCGTCGCACCGCCGGCCCCCACGGACGCTCATCGGCGTCCGGGTCGGCCGATTCGAGCATGAACATCAGTTCGGCACGGGTGGCGCTCTGCGCCGAGACGCGCACGAAGGTCTGGTAGCGCTCCAGCGCCGACGCTTCATCCGCACGCTTGCCCAGCAGCGTTTCCATCGACGCCTCCCAGGCCTGCACCAGATGCTCGTCGATGCCGCGCAGCAGCGCCTCGCGCGAGGGGAAGTGGTACAGCAGGCCGCCACGGGTCAGCTGGGCCTCGGCCGCCACCGACTCGAAGGTCACCGCGCGCACGCCGTCACGATTGATCACGTTGACGGCGGCGTCGAGGATGCGGTCGCGCTTGCTGGTTCTCATCGCATCATTTTACGCGATCGGCCGCGCCCTCGCGGCTGCCGACGCGGCCGCGCAGCAGGCGCGCGATGATCGCCGCACCCAGCGCCAGCACGGCAGTGATCACCAGCAGCACGATCTGGTAGCCGCGGTCATACGCGGCCGTAGCCAGCGCGAACCACTCGCCCTGCCCGCTTTCGCGTGCGGCATGCAGTGCCTGGGTGATGCCTTCACGGGCAAGCGCCGGCATGTCGGCCGAAACCGGCAGGAACGCGCCGTACATCGCCGCGCTCAGGCTGCCCAGCATCGCCACCGCCAGCAGGCCACCGAACTCGTAGGACACCTCTTCCACCGACGAGGCCATGCCCGCGCGATGTGCCGGCACATTGTTGAGGATGGCGGTGGACGCCACCGAGATGGCCGAGCCCATGCCGAAGCCGGTGATCGCCATGCCTGCGACCACCCAGCCGAGACCGTGCGGGAAGCCGAACGCCACCACACCCACGCCCAGCGCACCTGCGGCCAGGCCACCGCAGATCAGCGGGCGCAGGCCCACCCGGTGCAGGATGCTGCCCCCCAGCAGCGCGCTGGGCAGGCTGCCCAGCGCCGCCACCGACACCAGCAGGCCAGCCTGCAGCGGCGAGAAGCCCGCCACCAGCTGGAAGCGCTGGGTGGTGACCAGCTGCAGGCCGGCCATCGCAAACAGGGTGAACACCGCCGACAGCGTGCCGGCCAGGAACGCCGGGTTGCGGAAGATCGCGAAGTCCAGCAGCGGATACGGCAGCTGCTGCTGGCGGCGTGCAAACGCCGCACCTGCCATGACCGCCAACAGCAGCGCACCAGCGCCCAGTGCATACGACGGCGGCGTAGCGATCAGCGACTTGATCGCCAGCACCAGGCCGGACAGCGCGGCCAGCGCCAGCAGCGACGAAACCAGGTCCCACGGCCGCGAGGTATCGCGCTGGCCTTCCGGCGCCAGCAGCAGCGTGGCCACGAAGGCGACCACCACCACCGGTACATTGATCAGGAACACCGAGCCCCACCAGAAGTGCTGCAGCAGCCAGCCACCGATGATCGGGCCAAGCGCCGCACCGACAATGGCGACCGAGCCCCAGATCGCGATGGCGATATTGCGTTCGCGCTCTTCGTGGAAACTCAGGCCGATCAGCGCCAGCGTGGCCGGCATCATCGCGGCCGCACCCACCGCCAGGAACGCGCGCGCGGCAATCAGCTGTGCAGCACTTGCTGCGAACGCCGCCGCCAGCGAAGCCACGCCGAACACCACCAGGCCGATCAGGAACATGCGGCGGTGGCCGATGCGGTCGCCCAGCGTGCCGGCGCCCAGCAGCAGGCCGGCCATCACCAGCGGATAGGCGTTGATGATCCACAGCGCCTGGCCGGCACTGGCCGAGAGTTCCTCGGTCAGTGTGGGCAATGCGGTGTAGAGCACGGAGTTGTCGAGCGTGACCAGCAGCAGGCCGGCGGCGACGGTGAACAGCAGTGCCCAGCGACGGGCACGCGACAGGGCCGGAGCACCGGCCAAGGGCTGGGACAAAGCCATGGGAGAACCTGGTGAAAGGGTGGAATACAGGCATAACTATACAGGATGTCCTGTATAGTTATGCCCGCCATCGGGCCGGTTCAGGTTCCACCCCGGGCAATGTTCATGTTGCCCATGCTCGGGTAACGCCGATCCACGCCGGCGCTAGCGACAGCCCTCCGGCAGCGCTGCAATCGCCGATACCACCGCTTCCTGCATGCCCTGCCCCACGGCCATGTCCAGCTCCCCGCCCGTTCGCCCATGCTGGCGCCGCAGCTCGTCCTCGCACAGTTCGCGCACCCGCGCACGGGCATTCGCGCGCAGGCTGCTGCACCGCCAATCGGTACCGCCCAATGGCAACACCGAATACACCACGCTGTTGCAGGCATTGCCGGCGCGCTGCTGCAGCGACAGCCCACCGAAATCACGCGGTTCGCTGCTGCGCTGCGGGTCGAAGTAGCTGTCCGGGAACGTGCGCGCGTACTGCTCGATGTCCACGGCCATGCTGCGACCCGCCGCGAGCGGCATCTGCAGCGGCTGGTCGCACGGCGTCGCATCGGCCCGATGCTGGATGTACTGGTAGATCGGCCGGTCCAGCGCCGGGTCCTGCTGGGTCACTGCACTCACCGCCGCCAGCACCGGCAGCGAGGCACGATTGGCCATGCGTGCCAGCAGCCCGGCCTGCGCCGGCTGGCAGCGGTCGCGCAGCGTTGCGGCGAGCAGGAACAGCACGTCGTTGCGAAAGGCGTGATCGTCGCCCAGGCGCTGTTCGATGCGCTGGGCGGCACCGGAAGAAGGCGCTGGAAATGCGACCGCCGGCGGCGCGGTGGGTGCGGCCCGCCGCTGCCACCACACCAACAGCGCTACCGTCGCCAGCAGCACGCCCGCAACCGTGATCCAGCGCCGACGCATCAGTTGTGGATCGCCGTCAGCGTTGCCGCCGCCGCATCGTAGGAGGCGCTGGCGATATCCGCGTCGAAGCGCTGCACCCGCAGGCGGCCGGCAAGCCGGTAAGGATCCCACAGGTCGCCCAGCGCGATCGGCGTTGCCAGGGTCACGTGGATGATCTGGTTCGGTGGCGGTGGCGGCACATGGATGCACGCGCCATAGAACGGCACGAACAGCAGCTCATCGACCAGGCCGGCATCGTTGGTACCCAGCGGTACCACGTAGCCATCCAGATCCACAGCACGGCCATCCACGGCATCGACCACCCGCGAAGAACCGAACTGCCGGGCGCGGTCCGGGCTGGAATGGTCGATCTCCTGCCCCGGCGGAGTACCGGAACCGGTGTCGTCGATCAGACCACCGACCCCATCCATTCCATTGCGTGACACGCCGATCTGCGGCGGTGGCCGCTGATAGGTGACTTCGTCGGGCCGCAACGCATCCCAGCGGTCGATGGGGGCATCGTCCGTGATGACGGGCGGCAGGGTGTCCCTTGGCGCGGCCACCACGGCGTCGCCGCCCGGCGACGTACAGCCCGCCAGCCACAGGCATCCCAGCAGCAACAGGGGGCTACGGTTCATAGGGCCTCAGCTGTGCATCGCGCATGGTGTAGGCGGAACCGGCCAGATCATCATCCAGCCGCTCGGCGCGCAGTGTCCCGGCCAGGGAGAACGGCGAGTACATGTCCGGCATCTCGATCGGACGCGGCAGGATCACATGCACGATCTGGTTCGGTGGCGGTGGCGGCACGTGGATGCAGGCACCGTAGTACGGCACGAACAGGAATTCGGTCAGCCGCCCGTCCTGTGCGTTGGCCAGTGGTACCACGTAGCCCGGCAGTCGCACCGGCCGCTGCAGCACCGCATCTACCGTACGGAACGTGCCGAACTGTGGCATGCGCCGGTTGCCGTTGTGCTCGACCTCCGGGCCCTCGCCCCGCTCCAGCGCGGCCAGCTCGTCCTTCGGCATCATCTGCAGCCAGTCCAGTTCCTGTTCTGAGGCGCCTGCGGGGTCATCGCGGTCGAGCACCGGCGTTGGCGGCAACGCCTGCACACCGCTATCCACCGGCCGCTCGCAGGCCACCACCAGGGCCAGCACCATCGGCAGCAACAGCATCCAGCGCATGCTCAGCCTCCCGGCGACAGGCCATCGGCCAGCGTGCGCCGGTAGGCCAGCAGTGCCGGCACCAGCCCGGCCACCGCACTGACTACCAGCACGCCCGCAACCCATCCCAGTTCGCGGCCATCCGGCCAGACATGGGTGATCGACAGGCCAAAGTTGGCCAGGGCCCAGCCGCGCCCGGCAATGCTGCTGGCCACCAGCAGCAGCAACGCCAGCACGCAGGCCGCGGCACTGGTCGCCACCGCTTCCACCACCAGCAGGCCGGCGATGTAACCCGGCCGCGCACCGGTGGCACGCAGGATCGCCATCTCGCGCCGCCGCTCCTGCAGGGTCGAGACCAGCAGCGCCACCAGCGAGACCATGCCGAGCGCCACCACCATCGCGCTGATCAGCTGCAGGGCCCGTTCGGCGGTACCCAGCGACTGCCACAGCTGCTGCAGCGTGACGCCGGGCAGGATCGCCAGCATCGCCTCGTCCGGATACTCGTTGATCCTGCGCTGCACTGAAAACGTGGCGATGCGCGAGTTCAGGCCGAGCATGAAAGCGGTGATGCTGGTCGGGGTCAGATCGAGATGGCGCGCCTGCTCGGCGCTGACGCCCTGGCTGCGCAGCTGCACGCCCGAGCGCCAGTCGACGTGGATCGCTTCGATGGCCGCCAGCGAGACCAGCAGGGACGAATCAACCGGTGTGCCGGTGCGCTGCAGGATGCCGGACACACGGAACGGCTTGTCGGCATGCGTGGCCAGGGTGACCGCGCCGGTACCGTGCGCCAGCACGATCTGGTCACCGAGACCGACCTTCTGTGCCTGCGCCACCTCGGCACCGATCACCACGTCATACAGATCGTCGAAGGGGCGGCCCCGTGCGAAGGCGAGCGCATGCCCGGCGCCGTAGCGATAGTGCTCGAAGTAGCCACCACTGGTACCGACCACGCGGTAGCCGCGCCAGGAATCGCCCAGCGACAGGGGCACCGCCCACTTCACCTGCGGCAGCGCGGAGAGTTCCTGGAAGGACTGCCAGGACACGTTGTTGGTCGGATCGCCGATATGGAACACCGAGTACAGCAGCAGGTTCACCGGCCCCGAGCGCGCACCGACAATCAGGTCGGTACCGGACACGGTACTGGCGAAGCCTTCGTGCGCCTGCGTGCGTACGCGCTCGACGCCCAGCAGCAGCACCACGCTGAGGGTGATGACCAGCACGGTCAGGCCCACGCTCAACGCACGGCTGCGCAGGCTGGCCCAGGCAAGCTCAAGCATGGCCGGCACCTGCCTGGTTGATCTGCGACAGGGCAATCGTGCGATCGAACAATGGCTGCAGGCTGTCGTCATGGCTGACCACCAGCACCGTGGTGCCGGCTGCCTGGCACTGCGCGGACATCAGCTGCAGGAACGCGGTGGCCGCGTCGCGGTCGAGGGCCGAGGTCGGCTCATCGGCCAGCAGCAATGCCGGACGGCCGATCAGGGCGCGTGCCGCCGCCACACGCTGCTGCTGGCCGACACTGAGCGTGCCCGCTCGCCGCTGCATCAGCTGCGGGTCCAGCTGCAGGGCCTGCAGCAGGCGGGCGATCTCGGCATCCAGCGGTCCGCTGATGCGCGCGCTGCGCAGGCGCGAGAAACGCAGGCCCAGCGCGATGTTGTCGCGCACGCTGAGAAACGGCAGCAGGTTGAACTGCTGGAAGATCACGCCCAGGTGGTCGGCGCGGAAACGATCCCGCGCGGCACCGCGCATCGCCTGCAGCGCGTGGCCGGCGACCTCGATGCGGCCCCTGCCGGGCAGCAACACACCCGCCAGCAGACCCAGCAGCGTGCTCTTGCCACCACCACTGACCCCGCGCAGCAACACGCTGCTGCCCTGCTCGATCCACAGCCGCGGCACGTCCAGCACCAGGCGCCGGCCATAGCCAAACTGCACATCCTCCAGGGTGATCACCGGCCGCATGCTCACGGTGCCAGCACCACGCGCAGGTTGTCTGCAGTCAGCACGCTGCGGTTCTGGCCATGGGCGGTGGCGCTGTTGACGATCACCTCGTGCAGGCCCGGGAACAGTGCGGGCAGGCGCACGACGATGGCACGCAGCTCGGCAGGCCTGGCGCAGTGGTACTGCAGCGTTGCGCTGAAACCCGCATGCCGGTGCTGCCCTGGCGGCGGCGCGGCAGCCGTCGCATCGAAGCCCTCGGCCTTCGCGTCGTTGCCGGAAAGGCGGCAGCCCGCGGCGGTGGGCAGAGTGACCCATCCGCCGCCCTTCAGCAGCGCGATCGCACGCGCCAGCGCGGCCTGCTCGACTGCACTGGCCGGTGGCCGCTCGAAATCAAGGATGCCGATGCCGGGGGCCTGCAGGGCGAATTCCAGCGTCTGCTGGTCAAGCGCAAGATCGACGGTGGCCTGGCCGTGCACGTGCGCACCCGACTGGCGGACGTCATGGGCCTGCGCGGCGCTGGCAGCCAGCAGCAGGAAAAGAGCAGCAGAACGCTTCATGGGGAGGCTCCAATTGTTACTATGTAACATTATGAACCACATCCCCAAGACGCCCGCAAGGGCCCTGGCCCAGCCGCCAACTTCGGCACGCTGGCACCCCCACATCGATCTTGCCGGGGCCTGGTTGTCCCTGGCCTGCGCCGCCCACTGCATCGCCCTGCCCCTGCTGCTGGCCTTCGTGCCGGCGGCGATGATGGCGCTGCGTTCCTTCCAGCACCCCGGCCATGGCGCGATGACGCTGCTGCTGCTGATGTCGCGCTGGGAATGGCTGTTCGCGCTGCTGGCCTCGTCGCTGGCGGTGGCCAGTACCAGCGCAGGACTGCACCGGCACGGCCGCTGGCGGCCTGTACGGCTGGCGTGCGTCGGCGCCATCCTGCTGCTGTCGGGCTCGCTGTACCTGCCGCTGAAGGAGTCGCTGCTCTGGCATGGTGTGGCGACGGCCAGTGGTGGTGTGCTGCTGGCGTGCGCTCACATCGGCAACCGGCGCGCGCTGCGCAACCGCCGGTAGCGCCGGCCGTTGTCCGGCCGGAAAACGCCATCCACGCATGGCGTGGATCTACTGGAACATTCAACGCAGCCAATGGTAGAGCCAGCCGCTGGCCGGCAGCTGCGAGGATCCGGCAGCCGGCCAGCGGCCGGCTCTACCCATCTCTATTCGTCGAACGGGCGCTGCCCCAGCGTCTGCGTCACGTGGTCGACGAAACAGGTGATGCGCGCGGCCAGCGCGGTGTTGCGGTAGTACACCGCGTTGATCGGCTGCCGCATTTCCTGGGTCTGCCTGGCGAACAGCTGCACCAGGCGGCCATCACGCCGGTCCTGGCGGGTCAGGAAGTCGGACAGGCAGGCGATGCCCAGCCCGGCAACCGCCATCTGCCGCAGCGTCTCGCCACTGGACGAAGCGATCGCCGGCGTGATCACGAAAGGCCCACCATCGGCATCGTGCAGCGGCCATTCGTTCAACGAACTGGGCTGCGTGAAACCCAGCAGGTCATGCTCGCGCAGCTGCTCCACGCGCGTGGGCGTGCCGTGCCGGCGCAGGTACTCGGGACTGGCCACCACGCGGATGCGACTGTGGCCGATCGGTCGCGCATGCAGGGTGGAATCGCGCAGCACGCCGATGCGGAACGCCACGTCGGTGCGCTTCTCGATCAGGTCGGTGATGCCCTCGTTGGAGTTCAGCTCCAGCTCCACCTGCGGGTAACGCTCGCGGAAACCCTCCAGCAACGGCACGATCACGTGCAGCATGAACGGCGTGGCAGCGTCCACGCGCAGCCGCCCGACCGGTTGCAGCCTGCGGGCTGCCATCTGTTCCTCGGCCTCGTCGACGGTGGCCAGGATCGTGCGCGCGTACTCCAGGAACGCAGCGCCTTCCTCGGTCAGCTCCAGACGTCGCGTCGTGCGGCGCAGAAGGGTGGTCTGCAGCTTGTCTTCCAGCCGCGCCAGGGTACGGCTGGTGGCCGAGATGGTCAGCTCCAGCTCTTCGGCCGCTGCGGTGATCGAGCCGCTGTCGACCACCGCCACGAAGGCTTTCAGCTCATCCAGGGTGGTTTTCATTTTTTACCTCGGCGCAAAAGCATTTCCCGTATACACGGCTTAATCGGCAAATGTAAAGCATCCACACTTCGCCCTGTCCCGAGCCCACCGGCTCCCCACGAAGTCCCTGGAGTCCCCCATGAGCGTTCCTTCCTTTGGCGTCGGCACCTTCCGCCTGACCGGCCAGACCGTCATCGACTCGGTGCGCAACGCCCTCGAGCTCGGCTACCGTGCGATCGATACCGCGCAGATCTACGGCAACGAAGCCGAGGTCGGCCAGGCCATCGCCGAATCCGGCGTACCGCGCGACCAACTGTTCCTGACCACCAAGATCTGGGTGGACAACTACGCCGCCGACAAGCTGGTCCCAAGCCTGCGCGACAGCCTGGCCAAGCTGCGCACCGACTACGTGGACCTGCTGCTGATCCACTGGCCGGCGCCGGGCAATGGCGTTGAGCTGCGCGAGTACATGACCGCGCTGGCCGAGGCCAAGCGGCTGGGCCTGACCCGCCAGATCGGTGTATCCAACTTCAACATCGAGCTGACCCGGCAGGCCATCGAGGTGGTCGGCGCCGGCGAGATCGCCACCAACCAGATCGAACTGAGCCCGTACCTGCAGAACCCGGCGCTGACCGCCTTCCTGCACGACCAGGGCATCACCGTAACTTCCTACATGACCCTGGCCTACGGCAAGGTACTGAAGGATCCGGTGCTGGTCGCCATTGCCGGCAAGCACCAGGCCACCGTGGCCCAGGTCGCGCTGGCGTGGGCGCTGCAGCGGGGCTACTCGGTCATCCCGTCTTCGACCAAGCGCGAGAACCTGGCCAGCAACCTGCTCGCCCAGGACCTGCACCTGGATGCCGATGACATGGCCGCGATCGCCGCGCTTGACCGCAACGGCCGCGAAGTCGATCCGCCGGGCCTGGCTCCGGCCTGGGACTGAGGAGCCTCGCCATGGGCAGTGCGTTGACGCGGCTGCAGGCCGGTGGTTTCAGCATCGGCATCGAAGCTCCGCTGGACAATGACTGGACGCCGCTGGGCGAACAGGCGCGCCGCGCAGCGCAACGCCTGCCCGGCGAACCGGACCTGCTGCGCCATGCGGAGCTGGCACGGCTGGCCGACCGCCTCGGCTTCCGTGCGCTGTGGGTACGCGACGTGCCGGTGTACGACCCGGCCTTCGGCGATGCGGCGCAGGTGTTCGAAGTCTTCAGTTACCTCGGCTACCTGGCCGGCATCACCGCGGACATCCTGCTGGGTACCGCTGCGGTGGTGCTGCCGATCCGCGAGCCGTTGCTGACCCTGAAGTCGGCGCGCAGCGTGCAGCGGCTGAGCGGCGACCGCCTGCTGCTGGGCGTGGCCAGTGGCGACCGCCCGGTGGAATACCCGCTATTCGGCCGCGACTTCGACAACCGTGGCAGCCGTTTCCGCGAGCAGATCGCACTGCTGCGCGAAGGCGCCGCCGCACACCTGCCGCAGGGGCTGGATGTGCTGCCCACCGATGGCCGGGCCCTGCCGCTGTTCGTGGCCGGACTGGCCCAGCAGCAGCCGGCGTGGATCGGCCAGCACATGGACGGTTGCCTGGCCTACCCGGGCACGCCGCAGGACCATGCGCGACGGGTAGCGGCCTGGCGCGCCGTGGCCGGCAACAAGCCGTATGCCAGCTTCATCCACCTGGACCTGGTCACCGATGCCGATGCCCCGCTGCAGCGCTGGCGCTTCGGCCTGCGCGGCGGCCGCAACGCCCTGCTGGCCGAGCTCCACGCCCTGCAGGTGGCTGGTGTCGACCACATCGGCCTGCAGTTCCGCCGCAACGAACGGCCGTTGGCCGAGACCTTCCACGAAATCGCCGAGTACGTGCTGCCGCACTTCCCGGCCCATGCCGGCGCCGCCGCGTCGCATGCCGCGCTTGCCGCCCCCGCGACGGCCTGACAGTTACCGGAGCCTTGCCATGAAGATGAAGATCCTGGCCGCGCCTGCGCTGGCCACCCCGCCGCTGTCCTTCCAGGCCACCGCCGCGGACGGGTATCCCTCCGCCTACGGTGCCAACGACGAGATCGGCGCGGTGGCGATCCGATGACCACGGCCACGGGCATTCCCGTATTCGCCGGCCGCCGCTTCCGCGTCAGTTATGACGGCCTGGCCGCAGACAATGTCTACAGCGCCGATGGCCGCCACGTGCGGTACGCCATCGTCTCCGGCGCCTATGCCGGTGCGCAGGGCGAAGCCGCCTGTGAGTGGCAGCAGATCAGCGAAGGGGTCTATGCCATTTCGTGGCAGGAAGCCGATGGCGCAACGGTCGTGCATGTCGATGACTTCGTGGGCGGGCGTTCGCTGGCCTGGTTCACGGCGACCGATGGCAGTTTCCATCGCATGCAGGGACCACTGGCAGCGCTGTGATGCCAGCCAGCGGCCGGCACTACCGGTTGGCAGGTGAAACATTACAGATCGGTAATGTAGAGGTCAGGGCAGCGAAAGGCGCTGCCCTCCACCCTGTGGGCCACGTCTTCCACAGGTGTCCCACCCATGGCCCGCTCCCTGCTCCGCGCCACCTCCCTTGTTCTGCTCCTGCCCGCCCTCGCGGTTGCGCCGCTGGCGCTGGCGCACCCCAGCCTGGTGCGCTCGACGCCGGCCGCCGACGCCACCGTGGCCCCGGCCAGCCAGGTCGAACTGCAGTTCAGTGAGAAGGTGATGCCGCGTGCCACCCGCATCGAGCTGAGCATGGACCATGGCCGCATGAAGATGGCCATGCCCACCACCGCACAGGATATTTCCGAAGATGGCCACACGTTGCGCGCGCGTTTCGCCAAGCCGCTGCCGGCGGGCAGCTACGCACTGCAGTGGCGGGCGGTCGGCCAGGACAGCCACCCGATCACCGGCACCTACCGGTTCACCGTGAAGTAAGGCTGTCGTCGTGGCCGAGCTCTCGCCGTATGCGCAGCGGCTGGCGTTGTACCTGGTGCTGATGCTGCTGTTCGGGAGGGTGCTGTTCGCCCGCCCACGGCTGCCGCGCGGCGCCTGGCTGGCGCTCGCCCTGATCGGGCTGCTGCTGGTGGTCACCGACGCCGTCACCCGCCTGTCTGGCGTGCTCGGCATCGCGCCGGCCGACATCGACGCTGCGACGGCACGCTGGTTCCTCACTGGCACGCCGGTGGGTGAAGCGGGCCTGCTGCGCATCCTGGCGGTGCTGGCGATGCTGCCCCTGCTGGCATTCGCCGCGCCGCTGCGGGGCCTGCGCCGTGTGGCCCTGCTCGCGTTGTCCGCCACGGCGTTGGCCAGCCTGTCCTGGAACGGACATGCGGCTGCAGGCGATGGGTTCGGTGGCACGCTGCGGCTGGCGGCCGGCATCGCGCATCTGCTGGCCGCCGGCGCCTGGGTCGGAGCGATTGCCGCCATCGTGCAGCTGGCGCTGCGTCCACAAGGCCTGCGCCTGCGCGAACGCACCCATGCGCTTTGGCAGGCCGCCCACAGCTTCGCCTTGCCCGGCACGATCATCGTTGCCACGCTGGCGATGACCGGCACCTATACCTATGTCGATCTCGGGGGTTCCGTGCAGACCCTGACCGGTACCGCGCATGGACGTTGGCTGCTGCTCAAGCTGACCCTGGTGGGTGGCATGCTGGGGCTGGCAGCGCTGCACCGCTGGCGGCTGGTGCCGGCGTTGGCGGCCTCCATCCGCGGCGGCTGGCAACCGCGCCCGCTGCGCTCCCTGCGCCACAGCCTGGCCTGCGAATCGGTGCTGGCGCTGCTGGTGCTGGCCTGCGTGGCGGTGCTTGGCACACTGGACCCATTGGCATGACTCATCCGTTCCAGCACGGGCCCAAGCTGCGATGATGGGCACACCATGAAACTGCTGATCGTCGAAGACGAACCCAAGACCGGCAACTACCTGCGCCAGGGACTGATCGAGGCCGGCTACGTGGTCGATCTCGCCTGCAACGGCGTCGACGGGCTGCACCTGGCCGGCAGTGGCGAGTACCAGCTGGTCATCCTCGATGTGATGCTGCCCGGCATGGATGGCTGGAACGTCCTGTCGCGGCTGCGCGCAGCCGGATGGCCGGTACCGGTACTGTTCCTCACCGCGCGCAGCAGCATCGCCGACCGCGTGCAGGGCCTGGAGCTGGGCGCCGACGATTACCTGGCCAAGCCGTTCGCCTTCGCCGAGCTGCTGGCGCGCGTACGCACCCTGCTGCGCCGTGGCCAGGTACAGCCGCAGGCCGAGCGCATCGTCATCGCCGACCTGGTGGTGGACACGCTGCGCCGCCGGGTTGAACGCGGCGGCCAGCGCATCACCCTCAGCCAGAAGGAATACACCCTGCTGGAGCTGCTGGCGCGTCGCCGCGGTGAAGTGCTGCCGCGCTCGCTGATCGCCTCGCAGGTCTGGGACATGAACTTCGACAGCGACACCAACGTGATCGACGTGGCGATCCGTCGCCTGCGCGCGAAGGTCGACGATGACTTCGACGCCAAGCTGATCGTCACCGTGCGCGGCATGGGCTATGTGCTGGAGGCGCCGGACGGCGGCGCAGTGCACGGCGGATGAGCCTGCGCCGTTCCATCGCGGTACGGCTGACGCTGCTGTTCGCCACCGTGGCCACGCTGGTGCTGGCCGCGTTGGGCGTGGCGATCTATGTCAGCGCCCGCCACGACCTGGTGGCCCAGGATTTCATCGAACTGGAGAACAAGGTCGCCTTGATCCGTGACCTGGCCGACAGCGGACCGGCGTCCGCACGCGGTCTGCGGTTGGCAGAGGCGCTTGGCCATCATCCCGATATTGCCTTCCACATCGTCGATGGCCACGGAACCGTGTTGTTCTCCACCGCATCGGCACTACTGCGCGCGCATGCACGCAGCCAGCCCATCGACGCCGCACCACGGCGGCACGACTGGATCCTCGCCGATGGCCGCTGCATGCATGCCCTGCACCTGCGCCAGACACTGGCCGACGGCAGCCAGCTGGTCACCCTGCTGGCCATCGATGACAACCGCCATGCCGACTTCCTGCAACGCTTCCGCCACCTGCTGGCGATCGCCATCATCGGCGCTGCCGTGGCCAGCAGCCTGCTCGGTGGGTATGTGGTGCGGCGCACGCTGCGGCCGCTGCGCACGCTGGCCGATGAGGCACGGCAGATCACCGCCGGCCGGCTGCAGCGCCGACTGAGTGCACGCAGTGCACCGGCCGAACTGGAGCAGCTGGCGCAGACCCTGAACGGAATGCTGGCACGCCTGCAGCAGGACTTCGCACGGCTGACCGAATTCTCCGGCGATCTCGCCCATGAACTGCGTACGCCGATCACCAACATGCTGACCCAGGTGCAGGTGGTGCTGGCGCATCCGCGCAGCAACGAGGCCTACCGCGAGACGCTGGCGTCCTGTGCCGAGGAACTGCAGCAGTTGGCGCAGACCGTGGGCGACCTGCTGTACCTGGCACAGGCCGAGGCACCGGGCGCGCTGCCCTCACGCGAGCCGGTGGCGCTGGATGCGGTGGTGGATTCGCTGCTGGAGTTCTACGGCCTGCTGGCCGACGACCGGCAGTTGACCCTGCGCCGCGAGGGCACCGCACGCGTCGAGGGCAACCGCCTGATGCTGCACCGGGCGATCGCCAATCTGCTGTCCAACGCGTTGAAGCACGCAACCGCCGGCAGCGAGGTGCGGGTGCGGCTGGCCGAGGCCGATGGCGTGTGCAGGGCCAGCGTGCACAACCTCGGCACGCCGATTGCCACCGAAGTACTGCCGCGCCTGTTCGATCGCTTCTACCGCGGCGAGCGTGGCCGCCACGAAGGTGCGGGGCTGGGTCTGGCGATCACCCGCGCCATTGCACAGGCGCACGGCGGCAGCGTGAGCGTTGCGTCGGATGACACCGGCACCGTGTTCGAGCTGGTGTTGCCACAGCGGCAGGATGGTGTAGACGCGGTCATGTCACGCCGGTAGTCGCCCACCTGGGTGGGCGCTTGGTTGCCTGCCAACCAAGGTTGGCGCCTACCGGGCCATGGCCGGCGGTGGTGGGCCGCGCCCATGCCCGGCTGCTCTTCGCGCAGATGCCAGAAGCAGCCGAGCACGGGCTCGGCTCTACATTATCGTCAGCCAGCGCGGGCCTCGCGGCGGCGATGCACCCAGTAGTACAGCGTAGGCAGCACCAACAGCGTCAGCAGCATCGCCGACAGCAGGCCGCCGATCACCACCACCGCCAGCGGCTTCTGGGTCTCGGCACCGATCGCATGCGAGGTTGCCATCGGCAGCAGGCCGAACATCGCCAGCAGTGCGGTCATCAGCACCGTGCGCAGGCGCTGCAGCGAGCCCTGCACTACCGACTGCAGCAGATCCATGCCCTGTTCGCGCAGCTGGGCGAAGCGGCTGAGCATCACCACCCCGTTGAGCACCGCTTGCCCGAACAACGCAATGAATCCGATCGCCGCCGACACTGACAGTGGAATGCCGGTCAACCACAGCGCCAGGATGCCGCCGATCATCGCCAACGGCACGTTGGCCAGGATCAGTGCGGCGCTGCTGATGTCCTTGAAGGCATCGAACAGCAGCACGAAGATGACCAGCACCGACAGCGGAATCACCCAGCCCAGCCGCTTCATCGCACGCTGCTGGTTCTCGAACTCGCCGGACCATTCCAGCCGGTAGCCTTCCGGCAGCTGCACACTGGCGTCCACGCGCTTGCGCATGTCGGCCACCACGCTGCCCATGTCACGCCCGGCAATGAAGATGCTCACCGCCTTCACCCGCTGTGCGTTCTCGCGCGAGATGTTGATCGCGCCGCTGGCCATGCGGAAATCGGCCACATCGGACAGCGTCACGGTGTGGCCATCACCGATGCCCACCGGCACCGTGCGCAGCCGCTGCAGGTCGCGGTCGGCGTCGTCCAGGCGCAGCGTGATCGGGAACTTGCGGTCGCCTTCCCATAGCTCGCCAACCTGGCGCCCGCCCAGTGCGGTCTCGATCACCTCGTCGATGTCGCGCACGTTCAGTCCGTAGCGCGCGGCACGATCCCGGTCGATCTCGATCTGCAGCTGTGGCAACGCGCCATCACGGTCGATGAAGGCGCTCTCCACGCCCTCCACCCCGCGCACCTGGCCCAGGATGGCCTGCGCCTGCTGGTTGAGCACGTCCAGGTCCGAGCCGCTCACCTTGATCACCACCTGGCCCTTGATCTGCGAGATGCTCTCCAGGATGTTGTCGCGCACCGGCTGCGAGATCGAGAACTCCGGCCCCGGAATGCGCTGCTCCAGCGTGCGCTGCAGGTCGCTCACCAGCTGCCGCTTGTCCACGCCCTTCGGCCATTCCTTCTCGGGCTTCAACGCCACCAGCGCCTCGATCTGGTTGGCGCCCTTGGCATCGGAGCCGTCTTCCGGGCGCCCCAGCTTGGCCACCACCGTCGACACCTGCGGGAAGGTGCCGACCAGCTCACGGATACGCCGCGACTGCTGCTGCGCTTCGGCCAGGCTGGTGCTGGGATCGAGCGTGGCGGTCAGCCAGATCGAGCCCTCATCCAGCTCGGGCAGGAACTCCGAACCCAGCCGGGTGCCCAGCGCCAGCGTGCCGACCAGCAGCGCAACCGCGGTCAGTACCACCGCACGCGGGCGCGCAAGGGCGCGTTCCAGGATCGGCCGGTACCAGCCGGTCAGGCGGTCCATCAGCGGATTGCCATCGCGCATGCGGTCGCGCCGCAGCCACCAGTAACAGAACAGCGGCACCACGGTCAGCGCCAGGATCAATGCACCGATCAATGCCGAGGTCACCGAGTACGCCATCGGCGCGAACATGCGGCCTTCCTGGCGCTGCAGGGTGAAGATCGGGATGTGCGCGGCGATGATGATCAGCATCGAGAAGAAGGTCGGCCGCCCCACTTCCGAAGCCGCCGAAAGAATGGTCGAGAACCGCGTCCTGCGATCGGCCGTGGCTGGCAGCTTCGACAATCGCGAGACGATGTGCTCGGTGACGATCACCGCACCGTCGATGATGATGCCGAAGTCCATCGCGCCCAGCGACAGCAGATTGGCCGGTACCCCCCACAGGTGCAGGCCGAGGAAGGTCGACAGCAGGGCCAGCGGCATCATCGCCGCCACGATCAGCGCGGCGCGGGCGTTGTACAGGAACAGCCACAGCACCAGGAACACCAGCACCGCGCCTTCCAGCAGGTTGCTGAAGACGGTTTTCAGCGTGGTCGAGACCAGCCACGAGCGGTCGTAGAACGGCTCGATGCTGACCCCGGCCGGCAGCTGGTTCGCCTCGATCTCGGCGATGCGCGCATGCAGGGCATCAAGCACATCGGACGGATTCTCGCCCTTGCGCATCAGCACCATGCCGAACACGGCATCGTCGTTGTCGTCCTGGCCGACCAGGCCCTGCCGGGGCAGGCCGGTGTCGGCGATGCTGGCGAGGTCGCGCACCAGGATCGGCGTACCGCCGCGCTGCCCCACCACCACGTTGCCGATGTCGGTGGGCGAGCGCATCAGGCCCACGCCGCGGATCAGGAACTGCTGCTGCCCGCGTTCAACGTAGCCACCGCCCGCATTCGAGCTGCCCTTTTCCAGCGCCTCGGCAAACTCACCCAGGCTGATGCCGCGGTCGCGCAGCTTGTCCAGATCCGGCTTGACCTGGAAGGTTCGCGCGAAGCCGCCGAAGCTGATCACATCGGCCACGCCCGGCACGGTGCGCAGGCTGCGCTCCATTGTCCATTCCTGCACGGTGCGCAGCTGGGTCGGTGTCAGGTGCGGGCCTTTCAGCACATAGCGGTAGATCTCGCCCACCGCCGAGCTCATCGCCTCCAGTTCCGGCGTCACCCCTTCCGGCAGCTCCACGCCCTGCAGGCGCTCCAGCACCTGCTGGCGCGCGAAGTAGTCATCGGCCTTGTCGTCGAAGGTCAGGATGATCATCGACAGGCCGAACTGCGTATGCGAGAACACCCGCACCGAATGCGGGATACCGGACAGCGCCACTTCCAGCGGCATCGTCACCTCGCGCTCCACCTCTTCGGCGGCACGCCCCGGGTGCAGCGATACCACCGTCACCTGGGTATCGGACACATCCGGGAAGGCTTCCACCGGCAGCACGCGGAACGCCGCGATACCGCCGCCGATGAACAGCAGCAGCGCCAGCATCACCATCAGCGGCTGGCGCAGGCAATAGGCAATCAGGCGATCGATCATGGGGCGGCGTGCCCCGTGCCGGTGCTGGCGGCTGCCGGCGCGCTGTCCACCAGCTGCTGCAGCAGCAGGCCACCCTCGACCACCACCCTGCTGCCCGCAGCCAGGCCTTCACGCACCCACAGGTGGCCATCGCCCAGTTCCTCGGCATGCACGGCGCGACGCACGAAGCGGCCTTTGCCCTCCTCCACGAACACCACCTGCTTGCCGTCGATCAGCAGCACGGCGGCATCGGGCAGCGAGACACCGCCCTCGGCCGGCAAGGCCACCTGCGCGCGCACATACTGGCCCGCCTTGAAACCCCGTGCACGGTTGTCCAGCTCGGCGCGCGCCTGCACCACGCGGCGCTCGCTGTCGACGAAGTCATCCACATGCTGCAGGGTCGCCTGCAGCGGCTGTCCATCGGCACCGGGCACGCTGACCTGCATGCCCGCCTTCAAGCGTCCGGCCAGGCCCTCGGGTACGTCCAGCAGCAGCCACAGGCGGTCCGGATCGCCAATCACCGCCAGCGGCTGCTCGCTGTCGGGGCTGACGGCCATGCCCGGGCTCATCCGCCGTTCCACCAGCACGCCGTCGATGGGCGCGCGCAGCGGCAGGCGCTGGTCGACGTGCTGGCCATTGCCATACGCCCTGGCGAAGGCGGTCGCACGCGCGTGATCGGCCTGGCTGCCGGCGAAGTTGGCCTCGGCCTCATCCAGCTCGCGACCCGACGCCACACCCGCCGCATGCAGCTCGCGGGTGCGGTCCAGTTCCCTGCGTGCCTGCTGCAGCTCGGCGCGGCCACGCACACCGTCGGCCTGGGCTTGGCCGAACTCGGGCGAGGTGATCCAGGCGATCACCTGGCCCGCCTTCACCTTCTGCCCCGGCTGCGCCTCGATGCGCGCCACCTGCCCCGCCAGCGGCGTGCGCAGCGCACTGGAGCGGGTCTCGTCCCAGACTATCCGGCCCGGCAGCTGCAGGCTGGCGCTGGCTCCGGCGGTCACCGGCTCGCTGCGCAGCACATCCAGCTGGCGGCTGCCGGCGGGAAACTGGATCTGCCCGGCACTGACCTGGGGCGCATCCTCGGTATACGACGCCGGCTCACGGCCGCAGCCGCCCAGCAGGACCAGTGCCAGCAGGACCGGCAGCACGGCATGTCGCGCCCGCGGGCGATGGGCGACGGTGAACTTCATCGGGACTCTCCTTCAGCAACGGATGTGGCCGCTTCCCAGCGCGCCAGGGCAATGGCATGGTCGGCGCGCGCCTCGATCAGCGCGGCCTCGAAGTCGCGCCAGCTGCGGCGCGCATCCAGCAGATCGGTCAGGCTGGCGGCGCCGCGGCGATAGGCCAGTTCGATGCCCTGCACTGCCTTGCGTGCGGCGTCGGCGTGCAGCCCTTCGTAGTCGCTGCGGCGCTGCGCAGCGGACTGCGCGCTGGCCTGCAACTGGTCCAGCTCGGCGCGCGCTTCACGCTGCAGCACCTGCAGCTCCAGCGCGGCACTGTCACGGTCGGCCTCGGCACGCTGGATCGCGCCGCGTGCGCGGGATGGGCCGCCGAGCGGGATGGTCAGCGAGACCCCCCAGGTGACACCACTGATGTCGGTCGGCTCACGCTCGGCTTCCACGCCCAGCTGGATGTCGCGGTGGCGCTCGCTGCGTGCCAGCGCCACACCGGTATCGGCAGCGGCCAGGCGCGAGCGTGCCGCGCGCAAATCGGCGCGCTGCTGCGGATCGAACGCACGCGTATCGGCAAGGCCGGCGGGATCCGGCCAGGGGTCATCGGCACTGAGGTCACGGCTGTCGTCGCGGCCGAGCAGGAGTGCCAGCGCATTCCGGGCGTCGCGCAGATCCAGCGCCGCCTCGCGCGCCGCGTCGGCCACCGCAAGGTCGTCCACCGCCAGCCGCGCGCGGTCGACCGGCGCCATCGCCCCGGTGGCAACCTGCTTGTCCGCCGCCGCCATCTGCTCGGCCGAACTCTGGCGGTTGGCATCGGCAATCTGCACCCGTTCCTGCGCGCTCTTCAGGCCGAAGTAGGCCTCATGCAGGGCCACCTGCTGGCGGCGCCGGGTATCGAGCATCTCCAGCCCGGCCACTTCCAGCAGTGCGTCGGCCTGGCGGATGCGCAATGCGCGCTTGCCACCGCGTTCCCAGGTCCAGCCCAGCCCCAGCGTGCTGTCCACCCGTTTGTCCTGCCAGCGACCCGGACCGATGCCGTGCTTGGAGCTGATCTTGCTGGTGCCGATCGACAGCTCGGTGGCCGGGCGCAATGCCGCTGTCTGCGCGTCACCCTGCACCCCGCGCAGCTCCAGTGCCGCGGCGCGCAGGTCCGGGTTGTGTGCTTCCATTGCGCGCTGCGCTTCCTGCAGGGACAGCGCCGATGCGGCAGGTGCGCACAGAAGGGCGGCCAGCACGGCCGCAATGCGAGGGGAGAAATTCATGCGCGTCACGGTAAGGTGACGCACTTGCGCCAAACTTGCCCCAACCTTGCACGAAGCTTGCAATGCGAATCCTGCTCATCGAAGACGACGCGGCCCTGGCCGATGGACTGATCCGCGCCCTGCAGGGCGCCGGCCATCTGTGCGACCACCTCTCGCGTGGGCTGCACGCGCCCGCCGCACTGGCCAGCGCGCCGTATGACGTGATGGTGCTCGACCTCTCATTGCCCGACGTCGATGGCCTCGACCTGTTGTCGCGCCTGCGCAATGACGGCGTCACCCTGCCGGTGCTGATCCTGACCGCGCGCGATGGCGTGGAGGACCGCATCCTCGGCCTCGACCGTGGTGGCGACGACTATCTCGCCAAGCCGTTCGCGCTGGGTGAACTGGAAGCCCGGCTGCGTGCGCTGTCGCGCCGCCGCAGCGATGCACCGGCGCAGAAGCGACTGGGCCGCCTGTGCTTCGACAGCATCCGCAACGAAGTGCAGGTGGACGGCCAGCGCATCGAACTGACCGCGCGCGAGTTGTCGCTGGTCGAGGCACTGATGCAGCACCCCGGCCGCACCGTCACCAAGCAGCGCCTGTTCGACGCGCTGTACAGCTGGGACCATGAGGCCAACCTGTCGGTGATCGAAGTGCATGTCAGCCGCCTTCGCCGCAAGCTGGAACAGGCGCGTGCAGGCGTCGGCATCCGCATGCTGCGTGGCCTCGGCTACCGCCTGGAGGCCAGTGGTGACTGAGCGCGTGCACAGCCTGCGAGGCCTGCTGCTGCGCCGCCTGTGGCTGCCGCTGCTGGTGCTGCTGCTGTGCAGCGCGGTCGGTTCGTTCGCACTGGCCCGCTTCTACGCCGGCCAGGTCTACGACCGCTGGCTGCTGGACTCGGCGATGTCGTTGTCCGAGCTGGTGAAGGTGCAGGACGGGCGTGCATCGATCGAGATCACGCCAGCGGTGTCGCGCATGTTCACCTGGGATACTGCCGACGAAGTGCATGGCGAGGTGGTCGATGCCGATGGCGGCCGCCTGTATGGCGACCTGCCCGAAGCCCTGCCACGCCCCGCGGTCGCCGCCGGCAGCGATGACGCCGTCTACTACGACGCACGTCTGCGCGGGCAGCCGGTGCGCATGGTCGAAGTGGTCGTCAGCGCCGGCCCGGGCCACGACATCCGGCTGCGCGTGGCCGAGACGCTGCGCAAGCGCCACCGGCTGGAGCGCAAGCTGCTGCTGACCAGCATCCCGTTCCAGGCAGCGATCCTGGCGCTGGCCGCCTGGCTGGCGTGGTCTGGTACCGGTGCTGCCGCGCGGCATGCCAACCAGGTGGCACGCCGGCTGGCCAGCCCGCGCCCGGACCCGCTGGCGCCACTGGAGCCCGCGCAGGAGGCGCCGCGCGAGCTGTGGCCGGCGGTGGAGGCGTACAACGCACTCCTGCAGCGGCTGGACGCCATGCAGGCCGCGCAGCGGCGCTTCGTCAGCAACGCCGCACACCAGCTGCGCACCCCCTTGGCGGCGATGCAGGTAGAGCTGGAGAGTTCATTGCGCCAGCAGGATCCGCAGGCCCAGCAGCTGGCGCTGTCCGGCACGCTGGCCGGGCTGGCGCGGTTGCAGCACCTGGTCAATCAGCTGCTGATGCTCAGCCGCTCCGAGGATCCGCACGGCAGCTCACTGTCGCTGCAACCGCTGGAGCTGGCCGCGCTGGCGCGTGGCGTGGTCGAGCGCTACGCCGATCGTGCGTTGGCGGCCGGCGTGGACCTGGGCTACGAAGGACCCGACGACGGCGTGCAGGTACAGGGCGATCCGCAGCTGCTGCGCGAGGCACTGGGCAACCTGCTGGACAATGCGCTGCGCTACGGTGCTGCGCGCGGGGTGATCACCCTGGGCGTGCAGCAGGATGCCGACGGCGTGCAGGTGTGGGTGGACGATGACGGTGCCGGCATCGCCGAGGGCGAGCGCAGCCGCGTCACGGAACGTTTCTACCGGGCCAGCAGCGAGGGCGATGGCTGTGGGCTGGGGCTGGCGATCGTGGCCGAGATCGCACAGCGGCATGGCGCGATGCTGATGATCGATACCGCGCCGATCGGCGGCGCGCGGGTGGCATTGCGGTTCCGCCCCCGGTAGTCGCCCACCCTGGTGGGCGCCATTGATTTCCCGCGTGCCAACCAAGGTTGGCATCTACCAGGTGCGGGGTCCCGCGCGCCAACCGGGGGTGGCAACTACCCGATCACCTCTTCCTGTAGTCGCCCACCTTGGTGGGCGCCATTGATCGCGCGCGTGAGGACCACGCCGCCCAGCATCACCGGCTCATCGAATACGGTGCCTGCGCGCCCTGCCCCGGCCAGTCCTTGTTCGGCTCGGCCTGCATGTTGAAGCGCAACTCGCCACCGGCCAGGATCTCGTCATGGCGCAGGAAGGTGCGCTGCAGCGGCTTGCCGTTGAGGCTCACACTGCCGACATAGGTGTGCCTGTCATCCAGCCCATCGGCAACGATGGTGAAGCGCTTGCCGTTGGGCAGGCGCATCGCGGTCTTCGGCAGGAACGGGCGGCCGAGAATGTACTCGCCCGAACCCGGCGCCACCGGGTAGAAGCCCAGCGCGGTGAACACATACCACGCCGACATCTGGCCGACGTCATCATTGCCGGCCAGGCCATCGGGGCGATCGGCGTACTGGGTATCCATGATCTGCTTCAGGCGCGCCTGCGTGCGCCACGGCTGGCCGGCGTACGAATACAGGTAGGCCACATGGTGGCTGGGTTCGTTGCCATGCGCATACCAGCCGATCAGGCCGGTGATGTCTTCCATGTGCGCGAAGATCGACGGGTCGACCTTGGCATTGAACACGTCGTCCAGTCGCGCGAGCAGCTTGTCACTGCCACCATGCACGGCGGCCAGGCCAGCCACATCCTGCGGCACGTACCACGAGTACTGCCAGGCATTGCCCTCGGTGTAGTCGGTGCCATAGCCGCTGGCGCTGGGGTCGAACGGCGTACGGAAGCTGCCATCGCGCTTGCGCGCGCGCATGAAACCGGTGTCCTTGTCGAAGGCGTTGCGCCAGTTGCCGGCACGCGTGTCGAAGGTCGCCGCGATATCGGCCTTGCCCATCGCCTGCGCCATGCGCGCAATGGTCCAGTCATCGAAGGCGTATTCCAGCGTCTTGCTGGCCGCCTCGCCTTCCTCGTCGATCGGCACATAGCCCAGCTCGCGGTACTGCGCGATGCCGTCGTACGGACCGTAGTTGGCGGTCTCGACCATTGCCTTCAACGCCTTGTCGGCGTCGAAGCCACGAATGCCTTTCACGTAGGCATCGGCGATCACCGGCACGGCGTGGTAGCCGATCATGCACCAGTCTTCCAGGCCATGGAACGACCACACCGGCAGCATGCCGTAGGGGCTGTGCTCATGGTGGGCCAGCATCGAATTGACGAAGTCGCTGTTGCGCTTCTCCGGCTGCACCAGCGTCAGCAACGGGTGCAGCGCGCGGTAGGTGTCCCACAGCGAGAACGTGGAATAGTTCGTGAATCCTTCTGCCTTGTGCACGGCATTGTCCGAGCCGCGGTACTGGCCATCGGCATCCATGAACAGCGTCGGCCCCAGCATGGTGTGGTACAGCGCGGTGTAAGCGCTGCGCCGCGCGTGCTCAGGCGCATCGATGTCGAGCACCGACAGCGCCTGCGTCCATTCCTGCTTCGCCTGCGCACGCACGCGGTCGAAATCGAAGTCGGCCACTTCGGCGTCCAGGTTGGCGATGGCACCGGCTTCGCTGACCGGCGAGATGGCCACCTTGACCACCAGCGGTGCATCCAGCTTGCCGAATGCGAAGGTACCGACCAGCTGCCGGCCCTCGATCTGTGCACGCTGTGCCGGGTCCTTCTCACCCGGCGGCGGGAAGCCCTTGTAGACGATGTCCTGCTCGGTGTTGTGCAGCGCATGCCCCGACAGCGGGCGCGAGAAACGCATCGCGAAGTACAGCTGGCGGCCCGGCGCCCAGCCGCGGGTCTCGCGGAAGCCGGTCACCGTGCCGTCGGCGCGCACCCGCACCCGCGACCACAGCACCTTGCCCGGGTAGTCATACATGCTGGTGCGCATGTCCAGCAGCACCTTGGCATCGGCGCCCTTGGGGAAGGCGTAGCGATGCACGCCCACGCGCGCACTGGTGGTCAGCTCGGCACGCACCTTGTAGTCGTCCAGGGTGACCGCGTAGTAGCCCGGCTCGGCCTTCTCATCGTCGTGGCGGAAACGCGAGGCGTAACCGCTGCGCGGCTTCTCCGGGTCGCCGCGCTCCAGCCCGGGATCGCCGGTGAACGGCATCAGCAGGATGTCGCCCAGGTCCGAATGGCCGGTGCCGGAAAAATGCGTGTGCGAGAAGCCGACGATGCTGCTGTCGTCGTAACGGTAGCCGGCCGCCCATCCATACGCCTTTTCGCGGGGCTGGATGCGCGTATCCGGGCTGAGCTGGACCATGCCGAACGGCACCGTCGCGCCAGGGTAGGTGTGACCCTCGCCGCCGGTACCAATGAACGGATCAACGGCGGCGTAGGCGCGTTCCGCAGCGGATTTCGTTGGGGCTGCCGACGCCGCACCGGAGGCAAGCATGGCGGTGGCGGCGAAGACGATCAGGAGACGACGGTCCAGCGTGGGCATCGGCATTTGGATCGATTCAGGTGGTGGTCAGATCCTAGCACCGGGTTTGCCGTGCCGCATGCTGCAGTGCGGCCGCCGGCACCGGGACCAGCACGATCGCCACCCTCATTGCAGCGCAGTACCGCGCCGAGCCTACGCAGCCAACGCCTTCTGGATATCCGCCAACGGTGCGTTGGTCAGGTCCTTGGCAATATCGCCCAGCAGGCGTGCCTGGACCTCCTTGTGCAGCAGCGGGCGGATGCGCCCCAGCGTGGTCGGGTCCGCCACCAGCACCAGGTGCGCGTAGCGGTTGTTCAGTGCATCCTCGTTGAGCTGCTCGGCCACCTGCTTGGCGAACGTCGCTTCGTTGAGCTGGGAAATAGACATGTCCTTCGGTACCGCACCGGCCGGCCCCTGCCCGGAAACACCCTGCTCGCTGATGTCCTGCAGGCGCAGTTCGCCTTCCTGCTTCAGGGCCAGCTGATGCTCGCTGCCGACGTTGGTGAACACACGCGCAGAACCACCATCGGCGACGATGATCAGCGTACCTTCGGGAATGCGACGGGTCATGCGGTGCTCCTTCTCGATTGCGTCATTGCGTTCACCGCCACCGTAGACAGCACTGTGTGAGCGTTGCGGCCAGAGTTCGTTCAACGCATGTCATCGCATTGCGCTGGCGGATGAACAGGCGCGATGGAACACAGCGTGCAGCTCAGCCCGCTTCGCTGCATGCTCACGCCGATGCCGTTATGATGAACGGATGATCGACACGACCCACTACGTGACGGGCGCACCTGTTACGTGGGAAGCACTGCCGACCGGCGCTTCGCTTGCCACGATTGTTCCCGCCCTGCAGTTCCATCGCCTCGCGCTGGATCCCGGCGGATGACGCCCGCAGGCCCTCGGCCTGCACTCCCTACGCTGCTGTGACCTCCGGCCGCTGACTGCGCGCCCGCAGTGATCCTGTTGCCGCGTTTCCGCCATCACGGCGGTGCGTTGCCGTGCGCGTGGCGTCGTGCCTGCACACGTTCCCCCGGCCCCCACGCCATCCACCGATGCCCCTGCGCCAGCTGCGCCTGCATCGCCGTTTCCGATTTCCGGGACACGCCCCATCGCCCATTCCCCTATTCCATATCCACAAGGGAGCCCCCATGCAGGACACCCCCGATGCACATGCCCACTTCGGCTGGTTCAAACGCCGCCGCCACCTGAAGGTCGATGAGATCACCGTCGTCGACAAGCCCATGCTCAAGCGCGCCGTTGGCGCCGCCGCGCTCGGCAATGCCATGGAGTGGTTCGATTTCGGTGTCTACGGCTATCTCGCCGTCACCATCGGCCAGGTGTTTTTCCCCTCCAGCAATCCCACCGCACAGGTGATCGCCGCGTTCGCCACCTTCACCGTGGCGTTCCTGGTGCGCCCGCTGGGCGGCCTGGTGTTCGGCCCGCTGGGTGATCGCTACGGCCGCCAGAAAGTGCTGGCGTTCACCATGATCCTGATGGCGCTGGGCACTTTTTCCATCGGCCTGATTCCCGCCTACGAGCGCATCGGCATCTGGGCACCGGTGCTGTTGCTGCTGGCGCGCGTGGTGCAGGGCTTCTCCACCGGTGGCGAATATGGGGGCGCAGCCACCTTCATCGCCGAGTATTCCACCGACCGCAACCGCGGCCTGATGGGCAGCTGGCTGGAGTTCGGCACGCTGGGCGGCTACATCGCCGGCGCCGGTACGGTAACCGCGCTGCACATGCTGCTGAGCAGTGAACAGATGCTGGACTGGGGCTGGCGCGTGCCGTTCCTGGTGGCTGGCCCGCTGGGCCTGCTCGGGCTGTACATGCGCATGAAGCTGGAGGAAACCCCGGCGTTCCGCGCCTTCGCCGAAGAAGCCGAGAAGCGCGAGCACGACCGGCCCGGGCTGGGCGCGCTGTTCCAGGTGCATGGCCGCCAGCTGCTGGTGTGCATGGGCCTGGTGCTGGTCTTCAACGTGACCGATTACATGCTGCTGACCTACATGCCCAGCTACCTCAGCGTCACCATGAACTACGCCGAGAGCAAGGGCCTGCTGCTGATCATCATCGTGATGCTGGTGATGATGCCGTTGAACATTGTCGGCGGACTGTTCAGTGACAGGCTGGGCCGCCGCCCGATGATCATCGGTGCGTGCATCGCGTTGCTGGTGCTGGCCATTCCGTGCCTGCTGCTGATCGGCAGCGGCAACGACGGGCTGATCTTCCTCGGCCTGATGCTGCTGGGGCTTGCGCTGGTGTGCTTCACCAGCTCGATGCCGTCCACGCTGCCGGCGCTGTTCTACACCCCGGTGCGCTACAGCGCGCTGTCGATCGCCTTCAACGTGTCGGTGTCGTTGTTCGGTGGCACCACGCCGCTGGTGACCGCATGGCTGGTCGAGCGTACCGGCGACCCGCTGGTACCGGCCTACTACCTGATGGGCGCAGCGGTGATCGGCCTGGTGACCATGCTGTTCGTGAAGGAGACCGCCGGCCTGCCGCTGCGCGGTTCACCGCCGGCCGTTGGTAGCGACAAGGAAGCCGCCGCACTGTTGAAGAGCGATGTGCCAGTGACGGTGGACCCGACCCTGCCACCGCTGCCGGACGTTGCAGAGCCCGAGCAGGTGAAGCCGGCCTGAGGCTGGGCGCAGAACGCGACCCATGCATGGCGCGGATGCACTGGGCAGATGGCGCCGGGCAGGCACGCCCGGCGCTACCTGGCGCTACCTGCTGATGCGGGTCAGCTTCCCCGGCGTCCAGCGCAGCGTCCAGGTGTAGTCGCCCTCGGGTGGACACACGTGGCGGTTCGGGCTCTTCCATTCGCAGACCGTCGCCCCGGCAGTCACCGTGAAATCGACAATGATGCGGTCGCCCTGGATGCGGATGGCGTGGATGGCGCCTGGGATCTGTTCGACCGCATCGTCACCATAGCCATATTGGCGGATGGCGGCATAGTCCTCCGCTTCCACCGGCGACAGGCTGTTCCTGTTTTCCTGGCCCCGCGGGTCGTTCGCGGCCAGCGCGGTCATCACCGCAACGACATTGCGTTGGGCGAAGCTGCCGCCGGTGTAGGTGGACGTGTAGAAATACACGACCTCGGCACGGCCATCGCCATCAAGATCAGCAACAGCCGTCCACACCGGACGGAAATCCGATTCGATGTCGTCGCCGGGAATCAACCGCAGGTTGGCTTCGGCGGCCCGATAGGCCTGTACCAGGCTGGGCGGCGCCACTGTCTGCCTGGAAGCGGGCGGCGCGGCCATCACCGGCAGGCAGGACAGCGCCAGCGCAGCAAGCACCAGGCGGGTCGAAGTGGAGCGGAGCGTCGCAGGTCCGTGCATGGCATCCTCCTTGAATGTGCGGCCAGTCTAACCGCAGCTCCGGTGGCGCCCAGTCGTGCACGGTGCAGTTTCGCGCGATGCGCGGAAGGCATCCACGCATGGCGAGGATCTACCGGGGCGTGTTCAACTCCATCGCGCGCATCACGATGGGCTTGGCCCAGCCGGGCGTGTGCAGCAGGTCGGCCACGGCAACCGGGTAATGCAGTTGGCCCTGCGCCATCGCCAGTACCGGCAGCGGCACCACGCAACCCTGCGCGTCGGCCGGTGCGCTGTTGTCGTAGACATGCAGCTCGGCCAGGTGCGGCAGCAGTTCCAGCAGGTTCGCGCGCGCCGAATCGAAACGCGCGTGGATCTTCTCCACCGGGATATCGTGGCCACCGGCTGCCACCCGTGCGGCAACACGGGCGATGTGCAGCTCGACATCGGCCAGCCCGCAGAACCAGATCGCCACCTGCTGCCGTTCGCAGGCCTCGCGCAGCAGGCGCGGGATGGTGTTGCCACCCAGTGTGGTCTCGAAGGCGAAGTTGGTGCCATCGGCCATGGCCTGGCGCAGGCGGCGGGTGCCTTCCTGCCAGGCTTCGGCGTTGGCCTCCGGCAATGGCCAGCCGGCGTCGACCAGGCGGCGGGTGAAGGCGTCGGGGTTGAACCAGCCCAGCCCTTGGGCATCCAGCCAGGTGCCCAGCAGCGAACTCTTGCCGGCGCCATTGACACCGGCCAGCGCCAGGATGCGTCCCATCGATCAGAGCGGACGGCCGAGGGTGACCTTGCGGCCGCGCCGGATCGGCTGGCCCAGCACCTTGCCCAGCCCTTCCCCGCGCTGCAGGCCGGCCAGGGCCTGGTCGAACTCGCTGCGCAGGCGCTGCAGTTCCTCGTTGCGCTCACCGGCATCACCGCCGGCGGCCTTGGCCAGCAGCTCCTGATAGGTGCGGATGTCCACGATCACCGCTTCCGGATGATTGTGGTTGGTGATGACCAGCGCCTGCTTTTCGCGCACCGTGCGCATCAGGCTCGGCCAGCCCCGGGTCTTCACCGACGAGGCCGGGGCCTTCTCGAGGCCAGGCAGATCCAGCGGCAGGGTCATGGCACGGCTCCGGGCAGGGTGGATGAGGCCACTATACCCAATTTGGCCCAATTGGGGATAAATCCCCTTTTACCCCAGGGGCCCTGTGGCCGGGGCGTCGGTCTGCAGCAGGCTGTCGCGCTCGCGCAGCGGGAAGCGGATCCAGGCATCCAGCCCCTGCGGGCCGAAGCGCAGCTCGCCACTGCCGGCCAGCTCATAGGGCACCCGCTGCTCGATCAGGACCCGGCCCAGGCCACGCTGGCGTGGCATCTGCCACCCCTCCACCTCGGCATGGCGCTCGCACCAGTGCAGGCCCAGCCACGGCTGCCCGTCCTGCATCTGCAGGTGCCAACAGACGTCGATCCGGCCGTCCTCATGGGCCAGCGCGCCATGCCGGAGCGCGTTGGTGGCCAGCTCATGGATGGCCAGCGACAGCACTTCAGCCGCCTTCGGTGGCAACAGCACATCCTCACCCTGCAGGTGATAGGCGGCCGCCGCCGGTGTCTGTGCCGCGATCTCCTCGTCGAGCATGCCGCGCAGGCAGACCCCGGCATTGGCGCCGCGGGTCAGCAGGCTCTGCGTGCGTGCCAGCGACATCAGCCGCCCACACAGGCGCTCGGCATATTCGTCCACGCTGCCCACCGAAACGCGGGTGCGCCAGGCAATGGCATGGATGGTGGACATGATGTTGCGGACCCGATGCTGCAGCTCGGCCAGCAGCACCGACTGGCGCTCGGTGGCACGCTTGAGGTCATCGATGTCCACAGCGATCGCGAACACGCCACTTACTTCGCCGTCGGCATCGCGCAGCGGCGCGGCGGCGACCCGCGTCCAGCGGGCGCAACCGTCGTCATGCAGGTACTGGAACTCCAGCCCGGGTACCACGGTTTCGCCGCGCATTGCACGCGCAATGGCGAAGTCCTCGGGCCCGATCACCGAACCGTCCGCATGCCAGCCACGCCAGCGATGCAGGTTCTCCGCATCGGTGGACGGCACCTTGCCACTGGGCAGGTAGGCGCGCATCTGGTCGTTGGACAACTGCATGCGGCCTTCGAGATCGACGATGCACAGGCCCACCGGCAGCATCCTGAAAGCCAGCTCCAGGCGCCGTTCGCTCTCGCGCCGCCACTGCTTCTCGCGCTCGCGCGCGGCCAGCGCCAGATGCGCGGCGGTGGTCTCGAACATCGTCACCAGTACGCCGTTGATGCGCCCTTCCTCGCCGCGGATCGGGCTGTAGGTGATGGTGAACCAGATGTCCTCCAGGCGCCCCCGCCGGACCAGCGGATACAGCTTGTCCTCGAAGGTGAGCGTCTCGCCCTGCCAGACCCGGGTATAGAGCGGCCCGTTGATGTGCCAGACCTCGGGCCAGCATTCGCGGGTCGGCTGGCCGAGTCCGCCGGGATGCTTGTCGGCCAGGATCTCGGCATAGCCATCGTTGTAGAGCTGCACCAGCTGTTCGCCCCACAGCACGATCATCGGGAAGCCGTGGGCCAGCATCAGGTCGACGGTGGCGCGCAGGTGCGGCGGCCATCGTTCAATCACGCCCAGAGGGCTGGACGCCCAGTCATGGCGGGCGATGCGGCCGGCCATGCCATCCAGGCGCGCCTGCAGGCGCGGTGCCGGCGGCATGCTGCCCCGCGGGGCAGCGGCCTGGAGGCCCTCGATGCGGCGCGGCATGCCGCGCAATCAGGCGATGCCCGCAGGGGCCTGCGGCGTCGCCACCAACCCCGCCAGCTGCTGGACCAGGGCCTCGATGTGATAGGGCTTGGTGCAACGGGGGGCGCCAGCGAAACGGCTGGGCAGATTGTCATCGTAGCCGGAGGTCAGCATGAACGGCGTGCCGGCTTCGGCCAGGCGATCGGCCAGGGGGTACACCTGTTCGCCCCCCAGATTGATGTCCAGCAGGGCCACATCGATGGGGTTGTCATCCACCAGCCGACCCAGCGCCTGCAGGTCTCCGGCCGGCCCCACCACCTGCGCGCCCTTCAGCTCCAGGTAGTCCACCAGGAACATCGCAATGGCGAATTCATCCTCCGCCACCAGCACCCTCAGCCCTTTCAGGCCCTCTGGTTTGTTGCCTGCTTCCAGCACGACCTGCGCTCCTCGATACACGCGGCCCACATCCGCCGCAACGCCTGCAGGATGCGCGAACCGGGCTACAAGGGCGCGTGATGATGGATGAAGATCGCGGCCACGGGCCATTCACTCCGGCATTGCAGCGGCACGCTCAGAACGCGCGCTCCCATTTCAGGCTGAGCAGGCTGCGGTCGTGGCTGTACAGCCAGCCTACCGTGCTGTCGATGCGTGCGTAGCGGATGCTCAGGCTGGGCACCAGCCCGGCCACCGCCAGCCGCTCGCTGCGCACGATGGCGATCAGGTTCTGCTCGTCGTCCTGCCTGCGCGCCTCCAGCAAAGGGCTCCAGGCGTCGTAGTCACGATGGCGCAGCGACACGAACACCGTGGCCGTGGTGCCACTCCACTGCCGTGCCGCGCCAAGCCGCAGGCCGCGCTGGCGGTAACCGTTGGCCGGGTCTGCAGCGCTGCTGTCGGTCAGGTCCACGCCCGCGAACAGGGTCCAGCGCGGGTTGAGCGCGCGGAACCAGGTGGCATACAGCGCCGCCAGTTCGCCATCGTAGTTGTCGGCCAGCCCCGGCCGGCGATAGCGCTGGCGCTTCCAGTCAGCCTCCAGCTTGAGCAGGCTGCGCGCGTCCAGGGCGTACTGCCATTCCCCGTGCACACCGCTGCCGCCCTGCAGGGCATGGTTGCCCAGCGCCTGGTAGTCATAGCTCGGCGCCAGCTGCAGGGTGTGCCGTGCACTGCGCCAGCTGTAACCGGCCTGCACGCTGGCGTTGAGCTCGTTGTACGCGCTGTAGCCACGCCAGGCCTGGCCGAACGCCAGCCCCCGCACGTACAGGCCATGATGGCCGGCCAGCGCCCAGCGCCGTTCCAGGTTGGCGTCATAGTCCAGGCCGGTGGCGCGCTGCGCTTCGGGCAGCGTGCGTTCGATCAGGCAGGTGTCGCCGACGCCGAACAGGCAGGTGCGGCTGGCCGAGCTGCGGTTGATGTTGTCACTCCACGCAGGCCCGGCAGCGACCGCGCCCTTCCAGCGCCTGCGTGCCTGCAACGCGTCCAGGTAGCTGTCCACGCGTGCGCGTACGCCGGCGGTGGCCGGATCGCTGCCGTCGATGCTGGCGCTGATCGCGCTGAACAGCGCCACCGCCTCGCGGTCACGCTGGTCTTCGGCATAGACACGCGCCAGTTCAAGGCGGGCGGGCAGGAAGTCCGGCTGCGCTGCCAGCAGCGCTTCGTACTCCTGTGCGGCGCGCGAATGGTCACCGGCCGAGCGCGCCAACGCGCCCTGCGCATAGTGGCGCAACAACGGATCGTGCCCTGGGAGCTCGATGTATTCGGCCAGGAACGCCGCGGCGGCCTGCCATTGTTGGTGCTGCAGCGACAGGTACAACGCCTGGCCGAGATCATCGACGGTGCGCTCCACCCGCACGGTCTGGCCATCGATGGTGAGCGTCGGCCGTTGCGATTCAGCCTGCTGCAGGCGCTGCTGGTCCTGCTGCTGGTGGCGCAGTTCGCTGCCCTGTTCGAGCACGCGGCGCAGATCGTCCTGCTGGGCGTGCACGTCGGTGGCAGCCAGCAGCAGGAACGCAAGAAAAATGGGGTGGCGCATGGTCGATCCGTGGTGATGCATGCAGCGGGCCGAAGCAGGGACTGGCGGATCGCGGCTTGTCCCTGCCCTGCCCCGTCAGGGGCGTGGCGATCAGTTCTTGCTGCCGCCGAAGGCGGTGTCGTACTGGCTGTTGCCGGCGAACGTGGCGATACCGGCCAGGGTGGCAGCGTTGGCGCCGAAGAACTGGCCCTGGCTGTTGCCGGTGACCGAACCGTTGGCCACGGCGGTGCCGGCGAAGGACGCATCGGCGCTGTTGATGTTGGCGCTGATCGCCAGGGTCTGGCCACCACCGGTCAGGCCGCCGGTCAGCTTGCCGGTGCCGAAGTTCGCCGCGAAGGTGCCGCTGAGCAGGTTGCTGCCGTTGAACTTGTTCAGGCCAGCCACCGCGTAGGTGGCGGTGCCGCTGGGCAGCGTGGTGCCAGCACGGTCGCCGGCGAAGTACACCTGGCGGTTGTTGAAGCCACCGGCGGCGCCATCCTTGGACCACTCACCGAACCACACATCGCCACTGCCCACCTTGACGAAGTTGAAGTGGCCCATGCCGGCATGGTTGCCCGGGGTACCGGTGATCGGCATGGCCAGCGTACGCACGGTCACGTTGCCCACAGTGGTGGGTGCCGAGTACGCGGACAGGCCCTGGAAATCGACCGGCTTCGCGTTGGAGACGGTGCCGACACCGATGCCGGCCTTGCCTGCGCTGTGCGGGCCGCCGTTGACTTCGGAGGCACCGACCTTGACGTACAGCTGCGCATCGGTGGTCGGGCTGGCCGCACCGACGATGTCGGCGGCCTGGGCGGCACCGGCCAGGGCGAAGGTGGCGGCCATGGCCAGTACGGAACGGGAGATCATCTTCATGGAACTACTCCTTGGGTTGAGGGAACTACGGCTACAACAACAGAACGGGTCATCAGAAGCGCGCAGTGACGCCGAGCTTCAGCGTGCGCCCCGGCGCTGGCAGCATTGAGCGCGTGGCCGGGTCGACGTAGTAGCGGTTGCCGAGGTTGGTGCCGACCAGCTCGACACTGGCATGGTCGTTGATGCGCCAGCGCGCGTAGGCGTCGACGGTGGTGATGTTTCCCCAGGTGAACGGCACGTTCTGCCAGATCAGCCCACCACTGCCGGCATACAGGCGGTCACGGTAGGCCTGCAGGTCCGGGTTCTGGTGGTGCTGGTAATGCGCGATGCGGCTGCCCAGTTCCAGGCGCTCATCGAACAACCGGGTACCCAGCGACCAGTTCACCGACAACCGGGGAATGGCCTGGGTCAGCAGGTAGCCACTGACGAAACCATCCTGCACGCAGTTGGGCACCTTGCCGGCCAATGCGTCGAGCTGCACCGCCATGCTTTCGTCACAGACCTTGTTTTCCAGCGTGCGGGTGATGCCCAGGTCGGTGAAGAAGCGCCGGTTGTCGAACCGCGCCTGCAGCTCCACGCCGCGGATGCGCTGCTTGTCCAGGTTGTCGAACAGGAAATTGCCGTCACGCTCGATCACGTTGCGGGTCTTGTGCACGTAGTAGGCCAGCTTCACGTCGGCATCGGCGGTGTTGCCGAACAACGCCGACAGGTTGTGCACATAGCCCACTTCGTAGTTGTAGGCGTGCTCGGGCTTGAGCGGGTACAGCGGGTTCAGGCTGCTGGAAAACGCGATGGTGCTTTCGAACATGCTGGGGAAACGCACCGCCTCGCTGTAACGGAAATAGGCGCGCGCATCGGGCGAGAAATGTGCGGTGGCCGAGAAGGTCGGCAGCCAGGCGTGGTCGCGCCTGCGCTCATTGCGCCCGGCCACGGCCTGCGGCCGCCCGCTCTGGATGGTGCACAGGATCTGCGCGCCCTGCACCGGTAACAGCCCGGGAATGGCCGCCACTTCGCCATTCAGGCAGGGGTTGCCGGCACGGCTGTAGTTGCCGTCCGCATCCGGCAGCCACGGAATGCTGTGGTCCACCGCCACCGGCGTCTCATACTTGCTCAGCAGCCCCTTCAGCAGATCATCAACGATGAAGCCCATGCCGATGCTGTCCCAGAACTCGCGCTGCGACTCGATGGCGTCGATCTCGCCCTGCAGGCTGGCCGGGCGTTCGGGCAGTTCGTTGACCCGGTAGCGCGCCTCCTTGGGGAACACCGAGGTGGTCATCAGCTCCGGGTGTTCCTGCAGGAAATCATCGAAGGCCCAGTAGCGCGCGTAGCGCACACCGGCGCTCAGGGAGAGGAAATCCACCGGGCGCCAGTCCAGCACCAGGTAGCCCTCGCCTTCCTGGCGGCGCCCGGCGCGCGGGTACATGCGCCAGCCATCGCTGGCCCCGAAGTACGGGTCGGCCGAGCGCAGTTTCTCGAACTGCCAGTTGCCGCCCACGGTCAGGTCCAGGGTGGAATGCAACGCGAAGCGGTTGCTCAGGGTCAGGCCGGTGCGGTCGTTGCGCGCATTGGCCAGCGCCGTATTGCGCAGGATCGGGCTGCTGCCGGGGTTCCAGTCGGGATTGCTGGCAAAATTGGGGAAGCCGCCAGCGGTGTAGGTATCACTGGTGGTTTCGGTGCGCCACAGATTGGCACGCAGGTCCAGCCAGCGGCTGCCGGCAGGCTGCCAGTGGTATTCCAGGTTCCAGGCATCGGAATCGACGCGGCTGAGCGGCCACTGGATGCGACCGTAGTCGGGCGCGGACAGGATGCGCGAGGGCATGATCTCGCCGTAGTGCGAGAGCGTACGCCGCCAGGTGGCGCGCAGCTGCTGGTCGTCGTTGATCTGCCAGGTCGCCTTCAGCAGCCACGATTCCTGTTCGCTGGACGTATTGGGCACCTCGTCGCCGGGCCTGAAGTAGCGCGCCAGCGTGGTGATGTAGTCCAGGCCCTTGTACTCGAACTGCTCACGCGGGTCCTGGTCGTAGTACGCTGTGCCCCGGGTGCCGGAGAAGTAGTTGCCCCGCTTGCGCCAGGCATAGGCGGCCATCAGGTCCACGTGTTCGCCGCGCAGGCCCAGCGCCAGCCGCCAGGCCTGGTCTTCCCCTGCGAACACATTGGTTTCCGAACCGCGCGACTTCACCGGCACCAGCAGCGTGCTGTCGGCATACGGTGACGAGGGCGAGCCCTGCGGGAACCCGGGCACCGTGCGGTAGTCCTCGCCGGTATGCAGCCGCGGCAAGCGTGGCGCCACCGCATTGCTGCTGCCTTCGATCTTCAGCTCCCCGCCGAAGCGCTCACCCGCTTCCACGATGTCATCGACGTCGATGGTCTTGATCACCAGCGCGCCACCGATCCCGCTGTGCACATCGCGCACCAGCCCTGGCCCCTTGATGACCTGGATGCCACCAATCAGGTTGGGATCGATGTAGTTGCGGTTGCTGACGCCGTTGTAGCCGCGCCAGACGGTCAACGCCTGTTCTCCACCGTCGATGCTGACCGGCACCCGCCCCGGCCCCTGGATGCCGCGGATGTTGATGTCCAGCGCGCCGCTGTTGCGCGCATCACCACTGAACACACCGACCAGATCCTTGACCACGTCGGCCGGATTGGAGCCGCGGTAGCGCTCCACCCGGTCACGCCCCGAATACGCCGTGGTCATGTCCAGCGCGAACACATCGTCGTAGCCGCGCCGATCGCGGGCCTCGCCCCCTTCCGACTGCAGGCGACCGGCCACGTCCAGTGTTTCGGTCACCCGCACCCCTTCCCCTTCCCCATCCCCCGCCTCCGCTGCGGCGCGCAGGCTCCATGTGCCATCCATGGCGCGCTGCGCACGCACGCCACTGCCGCGCAGCAGCTGCTGCAGGGCCTGCATCTGGCTGTACTCGCCGTTCACCGCGCTGGAACGACGCCCTTCCACCAGATCACTGCGGAACACCACCTGCACATCGGCCTGGCGGCCAAAGCTGCGCACGGCATCGGCCAGCGGCTGTTCCGGGATGGCGTAGCTGCGCAGCGGTGCGGCCACCGCCGCTTGCGCCTGTACGGCCGGCACCCAGGCCAGCGGCAGCAATGCAGTGGAAATGGCCAGGGCCAGGACGGTAGCGCGACGGTGACAGGCGGATGCCGTGGACGGCATGGACAGGAACTCCTCAAGCGGGGCGGGACCAGCGGTACATCCGGTACCGGTGGAATGTCTGGCTTGAGGAGAAACGCTGTTTCGCTCTGGCTATACCTCTATAGACAGCGGGGTACGACGGCTGCCCACGGCTTTTTCATGTTTTTTTCATGCGGCCGGTTCATCCATGCTCCGCAGCTGCTTCACCACACCAGCAACGCACCACCGGGCAAGCGCTGCACGCGCAGTCCCGCCTGCGCGGCCACGGCATCGATGGCCGTTTCCGGTTGCTGCAGATGGAACAGGCCACTGACCCGCACGCGTGCCGCCTGCCCGCCCAGTACCCATACCGGGGCACGCCGGTAGCGGCCGAGATCGGCAATGGCCTGGGCGGCGGGCAGATCGTCGATCGCCACTTCACCGCGCCGCCACGGCGCCATCGCTTCGGGCTCGGCCTGCTGCAGCGGCTGCAGCCAGCGCCCATCGCGGAACGCGCGCATCTGCCCGGCACGCAGCCGCTGCACGCTGCCATCGCCCGGGCGCACATCGACCACGCCTTCGCTGACTCCGGTGATGATCGTGGCGCCCTGCATCGACACGCTGAACGCCGTGCCGATATCACGGATCTGGCCACCGCCGGCCTCGACCTGGAACGGTCGCTGCTCATGCGCCACCTGGAACCAGGCCTGTCCGCGCAACAGGCGCAGCCGTCGCTGCTGGCCATCGAACTCGAGCGCCAGCGCGGTGCCGGCATCGAGTACCGCCGTGCTGCCATCATCCAGCTGCACCACGCGCGGCGCATCGCTGCTGCGCAGATCGCTGCGCGCCAGCAGCCAGGCGTGGGGTGCGGCCGCGACCATCAGCACCACGGCCGCGGCAGAGGCCAGCAGCCACGGCAGGCGACGGCGCGGCCCGATCGGGCGCAGCCCTTCGCGATCCGCGGTCAGCCCGGGCAGCGCGGCCAGCACCTCGGGCCCGGCGGCATCCAGCCCCTGCCAGAAGGCCTGCTGCCGGCGCCATGCCAGCTCATTGCGGGGATCGGCCTGCAGCCAGCGCTTCAGGGTTCGTTGCTGGCGTTCCGGCAGCGGGCCTGCACTGCACCGTATCACCCAGCGCAACGCCTGCCTGGCCTGACGCGGCGAGGGTTCGGACGTGGTCATGATTGTGGCCTGCCGCACCGCCAACGGGTGCGCTTTCCAGTTGTGACAACGGCGGGCACGGTCTGCCCACAGCAATCGCTGCTCATCGACGCATTCCCTGCTGCTGTTGCTGGATCAGCAGCGCTGCGCGCAGCACATGCTTGCCGACCAGGCTCTTGGAGATTCCCAGGCGCGCGGCGATCTCGCGCTCGCTCAGGCCCAGGTAGCGGTTGAGCACGAAGCACTCACGCACCTGGGCAGGCAGCGCGAGGATGGTCTGGGTGATCTCGCGCAGCTGCGCCTGGTCCAGTGCCTGCGCCTCGCCATCACGACTGGCCCCGGCCATGTCGACGGCGTACTCGGCCATGGCGCGGCGCTCGCGGGCGTCGGCCTGGCTGCGGTTGAGCGCGTGGTGGTAGGCCATCCGGTACAGATAGCCGCGCGGCTCCAGGATGGGCGGATCGCCGGGCACGCTGCAGGCCTTCAGGTACAGGTTCTGCAGGGTGTCCTCGGTACTGGCCGGGTCGAGGTAGCGCGCGATGAAGCGAGACAACGCACGGCGCTCGCGGATCAGCAGCTCGACCAGCGCCAGGGCATTGGGAGACATAGGTGCCAAGGCCGGACCGGGGAATGATGGGCGTGATGGCGACGGTCCGAGCCCGGATTGTAGGCGCCCCGCCGCGATACCGCACCCCTGTTCAGCGATGTCACCGGAAGCAGGACCTTCGGCCTATGAAGATTTCGTGAAGACAATGCTATGTTATATCGTCACATTCATGGCGACCCCTTCCGATGCCCCGTTCCGCCCCTGCCCGCCGGCTGCCCGGTGCGATCCTCCTTGCCCTGTCGCCCGCACTGGCGGCGGCCGAAGCCCCCTCGCAGCTGGACCCGGTGGTGGTGACCGCCACCGCGACCGACCGCCTGGCCAGCGACGCGCCAGCCTCCATCAGCGTGATCACCCGCGAACAGATCCAGCTGCGGCCGGTGCTGGATCTGGCCGACGCACTGCGCGGCAGCCCGGGCATAACCATAGCCGGGGTCGGCTTCGGTCGTCGTGGCATCCGCATCCGTGGCATGGACCCGGGCTACACCCTGGTGCTGCTGGACGGCCAGCGCGTGAGTGCGTCGGCCGATGCCATCGCCCATTCGGACTTCGACCTGGGCTGGCTGCCGGCTGCGGCGATTGAACGCATCGAGGTGGTACGCGGCCCGATGTCCTCGCTGTATGGCTCGGAGGCGCTGGGCGGCGTGGTCAACGTGATCAGCCGCCGCGCCACCGACGACTGGCAGGGCAACCTGGTCTACAACGCCGGCGTGGTCGGCGGTGACCGCGGCGGCAACACCGCACAGGCAGGCCTGTACGCGGGGGGCGCCCTGCTGCCTGGCACGCTGGGCCTGAGCGTGTTTGCCGAACACCGGCAGAAGGACGCCACCCGCGACCCGACCGACGAGCGCCTGGACGAACAGGAGGGGCGGCGGGTCACTACCGGACGCGCGGTACTGACCTGGACCCCGGACTCGCACCAGCGCATCGACCTGTCGCACCTGCAGGGCAGCGAGGAACGACGCCGCCATGCGTTGCAGGCCGGTGCCGCACCCTACGTCTACGAGACCATCGACGACATCCGTCGCCGCCAGACCACCCTGAGCCACCAGGGCGATTGGGACTGGGGCCAGACCCGGGTGAGTGCCTACCGTGCGACCCTGGACCGCGACAACCGTCGCGACCGCGGCGAGGCCTCGCGGCCGCAGCAGCTGACCGACCAGATCGTCGATGCGCGCGCCACCGTCGCGCTGGGTACACGCCACCGCGTCAGCGTCGGCGGCGAATGGCGGCGCCAGCAACTGGACGATGCGGCCGGCGCACGCAGTGGCCACCTGCAATCGGACCAGAGCGCGCTGTTCGTGCAGGATGAGATCCAGGTGAGCGATGCACTCTCGCTGGTGTTCGGCAGCCGCGGCGATCGCCATCCCGAATTCGGCTGGCATCACAGCCCGCGTGCGTATGCGCTGTGGCATGCCACAGAGGCGCTGACGATCAAGGGCGGCATCGGCAGCGGCTTCAAGGCGCCGAGCCTGAAGCAGCTGTCGCCGGAGTACTCCGCCGTAGGTGGTGGTGGACGCTTCACCATTGTCGGCAACCCGCAGCTGAAGCCGGAACAGAACACCAGCGCCGAGCTGTCGGTGGCCTGGCAGCAGCAGCGCTGGTCACTGCAGGCGACCGCCTTCCAGAACGACCTCAAGGACCTGATCCAGACCACCTGCGTGCGCGCCTGTGGCGTGCGTGGCCGCGAACTGCGCAACTACACCAACGTGGCCCGTGCACGCATCCGTGGCCTCGAACTGGCCGGTACCGCGCCGATCAGCGAGCATCTGTCGTTCGAGGCGAACTGGAGCTGGCTGGACCCGCGAGACCGCCAGACCGAGCAGTGGCTGCCGGAGCGCCCGCGCCGCAGTGGCGCCACCGCATTGAACTGGCAGCGTGGCCCGCTGCAGGCCGCCGTGCGCGGCGAATACATCGGCCCGCAGCAGCAGGTGGCCGGCAGCAGCCAGGTGACCCTGCCCGACTACTGGCTGTGGTCGCTGGATGCGCGCTGGCGCGTGACCGCGGCGGTGAGCGTGGTGGCCGGCATCGACAACCTGGCCGACAAGCGGCTGGACGAAACCGGCGCGTTGTACCCGTACCCGGAAACCGGCCGCTACGTGCATGCCGGCATCGAACTGGCGTTCTGAACATGCGCGGCCGGTGGACATGGCTGCTGCTCGGGTGGCTGATGCTGGCCGCATCGGCGCGTGCCGAGCCTGAACCCTTGCGGGTGGAGGTGGTCAGCAGCAGCTTCGTGCTGCCAGGCAGGATCGCCCGCCTGGATGCGCTGGGCGCGCCCGCAGGCGTGCGCTTCCGGCAGCGCGTGGTGGACCCGGCGACAGCTTTGCCAGACGGCTGGCCCGCAGGCAGCGACCTGGTGCTGCTGGATACGCCGCGACCGGCCGATGTCGAACAGGTCATGGCGATGGTTGATGGGCCATTGCGCAGCGGCAAGGTGCCATGGCTGCGCGTGGGCGGTGGCGCACCGGCCTCCGGCCACCTGCCCGCCGGGGTGGCGCGCAGGATCGCCGGCTACTACGGCAACGGTGGCCAGGCCAATATCCGCGCGCTGGCAGCCTACCTGCAGGCCTGGCGCAGCGGTGCCGGGAGCGACGGGCTGCCGCTGCCGCAGGTGCTGCCCGCCACCGGCTACAGCACGGGCGGCGGCCAGTGGCTGGACAGCACACAGGCATTGCAGGCGCAGTGGCAGCGCGACGGCCAGGCGACGTGGCCGAAGGTGGCCGTGCTGATTTCCGGCAGCATGCTCAGCGGCATGCAGACCCAGGTACTGGACGCGCTGATCGAGGCCGGGCGCGCACGCAGGATCGCGCTGTTCGGGGTCTGGTTCGATGCGGCCGCCGACGACGCCCTGCAGCAGGCGCTGCGCGGCATCGAGGTGGATGCGCTGGTCAATCTGACCCACCTGCAGAACGGCACCGCGCGTGCCGCCGAATTCGCCACGCTGGACGTGCCAGTGCTGCAGGCGCTGAACCATCGGCAGGGCGATGCGGATGACTGGCGCGCGGCGACCACCGGCATCCCGATGGCAACGCTGGCGACCTTCGTCGCCGTACCCGAAGCCTGGGGCGCCAGTGATCCGATCGTGGTCTCGGCCAATGCACGCGGAGAACTGCAGCCGATTCCCGAACAGATCGATGCACTGGCGGCCAAGCTGCAGCGGCTGGCGGCGCTGCGCCACACCGCCGTGGCCGACAAGCGCGTGGCGCTGCTGTTCTGGAATGCGCCGGACGGCGAGCGCAACCTGTCGGCCTCGCACCTCAATGTGCCGCGCAGCATCGAGGCGCTGCTGCCGCAGTTGGTACAGGCCGGGTACACAACGCAGCCAGTGGATGAGAAGACCCTGATCGAGCAGTTGCAGGCGCTGCTGGGTGGTTACTACCATCCGCAGCGGTTGGACGCGCTGCTCGAAGCCGGGCTGGCCGATACCCTGCCGGTAGCCGACTACCGCCGCTGGCTGGCCACCCTGCCCGCTTCGCGCCGCGACGAACTGCGCGCACAGTGGGGCGATCCTGCACACCACCCGGCGGTACGCCAGCTGCATGGGCAGGCCGTGTTCGTGCTGCCACGGCTGCGCCTGGGCAACCTGCTGCTGATGCCGCAGCCACCACGTGCGGGCCGCGTCGGCGAAGCGACCCACAACATCGGGTCGGTGCCGAGCCACTATTACCTGGCCGCCTACCTGTACCTGCGCCAGCAGTGGAAGGCCGATGCACTGATCCACTTCGGCACCCATGGCACGCAGGAATGGACGCCGGGCAAGGACCGCGGCTTGTGGGCCGCCGATTATCCGTGGCTCGCGGTGGGCGAGCTGCCGGTGTTCTACCCGTACATCCAGGACAACGTCGGCGAAGCGATCCAGGCAAAGCGCCGTGGCCGTGCCGTGGTGGTCAGCCACCAGACCCCACCGTTCGCACCGTCCGGGCTTTACGACGAGCTGCGCGACCTGCACGCGGTGGTGCACGAGCTGCAGCAGCTGGACCAGGGGCCGGTGCGTGATGCCACCGCCGCACGCCTGCGCGCACTGGCCACCGACAGTGGCATCGCCGCCGACCTGGGCTGGAGCGCGGTGGACATGCAGGCACGTTTCGACAGCTTCCTGCCGGTGCTGCATGACCATCTGCATGCGCTGGCACAGCGCAACCTGCCGCTGGGACTGCATACCTTCGGTGTGCCGGCCTCGCCAGAGCATCGGCTGCTGATGGTGATGCAGCAGCTGGGCCCGGGCTATCTGCAAGCCCTGGGCGAAGATCCAATGGAGGCCACGGCGGTGGACTACCGGCAGATCCAGCAGGGCCTTGCGTACCGCACGCTGGTACGCCACCTGCGCGATGGCGCGCCGATCAATGGTGTCTCCGACCCCGGCCTGCGCGCAGCGCTGCGGCGTGGCGTGCAGCTGGATGCCGCACTGGCGGATACACAGGAGATGGAATCACTGCTGCACGGCCTCGCTGGTGGCTTCGTGCTGCCCGGCGCCGGCGGCGACCCGATCCGCACGCCGGAGCTGCGCAGCGGCCGCAACCTGTTCGCGTTCGAGCCCGACCGCATTCCCACCCGCGCAGCCTTCGACACCGGCCAGCTCGCCCTGCAGCAGCTGTTGCAGGCCTATCGTGATGATCACGATGGGCAGCTGCCACGCAAACTCGCCATCAGCCTGTGGTCGAGCGAGGCCATCCGCCACCTCGGCGTGCTGGAGGCACAGGTGCTGCACGCGCTTGGCCTGCGTCCACGCTGGGACAGCGGTGGCAAGGTGATCGCCCTGGACATCGTGCCCGATGCGGAGCTGCAACGCCCGCGCATCGATGTGGTGATCCAGGCCACCAGCGTCTACCGCGACCAGTTCGATCCGTTCCTGCGCCTGCTGGCCGCCGCCATCGAGCAGCTGGCGGCGATGCCGGCCTCGGCCGGGAATCCGATCGCCGGCAATGCGCTGGCCTTGCAGCAGCGCCTGCAGCGTGACGGCTTGCCTGCGGAGCAGGCGCAGCGCCTGTCACGCCTGCGCATCTTCAGCAATGCGCCCGGTGAGTATGGCAGCGGGCTCAACCATGCTGTGCTGGCGCGCAGCGGCGCGGCGGGCAAGGACGATGCGGCGCTGGCCTCCGGCTTCCTGGATCGCCTGCAGCATGGCTACGGCAGTGATGGCCGGGCGACCACCCTGCCCGGCGGCAACCTGTTCGCCGAACAGCTGCACGGCGTGCAGGCGGCGGTGCTGTCGCGCTCCTCCAACACCCATGGCCTGCTCAGCACCGACCATCCTTTCGAGTATCTGGGCGGGCTGGCGCTGGCCGTGCGCCACCTCGATGGCGCCAGCCCGGCGCTGTACGTCTCCGACCTGCGCGAACCGACCCCACGCACGCGCAGCACCGCACGCTTCCTCGCCGACGAGCTGCGTGCACAGACCCTCAACCCGCAGTGGATCGGTGCGATGCAGGCCGAGGGCTATGCCGGCACGCTGGAAGTGCTGAAGAACGTGGACAACCTGTTCGGCTGGCAGGTGACCGCACCCGGGACGGTCCGCGCCGACCAGTGGCAGGCGGTGCATGACACCTTCGTGCGCGACAGCCGGCAGCTGGGGCTGGCGCCGTGGTTCGAGCAGCACAACGCCAGCGCACAGGTACAGATGATCGAGCGCCTGCAGGAAGCGATCACGCGTGGCTACTGGCAAGCCGATGACCGCACCCGCGCCGAGCTGCAGGAACGCCTGCAGCAGCTGCAGGGGGCGTCAGCGCCGGAACCGGCACCGACGCAGGCCCGTCCCGGCTATGGGCTGGGCCGCGCAGCGTCGGTCGCACCGGCAACCCAGGCTGCGGCCACCGTGGCCCGGCAATCCGCCACCGCCGAACCGGCCCCTGCGCCCTCGCCCAGGGTGCGCGGCCAGGTGATGCGGCAGCTGCCGCCACCGGCTCCGCACTCGCCTGCCACGCGCTGGGCACTCGCTGCGCTGCTGGCCCTGCTTGGCGCAGGCGCGCTGCTGCAGTCGCGGCGCAACGCGCGCCGCGCCGGCCCTTCCCATTCCCCTTCCAACACGGCTTCCGCATGAACGCGCTTGAATCCACGCTCTACGATCTCTCCCACCTGTTCCTCGCTCCGGTCCTGCTGCTGATCCTGCTGTCGCTGGCCTACGCCTTCCTCAGCTTCGGCGCGTTCCTGTGGGAAGGGCTGCAGCGCCGGCGCGGCCGCCACCGCCCCGAGCTGCTGGCCTGGCAGGCCCGCCACGGCGGCAGCAGTGACGACCTGGAACTGCATATCCTCAAGCGCCTGGAAGGCCTGCGCATCGTCTCGCGGACCGCACCGATGCTGGGCCTGGTCGCGACCATGATCCCGATGGGCCCGGCGCTGCTGGCGCTGACCCGCAGCGACGCGCAGGGCGTGGGCGAGAACATGGTGGTGGCCTTCTCGTCGGTGATCCTGGCCCTGGTTGCCGCCAGCCTGACCTACCTGGTGCTGACCGTGCGCCGGCGCTGGCTGCTGCAGGAACTGCGCATGTTCGAACGCCTGCAGGAGGTGCACTGATGCGCTTCCTGGATGACGAGGACGCCGATGACCCGATCCTGTCGGTGGTGAACCTGATCGATCTGTTCCTGGTGGTGACCGGCATCCTGATGATCGTGATCGTGCGCAATCCGCTCAATCCATTCACCAGCCAGGACGTGACGGTGATCGAGAACCCCGGCCAGGCCAACATGCGCATCACCGTGAAACAGGGCGAAGAACTGACCCGCTATCAGTCCACCGGCGAGATCGGAGAAGGTGGCGGGATCAAGGCCGGCGTGACCTATCGGCTGCCGGACGGACGCATGGTATATGTGCCGGAGGGTGCCCCTCCCGCCCGGTAGATCCCTGCACCGCACGGGTGGTGCACCGGCAAGGATCTACGGTTCCTGCAGCGCCTCGAAGCGCTCGGCGAGGTAGTCGATCAGCGCACGCACCGCCGGCAGCAACCCGCGTCGCGACGGGAACACCGCGTGCACGATGCCGTGCTTCGGTTGCCACTCCGGCAGGACCTGCACCAGCGCGCCACTGGCCAGTTCGTCGCTGATCATCATCCGCGGCAGCATCAGCAGGCCCACCCCGGCCATGGCAGCGGTACGCAGCGCGATCATGTCATCGCTGACCAGCCGCGGGCGGTGATGCACGCTGGCCTGTACGTCGTCCGGCCCGGTGTACTCCCAGGCATGCTGCTGGCTGGGTGATGCCAGGTCGACCGTCGGCATCATCGCCAGGTCGGCCGGCACCTGTGGCGTGCCCAGCCGCTGCAGCAGCGCCGGGCTGGCACTGGTGCACCAGGCCCGGCGCGCCAGCACGCGCACCACCAGGTCGCTGTCCTCCAGCGGCGGGGGCCGCACCCTTATCGCTACGTCCACGCCCTCGCCCACCACGTCCACGCGGCGGTTGGTGGCGTCCAGCTGCACGGTCACCTGCGGATGCAGGGCCAGGAAATCGGCCAGCATCGCGCCGATGCGCGCGTGCAGGATCGCGATCGGGCACGCCAGGCGGATCGTGCCGCGTGGCTCGGCGCGGGACATCGCGATCGATTCTTCGGCCGCTTCGGCTTCGACCAGCATTGCCTTGCAGTGGCGGTAGTAGTCCTGGCCGACCTCGGTGACCGAGAAGCGCCGGGTCGAACGCTGGATCAGGCGCACCCCCAGCCGCTCCTCCAGCAGCGCGATGCGCCGGCTCAGTTTCGACTTCGGCATGGCCAGCGCCCGCCCTGCCTGCGAGAAGCCGCCGTGCTCGACCACCATCGCGAAGTAGAACAGGTCGTTGAGGTCACAACGGCGGATATCAGCGATGAACACGGGGCGATCTCCTGCGGCGCAAGGCCAGCGCCATTGTTCACCAGATAGGACTATGACGGCAAATATTGGCGTCTACCGGGCTTATTGTCACGGCGATATCGTCTCCGCAACGAAGAACAGCGGCCGGCAGCCCCGGCCAGGAGATCGCCATGAAGCGTGTCACCGGAACCTACAGTGCCCCTCGCCCGCATTGGGTCGGCGACGGATTCCCCGCCCGCTCGATGTTTTCCTACAACACCCACGGCCAGCACCTGAGCCCGTTCCTGCTGCTCGACTATGCCGGCCCCTACCAGTTCGCGCCCAGCGAAACGCCGCGTGGCGTCGGCCAGCATCCGCATCGCGGCTTCGAGACCGTCACCATCGTCTACGAGGGCGAGGTCGCACACCGCGATTCGACCGGTGCCGGCGGCACCATCGGCGCCGGTGACGTGCAGTGGATGACCGCCGCGTCCGGCATCCTCCACGAGGAGTTCCATACGCCGGAATTCAGCAGGCGGGGCGGCACGCTGGACATGGTCCAGCTGTGGGTGAACCTGCCGGCGCGCGACAAGATGGGCGCGCCGGGCTACCAGACCCTGCTCGACGCAGAGATCCCCTCGGTGGACCTGCCTGATGGCGCTGGCCGCGTACGAGTCATCGCAGGCCGCTTCGACGGCCACGCCGGCCCGGCCCGCACCCACACGCCGATGGATGTCTGGGACATCCGCCTGCAGCAGGGCCATCACGCCGAACTGCCGGTGGCCGACGGCCGCACCCTGGCGCTGGTGGTGCTGAAGGGTTCGGTCCGGGTCAACGGCGGCCCGCCGGTCGGCGAAGCACAGCTGGTCACCTTCGACCGCAGCGGTGAGGACGTGTTCGTCGACGCCGACAGCGACGCCACCGTGCTGCTGCTCAGCGGTGAGCCGATCGACGAGCCGGTGGTGGGCTACGGCCCGTTCGTGATGAACAGCCAGGCCGAGATCGCGCAGGCGGTCAACGACTTCAACAGCGGTCGCTTCGGCCGGATCGCGCACTGAGCACTTCAACGCGGCGGGCTTCGACCCGCCGCAACCATCGGGCCATCGCCCGCCTCCCCGGCAGCCTGACCCTGAGCAACCCCGCCAACGTCAACGGTGCGCGCCCGGTGATCGATCCGGACCAGGCGCAGGACGAGCAGAACAACCACGAACCGCTGGATTCACAGCGCAGCTGAGTTGCCCCGGTGCCGGCCGATCGCCGGCACTCCCCCGAACAGGAGACCCATCATGTCCAGTGAACCGATCCGCGACCCGGCCAGCGATCATCTGCTGACCCCGCAGAATTCCGCCTTCATCATCATCGACTACCAGCCGGTGCAGGTGAACTCCATTGCCTCGATGGACCGTCAGCTGCTGGTCAACAACATCGTCGGCACCGCCAGGGCCGCGGTGGCCTACGGGCTGCCGATCGTGCATTCGACGGTGAACGTCAAGACCGGCCTGAACAAGCCGCCGATCCCGCAGCTGCGCAAGGTGCTGGCTGGCTACCCCACTTACGACCGCACCACCATCAATTCCTGGGAGGACGTCGAGTTCCGCAAGGCGGTTGAAGCCACCGGGCGCCGCAAGCTGATCATGACCGCGCTATGGACCGAGGCCTGCCTGACCTTCCCGGCGCTGGACGCACTGAAGGAGGGTTATGAGGTGTACGTGGTGGTCGACGCCGTCGGTGGCACGTCGCTGGCGGCGCATGACGCGGCACTGCGCCGCATCGAACAGGCCGGTGGCCAGTTGATCAGCGTGCCACAGCTCTTCTGCGAGCTGCAGCGCGACTGGGCCCGTTCGGCTACGGTTCCGGATTTCATGAACCTCTTCATCGAAACCGGTGGCACCGCGGGCATCCAGTTCTCGTACGATCGCACCGAGTGATCGCATGGCGGCGCCGGCGTGTATTGGCGCCGCCGATTTCCGGCAGCCGAGCATGGCTCGACGCTAAAGACAGATGGAGAAACCGATGGCCTACGCACGCATTGTTTCAACCGCCGACAACTACCTGCACCACATCAGCAATGGCAGCTTCGACGTGGATGCGGACGAACCTGCGTCGCTGGGTGGCCAGGGCAAGGGGTTCGCACCGTTCGACCTGTACCTGGCCTCGCTGGCGGCATGCACCGCCATCACCCTACGCATGTACGCGCAGCGCAAGGGCTGGGAACTGGGCGAGTTCCATGCCGAGCTGCGCTCGGAACGCGACGGGGATGGACGCTTCCACGTGCACCGCGTGCTGCATGCCAGCGCCGAGCTGAGCGATGCGCAGTGGCAGCGGTTGCTGGAGGTGGTGGAAAAGACCCCGGTGACCCTGGTGATGCGCGAAGGTGCACGCATCACCAGTGAGCGCGGAAGGGCGGCCCCGGATTCAGCGCCGTGAATGCAACACGGTGCGCTGGCGCATCGCGTTGAATTCCTGCTCCACCTGCTGGATGTCTTCGGCCTGGAAACCGGCCGCATCCAGCAGCTGGTCGGCGGCCGCCGCCGCCAGCGGGTCATCGTCACGCTGGCGCCAGCAGCGCGCCGGCAGGAAATAGCCCACTTCGCTGCGTCCGCGCATGATCACCACCGGCCGCCCCGCATACAGCAGGAACTCGGCCAGGTGCTGGCGCAGGCCCTCCACTGAAACATAGGCCGGACCAACACCCAGCATCTGGCTGGATGGCTCGGGACTCTCGAACAGCTTGCGACGGCTCATCCACTTCTCCTTTTGAACAACGCGTGGTCTCCTTTCCTTAGACGGGCGCATCGCTGCGCCCCCGCCACGCACTACGTGATCCGCATCACGCCACCACTCAGAAGCCGGTGTTGAACTCCAGCTGGAACACGTCGATCGACAGCGGCGCGCCGGACACTTCCTTGGCCGCCATCCACTTGCCGCTGATCCAGCTGCGCGCGTCCAGCGCGTAGGCACCGCCCACGTAGTAGCCGCGGGCGTTGGTGCCGCCGAGGTGGAAGTTCGGATCGTTGTAGGCATCGGGCAGCGCATCGGCCTCGATGTGCTTGTAGCCCAGCAGCGCCTGCCACTGGCCCTTCTCCTTCAGTTCGGTGGCACCGAAGGTGGCCTGCACCATCCATGCGGTGTCACCGCTGCGGAAGGTGTCGATGCTGGCGGTACCACCGGCGTCGTAGTTGTTGACGATGCCGTTGTTGGCACGGCTGAACATCGCCTGCTTGTCGTAGGCCAGGTTGCGGATGTAGTCGCCCTCAAGGCGCATGCCGATGTCCTGGGCCAGCTGGGTATCCCAGCGCAGGTTCAGCGTGGCGAGGCGGAACGCCGAGGCCAGGCCGACATACTGCGGGGACGGCGTGTTGGCCGGATCCAGCGGGTTGCGCGCGATGTCGCGGATCAGCATCAGGGTGTTGCCCTTCTGCATGAAGGCCGGGCGCGACCAGTCGGTATCGCAGCCCACGGCGCCGGCATACAGCGCACATGGCGAGGACAGGCGGCCGCTGATGTTCTTGAAGTCGTAGTACCCCAATGCCGCGCGCAGTGCATTGTCGTCGTTGAAGCGCCAGTTCACGCCCACCTGCGCACCGGACAGCCACTTGTTCTCGTTCGGAGTCTTGACCCGGCTCTGGCTGGGCGCGCTGTCGGAGGTGTACTCCAGCGGCACCACCGCCAGATTGCCGAACAGGCCGAGATCACCGCCATCGAAGTCGTACTGCAGGTTGGCGGCCAGGCCGTCGAAGTTCAGGTCGTTGGAGAACAGCGTATCGCTGGTCCAGAACGGATTGCCGAAGCGGCCACCACGCACCGTCACCCAGTCGGCCGGGCTGTAGGCCAGCCAGGCCTGGTCCAGCCACACGTCCTTCTTGCTGAGGCCGCCGCCCAGCTGCTCGGTGGTCGACACCGGGCCATTGCTGCTGCCGCTGGCCAGGCGCACACCGGCCGTGGTGTGCTGGCCAATGGTCGCCTCGATGCCCAGGCGGGCGCGGATGCGCCACAGGTTGCGCCGGTCCTGGCGGGTATTCAGCAGCGGGGGCAGCTGCAGATTGGTGTTGGTATTGGTGTCGAAGCCGTTGCCGGAATTGATCGACGACCAGTTGCTCACGATGTCGCTGTTGCGTTCGGAGAAGAAGCGCGACTCGCTACGCACGCGCATGTCACCGGTGACCTTGATGCGCTTGGTCCATTCGGCCACTTCGTTCGGTGCCGCCCAGCCTTCGGACTTGGCCTGCGCCATCACGTCCTGGCGCACCTCGTCACGGATGCCGTCGCGCACGCTCTGCGGCACGTAGGGCACGCGCACGTCACCGGCTTCCAGGGCCACGCCACCACTGGCGGCCGAAGTCGCGGTGGCTGCGGTGCGCGATGCGGCGGCCGCCTCGGCCTCGGCCTGCACCAGCAATGCCTGGCCATCTTCGGGCTTCAGCGCGCCACTGGCGATCAGGCCCTTGATCAGCTTGACCATGGTGGTTTCGGCGGCCATCGCACCGGCTGGCGCAGCCAGGCTGAGCAGCACGGCGCAGCACAGCAGCGCCCGTCGGGCCGGCCGCGGGCGGCGGGAGTCGGTTCGTGCGCGGACGTGGTCGTTCATCACGGTTCTCATCGGAAGAAGGGAAATCACGGAGGTCGGGAATCAGGCCCCGGGCCGGCGGCCCTGGATCAGGACGCGGGCGGGGAAATCAAGGGACGGTGGCGGGGCCTGGTCGACCTTGCCGATGCGGCGCAGTGCATCGAGCACGGCCGCGTCGGCCTCCTCGTTGCCACTGCCACGCACCAGCTCGACCTTTTCCAGGCGGCCATCGCTGGCCAGCCACACGTTCACCTGCAGCTGGAACGCCAGGCGCTTGACCTTGTCGTCGCGCGAGATCGCCTGCTGCATCAGGTAGCCGAGGTAGCGCCCATAGGTGGCATTGCCGGCGCCGCCCCGGCCGACGCCGGACGAACCGCCACCGCTGCCGGACTGGATGCCGAAGTTGTCACCACCGGCCTGCGCATCGGCATTCATCGTTACCGGATCGGCATTGTCCGGCGTTGGCGTTGGCTCTTCGGCTGGCGTCGGCTGCTCCAGCGGCTCCGGTTCGGGCATCGCCTCTTCTGGCGGCGTTTCCGGCTCCGGCGGCTTTTCCGGCGGCGGCGGTGGTGGTGGCGGCGGTGGCGGCAGCGCCAGCATCGGCGGCTGCACCACCGGCCGACGGGTGCTGGCAGTGTCCTTGAACAGCAGCCACCACAGCGCGACGCCGAGCACCAGCAACGCGACCAGCACCAGCGCGACGGTCACCAGCAATGGGCGACCGCGCATGCCGGGCTCCGGCCGAGGGGGTTGATGGGCCGTCATGCCTCAGCCCTGCGCCTTGCCGGTGACCAGGCCGACCTGGGCCAGCTCCAGGCGCCGCAGCAGGTCCAGCACCTCGACCACGCGGGCGTACTGCACCTGCGCGTCACCGCGCACGATCACCGGGAAATCCGGCGTGGTCGCGCGCTCGGTACGCAGCCGGTCTTCCAGCTCGGCCATCGTCACCGGGTAGGCATCCAGGAACACCTGGCCGCTGGGGTCGATGGTGATCGCCTTGGTCTTCGGCTTTTCCAGCGCCACGCTGTTGCTGGCCTTCGGCAGGTTGACCTCGATGCCGGGGATGGAGGCGTTGCTGGTCAGGATGAAGATCACCAGCACCACCAGCAGCACGTCGACGAAGGGCGTCACGTTGATGCCCTTCTCGCGCTTCTTGATGCCGAACTTCGCCTTCTGGCCCATGGCGCGCCCCTCAGCCCTGGACCGCGGCCGGGCCGCGCCCGTCCTGCTCTTCGGCCAGGCGCGCGGCGAACTCGTCGATGAACACCGCCATGTCCGCACCGATCGCTTCGGCACGCGCGCCCAGGTAGTTGTAGCCGAACAGCGCCGGGATGGCGACGCCGAGACCGGCTGCGGTACACAGCAGCGCTGCGGCCATGCCCGGCGCCACCGAGTTGATGTCCACCGCGCCGGCCATCGCCGCCACCACGAACACCAGCATGATGCCGATCACGGTGCCGAACAGGCCCACGTAGGGTGCGCCCTCGATGGTGGTCGACAGCCAGTTCATGCGCCGCGCCATCGCTTCCTGCTCGCGCACCATCACCGCATCCATCGAGGCGCGGATGGCAGCGATGGTGGCGCCACTCAGGTAACCGCTGTTGCCGTCACGCTGGTGGCGCTGCTGCATTTCATCGATGGCCACCTGGTAGATGCGCCACAACGAGCCATCGTGCATCGCGGCCGGGGCCTTGCCCTGGCGGTCCATGTCGGACAGGGTGCGCAGCGGCACGCCGCCCAGCTTGCCGAAGCTCTCGGTGAACACCGCATTGGCCTTGCTGGTACGGCCGAAGTGGCGGCCCTTGGCGATCATGATCGCCCACGACAGCAGCATCATCAGGCCGAGGATGGCGACCACCACCCAGGCATCGAACGGCATCGCCCTGAGAATGAAAGCGAAGTGGCTCTGGCCGGCCGACTGCTCGTCGGCGCCGTAACTGATCAGGCGCGAATCGGCGCCCTGTGCGGTAGCGTCGGCCAGCAGCAGTGCCGCCGGTCGTGCCACCCGCGAGACGCGCAACTCATCCAGCGCACCTTCGAAGTTGGCCAGCGGCTGCGCCGCGCCCGGGGCGTCGGCACCCACCACCGGCGCGCTGCTCAACGCAGGCAGCTCGCCACTCAGCTGGGCGACCACCCGGCCATTGAGGTACAGCTGCAGCGCTCCCTTCTCCGCGGTCAGTGCCACGTGTGCCCACTGCCCTTCCGGAATCGGCTGCGCCGGGGTGCTGCGCTGGCCATTGAGCTGCATGAACGGCACCCGGTTCTCGATGCCCAGCACCAGCTCGGATGCACCTTCGCGACGGGCGTAGATCGCCTGCGCGGCAGTGCTGCTGCCCGGCTTGATCCAGGCCGACACGGTCAGTGGCGCGCCCGCTTCCTGCGCCAGCGACGCGCTGGCCGGCAACGGCAACGGGCCGGCACCCAGCTGGACGCCGCGGCCGATCACCGAGCCTTCGGAGGGCGGCACCACGGCTCCGGCATTGTTGCCATAGGCGGTGGTGTCGCGGGCCGGCGCGTTGGCCTCGGCAAAGTGGTAGACCAGCGTGTAGTCCGGATCGAACACCTGCTGGCCATTGCCGCTGGCCGGGGCCTTGTCGTTGCCGTAGTACATCCAGATCGTCTGCGGCGCGGCGGCGCTGACCGCCGGCACGTCCACCCAGACCAGGGCCAGGCCCAGTTTGGGATCGAACTGTTCGATCTGGTGGGACAGCACGGTGCGGCCATCACCCGACACGAAACGCAGGTCGTTGCCCGCATCCTGGGTGCCGTCGAAACCGAAGTTGCCGGTATGCAGGCGCAGCAGCAGCGGCGTGCGGCCGGGGTCACCGGCCAGGCCCGCGCCCTGCGGGCCGGCATCGACGGTGATCGGCTTGCGGTACTTCCATTCGGCCTGCCACCAATTGGCATCGGCCGCGGCAGCGGGCAACGCAACCAGCGCGGCCAGCAGCAGCAACACTCGGGAAAGCAAACGGTCCATGCGAGGGGTCTCCGGAGAACGCATGTTCAAGGAAAGGGTCAGTAACTGGTGCTGATGTTGAAATGCAGGCGCGGGTCGTCCTTGCGCGTGACCGGCCCATCGGCATAGGGCCAGGCGTAGTCCAGGCGCAGCTGCAGGTGTTCACCCAGGCGCAGCTGCGCGCCCAGGCCGACCGAGGCCAGGTTGTACTTGTCGCGCTGTTCGGGCAGCGGCTGGCGCAGGCGCAGGTAGGCCGCGTCGGCAAAGCTGTAGACCCGCAGGTCGGTGCCGCTCCACAGCGACCATGCCGGGGTGCGCCATTCCAGGCTGGCCAGGCCACCGTAGTCGCCGATCGCCTCGGCCGACAGGTAGCCGCGCACGGTGTACATGCCACCGGCGGCGAACTGCTCGGCGGATACCAGCGGCGCATCGGTCACCTGCAGCGAGCCGCGCGCGTACCACTGCCAGTCGCTGCCGAAGGTGTGGGTGTTGGCCACATCGGCCTTGAAGGCCACGAAGCTGGGGTCCGCCCAGTAGCGCTTCTGGCCGAAGGCGGTGGCGTCGCTGCCATAGCCGAACAGGCGACGGGTGCCGGCCACCAGCTGGGTATTGATGCTCAGCTGGTCCTGCTCGCCCTGGCGTACCCCCACGAAGGCCAGGGTGATCGGCGCGTACTTCAGCGGCGTCTTCAGGCTGTCCTTGCCCATCTGCGTGTCTTCCTCGGTGTCCTTGAAATCCACACCGAGGCTGAGCTGGCGCCACCACTGGCTGCTGCCGGCAAGGCGGTAGTTGAGCTTGATGCCGATCGAATGGCCATTGCCGATCACATTGGTGCCGGTGCCGGTACCGACCTGCCCGCCGGCGTTCAGCACGCGGCTGTCGGATTTGTAGCCGGAGGCTTCCAGGCTCCACGGCGTGCCTTCGAACGGCATCGTGTAGGAGGCGGAGAACACCTTGGCCTGTTTGGTGTCTTCCGGCGCCACATACACGCCGATGCTGGCGCTGTGCCCTCGCCTCCACAGGTTGTCGTAGGCCAGCGACGCACTCAGGCGAAGCTTCTCGGTATCGGCGCTGTGGTCGTTGTTGAGTGCCGCACTGGCGCGCCACGGCGACTTTTCGTCGACCTGCAGGTCCACATCCATCGTGCCCGGCACCTGGCCTTCGCGCACCAGCGGCATCACCTGGCGACGCCCGCCTTCATTCAGGGCGGTCAGCTCCTTCTGCGCCTGGTCGAAGTCAGGCACCTTGCCTTCGGCCAGCGCCGGTACGCGTTCGCGGATGCGCTCGGGCGATTCGTGGCGGGTACCGACCACGCGCAGCTGGCCAATCGGCGTCTGCTGCACCTTCAGCAGCACCACGCCACCACTCACCTGCTGCTCGGGAAGCTCCACATAGACCGACTGGTAGCCCGCCTGCTGGTACAGCGCGTGGACCGCATCGCGCGCCTTCTCGACATCGGCCAGGGTCTTGCCCGGGCCGAGGAACGGCTCCACCGCGCGTTCAATGTCGCGCGGATCGAGCACCGTGTTGCCGCGCACGATGTACTCGTTGATGTTCACGCTGGGCGCAGGCGCCGCCTCCTGCGCGAACAGCGGCAGCGGCAGCGCTGCCAGGGCCAGCACCAGCGGATGCAGGCGCAGCGGAAGGCGGACGGCTCGGCACGGAACAGGATTCATCGAAGGCATCGCGTCGTATCGAAGGGAGTGGCCAGGGAGCGGCGCGTGGGTCTACCAACAGGACGTGTACGTCGCGTCAAAGCCGCCAACAGTTTTGTGACAGCACTGTCATCTTTTGACAGCGTCGCAACGCCCGCAGGCGGACCCTGCCTTCGCCACACGTCTTCATTGCAGAACGTCGATTGCTGCGGGAGATTCGAGATGAGTGAATCGTTGATGGCGGGCCTGCGCCCTGCCCTCGTCCTTGCCTTGCTGCTGGCGCTGCCATCGGTCCGCGCCGAAGAGGCGAAGAAGCAGGAAGATGCAGCGCCGTGCATCGAAGTGCAGGTCAACGGCGAGCGCATTCCGGCCTGGGACTGCCTGCAACGCAAATTGGCGCCACCATCGAAGCCAGCGAAGTCACCGGCGCTGCCGGACGCCGAACGACTGATACGACAGCCCGGCAACCAGCTGATGCAGTACAACCTGGAAGGCACGCGGCAGCGCATGGGCGATGCCTTTGGGCGCTCGGTGGTGCCACAGCGTCCGGCACGCTGAGCCTGTTCCTCTGTAGCGCCGAGCCCACGCTCGGCTGTCTCTGGACGCAAGGCGGAGCACACGCGGGGAGAAGCAACCGAGCCTGGGCTCGGCTCTACAGCGCGCCGCTCTGACGGCCGGCCGGCATGATGCCATCGCTCGGCACCGGCGGCAGCTCGGGCACCGGCAGGCTGCGCGACTGCCCCGCCTGGTTCAGCTCCACCGCACTGGCGCTGATGCCGGTGAGAACCGTGCAGGGCCCCAACCGCTGGCCCGGTGCGTAGGCTTCGGCAGGACGGCCATCCACGGAAAGCAGCGCCAGCGGCGCGTGGTCGCCGGCCATCACCCCGAGCACGACCACCTCGGTCTGCACCGCGCCGGGGGACAGCAGCCGCACAAGCGGCAGGCTGGCCACCGCGTCGAACAAGGGCCGCGCAGGCGCCTGCGCATGCGTTTCGCTGGCCGCTGCGGTGGGCGTCACCGCAGACAGGGTCACCCCCCAATAGGCCACCACCGCCAGCAGCAGGGTTGCCGCCAGCAGAGTCAACAGCCGATTGCGATCCCAGCGCCTGCCATCCATGCTCCGCACCTTTCGCCACGTTCGTGTCTGCCCACGCTAGCAGCCCTCGCTGACGCTTTTGTTTCATCATGCAGGCCTACGCTGGCAGGCATCGACCCGGACAGGAGGCAACGTCGATGCAGCGCGTGCCGCGTGGTTTCACCCTGCTGGAACTGATGGTGGTGCTGGTGATCATCGGCATCTGCACGGCGGGCATCGGGCTGGGCCTGGGCAGCCTGCTCGATCCGGCGCGCCAGCTGCGGCAGGAAGCCGAGCGGTTGGCGCAGCGCCTGCAGGTGGCGCGCGACGAGGCCCGTATCGATGGCCGCACCCTGCGCTGGCAGGCCGACACCGCCGGCTACCGCTTCAGCCGCCGCGAAGGCACCCGCTGGGTGGACGTGCAGCGCGATGACCTGCTGCGCCCACAGCCTTGGCAGCCGGCCGGCATCACGGTGCAGCCGGCCACGCCGATTGAACTGAGCCCGGAGTGGATCGGCGTGGCGTGGGAGCTGACGTTGTCGTTGCAGGGCCGCCAGCTGCGTCTTCGTGATGATGGCAGCGGACAGTTGCAGGTCGTGCAGTGAAGCGGAACGCGCGCGGATTCACCCTGATCGAAGTACTGATCGCATTGGCGATCGTTTCAATTGCGCTGGCCGCCGTGATGCGCTCGGTGGCGGTGGCCACCGACGATCAGTCACGCCTGCGCGACCGCCGCCTGGCACTGTTGTGCGCGCAGGACCGCTGGCAGGAGCTGCGCCTGGCCGGGCAGCCGCCGCAGGAGGGGCGGCAGCGCTGCGTGCAGGGGCGCAGTGGTTTCCTGGTGTTGCAGCATCTCGGCACGGGGGATGACGGGCAGCCGCAACTGGAGCTCAGCGTGGTTGCCGAAGATGCACCGCGGCAGTCGCTGGCGCGCATGCAGCTGCCGTGGACGGCTGCCCGATGAAGCGTGCGGCCGCAGGTTTCACCCTGATCGAGGTGATGATCGCGATCACCATCATGGGCGTGCTGGCGTTGATCTGCTGGCGTGCACTGGACAGCGTGGCCAGCAGCGATCAGCGCCTGCGCCGGGCCGATGCCGAGACCACGACGGCGCTGCGCGTGCTGCAGCAGTTCCAGCGTGATATCGAGATGCGCGCGGACGATGCGCTGATGAACGGCGCGGTACGCCCGGCAGATCGTCCGCAGCGCCTGCTGCCCCCTTCGCTGGTGAGCGAACGGCATCCCGATGGCAGCTTCACGCTGGAGATCACCCGCAGCGCGGGCAGCGATGGCCTGCGCTGGCAACGTGTGCGCTGGTGGCGGCAGGGAGGCACGCTATGGCGGGCCAGTGGTGCGGTCACGGACCGGTATCCCCTGCCGGCGCCGGAGCCGTCAAAGGGAATTGCGGTGGCGCACGATGTGCAGCGGTTCGAGGTGCGGGCATGGCAGCCGGGTGCCGGGTGGGCGATGTTGCCCAGCGAGGGCGAGGTGCTGCCGGCCACCGGGCTGGAACTGCGGTTGGTCCTGCGCGATGGGCGCGGGCCGTTGAGCTACCGGCGGGTGCTGGAGCTGTAGCGCGCGTGCCTGGCAACGCATCCACGCATGGCGTGGATCTACTGCCGATTCGCATTGAGCCCGCTCTGGTGGGTGCCGACCGTTGGTCGGCACTGGGGCTGGCCCGGGCATCCACGCATGGCGTGGATCTACTGCTGTGCTGGGCCCGCTCTGGTGGGTGCCGACCGTTGGTCGGCACTGGGGCTGGCCCGGGCATCCACGCATGGCGTGGATCTACTGCTGTGCTGGGCCCGCTCTGGTGGGTGCCGACCGTTGGTCGGCACTCAGCCTGGCCCGGCGCGCCCCTCCTGCCGCCGGGCGCACTCCTGCACCCGGCGGCGCCGTGTCGGTGGTCCTCACCGCTGATGGCCGCTCCCTGCCCTCCGTGCCGTCCTGGCTGGGGCCGCCACCGTTCCGTGGCGGCTGGCCCGATGCTGCAGCCCGACGCGGTGCATCGGGCAATGCGTGCCGACCGGGGTCGGCACCTACCGGCGCTGGGTGCCCTCGTCCCGGCTCGCCTGCGGGAACTGGAACGCGCTGTCGGCGTCGTAGCCGCTGTTGGCGGTGGTGCCACGTGCCGGTGGGGCGATGCTGCTGGTACCACTGCCGAAGCCGAGGATCTGCACGCTGATCACCGACGGCTGGTTGCGCCGCGCGTCGTCCTGGCTCTTGCGCATCACATCCTGTGCCGCCTGGCTGGCACTGTTCGCTGCCGCACTGGCCGAGGCCAGCGCATTGACGTTCACCGTGGCCAGCACCGGCAGGCCCTTGCTTTCGCCCTGCACCTGGATGTTGGCAGCATTGAGCACCTGCAGCGCGGCGAGGTTGATATTGCCCGATACGCGGATGCCGGCCTCACCTGCATCGATGGTGCCCAACGGTGCGATCAGATCGACGTCACCCGGCGGCACTTCGGCAATCGGGTTCAAGGTGGCGATGCCCGCACCGCTGGCCGGCACCTGGGGCGACAGCACCACGTTGCCCCAGGTGTCGTAGACACGACGCGGCGGGGTATACACCAGCGTGGTGCGCGAACCACGCCCGGCATTGATGTCGCCCTGCTCTGACCAGGCCAGGATGTCGCCGCCAAAGGTGGTCATCACGCGCGAAAGGCCCAGCAGCACGCTGTCCTGGCTGAACAGCCGGATATCGCCTTGCCCCTGGGTTACCAGGCCTGCTGTCGACGGGGGCACGACGCCCTGCACGCCCACCACGATCTGCCCGCCCGGCGCCATCAGCTCGATGTTGCCGCCGGCCTGCGTGCGCACGCCGGAACCGCCATACATCACGATGTCGCCCGTGCGCGCGAGGCTCGCCCCGGCGCCATTGCGGTCGGGCAGCAGCGTGGCGATGGCTTCGCGTCCCCGCAGGTAGGAACCGAATCGAGGGCCCTCGGCGTCGTTGTACTCGCGCCCACCCTCACGCAGTTCCGCGTAATAGACCTGGCGCAGGAAGATGCGCTGCTGTTCGCTCGGAAGCGCATCGAACGCAATCAATGCATCGGCCCCGTCGACACTCATGCCGAACCGCTGCAGCAGCCACTGCTTCAATTCCTTGTCGTAGATCTTCACGACTTTTCCGGGCTGCGACGCCAGCGGCAGCGCCGGATCCGCCAGATTCCCGGGTTGCAGATAGCGTGCGCGCAGCGCATCGAAATCGATGTCCTGGTTGCCCGCGGTCAGCGACACGCTCGCGCCCGGGCGGGTATCGCCCTGGATCAGGCCACCGGTGGTGGTCACGCTGCCCGCATCCTCGAAACGCAGCTGTCGGCCCGCACTCACCTCCACGTTGCCAGGGCCAGCCACGCGCACCGTGCTGCGTACAACGTCACGGCCCGCCTGGACGACCGTGATATCGGTCGGCGAGTTGTTGAGCGCACCGATGCTCGACACCAGGATGTCTCCGCCAGCCTTGACCCTCACCGGCGCGGCCACATCGATCCAGTTCAGCTGGCTTCGCGTACCGGTAGGGTTGGCCAGCAGCCACTGGCTTCCGGTGCGCAGGCCAACAATGTCTCCCTTCACAGCATAGAAGCGGTCTGCTGCGTTCGCGGCGCCGCGTACTCCACTGCCAAGCAGGGCATTGGGTCCAAATGCGAACAGCGGCAGCTGCGCCTGCGGATCCACCGTCACGCCATCGGCGGACGCATTCCCGATCTCGGTGTTGCCCGCCACTGCGATGTAGCCCGGTGCGAACGGCGATGGCAGGCGGACGTCCGCGCCGGAGCTGCTGATCTGCGCGCCCTGCGGCTGGCCCAGAATCGAGTCCATGGCCAGCACCTCCACCGCCCCATTGGCCGACGGCGCTGCCAGCAGCACGTCATACCCGGTTACCTGCGTGGTCCTCCCCAAGCGGATGCTGCCGCTGGCCGCCAGCATCCTCAGCTGCGACGGATACAACCAGTAGCGCACATCGCCGCCTTCCAGCAACGGGAGCTGCTCGGCAAACAGTTCGCCGTTCGCCAGCACCGGCCTGGTGGTGCCGGTCTGCTGCCCGGGTGCCAGGTCACCGCCGGCCGCGATCAGGTTCACCGCCGTATTGGCCGTCCACAGGGAGAACCAGCTGCTGGACGCTGCGATGCGTCCGTCCCCAAGCGCCAGGGCGTTGAAATTGGCTACCGGTACCCGGCCGGCATCGGCCACACCGGCCAGCACCACATCGCCGCGCGCCTGCAGGGTCGCCACCGAGTCACCGAGGACCAGGACCGGCCCGCCCATCGCCTCGCCCATCTGGGCGCGGAACGGATCTTCCTGCCGCAGGCCCGCATAGGGGGCCACGTAGTGGCTCTCGTTCGTGGCGATGCCACCAATGCGCGCGGCCTCCACCTGCACATGCCCACGCAGGTTCACCAGCGTCCCGGTGAGGGGAAGGTTCGGGGTGTTTGCCGCTGGCGACGTCGTCGTTGCTGCCAGGTTCGGGTTCAGCGCACCGCCCAGCCGCATCGACAGGTCACCACCGCCGGTCAGGTGCAGCGTGCCGTCCGCATCCACGCGTCCGGTGGAGCCGACGACCGCCACCACGCCGTCCGAATGGCGGGCACGACTGCTCATGGCGCCGAAGTTCCTGGTCGCGCCGGCATTGCCTCCCGCTTCCAGCGTCAGGTTGCCACCGCCCAGCGTGCCGAAGCCCACGAAGCCGACCATGCGGGGGCCGGTCAGCGACGGGCGCGAAGTATAGGCACCGAAATTGATCCACCAGCTTGTGGCGGAAGACTTCGCCGCCGCGCTGGCGTCGTTGCCCTGCCGCCACAGCCAGTTGCCCACCGCACCGGCGGCATAGCCGGCGACCTCGCCGAAGGAGCCGAGCGGCGTTTCGAAGCCGACCTCGCCTTCCGCATCCCACAGGTCCCCGCGGATGTCGCGGCCAGCGGAGATGGTCAGATTGCCACCCTGGTCCGGATACCACGCCTGCCAGGCGCCAAGGGCCGCGTCGTAACGGGTGTCGAAGCGCGTCGGCCCCAGCAGGTTGTCCTGGCCCGGCGCGGCCGCCCGTTGCGGATTGAAGGCCGCGTCACGGCCATTGCCGAGCGAGGTCGGGGCACCGGCGGTGTACACGCCGTAGCCCGACATCATGCGCACGTCACGGGCCGCCAGCAGCTGCAGATCGCCCTTGCCGGTACGCAGTACGCTCCACAGCGGCGTGGCGGTCTTCGCGCCGTAGGTGGTCTTCTCGATCAGCTGGCCGCCACCGTAGCAGTAGCCGGCGCTGGCGCAGAATTCCGCCTCGGTCATCCCGAAGATCGCCGCGAACTCCTTGGCGGACGTGCCCACCGCGGATTCGTCACCCTGCCAGTCCAGCGAGCCCTGTTTGTCCACCAGCCGCGGGGCAGGCTCGCAGTAGGGGCCGAAGCTGCACAGGTCCTCCTCGCTCATGCCCAGTTCGGCGGCCGCATCCTTGATCGGAATGCCCGCACGCGACGCATCACCCCACATGTCGATGGAGCCCTGCTCGCTGAACACCTTGTCACCCACCCACTCGCTGGTCTTGTGGACGGTCGTGATGGTGCCGTAGTGGCTGTCGGCCAACACCACGTCGCCATCCGCGCCGAGCCGGCGCAGGCGCGGGTCGGCAGCGGTCGTGTCGGCGCCGGCCACGGCCAACACGTCCCAGGAGGTCGTGCCTTCCGGCAGCATCGGGGCCAGCGCCCAGTTGCGCCCCTGGCTGCCGCTGGCATCGGCCGGGCGCAGGTTCACCGGCTTTCCGTCGGCCAGCTTCACTGCTGTCATGGAAGGAATGAGCGAGCCAGGGGCCAGCGCGATCGCGCCGGACAGTTCCATGGCCTCGGGCAGTGCGGCGCCCGCCGGCCACTGCTGCGCGGCCAGGGTGGCCTTGCTGGCGAGGCGGAAGCCCGCGCCGAGGCGGTCACCGGCGACCAGCTGCAACGGCTGCTGCAGCAGCGTACCGGCAGCCAGTACCGTGCCGTCGGCGACGGTTACCGTGGACGGCAACACCATGCCCGCCGGCAGCAGCAGGCGCCCACCCAGCCGCATTTCCGCCGGCAGCACCGTGCCGGCAGGCAGATCGGTCTGTGCGAAAGGAATCGCATAGTTCAGCACGGCACCCTTCGGGAAGCGCGTCCTGGCCTGCAGTGTCACGCCATCGATGGGTACCACGATGTCACCACCCAGCGGGGTGATGCGCGTGGTGTTGGTATCGGCGGTTTCGCCCAGCAGCCAACCTGCCTCATCCGGGCTGGCCGGCGGCGGCGCAAAGCCATCGTTGATGCTGCCATAGATGTTGATGTCACCCGCAGCACGCAGCACCATCGCGGCCGACTCGCCAAAGCCGCGACGGGCGGGATCACTGCGGTCGGCCAGCGGACCGTAACGGTAGCCGGAAAGATCCAGGTCGCCGCGAACGGTCAGGCTGCCGCGGGGATTGTCGCTGGATACCTGGCCGACGATCTCCACGCCCGGCCGCAGGCGCACCTTGCCCAGCGCGGCCAGGCGCGCGGCCAGGTCGGCATTGCCGAGAGCGGCATTCATCCAGGCCTGGTTGTGCGGGTCGACCACCGTGTCCAGCCACTGCTGGGTGATCTGCTGCGGCCGCTGACCGTTGACGTCGGGTGTCAGCGCCAAGGGCGCATCGGTGTAGCGGCGGAAGGCGTTGACCAGCACGTCGCGCGCGCCCATGACCTCGACACCCGCCTCGGCGCGCACGGCCGCATCGTCAACGCCACGACGTGGCACATTGAGAGTGAAGGTACCGCGTGCCACACCGTCATTCTGGCCTGGCGCCGCGCCTGCCGGCACCGCTGTACCACTGCGCAGATCCACCCGCGCACCGCTGCCCAGCACCACCTCGCCTTCACCACTGGTCAACTCCACCTGGGCGCGGTTGGTGCTGTCGATGATCTTGCCGTAGCTGTCCACGCGCAGCCCGGTGCCATGCGCATCCAGCAGTGCGTCCACCTGCAGGCGGTCACGCGCCGACAGGCGGATGCTGCCCACCTGCTCGCCACTGGCATCGATGCGTCCATTCACCCGCAGGCTGCCGCCATCGAGGCTGAGTGCCACGTTGCGGGCCTTCACCGTGTCGGTCACGGTCAGGTCGCCCTGCTTGAGCTGGAAGCTGCGCGTACCAAAGAAGCCGCCCTCGTCCAGCTGGCGGTTGAGTGCGGAGAAATCGCCCAGGTGTTGTGCGCGCAGCATCAGCTCGCCGCTGTCATACGGCACGGTGCTGCCACCCACTGCCTGCCGCCCACTCGCGCTGCCGCGCAACGTTCCGGCCAGATCGACCCTACCTGCGCGTTCACCCAGAGCATTGACACTGATCCGGCCACCGCGGTTGTTCAGCGCCGACACATCGATGCGCGACCCGGCTGCTGCCAGCACATCCCCCTGTTCGGCGGTGAGTTCAACATCACCACCCCAGCTGTACTTGTCGAGGTCGTCCATGCGCACCCGGCGGCCCGCCACATCGACAACGGCATTGCCACCGAGCGTCAGATTGCCGGTCGCCGTCGCCTGCAGGCGGCCCGATGCAAGGGCCAGCGTGGAGTCGATCAGGATGTTGCGCGCCTTCAGGTCCAGTTCGGCACCGAGCAGATCATTGCTCGCAGTGTGGCCAGCTCCGCTGATGCGGAGATCCCCACCGGTACGCACCTGCAGGCGACCGCCTGCCGCGCCGGTCAGCAGCGGCGCCTGGATGTCCAGCGCCCCCCCGCTGTATTGCCAGCCGCTGCCTGCCTGGTATGCCCCGCGGGCCTGATAGACATCCAGCCCACCCTGGCCGGCAAACTGCACCTGCTCGGACGCGCGCAGGGTCACGCCATCGAAGCCGAGGATCTGGCGGTTCGCGGGCACTTCCGAACTGGGCCGCGTATAGGGCGCACGCCCCAGTATCAACGAACGGGTGCTGATCTCCAGCAGGCCATGGCCAAGACGATCAACCATCGGCGCTCCCGGCGCCTGCGGTGTACCGTCGGTGAAGTTCGTCGTCAGTGCCTGGGTGCCATCCCATACCAGCGTGTCGGCGAAGATGCGGGCCTGATCGCCGGCGCTGCCATAGCCATGAATGGCCGGCGCACCCAGTACCAGTTCGCGCAGGCTGCTGTTGCCTGTGGCCGGATTGCGCGTATCCAGGTCCACGTTTCCGAATACGTTGATCGAATCACGCGCGGTCAGGCTGAGCGTCTCCAGCGCCGGCGTGCCTGCCGCCGTATTGCCACGCAGCAGCTGCTGCAGCGTCTGCTGGTTCAGTGCCAACCCCTGCGGAAGCGCTCCTTGAAGCGCCGCCGCCTGCAGGGCAGTGGCATCACCGAGGTTGATGGATGTCATCGAAAGCCCCAGCCGGCGCGTTCCGTAGCTGACGTTGTCGCGAAGCTGGAAGCCACCCTCGGTGCTGGCGTTGATGCTGCCTTCGGACAGCAATCGGGTCTGCCCGCTGCAGCTTCCGCTCTGGCAGGCACCGATGTCGATCGCAACCTGGGCCCCGGCTCCGCCCGACAGCAGATTGGTCTGCCCATTGGAGACTGCAAGCAGGCCGACGTTCGCATCCAGCTTCATCAGGTAGCCATCGGTTGCATCGTACGCCGGGCGGCCAAGACCCACGGAGCTGATCGTCGCGCCCTGTTCGACGACGATGCCGGCCCCTCCCGTCCCGGTGCCCAGCAGCACTTCCGGTGCCAGCAGCGATGCGCCGGACCGCACGAGCACGCCCTTGCCTGGGGCCGAGACGTTGAGCGTCCCCAACAGGCTGTCGCTGGGGCGAAGCGTGACGCCGACCATCAGGCGCGATGGCTGCAGCGCCGTCAGCGCATCGGCGAACAGCGCCGCTCCACTGCTGGAGATTGCACGCTGACCCACTGCCAGGATCTCCAGCGGGCCGCTGCTGGTCACCACCGACACCGTACCGCCGAATCCCTTGCTTCCCGCAGCCGCGGCAAACCGCGTGGCGCCCTGCATCCGCAGCGCGCTTTCCGCCGCCAGCCCTGCGCCTGCTCCCAGGTTCAGCTGCAGGGTGCCCGCATCCACCGACTGCAGGCCCCGCGCCACGCCGCGCCGGTTCGCATCATCCAGTACAAACTGGTTGTAGCTGGTTTCGTTGTAGCCGGAATGTCGGCGCACCACCTCCGCCGGCGTCAGCAGCAGATCCGTCCAGAGCGGCGATGCCGATGCGCCCAGCCCCTGCGCCTGCTGTCCACTCACCCGCCAGGACCCGGTGCCGGTTGCGGTGGCACCTGCCTGCCGGGTGCCCTGCGCGCCCAGCTCGACCCGGAACGCGCCAGGCTGCAGTGCATAGGAGGCCGGCAGCAGGGTATAGGTGCCCGCAGCCAGCCCGGGCACGCCTTCAGGAACGGTGATGCGCTGGCCGATGGCCGGATCACTGCTGCCATCCGACAGGCCCAGCGGCGCCACCTGCCCACCATGGGTGGGAACGATGGCGTAGACCCCATTGCTGCTGGCACTGAAGGTATAGGCGGGATTCGCCTCCACCAGCGCGTGCCTGCGCACATCCACCGAGCCGCCGCGGCCGCTGACAAAGCCGGCACCGGTCAGCTCGCCACCACCGGAAAGATCCAGCAGCGCGCCGTCGGCGATGTCGATCGTGTTGCCGACCAGGTTGATGCCCGCCGCCGCTGCGCTGTTGATCATGCCGATCAGGCCGGGGGTGAAGTCGTTGCCGTCGACGCGCCAGCGCTGGCCGTCAACCGTTCCCCCGAAAGGCACACTCAGGCCGGCCGCACTGCTTGATGTCACACTGCCGGGCAGCAGGTCGATGCGGGAGCCCGCTTCCTGCGGGCCCATTCCACCGAGTGTGAGCTGGCCCAGTGGCGCACGCACCACCCCGCCCTGCTCGACCTTCGCCGCCACCAGTGCCAGCGTGCCGAACACCGAATCGGCCACGGCCGGAACGGCGCCGCTGGCATGGATGCGCAGTATGCCGTTGGCGTCGGTCCAGTCATTGCGGCCACCCAGCACATCGTAGATCGAGACCGCGATGCGCCCCTTGGTGCCTGCAACGGGATAGATCTGCGCCGCGGTGATGTCCATGCTGGACGACCCGAGCAGCTGCGTGTCGAAGAAGTTGCTGTTGCCACTGACCTTGGCAAGCAGGCGCAGGTCACCCGCGCTGGCGAGATTCACATTGCCGAATGCGGACAGATCGACCGTGTCACGCACCTCCAGCAGCTGCGTCGATGCCGTGAACGCATGGCCCTGTGCATCGGCACGCGGCGCGCGCGGTGCAACGAAGGGATTGTTCGAGGTCTCGCGGAACCAGCGCGCCTGCGCCAGGCGAAGGTAGGGGGCCTGGATATGCAGGCCGGTGCCCGCCGCGCTGCCTTCGGCCATGCCCATCGCCGCGTCACTCAGGCCGTACAGGCGTACGCTCTGGCCGAGGCGCAGATCCACATCGCCCTGCGCGCGCAGGTCGGCGAACAGCGAAAGGTGATCGAAGCCGCCAGACTGGACCTGTGCCGCCGAGAGCTGGGCGCGCCCGAACTGCAGGGCTGCCGGGCCACCCGGGTTGGCGGCGCCATCCTGCTGCACCAGCGTGATCGCACGCGGCCCGATTTCTGCCGCGCCTGCGCTGGCACCAGGTTCGTACAGACCGCCACCGAACGCGATTCCCAGCGTGCCACCCTGGGCACCCGCACCACCGGCGGCAGCCTTCATGGTGCCATCCAGGTAAAGGCCATTGGCCGAGCGCAGGCTGATCGTGCCGCCATTGCTGGCAACGGCCTGGTCACCCTTGCCCTGCACGGTGAGCGTCTCGCGGGCGCCCGATGCGTCCAGCACGGCGCCGCGCTCGATCACCACGAAGGCATCGGGCGGACGGTTTTCCAGTCCGTCCCGCGACTCCCAATCCAGCGTGCCACCGATGCCGATGCTGCCACCTGCGTGCACAAGGCCCTGGTAGCGACCGCTGGCGTCCCGCTCGGCATGGCTGTCCCCTGACACATCCAGCACCGCACCACTGCCGATGCGGTAGGTCAGTGGCGCGCCGCCCATCTGGTAGCGCTGCAGGCGGTCACGCACGTCATCCAGCAGGATGCTGCCGCCACGGGCGATCAGCGCACCGGCGACATCCAGGTTGCCGGCACCGCGCAGCTCGATCGACTGCCCGGAATCCACCTGGACCACAGCGCCCTCGCCAATGCGGACATCGCCACCGGTGGTGTTGCGCTGGGACCGCAGCAGCACGCTGGCACCACGGCGCTGCGTCACCTCACCCGTGGCGGGCCGGGCTTCATACAGCGGAGCGGTCCAGGCCTGCAACCCTTCATCGGCCGACGCTGCGCCGGCAGCACCCTCGCGCACCCGCAGGCTCGGCGCCAGCACATCCAGCCGCGTGGCCGCGGCGACGTCCAACCCGGCATGGCCATTGAGGTCGTAACGGCTGAAGCCACTGCGCAGCAGCGTAGGAGACAGCCACAGGCTGCCCTCACCACCCGCGCTGTCCGCCAGCAAGACATGGCCACCGGTCGCCAGCTGAAGCGTACCGGCACCACTGCTTCCCAAGCCGCTCAGTTGTCCTGCCAGCGCCAGGCGCCCACTGCCATCGGTGCTTACCTGGCTGCTGTCCGCCAGCAATGCGATGTCGCCGCCCTTGCCACCGGTCACCTTGCCGTTCAGATCGACGCTGCCGCCGCCATCGACATGGATACGGCTGCCCGCGGCAATGATCACGTCATGGCTGCTCTCGATCTGGACACGACCTCCGTGGATCCACGGACGCGCGCTACCGGCAGCCTCGTCCAGGCGCTGGTTGGCCCAGCGGCCATCGAGATCGACTGCCGCCTCCGCACCCAGCGTGATCACGCCGCGTCCGTTGGCCTGCACCACCTGCATCCTGCCGGTGGCATCGGCGAGCAGGTTGCTGGCAGTCAGGGTTCCGCTGGCGATGCGCACCGAGCCATTGATGTCGACGCGCCCTGCCACCAGGTTCAGCTGCCCACCGTCGGCCAGCGACAGGGCGTTGTCCAGTGTGATGCTGCGCGAGGTGGCCAGATCCAGCCGGCCCCATTGCTGCGCGCTCAGCTGGTCGGCATCCAGCCATACGGTATTGCGCCGGCTTTCATCCAATGCGCCCTGCAGGCTCCAGCTGCCCGCGGCCGCAGCGGGTTTGCCGATGCGCACCTGTGAATCGAACACGGCATTGCGGCCGCTGCCATCGAAACGTCCAAGCCAGAGCTGGGCGCCCCGCGCCACGGCTGTCTGCGACTGCGTGTAGCCATCACTGTTGCTGCCAGGCGCACGGACCTGCCGCGAACCATTGAACACCGCCGTATCAACCTGGCCTTCCAGGACCGCGGTGGGCGCCGAGACCAGCAACCGGCCAGCGTCACGCCCCACGGTATACCCGTTCTCGTAGCGCGATTCCGCACCAATCAGCGGGTTGCGCCAGGCCTCGGTGACGCCCCATCGCGCCTGCTCCAGCTCGTAGCCTCGATACAGGCCGGCAAATCCACGATCGGCCGGTGCGTCATCAAGCAGGTAGAGCTGGCCATCGTTGCCACGCAACCAGCTTTGCCTGATCGTGCCACTGGCTACGTCGAGGCTGCCGCCGGAGAGGTTGATGCGGGAACCGCTGCTGCTGATCACTTCGCTGGCGGCCAGCTGCACGGTGCCACCCTGCGCTGCCCATTCGCCGATCGAATGGCCCTGGTTGCCCAGATAGCCCCCCACTTCCAGCAAGCCCCCGGCGGCATACCAGCGCTCACCCTCGTTGCCGCCGGTTCCGGCGGGGAGCTGGACCAGCCCGCGGCGATCGACCCACACCTTGGTGCTTGCCAGCTTGCCGCTATCGCGGTTGTCCGGCGAATCGCGCAGTTCATTGCCCTGCACGTTGATTTCCAGCTGGTTGCTTTCCATCGCAACATTCACGCCAGTGGCGCCAGACACATCCAAGCGTGCTCCGTCAGCCAGCAGCGCACGCTGCTGCGCATCCACCACCACCTGCCCGCCGGTCGCCAGCGTCAGCGATCCACGCTGGGCTTCCACGGTTCCACCCGACACGATTTCCACGCGCGACTGGTCACGGCGGTCCTGCAGGCGGGACAGATTGTCGAAAGCCCCCTGCGCGACGGTGCTGCGCACTGCGTCCTGCTGCGTCGACTGCTCCAGCAGTGCCTGGCGCTGGCTGTCCAACGCCGTCGTCTTGCCGTCATCCTCCAGCAGGATCGCCGTGGTCGAGCCTTCGGCGAGGGTGACGCTGCTCTTCCTGTCAGCAGCGGACGTCAACAGGTGCACCGTGCCGCGCTGGTTCAGCGTGCTGGTCGCCACCACCACGCCCGCCTGCTGCACTGTGCGCCCGGCCAGGGTGACGTCACCTTCGCGCGCCTGGATCAAGCCACTGTTGCGGACATCACCTGCAGTACTACCCGCCACGAAGCGGGGCGCAATTTCATTGCCACCCGTGGTGGAGGACGTGTTCTGTGCCGTGCCGACGCCGCGGCGGATCACGAAACTGTCGCCGGCGGCGAGCTGCGCCTGGCCCTTGCGCGTATCGATCTGCCCCGCATTTTCCACGCTGCGGCCGGCCAGAAGTACATAGCCACCGCCACGCGTGGCCGTGGTTGGCTCGTGCGTGGCAATGCGGGCACCGCGCTCGACCATCACCTTGCCGAAGGCGTCGGTAAGCGCATCCGAACTCGCATTGACGCTGTACAGGCCCTGCTCGTTGAACTGCGTATCGCTGATGCGTGCAGCAGCAGCCAGCAGATTGCGGACGTTGACCTGGCTGTTGTTGCCAAAGACAACACCATTGCGGTTGGCCACGAAGACGGTGCCATCCGCCTTGAGCTGGCCCAGTATCTGGCTGGGGCGCGCAGCGGGATCATTGACGCGGTTGAGTACCGCCCAATCCGGGTTCTGAACGAAGTTCAGCGTGGTATTGCCGCCCACGTTGAACGTTTCCCAGTTGAGGATGGCCTTGTCGGCGGTCTGCTCGATGCTGACCAGTACGCGACCGTCGCTGCCCTGCGCCTGGCTGGCCTGTCGCGCATTGATCCAGCCCCGGGTCAACGGATTCTCATCAACCTTCAGGCCGTCCTTGCCGAGGCCGTCGGCAACCACGAAGCCGGCGTCACGCCGTGCCTGACGGGCCTGTTCCTGCAGCCGTTGCTGCAGCGCGATGGCCTGCGCAGCGGTGCCCAGGTTGTCGATCGACTGCTGCAGTTTCTGCCGCGCGGCGTCCTGCTGCTGCGCGGGCAGCTGGAACTGGATCGGCACGCCATTGGGCATCCGCCCACTCTGCGCTGCCGCTCCCTGCGCCGCGCCACGGTCGGCAAACCAGCCCGGGCTGAACGCCTGCTGGGCCTGGCTTGCCGGCGCCACTGCCGTACCCAGTGCAACAGCGACAGCCCACGCCATGGGGTGGTTGCGGCGCGGTGAGGACGGGCGGAATGCGGTCGTGAGCGGGTGCGACATCGGAACCTCTTCAACCTGGTTGGGTGGCCGCCGTCGCGGCGCTGTCTGGAAGATGGGCGTCACTCGCCCTGCCCTTGTTAGACGGGATCGAGGGCGTGAAGCCGACATCAAGAAGGCAACGTGCGGGAGCCGGAACGCAGAAGGCGCCGGCATTGCTGCCGGCGCCTGTTCAGGCCTGGAAATACGCCCTGCGAGCGATTACGGACGGCCGAGGCCGGCGCAGGTGCTCGGGTTGTTCAGACCAGCGGTGCTGCCGGCAACCACGAAGCGGGTACGGATCGCATCGCGCCAGGTGGCGGTCAGCGGAACGAAGCCGTGGGCACGCGAAGCGGCATCGTTGTTGCCGTTGTAGTGGCCCAGCAGGAAGCTGCGCAGCGCGGTGGCCACAGCGGTGGTCTTGTAGCACTGGCCCAGATCGAAGTTGGTGTAGCCCACGATCGGGTAGCCGACGGCCGGCGGGTTGGTGAAGACCGGCACCCAGTTGCGCGGATCGTTGGCAGCGGCACCGGTCGGCGGGGCGACGGTGTTCAGGGTCGCCTGCACGCTCGGATCGTTCGGCGAATAGCCGCGGACCTTGGCGATCTTGGTCGCGTCATCCAGGTTCGGAACCACGTCCGGGCCGATGTAGCCGATGCCGCCGGTGGTGGCATAGACCTTGTCGTACAGCGGCTGGCTGCCCAGCGCCGACGCGGTCACGAAGTTGACCGGCAGGGCCGAGAACTGCTTCCAGAACTCCTGGGTGGTGCTGAACTTGCCGCCGATCAGGTTGGTGCCGGCAGTGTCAGCGGCCGAGCAGGCGCTGGCGAGGAAGCGGGTCAGCAGTTCGGTGGTGCCGCTCTTCTCGTTGCGGTAGACGACGGTGATCGGGCCCGAACGGCTGGCGTCGACGTCGCTCCAGTTGGTGATCTTGCCCGAGAAGACGCCGCACAGCTGGCTGACGCTCAGATCAAGGTTGCCACCGGCGCTGTTGAACGGGATGGTCACCGAGGTGCCGACAGAGGGGATCTGGATCAGCGGACCGTAGGTCGGGGCGAAGTTGGCGGTGTAGGCGGTGATTTCAGCGTCGGTCAGGACCGAGTCGCTGCCGGCGAAATGCACGGTGCCGGTGGTATTGAACAGCTCGGCCTTGTTTTCCAGGAAGGCCTGCTTGCCAGTGCCCGAACCGGTCACTTCATAGCTGAAGGTGGCCGGCAGGATGCTGTCCGAGGAACCCTTGTACAGCTTGGCCGGCAGCGAAGCGCCGCCGCCCTGCACGAGCGACTGGGCCGAAGCGGCACCAGCAGTGGCGAGCAGCGCGGTGGCAACCAGCGCGGCCAGGGTCTTGTACTTGTTCATGATCTTCTCCTGAAGGGTTTACTGCGAAGGGAAACACCAAGGGAGGAACGGTCACTACACGCCTGCTGCCGCCGAGGGCCTCCCAGCCCACTCTGCGGCGACGTGGCTATGCTGGTCCGCGCCGATGACAGGCCGCTTAAGAAACCTGTGGAAGATCGGGAAAAGGTGTGGAGGATTGTGTGGAGAAATCCAGCCGCCAGCAGATCCACGCCATGCGTGCATGCGCCGCCCATGGCGCGCGCCGGCTGATGCATCCACGCAGGGCGTGGATCTACTGCACCAGCTGGTTCATTTCCATGATCGGCATCAGCACGGCCAGCACGATCGTCAGCACCACACCGCCCATTACCAGGATCATGGTCGGCTCCAGCAACGCAGTCAGTGCCATCGCGCGACGCTCGATCTCGCGCGAAATCGTCTGCGCGGCGCGATCCAGCAGCGGCGCCAGCGAGCCGGTCTTTTCACCGCTGGCCACCAGGTGCACCAGGATCGGCGGATAGACCTTCTGTACCTTCAGCGCAGATCCCAGTGCCGCGCCTTCACGTACGCGCGCGGACACATCATCCGCGCAGCGCGCCAGCAGCGCGTTGCCCAGCGTCTGCCGCGCCGCCTCCAAGGCGCGCAGCAGCGGCACGCCGGCATCCAGCAGGATCGCCAGTGTCGAGGCGAAACGCGCACTGTTCACACCCAGCACGAAGCGCCCGACCATCGGCACCCGCAGCAGCATCGCGTCCCAGCGCAGGCGCAGGTCAGGCTTGCGCAGGGCCAACCGCCAGGCCACCACCAGCGCAGCGATCCCAAGCCCCATCCACATGCCCCAGCTGCGCACGAAGGCGCTGGCGGCCAGCATCACCTGCGTGAGCATCGGCAACGTCTGCCGTGCCTGCACGAACGCGGTCACCACCTGCGGCACCACGTAGCTGAGCAGGAAAATCACGATCGCCACCGATACCAGGCTGATCGCCGCCGGGTAGATGAAGGCGGTCAATACCTTGGCCTGCAGCGCGTTGCGCTCTTCGATGTAGTCGGCCAGGCGCTCCATGACCCGTGCCAGGTCGCCGGAGTCTTCACCGGCACCCACCAGCGCCCGATAGATCGGCGGAAAATCGCGCGGCCGCGCAGCCAGGGCCACGGTCAGGCGCTGGCCGGCGCGCACGTCGGCGCGTACTGCGGTGAGCGCCTGCGCCACGTGCGGACGTTCGGCCTGCTCAATCACTGCACTCAATGCGCCTTCCAAGGGCAGGCTGGCGGCCAACAGGCTGGCCAGCTGGCGCGTGGCCCAGGCCAGCTCGCTGGCGGACAACCGGCGAGCGCCCCAGCCACTGCCGGCACTGCGTGCCACGCTGACCTGTACGGGGGTCAGCCCACGCCCGCGCAGCAGCTGGCGGGCACCGCGCGGACTGTCGGCATCCAACTGGCCCTTCTCGATGCGGCCCTGCGCGTTGGCGGCCTGGTAGTCGAACAGTGCCATCGTCGCCTCACGCGTCGCCGGTGACGCGCAGGATTTCTTCCAGCGTGGTCACGCCACTGTCGACCCAGCGCTGGCCGTCCTCGCGCAGGTTGCGCATGCCCGCCCGCCGCGCCGCCTCCCGCAGGGCAGGCTCACCCTGCCCTTCATGGATCAGTGCGCGTACGCGGTCGTCGACCACGAACAGCTCGTGGATGCCGGTGCGTCCCCGATAGCCGCTGTTGGCGCAGGCCGCGCAGCCCACCGCACGCCATACGGTGCGTCCCTCGCCGTCCACCTCGGCACGTCGGCACTGCGTGCACAGCCGCCGCACCAGCCGCTGCGCCAGCACGCCGCGCAGCGAAGACGCCAGCAGGAAGGGCTCCACGCCCATGTCGGCCAGGCGGGTCACTGCCGAGATCGCGTCGTTGGTGTGCAGCGAGGCCAGCACGCCGTGCCCGGTCAGCGACGACTGCACCGCGATCTGCGCGGTTTCCAGGTCGCGGATCTCACCGATCATGATGGTGTCCGGATCCTGGCGCAGGATCGCGCGCAGCGCGGTGCCGAAGCTCATGCCGATGCGCGCGTTGACCTGGATCTGGCCGATGCCCGCGAAGTCGTACTCCACCGGGTCTTCCACGGTGAGGATGTTGCTGGTGCTGCTGTCGAGCTGGCCCAGTGCGGCGTACAGCGACGTGGTCTTGCCGCTGCCGGTCGGCCCGGTGACCAGCACGATGCCATGTGGCTGCCGGATCAATCCGGTGAAGGTGGCCAGGGTGTCATCGGCCATGCCCAGCCGCTGCAGCTGCAGGCGGCCGGCATCCTTCTCCAGCAGTCGCAGCACGGCACGCTCGCCATGCCCGGTCGGCACCGTGGAGACGCGGATATCCAGCGGCCGCCCGCCCACGCGGATTGCGATGCGCCCGTCCTGCGGCAGCCGCTTCTCGGCGATGTCCAGGTGGGCCATGATCTTGATGCGCGATACCATCGCCGCGTGCAGTGCGCGCCGTGGCTGCACCATGTCGCGCAACGTGCCGTCCACCCGGTAGCGCACCACCGAATGGGTCTCGAACGGCTCGATGTGCAGATCGCTGGCGCCATCGCGTGCGGCCTGTGCCAGCAGCGCGTTGATCATGCGGATCACCGGCGCATCGTCCTGTGCATCCAGCAGATCGGCGACCTCCGGCATGTCCTGCATCAGCCGGTCCAGGTCGACTTCGCTTTCGGCGGCTCCGACCACCGCAGCGGCATCGCCGCCGTCACGGTACTGCTCACCCAACCGCTGCTGCCAGGTCGCAGCATCCAATGCCTGGAACGGCAGCGGACCATGCCGTCGGCGCAGTTCGGCCACCGCCCACGCCGCGGTGTCGGCGGTGCCCAGCAGCACCGGCTCGCCGCCGGCCTCGGACAACATCACCCCATGGCTGCGCACCCAGGCGTACGGCAGCGACGCAGCGGCGCTCACGGCCCGATCACCAGTTCCGGCGTGTAGCCCAGCCCGCGCAGCTGCTGCAGTGCCGGGTCCAGCGTCGCCGGATCGCGCGGCAATCGCACGCGCAGGCGTTGCCCACTCTCGCCAGGCGTCGCTTCGGCATAGGCCTGCAGGCCCAGCGCACGCACCTGCGCGACACCCTGGCTGGCACGTGCCGGGTCCAGCCCCTGCGCGAACTGCACCAGTTGCGCATCGCCCTCCCCAGCCGGGTACAGCGCAGCCAGGCTGGTGTTCTGCAAGGGCTGGCCCTGGCCATCGCGCGCATTGCCCTGGCCCAGTACGGAAAGGTCCTGCGGTGGCAGCTGCGGTGCCGACAGCGCCGGCAAGGCCCAGCTCTGTGCCGGCTGCGCGCCGGCCTGCGCGTTGCGCATGTAGTCATAGCGGTCGCGGGTCAGGCGCTGGCCGGCGGCGGGGTCGCGCACCACGTGCGGGCGCAGGAACACCATCAGGTTGGTCTTGGCGCGCTTGCGGGTGTCACTGCGGAACAGTGCGCCCAGCACCGGGATCCTGCCCAGGCCCGGCACCGCGTCGCGGCCATGGCTGACGCTGTCTTCCAGCAGGCCGCCGAGCACCATGATCTGGCCATCGTCGAGCAGCACGCTGGTATCCAGTGCGCGCTTGTTGGTGATGATGCCGGCCGTGCTGCTGGCACTCTGCGCGTCGATGCTGCTGACTTCCTGGTAGATGTCCAGCTTCACCGTGCCGCCCTCGGAGATCTGCGGTCGCACCCGCAGCTTCAGGCCCACGTCCTCGCGCACGATGGTCTGGAACGGGTTGTTGCTGCCACCGCCACCATCGGTCACATAGCGGCCGCTGACGAACGGCACGGTCTGGCCGACCATGATGCTGGCCGCCTCGTTGTCCAGTGTCATCAGGTTCGGCGTGGACAGGATGTTGGCACCACCCTTGCTCTGCAACGCGTTGGCCAGCGCCTTCATGTTGAGGATCTGGCCGACGCCGGGCAGGTTGATGGTGCCGTCGATCACGCCGATCTTCAGGCCATCCTTGGGCAGCACGTCCAGCGTGGTGCGCGCGGTGGTGTTCAGCCCGCTGCCGCCGGTGGCGCCGCCAAAGTGCGTACCGCCGAAGGTACGGCCATTGCCCAGCATCCATTGCACGCCCAGCTCGGCCGCGTCGGTCTGGTTGACCTCCACGATCAGGCTCTCGACCAGCACCTGAGCGCGGCGCTGGTCGAGCTGGTCGATCACCCTCCGCAGGTTGCGATACACCGGCTCCGGCGCCGAGATCAGCAGCGTATTGGTGGCGACGTCGGCCTGCACCGAAATGCCGTTCTGGCTGAAGCCGGTGCTTCCCGCATCGATCGGGTCGCGGCGGTTCGGGTCCAGCCGCTGCGATTCCAGCGCATTGCCACCGGGCTTGGCCTGCTGCGGCTGCGGCGACTGCGCCGGCGTGGAGCGGCTGGCGTCGCCGGGCAGCGCCGTGATGCCTTCGTTGCTGCCGGTTGCCGGTGCATCGCTCTGCCCGGCCACCACCCCACGCAGCACGCCGGCCAGCTGGTTGGCCTGGGCATTGCGCAGGTAGACCACATGCAGGTTGCCGGATTCGTCCTGGGCGCGGTCCAGCTTCTCCACCAGCTGCCGCGCCAGACGGGTGCGGCCGGGACTGCTGGAACGCAGCAGTACGCTGTTGCTGCGCGGGTCGGCCATCACCACCACCTTCTGGCCAGGTTCTGCGCCCTGCGCGTCCAGCAGCGGTGCGACCATCGCCGCGACGTCAACGGCGATGCCCTGCTGCAGCTTGACCACGTCGGTGTCCATGCCGGCCGGCGTATCGACGCTGGCGATCACCCGTGCGATGCGCTCCAGGTTGTCGGCATAGTCGGTGATCACCAGCGTGTTGTTGCCCGGATTGGCCGTGATCAGATTGTCCGGGCTGATCATCGGCCGCAGCACCGCTACCATCGCCGCGGCATTTTCGTAGCGCAGCGCGAAGGTACGCGTGGCCACCTCGCCACCGGCACCTCCGCTGCCCACCCGGCCACCGAGCAGCTTGGCGTCGGCCTGAGGCACCACCCGGCTGACGCCGCCGTTCTCGACCACGGCAAAGCCACGCATGCGCAGCGCGCCCAACAGCAACTGGTAGGCCTGGGTGCGGCTTACCGGGCCATCGGAAACCACCGTCATCTTGCCGGTCACCCGCGGATCGACCAGGAACTGGCGCCCGGTGAAGCGGGCCGCCATGCGCAGCACGCCACCGATATCGGTGTCCACCAGGTTCAACTGCACCGGCTCATCGCCGGTGTCCTGCGCCCGCACCGGCGCGGGTACGTGGGCCATGCACACGATCAGGGCCAATGCAGTACTGCAGGCAAGGCTGCGCATCGCCCTCATGGATGGGCACCCGCAGTGGCCACCATCACGATGTTTCCGGAAATCCGTGCCGCCGGCATGTTCGCATCCCCTGTGCGTGTCAGTTGCAGCTGCTGCAGCTCGATGGCCGGGTCGGCCAGCAGCGGCAGCAGCCAGTTCCATAGAGCGTCGGCGGGCAGCGCCTGCACCTGCAGGTGCCAGCGCCCGTCGCGGGCTTCGATTTGCAGGCCGTCGGCAAGACCGGCGGCCTTGATTCCGTCACGCAGGCCGGCCAGTGTCGGGTGCTGGCCCTGCATCTGCTGCTGGCGCTCACGGGCGCGCAGCAGCGGTGCCAGTGCGCGGGACTGCGCCTGCAGTCGCGGCAGCTCGGCCTGCCAGTGCGTGCGCTGTTTCAGCAGGGGCTCCAGCCACAACGACCACAGACCCGCGGCCAACAGCGCCACCACCATCACCCACAGCATCAGCCGGTCGCGTGGTGGCAGGCGTTGCCAGCGCTGCTGCAGGCCCGCCAGCCCCTCGCCCGGTCGCAAGGTACGGGTCGTCACTGTCCGGCTCCGCTCACCCGCAGGCGTCCACCGGCTTCGCGCGCCAGCTGCAGGCCGTGCGCCTGCACTGCTTGCTGCCAGCGCTCGAGCCGCTGTGGATCATCGGCCAATGCCTGGGCATCGGCATCCAGCTCCATCTCCACCTGGCCGGGTTGGTAATGCAGGCTGCGCACCTGCCCGGCCAGCTCCGGAACCGCCTGCAGCGTGCTGGCAACCTGGCGCTGCAGCGGCGGCAACGGCGGCGCCGGCACTGGCACCGCGAGTGCCCGCCTTGCCTGCAACACCGGGTCCACCACATCGGTAATCTCCGGGAAGCGTGCGCTGAACTGCCGCGCCATGTCCTGCTGCAGCGCCTCACCCTCGATCCGCCAACGCGAGACCTGCAGCTGCAGGCCGAGGGCGGCCAGCAGCACCGCCGCCAACGCGAGGCTGATCGCCAGTCGTGGCGCTTGCCGGCCCGCGCCGGGCAGCGGCAATGACCACCCTGGCAGGGGACCACAGGCTTGCCGTTCATGCGTGACGGCGGTGGCCGGCAGGCCATCCGGCCACGCCTGCGGCACGCTGTCGATCCATTGCACGGCCTGCACGCCGGCCTGTTGCAGGCGCGCGGCCAGCGCCTGCATCACCGCACACGCGTCACGTCCGCCATACCATTGGACGAAGCCCCGATCGCGCCCACTGCGCACCAGCAGGTGCTCGCCGCTGACCTGCAGCGTGGCCTGGCCTTCCTGCCACGGCAGCAGCAGTGGCGTCGGATACAGCGCCTGCAGCTGCAGCGCACACGAGGCCAGCAGCTGCTGCGCCTGCACGATCGCCTGCTGGCCGAGCCAGGCCACCGGGACCGTGCCATCCGCCGCCTGCGCACCGTGGGCCAGCGCCACCTCCTGCAGGTCATCCAGCAGCATCGCCTCTACCTCACCCTGCAGTGCCGACTGCAGGCGGCGCCCGGACAGCGGAGGCAGCTGCAGCTCCAGCAGGATCAGGTCGTTCGGATCGAGGCAGGCACGCACCGCAGCCTGCGGATGGCGCAGGCCCAGCGCCGCCAGCGTGTCGCGGCCGTGAGCCAGCACGTCGCCCCTGTGCAGCTGCACCCAGTCCACCGCGCTGTCGGCGCGCAGGCGCTCGAGCGCAGGCAGGCGCACCCGAAGCTGCACGTTCATGCGCCGATCCTCGTCCACACCCGTTGCACACGCACCCCATCGTCGCGGTACTCGCGCCAGAGCAGTGCGCGGAAATCAACCGCGCTGCCATCAGCCTGCACCTGGCCGACTGCCAGGAACCACTCGCTATGGATACCCAAGGGAAGCACGGCCATCTGTTCGTTGCTCAGTTGGAGTCGGTTGGCGATGTCGCCGCGGTTGAGCAGCCAATGCCCAGCGTCGCGCTCGCCGAGCAGCGCCTGCAGCCGTGCCGGCTCGACCGCAGGCGTCACCGCTTGCAGAACGCTCAGGTCGCTGGTGTTGGCATTGACCAGGGTCTGCGCCGGCAGCACCACGCTGCGTCGCGCCAGCGCCTGCACCGCCACCGGATCGGCACCGGGCAGCGCCTGTTCGATCAGTGATTCGCGCGGCAGCGGTGCCTGCGCCTGCATATCGCCATCGCGCAGGCGCGCCTGGATGTGGTCCGCTGCGGCTGCGCACGCACCCCCGCCCAGCCCCTGCCCGGCACACAACGCGATGAAGGCGCGCCGCGCCTCGGGGTCCGGCCTGCCATGCGCCAGCAGGTTGCGCAGGTTGAACATCGACTGCGCATCCACCAGCTGCAGCTGCGCCGGCAACGGCGCCTGCAGCTCCAATGGACGCGCCCAGCGCCCGCTGCGCACCGTGGTCAACTGTTCCTTTACGTCCTCACGCAGCTGCTGCGCGGCACGCTCCAGCGTCACGTCCACCGCCATGCGCACCTGCGCACGCAACTGGTCGCCACGCAGCGCGCGCAGCTGCGCCGACTGCCGGGTCAGCAGCGCGGTGGCAATCACGGCCACCAACGCCACCACCAGCAGGGCGACGATCACCGCCATGCCGCGCTGGCGGGTGCACGGGACCGAACGCGTCCGGGCTGCCATCAGCACGCCTCACAGCTGCCAGGAGCCGATATCCGCGTTCCCGGCGTCGCCACCGGGCTTGCTGTCCGCACCCAGCGAGAACACATCGATGTCGCCATGGGTGCCGGGAACCTGGTACTGGTAAGGATGGCCCCACGGATCGTTGGGCAGGCGATCCAGATACGGCGTCACCGGCATGGCACCGCTGCCCTGCGGCGGCTTCACCAGCGCCTGCAGCCCCTGCTCGGCACTGGGATAGCGACCGTTGTCCAGCTTGAACAGCTTCAGCGCCTGCATCAATGCCGCGATGTCCTGGCGTGCCGCGACCACGCGTGCCTGGTCGGGGCGATCCATCAGCCGCGGCACGATCAGTGCAGCGAGAATGCCGATGATCACCACCACCACCATGATCTCGATCAGGCTGAACCCCTGCTGCCGAGCCCTGCGACCACCTGCCTGCCTTGCCATTGTTCCGCCCTCGTCATCCAGGAAGAGACCGCTGCGCCATGGTCAGCGGTGCATGTGTCAGTACGATAAACATCCGCCGGCAATTCGCTGCGCCGGTGCCGGTGCAGGCACGCGTGCAGCTGGCACGCGTGCCGCTTCGAACAGGTGCGGGGGCACGCTGGCCAGCGTTTCGTCGATGCAGCCGCGCAGCAACGGATGCGTGCACGCCTGCAGCAGGCGCACGCACTGCATCGGCGACCATGCAGTGCTGTGGTCGAGGCCAATGAACATCCGGTAGGCCTGGTGGTAGCGCAGGTCGTCGTACACGCGCTGGGCACTGTTGAGATCGCGCACGACCACCAGCAGGGCCGCACGTTGCAGCAGCCGCGCATCGCCCGCTTCACGCGGCAGCATGCCCATGGCCACGTCGGGCCAGGGCCGCAGCTGCAGGTCGAGGGCGCTTCGCAGTGCCGCCAATGGATGCCCACTGCTATCCAGTGCTGCCCAGCGCGCCGCATCCACCCAGGCATCGCTGGACAGCACCCAGACCCACGAGCGCCCGTAACGCTGCACGTTCAAGGGCGTGTGCCGCGCCTGCTCCAGTGACTGGCTCAGGTGACGATCCAGCTCCAGCATGCTGATCCTGCGACTGTCTGCCATCTGCGTCGCTCGTGCTCCGCGACGCGTGGTGCGTCGTACTCTGGAGAAGACGTCAGCAAGGCAGGTGAAGCGACAACGCGAATGCAACTCTGTGCGCTGGGTGGTGCTTCATCGGCAACGTCATGGCAGCGTCATCCGCCTGCAGGCTTCGCGCTGCATGCGCGGCGCGTCACCGCCGCAACGGCGGGCCAGCACCGCCACGTCGGTGCGGGCAGCGAACGCGATCAGTGCATCGGTCATATCCACGTCATCGCACCATGACGCCATCGCAATGCGTACGGCGGGCAGCTGCCAGCCGTCCATCACGCCGTGGCTACCGGCCACGAACCAGTGCCACAGCCGATGGTGCAGCACCTGCTCATGCAGTTGCGTGAGATCGTCGATGCCATGCATATCCATCAACAGCAGTGCGCGTGCAAGCGCCGCAGGCGGCAGCGCCCCGGTTTCGGCCAGGGGCAGCACCTGCTGCTGCAGGCGCAGCAGCATCGCCAGCGGGTGCGACTGCGGATCGAAGTCCAGCAGCACCGCCTGCTGCTGCCACTGCGCGTCGGACACCACGCACACCCATGGCGAGCCATAGCGGTGCACCATCAAGGGTCGTCGCTGGGTGGTTTCCAGCAACGCCGACAAATTGCGACGCAGATCCAGCACGCCGATGGTCTCGTTGCGCATCCTTGGCTTCTCCTTGCTTGCAACGGCCCTGCGCGGTGCGCACAGCCAGCGTCTTCATCTATCCAAGGACGGCGATGCCACCCGGAAAGCGACGCAGATCCAGCGACATCGTCAGCCGCAGCTGCTCCAGCGCCGCCTCCGGATCATCGATGCGGAAGCGGCCGCTGACCGGTGCGCGCGCCAATGCCGATTCCCCCAGCAGTACCTTGCCACGCCGGTAACGGTTGATCTCGTCCACCACCTCGCGCAGCGGCGCGCGGCGGAACACCAGCATGCCTTCGGTCCAGGCACTGACTTCCGAGGCCACGGCCTCGGCCACCACGCCACTGAGGCGCTCGTCGTACCGGGTCTGCTGGCCGGCCTGCAGCTGCAGGCGGCCCTGAGGGTGCTCGATGCGGGCACTGCCGTGCAGGCAGGTCACCCGTACCTGGCCGTGGGTGTTGCGCACATCCAGGCGTACCGCACCTTCGTCGGCAATCACGCACCCCGGGCCCGCGAACAACGCCAGGCGCAGGCCAGCCTGGGTTTCGATCGCAGCCTGCCCCTGCATCAGCTCGAAGCCTTCGCCACGCGCATCGCTTCGCCGGCGCAGGCTGCTCTGCGTGTCCAGTTCGATCTTCAGCTGCGGCGAGGGCGTGATCTGCAGCCGCTCACCGGTGCCGGTGTGGAAGTCGGCCGTCATCGCCGTCACCGACGGCCACAGTCCCAGCGGCGGGCGGATCGCCGCCACCACCACCAGGCTGGCCGGCGTGGCAATCGCCGCGCCCAGGAAGGCACGCCGGCTCCAGCGCCGGGCCGGCGTCGGCGCAACCGGCTGGCGCGCAGCGGCGGGCAGCTGCGCGCCCGCCAGGCGCACCTGCTCCCATTGCCGGCGCGCACGGCCGAACGCTTCGCGATGAGCAGGATCGGCCTCGCACCACGCACGGAACCTGCGCCCGTCAGCGGCGGTCGCTTCGCCCGAGGTCAGCCGCACCACCCACGCGTGGGCCTGACGCTCAACGGCATCCAGCGGGCGTTGCGGGCGATCGTCAGGATCCATGGGGGCTCATGCCGGACCCGCACGCTGCGGGGTTCTGCTCGGCGTCAAAGTGTAGACGGATGCCGTCGCTCAGAACCGCACCTGGCGCCCCTGCCCGCTGCGCTCGGCCAGATAGTCCTGGGCTGCCTTCAGCTCACGCTGTACCAGCCGCAGCGACACACCGAGGTGATCGGCGACCTCACGCTGCTGCAGGCCATCGACGCGGATCGCCAGCAGGATGCGGCGACGGCGCTCGGGCATGCGCTGCAGCAGGCCGACCATGTCTTCCAGCGCGAAGTCCAGTTCGGCTGCCTGCGCCGGGCCCGGTGCCGGGTCGGCCATGTCCATCAGCGTATCCACCTCCTCCAGGCTCAGCAGGCGGTGATCTGCACGTTGGCGGTCGATCACGGTATTCATCGCCATGCGCAGCAGGTAGGCCGCGGGATTCTGTACGGCATCCAGGCGGTCACGACGCGCACTCAGGCGCATCCAGGTGTCCTGCAGGGCGTCGCCGGCCAGCTCTTCCGAGCCCAGCTTGCGCACCAGCCGGCGCTTCAGCTCGTCGTAGGCCCCCAGAAGGTGGTCCATCAGGTCAACTGCCCCAGCCGTACCGTTGCTCATGTTCGAATCCTTGAAGTCATGGAAGGGGCGCGCGCCCGCCACAGTCGTGGTCGGTGCCGGAAGGTCGGATCTGCAGCGTCACCGGCTGCGGCAGCGTGGCGGCCTCGGCCGCCAGCTGCAGGCCCTGCAGCGCCTGCAGCAGGCGTGCATCGCGGCGATCACTGCCACTGCCGGACAGCAGCTCGGGCTCGCTCACCTGGCCCGCGCCGTCGATGCGGAAGCGCAGCGTTGCGGCGTAGCGGCCGGGCGCGATGGCCGGGTCATCACAGAATGCCGCACGCAGGCGCTGCTGCAGGCCGCCATAGCGACGCCGGCGCTCTGCCTCGGGAAGTTGTCCGCCCGCGGTGCCCTCGACTGCGACGGGCACGCCCCGGCGCAACACCACGCGCTGCTCGCCGATCACCTCGGCCTCGATGCCGGAGTCCTGCAGCAAGGCCTGCAGCGCAGGCAACGGCGCAAGGCTGGCGCGCAGCGCATGGCTGCGGCGGCCCGCAGCCAGGTCGCCCGGGTACATCACCGACCACCCACTGATGACGCTGAAGCGCTCGACCGCCTGTTCCAGCGGCTGCGCGGGGATGTCGTAGGCATGAACAGCATCCTGCGCAGCAGCGGCAAAGGACAGCAGCAGCCATGCGGCGATGGCCACCTTCCAAGTTCTGACCGCATGGTGTCCATTCAGCCCCCTGACGTAGAACACATGACCCTCGGCAGCGACAGCAGCTGCAGTGGACGCGCGGCACGGCCGGAACCCCGGCCCGCGCGCGACCAGCAAGCGGGCTCAAACCGTACCGGGGGCACATGTCATTGCGATGACCGCTGCGCATGGCCGATCGTCTGGCCAGGCCCCCTGGCGCCAGTCACGAATCACGCACGGGGTCAGATCCCGTTGCGCAGCAACGGGATCTGACCCCGACAGGACGAGGTTGCCGGCCAGCGGTCGGCACTACCGCGGGTGCCGGGTGCAACCCGGCCGGAAGCCCCAACCCTCAAAGCGGCAACTGGGTCGTCTGCTTGATCCGCTGCATCGGAATCTCGGTCTTGGTGTTCTGCACCCCGGCGATCCGGTTCAGGTGCTGCATCTGGAACTGCCGGTAGGCATCAAGGTCGGCCACCGCCACCCGCAGCAGGAAGTCGCAGTCGCCGGCCATCAGATGGCATTCAAGCACTTCCGGGAAAGACTTGATGCTGTTGATGAAGTGATTGGTGGTGTCCTCGTCCTGCCCGCGCAGCCACACCCGCACGAACACGGTGAAGCCACGGCCGACCTTGGCCTCGTTCAACAAGGCCACATAGCGGTCGATGTAGCCCCCCTCCTCCAGCAGCCGCACCCGGCGCAGGCAGGCCGACGGCGAGAGCCCGACCAGGCGGGCCAGCTCCAGGTTCTGCAGGCGCCCGTCGCGCTGCAGGGCATCGAGGATGCGCCGATCGAGGTTGTCGAGCTGATACTGCATCGGATTCCGCCTTTTCCGCCCATAGCCGCATGAAGTATCAATCTTCCGGAATCCAGCGGCATCAACGCAACCCGATTTCGCCATCGGACCGCTAGCATGGGCTACCCCCACCTTGTCGTGCCGTTCCATGGACGCCCGTACCACCCTCCCCCTGCCCGACACCTGCGATACCGCGCCGCGGGCCGAATTCCTGCGCGGCCTGCGTGCCGCCGTGCCGGTGATGATCGGCTTCATTCCCTTTGCCCTGGTGCTCGGCGCCCAGGCGGCCCAGAAGGGCCTGAGCGCGTTGGAGGTACCGCTGATGACCGGCCTCAACTTCGCTGGCGGCTCGGAGTTCGCCGCCGTCGAACTGTGGACCTCGCCGCCCCACATCGCGCTGATCGTGGCGATCACCGCGCTGGTCAACAGCCGCCATCTGCTGATGGGCGCCAGCCTGGCGCCACTGCTGCAGCACCTGCCGCGCCGTCGCGTGCTGCCGGCGCTGTTCTTCATGTGCGACGAAAGCTGGGCAATGGGCGTGGCCGATGCGCGCCGCCGCGCGCTCGGCTTCAGCCTGGCGTATTACCTGGGCGTGTCGGCAGGCCTGTACACCGTCTGGGTGGCCTGTACGGCACTCGGCGCGATCGTCGGGCCGATGCTGGGTGACATCCACGCCTATGGCTTCGACATGGCCTTCCCCGCCGTGTTCCTGGTGCTGCTGCGCGGCATGTGGCAGGGCATGAAGGCGGCGCGGCCGTGGCTGGTGAGCCTGGTCGTGGCCGCTGCCACCTACCTGCTGATCCCGGGTGCGTGGTACGTGGCCAGCGGCGCACTGGCCGGCCTGGCAGCGGCCTGGTTGCTGGCGGAGGACGCGGCATGATCTTCAACGGACTGATCCACTGGACCTCGGTGCTGACCATCGTGCTGATGGCCGCCGCCACCTATCTGACCCGCATCGTCGGCTTCCTCGCGCTGCGCAATCGCACCCTGAGCAAGCGCGCGGTGACGGTGATGGAAGCTGCGCCGGGCTGCGTGCTGATCTCGGTGATCGCCCCGGACTTCGTCGCCGACAAGCCGGCCGATCTGGCCGCGCTGGCGATCACCCTGCTGGCGGCCACGCGCTTGTCGATGCTGCCGACCGTGCTGATCGGCGTGGTGTCGGCCGGCGCGCTGCGCTATCTGATGGGCTGAAGCCCTCACCCCACTTGTAGAGCCGAGCCCACGCTCGGCTTGTGCCAACGGCAGCCGAGCATCGGCTCGGCTCTACAGTTCGAACCCGCGCCTGCGACAGCCGGTCGCAGCCAATGACGCCACTCACTTGATCAATGTCAAACCGCCCGCCGCCGCGCGGGCGTATTTCTATGCAGGACCCGAACACGCCGGCGTTACCGGCATCCACAAGGACCCTGCGATGAGCTACACCCCCGACAACGCCCAGCTGCTGAACGCCATGCAGAACGTCATGGTGATCTCCACCACCGACCTGCAGGGCAACATCACCTACGCCAACGACCTGTTCTGCACGCTCACCGGCTTCGCCCGCGAGGAGCTGATCGGCCAGCCGCACAGCATCGTGCGCCATCCGGACGTGCCCAAGGCGGTCTACAAGGACATGTGGGACACCATCAAGGCCGGCAAGACCTGGACCGGCATCGTGCCCAACCTCGGCAAGGGCGGCGTGCTCTACGTGGTCGACACCACCGTGCAGCCGTTGTTCGACGCCGACGGCAACATCACCTCCTACATCAGCATCCGCCGCGTGGTGAACGATCTGATGCAGAACTACGACCTGGTCGAGTTCAGCAAGGAAAAGTTCGACGACTTCTACGAGGCCGCGTGAACGCCGTCCCGGCCAGTACGCCCTTCAGCCGCCTGCTGGTGGGTTTTGCGTCGGAGTCGGGCAATGCCCGCGCCCTGGCCCAGCGCCTGGGCGCGGACCTGCAGCCGCACGGGCCGCAGGTGCTTCCGTTCAACGACATCGACGTGGCCAGCCTCGGCCACGGCGACGTGCTGCTGGCGATTTCCAGCTCGTTCGGCGATGGCGAACCGCCGGCCAATGGCGAGCAGTTCTTCGAAACGCTGCGCCAGACCCCGACCTTGAGCGGCCTGCGCTATGCGGTGTTCGGCCTCGGTGACACCGGCTACCCCAGCTTCTGTGGCTTCACCAAGGCACTCGATGCTGCGCTGAGCGAGCGCCAGGCCCAGCCCCTGTTGCACCGGGTGGATGCCGATCTGGGCTACGAGCAGTTCTTCCAGCAATGGCAGCCTGTGCTGGGCCAGGTGCTGGGCGGCGACGTGAGCGCTGGCCAGGACCTGCGCCTGCAGGTGACCGCGTATGGCGAAGACAATGCCTTTGCCGCCCGCATCCTCGAGCGCCGCCGCTTGAACAGCAGCGACCCCGCCGCCTGGCATCTGCAGCTGGACATCGCCGGCAGCGGCATGGCGTACCGCGCGGGCGACACCCTGCATGTGGTACCCGGGAACGACCCTGCCCTGCTGCAGGCATTGGCCACCTGGTACGGCGACACCGCCGCCGTGGCCGCCCTGCAGGACCGCGAGCTGCGCCTGCTGAGCAAGGGCGTGCTGCGCGAACTGGCCAGGCTGGGCGGCAGCGAGCTGCTGAAGGGCCTGTTGAAGGCCAGCGCGAAGCGCGCGCTGGAAGCCTACCTGCACGGCCTGGACCTGCTGGACGTGCTGCAGGACCACGCCACACCGGACAGCGTGCCGCTGGCCCGCCTGCGCGAACTGCTGTCACCGCGGTTGCCGCGTGCCTATTCGATCGCCTCGCACCCCCGCGACGACCAGTTGAGCCTGTGCGTGCGCGAAGTGCGCTACACCCTGCGCGGCCGCGAGCGCTTCGGCACCGCCACCGGCAGCCTGCTGCACGGCGGCGACCATGCCCGCGTGTACTGCCGCTCCAACCCCGGCTTCCATCTGCCTGATACCGGCGAGGCGCCACTGCTGCTGGTCGGCACCGGTACCGGCATCGCGCCCTTGATGGGACTGATCCAGGAGCTGCAGGCCAGCGCCTGCGAACGCGAGGTGCACCTGGTGTTCGGCGAGAAGCACAGCCGGCACGATTACCTGTACCGCGAACAGCTGCAGGACTGGCAGGCACGCGGAACGCTGACGGGCCTGCATACCGCGTTTTCGCGCGACGGGGCCGGGAAGGTCTATGTGCAGCATGTGCTGCAGCAGCGCGCCAGCGAGGTGCGCGATGTCCTGGCCCGCGGCGGTCATCTGTACCTGTGCGGCAACAAGAGCCACCTGGAAGCTGCGGTGCGTGAAGCCATCGATGCCATCGGTGGCGAGGGGCGCTGGGACGCGCTGCGCGGCGAAGGCCGCACGCACTGTGAACTGTATTGATCCGTTGATCCTGTAGAGCCGAGCCCACGCTCGGCTGCTTTTCGGGCCTGAGCCAAAGGCAGCCGAGCATCGGCTCGGCTCTACAACACCGCATCCCGCTACATCCACGCCCTGCCCGGAATCATCGCTCCTGTAGAGCCGAGCCCACGCTCGGCTGCTTTTCGCAACACCGCCAACAGCAGCCGAGCGTGGGCTCGGCTCTACAACGGCAGGTCGGAACGCCTTACATCGGCACGCCCACGATCACGCTCGACGCCTTGAACAGCACCGTCGCCGCACTACCTTCCTGCAGCTCCAGCGCGGCGGTACTGGCTCGGGTGATCACAGCCACCACGCTGCAGCCGTGACCGATATCCACTACCACCTCATCGTTCACCGCGCCCTCGGTGATCCGCTCCACCCTGCCGGCGAACTGGTTGCGTGCCGAGTAGCGCGCGCCATCACCCTGGGCCACGATCACCGACGAGGCTTTCACCAGCGCATAGGCCGGCACGCCCACTGCCAGGCCCAGCGATTCCACGCTGCCATGGGTGATGGTGGCGACCAGCGCCAAACCCGGCGCCACTTCAATCTGCACTTCATCGTTGACTGCCCCGGAAGCCAGCGCGCTGACCCGGCCATGGAACTGGTTGCGTGCACTGGTGATCATGCCGATTCTCCGGATCAGGGCCAGATCCTCGTCCAGCCCGGGGGTGGCCTGCAGCGATTGCAGGAAGGTTCGGTGCGCGCGCTCGACCTCCTCGAAACGGGTGATCAGCTGGCGACCCCGTTCGGTCAGGCGCGCACCGCCACCACCACGGCCACCCACGCTGCGTGCGACCAGCGGCTCGCCGGCCGCAGTGTTCATCGCGTCCACCGCGTCCCAGGCATTCTTGTAGGTCATGCCCATGCGCTTGGCGGCCTGGCTGATCGAGCCACAGGCATCGATCAGGCCCAGCAGCGCGAAGCGGCCGCGCCCGCCCACACTCTGTCCGGCAATGCTCAGCCACAGGTTGCCCTGCAGTTCCAACGGCGGCCCGGCCTCGCTCATCGTGCTCGTTTCCCTGCGTTCGCGCGAATGGCCAGTGTACGGTGCCGCCCCCCTGCGCCGCGCTTGATATCGATCAAGGTGACCACGCCGGCCAGCGCCGAGAATCCCCGGGTCGGTCATCAAGTTGACCCCTGCCTACCGTTATATCATCTTGGATATAACGAACCCGAGGACTCGCGAGGATGCGTACCTGTCGTTTCGTTCTACCCCTGTCTGCCCTGCTGCTCCCGCTCGCCGCCACCGCGGCCGACAGCGCCTCGCCGCCGCCGGTGTTCACCCTGGGCACGATCGACGTGCATGCAGAGCGCGGCACCTCGCCCACCGTGGCCGAACGCAGCCTTGATGCCGAACGCATCCAGCAGCTCGACCGCAATACGGTCGGTGAAGCGGTCAGCGTGTTGCCGGGCGTGAACCTGGCGCGCAATTCGCGCAACGAGGACATGGTCTACCTGCGCGGCTTCGATGCGCGCCAGGTACCGGTGTTCCTCGATGGCATCCCGCTGTATGTGCCCTATGACGGTTACGTGGACTTCGGCCGCTTCACCACCTTCGACCTCGCCGAGATCCAGGTCGCCAGCGGCGGTGCTTCGCTGCTGTACGGGCCGAACATCCTCGGCGGTGCGATCAACCTGGTCAGCCGCCGCCCGGAGCGTCCGCTGGAAGGCGACGTGCGGCTGGGCATCGCCGAGGGTGGCGAGCGCAAGGCGGCGGTCAACCTCGGCGGCCGTCGCGGCGACTGGTACTTCCAGCTCGGCGCATCGGTCCTGAAAGCCGATGAATTTCCCCTGCCCGATGGCTTCGTCGACTACAAGCGCGTACCCACCGACACCGGCAAGGACCGCCGCAACGCCTCGCGCGACGACCGTCGCCTGTCGTTCAAGCTGGGCTATACCCCACGCGAGGGCGACGAGTACGCCATCGGCTACGCGCGCCAGGACGGCGAGAAGGACAACCCGGTCTACACCGGCACCGCGCGCAGCGGCATCCGCTACTGGCGCTGGCCGTGGTGGGACAAGGACAGCCTGTACTTCATCGGCAACACCCGCCTGGGCGAGCACACCACGCTGCGTACCCGCGTCTACCGCGATACGTATGGCAATGGCCTGGATGCCTACACCGACGGCACCTACCAGGTGGCGATGGACAACAGCAGCTTCCCCAGCATCTACGATGACCGTACCGTGGGCGGCTCGGTGACCCTGGCCACGACGGCGCTGCCACGCCAGGAACTGCAGTTCGCGATCCACTACAAGGAAGACCAGCACAGCGAGCGCAATCCGCACTCGCCCACCAAGGACTTCCGTGATGTGACCACTTCGGTGGCGATCGAAGACCGCATCGCGCTGACCGGCACCTCGCACCTGCGCGTGGGTATCGGCCATGACCGCCGCGACGCCAAGCGCGTGTACTTCTGGCCCACCGGCAGCACCGATGCCACCAATGCAGTGCTGGAGTATGTGCAGCAGATGGCTCCGGACCAGCAGTGGTATGCAAGCGCCGCGCGGCGCACGCGTTTCCCGACCATCAAGGACCGCTACTCGGCGCGCATGGGCGCAGCCCTGCCCAACCCGGACCTGAAGGCCGAGCACGCCACCCACCTTGAAGTGGGCCTGCGTGGCCGCTGGTGGGAAGGTGGCCAGCTGCAGGCGGCACTCTTCCAGAGCCGCATCGATGACCTGATCCAGAACGCCGTGGTGGCCTCGCGCGAATGCGGCGGCAGCACCTGCAACCAGGCACAGAACATCGGCAAGGCCCGCCACCAGGGTGTCGAACTGGGCCTGCGCCAGCGCATTGGCGACCACTGGGACGTGCAGACCAGCTATACCTGGCTGCGCCGCACCAACCTGGAAGACCGCAGCGCGGCCCTGCTCGACAGCCCGCGCCAGCGGCTGTTCATGGCGGTGGGCTGGCAGCTGCTGCCGCAGCTGAAGCTGCAGGCCACGCTGGAAGCCGAACAAGGCCGCAAGGTCAGCTATGCCGATGCCGCACGGCCGGTGCGCACGCTGCCCGGCTATGGCATCACCGGCATCAAGGCCAGCTGGAGCCCGCGCGAGGCCTGGGATTTCGACCTCGGCGTGCGCAACATCAATGACAAATGGTACGAACTCGCCGATGGGTACCCGATGCCGGGCCGTACCTGGTTCGCCAATGCCAACTGGAGGTTCTGAACATGACCGCGTCCTCGCCGCCACGCATCGCGGCCATCGTGCATGACCACAGCGGCGAGCCCGATGGGCTGCTGGCCGCCTTCGCCGCGCGCCAGCTGGCCGCCGGCCACCGCGTGCGCGGGCTGGTGCACCTGCCACACGAAGCCAGCGCCAACGGCAGCAAGCGCATGGTACTGATGGACGTGACCGATCCCGGTTCGCGCTACCCGATCAGCCAGGCGCTGGGCCCGGCCTCCTGCGGCTGCAACCTGGACCCGGGCGGCATCGCCGACGCAACTGCCGTGCTGCGCCGCGCATTGCAGGAGCGCGCCGAGCTCGCCATCGCCAACCGCTTCGGCACGCTGGAATCGGAAGGCGGCGGCATGGTCGATGAGCTGCTGGCATTGATGCTGGCCGACATCCCATTGCTGACGGCGGTGAAGCTGCCCTACCTCGACGCGTGGCGCCAGTTCACCGGCGGCATGGCGATCGAGCTGCCCGCCGAGGACGCCGCCCTGCAGGCCTGGTGGGATGCATGCCGTACCGCACCGGACGCCGCCGCATGAGGCGGCGCGCCCTGCTGCAGGCGTTCGCACTCGCACCGCTGCTGGCCACCAGTGCCGGGCTGCTGGCGATGCCGGCGCAGCGCGTGCTGCGGCTGGGTGCGCCCAGGGCCACGCCCAGGCGCGTGTTCGCGGCCGGTCCGCCGGCTGCGGTGCTGCTCGCCGCCGTGGCACCCGAACGCCTGCTGGGTTGGCCGATGAAGGTCTCGCCCGACGCGCTGGCGCAGCTGCCAGCAGCGCTGCGCACGTTGCCTGTGGTGGGCCGCCTGGCCGGGCGCGGCAGCACGGTCAGTCTCGAGCGCCTGCTGGCGATGCAGCCGGACCTGGTTCTGGATGCCGGTGATTTCGATGCCAGTTACCGCGACTCCGCCGAACGGGTCTGGAAGCAGACCGCGATTCCCTTCGAACTGGTTGCCGGACGCCTGCCCGATCATCCGGCGCAGCTGCGCCACGTAGGCAGGCTGTTGGGGGTTGCCGCACGCGGCGAAGCGCTGGCGCAGGCGGCCGAGGCGCAGCTGGCACTGGTGCGCGAGGTGCTGGCGACGCGGCCTGCGGCGACGCGGCCCACCGTGTATTACGGGCGTGGCAGCGACGGCCTGGAAAGCGGCCTGTCCGGTTCGATCAATACCGAAGTGATCGAGTTCTGTGGCGGCCGCAACGTAGCCGCCAGCGCCGGTGCCGGTGGCCTCGCCCGCGTGTCATTCGAACAACTGCTGGCCTGGGACCCGGACGTGATCCTGACCCAGGATGCAGGGTTCGCCGCGCACGCGGCACAGGATCCGCGCTGGCGCGCCCTGCGTGCCGTGCGCGAGCGCCGCCTGCACTGCGCACCGGTACTGCCGTTCGGCTGGCTGGACGGCCCGCCCGGCATCAACCGCCTGCCCGGCCTGCCGTGGCTGCTGTCCAGGCTGCATCCTGGCGCATCACCCGCGCTGGCGCCGGCCGCGCTGCGCGCGCGCATCGGCGCGCTGCATCCGCTGCTGTGGGGCCAGCCATTGCCTGCCGCGCTCGCACGCAGCCTGGATGCGAACGTCTGAACATGCGCACGCTTCCACGTTGGGCCTGGCATGCCGGTGGCTGGAGCCTGCTGCTGGCGATGCTGTTGCTGGCCTTCTCGGTCGGCCAGTTCCCGCTGCGCCCGGCGGCGCTGCTGCACGCCATCGGCTGGCAGCTGTTCGGCATCGGTGAACCCAGTCCACCTGCGGTGCAGGCCGCGCTCTGGCACATCCGCCTGCCGCGTGTGCTGGCCGCTGTGCTGATCGGTGCGGTGTTGTCGGCGGCGGGTGCGGCCTACCAGGCCATGTTCCGCAATCCGCTGGTGTCGCCGGACATTCTGGGCGTCTCCGCCGGCGCCGGCCTGGGTGCCTCGCTGGGCCTGTTCCTCGGCCTGCCGATGCTGCTGGTGCAGGGCATTGCGTTTGCGGGCGGGTTGGGTGCGGTGGGCCTGGCCTGCCTGGTGGCAGCGCTGGTGCGGCGGCACGATCCGGTGCTGGTGCTGGTACTGGCCGGCGTCGCGGTATCGGCACTGCTCGGTGCCGGCATCTCGTTGCTGAAGCTGCTGGCCGATCCGTACACGCAGCTGCCGTCGATCACCTTCTGGCTGCTGGGTGGCTTGAACGCGGTGGTCATCGACGACCTCAAGGTCACCGCACCGCTGCTGCTGATCGGGCTGTTGCCGCTGGTGCTGCTGCGCTGGCGGGTGAACCTGCTCGGCCTGGGGGACGAGGAGGCCAGCGCGCTGGGCGTGGCGGTCACGCCGCTGCGCTGGACGCTGATCGCCGCCGCCACGCTATGCACTGCGGCAGCGGTGTCACTGGCCGGCATCATCGGCTGGGTCGGATTGGTGGTTCCGCATATCGCACGGCTGCTGGTCGGTGCCGATTTCCGCCGCCTGCTGCCGGCCAGCCTGCTGCTCGGCGCCAGTTTCCTGCTCGCCGCCGATACGCTGGCGCGCACCGTGGCGCCGATCGAGCTGCCGCTCGGCATCCTCACCGCGTTCGTCGGCGTGCCGTGCTTCCTGCTGGTCCTGGCGCGCAGCGAGCGCCGCCCATGAATGCCACTGCCCCCCTTCTGGAGGCGCGTGGCCTGGCCATCGGCCATGCCGGCGTGGCACTGGGCGCGTCGTTCGCATTGTCGGTACAGCCCGGCGAGGTGCTGTGCCTGCTGGGCCCGAACGGCTGTGGCAAGACCACCCTGTTTCGTACGCTGCTCGGCCTGCTGCCTGCGGTGCGCGGCGAGGTGGATCTGCAGGGCACGCCGTTGCGCGCGCATGGCCGCGCCGCCCGCGCCCGCCGTATCGCGTATGTGCCGCAGGCCGCGCCGCTGCCCTTTGCCTGGCGCGTGCGCGAGGTGGTCGCCATGGGCCGCGCCGCGCACCTGGGCCTGCTCGCAGCACCCGGCCGCGCGGATGAGGCCATCGCCGACGACTGCCTGCGCGAACTGGGCCTGCAGGCCCTGGCCGGCCGCACCGTCACCACGCTCAGTGGTGGCGAGCGCCAGCTGGTGCTGATCGCGCGCGCACTGGCCCAGCAGGCACCATTGCTGATCATGGACGAACCCACCGCCAGCCTCGACTTCGGCAACCAGCTGCGCATCCTCGACAGCGTGCGCCGCCTGGCCGATCGTGGTATCGGCGTGCTGCTGTCCACCCATCAACCGCAGCACGCGCTGCAGGTGGCCGACCGCATTGCGTTGATGTCCGCCGGCAGCCTGCAGGCGCTCGGTCCTGCCCGCCAGGTCGCAACGCCCGACCGCCTCGCCACCCTGTATGGCGTCGATGCCGCACGCGTCGCCGCCGCCCTGCCCGCTTCTGGAACATCGACATGAGTACACCCCTGCCCACCCCGATCGATCACAGCGCACGCTACCGCCAACACCTGCAGGCCTGTGGCTTCCAGGCAAAGCCGGCCAGTGCCTGGGACGCGCGTGCCGCGCAGTCCAGCTGGCAGCGCCGCCATGACGATTACAGCGAGGCGTTCCTCGCCCGGCTTGATCTCCGCGGCGTCGCCACGGTGCTCGATGTCGGCTGCGGCCCCGGCCTGCTGAGCCTGCCGATCGCCACGCAGGTCGGCCATGTGCACGCGCTCGACTACAGCACCGGCATGCTCGACGGGCTGCGCGCGGCGATCACGCGCGACGGCGTCTCCAACGTCACACCGTGGGCGCTGTCGTGGACCGACGACTGGCACAACGTGCCACGCTGCGATCTGGCCATTGCCTCGCGCTCACTGATGGTGGCGGATCTGGAGGCCGCATTGCGCAGGCTGGATGCGCACGCCCGCCAGCGTGCCTGCATCACCTTCGCGACCGGCCCCCGGGCCGGCGTGCCGGAGCTGGCCGAGTTGCTTGGCCGCGACTGGCTGCCGATGCCCGACCATCGCTACCCCATCAACATGCTGCTGGACATGGGGCGCGAGCCGCAGCTGGACTACCTGCCCGAATCGGTGCGCGACGTCGCGCAGGATGCCGATGGCCTGCTGCGCCAGGCAGCGGGACTGTTCGGTGCGCTGGATGCGGATGAGGAAGCCCGCGTGCGCGCCTGGCATGCACGCTCGCCGCAGCATCGTTTCGGCATGGCGCCGACGCGGCGCTGGGCATTCATCCAGTGGGCGACGAACCCCTGATGCCCTTGCTTCTGTAGAGCCGAGCCCATGCTCGGCTGCCCCTAGCGGCAACGCGGGAAGCAGCCGAGCGTGGGCTCGGCTCTACCGGCGCAGGTCAACCGCCAACGATGCGGCCGTCCACCACGCGTGCCACCTGCTGGCCGAACATGGCCACGTCCTGCGGATCGTGGCTGATCAACAACAACGGGATGCCGGTCTTGTCCAACACCGTCTCCAGCTCCTGGCGCAGGTGCTGGCGCAGGTCATGGTCCAGTGCCGAGAACGGCTCATCCAGCAGCAGCGCCTGCGGCTGCGTCACCAGGGCGCGCGCCAGGGCGGTACGCTGGCGTTGGCCGCCGGACACCTGGGAGGGCAACAGATCGCCCACCGTGTCGATGCGGAATGCGTGCAGCCATTGCTCCACCACATCGAAGCGCTGGCCGATCCGCGGATTCAACCACCCCTTCTCCAGGCCGAACGCCACGTTCTGGCGCACGCTCAGATGCGGGAACAACGCGTAGTCCTGGAACACATAGCCCAGCCGGCGGCGCTGCGGCGGCAGATCCACACCGGTGGCCGCATCGAACAGGGTCTGCCCCTGCACACGTACATGCCCCTGCCCTGGCCGCAGCAGCCCGGCCACCGCCTTCAAGGTCAGGCTCTTGCCGGCGCCCGAGGGCCCAAACAGCACCACCTGCCGCTGCGTGCACTGCAGCGATACGTCCAACACGAAATCCTGGCCCGCCGCCTGCAGGCGCCGCCGCACCTGCAGGTCAAGCCACATCACGCAGCTCCCGGCGACGCCCACCCACCAGCCGCGCGGCCAGCAACAGGATCACGATGCAGACCACCGAGGTCAGGATCACCAGCGCATTGGCCTTGCCATCCTGGCCGGCCTGCACAGCCTCATAGATGGCGATCGACAGCGTCTGGGTGCGGCCCGGGATGCTGCCGGCCACCATCAATGTCGCGCCGAACTCGCCCATCGCGCGTGCAAACGCCAGCAGCAGGCCGGCGAGGATGCCGCGCCAGGCCAGTGGCAGCGTGATGCGGAAGAACACCGCCGCTTCGGATACACCGAGCGTGCGTGCGGCCTGCTCCAGCTGCCCGTCCACTTCCTCGAACGCCGCGCGTGCCGGCTTGAACACCAGGGGCAACGAAGCCACCGCCGCAGCAATCACTGCGGCCTGCCAGGTGAACACCAGGTTGACACCGAACCACGATTGCAGCCACGCGCCGATCGGGCCGTTGCGGCCGATCAACACCAGCAGGTAATAACCCAGCACTGTCGGTGGCAGCACCATCGGCAGGGTCAGCAGCGAATCGAGCAGCTCACGGCCAGGAAATCGCCGACGGGCCAGCAGCGCACCCAGCGCCACGCCCAGCACCAGATTGATCGCGGTGGCCCAACCGGCCACCTTCAGCGACAACCACAGTGCGCTCCAGTCCAGATCCATGCCTCAGGGCTTGCCGAATCCGTGCTTGGCCAGGATCGCCTGGCCCTGCGCCGAACGCACGAAGGCGGTGAAGCGCTTGGCCTCGGCCGGCTGCGCACTGGTCTTGATCACTGCCAGCGGATAGGCAATGCGCCCGGACACCGGCACCGCGAAGGCACGGCGTACCCGCTCGGGCATCGCCTGCGCATCGGTGGCATAGACAAAGCCGGCATCCACCTCACCGCGCGCCACGTAATCCAGCGACTGGCGCACGTTCTGCGTGGTGATGGCCTTGCCCTGCACCGACGGCCACAGGCCCGCGGCTTCCAGCGCGCCCTTGGCATAGCGGCCAACCGGCACGCTGTCCGGGTTGCCCAGTGCGATGCGCTGCACACCGGCGCCAGCCAGGTCCTTCAAGGTACGCGGCGCGGCCTTGGCCTGCGGCGGCACCACCACCCACAGCGCGTTCACCGCGAACACCTCGCGGCTGCCGGCCGCCAGCAGGTCCTGCTGCTGGGCCTGGTCCATCGTGGTTTCATCGGCCGAGGCGAACACATCCACCGGTGCACCGCGGCTGATCTGCTGCAGCAGCACGCCGGAGGCGGCAAAGTTGAAATCGACCTTGGTACCCGGGTGCGCCTTCTCATAGGCGCTACCCAGCTCGCGGAAGCTCTCGGTCAGGCTCGATGCCGCCGACACCGTCAGCTCGGCCGCCCAGGCTGGCACCGTGGCCAGCAGTCCCAGCAACAACAGTCCAGCTCGCTTCATCGTCGGCTCCCGGCCAGGTTCAGTTCGGATCGGATTCGTCGGCCACCGCCAGCGCCGCCAGGCGCTCGGGCTGCAGCAGCAGGATCTCGCGCTGCTTCACCGCGATGATCCCATCATCGCTCAGCCGGCGCAGCACCCGGCTGGCGGTTTCCGGCGCCATCCGCAGGTAATTGGCGATCTCGGTACGGGCCATCGTCAGGTTGAAACGCGTGGCGGAAAACCCGCGCCGCGCGTAGCGGTCGGACATGTCCAGCAGGAACGCGGCCATGCGCTCTTCGGTGCGGTGGTTGGCGGCCAGCGTAGCGACCTTGCCGATCTCCGCGCTGAGCAGGCTGAACAGCTTGGCCTGCAGGCCCGGCATGCGTGTGGCCAACAGGCTCAGCTTGGGAAACGAGATGCGGCACAGGTGCACGGTATCCAGCGCCACCGCATTGCAGGGGAAGCGCGAACCGTGGATCGCATTCAGGCCGATCACTTCGCCCGGCAGGCTGAAGCCCAGCACCTGTTCGTTGCCCTGGCTGTCATCGACGAAGGTCTTGACCATGCCGGCGCGCACCGCCGCAATCGAATCGAATGATTCGCCGGCGCGGAAGATGTAGTCACCCGCATGGAACGGACCGATGTGGTCGACCAGAACGTGCAGGTCGCCCAGCGCGGTCTTGTCGTAGCCCTGCGACATGCATGCGTCGGAAAACGCGCAGGTGCTGCAGAAGTGCAGTGCGTCGCCATCATCGGCGGCGGCGGGGTTCGGCGTGGCCTGGCCGAGGCGGCCCTGCGAAGGCGGATTCGAAGACATCGGGGCAAGACTCAAGCGATGGCGGCCGCCGGCCGGAAGCATGCGGCCATCATACGCCACAGCAGGCGCCCCTCTTCGGCCAGCCGCAGCACGCGCGCATCCCAGTGCGCCCAGCCGCGCGCCAGCATCGGCGACAACGCCGGCAGCTGCCCGGCGAAGCACGCTTCGAACGGTTCATCGTTGCGCCATTCGAAGGCGGCGGCATCCAGCGCGTGGTCGCAGGCGATGCTCTGCGCCACCTCGGCCGCCAGCCGCTCATCCTCGGACAGGATCAATCCGGCGGACACACCCATGTGCCCGGCCTGCAGCCGCGCACGCCATTCACCCAGTTCGTCCTCCAGGCGGTAGAACACCTCGCCGATCTGGCTGCAGGCGGACAGGCCGAGGCCGATGAAATCGCTGCGGTCGCGGCGTGGCACGCCGGCAAGGTCGCAATGGCGCTGGCCGTCGCCCGGGCCATGCGGGTTCGGCAGGTCACCGCGCTGGTAGTGATCGCCGCCGATCGGCTCGTAGCCCGCCGCGCGCAGCAACCGCCAGCTCTGCAGCCATCGTGCCGCCGAGGGATGCTCTGGCAGCGCGCACGGCGCTGGCAGCAGGATGCGCTCGGGCGCTTCGGCCAGTACCTCATGCAGCCGTTCAATGAAGCCGGTGTCCTCGCTGCCTGGCACGCGCAGCTGGTAATAGCGCGCCGTGAAGCCCACCTGCCGCGCCTGTGCCAGCAGGGTCGGCCCCGGCGCATCGGCACGATCGATCACGTTCAGGCGGGTGCAGCCCACCGCGCGCAGCTGCGCCGGCGCCAGCGCGCTGCCCGCATCCAACCGCACCTCCACCTGTGGCCGCGCCACGGTGCGCAGGTGCTGCGGCACTGCATCCAGCAGCTGGCCCAGCTGTGGCGGCGGCAGCGTCTCGGCCAAGCCCAGCTGCAGCACCACCGCCACCACTTCGCGATCCTCGGCCAGGGCGCCGGCCTGCAGGCGCAGGGCCAGCAGCAGGGTCTCCAGATAGGCCTGCGGCGGCGCATCGCGCCCGCCACGACCGGCCTGGAAGCCGAGCGTCAAGCCACGCGGGATCAGGTGTTCGTTGCTGGCGCGCACGGCAGCGCGCCAACCGCTCTCCCCAAAACCGGTACTGAACTGGCTGGCCGGCGGAAACAGCACATGCCGGGGTTGCCGCAGCAATGCCGCCTGCAGCGCCGTATCCTCGCTCTCGTCAACGTGGAAGCTCATGGCAGACATCTTCGGGCGTTCCTCTTTGCGTGGCCCTGATTGAAATCAAGCGTGGCGCATCTGCGGGTCCATGCCGGCCAGCGGCCGGCACCAACCCTCACCCGCCGCGCGCCCGATCGGCGGCCGCCGCATCGATGGCTTCGGGCAGGTCGGTCTCGCGGTCGATCTGCGGGAAGTGGCGGCGTTCCATGCGCCGGATCGCGAAGTGCATCCATGCCAGCGCGGCAGCCACCAGCACGAACAGCAGCATGAAGCAGCTGCTCCAGATGCCCACCGCATCGTTCAATGCGCCAAACACGATCGGCAGGATGAAGCCACCCAGGCCGCCGATCATGCCGACCACACCGCCCACCGCACCCACGTGCCCGGGGTAATACACCGGAATGTGCTTGTAGACCGCGGCCTTGCCCAGCGACATGAAGAAGCCCAGCACGAACACCAGCACGGTGAACATCACCACACCGATGGCCAGATGGAAGTGGATCGGGCCATGGATGCCCTTCACCACATACTCGGTATCCGGGTAGGCCAGCAGGAAGGTGCAGACGGCCGACACGCCGAAGGTCCAGTACATCACCCGGCGCGCGCCCATCCTGTCCGACATCCAGCCACCCACCACGCGGAACAGGCTGGCCGGGATCGAATAGCACGCCGCCAGCATGCCGGCGTGGCCCACGTCCATGCCATAGGCGCCGACCAGGTAGTGCGGCAGCCACAGCGCCAGCGCCACGAAGCCGCCGAACACGAAGAAGTAGTACAGCGAGAACCGCCAGACCTGCAGGTTCTTCAGCGGTGCCATCTGCTCGGCGAACGGCACCGGCTTCACACCTTCGCGGCGACGCTGCTCCAGCGACGGGTCTTCCTTGCTGAAGAGGAAGAACAGCACCGCAGTGACCGCCAGCGCGACCGCCCAGACCTTGGCAACCATGGTCCAGCCGGCCGCCACCATCACCAGCGGTGCCAGCAGCTTGGTCACCGCCGAGCCGATGTTGCCGGCGCCGAAGATACCCAGCGCCGTGCCCTGCCTGCTGGCCGGGAACCACTTGGAGACGTAGGCCACGCCCACCGAGAAGTTGCCACCGGCGATGCCCACGCACAGCGCGGCAATCAGGAACTGGGTGTAGGTCTGCGCATAGGTCAGCATCCAGGTGGCCACCGCGCCACACAGCATCACCAGCACCATCACCTTGCGGCCCCCGAACTGGTCGGACCAGATGCCGAGGAAGACGCGGCTGACCGAACCGGTCAGTACCGGGGTGGCGATCAGCAGGCCGAACTGGGTGTCATTCAAGCCGAGCTGTTGACTGATCTGGATGCCGATGATCGAAAAGATCATCCACACGGCGAAACACACGGTGAAAGCGAACGTGCTCAGCCACAGCGCACGTTGCTGCTGCCCGGCACTGGCGGGAGCAAGAGCCTGGTTCATGAATTCTCCTCGTTCAATGGGGGTCAGCCGATGTCCGCTTCGGCTTCGATCTCATCCAGCCCGCGCACCGGGTAGCGTTCCTGCAGCTGCAGCAGGTAGGCCTGCACCTCGCGCTGCCGCACCTGCAGTTCCAGGTAGTCACGCAGCTGAGGCAGCACCGCCTCGAACGGCTGCGGCCGGCCTTCCTCGCGGGCGTCGACGCAGACCACGTGGTAGCCCCAGCGTGATTCCACCGGGAACCCCGCCAGGCCTTCGCGCAGGCGGAACACCTGGCGGTCGAACTCCGGGGTGGTCTGCCCGCGCTGCAGCCAGCCCAGGTCGCCGCCTTCGCTGCTGGACGGGCAGCGTGAGTGGCGCAGGGCGAAATCGGCGAACAGGTGCGGCGACTCCTTCAGCAGGCCGACCAGCCGCTCACCTTCGGTGCGCGCGGCGAAGCGCCCGGCCACGTCGTCGGCCGGCGCCGCCAGCAGGATATGGCGCAGGCGCACGCGGTCGGGCGAGCGGAAGCGCTCCGGGTTCTGTTCAAAGTAGCGGCGGCAGTCGTCATCGGTCGGCACTCGGTCTTCGATCGCGTCTTCCAGCAGCTGCTGGATCAGCACTTCCTCGTCGCTTACCCTGCCACCCTCCAGCGCCTGCAGGCCCAGCCGCTGCGCTTCCAGGCGCAGCAGCTCGCGCACCACCAGTGCACGTGCCGCTTCGGCACGCGACTGTTCCGGGCGCATCGCCCGGTGGTGCTGCATCTCGCGGGCGATGTCGGCCTCGCTGATCGCGGTCTCATCCACGAAAAGGCGGCAGGGTGCTGGCTGCCCGAGCGAGCGCGGTCCCTGCTCTATCGCGTCGTGATGGTGCGAGTGGGCCTCGGCGGGTACCGGTGCATTGGAGTCGATCACGGTGATCGGCAGGAATTTCGGCAGGCTGCCCATGGCTTACTCCCGCGGCCCGTAGCGCAGCGTGGCCTGGCGCCGGCGCACCACCTGGTACGGCCGCCACAGGTAGCTGATCGGAATGCTCCACACGTGCACCAGGCGGGTGAACGGTGCGATCAGGAACAGGGTCAGGCCCAGGAAGATATGCATCTTGTAGACCCAGCTGACGCCCTCGATGTAATCGGCGGCGCCGGCGCGGAAGGTCACGATGTGCTGCGCCCATTCGGCCAGCTGCACCATCACCCCGCCATCCAGGTGGCCGGACGAGATGCGGATGCTGTACAGGCCCAGGCACAACTGGGCGAACAGCAGCACCAGCACCAGGGTGTCACCGAAGCTGCCGGTGGCACGCACGCGCGCGTTGAACAGGCGACGTACCAGCAGGATGCTGATGCCGATGAAGCACAGTGCACCGAACACACCACCGACCACCATCGCCAGCATCTGCTTCTGCGACGAGGTGATGAAGTGCTCGTACACCGCGTGCGGGGTCAGCAGGCCGACCAGGTGGCCACCGAGGATGGCCAGGATGCCGATGTGGAAGCAGTTGCTGCCGATCCGCATGCCCTTGTCCGACAGCATCTGGCTGGAGCCGGTGCGCCAGGTGTACATGGCCTTGTCATAGCGGGCCCAGCTGCCGATCAGCAGCACCGCCACGGCGATGTACGGGTAGTACTGGAAGGCGAATTGATGCAGGGAGTAACTCATGGCTGGACCTCTCGATGCGAAGGACGGGCCGGCGAACGCACGGGCGGCTTGCAGTCTTCGGCCGGGGCTTCGGCACCGAAGCGCACTGCCTCTTCCTCCCACAAGCGGTCCATGGCCTCGGCGGTATCGTCGCGGACTTCCTCGCTGGCACGCTGGCGCAGCGCCTGCAGATCGGCCTTGCCGTCACCGGCTTCGACCAGGATCTCGAACAGCACCCGGTGCGGCAGCTCGCGCTCGGCTGCGCGCGCCGCCAGCATCCCGGCGATATGGCCGATGTGGTGCAGCCACTCGCGGGCCTCGCTGCCGGACCGATGGGCCAGGAACTCCAGCAGCAGCGGCAGGTAGTCCGGCAGCTCGCGTGCATCCAGTTCGAAGCCGTTGCGGCGGTAGGTTTCGACCAGATCGACCATGGCCTGGCCGCGGTCGCGCGACTCGCCATGGATGTGCTCGAACAGCAGCAGGCTCATCGAGCGGCCGCGGTCGAAACTGGCCAGCCATGCGGCCTGTGCGTCCAGCGCATCGGTATCCAGCAGCTGCTGCACGAAGCTGCGCAGCTGCTGGCGGCGGGCGGCGCTCAGCGCCGGGTCGTCGCAGGCGGCGAGCAGTTCCCCGCCGTGCTGCCACAGTTCTTCACGGGGGTAGTCCAGCAGCACCCCAACCAGCTTGAGCACGCTCATCACACCACCTCCTTGCGGCGGTGGTTCGGCCCGTTGTCCACCACGAAGGTGGTGGTCTTGCGCTGGCCGAACAGGTCGGCGGGGCTGTCACCATTGCAGCCGTTGCCGAAGGTGAAACCGCAGCCGCCGCGCTCGCCGAAGGCATCGTTGGCGTACTCGCGGTGGCCGGTGGGAATCACGAAACGGTCCTCGTAGTTGGCGATGGCCAGGTAGCGGTACATCTCCTCCACCTGGGCGATGCTCAGCCCGGCCTGTTCCAGCACCGCGGTGTCTTCCACGCCCTCCACGTTCCTGGCCCGGCGCCAGGCACGCATTGCCATCAGCCGTTCCAGCGCGCGCACCACCGGTGCCTCGTCTCCCGCCGTCAGCAGGTTGGCCAGGTAGCGCATCGGGATGCGCAGCGAGGCCACGTCCGGCAGCTCGCCGCTCATGCCCACGCGGCCCCGCTCGGCGGCGGACTGGATCGGCGACAGCGGCGGCACGTACCAGACCATCGGCAAGGTGCGGTATTCCGGGTGCAGCGGCAGCGCCAGCTTCCAGTCGATCGCCAGCTTGTACACCGGCGACTGCCTGGCCGCATCCAGCCAGCTGTCCGGGATGCCCTCCTCGCGCGCGGCGGCGATCACCGCCGGATCGTTCGGGTCCAGGAAGATGTCCAGGTGCGCCTGGTACAGGTCCTTCTCGGCGGCCACCGAGGCGGCCTCGGCAATGCGGTCTGCGTCGTACAGCATCACGCCCAGGTAGCGGATGCGGCCCACGCAGGTTTCCGAGCACACGGTCGGCTCACCCATCTCGATGCGCGGGTAGCAGAAGATGCACTTCTCCGACTTGCCGCTCTTCCAGTTGTAGTAGATCTTCTTGTACGGGCAGGCCGACACGCACATGCGCCAGCCGCGGCACTTGTCCTGGTCGATCAGCACGATGCCGTCTTCCTCGCGCTTGTAGATCGCGCCCGACGGGCAGGCCGATACGCACGCCGGGTTCAGGCAGTGCTCGCACAGGCGCGGCAGGTACATCATGAAGGTCTTCTCGAAGGCGCCGTAGATCTCCTTCTGCACCTGGTCGAAGTTGTAGTCGCGCGAGCGCTTGCTGAACTCCGAGCCGAGGATCTCCTCCCAGTTCGGGCCCCACTCGATCTTCTGCATGCGCTCGCCACTGATCAGCGAGCGCGGCCGCGCGGTGGGCTGGTGCTGGCTGTCCTTGGCGGTGTGCAGGTTCTGGTAGTCGAAATCGAACGGCTCGTAGTAGTCGTCGATCTGCGGCAGGTCCGGGTTGGCGAAGATCTTGGCCAGCATCCGCCAGCGGCCACCGGCACGCGGCACCAGCTTGCCGGCGCGGGTGCGAACCCAGCCGCCGTTCCACTTGTCCTGGTTCTCCCATTCCTTCGGGTAGCCGATACCCGGCTTGGTTTCCACGTTGTTGAACCAGGCGTATTCGACGCCCTCGCGCGAGGTCCAGACGTTCTTGCAGGTGATCGAGCAGGTATGGCAGCCGATGCACTTGTCCAGGTTCAGTACCATCGCGATCTGTGCACGGACCTTCATCACACCACCTCCTTGCTGGCCGGTGCCGAAGCACCCGCGGGCCGCTCATCGGTCGCCAATGCGCGTCCTGCGCTCGCGACACTCGAACTACCCTGTTCATCGTCCAGCCAATCGATCCTGTCCATCTTGCGTACGATCACGAACTCGTCGCGGTTGGTACCGCAGGTGCCGTAATAGTTGAAGCCATAGGCCAGCTGCGCGTAGCCACCGATCATGTGGGTCGGCTTGAGCACGATGCGGGTCACCGAGTTGTGGATGCCGCCGCGGGTGCCGGAAATCTCCGAGCCGGGCACGTTGATGATGCGTTCCTGGGCGTGATACATCATCGCCATGCCCGGCATCACGCGCTGGCTGACCACCGCACGCGCGGCGATCGCGCCGTTGACGTTGAACAGTTCGATCCAGTCGTTGTCGACGATGCCGGCGCTGCGCGCGTCGTCCTCGCTGAGCCACACGATCGGGCCACCGCGCGACAGCGTCTGCATGATCAGGTTGTCGCTGTAGGTGCTGTGGATGCCCCACTTCTGGTGCGGCGTGATCCAGTTCAGCACGATCTCCTTGTTGCCGTTCGGGCGCTGGTTCAGCAGCGGCTCCACCGTGCGCGTGTTGACCGGCGGCCGGTAGCCCATCAAGGCCTCACCGAAGTCGATCATCCATTCATGGTCCTGATAGAACTGCTGGCGACCGGTCACCGTGCGCCACGGAATCAGCTCGTGCACGTTGGTATAGCCGGCGTTGTAGCTGACGTTGTCGTCTTCCAGGCCCGACCAGATCGGCGAGGAGATGATCTTGCGCGGCTGCGCCTGGATGTCACGGAAGCGGATCGCCTCGTGCTCCTTGCCCACCGCCAGGTGGGTGTGCTCGCGGCCGGTGAACGTACCCAGTGACTCCCAGGCCTTCACCGCCACGTGGCCATTGGTTTCCGGCGCCAGGTGCAGGATCACCTCGGCCGCGTCGATCGCGGTCGAAATGGCCGGCCGGCCCTGGCTCACGCCCTCGTCGTGCACGGTGTGGTTGAGCTTGCCGAGGAATTCGACCTCGTGCTTCGTGTCCCAGCTCATGCCCTTGCCGCCGTTGCCCAGCTTGTCCAGCAGCGGGCCGAGCGAGGTGAACTTGCGGTACAGGTTGGGGTAGTCGCGCTCAACCACCGTCATCGACGGCATGGTCTGGCCCGGGATCGCCTCGCACTCGCCCTTCTTCCAGTCGGCCACGCCGAACGGCATGCCCAGCTCGTTGGGCGTGTCATGCAGGGTCGGCACCAGCACCAGATCCTTCTCCACGCCCAGCACGCCCGGCGCCATTTCGCTCACGGTGCGGGCAACCTCCTTGAAGATCTCCCAGTCGCTGCGCGATTCCCAGGCCGGGTCCACCGCCTTGGACAGCGGGTGGATGAACGGATGCATGTCCGAGGTGTTGAGGTCGTCCTTCTCGTACCAGGTTGCGGTGGGCAGCACGATGTCCGAGTACAGCGCGGTGGTGCACATGCGGAAGTCGAGCGTGACCAGCAGGTCCAGCTTTCCTTCCGGCGCCTCGTCACGCCACTTCACTTCCTCCGGCTTGATCGCGCCCATCTCGCCCAGGTCCTTGCCCTGCAGGCCATGGCGCGTCCCCAGCAGATGCCGCAGCATGTACTCGTGCCCCTTGCCCGACGAACCGAGCAGGTTCGAGCGCCAGATGAACATCATGCGCGGATGGTTCTGGCTGGCGTCCGGATCGGCGAAGGCGAAATCCAGCGAGCCATCCTTGAACTTGCCCAGCGCGTAGTCGGCCGGGGCCACGCCGGCCGCTTCGGCCTCGCGCACCAGATGCAGCGGATTACGGTCCAGCTGCGGCGCGCTCGGCAACCAGCCCATGCGCACCGCGCGCAGGTTCAGGTCGGCCAGGCTGCCGCTGTACTTGCGCGCATCGGCCAGCGGCGACAGCAGCTCATCCACCTGCAGCTTCTCGTAGCGCCACTGCCCGGTATTGAAGTAGAAGAACGAGGTGCCGTTCATGTGGCGCGGCGGGCGGCTCCAGTCCAGGCCGAACGCCAGCGGCTGCCAGCCGGTCTGCGGGCGCAGCTTTTCCTGGCCCACGTAATGCGCCCAGCCGCCACCGGTCTGGCCCACGCAACCGCACATGATCAGCATGTTGATCAGGCCGCGGTAGTTCATGTCGTTGTGGAACCAGTGGTTCATGCCCGCACCGACGATGATCATCGAACGGCCGTGGGTCTTGTCGGCGGTACGCGCGAACTCGCGGGCGATCTCGATCACCTCGGCGCGCGGCACGCCGGTGATGCGTTCCTGCCAGGCCGGGGTGCCCGGCACCATGTCATCGAAGCTCGATGCCACGTTGCCACCGCCGAAGCCACGGTCCACGCCGTACTGGGCCAGCAGCAGGTCGTAGACCGTGGCCACCAGGGTCTGGCCACCATCGGCCAGGGCCAGGTGGCGCACCGGGAGGTTGCGCTCGAGCACGTCATCGGCCGGCGCGGCGGTCCAGCCATCGGTCTCGATGCCGCCGAAGTACGGGAAACTCACCGCTTCGATGCCCTCGTGGCCATCGGCCAGGCTCAGGCGCAGGCGCGTGTCGGCGCCCTTGCTGTCCTTCTCCTCGATGTTCCACTTGCCCTTCTCGCCCCAGCGGAAGCCGATCGAGCCGTTGGGCACCACGATCTGGCCACTGCTCTCGTCATAGGCCAGGGTCTTCCAGTCGGGGTTGTTGGCTTCGCCCAGCCCGCCCAGTTCACTGGCGCGCAGGAAGCGGCCCGGCACCAGGCGGCCATCCTCGCGACGCTCAAGGCGCACCAGCATCGGCATGTCCGAGTACTGGCGGCAGTAGTCCTGGAAGTACTGCGAGGGCGAATCGACATGGAACTCGCGCAGGATCACGTGGCCGAACGCGAACGCCAGCGCAGCGTCAGTGCCCTGCTTGGGGTGCAGCCAGTGGTCGGTCAGCTTGGCCAGCTCGGAATAGTCCGGGCAGATCGCCACCGTCTTGGTGCCGTTGTAGCGCGCCTCGGTGAAGAAGTGCGCATCGGGGGTACGCGTCTGCGGCACGTTCGAGCCCCAGGCGATGATGTAGCGGCTGTTGTACCAGTCGGCCGATTCGGGCACGTCGGTCTGCTCGCCCCAGATCTGCGGCGACGCCGGAGGCAGATCGCAGTACCAGTCATAGAACGACAGGCAGGCACCACCCAGCAGCGACAGGTAGCGCGCGCCGGCAGCGTAGGACACCATCGACATCGCCGGAATCGGCGAGAAGCCGACCACGCGATCCGGGCCATACTGCTTCACCGTGTACAGGTTGGAGGCGGCGATGATCTCGTTGGCCTCTTCCCACTGCAGGCGCACGAAGCCGCCCATGCCGCGGCGGGACTTGTACGAGCGCGCCTTCTCCTTGTCCTCCACGATGCTGGCCCAGGCATCGACCGGGGCCTTGCTCTTGCGGGCATCGCGCCACAGGCGCAGCAGCGTGCCGCGGATCAGCGGGTACTTCAGCCGGTTGGCGCTGTACAGGTACCAGGAATAGCTGGCGCCACGCGGGCAGCCACGCGGTTCATGGTTGGGCAGGTCCGGGCGCGTGCGCGGGTAGTCGGTCTGCTGGGTTTCCCAGGTGACCAGGCCGTTCTTGACGTAGATCTTCCAGCTGCAGGAGCCGGTGCAGTTCACGCCGTGGGTGGAACGCACGACCTTGTCGTACTGCCAGCGGGCGCGGTAACTGTTTTCCCAGTCGCGGCCCTCGCTCTTGGCAAATCCATGGCCATCGGCAAAAGACTGGGGGTCACGCTTGAAGAACTGCAAGCGATCGAGGAAATAGCTCATCGGGGGTCTCCCTTTGCGGACATCTGCATCGTGGCTGTGGTGTTCATTGGCTGCGGTGCGTTTTCATGTCGTCAGCAGGGTGTCTCGGCACCGCGCCGGTAGTACCACCACCAGGTCACGGCCAGGCAGGTGACATAGAAAACAACGAATCCGTACAGCGCCATGTCGGGGCTGCCGGTCAAGGTGATGGACGAGCCGTAGCTCTTGGGGATGAAGAACCCGCCGTACGCGCCGATCGCACCGGAGAAGCCGACCACCGCGGCCGACTCGATGCTGGCCTGGTGCGCGGCCGTGGCCTTGCCCTCGGCGTTGTCGTTGGCCGACCAGCGTTCATGCAGGGTGCGGAAGATCACCGGGATCATGCGGAAGGTGGTGCCGTTGCCGATGCCGCTGAGCACGAACAGCGCCATGAAGCTGAGCAGGAAGCCGTAGAAATTGCCGCCCTGGCCGTCGCTGGGCAGGAAGTGCAGAACGCCGAATACCGCGGCGATCATCAGCGCGAACACCCAGAAGGTCAGGCGTGCGCCGCCCCAGCGGTCGGCCATGCTGCCGCCCACCGAGCGCATCAGCGCGCCCAGCAGCGGGCCGATGAAGGCATAGGCCAGCGGGTTCACGTCCGGGAACTGGCTCTTCACCAGCATCGGGAAGCCTGCCGAGAAACCGATGTAGGAGCCGAAGGTGCCGATGTACAACCAGCACATCAGCCAGTTGTGCTTGCGGCGGAAGATCACCGCCTGCTCGGAGAACGACGAACGGGCGCTGGTCAGGTCGTTCATGCCGAACCAGGCCGCGATGGCGCACAGCGCGATGGCCGGCACCCAGATGAAGCCGGCATTCTGCAGGAACAACGGCGCGCCGCCCTCCACCGTGGGCTGAGGTGCACCACCCAGCGCACCGAACACGCCCACGGTGATGACCAGCGGGATCACCGCCTGCGCCACCGACACGCCCACATTGCCCAGGCCGGCGTTCAGGCCCAGCGCCAGTCCCTGCTTCTGCTTGGGGTAGAAGAAGGAGATGTTGGACATCGACGATGAGAAGTTCGCGCCGCCGAAGCCGCACAGGATCGCGATGGCCACGAATACCCAGTACGGGGTGGCCGGGTCCTGCACGGCAAAGCCCAGCCACAGCGTCGGCGCCAGCAGCGAAGCGGTCGACAGCGCGGTCCAGCGGCGGCCGCCGAAGATCGGGATCACGAACGAATAGAAGATGCGCAGGGTCGCGCCGGACAGGCTGGGCAGCGCCACCAGCCAGAACAGCTGGTCGGTGCTGAAGTTGAAGCCGATCTTCGGCAGGCTGATCGACACCGCCGAGAACAGCACCCAGACCGAGAAGGCCAGCAGCAGCGAGGGAATCGAGATGACCAGGTTGCGGGTGGCGACCCGCTTGCCGGTGCGCTCCCAATAGCCGGGGTCTTCCGGCGTCCAGTCGCTGATGACGCGACCCGGACGGGCAGTGCTGCGGACAACAGGATCGCTACCGACGGTCATACATGGCTCCAAGGCTGTGGAATGACGTGGGTACAGCGTTTCAAGTTGTGACCCGTCGTCATGCAGCCATTAGGCCGTGCAGTACCGACGACGGGGTTGATCTCGATCAATCAGGGGTGGCTATTCGCGCTGCCCCTGACAAATGTCAAACCGATGAAGCGGTGCTGCGGCGGGTCACCCCGCGCTGGCGCACGCTGTCGCGCACGTCCACATCGAACTGCAGCTGAAGCTGGCTGCCATCTTCCAGGGTGATCGCGAACGGCAGGCCATCCCGGCAAGGCAATCGCGTCGCCAAGGCCTCAACTGCCGAGCGCGGCAGCACCAGGCGGCAGAAGGTGCCTCCGTCGAGCAGCACCGGTTGCTCGCCGCCATGCAGCGACACCGCCATGCCCCAACCTTCAATGCCGCCGAAGCGGGTCATGTTCTCGACCGATTCACCGGCCAGCAGGCGCGCCAGCTCGGCCTCGTCCAGGCGAAGCCGTACCGATTGGTCCTGCAACTGCACTTTCATGACGCAACATCCTCCCATTGTTCGGGGGTATTGCAGTTGACCAGTCCGGCCTCGTCAACCGGCGCCAGAGCCATGGTGTTCACGCCAAGACGACGCTGCAGGGCTTGCAGCGAGCGGGGACCGTCCGGGTCCTCCAGCATCGATCCAAGTACGTTGCGACAAGCATCGTCTATATCCACCAGCATGGGCAGGGGGTGGCCGGAAAAGATCGTGCATGGACCGCGATGGCCGTCACGCAATTGCTGCAGCAATCGCGGCGACAGCAGCGGCGTATCCACCGGTACCACCCAGGCCGGGCCATCGGGCATGCGCATCGCCACGCTGTAGAGCCCGCCAAGCGGCCCGCATCGTGCCACGCGATCGGGAATGCCGCCGAAGGCCGGGTAGTCGCCACTCACCCAGACCGCACCCGCACCGGCCTGCTTCAACAGGCCCCGCATGTATTCCAGCAGCGTGCGGCCCTGCCACGGCAGCAGGGCCTTGTCGCGGCCCATCCGGCTGGACAGGCCACCGGCCAGCACGATGCCGTTGATGCTCATCGCAGTAGAGCCACGCCATGCGTGGCTGCGCCGGCCGGATGCGCGGGAAATGCCTCATCCACGCATGGCGTGGATCTACTGAACCCCGCGCCTCCCCGAAGGGCGCGGTCAATGCTCGTGGTCATGGGAGTGCGAAGCTTCGCTGTCCGCATGGCACAGGCTGCAGCCCTCGCTCCACTCGCTGTCACCGTCCTCGTAATGCTCCTGCTTCCAGATCGGGCACTGGTGCTTCACCACCTCGATCAGCTGCCGGCAGGCCCGGAACGCCTCGTCACGGTGCGGGCTGCCCGCCGCCACCACCACCGCCACATCGCCAATGCCGAGCCGGCCCCGGGCGTGGGCCACATACAGCTTCAGCTTCGGACCAAACGTGGCCTCGACCTCTGCCGCCAGGCGCTTGAATTCGTTCAACACCAACGGTTCGAACAGGTCGTAGGTGATCCCGGTCACCGGCCGGCCGATGTTGACGTCGCGCACCTTGCCGATGAACACATCGATGCCGCCGAAGCCCGGATCGGACACCGCAGCAATGCCTTCGGCCGGATCGATCGCCGCCTGCGCGCGGTCCACCACCTTCGCGATGATCTTCCCGCTCATCGCTCAGCCCCCGCTCACTGGCGGCAGGATCGCCACCCGGCCATCGTCGGGCAGCGCCTCGTGGTCACGCAGCACGCGTTGCTGGTCGGCGAATGCCGAGTAGTCCAGCAGGCCCGCACGGAAGCCCGGCCAACGCACCGGCAACAGCTCGCGCAGCGCCTGGCGCAGGTCAGCCACGGTGCCACCGGCCACATCCACGGCGATCTCGCGGCTGGCATCCAGATCAGAAAACGCACCGAACAACTGCAGATTTACCTGTTTCATCATGACTCCTGGCTCACCAGCTGCACCGGTTCGCGGTGACCCCAGCCCTGCACGCGTACGTAGGTGCCGGCGCTGGCCAGGTCACCCTCGGCCTCCAGCACCACCCAGGCGTTGGCCTGCAGCATGGACATCAAACGGAACGACTCCTGCCCGGACAGCACGCGCGCGCTCAGGCGCCCCTGCCCGTCCATTTCCACCCGCGCACGCGCGTGATAGCGCAGGCCCGGCGGCTTGCGCACGTCGGCCTGCAGCGGCAGCTGCAACATCGCCTCCGGTGCCAGCCCCAACAGGCGGCGCAGCACCGGCTCGACGAAGAAGCGCTGGCCCACGGCTGCCGACACCGGGTTGCCCGGCAGGCCGAAATACAGCGCACCATTGGGCAGTACCGCGAACAGCAGCGGCTTGCCCGGGCGGATCGCCACCTTGTGGAACACGATGCGCGCACCACGGCCGCGCAGCGCATCGGGAACGAAATCGTAGCGGCCGGCCGATACCGCGCCGGTGCTGATCAGCAGCTGCGCGCCAGCGGCCAGCGCCTCATCCAGCACCGCATTGAACGCGGCCACGTCGTCGCCTACCGTGCCCTGCCAGACCACCTCGGCGCCGGCCGCCTGCAGGCGGCCAACCAGGTATGGCCGGTTGCTGTCGCGGATCTGGCCGGATTCCAGCGTCTGCGCCGCCTCGGTCACCAACTCCTTGCCGGTGGCGATCACCGCGGCCTTCGGCCGTGCCACCACGGCCACCTGGCCCACGCCGATGGCGTGCAACAGCGTGCGCGCATTGATATCCAGCACCTGCCCGGCCTGCAGTACGCGCTCGCCCTCACCCACGTCCTGGCCGCGCAGGCGTACGTGCTGGCCCGGCTTCACCGGCGCCGTCAGCGCAATGCGGGTCGGGCGTCCTTCCTCGCTGGCAAGGATGTGCACATTCTCGACCGGCACCACCGTGTCCAGCCCGGACGGCATGCGCGCACCGGTCATGATTTCCCAGGCACCTTCACCGCCCTCGGCACCGGCATCGCCGGCGGCCTGCCAGCCCTGCACCGCGAATCCGGTACCGGCTTCGAGCGCTGCGCCGTTGGCGCGCAGCGCGAAGCCGTCCATCGCCGAATTGTCGAACGGCGGCAACGACTGCCCGCTGTGGATGTCACTGGCCAGGGTACGGCCGCCGGCCTCATGCAGGGGCAGACGCTCGGCCGGCAGCGGCGTCGCCGCCTCCAGCAGGTGCTGCAAGGCCTCGCTGTAGGGAATCATGAGTGACCATCCCCCTCGACCATCGCCAGGGCATGGCCCAGTACCGGCGCCAGGATGTCCAGGCACTGCGCCGCCGCCTTCGGGCTGCCGGGCAACGCAAACACCAGCATGTTGCCCAGCTGCACCACCTCGGCGCGGCTCAGCCAGGCCATCGGTGTGTGCTGCGCACTCAGCGCACGCACCATCTGCGCCAGGCCATGCACCGGCCGCGCGTTCAGGGAACGCAGCGCCTCCGGGGTCAGGTCTCGCGGGCCCAGCCCGGTACCGCCGGTACACAGGCACAGGCGCACGCCCTCGGCAGCCAACCCCTGCAGGCGGCCGGCCAACGGCTCGACACCATCAGGCAGCACGTCAGCAGCCACCACCTCGCCGCCCAGCTTTTCCAGCCCGGCCACCAGGGTCGGGCCAGAGATATCTTCATAGGCACCCTCGCTGGCGCGGTCGCTCAGCGTGATCACCGCGCAGGCCGCGCCCTCCAGGCCCTTCGGCGTACGCGGCTTGAAACGCGCGCGCTCGGCATCGTCCATGCCATCGGGGTGCAGCCAGACACCGCGCTTGCCGCCTTCCTTGAACAGCAGGCGGATGCCTTCGATGCGCAGTGCCGGTTCCACCGGCTTGCTCAGGTCGTACAGGGTCAGCAGCGCCGCGTTGACGCCGGCCAGTGCCTCCATCTCCACGCCGGTGCGCGCCTCGCTGGCGCACTCGCACCACACGCGGATCGCCTGCCGTTCCGGCACCGGCGCGCAGAACACCTGCACCAGTTCCAGCGGCAGCGGGTGGCACAGCGGCATCAGCATCGAAGCCATCTTGGCGCCCTGCAGGCCGGCAATCTCGGCCATCACCAGCGCATCGCCCTTGGGCAGGCGGCGCTCGACGATCAGCGGATAGGCCACCGGGCCAGCATGCAGCTCGCCCACCGCCACCGCACGGCGGCGGGTGACGCGCTTGTCGCGGACATCGGCCATATGGAAGGCCGCATTCAATTCCCCACTCATCGTGTTGCTCATCCTCCGATGGAGGCCAGGTGCGGGGTCAGCCCGGTCTGGCCCTGGTGCAGTCCATGCCCGGCCGCTTTCAGGCCAAGCTGGGTGGTGATGCGTGCCAGCAGCGCGTCATGGTCATCGTCGCTCTGCAGCAGCGGGCGCAGCGGCACGCCGAACTCGCCGAACAGGCACAGCCGCAGGTCGCCTCTGGCAGTCACCCGCAGGCGGTTGCAGCCCTTGCAGAAGTCACGCGAATACGGGGCGATGATGCCGATGCTGCCGCGATGGCCGGGGTGGCCGAACTCGCGCGCCGGGCCGGCATCGGCCGCACGCGGCCGCTCATGCCAGCCAGCGGCCAGCAGCTGCTCGATCACCACGTCGGCACGCAGGTGGTGGCGCTGGAAGTAGGCTTCGTTGTCGCCGGTGCGCATCAGTTCGATGAAGCGCACGCTGAAGGGCCGGTCACGCAGGTAGTCCATCCACTGCGGCAGCTCATCGTCGTTCAGCCCACGCAGCAGTACCGCGTTGAGCTTGATCGCCGGCAGACCCAGTGCCTGCGCCAGGGCCAGGCCCTGTTCGATCTCCGGCAGGCGGTCATGCCCGGTGATGGCCCTGAAGCGTTCGCGCTGCAGGCTGTCCATGCTCACGTTCAGCGCGGTCAGGCCGGCCCGGTGCCAGCCCGGCAGGCGACGCGGCAGCAGCGTGCCGTTGGTGGTGATGGCCACCTTGCGGATGCCCGGCACCGCCGCGACGGTCGCGATGATTTCGTCCAGGTCCTTGCGCAGGCTGGGCTCGCCGCCGGTCAGGCGGATCTTGCTCATGCCCAGCGCGGCGAACGCACGCACCAGGCGCGCGATCTCATCCACCTGCAGGAAGCGCGGGCGGCCATCGGCCTGGTAACCGTCGGGCAGGCAGTAGCTGCAACGGAAGTTGCAGGCTTCGGTCAACGACAGGCGCAGGTAGGGAAAGCTGCGTCCGAAACCGTCGGTGAGTTGGCTCATGGCTGGTCCACCTTGTTGCTCCACCGTCTTGCCTGTGCCCGGAACGGCCCGGAAACCCTCGTCTGCTGGAACGATTGCCAGAGTACGTGGCCTTCAGTTCCATGGGCATGACTTAAATCAATCGTCTTCGGCCCCGCACGGCAGGCGTTGTGGCAGCATGCAGCTTTCCGTGCAGCGGGCGTGTGACAACCCTCATGATGATGAACGATTTCCAGCAGCTGCTGCACGCCGCAGGCCAGCAGGCTGAACCGCAGCGCCTGCTGTTCGTGTTCGTGCGCGCCGAGCTGCCTGAATCGCCTACCGACGACCAGCGCGACCGGCATGACCGCCGTGAGGGCGGCACCCTGTCGCCGGTGCTGTGCGTGGACAAGCTGCCCGCCGAGGTGCCCACCTTCCAGGCGCTGGCGGCCGAATCGACCACCACCGGCATCGACTGGGACCTGGTGTTCGTGGCGGCGCTGGATGGGCGTGGCGGTTTCGCGCCCAACAGCGACGAGGCCGCGCGCCCGCTGCAGCTGATGGTCAACGCCATCCATGACGGTCAGATCGGCCGCTTCGCCGCCTTCGACCGTGGCGGCGAGCCCATTCAGTTCTACTGAGCCACCCGCTGCAGGGTCAGGAAGAAGATCACCAGTACGGTGTTCAGCCCCCAGGCCACGGTCAGCCCGCGCGCCGCCACGCCCAGGTTGGGGTGGCGTGCGGTGGGCGCCGCCCGCCATACCGCCGGAATGATCCAGCCGGTATAGAGCAGCAACACGGCAAACACCCCCAGCAGCAGCGGGGTGCGCTGGTTGGCCAGGGCCCAGAGGGCCACGGCCCACAGAATGTTGCTGGGAATGACGCCCTGCAGCCAGAACACACTCCAGAGCCGGGAACGGCCCGGCGCGTCGGGGGTTGGATGTAGAGAAGCCGTCGCGGTCATAAGTCTCCTTCTGTCCAGGAAACGTGCTGAACAAGCCTGCGCTGGCTGGCTGGGAACGTCAACCCGAGTAGCACGTCACGCTTTGACCTCCGCAGCGTCGAGCCATGCTCGACCTAGCTCCCCCCTTTCCCGCCGAGCCTGTCGTCATCGCCCCTCCCCGCCCGCTGCTGTCCGCCCGCCAACCACGACACCTGTCGCAGATCGCATGGCGCGGGCGGATCACCACGCCAGCCGGGACTGGCGGTGCGTAACCGCGTGGGAGAATGCCGAAAGCGTCTCCAATCGAATGATGTTTACAACTCTCCTGATTGGCATTGCACAGCACCACGGGCTCAGATGGCGTGCCACCGGAAAAGGGTGGCCGGGTTTCGAACACCCGAGTTGATGTTGATGTATGCGCTTGCCAACCGGCACCACCTTGTGTGGCGCCGGTTGGCAAACCGTCTGCCGGCTATGGCGGGCGGTGCGTGGGGGCCTTCAGGCCCGCCGGACTGACATCAACCCGGTGTTCGAACCACGTACCGCCCGCCACCTTTCGGGTGGCGGCTACCGATTGCCCTGCACGGAGCCTTGCCATGAACGAACCGGACTTCCCCCATCTGCACGCCTGCCGCAGCACCGCCCGCGACGACGGTTCGCCACAGGCTGTGCACGCCGTGGACAGGAACACCTTCATCGCCAATCTCAATCGCATCGGCTCCGGCGCAGCGGCCGATGGGCAACCCTGGCCGGAGCGGCACCAGCTGCCCGGGCGCTGCCTGGCCCTGGCCGATGCCGATTGCGCGCTGAGCGGATTGCGGGTGGTGCTGGAAATGCTGCTGGCCGCCGAACGCACCCGTCAGAACGGCGAACCCGAGCAGTACGTGGGCGACCGGGTGATGGAGGGGTTGGTCATGGCCTGCCAGTCGCTGTGCGCGCAGGCGGTGGGGAGGTTGCAGCCCGAAGGGTGAAGGCGATGCGCAACACCCTTCAGCTTGGATCGCTTTCTCCCTCCGCGCGGCGGATCGACGCGCGGAGGGATGCTTCACGACCGGGGCTGTGCCGCCCGACGGTGCTTGCGCCCCCGGCGCCGCACCTGCTTCCGGGGCGGACCGGCATGCATGCCTCGCCGCAGCGCGACATTCCCGCACATCAGCGCCGCGGCGAAGAGTGCCATCGCCACCAGCATTTCGAATCCCCGCTCGCCAAAGAGCAGGCGGATGGAGGCTTCCAGTGAGCACAGCCTGCCGCAGCGCAGGCCCTGCTCGTTGAAGCCGTAGATGAGCACCAGCACGCCCATCAACGTCCACCACGCCATCAGGGCCAGGCTTGCGATGAAGATGAAAGGTCGATGGATACGCATGCGCCCGTCGCAGTCTTCTACGGTGATGTCCAGCGCGACGTCACGAGCACGCGATCGGAAGCGTCCAGCTCCACCGACCAGGCTTCGGTATCCAGGCCCAGCCGGTTCTCATACCACCATCGCTGCGCACAGCGACCACTGCATCCGCTGCTGGCATAGCGGGTAAAGGGAGCACCGGCGTGCTCCACCACGTCAGGCTGCCCCAGCGCCCGGAGTACCTCGACCCTGCCCGCCCCGACCGGAACCGAGGCAAGCGCGTGGGAATGCCACGCCGAGACCGCCGAGCAACCGGCAACGTACGCCACGAACAGCCCGGCAAGCCCCCACATCAGTGTCCTCATTGACAGATCCCCTCCTGCGCCGCGCGCCTGCGCATCATCCGCGCAGACCTTCTTCTACGTCAAAATGGCCAGGCGCACCATCGTCGTGACATTCTGCAGTGCGCTTTGCGCCTGCGGCCTGGTGATGGAGAGCTCGTTCGACACCATGCGGGAGGCGATCGGCGCCGCCGCACCTTCGCTCAGGACCCCATGATGCCCATCGCCCGTGCACGCTTCGCCGCCCTCGCCCTCTTCCTTCCGGCGTGCCTGCCGGCCTACGCCACGCAGAACGCCCCCGCCGACATCAAGGCGATCGAACAGGTGGTCGAATCGTTCCGCAGCTCGCTGATCAACAAGGACAAGCCAACCTACATGAGCCTGTTCTTCTCAGACAAACCGGAAGACATCGGCTGGCAGTACGTTTCCGAGGACGTGCGCCTGCAGGACATCCGCAAGGCCAAGCCCGATGCGATCAAGGCACGGCAGATTCCCGCCAACAACTTCATCGCGCTGATCGACGGGGCGGTGGCCTCGCCGAAGCCGAAGGAGGAGACGTTCTCCAACACGAAGATCGAGACGGATGGCGATGTGGCCTCGGTGTCGTTTGACTACAGCTTCCACGACGATGGAGTGAAGACCAACTGGGGCAGGGAAATGTGGCAGCTGGTCCGCACCGAGCAGGGCTGGAAGATCTTCTCGGTGATCTATTCGATCCGCGATTCACGCAGCCCGGCCGAATGAGCAATCTGCCAGACTGGTGCACACCGTTCGTCCACGCCCGCCAGACCCGATGACCCGCATTGCCGACCTCAGCGCCGACCAGCTCGCGCACCATGCCCTCAACATCTTCATCGCCCAGGGCCGTCACGTGGAGGGCGCACGGGTGATCTACCGGGCGCTGCAACTGGACCCGCACCATCCCGGCGCGCTGCGCTGCCTGAGCGATTTCCTGGCCCACGAGGGCACCGAACCGTTCGCGGCGGCCACCCTGGAGCATGCCTTGTCAGGCGCCGTTCCCCTGGCGGACGACGCGCGCCGGATGCTGGATGACCTGCGCTTCCTCGACATCTGGTCCTGGGGATTCTCCCGCCACGTCTCCGGCGAAGCCCACCTCAGCGGCGACGCCTTCCAGCAGCGCGAGGACTTCGTGTTCGATGGCCCAGCCTATGCGGCCTTCCTCAACACGGTCACCGAACCCGCCGGATCGCTGCAGGGCGCCTTCCAGGCCGCAGTCCGCATCTGCGGGCTGATGTCCGGCCTGCTGCGCCATGCGGAGAAGGACAATCCGGCGTTCGATGATGTGCTGGGTTCCTCCGCCTTCGTCGAGACCGAGGCCTACCCGGCCTGGCTGGCCTCGCCGACTGATGATCTGGACACCCTTGACCAGGCCATCCAGGCGCAGCGCCAGGGCGGCTGAAGGAAAATCCAACGGGCGTCCGACGCTTTCCCGACGCCCGCCTGCACATCCTGTCGTGAGGTCAATTCATGGCAGGACCGGCATGCAGCCACCTCACCCCAGGGACAGCGGCAAGTACCCGCACGGCAAGACCGGGATTCGCCGGATCTTCCATACGCTGGTCCATTCGCGCGATGGCTTCATCGCCACCTTCCGTGGCGAAGCGGCCTTCCGGCAACTGTTGCTGCTGCATGCGCTGCTGATCGCCACCGCGTTCCTGCTGGACATCAGCCGGGTCGAACGCGCCGTGGTGCTGGCGGTCTGCTTCATCAGCCTGCTGGTGGAACTGCTCAACTCGGCCATCGAAGCAGTGGTCGACCGCATCTCGCTTGAGCACCACCCACTGTCCAAGAACGCCAAGGACATGGGCAGCGCCGCACAGACCACCGCGCTGCTGATGGTCGGCACGGTGTGGGGCGTGATCCTGCTGGGCTAGCTCACGCCCGACCTGCCGGGCAGCGCCCGGCACTACCCCGATGCTGGTTCGTTACTGCGCGGCCAGGGCGAAATCCAGGCCCGCACACACCGCCGCCACCTGGGCGTCGTTGCATTCCTGCGGGTTGGTGCGCGGGCTGTCCGGGTAGACCTCGGTGGTGGTGGCAAAGCGCGCATCGGTGAAGCCGGCGCAGGCACCGATCGAGCGCGATTCACCCCAGACCACGCCTGGCGACTGCAGCGGCAGGCCGACCAGGTTGCCTTCGGCATCGGCCGGGGCGATGTGGGTGACCGGGGCCACGGCGGCGATCAATGCCTTCTGGAACTCGGCCTGCGGGTCTTCGCTGTTGCCGATCACGTAGAAGCCATCCGGAATGGTGTCGCGCTCGAACGGCTTGCCGTCGCGGGCGCAGCGCGCCGGATCGAACTCGTGCAGGTCGCTGTCGGTGGTCTCGTGCAGGTCCAGGTGCACCAGCAGGTTCGGCTTGCGCTCGGCCACCCACGCCATCAGGGCGGCGGCTTCCTCGATCTGGCCACCGTCACGGAAGCTGCGGTTGGGGTCGATGGCATCCGGGTTCCAGCGCTGGATGCGCTCGTAGCCCCACGGGCTGACGCAGGGCGCCACGATCAGGTTCAACCGGCCCAGGTAGCGCTCGGCCTGCTGTTCGAGGAACTGCAGGGCACCGTGCACGCCGCTGGTCTCGTAGCCATGCACGCCACCGGTGATCAACGCGGTCGGCAACGCCGGGTTCCAGTCGTGGTTGACCACGGCGAACAGCGGATAGTGGTCCGGCGCATAGTCGAGCTGGCCATACTGGATCACGTCGAAGACGCTGTCGTCCAGGCGCTCGAGGGCGGCCACCACGTCGTCGTGGTAGCTGCGCTGGCGCTGCTGGCGGGCACGCCACTGTGCGCGTTCCGCGTCGCCCCAGGGCTGTCCAGGGGTGCCGATCGGGTAGAACTGCGCAACAGTCATGGGGTACTCCAAGGGTCGAACGGGATGGGTGCAGCCGACCATTCTAAGCCTTGTCGCGCCTGTGGGTCCTCCCCCGCCGCCGCGCCTTCATCCAGCCCGGGTCATCTGGCTGTAAAATCAACGGTTTTTGGCCCCTCACCCCTTGATGGCGAACGCAGCGCAGCCGGTCCTGGGTGGACCGGAGTTCCTCCGCCTGCTCGCCCGTCTCAGCGACGGCGCGATGCCGGCCAGCAGTCCCGCCCTGACCGATCGCCTCGGCCAGTGGGTGGACTGGAGCCGTGCCGTGGCCCTGTCCGGGGCCCTGGGTGGACGCCTGCCCGAACCGGGTGAGGCCACCGAAGCGGCCGACGATGTCCTGGCCGACTGCGCCCAGGCCCACGCCAGCCTGCTCGCTTCTATCAGCGAGGATGCCGAGGCCGAGCGCCTGCTGGACCTGGCCGAAGCTGCCGCCGCCCCCAATTTTGCGTCTCTGCGCCAGCGCTACCGGGTGCTGCAGCAGGCCATCCAGACCGCCACCGGGCGCCTGCGTGGCCGCCTGCGCGACCAGCTGGTGCAGGTTTCGCCGGCACTGGCGCGGCTGGCCGAGGTCGATGCGGTGATGGAACAGACCCTCACCCCGCGCGAGCACAGCCTGCTGGCCACCGCGCCGGCGGTGCTCGGCGCCCGTTTTGACCGCGTGCACGGCCAGCCCGGCTGGCGCGCGGCCTTCCGCCATGACATGCGCACGCTGCTGCTCGCCGAGCTGCAGCTGCGCTTCCACCCGATCGAAGGGCTGCAAGACGCCCTGCGCTCCCACTGACCGGAACACCATGTCCAGAACTGCTTTCCATGTCGTTGTTTTCCTTGTCGGCCTGCTGGCCGTGTGCTGGATCGGCATTGGCTACGTTTCGGTGCATCCGCTGGGTGCAGCGGTGGCGGCGATCATCGCGGCCTGCTACATCGCTGGCGGCGTGGAGCTGTACCGCTACCGCCAGGCCAGCAACGACCTGCGCACTGCGCTGGGCGACCTGTCCAGCGCCAGGGAAAGCCTTGGCCCCTGGCTGGAACGCGTGCCGATGGGCCTGCGCAACGCCGTGCGCCTGCGCGTGGAAGGCGAGCGTACCGCCCTGCCCGCGCCGGTACTGACCCCTTACCTGGTCGGCCTGCTGGTGCTGCTGGGCATGCTCGGCACCCTGCTGGGCATGATGGACACGCTGCGTGGCACCGGCCTGGCCCTGCAGAGCGCCACCGACATGGCCGCCATCCGTGGTTCGCTGGCATCGCCGGTGCAGGGCCTGGCGGTGGCATTCGGCACCTCGATCGCCGGCGTGGCCAGTTCGGCCATGCTCGGCCTGCTGGCGGCGCTGCTGCGCCGCGACCGCCTGCAGGCCGTGCAGCAGCTGGACCGCGCCATTGCCGGCGACCTGCACCCGTACTCGCAGGCCTGGCAGCGCGCCGAGTCGCTGCGCCTGCTGCAGGCACAGTCCACCGCACTGCCGGCCCTGGTCGACCGCCTGCAGGCGATGACCGATGCCTTCGAACAGCACAGCGCGGCCGCCAATGAGCGCCTGCTGGCCGGCCAGGCCGAGTTCCTGACCCAGAGCCAGGCCCTGCAGGAACGCCTGGCCGTCTCGCTGCAGCAATCGCTGCGCGAGGGGGCCGAAGCCAGCGCGGCCGCCATCGGTGGCGCGCTGCAGCCCATGGCCGAGACCACCCTGGCTGGCCTGGCCAGTCATGGCGAAGCACTGCACGCCCGTGTCGAGCAGGCCGTGCAGCAGCAGTTGGCCGGCCTGAGCGACGGTTTTGAACGCAGCCGCGCTGCGACCGAGGCCAGCTGGGCCAAGGTGGTGAGTGAACAGACCCAGGCCCAGCAGGCACTGGTGAGCGATCTGCGCCAGCACCTGCAGGCCTTCAGCGATGGCCAGGGCACGCACGCCGAAGCGCTGGTCGCACGTCTCGGCGAGCGCCTGCAGGCCGATGCGCAGGGCAATGCAGACGCCTTGCGCGCCGCCGCCGAACAGCAGCAGGCCCTGAACAGCGCACTGGTCGAGCGCCAGCAGCAGGCACTGCTGGCCGCCGGACAGCAGCTGGACGAGCACGCGCAGGCGTTGCTGCAGGCTCTGGAGCAGCGCCACAGCGCCAGCCAGTCGTTGCTGCAGGACCACGAACAGCAGCGCTCGCAGGATTGGCAGGCCGCGCAGGCCGCCGCCGCGACCGCGCACGCCGAACTGCAGGCCAGCCTGGACAGCCGCGAGCAGCAGCGCCAGGCGCGCTGGGACGCGGCCAGCGCCGAACTGCAGCAGGCCCACGCTACGCTGCAGGTGCAACTGCAGGCCGGCGACGAACAGCGCCTGCAGCGCTGGAGCGATGCCCTTCAGCACGTTTCCACCGATCTGGCCGAGCGCCTGCAGGCCAACGGCGAACGCCTGGCCGCGCAGCAGCAACAGGTCTGCGACACGCTGGCGGCAACCGCGCAGCAGATCGGCGAGAACGGTCGCGCACAGGCCAGTGCCACGCTGGCCGAAGTGTCCACCCTGCTGCAGACCGCAGCGGCCGCGCCCAAGGCCGCCGCCGACGTCATCAACGAGCTGCGCAGCACCCTCTCTGAAAGCCTGGCGCGCGACAACGCGATGCTGGAGGAGCGCGGCCGCCTGTTGGCCACCGTGCAGACCCTGCTGGATGCGATCAATCACGCCTCGCACGAACAGCGCACCGCGGTGGACGCGCTGGTTGGCGGTTCGGCTGAGCTGCTGGAGCGCGTCGGCAATCGCTTCACCGACCATATTGCCGCCGAGACCGGCAAGCTCGATGGCATTGCCGCAGCGCTCAACGGCAGCGCCGGTGAAGTCGGCCAGTTGGCCGGCACCTTCGGCGATGCAGTCGCGCAGTTCGGCAGCGCCTCCACCGAGCTGTCCAGCCGCCTGGAACAGATCGGCGGCGCACTGGATGCCTCGCTGGCGCGCAGCGACGAGCAGCTGGCCTACTACGTGGCGCAGGCGCGCGAGGTGGTCGACCTCAGCCTGCTGTCGCAGAAGCAGGTGATGGAGGAACTGCAGCAGCTGGCCGCGCGCCGCGGCAAGGCCGCCAGTGCATGAGCGACGAACTGGAGGTCGATGGCGGCTCGCATGCCCCGATCTGGGCCGCCTTTGGCGATCTGATGTCGGTGCTGCTGGGCGCGTTCGTGCTGATCCTGGTGGGCGTGGTTGCCGTGCAACTGGAGCTGTCGCAGCGATTGGACCAGGAAGTAAAGCAGCGCCAGGCCGAAGCCAGGCGCCTGCAGACACTGGAACAGGCGCTGGCCGGCCCGTTGGCCGCTGGCCGGGTGACCCTGGTGGATGGCCGCATCGGCATCAGCGGCAGCGTGCTGTTCGCGCTGAACTCCGACCAGCTGCAGCCGGAAGGCCAGGAGCTGTTGCGCAGCCTGGCCGCACCGCTGGCCGCCTATCTGGGCAGCCGCGAAGAGATCCTGATGGTCAGCGGCTTCACCGATGACGCGCCGGTGCGCGAAGGCAACCGCCGTTTCGCCGACAACTGGGAATTGTCGGCGCAGCGTTCGCTGACCGTGACCCGCACACTCATCGCCGATGGCGTGCCGGCCGACGCCGTGTTCGCCGCCGCGTTCGGCAGCGAGCAGCCGGTCAGCTCCAACGCCAACGAGGAAGGCCGCGCACGCAACCGTCGCGTGGAGATCGCGCCGATTCCCAAGCCCAAGGCCGCGGATGCCAAGTAAGCCACCAGCGCTGGATGGCCTGCGGGCACTGGTACGCGACCTCGATGCGGGGTCGCGCTCGCTGCCGCATTACCCGCAGGTGCCGATGCTGCAGCAGGTGCAGCACGAGTGGTCGGAGCTGCGCAGCGAATTGCAGGTACGCCGCTCGCTGCGCACCGAGGCCCCCGCCGATGGTGGCCCACTGAATTCGGCGGTACTGGTGCAGCGCATGCTGGACACGATGCAGGCGGCCAGCCCCGGTTACCTGCGCCACTTCATCGACTACGTGGATACCCTGTCCTGGTTGCAGGCGGTGCAGGACGGCGCTGCCAGTGGCGCCGATGGCGCAAAGCCGAAGCGCACGCGCAAGCCGCGCTAGACACCGAATGGTAGAGGCCAACCTTGGTTGGCGCTCCCTCGCCACGACCGTGGCCCAGAAGCCGGTTGTAGAGCCGAGCCCGTGCTCGGCTCCGCAGTTCAGCGTTGCACGACAGATGAACATGTCACCAGACAGTCATCTGTCTAGCGCACCATTTTCACGTTGACTCACGGCGCCTGCGGCGCCCGCGGTCGCATCGGCTGTCTCCCCTTTCGAATTCCATGAGCTCCGCGCCCACGCGGTGGCTCGTGCCTGCCTGAGTGTCCGTAACATGACGAAGACTTTGTTGGCCGCCGCGCTGTCGATCGCGCTCGCTCCTGCGGCCTGGGCGCAGGATGCTGCCCCGGCCTCCAGCACGCCCTCCGCCACCAACCTTGATGCGGTCTCGGTGATCGGCAGTGGTGAAGCCCGCCAGGTGCAGCGCATCACCCGCGAGAATCTCGACATCCTGCCGCCCGGTACCAGCCTGCAGAAGACCCTGAACCTGCTGCCCGGCGTCAACGCGCAGTCGGCCGATGCGCTGGGCACCAACGAGCAGTCGATGACGCTCAGCCTGCGCGGCTTCAACTCCACCCGCCTCGGCTACACACTCGACGGCGTGCCGCTGGGCGACGGCGCGTACAACAACTACAACGGACTGACCATCAACCGCGCGCTGATCAGCGAGAACATGGCCGGCGCGGAACTGGCGGTGGGCATCGGCAGCCTCGGCACACCGTCCACCAGCAACCTCGGCGGCACCATCTCATACACCTCCGACCGCCCGGCCAAGGAACTGGGCGGCCGCGTGGTGCAGACCTTCGGCAGCGATGCCAACCGCCGCACCTTCGTGCGCGTGGACAGTGGCGAATACAACGGCTTCTCCGGCTATGTCTCCGGCATGAATGCCGTCTCCGACCTGTGGAACGACCAGACTGCCTACAACACGTCCACCACCAAGCAGTTCAATGCCAAGGGCGTGTGGAACTTCGGCCGTGGCCAGATCACCGGCTTCGTCGACACGTCGCGCACCACCCAGGCGGACTACTTCTACCTGTCCAAGGACGAGATGTCGCGCGGGCTGGGCTGGGACTGGGGCGGCTACGCGCCGGACTGGAACAAGGCCGTGGCCAAGGCCTACTGCAATACCGCCAGCTTCAACGCGAAGAAGTGCGACAACAGCGGCCCGGACAAGGATGCCGATGGTGCCTTCACCGCCGGCCAGATCCTGCGTGACGACAACCTGTACTACCTGGCCGGCGACTTCTTCCTGGCCGATGGCTTCAGCCTGCGCGCCCTGGCCTATCACCACGATGATCGTGGCGAAGGCCACAACTGGAACAGCGGGGCCTGGTCGAACAAAGGTACGCCGCAGGAGATCCCGATCATCTTCCGCAACACCATCTACACCATCGACCGCGATGGCGGCACGCTGTCGTTCGATTGGGAGCTGGGCGCACATCGTATCGAAGGTGGTGTCTGGTACGAGCGCAACACCAGCAGCGCCGAACGCTATCAGACCGCCGTGGATGGCCCGCGTGACCTGAGCGGCATGAACACCCTGCCCTCCGATGTCGGCGTGTTCGCCCAGCGCACCCGCTGGAAGACCCATCAATTCTTCCTGAAGGACACCTGGCGCCTGCTTGATGATCGCCTGACCCTGGAATTCGGCGCCAAGAGTCCGCATGCCACCTCCGATGCACAGGCGATGCCCGGTGACGCGAAGACGCCGATCTCGCCGACTTCGAACAACCAGTTCGCGACCGGCTCGCTGAAGGCCAGCAAGAATTTCCTGCCCAGCATCGGCGCCAATTTCCGCCTGGCCGAACACCACGAGGTCTTCGCCAGCTATGCCGAGAACATCGCCATGTTCCAGGGCGGTTTCAAGCTGGGCCCGCAGGCGGTCAGCCAGGCCACCTGGAATGCGCAGGGCACCCTGAAGCCGGAGGAATCGCGCTCGCTCGAAGCCGGTTACCGCTTCGTCAGCGATACCCTGCAGGCCTCGGTCGCGGCCTACAACGTGCGCTTCGACAACCGGCTGCTGCAGTACAACCCCTGTGACTCGCGCCAGCCGGTCGGCCCGACCTGCGGCAACCGCTTCTACAATGTGGGCGGCGTCGACAGCCGCGGTGCCGAGCTGACCGTGCTGTGGACCCCGAACGAGCACTTCAGCTGGTATACCTCGGCCTCGTTGAACCGCTCGACCTACGCCTCCAACTACGTGCAGGCCGGTGTCGAGCAGCAGATCAAGGGCAAGATCCAGACCGACACGCCCAAGCAGCTGCTGGCCACCGAGATCACCTGGCGTGACAACGGCTGGTTCGCCAGCCTGCGCGGCAAGTACACCGGCGAGCGTTTCTACACCTACACCAACGACCAGGGCTTCGGCGGCTTCACCGTATTCGATCTGGCCGGTGGCTATGACTTCGGCCAGGTCGGCTTCGCCAAGGGCATGCGCCTGTCGTTCAACGTGACCAACCTGACCAACAAGCGCTACGCCAGCAACCTGGATTCGAGCGTGTTCGCACCCAGCGACCCGGCCGGCAAGCTGTATGTGTTCCATGCCTCCGCACCGCGCCAGGTGTTCGGTACGATCGACCTTCGCTTCTGATTGACCGCCCGGAGTCCACCGATGCTTGCAACCGCCCTGCTGCTGGCCACCCTCTCCGCCAGCGGATACTCCGCCCCGCATGAGGCGGCTGGCGCAGCGCCACGCACCCTGCAGCTGGGCGGCCGTACCTACGTGGACAAAGGCCTGGTCGCCGCCGGGCGGCTGCCGGCGGGCACGGTGGACTTCCTGGGCGACACGCTGGGCTCGTTCTCGTCGCTGGCGGTGCAGCCTGGCACCTGGAAGCGTACCGCCAACGGCTACGAGGGCGTGCTGTGGACCCTGCCCGACCGCGGTCGCAATGATCCGGAGGCCGGCCTGTTCTATGACTACGCCGGCCGCGTCGAGCGCATGCAACTGCGCATCGACACCACCTCGGGCAAGCCCGGCGCACTTGGCACGCTGAGCATGGTGCCGGACCGGGGCGTGGTACTGAAGGACTTCAACGGCCAGCCTTTCACCGGCGCCGACCCGGGTGACCACACGATCACCCAGCGCGAGGTGGTGCTGCCCTCGCCGGCCAGTGGTGCCGGTGCGGGCAAGGTCTCGCTGGATGCCGAATCGCTGCAGTTCACCGCCGATGGCCACTTCTACGTCGGCGACGAATACACCGCCAACGTCTACTACTTCGATGCGCAGGGGCAGCTGCAGGGTGTGATCGTGGCCCCGCCGGCGATCCGTCCGCAGCGCGAAGGCAAGCCGGCCTTCGGTTCGCTGGCGCCGCCGCAGAGCGGCCGACGCAACAACCAGGGTGTGGAGGGCATGGCCCTGTCGCCCGACAGGACCCGCCTGTTCGTCGCCCTGCAGAGCGCCACGCTGCAGGACAGCGCGCAGGGCAATGCGGCGGGCCGCATCAACACCCGCGTCCTGGTCTACGACGTGACGACCTCGCCGACGCCACAGCAGCCGATCGGCCATTACGTGATGGCCCTGCCCGCCTACGCGCACGACGGCAAGGGCAAGCTGGACCGCACTGCCGCGCAGAGCGAGCTGCGTGCCCTGGACGATCATCGCTTCCTGTTGCTGGCCCGCGATGGCAACGGGCTGGGCAAGGATGGCGATGACCCCATCGTCTACAAGTCGGTGCTGCTGGTGGATGTGGCCGATGCCACCAACCTGGCGGGAAGCCACTACGAAACCGGTACCGCCTCGGTGCTGGCCGACCCGGCGGATACCATGTTGAAGGCGGGCATCATGCCCGCACGCAGCAACGAACTGCTGAATCTGCTCGACCGTCCGCAACTGGCCCGTGCCGGGCTGGATCTGGACACCACACGCGGCCCGCATGCCGGACTGCTCTCGGAAAAGTGGGAAGCCATGGACGTGCTGCCGGCGCTGGACCCGCAGCATCCGAACGACGTACTGCTGCTGATCGGCAACGACAACGACTTCATCGCCCGCCATTGCCGCATGCAGGGCCAGCCCTGCGACAGCCGGTACGACAACGACAACCGCGTGCTGGTCTACCGGCTGACCCTGCCTTGAATCGTCGCCGGGCCTGGCCCGCCGCTACCGGATCAACCCGCTGTTTGTTGTAGAGCCGAGCCCATGCTCGGCTGCTTTTCCTTCAGGCATCCGTATCTCTGAAGGAACAGCCGAGCATGGGCTCGGCTCTACAAAAGCTCACCCACGCAGGGTGGCGCCGCCGTCCACGTACAGGTCACTCATCGCCACATGGCCCGCCTGTTCCGAGAGCAGGAACATCACCGAGTGCGCGATGTCCTCCGGGGTCGCCAGCTTGCGCAGCGGTATGCCCGCCTTGTAGGTCTCCAGGTTGCCGGCGATCACCCGCTCGGCACCGCGTTCGTCCTGCCACATGCCGGTCTGCATCGCGGTCAGCGTCGAGCCCGGGGCGACGATGTTGCAGCGGATACCCAACGGCGCCAGCTCCAGCCCGAGGCAGCGGGTGAACATCGTTGCGGCTGCCTTGGATGCGGCATAGGCCGCCATGCCATGCCGTGGAACGCCTGCGGCATTCGAACTGACAGTGACCATGGAACCCTGCCGGCGCGGTGACATCACCCGCGCCAATGCGCGCCCCACGTGGAACACGCCATCGGCATTGACCGCGAACACCCGGCGCCAGTCGTCATCACGGGTCTCGGTGACATTCCCCACATGCAGTACGCCGGCCACGCTGGCGGCCAGCGTGATCGGCCCGATGCGGGATTCCACCTGATCCACCAGCGCGTCCACGGCCGTGCTGTCGGTCACATCGAGCGCAAAGGCCTGCACCCGTGTATCCGCCACGGCGGGCACCTCACGATCGGTCGCCACCACCGTGCAGCCGGCCTCGGCCAACAGCCGTACCAGCGCCTCGCCGATGCCGCCGGATGCGCCCGTGACCAACGCCACGCGGCCCTCGAAACCGGTCAACTGCATGTTGCGATCTCCTGTTGCTCATCCCATTTGCGCAGCCGCGTCGACAACCATGGCGCCAGCTGCGCCACCGCATCGCGTCCGGTCAGTTCCGCGTGCATGAACGGCAGTTCCAGCGCCTGCACCTTCCGCGCATGCGCTCGCCACAACGCCGACTGCAGCTGCGGCCGCGCCTGGTGGTCGCGACCCGCGCGCACATGCACCAGCGTGCCATCAAACGGTTGGTGAGTATGTTCGCGAATCAGCCGGTTGGTGCCCGTCACCGCGCGCACCACGCCATCCAGCACGACATCCGGCAGGCTGCCCAATGCACTGCCGCCACGGCGCAGGAACGCCAGAATGCGCTCTCTGCTGTCCAGTTCCGGATGCGCATCCGGGTCATGGCCGGCAATCGCCAGCAGCGCACGCAATGCGGCGATGGGGTCGGGTTCCGGCTCAGCCCGCCAGCACTCGCTGGGATAGGCGTCCAGCAGCACCAGCTCGCCGACCTCGCGCCCGATCTCGTGCAGGCGCACCGCCATTGCCTGGGCCAGGATGCCACCCACCGACCAGCCCAGCAGATGCACCGGCCCCTTCGGCTGCAATGCGACCACGCGCTGTACGTAGTCGTTGGCCATCGCCTCGATGCTGCTCGGCATCGGCTGCCGTGCGTCCAGTGCGGGCGACTGCAGGCCATACACCGGGCGTGCCGGCTGCAGTGCCCGGGCCAGGGTGCGGTAGTTCCAGGCGATGCCGCCAGCCGGGTGCAACGCGAACAAGGGCGTAGGCTCGGCGGCATCGGTCGCAGCCAGCGCAATCATCGGGCCCAACGCGTGATCGGCCAGCGCGGGCGGCTCGGCAATCCGCAGCGCAAGCGCGGCCACGGTTGGCTGGGCAAACAACGCCCCCAGGCCCAGATCGCAGCGCCAGCGCTGCTCGATCGCCAGCAGCAGGTGCACCGCCGACAGCGAATCGCCACCGAGGCTGAAGAAATCCGCATCCACCGCCACCGGCACTTCGCGCCCAAGTGCCTGGGCGAACAGCAACGCCAGTTCCTGTTCCAGCGGTGTGCGCGGCGCCAATCCGGCAACCGTGTGCTGCGACGGTTTCGGCAACGCGTTGCGGTCGAGCTTGCCGTTGGCGGTCACCGGCCAGTGATCCACACCGACAAACGCCGAAGGCACCATGTAGTCCGGCACACGCGTGGCCAGATGGCTGCGCAGCATCACGGCATCGGCAAGCGCCGTTGGCACGTACGCCACCAGGCGCGCTTCGCCGGGAGCATCCTGGCGCAGCAGCACTTCCACGCGCTCCATGCCAGGCAGTTCGCGCAGTGCCGTTTCAATCTCACCCAGCTCGATGCGCAGGCCGCGCAGCTTCACCTGATGGTCGCTGCGGCCCAGGTACTCCACCGCACCATCGCTGCGCCAGCGCGCCACATCACCGGTGCGGTAGATGCGCTCGCCTGGCAGGAAGGGATCAACCAGGAAACGCTCGGCGGTCAGATCATCGCGACCGAGATAGCCGCGTGCCAGCTGCACGCCGCCCAGGTACAGGTCGCCGGCCACGCCGACCGGCACCGGCTGCATCCGCGCGTCCAGCACATACAAGCGGGTATTCCACACCGGGAACCCGATCGGCACCGGCCGCGATCGATCCTGCGCCGAGGCTGGCCAGAAGCTGACGTCCACTGCAGCTTCGGTCGGGCCATACAGGTTGTGCAGCTCGGCGTGCACGCGCGCGTGGAAGCGGTCGCGCAACGAAGCATCCAGCGCCTCGCCACTGGTGAACACCCGGCGCAGCTGCAGCCCAGCCGAGGCCGGCGCAGCGAGGAAGGCATCGAGCATCGATGGCACGAAATGCGCCGTGGTGATGCCATGCTCGCGGATCAGGCGCGCCAGTTCGGTGGGATCGCGGTGCACATCGGGCCCGGCCACCACCAGCGTGGCCCCGCACAGCAGCGGCAGGAAGAACTCCCAGACCGAGACATCGAAGGTGGCTGGCGTCTTCTGCAGCACGCGGTCATCGGCGCGCACGCCATAGTGCTCGCGCATCCACAGCAGGCGGTTGACGATGGCGCGATGCTCGATGACCACGCCCTTGGGCTCTCCGGTAGAACCAGAGGTATAGATCACATAGGCCGCATCGCTGGGCGCCGGATCGGCCCACGGTGCTGCGAAGCTCAGCGCGGTCCACTGTTCCGGTGCGAGCACCGGTACCCCGGCCATGCGCGTCGATGCGCCCGCCGCAGCCAGTACGCACACCGGTTGCGCCGAAGCAAGGATACGGGCCAGCCGCTCGTCAGGATGGGCAAGGTCCAGGGGCAGGTAGGCCGCGCCCGCGCGCAGCACCGCCACCAGCGCGACCACCAGCTCCAGCGAGCGCGGCAATGCCACCGCCACCACGCTGCCCGGGCCGACGCCCATGCCACGCAGTTGTGCGGCCAGCGCGAAGCTGCGCGCCTCCAGCGTGGCGTAGTCGAGTCCGGTGTTGCCAGATACCAGCGCGGGCGCGTGCGGATCGCGGTCCATGCCCTGTTGCAGCAGCTCAACCAGGGTGGTCTCCGGCAGCGCGTGCGCGGTGGCATTGAAGCCGGACAGGACCTGCTGCGCCTCCCCGGCCGTTGCCAGGGGCACCGCCGCGATATCGTCAGCCTGCAACGCCGCCGACACGAAATGCAGCAGCCGCGCCGCGTGCGCCTCGACATCCTCGCGACTGTACAGTGCCGGATTGGCCTCGATCTCCAGATCCAGCAGGCGCTGGCCATCGCCACGGAAACCCAACGCCAGGTCATCAACCGGCCCGGTGCACAGCACTTCCAGCGCCGCCTGCACGCCAGGCAGCTCCAGCGGCTTGTAGAACGGCTGCACATTCACCAGCGGACCATGCAGGCGCTGCTGCGTACCGACCAGGCCGAGATCACGGCGCAGCTGCTCACCGCGGTAGCGGCCATGCCGGCGCCCCTGGCTGAGCTGCCGGCCCAGCCCGCGGGTGAATGCCTCGACGCTGCCCTCGCCTGCCGCCACGCGCAGCGGCAACACATTCATCACCATCGCCGGCACCCGCGCCGACACGTTGCCGAGCCGGCCCATGTAAGGCACGCCCAGCACCACTTCATCGGCAGCGCTCATCCGGCGCAGGTACTCGGCCGCCAGCGCGGCCAGCACATCCGGCCAGGGCTGGAGCCAGCGTCCCGACGCCTGCAGCAGCTGCTCACGGAATGTGGCATCGAGCGACTGCACGCAGCGCAGCGCGTCGTCACTGGCAGCAAGCGTACCGGCCAGGCCCACGCCCGCCGGTGCGCCCTGCATGTGCTCACGCCACCACTGCCCGTCCTGCGCCCGGCGCGGGTCGGCACGATAGGCGGCATCATCCACCAACACACCTGCCAGCCCCGGCAGGGGCTCACCCGTACGACCGGCGTACAACGCGCACACGCGATCAGTGAACAGCGCCATGCCGTAACCATCGGCGGCCAGATGATGCACGCGCAGGTACCAGGCCCAGCGCTGACCGCCCAGGCCAATCAGTACCTGCTGGCTGATCCGGTCGCGGGTGGGATCGACCGGGCTCAGCCGGTCGGCGTGCATCAGGCTGCGAGCCGCAGCGGCGGGATCGGCGGCGGCGGACACATCACGCACCGAAAGCAGCGGCACGTGTGCCGGATCAAGCCACTGCAGCGGCTGGCCATCGGCACCCTCGGCAAAGCGCAGCGCAAAGGCCTGCGCCTCGCCCGCAGCCTGGTCTGCCGCTGCGGTGAACGCGGCCACATCCAGCGCACCGTCGATCCACACCGCATGCGCGGTATTGAAGGACGGATTGTCCGGTGCCAGCCGCTGTGCGAACCACAGTCCAGCCTGGGCCTCGGTCAACGCCACCGGCGTGGCCAGCGCGACGGTGTTCATGCGTCCTGCGCGGACTGCAGCTTCTGCACCACGCCCCACCACTGGCGCAACGTGGTGTGCTCGGCCAGCTGCGAGAACTCCAGCGGCAGGCCGGTATTGCCCCAGGCCAGGACCAGGCCGAGCATGCGCATCGAGTCCAGGTCCAGGTCGATCAGGTTGTCATCATCGCCGATCTCGGCCGGCGTGCACTCAAGAACGCGCGCCACGTCGGCACGCATCCGCTCCAGATCCAGCATCTCACCCGTGGCAGCCATCACAGCACCTCCAGCAGCTGGTCGGTGGTCATCGGCACGCCGCTGGTGCGCGCGATCCAGTGCAGCGCCTGATCGTGGTCGGCGCGCGAGAAGTCGGCCACCGCATCGGCGGCAATGAAGGCCTCGATGTCACGCTGGAAGGCCTCCACCAGGGTCGCGGTGCAGCCGATGTGCGCGTACACCCCCGTCACCAGCAGCTGGTCGCGTCCACGCACCCGCATCAGCGTCTCCAGGTTGCTGCGCTGGAACGCGCTGTAGCGGTGCTTCACCAGCACATGCTCGCCCGGCTGCGGTGCCAGCGCCTCGATGATCGGTTCATGGTCGGCGCTGCGGCGCATGCCCGGACCCCACAGGTCGGCCTGCAGGCCACGGTCGCGGCGGTCCTGGTCACCGTGCTGGGCGGTGTAGAACACCGGAATGCCCTGCGCGCGGCAGTGCGCCAGCAGGCGCACGATGTTGTCCACCGCAGGCCGCAACGGTGAGCTGCCGGCGTCGAAGGCAGCCAGGAAGTAGCGCTGCATGTCGTGCACCAGCAGCGCGATGCGATCGCGCTGCGGGCGCCACGGGCCGCGGGCCTGCGGCAGCTCGGCGGCGGTCGGCAAGGGGTAATCGGTGATACGGGGCAGCGCCATCAGCGCGTTCCTCCTGTCTGTTGCAGATGACGCGCACGCAACTGTGCGCGCAGTTCGCGGCGGCTGATCTTGCCGACCGCCGTGGTATTGAAACTATCGACGAATACGACCTGGTCGGGCACCTTGAACGCGGCCAGTCCGCGCCCGCGCATCCAGGACTTCAGTGCCGGTGCCTTGAACGGTTCGCCCTGCGCGATCACGAACGCGCAGCTGCGCTCACCCAGGTACTCGTCGGGAATGGAGACCACGGCAGCATCAAACACGCCGGGATGCGCCAGCAGATGGTCTTCGATCTCTTCGGCGGAGATCTTCTCGCCGGCACGGTTGATGTGGTCACCGGCGCGGCCCTGCACCACCAGGTAGCCTCCGGGCAGCTGCTGCACACGGTCGCCGGTGCGATAGAAGCCGTCGTCGGTGAACGAACGCGCGTTGGCCACCGCATCGTTGTGGTAGCCACGGATGGTGTACGGGCCACGGGTCAGCAGATGCCCCACCTCGCCTTCGGCCACCGGCCGATCGTGGTCATCGACCACGCGCACCTCGTCATCCGGGCTGATCGGCCGGCCCTGGCAGGCCACGATCAGCGCTTCGGCGTCATCCAACCGTGTGTAGTTGACCAGGCCTTCGGCCATGCCGAACACCTGCTGCAACGTGCAGCCAAGGCCGTCGATCACCCGCCGTGCCGCTTCCGGTACCAGCTTGGCCCCGCCCACCTGCAGCACCTGCAGGCTGGACAGGTCATGCCTGCTCGTGGCGGCGGCCTGCGCCCACAGCAATGCCAGCGGCGGCACCAGGCCGCAGCAGGTCACCCGTTCGCGGGCGATCAGCGGGAATGCCGCGTCCGGGCCGGGGCCGGGGCTGAGCACCACGCGGGCACCGGCGTACAGCGCGCCGAAGAAGCCCGGCGAGCTCATCGGGAAATTATGCGCGGCCGGCAGCGCGACCAGATAGACGCTGTCGCGGTCGATGCCGCAGATGTCATTGCTGGCGCGGAACGAGTAGATGTAGTCGTCGTGGGTACGCGGAATCAGCTTGGACAGCCCGGTACTGCCTCCGGAAATCTGCAGGAACGCCACCGACTGCGGGTCCGGATCGGGCGGCAGCTGGCTGCGGTCGCCCTGCAGCGCCTCCAGCGCGATGAACTCCCCGGCATCGCCATCGATGACCACATGGCGTACTGCCGGCACCTCGGCCTGCAGCGCCCGCGCCAGCCCGCGATGGTCGAAACCATCGTGCAGCCCGGTGGTGACGTAGGCACTGGCTTCGGCCTTGTTGGCGAAATGCACCAGCTCGGTGATGCGGTGCGCGGGCAACGCGTACACCGGCACCAACCCGGCGCGGAACAGTCCGCAGACCGTGCTGATGAAGCCTGCCGTGTTGCCCAGCTGCACCAGCACCCGCTCCCCCGGCTGCAGGCCGAGCGCCAGCAGGCCGGCACCGATCCGCCCGGCCTCGTGCCACAGCTGCGCATAACTCAGGCGCACGTCACCGGCGACCACGGCGATGTCATCGGCGAAACGTTCCGCCCGCTCGCGCAGGAACGCCGGGAAGGTCTCACCGCGCCAGTGACCGGCCTGGCGATAGCGCGCCACCCACTCATCGGGCCACACCTGCTGCAGTGGCAGGCGTGAGGAATCAGCGGAGGTATTCATGCTGCAGGCTCGATGGCGGGCGCGGATTCATGGACACCCAGCGCGTTCAACAGGGCAGCGAACTTCGCTGCGGTTTCGGCCACCTCGGCCTCGGGCTGCGACTCGGCGACGATGCCGGCGCCGGCGTACAGGCGCAGCTGCGTGCCCTGCAGGCGCGCGCAGCGGATCGCCACGTACCAGTCGCCGTCGCCCTGCGCGTCCAGCCAACCCACGGCGCCGGCATAGAAGCCACGCGGCACCGGTTCCAGCTCGCGGATACGCTGCAATGCCGCCAGCATCGGTGTTCCGCATACGGCCGGCGTGGGGTGCAGCTGCGCCAGCAGCTCGGCGGCAGAAGTCTGCGGATCCTTCAGCGTGGCATGGATGCGGGTGCCCAGATGCCACATGCTGGCGGTGGCATGCAGCACCGGGCGCGGCTGTGCGTCGACGTGGCTGCAGTACGGCGCCAGGCCGTCGACGATGGCCTCGACCACATGGCGGTGTTCGTCGTGGTCCTTGTTCGAGGCCAGCAGCGCCTGCGCGGCATGCTCGTCCTCGGCGGCATCGGCACTGCGCCGCGCGGAGCCCGCCAGTGGATGCGACAACAGCCCGGCGCCGCGCTTGCGCAGCAGCAGTTCCGGCGTCGCCCCCACCAGCCAGGCCGGCGCCTGGCCCAGCTCGACAGGCAGCGGCACCGCATAGGTGGCCACCGATGGATCAGCACCCAGGCGCGCCAGCAGCACCTCCGGGGAAAGTGATTGCCGCGTGCGTGCCAGCAGGCTGCGCGCCAGCACCACCTTCTGAAGGTTCAGTTCGGGCGCGCGCAGTGCCTGCACCGCAGCAGCCACCGATGCCGCGTAGGCCCGCGGCGCAGGCTCGGCCTGCAGGGCGCCATCCAGCGCCGGCGCGGCCTGTGGCTGCAACGGCAGGGCCGGCAGCAGGCGCTCGGGCTGGTACAGCGCGTCGTCGGCACGCGGTTCGAACGGCACCGCACCGACCAGCAGGCCCGGCCCACCGCGCTGCTGCGCGAAGAAGGTCGCCACGCGCTCTGCCAACGTCGCCAGCGCACCGGCTGGCAGCGCGGCGCGGCAGCCGCGTGCGTGCACATGCTGGCCGGCATGCTGCAGCAGGAACAGCGACGCGTCGTCGGCGCTGTCCAGCGGCGCTGGCGCAGCCTCTGACCACGCGCCCGGCATCAGGGAATCGTTCATGGGGTCTCCTTCATCCGATGCGCTGCGGCCAGCACGCACAGCAACAGCAGCAGTGCACCGACCAGCAGGTAAGGCAGGCTGGGCCCGCCGCGATACAACAGCGTGCCGAGCATCGGCCCGGCCACCATGCCCAGTCCCTGCGCAGCAGCGACGGTACCGGCGGCGGCGCCCTGTTCGTGTGCCTCCACCGCGTCGGCGGCCAGCGCCTGGAACGAAGGGAATACGAAGCCCATGCCGAACGCGGCCAGCGCGTAGGCCGCAGGCAGCTGCCAGGCCTGCTGCACGCCTGCCACCGAGGCAAAGCCGATGCCGGAAATGAGGGCGCCGAGCATGATCCAGCGCCGCGGGTGTACATCCAGCTTCATCACCAGCGCCTGCGCCAGGATCAGGCCGACGCCGACCGCGGTCAGCGCGATGCCGGCCATGCGCGCGCCAGCGGCGGCATCCAGGCCCAGGCGATCAATCGCGAAGAAGCCGACGGTCACCTGCGCGATGGTCACCGAAACCATCGCGATGAACGCTGCCAGCTGCGGCAGGCGCAGACGGGCGTCGAGACGGCTCATCGGCGCCCGGCGCTGCGCCGATGCACCTGCCACCGGCGGCGTGGCGGGCAGGCGCCAGGCCAGCAGTGCCAGTGCCAGCAACGGCAGCAACGCGGCCACGTACAGCGCCAGCGAGAGATTGGTATAGGCCAGCCAGCCGGCCGCGGCGGGCCCCAGCACCATGCCCAGTGCATTGGCGCTGCCGAGACGCGCCAGGAAGCGGGCGCGCTGGCCGGTCGGTGCCTTGTCGGCGATCAGGGCAGCGGCCGTGGGCGGCACCGCTGCGTAGAACAGGCCGATCAGGCCGCGAGCACCGACCAGCACCAGCACCGACACCAGCACCGGCGGCACCGCCTGCAGGGCGACGTCGATGAACACCGCCAGCGCGATGTAGATCACGGTGTACGCGCTCATCGCCAGCATCAGCACGCGCTTGCGACCGATCCGGTCGCTGAGCTGGCCCCAGGGGCGCGCGGCCAGCATCCACAACACGCCTGCGGCGGTGACCGACAATCCGGCATGCCACTCGGACAGACCGAGCATGCGGACCACCGGACCGATCACGGCGACGAAGGACATCACCGCCATGGTGCCGATCAGGGCAGCCAACACCAGCGCCGGCAAGCCGGGAACGACGGGACGTGCGTGCATGAAACACCAGCCGTAACAGGGAGGGATCGGCGGGCGCACCAGGATGCCCCGCCCGGCGCCAGCCCTGTTCAGGACCGGACGCCATCCTCAAATGATAACGGCTCGTATTTGCATTTGATACCCATTCTCTTGAACGGGCATGCAACAGCGGCTTCAGCGAACGGCGCGCAGGCCCAGCAGGCCACGGCGCTTGAACCACCACTCCAGCGGCAGCGTCACCAGCGGCGGGATCGCCGCCAGCAGCGCCAGCGCACTGGCCCACCACGGCCAGCGCAGGCGCACCGCCGCGAACAGGGTGACTGCCACATAGACCAGGAACGCCACGCCGTGCAGCGGCCCGAACAGTTTCACCAGCGCCACGTTGGCCATCGGGCCGTACTTCATCCACATGCCGATCAGCAGGCCGGCCCAGGTCACGGCCTCGATGAAAGCGACCGCAGCGAACAGGCGTCCGCTCGGGTGCATGGGGGAACGTTGGGTCACAGGGGGCTCCGGCATCGGGAAATCAAATGCGAATGATACGCAGGTGCGAACGCTGCGGACACCGGCGGCTGGCGCCGGACCGGGTCCGGCGAGCACGGCGTTCAAGGCGTTCAAGGCGTTCAAGGCGTGTCCACCAAGGTGGACACCTACCCAAGCACATCCGGCAGGACGTACTCGCCGATCTCGCGCAGCACGTTGTGCACCGGGCGGCCGTTGTCGACCAGGTTGAACATCACGTGCGCCACGCCCTGCGCATGCACACGCAGCAGATAGTCACGCAGGCCATCGCGACCGACCTTCAGGCCCAGCGGCAGCGGCTCGGGCGGCGCCTGCGGATCCGCCTGCAGATCCAGCAGCATCGACTGCACGAACGGCTTGGCCTGCCCGCCACGCTGCGCAAGCGCCTGCTGCCACAGGCCGATGCGTCCCTCCTGTGCGGCTTCCTCGCGGTGATAGGTGGCCCAGCCCTCGGCCTCGCGCGCGATCCACTGCAGGCTCTGCCGTGCGGTACCCACCACCAGCATCGGGATGCGCGTTGCCGGTGCCGGCAGCACGTCGAAACCACCGCTCGCCTGCAGCACGGCGGCCCGCTCGCCGGCCTCCGGTGACAGCGCTGCACGCAGCAGCGACCAGCGCTCACGGAAGGTCGCCGCCCTGCCCTCCAGGTCCTCGCCGAACGCGTCAAACTCCTCCGGACGATCGCCCGAACCCAGGCCGAGCACGAACCGCCCGTCGCTGATCCGGTCCAGGCTCAAGGCGGACTTCGCCACCTGCAGCGGCTGCCGCAACGGCAGCACGATGGCCGCGCTGCCGACCACGATGCGCCCGGTCGCGGCGGCCAGCATGCCCAGCCACAGGAACGGATCGTCCAGTGCACTGGCGGTGGCATCGGGTCCCTGCGGCACCATCAACGGTACATCGCGCGTCCACAGCGCGGCAAAGCCGAGGTCATCGGCCAGCCGCGCAATCCGACGCGCCTTGTGCGGATCGGCCAGCCCATGCGACGCCACCGGCGTCATCAGGCCCAGGCTCAGGCCCTGTTGCGGAAACAACGCAGCGTAAGCGGGATTGAAATCACTCATGCCGGCAGCTTAGCGTGCAGGTCGCCGGCAACGATGACGCGCCGCCCACCACAGGAAGAACACTGCATGCCGAGGATCCGCCCCGCACACGTCGATGACCTGCCCGCGATCAGCGCGGTGTGCCTGGCCGCGTTCACTACGGCGGTCGCGCCTTCGCTCGGTACGGCCGGCATCGCCACCTTCGCCAGTGTCGCTGCAGCCGATGCGTTCGGCACGCGCCTGCAGGGCGACAACCACCTCCTGGTGGCCGAGCAGGACGAGCGTATCGTCGGTGTGGTCGAACTGAAGGAAGGTCGCCACCTGGCGATGCTGTTCGTCGATCCCGGCTGCCAGGGCCAGGGCATCGGCCATGCCCTGTTCCAGGCCGTGTTGCCGCACCTGCGCGCGCCGGAGATGACCGTGCGCGCCTCGCTCAATGCCGTAGCCACCTACCAGCGCTACGGCTTCGTGCCGGACGGCGAGGTTGGGCAGTTCAACGGACTGGTCTACCAGCCGCTGACTTTCACCCCACGACGTTGACCGCGACGGCGATGATCAGATGAACATGCCGCCGGAGGCTTCCACGCGCTGGCCATTGACCCAGCCGGTGGCCGGCGACAACAACGCCACCACCACCGGGCCGATGTCATCGGGCCGGCCGGCGCGGCCCAGTGCGGTGATCGAAGACACCATTGCATTGACCTGCGCATCGTCGCGCACGCGGCCGCCACCGAAGTCGGTCTCGATCGCGCCCGGTGCCAGCGTATTGGCACTGATGCCACGCGCACCCAGCTCCTTGGCCAGGTAGCGGGTGAACACTTCGATGCCGCCCTTCATCATTGCGTAGGCCGAACTGCCCGGCAGCGAGAAGCGCGCCAGCCCGCTGGACACATTGAGGATACGGCCGCCATCGGCGATCAGTGGCAGCAGGGCCTGGGTCAGGAAGTACGGCCCCTTCAGGTGCACTGCCACGGCATGGTCGAACTGCGCCTCGGTGGTGTCGGCGATCGGTGCGTACAGGCCTTCGCCGGCATTGTTCAACAGGCCCTGCAGCCTATCGGTACCCCATTGCTGCAGGGCTTCGCGCAGCCGGCCGGCAAATTCGGGAAACGCCGCACTGTCAGCCACATCCAGTGGCAATGCCTGGGCACGCCGGCCCAGGGCCTGCACCTGCTGGACCACCTCGGCGGCCGCCTCGGCCTGGGCGCGATAGGTGATCACGATATCGGCGCCGTCGGCGGCCAGCGCGAGGGCCGCATTGCGGCCCAGGCCGCGGCTGCCGCCGGTGATGAGAACGACACGGGAGGAAGAAGTCATGGCCACGCACCTGGAAAGGAGAAGGTGCGCCCAGACTATTGGTATTGCCGCTGCGCATAAATCGCGCGATCCTGATTTTACTGTTCAAATCTGGTGAACAATCGATGGATCGCCTCGACACCCTGCGCGTCTTCCTGCGCGTCACCGAGCTGGGCTCGTTCACCCGTACAGCCGACAGCCTGGGCCTGCCCAAGGCCAGTGTGTCGCAGGCCATCGCCCGGCTGGAGAGCGACCTGGGTACCCAGCTGCTGCACCGGACCACCCGCCGCGTCCACCTCACCGCCGATGGTGCCCAGCTGCAGCAGCGCGCGCACGATCTGCTGGACGACATGGACGAACTGCAGAATCTGTTCCGGCGCCAGCCCAGCGAACTGAGCGGGCGCCTGCGGGTGGACATGCCCGGCGGCATGGCCCGCAACGTGGTGATCCCGCAGCTGCCGGCATTCCTGGCCCTGCATCCGGGGCTGGAAGTGGAACTGAGCGCCACCGACCGCCGCGTGGACGTGGTGCGCGAAGGCTTCGACTGCGTGCTGCGGGTAGGCCATCTGGACGACAACAGCCTGGTGGCCCGCCCGCTCGGGCAGATGCGCATCGTCAACGTGGCCAGCCCCGGTTACCTGGCTGCGCGTGGCGTGCCGCAGGTCCTGGCCGACCTGGACCACCACGCCCTGGTGCATTACGTCGGCACTCTCGGCCAACGCTCGCCCGGTTTCGAGTACTTCGACGGCCAGCGCTACCAGAGCTGGCCGATGCACGGCGCGCTGACCGTCAACAGCGCCGATGGCTACAGCGCCGCTGCGCTGGCCGGGCTGGGCATCATCCAGGTACCGGAACTGGGTGCGCGCGAAGCGCTGCGCACTGGCAGCCTGGTGGAAGTGCTGCCCGACTGCGTGGCCGAACCGATGCCGGTCAATCTGGTCTACGCCCAGCGCCGCCATCTGCCACGCCGTGTCGAAGCCTTCATGACCTGGCTGGCTGAAGTGCTCGCGGCGGAGATACAGCGCCGGCGCTGAGCGCGCTGCAGGACGCATATGCCGTACCTCCTGGCGCTCATGATCAAACTGAATCAACGCAGCCGGCCGGCCTTCCTACAATGCCCGCTTACCCTGCCTCTTCGAGATGCTGCCGATGCGCGCTGCCCTTCCCCTGTTGTTGCTGGCCACGGCGCTGAGCGCCTGTTCCCCGGCGCAGGCGCCCATTGCCGCGGTGCAGGCCTCCGAGCCGGCGCCGGCCACCGCCATCGCCTGGCGCCAGGGCGATGTCGACGATGCCTTCGCCGAGGCTGCCGACAGCGGCAAACCGGTGCTGCTGTACTGGGGCGCGGTCTGGTGCCCGCCGTGCAACCAGCTCAAGGCCGGCCTGTTCAAGGACCCGGCTTTCATCGCACTGACCCGCAAATTCGTGCCGGTCTACCTGGATGGCGACGAGGAAGGCGCACAGGCCTGGGGCGAACGCTTCGGCGTGCGCGGCTATCCGACCCTGATCGTGCTGGACCCACAGCGCAATGAACTGACCCGCGTGGCCGGTGGCAACGACGCCGCCGAACTGACCCGGGCCCTGACCGTCGCCGCGGGCCGCCGCAACGCGATCGCTGCCACCCTGTCGACCGCACTGGCCAGGCCGGACACGCTGGCCGCCGAGGATTGGCAGGTGCTGGGCGACTACGGCTGGGAAGTGGACGCCAACCGCCTGGCCGGCGAGCGCAAGAGCCAGGATGTGCTGCGCCAGCTGTCCAAGGCGGCACCGGATGCCGCCCTGCAGCGCCGCTTCGCCCTGCTGGCCCTGGCCACCGCCGACAAGCCCGACACCTCGCCCACCGACGTCCGCGAACTGCTGCAGGCGGTACTGGCGCAACCTGCCGAAGTCCGCCGCAACCGCGAACTGCTGGGCTACGCAGGCGCCAGCCTGGTCAAGCAGGCCAGCGCCGGCCCGGCCACCAGCAACACGCTGGGGCAGCAGTTGCTGGTCGCGCTGGAGCGCGCCGATGCCGAGCGTGGTGACCGCGCCGATGACGCGTTGTCGCGTGCGCTGACCGAAGTGTCGCTGGCCCGCCAGCAACAACCGAAGGGCGCATTGCCCACCGCACTGGTCGATCGGGTCAAGCAGCGCGTGGCCGCTGCCGATGCCGCCGCCACCGATGCGCATGCACGCCAGGCGACGATCAGCAGCGCGGTGTACGCATTGCGCGCGGTCGGTGACGACGCGGGTGCCGAGGCGCTGTTGCTGGCCGAGCTGAAGCGCAGCGAGCAGCCGTACTACTACATGCCCGAGCTGGCCGAACTGGCTGAGCAGCGCGGCGACACCGCCGGGGCGCTGGAGTGGTTGAAGCGTGCCTACGACGGTGCACAGGGCCCGGCCACCCGCGTGCAGTGGGGCGTGCTGTACGTGGAAGGGTTGCTGAAGCTGGCACCGGACGACGCGCCGCGCATCGAACAGGCCACCGCCTCGCTGATCGCCGAACTGCAAGCGCAGCCTTCGGGCTACCACCAGCGCACCCGCCAGCGCTTCGAGCGCCTGGCCGGGCAGTTGAAGGCGTGGAGTGGCAAGCACCAGGGTGCGGAGACGCTGGCGCGGCTGCAGCAGAGGATGCAGCAGGCGTGCGGCGATCAGGTGGATGGCGCCTGCAAGGATTGGCTGAGTTGAGACTCGGTAGTGCCAGCCCATGGCTGGCAGCTTCATGCACTCTGGGCTGCCAGCCATGGGCTGGCACTACTGGACACGCCCATGCCCGATGCACCGCTTGACCTCAACCATTGTTGAGGTGCGATAACGATCTCCGCACGGCCAGCCCCGCTGGCCTTCCCCAAGGAGATTGCTTCGATGTCGTACCTGCTCCCCCCGCTCCCCTATGCCTACGACGCCCTCGAGCCGCACTTCGATGCGCGCACGATGGAGATCCATCACAGCAAGCACCACCAGACCTACGTCAACAACCTCAACGCCGCCATCGAGCAGGCCGGCCTGGCCGCGCAGCCGGTCGAGGCGCTGATCGCCCAGCTTGATGCCGTTCCCGAGGCGCAACGGGGTGCGGTCCGCAACAACGGGGGCGGCCACGCCAACCACAGCCTGTTCTGGACGGTGCTCAGCGCCGATGGAGGCGCACCCGATGACGACCTGGCGGCGGCGATCGACCGCGACCTCGGCGGCTTCGATGCGTTCAAGGACGCCTTCACCAAGGCCGCGCAGACCCGTTTCGGCAGTGGCTGGGCCTGGCTGACCCGCGATCGCGATGGCCGCCTGGAGGTTGAAAGCAGCGCCAACCAGGACAGCCCGCTGATGGGCGCGGCGGTTGGCCTGTCCGGCAATACCCCGATCCTGGCACTGGATGTCTGGGAACACGCCTACTACCTGCACTACCAGAACCGCCGCCCGGACTACATCGGTGCGTTCTTCAACATCATCAACTGGGCCGAGGTCGGCCGGCGCTACCGCCAGGCCCGGGCCTCATGAGCGGCGAGACACTGCCGTACGCCGGGCCGTGGGCGGGGGTCTTCCCCGCCCCCGCTCCGGTGCCGTCGGTCGAGATGCCGCCGCGTGCCCTGCGGCGGCTGCTCGGCCATTTCCCGACCGGCGTGGCCATCGTCTGCGCGCGCGATGCACAGGGCAAGCCGGTCGGCCTGACCATCAACTCGTTCGTACCGGTCTCGCTGCAGCCGCCGTTGGTGTTGTGGAACCTGGCGCTGCACGCACAGAGCCTGTCCACCTTCCAGCGTGCCACCCGCTTTGCGATCAGCGTGCTGGCTGCCGATCAGGAAGCACTGGCACGGCGCTTCGCCGATCCGCAGGTGCGCGACCGCTTCGACGGACTGGCCCTGCTGGAGGACAACGACGACGCGCCACCGCGCATCGCCGGTGCGGTGGCCCATCTCACCTGTACCCGCCACGCGCAGTGGCCGGTCGGCGACCACCTGCTGCTGGCCGGTCGCATCATCGACGTCAACGAGAATGGCGGTGCACCACTGCTGTTCCATCGCGGCCGGTTCCAGCCGGGACCGGCCGAACTGCTGGTGGAGGTACGCGGATGAACATCGAAGCACTGGAATGCATGCTCGCCGCCGGCAAGGACGGCGCGCTGCTGCGCTTCGGCCTGGGCAAGGGCTGGCTGGATGCCGGCAACCCGGTACGCGCGGCAACCCATCTGGGCCGCTGCGTGGTGCTTGATCCGCAGTACTCGGCAGCCTGGAAGCTGCTCGGCAAGGCCTGGCTGGCCGGTGGCCAGCCGCAGGCGGCGCGCGAGGCGTGGCAGCGCGGGTTGAGCGTGGCTGGCAGCAAGGGCGACCAGCAGGCGCGCAGGGAAATGCAGGTGTTCCTGCGCCGCCTGGACCGCGAACAGGCGGCCCTGGCCAAAGCGGGCTGAGTCGATCAGCCCGCGTTGGCCGATGCCGGTGCGGACATGATGTCCGACATCGGCAGGCGGCGAGGCTTGCTCGGGAACGCATGGCGCAGGATGCGCCAGACCACCTGGCCGAACTGGCGCGGCAGCGAGCCGTTGTTGTAGTGCTGGCCGTAGCGGCGGCAGATGTCCTTCACTTCCTTGGCGATGGCCGCGTAGCGGTTGGCCGGCAGGTCCGGGTAGAAGTGGTGTTCGATCTGGTGGCTGAGATTGCCCGACAGCACATTGATCAGGAAGCCGCCGCTGATGTTGGACGAACCGCGCAGCTGGCGCAGGTACCAATGGCCGCGCGATTCATTGCGCAGGCATTCCTTCGGGAAGGTCTCCGATTCGGCGGTGAAGTGGCCGCAGAAGATGATCACGTAGGTCCAGATGTTGCGCAGGCCGTTGGCCACCATGTTGCCCAGCATCACGGTGAGGAAGAACGGGCCGGCCAGCAGCGGGAAGAACACATAGTCCTTCAGCACCTGGCGCAGCATCTTGCGCGCCACCGGGCGGGTCTGCAGCCACATCGCACGGGCACTCATGCGGCCCTTCAGCCAGCGGCCCAGGCGCAGGTCCTGCGCGGCCACGCCCCACTGGAACAGCAGCGCGAAGATCGGCGCGATGATCGGCTGCAGCAGGTAGAACGGCTTCCAGCGCTGCTCCGGGAAGATGCGCAGCAGGCCATAGCCGATGTCATCGTCCATGCCACGCACATTGGTGTAGGTGTGGTGGCGGAAATTGTGGGTCTTGCGCCAGTTGTCGGCGGTGGCAACGATGTCCCACTCGTAGGTGTTGCCATTGAGCTTGGGATCGCCGGTCCAGTCGAACTGGCCGTGCATCACGTTGTGGCCCAGCTCCATGTTCTCCAGGATCTTCGACAGCGCCAGCAGCAGCGTGCCGGTGATCGCGGCCGGCCACAGCAGCGGCATCAAGAACAGCGGCGAGAACGCCGCCAGGAACAGCAGGCCACGCCCCCCCACGCCGAACCAGCGCACGGCGGCGGCCACGCGGCGGATGTAGCGGGTATCGGAGGCGCCGAGGCTGCCGATCACACGGTCGCGGATCGCGTCGAGTTCCTCACCGAAGGCATGCATCTCGGCAGTACTCAGGGCACGGTCGGTAGCGCGGGTCATGGCAGGCGTCCTCAGAGATCCAGGGTCAGGTCGGTGGTCGGTGCGCTCACGCAGATCCGCACCGGCTGTGCCGATTCGGACTGCAGGTCGCCGGTGCGCAGGTGGCGGGTGGCGCCACTGACGCGGTCACAGCTGCAGGTGTTGCAGATGCCCATGCGGCAGCCATGCTTGGGCTTGATGCCATGGGCTTCGAGGCTTTCCAGCAACGAGCTGCCGCGCGGCACGCTCAGCTGGCGGCCACTGCGCGCCAACGTCAGCACCACCTCGCCCTCGCTGCTGGCGTCACGCAGCGGCGCCGGCGGGGTGAACGCTTCCGCCTGGAAACCGGCAACCTGGTGCACCAGGCGTTCGCGCGCAGCGGCAACGAATCCATCCGGGCCACAGGCCAGCACGTGGCGCTGCGCCAACGGGGTGTCATCGCCGGCCACCTGCAGCGCGTGGGTATCGATGCGGGCCGCGGGCACATCACCTTCGCGGGTGGTCAGCAGGTGCACGCGCAGGTTTGGCTGGCTCGCGGCCAGTGCCTGCAGCTCGTCACGGAACTGCAGCTGGGCGGCGCTGCGCTCCCAGTAGAACAGGTCCACGGGCGCGGCCAACGGGCGCCGGCAGGCCTCGCGCAGGAGGCTGCGCATCGGCGTGATGCCACTGCCGGCGGCCAGCAGCAGCACCGGCGCCGCCGCCGGCAACTGGAAATCACCGAACGCAGCCTCCAGGCGGAACAGTTCGCCCGGCTGCGCATGGTTGACCAGATGCTGGCTGACCCGGCCGCCCTCGACCGCCTTGACGGTGATCGCCAGTTCGCGCGGGCCCAGCGTGGTGGGGCTGTAGCTGCGCTGCCACAGGCGTCCTTCAATCTCTACGCCCAGGGTGACGTGCTGGCCGGCGCGCATGCCGGCCCAGTGCCGGTTGGTGCGCAGGACCAGGGTCGCCGCGCCCTCGCCGGCCGGCTCGCGCCGGACCAGGCGCGCCACTGGCTCACGCAGGGTCCACAGGGGATTGAGCTGGCCCGCCCAGAAATCGAACAGCGACGGCGAGACCCAGCGGTAAGGAGAGAACAGGGACGGACGGACGACAGCGCTCATGGGCGAACTATACGGGCGCACATACACCTGTGTATACATGTGTATATTGAACCGGATTGGGTATGATTCAGCCTCGCCCCACCGGAACCCCCATGGCCGCCGCCACCGTCTTGTCGACGCCCGAAGATGCCAACAGCCCGGCCCGCCGTACGGTGAGCCGCGAGGATCTGCTGGCCGCCGCCCTGAAACTGATCGGGCCGCACCGCAGCCTGTCCACGCTCAGCCTGCGCGAGGTGGCACGAGAGGCCGGCATCGCGCCGAACAGCTTCTACCGGCAGTTCCGCGACATGGACGAACTGGCCGTGGCGCTGATCGACGCAGCCGGCCGCTCGCTGCGCACCATCATCGGCGAGGCCCGCCAGCGCGCCACCTCCACTGCCACCAGCGTGGTCAGGGTGTCGGTGGAGACCTTCATGGAACAGCTGCGCGCCGACGACAAGCTGCTGCATGTGCTGCTGCGCGAAGGCGCGGTCGGCTCGGACGACTTCAAGCATGCGGTCGAGCGCGAACTCCATTATTTCGAGGAAGAGCTGCAGCACGACCTGGTGCGCCTGGCCGCACTGGACGGTGCCGTGCTGCATGCGCCCGAACTGGTGGCCAAGGCCATCACCCGGCTGGTGTTCGCGATGGGCGCCACCGCGATGGACCTGCCGCCGGAGAAGGATCCGGAGCTGATCGAACAGATCTCCACGATGATCCGCATGATCATCGTCGGCGCCCGCACTCCCGCCGCATTCCGTCGCGGCTGACGATCGGTCCCCGGGGTCGGATCCCTTTCCGAAGGAAAGGGCCCTGACCCCGTCTCCCTGCCCCACACGGCAATTCCATCCTCCGCACATGACCACCGGCAGGGTTGCGGGCCCTTAATGTAATGTTATAACAATCGCATGATCCACCTGGGCAGGTGCTCCATCTGGAATTGCTGAGGCTTCGTTATATAGCCCTTGCTATATTGATGAGCCACTGCTTTCATACGCATCAGCCAGGTCGCCCTCGCCGCCTTTCTTCCCCCAAGGACGACGCCCTCATGCGCTTCATCTCCCGCCTCCCCCGCCGGTTGCCACTCGCCGCCGCCGTTGCCATCGCCCTGCCGCTGCCTGCACTGGCCGCCACCCCGAAACCGACTGAACTGGATCGTGTGCAGGTCAAGGTCAGCACCGCCACCCGCAGCGAACGCCTGCTGTCGGACGTGCCGATCCGCACCGAAGTGCTGCGCAAGGAGGACATCGCGCTGCGCGCGGCCACCGACTTCTCGCGCGCCGCCGAGCTGATCAACGGCCTGCGCGTGGAGAGCAACTGCCAGAACTGCAACACCAGCGAAGTACAGCTGCTGGGCCTGCCCGGTGCCTACAACCAGCTGTTGTTCGACGGCATTCCGCTGCTGTCCACGCTGGGCAGCGTGTACGGCCTGGAACAGATTCCGGCCGGGTTCGTCGACCGCATCGAAGTGGTCAAGGGTGGTGGCTCGGCGCTGTACGGCCCGGGCGCGGTGGCCGGTGTGATCAACCTCATTCCGCCGCTGCCGGCGCGCAGCGGCGGCCATGTGCAGGCCGGCGTGGATGTATTGAAGGGCACGCCACAGAAGAACGCCGACCTGCGACTGGACCTGGTGGCCAGGGAGGCAGACGCCGGCCTGTCGGTGATTGCCCAGCGCAACTGGAACAGCGGCATCGACTACAACGGTGACGGCTACACCGAGATCACCCGCAAGAATCTCAAGGTCGGCGGGCTGCAGGCCTGGTATGCCCCCACACCGGGCACGCGGCTGCGCCTGGACCTGCAGGTGACCGATGAAGCCCGCCGCGGCGGCAACCGCCTGGACCAGCCCGAGTACCTGGCCAACATCGCCGAATCGCTGGATACGAAGTACCGGCGCGGCAGCGTGTCGTGGGACCAGGAAATCAACGCCGACGTCGATTTCCGCCTGGCCTACGCCTTCGCCGACATCGACCGCGACAGCTTCTATGGCGGTCTGGGCGACGTGATCACCGATCCGTCCGCACCCGGTTATGACCCTTCGCAGCTGGACCCCAACGTGGCCGGCAGCGCAGCCTCGCGTTCGTGGCGCCAGTACGGCCGCACCCACAACCCGCTGCATTACATCGACAGCCAGTTGAACTGGCGGTTGGGCGCGCATGCGCTGGCCTTCGGCGTGCAGTACAAGCACGAGGCCCTGCGCGACGACAACCGCACCGCTGACGGGCAGCGCCTTGCGGTGCTGGAGGATGCGACCTTCCACAACCTCGGCGCCTTCATCCAGGACGAATGGAGCCTGCGCGACAACGTCGACCTGGTGCTGGGCGCACGCGTGGACAAGAGCTCGGAGCTGGACAATGCCGTGTTCTCGCCGCGCATCGCGCTGGCCTGGCAGGCCACCCCGAAGCTGAAATGGCGTGCCGGCATCGCCACCGGCTTCCGTGCCCCGGAGATCTTCGTTGAGGACGTGCACGTCGATACCCTCGGCGGCGAACAGGTGCGCGTGCGCAACGCTGAAGGCCTGAAGGAAGAGCGCGCGCTGACCACCCTGTTCGGCTTCGACTGGCGCTCGGACCCGGCCAATCCGGTCTGGAGCTGGGATGCCACCGCCTCGTATGCACGCATCCGCGACACCTTCGCGCTGGGCGAGATCCAGCGCGGCGATGACGGACAGCTGGGCCAGCTGCGCTACAACGCCTCCGGTTCCAACGTACTGGGCGCGGAAACCAACCTCGGCTGGCAACCCTCGCCGCAGTGGCGCCTCACCGCCGGTGCCTCGTGGTACCGCTCGCGCTTCCGCGAACCGCAGCGCATCTTCGACGACACCGGCGACGGTGGCGACACCGTGATCGAAAGCCGCGATTACCTGAAGACACCGCGCTGGACCGGCCTGGCACAGCTCAGCTGGATGCCGGCCGAACCGTGGGAAACCTTCGTAGCACTGCGCCATACCGGGCCGATGTCGGTGCTGAACAACCGGCTGGGCGAGCTGCACCGCACGCGCTCATTCCTGGTTACCGACCTCGGTGCACGCTGGCACCGCCACCTGGGTGCACAGGCACTGCAGGAAGTGTCGGTGGCTGCGGGCGTCAAGAACGTGTTCGACCAGCGCCAGAAAGACCTGGAGGTGGGGGCGCTGCGTGACAGCGACTACGTCTATGGGCCGCGCTTCGCGCGCTCGTGGTATGTCAACCTGCGTTATGCGTTCTGAAGCACTGCGGACGCTGTTGCTGGCCGGCGCGCTGCTGCTGGCCGTACCGGCGATGGCGACAGACCTGCACGCGCAGGTCTCCGCCTCGTTGATGCGCCCCGAGCAGCGATCGCTGCGACCCATGCAATGGTCACCGCCGCCGGAACTGGTCGCGCTGTACTTCGGCGCCGACTGGTGCGCACCGTGCCATGCCTTCGTACCGACCCTGCGCAGCGTGCGCGATGCCCTGCGTGAAGCCGGCGCCGATACCGAAGTGGTGTACGTCAGCCTGGACGAAAGCGAAGCCGCGCTGCGCCGCTACATGCACGCGCAGGACATGCCGTGGCCGGTGCTGGACCCCCGTCGTGCGGCGCGGATGCCGGCACTGCAGGCCCTGGCCGGGTTGGGACCGCCGAACCTGGTGCTGATCGATGCCAACGGCAAGGTACTTGCCAATGGCTGGCACGGGCGGCGCTACGAGGGCCTGCAGCCGGTGCTGAAGGAGTGGACGAAACACGCGTGCGCGCAGCAACAGGCGCGCTGCCCGACGGGATTGCAGGGTCATGCGAACAAAAGCAGATTCCCCAGGTAGATCCACGCCATGCGTGGATGCACTTGTAGAGTCGAGCCATGCTCGACTCATCGCGCATTGCGCGAACAGCAGCCGAGCATGGCTCGGCTCTACCGGAAGCGGGTTCGCGCGAACGCCAGTATATCCACGCCATGCATGGAAGCACTTGTAGAGTCGAGCCATGCTCGACTCATCGCGCATTGCGCGAACAGCAGCCGAGCATGGCTCGGCTCTACCGGAAGCGGGTTCGCGCGAAATGCCGCCGGGCATGGACCGGCGCTACCGATGATGGCCTCCAGTAGATCCACGCCATGCGTGGATGCACTTGTAGAGTCGAGCCATGCTCGACTCATCGCGCATCGCGCGAACAGCAGCCGAGCATGGCTCGGCTCTACAGAAATCGGGTTCGCGCGAACGGTCGCCGGGCATGGACCGGCGCTACCGCTGATGGCCGCCAGTGGATCCACGCCATGCGTGGATGCTCTTGTAGCGTCGAGCCATGCTCGACTCAGCACGCATCCCGCGAACAGCAGCCGAGCATGGCTCGTCTCTACAGGAACCGTGGCTCAGCCGCCCTCGGCCTTGCGCACGAACGCCTCGAACAAGGCCAGCGTCTGCTCGCTCACGTGGTGCTCGATGCCCTCGGCATCGCGCCGTGCGGTATCGGGGTCAACGCCCAGCGCCAGCAGGAAACGCTCCACGGTCTGATGGCGCTGGCGGCTGGCATGGGCCAGCGCCTCGCCTTCCGGGGTCAGGAACACGCCGCGGTACGGCCGCTGCACCACCCAGCCATCGCGGGCCAGGCGCCGCAGCATCTTCGCCACGGTGGGTTGGGCCACGCCCAGGCGGGTGGCGATGTCGACCTGGCGGGCCTCGCCACCGTCGGCCAGCAGGTCCGAAATCAGCTCGACATAGTCCTCCACCAGCTCCATCCGGTGTGCCTCGCGCACTTGCCGGAAGCTCTCGACCTGGCGCTCGGCCTCGATCAAGGGGGTGCTTTTCAGCGATGTCGAATCGTCGGTCTTGCCCACGCCTGCGCCTGTCCTTCCGGTGTGATCCGGTGTTGAACCTGAATTCTGGACCAGTAACGCGATAAAGACGATTGTTTCACATTGCTAATGACTATAGCAGGAGCTATATTCGGAGCCATGAACACCCTGGCGCCCCGCGACCCTTCGGCCTCCACTCCGGCCAGCCTGGGTGCGCTCAACGCCTCGGTCGCGGTGCCCGACAAGGGTCATTGGTGGTTCCGCCTGCTGGCCTTCCTCGGCCCGGGCTACATGATCTCGGTCGGTTACATGGACCCGGGCAACTGGGCCACCGACCTCGCCGGCGGTTCGCGCTTCGGCTACCTGCTGCTGTCGGTCATCCTCATCTCCAACCTGATGGCCGTGATCCTGCAGGCGCTGTCCGCACGGCTCGGCATCGCCACCGGCATGGACCTGGCGCAGGCCTGCCGCGCGCGCTACCCGAAGCCGGTGAACCTGGCGCTGTGGGCACTGTGCGAGGCGGCGATCATCGCCTGCGACCTCGCCGAGGTGATCGGCACCGCAATCGCGCTGAAACTGCTGTTCGATCTGCCGTTGCTGTGGGGCGCGGTGATCACCGCACTGGATACGCTGCTGGTGCTGCTGCTGATGAACCGCGGCTTCCGTGCACTGGAGGCCTTCGTGATCGCGCTGCTGATGGTGATCTTCGCCTGCTTCGTGGTGCAGATCGCGATGGCTGCGCCGCCGCTGATGGCGGTGCTGGGCGGCTTCATTCCACGCACCCAGGTGGTCACCGATCCGCACGCGCTATACATCGCGATCGGCATCATTGGTGCCACGGTGATGCCGCACAATCTCTACCTGCATTCGTCCATCGTGCAGACCCGCGCCTATCCGCGCACCGACGAGGGCCGCCGCAGCGCCCTGCGCTGGGCGGTCACCGACAGCACCATTGCGTTGACCCTCGCCTTGTTCATCAACGCCAGCATCCTGATCCTGGCGGCGGCGGTGTTCCATGCCAATGGCCGCTTCGACGTGGAAGACATCGAGCAGGCGCACCAGCTGCTGGCGCCGATGCTGGGCGTGGGTGCGGCGGCAACCCTGTTTGCCGTAGCCCTGCTGGCCTCCGGCCTGAATTCGACGGTGACCGCGACGCTGGCCGGCCAGATCGTGATGGAAGGGTTCCTGCGGCTGCGCCTGCCGCCGTGGCTGCGCCGGCTGATCACCCGCGCACTGGCGATCATTCCGGTGGTGGTGGTGATCATGCTGTTCGGCGACCAGGGCGCGGTGAAGCTGCTGGTGCTGAGCCAGGTGGTGCTGTCGATGCAGCTGCCGTTCGCGATCATCCCACTGGTGCGGATCGTGACCGACAAGGTGTCGATGGGGGCGCTGGTCGCACCGCGCTGGCTGGGCGCGATCGCCTGGGTGATCGCGCTGGTGATCGTGGTATTGAACGTGAAACTACTGGTGGATACCTTCAGCGGCGCATGATTGCGTGGATGCACTTGTAGAGTCGAGCCATGCTCGACTCATCGCGCATCGCGCGAACAGCAGCCGAGCATGGCTCGGCTCTACCGGAAGCGGGTTCACGCGAACGGTCGCCGGGCATGGACCGGCGCTACCGATGATCGCCGCCGGTAGATCCACGCCATGCGTGGATGCCTTGTAGAGTCGAGCCATGCTCGACTCATCGCGCATTGCGCGAACAGCAGCCGAGCATGGCTCGGCTCTACAGGAATCGGGTTCGCGCGAACGGTCGCCGGGCATGGACCGGCGCTACCGCTGATGGCCTCCAGTAGATCCACGCCATGCGTGGATGCACTCATCGCGCATCGCGCGAACAGCAGCCGAGCATGGCTCGGCTCTACCGGAAGCGGGTTCGCGCGAACGGTCGCCGGGCACGGACCTGCGCTACCGCTGATGGCCGCCAGTGGATCCACGCCATGCGTGGATCCACTTGTAGAGTCGAGCCATGCTCGACTCATCGCGCATCGCGCGAACAGCAGCCGAGCATGGCTCGGCTCTACCGGAAGCGGGTTCACGCGAACGGTCGCCGGGCATGGACCGGCGCTACCGATGATCGCCGCCAGTAGATCCACGCCATGCGTGGATGCACTTGTAGAGTCAAGCCATGCTCGACTCATCGCGCATCGCGCGAACAGCAGCCGAGCATGGCTCGGCTCTACCGGAAGCGGGTTCACGCGAACGGTCGCCGGGCACGGACCGGCGCTACCGATGATCGCCGCCAGCAGATCCACGCCATGCGTGGATCCACTTGTAGAGTCGAGCCATGCTCGACTCATCGCGCATCGCGCGAACAGCAGCCGAGCATGGCTCGGCTCTACCGGAAGCGGGTTCACGCGAACGGTCGCCGGGCATGGACCGGCGCTACCGCTGATGGCCGCCAGTGGATCCACGCCATGCGTGGATCCACTTGTAGAGTCGAGCCATGCTCGACTCATCGCGCATCGCGCGAACAGCAGCCGAGCATGGCTCGGCTCTACCGGAAGCGGGTTCACGCGAACGCCAGTAGATCCACGCCATGCGTGGATGCACTTGTAGAGTCAAGCCATGCTCGATTCATCGCGCATTGCGCGAACAGCAGCCGAGCATGGCTCGGCTCTACAGAAAGCGGGTTCACGCGAAATGCCGCCGCCCATGGCCCCGCGCTACAGATGCAGCGCGATCGCGGCCTCGATCTGCTGCGGCGACTGGAACCCGGCCAGGCGCGTGCGTTCGTCACCGTCACGGAACAGGGACAGCGTCGGCGTCTGCCGCAGCCCCAGCTCCCTGAAGAACGCCTCACCCAGCACCTCCAGCTGCACGCGCAGCAAGGTGGTGCCCTGCCCCGCCACGCTGTTGGCTACCCGGTGCAACGACATCTCAAGCATCCGGCACCCTGGGCACTGGTCCTTGTGGAAATCCACCAGCACCCGCGGGTGCTCGGCCAGCAACCGCTGGAACTGTTCAGGCGTGGTGGCGTCGATGATCTGCATCGCTGTTGCTCCAGTAATGGGCCAGGACCGCATCGGTCCAGGCATCGATGGCTTCGGCATGACGCTCGCCATGCGGCATCTGTTCGATCTCCAGCGGCGGGTAGTCACTGCGGAAATAGCGGATCAGCCGGTGCACGGCGCCACAGTAGTACTCCTGCCCCCACTGCGTTTCGCCGGTACCGAACACCGCCAGCTGCCGTGGCCGCTCGCCGCGCTCGGCAATGCCGGCCACCCACGCCTTCATCTCCGCCGGCGTGCGGCCGGCGTTGTCGGTCCAGCAGCCCAGCAGGACCAGATCGGCCTCGCCGGCGGCCAGCGGCGGCGCCTGCCGCAGGTCGTCGGCCTCGTGCCAGTGCACGGCATGACCCGCGGCACGGCAGCGCTCGGCAATCTGCCGGCCGAGCTCGCGGGTGTTGCCACTCAGGGAGGCGACCACCAGCAGGATGCTCAGCGCCGCGCTGGGCTCAGAGGTCGTCGAAGCCGTTGTCGACGTTGGTCTTCTTGTAACTTGCATTGCGCATCTCGAAGAAGTCGGTCTTGGTTTCAGTGAAGTTGTCGGCGTAGGCCCTGATCCACGGCATCACGTTGTCGGTGGTATCGCTGTACAGGCGCTCGATACCCAGCATGCCGGCCATCTTGTTGGCGCGGTACTTCACGTAGCGCACCATCTCGTCCACGTCGATGCCATCGATGCCGTCCAGCACCTCCGAGGACCATTGCGTCTCCAGCTCGATGGCATGCTCGAATGACTGGTGCACGTATGCGGTCAGCTCGTTGGTCTGCAGTTCCGGGTTCTCGCCGATGATGGCGCGGATCAGCTCGCTGATGAACTTGGTGTGGGCCAGCTCGTCGCGGTTGATGAAGCTGATGATCTTGCCGGTGCCGTTCATGCGGTTCTGCCGCACCATGTTGTAGAAGTAGGCGAACCCGGAATAGAAGTTGATGCCTTCCAGGATCGAGGACTGGATCAGCGACTTCAGCAGGGTCTCGGCGGTCTTCTCGCGCATGAAGTCATCGTATGCACCCATGATCGGCGCATTGCGCTTGATGATGGTCGGGTGGGTGCGGGCGATTTCGAAGATGCGGTTCTGGTTCGGCAGGTCGGTGATCGAGGCCAGCACGTAGCTGTAACTCTCGTTGTGGATCACCTCCTGCTGGCCGATGATCGCCGCGTTGGCATGCGCGGCCGGGTCGGTGATGTACTCGGCCACGTTGTAGATGAAACGGGTCTGCGGTGAATCGAGCGTGGCCAGCAGGCCGATGATCGAGTCGTAGGCATTCTTTTCGCGTGCGTTGAGCTCGCCGTACTGGCGGGCGTCCAGCTTCATGTCGACCTCGTCGGGAATCCAGAAGTTGGTCGACAGCTCCTTGTAGGCCCGATAGAACGACGGGTACGGAATGTCGTTCCAGTTGAGGATGCCGCTGGTGCGGCCATTGATGATGCCGGTGCTGCGATTGGGATGCCGCGGCTCAAGGATCTTGATGCGGTCGAGCGGGGTTGCCATGGTCGTCTACCTTCGTATTGCATGCGTTGCGGATGTGGAGCCGAGCCCATGCTCGGCTGCTCTTCGCGCCCGAGCCGAGCGTGGGCTCGGCTCTACAGGGGTCGCCGGTGATCAGCTGGAGCACCACTCGCATTCGCTGATGTCGATGTCGTTGGAGCGCACGTAGTAGGTGGTCTTCAGGCCTTCGCGCCAGGCGCTCAGGTGCAGTTCCAGCAACGTGCTGGCGCGGATCGTGCTGGGCACGTACAGGTTGAAGCTGATCGACTGGTCGACATGGCGCTGGCGGCGCGCGTTCTGGCGCACGCTGGCGAACTGGTCGACCTTGTAGGCCCCCTTCTCGTAGTACGGCCAGGTTTCCAGCGACAGGCCCGGCGCCGCCACCGGCCGCCGGAAGTCCTTCTTTTCCTCGTAGTAGAACGCGCTGTAGATCGGATCGATCGAGGCGGTGGAGCCGGCAATCTGCGCGGTGCTCATGTTCGGCGCGACGGCCAGCAACCAGCCGTTGCGCAGGCCGTGCGTGGCAACCTCGCGGGCCAGGTTGTCCCATGCGGCGCCACTGTAGTCGCGGTCATGGAAGTAGCGCCCGTTGTGCCAGTCGCTGCCAGCGAACATCGGGTAGCTGCCCTTCTCCTTCGCCAGTTGCGCACTGGCCTGGATGGTCAGGAAGTTGATGCGCTCATATAACCGGTCGGCCAGCTGTTCGGCGTCCGGCGATTCCCACTGGATCGCCTGCTGGGCCAGCAGGTGGTGCCAACCGAACGTGCCCAGGCCGATGGCGCGGTACTTGCGGTTGGTGATCGTGGCCTGCGGCACGGGCAGCGCGTTGAGGTCGATCACGTTGTCGAGCATGCGCACCTGGATCGGGATCAGGCGCTCCAGCACGTCGGTGGCGAGCAGGTCATCCGGCGCACTGATCGCGCGGCCGAGGTTGATCGAGGACAGGTTGCAGACCACGAAGTCGCCGGCACGGCGGGTGGTGACGATCTGGTCGCCGCTGACGATCTCCTGGATCATCCGCGTCGGGCTCATGTTCTGCAGGATCTCGGTGCACAGATTGCTGGAATAGATCATGCCCGCGTGCTTGTTCGGGTTCCTGCGATTGACCTCGTCGCGGTAGAACAGGAACGGGTTGCCGGTTTCCAGCTGGCTGAGCATGATCCGCTTGAACAGATCGATGGCCTTCACCGTGCGGCGGCTGATGCGCTCATCGGCCACGAGTTCGGCGTAGCGGTCGCGGAAGCTGCCCGCGCCGCGCGTTTCGTCATAGAAGTCCTGCAGGTACCAGCCCTTGGCCTGCTTCACCTCGTGCGGGTCGAACAGGTACCAGTCGGCACGGCGTTCGACCGCTTCCATGAACAGGTCGGGCACGCACACCGAGGTGAACACATCGTGCGCGCGCAGGCGCTGGTCGCCGTTGTTGAGGCGCAGGTCCATGAAGGCTTCGATGTCGCGGTGCCAGATGTCCAGGTACACCGCCACCGCGCCCTTGCGCTGGCCAAGCTGATCAACCGACACCGCGGTGTTGTTGAGCTGCTTGATCCACGGCACCACGCCACCAGAGGAATTGGCCACGCCACGGATCGGCGCGCCGCTGCTGCGCACATAGCCCAGGTAGGCACCGACGCCGCCGCCGTGCTTGGACACGCGCGCGATATCGGTATTGGAGTCATAGATGCCCTGCAGGCTGTCGTCCACCGTGTCGATGAAGCAGCTGGACAATTGGCCACCGACCTTGCCGGCATTGGCCAACGTCGGTGTGGCCACCGTCATGTACAGGTTGGACAGTGCCCAGTAGGCCTCGCCGACCAGCTGCATGCGCCGCACGCGGCCGCTCTCGCCAGGCCCGCCCTCTTCCTGCATCAGGTACAGCGCGATGGTCAGCCAGCGCTCCTGCGGCAGTTCATAGACCTCGCGGCTGCGGTCGCTGGCCAGGTAGCGCGTGGCCAGCAGATACAGGCCGTTGTAGGCGAACAGGCGGTCGCGCTCCGGATCGATCATCTCGCCGGCCTGCTGCAACTCTTCCTTCGAGTAGCAGCGCAGGATGTCGTTGCTGTAGATGCCGCGGTCAGCCAGGCTTTCCTGCAGGCCCACGTAGGAGCCGTACTTCAGGCTGACGTCATAGAAACGGTTGCGGCTGGCACGCTTGTACAGGCGGCGCAGGTAGATACGCGCGGCGAACTGCTCCCACTCCGGCGCGACCAGATCCACGCGCGATTCGGCCTCACGGATCAGTAGATCGACCAGGTCATCGGCGCTGATGCTGGGCTTGCGCTCCACCATCGCCTGCACCACGCGGCGGTAGTCGCTCACATCCAGCTGCGGGAACTCGGCTTGCACCGCGTCGATGCTGCGCTGCAGGCGCCCGGCATCGAACGGCAGGCGGCGATTGCCGGCCTCCTTGGTGATCCAGGTCGGCACGCGCTCGCCACCAGCGCGCAAAGCGTCGCCGGCGCCGGCCAGATCGGCCGCGCGGTAGGTGTTGTCGGTCATGGTCCTGCGTCTCCAGGCTCGCACGCACAGCGGCGTCGATGCCGTGGCAGCTCCGCACGCGATACCGGCGCACGGGGCGATCGGGGTGGTATGCCAGCGCGCGGGAACACCAGGTCGTCGGCGATAGCCTGCGCCTGCGGCCGGTATCCGGGCCGTGGGGGCGACCTGTGTCCGCGCGATGGCGGCCGCGTCGACACGGCAAGCCTTCAGGGGCGGGCCGCGGGACGTTTGCTGCATGTCCGGCGGCGGCGGCTGACCGGGAGTGACGGCCACAACATAGTGGGGATATTCCGAACCGTCAACACAAGATGCGGGAATCACGACATGCCGCGACGATCAGTCGCAGGATGCCGTGTTGCAACGGCGACGCCTTGTCGACACCCCCTGCGTCCCCAGTTCGGTACAACATCAACTTTCACCGGAACACCGCCCATGCGCGCTGCCCAGTACTCCTCCTTCGGCAACCCCGCCGACGTCCTCGCCATTGCCGACGCCACCCTGCCCGAGCCCGGCCCCGGCGAGGTGCGCATCCGCACCGTGCTGGCCTCGATCCACAACCACGACCTGCTGACCGTGCGTGGCCTGTACGGCTACAAGCCGGCCCTGCCGGCAATCGGTGGCAGTGAAGCACTCGGCGTCATCGATGCACTCGGCGACGGCGTCGACGGCCTCCAGCTCGGCCAGCGCGTGGCGGCGGCCTCGGTGCACGGCACCTGGGCCGAAGCGTTCATCGCGCCGGCACGCATGGTGATTCCGATGCCGGAGGCCATCCCTGACGAAATGGCGGCACAGTTGATCGCGATGCCGCTGAGCGCGCTGATGCTGCTGGAATTCCTGCACGTCGAGGCGGGCCAATGGATCGTGCAGAACACCGCCAACGGTGCGGTGGGCAAATCGTTGGCAATGCTGGCGAGGGCGCGTGGCGTGCATGTGGCCAGCCTGGTCCGCAATGCCGATGCGGTCGCGCAGCTGAAGGCGCTGGGCATCGATCATGTGTTCGATACCTCGGTGGACGGCTGGAAGGACCGCGTGCGCGCAGCCACCGGCGAAGCACAGGCAGCGGCCGCAGTGGATTCCATCGGCGGTGACGCCAGTGGCGATCTCGTCGACCTGCTCGGCCATCACGGCACGCTGGTGTCGTTCGGCGTGATGAGCGGCGAACCGATGCGCATCCCCGCTGGCGGCCTGATCTACAAGGAGGCCACGGTGAAGGGCTTCTGGGGCAGCAAGGTCAGCCAGGCGATGGCGGTGGAGGACAAGCGGAGGCTGGTCGGTGAGCTGCTGCAGCGTGCCGCTGGCGGCGAGCTGACCCTGCCGGTGGAGCGGATCTTCGCACTGGACGATATCGCCCAGGCGGTGCAGGCCGGTGCCGGTTCGGGCCGCAACGGCAAGGTGTTGCTGCGGCCGTGACAACCCGGGTCAGATCCCTTTCCGTTGGAAAGGGATCTGACCCTGCCGGAGTGTGCGGACCAACGGTCCGCACCCACCACACCGGTCGATAACAGGGTCCGTCATTTCGTTAAGAACCTGTGATGTATAACTGAATGCGCTTTCGTCATTGGAAGGCGCACCTGCCTGCATGCGGTACTGACGGCTCCTCCCCCGTTCGGCGTTGTCGCTTCCATGTACCGCACCACCCTGAACCTGCTTGCCGGCGCCATCGCGCTGGGCCTCACCGCCGGCGCTGCCGGCGCCGCTGAAACCGCCGATGCCGGCAAGGACAGCACCACCCTCGGCGCCGTGCTGGTGACCGGTTCCAACATCAAGCGCAGCGACACCGCCGGGCCGAACCCGGTGCAGATCGTCACCCGCGAACAGATCGAGCAGACCGGCCGCTCCACCCTTACCGATGTGCTGCGCAACCTGTCGGCCAATGCCGGCAACAGCTTCGACGAGCAGTACACCGGCAGCTTCGCCGCCGGCTCGGCCTCGATCGGCCTGCGCGGCCTGTCGCCGAAGAACACCCTGGTGCTGGTCAACGGCTACCGCGTCTCCAACTTCGGCTTCGCGCTCAACACGCAGGACACCTTCGTCGACCTCAACGCGCTGCCGATCAGCGCGGTCGAACGCATCGAAGTACTGAAGGACGGTGCCTCGGCGGTGTACGGCTCCGATGCCATCGCCGGCGTCATCAACATCATCCTGCGCAGGAACTTCCAGGGCGTGGAAGTGGGCGGCGGCTTCGGTACCGCCACCCAGGGTGGCCTCGATGAGCGCAAGGCCAACCTGCTGGCCGGCTTCGGCGACCTCGAACAGCAGGGCTGGAACGTGCTGTTCGGGCTGGACCTGCTCAAGCGCGACCGCCTGGATGGCGATGACCGCGCCTATATCCGCAGCGGCGACTTCCGCGACAAGCCTGGTGGCCGCCTGGCCGGCTGGTCCACCGCCGGTGGCAACTGGCTGTCCAACCCACGTGCACCGCAGCCGTTCGCCACCTGCCCCGAGGGCAGCCAGCTGCGCCCCTACAGCGATTTTGGCAGCACCCTGCCCGGCCAGGCCTGCGCCTTCAACGCGCAACCGTTCAAGACCCTGCAGCCCGGCGCCGAGCGCCTGCAGGCCTCGTTGAGTGCGACCTACCGCTTCAATGACAGCGTCGAGGCATTCGCCGACGTGCTGTACAGCCACAACAAGGCCGACCAGATCTTCAGCGCACCGCTGACCGTCGGACCGGGCCTGCGTGCCTACAACCCGGCCACCGGCACCCTGATCGACGTGCCGGCGGTGCTGCCGGTCGGCCATCCGGACAACCCGGGCAGCACGCCGCTGCCGTTCGAGTACACCTTCTTCGATCTCGGCCCGCGCCTGAAGGACAACACCCAGGTGTTCTACCGTGCGCTGGCCGGTGTGCGCGGCAGCGGCGAGCGCTGGGATTGGGAAGTGGCGGCGCTGACCTCGCAGAGTGCGCAGCGCGAGTACGTCGACAACTTCGTCAACCGCTACGCGTTCGAGCAGATCCTGCGCGACGGCAGCTACAACTTCCTCAATCCGTCCAGCACGCCGGGGGCGCTGGATGCACTGCGCCTGCAGACCAAGCGCCCGGGCTGGTACAAGCTGCACTCGTTGAACGTGAAGGCATCGACCTCGCTGTGGGAGCTGCCGGCCGGTGCGGTCGGATTCGCCTGGGGCGCGGAATTCCGCAAGGAATCGCTGGATGCGCGCACCAGCGCACAGGTGCTGTCGGGCACCGAACTGCGCCCGGCCATCAACGTGGTCAACGGCGAGCGGCAGGTCAGTGCCGCCTACGCCGAACTGAGCGTACCGCTGCATCACACGCTGGAGCTGCAGCTGGCCGGTCGCGGCGACCACTACGATGATTTCGGCAAGGCGTTCTCGCCGAAGGTGGCGCTGCGCTGGCAGCCGTTGGACAGCCTGCTGCTGCGCGGCACATTCTCGCGCGGTTTCCGTGCACCCTCGCTGCCGGAGATCGCGCCGGGCCAGACCGTCAGCTACGGCTCGGTGATCGATCCGCTGGATCCGCTGCAACCCGGTGGCAGCCGTGGCGTCACCAACATCCGCACCGGCAACCCCGACCTGAAGGCCGAACGCTCGCGCAACTTCAACGTGGGCGCGGTGTGGTCGCCGGATGGCGATACCAGCATCGGCCTGGACTGGTACCGCATCGAGCAGGACAACCTGGTCAAGCCGGACAGCGCGCAGTTCATCGTCGACAACCCGACGCTGTTCCCCGGCCGCGTGCAGCGCGATGCACAGGGGCGCATCCAGTTCATCACCAACCAGTACGCCAACCAGGGCGAACTGACCACCTCGGGGCTGGACCTGGAGGCCAACCGCACCTTCCGCACCGACGGCTGGGGCAACTTCACCGTGGCCGGCAGCTGGACGCACCTGCTCAGCTTCAAGCAGCCGCTGGTGGCCGGCCAGGCACCGTACGAAGGCGCCGGCAACAACCGCCATGGGGCGCTGCCGCGCACCCGCGGCACCACCTCGTTGAACTGGGCGGTGGGCGACTGGAGCAGCACGCTGAGCCTGCAGTACGTGAGCGGCTACGACCAGCGCGTGGCCACGGCGACCAGCAACCCGGGCCTGCGCGACCGCATCAAGCCGTATCACCAGCTGGACCTGTACGTCGCGTACGAAGGCATCGCGAACACCACGCTGTCGCTGTCGGTGCTGAACCTGACCGACAAGGACCCGCCGTTCGACCCGGCCGGTGGCTCCAATGGATTCGACATCAGCCAGTACAACCTGCGCGGGCAGTTCGTCTCGCTGGGTGCGCGCTACCGGTTCTGACCGCCGCGGTGGAGCCGAGCCAATGCTCGGCTTTACAGGAGTGTGCGGACCAACGGTCCGCACCCACCGAGACCAACGGTCTGCACCCACCGAGATCAACGGTCCGCACCCACCGAGATCAACGGTCTGCACCCACCGAGACCGATGGTCCGCACCCACCGAAGACACCCACCCACCGGAGCCGTCGTGAATCAACGGCTCAGGTGCAGGAACTGCAGGTGCCGTTCGTACTGGCTGATGATGTCGTTGATGATCTGCTTGCGGCTGTAGCCCACCAGGTCGTAATCCTGGCTGCCTTCGTACAGATGCACTTCGGCGCGGTAGTAGCGCTGGTTGCGCAGCTGCTGTGCGGCGAACGACGGGGTCAGGTAGCCGCTGAGGATCACCCGGTACAGGAAGTCCTGCTGCTCGCCGTGGTTGACGGTCAGTTCCATGTCACCGGCCTCGAAACGCGTGGCCACGTCCCAGCCCTGACCGCGCAGCTGCTCGGCGACCGCCTCCATCGCCGGCTTCACCGTATCGTCCATGAAGCGGTAGACCTGGTCGCGCACCGGGAAGTGCATGGCCTGGCTCAGGCGCTGGCGCCAGCCCTGGTGATGGCGGTCATCGCCGATCAGTGGCGATGGCCGGTACTGCTGCGCGCGCTTGCGATGCGACTCGTCACTGAAGGCACGGGTCAGCCCCCACATCATCAACAGCAGGATCGCCGAGAACGGCAGCGAGGCCAGTACCACCGCTGACTTCAGCGCGTCGATGCTGCCGGCCAGCAGCAGCCCCGCGGTCAGCACCGCGATCACCGTGCCCCAGAACACGCGCAGCCAGCGCGGACCGTCATCCTCCGGCGCACCGCCGTGCGAGGACAACGTGGACAACACCACCGCCCCCGAGTCGGCCGAGGTCACGAAGAAGATGAAGCTCACCAGCACCGTCACCGTGATCACCGCGCGGCTCCACGGGTAGCCATCCAGCAGTGCATACAGCACCGTCGGTGGGTCATCCACCGCCAGCTGTGCCAGCTGCTGCTGGCCGTGGTGCAGCACCTGGTCCAGCGCACTGTTGCCGAAGATCGACAGCCACGCCAGGGTGAAGCCCAGCGGGATCAGCAGCACCCCGAACACGAATTCTCGGATGGTGCGGCCACGCGAGATGCGCGCGATGAACAGGCCGACGAACGGCGCCCAGCCGATCCACCAGGCCCAGTAGAACACCGTCCAGCCCCCCAGCCATTCCGGTCGGCCGCCATAGGCGTACACATCGAAACTCTTGCCGACCACGCTGCCCAGGTAGTCGCCCAGGTTCTGCATCAACGTGCTGAGCAGGTACTGGGTGGGGCCGGCGCACAGCATGAACAGCACCAGCGCGATCGCCAGCAGCATGTTGATGTTGGCCATCCAGCGCACGCCCTTCTCCACCCCGGAGACAGCCACGGCCACCGCCGCGCCCATCATGCTGACCACCAGGATGATCTGCACCAGGTTCGAGTGCGGGATGTTGAACAGGTGTGTCAGGCCCGCATTGAGGTGCAGCACGCCGAAACCCATGTCGGCACCGATGCCGAACACGGTGGCAACGATGCCCAGCGCATCCACGGTGTAGCCGATCGGACCGTTGATGCGCTTGCCGATCAGCGGATACAGCGCCGAGCGCAGGGCCAGTGGGAGGTTGTGGCGATAGGCGAAGTAGGCCATCGCCATCGCCGCCAGTGCGAACACACCCCAGCCATGCAGGCCCCAGTGCAGGAACAGCAGCTGCATGGCCTGCCGCGCGCCAGCCTCGCCCGCAGCAGGGTCGCCCTGCGGCGGCTGCAGGTAGTGGGTCAGCGGTTCGGAAACGCAGAAGAAGAACAGGGTGATGCTGATGCCGGCGGCGAACAGCATGCCGGCCCAGGAGAGGTAGCTGAACTCCGGCTCGTCATGGTCGGCACCGAGCTTGATGCCACCGTACTTGGACAGTGCCACACCGACCACGAACACCAGGTACAGGGTCATCGCCAGCAGGTAGTACCAGCCGACATTGAGCGCGGCCCAGTCCTGTGCCTTGACCAGCAGGCGGCCCGCACCGAGCGGGAACAGACTGACGAACAGCGCGAACGCCACGACAACGATCGCCGCGAAGGCGAACACAGGCCGAAGGGTGCGCACCGGGGATTGTTGCGGCTCCAGTGCTTCCATGGGGCGGCGTTCTCCGGTAGATCAAAGGGTTAGCCGACCGATTCTGGCTGAACCGCAGTGGACAGAGCATGAAGTCGCGGCCTGTGGCCACAGCCCTGAGCCACCATTCCGTGTTATCACGCGCGCGCCAAACATCCCCCTTCTGTAGAGCCGAGCCCATGCTCGGCTCATCCCATTCGGCGCATCCCCGCTGGCACGCGAAGCCGCCGAGCGTGGGCCCGGCTCTGCCGCGGATGCCGCCTGGCCTCACGACATCACATGCACCGCACACAGCTTGTTGCCATCGGGATCGCGCAGGTAGGCCAGGAACAGCTGGCGCCCCGCCATGCTGCGGATGCCCGCCGGATCCTCGATGGCAGTGCCGCCATGGGCCACGCCGGCATCCTGCCAGCCGCGCACCGCTTCGGCGCTGTCGAGGGTGAAACCAATCGTGCCGCCGTTGGCGTGGCATGCGGGCTGGCCGTCGATCGGTGCGGTGACGATGAACATGCGGCCATCCTTGAAGTACACCAGCCGGCCCTTGTCATCGAACACACCCGGACGTGCGCCCAGCGCGGTGAACAGGGCATCGTAGAAGCGATGCGCGACGACCATGTCGTTCGTTCCAACGGTGATGTGGCTGAACATGCGGGCACTCCTTGTGGAAAACCGCAGTGTCGGCGAGCGCGCCGGGCATCGCAAATCCCCTCACCCGCTGCTACCCGCCCGGGGTTTGTCGCACGCTGCCCGATCGCACTATAATGGGAATCATTCTCATTAATGACCGATGCCGATGGCCGTGCCCGCCGCCTCCAGCACTGCGCTGGCGGGGTTCTACCGCGAACACCATGGCTGGCTGCTCGGCTGGCTGCGCCGACGTACGCACAACGCCGACTGCGCCGCCGACCTGACCCAGGACACCTTCCTGCGCCTGCTCAGCCGCCGCGTCGATCCATCCGAGCTGCGCCTGCCACGGGCCTATCTGAGCACCATCGCGCATGCCCTGCTGGTCAACCACTGGCAGCGCGCGGATCTGGAGCGCGCCTATCTGGCTGCGCTGGCCGCGCAACCGGAGCCGGTGCACCCCTCGGCGGAGGAGCGCACGCAGGCGCTGCAGCTGCTGCACGCCATCGCCGACATGCTGTCCGGCCTGGCCGAGCGGCCACGGCGCGCCTTCCTGCTGGCGCGGCTGTCCGGACTGGGCTATGCGGAGATCGGCCGGCAGCTGGGCGTGTCCGAACGGATGGTCAAGAAGTACATGGCGCAGGCCATGCTGCATTGCCTGCGCCTGTCCGGGGATGCTGCGGCATGAGTGCAGTGCTGGTTTCACCGGCATTGGAGCAGGCTGCCGAGTGGTTCGCGTTGCGCCAGCAGGGCTGGACTGACGGCGACCAGCAGCGCTGGCACGCCTGGCTGCAGGCCGATGCCGGGCATGCCGATGCATGGCGCCGGGTCGAGTCGGTCTGGCAATCATTCGCTCCCCTGTCGGCACCGGCGGCGGCCACCGCGCTCGATGCCGCCGGCCGCCGCCGCCGCCGCGCGCTTCGCAGTCTCGGCGGCGCGCTCGGCATCGGCGCGGTCTCCCTGCTCGGCCTGCACGGGCTGCGGGAACAACGCGGCCTGCAGGCACAACGCACGGCTGCCGGGCACACCGGTCACTGGACCCTGGCCGATGGCAGCGGACTCTGGCTCAACGCCGACAGCGACGTCACCATCGCCATCGGCAACGGTCGCCGCGCCCTGCACCTGCTGCGCGGTGAACTGCTGCTGCAGACCGGCCACCATCCTGCATTCGCTGGGCTGCCGCTGACCGTGCATGTGCCTGGTGCGCGCCTGCAGCCGATCGGCACCCGCTTTGCGGTCGGGCGTGAGGCACAGGGCAGCCGATTGGACGTGTTCGAAGGCGCGGTGCACTGCCTGCCGCAGTTCGGCGCAGCACACGATGTGGCTGCGGGAGGCGCGGTGCGGATCGGCCCGATGGGCGGGCTGTCAACGCTCGATGCGGATCCGCTGCGCGGCGACTGGCAGGACGGACGCCTGCAGGTGCAGGACACGCCGTTGAACCGGGTGATCGACGAACTGGCCCGCCACCATCGTGGCTATCTGGGCTGTGATCCGGCACTCGCCACACTGAAGGTCACCGCGGTACTGCCGCGCCTGGACAGCCTGCAGGCCCTGGAACTACCGGCGCGCGCCCTGCCGATCCGCATCGAGCAGCGCTGGCCGTGGTGGACCGTCGTGCGTCCGCGTTGATCCACGGTTCCCTTTTTGCGCGCTCGGCGGGCCCTACAAGGGAACCCATTGCGGATGTTGCCGCCCCCATGAAACTGCCCTGCCCCTCCCCACGTCCCCTGGCCATCGCGCTGTACCTGGCCCTGGCGACCCCGTACCTGCTGCCGACCGCCGCCCATGCACAGGATGCAGCCGCTACCGTCCGCTGGCAGATCCCGGCCGGTCCGCTCGACCAGGCCTTGACCGCATTCGGTCAGCAGTCCGGCCTGTCGATCGCCGTCGACGCGCGCCTGACCCATGGCCGGCGCAGCGCTGGCGTGCAGGCCGCGCTCACTGCCGAGGCCGCTCTGGCGCAGCTGCTGGCCGGAACCGGCCTGTCGGTCCATCGTGATGCCAGTGGCGTTGTACTGCAGGCCGCCCCGTCTCCCGACGCCGGCGTACGCCAGATCGGCACCCTGCGCGTGGCCGGCCAGGCCAGCGAAGGCGCATCACCCTGGGGCCTGGCCGATGCCGACGCGGTCTACCGTGACAGCGGCTCGCGTGTGCATCTGGACCGCCAGCAGCTGGAACGCTTCCGCGGCCAGTCGATCGGCGACGTGCTGGCCGGCGCGGTCGGCGTGCATACCGCCGATGTGCGCAATGGCGGCGCGCTGGACGTCAACATCCGTGGCCTGCAGGGCCAGAACCGGGTGCCGGTGATCATCGATGGTGGCCAGCAGGCCATCGACGTGTACCGCGGCTATGCCGGCGTGCAGCAGCGCAGCTATCTCGACCCGGACCTGATCAGCGCGGTCAGCATCGAGAAGGGGCCGAGCCTGGCGGCCAACGCGGCCAGCGCGATCGGCGGCGTGGTCTACATGGAAACGCTGAACGTCGATGACATCCTCGACGACGGCCAGCGCTGGGGCCTGCGCGTGCGCGGCGGCGTGGCCGACAACAGCATCGACCGTACCCGTACCTTCAAGCAGATCGCGCGCGGCAGCGACAACCGCAACAGCCTGCGCGACCCGCGCGACTGGAACGGCAGCGTGGCCTTCGCCCAGCGCAGCGAAGACTGGCAGCTGGTGGCCGCCTACGCGCGGCGGCGCCAGGGCAACTACTTCGCCGGCAGCAAGGACGCGCACCGCTACGACGACCAGCACCTGTCCAGCGGCGGAACCGGCATGTCCAGCCAGGCCGTCTCGGACATGTACCACCCCGGCGATGAGGTGCTCAACACGCATACCGACAACGAATCGGCGCTGCTGAAATTCACCTGGACCCCCAACCCCGACCAGCGCCTGGAGCTGAGCCACCGCTACTTCAATTCCAGCTTCGGCGAGATCATGCCGTCGGCGATCCGCCGTGTGGGCGAGTCCAACGAATGGGTGACCTACGTGGACAAGGCCAACACCATGTTCCAGTTCGAGCCCGGGAAAATGCGGCTCAACGCCACCTCGCTGCGCCACCGCTACCGGCCCGCGGCACACCCGTGGCTGGACCTGAGCAGCACGCTGTGGTTCACCACGGCCACCAGCCGCATGTTCAACAGCAACATCGCCAACACGCCGCTGTTCAAGGACGTGCCCAACGACCAGATGCCGGACACGCTGGGCGAGACCTATGGGCCGGGCCTGCAGTCGGACGTGAAGACCCGGCGCTGGGGCGTGGACAGCAGCAACACCACGCGCTTCAGCACCGGCCTCGGCGACTGGACGCTGCGCTATGGCGCGGCCTTCCAGCACGAAGACACCGCGCCGAACTCGCCGGTGCTGCCGGTGGACTACAACAACAACCGCTACCTGCGTTCGGGCACGCGCCGCGAGGCCAGCGTGGTGGCATCGCTGCAATGGCAGCCGACGGACTGGCTGTCACTGACCGCCGGCGGCCGCTTCATCGACTACCGCACGCGTGACCGCAACCGCGTAGCCTTTGTCAGCGAATCACGCGACCTGCGCTACACCTTCGCGCGCCTGAGCAAGGGCGGCCAGCTGCTGCCGGGCTGGTACAAGGAGTGGTACCCGGACGCGCAGGGCAACTACACGTATGACTCGCTGCGCGCCACGCCGTATGGCGACAGCACGCTGGGGCAGAGCTACGACTTCGATGGCTTCATTCCCGACCCGCGTGGCGCCAACGGTTTCTACACCAAGCAGATTCCAACCGCCTGGGGCTACAAGCCGGCGATCCGGCGCTCGGGTCATGGCTTCGCGCCGTATGCCGAGGCCCGTTTCAACCTCGACGCGGACACGTTCTTCTACATCAAGTATGCGCAGGGCTGGAAGATGCCCAGCCTGTTTGAATCAACGCTGGGCAACAGCACCTCGGCGCCGGTGGCCGACCTGAAGCCGGAGAAGAACCGCGCCTGGGACATCGGCTTCAGCCTGCTCAAGCAGGACCTTTGGCGCGACGGTGATCGCCTGGCGTTCAAGGTCGCCTGGTTCAAGAACGATATCGACAACGCGATCACCCGCCGCTTCGATTCCAGCAACTGGGCCTTCTACGTCGACAACGTCGACAACTACACGGTGTCCGGCTATGAACTGCAGTCCGGCTATGACGCCGGCATCGCCTACCTGGACCTGTCGGCCAGCTACTACCAGCGTGCACGCACCTGCGACGCGGCCACCGCCAAGCGCCTGCGCGAAGACCCGTATGCGAAGTGGAGCAAGCTGGACACCACGCCGGACTGCGTGGACGGCGGCTTCGGCACCTCGTTCGTCAACGCGCAGAACCCGCCGAAGTACTCGATCCACAGCACGCTGGGGTTCCGCCTGTTCGACAAGCGACTGGATACCGGCATCCGCCGCACCTACAACAGCGGCCCCACCCATGAACTGGACAAGCCCTGGAACACCACCGGATCGACCGGCCTGCAGAACATCTACCTGCCCACCGCGATCTACGACTTCTATGCGCGCTGGCAGTTCACCCCGCGTGCCGAGGTGGAACTGGTGGTCAACAATCTGCGCAACACCTACTACATGGACACGCTGGCGATGAGCCTGATGCCCGGCCCGGGCCGCACCACGCGGCTGAACTTCACCGCTCGCTTCTGAGTCCTGCAGAAACCACAACGCCCCGGGGAGATCATCCCCGGGGCGTCTGCATGCGGCGGCTCACGCTCTGCCAGGTGCCAACCCTGGTTGGCCCAGCAATTCAGCACGGGCAGGTGCCAACCTTGGTTGGCCCAGCAATTCAGCATGGGTAGGTGCCAACCTTGGTTGGCCCAGCAACGCGTTACTTCGCGGTACTCAGCAGCAGCACCGCAACAGTGACCAGCGCGATACCTATCCAACCGATCGGACGCAGGCGATTGCCGAACAACAGGCGGCCGCAGGTGGCGGTGCCGATCACGCCGATCGCACCCCACATTGCATAGGCGGTGGCCAGGTCCATGTAGCGCACGGCCTGGCCGAGCAGGGCGAAGGCGATCCAGACCATGACGATCGCGCCGACGCCCCAGCGCCAGCGGCGGAAGCCCTCCGACTTGGCGACCATCATGTTGGCGGCCACGTCGATCAGTGCCGAACAGATCACGAAAAACAGTGCCAGGGTGTTCATCAGTGCGCCTCCCCGAGGGTGACGCAGACGATGCCGACCACCGCCAGCACCAGGCCGGCCAGCTGCTGCAGCGACAGGCTCTCGCCGAACACGGTGAGGCCGACCACGGTCAGCAGGGTGAGGCCCAGGCCTTCCCACACCGCATAGGCGACACCGACCGCGATGCGCCGCACCGACAGGGCCAGGAAGTAATAGGACAGGGCCAACGCGCCGGCCATGATCAGGTAGCCGGTCCAGCCGCCGTCGCGGGCGGCATGGGCCATGAACGAGGTGCCGACCACTTCGGCAACGATCGCCACGGTCAGGCAGGCCCAGGCGACCAGCGCGCCACGGGCGGGAACAGTACGGGACATGTGAAACTCCTTGCAGGACGGGGGCCGCGCCCCGCCATCAGTAGATCCACGCCATGCGTGGATGATCCGGACCGCCCCGCTGACAGGGGCGACGGCGGCCAGTATCATCGCCTTTTACGGTCGATTCAAAATGGATTCCATCGACAGGAGCGATGGATCAATGCCCTACTCCCCTGAATCCCTGCAGGCCTTCGTGGAAGCCGCCGCGCTGGGCTCGTTCTCGGCGGCGGCGCGGCGCCTGCGCAAGACGCAGTCGACGGTCAGCACTGCCATTGCCCACCTGGAGGCCGACCTGGGCGTGAGCCTGTTCGATCGCAGCGGGCGCTACCCGCAGCTGACCGAGGCCGGGCGCCAGGTGCTGGGCCACGCGCAGGAGATCCTCGCCGCCGATGCCCGCCTGCAGCAGTTGAGCGTGCGCCTGGTGGCGCCGGTAGAGCCACGCCTGACCGTGGTGTTTTCCGATGTCTACCAGTTGGATCCAGCGCAACGGATCCTGCAGCGCTTTGCCGAGGCGTTCCCGGAGATCGAACTCGAATGGCTGGATGCCGAAGGTGAGGACGTGCTGGAACTGGTCGGCAGCGGTCGCGCCGCGCTGGGCCTGCTGCCCAGGCAGGAGCGCTATCCCGATGAACTGCTAGCCCGGCCGCTGGCCCACCACAGCGAGCTGTCGGTGTACGTGGCGCGCGGGCACCCGCTGGCCAGCGCTGGCCGTCGTGCCGCCGCGCAGCTGGCACGGCATCGGCAGGTGCGCTTGAGTGCGGAAGTCGATCACTCCCGCGTGGTTACCGGCCTGGCCTGGACCGCCACCGACTATCTGATGGTGATGGAGATGGCCGAGGACGGCATCGGCTGGGCCGAACTGCCGCGCGCACTGGTTCAGCGCTACGACCGTGGGCGGCTGCTGGAGCTGGTGCTGCCCGGCTGGCCGCGACGCATCCACAGCGACCTGCTGTGGCGTCGCGACACGCCGCCGGGACCGGCCGCACTCTGGTGGGCCGACGCCCTGGGTTGACCCGTACCTCCTGTAGAGCCGAGCCCATGCTCGGCTGCCGTTCGCACAGATCACGGCAAACCCCCAAAGCCGAGCGCAGGCTCGGCTCTACAGAACGCGATGCGCCAGCGCGTAATCCAGTGCCGAGCACACCGCCGCCACCTGCGCGTCGTTGCACTGCTGCGGGGTCGCGCGCGGGCTGTCCGGGTAGACCTCGGTGGTGGTGGTGTACTTCGCGCCGGTGATCCCTGCGCACAGCCCCAGCTTCACCAGCGGGTATTCGATCACGCCGTGGGCGACCACCGGCGAACCGATGATCTCGCCCTTGTCGTCGGCGGGGGCAATGTGGGTGACCTTCTCCACCTCCGCGATCACCGCCTGCTGGAACGCCGCCTGCGGGTTCTCGCTGTCGTCCACCAGGTAGAAGCCATCCGGAATCAGGCCCGGCTCGAACGGCTTGCCGTCACGCGCGGCCAGCGCCGGGCGGAACTCGCTCTCGTCACTGTCGGTGGTCTCGTGCAGGTCGATGTGCAGCACGAACTGGCCCTTGACCGGTGTGATCAGCTCGATCAACGCGGTCGACTCGCGGGCCGGGCCATCGGCGCGGAAGTTGCGGTTCGGATCGATCGCATCGAAGTTCCAGCGGTTGATGCGCTCGAAGCCCCACGGATTCACGCACGGCGCCACCAGCAGGTTGGCCTTGCCGGCATAGTCGGCGGCGTGCTTTTCGAGGAATTCCAGCGCGCCCATCACGCCGCTGGTCTCATAGCCGTGCACGCCACCGGTGACCAGCGCGGCCGGCAATGCCGGGTTCCAGTCGCTGCTGCGCAGGGCAAACAGGGTATAGGTCTCGCCGGCGTAGTCGAGCTGGCCATAGGCCACCTTGTCGAAGCGCGAGGCCAGCGACTCGATGCGCGGCAGCACCTCCTCGTCGTAGCGACGCAGGCGCTGCTGACGGCCACGCCACAGCTCCCTCTCCGCCGCTCCCCACGGCTGGCCAGGGGTTCCGACAGGGTAGAAGGCGGCTTGGGACATGGCGGATCTCAGCGAATCAGGAAGCAGTCTCCCACTTTATCACCGGGGCGTCGGCATGAACCGGAGACGCATTCCAATGGCGAATGGAATCAGCAATAATTCTCATTTACGACCTTCCACAGCCTGCCCCGATGCCCATCCACGCCCTGCAACCGGCCCGCCTGCCCCTGGCCGCCGCCCTCGCCCTGTGTCTGCTACCGGCCACCCACGCCTTCGCCCAGGACAGTGCCACCACCCTGGACAGCATCCAGGTCTCCGGCAGCTGGCTGGGCACAGGCCTGCACGACAGCGTCAAGAACTTTGCCGGCGCACGCACGGTGGTCGACCGCCAGCGCATCGAGGCCAGCGGCGCGGCCAGCATCGGCGATGCGATGCGCCGCATCCCCGGCGTCCAGGTCACCGACAACTCCGGCACCGCGGGCAGCTCGGTCTCGCTGAACATCGGCGTGCGTGGCCTGACCGGGCGCTACTCGCCGCGCTCGACCGTCCTGCTGGACGGCGTGCCGCTGGCAGTGGCGCCGTATGGCCAGCCGCAGCTGTCGTTCGCGCCGACCAGCCTGTCCAACATCGAATCGATCGACGTGGTGCGGGGCGGCGGCGCAGTGCGCTACGGTCCGCAGAACGTGGGCGGCATCATCAACTTCAGCACCCGCGCCATTCCCACCGGTGCCGGCCTGCACGGCGAAGCCGGCGTGCGCTACACCGCCTACGACCACGGCGGCGGTGACAGCACGCAGTACAACGCCTTCCTCGGCGGCACCGGCGACAATGGCCTTGGCGCGGCCCTGCTGTACTCCGGCCAGGACGGCCGTGGCTGGCGGCAGGGCAGCGATGACCGCTTCAACGACCTTGCGCTGAAGTTCGCCTACGCCATCGATGCGCAGCAGGAACTGCGCGCCAAGCTGTCCTACTACGATGTGCGCTCGTTGACCCCCGGCGGCCTGACCCGCGCCCAGTACGACGCCGATCCGTTCCAGAACACCCGCCCCACCGACTTCTGGAAGGGACACCGCACCGGCATCGACCTTGGCTACACCAACACGCTGTCCGACAACAGCGAGTTCGAGGTGCTGGCCTATTACAACGAAAGCAACCGTGCCAGCTCGCTGATCAATGCCGCCAATACCCAGCTGACCGTGCAGCCGCGCGACTACCGCGTGCTCGGCATCGAGCCGCGCTACACCCAGCGCCTGCACTGGGGCAGCAGCGTGCACGACATCACCGCCGGCTACCGCTTCCTGCGCGAGCGCGGCAACGACCGCAGCTATACCGTCACCCGCCGCACCGGCGTGGCCAGCGCCACCACCCGCTTCGACAACGCTACCGATGCCCATGCGTTCTACATCGACGACCGCATCGCGATCGGCCAATGGCGGATCACCCCGGGCGTGCGCATGGAATGGATCGACATGGACCGCCGCCAGGCCGGTGGCGCGGCGACCTTCAGCAGCCGCAACGACAAGGCCCTGCCCTCGATCAACATCGCCTACCTGCTGACCCCGCAGCTGACCGTGTTCGGCAACTACACCACCTCGTTCGGGCCGGTGCAGAACATCCAGCTCAATTCGCAGACCGCCAGCAACCCGCTCAATCCGGAAGTCGCCAGGACCACCGAACTGGGCGCGCGTTGGCAGGACGGCGCACTGCGCGCGGAAGTGACGGTGTTCAAGATGCGCTTCGACAACCAGATCCTGCAGGTGCCGGGGATCACCCCGCCGACCTTCCAGAACATCGGCGCCACCGACCACAAGGGCGTGGAGAGCGCACTGGAATACCACTTTGCCGAGGACAGTGCGCTGGCCGGGCTGGAGCTGTACGCCAACTACACCTGGACCAAGGCGATCCAGCAGTCCGGCGACAACCATGGCCTGGACGTGCCGTTCTACTCGCGCGACACCGACAGCGTCGGCGCCCGCTACACCCTGGCCGGCTGGACCTTGAATGTCTCCAGCACCCACCAGAGCGGCCAGTTCTCCGATGCCGCCAACACCTGGGAAGAAACCGCCGATGCGCGCGTGGGCCGTGTGCCGGGCGTGCGCCTGTGGAACGCGCAGGTGGCCTGGCAGGTGCCGGGCCTGGGCGACAGCGAGATCGCGCTGGGCGTGAACAACCTGGCCGACAAGCGCTGGTACACGCGCAACGTCGATGGCAACGCCGGCCGCATGGTGGCCGCGCCGCGCACCTTCTACGTGCAGGGCCGCTACCGCTTCTGAAGCAGTAACCGCCCGATGCAGTGACGGTGGCGATCACGGTGGCGGCGTATCATGCCGCCACCATGTCACAGCCTGTTTCGCCATCGCGCCTGCACTCGGCCTTCCAGGGCCTGCGCCTGCGGCTGCGCGGCAGTGACCTGTGGTTCATCGCACTGGCGCTGCTGGTCGGCCTGATCGCCGGCTACCTGACCCTGCTGCAGTCCGGCATCGCGCGCTGGCTGCAGGGCGCACTGTACGGGCTGGACGAAGGCATGCGCCTGAGCTCCCTGCCCTCGCTGACCTGGACCGCGCTGCTGGTGCTGCCGCTGGGTGGCCTCCTGGTCGGCCTGGTCAGCCTGGCGGCGACGCGGCTCAAGCGGCCCCTGCTCGATGCGGTGGAAGCCAATGCCCTGCACGGCGGCCGCATGTCGATGCGCGACAACCTGATCGTGCTGACCCAGACCCTGCTGTCCAATGGTTGCGGTGCCTCGGTCGGGCTGGAGGCGTCCTATACCCAGATGGGCGCCGGCAGCGGTTCGCAGCTGGGCCGGGTGATGCGCCTGCGCCGCAACGACGTGCGCATCCTGGTCGGCGCCGGTGCCGCCGGTGCCATTGCCGCCGCCTTTGGTGCGCCGTTGGCCGGTGCGTTCTACGCCTTCGAGATCGTCATTGGCGCCTACACCCCGGCCGCGCTGGCCCCGGTGGCGGTGGCCGCGCTGGCCGGCGCGTTCGTCGCCGACCAGGCCGGCATCGAGGCCTACCTGCTGCCTGCTGCTTCGACCATCGATGTGCGTGCTGCCGACTACGCCATCTACGGCCTGCTCGGCTGCTGCTGTGCGATGGTCGGCATCGCGGTGATGCGGCTGATCGCCTCGATCGAGGGCACGGTCAAGCGCAGCCCGTTGCCGCTGTGGGGACGGCCGGTGGTGGGCGGCCTGCTGCTGATTCCGCTGGCGCTGGCCAGCCCGCAGGTGCTGTCGTCCGGCCATGGCGCGCTGCACCTGGACCTGACCACGCATCTGCCGCTGATCTGGATCGGCGGCCTGCTGACCCTGAAGTGCCTGGCCTCGGGCATCTCGCTGGGGTTCGGCTTCCGTGGCGGCCTGTTCTTCGCCTCGCTGTTCATGGGCACCCTGGTCGGTGCGCTGTTCGCCGGCCTGCTGGCGAAGGCCACCGGCGTACCGGTGATCGACGCCACCTCCGCTGCGCTGGCCGGCATGGCAGCGCTGGCCGCAGCCGTGGTCGGCGCACCGATGACCATGGCCATGCTGGTACTGGAGGGCACCCACGACTTCCTGCTGACCAGCGTGGTGATGAGCGCGGTGCTGGTTTCCAGCACGCTGGTACGGCAGTGGTTCGGCTACTCGTTCTCGACCTGGCGCATGCACCTGCGTGGCGAGACCATCAAGAGCGCCCGCGATGTGGGCTGGGTGCAGAACCTCAACGCCGGCCGGCTGATGCGCAAGGGCGTGGCCACCGCCCCATCCGACCTTGACGCGGATGCATTCCGCCGGCGTTTCCCGCTGGGCTCGGGCAGCCGGGTGGTGCTGATCGATGGCGAAGGCCACTACGCCGGCATCGTGCAGATCCCGCGCGTCTACGGCGACGGCGTGAAGCCGGAGACCGCGATCGGCGAGCTGGCCGAGAACCGTGACGTGTCGCTGTCCCCATCCTCGGACGTGGTCAGCGTGATGCAGCGCTTCGACCAGACCCAGGCCGATGAACTGGCCGTGGTCGCCGCCGACGGCCAGGTGCTGGGCGTGGTCTCCGAAGCCTTCGTACGCAAGCGCTATGCCGAGGAACTCGACAAGCGCCAGCGCGAACTGATGGGCGAGCGCGTCGACGACACCGACTGACCCCACAAAAAAGGGGACGGAGGGGATTAAGTCGTTTCCGGCACCCCCGGATCTCCATGCAGGGCGTGGAACGACTGTCACCTGACCGAGGTAGACTCCGCCCATGCGCTTCATCGAAACCTTCCAGGCCGCCCCCTTCGCCGACACCGTGGTCAGCCTGCTGGCCGCCTTCGTACTGGGCACGTTGATCGGCGCCGAGCGCCAGTACCGGCAACGTACCGCCGGCCTGCGCACCAATGTGCTGGTGGCGGTGGGCGCCGCTGCCTTCGTCGACCTCGGCATGCGTATCGCCGGCAGTGCCGAGGCGGTGCGGGTAATCTCCTACGTGGTCTCCGGTGTCGGCTTCCTCGGCGCCGGCGTGATCATGAAGGAAGGCATGAACGTGCGCGGCCTGAACACCGCCGCCACCCTGTGGTGCTCGGCGGCGGTCGGCAGCTGCACCGGCGCGGACATGCTGGCCGAGGGCGTGCTGCTGACCGTACTGATCATCGCCGGCAACACCCTGCTGCGGCCACTGGTGAATGCGATCAACCGCATTCCCATCAACGAGGCAGCAACCGAAGCCACCTACGAGGTGCGCCTGAGCGTGGATGCCGAAGCCGTGCCGCGGGTGCGCGAGCGCCTGGTCGATGCGCTGGAAGCCGCGCAGTACCCGGTCGGTGATGTGCAGCTGGTCGAGCATGCCGACGCGCCCACCGATGTGATCGCGGTGCTGGTCAGCACGGCGGTCAGCGCCGACGAGCTGGACCTGGTGCTGGCGCGGATGGAACACGTGCCCGGTGTGCTGCACGCCACCTGGGAAGTCAGCACCCGCGATTGACGGGACGCGGGTGGCTCAGCCGCCCGCAATGCGCTGCTGCGCGCGCAGCAGCTTGCGGAATGAGCCGCACTGCCGCGCATCCTGCGCTTCCGGGCAGGCCGCCGCGCGCTGCAGGTGACGACGCACCCGCTGCAGCCGGATGATCTGCCGCTGCAGCACATCCGCCTGTGCCAGCAGCGCCTCCCGGTCCAGCGAAATGCATCCACGCTGCGGCGGCAGCGATGCCCCGATCTGCTGCAGTGACAGCCCGGCCGCCTGGCCGAGGCCGATCAGCGCCAGCCGTTCCAGCACCTGTTCGTCGTACTGCCGACGCTGCCCGCGGCGGCCCAGCGCCTGCAACAACCCCAATTGTTCGTAATAGCGCAGGGTCGAAGCCGGCACGCCGCTGCGCTTCACCACCTCGCCGATATCCAGTTCACGCACGGGCTTGACCTCAAGTGACCTTCAAGCGCCAACCTATGGGCAACTACCCGGCAAGGCAAGGCCATGGCCAGCACATCCCCCATTGATCAGAACGCCCTGTGGAACGGCCCTGGCGGCCAGGTATGGGTGGCACAGCAGGCCATTCTCGATGGCCTGTTCCAGCCGATGGCCGACCTGCTGGCCGCCGAACTGCCGCAGACCGTCACGCAACTGCTCGACATCGGCTGCGGTACCGGCGCCAGCCTGCTGGCCGCGGCCGCGGCGCGCCCGGCGGCACACTGCACCGGCCTGGACATCTCTGCGCCGATGCTGGCGCTTGCCCGGCAGCGCGCCGAGGCCGCCGGCCTGGCGGCGGACTTCATCGTCGCCGATGCGCAGCGGCATCCATTGCCCGCCGTACACTTCGACTGGATCCAATCGCGCCTGGGCGTGATGTTCTTCGAGGACACCGGCGCTGCCTTCGCCAACCTGCACCGCGCGGCGCAGCCCCGTGCCGGACTCCGCTTCATCGCGTGGCGCAGTGCCGAGCAGAATCCGTTCATGACCACCGCCGAGCGCGCCATCGGCGATGAACTGGATCTCCCGCCCCGGGTACCCGGCGCGCCGGGACAATTCGCCTTTGCCGATGGCGCGCGCGTGCAGCGCCTGCTGCAGGCCGCCGGCTGGAGCGACGTGGAGGTTGTTGCGGTGGACCTGCCCTGCTCGATTGCCCGCGAAGACCTGCCGACCTACGTCGGCCAGCTCGGCCCATTGGGACTGGCATTGCGATCGATGCCGGACGTCCGCGCCGCCGTGCTTCGCGAGAAGGCATTGGCTGCATTCGCGCCGTTCATCGAAGGTGACCGCGTACGCGTGGATGCCGCCTGTTGGCTGGTCCGCGCCCGCGCCTGACAAGAAAAGGGGACGGAGGGGATTAAGTCGCACATGCCCCGGTTGTGCCGGAAACGACTTAATCCCCTCCGTCCCCTTTTTCTGCTACAGCGCCTCGCCGGCGTCGGCCAGGCGCGATTCGATCAGTGCGTACCACTGCTGCAGCACGTCGATCAGCATGTCCAGCTCGGCGTCGGTGCGCTGCGCGCGGCCGCTGCGCAGGCAGGCCTGGGCTTCCTGCAGCTGGGCCAGGAACCCGGCCACGGTGTCGGCCTGCAGGATCAGGCCCGGCAGGCGCCGCCCGGGGATGCGCACCACGGCATGATTGCCGAGCTGGCCGTACACGCTGAGAGTAGCTTCCGTCTTCATGGAGAGGGGCAGGAATTGGGCATTCATCGCGTGCACCGTTTGAAAACCTGAGCCGCTGGCAGGCGTGGACGACGGGGGAGACGTTGCCACGCCTGCCGGCGGTCAGGGGGGACTCGAGATGCCGGGGCACCGCCCCGGCGCAGGAAGGTCAACGTGGCTGTGCCATCCCGGCGATCTGCACGCGCCGGTTCGGCGCCAGGCAGGCAATCAGCTCGCGCCGGTTGCGCTGCCCGCACTGCACGATCGGCTCGGCCGCGCCGCGTCCTTCGGCACTGATGCTGGCTGCCGGTACGCCGCCCTGCACCAGCGCGCTGCGCACGGCCTCGGCGCGGCGCTGCGACAGCGTCTGGTTGTAGCTGGCGCTGCCGATTCGATCGGTGTAGCCGGTTACCCTGATCGACTGCACCTGCGCGGCTTCGCGTACCTGCGCCAGGATGCCCTGCACCGCATGCTGGCCTTCGGCGCTGAGCACCGCGCTGTCGAAGCCGAACAACGCATCGGCCGACAACCGCAGCGGCTGTTCCGGCAGCGGCGCCGGTGCCGGTGCCGGCGGGGCCGGTGGCCGCGGCGGCTCCAGCACGGCCGCGCATGATTCCGGCTTCCAGTAGCCCGCCTGGGCAATGCCCTTGCTGTCAAAGCGGACCTGGAACTGGCAGGTGAAGTACTCCGCGCCCTGCGCGGTGCGGAAATTGAACAGGTAGTTCCACTCGCGCACGCCCCACATGCCTTCATTGAAATGCGGCGTGCCCAGCAGCGTATACAACTGCCGCTTGGTCATGCCCGGCGCGAAGCGGCGCAGGTCGGCGACGTCGGGATAGATGCCTTCCTTCAGCGAGGCCTTCGAGGCCTCCGGGAAGTGCACGGCGGTGCTTTCGGCAGGACCGTCGGCGGCCGGTGCGTGGCTGCGGCAGGCGGCCAGCAGGCCCATCCCCAGGATCAGGCCCAGCGTGGCGGCACATTGGCCGGCGCGGGCGAAGCGATGCTGTTTCATGTCATTCCCCCTATGGACGTTTCCGCAATGCCGGGCCGCGCGTGCGGCCCGGCGGCGGGGATCACCACTGGATGCCGGCACCGACGGCCACGCCGGCCTCGCCACGGCTGTTGGTCGAACCGCTGAACTTGTAGATCCAGCGACCGCCTTCGGAGACACCGGAGATACCCACGGCCACGCCCGATTCGCCGTTGTAGCTGCCGGCCGCGATCGAGGCCATGCTGCGGCCTGCCTCGCTGGGCTGCGGCAATGCCGCGGTGGCCATCGCCGAGGCGATACCGGCCGAGGCGCGGTTGTCGGTCTTGCGCAGATCGCGCTCGAAGCCGCCCATGCGTTCGTCGGTGTAGGCCTTGGACCAGTCCAGGGTCTGCGCCATGCCCGACTTCAGCTGGTCCACGTTGACCGCATCGGTACCGGCAGTGCCTGCAGCAACGTTGCGCACCGTGGTCGGGCCGCTGCTGGTGCTGCCCAGGGTGACGCTGTTGTAGTTGGTGGCACCGTTGGTGGTGGTGTCGTAGCGGATCGTCCCCTGCTGCGAGGCCTGCAGCTGGCGCACGTTGACCGCATCGGTCGCCTGCGAGCCGTCGGCCACGTTGACCACCTGGCGTTCGGCCCCGCTGGCGCCCACCGACACCGTGTTGGCCCGGTTCGCCACCGAACCTGCACCCAGCGCCACCGAGTTGTCGGCCTGCGCCTGCGAACCGTTGCCCAGCGCGGTCGAGTTGGCACCGGCCGCCGTGGAGCCTGCGCCACCGGCGGCGGAGTTGGCACCGCTGGCGGACGGATCGGCCAGGTTGTTGGTGTTGTTGGCGCGGAAGCTGCCGGCCACGTTGGTGATGTTCTGGATCTTCTGGTCCGTGTAGGACTTGGACTGGTCAATGGCGTAGTTCACGCCGTTCTTGAGCTGGCCGACGTTGGTCGCATCGTGGTCGTCCGAGCCATCGGCAACGTGGGTGATCTTGCGCTCGCTGCCACTGCTGCCGACCGACACCTCACCGGCCGAGTTGCTGGCACCGGTCTGGCCGTAGGCGCCGGTATAGCCACTCTGTGCGCCGACACTGGCCACCGAACCGGCGCCCAACGCCACGCTGTTGCCTGCACTGCTGCTGGCACCGTTGCCGACCGCCACGCTGTTGGCACCGGCCGCACTGGCCTGCGGGCCAACCGCAACCGCTTCGGCACCCGCTGCGGTGGCTGCGGCCGCCGTCGAATTCACCGCCAGGTAGGCACTGCCACCGCCACCGTTGGTGATGCGCTGGTTGAGAACCTTCAGCGAGCCATCGACGGCAGTGAACGCAGCGGTGACATTGTTGTAGTCGCCGCTGGTGAAGGTGCCATCGGTGGCGATGCTGGAGATGCTGAACGTCGGCGCGGTCCACACATTGGTGGCGCCGTTGTAGGCCGTGGTGCCACCGAAGTAGTTGGCGATGGTGCTGTGGGTGCTGAACAGCTGGTCGCCGGTGATGGCATCGCTGCTGCCGGCCAGGATGCTGCCAGCGGCGACGTTGGTGAGCTTCACTGCACCCGTGCCGGTACCCTTGAGGGTCACGCTGTTGAGCACGTTGCCACCGCCATCGACGTCGTACTTCACGGCCAGCTTGTCGATCTCGCCGGTCTGATCGGCAACGTTGGCCAGCGAGTTGCTGACCGCATCGAACGCCGTGCCGACATCGTTGTAGCTGCCCTTGGTGATCGTGCCGTTGGCGGCGACGTTGTTGATCGAGTAGGTCGGTGCGGTCAGCACGCCGTTGGCATCGACCGCGGCGCCACCGCCCAGATGGGTGGCCACCGCCTGGTTGGCGGCGAACAGCTGGGCGCCATTGATGGCCTCGCTGCTGGAGGCGCTGACCTGGCCCGGGCCCAGGTTGCGCAGCGTGGTGGCGGTGCCGGTCTGGCCCAGCGTGGCGCTGGCGTAGTTGACGCTGCCATCGGCGTTGAGGTCATAGCGCAGCGCGCCCTGCTCGGAGGCCTGCAGCTGGCCCACGTTGACCGCATCGGTCGCCGCGGTACCGGCTGCCATGTTGGTGACCTGGCGCTCCGCACCAGCGGCACCGATCGAGACCGAGTTGGCACGATCGGCGAGGCTGCCCGCACCCACCGCGATGCTGTTGGCCGCGGTCGCCCGCGCATTGGTGCCGACCGCGATCGAGTCGGTGCCACTGGCCACCGCTTCAGTGCCGGTCGAGTTCACCCGCAGGTACTTGGTGCCGCCATTGCGGATATCGGTGATCTGCGAGTTGAGGTTGACCAGCGAGCCATCCACCGCCGCGAAGGCATCGGTGGCGTTGGTGTACAGGCCCTTGGCGATGGCGCCGCCGGTGGAGATCGTGCTGATCTCGAACAGCGGTGCGGTGAAGATGCCGCTGGCGGGATCGAAGGCCGCACGACCACCGAAGAAGCTGGCAATGGCACTGTTGGTTGCCGCCAGCTGGCCGCCGTTGACCGCCTCCAGGCTGCCCGCAGTAACCGCACCGGCGGCGAGATTGCCGATGGTGGTTGTGCCGGTGCCTGCGCCGAGCGTGACCCGGCGATAATCCGGATTGCCGCCGGCATCCAGATCGTAGGTCACCGCGGCATCCGCCACGCCGTTGATCAGGCTGATCGCACCCTTCAACTGCGCCACGTTGACCGCGTCGGTGTTGACGCTGCCGGCAGCCACATTGGTGATCTGGCGCTCGCCGCCGCCGGCGGTGCCCACCGACACTTCACCCGCCGACACCTGCGGCGCAGTGAGCCCATAGGCGCTGTAGCTGGCCTGCGCGCCGCGCAGCGCGGCCGAACGGTAGCCCAGCGCCACCGAGTTGGCCTGGTTGGAGGTGGATTCGGCACCCAGCAGGGTCTGCCCGTTGGCGGTACCGACGGCACTGTCACCGACGACGACCGAGTGGCCCATGCGTGCGGCGTAGTCGGCCGTCGGCACGCCTGTGGGATTGCTGGGATCGTTCACGCCATCGCCGGGGAAGGCGACATTGGCATCAACCTTCGGCAGCTCGTGGCGTGCGTTGGCACCGATCACCACTTCCTTCGACCCGTTGGCGAAGGCGCCATCGCCCATCAGGACCTGGTAGTCCTGTGCCGCGTTGACGGCCCAGCAGGAAATGTCGGCCAACGCGATGTCCAGGCACTTGGCTGCCCAGGCCGGTGAATCCTTCGGCAGCAGCAGGCCCAGCAGGCCACCCGGATTGCCGTTGTTGATGTTGTAGATGTAGCTGTCGGAGGTGACGCCACCGATCAGGGTCAGGTGCGAGCTGCCGCCCGTGGCGGCGCCGCCCAGGCCGTTGAGCGTGCTGCCGACCGGCGACAGGTTGACCACCGGCAGGCCCAGCACATTGACTGTCGAATAGGTCTGCATCACGTTGGCGTTGCTGAGCTTGAGATTGCCGTTGCTCAGGTAGCCGTTGCCACCGAACAGGCTGGTGGTGGTCGGCCCGATCAGCTGGCTGACATTGCCGACCAGGCCACCGGTACCGATGATCAGGCCCGCATTCGGGTCGGCCGCCGCCGGTGCCTTCGGACTGGTCGGCGGGATCGCCGAAGGTTTGGTCAGGCCGAGACCGCCCAGCGTGCCTCCCACCAGGCCACCCACGGCGCTGCCCAGGTTGCCGACGGTGCCGTTGAGATTGCCGTTGAGCAGGTTGCCCACGGCGCTGCCGACGCTGCCCAGCGTGTTGCCCAGCAGGCCGCCCAGGCCGCCGGCGGGGCCGCCGGTGGTGCCGTTGAGGATGCCACCCACTGCGCTGCCGACTTGGCCGACTGTTCCGACAGTGCCGTTTAGCGCGCCGCCGACCGTTCCGACGGTGCCATTCAGTGCACCACCGACTGTTCCGACCGTGTTGTTGAGCGTGCCACCGACTGCGCCGCCGACCGTGCCGACAGTGCCGTTCAGCGCGCCGCCGACTGCACCGACCGTGTTGTTGAGCGCGCCGCCCACTGTGCTGCCAACCTGGCCGACCGTGCCGACGTGCCGTTCAGAGCGCCGCCGACAGCACCGACCGTGTTGTTGAGCGCGCCACCCACTGCGCCGCCGACCGTTCCGACAGTGCCGTTCAGCGCGCCGCCGACCGTACCGCCGACCGTGCCAACAGTGCTGTTCAGTGCACCGCCGACTGCACCGACCGTGTTGTTGAGCGTGCCACCCACTGCACCGCCGACCGTGCCGACAGTGCCGTTCAGTGCGCCGCCCACTGCGCCGACCGTGTTGTTGAGCGTGCCACCGACTGCACCGCCGACCGTGCCAACAGTGCCGTTCAGTGCGCCACCGACAGCACCGACTGTGTTGTTGAGCGCGCCACCCACTGCGCTGCCAACGGTGCCAACCGTACCGTTCAGTGCACCACCGACTGCACCGCCGACCGTGCCAACGGTACCGTTCAGCGCTCCGCCGACAGCACCAACCGTGTTGTTGAGCGTGCCGCCCACTGTGCTGCCAACCTGGCCGACCGTGCCGTTCAGAGCACCACCCACTGCACTGCCGACCGTGCCGACCGTGCCGTTCAGAGCACCACCCACTGCACTGCCGACCGTGCCGACAGTGCCGTTCAGTGCGCCGCCAACTGCGCCGCCGACTGCACCGACCGTGTTGTTGAGCGCGCCACCCACTGCACCGCCGACCGTACCGACCGTGCCGTTCAGTGCGCCACCCACTGCACCGCCGACCGTACCGACCGTGCCGTTCAGTGCGCCGCCCACTGCACCGCCAACCGAACCGACCGTGCCGTTCAGCGCACCGCCCACCGCGCTACCGACCGCACCCGTGGCACCGTGAAGCGCCCCGCCGACAGTACCAACCGTGCCGCCCACCAGGTTGCCAACGCCCAGCGCGCTGTTCTGCGCGGCCACTGTCGTCTGGCCAGCCAGCTTCAGGTTGCGATCGGCGATTACCTCCTGGCCGTCCGGCGCCTGCACGCGCACCTTGCCGGCGACGCCGGCATCGAACGCGGCACTGATGGCACGATCATGCGTTTCGCCCGGCAGTTCCTCCTTGGCCGGCAGCGTGACCGCTGCCGTCGCCCTGGCCTGGCCCTGCCCTTCGATGCGATGACCGGCAACTGCCAGATGCGTGTCGGCCTTGCCGTCGACGCTGGCCTTCAGCCCCGGCAGTGATCCGGAGGACGCAGCGTGGAGGCCGGCTGCCGCCTGGGCCTCCGTATCGATCGAAGCGATCTGGCGGCCAGCGATGCCGGCCTTGGCCTTGGCGCGCGCATCGGCGGTGACGCCCAGCGGTGCCTGCGTGCCGGGCGCAACGTGCGCAGCCAGCGATGCATCCACCTGTGCTGCCTTGCCCACGGTGTTGCCCAGGCCAACATTGGCGCGGACATCCGCCGCCAGCGCCGGCACGGCCACCTGCCTGGGTGCGGTGTTCGCTGCCAGCTTCACCTGCACGGTGGCCGGCAATACATCACGCACCACGGGCAGCGACGTGGTGTTCAACTGCAGGCCCAGGCGAGCATCCGCGCTGATTGCAGGGCTGCTCTGCGCCTGTCGCGCGGCAGTCGCCAGGGCCACTTCCGCGTCGACCTTGACCGGCATCGGCTGCGCATACTTCGCGGCCAGCGCCTGCAGGTCACGCAGCGATTGATTGGTTTCCGATGCCCCTGCGTGGCCGCTGGCCAGCGCGCACAGCAGTGCCAGGGCGAGGGTGGTGGGCATCAGCAGGAAGGCGCGCGGATCGCGTGCGGCGCTGCCGCCGCTGTCGCCGGTGGCCAGTTCCGAGGCCACAACCAGAGCATTGAGCTGGCGGTTCCATACACGCCGGTAGATGCGGTTCATGAGCATTTCCCCCGTAGGCGAACAACTGGAATGTCAGTGGACTTGCCGTTAGGCAGGTGACTGACATTTCAGCGGTTGCAACGGCGGCGGGGCACTTCAATCCGGCACGGCAATCGCGCATTCCGGCAAATCCACGGTCGGAATCGGCAGCCGGTTATGCAGAAGCGGCAGCACGATCGGCAAGCGGATACGCAATTCCGGCATAAACACCGCGAAAACCCTTGCTGGGCTTGGCTCAGGCCGGTTGCCCGATCTGCGCCGGCGCGCGCATCAGGGTGTCGCGCGGTAGTTCGCCGAAAACCTTGCGGTAATTGTCGGCGAAGCGCGAAAGATCCCACAGGCCGCAACTCAGGGCGATGGCCTTCACCGAGCGACGGCTGGAATCGGCCATCGACAGGCTGCGGCAGGCCGCGCACAGGCGCAGCATGGAGAGATAGCGGTTCGGCGAGGTTCCAAACAGGTCCTCGAACGCATAGCGCAGGCCACGCTCGCTGACGCCGGCGGCATCGCAGATCTCGTTCATGTAGATATTGCGGCGCAGGTTGAGCCGCATGAAGTTCTCTGCGCGCTGCGCAATCAGATAATGGGTACGCCGTGCCCGGCTGCAACCGGGGCGATCCGCCGCACCGGCGCCCAGCAGCGCCTGTACATGCTCATGCAGCAGGCTTTCGGTTTCTTCCGGCTGCAGGCCTGCACCCTGCCCCAGCTGCAGGTGCAGCTGCTGGTAATGGCGTGCCAGCGGCGTGGCTTCGCTGGCCAGGTTGAACAGCGAAAGTGCCTGGCCAGCAGGTGGCGTGCTGCGCAGGCTCAGTTCGGTCAGCTTGCGCTGCACGCGGGCCACCGGCAACAGCATCAGGGTCATGTGCGTGCCCGGGCTCAGGGTGAACTCACTGATGCCCTCCGGCATGATCGTCAGCGCCATGCCCGGCGTGAGCGGCACGCCATGGCACCAGCTCAGCGTTTCATCGGTGGCGTGCAGATAGCCCAGCATCGCCCAGTCCGGCGGCAGCATGAAGCGGCCACGGCAATGGAAACCACAGCTGATGCTGCAGAACAGAGCTTCCTCGTGCACGCGCGAAGCGAATGCCGCACGTGGCCCGTTGCCATCAAGCAGCAGCAGTTCGACATCACAGACACGAAGCACGCCGCTCAGCGTGGCCAGGTCTATCGACCGCAGGCCGCTGTCGCCGCTGTCCTCTACCCCACCATCGACCATGACAGTGTTGTCCCCCGTTGATCCGCCATGCGATGCGGCCCCCACTGCCTGACAGGGCACGCAGCGATCCAGAAACCACTTCCGATGCAGTGCCGGCCGCACCGGCTTCGATGCGACCGACCAGGAAAATGCAATAGCTTGAATGCGAGTATGCCCAATAATCCGCAAAGGTAAACCCGCAGGCAGGAATGATTAAAATGGATACACAGGTGAAGAAAATGTCGGAGCGAGTGGCACGGTTTTCGCATGCGCCGGGAAAGCGAATCACATTATCTGCACGACAATGAATCGTTTTGCCTGCAAACGGATATTCGTCACAGAAGCAATCTTGTATTTTCAGGTTTTCGGGTTTTCTGCCGAATTTGCATATAGGTTCCAGTTGCAGCCAACCGCCATTCAGGCAAAGTCGATATCACGGTGATCCGGCCATCTGATCTGGCCGCACCCAGGGGGACAGCATGACCACGCACGCATCATTGGATGCCTCGACCGCCGGCCCCGCGCCGTATGGTCGCGACCGTGCGGCCAATGTCCCGCCTGGAAACGATCACCCTGCTTGAGCACAGCGGGTCCATCCCGCCGTGCCTCCTCCGCAAGGACGCGCGGAGGCCCACGGACGATCCCGGCGGAGCCGGGCCACCGCCCAACGCAGGTGTACTGCATCCGCAGACAGGTAGAGGGAGACATTGGTCATGAACGCATCGATCCGCAAATTCCTGAAGGAAGAAGACGGTGTCACCGCGCTCGAGTACGGGCTGCTGGCCGCCGTCATCGCTGGCATCCTGATCGCGGTCGGCAACGACCAGATCAAGGGGTTCTTCGAAACGCTGTTCAAGAACCTCTCCGCACTGGCCACCAAGGCGTCGGGCTCGACGACCTAAGCGGCGACCGCGCGCGGTCCGGCGGGCCGCGACCGCGGGGCGCATGGAACCAGGCGAAGACCGTCCAGTGACGGACGACGGAGTGTGCGATGACACTGCTGGGATTGTTGGCCATCGGCGTGTGCCTGCGGATTGCGATCAGTGATCTGTATGCCCGTCGGGTGCCCAACACCTGGCTGATCGCCGCATGCGTGATCGCCACTGCGGTGATCGTCGTCGGCCAGTTCAGCGCGCCGCGCCAGCCGTGGCTGCCCCACGCTGCCGGCGCGGCGCTCGGCCTGTTGGCGCTGCTGCCGTTCTATGCCCTGCGCTGGATGGGGGCCGGCGACGTAAAGTTCTTCGCCGTGCTGGGGCTGATGCTGGGCTGGCAGGCGCTGTTGCCGGTCTGGCTGGTGGCAAGCCTCGCGGCCGGGTTGCACGCCGTGCTGGTGCTGGCTGGCCGGCGCCTGGGCGTGCTGCTGCCCGGCCACCTGCAGATGCAGGTCAATCGCACCAGCACGCAGTGGCAGGCGCATCCGGCCCTGCGCGGCATGCAGGCCGCCCGCCAGGGGCGGCGTGGCATTCCCTATGCAGCTTACCTGGCACTCGCCGCCATCGGCTGGGTGCTGGCCAGCATCTACGGAGGTGCACCATGAACACCCGCAGCCGACGCCTGCAACGCGGTGTCGCCAGCATCGAATTCGCCCTGATGCTGATGCTCGGCCTGTTGCCGCTGCTGCTGTTCACCTTCTCCGGGGTGATGATCATGGCGGCGCAGCAGACCCTGGCCACCGCCTCGGCCGAAGGCGCGCGTGCCTCGCTGCGCTACGGCACCGCCGGCGAACGGCGTACGGCCGCCTGCGTCGCCGCACGCACATCGATGCAGTGGCTGCTGCAGTTCTCCAAGCAGAACGTGGACTGCAGCGCTGGGGGCAGCAACGCCATCGTGGTGTCGGCGCAGGCGCCCTGCGCCGGTCTGGCCACGGCCCAGTGCATGACCGTGACGGTCAGCTACGACTACGCCAGTTATCCCTTCCTGCCCGGCACCGCCACGCTCTACAAGTGGGTGATGCAGGCTCCCATCCGCAGCGTCGCGGTCGCCCAGCTCGATCTCGGCAGCGGCAATTGATGATCGGTACTTTGGAGACGGTTCCATGCTCAAGTTGACCCGCATCGCTGCCGTCGCCCTGATCGGTCTGGCCGTGCTGCTGGCGCTGATCGCCTTCATGATCGGGCGCAAACCGGCCGCACCGGCCACGGTCGCACCCATCGCCCACAACGAGGCGCAGGCGATCACCGTGGTGGAAGCGGTGGCACGGCTGCCTGCGGGCGAGCCGATCAGCGCCAACGGGCTGCGACTGGCCCAGCGCACCTCACCCGTCGCCGGTGCTGCCACCAGCATCGCCGCCGTTGTCGGCAAGGTGCCGGTGCAGGACATCGCCGAAGGCAGCCCGATCAGCAGCGGCGCGTTGGCGCAGGGCTTCTCGCTGCAGCTGCGGCCGGGCGAGCGTGCACTGGCGGTGCCCGTGGACGAACTTGTCGGTGCCGGCAACCGCATCCTGCCCGGTGATTTCGTCGACGTCTTCCTCAACCTGCGCAACGCCCAGCCCAGCATCAACAGCCCTGGCGAAGCCGCGCAGACGCGCCTGCTGCTGTCGCGCCTGCGCGTCCTGAGCTATGGCCAGCAGGACATCGTGCCGGTTGCCACAGAGGACCACCCCAATAGCGAGGCCGACACCCGCAACGACCCGCGCGCGGCCGACATCACCGGAAGTGGCAGCAGGCACAGCAGCAGCAATGAAGCCCCGCAACCCGCTCGCAGCGCGGTGCTGGCGGTACCCGTGGCCGACGCCAACCGGCTGCTGCTGGGTGCGCAGCAGGGCAAGCTGTTCCTGGCCCTGCGCAATCCGGCTGATACCGGCCTGCCCGATCTGGCGCTGTTCCCGCAATCGCGCAATGTGATCGACCCGCTGCGCGGGCTCGACGCCGAGCAGCAGCTGGCACTGCAGCGCCCGGAGAACCACGCCTTCGCCGGTATCGACGGCGACGCGCTGGCCGGACGCGGCAGTGCTCCGCCACGCAGCAACGCGGATGCACCGGCGCGCACACCGGCACCACGTCGCAGCGCTCCACGCGCGTCGGGTATCGAGATCATCCGTGGCGACAGTTCCGCCCCCCGTGGCTCCCTTTGACCTGCATCGAGTGCATCCATGACCGAACGTCGCCGCCGTCCACGCATTTCCCCCCGCCAGCGCTGGCTGGCCCTGCTGCTGGTGCTGCTGGCACCGGCAACGAGCGTGGCCGCCGATGACCTGGTGCTGCAGGCCCGTGAGCAGCGTCCCTGGAACCTGCCGGCCGACCTGGAGCGGGTGGCCATTGCCGACCCTGGCGTGGCCGACATCGTGATGCTGCGTGGCCAGCGCCAGGCACTGCTGGTAGGCAAGATGCCCGGCACCACCACCCTGCTGCTGTGGCACCGCAAGCAGGCCGAGCCGCAGCGGCTGACGGTAAGGGTGCAGAGCGCCGTACAGGGCGCCGCCAGCACCGGCGGCAATGACCTGGTGTTCACCCAGCAGGACCAGCAGGGCCTGTTGCAGGGAAGCACCGACAGCGTGCTCTCGCACATGCAGGAACAACGCACCGCGGCGATGGCGCTGGGCAAGGACGGCGTGCTTGCCGATACATCCACCATCAGCAGTGGTGGCGTGGTCCAGGTCGAGGTCAAGGTGGTCGAGTTCAACAAGACCGCCATGAAGCAGATCGGCATCAACTTCCAGAACCGCAACGGCGGCTTCGCCTATGGCTTCGCGCGGCCCGGCACTGGGTTGCCGGGCAACACCGGCGTACTGCCGGGCATGAAGGAAGGCAACGTCAGCAACGAAGCGGTGTCACCGATTTCCTCGGCATTCCGGCTGGTATTCGGTTCGACCAAGGGACTGTGGAACGCCGACGTCGAACTGCTGCAGAGCAATGGCATGGCCCGCGTGCTGGCCGAGCCGACACTGGTGGCGCTGTCCGGACAGAGTGCCAGCTTCCTGGCCGGTGGCGAACTGCCGATCCTGGAACCGCAGGGGCTTGGCACCACCACCATCACCTACAAGCCATTCGGCATCGGCCTGACGGTGACCCCGACCGTGCTGGCGGCGAACCGGATCGCGCTGAAGGTGGCGCCGGAAGCAAGCGATCTGGACTACAGCAACTCCATCATGCTCAACAACGTGCAGATTCCCTCGATCACCACCCGCCGCGCCGATACCACGGTCGAGCTGGGTGATGGCGAGAGCTTCGTCATCGGTGGCCTGGTCAGCTCCAACGTCGTGTCCAACGTCAGCAAGATCCCGCTGCTGGGCGACCTGCCGATCATTGGCTCGTTCTTCCGCAACTTCGACTACAAGCGCCAGGACAAGGAACTGGTGATCATCGTCACTCCGCGCCTGGTGCAGCCGCTGGCACGCAACACCGAACTGCCGCTGCCCGGCGAGCGCGAAGCCAAGCCGCATCTTCCCGAGTGGGGTTCCTGGTTGCTGGGTCCGGTCAGCCAGGACCCGGTGCCCGGTTTCTCGCGCTGAATCCATGATGCCTGCGATACCACGCCCATGCCCTACGCCACTGCCCAGCCGCTGCATCCACAAGGACCCCCGATGAACCTGGTCCTGTATGGCATGGATCGCGAACTGCTGCCCCGGCTGGCTGCCAAGCTGCCGCCGAGCACCACCCTGCATTGGCAGGACAGCAACGCTCCCACCTCCGCGCAGGACCTGCAACGCGGCCCGCAGAGCCTGGTGCTGCTCGACTTCCGGCCCGAGCATGCGGCCGCGTCGAGCGTACTGGCACAGCAGCTGCAGCAGACCCAGCCGGACCTGCCCCTGGTCGCGGTCGGCGCAACCAGCGCCGGCCAGGTTGAAGGCGTGGTGATCGCGCTGCGCGCTGGCCTGCGCGATGTGCTGGACCTGGACAGCGACAACACCGGCATCGAAGCGGCCCTGCGGCGTGCCCTGTCACCGCGCCCGGCCGCGGTTGCCCAGCACGCGCACAAGGCGCGCCTGATCGTGCTGCTGGGCGTGCGCGCCGGCGTCGGTACCAGTACCCTGGCCGCGCATCTTTCGGTGCTGGCGCAGCAGACACGGGCACTGGCCCAGGGCGAAGCACTGCAGCAGGACGGCCTGCTGATGGAACTGGCACAGCCGTCCGGCGACCTCGCCCTGTATCTCAATCTCGACAGCCGTTTCCACTACGAAGACGCACTGCGCAACGCCAGCCGCATCGATGCCACCCTCGCCCGCACCGCCATGGCCCGCCATGATTCCGGGCTGGTGCTGTTGGATCGTGCCGGCGGCAGCGACGCCGTTCCGCCGTCCGACCCCGGCGCGCTGCTGCAGCGCCTGCGCGGTGTGTTTGCCAGCGTACTGTGCGATGCCGGCGGCTGCCCGCTGCGGCAACTGCCGCCGCTGTTGCTGGACCAGGCCGACGAGATCTGGCTGGTCACCGATGCCTCGATCGCCACGCTGGTGTCGCTGGACCAGGCGCTGAAGCACCTGTCGGGCCAGCGCGAGCGCGAGAAGCGCCTGCAGCTGGTGATCAACCGCCACGACGACAGCAGCGGCATGAGCCCGGAACAGATCGCGCGCCGCTTCGAAGTACCGCTGCTGGCGACGCTGCCCGAACGGCCACGCGTGCGCCTGGCCGCCAGCCAGGGCCACCTGCTGCTGCAGGATGCGCCGCGCGACCCCTATCTGCGTGCCCTCGCCCCGCTCGTGTCACGCCTGGATCCGGCCGCCTGCCCGGTCCAGCCGCATGGCCTGCGGGAAAGACTCTCCCTTGCCCTGGGTGGATCGCAATGGAAGACAAGGTAACCCCGTTCCCGCATGCCGTTGCCCGCCCGGTGCTGCCCGAAAGCACTCCGGGCCACCTGCCGTTCGCGCAGACCGAGCAGTACCAGAAGGTGCTGTCGGCAGCGCATGAGCATCTGCTCAACAGCATCGAGGACGAGCGCATCGACATCGATTCCTGGGCCCCGGACACCATCGCCCGCTGGGTACAGGTGCAGACCGTGGGCTTCATTCAGGAGTGGCGCATCCCGATCAACGAGGAAGAGATGCAGGTGGTGGCCGAGGGCCTGGTCAAGGAGCTGACCGGTTTCGGCCCGCTGGACGACCTGCTGCACGACCCTTCCATTGAAGACATCCTGATCAACGGCTTCAAGGACGTGCACGTTTCGCAGGGCGGCCAGCTCAAGCGCGCCACCCAGCGCTTCACCGATGACACCCACCTGCTGCGCATCCTGCGTCGCATCCTCGCGCCGCTTGGCCGCCGGCTGGATGATTCCAACCCGATGGTCGACGCGCGCCTGCCCAACGGTGGCCGCCTCAACGCGATCATCTCGCCGCTGGCGGTGGACGGACCGATGGTGTCCATCCGCAAGTTCCGCAAGGACCCGTTCACCCCCGACGAGCTGCTCGCCAAAGGCACCTTCGACGCACCGATGCAGGCACTGCTGAAGGCGATGGTCCTGGGCCGCTGCAACATCCTGGTCTCCGGCGGCACCAGCTCGGGCAAGACCTCGCTGCTCAATGCCCTGGCCAGCTATGTGCCGGCCAACGAGCGCGTCATCACCGTGGAGGACACCGCCGAGCTTTCGCTGAACCATCCGCACGTGGTGCGCCTGGAAAGCCGCATCGGCGGCGCCGAGGGCCAGGGCGCGGTCAGCATCCGCGACCTGGTGCGCAACAGCCTGCGCATGCGCCCGGACCGCATCGTGGTCGGCGAAGTACGTGGCGCCGAAGTGCTGGAAATGCTGCAGGCGATGAACACCGGCCACGACGGGTCGATGGCCACCATCCACGCCAACACACCGCGCGACTGCCTGTACCGCATCGAGATGCTGGCCGGCTTTGCCGGCTTCCAGGGCAGCGAGGACAGCCTGCGCCGGCAGATCGCCAGCGCCATTGATTTCATCGTGCAGATCTCGCGGCTGGGCAGCGGACGCCGGGTGCTGGTCTCGATCACCGAGATCACCGGGGTCAGTGACAACCTGATCACCACCCAGGAGATGTTCCGCCACGAGGTGCAGATCGATGGCACCGGCCGCGAGACCGACCGCTGGATCGGCCTGGGCTTCCATCCGCATTCGCACAAGCTGGAGCCGTTCCGCCAGCAGCTGCGCGAATCACTCTACGGGGACTTCTGAGCATGGGCACCGGCCTGCTGCTGGGCGTGTTGAGCATCATCTCGGTGCTGCTGGCGCTGGCCGTCTGGCTGTGGGGCAGTGCCAGCAGCCGTGAGCAGCGCCAGGCCTCGCTGCAGCATGCCGAGCAGCAGCTGGCGCGCGGCAGCGCGGCCAGTACGGTACCGGCCGCGCCTGCGGTTGCTGCGGCCAACGATTCGGCCCGCCCCGCCAGCAGTGGCAACCGCGTACTGCCCTGGGACGGCGTCCTGCAGCGTGCCGGCCTGCAGCCGGGCTGGAAGCTGCCCCTGATGCTGCTGGTGCCCGGACTGGTGCTTGCGGTGGTCGCGGCGATGCGGCTGGGCACGGCCTGGATGTTTCCGTTGACCCTGCTGCTGTACCTGCTGGGCTGCTGGCTGTGGGTGATGCGCCGGATCACGAAGCTGCGTGCGCAGCTGCTGCACCAGATGCCGGACTTCCTCGACAACCTGGTCCGCCTCACCGCGCTGGGCAACAGCCTGCAGGCGGCGTTCCAGGTGTCTTCGATGCAGACCAGCGCGCCGCTGCGCGGCCTGCTCGACACCACGGTGCGCTATGCGCGCAGCGGCATGGACCTGGACCGCGCATTGAGCCTGGCAGCGCAGCCGTATCGCATGGACGTGCTGAAGGTGCTGGCGGTGGTGATCGGGGTGAGCGTGCGCATCGGCGGCCGCGCCGACCAGATCCTGCAACGCATGGGCGACTTCATGCGCGACCTGGAACAGGCCCAGCAGGAACTGGCGGCCACCACTTCGGAAACGCGCATGTCGGCCTGGGTACTGGGGCTGCTGCCACCGGCCAGTGCGGTGCTGATGGCGATCTCCAGCCCGGCATTCTTCCAGCCGGTGCTGCACGACCCGCTCGGCCACAGGATCCTGCTGATCGCGCTGGGCCTGGAACTGCTCGGGGCGTTCCTGCTGTACCGCTTGGCCAAATCGCTATGACCGCCGGCAACCACCACGGAGGTGCCCGATGAGTGCCAGCGCCTGGTTCGCCCTTTCGCTGCTGGTGCTGGCAGCCGGCGTCGCCCTGCTCGGCATTGCCGGCTGGGTGCGCAGCCATCGCGAGCACCGCACCTCGGCGACGCTGAAAACCGCCCTGCAGCCGCGGGAGGAGGCCCGCGACACCGAGGCCACGCGCCGCGACTCGCTGGGCTGGATCGAGCGCTTCGGCCGCTCGCTCAGTGGTGGCCGCCTGGAGGCCGCACTGCTGGCCAACGAGGACAAGCTGCTGCTGGACCTGGCCGGCTGGAACACGCGCCGTGGCACCGCCATCTATCTCGGCCTGCGCCTGCTGCTTGCGCTGCTGGTGCTGGCCCTGGCGCTGGCGTTCAGCAGCGCGCACGGGCTGGCCAGGGTGATGGTGGTGATCGGTGCGCTGGCGGCCGGGCTGCTGCTGCCCAAGTTCGTGCTGTCGTCGTGGGTCAAGCGCCGCCGCCGCGCGGTGGAGAATGAGCTGCCCTTGCTGATCGACCTGCTGCGCCTGCTGCAGGGCGTGGGCTTCAGCATGGACCAGAGCCTGCAGACGCTGGGCGACAAGCTGCGCGATGCGCTGCCGGTACTGGGCGGTGAACTGCAGGAAGCCAATGTGGCCTATACCCACGGCCGCACCCGTGCGCAGTCACTGCGGCGATTGAGCGAGGTCTACGCCGATGACGACCTGACCAGCCTGATGCAGCTGATCCTGCAGGTGCATGCGCACGGCGGCGCGGTGCAGGAACCGCTGCGCCAGTTCAGCATCCGCCTGCGCGAACAGCGCCGCAACACGTTGAAGGAAAAGGTCGGCAAGCTCTCGGTGAAGATGACCGTCGTGATGATGCTGACCCTGTTGCCGGCACTGATGCTGGTGCTTGCCGGTCCAGCGCTGGTCGCGCTGGCCACCACCATGTCCAAGATGGGATCGCCCTGATGCCTGCCCTGCGCACCTCCTGCCTGCTGCTTGCCGCCGCCCTCGCCGCCCTGGCCAGTGGCTGCGCCTCGACCACCCCGAAGTACGTGCAGGCGCCCAGCCTTGCGCCGCCCGAACCCGATCCGCAGGACAGCCGCAACGCCTATCTGGAGCTGATCGAACGCATGCAGCAGCAGGGCGCCTGGTATGCCTCGCTGGCCCATGTCGAGGCCTTCCGCCAGCGCTATGGTGATCGTCCCGCCCTGCGCCTGCTGCAGGCCGACGCACTGCGTGAGACCGGCCAGGCCGACGCAGCGGCCGCGCTGTATCGCGAGCTTTCCAGCGGGCCCGAGGGCGCTGCTGCCGCCCATGGCCTGGGCCTGATCGCCGCACGCCGCGACGACGATGCCGGTAGCGAACAGGCCTTGGCGCGCGCCACGCAGTTGCAGCCCTTGAACACCGACTACCTGGGCGACCTTGGCTATGCACGGCTGCGCGCGGGCCAGTTCGACCAGGCCCGCGAACCGCTGGCCAAGGCCCTGGAACTTTCCCCTGGCAACGCCAAGGCCACGGCCAATCTCGCACTCTGGGCGGTACTGCGCGGCGACCAGGCCACGGCGGAGCGCCTGGCGGTACAGGCCAACCTTACCGAGGAAACCCGCCGCAGCATCCAGCAGCAGGCCCAGCAGATCCGCGCGCGCCTGCAGCAGCGGCAGGCCGCTGCCCCCGCCAACGCATCCGCGCCTGCGCGCACCGCCAGCATCGAAAGCAGTGCTCGCGCATCGGGCAGTGCACGGCTGGCCGCCGAACCACGCCGCGACCTGCGCGACGCGCGTGATCCCCAGCGCCTGCCACCGTCGATGCTGGAGCGCTTCAGTACCACCGATCAACCGACCGGAAGCACACCATGACTGCGATGCGCCTGATCCGACGCCTGTTGCCTGTGCTGTCCTGCCTGCTTGTTGCCGGTGCCGTGCAGGCACAGCAACAGCCATTGACCGGACAGATGCTCGGTGGCCCCGTGCCGCCGGCAGCGGTCGCCGCGCCGATGCAGGCCGAGCCGCTTCCCACCGTGGAGCTGGCCGCACCTGCCGCATCCGCCGAGGTCGCTGCGACGCAACCGGCACCCCCTGCAACCGGCATTGCACCGCCGGCAGCACCGCACACGCGCGCGCAGAGCGGCGAGGTCACCCGCAACCTGTTTCGCCTGCAGGCGTCCGGACAGCGGGCCGGCCAGCGCCTGCCGATCCTGGGTGACCAGGCCACGTTGAGCTATGCGCGTTACCTGAAAAGCTTTGAACACGAGATCCCGGACTTCTTTGAGACCGATGTTGCCCGGTCCAAGGACGCCTCTTCCTCCGGACGCTGAGGTCGGCCATGAAACGCCCACGCCAGTTCAGTTTCAGCCGCGCACGCGGCGGCATGTCGGTCACGATGATGCTGGTCATGCTGGCGCTGCTGGCCATGCTGGGCCTGATCGAGATCGGCTATCTGTTCTGGGCCAAGCGTGATGCGCAGAAGGTGGCCGACCTGGCCGCGCTGGCCGGCGCACAGCGGCTGGAGCTGTGCAGCTCGGACAACAGCGACAACAGCGCGGCCCGGCAGAACGCGCTGGCCCAGAACAGGTTCGCGGGTACCCTGCAGATCCGCTGCGGGAACTGGAGCGCCAGCCGCGGCACCGGCAACCGTTTCGTCACCAGCGTCGATGCCAGCAACCCGCGCAATGCGGTGCAGGTGATCGCCGAGCGCAGCGTGCTGCCCTTCTTCGGACAGAACGCCAGCCTGCCCACCGTGAGCGTGCAGGCCGTGGCGCGCCGCGCCGAACCCACTGCGGTGTTCGCGGTCGGCTCGCAGCTGCTGCGGACCAATGGCGATTCCGTGCTGCTGTCGACCCTGCGCCTGGTCGGGCTGGACGTCACCAATGCCACGGTGCTGTCCTATGACGGGCTGGCGCAGGCCAACGTCACCCCATCCGGCCTGCTCAAGGCGCTCAACATTCCGGTGAGCGCCAACCTCAGCGTGGCCGACTTCAACCGCCTGCTGTCGGTCAACAAGATTTCGCTGGCGCAGCTGGTCGATGCCACCGCCACCGTGGTCGGCCGTGACTCCACCGTGGGCGTACAGCTGCGGGCATTGTCCGACCTGGTCGCCACCCAGCTGGACATCAACAAGCTCAACATCGTGCTCGGCAGCCAGTCCGGCGGCGGTGGCCTGTTCGCAGAGGTTGTCTCGCCCGACGGTACCGTCGGCAGCGCACTGGAATCACAGATCAACGTGCTCAACCTGATCAGCACCGCGATCTCCATCGCCAACGATGGCAACGGCATAGCCGTCAAGGGACTGGACCTGCTGGGCATCAAGATCCAGGCCGGCGTGGTCGAGCCGCCATCGATCGCCATCGGCGGTGTCGGCAGCCGTGCCTACAACGCACAGGTACGGCTGATGGTGGACGTGGACAGCAACAACCTGTTCGCGCTGGGGCCGCTGCTGAACCTGCTCGGCACGCGCCTGCACCTGCCGCTGCACGTCGATGTGGCCAATGGCATGGGCACGCTGACCGGCATCCAGTGCGGCGCCAGCCCACCCAAGGCCACCATCCAGGTCGATTCCTCGGTGCTGCGTGCCTGCGTCGGCAACGTTGATCCGGCACAGCGCTTCTCCAAGAACAATGTCTGCGACGCCACGCTGCAGAACGAACAGCTGCTGAAGCTGCTGGGCCAGCCATTGATCAACGACAAGATCACCCTGCCCGCCCTGACCAGCACGCAGAACCTGACCCTGGCCGCCGGCGAGACCGGCTCGACCCGGATCAATCCGCTCGCGATCGGTGACGCAGTGTCGAGCCTGGTCAACGAACTGCTGCGCGTGCTGTCGGGCATGCTCAGCTCACCCAAGCAGGGCATGAGCGCCAACGACACCGCCAAGGCGCTGGCCGATCGCTATCTGCAGGCGGCCTTTCCACCCAACACCCGCTACGACGTCGACAAGCTGATTCCATTGCTGCGTGATGGCGATCCCAGCCGGCAGCTGGCACCGCTCAACAGCTGGACCGTGCCAGGCGGCCTGCCTTATGCGTGCGGCCTGCTCAACCTGGCCACCTGCCACAAGGATGGCCAGGTCTGGGATGCGCTCAGAGTCACGGTCACCGGCCAGGGCCTGGGCGTCCTCGACGGCCTGCTCGGCTCGCTGGTCGGCGGCCTGCTGATCAACCGCTGCGACAGCCTGCTCGGCAACCTGATCGACTACAACGGCTGCGTGCGCAACAACCTGGCGTCGTACATCCAGACCGCGCCGGCGGGTTTCCTCGATGGCGCCGGTGGCAGCGGCGTCACCAACCCCGACGGCAGTGTCAGCTGCAGCGGCCTGCTGTGCACCCTGCTGAAGCCGATCCTGGCCGCGCTGAGGCCGGTGCTCAACAGTGTCGGCACCCTGCTGACCAATCTGCTGGCCAGCGTGCTGGGCCTGGAACTGGGCCGGACCGACGTCAACGTGCAGTCGATCCAGTGCAGCGCCGCACAGCTGGTCTATTGAAGCTGGTCTATTGAAATCGAGCCGTGACGGGCGCCCTTGGCGGCGCCCGCGCCCATGCTAGACTCCCGGCGGGGAACCACCTTCATCTCAACCCACACTCATCCGTGGATGGTCTAGACATGCGAGAAACTTCAGGGGCCGCGGTCTTCGCCCGGCACGCGCGCAGCGCGGCAGTGCTGGCCGTGGCCATGATGCTGGTGCCACCGGCGGCGATGGCCGCACGTGGCGACCGTGAGGCTGCAGCCGAACCGGCGCGCAGCGCGCCGGTGGTGCGCAACACCGTGGACGAACTCAAGCAGTTGATGGATTCGCGCCAGCTGACCGAGCTGCGCACCACCTACAACGGCAACTACGGCGCCAGCCTGCTGTTCAATGCCAACACCCTGACCTACTACGTCGCCCTGTTCCAGGAGAAGAACTTCTGGCGGGTGATCAAGACCGACGCGGTGGACAACGCAGAGCGTGTGTACCGCACCTTCGCGCAGCAGTCCGAGCAGCTGGCCCAGGTCTACATCGACACCACCCGCCTTGAAGCCGGCAAGCGCTACACCGAGCGCCTGGTGGCCTACAACGAGGAACGCCTGCGCACCCTGCAGCAGGAAATGGAACAGCAGCAGGCGCAGTCGGCCCAGGTCAGCGCCGCCCTGCAACAGGCCCAGCAGCAGGCAGTAAGCCTCAGCACCGATGTGCAGAGCACCAACAGCCAGCTGGACGCCCTGCAGCGCCGCATCCAGATCCTGCAGGCCGAGCAGGGCAACCCGGAACTGAGCCTGCCCAAGCCGGACAGCCTGCCCGCACCGGCGGCCGCCAGCGACGGTCGCTGAGACCTGCGCTCACGGCATTCCACGCGACGGCGCCCTACGGCGCCGTTGTCGTTTTCAGCACTCTTCGCCCCCACCTCACTGGCATGCCGCGTAGACGGCGTCATCCAGCTGCCGGCGCTGCACGAAATCCAGCCGCCGGCGCTTGAGCAGCGCCTGCTCGCGTTGGCGCCGGGCACGCTCGCAGGCTGCCGCATCCGTGCTGATCGTGATCAGCGCGCCCTGTGCCCGGGCGACACGCCGCTGGCGACGCGACGGCTTCGATGGCGTGACTACTGGAACCACCGCACCGCGGGACAATGACTGCTCCGCCGGGACATCCCAGCGCCACGCGGCGCGCCCCTGGCAGGGTGTCTGCTGGTAGACCGGATGCGGCCCATCCACGCATTTGTAGACGTGGGTCTGCGCTTCCACCGTCATCGGCAACAGCAGGCACAGCGTCAGTGACCATCGCGTGGCAGGCATCCGGGCATTCCACAGGCAGGCTGTGGACATCCTCGGCGCACGACACAGGTCGTGCCAGAGCGATATGCGTCACATCCCTTGCAATCCAGCACAGCGGTGCAAGCCCGTTGCCGACCCCTGCGCTGTACTGCCGGAGGCACCGGCAGCCTGCCGGTGCCTTCCCTCCCTTCCGCCAAGGAACCTGCAATGAGCAACTTCGTCACCGTCGCCGACGGCGCCCGCATCTTCTACAAGGATTGGGGTACCGGCCAGCCGATCGTGTTCGCCCACGGCTGGCCGCTGTCTTCCGATGCCTGGGACCCGCAGATGCTGTTCATGGGCCAGAACGGCTTCCGCGTGATCGCCCATGATCGTCGCAGCCACGGTCGCTCCAGCCAGACCTGGGATGGCAACAACATGGACACCTACGCCGATGACCTGGCCGCGGTGATCGAAGCGCTGGACCTGAAGGACGCGATCCTGGTCGGCCATTCCACCGGTGGCGGCGAAGTGGCCCACTACATTGGTCGCCACGGCAGCAAGCGCGTGGCCAGGGTGGTGCTGGTTGGCGCCGTACCGCCGCTGATGCTGAAGACCGCTGGCAACCCGGCCGGCACCCCGCTGCAGGTCTTCGATGGAATCCGCAAGGGTACCGGCGGCGACCGTTCGCAGTTCTTCAAGGATCTGACCACCCCGTTCTTCGGCGCCAACCGCGACGGCAACACCGTCACCCAGGGCATGCGTGATTCGTTCTGGCTGCAGGGCATGCTCGGTGGCGTCAAGGGCCAGTACGACTGCGTGCACGAATTCTCGGAAGTGGACTACACCGAGGACCTGAAGAAGATCGACGTGCCGGCACTGGTGGTACACGGCGACGACGACCAGATCGTCCCCTTCGACGCCTCGGCCAAGCTGTCCTCGCAGATCATCACGGGTGCCGAACTGAAGGTATACGCCGGTGCACCGCACGGCCTGACCGTCACCCACGCCGAGCAGTTCAACGCCGACCTGCTGGCGTTCGCACGCGGTTGATGTGCCGCGGCTGCACCGTACCGGTGCCGCCGCCCCTTCGGTCGTGCCGGCCGCTGGCCGGCAACCCGATCAGTCCATCGCGATCACCCGCAGCCGGCCAGCGGCCGGCTCTACCACCGGAGGGTCAGATGTCGCTGTGGTGATGTGGCACAGCGGCAGGCAGTGGGTCATGCCCACCCACGAAGTGGCGCACCACCGGGGCACGCTCACCCCGGTGCAATCCACGCAGCACTTCCTGGATCGCCTTGTCGTCGGCGGTGATGCGCTCGTGCTGGCGCAGGTGCTCCAGCCAGGACGGGGTCACGAAATACTCCAGGTGGATGCCCGGGCTGGCCACATCCTCAACCACGCCCCAGACCACCGCGCCATCGCGGCGACGGATCGCGCCCAACGCGCGTATCTGCGCCTGGAACGCAGCGCGATCACCATCCTCGATGCGGTACTCGATGGTGACCAGCACCGGGCCGCGATCGTTCGACACCGGCACCGACAGCTCGGGGGCGGGCCAGTGACCGGCCGGGCTCAGGTTCAGGTCTTCGGTACCGGCGATGCGCACGCGCCACACCAGCAGCCCCCCAATCACCGCGCCCGCGGCAGCCACCAGCAACGCCAGTTCCGGCGAGGTACGCTGTGCGAGCGCACCCCAGCTCAGTCCGCCGGCCGCCATGCCAGCCGAGAACACCATGATGTACAAGGCCAGCGCACGCGCACGTACCCATGCGGGTACCGCGGTCTGCGCGGCAATCTGCAATGACGACAGCACGGTGATCCAGGCGAAGCCATTGACCAGCATCACCGCCGGAAGCACGTACCAGCTACGGGTCAGCGCCAGCCCGACCAGGCTCAACGCCAGCGACAACGTCGCCAGCAGCACCAGCAGGTCGCGATCCATCTGTGCGCGCAGCTTCGGCAGCAGCAGCGCACCGCCCACCGCACCGATCCCGATGCAGCCCAGCAGCATGCCGTACTGCCCCGCCCCACCGTGCATCTGCCCACGCACCACCACCGGCAGCAACGCGTTCATTGCCGCGGCGAAGAAGAAGAAGCCCACCGACTTGATCAGCACCGCCTGCAGGCGTCCGGCACGGCTGGCGTAGCGCAGGCCCGCTTTCAGTCCAGCACCGAAGCCTTCCGGCGGCAGGCTCGACTGCTTCGGGTCGCGCTTCCAACCCCACACCACGAACAGCATCGCGGCGAAGGTGATGGCGTTGAAGCCGAACGCCCAGACCGCACCGAGCTGGGCGACGATCACGCCGCCGATGGCCGGACCGATCGAGCGCGCGATGTTGATGCCGATCGAGTTCAGCGCCACCGCCGAAGCCAGCATCGGCTGCGGCACCAGTTCAGACACGATTGCGGCCTGCGCCGGCATCGCCATCGCCGCACCGCAGCCCATGCAGAAGGTCAGCAGCACCAGCAGCTGCGGGGTCAGCATGTCCATCGCGGTCAGCGTCGCCATCACGGCGGCGACCAGCAGCATCCAGCCCTGGGTCGCCAACAGGTACTTGCGACGATCGACGATGTCGGCCAGCGTTCCGGCGGCCAGTGCCAGCAGCACGATCGGTACCGTGGTGGCCGACTGCACCAGGGCCACCATCAACGGCGAGCCGGTACGTTCGGCCATCACCCAGGCGGCGGCCACGTCGTTCACCCAGGTGCCGATATTGCTGGCCAGGATCGCCAGCCAGATCGAGCGGAACATCCGGATCTTCAGCGGGGACCACGCACCTGCGGCCTGTACGGGGGGTTGCGACGCGGTTGCGTTCACCATTGCCATGCTCCAACGATCGAGGCGAACAGCGTGTCCCGGCCGCCGGCCTGCTTCAGTGCAGGACCGGCATTGACCCAGGCCAGCTGCAGCTGCCATTGCCAGTGTTCGCTGGCCTGCCAGCGGGTTTCGGATTTGTACTGATTACCGATGCGGCGCGCGCCACCGGCGCTGCCCGGCAACGCCACCAGCGGCGCCGGCGTGGTGTAGACCGCGTCAGCGCGGCGATGCTTCCAGGCCATCTGTACACCCAGTTCCGTCGTCACCGCGTCGTGCAGGCGCAGGGTCAGGGTCGGCTGGACGTCCATCAGATTGGCCGGGGCCAGCAGGCTGGCCTCGCTGAAGTAGGCCGACTTCGGGAACAGTGCATTGAAGGTTCCCAGGCGGCCGTCATGCAGGTTGCCATCACCACTGGCGATGTCCGCCTTCAGCCCCAACCGCGGTTGCAGCGGCAGCTCCGTCCAGCGCAACCCCGTATCGGTAGCCAGCGTCCAGGCGCGGATATCGAGCGTGCCGAAGGTCGTTCGCAGTTCGCCACCCTGCGCCGCCAGCTCGCTGTTCCAGTCCAGTGCACCTGCCTGGCCGAACCAGCGCGCACCCACGGTCTGCCGGCGTTCGATGCCGGAGCCCGCCGCGAAGCGCGCACCTTCGCGGCGGTAGTCGAGCAGGTAAAGATCCCACTGTCCCGCGCCCTGCCCGCGTGCCGTGGTGGCATAGGCACCCCACAGGTGGGCACCGTGTTCGCCACGATCATCGAAGGCACCCGGCCGGTTCTCCACCGGCCGCAGCGCCATCAGGTCAAGCGTGCCGAGGCGACCCTTCCAGCCCAGCCGCGCACCGTCGAAGGCCAGGCGGATGTTCGGTCCATCGCGCACCGACAACAGCCGCGAGCTGCCATAACCGGCTTCCTGCCGGCCGAGTTGCAGATGGACGCCACCGCGCTGCCAGCGCCAGTACGCCTGCTGCACATCCAACGCGCCACGGTCGGTGCGGCCCGGGCCGCCTGCCTTGCCATTCTCAGCATGCACGCCCACCTGCAGCTTTGCCTGCCAGCTGTCCTCCACATAGGTGGCTGAGGCCAGCGCGCGCAGCAGGCCGTAGCCATCTTCACTGCCGCCGATGCCGAACCGGGTCGGGTCGTAGTACAGGCCACGCAGGCGCAGCGAGGCGTCCAGCTGCAGCTGGCCGTTGCCGGCGTCGCTGCAGCGGCCGCCCTCGCAGGCCTGCGCCAGCGACGGCACGGCCAGCAGCGCCAGGCTCAGAACGCGAAACACGAGCATCCCATCGCGCCCCAGAAGGCGGTCAGGTCGTCGGTGGGCGCCGCGTGCTGCGCGGCATGACCGTGAGCACCATGCGCACTGCAGGCCACGCCGTGATGGTGGCGATGAGCGGCGGCCAATCCGGTGGCGGCACCGCCGACGTGGTAGCCGCCGAACCTGTTGACCGGCGACCAGTCCGGCATCGCCGGCGGCAGCTGCGGCGCCAGGCCTGCGTAGTCGCCGTCGGCATGCACGATGCGGCCACCGACCACGGTCAGCACGCTGGTGATGTCGGCGATGTGCGCATCGTCGACGCGGAAGAAATCGGCCGAGAGCAGGATGAAGTCGGCCAGCTGGCCGGCTTTCAGGGTGCCCTTCACCGCCTCGTCGCCGGAGAACCAGGCGCTGCCCTGGGTCCACAGGCGCAGCGCCTGCTCGCGTTCAAGCAGGTTTTCCTCGCCATACAGGGCCAGACCACCCACGGTGCGCCCGGTCACCAGCCAGGACAGCGCCACCCATGGGTTGTAGCTGGCCACGCGGGTGGCATCAGTGCCCGCACCGACCGGTACGCCCTCGGCCAGCATCCGCCTCACGGGCGGCGTGTGCCGCGCGGCCTGCACGCCGTAGCGCTCGACGAAGGCTTCGCCCTGGTAGGCCATGCGGTGCTGCACGGCGATGCCGCCGCCCAGCGCACGGATGCGCTCGATGTTGCGCGGGGTGATGGTCTCGGCGTGGTCGATGAACCAGTGCAGGCCATCGAACGGCACCTCGCGGTTGACCTGTTCGTACACATCCAGGATGCGGGTGATGCTCTCGTCGTAGGTGGCGTGGATGCGGAACGGCCAGCGCTTCTCGACCAGCAGCTTCACCACGTCGTGCAGTTCGGGCTCCAGCTCCGGCGGCAGCTCCGGGCGCGGCTCGTTGAACAGTTCGAAGTCGGCCGCCGAGAACACCAGCATCTCGCCGGCGCCGTTGTGGCGCAGCAGGTCATCGCCCTGGCGCGGTTGCAGGATTTCGCTCCAGCCACGGAAGTCGTCCACTTCCCTGCCCTTGTTCTGGGTGAACAGGTTGTAGGCGATGCGCACCGTCAGCTGATCATCGCGATGCAGCTGCTCGATGACCTGGTAGTCCTCGGGGTAGTTCTGGAAGCCACCGCCGGCGTCGATCACCGAGGTGATGCCGAGCCGGTTCAGTTCACGCATGAAGTGGCGCGTCGAGTTGGCCTGGTATTCGATCGGCAGTCGCGGGCCTTTGGCCAGCGTGGCGTACAGGATCAGCGCATTGGGCTTGGCCAGCAGCAGCCCGGTCGGGTTGCCCAGCGAATCGCGCACGATCTGCCCGCCCGGCGGGTCCGGCGTGTCCTTGCTGTAGCCGCACGCGCGCAGCGCGGCACGGTTGAGCAGTGCGCGGTCATACAGGTGCAGCAGGAACACCGGCGTATCCGGCGCAATGTCGTTGAGCTCCTGCAGCGTCGGCAGGCGCTTCTCGTTGAACTGCGCGGCAGTGAAGCCACCGACCACGCGTACCCACTGCGGTGCGGGCGTACGGTCAACCTGGGCCTTCAGCATGTCCAGCGCGTCGCCGAGCGAAAGCAGGCCGTCCCAGCGCAGTTCCAGGTTGTAGTTCAGGCCACCGCGGATCAGGTGGGTATGGCTGTCGTTGAGGCCGGGCAGCAGGCGCCGGCCCTGCGCGTCGATCAGGGTCGCTTCACTCCCCCAGCCGCACATGATTTCCTCGTCGCTGCCGACGGCGACGATGCGGCCTTCCTGCACGGCCAGCGCCTGGGCATGCGGTTGCTGCGGGTCGAGCGTGGTGATGCGGGCATTGCGGATGACCAGCGTGCTCATGCGACGCTCCTTGGAAGTGGAATCGAGTGCGGCACCGGCGCGGCCGGCCAACCCCAGCGCAACGGCGGCACCGCTGGCCAGCACGATGTTGCGGCGACCGTGATCGAGTGGATCGTGACTCATGCGAAATCTCCCGGAAGGCGTTGGCCATCCAGCGCCCAGGCGCCAGGGCCGGCCAGCGCGAGGGCGAGCAGTACCGTGGTCCACATCAACGGGTACTCGCTGCCGCCGCGCATCCAGAACCAGCCCTTGGGCAGGGCCAACAGTACGGTGAAACCGATGAAGGCGGCCGCCGCCAGCGCTGCAATGCGGGTCTGCCATCCCAGCAGTACGCCCAGCCCGGACAGCACCTGCAGCAGGGCCAGCAGCAACGGCAACGGCCCAGCAGCCGGCAGTCCGAACCCGCGCAGCTCGGCGGCGAAACCAGACAGCCCCGGGCCACCAAACCAGCCGAACAGCTTGCCCAGCGCATGCGGCAGCAGGAAGCCCCCTGCCGCCATGCGCAGCATCAGCAGGGCCAGGTCGAGGCCATGGCCGGCAACCATGCTCAGTGGCCGCCTTCCTGCGCGCCGAACATGCTCTTGGCGTACTGGATGCCGATGCCGTAGCCGCCGGCATGGTCGCGGGCGATGCCGGTGGTCAGATCGTAGGTTTCACCGCGTGCCCAGTCACGCTGCAGCTCAAGCAGGTACTGCACGCTGGTCATCGGCACCGCACCGGCCTGCACCATGCGGGTGATCGCGCGCTCGTGGGCCTCCTCGCTGACGTCACCACAGGCATCGGTGATCACATGGACCTCGAAGCCCTGCGCCAGTGCCGACAGCGCAGGGCCGACGATGCAGACGCTGGTCCACAGGCCGGCGATGACCAGCCGGCGCTTGCCGATGCGGTTGATCTCATCGATCACCGGCTGGTCTTCCCAGGTGTTCATCGAGGTGCGGTCGAACACCGTCTGGCCCGGAAAGATCTGCGGCAGTTCCGGGAACATCGGGCCGGAGAACGACGTCTCGGCGACCGTGGTCAGCACGACCGGCACATTGAAGGCCTTGGCACCCTTGCTGATCAACGACACGTTGTTGCGCAGCGCGGAGATGTCGATGGTGTGGGTGGCGAACGCCATCTGCGACTGGAAGTCGATCAGCACCAGAGCGTGGTCCGTCGGCGACAGCAGGGCCGGGGCGGGAGTGGCGGTGGCAAGGCTCATGGATGGACTCCGTGGGAAACATGGTCAGGGGGAAGCAACAGGGCGGCATCACCGGCCAGGAACTGGCCGGGACTGCAACCGGTCTCCGCGCGGAAGCTGCGGACGAAATGGCTCTGGTCGAAGAAGCCCAACTGCTGGGCCAGGCAGGCCATCGGCAGCTGCGCGCCGGGCAGCAGTTGCAGCGCGCGCTCGATGCGGCGACGCCGCACATAACGCAGTGGACTGGCACCGGTACCGGTACGGAACAGACGCACCAGATGGAAGCGGCTGACACAGGCAGCCGCTGCCAGCTCGGATACCCGCAGCGGCTGCGACAGGTGTGCATCGACATAGTGCAGGGCGCGCTGCAATGCGGCGGCCTGCTGCGGTGCCAGCGACACGGCGGGCGGATCAGGCGGAAAGACGGAGGCCATGCGGGACGCCGCGAGGGGGTGCCCCATGGTGCGTGGCCGCTGCGCGATGCCCTACCCCCGTCGGTCGAGGCCAGCACCTACCCGAATGGGGGAGGCCGACGGCCGAGCAGGCGCCGCCCGAACATGCGCGCATCCAGTGAATAGGCACCAGGGCCCAGCATCAACAGCGCCACTGGCAATACCACCAGTGGCCACGGCGCCCGCTGCGCGAACATGCCCACGGCCGCCAGCAGCGCTGCCAGAGGCGTCAACGCACCCAGCACGAGCATGGCCGCTGCCAGCAGGCACAGCGCCGACCACCCGCCCGCATGCGTGCCAGGCGTGCACAGCGCGGCGGCCAGGCACAGCCTCAGCCATAACAGGCCGACGCCCGGACCACGGTCGGGGAACATCACGAACAGGCGCTGCATGGCGGGGCTCCAGCGGACATGCCGGCGTGATAGCCGACGTCGGCGCACGCTGCCTACCCCGTTCGGGTCACCCCGGGCTGCCCCACACCTGCCAGAATGCGCGCCATGCGTGGCCGCCCCTTCCCGTTCCTGTGTCGCCTGCCGACACTGCTGACGTGCCTGCTGCTGTTGACCTCCCTGCCCGCGCTTGCCGTGCAGCGCCCGCCGGTGAGCGGAGGACTGCCCGATTACGAACACACCGCCTGGCGCGTCGGCCAGGGTGCGCCCGGCGATATCTGGGACATTGCCCAGGACCGCGACGGTCTGTTGTGGCTGGCCACCGGCTCGGGCCTGTACCGCTTCGATGGCCGTCGTTTCGAACGGCAGGCGACGCCCATCGGCAGCCACTTCCCGTCCACCAACATGGTCACGCTGGCGCAGGGCGGCGATGGCGCCCTGTGGATCGGCTACTTCCAGGCCGGTATCAGCCGCTTTGCGTATGGGCAGCTGCACAGCTATGGTCGCGCGCAGGGAGTGCCGGTCGGCGTGGTGCCGCACTTCAGCCAGGATCGCGGGGGGCAGCTGTGGGCGGCGATCAATGGCGGGCTGCGCCGCTTTGATGGACAACGCTGGCAGCCACTGCCGGCCAGTGCCGGGCTGCCGGAGCGCCGTGTGCAGTGGCTGCTGCACGACAGCCGGGACACCTTCTGGGTCCTGGCCGATCTGAAGGTCTGGATGCGCACTGCCGGCCAGGCAACCTTCCAGGACACCGGCATCGCCGTCTCGCAGATGGCGACGCTCACCGAAAGCCCGCAGGGCGAAGTGTGGCTGGCCGACCGGCTGCGCGGCACCTCACCGCTGGCCAACGCGCAGGGCCTGCTGCCGGACAGCGAGCGCGAAGCGCGACGGCTGCCGGAGCTGGTCGCCGCGCGCCTGCAGTTCACCGCCGACGGTGCGTTGTGGGCCACGATGAGCCCGCACGGCGGCGTCGCCCGCGTCACCTTCGACGGCACTCGGGCCGTGCGCATGGAGCGCTTCGATTCACCGCATGGCCTGACCGCCACCTCGGCGGTACCGATCATCGTCGATCGCGAAGGCAATCTCTGGGTGGGTACCAATCTCGGCCTCAACCGCTTCCGCGCACGCAGCGTGCACACCCTGGCGGTCGGTCCGAGCGATCCCTACCGCTCGCTGGTGCGGGCCAGCGACGGCCGCGTGTATGGCTATGGCGAAGATCTCAAGCCCTACGACCTGCGGCGCACCCTGCTGGATGGCAGCGCCACGCAGCTGCAGGCCGCCGCGCGCCAGGCACCCGCGCCGATCTGGCAGTTCGACTGGATCAACCTTGCGCGCACCGTAGCCGGCCAGACCACCTTGATCCCACTGCCGCCCCCGTTCACCGGGCAGCCGCTGCATGCCCTTCTGTTCCCCGACGACGGACAGGCCTGGGTCTGCACCGGCGAACGCGGGGTGCTGCACTACCAGCACGACCGCTGGCAACACGAAAGCCGCCTGCCCGAGCAGGCCTGCTCATCGCTGGCGCTGGATGCCCATGGCCAGCTGCTGCTCGGCTATGCCGATGGCCGACTGCGCCGGATGGACGCAACCCGCATCGAAACCTTCGATGCCGGCCATGGCCTGTCAGTGGGGCCGATCACCGCAATGCTGCATCACCAGGACCTGCTGCTGGTCGCCGGCGAGGCCGGACTGGCCGCGCGCATCGGCAATGGTCATTTCGTTCCGGTGCGCACCGACATGGCCGGCGTCCTGGAAGGCATCACTGGCATGGTCGCCGATGCCAATGGACACCTCTGGCTCAACGGCAGCCGTGGCCTGGTGCGGATGGAAAGCGGGCTGCTGCGCCGTGCCCTGCGCAGCGGACTGCCGGTCACGCCACGCCTGTTCGATGCCATCGACGGCATGCCCGGCATCGCCCTGCAGAGCGGACCGATCGCCACCGCTGCCCTGGCCGACGATGGCCTGCTGTGGCTGGCCACCAACCAGGGCCTGGCCTGGCTGGACACCACCCGCTCGCACGTCAACAAGATGGTTCCCAGCGTGCGCATCGGCGAGGTGCTGTACGGCAGCGAGCACGAGCCGCTGCGCGATGGCCTGCGCCTCCCGGCCGGCACCAGCCAGCTGCAGATCGATTACGTGGCGCTGTCGTTGGCACGTCCTGAGCGTAACCGCTACCGCTACCGCCTGTCCGGTGTCGATGACGGTTGGCAGGACGCTGGCAGCAGCACGCGTGCGTATTACACCAACCTCGCACCGGGCGACTACCGGTTCGAGGTGGAAGCCGCCAACGAGGACGGCATCTGGAGCACCGCGCCGGCCAGCCGCAGCTTCCGCATCGCCCCCACTTTCATGCAGACCGTCTGGTTCAAGCTGCTGTGCACGGCCGCAGTGCTTGCGCTGCTGGTGATGGCAGTGCGCATCCGCAGCGGGCAGCTGGCCGCGCTGTTCCGTGCGCGCCTGCAGGAACGCAATGGCGAACGCGAACGCATCGCGCGCGACCTGCACGACACCCTGCTGCAGGGTAGCCAGGGCCTGATCCTGCGCCTGCATGCGATCAGCCAGTCAGCACAGACACCGGAGCCGGTGCGCAGCCAGCTGGAGTCGGCGATGCAGCTGGCCGAACGCAACCTGGCCGAAGGCCGCGAGCGGGTCAATGCGCTGCGCGAGGGTCCGTTCGCGGGCCGCGACCTGGCTTCGGCGCTGGCCGATGTGCACGCCGAATACGCCGGGCACGGCACCAATCCCCTGCGCCTGACCGTGGAAGGCGCGACGCCAGCGCTGCAGGCCGACGCGGCCGAAGAGGTGTTCCTGATCGGGCGCGAGGCCATCCGCAATGCGTTGCGCCATGCCAATGCCAGTGCCATTGAAGTGGAACTGTCCTACGGTACGCGTTGCTTCCTGCTGCACGTGCGCGACGATGGCGTCGGCATCGCCGATGAGGATGCGGGCCATGGCCATTGGGGCCTGCAGGGCATGCGTGAGCGCGCGCAGCGCCTCGGCGCGGAACTGCAGCTATGGACCCGCCCCGGGCTGGGTACCGAAGTCGCGCTGGCGGTTCCCGCCCGTCGCCTGTATCACCGCCGCCCATCGCGTTGGCGCTGGCCCTGGAGTAGAGCGAGCCATGACTGAATCCCCTGCCCCGATCGGCGTACTGGTCGTCGACGACCACCCGCTGCTGCGTGACGGCCTGGCTGCGCTGCTGGGCGCCCATTCCGACCTGCGCCTGCTCGGCGAGGCCGCCGATGGCGAGGAGGCCATCGCGCGCTACCAGCAACTGCAGCCGGATGTGGTGCTGATGGACCTGCAGATGCCACGCCTGGATGGCGTTGAAGCCATCGTGCGGATCCGCGCGATGGATCCGCGTGCGCGCGTCATCGTGCTGACCACCTATCGCGGTGACGTGCGTGCGGTGCGGGCGCTGCAGGCCGGTGCCAGTGCCTACCTGCTGAAGGACATGCTGCGCCACGAGCTGGTCGATACGATCCGCATGGTAGCGGGCGGTCGCCGCGCGCCGATTCCGCCGGCCGTGGCAGCCAGCATCGCCGCGCACGTGGTTGAAGACCGGTTGTCGCCCCGCGAGACCGAAGTGCTGCGGCACGTGGCCGGTGGTTTGTCGAACAAGCGCATCGGCGAGCGCATGCAGATTTCCGAGCAGACGGTGAAGGCGCACATGAAGAGCCTGATGGACAAGCTCGGCGTCGGCGACCGCACGCATGCGGTGACCCAGGCGCTGCGGCGCGGCATCATCAGCCTGGACGACAGCGGTCACGATTAGGGGAGTGCTGGGCAGGGCTTGCAGCCCTGCACCCGCGGTAGTGCCGGCCGCTGGCCGGCAACCTCAACAGCAAAAGCGGCTTTGCGTGGGATGGCGGGGGGATCCGGTTGCGGGGGCGTGAGCGCCATGGATGCCGCTGCCAAGCCCCCATGGGTGAGGGCGCTTTGCTTGCGAAGCACTGCTTCGCAAGCGCCCGAACGCACAGCCGCCAGCGGCTGGGCCGGACCGCGGAGCGGGGTTTACAGCGTCCCCCGCAACCGGACCCACCCCGCCTACCTACAGGAAACCCGCCGTTGCTGTTGCCGTTGCTCCGGCTTCCAGCAGGTGCAGGGCTGCAAGCCCTGCCGAACACCCCCTTACTTCAAACGCAGCAGCAGACTGCCGCCGGCACACACCACCGCCAGCCAGGCCACCCCGCGCCATCCCCACTGCGCCAGCGCCAGGCTGCCCAGCGCGCCACCGGCGGCCATGCCGATGAACACGCCAGTGAACAGCAGCGCATTGAGCCGGCTGCGTGCCGGCGGTACCAGGCCGTAGACCAGCGTCTGGTGCGCCACCAGCGCCGACTGGAACCCGAAGTCGAACAGCAACGCACCCACCACCAGCAGCGGCAGCAGCGCGGCGGGCGGCAACCAGGCTTCGGCCAGCAGCAGGCCGAAGCCCAGTAGCGCCACCACGATCGCCAGCCGTGCCACCGCATGGCACCCCAGCCGATCGGCGAAACGGCCGGCGAACGGCGCGGCCAGCGCACCGGCCGCACCCGCAATACCGAACGCACCCGCCGCTGCACTGCCCAGGCCCAGGCGGGCATGCAGCATCAGCGCCAGCGTCGACCAGAACGCGCTGAAGCCCACCGCCAGCAGCGACTGGCTGGCCACCGCGCGGCGCAGCTGCGGCTGTTCGCGCCACAACGCCAGCAATGAACCCAGCAGCGCCGGATAGCGCAGCGTGCTGGTCGGTGCGAAACGCGGCAGCGCGCGCGCCATCACCGCGCCCATCGCTGCCACCGTTACCGCAGCCAGCACGAACTGCGTGCGCCAACCCCATGCTTCAGCCACCACGCCACTGACCACGCGTGACAACAGGATGCCGAGCAGCAACCCCGTCATCACCCGGCCGACAATCTGGCCGCGTTGTGCATCCGGCGCCAGCACCGCAGCGGCCGGCACGATGTCCTGCGCCAGCGTAGCCATCAGCCCGACCAGCAGGCTGGCCATCAGCAGGCCCGGCAGGTGCCCGGCCATCGCTGCGGCACCCAGAGCCAGCGCCAGCAATGCGGACTTCAACAGAATCAGGGTACGGCGGTCGAAGCGGTCGCCCAGCGGTGCCAGCAGCAGGATGCCCAGCGCATAGCCGAGCTGGGTCAGGGTCGGCACCAGGCCGGCGGCGCGCTCGCCCGCGCCGAGGTCCTGCGCGATCAGGCCCAGCATCGGCTGGCTGTAGTAGAGCGAGGCGACCGAGAAGCCGGCGCCGGCCGCCATTGCCAGCACCAGCGGGGTGGAGGGTGCGGTCACGGGTGCGCCGGCGATGGAGAGCGAGGGGGTAGACATGGGGAGCCCAGCGGAGGAAGTGGGCGTATCCTGCCTGTATTCACCAAACGTCTGTAGTAGGCTCCACCACATACATCACATACGCCACACGCATGAATGACCTCGCCACCGGCGCCGATCGCCTGGACCTGCTGCGCACCTTCCTGCGCATCGTCGATGCCGGCAGCCTGTCTGCTGCGGCCGTGCAGCTGGGCACCACCCAGCCGACGGTCAGTCGCCGCCTGCAGGCACTGGAGCGGCAGCTCGGCCTGCGCCTGCTGCAGCGCTCCACCCACGGCCTGCAGCTGACCGAAGATGGCCTGCGCTGCCAGCGCCATGCGCAACGCGTGGTCGACGAATGGGAGTCGCTGCAGGCCGAACTCCAGGGCGAACCAGAAACGCTGCGCGGACGCCTGCGGGTGATGGTGCCGCATGCCTTTGGCCAGGCGCAGCTGCTGCCGACCATGCTGTCGTTCCTCGCCCGGCACCCACAGCTGAGCCTGGAGTGGATCCTTGAGGATCGTCGCCCGGATTTCATCGCGGAGGGCATCGACTGCGCGGTACGGGTGGGCCCGGTGGACGAACCGCGCATGGTCGCACTGCCGCTCGCCGAAGTGCCGCGCATCGTCGTGGCAGCGCCCTCGCTGGTGCAGGCCACCGCGATCAGCACACCGGATCAGGCGCAGGCGCTGCCATGGATCTCACTGGTCACCTACTACCGCGAACGCCTGCTGCTGCATGACGCACAGGGCCGCGCGCATACGCTGTCGATCAGCCCGCGCCTGCTCAGCGACAACCTGTTCGTGGTGCAGCAGGCTGCGCGTGCCGGGTTGGGCGCCGCCGTGGTCTCGGCGTGGCTGGTTGCCGAGGACCTCGCACAAGGGCGGCTGGTGCAGCTGCTGCCGGACTGGCAGGCACCAGCATTGCCGGTACACGTGGTATTTCCGGCCGCGCGCCAGCAGCCACCACGGTTGCGCGCCTTCATCGATGCAATGAAGGCCGCGCTGCCACAGCTGCACGGAATGCGGCCGGCACCGCGCTAGCGCCCCCTCACAACGCTTCGGCCAGGAACGCCAGCACAGCCGGCCCCACCGCACGGTCCGCGTGCGCGTGGCCTTCAGCAGTACCGCCCACTTCAATGAAGGGCCCCACCTCATGGCGATGGGTAGTCGGCTGCAGAATCGGCGTGATCAGGTGTCCCGCATCGGGGTAATAGAGGAACCGGTCGCGATCACCTCGCCCTGCTTCAGCCAAGCGACGCTGGGCAACCGCCATCAACACCCCGGAGTCACCGAGGCGGTCATCACCCCCGCCCACCCACAGCGTGCGTGCGGCAATCTTCTCGATCGGCAGCATGGCGGCCTGCAGCGCCGGCGCCCAGTGCGGTCCTGGACGTCCCCAGTCGACGTCGTCGCGGTACGGCAACCACGGCAGCGGTTTGCCCTGCCAGCTCAGCGGCGATCGATCCACGGCCCGGAAATCGGCAGGGGCGACATCCCGCGCGATGCCACGGAACGGCGCCGGACTGCCCACCCAGGAGACCGCCACCCGCAGTGTCGGCAGGTGGACCGCCGTGGCCAGGGTAGCAATGCCCCCCCATGAACCGCCCAGCAACCCCACCCGCTGCGGATCCACCGCAGCGTGCCGTTGAAGCCAGTGCACCGCCTCACCTACGGTCTCCAACGGAACGTCAATCAGATCCTTGGGTACGCCCGGCCCGCGATACCACGCGATCGACAAGGCGACGTAGCCGTTGCTGGCCAGCCAGGCAGCATACATGTCGCCGCCCTCGAAGCCGCCTTCTGCACCGCCCAGTGTCACCATCGCCGCCGCGCGGGCGCCGGAGCGCAGATCCGGTGGCAGGTACAGGTGCGCCTCGCGCCCACCGATCTCGACCCGCTGCACCTGCACGCCCGGCAGCATCAGGTGGCGCTGCAGGGTACGCCGGGCAACGACCGAACCGGCCCGCTCCACTTCCAGTTCGAACGTCTGCGGGAGGAAACCCATGCCATCCTCGGCGCGGCGCCAGTGCAGCGGCAATGCACTGGCGCGTCCCAGCTGCGGCTGCATCGACCAGATCAGCCCGCTCGCATCGATCCCCCGATAGCTGCCCTGCTCCGATCCGCTGCGGGCGGTATCGACCTGTCCACCCAGGTCAGCACGCAGCACTGCCTCCGACTGCCAGCGCTGTCCACGGCCGTCCTGCATCGACAGGCGCAGGCGCACCACCTCGGCAACAGCAAGGCCTTCCACCGTGATCACCGGAACACGGTCGGCGCGTCCGTGCTGATCATCAACCTCAACGCGGACGTCCGCCATCGCCGGGAGTGCCAGCGCGCACAGCAACCATCCCCAACCACCGCTCATCCGCATGCCCTGCCCTCATCTGCAAAGCAGCGAGGGTGACCGGATGGACCTGCGTATGGCGCACGCATCGGCGCCGATGGCGCCAACCGTGCCGCCGCTGGCCTCACCCGTGTTTCAGGCGTGCTTCCAGAGCGGCCGCCAGGGCGGAGCGATAGCTGCGGCTGACCGGCACCTGCACGCCGCCGGCCAGCTCAAGCAGTGCATCACCGTTGTGGCGTTCGACAATGGACTGCACGCGCAGCGGGTTGACCAGCACCGAGCGATGCACCCGCAGCAGGCCGGCCGGCGCCAGGCGCTCGGCCAACCGGGCAATCGGCTCGCGCAGCAGGTGCAGGCGCTGCCCGACGTGGACGCATGCATAGTGCCCGGCCATGTCGATGTAGTCGATCTGTGCCAACGGTACGTATTGCGTTCCGCCCGCAGCGGGCACGGGCAGCGCCTGGGCGTCGCTCTCCCCATCGTCGCCCAATCCGGCCAGGCGACGTGCGCGCGTGATCGCCTCCTGCAGCCGTGGCATCGCCACCGGCTTGAGCAGGTAGTCGGCCACACCCAGTTCAAAGGCATGCAGTGCGTGCTGTGGCAGCGCGGTCACGAAGACGGTGTGTGCGGCCAGCGATGGCTGCTGCGCCGGCAGCTCCCAACCGCGGCCATCGGGCAGCAGCAGATCCAGCAGCAACAGATCGAAGCGCCGCCCCAGCAGCATCTGTCGTGCCTGATCAAGACTGGCGGCTTCGGCGTCGACCCGGACCTGCGGGATACGCGCCAGCAACGCACGCAGGCGGTGACGCGCCAATGCCACGTCATCCACCAGCAACACGCTCAACGGGCGCGTCATGCCAAGCGTCCAGGCAGCAGCAGGCAGACCCTGTAGCCGCTGTCCATGCGGCCGGACTGCAGATGGCCGCCGATCATCGCCAACCGGCGCTGCAGCGTGTCCAGGCCACTACCGAGGCCATCGCCATGCACAGGACGCAGGCAGGGGTTGAACACAGCCACCTCCAGCCTGCTGCCGCGCACCTCCGCTTTCAGCTTGATCTGCAGAAGCGGGTCCCCTGCCCGCCAGCCGCTATGCAGCACGGCGTTCTCGATCAGCGGCTGCAGCAGCAGCCCCGGCACCGGCCAGTCCAGCGCCTCGGCACTGGCCTGCAGGCACAGATGCAGCGCTTCGTCATGCAGCAGCGACTGCAGGGCCACATAGTCCTGTGCTGCTCCAAGCTCATCGACCAGCGAACGTTGCGCCGGGCATTGCAGGGTGTCGCGCAACAACGAGGACAGCTGCGCCAAGGCTGCGTCTGCCGCCAGTGGGCGCAGCAGCGCCAGCCCCCCGATGGCATTGAGCGCGTTGAACAGGAAATGATGCTGGAGGTGTTGGCGCAGGGCCACTTCGCGGGCGAGCTGCAGGGCCTCCGATTGTGCTTTCAGTCGCTGCAGCCAGGCCAGGCCATGACCGGTACCGGCCACCGCGATGAACGTTGGCAGGGCGAACAACGCGGTGATGCCGATCGCCCGTACCACCTGCCCGGGCGGCGGCAGCGGCTGTTCCTGCCACAGTTGCAGCAGCAGATGGCCCAGGCCCCAGCCCAGCGCGGTCAATGCCGGAGTCAGCAGCAGGCACAGCAACAACCAGCCGATCAGGTGTCGCCGTCCCGGCAATGGCCAGCGTCGGCAGGCCGCCCACAGCGGCGGCGTCGCCAGCATCCAGGGCAGTTCTGCGCCGAGGATGAACAACGCCGCAGGCAGCAGGCCACCCGGTTGCTGGCTCAGGTGTACCGCGGGAATGGACGTGGCGATCAACAGGCCCCACAACGCCAGCATCACCCCGTGCGGGCGAGGCAGCGACAGCGGCGCTTCATGTGCGGGCAGCAGGCAGACAGGTGATACAGGCATGCAGGGACTCGAACAGGAAACGGGCACCATGCTAGGTGCCCGTGCCCGATCCTTCCCGTGCCGGAAGCAAGGGCGTCAATCGATGAGGGGGTCGAGTCCCTCTCCGCAGGAAAGGGATCCGGCCCCGGGCCATCAGTCGGCCTTGGCCGCCTCGGCATTCCACGCTGCGACCTTGGCCCGGGTGTCGGCCAGCATCTTGTCCAGCGCTGCGCGGTCATACACGCTGCCACGCAGGATCACGCTGTCGATCTTTTCGGTGGCGGCGATGTCCTGCAGCGGGTTGGCGGTCAGCAACACGAGATCCGCGGCCTTGCCCTGCGCAACGCCACCGTAGCGGTCCATCTGGCCGAACCAGGCCGGGCCGGACCGGGTCGCCGCCGACAGTGCCTGCGGTGCGCTCAGGCCCTCCTTCACGAACAGCTGCAGTTCCTGATGCAGGGCGATGCCCGGGAAGTTGAACGAATTGAGGAAGCCCGCATCGGTGCCGGCGATGATCGTCACGCCGGCTTCCTGCAGCATCGGCAGCACTGCGGCCACCTGGTGGTACTGCGCGTGGCGCGCTTCGATCTGGGCCGGCGTGGCCTTCGCCGCGCGGTCCACGCGCCACTGGTAGGTCGCACGCAGGCCCGGGCCGATGTAGGCCAGGTACGGGTCGTTGGCGTGGTCGTCCTGATCGAGGTAATCGAGGATGCGGCCGCCGTTGAGGGTCGGGGTCACGAACACGCCGCGCCTGGCGAAGTCCCGGTAGGCGCGCATCGCGGTGTCGCGGTCGAAGCTGGCGTCGAGGCGGCGGTTGGCTTCGGCACGGTCGATCCGGCCGGCACCGAAGTCGGTGGCGATCTGCGCCTCGTCCCTGCTGCCGGCCTTGAACGCGTAGTCCAGGTGCTCGATCGAGGCCAGGCCGGCATCAACCGCCTGCTCCACGGTCAGTGCCATCGGAATGTGGCCCGACGCCTTGAACCCGGCCTTGCGTGCGGCACTGGCCGAGTACAGGAACAGTTCCGGCTTCAGCGTGCTGTCGGTGATCTTCACGAAATCGACCTTGTCGTGCTGCAGGCGGGCGATCGCCTTGTCGACGTCAGCCTCGCTGCCCACTTCGATCGTGCCCTTCCACACCGGCTTGATGCCTTCGATCTTCGCGCCGGAACTGAGCAGGCGCGGGCCGAACAATGTGCCCTTGGCGATCTCACCGCGCCACTGCAGCACCTGCCCGGGCAGATCGCCGGAGCAGTCACGCACCGTGGTGATGCCGTGCGCGATGTACAGCGGCAGCAGCGCCTTGTTCTCTTCGATCAGTGCGGGGCCACCACCGAAGTGCACATGCATGTCCCACAGGCCCGGAATCAGGTACTTGCCCCTGGCATCGATCTGGCGGGCCGCGCTCCACTGGTTGCGCAGCTGCGCATCCGGACCGACGGCGACGATGTCCTCGCCACGGATCACCACGCTCTGCCCGGCCAGAGTGCTGGCGTGCTCGACATCGACCACGGTGGCATTGCGGATCAGCAGGTCGGCGCGCTCGGCGGCAGAGGCCGACAGCGGCGCCACCGCAAGGAGGATGGCAAGGGACAACGGACGGGAACGGAACATGGACAGCATCCTGGAAGGCACGGCCAGCGTGCGGGTGGAAGGGGGTGGGGTTCAGCGCACCGCGCCGTGCTGGCGCAGCAGGATCTCGATGTCGGCATAGCCGCGCTGGCGCGCGTGTGCCAGCGGCGTTACGCCATCGCCGTCGGCCAGCTCCGGGTCGGCACCGGCATCCAGCAGCAGCTGCACGATCTGCACGTGGCGCGCGCCGCCATCGCCGAGCAGGATCGCTTCCAGCAGCGCGGTCCAGTGCAGGCGGTTGACATGATCCACCGCCACGCCCGCGCGCAGCAGCGTACGTACGGTGGCGACGTTGCCGCGCTCGGCGGCCGGAATCAGCGCGGTGCCGCCATAGCGGTTGGTGCTGCGCAGATCGGCGCCGTGCGCCAGGGTCATCGCCAGGATCTCATCCAGGCCGCGCGCGCCGGCGTACAGATAGGCGCTGTCCTGCAACGCATCCTTGGCATTGACGTCTGCACCGGCCTCGATCAGTTCGCGCGCGGCATCCACGTTGTTGCCCTGCGTGGCCAGCAGCAGCGCAGTGCGGCCCTGGCCATCGCGCGCTTCCAGCATGGCGCCATCCTCGATCGCCTGTCGCACCGCATCGGCGTCGCCCCGGCTGGCCGCATCACGCAGTCGCGCGTCTACGTCGGCCCTGGACGTGGCGGTGCAGGCGGGGGTGACCATGGCCAGCAGGCACAACAGCAGCACGCGCATGAACGGCGCAGGCCAGCCAACGGGACAATGGAAGCGCATGGCGGTGTCTCCTCATGACCGTCACCACGGAACGACGGGCGACGGTAGCAACAGCCGGGCATTGCCGGCCCCTGCCCTGCATGGTAGAAGTCGGCCCGGGTATCCAGAAGTGAAATGTTCAAATGCAAGACAGTGCCAAATCGAATAGAACCCTGTTCGAACTGGACCTGCTGCGGGCGCTGGTGATGGTGGCCGACTGTGGCAGCTTCACCACCGCAGCCACGCGCCTGCATTCGACCCAGTCCACGGTCAGCCAGAAGGTGCGCCGGCTGGAGGAACTGGCCGGGCATCGCCTGCTCGAACGCGGCCACCGCGACGTGCACCCCACCGATGCCGGCCACACCCTGCTCGGCTACGCGCGGCGCATGCTCGACCTGAACGAGGAAATGGCACAGGCGCTGGCCGGCGCGACGGTGGAGACCGCCGTTCGCATCGGCGTGCCCGAGGACTTCGTCAACGCGCAGACCACGCGCATGCTGGCTGCCTTCAGCCGCCGCCACCCGCAGGTCAAGCTGGAGATCAGCAGCGGGCTCAGCCGCGATCTGGCCCAGGGCTTCGACCACGGCGAGCTGGACCTGGTGCTGGTCAAGCAGCGCCGCAACAGCCGCCAGGCGGTGCACTGCCGCCGCGAGCCGATGCACTGGATCGACAGCCTGCGCAGCAGTTGCCTGCAGCAGGACCCGCTGCCCCTGGTCACCTTCCCGCCGCGCGGGCTGTACCGCGACGAGATGATCCATGCCGTGGAAGCGCTGGGCCTGCGCTGGCGCATCGCCTTCACCAGCTCGTCACTGAGTGGCATCCAGGGCGCCGTGGCGGACGGCATCGGCATCAGCCTGCTGCCACGCCGCGCGGTTACCCGCGATCACCGCGTCATCGATGGCGAGCGCGACCTGCCAGTGATCGACAACTACGAGATCGGCCTGCTGCACCGCGCGGACGCCGATGACGCGGTGCGTGCGCTGGCCAGCGAGTTGTGGCGGCAGGTACAGCGCGAACCGGATTGATCACTGCAACTGCAGTCGTGCTGCCCGCTGACCGGCACCCTCGACAGCAACACCGTCCGGCGCGGGGTCAGATCCGTTTTCCACAGGAAAATGGATCTGACCCCCGAAGCGTGAAACCCGCGCATTGACCATCGAAACCTGATCACGCCTCTCGCACCGGAATCACGGTTCTGCCGCTAGAGTGCCCACTGTTTCCGTGCTACACGGCGCCCTGCGATGTCCGACGAGATTCCCACCCGCTTCGATCCCCTGCCCGCGGCCCTGCAGACCCATCTGCAGCACCACCGCTCGCTGATCGCCGCGCGCGTGGCCGCCGGCTTCCCGACGTTGCCGGTGCAATGGCCATTGACAGCCACCACGCTGCAGCGGGTGGTCGATGCCGAGCTGATCGATCGTGACGACTGCGACGGCTGGGAAGCGCTGGGCGTGGCGTTCGGCGATACCCTGGCCCAGCGCGTGCCGGGCCTGGCCTGGATGCAGGTCACCGATGCCTGGGGCATCGACGCGGTGCTTCGCTATGCCGACAGCAGCCTGCAGATCGGCGCCAGCACCCTGCTGCTCAAGCGCGTCGAACAGGGCGAGGTCATCGACATCGCCCATCTGTTGGCGTGGCTGGAAGAGTTCGTCGCCACCCGCGCCGACGATTACGCCTGAAAAGCCGCCGGGCATGGCTCGGCGCTACATCGGTTCGCGTGTCGTGGGTCTACAGCCAACGGCCGTCGACCACTACGCGGCGCTGCACCGGAACCGCCGCTACAGCAGCCGGGCCATGATCGGCGCGCACCGCGACGAAGGTCGCCGGCAGGCCTTCGGCGATACCATGCTGTGGCAGGCCGATCACGTGCGCGGCATGGGTGGTGACCATGTCCAGCGCCAGCATCAGGTCGGCATCCGTGTAGAAGCCCGAGCGGTAGCCCAGCAGCATCGCCCGCTGCAGCAGATCGCCGTTGCCGTACGGCCACCAGCAGTCGCGGATGTTGTCATTGCCGGAGAACACGCGCACGCCGGCATCATGCAGCGCACGCAGCGGCGGGAACGGATGGTCGCCCGGCGCGTTGCTCATGATCGCCACACCGGCCGTGGCCAGCGCCTCGCCCACCTGCAGCGCGCGCGCCAACGGCACTTCACCCAGCGCGTAGGCATGACTGACGGCAACGCGTCCCTGCAGGCCGGCGGCACGGGTGCGCGCCGCGATGCGCAGCAGCTGCGCCAGCCCGGTTTCACCGGGCTCGTGCAGATGGATGTCCAACTGCACGCCATAGCGCTCAGCCAGGCCGAACAGCAGCGCGAGCTGGCCTTCGGCATCGCCATCCAGCGTGGTCGGGTCGATGCCACCCAGCACCTCCACGCCCGCTGCAATGGCCTGCTCGAGCACAGCGGCGGTGCCCGGGCAGGACATCACCCCGGCCTGCGGGAACGCCACCAGCTGGATGCGCATGATGTCGGCACAGCGCAGCGCGGCCTCGCGTACCGCCTCAAGATGACGCAGGCCGGTGCTGCCATCGATATCGACGTGACAGCGCATGGCCACCGTGCCGAAGCTGCTGCATTGGCGGATCAAGGCCTCGGCGCGGTCCACCATCGGCGCGGCGCCCGCCAGCGCAGCCTTCTCCACCGCCAGCCGCTCACGCAGGCTGCTCACCGGCTGATGCGGGTGCCAGCGGTCGCCGACGAAGCTCTTGTCCAGATGAATGTGGCCGTCGACCAGCCCCGGCAGGAGGGCATAGCCCTGCAAGTCGACGATCTCCGCACCCTCGCGCGGCGTGGCATCGCCGTTGAAACCACGGATGCGACCGTCCTGGATATGGAAATGCAGCGGCGTGCCGTCGCGGTCAACCGCACCACGGACGAAGTGAAGCGTCATCGGAAACTCCCGGAAAGCCAGATCATGGCGCCATCCTGCGCGCTGGCACTGCCATCGGCCAACGAAATATCTGGATGCCACACATTCATCAGAACGATGAATGCCTCCCCGCGACAGCCGGTCGCAGCCACGCCGTGCACACGCCTGAACGGGTACCATAGGCACCTGTTTCCGCTGTGATGCCGCATGGGCCCGTCCGACCGCCACGATCGTCTCCGCCGCTGGCAGGCCGCGTCCCTGCTGGCTGCTGCCCCGATCGCCAGCCTGTCCGCCACCGATGCGGCCGCCACCCCGCCGCCGCAGGCACCGCCTGGCCAGCAGCGCATCGCGTCGGCTGCCCTGGTCGAACGGCTGCACCAGCGCGTGCTGTCGGGCCAGAGCGCCACCGCCACCCTGGAACACTGGTGCGCCGAACAGGGCCTGGCCGAACAGGCGCGGGTGCGCGCGGTGCGGGTGCACGGCCAGGACAAGCCTGCCCCGGCCGACGTGCTGCAGGCGCTGGGCACGACGCAGCCTGGCACCGCCCTGCGCTACCGCCGCGTGCAGCTGGTCTGTGGCAGCCGCGTGCTCTCCGAAGCAGACAACTGGTACCTGCCGGACCATCTCAGTCCAGCCATGAACCAGGTGCTGGACAGCACCGACGAACCCTTCGGCCGCGTGGTCGGCCCGCTCCGCTTCCAGCGCCAGACACTGGCCGACCAGACCTTCTGGCCACCACGCGACGAAGCCGGCCACGGGGTGATCCTGGAGGTACGCGCCCTGCTGCGCGACCGCCAGCAGCAGCCTTTCAGCTACGTCATCGAGTCATACCTGCAGCAGGCGCTGCCGTAGGCGACCGGCGCGCGCCATCACAACGGATACCGTCACAACAGAAGGCCCGGCATTGCCGGGCCTTCTGTTTGCCTGCCGGATCAGCGGAACCGGTAGTCCAGCTGCAGCCAGTACTGGCGGCCATACGGGTCGTAGTTGCCGACCGGATAGAACGGCCACCCGCCTCCGTTCCTGTCCGCCGGCGGGCGGCTGTCACGCAGGTTGTTGACGATCACGCCCACCGACAGGTTCTCGCCGAACTGGCGGAACACGCTGGCGTTGTAGGTCATGTACGGCGCGATGCGGCCACTGCCATCGGTCTTCGGCAGTGAGCCAAAACGGTTGCCATACAGCGTGGTGGTCCAGTCACCCTGGTTCCAGGTGATGCTGCCGTTGGCCTTGCTGCGCCACTGGTAGTCATCCAGCGAGTTGCGGATGTCGCGCTCCGGATCATCGGAGAACTGCCGGTACTTGTGCTCAAGCACCACGGTGTAGGCCAGGCGCGTGGTGAAGCGGCCATAGCGGCCGGCATCGAAGCGCCAGTTGCCCTTCAGGTCCAGCCCGCGCACCGATTCGGAGGCCGCGTTGATCGGATTGATCAGCACGCGGGTCACCTGGTCCGGCTGCACCGTGGCAGTGGATGGGTTGCGGATCACCCGCGACAGCGCGTCCTGGCACAGCGGCGAACCGATATCGCGTGCTTCGCCACCCAACGTGCGGCCCAGGCGGCAATCGGCCTCGTCGCGCAGGATGCGGCTGGTGTCGAGGCTGGTGACCTCGTTGTCGATGCGGATGTCGTAGTAATCGGCACTGAAATCCAGCCCGGACAGCGGCGACCAGACCACGCCGAAACCATAGGACTTGGCCGTTTCCGGCTGCAGCTGCGCGTTGGCACGGTTGCTGTAGTCGATCGACAGGCCGTTGTAGTCGCAGTTGTCGTACGACTGGCCTGCGGTGCGGCAGCGCCAGTAGTCGGTCATGCCCGGGTTGTAGCCACGGGTCTCGGTGGCGAACACGTAGTTCATGTCCGGCGCACGGAAGCTGGTCGCGGCAGAGCCACGGATCAGCAGGCTCTCGATCGGGCGGAACTCGACGCCGAAGCTCCAGGTCGCCTTGCCGATGTGCTCGCCGCCCGCGCGGTACTGGTCATAGCGGCCCGCCAGCGTGGTGGTCAGCGAGTGCAGCAACGGCAACTGCAGCTCCACGCCGGCCGCATAGCGGTCACGATCACCGCCGGCACCGATACCGGCGCTGGTGTTCCAGAACTCGCCGCTGCCCAGGCGCGGGTCCGGGCGGTTGCGGTAGCCCTGGCTGCCGGCCTCGACCACTGCCGCCAGCGCGGCATCGCCCCCTGGCAGCGCGAACAGGCGGCCATTGACGCTGGCGCTGAAGGTCTGCAGCCACGCCGCGTTGCGGCTTTCCTGGTAGCCGGACAGGCGGCCGTACTCCTCAGGCGTCAGTGGCTGGAACAGGCGCGACGGATCCGGCGCATAGACCTCCACCCCGTTGCGCACGCCCCGCTGCGGGCCGAGCAGGTATTCGTTGATGCCTGCCAGCAGCACCGGGCGGCGGGTGCGGTTCTCGTAGCGCGACCGGCTGTAGACCGCTTCGTAATCCCAGCCGCTGTCGCCAAGCTGGCCGCGCGCGCCGACGTTGAACGACCACGAATTCTCCAGGAACCGATTGGCATTGCGCGGCAGGCCACCGATTTCTTCCGGCGCGAACCGGCGGTACCAGCTCTCCAGATTGCCGGTGTTCTGGTTGTAGAAGTAGTTGCGCGAGGACGTCCAGGTCGGGGCGCGGGTGTTGTTGCTGATGCGTGCGCTGCCCACCGCCAGGTCGGCAAACAGGTCGGTGTGCTCGTCCAGGTGGAAGGTCAGCAGGCCATAGCCGTTGAGGTTGCGCTTCTCGGTCTGCACGGTCCAGTAGCTGGCGGCCGCCTCGTTGCTGCCGCAGTACGCTCCCAGGCGCGGGTTGTTCGCACGGAATACGCTGCCACCGTAGATACCGGACGTGGCGTCGCAGCCATTGATCCCCGGATCGATGTTGCGCCCGGTGGCTGCGTTGCGCCGATAGGCGATCGCCGTTGCCTGCGGCGCCTTGCCGGCCGGATCATCGTCCAGTGAATCCATGAAGTCGCGTTGGCGCGCGTGGATCGCCTTGCGCACATCGAACTCGAAGCCGAACAGGCCCTCCCAGCGTTCGCCGGACGTGCCACCGACCACCTGCACGCGCTGGTTGTCACCGCCACCCTGCTGGGTGCCACCGGCACGCACGTTCACGTCCACGCCGTCGAAGCGGTCCTTGAGGATGATGTTGACCACACCGGCAATGGCATCGGAGCCGTACACCGCCGACGCACCGGCGGCCAGCACTTCGATGCGCTCGATCAGTGCGCTGGGAATGTTGGCCAGGTTGACCACGTTCACCGAACCTTCGTAGGCCAGCGGGTAGTCCGCCTGGCGACGGCCGTTGACCAGCACCAGCGTGCGGTTCGGGCCCAGCCCACGCAGATTGATGGTATTGGCGGCCGGCGTGAAGGTATTGCCGAAGTCCTCGCCCTGCACGTTGCCGGTGTTCTCGGTCAGCGCACTGAGGGCGTCGAAGGCATTGCGGTAGCCCTGCGCGTCGATCTGCTCACGGCTGATCACCGTCACCGGCGAGGGTCCCTCGACACTGGCACGTGGAATGCGCGAGCCGGTGACCTTCACTTCCTGCAATGTGGTGGGTGCGCTTTCCTGCGCGAAGGCCGGCAGCGAGACCAGCATCAGGGACGACAGCGCGAGCACCAGCGGACGCGGGCGCAACGCCTTGTGGGAGGCGGACATGGGCTTCCTGGGGGAGTGGGCGGGTGGTACGGCGATGCGTGGCCTGTGCGGCACATAACGATCCCGTAACGAAAGTGTCCTGAATGGGTGGTTTCAACGGAAATGACCAGCCCTGATGGGCTTATGCCTGAACCGAATCAGACGGCTCCAGGGCACCGCCGCGCTTTTGCAATGAATTGCATGGCCCGGCGCATTCCTGGTGCGCATCGTGCGTGGATGACCAACCGCGCCCCTTCCATCCCTCTCGCCCCACTGCGCCCCGTCCTGCGCCGCCACCTGCTGCACCTTCACGCCTCGCCGATCACCCTGCGTTCGTTCCAGCGCACCGATCTGCCGCGCTGGCGCACCTTCGACGACCGCCGCCAGCGCGGCCAGCGACATCCCTACGGCATCGATGAAGAGGCGCGCTTCCTCGCCAGCGTCCATCGTTCACGCCTTCAGCAGGACAACGATCTGCTGGTGCTGGGCGTGTTCGACGACGCGCAGGGCATCCTGCACGACCAGCTGCATATACGCCTGCAGTCGCTGCATTCGCGCTGCGCCGAACTGCAGTCGCTGCAGCACCGGACCGCGCATGCGCAGGGGGCGCTAAGCGCACTGTGCCCGTTCCTGTTCGACGATGTCGGCCTGCACCGCATCTACGTGCTGCTGCCGCCGGGCTGCACCACCCCGTTCGCCAAAGCACTGCAGGTGCACGGCTTCAGTCGCGAAGGCATTCTGCGCGACCATCATCTGGATGCGGAGGGATGGCATGACCGCCAGCTGCTGGCGCTTACCGAGCCGGCATGGCGCAGCTGCCAGCGGCGGATCGGCTAGCGCACCCGTTCCAGCGCCGCACCAGCACCGGTCAGGACCGTGCAGGCGTGATCCTGCAGTTCCTCGCCACTGGCATCGTTGCCGCTGGCGGCATCCACGCGGGTGGCCAGCAGGAGGAAGCCGGGGCCACCCTGCACGTCATCGCGACCGGCCACCACCAGGCTCCACTGGCCCACATCGCCCACGCCGCTCAGGCCATAGGCCAGCAGGTTGAGCGGATTGGCGGTCAGTTCTGCACCAGGCAGCAGATAGGCATGGTACTGATGCCCGCGCAGCGGTACCGGCAGCGCTGACCAGTGCGGGCCGAGCGCGCTGGCATGTGCGTCCAGCGCCTGCAGCACGTCCGCGCGCAGGCAATCGACATGGATATGCAGCTGGTGCTGCGAACGGCCATGCGGTGAATTCAGCGCCAGGCTGGCCACGTTGCGCGGCAATGGTTGGCCCAGGGCCTGTTCGGTATGCCCGCGTGCCCGCCAGGCAGCTGCAAAATAGTTGGGCGCCCCGCGCTGGTACAGGCCGTGGCTCTCGATGCCACTGACCTTGTCCAGCGGCATCAGCAGGAACTGGTAGTCACCATGCGCATCCTTGACCAGCACGTCGCGACGGTCGGCCGCCGTCTCCACCCGCAGGCAGCTGCCACGCGGGCCTTCCGCCGCCTGGCAGTCACGCTCGATCAGGCGCCACAGCGCATCGGAATGGGCTGGCGGCGGAGGCGGCGCGCTGGCACAGGCGGACAACAGCAGCAGGGGCGACAGCAGCAAGGGACGCAGGGACACGGCGGGACTCACGGAACAGGCACGGCAGACGGCGCCGCGCTGCATTCTAGCCAGTGCAATGCTGCAATCAGTAGGTGCCGAACGGCACTTCAACCACGATCGGCGCCACGCCCTCGCCCGCCTGCAGGGTGTAGCGGTCCAGCGCACCATCGTCATCGGCGTGCGGCTGGCGCTGGAAATGCAGGGGATAACGCTCATCGCCCACGCGCACGGCACTGCCATCGGCCTCCAGCGCGGCACCTTCGGGAACCAGCAACCCACCCAGGTCGCTGTAGGCCCCCGGCACATCGGCGAAGCCATAGTCGGCCAGTTCGTCCACCCGCTGCATCGCATAGACGTGCGGCAGGTAAGGACGCGCCGGGCTGCGGCCATTGCTCAGGTCGGTCACCCAGGCCTGCGGCAGATGGTACTGCTCGCGCAGTGCGGCCACGCCCAGCGACGGGCTGGCCACCTGCAGGCAGCACACCGCGCGCTTGCCCTCACGGTCGACGATGGCGAATCGATCGCCGCGGGTGGCGGCCTGCGGCAACATCGCGAAAGCCAGGTTGCGCTGTGCAGGCGCGTAGCCGGCCTCGGTCTGCAGGTTGCGCCAGGCGCCGAACACCGGCGTTTCCGCGGCGGCGGCCGGCACCGGCTCGGCGGCGGAGGCGGCAAACGCCACGCCCAGCAGCGACAGCGCCAGTACCGTCATCGCCCTGCTCTTGTCGCGGAAACTGCCTGCCGTCATACCGTATCCAACACCTGCGCCGGAATGGCCCGGCCTGCCCGCTGGCGTGCTGCCAGTCATCCCTGCCACTATGCAATGACCACGCTGTGCCGGCAATGACCGGGACGCTGACGCCTTTCGCGCGCCGGGTGCTATCGTTCCGCCCATCTTCCCCTGCGCAGGAGCGCTCGCATGTCCGCCTTCCGTCTGTCCCTGTTGCTGCCTGCGTCGGCCCTGCTGCTGTCGGCCTGCGTCAGCACCCCTGGCCCCCAGGTCAAGGGCACCGGCCACTGCGACGCCAGCCAGCTGGGCTGGGCGATCGGCCAGCCGGCCAACGAAGCCAACATCCGCCGCCTGTCCAGCGAGAGCGGCGCCGGCCTGGTCAACCCGATCGGCCCCAGCACCATCACCACCCGGGACATCCGCCAGGATCGCCTGCGTGTATACGTGGACAAGGACAACATCATCACGTCCACGCGCTGCGAATAAGCGCCACGGAGGTTCCTGCAGCGCCGGGCAGGGCCCGGCCCTGCGGTTCAGGGTTCGGTGTACCCCGCGCAGTCCGGCAGCGCCTGGTCGGGGTGGAATACCCCATCGCTGAAGCGGAACAATCGCGAATAGCTGCACGCCGGGTCCTGCTCGGTGCGCAGGTCCTTCTTCTTCAGCGGGCCCTTGGCCAGCGAATCCTCGAAGCGCGAAACACCCGCCGGGAACCGGGTCGCCACCGTCTGGTAGCGCAGCACCGGCATGCCCTCGGCCGCCGTATCCAGCGCCAGCTTTGCCGAGAACCCGTATTCGTCGTGGCAGGCGCCTGCGCGCTGCTTCATGTCCTGCTCGCTGAAGCAGGCGCGGATCATCGCGTTGCCCAGCCATGGCAGGGTCAGCACGTCGTCGTCCACCTGGATGTCGTCCTGCAGGTGACGCACGCGCGCCAGCTGCAGCGTGGACGCGTCGGCCCCACCGCCGGAGTACATCGTGCTGAATCTGACGATGCCGCCGACCAGCACGTTCTGGCGCGCGCGCTGCTGCGGGTCGCTCACTGTTTCATCGCTGCCCACACCCGGCGCCAGGCGCACGATCCAGGGCCACAGCGACAGCTCGCTTTCCTGCGGCACGTCGATGCTGACGTGGTAGACGTGCGGCTCTCTTTCACCGGCCAACCGTTCAGAGACTTCCAGCATGGTCGGCCGATCGCCGTCCTCGGCCACCGGCTGCACACGCACGCACCAGGCACGATCGAGGGTGCAGTGCTGCATGCGTGCTCCGCCCTGCCCGCCCTGTTCCAGCACCTGCCCCAGCGGCTCCATCACGTTGCCAGCGGCGTCACGCTGCTGCGGCAGGATCGAGGGCTGGGCCAGCACCAGCAGCGGGGTCGCCAGCAATGCAGCGCACAGGACGGCGCGGGCGGGAACGGAATGCATGGGCGGCTCCTGCGGCAGGGAAACCGATGGTAACCGCTGTCCCGCCAGAGTAGAGCCTGCTCGGCGTCGCCTTTGTAGAGTCCAGCCATGCTCGACTGCCCTGTCCAACAGACGGCAGCCGAACATGGGCCCAGCTCTGCAGCAAAGCCGCGCCGCCTCCGTCAATGCCCGCTGCAGTCGCAGCTACCCCACCCTTTCGCCTTCGACGTCTGGCCGATTCCCGGGTTGAACGTGTTGCTCGGGTCCAGCTGCCGGTAGAACCCGGCCAATGCCGGCTTGGCCGGGTACAGGTGGCCGACATTGTGCTCGGCCGGATACTCGGCGCCGCGCTGGTCCAGCAATGCCCACATCGCGTGCTCGATCGCCATCGGGTCTTCGCCCTTGCGCGCGATGTAGTCCTGATGGAACACGTGGCACAGGAAGTGACCGTAGTACAGCTTGTGCAGCAGGCGCCCATCGATATCCGCCGGCAACTGCTCGAACCAGTCGGCATCATCGCGGCGCAGGGCAATGTCCAGCGCCACGATGTCCTGCACCTGGTCGCGATGCACTTCGCGGTAGCGCACCGCGGCGCCTGCCACCGCGAAGCGATGCAGGAACGCCTTGCGCCCCTCATCCGCCGTGCAGTGGAAATAATCGCCTTCGTGCCCGGCGAAAAATCCGCGCAGCCAGGCCTCGGTGTCCGCTGCGTCCTGCGCGGAGACCTTCAGCAACAGGTGATGCTCATAACGCTGGCGGAACTCCCCCATGCGCTTGGGCAGGTGCGACGGCAGCAGGCCGGTCAGCACCTGCATCACCCGGTCGGTCACTCCACGCAGGCCCAACCGCTCGAACCAACCGTCGACGCGGCTCTTCAAAGCGAACGCGGCCGGCACGCGTGCGGTGCCCAGGCGGTCGATCAGCAGGAAGCTGTCCTTGCCGTAGCGCTCGCCGATGTCATAGGCGTCGCGGTGGATGTACTCACCGGCAATCGGCAGGCGCTCGAAGCCGGTCAGCAGCTGGCGCCGGATCGCGGTGAGGCTGTCGGTGCGGTTGCTGCCGATGTAGAACACTTCGGCGGCTTCCTTTTCGAACGTGTCCAGGCGCACCGCGAACACCGCCAGCTTGCCGGCCGAACCCGCCGCTTCGAAGTGGCGGCTGGGATCGGCGTTGAAGCGCGCCGGCGTATCGGCATCGACCCTGCGTACTTCCTCGGCGTAGCGTGGATCGGATGCAGCGCGGCCGTCGCCATCACCCACGTCAGCGGCGCGGTAGTCGCCGGCCTGCAACCGCTGCAGGATCTGCTCGGGCGTATCCCCCAGCGCGATGCCCAGATGATTGACCAGCTGCAGCTGGCCCTGCGCATCGACCTGCGCATACAGCGCCAGCTCGGTGTAGGCCGGGCCGCGGCGCACCAGCGCACCACCGGAGTTGTTGCAGATGCCGCCCAGCACCGAGGCGCCGATGCAGGACGAGCCGATCACCGAATGCGGTTCGCGGCCCAGCGGTGCCAGCGTCTGCTCCAGTCGGTCCAGCGTCGCACCGGGCAGGCACAGCACCTGGCGGCCATCGTTCAACAGCTGGATGCCGGTCAGGCGCAGCGTGCTGACCAGCACGACAGGCCGGCCATAGTCATTGCCGTCCGGGGTCGAGCCACCGGTCAGGCCGGTATTGGCCGCCTGCAGGATGATCGCGGCCCCGCCCTGCACCGCGGCCTGCAGCACGTGCCACAGTTCCAGCAAGGTACCCGGGCGCACCACCGCCAGCACCGGGCCGTCGCCGAAGCGGTAGCCGCGACGGAAGCGGCGGGTGGCCTTGTCGCCGGTCAGTACATGGCCACTGCCAACCGCATCGCGCAACTGCGCCAGCACGGCATCATGGCCACTCATCGCAGGCTGACCAGTGAATCGCGGCCGATGTCGGCGATGCGGCGCGCACCGGTCAGCGTCATCGCCACGCGCATTTCCTTGGCGATCAGGTCCAGCAGGTTGGCCACGCCGGCCTCACCCTGCGCGGCCAGCGCATAGACGAAGGCGCGGCCCAGCAGCACGGTATCGGCACCCAGCGCCAGCATGCGCACCACGTCCAGGCCGGTACGGATGCCCGAATCGGCGAGGATCTTCAGGTCCCCCTGCACCGCATCGGCGATGGCCGGCAATGCTCGTGCAGTGGACAGCACGCCATCCAGCTGGCGGCCACCGTGGTTGGAGACCACGATGCCATCGGCACCGAACTTGACCGCATCGCGCGCGTCATCCGGGTCGAGGATGCCCTTGATCACCATCGGTCCCTTCCAGAACTCGCGGATCCACTCCAGGTCCTTCCAGGAAATGGATGGATCGAAGTTGCTGCCCAGCCAGCCGATGTAGTCCTCCAGCCCGGTCGGATTGCCGCGGTAAGTGGAAATGTTGCCCAGATCATGCGGGCGGCCGAACAGGCCCACGTCCCAGGCCCAGTGCGGGTGCGTGATGGCCTGGCCGATGCGGCGCAGCGAGGCGTTCGGGCCACTCATGCCCGAGTGTGCATCACGGTAGCGCGCGCCCGGCACCGGCATGTCCACGGTGAACACCAGCGTGGTCACGCCTGCGGCCTGCGCCCGCTCCAGCGCATTGCGCATGAAGCCACGGTCGCGCAGCACGTACAGCTGGAACCACATCGGCCGCTGGATGGCCGGTGCCACTTCCTCGATCGGGCACACCGACACCGTGGACAGGGTGAACGGGATGCCGCGGCTGTCGGCCGCACGCGCCGCCTGCACCTCGCCACGACGGGCATACATGCCGGTCAGGCCGACCGGTGCCAGCGCCACCGGCATCGCCAGTTTTTCACCGAACAGCTCGGTTTCCAGGCTCAGGTCGGACATGTTGCGCAGGATGCGCTGGCGCAGCGCGATGTCGGACAGGTCGGAAACGTTGCGCTTCAGCGTGTGCTCGGCATACGCGCCGCCATCGATGTAGTGGAACAGGAACGGCGGCAGCCGGCGTTCGGCAGCAGCACGGTAATCGGTGGAGGCGGAGATGATCATGGGGTCAACCGTGTGGGGAAGGTAGACGCGAGGCCCGCGCACGCCGGGCTTCGTTGTCATCGAGGGTGCGCAGCGTGGTGTGCACGAACTCGAGGTGGGCATGCGCGGCGGCGCGCGCGCGTTCCGGGTCACCGGCCAGCACCGCGTCCATCATCTCGCGGTGCTGGTCGGACAACGGCGAGAAGGTCCTCGCCGAGGTGTAGAGCTTCTCGCGGCTCTGCGAAATGTTGGTCTGCAGCAGCTCGAACAGCCCGCGCATCACCTGCAGCAGCACCAGATTGTGCGAGGCCTCGGCGATGGACAGGTGGAAGGCCGCGTCGGCCTCGGCTTCACCGGTGGGGTCGTCCTTGCCGTGCGCGTCCATCATGGTCTGGAAGGCCTGCGCGATGCGCGTGCGGTCCTCGTCGGTGGCACGCAGCGCGGCGTGCCAGGCGGTGGCACCTTCCAGCGCGTGGCGGATCTCCAGCACGTCGAAGCGGTACTCCGGGTCGCCCTGGAACAACGGCAGGTACGGGGCCAGCGGTTCATCCAGCGCCTGCCGCGCGCGCGCCGCGGGTTCGGCCACATAGGTGCCGCCACCGACCCGTGCGGTCAGCAGGCCCTGGCTGGCCAGCTGCGCGATGGCCTCGCGCAACGCCGTACGCGAGACCCCCAGCTGCACCGCCAGGGTGCGCTCGGCCGGCAGCCGATCGCCCGGCTGCAGCCGCTGTTCCTGCACCAGGCCGCGCAGCTGCGCGGCCACCTTGTCCGAAATACGTTGCGTGCTCATGGCGCCATTGTGGCCCGAAGCGCGCAGCAGGAGGTCAGGCCGCGCGACATGGCTCAGGGAATCATCCAGGTCAGCCAGTAAGCCTGGGCCAGGGTGATCAGGCCGACCATCGTGGTGAAGATCAGGCTGTGCTTGACCGTGAAACGGAACAGGTCCGACTCCTTGCCGGCCAGGCCGACCGCGGCACAGGCAATGGCGATCGACTGCGGTGAGATCATCTTGCCGGTGACACCGCCGGTGGTGTTGGCCGCCACCAGCAGCACGTCGGACACGCCGATCTGCTGCGCGGTGGTGGCCTGCAGCGCCGAGAACAGCGCATTGGACGAGGTGTCCGAACCGGTCAGGAACACGCCCAGCCAGCCCAGGAACGGCGAGAAGAACGGGAAGGCCTTGCCGGTGTGCGCCAATGCCAACGCCAGCGTCGCCGACAGGCCCGAGTAGTTGGCAATGAAGGCGAAGGCCAGCACCATGCCGATCGAGTAGATCGGCATGCGCAGCTCACGCACGGTTTCACCGAAGGTCTGCAGCGCCGAACGGGCCGGCATGCGCAGCGCGATGATGGCGATCAGCGCGGCGAGGATGATCGAGGTGCCGGTGGCCGAGAACCAGTCGAATTTGTAGATCGCCTCGTAGCTGAGCGGCGCGTCCACGATCGGCGGCATCTTCTGCACCATCTTGTCCAGCCCCGGCACCGGGATCTTCAGCACCCAGCTTTGCAGCGGGCCGCCTGCCGCGAACAACGACTTGAACGGCTTGACGCTCCACAACGTGACCATCGCGGTGAGGATCAGGAAGGGTGACCACGCTTTGGCGATCTGGCCGGCGCTGTAGCGCGGCGCCTCCAATGCCTGTGCGGCCGCCTCGGCGCTGGTTTCGGTATCGAAGCGGAAGATCCGCACCGGCTTCCAGCGGCGCAGGAACAGGGTCAGGCAGACCAGCGACGCCAGCGAGGCGGTGATGTCCGGCAGCTCCGGGCCGATGAAGTTGGAGGTCAGGTACTGCGCGATGGCGAACGAGCCGCCTGCCACCAGCACCGCCGGCCAGGTTTCCTTGATGCCGCGCCAGCCATCCATGATCGCCATGATCCAGAACAGCACGATCACGGTCAGGAACGGCAGCTGGCGGCCGGCCATCTGGCCGATTTCGAAGGCGTCCAGGCCGGTGACCTGCCCGGCCACGATGATGGGAATGCCCATCGCGCCGAAGGCCACCGGCGCGGTGTTGACGATCAGGCACAGGCCAGCGGCATACAGCGGCTTGAAGCCCAGCCCGACCAGCAGCGCCGCGGTGATCGCCACCGGCGCACCGAAGCCGGCCGCGCCTTCCAGGAAGGCACCAAACGCGAAGCCGACCATCAGCATCTGCAGGCGCTGATCCTCGGTGACCGACAGGATCGAGGCGCGGATGATGTCGAACTGCCCGGTCTTGACCGAGACCTTGTAGAGGAACACCGCGCCGATGATGATCCAGGCGATCGGCCACAGGCCGTAGACGAAGCCGAAGCCGGCCGCGCCCAGCGCCTGGGTCAGCGGCATGCGGTAGAACAGCAGGGCCACGCCGAGTGCGATGGCCACGGTGATCGTGCCCGCCAGCCAGCCCTTCATGCGCAGCACGGCCAGGGCAACGAAGAAGAACGCGATCGGCAGCAGCGCGATCAGGCTGGACAACCACAGGTTGCCGGCGGGGTCGTACAGGTGTTGCCAGGGCTGCATGAAGACTCTCGACTGGATGCGGAAGATGCCCCACCGCAGGCGGTGGATCGCCGTGACTGCCGATTATTGGTATTACCAATAATAGTTTCGATCAGACCACTTGCGGCAGATTTAACCGCCACTCCGACGACGAGCCTATTAGACCATAGGGCTAGACCCAATCTTGGTCAGACCATTGCGGCTGATTACGGTAGCGCTGGCCGGCAACCCGGCATTCCTTACGAAATCCGTTTCTCCAACCGCCGCATCACCGCCAGCACCAGCACGCACAGCACGCTGACGCCGATCGCAATCACGTATTTGCCGATGCCTACGGCGATGCCGATGGCCGCCGCCATGATCAGCGAGCTTGCGGTGGTCAATCCGCTGACCTGGTCCTCGCGTGAGCCGCGCAGGATGGTGCCGGCGGCCACGAAGCCGACGCAGGCCACCACCGCCTCGATCAGGCGTACCGGGTCGACCTGCAGCAGGTCGCGGTAGCGCTCCTGCTGGAAATGTTCGGCCACCGAGTCGCCGAGGCCGACGATCAGCGCGGCGGCCCCGGCGATCAGCATGTGCGTGCGCAGGCCGGCGGCATGCTTGCCCATTTCGCGCTCGACACCGAGCACACCGCCGAACAGCATCGCTGCGGCTACGCGCAGCAGGATCGAGACATCCTGGCTGAGTTCCATGGGAAAGCTCCGGGAGTTTCCCGGAGCGTCGCGTGGCACCCGTGGCACAGAGGTGAAGGCCGCGCCACAGCGCGTTCACCCGGTCCTGCGTTCAACGCATCGCTGCGCGAGATAGCCACCATCGATGGCGTAGTAGGTGCCGGTTGCGAACGAGGCATCGTCGCTGGCCAGCCAGGCCACCAATGCCGCCACTTCCTCCGCCGTACCCAGCCGCTTCAGCGCGTGCCGTCCTTCCAGCGTGGCGCGCACCTTCGGGTCCATCTTCTCCAGCAGCGGCGTGCTGATGAAACCCGGGCCGACCGCGTTGACACGGATACCGTCGGCCGCATGTTCCCACGCGGCGGTCTGGGTCAGCCCGACCACGCCATGCTTGGCCGCCACATAGGCGGTGGAACCGGCATAGCCCACCTGGCCCAGGATCGAAGCCATGTTGATGATGCTGCCGCCGGTACCGGCTGCCCGCATCGCCTGGATCTGCGCACGCTGGCACAGGAACACGCTGGTGAGGTTGACGTCGATCACGCGCTGCCAGCCATCGATCGGGTAGTCGCCGCTGCTGGCCGCCGGCCCACCGATACCGGCATTGTTGACCGCCACATGCAGGCCGTCGAGTTCCTTGATCGTGCGCTGCACCGCCGCCTCCACCGCCGCATCGTCGGTGACGTCCAGGGCGATGCCGATGGCCTGTGCACCGGCGCTGCGCAACTGCGCCACGGTGGCATCCACCGCTTCCTGCTTCAGGTCCCAGACCGAAATACGCGCACCGGACGCGGCCAGCGTCTGCGCCACGGCCAGGCCGATGCCCGACACGCCGCCGGTCACGATCGCGGTCTTGCCGGTCAACTGGTAATCAATCATCTGCATTCTCCATCGGTGGGGGTATCGATGCGGCGCACCGCCGCTAACCGACCACACTACGCCGCCGGCTGTGACGAGCAGACCAACAGCGTGTCTGCGGATGATCGTTCCAGCAATGAAACCTCAACCGAAGTTCATGTAGGGAATCAAGTACGGATATAGGGCCAAAACGCTGGCGTATGTTCCACACCCGCTTCAACTTGGCCGTAATGACCAATCGGTTTGACCCTATTCAAATCCCATGCGGACGATTCGCAGCGACAATGGGAAACGTTTCCAGATTATTCGACACATTCCATCCAGCCTGGCGCCTGCCGGCCCTCCAGAATGCCCGCGACGCGGTTGCACAGGGGCCGATGGCCGCCAGCGTCTCCCCTACTGCACGTGCCGAGCGATGTCCCGATATTTCACCTTTGCCGATTACCGCCGTTTCGGCCAACGCCATGGCTTCGATTACCGCGCCGATCCGGAACACCTGCGCGACGACCAGTGGGCCGGCCGCGGCGAAGTCAACGAACAGTTCATGCGCGGCGGCATGAGCCTGATCGCCTCCGACGTGCATAACCGGTTCCCCTATGTGGCGACCGCGCAGCAGCGTCCGGGGCTCGCCATCCGCGTGATGCTGCAGGGCCAGGTCGACGTGCGCATCCCGCGACGCGGAGGATTCACCTTGCGTGCCGGCACCGCGATGACCGCCCACCATCGCGACCAGATCGAGATGACCGGCGCGCACCCCGGCGAAACCCGCCTGCGCGGGGTCAGCGTGATCGTGCCTGGAGGAATCGATGCAGACGTCTTCCAGATGCCACAGCTGGAAGAAGCGCTTGGCACGCACCTGGAATGCCGCCACTGGGCCATTCCCCACGCCATGCTGCCGGTGCTGGGACAGTTGTTCGACAGCCCGTGGCAGGACGGCATCGACGCCCTGTGGCGCGAGGGCGTGGCACTGCAGCTGCTGGCCCTCGGCCTGCAGGCCGAGGACCTGCAGACCGACCCGGTGCGCACGCTGCGTGCTGGCCAGCGCGAGCGCCTGGAACGGGTGCGCCGCTACCTGCATGACGACCCAAGCCATGCCCACAGCCTGGTCGAGCTGGCCCGGCTGGCCTGCATGAGCCCCAGCTCATTGCGCCGCCATTTTGCCCAGCAGTATGGAAGCTCGGTGTTCGATTACCTGCACGAGCAGCGCATGCGCCACGCCGAACAGGGCCTGCGCGAGGACGGCTGGACGGTTGAACAGGCAGCCGCCGCCAGCGGCTACCGCCATCCCAGCAACTTCGCCGCCGCATTCCGCAAGCGCTTCGGCCTGGTCCCCAGCCGCTGGCGTACCGGCCCCTCGAAGGTGGAGTGAACTCCGTCCAGCAGCGTCGGGCACCGGCCCGGCGCCGCTGCAGGCACTAATCCAGGCCCCTGCCCTGCAGCGCCTGCATCACCGCTGCCGGCAACTTGCAGGGGTGCTTCGGATCACTGTCAATGCGCCATCCCTGCCCCAGCAGCACACCGGCGCCTTCATCCGACCTGCCTTCCCGCGGCCTGCATTGCACCGCAGCGGCCCGTACCCGGCCATCCTGATCCACCCACTGCCGCAGCCGGTAGGCGGGGCCCTCATCTTCGCCGTACTCGAAGCTGACCTCGACCATGCCGGGAACGTGGTCACCGCCCTCCTGTGCCGCAACAATGCTCATTCCACCCGACGCGAACGTGCGCTGTGCCAGCACCTTCTGTTCGCCATCCAGCAGCGCGACCCGCGTCTTCCACGCCCCATCGTGCCCGACATCCTCTCGTGTCCAGACGCGCTCGTTCGACAGCGGCAGGATCTGTGCATGGACCGGCGGCAGCACCTCGCGGCCATCGGCCAGCATCATTCCGTAGCGGCCGTCGCGCAGGAAGATCAGGTAGCTGGCCGCAAGCGCCTCGACCGACCCGAATGCCGGCGCCACCAGGCGCCCCAGTGCGGAGTTGTAGAGATGCGAGTTCCCCTCCACGTCATCCAGCACCAGCAACGGCGGTGCGATGTACTCCTCGCGCAGCCGCAGACCCTGCGGCATCAGGTGCGGCTTCAGTTCGGCATCGATCCATAGCCGCGGGCTTTCCTCACCCGCCAGCGTTCCCATCACGCCGGCCTCGGCCGCGCGATAGCCGGTCACGCCGGCCTGTTCAAACAGCACCTTGCCATCACAATCCAGGATGGCAGCGCTGGCACCGCCATGGGCAATGCGGAGCCGCCAGGGGAAGGTGGGATGCGTATGGAAGCCCAGCGACTGCACCTTGCCGGTCACCTGGGCCTGCGCGTCGACGATCACGTCATTCCCGTCCTCACCGCGCAGCAGCCAGCGCCCGGGGCAGTAGTCCTCCACCGCGCCGCTGGCTGGCACGGGCAGTACGACGAAGCGTCCATCCTCCAGCAGCCATCCGCGTTCGGGTGTATCACTGTCCAGACCGTTGGCATGCCGGCGTGCCTCCAGCGGGGCGCTTGCGGTTTCGTCGGTGCTGGCGCTGCTGCGGTAGTGCGGCCACAGCGCTGCACCTTGATACAGCGCGTGGTCGACACGCGCGCCTGCAGCATCGGTACGCATCCACGTGTCGCGCCGGCGCAACCACCAGCCGCTGTCACCCGCAGGCCGCGCTTCGTCGAAGTCGCCACTCAGCAGTACGGAACCCGTTTCGTCCTGCACACGGCAGGTCCCCATCTCATGGTCAGCACAGATCACATAGGCGCGCCGGCCGGCGAACGGTCCCCCCACCCAGAACTCCGGCGCGTCGATGCGCAGGACCTCGCGGCCGTCCAGGCTGAAGAACCGGGTGCCACCATCGCGGCCCTGCCAGACGATCCGATCCGGAGACAGCAGGTTCCATTCACCGGCCTCGCGGGTGGGCTTGAAATGCAGCTTGCCCTGCGCATCGGCCAGACCGGTACCGAGGTAGCGCTCCTGTGCATCGCGCATCTCGACATGCCAGAGCGTGTCGCTGCCTTGCAGGCGGTCGCCATAGCGGATGCGACCGGCAGATTCATGCAGCAGGCGGCCTTCGTCATCGAACCACTGCGAGCGCGGCGCCTGGCCGCTGGCTGACTGCCTGTACCAATCGCTGCGGTACCAGCGATCCGGCCCCAGCGGGGTGAGATTCGCAGCGCCGGGAGCCACCCGCAGGCGACCCTCCGCACTGATCAGGGCGTTGCCCTCGAACCCTTCAAGGCGGGGCGCGAACGCCCCCGTAGCGGCCATCGCCGGTGCTGCCGCCAGCATCGCGCAGCAGAACAACATCCCTTTCATCGTGCACACCCTCCAAGGCAGGGGTGCACGCTATGCGATGACGCTGGCCGATGCAATGCAACCGCGGCCCACAGTGCGGGCCGCAGTCAGCCATGCCTCAATACACCGGCAGATCGATGTAGCTGGCCTGCGCGGCGCTGTGCCAGACCCGTTGCGTGGCCTTCTGGTAATCGCCCGGCCTGGCCAGGTAGATGTTCGGCACGTAGGTCTGCGGATTGCGGTCATACAGCGGGAACAGGCTGGACTGCACCTGCACCATCACCCGGTGGCCCTTCTGGAAGGTGTGGTTGGCGTTGGGTAGGTCGAAGCGGTACGGCAGCACCTGGTTGGCAGCCAGCGGCTTCGGCTCGCTGAAGCTCTCGCGGTAGCGGCCACGGAAGATCGCCAGCGACACTGGCAGCTCGTAGCCACCCATCTCCGGCGTAGATGCTTCCTGGTCCGGATACACGTCGATCAGCTTCACCACCCAGTCACTGTCCGTGCCGCTGGTCGAGGCCTGCAGGTGCACCACCGGCGCGCCACCGATGCGCAGCGGCGCGGTCAGCGGTTCAGTGATGAAGGTCAGCACATCCGGGCGGCCATCGACGAAGCGCTGGTCCTTGACCAGCCAGGTGGTCCACATGTCGCGGTCGCCGAAGCGGACCGGGCGCGGCACGAACGGCACCGGCTTGGCCGGGTCGGACACATACTCTTCGAAATCGCCCTCGCCTGCCGCCGGCGCCTGGAACGCCAGCTTGCCGCCGGCGCGCAGGTACAGCGGCTTGCTGCTGGCAGCACAGCCCTTGTCACAGCTGCGTGGCCAACCCTTCAGGCGGTCCCAGTGGTTCTCGCCGGTGTTGTAGATCAGCACCGGCGGTGTATCGGCCTTCGGCGCACCGTCCACCAGGTACTGGTCGAAGAACGGCTTGAGCACATCGCGGCGGAACTGCAACGCGGTATCACCATCGAACTTCAGCGCGCCCAGCTCGCTGCCGCTGTAGTTGACCTGGCTGTGCCGCCACGGGCCCATCACCAGGTAATTGCGGTTGTTGCCGCTGTCGCGCCCTTCCATCGCCTGGTAGGCATGGTTGGCACCCCACATGTCCTCCTGGTCCCACAGGCCCTGCAGCCACATGGTTGGCACCTTCAACGGTGTTTTCGCCATCACCGCGTCCAGCGCCTGGCCCTGCCAGAAGCCGTCATAGGCCGGGTGCTCGACCAGCTTCTTCCACCAGGTCAGCTGGTCCACGCCGGTGAAGCGCGCATAGTCGCCTGCCGAACCGATGCGCAGGAAGGTGCTGTAGTCGTCGTAGCCAAGGCTGGGCAACGGCGTACCCTTGCCGCGCTTCTCGGTCTGCATCGCGAAGTAATTGAAGTTGACCTGGCGGAATGCACCGTAGTTGAGCCAGTCGTCACCCATCCAGCCATCGACCATCGGGCTCTGCGGCGCGGCGACCTTCAGCGCCGGATGCGGATCGGTCAGCGCCATCACCACAGTGAAACCCTCGTACGAAGAGCCCAGCATGCCGACCTTGCCATTGCTCTCCGGCACGTTCTTCACCAGCCAGTCGATGGTGTCCCAGGCGTCGGTGGAATGGTCGACCCTGGTGTTGTTCAACGGCCCGCGCAGCGGCCGGGTCATCACGTAATCGCCCTCGGAGCCGTACTTGCCACGGATATCCTGGAACACGCGGATGTAACCACCGTCGACAAACACCTCGTCGCCTTGCGGCAGCAGGTCGCGCATGCGCGGTGAATCACTGCGGCTGGCGCGACCGGCGGCATCGTAGGGGGTGCGGGTCAACAGGATCGGCGCATTGTGGGCGCCCTTGGGCACCACGATCACCGTATACAGTTTGGTGCCATCACGCATCGGCACCATCACCACGCGCTTGTCGTAGTCACGACCGACATCAGGGGCAACGAAGGGCTTGCCGCTGATGTCCGGGGTCATCGGCGGGGTATCGGCGGCCAGCACGGTGCTGGACAGGCACAGGGCGATGGCTACAGCAACGGCACGCACACGCATGGACAACCCCTCCCGGCAGGAAAGCCTCAAGCCTACTCCTGCCCTGTGCCGTGAAGTGTGTGCAGGCTTTGCAATCTGCGGCGGATGCAGGCAGGACTGATGGCACATGTGCTGCTCGGTGGGCACGCACAGACCCGACGCTGGAGAGCCGGGCCCACGCTCGGCTGCTCGCCCGCCAGGTCGCGGCGGCCTGAGCCGAGCGTGGGCTCGGCCCTACCACATCAGGCCGCCGGCACTTCGTGCAGCGCCAGCCAGCGCCAACGACCCTCTTCCTGCCGCAGCACGGCCAGTGCCTCACGCCAGGCCATCACACCTTCGGCAACGCCCTGCCCCTCGCGGTAGCGCAACATCGCCAACGGTGCCGGCACCGGAATGAACTGCGCGGCCTCGATCTCGATACGCAGGCCCGGGCGGGCGCCATGGCCACCGGCAAACATGCCGGCCAGGGCTTCGCGGTCCAGGCGCTGCCCGGCAATACCGACCATGCTGAAGTCGGCGCAGAAATGATCCATCAGCGCATCCAGCGTGCTGGCGGCCGCTTCCGCACGGAACCAGGCTTGCAGCTTGGCGATCAGATCATGGAACTCGTTCTCTGCGGTCATCGTCATTGCGTTGTCTCGGGTTGGGAAAGAGAGATCGATTGCGGCCGGCGCAGCAGCGCCATCGGCAACAGGGTCAGCGCGGCGGCCAGCCCCAGCGCCACGCCGGTGGCGTGGGCCGGCAGCCATTGCATGGCCAGTGCCAGCAGCAGCGCGATGGCCGCGGTGCCCAGGCAGAAGCTCAGCTGGCGATTGAGATTCCAGAGGGCGCTGGCATCGCCCAGCGCCTCATCCTCCACGCCATGGAAGGCCAGCGTCTGCGCGGTACTGCTGCACAGGCTGCCGCCGGCGCCCATCAGCGCGAACAGCAGCCCGGCCAACGCGAAGCGCGGCTCCGGCAGCAGCGCCATCAACAGCAACCCACTGGCCTGCAGGAGCATGCCGGCGCACAGTACTGTGGCCGGGCCAAAGCGGACCTGCAGACGCTTGCTGGCGGTGATCGCGATGGCCGAAGCCAGCGCCCAGGGCAGCATCAATGCGCCGATGCGTGCAGCGCTGTAACCGGCCTGGTGCAGCTGCAGGGTACTGGCCAGCTGGCTGCCGATGAACACGCCGGGTACCGCGAGATACACCAGCATCGCCAGCCGCAGTCCGCGATGGAACAGCAGCGACCAGCGCAGCAATGGCTGTGCCTGCCGGCGTGCATGCCGCAGGTGGGCCGCCGCCAGCAGCAGCGCAGCCAGCAGCAACACGGCACCTGCGCCGCGATGTCCAGGCTCGCCCAGCCAGGTCAGCGCCAACAGCAGCGCGCCCAGCGCCAGCATCGCGGTGGACAGCGCATAGGCCTGCAAGCGCGGCGCACTGCGCGCGCCATCGGCCGGCATCCAGGCCAGCACCAGGCCGATTGCCACCACCGCCAATGGCAGGCTGGCCCACAGCACACCGCGCCAGGACAACCACTGCACCAGCAGCCCGCCCAGCGCGGGCGCCAATGCCGGCACCAGCAGCGCCACCAGCAGGATGCGGCGGGTCAGTGCACCACGCTGGTCGGGCGTGCATTGCCGGTACGCCGCGGCTTGCGTCACTGGAATCAGCAGGCCACCGGCCAACCCCTGCAACAGACGCCAGCCGAGCAGCCAGCCGATCCCCGGTGCGGCGCCTGCCAGCGCAGCGGCAACCGCGAACAACAGCAACGCCACCAGCAGCAAGCGACGCTCACCGCAGCGCGCAGCCAGCCAGGGCGCCAGTGGAATCACCACGCTCAGGCCCAGCATGTAGGCCGTGCCGACCCAGGCCAGGGTGCCGATATCGGCGTGCAGCTCCGCTGCCAATGCCGGATAGGCCACCGTGGCGATGAACATGTTGACCAGATCCAGGGCGAACACCAGCAGGAAGATCGCCTCATGGCGCAGGCGGGGGGACGGCATCGGCGGCGCTCCAGCAGAGAGGCCGTCAGCATGCCGCCCGTGGGTTGTTGGAAAAACACGACAACAACTGCAACACTGTCAAATCTGTTTTGACAATGAATCGCCATGGTCAGCCTCGATCGCTTCGATATCTTCCGTGCCGTGGTCGAGGCCGGCAGCCTGACCGCAGCGGCCGATCGCCTCGGCCTGAGCCGCGCGGTGGTCAGCTTCAACCTGAAGCGCCTGGAGCAGGAGCTGGGCGTGACCCTGCTGCTGCGCAGTACCCGCCACCTGGCCCTGACCGAGGCTGGCGAGCAGTTCCTGCAGCACTGCGTGCAGGCGTTGGATGCCGCACAGGCGGCGATCGATGCCGCACGTCGCGACCAGCACCAGCTGCAGGGCGTGCTGCGCCTGACCACCACACCGGAGTACGCGCAGCTGCGCCTGATCACGGCACTGGAGGCGTTTCGTGCCCGGCATCCGGCCCTGCAGCTGCACCTGTCGACCTCACCGGCACCGGCCGACCTGATTCCCGAACGCTTCGACCTGGCGATCCGCCTCGGCCGCCTGCCGGATTCGGGCCTGCATGCCAGCGAACTGGAGCGCCATCCACTGTGCGCGGTGGCGGCCCCATCCCTGCTGGCACGCCTGCCCTCTGCCGATGCTGCCGATGACCCCGTGCAGCTGGGCACCCTGCCCCGCCTGGGCTACCCGCGCCTGGCCGATGTGCCGGTGATTGCGCCTGACGGCAGCGACGCCCTGTTTGCCACCAATCCGGGCAACGCGGTGGTGCGCGTGGATGGTGCCAGCAGCCTGCGTGCATTCGCCCTGGCCGGCGCCGGGGTCACCGTGCTGCCCCGCTGGCTGATCGAGGAGGACCTGGCCATGGATCGGCTGCGGCCGGTGCTGCGCCGGCACCGCTTCCCGCAGCAGAGCGTGTACGCGGTCTACCCGCACAGCACGCAGCCATCGCCAAAGGTGCGGCAGCTGATCGATTTCCTGCGCGACCGGTTCACCATATGAAAAGGGGACGGAGGGGATTAAGTCGTTTATGCATAAACGACTTAATCCCCTCCGTCCCCTTTTTCAGGCACGGCCCTTTGCGGGGCCGTGCCTTCAGGCATCAGCGCAGCACCTGCTCCACCAGCTGCACGTCGACGCTCTGCAGCGGTTCGGCGGCATTGCGTGACAGCTGCACCTGGTAGGTGCCGCCGTCGATCTTCCACTGGCGGGCCTGTGCATCGTAGTGGGCCAGGGTCTTCGGCTCGGCTTCGATGCGGATGCGGCGCTGTTCGCCCGGCTGCAGGTTCACCTTGTCGTAGCCGATCAGGCGGATCGGCGTGGTGCTGCCGGCCGGCAGCTTCAGGTACAGCTGGGCCACGTCGGCACCGGCGCGCTTGCCGGTGTTGCGGATGTCCACGCTGGCGACCAGGCGCGAACCCTCTACGCTCACCTTCAGGTTTTCATAGGCGAACGAGGTGTAGGACAGGCCGTGGCCGAAGGCGAAGGTCGGGGTCAGGCCCCTGGCCGCCATCCACTTGTAGCCGACGTTGGCGCCTTCGATATCGAAATCGAACACATCACCGAACGGCTTGGCCGGCTTGAAGCCCAGGCCGTCGATGTGCGGGCGCGGCAGCTGCGATTCGTCCACCACCCAGGTCACCGGCAGGCGGCCGGACGGATTGACCTGGCCGGTCAGCAGCGCAGCAATGCCTTCGCCACCGCGGATGCCCGGGTACCAGGCCTGCAGCATCGCTGGCACCTGCGCCAGCCACGGCGTGCGCACCGGGCCGTTGGTTTCCAGTACCAGCACGGTCTTCGGGTTGGCCTTGGCCACCGCCGAGATCAGTGCGTCCTGGTTGTCCGGCAACTGCATGTCCGGCAGGTCCACCGATTCTGCAGCCCACTGGGTGGCGAACACGATGGCAACGTCGGCCTGTGCGGCCGCCTTGGCCGCAGCGGCGGCGTTGCTGCCGTCCACATATTCGATGGTCGCGTCCGGGCGCGCGGCGCGCAGCGATTCCAGCGGCGAGGACGGGTGGAAGATCACCGGGCCCGGCCAGGTGGTCGGCATCACGCCCGGCACCGCGTTGGTGCCCTTGGCGGTCACGCCCACCATCGATGACCCACCACCGCCGATCACGCCCTTGTCGGCATGGCCGCCGATGATGACGATGCGCTTCACGCTGTCGGCCAGCGGCAGCAGGTTGCCTTCATTGCGCAGCAGCACGCTGCCCTCTTCCACCGTGCGCTGGGCAACAGCGAAGCCGGCCTCGGCATCGACCTTCTGGTGCTGCGGCGGGTTGTCGAAATTGCCGTGCAGGAACATCGTGCGCAGGATGCGCGCCACCATGTCGTTCAGGCGCGCCTGCGGCACCACGCCGCCGTGCACGGCCAGGCGCAGCGGTTCGTCGAAGAACACCGCCGCGTCGAACACTTCACCGGCCGACTGCTGGTCCAGGCCGGCCAGCGCCGCCTTCGAGCCGCTGTGCACGCCACCCCAGTCGGACATCACGAAACCGGGGAACTTCCATTCCTGCTTCAGCACCTGGTTCATCAGGTAGCCGTTCTCGCAGCCGTAGGTGCCATTGATCTTGTTGTACGAGCACATTGCCACGCCCGGGCGGCCGGCTTCCAGCGCGATCTCGAACGCCAGCAGGTCCGACTCGTGCATGGCCTGTTCGCCGATGCGCACGTCGTGGAAGTTGCGGCGGGTCTCCATGTCGTTCAGCGCGAAGTGCTTCATCGAGGAGATCACGTGCTGGCTCTGCACGCCCTGGATCAGCGCGCCGACCATCGAACCGGCCAGCAGCGGATCTTCACCGGCATATTCGAAGTTGCGGCCGTTGCGCGGGTCACGCTGCAGGTTGACGCTGCCCGACAGCAGGATGTTGAAGCGCTGCTGCCACGCCTCGCGGCCCATCGTCGCGCCGCCGGCGAAGGCGACTTCGCGGTTCCAGCTCGATGCGGTGGACGGGCCCGACGGCATGGCCGTGGCGAAGTCGCCCGGGCGGATGCCACCGGGATTGGTCACGCCGACGCCGGCATCGGCCGACTGCTGCGACGGAATGCCCAGCCGCGCCACGCCCGGCACGAAACCGGCCGAGCCAACCGCACCTTCCGGCAGCGGGCCACCGTCCTTGCCCAGCCCGAAGTAGCTGTGCAGCATCTGGAATTTCTCATCCTCGGTCATCGCCTTCAGCAGCAGCGCAGCGCGCGCATCGGCGTTGAGGGTGGTGTCCATCCACGGCGTGTCGCCGTGCTTGTCGGCGGCATAGGCCAGGGTCAGCAACGTGGCGCGCAGAGTGCTGCCCGCAACCTTGAACGGCGCGCTGCTGGCGGCCTGGAAGCCGTCGCTGAAATAGCTGGCATCGGCTTCCAGCGCCACACGCGCCGGATCAAAGCCTGCGGCCTTGGCCGATTCACCGGCCACCGCGCCGAGCAGCACCGCCGGTGCGCCCAGTCGCGAACGGGTGACCAGCGCCGGCAGCTGCGCGGCACCCGCGCCGGCATCGGTATAGACCGCCACGGTGTGGCGGCCATCGTCCAGGCGCAGGTAGTTCAGGCCGGGCTGGTCCGGACCGGACTCAGCGGCGATCGCGAGCCGGGTCAGCACGGCCTGGCCACGCTGGGTCTGGCCGTCATCCTTGCCGGCGGCAATGAAGCGGTACTCGTAGCCCAGGCCGTCGGCCAGCAGCTGCAGCGGATCGATCTGGCCAATGCCGCGCTGCACCTGGCGCACGCTGACCGCGTCCACCTGCAGGGTCTTCAGCTGGTCCGCAAGGGCAGGCATCGCGGCAGCATCCGGCGCCTGTTCCAGGGTCAGCACGGTGAACGCGGCAGGGTCGGCCCAGGCCGGGGCGGCCAGTGCGGCAGACAGGGCCAGGGACAGGGCAAGCGGCTTTGTAAACGTTTTCATCGGCAGGCGTAATTCCGTTGCCAAGGCAATCGGTCCAGGGAAAGTGCCGCCGAAGGGTGCAGCGTTCATGCCGCGCAGGGGTTGCCAGGCAACGTCCCGCAGGCCGAAGGACGGGCCGGTCTGCGCGCGGGACCCTCCTCCCGGCGTGACAACCTGCCTGCCCGGGCCGCACAGGGCGACCCAATCATGTGAAGATTGTGCGAGGGCGTTCACACCTGTCAACAGGACCTAAGTCACAGGGGCAACCCGGCCAGCGGTTATCAGGCCATCACCGGCTTTCATCAGTGGGCCGCGCAGGGCTGCCGATAATGGAGATCCCTGGCCACGAACCGAGCCCATGACCGTACACCGCGACTTCGACCATCTCTGGCGTGACCGCTGCGATACGTCCAGCCAGCGCGCACCGCGCGTGCTGATCAGGGTGTTCGTGGCCCCGGGCGAGCTGGAGCGCAGCGTGGCCTTCTACGAACAGTTGCAGGGTCTGGTGGCCGATGCGGGGTTCCCGTTTCCGGAGGCCGGCCTGCGCCTGGCCATGGTCGGTGCGTTCCTGCTGATCGAGGGCAGCGCGACGGCGCTGGCGCCGTTCACCTCGACCACAGGGACGCTGCTGGTCGATGACGTGCGGCCCTATCACGACAAACTGGTTGCCGCCGGCGCCGAGATCATCTTCCCGTTGCAGGTGGTCCCGACCGGCGCGGCGTTCAATGCGGTGCATCCCGATGGCACCGTGGTCGAGTATGTACATCACCGGCCCGACCCGCACGGGCGCTGAGGGTGCGCGGCCGGGCTGCTGTGTAACCGGGCCCATGCTCGGCTGCACTTCGTTCAATTGCTGGAATATTCGATTTCGATGGAGATCCGTCCACGCAGGGCGTGGATCTACAATTCCTCCATGTCCTCTCCCACCCTGCCCTGGAACGGCACGTTGCTGCTGGATGCGCACGCCGCCGTGCTTCACGGTCATGCGGGTGACAGCGCTGCGCACGCGCACTACGCCCACCAACTGCTGCTGAGCGACGATACGCCCTGGCAGGTCGGGATCGGTGGCGTGCAGCAGCAGGGCCAGCGGCTGTGGGTTCCGTCATTCCAGCCACATGCGATCCTGTCGGCACCGCAAGCAGGCTGCACGGTGTTCCTTGAACCGGCCCATGCCGATCCCACCCAGATCCAGCAACACCTGCACGCGCTGCCGGGCAACGCGGTGGAACTGCGTGGCTGGCTGCCACGACTGAGCCGCGCGCAGCCGCTCGATCGCCGCGTGCAGGCGGCGCTGGCCCGTATCGCCCAGCACCTGCCTGGCCCGGTAGCGGCCGCCGATATCGCCGAGGCAGCGCACCTGTCGGCCAGCCAGCTGCACCGGCGTTTCCAGTCCGATCTGGCGGTGACCCTGCGCGGCTGGGTGCTCTGGCAACGGCTGCGCAGCGCGCTCACGCACCATCTGCGCGGGCACAGCCTGACCGACAGCGCACATGCTGCCGGATTCGCCGACCTGGCCCACCTGTCACGCAGCCTGCGCCGCATGTTCGGCATCAGTGCCGCACAGCTGCAGGGCCTGCAGCTGCACGCGGCCTGACACGCTCGATCATCCGTGCCTGCGCAGGCCTGCTGGCAGCTCCGGCGCCTCGGCATGCGGCAGTTCACGGAACGGTGCCAGCAGCTGTCCCTGGTAATCGCGTGGATAGTCCGGTTGACTACCGATGCCCAGATCGCGTTGCTGCAGCCGATAGCCGGGCGCATCGAAGGCGGTCCCCAGCAGATGATCCCAGACGGTCAGGAACAGGCCGAAGTTGACGTCGCCGGCGGTGCCGTAACGCATGTGGTGGAAGCGGTGCAGCGGCGCCCACGCCATTATCCGGCCGAGCACGCCGGGGCGCATGTCCACGTTGGAATGCTGCAGCAGCAGCTGGATGGCAATGGCGAAGGCCAGCACCGCGGCCACCGGCATCGGCAGACCCAGCATGAGCAGTGGCAGCACGCCGCCTACTGCTTCGGCCGCCTGGTGCAGCGGGTGTTTCATCAGGCCGTTGAAGCCGTACATGCGGGTGACGCTGTGATGCACCGCGTGCAGGCGCCACAACCAGCCGATGCGGTGGCTGAGGTAGTGCACCAGAGTGATGCCAAGGTCGGCGCAGACGATGGCCAGCAGCACCTGCACTGCGAATGGCCACTGCACCGGCCAGGCCTGCCATGGAATGATTGCCGCCAGCAGTGGCACCGCTGCGATCGACAGCAGGTTCAGGCTTTCGTTCACCAGTGCATGCAGGGTGTCACGCATGCTGTCGCCCTGATCATGGTTGAACACAGGGTCGTAGGGCCACGCGCGCTCGGCGGCGAACGAGACCGCGATGGCGACCGCCAGCAAGGCCGGCAACCATAGCGGGTCACCGTGGCAGTGGCCGACCCAGACGACGGCAGCGGCAACGAAACCCAGCAGGAACAACGGGGCATACAGGCGGAGCATCCAGTGCTTCATGGGCAACCCGGGAAGTGAGGGGCCTGCATGCTGATGCCGTGCGCCGGTTGCGGGCTTGAACAAACGGCGCAATCGCGCACGCCTGGTGGATGTCGACCTGGGTCGGCAACGCGTTTCCCACATCCACGCCCTGCGGGGATGCTTCAGCCCTTCAGCAACCTGAAACCCTACCCTCCAATTTCATTAGTAATTCTACTTACAACGCGAGTAGCATGTCCGGTCTCAGCCCCTGATACCGGCTCGTCGATACTCGCTCCATGCCAGCCATTTCCGCCCGTTTCTGTCGCTTCCAGCTCGCCCGGCGCCTCCCCTGGAGGACCGGCTGATGGGGGCCGTCGTTGCCCTCGACCGGCTGCTGGACGGGCGCCAGCTGTGGCGCGGCCCGGCTCGCCAGGGGCCGGCCAGCGACCATCTGGCCAGCGGCCACCCGGCACTGGATGCACGCCTGCCCGGCGGCGGCTGGCCAGCCAGCGGGCTGTGCGAGGTCCTGCAGGCGGCGCCCGGCGTGGGCGAGCTGGCCCTGGTCTGGCCGGCGCTGGCCAGGCTGAGCCAGCGCGACCGCCCGATCGTGCTGGTCGCCCCGCCCTATCGCCCGCACGCCCCGGCCTGGGCCGCCGCCGGGCTGGACCTGGCCCAGCTGCAGATCATCCACGCCGCACCGAAGCAGGCACTGTGGGCGGCCGAGCAATGCCTGCGCTCTGCGGCCTGTGCCGCGGTGCTGTGCTGGCCACAGCAGGCCGACGACCGCGCCCTGCGCCGCCTGCAGGTGGCCGCCGACAGCGGCCAGTGCCTGGGCTTCGTGTTCCGCGAGGCGCTGGCGGCGCGCAATCCCTCCCCGGCCAGCCTGCGCCTGCAGCTCGACCACGGCCAGGTGCGGGTGCTGAAGTGCCGTGGTGGCCTGCCGCCGGCGCAGCCATTGCCGCTGGCCATCGCCCACTGAGGCCGCGCCATGCACTGGGCCTGCCTGTTGTTGCCGCAGCTGGCGCTGGACAGCGTGCTGCGCCTGCAGCCGGACCCGCAGCGGCCGCTGGTGCTGCTGCAGGGGCCGGCGCAGCGTCGCGTGCTGCGTGCAGTCAGCCCGGCCGCGCGCGCAGCAGGGCTGCGCCCCGGCATGCTGCTGTCGGCTGCGCAGGTACTGGTGCAGGACCTGCAGCTGCACGATTACGACCCCGACACCGAACTGCGCACCCGGCAGCTGCTGGCCAGCTGGGCATATGCCTACAGCTCGCAGGTCAGCCTCGATTTCCCGCATGCGCTGGTATTGGAGATCGGTGCCAGCCGTGCCCTGTTCGGTGACTGGCTGACGATCGAGCGGCGACTGCGCAACGAACTGCATGAACTCGGTTTCCGCCATCGCCTGGTGGCCGCCCCCACCGCGCATGCCGCACGCGTGCTGGCCAACGTCCACGATGGCCTGGGCATCGATGCGCAGCAGCTGCCGGCGGCGCTGGCACAGCTGCCCTTGCCGCGCTGCGGCCTGCCCAGCGAAGCGGTGACCGTGCTCGGCCGTTCCGGCCTGCGCACGCTGGGCGCGGTGCTCGAGCTGCCGCGTGACAGCCTGGCCCGGCGCTTCGCACCGGAGGTACTGCAGCAGCTGGACGCACTGCGTGGCCTGCCCACCGCACCCCTGCGCTACTACCAGCCACCGGACCGTTTCGATGCGCGCATCGAATTCGAATACGAGATCGAATCCAGCCAGGCCCTGCTGTTCCCGCTGCGCCGCCTGCTGCTGGACCTGGCCGCCTTCCTGTGCTCGCGCGATGGTGGCGTGCAGCGCTTCGACCTGCATTTCGAGCACGACCTGCTGCCGGCCAGCGTGCTGACCATCGGCCTGCTGGCGCCCGAACGCGATCCCGCGCTGCTGTTCGAGATCGCACGCAACCGCATGGAAGCCTTCGCCCTGCCCGCCGGCAGCCGCGCACTGCGCCTGCAGGCCGAACAGCTGCCACCGTTCGTACCCGCCGCGCGTGACCTGTTCGACACCCGGCCGGCACAGGCAATGCCCTGGAACCAGCTGCGCGAGCGCCTGCGCGCGCGGCTGGGCGACGACGCGGTGCTGCCGCTGGCGGTGCAGGCCGACCATCGCCCCGAACGCGCCAGTGGCACCCAGCCACCGGGCAAGCCACCGGCATACTGGCCACTGCGCCCTGGCTGGCTGCTGGATACGCCGCAACCGCTGCGTGATCCACGGCTGCGCATCGTCGCCGGGCCGGAGCGGATCGAATCGGGCTGGTGGGACCAGGCCGACGCGCGCCGCGACTACTACGTGGTGGAAACCGCTCACGGCCAGCGCGGCTGGGCCTTCCGCACGCGCAACGACCCCCATGCGCCGTGGATGCTGCACGGCTGGTTCGGCTGAGCCGCCATGCACAGCGAACTGCCCGGCTACGCCGAACTGCACTGCCTGTCGGCCTTCAGTTTCCAGCGTGGCGCCTCGATCGCCGAAGAACTGTTCGCGCGCGCCGCTGGCCAGGGCTACCGCGCATTGGCAATCACCGACGAATGCTCGCTGGCCGGTATCGTGCGCGCCTGGCAGGCAGCGAAGACGCATGGCGTGGCGCTGATCGTCGGCGCCGAATTCCAGGTCGAGGACGGGCCGAAGCTGGCCCTGCTGTGCACCGACCAGGCCGCCTATACCGGGCTGTGCCAGCTGATCACTACCTGCCGGCGGCGGGCAGCCAAGGGCGGGTACCGCTGCCTGCGCGAGGACCTGCTCGGCCTGCCCGACGGCCTGCTGTGCCTGTGGCTGGACCGGCAACCGGCCGCCACCGATCTGGAACTGCTGCGTGCCGGCTTCGATGATCGGCTGTGGCTGGCGGTGGAGCTGCACCACGAACACGACGACGCACGCCGCCTGCAGCAGCTGCAGGGCTTCGGCGAACGCCACCGCCTGCCGCTGGTAGCCAGTGGTGATGTGCACATGCATGTGCGGCGGCGCCGCGCCCTGCAGGACATCCTGACCGCCATCCGCCACCGTTGCAGCGTGGCCGAAGCCGGCTGGCGCCTGTTCCCCAACGGCGAGCGCCACCTGCGCCCGCGCACCGCGCTGGCCCAGCTGTATCCGGCTGCCCTGCTGGCCGAGACCCTGCGCATTGCCGAGCGCTGCCACTTCACCCTGGAACAGCTGCAGTACACCTATCCACGCGAGCTGGTACCCGAAGGCCACGACCCGGACAGCTGGCTGCGTGTCCTGGTCGAGCGTGGCATCCCATGGCGCTGGAAAGGCGGCATCGAACCGGCGCAACGCAAACAGATCGAGCACGAACTGGCGCTGATCAAGCAGAAGAACTACGCCTCCTACTTCCTCACCGTGCAGGACATCGTGCGCTTCGCGCGCAGCCAGGACATCCTCTGCCAGGGCCGCGGCTCGGCGGCCAACTCGGCGGTGTGCTTCGTGCTGGGCGTGACCGAGATCGACCCGGCGCGCAGCAACCTGCTGTTCGAGCGCTTCATCTCCGCCGAGCGCGATGAACCACCGGATATCGACATCGACTTCGAGCACGAGCGCCGCGAGGAAGTGCTGCAGTACGTGTTCAAGCGCTATGGCCGCGAACGCGCCGCACTGACTGCGGTAGCGATCAGCTACCGTGGCCGCAGCGCGATCCGCGACGTGGCCCGTGCACTCGGCCTGCCAATGGACCAGGTCAACGAACTGGGCGCGGCGATGGACCACTGGGGCGGCCATGTACCGCTGCCAGAGACCCTGCGCGAACGCGGTTTCGACCCGGACACGCCCTTGATGCGGCGGCTGCTGGCGCTGACCGCCGAGCTGATCGATTTCCCGCGCCACCTGTCGCAGCACCCGGGCGGTTTCGTGATTTCAGAGCACCCGCTGTCGACCCTGGTGCCGGTGGAGAACGCGGCGATGGCCGACCGCACCGTCATCCAATGGGACAAGGATGACCTTGATGCCACCGGCCTGATGAAGGTCGACTGCCTGGCACTGGGCATGCTCACCGCCATCCGCAAGTGCCTGGCGATGCTGCAGCAGCATGGCCTGCACAGCGGGCGCATGGATGCGATCCCCGACGGGGACACCCCGACCTACGACATGATCAGTGCCGCCGACACCATCGGCGTGTTCCAGATCGAGTCGCGCGCACAGATGGCGATGCTGCCACGCATGCAACCACGCAACTTCTACGACCTGGTGATCGAGGTGGCGATCGTGCGTCCCGGCCCGATCCAGGGCGACATGGTGCACCCTTATCTGGAGCGGCGCCGGCTGTTGCGCGAACAGGGCCCGCAGGCGCTGGACACCCTCGATGAGCCGCTGTACCCGCCGCAGCTGGAACGCGTGTTCGCACGCACCCTCGGCGTGCCGCTGTTCCAGGAGCAGGTGATGCAGCTGGCGGTGGATGCGGCCGGCTACACCCCCGGCGAGGCCGATGCCCTGCGCCGTTCGATGGCGGCCTGGAAGCGCCGTGGCGGCCTGGAGCCCCATCGCGAAAAGCTGCTGTCCGGCATGCTGAAGAACGGCTTCAGCCGCGAGTATGGCGAACACCTGTTCGAGCAGATCAAGGGCTTCGGCGATTACGGTTTCCCGGAAAGCCACGCCGCCAGCTTCGCCCTGCTGACCTATGCCAGCTGCTGGCTGAAGTGCCATCACCCGGCCGCGTTCACCGCCAGCCTGATCAACAGCCAACCGCTGGGTTTCTACAGCCCGGACCAGCTGCTGCAGGACGCGCGCCGGCATGGCATCAGGGTGCTGCCGGTGGACGTGCGGCACAGCGGCTGGGACTGCACGCTGGATTTCAGCAAGGGGGCGGCGGCGATCCGGCTCGGCCTGCGCCTGGTCGAAGGCTGCAACGAAGCGGCCGTACAGGCCATCACCCGCGAACGTGAGCGTCGCCCGTTCGACGATGTCGGCGACCTGTGCCAGCGCACCGCACTCGACCGCCGCCAGCAGGGCCTGCTGGCCGATGCCGGTGCACTGCGCGGGCTCAGCGGCCATCGCCATCGTGCACGCTGGGATATCTCCGGCGTGGAGAACCGGCTGCCGCTGTTCGACCAGGCCCGCGCCACTGCCGAAGCCCGCGTGCCACTGCCCCTGCCCAGCGCCTGGGAAGACATGCAGGCCGACTACCGCAGCACCGGCACCACCCTCGGCCGGCACCCGGTCTCGTTCCTGCGCACGCAGCTGCGCAGTCGTGGCTGCCTGGATGCCGCGCAGCTGGCTGGCCACGGCCATGGCCGCCGCGTGCGCATCGCCGGCCTGGTACGCATGCGCCAGCGCCCGCAGACCGCCAGCGGCGTTACCTTCCTCACCCTCGAAGATGAAACCGGCATGGTCAACGCCGTGGTCTGGCGGCACCTGGCCGATCGCCAGCACCGGGTACTGGTCGATACCCAGCTGATGCAGATCGACGGCCGCCTGGAACGCGTCGATGGCGTGCAGCATGTCATCGTGCAGCGCATGCACTGCCTGGATGAACTGCTGCAGGGGCTGCGCAGCCACAGCCGCGATTTCCATTGACGATACACAGCGTCACACAACGAACTGGCCATCGGCCGCCCGCATCCGCTATCGTCGCTGCATCCAGGGAAGGACGATATGATGCCCCGCGCACTGCTGCTGACCACGCTGGTGGTCTCCACACTCGCCCTGCTGGTTTCCGGCTGGACTGCCTGGAGCCTGCATCGCAGCCAATCGCCACAGCGCATCATCGAAGCGCGCGGGCTGATCATCCACGATGGCAACGGCCAGGCACGGGTGATCCTCGGCGCGCCGGTTCCCGACCCACTCAGCCGGGGCCGTACCCAGGGGCCGCGCGCCACCGCCCTGTCCGGCCTGATCCTGCTCGGCCCGGATGGCTCCGAACGCGGTGGCTATGGCACCAGCGATCGTGGCGGCGAAGCCGTGCTGACCCTGGATGATGCCAATGGCACCACGGAAGTGTTCAAGGTGGTGGCCAACCCGGACCGCGGCGCCAGCCTGATGGTCAAGCACCAGAACAACACCGGCGCCATGCTGACCTCCTGGCAGGGCAAGCCGGAACTGATGTTCGTCGATGACAGCGGCCAGTCCTACTACGTGCGCCCCGGCGCCAACGCCGCGCCCTGATCTGCTTCTGTAGACGAGCTTCTACCAACAGCAGCCGAGCATGGCTTGTATGTTCCTCCCGGCTCCTACGAGGTATGTAGGAGCCAGGGTGGAGGGACCGTCAACATGATATCTGCGGGTACCAGCCGACAGACGAGCCGAGCGATCCCCATCCCGCACCTTAACGTCG